>CAWDVG010000001.1:0-1754671 GCA_963805795.1 uncultured Gammaproteobacteria bacterium
TTCACGTACATCATTTCCAATAGCTCTCAGATTTCCGATGGGTGTGAATGGTTGAATGCTGATATTAGTTTTCTCTGTTTTTGTTTTGGTATTTGATGCGTCTCGAGTAAGGTTTGTCGTATTGCCTTTCACTTTTATGTTATCTGATACAGTGCTCTGGAGGATAGCACCGTTTTCTTGTAGCTGAATATTAGCTCCCGCTGTTCCTCCGATGGGATTTCATTTAGCGTTGGGATCTGTGTTAGGATTTCCCATGCCAGCCCCGTTTTTTGCTGCAGCAGCATTTTGTCCCGCAGCTGGGTTAAAGAATTCTCCCATGGCGCTGCTACTGAAGTTCATGCCCACTTGGATTCCCGTTTCATAATCGACAACATCATGACCAGTGAGTTTAGGGGCAATAATGAGTCCAGGCAGTTCATTTAATGTAGACCAGCGTTTTTTAGAAGAAAACTTTAGGTCTATTGTTTCGGCTGTGGGATTAATTATAATTGTATTAAAAAATTGCAGCTCTTCATTTTCTAAATTTCCTAAGGCTTCTATTTTTCTCGCAGCATCTAACTTTTCCTTTGTTTTCTTAACATCATTTATTGAAGCTGCACTATGTCCAGCTTGTATGGCCATTGATTTGTCAGCATCCATTTTTGTTTTTGCGTAGATACCATTGTTGGTGTTATTGCCATTATTACTATTGTTGCCATTTTCATTATTAGCCGGGGTCAAAAATAAACGATCATCCCTCAATCTTTCAAAATGATTGTATCCATTGAAACGCACTCTGACGCTAGTCACTCCATTAGGGTTAAAATTATCAGGCTTAGAATATATGCCTTTGTCGGAATTAAAAGAAATAAATTTAACGTTAATGTTAAAGACATGAGCAACCATATGTAATTCGCAAGATAGTAATTCCTGGCCTTTTGTTTGAATATGGTCCGCATATTCATTTAAAACACTTCTATCTTGCATGATATATTTGGCAATATCAAACTCTAATGTAGTGAGTCGATTGTATTTGCTAAAGAGATTATTTAAAGGCTCAACAAATGAAATAAGCGCATATACTAAGTTTTTGTCTTTTTCCAAGCAGTAGTAAAATCGATTTTTAAAATTGTTCAGTGTTGGAATGTTTCTAGTATGCTTTGCAATATGGTCTGCAACGTTTTCACAGATTTCTGTACCCATTAATTCTTCAAAGCTTTTCCAAACTTGGTTGGCCTCTTCTTCATTTTTAGCAGCATGGTCTTGGCGCGTTTTTCTTAAGGTTGTGAACTTACCCCTAAAGGAATCCTTGTTTAACATGTCTACAATGGCTGCAATGACGAGCGGAAATATTGGGCTTTGAGAGTTGAGTTCTCTAATCGCTTTTGCTAGTTCCTTTCTTTTTTCAGGGATATCAGGACAAAATATTTTTTTCTCCTTTTTGTCCCATTCGCCAAAGATAGCGTGAAGGCCGCAATCACCTTCGCCCCAGGTGGGGAGTTCGGGAGTTTGTAATGGCTCTTCTGGTGCAGGGTTGACAGCAGTTCTGTTCTCTGCAGACTTTGGATTTGGATTGGAAGCAGTCTTTTTTGAAGTCCAAATACGAATGTTTAAGCCACTCAATTTTGCAGCAATGCTTAATAAATTTGCATGATGGCTTAATACAACCGCTTTTTCCATACGGTGTCTTGAACCGAAGCTGTGACCTGCATCAGAAAAAATATTTAAAGTTGTTAACTGATGCAGTAAAAATTGGGTTATTACTTCCTTGCTCACGCTTTCTGAAACTTCTTTTATTACCGCCTGCCAATTTTCTGCGTTTTGGGTTAAACGCTCTTTCCAAGTTTGCGTTTGTTTGGTTTGAAGAAAGCCTGGCAAATTATTCTTCCAAAGCGTTAGCGCAAAATGCTGCTGTAGGGCTAAAAGTTCGGCAGCATATTTCGGGTCTTGTAGACTTTTTATTATGCCATCAAAACTTAGTGAAAGCACGCTTAACAGGCCCTCTTTTTCAGGTAGCTGTAATTCGTATAAAGATAAGGTTTTTCCATTCGGTAATGGAGCTGTTATTGCTTTCGCTTGTTTGCCAGTTGTAATTTTTGCTCCGATGAGTTGAATATCCTTTCTAATACGAGTAAACAAAGTTTCTTTTGCATGAAGTGTTGTTTGTTCTTTAGCCTGTTTACTATCATGGCTGCCAACTGAAAAGCCAACGGAGCCTGTGGTGGAGGCCTCTGCACTATATTGGCTGCTGTGTCTTTCATCTTGGAGTGTTTTAAGTTCCAGTTGTTCTGCATCTAATACGGCTTTTAAGGTCTCAAGATAGACGCCCGCTAAGCTTATTTTGCCTCCAGCGCTTAAAGAAGTGGTACCAGAGACCTGAAAGCGGCTAGTAATGTATTCGAGGGTTCTTTCTTCTGAATGATTGAGATCAACTCCTAAATTGGGGCATTGAGATACAATGTCAAAACCTGCTGTTACGCCAGCACCTAAGGTTTCTGAACGGGCCATTTGTTCAGCTGCTTCAATGGTTATATTCTGCTCAACAGTAGCAGATAGGTTTTCGCATTTTGCTTGTGTGCCTTTAGAATGCAGATTTTTAGCTTTAATGATAATGTTTCTGGCTTGTAACCAAGGTAGGGCTAAATCGGTCCAAGATTGTTGTGTGTCGGTAGTGCCAAAGCGCAGTTTAACATTGGTATTTATTTGCTTGCAGGCAAAATCCTTTAAAGATGACTTAGCAAAATCTTTGTAGAGTTTATAGGTATAATAAAGGGCTTTCATGCCATTGCCAATTTTATCAGCCGCACCGCTTTCTTTTTTCATCAAAGCTTCCATGCTGGCTAGCAAGGGAAATTCTCTTAACATACCTAGGGCGGCTTGACGAAAGTCTTTTTGGATTAAGCCTTCTATCATTTGCGAACCAAAGAAGCTTAAGCCTACGGAAAATTCTGTGCTTGAAATATCATGATGAAAAACAGCTGGTAGGATAGAAACTGTCCCATTAGGGGTAGAGAATTCTAGAGTTTCGCCTGCGCATAAGCGAGGTCCAACTAAAACCACATGGTTGTTTTGAGTTGTCATCTTGATATTTTGGCGAGCATAGAAGCTAGGGACAATGCCATATTCATGGGATTCTGACTTGTTTTGAGCATACAGGCTAAGGCCACGTAAACCTGTAGACGAGGTTTGGAACCATTGTTTTAATATCAAGGGGATGGCTGTTATGCCTTTGTCAGCGATAAGCTCAATACTAATGGCGAGCATTTCTGTGCCAACCATGTAGATGTTTCCCTTGGAAACACACATAATTTCTTCTGCTTGTAAAGAGGCAGTGATGCCTTTTTGGTATTCGCCGGTAATAGTCGAGGAACGTAAGCCTTTTGAAACATATTGGGTGGGAGCTCGTTCTGTTATAGTAGTTGTTGGGAATTCTATAACTTGGGTGGCTTCAAGATGGAGTTTTCTTGCAGCACAAGCTAGGGCATTCAGCCTTTGTACGCCTGCGGATATTGACACGGTCCCTCAGGTGACGACAAGTTTGCGGGAATAATGGCATGTCTTAATAATGATTCATCAGCCTCTTTATATCCACAGCGATTGCTGGCATGATTATTATAGTGTTGTATCCAGCTTGCTATGATGGGGACAACGTCAATTTTACCAACCTTAAAGTCCATTGTTTTCTTAGCAAAAAGTTCTGCCCCTTGGATATGGAGCAAGGAAACGTTATTCATATCAATGAGATTAGCCTTGATATCCCCCCCATCCACAGGGGTACTTGTCGTGATATCCGACAGTTCATGACACACACGGTCCCCGCCCAGCATACTATCTTTCCGATAAGTATTGGCAACGCGCTCTGTTTTTTGATAAACGGGTTTTTCAATGTGGACTCGATTCACATCATAAACAGCTACTGTGCCCTCTGATTCCAAACTGCCCGTTAATGTAAAAATTGAATCAGCACCATTGCCATGAATGTCAATTCCTTCTAGGGCATAAAGATAAGCACCGCTGTTAATGCGTTTTGTGTTATTCCAAGATTTAGGTAGTTTTACGATAGGGGTCAAAACCTGAGAGGATTGGCCTGTTTGAAAAATATAAGTGATTTCCTTGTAATATAATACTGGCTCCTGAATGGTCTTGAGAGATAAACCTTCTTTATATAATTTCCAAGCATTATATTTTACCCAAGCTAATAGAGCTTCTGGATTTTTTGAGTTTTCATCTATAAAATGACGGCCAGCCCCTTTCATGAGTTTGTCTACGATATCCTTTTCTTCTTGAAGAGGATGGGGAAGGATAGGTATTGAACCATCATAAGGTTTCAATTGACCATCCGTTAGAACACACACATGAGATAAATCTATGTGGGTTGATACAGGAATCAAGGGCTGCATAATAAAGGGGAATGCATTCATACGAGGTTCAAACAAAGGGTTAAAGCTTACACCTTCCAACAAAGGTATTTGAGATCTAAATCGGGCTGCGGGTTGTAAAATGACCGCTTGTCTACCCACATATAATTTATCAAAATTTTTAATATCGATAGCCAGAACTGACATCACCCCAAAAATATTAATATTAACGCCATCTATCTGGATTTTGGAGGCAATGGATATTATCGGGGCATGAATCGTGCCAGACACTCGTTCTGAATACGGTTTATTGACTAATCGAGGGCTATGTTTAATACCTAATGCCCCTGTTTTCCACTGGGTCTCCATTCTTTGTCTGGTAACCGTTTGATACTCAGCAATGCTTTTTAGTTGTGGTTTCTTATCCTTCCATACTTGGTTTATCATGTCTCCTATTCGTTGACAAGATAATTCCGAAGCGCCTATAACCGTTATTTCTCCACTGATGCAAACGGATTTTGAAACTCGGAACCGGGCTGGGATGGAGGTTATGCTAAGGGAGGGACCTGTATTTATAAAGGCTTGTCGATGCACAAAATGTGGCGTATTCAATACAACTTCATCCCGAACGGTGATATCTGTTGAAAGGTTATCCACCGGATTGGGACTATTAATCGTAAAGAGCCCTCCACTATAAATATGAAGGCCTTCCATTTCCAGTTTTTGCTTTGCAGTGAAGGTAGTTTTTCCAGAGCTTAAAATGGATGAGGGTGATTTATTCTTAAGCGGGCCTACAAGACGGCCTAATTTCATTTGTGGGGCATCGAGCATAACCTCTGTGCCGCTTTTTAAGGAGGCATTGTTTAAATCGAGGAAAGGCGTCTGTATTTCGACTTTGCCAAAAGCTTCTAGATTGATTAACTTGACTGCCGAGCCCAGGACAAGGGGTGAGTTGCTTTTAATCGATAATGCTTGATGGGAACTTTTTCCTAAATAACTAAAAATAATAGGCAGAATTATTTCTGGTGAAATTGAAAAACAATCCTTAAGCATTTTAGCTGTTGTGATATGTTCTTTATCCTGACTCGCCTTAAGGTCTGTTAAAATATGGCTGGGATCCTTGCTCTGTTCAGAAAAAACTAGACTCATGCTTCCAGGCGTATAAATGGGTTGCGATATGTTTTGTGCTTTTTTATAAAGAATCTCTAATTCACCTGATACACGAAAAGTATTGTCTTGGTAATGAATTTGATTGGCTTCTATACCTACATTTTCTAGGCTCTCTATGCAAGATAAATCAAACGGCAAGGCATTATCGCTTTGAAGATGAATTTTTCCATTGCGTCTGATTTCAGACACTTTGATTATATCTAGAGCTGCAGTTTGAGTGTTATAAGCGTTCAATGGAACAGTACTTCGAACGCTAAAAGCAATATGAGTTTGTCCTTCTAAAATTTTAACAGACAGAATGCCATTGGGATTAAATTCTACTAGGGTGTTTTCGCGCCCAGGGACCTGCAAACGTATAGAGTCAGTACAATTTAACCATGAGTGAGATCTGGTTATTTCTTTGGATAGTGTGACTTTCTTTAAGAGATAGGGATCCCAATGTTCTAGACAAAAGCGATAATGGCCATTCATCTTTTGGACGGAATAAGCAATTCTGTCTCCTGCAATGGGGAGGGCTTCATAATCAATGGAAAAACCATTCATTATGGCTTCTTGACTTAAAGTCCGATGATTTTCTAATAGTTCATCCCGTTCTCTAAGCAAGGTATTGGGCGGGGTAGTCATTGTGACTAATTTTGATAGCGCTGCTTTATCTGTTAAATCAGGCAAATCAGATTTTATCACTGATAATTGAGGTGCTTCTGACAATAGCTGTTTAAGGCAATCACTTGCTATCGCATCATTAAGTGAGGCTACTCTTAGCCAGCTCGCAGCAAGTTCCAGGTTTTTAATGCTCGGGTGACGGATTAAAAAAAGAGCCCATTGATATTGAGACTTGTGATCTCCAAGTCTTGCAGCGCGTTCATACCAGGCTGCAGCTGTCTTGACATCCTTTTTAACCACAATGCCCTGCTCATAATACCGAGCTATTTCATGCTGAGCTTGAATATGGCCCGCTCGCGCGGCTGTTTCAAATAAAAGAGCGGCTCTTGTTAGATTGACTGGCCCACCCATCTCTTCAAGGGCGCTGGCAACCTTAAACTGCGCAACCGTATCACCCTTATTCGCTGATGTTTCATATCGACTAACAATAAAGCGGAGTAAATAATTGCGCGCTTCTGTGGCCAATTCCTCTAATATTTTATAAACCTGGGCATCATAGATTGGTGTGTGTTGTCCGGATGCATAGAAAACAGCCATGAGTAATTTTCCATCTAGACCTCCACCAAATTCGGCACCTTTGACAAACCATCTAAAGGATTCATTAAAATCCTGAAGCCCAAAGGATGTTCCTTTATAGCAGAGTTCATAGCAGATACCCAGCATAATCTGTGTAGATACCTGTCCTAATCCCACACCTCTTTTTAGAGATTCCTTGGCTTTTTCAATGTCCTTCGCAATGCGGTTTCCAAAAAATTTTTGAAGACCCAGCTGCAGTTCTTGTTCAAGATGTTTTTTTGTTGCTTCCTGTTGATTTGCAATATTTTGAATGTTAGCAATGTAGTCAATACTGACTTTTGAATTGAATGCTTGCGAATCGGATATTTGCTGTGCAATGTGTTGATTGTTTCTCAATGTTAAACTTCCTTATTTCAAAACAATAATACGTTCAATGAGTGAATCGGGATTAAATAAATTAAATCCTAGATTAAGCCAATGATTTACTTAACTCAACAAATTAGAATAATTCCTTTTCATACTTATATTGTTTGCATCCGTGCAAATAAATATTGAGATGTAAAGAACAATACCCTATTTGTGGTTTAGTGGATAGTGGCAATTTTGCGCATAAATTTGTAGGAAAAAAGATATAAGTGAGGATTAATACAATATTTAGCCATTTTCACTCAAAATTTATCGATCGCTGATTATGCAAGGTTTGTCCAAGTACTCTACTTGTATTTAGCAACTCACTCACAAATCGATATGACATAGGATCTCACCATATTAGTTTGTCCAAGTATTCTTCCTATAGTCTAGTTGTAACATCGTTCATTGGTAAAATAATAACGCTTATATCAACTTGCAAAAACGGTTTTGCATTACTCGGAACATAATTCTTCAGCCATGTGTTGTTAAGCCTATTTACAAATATTGTTTTTTGTGATAGTTTGTGAGAAATGTACTGCACAATAGAGAAAGTGTTGCGTCTTTTAATGTTGATAAAAGATTAAAGGTGGACAAACTAAATGATTGAAATTAATGCCGTTCACGACAAAACTTTCAAAAATGTAATGAAAGATCTCCGCGTTGCTCAAGACGGGAACGAGTCCAGGATTGATACATCCTACCTTAATATCATCCCAGAAACTAAGAGCTTTAGTTGCGCCTTTTTGTAATGTAAAAGAAAATCCGCCTAGGTTTGTTAGAGGTTGAGAAAAATTTGAACCGTCTGAAAGCATTAAATCAAAATTTTGTTTTAAATGAAAAACATCTTTAGCATATTCAAAAGCATCGCTATTTGCTTGCCAGTGCTGTCCAATCACTTTAGAAAAAACTCTTAACCACCGGCTTTTGGTAACAATATGACCTTCAGTTTTGATTAACCCTACATCGAGCGTATCTGCTTGAAGATTAAGTTTTGAGCCTAATAATAAACCCTGATTGTTTAGCTGTTTTTCAAGGTTAATTTCAAGGGAACAATTTTTACCACCCAAGGTTGCCCTATTGATTAAATTCCCACCATCGATATTCATTGAATTTATTACATAAAAATTTTGATTATTCTCAAAAACTGTTAGAGCTGTAATCCGAATATGATCAACCTCTACTTGGCGATCATTTTTGAAAGAAAGTGATTGGATACTAAGCGACGCGCAAACTAATTTTTTGATGTCTGTTGGGATCACAACAGGACAGGGACTCTTCAAACATAAACAGATTTTCTTTGGAACTTTTCGTAATTCCAAGGCCCCTTTAGCTGTCAAACCGAATTGAATCACGCCAATCAGAGTGTGAATCGTGACAGAAGCACTTCTCCCAAGGCCTTTTCCTTGCCCAGACATGATAAGCACAGCATCTCTTTGCTCTTTATTCCAAACGCTGGTCTCGGCAATATGTTTCATATCAAACCGATTTTTTCCAATCTGATTGATTGTTCCCATATGTAGTAAAGGATAGATTTTTATCTTGCCGGTATTTTCGTATAGATGCATGACCCTAAGGTAATATCTAACGCGATTGTTCTCTAAATCATGCTTGTTCTTGTTATGATGCCGCCAAATTTTTCTATCTAGATCCTGCTTTTCTTTAATAGATAAGGCATTAAAATCAATAATATGAATTTCGACTGTACAACTCGTCATTTACAACTCCTACTTCCCGATACCATCAAATACCATTCATGAATTTTTGTTATTCCATTTCGTTACCTTTTTTATCTTCTATCACATTTTGACTGCAGATTGGAGTTGGACAAAGAATTAAATTAATAACTTTCTATGACAAGCGATTAACCACCAGAGATCTGATTGAACTTTATCGTACTGAGGTTGAAAATAATATTGTAACGAGCAGCCAGAAATTAAATATATTCGATGTCATTAAGGCTAAACAATGGAAAGCCAGAACCTATGCATTTCAATACAGAAAAGATGTTTTTGAGCTTGCAAGAAGTTTTGATTTAATTTTATTTCAAGAAATGGATTTTACTGTGCCCCTAAGCAATACAGGCAGCATGTCCATTACCTTTTTAGATCCCTGCAGTTTAGATCCTGGCACTGATCCCAATTCTGTTAGAAAATTACTGAAAAGAGTAAAACCTTTGAGGGTTGCAAAACTCAAGAAAGATATTCAAAAAAACTTGCAGGCCACGCAAAGCAATAAGAATTCCGCAGTAACTACTGCGAAAAAGGAACATGATGACGATCCATTATGCAGGCAGCCTAATCCCAAAAAGACAATGGCAATGCCGGGCCCAAAAACACTAAAACCTATCCATATATTAACCGAGATCAACGCAGGTTCTTCAAAAAATCCAATTTCTGTAGCAAATTTGCATTTTAATGCAGGCAATCATTCAGTATATATTGGTTCAGAAAAAGGACCTTATATTCAAATTAAAGCAACAGGTCGTGCACATTTTACTGGAAACGAGATTGATTTAATCAAAGGAAAAATAGTAGGACTTAAAGGTGCAAGTATTACTTCGGCTAACAATATCAAAATCGGACGTTTGAATCAATACGATACGATGCCTTCTGGCATTCTAAGTGGGGCCGAAGTGGTGTTAGACACGCATACAAAGATTTTGCTCGAGGCTTCCTATATTTTTGGTGAGACGGGGGTGGGTTTTCGAGTGGGGCAGATCGTTGATAATATTTCAGGCCATATTATCAGTGGGGGCGACGTCTGCCTTGATACTACTCAGTTTCACAATAGACTGCTAACGGAACTGGTCAGTTTAGGTGGAAGAAGGGAAGATCACCCTTGCGCCAATATTTTTGAATCTTATAAGCGTTATGTAAGTAAAATGATTGCTAAAAGTGAACCTGCTTATTTGATGGCCGGCAAAGTTTTTGCCACGAATGCAGACATTGAAAACTTAGGTAGCTATATTCATTTCGATAGTTTTCAGGGTAATCGAAATGAGAGTGCACGCATCAAACATTTTATCGCCTATACAACATGGGTGCACGAAATGTTTTGTGGCCATGAATCTTATGGCCGTTGTCGATGGTATTATGCCTATAAAGTCACAAGCGATAAACTATATCAATCTGTTTTCAGTTCAAATACCAAACTCAATATTAAAAGTAAAAAGTTAAATTGTACAGGGAAAATTTCTGCACCGGAATTGAATCTTTCTCATTTTGACGAAGCGATTATCGGCCCTACAGAGGTTGAAGTTGAACTGCCTGCTCCTAAAAAATTCAAAACGATTATTCAATTGCCTGCTATCCAAAGTCCTCGCTATGAATATATAGCAGGAGTTTATTATTCAATATTACCAAAGCTATGTACAATGGTTCATCCCCCCGCGGTTATATTCAACAGTGATGGTTTTTTAAGCCTCATGAGTTCTAAAATGAGCGCTTTTATGCCTGAAGACATGGAAGAAGAAACCTTAGTGAAAACCCTGTTGCACGAATTTGGAAAAGGATCCTTAGATAAAGATACGACTGATCCTGCCTTGATGCTCTATAAATTGTTGAACAATGCATGGAAGATGGTTAATACAGGATGCACTTCCTCCACTGGCCTTGACTATCACGGCAATCCCAAGTGGTATTCAAAATTAAATGATCCCCTACTGGTATACAAAGAAATGAATGTGGACGGGCAATTTAAATGTTGGCCTCATTTAATTGTTCCTCTGTCTTGGGACAATCCTAAACTAAGAGATGGAGCATTTGGCTTATTTTCTTCTGGGAATATTAATATCCGAGGAGCTAACCGTCAAACATCCAAATTAATCATTACTGCCCATATCGATGCCAAAGGCATGGTGCGCTTTAGTAATATGAAAAGCCTTAAATTTCAAAAATTGCTTCATGTCGAAAAGCGGTTGGTAGAAGACACTTTTATTACCGAATCCTGGGGAGGATTAAGAAGAAAAACGCAAAGTAATAAAAAAGAGGTCAGGATTGTTACCCCTCAATCTGGTAATCGGGTTGACGGCGAAGGGGTTTATATTAATAATGTTGGAAATGTCCATTTTAATGCTGCGGAAATAAACGCAGGCGACAAAGGCATCACGGCAAAAAATGTTGATTCTATTATAGCAACAGCGGTAGATGCGACTAAGATGATATCCAAGCACTCCTCTGCAGAAAGTGTTGCTAATTACGCTGAACATAATCAAAACATAATAGAGCATACGCTTGTTCCATCTCGTTTCCAAACTACAGGTCGGATTAATCTGCAAACAAATGACCAACAAGCCTATCATTCTGCCGAGATGTTAGCAAGGAAGGATATTGAACTGGATACAGGTAATGCGCTACTGTTGGGAGCTGCAACAGTTGCAGAAGAACAGCCAACGATGATGCAATCAAAAACCTTTACCATTGCGGTTACGACAGGTAATGCAACACATGGCATTCCGGTTACCATGGTCTCTATGGAAGGACATATTCATTGTAAATCGGAGGGAACGATAGTCAATGTGGGAACCAAGATGTTAGCGAAGGAGGTTAGGCAAACTGCAGACAAGCAACTCACGATTGAACCTTTGAGACTAGAGGAAAACTATCAAACCAGTGCTCGCGGATTTCGGGGGCTTAAGTATATTAATCAAAATAAAGATGAGCGACATGAGTCTGGTGTACTGGCGACTATGGTAGCGCAACAATCCATTGCCTTAACTTCTAAAAAATCCAATATACTATTGATTGCCCCTCGTCTTTTTGCAGGAGATGTCATTCAATTTTCTGCTCCAAATGGAACCTTTTCTATCATACCGGCTTCTTTCCATCATGATGTCTCGATGCAAGAATTTTCTGTTGGGGTCAGTTTCTTTGGTTCCAAGGCGGTCGAAGCAGCCATGCAAAAAGATTTTAAAGAAGCGGCCAGAAGCTTATTAAGGGAATTCCCTTTGTTGGATAGTATAGAAAGGGATTTAAAATCTAAAGACACCGCAGATAAAATTGGCAATGGTATGAGAACACTTTATTATGCTTATAAAGCATATAAAGATTTTGTCAAGAGCGATGATCTCCAGAAATTTATAGCCGGTCAAATTCCTACTGACGTCAATGTACGTTTTGGTACCAGCGAATCACATCATTTTTGGACGGAGTTGGCATTACCTTGGTTACAAGCAAAAACCATCATTGCAGATGCCAAAAATATCCAATCTACCGGTACCCAAGCGACTTGCGAAAACCTAACATTGAAAGCCACAGGGACTCTGAACCTGGATGCAGCCAAACAAGAATCTCATTCTGAAACCCATAGCGCAGGCGTCACAGCGGGAGTGGATTGTTTGACAGGGGCTCCAAGCCTAGGCTTGGATTACAGTACCTCAGAAAACAAAGCCTTAGAATATATCACCAGCCGCTTTAATGTATCAGGAACAACAACCTTAACTGCAGGCGGGAAATTAAGCTTACGAGGTACCTTAATCGAAACCCTTAAGGCTGTATTAGAAGCAGAGAGCATGGTACTTAAAACCGAACAAGATGAATCCCACGGTAGCCATTTTAGTGCCCATGCCTCTACCAAAGGTTCAGCGGGGTTTTCTGCCGGAAAACATGATAGAAAATTTGCTAAAGACCAAACCGGTATTCTTGCAAAAGAAACGTTAATAGCGAACATTAAAAAGGAGATTCACTTACTAGGCGCTGTTATCGAGGTAGGAACGAAGGCCAAACCTGTCCAAATCCAATTGCCAGATGGAAAAGCCGTTGCTTTTTATGAATTAGGGTTGACTGAAAATGGAGTATTAGGATTACTAGGACTGAGCCCTGACAAGATATTAAAACAATTGCATGATCCTAAATGGGCTAAACTGCCCGAAGTTTCGACAGCCTTACAAAAACAGTTTGCTTTAGCGGTTTGGGATAGTACATTGCCAAAAACTTTACAAACAGAGCAAACACAGGGTTGGAGGAGACTTCTAAAGGATACTGCAGAGAGCTTAGCCATCGTCACAAAAGAAATAGCGGAAAAAATTAAGAAAGAAGCTTTGGCCGAGTTTTTAATTTATAAACTAAAGAATCTAGATAAGCTTGATTTGCTGGATAGACTGGGTGGGCTGGATAAGCTGGAACGATTGGCTAAGCCAAACATAAATTTAGGGGCTCAAAACACTCAGGGAGCAGTAAAGCATGACATCGATATTTTAAATATCGCGGCTAAACTTAGTGGTTTGAATATTCGGCTTTGGAATGAAAAGGCAGAAGTTGTCGTCACACCAAAAACTGAGCATAGGCCCGCAGCTAATCTAGATAAAGTAGATAGTCCTCTAACAGCATATGCTCAAACGGGTACCGCTCATGCCACTAGTATTCAAATTAACACAAATGTCGGCGCTGCTAATACTGTCGCAGAAAAAGATATCCCTAACAACGTTCCTATATCTAGAACAAATAATCCTGTACTAGGATCCCATGACAAAACAACGAATGCAAAACCCAATAATACAGCCCAAAACCAGAAACAGGTAAACACAAATATTGCAGAAGCTCCCAAAAACCAAAATCCCTCACTCAAAATTCTAAAAACTGAAGGATGTGGTGATTGCGCGTTTCATGCGATATTTGGAAAATGGGACTCGAAGATTAAAAAAGTATTTTGCCCAACTGTGCCGCAAAAGAGAAAGAAACTGGCAAATGAGATTCTAAAATTGAAATCACAAAGCCCTATGTTTCCACTTGTGGTCGCAGTTATACAAGAAATGTTAGACAACAACAAACCTTTGTTTGGTAAGCTGAAAACTGCTTATAAGCAACATGGCGCTCTAAATAAGCAATTATCTGAAACTGCCTGGAGAAAGTTGGAGGTTGCCTTAAAGAGCAATAAAACCACTGCCGAGTTTATTGCCATCGGCAGCCAAGACATAGATCATCTCAAAAATTTTAAACAACAATTCCAATATTGTTTGCGATTAGAGGGTGGAATATTACGTACTAACATTATCCCTTCGTTTGGTAACATCAATACACTATTTGAAGAGTACAACAGACAAACAAATGCCACATTTGATTTGGATAGATATATATTGCAAGACAAAACTGTGTTAATTGAATATGCAAAATATCTCCAAAAGATGGGCCAAATCCTATTGCCACACGAAGTGAATATTATTGCCTTTACATTTAACAAAAATATTAAATTTATTACCTATAATCGACATCTCAGGAAATATACGGCTCCTGAAAACTTAAACCCTAAGGGCAAAGACCCAGTTGGAGTCAGTTTTAATGGCTTAAATCATTTTGAAAAGGTAGAGGGAGATTATATATTAGCTTTTGCTGAGGCGAATGCGGTGAATGCTTGCCCTAATGTGGATGTCGTGAACGTTAACTCTAATGCGAATGTAGTGGGCACTAATCTTAAAGCAAATGCAGTGAACGCAAACAATCATGCAAGTGCGTCCATCAATGATGCCAAACAGTCTAAAGACACAGTGGAATCTAAAAACTTAAAAGAGTCAGGTGATTCAACAACTTCGAAACATTCCATGGATTTAAACAAATCGAAAGATGCAAATGAATCCAAGGCAACGAAGGACACCAATGAAATCAAGGCAAGGAAGGACGCCGATGGGACGCAAGATATTCAGATATATAAAACAATCACAATCGATCCCAAGGCCGATACTTTGAATCTAAAATATTCAGCCAAAACTAAACGCTGGTCAGTTTATCATTCTCAACCAGGTCTTGTGATGGCATCTGGCATTTATGGCAGCGATGTACTAGATAGAGAAACCAGTACAGAAATTGGTATGAATGTGTCCAACAGTGATGTTGGTAACTTCTTTAACTCTGATGCTCCAAAAGCACCCACCGAAGGTGGCGGCGGCTCTGGTCCCGTCAGTGGTACGTTTGATGCAGATCTCCGATCATCAGAAAAAGAAAGGATCAACAGAGCAAGCGTTCTAGGGGCAATTACTCTAAATTCCCCCACCGTTTCTGGAGTCAATCAAGATGGATCGCAAAAACAAGAAATGCTCGTGGATGAACAACATCATTACGGAGCTTTTGTCCCTACAGGAAACTCTGTAGAGATAGTCAATGATATGTCGCAAACAGCTACCAATGCGGCAACAACATTGAAAAATCTTGCTTTACCTAATGTTGGTTTAGGTAAAGCTAAAGATACAAAAGAAATAGCTGAGACTTCAAAAAATGCTAAAAAAACAGCTGACACATCGAAAACTTCAACAAGTTCAGCGAGTTCAGCAGGAACTAATGGAACTACAAGTGCGAAGGGAACCGCAGGTGCAAAGGGATCTGCAGGTGCTGGCAGTGGTACTAAGCAAAACACAAATGCTAACCGCACTGGGCTAAACCCCACTCATGGCACTTCTGGTTCCAGTGGTTCCGGATCTACAGGTGGCTCCAGAACTAAAGGCAATGCATCAGGGCTTAAAAATAAAGCAAATAAAACTAAAACCGCTAATACTCCCAAAAAAAATGAAAATCGACTCTTACAACATGATGACTCTGAGGAAATTTCATTATACCCCAGTAGAGATCAACTACAGGCCGCCCTCCTAAATTCCATTAAACCGACCCAAGGGAGCAAAGGTCATGGAACAGGAATATCATTTATTGGGACTGCGAATGCTGGTGAGTGCACCACAAATGTAGGTGAGCGATTCGATTCACGAAAAAAACCTAAAGCACTTACTTCTCAGGATTTGGATGCTGTTTTCCCAACAAGAGTTATTGCAAGAGATAGATATGCCCCGCAAGGGACAACTAATGTGGATTTAAGAATGCCTAAAGGATTAGATTCATGGTCATATAACCCATCATTGAATACGATAAAATTGGGGACGCCAAAATCTAACCAATCTAGTTGGCTAGGAATGTTTTGGAGATCTTTAAATGGTGAAAGGGGTGATGAAATTATTGCATTCCAAAAACGCAATAGAGAACGCGGATATTGGGGACCAAAATTTGCTGCAGTTAGTGATACTTTTTGTGAAGGATATCGGAAATCGCGCCAGATAGTCAGTACACCAGTAGATTACAGTCCTTCTACGGTATTTGAGCATCCTACCTCTTATAAATTTATCAATGATTGGATAAGCCCCATTGGGAAAGGAATTGAAAATTTTAGAAATAATTTCATAAATGGAGCTCTAAACCCATTTCAAACGCTTTCGGGTTTAGGAACGGGATTAGGCACCTTAATTTGGGATGCAAGCGGATTTGGTAGCCAAGTATGTTTTAGAACTTGTACTGAGGGTTCTAGGATTAGGAATCGAGCAAGAGCTGAAGCGTTTGTTCATGAATGGAATAGATTTGCTAATGGAGATGTATCGACTCGAATGGAAATGGGAACAGAATATACTACAAGTTTAGTTTTTGCTTTTGCTGGTGCAGGCACGGCGGCGAAACCTGGTGGAGTTTGCATGGCTGTTAAGAAAAATACACATTCTTATAATATTTCAAAGAATACTATTGAGCCTATAATTGAATCTGACCTCGTTTATCGGACATTAAACAAAATTGCTCCAGAGAACAATTTTTTGATAGGATATGAACGATTTAAGAACAGAAATAGAGTTATTACACTTGACCCACAAAATATCAAATTTAGCCAAACATCGATAAGTGATGTCGGCTATTGGGTAGATAGAATGCGGTTAGAAGGATGGAAGTGCCCTGCAATTGATATTGTTCGTTTGGAGAATGGTTCTTTCGTGTCCCTTGACAATACTAGGCTATTTGCTGCAAGCTTAACAGGAACGCCTGTTAGGGCAGTGGTGAGATCATCAACTGAGCCACTTTCTACATTAATGAAAAAGAGGTTTAAAACTAAGCAAGATGGAGTACCAAACATTTGGGGTGAAGCAATGGAATTTAGAGTAAACAAACAAAATGCTGGTTATAGACAAGCAAATCCAGAGGGTAGCAATTATATTGGCATTAGTGAAATGATTGATGTTCCCTTTCCAGCGAATTCATTAACAATAAAATCAAGTCCAGTTAATAAATAGTTGGAGAATATCAATGGTTGAATTATTGGATCCCTCAGATTGCCCATCTTGGGTTAAATATCCTGAGAGCTTTTTAAAACTATTGAAAAGTAAACAACATATTTTTTTACCTTGGTACTTATTCGATGAAGCGGATGATATCGTAATTCGATGGAAGGGGCTTGAAGAAAACTATCCGAAAAGAAAATTATTTCCTTTTGCAAGGCGGGATGATAATGATGATATAGCTTGCTGGGAAGAAAGCTTGCCCGGGAAAGTGGTTGTTATTCATGATTTTGATCCTGCGGCATGGGAGCAAAGAAAAGTTTTCGATAGCTTTGAGGATTGGTATCAATTTGCCCTGTCACTGAGAGAAGAAGATGAAGATTAATCTCACCTATCTAAGTAAAATGGTCTCTCATGCACTAAGACATGAGCCCTGGCTATATGAGTTAGAATTAGACGAAGAGGGGTGGGTGCCATTAAACTCGCTTTTGATGTCTTTAAAAGCAAGCGATCCACTACTTCAAAATTTAGAAGTTAAAGATATTGAAAGAATGGTATTCGAGTCTCAAAAGAAAAGGCATGAAATAAAAGATAATAAGATTAGAGCATTATATGGACATTCTATTCCAGGCAAATTGCTCAAAACACCTATGGACCCACCAGTGATTCTATATCATGGGACAAGTCCTTGTAATATTGACTCTATTCGTTCCGTTGGACTACTTCCAATGAATCGGCAGTATGTACATTTTTCTGAAACTGAATCATTAGCACTAGAGGTAGGGAGAAGGAAGAGCCCTTACCCCATTATTTTAAAGATCTTTGCTAAAAAGGCCCAAGAAAATGGGGTTCATTTCTATCGTGGAAATGAATTTGTATGGTTGGCAGATAAGGTCACAAGTGAGTTTATTTGCTTTGACAATAATTGAAACTCAATGTTACTATCCGACTAAAGGGGAACTGAAATAATTTACGGAGAAGCTATGAAGAACAAATGATATATACAAGAAAAATGTTTGGTATTGAATTAAAAACAAGATTGCAGCAAAGACAAGATATTTTTGAAATGGCTTACAACATAGGGGGCTTGCTGGACTTATTGGATATATTTGGAATATACTAATGATATTGATATGCGTCTTTTAACGTCGGGGTACCAAAACACATTCTGTTAAAAAAAGGAGCACCTCAGTCAGCATTGTTAGAGGAATTTTTGCATGGTACTCAAACAAATTTAGGGCTGCTAGAAAAATATGGTGCTCACTTCCATCTTTCCCTGAATATTTAAGCTTTTTTGTCATTTCTTGAATAATATATTAAAGGTAATCGTTCAGGGCGGCTGACGTCGCCCATCCTCTAAAATGTAGGCGCTGCCCGGAAGTACATATTAAGATTGAGCCAATACATCAAGAGTTAGTATGGGAACAAAACAGGGATACAAGATTTCTCCATTTTCCAATTATTACTAGAACAAAACATACATATTACCATTGAATCAGATCTGGTCGCAATTTATACTCATCTCACCGGGAATAGTGTTAAAAAAATAAAACAATTATTGTCATTTATTGCTAAATCAGTTCCTTTTATTCCAAACTGGAATAAAATAAAATCCATAGTAGAAGTCAGTGATGATCGTACGCTTAAAACATACTTTAAATACCTTGAGGATGCAGAGTTAATACAAACTATTTCCAAAGCGACTCAAAAGCTAAGTAAATTAGAGCACCCAGAAAAAATATATTTAAATAATGCAAATCAAATGTTTGCCTTATCCTCCAACCATTGTAATATGGGAACCATTCGGGAGATATTCTTTTTTAATTCTCTTTCAACTAAACATGAGTTGACTTTGTCCCTACATGGAGATTTTTTGGTCGACGGACAATTTTTATTTGAAATTGGCGGAAAGAAAAAAGGATTTCAACAAATTAAAAATATTAATGATGCCTATCTTGCTTGTGATGATATAGAAACAGGGATGGGTAATAAAATTCCTTTATGGTTATTTGGTTTTTAATATTAATGAGCAAAAATAACATGATTGTATTCTTTGCAACGGACTATGGGGTCAAAGCCGGACAATAGACAATATAACTCAGCCATATTTCAGGTAGCAGCAGGGTAACTAGAGATTATAGAAGTTAGAGTCTAAGTAATGATCTCTTCTCGTTTATTATCAAATATCGCATTTAATTTTTTGCTTTCCCCTTTTAATATCTTATTTTATGTTTTTCTATATGGCTTATAGTTTAGTTACAAGATTTAATAGCCAATAGATAAGGTTACGATATCTTATGGCTGATCCTTAAGGGTTCTCTATTCTGGTGCTATTTATCATGTTATGAATCGTGGAATAAGATGGCAAACTATTTTTCATAATACAAACCATTATGAAATATTTCTCGAGTTGCTTACCGATGTGGCTGATCGATATCTAGCCGAAATTCAAGCTATATGGTATTGATCAAGAAATCAAAGTTTTTTATGAAGACTTTGAAAGGGTGCCAATTTTCGGTAGTCAAAATTTCATTACGCAGATAAAGAACAAATATGTTGAACATTTGCCGGACAAAAGTATACCACAGAATGCCAAATCGGTATAATTAACTCAGACAACTGCATGATGACTCTGAGGAAATTTCATTATACCCCAGAAGACTTATATCCTACTAAAAGAATGCTTAATGACTTACGGCACCAGCAATCTATGAACCCGCCTGACGTTCATACAGCGAAACGTAAAAAAGAAACCGAATACTTTATTCAAAAGCCTTTCGAGTTTCGCCCAAAAAATTATTTATGGAATAACCCTAAACCACCGTCACTTTTCTTTAGCCCAAAGGCAAGAAGTGGTCAGCATGAACGTCAAATTCAAATCCGAAATAATACTTTCAGGGAAGGAGGTTTTTGGAAATCACCTTGCTTTTTTGAACACGGGTTATTGCCAACTAATAAGATAAATGGCGGCATTGAGAATACCCCAATCATCGTTTATGATAGACAGGCACTAAGAAATGCCCAAATTCAAAATATTATTAATAAAAGCTATGAAATGAGAGGCCAGATCCCTCACTCTAACCGTGGGATTACTGGAGCCCTAAGTATGCATTTGGGTAGATTGGCTGGCGCTGCAGTATCAGCATATGATTTTGCAAGCTCAACTATCACTTGCTTAACAGAACCCCACATAGCGATAATGGGAATTTGGAATGTATGTAAGGACCCAAAAGGCACCGGCTCCCAAGTATTTAGAGATGCACTTATGTTATGGAAACAATATCCTACACCCTGGGGGATACAAAATTTTGTTCAACTCTTGAAGGATTAAACCCGGGAAGAGAGAATTTTGTTTACGGTGGATTTACTGTCAACCCTGGCGAAATCGTTTATATAGGAAACATAGATCTTAATTCAGATACAACATCAAGAGATGGGATGATAGTTGTTTATGATAATTATCAGGAAGTCGTCTCAGCATTCTATAAGAAGTATCCAGAATTTTCGAAATACCCTGTTAAGAAACAACTTTTTGATCCAAACGGATCACTAAAATAACAAGAATTTAATTTTGGAAGGTAATAATTGACGGTATTCAAATTTTATATGATAGAAACTCACTTTGCAAGATGATAATTCAGGACGCGGCAAAATCAAGTTGTACAAGGTAATCACAAAAATGAATGGCTGTCAAATCGCTATAATTAACTCAGATAACCGCATCATATAGAGGGCCCGCTAGGATTCAATCATATAATGATTTAATTTTTATAGGAAATATAGAGAACATAGCCTTTGCGCGCTGACAAACAGTTAGTGGCAAGCCCCCTCATTGCTATAATAGGTAGACAATAGACATGCTCTCGAATCGGGATTACTAAAATATATTGACATATTATTCCTTTTATTATTCAAAATATTATGATATTGAATAAACTTGGATGTTAGGGTAGACATATGAAACTTCCCATTGGGGTCAGTGATTTTCGTGAAATCATAGAAGGTAGTTTTGAATTTGTAGATAAAAGTATATTTATTAAAGATGTTATTAATGATACAAAAGTGATTCACATCACTCGTCCAAGACGTTTTGGGAAAACTTTACAACTTTCAATGCTTAAATACTTTTTTTCTAATAACGAGCAACATAAAGCAAGCCAATCTTTATTTAAAGATTTGAAAATTGCATGCTGTGGTTCAGATATCCTCTCACATCAGGGGAAGTATCCAGTAATATTTTTATCTCTAAAAGATATTAAAGCAAACAATTATAAAGATTGCTATCAAAGCCTTTGTGAATTCATTAGAGATCTCTATGAAGAATATGCATATTTATTATCCAATCCTAATTTTCCAGTTGGTGAGAAAAAAATTTATGAGTCTATATTAACACTTGAAGCATCACCCTCTGATATCCGGGTCTCTTTGAAAAACTTAACAAAATATCTGCATCGTCTTTACGATGTTAATCCCATAGTTTTAATCGATGAATACGATACCCCTATTCAACAAGGATATGCATATGGATATTATTCAGAGGTAATGAGACTATTTCGCACCTTTCTAAGTTCTGTTTTAAAAGATAATGTTTATTTGTATAAGGCTTGTAATGGGAATCTTACGGATTTCGAAAGAAAGTTTATTTCAGATTTGAATAACATTAAGGTTTATTCATTGTTGTGTAGTCGATACGCCACATATTTTGGCTTAACAGAAGAAGAGGTAGTAGCTTTATTGAAAAAAGCCAAAATGCAACTGGCAGTAGAGGCAAATTGCTAAGTTATATTGTCTATTGTCCGGCTTTGACCCCAGGAGTGGGGGAAGGGTCAGTTCTTTTTTACAACCCTCGCAGAGGAAATCAACTTCACTTTTTAAAGTGATTTTAGGGTTAGGTATCATCGATAAACCGGTATATGCTGAAATTACCTTTTCTAAATAGTGATGTTGAATATAATCAGCTAAATCAGGCTCATGTGAGGCAATATATTTTAATATTTTTGCATAAATGACATCCCCTCCATGAAAGCCATCAATAAATTCGCAATCGCTGGTGTCTAAAATTTTGCTAGGATCGGTGAAGTCGTACAATTTGATGCCAGCGTTATGAAATTTTCTTTTCAGATCTCCGATATATGAATAATTGAATTTTTTCATATCTGTATTTGTTTTTAATTTTTTAATGCTAAAGGCGGCAGAAATAAAATAACCTTTTTATCGTTTTTGCCTTTTAATAATTGCAGAAGTTCTAAAAATTTTTGGAAATGAAGTTCGGAAGCAAATGAGCCATATTGAAATATAGCTTTACCAAATGTATTATTAAAAATTAGAAGTGCCGCACAAATTAAAACTTTTATACATGGTTCCTCCTCCTGATAAAAACCGACTTGTGAAAATATTGTATCCATCCGTAACATCAATTATGGAGTACCATTAACAATAATTCAAAATTATCAGTTTTGTTTAGATCTCCATATATTCTTATAGTGGGTTCTAAATGTAATATTTCTATAAAACCACACATCAGTGGTCTAATTTTCATCCATATCTCATTTAGTAAACGCTGCCCGTATAGCCCTGAATTCAATTAATAAATAATTATGTTCTCCCACCCGCCAGCAAACCTGATGGTGGTGATTCTGGGGAAGTAAGCATGGTCATCTCTATTGCACTATTTGTGTTACCCATTGATCCAGCAGTGATCTTTGACTGATTAAATTTTACTAGAATACAATTAGAAACTGGCGCTATCATATGCAAATCTTTATCGGATTTGCTAGCCAAGTTAACTAAGCCTTCGATATTTAGTTTAACATCATTTCCATTGCCCTTTTGTGGATCCTCCTGCGGTTTAACTATAATCCTACTAGGTACTGTATTTGGTATATCCGTGCTTTGGGGGGCAACAGATACTTTGATGTTATTCTTATTAAAACAAATATTAAAAATGGTTTTTTCATTACTGATAATATCTATTGCAGACCCAATATAACTAAATAAATTTCCCCCGGTTCCAGTCGCAAGAAGAACTCCTAATATTTTTAAATACAGAGGAGAACTTTCAATTGTAGCCCCAAGAAGAGGTGCAACTAATGTTGCATGCGTAACAAAAATTCCTCCAACTACCACACCTATTGTACATCCGGCTAATATCCCAAGATTACGATTATTTGATTCAACGATCCTTTTACCAATTGCATTTATCCCATTAAAAATAAAATTGCACATATTTTGTATTCCTTATTTCTATTTAACTTTAAAAGTTCTCATATTGCATTCAAGCTAAATGACTTTCATTTTAATAACCTTCAATTAAGAAAATATATAAAAATTGGATGCAATATACCTAACATGAAGTTTCTTAATTACGTTCATGATGTGAACATGTTGCCATAAGAAAAAATTCAAAACAAGATCTGTATTGAAGAATGTCTGTACAGAACGCTGCTGATATATGTAATAAAGCTCTGTATAGGGGGCATTAGGCAGAATGCAAGATATTTTCAGTTTTTTTATTTTTTCTTTCCATTTTTTATTACTATTTCTTTTTGGATAAGGCCATACATTTTTACTTTGAATTCAATTTAAAAAGAGAATAGTACAACTAAGATCAATGAAAACTATATTTTTAGTAATTTGATAAACTGATTATTTTTCCAAGTTTAAATTCTAAAATAATGTTTTCATTTTCTTTCAAATTATTTTCAAAATGCCTATCTTCTTTCCTAGAATATGAATATAATGTTCATGCCCTGAACGAGTTAAGCAACTAGTAGAATGGCATGTTCAAAGCGAAGTGGGAGCTTATTTAGAAGATGTTACAAGAATCAAAGGAAGCTTTAGAAGATAAACTATTGCTACAAATGATGAGTAGGATTGAAAATAATCCGAATCTTTCGCAGCGAGCATTATCCTCTCATCTTGGGATTGCTATTGGTTTGGTAAATACCTATTTAAAACGTTGTATCCATAAGGGTTGGATAAAAGTACAAAACATCCCTACTCGCCGTTATGCCTATTACTTAACCCCCGGTGGTTTTATTGAGAAAACAAGACTTGCAGTCGAATATCTAACTTCCTCTTTTAGTTTCTTTAGAGAAGCACAAGAACAGTTTATGCATCTATTTCAACGCTGCGAGAGAAACGGCTGGTCTCATATTGCTTTAATAGGGAAAGGAGAGTTAGCAGAGATTGCTTCGCAGGTTGTTAGAAACAGTGCTCTTCGTATTGAATCTGCTTTTTTTCTTGAAAGTGGGAAAATTTCTTTAGATTTAGATTCCGTACATGCGGTGGTCATTACGGATGTTGTAGCGCCTCAAGAAACATTTGAAAAATTACTCGAGATGATTCCAGGCGACAGAATATTGACTCCTGATTTATTACATGTCTCTAGAGTGAATAAATTGAAGGAATGCCAATGAGAATGTCGATGAGGACGTCAATGCGAGCGTCGATGATAATACCAATGATGAGGATAGTTCAATGAAACGTTGGTATGTAATTCATACTCTCCCAAGAGGCGAAGAAAAAGCATTGCAGCATTTGCAACAGCAGGGGTATGAAGCTTTTTTACCCAGATTTCATAAGACCCGACGACACGCTCGTAAAGTGGAAGTAATTATTGCGCCACTTTTTCCACGCTATATGTTTGTCAGTTTAGATATGGAAACCGATCGGTGGTTATCCATTAGTGCAACACGCGGTGTTGCCTATATTGTACGACAGAATGGATGCCCTATGCCAGTTCCAGTGGGCGTGATCGAGGAATTAATAGAACGTGCTGATATTAAAGAAACTGTGCCGCTGTCATCATTGGAATTATTTACCGCGGGTGCAACTTTAGAAATTTTAGAAGGTGCTTTCGCAGGCCATACGGGGACCTTTGAGAAAATGAGCGATAGCGAGAGAGTACAGCTTTTATTGAATGTATTAGGGCGTGAAGTTAAGATTGCAGTGTCGTTGCATTCTGTGGCAGCGGTGGCGTAGGGCAGTGTAAAACTGGTTGTATAGATCTAAAGCAGTATTACATAGAAGCTGTTAGTGGTTTCTGTTAGATATTGGCGAAAAAGTAGGTTGGTACATATTTTGCAGTCTCGGTGATTATTCACCCGGACTGCGGTAGCCGTGGTGATATTGTGACATTTATTAGAGAATTGAAGTAAATAAATATAGGAAAAAGAAATAGATAAACTCGACAGGATTTAAAAGAAATGGATCAAAATCTACAAACAAAATTGTTGCAAGCTGCACGAAGCATTTTTCAGAGCTCAGCCAATATTAAAGAACAAATAGTGGCCGGAAATTATTTGCATACACTTATTGATATGGCAAAAATCATTAGCCAATCCATTGCAAAAGGTGGGAAGTTAATGTTATGCGGCAATGGAGGTTCGGCAGCAGACGCTCAACATTTGGCAGCAGAATTATTAATACGTTTGCGTTCTCATGTAAACCGAGAAGCCATAGCAGCTATTCCCTTAGCTATGGATTCCTCATCTATGACGGCTTGTGGTAATGATTATGGTTTTGAGTTCCTTTTTGAAAGGATGGTGGCAGGCCTAGGGCGACCTGGCGATGTATTGCTGGGGATCACCACTTCTGGAAAATCGTCTAATGTGATCCGAGCATTACAATATGCTCGCAAGAACGGGATCAAAACATTGGGATTTTTAGGGGGGGAAGGTGGACCTGCTTTACAGGATTGTGATTTGGCTTTTGTAGTTCCAGCGACGGATACTGGACGAATTCAAGAATCGCATATTACAGCGGGCCATGCACTGATGGAGATGATTGAAGAAATAATGTTGGCGGAAGGTCATATTCAACTTACAAAATTAAAAGAAACTAAGTTAAAAGAGAACAATGAAGATTTAAGTTGCCATCCCCTATAGATTGAATTTTTTATTATATTTAAGGGCCAAATAAAATATGTTTAAAGATAAGGTAATTGAATTTCTGCATCATTACCTACCACCGGCTATGAAACGATGGCTCAGGGCAGTATTAAAGAAGAATGAAAAAATTCTTACTAAGGTAGCACCTTCGTTTAGGGAATATGTGAGGTCAACTCCATTTGATGGCATGAATGAATCCTTTTTAAGCAATCTCTTGAAATACATAGATAAGAATATTCCTATATTGTTACAAGTGAGGGAATTGCGTCAATTACTGGCTCGGGAAAGACTCAAATTATTTCTTGAAAAAGAAACAAAAATACGCCAAATAGATAACCAAGCAGAAAAAATGGCACATAATACAATTCAACACAATTTAAATGGATTATTAGAAGCAGTGGAATTGGATCGACCAAGTATTCTGATTAATCCGATATTATCCATCGAAAAAATTTATAAGAATGTATCTAATCTCCGCATTTTATCTATCGGACCACGTTCAGAAATTGAAATCTTTCATTTATTTGCGAATGGGTTTAAACTTGAGAATATTAAGGCCATCGATTTAATTTCTTATTCTCCTTATATTGAAATTGGCGATATGCATCAAATGCCTTACCCAGATAATTCATTTGATGTCATTCTATTAGGTTGGGTATTATCCTATAGCAAAGATTGGGCCACCGTTGCTTCGGAAATTACACGTTGTGCAAAACAGGGTGCCATTATTGCGATATCCGCAGATTATAGTGATCCCACAACAGCCAATTCGCATTTTAACGGAGAAACCACTCATGTCCAAAATTGTGATCAGATTTTAAATATTTTTTCAAAAAATCTAGGGACAGTTTATTTTAGACATGATTGTAGTTATCCAGATACTGCTATGAATATGGTCATATTTGAAACGTTAAAGAACCAAGTCAATATCAATCTTTAAAGGAAAAACGATGCATACCCCAGAAATTATTGCTGAAATTGGTCAAAATCATAATGGAGACATGGATGTCGCCTGTGCTTTAATCAGAGAAGCGAAAACCGCTGGCGCAGATGTCGCTAAATTTCAGGTTTACCATGCACCAACTTTGTTTAAAAAGGAAGGAAACGAATGGTACGATTATAATTGCAAAACAGAATTAAGTCGTAAGCAACTTGAAATACTAGCAAAAGAATGTCAGAGCCTTGGAATTGAGTTTATGGCTTCTGTGTTTGATGTGGAACGTATACATTGGCTAGAGGAATTGGGTGTAAAACGCTATAAAATTGCTTCAAGATCTATATATGATCAAGAATTAATTACAGCCATTTCTGCCACAGGAAAGAAAATAATAGCCTCCTTGGGTATGTGGGGAAACGTTGAATTTCCTATCATTAACACCCAAGTGAAAGTTGATTTTCTATACTGCATTTCCAAGTATCCTACTTCACTCGCGGATCTGCATTTAAAATCGGTAGATTTTTCGAATTATGCTGGCTTTAGTGATCATACCATTGGAATTACAGCAGCAAAGGTAGCATTAATGAGAGGCGCAAGAATTATTGAAAAGCACTTTACTTTGGACAAAACTATGTATGGTCCCGATCATGCCTGTAGTATGACCCCAGAAGAATTACAACATCTTTGTGCTTTTCGAAATGAATTTGTTGAATGTTTATAAAATAAGATGATTGAGAAATAAATAATATAGGATGATAGAAAAATGAGTTTCTTAACAGAAGTGGAACTGGGTCATCTTTTGCTGCAGCTAGTATTACTCTTAGCTTCAGCACATATTTTTGGATATCTATTTCATAAATGTAAATTTCCACGAGTAATAGGGGAAATTTTTGGTGGGCTCATTCTGGGACCCTCTGTATTAGGTCAAATCTTGCCGGAGGTACACCAATTTCTCTTTTTGGGTTCAGCAGATAGTGGGAAACTTCTCTCCATTTTTTATTGGATGGGTTTGATATTCCTTATGTTTTCTGCAGGATTTAAAACAAAGGCTTCATTTAATAAAAATGAAAAGATGTTGATCATCAACATAATATTAAGCGCTACCCTTATTCCTTTTTTAGCAGGCTTTCTGTCAGTTAATGTATTTGATTTTACCTCCTATATTGGGGACATGAATTCTATGACTGCTATAGCCGTTATTATTGGCGTCGCTGTTTCAGTTACCTCAATCCCGGTCATTTCAAAAATATTTATTGATTTGGGAATAATGGGAAGTCCCTTTGCTAAAATTGTTATATCAGCATCTATGCTACAAGATCTCATATTATGGATAGCGGTGGCCCTGGCAACTAAGGCTACGATTGATGCTTCTTCAATTTTCAATACCGTTTTCACTACCTTGGCGTTTATCGGTGTATTGTTGACATTAGGACCTTTACTAATAAATAAGCTGGCTAAAACGGGAATAAATTTCACCCTCCCTAACTCGGCAATGGGAGCGATACTCATACTATGTATATCCGTGGCATTAGCAGCCAATGTTCTGAAAATTAATATCATCTTTGGAGCTTTGCTGTCAGGCATTCTGATTGGTCTGTTACCCCAACAGCAATTTGTTGAAGCAAAAAATAAAATTTCCGATTTTTCACTCAGTTTTTTCATTCCTTTATATTTTGCAATAGTGGGTCTTAAAATCAATCTACCGCAATATTTAGATTTGAAATTTTTTATACTTTTCTTGATTCTTTCCTCAATTATAGAAATTGGTTGTGTGTTTTTGGGTACTTGGTTTGTCAAAAGGAATTTTTTTACTTGCCTAAACTATGGAATAGCAATGAATACGCGTGGTGGGCCTGGCATTGTACTAGCTACGGTTGCCTATGAGGCAAAAATTATTAATGAAGTGTTTTTTGTGACCCTGGTGTTATCTGCCATTGTTACCTCTGCGGCCTCAGGTTTCTGGTTTAGATATGCTCTTAATAAAAGTACTTTATTCGATAACATGACTACGGATGATAAAACACTTGTCAAACAAGGTTAAGGGAATCCTAACGTTTTTATATTTCGGGAAAAAAAATGCATAAACTTGCAATTCTAGGTGGAGCTCCAGTTATCCAAAATCCCATTCAAAGCTTTAGCACTATTGGTGAAGCTGAGAAGACTGCGGTCATTAAATTTTTTGAAGAGTCTAAAACTCTATCTGGTTTTTTTGGTAGTGCGCGCCCAGAATTTTCTGGTGGTCCAGAGGTGAGAGCCTTTGAAGAAGAATGGTGTTTAAGATTTGATGTTACACATGCCGTTTCTGTGAACTCTGCAACCTCAGGTCTTATGGTAGCCATGGGTGCCATTGGAATCAGCCCGGGTGATGAGGTGATTGTTCCCCCCTTTACAATGTCAGCCACTGCGATTGCTCCATTAATATATGGTGGAATTCCTGTATTTGCAGATGTTGAAGAAAACTATTTTTGTATTGATCCAAAAATGGTTGAGAATCTAATAACAAGTAAGACCAAAGCTATTATTGCCACTAATTTATTTGGTCATCCTGCCGATTTACATTTATTACGAAAAATAGCTGATAAACATAAAATATTTTTGATTGAAGATAATGCTCAAGCTGTGCTAGCAGAAGATCAAAATGATCTAGCAGGAACTATTGGTCATATTGGTATTTACAGCTTAAATGTTCATAAGCACATACAAACTGGTGAAGGTGGTGTTTGTGTAACAGAGAACTCGGAGCTCGCAGAAAGAATGCAATTAATTCGTAATCACGGTGAAAATGTTGTCGAGTGGAAAAATATTAGTGATTTAACTAATTTGGTTGGCTATAATTTTCGCATGCTTGAGCTTACGGCAGTTATTGGAAAAGAGCAATTAAAGCGGATTGATGCACTAGTAAAAAGAACGGAATTATTTGGTATAGGATTGACTGAAGGTTTAAAAAATTTAGAAGGCATTACTGCTCCCAAGGTTCGTAATGGTTGCCGTCACAACTATTTTATGTGGCCTTGTTTATATGATGAAAAAAAATTAGGTGTTTCCCGAGAACTGTTTGTGAAAGCGGTAAAAGCTGAAGGCGTTCCAATGGAACAAGGCTATGTAAAACCACTTTATCTGTTACCTCTTTTTCAAAAAAGAATAGCGATCGGCCATGAAGGTTTTCCATTTACCCTCACTGACAGACAATATTCGATGGGCCTTTGCCCTGTGGCAGAGTCATTACATTTCAAGAAAATACTGCACATTCAACCTGTTGCCTGGAGTCTGGATAAGGAGCAAATGGATTTGTTAATAGCTGCTATCCATAAAGTTCATAAGAACATACAGGAACTTAAAGCACTTGAAACTTATGCTTGAACAGATAAAGAAAAAAATTCAAGAACTCAATTTAGTCGCAGTGCTTGATTATTCAGGTAGAGGGGGCAATGCTTTCTTCTTGACTATCTTTGACCAGCATCCTGAGGTGCTTTGTTGCCCATTAATGCATTATACCTATTCTTATTTATTAACCGAATTTGGGGCACAAAGTAAAATACCAGCAGATGTTGCTAAACAATTTCTAAAAACAAAAAGTTATTTTCGTTTGCTTTACAATGAGCCGGTGGGAGAAACAAAAGATCTGATTTATCGTTTGGGTCTTGATCCCGAGGTAGGTATGGCAGTTATTAATAGGAAGATACTGCATGAACTGTTTGAGAAATTTTTTCTTGATAAAAATATAGTCACTCGCAAGGAACTTGCTCTTCTACCCTTATTAATTTATGCTGCCGCTGCAGGAAGAGATATATCTAAGATAAAATATGCACTTCTAAGTGATGCAATTTCGCTTCGTTCTGAGAATGTAAAGGTTTCTTTTAGTGGCCAAGTAATTGACGTTTTATTGATAGATTTTCCAAAAGCAAAATTAATTGATATAGTGCGAGACCCCCGAGCAACCTTCGCTTCACCTAGACATCAATTTGTTAATGCACTTGGCAATATGTATGCTTTAAAACCTGGCTGCTTTTTTTCGAGATTAGTTATGTTAATGTCAAAAAATATTAGGCAGGATAGTGGTTGTGTATATTTATATTGGTTAATGTATATCGCACAAGCTTATAGAACTCTAAACTCAAAAAAACAGCAATACACTAATACTTTTTTTACAGTTAAAAATGAGGATTTAAACTTAAACTTTGTTCAGACACTTAATGGTTTAGTCGAGTGGTTAAAGGTAGAGTTTCTAGATAAATGGCATGAAGAACAATATCATCCTACCATTTTGGGTCATCCTTGGAAAGGGGTGGGAGCATATAGCAATCGTTATCAACCGAGTACTTTTGGTTTGTTAGAAAATGATTCCGATGAGGTTGCCTCAAAAGCCATTGGTCCTAATAAATATGTTACTGAGCGGTGGAAATATCGTTTAAATAGCAGAGAGATCGAATTAACGGAACGGCTTTTCTATGACCAACTTAAAGACTTCAAATATGAAAGTATTTATGATAAGAGGAATCGTACCGATATACATTGCTTAATACGAACCAGTCTTCTCCCTTTTCAGGGTGAAATGCCAACATGTAAGTGGATTATCAATGGGCGAAAGGTATCTTGGAAAACGTTTATGGAGAGATTGTATTATACGATAACATTTTTTCCATTTTACATAATATCTCGTATGGTCCTATTCGATTTAGTATTAAGAAAAAAATTTTTTCAAATAGATTGTAAGGCTTGACTGTGACGACTAGCATTCAAAATTACCAAGACAAAAGTTCATTAGAAGAAGTTCATATTTCTAGTAAAAAAACATTAATACCGAATATGTTTGAAATTTGGAAACATAAATTACTATTGTTGGTATTAATGAAAAGGAATATTAAGTTACGATATAAGCAAACGATTTTGGGCGTTATGTGGGTCATCATTCAACCAATTGCTCTGTCAGGAGTTTTTGCAATTGTATTTGGAAAGTTGATGGCAGTGAATTCTGATGATACACCTTACATTGCATTTGTGCTTACGGGTGTTCTATTATGGCAATTTTTTAGTCGCTCATTATCAGAAGCAAGTACGAGTCTCATTGGGTTTTCTAATGTAATAACAAAAGTATATTTCCCAAGAATACTAATACCTTTAGCTAGTATTTTAACCGCACTATTTGATTTAATCATTATATTCCCATTAATAATACTTGTAATATTTTTTGTTAATGGTTCGATACCATTGCATAGCCTATGGATAGTACCTTGTGCAATATTAATGACACTGATCATTGCAATTGGCCTAAGCTTTTGTTTTAGTAGCATTAATGTGATTTTTAGAGATGTGCAACACATCATACCCTTTATGCTACAGTTGGGATTATATATTTCACCAGTTGTATATTCATCATCAATAGTGCCAGAAAAATGGCGTTGGTTATATATATTGAATCCTTTTGTCGGAATTATTGATACATTTAGATATGGACTATTAACTCAGGCAGCCGCGCCGAGTTTGGAATGCATTGCAATCACCTTAATAGTTAGTATTTTATTCATAATAGTAGGAAGTATAACTTTCTGTGCTATAGAACAAGTGATGATAGATAGGATCTGAGATTTATATGTCGAGAACGGTAATAGAAGTAAACAATATTGGCAAAAAATATAAACTAGGGGAATATACATTTGGATGGAACAGATCTGCAAAGGAAGAATTATGGGCACTAAGAAATATTTCATTCAAGGTTAAGGAGGGTGATGCCCTTGGAATTATCGGAAATAATGGATCTGGCAAGAGCACTTTGCTCAAAATTTTGTCTCGGATAACAACGCCAAGCGAAGGTCATGCTCGCGTAGTTGGTAAGGTAAGAACAATATTAGAAGTAGGGACTGGCTTTCAAGGAGAATTAACCGGACGTGAAAATATTTATCTAAATGGCTCTTTGCTTGGTATGTCTTCTAAGGAAATTCAACAGAAATTTGATGAAATTGTAGAGTTCTCTGAAATTGAAAAGTTTATTGATACCCCCGTAAAACGATATTCCTCTGGCATGTATGTGAGATTAGCATTTGCTGTAGCGGCTAATTTAAATCCGGATATCCTAATTGTAGATGAAGTCTTGGCAGTGGGTGATATTAATTTCCAGAGAAAATGCTTGGAAAAACTAGAAGAGGGGTCAAAAAATCGTGCACAAACCATTATATTTGTGAGCCATAATTTAACTGCGATTAGAAATTTTTGTAAACGAGCACTACTGTTGCAAAATGGAAAATTACTATTAGATGCCGGGGTGGATGATGTTGTAGAAAAGTTTCTAGAAAATTCAAATCAAGTGCTAGAATTAGGTAAGAAAAATCTAAAGGACAGGCTTAATCGAACGACAGGTAAAGTTCGATTTTCGAGTATAGAAGCTCGTAATATTAATAATGAACTGACTTGGCGCTTTTATTCAGGGGAAATGGTTAATTTCCAATTAAAATATAAGGTGTTTGAATCTGTTCCAAGTTTAACTTTATTATTTTTTATTCGAACATTAGATCAAAAAATATTGACTACTATAAAGAAAATATTGAGCGTTGGTAAGTTAGATGAAGGTTATGAAGGAGTCACAAATCTTTGTCTTCCCAATTTACCGCTTAGAGCTGGTGAATTTGGTTTATACATTTGCTTTGGCGAAATAGAAAGTGGTGTTAATCACGATGTAATAGATGAAAATATTGTGCCCTATTTAATGATACAATCAGAAGAAGAAGACCTTGAATTAAGAAAGGGTTTCTTCACAATTGATTGCTCAGTTGAAGGCTGCTGAGAAAAATGATTTATTTACTTATTGAGAAGGTGAATTCATGATGCTGCATTTCAAAGAAAAATTTTCAGAATATATTACATTATTAAAGAGCATTTCTCATAAACAGGGGGCTCTTCCAAGCAAGATCTTGAGTTCGATAATGATAATGAACGTTTTGGAGCGAATTGTACAGGTTCCTGATGAAAATCCCTTACCGCCATTAGAAATTGCAATTAATAATCAGATTGGATTTCTACATGAGGTTCACATGTTGGTTCCAGAATTAAATATTGCAGATGACAAAATAAATGGATCTGAAAGTGCTCAGGATGTTGTTCAAATTTTTGAACAAGCATGGACAACCTACAATGATGATGTTTACGAACATTCAGTGGGGCTGGTTGAGAAACGTCTCAAATTGAATGGTTTTGATCATCAATATTTTGCTAATAAACGTTGTTTCGATGGAGGATGTGGTACAGGACGTTTATCATTGGCTATAGCTAAAATGGGAGCGAAAGAAGTTATTGCTGCTGATATTGGCAATTCTTCTTTGGAATTTTTTAAAAGAAAAATAAAAGCTCACAATTTGAAAAATATCACTTTAGTGCATCAAGACATAACCAATTTAAGTAATTTTGCAACGGGGGAATTTGATTTCGTTTCTTCTTATGGTGTGTTGCATCATACCCCCAACCCTATAGGGGGACTTAAAGAACACCTTCGGATAACTAAAGAGGGTGGCATTATGTGGTTGTATCTATATGGAGCGGGAGGGATATATTGGGAAATGTATGATGAACTTCGGACTGTCATTAGAGAAATTGATTTATATACAATTAAAAATACTTTGATTCAATTTGGCTTACGAGAAGGTCTTATTTATACATACCTAGATAATGTATTGGCACCTCGTACCTATCACTTAGAATCTGAAATTAAACAATTGCTGGCTCAAGAACATCCCATTGAATTACGTCAAGCTATAGGTTCATCAGCAATTGATGATCCTAAAAAATGCATCAATTCGACTTATGGGAAAGAGATTCTCGGACCCGAAGGGGAAGTTAGAGTGATTATTACGAAAAATAATAAATCATGTGCATTATGTTGAGCGGGAATTCTACAATTATTTGACAGGTTATTGTAAGTGCAAAGTTCTTTTAGTTTTTCTAATTACATAAAAAAAGGGTTGCAAATGGTTTTGCCAGTCTATGTAAAAAACCTATCTGTAATATTAAAAAGCTTTTTGCTAAAGAATAAAAAGTCAAAAATAAGAAATCGTTTTCTGGAACAAGAGCAGGATATCGATTCTCCCATTACGGTTTTTTGGAGTTTGGATGCCGGTATGAAGCCGCATTATATTTCTCAATGCATTTTAGCTCGTACCTTACAGGAACTTGGTCATCGGGTTTTGATGTTGCATTGCTTTCAGTATCTTTCACGTTGTGTAGTAAAGGATGCGTCACAGATTCCAATTAATGCTACGAAAATGCAAAATATAAATGTCTGTAATAGCTGCGCAAAAAATGGTATCGAATTATCCACTGATTATGGACTGCCAATACTAGATTTGGGTGTTTTAATTGATGAAGCAGCATTGAAAGCTGTGCATCATGAGATGAAAATATTTAGTGGGGATTTTAGTGATTTTATTTTTGAGGGTATAGAATTTGGAAAAATTTGTGCAGGTGAAGTTGTGCGTGTACGGAAGCTTTGTAATTGGAGAGCCCTTACTAATGAAAATTTAACATTGCAGAAAAAATATATAGAAACTGCAATATTGTCCTATCTAGCGTTCAAGAAGTTAACACAACGTTATAAAAAGATTAATCGTGTACTGTTTTTTGGTGATTATTCGTTAGTGATGGGACTTATTTACTATGCCAATCAGAATAATATTCCCACAACCAATATAACCCACACATCTGTTAATAACATTGATCCTGGGAAATTAGTTCTCATGTCGGCACTGTCACTGGGTGATTATTTTCTACGTGTGCAAAGATGGCCAGAATGGGGTAGAAATGCATTAACGTCACAACAAGTAGAAGATATTAGTGCTGACATTATTTACCGCTTGTCAGGTTCAGGGGCAACAATTTATTCGCCAAATAAAACATTCACGACCAATACTTTACTGAAAGATATGAGTTTATCCTCAGAACGAAAAACACTGGTGGCCTTTACCAGCAGTTTAGATGAAGTTTTGGCAACTAGGCTACAATACGAAGCATTAGGGAATGATATTATTCCAACGATGGGGCCATTTGAAAACCAAATAGATTGGTTACAAGCCTTAGTGAGTTTTGTGGAAGAAAGCTGCGAATTACAGCTTATAGTGCGTATACATCCAAGAGAGGGAGAAAAATCTTCCCTAGCAGGTGGGTCAGAACATCTAATTGCATTGAGAGAGGCATTTAGTGGAAAGTTCAAACATATTCGCTTTGTTTGGCCAGAAGATAATGTTTCCAGTTACGATTTAGGGGAAATAGCAGATCTGGTTTTAATTGGTTGGACATCACTGGGTTTAGAGATGGCACGTTTAGGGGTGCCAGTAATGGCCGCTTTCCGTTATATGGCATATCCTTATGGTGATTTAATTGAATGGGAAGAAACTAAAAAATATTACTTTAACAAAATTACTATGTTACTTAGTGAAACAATTGACATGGAAAAAATTAAAAAAGCATTTCGATGGTTTAATATTCTAAGGTTGGGTGCTACAGTTGATATTGGCGATATGGCACCCGGAAACGACTTCCGATCACTGCCGCAATATCGAAAACCCTCAAATTCGCAGATATTAGAAGATGTATTGATAAAAGGGAAAGAACTTGTAGAGATTAATATGGAAAAATTAAAAAAGAATTCTCATGAGAATGAAGAACAAGCTATACAACTTTATTTGAGAAGAATAATTTGGTTCTTATTGTTTGGTGAAAAGAGAGAAAACGATTATATTTTAACCTTGATCCTGAATTCTAAAATAGATGAAAATGATATCCTGTTTGAAGCCGAAGATATATTAGCTAAGATAGTTGGATCTGATGTTGTCTTTGGAAATAAAATGAAAAGAGTAAAAAAATATTCACCCATGCTAGCAAGACTGATTTTACTTGGAGCTCAAAAAAGAATATTCCAGAATGAAAATTCTCAGGAAGAAGTTATTTTATGACAATTGTAAATTTTTCAAAAACGCTCGGTAATGTTGCACTTGAGAGCTTTGGCTACATAAAAGAAGACAAGAATATACATGCAGTACAACTTCGAGCGTTGGATGCTTTAAAAGAACAACCGAAACGTGAAAATTGTCTCTTATGTGCGGTCCGAATTAACGATGAACTGACTTTTTTGCATCGTTCTATAAAATATGTTCGATGTAAAAACTGTGGGCATATTCAAACCCAAGTCGTAACGCCTTCCGGTTATCCTCATGAACAAAGCGGTGATACAAATTTTGACAAAATATATCCCGCTTTAGAGATAGATGCATACATCTCTAGGCGTAAACGCATTTATGAACCTAAATTAGAATGGGCGCTAAAGCATTTAAGGCAATTAGAACCACAGATAAAGCACTATTCAAAAATTAAATGGTTGGAATTAGGAAGTGGAGCTGGGTATTTTTTAAGTGCACTGAAGGAAAATGGGATCCACGATATTGTTGGAATAGAGAAAAATGTAACGCTTGCTGAATTCTCAAACGACACCATAGGGGACCATACGATATGCTATGCTGGTGAATTGGCCGATGTCTTGTTAGAGTATCCAGCAGACATTTACGTTGCATTTTTTGTGTTGGAACACATAGAGAATCCACAGCAGTTTTGGCATGTTTTAGAACAATTACCTAAAGACACAATTTTTATTTTCTCTGTTCCCATGTTTGGTTTTGCGACGCTATTGGAATCGGCTTTTGTTGACTATGCCGCACGAAATCTTGATAATGCAGTCCATACACAATTATATTCTGAAGAATCTATAAATTTTGCATTAAAGAAATCTGGCTATGAAAAAATTGCACAGTGGGTGTTTGGACAAGATTCTCATGATCTAATGCGCTTGATGTTGCTAAAGCTTGAGAATTTATATTCCAAAGAATTGCTTAAAGAAATTCAAGAAAAATTGTTGAAGATCTTAGATCCTGTTCAGGCTGTTTTGGATCAAAATTATCTTTCCGATGCAAGACATGTTATAGCGATTAAACGCTAAAAATTGACAATGAAGGAATGAATGATGGTTGCTTATTCTTTTGCTAAAGATTCAGTGTTCAGGACTGGGTATAATAAAGTTAAATGGTGGTTTATTTTATTCTTTGGATTGATTCAATTTACAAAAACACAACAAACTTCAGATGAAGTCTATCAAAAAATGATTAGCTTGCACTGTATGACTAATGGATTTGCAACTAAGTTATTAGGAAAAATATTTAGTATTGTTAACCCTAAGAAAAAAATACAAGACTGCGTTGGAATCCTAGGTAATCTTTCTGTATCGGATATCAATAGTATTGCGAAGCAAATTGAAGAGAATGGTTATTATGTTTTTGAGAAAAAGTTGCCTGAAACGATATGTGCAGTGCTAGAACAATATGCACTAAATACGCCTGCTAATTTAGAAGGAAGATGGGGAACAGGACAGGGTGAGAAAGCAATTTTTAATCCTAATGAGATTCCCAAATCCTACACCTATCGACTAGCTGAGGAAAATTCTATTCAAAACTCCACGATTCAGGATTTGATGGCTGATAAAACGATACGAAATGTGGTAGCGACCTATATTTCAGCAAACCCCATTCTCTGTAGTGTTAACCTCTGGTGGAGTTCAATAATGGGTGGCAAGCCGGGTGCAGATGCTGCACAATTGTATCATTTTGATATGTCTCGTGCAAAGTGGTTGAACTTTTTCATATATCTCACAGATGTAGATTCTAATGGTGGACCTCATTGTGTTGTAAAAAAGAGCCATCATTTTAAGAATAAAAAAGGGTTTGACTTATTAAAACGTGGTTATGTTCGTATCTCAGACGAAGATATCGAACTCGCTTACGGTAAAGAAAACATGATCGAAATTTGTGGGAAGAGGGGCACAATATTAGCAGTCGACACAAAGTGCTTTCATAAAGGTAAACCCCCAATTAGTCAGCATAGACTTATGTTTGAGCTGGTCTATGCCAGTAGTTTATTTGGAGGGCAATATACAACATTAAAAAAACCCAAACAAATGACTGAGAAATTAAATTTGGCTTTTAAAGAAAATCCTGGGACCTATCGCCGTTATTTATAATTTGTATAAGGTTCATTAGATGAATATTCCTGATATCATTGGCGATCGTGTTTTACTTCGTTCTTTTACCGAAGAGTATATTACCCTGGAATATGTAAGTTGGTTAAACAATCCAGAAGTGGTTAAATATAGTGAGCAAAGACATAAGAAACATAGCAAACAGAGTTGTAAAGAATACTATCAATCCATACAGAAGAATGGTCATCATTTCTGGGCAATTCTTAATAATCAAACTTCAAAAAAACATATTGGTAACTTAACTGCTTATATAGACAAAAATAACTTAATCGCGGATATGGCCATCATGATTGGAGATTTGAGTTTTCAAGGCCAAGGATATGGGCGAGAAGCATGGATGTTAGCCTGTGAATATTTATTAGAATCGAAAGAAATTCGCAAAGTCACAGCTGGGACAATGGCTATTAATAAACCAATGCTTAAGATCATGGAATTTTCTGGTATGCAACAAGAAGGCATTCGATCACAACATTTTTTAGTCAATGGGAAACCTGTTGATTTAATTTTTGTCGCAAAATATTCGGATCATTTTTCATTATGAAATACTGTAGTTTATGTATAATGCCAGCAAGCCGTCCGAGTTTAAAATTAGATTCAGAAGGTGTTTGTAATGCCTGTCGATGGCAAGAAAACAAAAAGAATATTAACTGGTTAGAACGCAGAGAAGAGCTGAATACAATTGTCGATTGGGCAAAGAATAATTCTGATAGCACCTGGAATTGTATATTGGGTGTGAGTGGTGGCAAGGATAGCACCTGGCAGGCCATGCACTTACGTGATGAGCTAGGATTAAACCCTTTATTAGTTCAATTTGTAAGTTCCGATGGTAATGAGTTGGGCCGAGACAATATTGAAAATTTAATTAGATTAGGCTTTTCTTTAATTAGTGTACAACCCAGCCCAAAGATTTCTCAAATATTATCGAAAGAATCTTTCTTACGCTATGGAAATTTGCATAAATATGCAGAAATGGCTTTATTTGCTATTCCTTTTCGGATGGCTATACGGTATAACATTCCGTTGGTTTTCTTTGGTGAAAATCCAGCACTAGAAGCTGGAGACTGCAATACCGGCGAAGGCTGGGATGCAACAATGATTTGCAATAACAATACCCTCGGTGGAGATAGCTATAAAATTTGGCTGAGCGATGAAGTGTCTGAGGGAGATCTTATTCAATACCAATTTCCAACACCCGTTGAATTTAGGAACTGGGCTGGTAAAGGAATATTTATGGGGTATTACTTAAATTGGTCAAGTTGGAAAAATGCTGTATTTGCAATTCGCAATGGGATGAAATGTCAAACAGCAGACTATAAAGATTTAGGTTCTCACTATAAACATAATTCGTTAGATAGCGATTATGGCGGAATTGTAAATGCCATGTTAAAACAAATCAAACTGGGGTTTGGTAATACAACGGAACATGCTTGCTATGATGTGCGCAGTGGAAGAATAACGAGGGAAGAGGCTGCTGTGTTGGCCAGAGAATTAGACGGTAGATGTCACCCTCGTTTTATCCAATCTTATTGTGATTGGATAAATATTGAAGTAGAAAGATTTTGGCAAGTAGCAAACAGCTATCGCGGTAATATGTGGGAAAGAAATAGCCATAATCAATGGTCATTGAAGAATCCCATTTGGGAACAAATAGATTGTTCGAAAACACAAAGTTTTGAGGATATTATTAAAAAACTTAACACCCAAATCACAGAGCATCAATACGAATGATAGAACATATTCATTACTGTCGTAAATGTCTGTATCCATCTAACCACCCTTTATTTCTTTCTTTTACAAAGGAAGGTGTTTGTTATGGCTGCAAAATACATGAAGAAAAGGATGAAATTGATTGGAATCTTAAATTATTAGAGTTAAAGAAAATCGTGGTTCCTTATCACACCAAAACTAACTATGATTGTATAGTGCCTGTTTGCGGTGGAAAAGATACATTTTTTACGCTTCATATCGTTAAAAAAGTTTTGAAATTAAATCCCTTATTAATTTCTTATAATCGTTGGTATAACACGACTGTTGGAATTCAAAATCTAGAAAATCTCAGAACCTATTTCGGATGCGATATTATCACTATGACGCCAAAGGAAGATAATATTAAAACGATAATAAAGGAAACGATACAAATAATGGGAAGTATGCATTGGTGTTATTTGGCCGGATCCACAGTTTTTCCTGTGCAGATGGCAGTTAAATTAAAAATTCCTCTGATTATTTGGGGCGCTCATCAGGGGCTTGATCAAGTAGGGATGTTTTCACATTTGGATGAAGTTGAAATGACGCGTCGTTATAGACGCGAACATGATCTTCTGGGTTTTGAAGCTGAAGATTTAGTCAATAAAACTTTTCCATTAAGTGAAGAGCTCCTCAAACCCTATTTTTATCCGAGCGACCTTGAATTAGCAAGAACGGGTGTCAGGGGAATTTATTTAAATAATTACCTACGATGGGATAGTAAAGCGCAGCATGAAGACATGATCCGCTCTTATGGTTATTTATCTGCAGCACAGCATAGAACATTCGATTCTTATAATGATGTTCATTGTGCACATTATTCAGGTATCCATGATTATATTAAATTTTGTAAGTTTGGATTTGGTAAAGTGATGGATCATGCCTGCAGAGAGATTAGGTTAAAGAGATTATCTAGGCAAGCGGCTATAAAATGGGTTGCAGAATACCAAAACAAGATCCCCACCGATGCTGAAAAATTTTTAAATTGGTTGGGATGGTCTGGACTGAAATTCCAACAGTATATCGATCAACATCGTGATCCAAAAGTATGGACTCAATTGGACAATAAAATCTGGCAATTAAAGCAATCTATTGCTGGGCAGAGCAAAAGCAATCAGGATAATCTTGATATAAAAGAAGAAGAGATGAATACTTGTCAATTTGTTATCAATACAAACCCTTCAAATATGGAATTTTCTCAAGATTATCCTTTAATGACGCGAGGGTTTTCAGAGTCATATAAACCATCAATACAAAAAGAGTCAATGCAAAATTGGCATCCAGATAAATACAAAAGTGAGGCATATGTATAAGAGTATACCTAAAAAGATAGTTGCAACCATTGAAGCCAGGATGGATTCAGTGCGCCTACCTGGTAAGGTCTTGTTGCCTGTTCTGGGCAAGCCTATATTGCAGCATATTATAGAACGTTTACGAAGAAGTGAGTATATTGACGAGGTCGTGGTTGCCACAACTACCCATCCCACAGATGAAACTATAGTCGACCTCTGCTTTTCTATTAACTGCCCAGTATTTCGTGGAAGCGTTAATAATATCGTTGAAAGACTACTTGGAGCAAGCGAGGAGGTAGGAGCAGATATTATTATACAAGCAACGGGGGATAACCCGCTCATAGATCATAGAATTGTTGACAAAACCATAAAGATGTTTTTTTCCGGTCAGTGTGACTATGCCTGTAATAATATTGAAGCCTCCTTTCCATTAGGGTTAGATGTTCGGATGTTCTCTAGGGAAGCGCTTTTAACGGTTGCGAGGCTGACAAAAGATCCCATTGATCTCATACATGGCAGTTATTTTATCTATCGTAGACCTGACATCTTCAAAATTGTTTCCTTTAAGGCTGAAGATGAGGATTATTGGCCAGAACTTAGGCTAACGGTTGATGAACCTGCAGATTATAAATTGATTCAAGCAATATATCAAAACCTCTATGACAAAGACAATAACTTTGGTTTATCGGAAGTCATATCATTTTTGAAACAAAATCAAGATATTGCCAAGATTAATGCCAGTGTTAGACAGAAAATCGCCGCTGAGGCTTAAGCCATGTTAACTGCTGCAGTTATTGGTGCTGGTGTTATGGGATCTGGGCTGGAGGGTGAACCCTCTCTTGTCAGTCATGCCCAAATATTATCGTTACATCCTCGAATCAATTTAACGAGTATTGTAGAGAGTGATAGCCATAGGCTAATAGATGCAACAAGACGCTGGGCTTGTGATGGTTATTCTAGGATAGAGGAATTGATGACAATTAGTGTGCCAGACATTATTTCTATCTGTGTTCCAGACGAACAGCATGCTGTTTTTTTAGAAAGAATGCTTGAGTATAAACCTAAACTCATTATTCTTGAGAAGCCTTGTACTACAGACTCAGCTAAAACAATGCAACTCATAGAACAATACAAGATGGCTGGGATCCCTATATTGGTAAATTATCCTAGAAGATATATAGATATCTACAAAAATTTGAGGGAATGGTGTTTGCGAGATGGAGTAATAACTGCAACCATTCGCTATGCTAAAGGGTTCAAACATAACGGTTGCCATGCTATTGATCTAGGAAGATTATTGTTTGGTGAGCCAATAAGTTGGAATGTTCTTGCTTCGCGAACGGATTATAAAAAAGACGACCCAACTTTATCTGTTTTCATGCAATATGAGCATTGCGATCAGTTTTATTTGCAAGCCTTAGATGAGAGGCAATATACTCACTTTGAGTTAGATATTTTTACTAGAACAGGACGATTTATCATTGATAATGATCACTTGCGTTTTAGGAAATTTATAGTTTCTTCTAATGTAGGCGTGCCACTTGGTAGACGGCTTTCGGAAGAGAGTAAACAGAATATCGATCATGCATCAGCACTGTCAAATTTAGTCAATAATGCGGTAGCAGTGATTGAAAAGAATGAAAGGCCTATCTACACCATGCATGAGGCTGCAAAAAGTGAACGAATAGTTTATCAGATATTTGATGATATGCGTATATGATGGTTTCTGAATCAGTAAAAAATCATGAGTCCCTAGAATTGTTTCATAACTTCGAAAATGCCTTGTTCTATTGTGTTGATCCTGGTGCATATGCCATGTTTAGGGAAATAATACAAAAAATAAATGACAATTATACATGTAAGGTACAGTTATACTGTCAAGGTTGGGCTAAAATAAATGCCAAATTTCCTTTCAAATTTGTTGAAGACCTAGAAACAGATCTTAAATTATTATCAAATCAAAAAACATTATTGGTTCTCGGGTCGCAGGTAGATTTTTTAGATACACAATATTGGTTAGCCAAAGTTGATATGCTTCCGATTAAAAGCTTATTTGTTTTCGATCATTGGAAAAATTACACAAATCATTTTGTGAATCAAAAAAGCAAAAAAACCTATTTGCCCGACCATATATTTGTCCCCGATAATTTAGCAAAGAAAAAATTATTGGAAACTTTTCAACAGGTCAACCCAAATCTATTGCAAGAACTTGAACAAAAAACGATAGTTTCTAAACATTTTTCTATTGACAATAATTGTAAATTAGTCCGTTCTTTCACAGATAAACAAAGACTTGAAATGCGCGAAAAATGGTGTATTGGCTTCAAGAAGATGGTAGTTCTATTTTTAGAGCCTGACGTGGAAGATAAAGCTAGTTATCCGGGCTATAATACCGAATCGATTATTCGCTATATAAAAAAATATGTGGAAAATACAGAAAATAATTTTGATGATTTACGGCTTGTCGTCAAACCACATCCTCGACAGATGGCTGGAAATATTATAAAAATGTTACAAGAATTATGGGGTCATAGTAATATAAATTGGCATGTTTCCAAAGACGAAACTGCAGAAGAATTAATAGCTGCGGCAGATGAGGTGTGGGGAATAACAACGGTGGCACTCATTGTCGCAAGTTTAATGGGGAAGACCATAAAAAGTTTTCAAACTTGTCGAAACAAATATGGTCGAGAACAATCTAACGATTATCTCGAACCTTATCTTATTGACGATCCTTTTGTTGCATCAATGAAGTAATTAATATGTGTGGAATTGCTGGGTATTTAACAAATAATACGATCACTCAAGACATTTTATTGAGTATGTTATCTAAACTCGTGCATCGTGGACCTGATTCCATGGGTATTTATATAGGTAATGGTTATGCTGCTGGGATACGTAGACTTGCGATTAATGGTTTAAAAGATGGAAATCAACCTTTATATAGCATGGATAAAGATATTGTCGTGTTATATAACGGTGAAATTTATAATTCGCCTAAATTAAGACGAGAACTCGAAGCAAAAGGTTATCATTTTTCTACGCATTCAGATGGGGAGGTTATTTGTCATTTATATCAGGATCAAAGGGAGCTAGCGTTTGAACGTTTAGATGGTATGTTTGCCATTGCATTGTGGGTTGTATCCGAAAGAAAGCTGCTTTTAGTTCGTGATATTCCAGGTGAAAAACCACTTTATTATGCTGCAAATTCCGAGCAGGAAGTTGTTTTTTCATCTGAGATAAAAAGTTTACAACAATATCCACATCTTAACTTAACATTAAATAGACAAGCTTTATGGGATTTTCCAACTTTTCTTTGGATCCCCGAGCCAGAGACTGTTTATAATGAAGTTAAAACTGTTCCCCCGGGTCATTATATGATTATTGATGCGAAGGGAATGCGATTAAGGTCATATCGAAATCAGTTTTATGATTCTCTGAATCTGGTCCCCAACGATGTAATTGCTGAAACTCGTAGAGTAGTGACGGATGCTGTGAATTCACGTTTACTTTCGGAAGTGAAAGTAGGTTGTTTTTTGAGTGGGGGCTTAGATAGCTCGATTGTCACTACTTTAGCAGCTAAACAAATTCCTAATTTAGCAACATTTAGTATAGGATTTGAAAATTTAACCGACCCGTATCATGGGTATAGTGATGAATCCAGTTATGCTGAAGAGTATGCAGCTCAATTAAAAACAAATCATCATACTATTCGAGTCAATGCACAGATATTCAGAAATTTATTAGATGAATTTACTTATTATGGTGATCAACCTTTTTCTGTTTCATCAGGATTAGGTATATTAGCTATAGCCAAAGAAGCCCAATCTCAGGGAATCAAAGTTCTTTTAAGTGGGGATGGCGCGGATGAATGCTTTGGTGGCTATTCTTGGTATCGTCATCTTAGGGATCTGCCAAATGAAACAGATATTCTTGCCCAGGACGATATTATTTCATTCCAAAATATTGGTATGGGTGTTCAGGCTAGAATAAATCATATGTCAAAATATTCAGGCAAAGAAAAAGCTTGGGCCTGGCATTATTATGCACATGAGAAAGAAAAGCAAATGTTGTTTTCAGGAGATTTTAGCGAGGGTTTACTATCCTCTCTCAGGCATTTCACTTTACAACAGAAGCAAAAGGTTTGGTCGGCAATAGACTATATCTCTCATGATCGTCATTTTTATTTTCCAAATGAGATGCTAAGAAAAGTGGATAGAATGACCATGGCTTGCTCGATTGAAGGAAGAGTACCGTTTGCATCCCCGACGGTTCTTGCGTTCGCAGAAAAGTTAAAATACGAAGACATGATTAAGAGCGGTAACCTTAAGTGGGTTTTAAAGGAGGCATTTTCAGATGTTCTTCCTCAATCCATTATAAAGAGGGAGAAACATGGTTTTAATGTTCCGGTTGACCATTGGTTGAAAAATGAATGGTACGATATGATAGAGGAAACATTTGCTGTTGATTCTGCACTTTTTAAACTTGGTCTTATTACGACTCAATCAATGCACTACGCAAAAAAGATGCTATTGGATAAAAATCGATTAAATGGTCATACTCTTTTTAGTTATATAATGTTAAATAGATGGCTAGAAAATAGTAGGCGAACTGAAATACAATTGGAAAAAAACAGGATGGAAATGTTGTTATGAATACACCAAAAATATCTGTATATATCCCTTCTCATAATTATGGAAAATATTTAGGGGATGCTATTGAAAGCGTTCTTAGACAATCCATGAAGGATTGGGAATTAATCATTGTTGATGATAATTCTAAAGATAATACCTCTGAAGTCATGAATTTATATCAAAGTTATCCAAATGTTTCCTTATTTCGAACCAAAGGAATAGGGTTACCAGCTGTTTGCAATTTAGCCATCTCGAAAGCAAGAGGAGAATATGTTATCAGGTTAGATGGTGATGATATTTTTGACGACAACATTTTGTTGGTACTAGCTCATTATTTAGACAACCACAAAGAAGCGGCCTTAGTCTTTCCCGATTACTTCTTAATAAATGAATATGGGGAAGTGTTTGCACAAGAGCGACGAGAACGTGTATATTCGAACAATCATATGTTAGACATTCCACCTAATGGTGCCTGCACGATGATTCGAATGTCGGTATTTTCAGAAATAGAAAAATACCGAGAAGATTTGGGAGCCCAGGATGGATTTGATTTGTGGACGAGAGTAATCAAAAAACATAAATATTCTAATGTCAATATTCCATTATTTTATTACAGACGGCATGGTGAAAATCTAACGGGAGATTCTCAGCGTATTCTAGTGGCAAGAAGACAAATAAAAAAAGATGCAGTAACGGGGATATTAGTTGATTTTCGTCCTATTATTGCGGTAATCCCAATACGAAAGAATTTTGATTTTATTCCAAGTTTATGGAAAGAACAAATAAATGGAAAATCCCTGTTGCAAAGAGATATTGAAGTTTGTTTAAAGTCTAATATGTTTGACTATATTGTGGTTGCCTCTGATGATCCAGAAGCAAATGAAGTGCTAAAATCTTATGCAGATCCAAGACTGAAGTTTTTCTTAAGAGATACCCAAGGTACTTTTCGTTCTGCGAGCATTGTGCCTACCTTGGAAAAAATTGCAGCAAAATATGATCCCAACTTTTTGGGAGTTACGGTTCTTCGATATATTCAAACTCCATTTGTGTCTGCTGAAACTTTGGAAGAAGCCATAACATCACTTGCTTTTAATGACGCTGATAGTGCTAGTGGTGTCGAAGTTATTAATACACAAGTATTTCGTAGAAGACAATATGGATTAGAACCCATCAATAGGTTAGGTTCTTTCCACACCGATTTTGATGTTATTTATCGAGATGCTATGGCTTGTCTTGCCACTCGTAATCGTAATTTAAAAAACGGTTCATTAACAGGACCTTCTATAGTGAGTTTTGAGGTTTCTGCTCCTGAATGTTTTTTTATGTCGAACCCGCAGCATTTAAAGATCGCACAAGTCATTGCCAGCCAAGAACAGAGTATTAAATGGAAAGAAAAATTGGAATTATTGTAGCAGCCCGAACTGGTTCAAGCCGTCTTCCCGGAAAAGCGCTTTTACCAATGGGAGAAGATCCCATGGTAATCTTTCTATTGAAGAGGTTATCTAGTAGTAGACTATTTTCTAACGTATTGCTCGCTACTACTGCCTTAGAAGAAGACGATACATTAGCATCAAAGGTTGAAGTCTTTGGAGTTCCAGTTTTTAGAGGCAGCCCTTCAGATTTAGTTTTGCGGTATATGGATGCCTCATTGGAGTATGGTTTTGACTATATTGTGCGAATAACTGCGGATTGCCCCTTTGTTGATGGAAAGCTATTAGACTATTTCCTTGAACAAGCTTTTCATGAAGGAAGCGATTTTGATTTGGCAACCACCAAAGGAAAATTTCCTATTGGCCTCGATTTTGAATTGTTTCAAAGCAGTTTACTCAAAAATCTTCATGAGGAAGGTTCCTTAAGTATTACGGATAGGGAACATTTGACAAAATTCATTTATGATAATGCAGATCACTATAGGGTAAAACATATTGCCCCGCCATTTTCTTGTAAAGAAATCATAAGACAATATACTGTGGATTACCAAATCGATTATGATTTTGCAAAAGATATTTACATGTACTTTAAATCTCATGATTTTTCAGTCGACGATTTAATTAAACATGACAAGAAGATAACGAGTAGCAGGTAAGAACTCGATGAGTTACTTAAAGGTTGGAATTATTAATTGTGCTGTAAGTAACATTGCCTCAGTTGCCAATGCTTTTTCCTTGTTGAATGCTGATATTAAATTAATTGAATCCAAAAAGGATTTTGAAACTTGTAGTCATATAGTATTGCCCGGGGTTGGTAGCTTTGTTGCTGGAATGAATAGCATTGAGAAAATGGGGGTATATGAAACAATTCAAAGTGAAGCCAAATCAGGAAAACCATTTTTAGGAATATGTTTAGGTATGCAGTTATTAGCTGAGATGGGCGAGGAGATAGAGACAAAAAATGGATTAGGATTAATTCCTGGTAGAATTGTTAAACTAAATTTAAGCAATAGCCAGCTTAAATTACCTCATATGGGGTGGAACCAAATTAATGTGATCAAACAAAATCGTTTTTTACCATTGGGGATGCAAGAGGATAGTTTATATTTTGCTCATAGCTATATTTATAAACATACCAAAAAGGACTGGGTAACGGCAATTTGTGAATATGGAGAAGAGATTCCTGCAATATTAGAAAGGGATAATATTACCGGTTTTCAGTTTCACCCTGAAAAAAGTCAGTCAGCGGGCCTAAGTTTACTGAAAAGATTTATATGTTAAAAAATAGATTAATACCAGTATTACTGATAAAAAATGGTTTTCTGGTGCGTAGTGAATTATTTGAATTTCACCACGTGATCGGGAGGCTAATACCGCAAATTGAGCGTTATAATGCTTGGAATATTGATGAATTACTATTGCTGGATATTTCACATTATTCATACAAGAATGAAGATTCATCTCACCATGATATGATTCAATTACTAAAAGAGATTTCAAAGAAATGCTTCATGCCTTTAACTGTGGGCGGCGGCATACGAAATATGAATGAAATTTACCAAAGATTATTGAATGGGGCTGATAAGGTGGCCATTAATACCGAGGCGTTGCTAAGACCTTCATTCATAACGGAAGCAGAAAAAGAGTTTGGTAAACAGGCAATTGTGGTTTCTATAGATGTAAAAAAGCACAGTGACGAACACTACGAAGTTTTTAGCCATGGTGGACAAGTGGCTACTGGAAAAAAACCAGACCAATGGGCAGTTGAGATGCAGGATCGAGGGGCAGGCGAAATATTGTTAAATTCAATAAATAGGGATGGTAGAGGGTTAGGGTATGATTTGAACCTGATACAAAAAATTGTGAATTGTGTTTCCATCCCTGTTATTTGTTGCGGTGGAGCAAAAAATTGGGAAGATTTTATACTGGGAATACAGCAAGGGGGGGCTTCTGGTGTTGCAGCTGGAAACTTCTTCCATTTTAAAGAAATGAGTTACCCATTCACTAAACATGGTCTTAAACAATATGATATCAATGTTAGATAACTCGATGTTATCAAAAAAATATTTAGAAGCGCTCGAATTTGCCTTTGATCTGCATAAAAATCAAAAACGTAAGGGTACGAATGTTCCCTACTTTTCTCACTTAGAATCAACGGCATCTATAGTTTGGAAAAATGGAGGGACAGAGATAGAAGCTATTGCTGCATTATTGCATGACGCACCGGAAGATCAAGGGGGCACAAGTACGCTAAAAATGATTGAAAAACAATTTGGATCGGAAGTTGCAAGAATTGTTTTAGGATGTAGTGAGTCTTTGGAAATGCCCAGATTGGATTGGCTACTTCGGAAAAAAGAATATTTAGGAAAACTGTCGAAGGTAAGTCGATCAGTAAGGCTAGTATCAGCTGCGGATAAGCTAGATAATATACAAGATATCTACAATGAGAGTAACATTTCAAGTGAAAATTTATGGAATCGATTTAATGCCAACAAAGCTTCAACACTTTGGTTTTACCAAACGGCAGGCGAAATATTTTTACAATTTGGACCTAACATGCTTGGAAAACGTATTGTGGATATTGTAGAAATTCTTAAAAAAAATACACCTTAGTATTTATTGGAGGTAGAAATGGTTATCTGGACGACAGGCTTATCTGGATCAGGAAAAACGACTTTATGTAATGCTTTATATACAATGTTAAAGAATCGTCAATTATCTGTAGTGAAATTGGATGGAGACCAAATCAGGCAAAGTATTAGCACAGATTTGGGTTATCACGAAGCGGATAGAGTTATTCAAATTCAAAGAATTCAACGTTTAGCTCGGTTACTTTCAGATCAAGATATCATCGTTTTAGTATCAGCACTTTATGCTCGAGATGATCTATTGCAATGGAATCGGGATAATATTGCAGGTTACTTTGAAGTATATATTAAGGCATCATTTGATTTTTTAAGAGAGAGAGATGCAAAGAAATTTTATTCTACGTCTTCAGATAAGGTCAAATCGAATGTCGTTGGTATTGATATTCCATGGCATGAACCTAAATGCCCAGACATAACATTTGAAGCAAGTGATTTAATTCATCCTGATATTTTAGCGCAAAAAATACTTTCTATGACAACATTACTGTCAGTCTGTTAACAAGGGTATTTTCTATGATAGATATTATACTCAATCGCGACCAATATTTCGAGTTTGAAAAAGTAGCGATTGGAGCATTTGATCCTTTAAATGGATTTATGACAGAAAAAGAGTGCAATAGCGTTGTTGAAACGATGCGATTGCCCGGTGGGAAAATCTTTCCTATTCCAGTATTATTGGATATTAATATTACATATAAAGATAAAATAAAAGTAGGTAGTACATTAAAGCTGAACTACCAAGATACCGAAGTAGGCTATATGGAAGTGGAAAGTATTTTTTCGCCAGACAAAGATAAAATTGCATTCAATGTATTTGGAACAAATGATAGAAAACATCCAGGAGTCATGTTGCTATATAAGGCAAATGATTTGTGCGTCGGCGGTAAGGTTGAAATTAAAAGACGTGCTTTAGGTACGGAAGTTGGTGAATTTGATTTAACACCAACCGATACTAAAGCCATATTCAAGAAGATGGGCTGGAAAACAATTGCTGGTTTCCAAACGAGAAACGTACCCCACCGAGCGCATGAATATCTACAAAGAACAGCCCTTGAATTCGTTGATGCATTATTTATACATCCTCTAATAGGCAGGAAAAAGACCGGCGATTATACGCCTGAAGCTATTCGTAAGGGTTATGAAGCTTTGATTTCGAAATTTTATCCTAAAGATAGAGTTCTCTTATCCTTTTTAACAACTCAGATGCGGTATGCTGGTCCAAGGGAGGCAATATTTCATGCATTGATAAGGAAAAATTATGGCTGCACCCATTTTATAGTAGGTAGAGATCATGCTGGGGTAGGTTCTTATTATAAAAAATATGAGGCTCAAGAACTAGCAAGAAGTGTGGAAGCTGAACTGGGTATTACAATACTGCCCTTTTTTGGCCCCTACCATTGTAAATATTGTGAAGGAATTGTTACTGAAAAGACATGTGCACATTTTCCAATTCTGTCTGAAGATGAAAAGGATATTTCAGGTACTGAGATTCGTAAAATATTATTGTCAAATACCAAACCCGATTCCAGGTTTTTAAGGCAGGAAGTGTATAATAGCTTGGAAAATATTCCCTTGTTTATTGAAGAGTAAAGAAAATGATTAAACCAAAAATTGTTGGAACTATTGGACCACGAACAAATAATCCAGAGATGCTTAGAAAACTATATAATGCTGGTATGCGAATTGCGCGGCTAAATGGCTCACATGCAGATTTGTCTTGGCATAAACAAACTATTGATTTAATTAGAGAGACACTTCCAGACGTCCCTATTATTTTTGATATTCCAGGTCGTAAAATTAGAACCATACAGCTTAAATATGAGCCAAGCTTTTGTATGGGGGATAATATTATTTTGACGACAGATACTTCACAAGATGGTCAATACAAAGTCCCAGTTAATTACGCAAATCTCCATGAAGAATTGAATGTTGGCAATACTATTTTTGCAGATGACGGCACTTTGCGATTTACAGTAAACAAAGTTGAAGGACGAGATATACATTGCAGGGCAGAAACGGATGGGGTTTTGAAGAGTCGAAAAGGCATTAATGTTCCTTTTGTTAGTCTCAAAACACCATTAATAACTGATAGTGATGTGAAAATACTAAAATTTGTTTGTGAAAATAATATAGATTATATTGGTATTAGTTTTGTTGAATCTGCGATGCATATTCAGGAAATTAAAAAGCTATTATGCAATAGCTGGCCCAGAATTGTTGCGAAAATTGAAAATCAGAGAGGAATTGACAATTTAGAAGAAATTGTAAATCAAGCGGACGTGATCATGATAGATCGCGGTGATCTTTCGGTAGAAACTAGTCTAACAACAATGGCCATTTCTCAGAAAAAAATAATTCAAATGGCAAGAAAATTTGGAGTGCCTGTTATTTTGGCAACTGAAATGTTACATACCATGATAAATAATTCTTTCCCGACTAAGGCTGAGATAACGGATATTACAAATGCGATTCTGGATGGTGCATCGGCAACCATGCTCTCAGGTGAAACTGCCGTAGGTGATTATCCAATAGAAGCTGTTCAATTAATGAATCATGTTTCATCTGCAGCAGTTGATTATCTACATGAAACGAATGAAAATCTGGATAGAAAAGCTTATACTAGAGCAATCGAAGATGCCGCTGTGTCAATTTGTAACTCCATGCCAATTACTAAAATTGTTATTGTAACCAAAACAGGATATGCAGCTAGAATTATTGCTTCACGCCGGTTGAAGCAACCCATTATTGCTGTAACAAACGATGCCATGACTGCTAGAAGCTTTAATTTGTTTTATGGTACAGAAGGAGTATATGTAGATATTCCATTTTTACAAATGAGTACAGATCATATTTCACATTGCTTGAAAAAATTATGGGAATTGAAAAAAATAAATGATCAAGATCAAATATTGGTTGTTGCTGTCGCTTATCCTAAAACTGGGAATTTGATGAATTTGTTGCAAACGCATTCAGTTTATGATTTGCGTTGTTCATTAGGCTGGGATATGTTAGAAGAAAGTTTGCAGCATAAAAACATACAGCTTGAGGTAAATTTAGTAGGATAGAATTTAAATGGTATTTAATGGAAATAAAGCACTATATGTTAAATATATTGAAATGTAAAAATAAAACAGAACACCAGAAAAAATCCTATGCCCAAGAAGGGGAGGATATTCTGTTAGAACGTTACTTGTATGGCCAGAAAAATGGCTTTTACGTCGATGTAGGTGCACATCATCCGCAAAGATTTTCCAATACCTATTTATTCTACCAACGAGGTTGGCGTGGTATTAACATTGAACCTACACCGGGCAAAATTAAGCTATTTAATCGAGAAAGACCCCGTGATATCAATCTGGCAATGGGTGTCGGTTTGGAAGAAGATACAAAATCCTTTTTTATGTTTAATGATTCAGCATTAAACACATTTAATAGTGATGTAAAAAATAATATAGAGAAGATAACCGGATACATTTTAGAACAAGAGCTGCAAGTTAAGGTATTGCCTCTCAAGAAAATTTTAGATCAGTATTTTCCTAAAGGTACCATTTTTGATCTATTGACAATAGATGTTGAAGGAAATGATTTAGAGGTATTACAATCGAATGACTGGGATCGTTATCTGCCCAGATATATCTTAGTTGAAGGACAACATGGGGATATGCGTAGTGCTTTAGATTCTTCAATTACCAAGTTTTTAGAGCAGCAAGAATATAGTGCAAGAGCTAAAACCTACAATACACTCTTGTTTTCATTAAAAAGCGAAAAACAATGAAAATATTGATTATTAATACGGATTATGCAGACTTTTTGAAGAACCTTTATCTTAAAATTCCAGATCTTGATAAGAAAAGTTATGAAGATCAGATGAGCGTTCGGAATGAGAGTGTATTCGGCAGTTCAGACTTTTATTCTTATAACTTGGAAAAAAATGGTTATCAAGCTATAGATGTTCATTATAACAATGTAACAATGCAGACGAGATGGGCGGAAGAAAATCTCAAACCAAATAAAGTTCAATGGAAAATGAAAAAGCTTTTGCATCAATTGGGCAGCAATAAGATTGGGAAGTGGCTAGGTTATAAAATTTTTAATAAAAATGTTTTTCAAAACTTAGAATTTTTGGGCCACATATTAAAAGCACAAATTAGTGTCTTCAAACCAGATATTATTCTCAATCAAGCTTTGGTGGAAGTTCCGGTAAATTTATTAAGAAAAATAAAAAATCCTAACAGTCAGCTTATAGGTCAAATTGCCTCTCCTTTGCCAAGTGATGAAGTATTAAAAAGTTATGATATGTTAATTTCTAGCTTACCGAACCAGGTAGCAAAATTTGCTTCGCTTGGGATATCGGCTGCCTATTTAAAACTAGCGTTCGATGAGCGGTTATTAAGTAGGCTCCCTGAAGTTGAACGCGATATACCTATTGTGTTTGTGGGTAGTGTCACATCATCCCATCAGGCTCGTGTACAATTTTTAGAATATTTATGCGAAAGAACCGATATTAAAATATGGGGTTCGTTACATGAGTTACCCCACTCTTCCTCTATCTATAAGCGCTATCAGGGGGAGGCTTGGGGTATCGATATGTATAATATTTTCCGACGCTCTAAAGTTGTGTTAAATAATCACATTGATTTGGCAGAAAACTATGCTAACAACATGAGGTTATATGAAGCAACCGGTTGTGGAGCCTTATTATTAACGGATCTCAAAAGTAATCTTGAAGAAATATTTAAAATAAATACTGAAGTTTTGGCCTATTCCACTTTCGAAGAATGTTTAGAGAAAATTGAATTTTGCCTTAGCAATGATGAAGCCCGTAGGAATATTGCCAAGGCAGGTCAAGATAGAACCCTCAAAGATCACAGTTACTTTAAGAGAATGAAAGATATGTCTACATTGATGTTGCCTTTATTGAAAAGACCATCTAAAGAAATGTAACTATATCTATGATTTTTATTTATTGAATACATGTGGAGAACAAATGGAAACCTATTACGACGCAGAGTATTTTAATTGGCAAAAAGACATTGGTGCTTTTGGAGGGATGATTAATAAACTTAAGTTTAATCATTTTATTAAGCCGGAAGATAGAGTAATTGACTTTGGCTGTGGTGGTGGATTTTTATTAGCCAATATACATTGTAAGGAAAAAATTGGTATTGAATTAAATGATTCCGCGAGAGAACATGCTGCTAGAATTGGTACTAAGGCAGTATCTAGTGCAAATGCAGTTGAAGATAATTGGGCAGATGTTATTATTTCAAATAACGCCTTAGAACATACGCATGAACCTTTAAAGGAATTGAAAGCACTCTATCCAAAATTAAAAAGAGGTGGAAAAATTATTTTTGTCGTGCCTTGTGAGCATATCAATTATCAATATTATCCTGAAGATGTTAATCAGCACATGTATTCGTGGAGTCCGATGTGTGCCGGTAATTTATTTACCTTAGCAGGCTTTAGAGTATTGGAATCAAAACCCTATATTCATAAATGGCCGCCTCATTATATGGTCTACAGAAAGATATTTGGAGAAAAAATATTTCATTTTATTTGTCGGATATGGGCTCGTTTCGAGAGAACTTGGTTTCAAGTGAGAGTCATTGCCGTAAAAGATTAGTTTTGATTGGCTTTTGAAAATAAGAGACTTTGACAAATGAAATATCATTTCTACACCTATTTTGACAGCAATTTTCTTGCTCGCGGTCTTGCGATGTATCGTTCGTTGTACTCTTATTCGAAAGATATTCAACTTTATGTTTTATGTTTAGATCAAAAATGCTTTGAGGTAGTGACTCGTTTAGCATGGCCAGGGATTATTCCCATTTCCATAAAGCAGCTAGAGATGGCTGATCCCGAACTGGCCGCTGTGAAAGGAGTGCGGTCGAAGATTGAGTATTATTTTACTTGTACTGCCAGTTTTGCCTGTTATATTTTTAATCATTTTCCGATTCAATTTTTAACATATCTAGATGGGGATACCTATTTTTTTGGATCTCCAGTTAATTTTCTAAAAGAGATAAAAGATTATTCCATAGCTATTACGCCGCATCGTTTCCCATTATCTAAAAAGGATAATGAGAAGCACGGTATTTACAATGTCGGCTGGGTTTCATTTAAACGGGATGAAGAAGGGCTGGCTTGTTTAGCGCAATGGCGCGAAGACTGTATAGATTGGTGTTATAATCGTTTAGAAGGTAATAAGTTTGGGGATCAAAAATATCTTGATAAATGGCCGGATGTCTATAAGAATGTGAAGATTATTGATCATCCTGGCATTAATGCCGCTCCCTGGAATTTAGAAAACTATTCGGTGTATTTGAAATCTGGGCAATTGTTTGTAGATGAATTTCCTTTGATTTTCTATCATTTTCATAATTTATATCGTTTGAATGTGAATATTTTTAAATTAGGATTGGCTGAATATGCTGTGAAGATAAATCCTGTTATAAGGCAAGAGCTTTATGGAAAATATATTCAAGCAGTTAAAAAATTGAACCAGCAGTTAGAATTGACTGGTACGCCAAGGCATGGTGTTTTAAGCAAGTCTTTTTCTTTACGAAGATTTATGCCTTTGCAAGATTTATTATGGATATAAGATGGGTGTCCTTTTTTCGGGTATTGTTCTTTGTTTGGATCTGATCCCAGGAGCAGGAGTAGAGAATGAAAGGTATTATTTTAGCAGGTGGTAGGGGAACCAGGCTTTTTCCGGCTACTTTAACTGTTAGCAAGCAAATCTTGCCTATTTATGACAAGCCTTTAATTTATTATCCGCTCAGCACTTTAATGTTGGGGGGCGTCAAGGATATTTTGATTATTACTGCCCCAGAAACCCAAGGTATGTTTAAGGCACTTTTAAAAGATGGGTCACAATGGGGAATTCATATTCAATATCTTGTTCAGGATTCACCACGTGGCTTAGCGGATGCTTTTCTATTGGGCGAAGAATATATTGATAATCAGTCTTCAGTGCTTATATTAGGGGATAATATTTTTTATGGGGATTCCCTAGGTAAACGAATTGAGCAGGCGGCCAAGTTAGAGAAGGGTGCTTATACTTTTGCCAGTTATGTTATGGATCCACATCGTTATGGCATTTGTGAATTTGATGAGCATGATAGGCCTTTGCGACTTACAGAGAAGCCAATAAAACCAGCATCTAATTGGGCGGTGACAGGGTTATATTTTTATGACAATGAAGTTGTTGAATATGCAAAGCGCTTAAAACCTTCTGCACGTGGTGAGTTAGAGATTACGGATCTGAACAAAATCTATTTGGAGCAAGGTTTATTACAGGTAGAAAAACTGGGGCGAGGTTTAGCTTGGTTTGATACCGGGACGCCTGATTCTTTACTAAGTGCAGGAGAGTTTGTGCGAACCATTGAAACCAGGCAGCGTTTTAAAATTGCCTGTTTAGAAGAAATTGCTTTGAGAAAAAACTATATTTCGCGAAGTGAATATGAGCATTTTATTGATTTTTATCAGGGGTCAGATTATGGGCATTATCTTGAAATGATTTTGCCGGAAATTTCTCCGAAACGGCTTTCCGAGACGGTTTAGACAAAGATAAATTACAAGGCTTAAGGCATTATATGCTGGGTAATAGTGAACAAATATGACAATATTAATAACCGGCGGCGCAGGTTTTATTGGCCTTAATTTTGTAAAATACTGGCGCAAACAATATCCTGCAACCAAAATTTTGGTGTTGGATTCACTTACATATGCTGCTGACAGTCTCGCATTATCAAAATTCTCTGATAGCCATCTGCGGTTGATTCAAGGGGATATCAATGATGCGCCCTTAATAAATAGCATTCTTTCTGAACAATCGATAACTAAAATTGTTCATTTTGCTGCTGAATCGCATGTCGATCGATCCATTGATGAACCCGATGTTTTTCTGACAACCAATATTTTGGGGACGCATTCTTTACTCAAAGCCGTATTAAATCATTCTGAAACCGTTAGTAAAGATAGGAATCATAAAATTCATTTTCATCATGTTTCTACAGATGAAGTATATGGTTCATTAGATTTTGAATCGCCTGGTTTTACTGAATTATCCCGTTATGCGCCGAATTCTCCTTATTCGGCCAGCAAGGCGGCCAGTGATCATTTGGTACGTGCCTATCATGTGACTTATGGGCTTCCCATTACCATTAGTAATTGTTCGAACAATTATGGGCCGCATCAACATCAAGAAAAACTAATACCTTTAATGATCAAACATATTTTGTTGGGTAAACCGTTGCCTGTATATGGCAAGGGGATTAATATCCGCGATTGGTTATATGTGGAGGATCATTGCCGCGCTCTTGATTTGATATTACATCAGGGTAGATTGGGTGAAACTTATAATGTTGGCGGTGGCACAGAAATAGCGAATCTTGCATTAGTTAAAAAGCTATGCAGCATGATCGACCAAAAATTTCAAACAACTCCTGGATTAGCAAAGCTTTTCCCAAAAGCGCCAGCGGCAAACAAACAGAGTTGTGAGTCCTTAATTTGTTTTGTATCTGATCGTAAAGGGCATGATTTACGTTATGCCATTGATAGCCATAAGATTACCAGCGAATTGGGCTTTCAGCCAAAGTTTGCTTTTGATGAGGGGTTAGAGCAGACCATTGATTGGTATATCCAGCATTATGCACAATCTTTCAACCTAGTAGCCGCAATGAGTGAAAATGAACTTAGCCAATAAATTTTCAATATTTTCAGATAAAGAAATATTAGTGACTGGAGGAGCTGGTTTTATAGGCTCCAACCTTGTGCAGCGTTTAGTGGAGCTTGGTGCCAAGGTGACGGTCTTAGATAATCTAAATTCTAAATATGGTGGAAATCTTCAGAATCTTGCAGCCGTCAAAGATAAGATAACCATTCATATCGATGATATCTTAAATCAATCTTTATTGGCAGACTTATTATCAGAAAAGCATGCTGTGTTTCATTTGGCCGCACAAACGAGTCATATGGATTCTATGATGGAGCCATTAAATGATTTGGATCTTAACGCTAAAGCAACTTTGCAATTATTAGAATTGTGTCGGCAGGTAAACCCAGATGTACGTTTGGTTATTAGCAGTACTCGGCAGATATATGGTAAGGCGCATTATCTTCCCGTTGACGAAGACCATCCCATAAATCCTATTGATATCAATGGTATTCATAAATTAGCTGTTGAGCAGTATGCCGAACTTTATTATCGGCACCATAACATAAAAAGTTCTCTGTTACGCCTAACCAATGTATATGGGCCGGGTTTACGAATAAAAGATGCAAGACAGATGTTTCTTGGGGTTTGGATTCGTTTAATCCTGGAAAATAAGCCATTTGAAGTATGGGGTGGCGATCAGCTGCGGGATTTGGCCTATGTCGGTGATGTTTGTGATGCCCTATTATTGTCTGCCTCTGAAGATAAAGCGATCGGACAAATCTTTAATGTAGGTTCCGGTTCTGCTGAAATTTCCTTAGGAAAGCTTGCAGGAATGTTGGTTAAAGTGGCGGGGCAGGGAAGTTATCTTGTAAAAGAATATCCTCCTGAGCGTAGGGGAATTGAAATTGGGAATATCTATTTAAATGATGAAAAGTTGAGAATGGTGACTGGATGGGCGCCACAGGTGGGGTTAGAAGAAGGTTTGGGTAAAACAATGGATTATTACCGAATGCATTATAGGGACTATATTTAGGAAATGAAAACATGCAAATGACAGATCTAAAAGCAGTATATGAAAATAATAAGCAAGAAATTGATGCTGCGATACAACAAGTGTTAACCAGTGGCTGGTATGTATTAGGGGAGCAAGTGCAAAATTTTGAAGCAGAATTTGCACAATGGTTAAATGTTTCCAATGTGGCTAGTGTTGCGAATGGAACCGATGCAATTGAATTAGCATTGAGATGCTTGGATATTGGAGCAGGGGATTATGTGGCAACTGTAGCCCACACTGCAGTGGCTACCGTCAGCGCCATTGAGCGAACCGGTGCAAAACCAGTATTTATTGATATTGATCCTGAAACCATGACTTTATCTCCAGCCGCACTTGAACAAGCTATAAAGCTTGGCAACCATCCTATTAAAGTGGTTATTCCGGTACATATTTATGGCCATATGGCGGATATGCCTGCGATTATGAGTTTAGCAAAGCAATACTCTTTTCGTGTAATTGAAGATTGTGCTCAGGCGCATGGTGCGACTTGGGGAGGAAAAAAGGCCGGCAGCTTTGGCGACTTAGCGGCTTTTAGTTTTTATCCGACTAAAAATCTTGGAGCATTTGGTGATGGCGGAGCCATTGCTAGCAATCAAAAAGAATATGCAGATAAAGTAAAAATCATTCGTCAGTATGGATGGATCGATAGAAATTCTAGCAATATTGCAGGAGTGAATTCTCGTTTAGATGAGTTGCAGGCGGGTATTTTAAGAGTGTTGCTTAAAAAGCTAGATGCATCTATAGAACGTAGGCAAGAAATTGCAGCCAGGTATGATAAAATCTCGCATCCTGAAATACAACTGCCGGTAGTAAAATCCGTTGCTAGCCATGCTTATCATCTATATGTGATTCGGACACAATACCGCGATTCCTTGATGCAATGGTTAAAAAGCTTTGATATTCATGCGGCCATTCATTATCCAACGCCTATTCATTTACAGCTCGCTTATCGGGAAAGTAGCATAATTCCCGCAACTATGAGGGTGACAGAAAGCTATGCCGAGCAAATATTAAGTTTGCCTTTGCATCCTCATTTGCAGGATGTCCAAATTGACAAGCTGTTGACCGCTATAAATAAGTGGTCTCCGAAAAGAAATTATGACAAATGATGCTAAACCAAGAAACTCAAACCTTATTTACATCGCGAATATCGCAGAATAAAACCTTTTCAAGCAGGCTGCATTGGTTTGCCATTCTTATGATGGGCTGCCTTTTTGCCTGGTTGTTATCTAAGGGGGTTGTGATAGATGTCGATAGTCCAAGCTATATTACTAAGGGTTTTCTGCGTTCTCCCTTATACCCTTTGCTAATTCATCTCTCCCAGGGAATATTTGGGGAGGGCGTTTTGTATCCTGTCATTGCTTTACAGTTATTTTTGCTAGGATGGGCTGCATATCAGCTCACAAAACAATTAGAAAAATATTTTGAAATTTCTCCAGTCACTTTTTATATAGTGCTTGGAACATTGATCTTACCATTTTGTATAAAATGGGGCAACTTTTTATTAAGCCAAGGTTTAGCCTACCCGTTGTTTCTTTTCTCGGTCTCTTTATTTTTTCAAGCTTTGTTCGAAAAGAAGAGTAAGCCATTTATCTATTCCTTTATTATGCTGACCCTGCTTATTTTAACGCGAAGACAGTTTATGTTTATGTATGTTGTCTTTGGGGCGGGTATCCTCTATTTTTGGATGATTCATCATATAAAGCTTAGAAAAATCGCTTTGCTATGTTTTGCCTTACTTGCATCGTTTATTGCTGCAGATTTAGCTGAGAAGAGCTATCATTATGCCGTGAATGGCCATTTTACCACCGTGCCTCATCTGGGTATGCAGTTTATTGTAGCCCCTCTCTATTTAGCCTCAGAAAGTGACGCTGCATTATTCTCTGATCCGATCGAGCGAGCGATATTTACAGAAAGCTATAAAAATATGCAAGAAAAATGCCTGAATGCAGAATGTGCATTTAAAGGTTCTCACCCCCCTTATCAGCATTTCTATCTGCATTATAATAACATTGGTTGGGGCGTGCTTTGGCCGGTGGCTATTCAATACACCCAGGGTAACTTGCCAAAAATAGATGAACTTACTTTAAAAATATCTTTTAAATTGATATTAAATAACTGGCAACGATGGGTAAAACTTTATTTGGGGAATATTGTCAATAACATCGGGGGTTATTATTTTGCTTTTTGGCTTTGTTTGATTTTTGCAGTATCCTTTTTCTCTCATTTAAAAAACAAAGATAGATTTTCAATAGGTCTTTTCTTTACTATTCTGATGACTTTTGGCAATTACTCATTAATTGCTTTAGTAGAACCTGCGATGGCGCCCTATAATTTTTATACAAATACTGTGCTATTTTGTTTCCTTATTATCCTAATTATGAAATATTTAAGGAAATCATTTCAACTGGACAATAATAACAATTATGCATAAACCGCTTATTTCTATTGTAACTCCTTGCTTGAATCGCGCAGGGATGATTCGTGACGCGATAGAAAGTGTTTGTAAACAAAATTATGATCAGTTTGAACATATTATTGTCGATGGCGGTTCTAAAGACGGGACCCTGGATGTATTAAAAGAATATGAACATCTTAAAGTGATTTCCGAGCCCGATAAAAATTTATATGATGGCTTAAATAAGGGGATCAAACTAGCCAAAGGAGAATTGATAGCTCATTTAAACAGCGATGATTGTTTTGAAGAAAATTGCTTTGCTGAGATTGTTTCGCTATTCAATCGTAATCCACAGATTGATTCCGTTTGTGGCGGTGCGAGTGTATATGAGAAAAAAGAAAATAATGATAAAGTTTACAAAGACATCTATAACAAACCTCGTTATAAAACACTTAGCCTTCCTAATATCACTTATGGTATGCCCATTATAAATGCAAGGATTTTTCGTAGAGCGGTTTATGATAAAATAGGGCATTATAATATCCAATATCGTATAGCTGCAGATAGAGAGTTCCTGTTAAGAGCATATCTTGCTGGCATTAAAACTCTAAATATGGATAAAGTCATCTATCATTATAGACATCATCCCGGATCCCTTACTATCAATAATACCAAAGCTCAATTAAGTGACGACATTCATCCCGAATATCTGGAGATATTAACGCACTATAATAATCTTCCTAACCTACCTCGAGAAATTTACCAAGCTTGTCGAAATTGGCATACTTGGATGCTGGGTTATAATATGTTGAGTTATATAAAGGCGAAGGATATTGCTTCTGGCATTAGGATGCTAAAAAAAGGTTATACTCAGGATTCATTATTTTTACCACGTTATATTATTCAAAAGATAAAAAACAAGGATCTCGGTTTTCCAATATGATTTCCGTCGTTATTCCAGCTTATAACCGTGCTCATACGCTTTCTAACGCGCTGCAAAGCGTATTGGCACAAAGTTATCAAGATTTTGAAATCATTATTGTTGACGATGCCTCAACAGACGGCACAATTTCTTTGCTCAAACAATATGCGGATCCCAGAATCCGTAGCCTAGCGCATTCCACCAATCAAGGAGCAGGAGCAGCGCGCAATACGGGAATTAAGCAAGCAAAGGGAGAATGGATTGCCTTTTTGGATTCAGATGACGAATGGACAGAGAAAAAACTAGAGCGTCAGTTTCATTTTTTAAGCACTCAAACTGCTCAAGATGAGGATGTTTTAGTGAGCTGTACAGGATACAGTCTTAATTTATTGGATGATAATAAGCAGCTACTCAGAACTTTAGAACATCATCGGGATATTAATGAATCTATCTATTATGGCTGTGATATTAGCCCTGGTTCGACCATGATGGTAAAAAGATCCGTTTTTGAAAAGGTTGGTTATTTTGCTGTGAATCTCAAGCGATTAGAAGATTGGGAATGGTTATTGCGCTATAGAAATTTTGGTAAAATTGCACTCTTGCAGGAACCCTTAGCCATCATCAATAACAAAAGAGGCAGAGAAGGTGAGGCGTTAGAGAAGAGTATTCCTCAATTTATTGCTAATTATCTATCCACAGTTAATAAATTGAGTTTTTTTAGAAAGAGGGAGTTGTTTGCCAATATTTGGCTACAGGCTGTGGGCACCTATCAAAGAGAAAAGAAATTTTTTAAAACATTATTATCTCTTTCTAGAGCATTATATTGGGATCCTACCATTTTGCTGAAATATATCCTTCGCCTTTGAAGCTGCGACTGTGTTGCAAGCTCGATTCGTTGCGAGTCGAAGCTTGCGCCTTGTCGCAACTTGAAATGCTTTGGGTATATATTACCTGCCTAGTGAATACAGTTGTTCTGAGACTATGAATTGTTCTAAAACATTTACAGTGTTTACCCCAACCCATAATAGGGCTCATACCTTACATCGCGTAATGGATAGTCTTAGAAAACAAACATTTCAGGATTTTGAATGGTTAGTTGTTGATGATGGCTCAACAGATAATACCCACGCGTTGATACAGAAGTGGCAAGATGAAGCTTTTTTCCCCATCCGTTACCATCACCAAAGCAATCAAGGAAAACATATCGCCTTTAATAAGGGTGTTCGAGAGGCGCAAGGTAAATTTTTTGTTCCTTTAGACTCCGATGATGCCTGCTTCCCGGAGGCACTCGAACGTCTATTGACCCTTTGGGAAGCCATTCCTAACAAAGAAAACTTCACAGGTGTTTGTGTTCTCTGTCAGAATCAAGATGATAAAAGAGTGGGTGATGAATTTCCAAAGCCTATCATCGACAGTAATTCTTGTGAAATATTCTATAAATATAGAATAAAAGGGGAAAAATGGGGGTTTCATCGAACCGAAGTACTAAAGCAGTATCCTTTTCCAGAAATACCAGGTATTAAATTTATTCCAGAAAGTATCATTTGGCACAATATTGCAAAAAAGTACCAGATACGTTTTGTCAATGAAGCGCTTAGAATTTATTTTTTAGAAAATGCATTGAATAACAATCTGTCGAGTACTGCATCCCTGCAGAGCACAAAAAAGGCTAAATGGATATATTACCATTGGGTATTGAATCATGATATTGCTTGGTTTGCAGATGCTCCGCTGATTTTTGCTAAATATGCCTTTCAGTATTTGCGATATTCTCTGTCTCTAAACTTAAAATCAGGTTTGTTTTCAGACATTATACCCTGGCTTTCTAAAGGATTATTATATTTATGTTATTTTCCAGCTTATATTTATACCCTATTGATGAGAGAATAGAGAAAAGCTATGTTAAACAATAATACTGCTAGTACTGCAACCGATTCCACTGCTCCGATGACTCTACAACAAGAATTGGTGCTTTTGATTCCTTCTTGTGATAAATTTAGTGATGTTTGGCCCTACTTTTTTACGTTATTATTTAAATATTGGCCAGAAGTGAAACAGCATCGCATTTACTTGCTGAGCAACTATGAGGAATATCCAGATCCAAATATTACCACCATCACTATTGGTACAGAAAAAAGCTGGTCGGACAATATTTTAATCGCTTTGAAACTCATTCATAGTGAGTATATTTTAGTTGTCTTGGAAGATTTTTTGTTAACCGAAAAAGTAGATATTGACACCTTAATCAAATATTTTAAAGCAATGAAAGATAAATCCGCTGGCTATTTACGTTTAATGGCCAATCCTCCCCCAAATTATTCTTTTTATCACCCAACCTTAAATGATCCCAATATAGGTGAAATTAAGAAAGGGTCAGAGTATAGGACATCTTTACAAGTCGCCATATGGAGAAAAGATGTTTTGCAGGCAATTTTAATGACTGGGGAATCGCCTTGGGAGTTTGAATTAAAAGGTTCGATAAGAAGCAATAATCTTGCAGATCCTTTTTTGAGTATCCGCAGCAACGCAAAACAGCCAATATTGTATTTTCCTAATAGTATTGTGCGTGGTAAATGGGTGATTGAGGCAGTTCTTTTTTTACGTGCCCAGGGATTTCAAGGGCCTTTATTTCGACCCATTGAAACTCGATTGAGTGCGATCTGGAGACGGAATATAATTAGAAGTCTAATTTCCAAGTTTTTAGTTCGCCCCTTAAAACGTTTGTGTATGCTTTTTTTAAAATTTGTTTATTTTTTGTTTAATTTGCTTGATACCCTGTTGTTTATATCGGCAAGATAAATTATATTTTGTCTTATCTTTCTTAAAAAATCCGGGATCAATGAATCTGATTTACGTTGACGCGGGAGGGAGGCTAGGTGCTATGGTTTTTCGAAGGTCTCGAAAACATGGATGTTTTCGCGAAGCCTCCAGGGACGGATTCACGGCGTCCTGAGAAAAACCATAGCACCTAGTCGACCGACCTTCCTTGCGAAAACATATGGCAAACACAAGGCAAACATGAGATAATTAATAAAAAATGAAGAATTAATGGCAAAAAAAGTAAATAGCTGAGAAATAAAACCCAAAAAACCTAATGAAAACCTAATGAAAACCTAATGAAAACCCGGTGGAAACGTAATGAAAATTTTATACCGACTCTATCATTTTATTGATAACAAATCAAACTGGATCGCAATCATGATTTTGGCTGCGCTCTTTCTGTTCTATCTAAGTAAAGGCTCTATCCTATCTGCAGATAGTTCGGGCTATATTCAAAAAGATCTCATCCGATCGCCCCTATATCCCTTGCTGATCAATGCCATAGAATGGCTGTTTGGCAAAGGAAATTATATTTTTTTAGTGGTCTTTCAATTATTACTTGGATGTTACACCTGTTATAGGATAGCTAAGTTTTTTCAAACAACTTATAAATTAAATGGTGTTTTATTTTTATTGATACTGCTTATAGCCATAACTCCCTATACCTTTTACTTTGGCAATACTATCTTAAGTGAGGGCTTAGCTTACCCATTATTTCTACTGACCGTTCAATTTTTCTTTGAAGCACTGTTATCTAATAAACAAACGGAAAATCGAACTGTTAAGCAACTTGGAAAAATAGTTGAAAAACACGTCACGAAGTACCCTGAGAAGCAATCTGAAAAACATCCTGCGAAGCATCCAGAGAAACATCTTGAAAGGCAAGCTGACAGGCATCCTGAAAAACAAATGGGAAAACAAACTCATAGCCAAAAATCCTATTTCTATTTTCTATTCTTCTTGACCCTATTAGTTCTAACCCGTAGACAATACCTATTTTTTTATGTAGCGGCTTTTATTGGATTTCTATACCTTTGCTACTTCGCAGAAAATTTGTCCAAATTTCAAAAAATGTCTTTTTTAATTGCCTTGCTAGTATCACTATCTGCAACCGATTTATTAGAACGAAGTTATCATAAATACTATAATGGCTACTTTACTACTGTGCCATTTGTTGGCCTGCAAATAATGGCCATGCCATTATATTTGTCTTCCGATAAAGATGTTTCATTATTTCCTGATGAAAAAGAAGCTAATATCTTTAAAACGACACGTCGCATTATGAAAGAAAATAAATATGATAGTTCTACGCTTTGGAAAGAAGATGAGGGACCCGAATATTGTCATTATTATATGAATTACAATAATGTTACCTGGGGATCTCTTTCGAAAGCCTTAGCTGAAAACAATCTTAATGATTGGATGCAAATAGATAAAACTCTTATTCATATGAGTGGACCGCTCTTCAAAACGCATTGGAAGCGCATAGGCTCATTATACCTTCGAAATATAATTCATAGTATGGGCGGTTACTACAACTTTATTTTTATAACCTTTGCATTTATTTGTTCAGCCTGGTTTCATTATTTGAAAAGAGATAAATTAAGTTTAGGGGTTTTTCTAGCCATTTTGTTAAGCTTCGGTAATTACTTTTCTGTCGCTCTGGTAGAGCCGGCAATGACACGCTATACTTTTTCAACCAATATTATTTTAATTAGTATGTTGATTGTTACTGCTTATTACGCATTTAAAAGCAGCAGAATCAGATATTAATTCTTTCTTTCAATACAATTCTACGGAATAAGTATTTACACGCTTTTAGAAAAATGTTAACATAAATCAAGATATCATGTTATTTGGATATATTTAGACAATAGAAGAGAGGGATAGATATGCTTACTTTTACAGAAGTTGCAACTAACTTGCTTGATTCTAAATGGGCGCATGAAGTTGAAAAAAATAATGATGAAGAGTTACAATTACTGTTGAGTAACTTTTTGGAACAACTATCTGCTCTTCCAGCATATGCGAAGCTCAAATCGCCAATTATGCGGTATGATTTAAAGGAAGAAATTATAGAAGTCATTGCAAAAAAAATGCTAGTTCTTCAGTGCGCTGACGAAGTTGATACAGCTCTCGGCAAAGATTTTCCGTTGGAACTAAAAAGCTTGATATTGGAATATTCTAATTTACCTGCGTTATCTCGAGCCACCTACTCTGATTCTCAGAATGGTGCTTTATCAATAAAGAGTTAGCCAAGATATTCGTGTGTTCTTATACCTAATGAAAACGCTAAATCGTTTACTGTTATCTTCTTTGCCAACCAGGGTACGTCGCCCTTTTCTGATAAAAAAATTGTTAGAAATAGAAATTGGGCAAAAGCAGGCTCTAATAGAAGCTTGTACTCCATCGAATACGGCATTAGATATTGTGATTCCTGTAACTGAAAGGGACTTGCCAATTTTTCCTTACGTAATCGAAGGTTTAAAAAAAAATCTATATCATCCTATTAATAAGATTTTAGTGTTAGGCCCGCCTGCAAAAAGTATTATAAGTACTTGTCAGGCATTTAAAGTAGACTTTATAAATGAAGATGAGGTGCTGCATCTAAAAAAACAGGATTTACATCAACAATTTAATAACCGTGCTGGATGGTGGTTTCAGCAGTTTCTTAAATTATATTGTCATTCCTTTATCCAAACTGAATATTATTTAGTTTTAGATGCAGATACGGTTCTACTTCGTCCACATCTTTTCTTGAAAGAGAGTAAACGCATTTTTAATATTTCAGACGAGTTTCATAGAATCCTATCATGCAGGTCATCATTATTTAATCGGCAAAAAAACCGATTTTCCATTTTCATTTGTTTCACATATGATGTGCTTTGATAAGACGACAATAATGGCACTCCATAAAACAATTGAAGAGAAACATCAATGCGCACTAACGGATGCCATACTCAAAATGCTTGCTTCAAACCAAGAATATAGTTTTTCTGAATATGAAACATTTGCCCATTTTTATTTGTCAAGAGCACCAGAAAATGTTATTTTCAAATACTGGTTTAATAAACCCAGCTCAAGAGATAGGCTCGGGGAGACTTTTCATCAAGAGCTGCAAGCAAACTTTCGTTCAGTAAGTTACCACAATTATTTAAGCGATATATAAAGCAGTATGTTCTTCACGAATAAGTTTTAAAACTCATTCACGAAGGATATAGCACTGAAATATGATATACTTCCTACGAAAGAGGAATTGCAGATTATGAGCAGACTTGTAAGATTCGACTGGGCAATGAAGTATTCTATGAGATCGAAACTATATCCCGTTATACTTTCAGGCGGCAGTGGAACACGCTTATGGCCGCTTTCTAGAGCGAGCTATCCTAAACAATTTTTGAAATTAAATTCTGACAAAACCCTCTTACAAGAAACCGTTATTAGAGTGAATCAAACGGATCGTTTCCATGCACCATTAATAGTCAGCAATAGGGAACATCGGTTTATTGTGGCGGAACAATTACGCAGTTTGCAGGTTCAAACTCTAGATATTTTGCTTGAACCCGTGGGGCGCAATACTGCGCCTGCCATTCTAGCAGCCGCCTTGCGATTAATAGCTGAAGATCCAAACGCTTTAATGTTGGTATTACCTTCCGATCATGTGATGTCTAATATAGTTCCCTTCTTAGATTGTTTGTTTGAGGCCGCGACTATTGCAGCCGCAGAACAATTCGTTACTTTTGGTATTAAAGCAACAAAACCAGAGACAGGCTATGGATATTTGCATCGCGGCGAGCTATGCAAAAATAGTCAATCGGTATATCAATTACAAGCATTTGTGGAAAAGCCCAATGTTGAAATGGCTCAAGAATTTATAGCGTCTGGAAATTATTGTTGGAACGCGGGTATTTTTTTGCTAAGTGCAAAACAGGTTATAGAAGAAATGTCTATTTTATACCCTGAAACCGTTGCTGCATGTCGGCAGTCGTTGCAGCTTGCTAAAAAAGATTTAGATTTTCTGCATTTAGATTTATTATCTTTTGAACAGTGCATCAACCAGTCAATAGATTATGCCCTTCTTGAAAAAACGAAACGTATTGCCATGGTTCCCTTAGATTGCAATTGGAATGATATCGGATCCTGGTCTGCAGTCTGGGAACAATCTGAGAAAGATTCGCATGGCAATGTTGTCAAGGGTGATGTTTTGTTAGAGCAGGTTAAAAATTCTTATATCCATAGCGAGGGGCCATTGGTTGCTGTTTTAGGATTAGATGATATTATTGTGGTGGCGACGAACGATGCCCTATTAATTGTTTCAAAAGAAAACGCGCAGGATCTTAAAAATATAACTCAAAGTTTACAAGCTCAAAAAAGACAAGAGTTGTTACAGCATCCTGTGGTTTTACGTCCTTGGGGATCTTATCAAGTCATTGATTCAGGCAAAAATTTTCAAGCAAAACGTTTAGTCGTGAAGCCTGGACAGAAACTTTCTTTGCAAAAGCATCAATATCGATCAGAACATTGGGTGGTTGTGCAGGGAACAGCTTCAGTGATTAATGGAGAAAGAGAATTTTTATTGAAACAGAATGAATCGACTTATATTCCAGCGGGGGTCATTCATCGTTTGGAAAATGGTGAATCAAGCGATTTAGAAATTATTGAAGTGCAATCGGGTGAATATTTAGGGGAAGATGACATCATTCGTTATGATGATATTTATAACCGAACATCACAAAATTCAATTGCGGATAAAATTGAGGGCAAAGTAGAACATGTCTAAACTATGGAACGAATCAAAAAAAATGAATGAATCAAAAAAAATGAATGAATCGAACAAATTGAATGAGTCAAAAAATAGAAAAGTGGCCTTAATTACAGGCATAACCGGTCAAGATGGTGCCTATTTGGCTGAGTTGCTTCTGAATAAAGGATATATTGTGCATGGTATTAAAAGGAGGTCTTCTTCTTTTAATACGGGCCGGATTGATCATCTCTATCAGGATCCCCATGAAAAAGGCGATATTCGCTTTCACTTGCATTATGGAGACATGACAGACGCAACCAATTTAATTCGTATTATCCAAGAAACCAAACCTATGGAGATTTATAATCTGGCTGCCCAAAGTCATGTGCAAGTGAGTTTTGAAACGCCAGAATACACGGCCAATTCTGATGCTTTAGGAACCTTAAGAATATTAGAAGCGATACGCATTTTAGGTTTAGAAAATACGACGCGGTTTTATCAGGCTTCTACTTCAGAATTGTATGGTAAAGTACAGGAAACCCCCCAAAGTGAAACCACGCCATTTTATCCTAGAAGCCCCTATGCCGCTGCTAAATTATATGCTTATTGGATAACGGTGAATTATCGAGAAGCCTACGGTTTCTATGCCTGCAACGGAATCTTGTTTAATCATGAAAGTCCTATTCGGGGTGAAACTTTTGTTTCCCGAAAAATCACCCGTGCAGTAGCAAATATAGCCTTAGGCTATCAAGAACAATTATATTTAGGTAATTTGGATGCTAAACGCGATTGGGGACATGCTAAAGATTACGTTGTGGGCATGTGGATGATGTTGCAGCAGGATACTCCCGAGGATTTTGTATTGGCCACCGGAGAAACGCATAGCGTAAGAGAGTTTGTGGAGCTTTCTTTTAAAGAAATTGGCAGAACGATAAAGTGGAAAAGCGAAGGTATTCATGAGCAAGGCTTGGATGCAGAAACCGGTCAAGTTTTAGTTAAGATTGACCCCCGTTATTTTCGGCCAACCGAGGTAGATTTATTGCTGGGAAATCCTAGCAAGGCGCAGCAAAAATTAGGATGGCAGCATCAAACATCCTTTAAAAATTTGGTAAAAGAAATGGTTGCAGAAGATCTAAAAACCATGGAATTAGAAAAACATTATCGAAATCAATATGCAGAAATCTAGTATGCAGAAGCTTAATATATCCTTACAAGGTAAACGTATTTGGGTGGTGGGACATCGCGGCATGGTGGGTTCTGCCTTGCTTAGACGATTGGCAAATGAAGATTGTCAACTGTTAACGGTTGATCGTCAACATTTAGATTTACGGCAGCAATTAGCAACAGAAGCTTGGATGGCAGAACATAAACCAGACATTATCTTTTTAGCCGCTGCTACCGTAGGTGGAATTGCTGCCAACGATAGCAGACCCGCAGAATTTATTTATGATAATTTAGCCATTGCTTCTAATGTGATTAATGCTGCCTGGAAACAAAAAGTGCATAAATTACTCTTTTTGGGATCTTCTTGCATTTATCCAAAGTTTTCTGAACAACCCATCCCAGAATCTGCACTTATGTCTGGTGCTTTAGAACCAACCAACGAATGGTATGCAATTGCGAAAATAACAGGCGTTAAGTTGTGTCAGGCCTATCGGAAGCAATATGGTTGTGATTTTATTTCAGCTATGCCCACGAATTTATATGGAATGAATGATAATTTTCATCCAGAATATAGCCATGTGCTACCTGCTATATTACATAAGGCCCATCAAGCTAAAATAAATCAAGCGCCACATTTTGAAGTTTGGGGTACTGGTAAGGCCAAGCGAGAATTTTTGTATGTTGATGATTTAGCCGATGCCTCGGTATTCTTAATGCAACAGTATTCATCTCCTGAACCTATTAATGTAGGGGTTGGTGATGATGTAAGTATTCAAGAGTTAACAGCGATAATATCCAAAGTGGTTGGTTTTAAGGGGAGCGTTGTTTATGACAACAGCAGGCCCGATGGCACCCCCAGAAAGTTATTGAATGTAGAAAAACTGTCAGCCTTAGGATGGCAGGCTAAAACTTCTCTGGAGGAGGGATTAAAACTGACTTATCAATGGTATCAAGAGCAGTTTGTGTAGCGATTAGGCGCAAGTAAAAAAAATTTAATATGATAAAAGTAGTTCATCTTATTACAGGTCTAGGTATAGGGGGAGCTGAAAATCAGCTTTCCCAGTTTGTTATGCATTCTAGTCCTTTGCGCTTTAAACATGTCGTTATTTCTATTCAAGATCTGGGTCAACAGGGGCCTCAATTATTGCAAAAAGGCATTACTGTGCACACCCTCAATATGCGTCGAAACTCTATTTCTATTGCAGGTTTTTATCGGTTATATAAAATTTTGCAGAAAGAAAGACCTCATATTTTACAGACCTGGTTGTATCATGCCGATTTAGCGGGAATTTTAATGGGGAAATTATTAAAAATCCCTAAAATAATATGGAATATACGTTGTTCTAATATGGATCTGACCCAATATTCTCGCTTAACAACAGTTGTCATAAAGTTATGTGCTTTTATTTCATTTTTACCAAAAGCCGTGATTGTTAATTCCAAAGCAGGACAAAAAACCCATGAGGCATTGGGTTATCGGGTGAAAAATTGGATAAACATCCCAAATGGCTTTAAGACAGACTATTTTAAACCCGATCAAAGCGCTCGAATTCGAATTCGATCTTCCTTAAAAATACAAAGTAAAACATTGTTAATTGGCATGATTGCTCGTTTTGATCCGATGAAAAATCATTTTGGATTTTTAGCAGCTGCTCAAAAAATATTGAACCAAGTGCCTAATGCCCAATTTATGTTGGTTGGAACAGATCTAGATACAAGCAATGACATATTGATGCAAAAAATTAAGTCCTTGGGTCTTGCCTCTCATGTTTATTTGTTGGGCGCTCAAAAAGATATCCCGGCCATATTAAATGCATTGGATTTGTTGGTCCTACCATCTGCTTTTGGAGAAGGATTTCCCAATGTGTTGGGGGAAGCCATGGCTTGTTGCGTACCTTGTGTAGCAAGTAGGGTTGGGGATTCAGAATTGATTATTGGCGATACAGGTATCGTTGTTAAGCCTTCTGATCCAGATGCTTTAGCTAAAGCGATGAGTGAAATATTAAAATTAGATGCAGGAGAACGACAACACTTAGGAAAATTAGCACGGCAGCGTATTATTGAGAATTATGATTTTCCTTATATGATCAAACAATATGAGACAGTATACGAGAATTTATGTGCGGAATAACCGGTTTTTGGAATTTTAAGCAACAAACTTTGCCTCTTCCACCCAGTGAAATTATTCAAAAAATGACTGATGCTATTTCACATCGCGGTCCAGATTCTGAAGGATTTTGGTGGGATGAGCCTGCAAGCCTTTATTTTGGACACAGGCGCTTGGCGGTTATTGATTTGTCTATGGCAGGGCATCAGCCGATGATCTCTCGTTCTGGGCTTTCAGTTCTTTCGTATAATGGAGAAATTTATAATAGTGATGAGCTAAGAAAGCAATTAATAGAAGCGGGTTGTCAATTCAAAGGTTATTCTGACACAGAGATTATTCTGGAAGCTTGTGAACGTTGGGGTGTAGAAAAAACGGCCAAAAGTTTAATTGGGATGTTCGCTTTTGCTTTTTGGGATAGTAAAGCACAGCAGTTGACGTTGGTGCGAGATCGCGTTGGAAAAAAACCGCTATATTGGGGGCAACATCAAGGAACTCTATTATTTGCTTCAGAATTAAAAGCTTTAACTGCCTATCCAGGTTGGTTTGGCCATATTAACCGGGATGCTTTAGCGGCTTATTTTGATTTTAATTATGTGCCTACCCCACTTTGTATTTATGAAGGATTTCAGAAATTAAAACCAGGATCTCTGCTTTGTATAGATGCCTCTGGTAAAATAGAGGAATCGACTTATTGGGATTTTACTCAAATTGCCACAACTGCCAGGGCAGCACAGGATTTTCGTTCAGAAGCAGAGATTGAAGAATCCTTGGATGTTTTATTAAGAGATGCTGTGAAACGCCGTATGTTTTCGGATGTTCCATTGGCTGCTTTTTTATCTGGCGGAATTGATAGCTCTTTAATTCTAGCATTAATGCAGGCCGAAAGTTCTAAAGCGGTTAAATCTTTTTCTATTGGCTTTTATGAATCGGGATATAATGAAGCCACTTATGCTGCTGCCGTTGCTAAACATTTAGGCACAGATCATCATGAACTTTATTTACATTCAGAAGAAGCCATGAATGTTATCCCAAATCTACCTGATTTTTTTGATGAACCTTTTGCAGATGTTTCACAAATTCCAACATTTTTAGTTTCAAAATTAGCCCGGCAACAGGTTACGGTTAGTTTATCTGGAGATGGAGGAGATGAGTTGTTTGCCGGATATAATCGTTATCTCTTCGGTCATAAACTCTGGAGCATACTTTCTAAAATTCCAAGACCCATTCGCGCCCTGGCAGAAAAAAGTTTACTTTCTATTTCGCCGGCTACTTGGGATAAGGTGGCCTCTAGTTTACCTATTCTCCAAAAGCAAGCTCGTTTCGGCGATAAAATGCATAAATTGTCTGGCCTGCTTTCAGCTGCTCATTACGAAGAATTTTATCATCTTGCGGTGAGCCATTGGGGAAAATCTCATGTGCTATTGAAAGAGTACCCTAACCGTAACCCTAATTCTAACCAAAACCATAATCTTATAGACCGCCACTGCAATGGAAGCAGTAGAAAACAACATAATCCTAATTTTAGTTTTGTGGAATATATGCAATATATGGATACTTTAACCTATCTGCCAGATGATATTTTAACAAAAGTAGATAGAGCCAGCATGGCTGTCAGTTTAGAAGCGAGAACTCCTTTTTTAGATCATCGGGTCATAGAATTTGCCTGGACTTTGCCCATGAATATGAAAATTCGCAATGGGAAAGGGAAGTGGTTGTTGAGATCGTTATTAAATCGCTATGTTCCATCAAAGCTGATAGAAAGACCCAAAATGGGTTTTGGTGTTCCCATTGATACTTGGTTACGCGGGCCCTTGCGAGACTGGGCGGAAGATTTATTATCCGAAAGAGCGCTATCAAAAGATGACTTATTAAATCCAGCACCGATTCGTCAACGCTGGCAAGAGCATCTATCCGGGAAACGCAATTGGCAGTATTCGCTCTGGGGAGTGCTGATGTTTCAAACTTGGCGCAATAAATGGAGTGCAAAATAAATGTCTAAATACCTGGCTTTAATTATCTGTGTGATATGTATATCTGCTGGCCAAGTGTTGTTTAAACTGAGTGCAAATAGCCTTCGAGAATCAGTTTCTATCTGGGGGTTATTTTTAAATCCAATATTTATCTTGGCAGTAATATTATATGGTTTAACGACTATTGGCTGGGTTTGGTGTTTGCAAGAAGTTCCTTTGAATCGTGCCTATGTATTTATGTCTTTGGCTTATATTATAGTTCCAGTTCTAGGTTTGCTGTTCTTTAAAGAAGCTTTAACAATTCGTTATTTAATTAGCGTTATGTTGATCATGGCTGGGATTTTGTGCTCAATATTATAAAAAAATATCCAGAAATTTGCCATTATCCATTATATGGTCCGGCTTTGACCCCATTCCTGGAGTGATTATGGGAATACTGTCATATCAAACTTTTTCCAATATTTCTGCATTAAAAATTATTGGCGATGTCAAAACGGTTCTCAACGGTTTGGTTGAGGAAGGGAATATGCAGAAGGATGTTTTAAATCAGCTAAAATTTGCCTTAGGAGCTGGGAGCTTTACGGATTGTTCCTGTGTTGGCGAAAGTCTTGTCTTAAATAAAATTGGCTATAGCTGTTATCTTGATAATCATTCGGAGTTAATGACGAGTAAAGGTTCATCCGGGCTCAAAAGTCCCTTTTTAATGGGAATTGAATGGGATTGTCAGCCCAGCAGTTTGTTACAAATTGACTATCCCGAAGGGATATCGCTTCATGAATTGTTGGAGAATATAGGCGCAGAACTTCATGCCTATGCATTTGTGGCCTGTCTTAAGTTTAATAATTTAGCCTGTACATATCTTAAAAAAGCTCCGATATTCAAAGAGAACATTAATGTACATGTTGCGCAATATTGGGCTAAAACCGAAGAATATCCTAAGTGTGATGCTTATTTATTTGGTGTGGTTATTAAAGAAAAGGGAAAACAAAAGTTCCCTGCTGAAATTCTAGAAAAGGCCTTCTATGTCAATCCTCAGGAGAAAAACAAGGGAAGCATCCTCAGCCATAGTCACGCGGCTTTAGTGAAAGAAGCTTCTTCTTTTGCTCAATTAAAAACAGATTTACAATTCTATGAGCAGCTTGATCCAAATTCCGTCATCGGTGTTCGCCACGTTTTTACACAATCTATTGTGAATGAAGGTTTGTTTGCCCTATTTAAAATCACAGACATTAAAAATAATTAGGAAGTTATCCTTAAAATTTAAAATGAATTGCTCTATTGTCCGGCTTTGCCCCTCATAACTTCAGCTTAATCTTTAGCTCCTGCATTATTGGATCTCAGCTCATCTTCAAATGCAAGAGAGTATTTGAACAGATTTGTTCAGTTTTTTAAGTATATAGTCCGGCTTTGATCCCATTCTTCTTTATGTATGTTGACTTTCTTGTGGTCAACAGGATAAGTTATGTAGGTATATTGTTTAGTGCCTAAAGGACAAATATCATGAAGCTTCCTATCGGTCAAAGTAATTTTCGAAACATTATTGAGGGTGGCTTTGAATTTGTTGATAAAAGCTTATTTATTCAGGATATTTTAGATGATACAGAAATTATATTAATCACTCGTCCGAGAAGATTTGGGAAAACTCTAAACCTTTCTATGTTACAACATTTTTTTGCAAAGGAAGTTCTTGGGCAATCAACGCAAGGGTTATTTGACAATTTACGTACGCCAATACACAGTGGATATACGCATGGTTATTATGATGAAATGATTCAATTTATTCGCAATTTCTTAGGTAGAGCCTTAAAAGATAATTCTTATTTGTTTAAAGCAATATTAACTGGAATCTTAAGAATTACAAAGGAAAGCCTTTTTTCAGATTTAAATAATGTAGAAATATATTCTTTACTCAGAAAAGGGTACAGCTCCTATTTCGGGTTTACAGAAGAAGAGGTTAAAGGTTTATTGTCGCGCTCGCAAATGAGTGACCAACTTGAATCTATTAAAGATTGGTATAATGGTTATCAAATGGGAGATACCATTATTTATAATCCTTGGTCTATTATAAGTTGTCTAAAACAGGAAGGCACCTTAAAGCCCTACTGGGTTAATACTAGCGACAACACCCTCATCAGAGATTTAATTATCCGCTCATCTACGTATTTTAAATCACAATTCGAATCGTTATTGCTAGATAAACCTTTAGAAGTGGTCATCGATGAAAGGATGGCATTTCAATATTTGAAGTCAAATGAATCGGCTATTTGGAGTTTATTTTTAATGGCTGGTTATTTGAAGCCAGTATCTCAAAGAGAAACCGATCAAGGATTGTTTTGTAATCTAGCTATTCCTAATCGCGAAGTGCGCAATCTATATCGACAAATTATCGAGCGGTGGCTTTCAGATGGTCGAACTATTAACTGGTATAATCAATTTTTACAAGAATTACTGAATGGAAATGTTCCTTATCTTCAAAAATATTTAAATGCAATACTAATCCAAACAGCCAGTGTTCGCGATATTGCAAAAAATTAGGTGTTGTCATTGAGCTGAAAATTTCCGACAAGGAAAAACTAGAACAAGTTGCAAAAGCTGCTTTAAAGCAAATTGAGGATAAGCATTACACAACAGAATTAATCACTCGGGAGGTGCAAAACATTTTAAAATTAGGTATCGCATTCTCTGGGAAACAGCTATTTATTGCCCATAGTATGATCAAAAATTAATCTCAAGTCTTGAAAAGCATACCCCAATTGGCAGATTACGGACAAAGGCTATACACAAGAATTAGTTGCTCGAGATATACAAGACATCCTCCTTCTTATGCGTGCAATTGCTCAATTATATCCTTTTAGGATAACCTTGGATAATATAAGGTATATGTCTAGTTGATTTATGTTAGCATTTTGTGTTATTGTTAACATGCTAACTAAATATTGTACATAAAATTAATTAAGGTTGGAGAGACATCATGGCTAAATTAGCAAGCGAAATACAACTTCAAGCCAAAGAGGCTGCAGATGCTGTAGCGACCGAGATCGATGTGATTATGGCAGGGCCCAGACCTCCTATATTATATAGGCAAAATACGATGTATAGCCCACAAAGCAAATATGAAAAGGATGTTTCGGAGAATAATTGCAAAGAGGACGAGGATTTTTGTCAAATGGTCGAAAACGGTGCGAGATCGCTTAGATACTTGGCGATTCATCACTATTATTTGCTCGCTCAAAATAGAAAGATAGAGACAGCAGATAAAGAAAGTGCATTACGTAAGGATATTGCCACGAATTCTGTAATAGATTCTAATGCATTAAAGATGAAGGTAAATGCTCCTTTTACGTCATCTTAAATAAAAAAAATCGATGTACCTGCACATAAAATTCATAATCGTTCACGCATTCGCGGACATGTTAAGCAGGCTTATTCATAATTTGTTTGAGTAAGTCTGCAATTAAACCAAAACAAACCACCAATAAGGCCACCAATAACCCACCTATACCTAGATAAAAGCCACTATTTAAATCAAAAACAGCAGACATAAAAAAGCCTATCATGGCGAAACAAATACATAATCCAGAAAAAAGAATAAAAATTTTAATGGGATTATAATAATTAATCGCTTGCAAAATATATTGCAAGGTCCTTAATGAATCTCGAAATAGTTTTACTTTAGATTTACCTTCACGTTTTTCATAGGGGATTGCTAGATATTTTACAAAGCGGCCTGTCATCATATAGGCCAAGGTGAGTGAGGTTGTAAAGCTAAAGGTATCGCAAAGATGTTTTAGGTAGGAAGTAATAGTGGATTTTGAAAAAATACGCAGTCCCGAATTAACATCCGGTACTTTTCGACCGGCTGTAAATTCCACTAGAAATTTCAAAATGGAGCGCAGCGGGGATTTTATAATAGATTCTCTATAATGTTGACCTGTTCTTGCGCCCACAACCATATCAAAGCCTTTGTGATATTCTTTTAATAAGTTGGGAATTTCATGCAAGGGATAAGTTCTATCAGCATCAGTAATGATGATGGTATCGAAACGGGCGTTCAGAATACCATCTTTTAAAGATCGGCCATATCCAATGTTATGAGGATGGGTAATGACTCTCACATCATCGTAGTTCCCAGTATTACAGCTTTGAGCTTTTTCTGAAGTCAAATCAGTAGATCCATCATTCACAATAATGATTTCATATTCCGTTATTTTTTCCATGGTCTTCATATCCGTTAATACCTTTCGGATTTCTTGAATGGTATCGATGATGGCGTTTTCTTCATTGTAGGCTGGGATCACAAGAGAGATCATATATTTTCCTTTTTCGTTAGTGTAAACGTTTGTGTACGGTTTTAAACATAAGCTAATAACCTAAACGATTGCTCGTTAATGATTGAAATTGGTTGAACCATAAACCAAAGCAAGTTAAGCCGAAGAGCTTTAAGCCATGATCCTTTTGCCCATGCAAATGCTCACGCCATAAATTTTCAATTTCTTTTTTCACAAACCAGGGTTCTAATCGGCTGTCTAGAGTAACATCACGGGCGAGTGTTTGTAAATCCTTCATAAACCAGGTAGAGATAGGGGCATTAAAACCTTTTTTAGCCCTATATAAAGTTGAATGGGGTAATTTTCCTTTTTGGCTTACTTTTAAGATATGTTTTTTCTCGAACCCTTTCATTTTCCACTGAACCGGCAAACCGGCTGCAAACTCTACTATGCGATGATCAAGCAAAGGTGCACGCGTTTCTAAGGAATGAGCCATGCTGAATCTATCCACCTTAACCAATATATCATCCACTAACCAGGTTTTGATATCCACATAGGAAGCTTGATCTAAGGGATGACAACCCGCGACTTCATTATAAAATTGATTAAACTGCTGAAAAGGATCTTCTGAAAACAAAGCTGCATGTAAGTCTTTCTGAACCAAGGTTCGTTTTTCCGCTTCTGTAAAAATACTACGCCAAAAATAATGTGCTCGTCTAAAGTCAAAATGACAGCCTTGCAGAAACTTTTTAATTTTATAATCAATGCTGATTTTTTGATGGCTGACGGGCAACAAACCGCCCGCAATATGTGAAGCAGCATTTAATAGCCCTTTGGGGAAATAACGCAGCCAACGATGTATTTTATCCGCTGCATAGGTTTCATATCCACCAAATAGTTCGTCTCCTCCGTCTCCAGATAAACACACCTTTACTTTTTCTTTGGAAAATTTTGCCAAAAAGTAAGTAGGGATCAAAGAGGTATCGGCAAATGGTTCATCAGATTGTTGAATAATTTTGGGGAATATCTCCATTAAACTGCCATCTACTAACTGGGTATGATGATCGACGCCTAAATGATTGGCTACCCTGCGGCTCTCTTCGAGTTCATTATAGGATTTTTCTTGAAATCCGATACTAAAAGTTTTAGTCAAGGCTGCATTGCTTGTGCGAGTCATGGCCGAAACAATGGTAGAGGAATCAATACCACCGCTTAAAAATGCACCTAAAGGAACGTCGCTAATCATTTGCTGTTTGACACTGTCTTGAATTAAGTAATTGAGCTCTTCAACTGCCAGTTCTTTCTGCATGCTTTGCTTATGTTCAGTTTGTAGATGTTTCTTTTGTAGATGTCTTTTTTGCAGGAAAAATTGGCTTAAATCCCAATATTTTTTTATGATTAACGGTTTGCCTGCTTCTATCCATAAATAATGTGCTGGGGCTAATTTTTTCACATGGTCAATCATGCAGGAATCGGTGAGAATATAGTTGAGTGATAGCATTTCATTTAATGCTTTTGTATTGACCTTAAAAGCGATGTCGGGATGGAGCATAAGCGCTTTTAATTCGGAAGCAAAGATAATATTTGTAGTTGAATCTGTATTAGAAACTGTATGAGGATATATGTTAGAATAAGATCCGGCTTTCCCTGTTGTTGTGTAATATAACGGTTTTTCACCTAGACGATCTCTTGCAATAAATAATGTTTTAAGATGGTTATCCCAAAGTGCAAATACAAACATGCCAATAAAATGTTGTAAACAATCTACGCCCCATCGCTTGTAAGCTTCTAAAATAACTTCGGTATCGCTGCGAGTAGAAAAACTATGTCCTGCTGCCTTTAGGTTTTCTCTTATTGTTTGATAATTATAAATTTCGCCGTTATAACTTATCCAATATCGCCCGCTTTGATCTTGCATCGGTTGATTGGAGGCCAGAGAAGTATCAATGATAGAGAGTCTGGCATGGCCTAATGTAATGGGGCCTATAGTTTTGATACCCAAAGCATCAGGACCCCGGTGGTTTAATGCCTGGGTCATGCGTTTTACAAGTTCCGCGGGTTCATTGGACTCCCATTTTAAACTACCAGCAATGCCACACATAATAGAAATTTCTCACATATATTGCTCGAATAAATAACAGGAGTGTACAATACGACCTCTTAATAGACAAGCAGGTAATAAAGTTTTATGACTAATGTTATGACTAAAAATGTAAATATCACCATGATAGGAACGGGTTATGTAGGCCTTGTTTCTGGGGCTTGTTTTGCAGAACTCGGACATCAGGTAACTTGTGTAGATAATGACAAAAACAAAATTTCAAAACTAAAGAAAGCTGAAATTCCGATTTATGAGGCTAATTTAAAAGAATTGGTTGATCGTCATTTGTCTAGTAAACAACTTTCCTTTAGTACTGAATTAAAAGCGGCAGTTGAAACTGCAGAGGTTATATTTGTTGCGGTTGGTACGCCTGCTTGCCCAGTAACGGGGCAAGCCGATTTACAATATGTTGAAGGTTTGGCGAGAGAATTAGCACCGTTATTAACTACAAGTATGAATGCAAATACTTACAAAGTCATTGTGTTAAAATCAACAGTTCCCATTGGAACAGGACATCGTTTCAAAAAAATCATTCAAGCCTTAAATCCGGATGCAAAATTTGATATGGTGTCGAATCCGGAGTTTTTGAGAGAAGGATCAGCTGTTGCAGATTTTATGAATCCTGACCGTATTGTGATTGGATCTGAGAGCGATCGATCACGCAATTTGATGAATGCTATTTATGATTGTTTTTTGCAGCAACAGATTCCTATTTTGCATACGGATATTGAAAGTTCTGAATTAATCAAATATGCAGCGAATTGCTTTTTGGCAACTAAAATCGCTTTTGTGAATGAAGTTGCGGATCTATGTGAAAAAACAGGCGCAAATATTGAAAGCGTTACCGAGGGGTTGGGCTTAGATAAAAGAATTGGTCCTGGCTATTTACAACCCGGCCCAGGTTTTGGAGGTTCCTGTTTTCCAAAAGATACTTTAGCGTTGATTCAAGTAGCAGATGCCTTAGATTCTCCGCTTAGTGTGGTAGAAGCGGTAGTGCAATCTAATGAGAGTAGAAAGAAAAAAATGATTCAAAAGATTGTGCATATTTGTGGTGGGGTGACATTAAAGCGTTTAGCTATATTAGGTGTTGCTTTTAAGGCGAACACCGATGATATACGAGAAAGTTCTGCTATGGTAATTATTCAAGGGCTTCAAGAGTTGGGGGCAAAATTAACTGTTTATGATCCCGCAGCAATGGGGAAGGCAACCCTTGAATTGTCCGGTGTTGAGTGGGCAAGTAGTGTTCAAGAAGCAATAAAAGAGGCCGAAGCAGTTGTTATTATTACTGAATGGTCAGAATTTAAAAACATTAAATTTAATAGCTTAAATAATGATAAGGGTAAAGGTTATAATAAAGGTAATAATGATTTAACGAATAACTTAAAAAAGAAACCTGTGATTATTGATTTACGTAATCTTTATGATTTGGAAGAAATGCAGGCGCAAGGGGTTACTTATCATTCTATAGGTAGACCTGCAGTGAAGAGTTTGGTTCAGGTTCCAATGACGATAGAGGATTAATTTTATTGATCTTGTGGAGGGTAGAACCATGTAAAGCATTCTAAAATATCAAAATTTGCTTTATTGCGAAGTAGATATTTTATTGCCCAGTCAAAGCGCACCAGTTTAGTCATTAAAGAAACATCCTTCTCAATCTTAATGGGGGTCATTTGCGAAAATAACGTAAGTCCCAAATAGGATTTATTTAACAATGAAAAAACATGAATTCATTTAGTCAGTTTACCCTAAACTTTAGGAATATTGCAAGTACTAGGATACGAATTACCATAAAAAATAGAGCCATCGAGAGCAAGCTAAAATAGCATCTTGAATAGATATCCCTTTCAGATTAAACTATCCCCTTCAATGGCGACCCTTGGGGTCCGCTCGCGACGAATTATTGTGAACCCCGCTAGGCCCGGAAGGGAGCAACGGTAGCAGTGGATTTGGGCGCCGGGCTGTGGCTTCTGGGGTTGCCTCCTTTTTGTTTTTGGGAACATTGATGTCTAGAAGTCAACTAGCTCTGGCGCGGCGTTATCGCCCCCGTGATTTTCAATCCGTGGTGGGGCAAGAGGCAACATTACGGGCGTTAATGTCTGCTCTAGATAACCAACGTTTACATCATGCCTACTTATTTACCGGAACCCGTGGGGTTGGAAAAACAACTTTAGCTCGAATTTTTGCAAAAGCATTGAATTGTGAACAAGGAATATCTGCTAAACCTTGTGATGTTTGTAGTGCTTGCCAGGCCATTAATGCTGGGTCTTATGCTGATTTAATAGAAGTGGATGCTGCCTCTCGCACCAAAGTAGAGGATACGCGTGAATTATTAGAAAATGTCCAATATTTACCGACTCGTGGGCGTTTTAAAATATATTTAATTGATGAAGTACACATGTTGTCGGGTCATAGCTTTAATGCGCTTTTAAAAACTTTAGAAGAACCCCCAAGTCATGTGAAATTTTTATTAGCGACCACCGATCCACAAAAAATGCCGGTGACGGTTTTATCTCGTTGTTTGCAGTTTCATTTGCAGTGTCTTCCTTTCACGCAAATTGTGAATCATTTAGCCCATGTTTTGGAGAAAGAGGCGGTTAGCTTTGAACATGAAGCCTTGGGAGAATTATCTCGTGCAGCCGATGGTAGCATGAGAGATGCCTTAAGTTTATTGGATCAGGCCCTAGCTTATGGACATGGGCGTATACTGGCTGCCGAAGTTAGGGTCTTACTTGGGTTAACAGAAAAAGGGCGGCTCATTGCAGTGTTCGAAGCGATGCTGGCAAGGGATGCCAAAAAGGTCTTACAAGAAATTAATGCGATGCGTCAATCGGTGCCGAATTTTGCTTCCGTTTTGACCGAATTATTAACCCTCATACATCAAATTGCCATTGCACAGCAAGTGCCAGAAGCGATTGATGACAGTGCCGGCGTTGATCCTAAAGTCATTCTAAACTTTGCTGAAAGCATCTCCCCTGAAGAAATTCAATTGTATTATCAGATTGGTTTACTAGGGCAACGGGATTTACCTTATGCACCTACGCCACAAATGGGTTTTGAAATGATACTGCTCCGTATGTTAGCGTTTCAGCCGGTATTAATACAACCGGAATCGATAACAGAAAATACACAACAACTTGCAGCTATCCATTCGCTGCCAACGAAAACAGAATCATCGCGAACAGAACCTACGAAGCTGGAATCAGCGAAACTAGAGCCAGCAAAAAAAGAACCAATAAAACCAGAGTCACCGAAAATTGAACTTTCGGAGTGGTCTGCTTTACTACCAGCCTTAAATTTGACCGGTATGACAAAAGAATTGGCGAGTCATTGTGCTGTAACTGCATGGTCCGAGGATCATATTCATTTTGTATTACAAGAAACTCAGAAACCACTCTTAAGTAAAAGCAATGAAGAACGTTTGCAAAAAGGCATTAGTCAATATTTTCAAAAGCCTATCACCATTAAAATCAGCATAGAATCGACATCGGCATTATCGACATCAACATTAAAAAATAAAGATAAAGATAAAGATAAAGATAATGTGCGAGGTACGCCGACCCCTGTGCAGGAAACCCCTGCGCAGCAATATCAAAATGTCCAAGCACGGGCTACAGACCATGCAAAGCAGTTAATCGAATCCGACCCTAATGTAGAACAAATGCTGCAGCGTTTTAATGCTAAAATTGAACATATTTCTGTCAATCATCTTACACAGAAGAATCCTGTAGAAATGGATTCTCCACAAAAGAATTATGTTGCACAGAAGACGGTAGTGAACGACAGGCCGTGGGAAGATGAGTAATGAGTTTGGCAACTAAAAAATTGCTGAGCATTGATGAGAACTGATGACTAAAGATTGGGATCAAGCATGAGTTTTAGCCCCTTAATACAAAATTTAATGATGGCATTTCGTTGTTTACCGGGAGTGGGTCCACGTTCGGCACAGCGGATGGCCCTTCATTTATTAGAGCGAGATCGGGACGGGGCAGACAATTAGCCATGGCCATTCAGGAAGCAACAGCTAAGGTAAGGCACTGTTCCCTATGCCGAATTTTATGTGAAGCCCTTACCTGTCGCTATTGCGAAAATGAAATGCGAGATCGATCTTTAATGTGTGTCGTAGAAACCCCTGCGGATGTATTGGCAATCGAGCAAACCGCTGGCTATAAAGGCATTTATTTTGTACTAATGGGGCATTTATCGCCGATTGATGGCATTGGTCCTGAAGAGATTGGGGTAGAATTATTTCGCAGCCGCTTAGATCAAGGGGATATAAAGGAAGTGATTTTGGCCACTAATCCGACCGTGGAAGGTGAAGCCACGGCCCATTATTTAAGTGAAATAGTCAAAGAAAGGCGCATTAAGGCGACCCGCATTGCCCATGGCGTACCTTTAGGGGGCGAATTGGAGTACCTAGATGGCGGCACTTTAGCCAGAGCCATTTTTAATCGCGGGCCTTGTTAATTATGGGGTCAGACCCCATTTATCTGACTTGAGCGGGTATCCTTTACAAAGAAGGATTACATACCCTCATCATAGTTGCGTGTATATCTTAAAATGCAAGTTTTTTTAATTTTTAATTTTTTTGATTTGAGGAGAACTTAAAATGACGGTCGAAGTTGCAAAAGAAAAATTTGGTTTTCAAGCGGAAGTTAAACAATTACTACATTTGATGATTCATTCTTTATATAGTAATAAAGAAATTTTCCTGCGTGAATTGATTTCAAATGCGTCGGATGCAGCAGATAAACTGCGGTTTGAATCCCTTAAAGATCCTTTTATTCTAGTGGATGATCCCGACTTAAAAGTTTGGGTTGACTTTGATAAAGATAAAAAAACCATTACGGTTCGTGATAACGGTATTGGTATGACAAGGGAAGAAGTCATTCAAAATTTAGGCACAATAGCCAAATCGGGCACTCGTGAGTTTTTAAGTACCTTAACAGGGGACAAAGCAAAAGATAGTAAACTTATTGGGCAATTTGGTGTAGGGTTTTATTCTGCCTTTATGGTAGCAGATAAGGTGACTGTCATCACTCGCAAAGCCGGCAGACCCAAAGAAGAAGCCATTGAATGGACATCTAACGGGGATGGCGAATACGAAATTCAAAATACAGAAAAAGCCAATCGTGGAACAGAGATTATCCTGCATTTAAAGCCAGATGAAGATGAGTTACTGAATGAATGGCGCTTGCAACACATCATTCGGAAGTATTCGGATCACTTAACGCTGCCTGTGGTTATGAAAAACGATAAAGGCGAAGAGGAAGCTGTTAATCGTGCAACGGCACTATGGACCTTGCCGAAACAAGAAGTGACCGATGAGCAATATAAAGAGCTTTATAAACATATTGCCCATGATTTTGAAGATCCCATGGTTTGGGCTCATAACAAAGTGGAAGGCAAAATGGAATATATTACGCTTTTATATATTCCTTCCCATGCCCCTTTTGATCTTTGGCAAACTGGAAAAGCGCGGGGATTAAAATTGTATGTTAGACGCGTCTTTATTATGGATGATGCGGAACAATTCCTCCCCCATTACCTTCGATTTGTTAGAGGTATTATAGATTCCAATGATTTACCCTTAAATATTTCAAGAGAAATGTTACAAGGCAATCGAGTCATTGATACTATCCGCACCGCGGTTATTAAGCGTGTTTTAAGTATGTTGGAACAACTGAGTACGGATGATAAGGAAAAATATCAAAAGTTCTGGAAAGAGTTTGGACAGGTCTTGAAAGAAGGGCCAGCCGAAGACTTTGGCAATAAAGAGCAAGTAGCAAAATTATTACGTTTCTCTAGTAGTTTAAATGATAGTGAAAGCCAAGAAGTTTCGCTTGATGATTATATGAAACGTATGAAGCCAGAACAAGACAAGATCTACTATATTACGGCAGAAAGCTTTAATGCCGCCAAAAATAGTCCTCATCTTGAAATTTTCCGTAAGAATGGCATTGAAGTCTTGTTATTATCCGATCGAGTGGATGAATGGCTGGTTTCTCATTTAACAGAATATCAGGGTAAGCATTTGCAGTCTGTTGCCAGGGGCGATCTCGATTCGAATTTACTGCAATCTCCTGAAGATAAAAAGCAGGAAGAAAAGCACAAAGTTGCAGAGGGTGATTTTGCCAAAACCATAGAAAAAGTGAAGGAATTATTGAAAGACAAGGTCAAAGAAGTGCGATTGAGCCGTCGTCTGACCAGCTCTCCGGCTTGTATCGTGGTAGATGAAAAAGACTTAAGCAGTCAAATGGAAAGAATACTACGTGCGGCGGGTCAAAAAGTACCTGAGCACAAACCTATTTTAGAATTGAATCCAGACCATTTAATGGTAAAGCGCTTAGCAGATGAAATAGAGAGTCCACGCTTTGCGGATTGGGCCAATATCTTGTTGGATCAATCTATTCTAGCCGAGGGCGGTCATTTGAATGATCCTGCCACCTTTGTAAAGCGTTTGAACGCTTTATTGGTGGAAATGGCAATTCCAAAGAAATAGATCTCTACCAAGAAGAATCTCCTGACTATCAGTCGGGAGATCCTTCAAAAGGAATTTGCTATATGGAAAGGGTTTGGCTAAAGAATTATCAGCCCGGGTTCTGGCGGAAATTAATCCAGATACTTATCAATCTTTATCAATCTATTGATGAGATATTGACTGAAGCCTGTCAAAAGTTTGCTGATAAAAATGTGTAATAGTTCTTGCCTTTTCATAATCGTTAACGTCTTCAGTAGTCAACAAAATTCATCTAACAGGTTCGGTAACTATTGGAGAAGGTATTGGTCGTCATATGGAGGAACACCATAAATCATAAATATAGTGAATGATCATGAATCTATTAGCCATATAAAAATAATAACATTAGAACATACCAAAAGATTGTAGATTAAATTCAATCTTAAGTGTACGGAAAGGAACGTCAACATGGAAAAAGTTTGGTTAAAGCACTATCAGTCTGGGGTTCCGGCGGAGATTAATCCAGATACCTATCAATCTATCGATGAAATATTGACTGAAGCTTGCCAAAAATTTGCGGATAAACCTGCTTATGTGAATTTAGGAACCAGCCTTAGTTATCGTCAATTAGAAGAAAAGGTAAATGCTTTTGCGGCTTACTTGCAGTCGGAATTAAAGTTAGAAAAGGGTGATCGTATCGCTTTAATGTTGCCGAATGTATTGCAATATCCTATCGCGATGTTTGGGGCATTACGGGTAGGATTAATTGTCGTGAATGTTAATCCATTGTATACACCAAGAGAGCTTGAATATGTTCTAAAAGATGCTGAGGTGAAAGCAATTGTAGTTTTAGCTAATTTTGCCCACACCCTTCAACAAGCTTTAAATGTTTGTGCCGTTAAACATGTGATTGTGACGGAACTAGGCGACTGCTTTCCATTTCCAAAATCCGTTTTGGTCAATTGGATTGTGAAATATATCAAAAAAATGGTTCCCGCTTGGAAAATCCTTGGATTTATTAAATTTAAATCAGCATTAGAACTTGGAAAAAATAGAAAGTTTAATCCTGTCGTAATCCATAGAACCGATGTTGCTTATTTGCAGTACACGGGGGGTACAACAGGGGTTGTAAAGGGCGCTATGTTATCGCATCGAAATATGGTGGCCAATTTAGAGCAAGCACATGCTTGGATAAAGCCCTTTTTAAAAAAAGGCCAGGAAATTATTATTACCGCCTTACCTTTGTATCATATTTTTTCATTGACAGCGAATTGTTTGACCTTTATGAAGCTCGGTGCAAAAAATATTTTAATTACTAACCCAAGGGATATGAAAAGTTTTATTAAGGAGCTATCAAAATATCCCTTTACGACCATTACGGGCGTCAATACTTTATTTAATGCTTTGTTAAACCATGATGAATTTACGAAGCTTGATTTTTCTTCCCTGCGGATCACATTAGGTGGGGGTATGTCTATTCAGCGCGCAGTGGCTGAAAAATGGAAAAAAGTGACTAAAACAACTTTAGTAGAAGCCTATGGTTTAACCGAAACCTCGCCTGCCGCCTGTATTAATCCATTGGATTTAAAAGAATATAATGGCAGTATTGGATTGCCCGTCTCTTCAACGGATATTTCCATCAGGGATGAAGACGGTAAAGAATGTGGATTTAATGAACCTGGTGAATTATGGATAAAAGGGCCTCAAGTTACCTTAGGGTATTGGAAGCAAGAAAAGGAAACCAGAGAAGCACTGGTAGATGGTTGGATAAGAACTGGGGATATTGCCACCGTCGATACAGAAGGTTTTGTGAGAATAGTTGATCGTAAAAAAGATATGATCCTAGTTTCTGGTTTTAATGTGTATCCTAATGAAGTAGAAGACGTAATAGCGATGATGCCAGAAGTAAAGGAAGTTGCCGTGGTTGGTAAAAAAATGGAATCCGGAGATGAATTGGTAAAGGCCTTTATTGTAGCCAAAGATAGTTCTTTAACTGCGGAAAGAGTGAGAGATTTTTGTCGTCAAGATTTAACAGGATATAAAGTGCCCAAAGAAGTTGAATTTAGAACAGAGCTGCCTAAAAGTAATGTGGGGAAAATTCTGCGCCGCGTGTTGAGGGATTCATAAGAATCTATTAATGGAGAGTGTAATTACTCCTTCATTTTCCAATAAAAACATGTTATATTATACCATATGAAGTAATGTAGTATGGTATAGAGAAATAGGGGAAGCCAAAGTGAATGTGACTATTTACATTGAAGATTCAATAGGTTACCAGGTGAATCACGCTGCTAAGCATTTGGGTAAGACACGAAATGCTATTTTTCGTGAAGCTATAGAGGAATGGTGTAAAAAACATACTATTACACAATGGGAAGCAGGTTTCTTTGATTTTGAACCTATAAAAAATTGTCCTGATTTCACTCAATACCGTCATGAACTTGAACATCCAAATGAGGACCCACTTCAATGATGTTTCTTCTTGATACTTGCGTAATATCCGATTTTTTTAAAAAAGATTCGAATACAGTTCAGTCATTCCAAAATCATTCACCTAATGAGCTAGGCATATCAACCATTTCTGTAATGGAAATTGAATATGGGTTAGCCATCAATCCAGAAAGAGCATTAAAGATACAACCCTTATGGCATTCTTTAATTCGTCAAATCAATGTTTTTTCCTTTGATAATGAAGATGCAAAAGCGGCAGCAAATGTTCGAGCATATTTAAAAAATAAAGGCAAATCTATCGGAGCTTATGATACCTTACTAGCTGGAACAGCATTAAATAAAAATCTTATTTTTGTTACATCAAACACAAGTGAGTTTATTAGAGTTCCGAATTTAGTTATCGAAGATTGGAGAAAGAAACAAACTTCGATGTCTGTCTTTGAAGCCTAATTATATTAAAATAAAATTAAAGCTATAGTTAAACTTAAATAAGGTTTTCCAAATGCTTGATTAACTTAGGAGCCATTCCTTTAACAGCCAATATTTCTAGGGCGGGTTGGCGATCGCCATTGCAAGCTATACTTCTGGGGGCGGATAGGGTAAATACTTTAAAACGATTTTTTTGATATAGGCCTATGATTCTATCAGTAGCTTGATTGGAAGCGACCACAGGGCCATTATGTTGGCCTAACCATGCTGCTAATCTTTCTTGATCATTCCATTTAAAATCATCGCTATGATATTTGGTAAATTCCACATCATAAGGGGGGTCAACGTAAAGAAAATCATCCTTCCTTAAGCTGAGATTTTCAAAATCTCCATGCAATAATTCCCAGTTTTGTAATAGAGGTTTATATTCTAGAAAATCATTTTTATAGCGAATACTTTTATGCTGACCAAATGGTACATTAAAATTTCCATTGCTATTGAAACGACATAAGCCATTGTAACCGGTGCGAATTAAATAATAAAAAATATTAGCTGCTTCTTTGTTTTGATATTTTTTAGTTTGTATTAGCTGATTAAATCGTTCACGTAAAGCATAATAATGATCAGCAGAATTATGCAAGGCAACATTTATCTTCAAACCTTTCTGCACTTGTTTATAGAAATTGATAAGGTAGGGATTTATATCATTTAGTAGGGCGTATTCTGGATTTATACCTAAAGCAACAGCCATCCCGCCCGTAAAAGGTTCTATCAACCGAATTTTATCTTGACGGTAAGGTTCAAATAAAGCTTGCAGGATGGGGGCTAACCAACGTTTTCCGCCGGTCCATTTTATTATGGGTTTCAAAAAACACCCCAATTCATCACTATAAGCCTTAATCTGCCCTATTTTCTGCCCAGGAAGCCAATCTTGGCGATATCCTAGCCAATTTCACACTATTGTCTTTCACTTCTATCACTTCTATAGGATAGCCTGCTATTAGAATACACGTTCCGGGGCAGGGAATAGCTTCATAGGTTTCTAGGATCAAACCATTCAGTGTGGTGGGACCATCAATGGGAAATTCCCAATGATAATTTCGGTTCATGTCTCGCACACTGGCGCCCCCATCAACCAAAAATGTGCCATCTTCTTGGGGTCGAACATCTTCGTTTGAATCAGAAATTCCGGTAGTGTATTCACCCACAATTTCTTCTAGGATGTCTTCCAATGTTACCAAACCTTGCACATCGCCATATTCATCTACAACTAAAGCTATTCGGCGTTTATTTTTTTGAAAGTTGTGGAGTTGAACATGCAAAGTAGTTCCTTCGGGAACAAAATAAGATTCATCCATTGTTTCCAATAAGGCTTGCTCATTATATTGGCCGCCTGATAGCACTTTAGCAATATTGCGGATATGAAAAATGCCTTGGACATTATCCAGTGCGGAACGGTAAATAGGCAATAAGGTATGTTGAGAATGAGTTAAGTTTTTGATGATAGTGTCTGGATCATCATCTAAGTCAATGCCCACCACTTCATTTCTGGGCACCATAATATTATCGACGCGCACTTTCTCTAAATCCAGAATGCTTAAGAGCATGGTTTGATGACGGTCGGAAATTAATCCGGTAGCCTCATTCACCACGGTGCGCAATTCTTCCATGTTTAAAGAATCAGTTGTATGTGTACTCGCTCTAACACCAAAAAGTCTTAGAAGAGCATTAGAAAGGGTGGTACAAAACCAAACAACAGGATACAGTAACCAGAGCATGAATTGTAGAGGAAGCGAAACGAAATAAGAAATTCCTTCTGGTTTTAATGCGGCCAAAGTCTTAGGGGTTATTTCAGCGATGACTAATAATGTGATAGTGAATATCAGGGGTGATAACCATAAGCCTATTTCGCCCCAAGCCTTTCCAGCGAGTTCGTTAGCAATACTGGAACCCAATGCGGTTGCAAAAGTATTACCAATTAAAATGACACCTAATAAGCGATCTGGCTTGGTAAGTAATTTTGTGATACGGCGAGCACGGGAATCGGTTTTAGCTAAATGTCGCAGTCGATAACGATTTAATGACATAAGCCCTGTTTCGCTACCAGCACAAAAGGCGCAGAGTATAAAGGAGAAAACAAGCCCTATGATGAGCCCGATACTTGCATAATTATTCACTGTGATTGTGTTTCCATTGTTTAAAGGAAGGTTCCATAAGATTTTTTCAACCCCAATATTTCAAAAGTATCAGTTTGCTACTAAAGTAGGCAACTACCAATAGCACCATCCCCGTTAATATAAAGCGAACGACTCGAGTACCGCGCCAGCCGGAACGATGATGTCCATAGAGCAAGGTAGCAAAAAATCCCCAAGCGAGGAAAGAGAAGAATATTTTTTGAAGAAGATTAATTTGAAAGATGTCTTCAAGAAAAATACAAGCGGAGGCCATTGATGCACTCAAGAAAATAAATCCTAACCATATGATTTGGAACAACAGAGTTTCCATGGTTTGTAAGGGGGGTAGGAACCAGAGATTGGCTTCTGGAATTTTATTGCGTATTCTTTGTGTTTGGATATGTAATAAAGCGGCTTGCAAGGTAGCCATCCCTAAAATTCCTAATGCGGCAATAGAGATTAATATATGAGTAAGTCGCAAAGGATAAAGCCCGGTTTGAAAATACTCCTGGCCAGGAAAGAAGAGGGCTGTAGGTATTGAAATGGCTGTGATAGGTAATATAAAGGTTGCTAAATTTTCAATGGGCCGGTAGAGGGAAGAGATAAGCGTTAGAACCGCAATAAGCCATGTAACTAATGAAAACATATGGCTTAAGCTTAGATTTTGACCATAGGGTGTATCTATCCAGCAATATAATAAGTATCCATGCAAGGTTGCTGCCAGTAAGCCAGAGCTAATCAGTTTTAACTTGGGGAGCTGTCGCAGGCCCTTCATATGAAAAAATTGTGCTAAAGCACATAAACTATAGACTGAAAAGGCTAGTAGACTCAAGATATTTTGATTTAGGTTCATATCTATGAAAAAAGTGGTGAAAGAGATATTATAATGCCATGTTGAGATGAGAAAATGCAATAAGTTTATTTTCTTACTTTTATTAAGGAAACTCTATCCATGTCAGCTTTTGAAAATTTAACAGAACGTCTTACCCGTTCCTTCCGTCATATTACCGGTAGAGGACGCCTCAAAGAAGAACATATTACAGAAACCTTAAAAGAAGTACGCAATGCTCTTTTAGATGCAGATGTGTCTTTACCCGTTGTAAAAGATTTTATTCATGCTGTTAAAACCAAAGCGATTGGAAAAGATATTTCAGGTGAGGGCAATCTATCGCCTGCACAGGTCTTTATAAAAATAGTGCATGATGAATTAGTGCTGCTCATGGGTAATGAAAATAAAGAACTGAATCTGCATACCAATCCACCGGCAACTATTTTATTGGCAGGTTTACAAGGCGCTGGTAAAACCACCATGGTGGCCAAATTAGCAAAATGGTTAAAAGAACATCATGGAAAATCCGTCATGGTGGCCAGTAGTGATATTTATCGTCCAGCCGCTATTCAACAATTGGAAACATTGGCCAATGCTTCTGGGGTCCATTTTTACCCGAGCAATAATACCCAAAAGCCTTTAGCGATTGTTGAAGGGGCCTTGAATCAAGCCAAAAAACAAGGAATAGAAGTATTGATTATTGACACTGCCGGTCGATTGCATATCGATGATGCCATGATGACGAAATTAAAACCTTACATGCGGCCATAAATCCTATCGAAACTTTATTTGTTGTGGATAGTATGACTGGCCAAGATGCAGCGAAAACTGCCAAAGTGTTTTAATGAGGCCTTACCATTAACGGGGGTTATTTTAACTAAAATAGATGGGGATGCCCGTGGTGGGGCAGCGTTATCGATTCGTTCTATTACGGGTAAACCCATTAAATTTCTAGGCGTTGGTGAAAAAATAGACGCACTTGAAGCATTCCATCCTGACCGACTGGCTTCTCGAATTCTGGGGATGGGCGATGTTTTTTCATTAATAGAAGAAGTTGAAAGGAAGGTAGATAAAGAAAAAGCAGAAAAATTGGCAAAAAAAATTCAAAAAGGACATGGATTTGATTTAGCGGATTTGCGCGATCAAATGAAAGAAATGTTAACATGGGCGGCATTACTAAAATGATGGATAAACTCCCAGGTATGGGTATGTCCCTGCTGCCATGAAATCAAAAGCCAATGATAAAGAGATTATTCGTTCAGTTGCTATTTTAGATTCTATGACGTCACAGAACGTCGATTTCCAGCCAGCATTGCCAATTCGGGTTCCCGAAAACGACGAATTGCTGCTGGGGCGGGCGGAACACCACAGGAAGTAAATCGTATTTTAAAGCAGCATGAACAAATGCAAAAAATGATGAAAAAATTTAGTAACAAGGGCGATATGATGCGTATGATGCAGGGGTTAAAGGGGAAATTACCGCCGGGGATGTTTCCTCAGTAGTATTTATATTTTGAGGTCATTCTGATCGTATTTTGATTGCAAATCTTTCAATAAACATCTTTGAAAAAAGACGTTGGTAATCCTGAAATAATATGTTAGGATGACGCCTTGTATTTCAAGGTATATAAGGTATATCAAGCAGGAATTAGTTACTCAGCTAAATTTTTTCTTTGATTTTTATACTCTGCTTAATATGAACTGAACTAAAAGGGATGGCTCTCCCCATATTTGAGGGCACCCAGAGACAGCAGATTGCATTTAGGTTAATGACCAGCAGTCTTATAGGACCAGCATCTGGTACCGGGTCTGGTTGGTGTAAATGTGCTTCTACATTTACACCAACAGATCCGGTACCATTAAATACCCATTGACAGATAGTTTAGGGTATGTATGATCCCGCTTCCTGAACTTAGGAAATGCGTGGATCTTTTTTATGTTTGTTAGAATTTAAGTTAGATGAAGATTTTAGAAGTTGATTAAATATTAGTTGAAAAACTTAATTTGAGTTAGAATCATATTGAGAGTCACTGGAGAAATCGTTTTTTATGGCAACAGTTAATCAGTTAGTACGAAAAGGCCGACGCTTATTAAAGTCCGCAAGAAAACACCCGCCTTACAAGGCTGTCCTCAACGACGTGGCGTTTGTGCTCGCGTTTACACACAAACACCTAAAAAACCAAACTCAGCTTTACGAAAAGTGTGTCGTGTACGTTTAACCAATGGATATGAAGTCACCGCTTATATTGGGGGTGAAGGCCATAACTTACAAGAACACTCAGTCGTACTGATCCGAGGAGGACGTGTAAAAGATCTTCCCGGTGTACGTTATAAAGTGGTCCGAGGCCATTTAGATACTGCAGGCGTTAAAGATCGTAAACAAGGTCGTTCGAAATATGGAGCAAAAGCGCTGCAACTAAATAGTAAGTTTAATCAGGTAATTGCGTGGCACATTATTAAAATTAGTTGTTTAATAGAGAAATGAAGGTAGAGAAATGCCAAGAAGACGAGTAATAGATAAAGCGATCCATCATTCCAGATCCAGTATATGGGAGCCAGTTATTAGCAAAATTTATGAATCATATAATGATGCGCAGGCAAAAAATCCATCGCAGAAAAAATCGTTTATGGCGCATTAGAGATCATTGAAACACGTCTAAACCGGGATCCATTAGCCAGTTTTTGAAAAAGCATTGGATCATATTCGTCCCATGGTAGAAGTAAAATCTCGCCGGGTGGGTGGTGCTACTTATCAAGTGCCTGTCGAAGTACAAGGCAGCCGAGCTATGGCTCTTGCCATGCGTTGGATTAGTAGAATTTTCTCGTAAACGCGGCGAAAAAGGTATGATCCGTTAAATTGGCTGGTGAAATTATGGATGCTGCTGATGAAGAAGGCGGCGGCACCGGCAAAGGTGGTGCAGTGAAAAAACGAGAAGACACGCACCGAATGGCAGAAGCTAATAAAGCATTTTCACATTATCGTTGGTAAAGAGGAAAAGTTAAGTGGCACGTACAACCCCTATTGAACATTATCGAAATATCGGAATTGTGGCGCATATTGATGCGGGTAAAACCACAACTACTGAACGTATTCTTTTTTATACGGGTGTTTCTCACAAAATTGGTGAAGTACATGATGGTGCTGCAGTTACAGACTGGATGGAACAAGAACGTGAACGCGGAATCACCATTACTTCCGCTGCTGTCACTTGTTATTGGAAAGGTATGGCGGGTTCATTATCCTCAACACCGCATTAATATTATTGATACCCCTGGTCACGTAGACTTTACCATTGAAGTTGAACGATCACTTCGAGTACTGGATGGCGCTTGTGTTGTTTTTTCTGCTGTGGATGGTGTTGAACCACAATCAGAAACGGTTTGGCGTCAAGCAAATAAATATAGTGTTCCAAGAATTGCCTTTGTCAACAAAATGGATCGCGTAGGCGCGGATCTTTTACGCGTTGTTGGACAAATTAAAACCCGTTTGGGTGCAAATCCAGTCTTGATGCAACTCCCCATTGGCGCTGAAGAGAATTTTGAAGGTGTTGTTGATTTACTGAAAATGAAAAGTATTTATTGGGATGATGCCACTCAAGGTATGAATTTTGAATACCGAGACATTCTCCTGATATGCTAGACGAATGTAAAGAATGGCGAGAAAAAATGATTGAAGCCGCAGCAGAAGTTCGAAGAGCTTTGATGGAAAAATATTTAGGTGGTGAAACGCTTACAGAAGAAGAAATTCGTAAAGCCATTAGAACCCGTACCTTGAACAATGAAATTGTTCCTGTATTTTGTGGTACCGCCTTTAAAAATAAAGGCGTACAGGCTATGTTGGATGCAGTAATTGATTATCTACCTGCACCTAACGATGTTCCTGCCATTGAAGGGATTTTGCATGATAAAGAAGAATCAAAAGGTCTTCGACATCCTTCTGATGAAGAACCTTTTTCTGCATTAGCCTTTAAAATTATGACGGATCCTTTCGTTGGAACCCTGACCTTCTTCAGAGTGTATTCTGGCGTATTGAAATCAGGAGATACTGTATTAAATACGGTAAAAGATAAAAAGGAACGTATTGGTCGTATCTTGCTGATGCTTGCTAATGATCGCGAAGAAATTAAAGAAGTTCGAGCGGGTGATATTGCCGCTGCGGTTGGCTTAAAAGACACCACGACCGGCGATACACTTTCGGATCTCGATAAACTTATTACCCTTGAAAGAATGGAGTTCCCAGAGCCTGTGATTTCTGTTGCAGTGGAACCCAAAACCAAAGCTGATCAAGAAAAAATGGGTATTGCGCTCAGCAAACTTGCGCAAGAAGATCCTTCCTTCCGTGTTCGAACGGATGAAGAAACGGGTCAAACCATTATTGCTGGTATGGGTGAATTGCATCTTAGACATTATTGTGGATCGGATGCGCCGCGAATTTAAGGTAGAAGCCAATACCGGTAAACCTCAAGTCTCTTATCGTGAAACCATTCGCAAATCGATTGAACAAGAAGGGAAATATATTCGTCAGACCGGTGGTCGGGGTCAATATGGTCATGTCTGGTTAAAAATTGAACCAGGCGAACTGGGTTCTGGTATACAGTTTGTGAATGAGATTGTGGGCGGTGCAATTCCAAGAGAATATATTCCCGCCATTGAAAAGGGTGTTCGCGAACAAGCTGACAAAATGGTGTGCTAGGCGGTTACCCAGTCGTTGATACTAAAGTAACCGTTTTTGATGGCTCTTTCCATGATGTCGATTCCAATGAAATGGCATTTAAAATTGCAGGTTCTATGGCATTTAAAGCGGGTGCGCTTCGAAAGCTTCCCCTGTATTATTAGAACCGATTATGAAAGTAGAAGTCATTACGCCTGAAGATTATATGGGCGATGTAGTGGGCGATTTAAATCGTCGAAGAGGCGTCATTCAAGGAATGGACGATACAGTTTCTGGAAAACAGATTTCTGCAGAAGTTCCTTTGTCTGAAATGTTTGGATATGCAACCGATTTAAGATCTGCAACGCAAGGTCGTGCAACTTATACCATGGAATTTACACGGTATCATGAAGCACCAGCCAATATTGCAGAAGGTATTGTGCAAAAGAAAGCGGGGTAAACTAAAGTGGCAAAAGCAAAATTTGAACGAGATCTACCGCATATTAACGTGGGTACGATTGGTCACGTGGACCATGGTAAAACAACCTTAACTGCAGCCTTAACGAAGGTATTGGCAGAAAAGTTTGGGGGCGAATTTAAAGACTATGACCAAATTGATGCAGCGCCCGAAGAAAGAGCACGTGGTATTACGATTGCAACCGCGCACGTAGAATATCGTTCACAAGCTCGTCATTATGCGCACGTGGATTGCCCAGGCCATGCGGATTATGTGAAGAACATGATTACCGGTGCCGCTCAGATGGACGGTGCGATTTTGGTGGTTTCTGCTGCCGATGGCCCCATGCCCCAAACCCGAGAACATATCTTATTGGCTCGCCAAGTGGGTGTTCCTTATATTGTGGTATTTTTGAACAAAGCAGACATGGTGGATGATCCTGAATTATTAGAATTAGTCGAAATGGAAGTACGCGATTTATTATCCAGCTATAACTTTCCTGGCGATACAACTCCAATTATTCGGGGTTCTGCGTTAAAAGCCTTACAAGGAGATTCGAGCGAAATTGGTGTGCCTGCGGTATTAAAACTGGTGGAAGCGATGGATGCCTATTTCCCGATTCCAGAACGTGCCATCGATATGCCATTTTTGATGCCTATTGAAGACGTATTCTCCATTTCTGGACGAGGTACAGTTATTACCGGCCGGGTGGAACGCGGTATTGTTAAAGCCTGGTGATGAAATGGAAATTGTCGGTTTAAGACCCACGCAAAAGACCACCTGTACGGGTGTTGAAATGTTCCGCAAATTATTAGACCAAGGCCAGGCGGGAGATAACGTTGGTGTACTTTTACGCGGAACGAAGCGAGAAGACGTAGAACGAGGACAAGTATTAGCAAAACCGGGTTCTATTACACCCCATACGAAATTTGAAGCAGAAGTTTATGTGTTATCGAAAGAAGAAGGTGGGCGTCATACCCCATTTTTCAAAGGTTATCGCCCTCAATTTTACTTCCGAACTACAGACGTCACCGGAGAAGTGATATTACCTGATGGTGTAGAGATGGTCATGCCTGGAGATAACATAAAAATGGTTATTTCATTAATTGCACCGATTGCAATGGAAGAAGGGGTTCGCTTTGCGATACGTGAAGGCGGACGCACAGTGGGTGCTGGTGTTGTTGCAAAGGTATTGGAGTGAAGTAAATGGCAAGTCAAGTGATTCGAATTCGCTTAAATCCTTCGATCATAAATTGATTGATAAATCTTCGAAGGAAATAGTAGAAACGGCAAAACGAACAGGCGCCCAAGTTTGTGGCCCTGTGCCCTTACCGACTCGCTTGGAGCGCTTTACTATCCTGATTTCTCCGCATGTGGATAAAAATGCTCGGGATCAATATGAAATTCCAACGCATAAACGTTTGATCATTATTGTTGAACCAACGGATAAAACCGTGGATGCATTGATGAAGTTGGATTTAGCTGCGGGTGTTGATGTTCAGATTGCTGTGAGTTAAAAAAGACGGAAAACGAGGTAATAGAAATGACAATTGGTGTGGTTGCACGAAAATGTGGGATGACTCGAGTCTTTGTCGCAGACGAAGGCATTTCGATCCCGGTAACCGTGGTTGAGTTAACACCCAATCGCATTACCCAGCTTAAAACGATGGAAAATGAAGGGTATTGTGCGGTTCAAGTGACAATGGGTGAACAAAAACCTTCCAGAATAACAAAACCATTATTGGGCCATTTTGCAAAAGCAAATGTGGTACCTGGAAAGGGTTTGTGGGAATTCAGAATCTCAGAGGAAGAATTAAAAAGTTTAACCTTAGGCGGAGATCTGTCGGCTTCTATCTTTGCCGAAGGACAGATGGTTGATGTTGTTGGTACAACCAGAGGGCGTGGTTTTACTGGGGTTATAAAAAGACATAATTTTAAATCTCAAAGAGCATCTCATGGTAATTCTTTATCTCATAATGCGCCGGGTTCCATAGGACAAAATCAGTCTCCAGGACGCGTATTTAAAGGTAAAAAGATGGGTGGGCAATATGGTAACGAACGCCGCACTGTACAAAATTTGAAAGTAGTTAAAGTCGATGTCGAGCAACATGTTCTTCTAATTAAAGGTGCGGTGCCAGGGGCTCCAGGCGGAATTGTCTTTATCCGTCCTGCAGTAAAACAACGTTCAAAAAATAAAGCGGCAGCTGCCTAACAGGAGGGTAGAATGGAAATAGCATTAGCTATGCCCGGTGGTGAGGCATCCAAAAAAGCTGTTGAAGTATTGGCCACTACTTTTGGTCGAGATTTTAACGAAGCTTTAGTGCATCAAGTGGTGACTGCTTATTTAGCCGGTGGACGCGCCGGCACTTCCGCACAAAAAACGCGTAGAGAAGTGCGTGGCGGGGGAGCAAAACCATGGCGTCAAAAAGGAACAGGTAGAGCACGTGCGGGCACTATCCGCAGCCCAATATGGCGAGGGGGCGGTAAAGTATTTGCAGCTGTCCCTCAGGATTACAGCCAAAAAGTGAATCGAAAAATGTATCGAGGGGCTATGCAATCTATCTTGTCGGAATTATTACGACAGAATCGTTTGATTGTAGTTGAAAATTTTGCAGTTTCCGGGCCTAAAACGCGCGATTTGCTAGCAAAGCTAAAAGATTTTGGACTGCAAGAACCCTTATTGTGACCCATGATTGGGATTCCGATCTTGTATTTATCTGCTAGAAATATTCCACGAGTGGGTGTGCGGCAAGTAAAAGATGTGGATCCCGTTAGCTTAGTGAAGTTTGAAAATGTTTTAATGACGGTTGATGCCATTCGACAATTTGAAGAGGTGCTAGGATGAACGAGAAACGTTTGTATCAAGTCATACTGGGACCGCACACAACTGAAAAATCTCATCGCTTAGGTGATAAACACCGACAGATGGTATTTAAAATTGCCAAAGACGCTACCAAGGTAGAGGTCAAAAAGGCTATTCAACAACTATTTTCTGTGGTTGTGAAAAGCGTTCGAGTGGTTAATCTGAAGGGAAAACAAAAGAACTTTAAACAGCAGGCAGGTCGTCGATCTGATTGGAAAAAGGCTTATGTTTCTTTAGCAGAAGGCCATGATATTAACTTGGCTAATTTTCAATAGAGGTTTGGTATGCCAATTGTAAAAACAAAACCAACATCACCAGGAAGACGCTTTCTTGTTAAAGTCGTTAACAAAGAACTACATAAGGGTAAGCCTCATGCTTCATTGGTTGTTTCCAATAAACAAGCAAAGGGTCGAAACTGTCATGGCCGTATTACGGCATGGCAACGAGGCGGCGGCCATAAACAAAAATATCGAATTATCGATTGGAAACGAAAGAAAGAAGGTATTCCCGGAACGGTTGAAAGGTTCGAATATGATCCTAATCGAACCGCCAATATTGCACTGATTTCCTATGCAGATGGGGAGCGCTGTTATATGATTGCTCCCAAAGGGATATTAGTTGGTGCAAAAGTTCTTTCAGGACAAGATGCCCCAGTTGCTATTGGTAATTGTCTGCCGCTACGAAACATCCCCGTGGGTTCTGTTTTGCATTGTGTTGAAATGATGCCTGGAAAAGGGGCTCAATTAGCTCGAAGTCGCAGGTTGTTCCGTACAATTGCTGGCTAGAGAAGGCAGTCACGCGACGCTCCGATTGAAATCAGGTGAAATGCGTCGTGTACTAATTGATTGTCGAGCAACGATTGGTGAAGTTGGAAACAGTGAACATAATTTACGGAAAATTGGTAAAGCTGGAGCGAATCGTTGGCGTGGAATTCGACCCAATGTTCGTGGGGTTGCTATGAACCCTGTTGACCATCCTTTAGGGGGTGGTGAAGGACGCACTTCTGGTGGACGTCCACCTTGTACACCTTGGGGTATTCCAGAAGGTACCAAAACCAGACGCAACAAGCGTACTAATCATATGATTATTCGTCGTCGTAAAGCATCGAAGTAGAGGATTAAAACATGGCACGTTCTTTGAGAAAAGGGCCCTTTATTGATGGCCACTTACTAGAAAAAGTGGAAGAGGCGATTGCCTCACGCGTAAAAAGGCCAATTAAAACATGGTCAAGACGCTCTGTTATTATTCCAGATATGGTGGGTTTAACCATCGCTGTTCATAATGGAAAACAGCATGTTCCTATTTTGGTAACAGAAAATATGGTGCAACATAAATTAGGTGAATTTGCGCCTACGCGTACTTTTCGTGGCCATTCCGGCGATAGAACTGCGAAAAAAGATGATAAAGGCAAGAAGTAAGTTGTTCAGTGATAATTGAGTGAGGATATTCCAATGCAAGAGGTAAGGGCAGTATTAAAAGAAGCGCGATTATCAGCCCAAAAGGCACGATTAGTGGTCGATCAAGTGCGTCGCTTAGATATAGAAAAGGCGCTTCAACTATTGACCTTTAGCCCCAAAAAGGCAGCATCTATTATTAAAAAAGTATTAGAATCTGCCATTGCAAATGCAGAACATAATGAAGGTTTAGATATTGATGACATTAAAAATTGCACGTATTTATGTAGATGAAGCACGGAAATTGAAAAGGGTGAGTCCTCGAGCTAAAGGCGTGGAGCTCGGATTGTAAAGCAAGTTGCCATATTACTGTTGTGGTTGCGCGGCTTAAAGTAAGAGAGAGGTTTTTGCATGGGTCAAAAGGTACATCCAGTTGGTATTCGCTTAGGAGGCATCCGCGGGATATAATGCACGTTGGTATCCAGAAGGGGTGGAGTTCATTTAAAGAAACCCTAGAAGGTGATATTCGAAATTCGTCAAATGTTGAAAAATTGCTTCCGAAAGCTGCCGAGTTAAGCATCTGTATTAATTGAACGAACTGGAAGGAATGTTAAAGTCACTTTGAGAACAGCAAAGCCCGGGGTAATTATTGGTAAAAAAGGCGAAGATGTTGAAAAATTACGGGTTGACATCAGTGCCAAAACTGGGCTTGCCGGTTACATATCAACATTGAAGAAATCAGAAGACCAGAATTAGATGCAGCATTGTTGCAAGAAGTATTGCTCAGCAATTAGAAAAACGCATTATGTTCAGACGTGCCATGAAACGTGCTGTAACCTCTGCACTACGTTTAGGAGCGAAAGGTATTAAAGTATCTGTGTCCGGTCGATTAGGCGGTGCTGAAATTGCACGTCGAGAAGTTTATCGTGAAGGTCGTGTGCCTTTGCATACCCTTCAGAGCAGACATTGATTATGGTACAGCCATTGCAAAAACCACTTATGGGATCATTGGTGTAAAAGTATGGATATTTAAAGGCGAAGATTATCCTCGGTAAAGAAGAGCCAGCATTACAAGAGATAGCATAGAATGTAGGGGCGGACCGCTGAGTCCACCCTTTAGAGTATTTTGCGGAGTACAGTTAGATGTTGCAACCTAAACGAACCAAGTTTCGCAAGCAGCAAAAAGGCCGCAACCGTGGCGTTGCGACTCGGGGTAATAAAGTGAGTTTTGGCGAATTTGGGTTACGTTCCAAAGATCATGCTCGAATTACTGCGCGGCAAATTGAGGCTGCCAGACGTGCGATTAGCCGTTTTATTAAAACGAGGTGGAAAAGTTTGGATTCGAATTTTTCCAGATAAGCCTATCACACAGAAGCCTTTAGAAGTTCGGCAGGGAAGTGGTAAAGGGAATGTCGAATATTGGGTATGCTTTGGTGCAACCTGGCCGACATGTTATTTGAAGTTGAGGGAGTTGAGCGTCAGAATGCAGAAGAAGCTTTCCGCTTGGCAGCTGCAAAACTTCCAGTCAAAACAGAATTAGTCGAAAGAGTGGTGAAGTAATGAAAGCAGCAGAACTGAGAGAAAAAACCGTATCTGAATTAAATTCGAGTCTGAATGAAATTCGAAGGCAGCAATTTAAATTGCGTCTTAATAAAGCGGAGGGGAGATGACTAAAACTCATCAAATAAAACTTCTCCGTCGTGATGTTGCACGAATCCAGAGTATTATGGCTGAAAAACAAGCGCAAGAAACACAAGAGGGTGCAAAATGATGACGAACAGACAGCACAAAAACAAATGGTCGTACCTTACGTGGAACCGTTGTCAGCAAAAGATGAATAAAACCATTGTGGTTCGTGTGATCGTCAAGTAAAACATCCACTTTATGAAAAGATTATGACAATTCTACAAAATTGTATGTGCACGATGAAAATAATCAATGCCAAGAAGGGGACTTGGTTATCATTCAAGAAACAAGATCCTATTTCAAAAACTAAGTGTTGGAAATTGGTAGAATTGCTTGAAAAAGGAGGTGATATGTTAATCCGACTTTGACGGAGACTTAAACACCATGATTCAAATGCAGTCCATGCTTGATGTGGCAGATAATAGCGGCGCACGTCGTATCATGTGCATCAAGGTACTCGGTGGTTCAAAACGACGTTATGCAGGTATTGGTGATGTCATCGCTGTCAGTGTGAAAGATGCCATCCCTCGAGGAAAGGTTAAAGAAAGGTGAAGTGTTAAAAGCGGTCATTGTGAGAACTTGCAAAGGGGTTCGAAGACCAGATGGTTCTTTATCCGATTTGATAAAAATGCAGCGGTTTTATTGAACAATCAACTACAACCCATCGGTACCCGTATTTTTGGTCCTGTGACTCGAGAATTCGCGGAGAGCAATTCATGAAGATTATTTCTTTGGCTCCTGAAGTGTTATAGGGGAGAAGAGAGAAAGTATTTATGCGTAAGATTAAAAAAGGTGACTACAGTTATCTTATCCGGAAAGGACAAGGGCCGACAAGGAACTGTTTTATCGGTTATTAGGATGGGCTTGCGTATTGTAGTTGAAGGGATTAATATGGTTAAGCGACACACAAAACCTAATCCTCAACAGAAATACCAGGTGGAATTTTAGAAAAAGAAGCCTCCATTGATATATCAAATGTTGCGCTTTTGAATCAGGCCACTGGCAAGGCAGATAAAGTAGGGTTTAAAATTCTTGAAGATGGACGCAAAGTTAGGATTTTTAAATCAACGGGAGAAGTGGTTATTGAGGAAGCACGAAGAGCAGGTTAAAAATCATGGCAAAAAGCAAGACTAGTTTAAGATTAAAAGACACTTTAAGGAGTCCGTCCTTAAAAAGCTAATAAGGAGTTTGGATATTCCAATGTAATGGAAGTTCCAAAGATTAAGATGATAACATTGAACATGGGGGTCGGTGAAGCAGTAAACGATAAAAAAGTAGTCGATAACGCAGCATTCTGATTTAGAACAATTGCTGGTCAAAAACCAGTGATTACCAAAGCACGAAAATCAGTTGCTGGTTTTAAGATTCGTGAAGGTTGGCCAATTGGCTGCAAAGTAACTTTACGTCGTGATCGTATGTATGATTTTCTAGAACGCTTATTATCTATTGCCATTCCACGAGTTCGTGATTTTCGTGGCTTGAGTAGACGTTCTTTTGATGGTCGAGGCAATTATACTTTTGGAGTGAAAGAACAAATTGTATTTCCAGAAATTCAATACGATAAAATTGATGCGATTCGTGGCATGGATATCACCATCACCACTTCAGCAAAAACAAATGCGGAAGGCCTGGCATTATTGCAGGCTTTCAATTTCCCTTTTAAGGAGTAAGCGATTTAATGGCTAAACGTTGCATGAGTGAAAAAGAAAAACGACGCGTTCATTATTTAAAAAATATGACAAACGCCGTTATGAGTTGCGTGAAATTATTCGTGATCAAAAAATGAATTTAGAAGAAAAGATTGAAGCGCAGAAAAAGATGCAGAAGTTACCTAGAGATTCTAATCGATGTCGTATGAAGAAGTCGTTGTCTCATCACAGGAAGTTCAAGAGGTGTTTATCGAAGATTTGGTTTAACTCGACATAAGTTACGTGAATTTGCAATGGAAGGGATGATTCCAGGTATTCGAAAGGCAAGTTGGTAGGAGAGCAGAATGAGTTTACAAGATCCCATTAGCGATATGCTAGCATGTATAAACAATGGCCAAATGATGCGTAAAGCTTCCGTTAAAACACCTTCCTCTAAAATTAAGATAGCGATTTTAAAGGTATTGGAAGAAGAAGGTTATATTGAAGGCTTCGAAATCGCAAAAGATGAAAAACTTCAAAAAACAAAATTGAGACTTGTGGTTTATTTAAAATATTTTAACAATAAGCCGGTTATTGAAGGGATGAGACGAGTCAGTCGGCCCGGTTTACGAGTTTATAAACGAAAAGATGAGTTTCCCAAAGTTCTTGGTGGATTAGGCATTGCCGTTGTTTCCACACCTAAAGGTGTGATGAGCGATAAAAAGGCAAGTCAAATGGGGCAGGGTGGCGAAATCCTCTGCCGCGTAGCCTAGGAGTTCGTAGATGTCAAGAATTGCAAGAAAACCATTAAACATACCAACGGGTGTCGACGTTAAATACCAAGATGGCCAAGTGCACGTCAAAGGTAAAAAAGGTGAATTCAAGCATGAATTGAGTCCCTCCATTATGCTCGAGATGGATGGCAAGGTTGTGTATGTTAAACCTGCTAAAGCGTCTGGCACTAAAGCAATACCCTCTAAAGGTCGGGGCGCGAAGAGCCATCGTGCCATGGTGGGAACGACCTGTAAATTATTGGGTAATTTAATTCGGGGTGCCAGCGAAGGATTTGAAAGAAAATTAACTTGGTTGGTGTGGGATATCGTGCCAAAATTCAAGGCAATGTTTTAGAACTTAGCTTAGGGTTTTCAAATCCTATTTTGTACCCATTACCAAAAGGGATTAGCATCGATGTGCCCAGCAATACTGAAATATTAATTAAAGGTACGGATGTTCAGCTGGTTGGCGAGATGGCTGCAAAGATTCGCGCATTTCGTCCACCGGAACCTTATAAAGGTAAAGGCGTTCGATATGCGGATGAAGTGGTCAATATCAAAGAGACCAAGAAAAAATAGGAATGTATGATGAAAGATGCCCTAACTAAACAACGTAGAATGAATCGGAGCCGTAAAAAGATTATTAATATGGGAACGGCGTATATTACTGTACATCGTACTTCTCAGCATATTTATGCGCAGGTTCATGCTGCATGGGGGAAAGAGGTTATAGCGGCTGCTTCAAGTATTGATGAAGAATTACGAAATAAAGCAAAAGACTTGGGTCCTGGTAAACTGAAAATGGCAGAAGCGGTTGGAAAATTATTGGCTGAACGAGCAAAAGCAAAGGGCAAAAGAAAGTAGCCTTTGATCGTTCTGGTTATCAATATCATGGTCGAGTAAAAGCTTTGGCAGAAGCGTGCAAGAGCAATGGTTTAGAGTTTTAAGGGTTTAGAGAATGTCAATGTCAAGCGCAAATGTTGAATTAGCAAACAAAGGCGATGGTTTCAAGAAAAATTGGTAGCCGTGCGTCGTTCTGCAACGGTCGTAAAGGGAGGTAGAAAATTTAGTTTTTCTGCGCTAACAGTCGTTGGTGATGGTAAAGGTCGAATTGGCATTGGTCATGGAAAAGCGCGCGAAGTGCCAGCGGCTATTCAAAAAGCCATGGAAAATGCGAGACGAAATTTAGTGCGTGTCGAACTCAATGGCAATACACTTTATCATCCTATTGAATCCAGACATGGTGCCTCAAAGGTGATTATGAAACCTGCTTCTGAAGGAACAGGGATTATTGCAGGCACTTCCATGCGCGCCGTATTTGAAGTATTGGGTGTTCACAATGTTTTAGCAAAATGTATTGGTTCAACTAATCCCGTGAATGTAGTGAGAGCGACATTAAAAGGTCTTTTGGCAATGTGTTCTCCTGAACAAATTGCACAAAAACGTGGTAAGAAGGTCTCTGAAATATAAGGGTGATGAAGTAATGAAAAAAAATAAAGTCAAAAGTAACATTAGTTCGAAGTGGTGCAGGACGTTTACCTGCTCATCGCAGCGACTCTCCTTGGTTTAGGTTTACGTCGGATTAGCCAAACAGTAGAATTAGAAGATACACCGAGTATCCAAGGTATGATTAATCGAGTTTCTTATCTTCTTAAAGTGGAGCACAATTAAGATGCGTCTCAATACAATAAAACCCGCCTAGGCGCAAAAACAAAACCAAAACGTTTAGGACGTGGTATGGGTTCAGGCTTAGGTAAAACCTGCGGGCGTGGGCATAAAGGACAAAAAGCACGTGCCGGTGGCTACCATAAAGTAGGCTTTGAAGGTGGACAAATGCCTTTGCAACGTCGATTACCCAAATTTGGTTTTAACTCACCCATTGCGAAGTTTTAAACAGAAGTTCGACTGAACGATCTTTCAAAAGTAACAGCAGATATCATTGATCTAAAAGCATTGATCGATGCCAATGTGGTTTCTCGCTAAAATTAAAAAAGTCAAAGTCATTTTAGCGGGTAAACTTCAAGGTGCCGTTACAATTCAAGGGATTCAGTTACAAAAGGGGCTCGTGAAGCAATTGAAGCAGCTGGTGGTAAGATCGAGTAATGCATGCAAAAGCAGGGCGGGTGGTAACAAATAAAAGTGGACTATCAGAACTTAAAAATACGCATTTTATTTTTAATGGCTGCGCTTTTGGTTTATCGTGTTGGTGCATATATTCCTGTTCCGGGCCTAGATCCGAACACGATTAGCCGAACTTTTTTCAGGAAATCAAGGTATTTTTAGGTTATTTAATTTATTTTCAGGTGGCGCTTTATCTCGCTGTAACCGTATTTGCATTAGGCATTATGCCTTACATTTCTGCTTCTATTATTATTCAACTGATTAACTTCTGTTTGGCCCCCTTTAGAACAACTTAAAAAAGAAGGACAAACAGGACGAAGAAAAATTTCTCAATATACTCGTTATGGCACTTTGCTTATTGCGACTTTGCAAGCTTTTGGGATGGCAAAATATTTGGAGCTCAGGAATTGCTTTAGATCCAGGATTAGCTTACTATTTCACTGTCACTATTACCTTAGTAACTGGTACAATGTTTTTAATGTGGTTGGGTGAACAAATTACTGAACGCGGGGTAGGTAACGGTATTTCGTCTAATTATTTTTGCAGGGATTGTGGCAGGGTTTCCCGGCGCAATTATTCAATACTTTAGAGAAGGTACGTCAAGGAGAATTGCAGCCCATTGCTTAATTTTGCTGTGTTTGATGATTATTTCCATTATTGCCTTTGTGGTTTTTGTTGAAAGAGGACAACGGCGTATTACGGTTAATTATGCCAGACGCCAGCAAGGCAGAAAAGTATATGCAGCCAGCAAAAGCCATTTGCCTTTAAAATTAAATATGGCAGGGGTTATTCCGCCTATTTTTGCTTCTAGCCTGATAATATTTCCAGCAACTCTCAGTCAATGGTTTGGGAAAATATTCGACATTCCTTTTTTAACAGATATGTCTTTAGCGTTATCGACCAGGACAACCCCTTTATATTGTATTTTTTGCAGGTTTAATTGTTTTCTTTTGCTTTTTTTATACTGCATTAGTCTTTAATCCAAAAGATACAGCGGAAAATTTGAAAAAATCAGGTGGATATATTCCAGGCATTCGACCTGGAGAGCAAACAAGCCAGTATATCGATAAAGTGATGACACGATTGACAGTCGTAGGCTCTTTATATATCACAGTCGTTTCCTTATTTCCTGAATTTTTGGTCTTGGGTTGGCAAGTTCCTTTTTATTTTGGTGGAACTTCTTTATTAATTATTGTGGTAGTAGTGATGGATTTTATGGCGCAGGTGCAAGCGCACCTAATCTCTCACCAATACGAATCATTAATAAAGAAATCTAATCTCAAAGGGTTTAGTCGATAGGCTTAGATTGGATTTATCCAGGGGTCTTTCGAGGTTATTTTGTTTAAGCCACTAGCGTAAGTTAGTGAAACTAGGGTAAAATCGAAATTTTTACAGTACAGGTTTAGTTTGGGGTTTTCTAATGAAAGTAAGAGCATCAGTTAAAAAGATGTGTGATGAGTGTAAAGTAGTGAAGCGTGCTCGCGTGGTGAAAATTGTTTGTAAAAAATCCAGTAAGCACAATCAGAGACAGGGGTAAGTATGACCATACGGGTATCAGGGGTAATTCTCCCACCACATAAACATATTCGAATAGCACTTCGCAGTGTTTACGGTATTGGGAATTTTAGGTCTTTGGCCATCTGTGCCAAAGTTGGGGTAAATCCCGCCACAAAAGTTAATGAGCTTAAAGAAGAATATGCACCATTAATTCAAGAGGCTGTCAATCAATACGAAGTGGAAGGTGATCTACGCCGTCGTGTTGCAATGGATATCAAGCGTTTAGTCGATATAAAGTGCTATCGTGGTTTACGCCATAAGAAGGGCCTACCTGTACGAGGACAAAGAACAAAGACAAATGCACGAACTCGAAAGGGTCGCAAACGGCAGGTTTCTTCCGGAATGGGTGGAACCGCAGCCAAATCCTGATTTATATGATTCACATGACTAGGAATTAAGCCAATGGCCGAAAAAGCAGCAGCAATCAAATCTCGAACCCGAAAAAAAATCAAGCGCACAATAGTCGCAGGTTTTGTGCATATTTATGCATCATTTAATAACACAATTGTAAGTATCACGGATTTACAAGGTAATGTGATTTCTTGGGCAACAGCCGGGGGCGCAGGTTTTAAAGGATCACGAAAAAGTACACCCTATGCTGCGCAGATGGCGGCTAGAAAAGCTGGGTTGGTTGCCAAGGAATTTGGTCTTAAAACCGTCGAAGTATTAGTTCGAGGTCCTGGTCCTGGAAGAGAATCTGCCATGAGAGCATTATCAGAGTTTTTTAAAATATCCTCTATCAGTGATGTGACAGGCATTCCGTTTAATGGTTGTAAACAACAAAAAGAACGACGCGTATAAAGAGTGGGAGTAATTCATGGCAAGATATATGGGCCTAAGTGTCGAGAATCAAGAAGATTGGGGACCGACCTAGGTCTTAAGAGTCGTGTTCGGGACTTAGAAACAAAATGCAATTTAAGTTCACAACCCGGGATGCATCAAAAAAAGGCTCGTGACACCGGTCACGGCTTACAAATGCGTGAAAAACAAAAATTTAAGTTTATGTATGGCGTTTTAGAGCGACAATTTCGTCGTTATTATGCTGAAGCTGCCCGCCGTAAAGGTGCAACAGGGGAAACTTTATTTAAGCTTCTTGAAAGTCGTTTAGATAATGTTGTTTATCGTATGGGCATTGGGTCTACTCGTGCTGAAGCGCGACAATTGGTGCGGCATAAATCCATTTTAGTGAATGGCAAAACAGTGAATATTCCATCCTATCAAGTGCAACCATTGGATGTGATAGAAGTCAGAGAAAAGAGTAGAAATCAGGTTCGAATTCAAGATGCCTTTAAATTGGCCGAAAGTGCAGGCTTTGCAGAATGGGTTGAAGTGGATGTATCTAAAATGTAATGGTACATTTAAACGTGTTCCGGATCGTAGTGAGTTACCGGCTGAATTGAACGAACAGTTGGTAGTAGAGCTTTACGCTAAGTAAGTAGAGACAAAATGGTAAGGACAAACTGTCCGGAGGGGCTATACGATGAATGCAACGTGCCGTAAAAGAATTTTTAAAACCACGAATTATTGATGTACAAGAATCGGGTCATCATCATTGCTAAAATAGTGATGGAGCCATTTGAAAGAGGTTTTGGTCATACCTTAGGCAATGCTTTAAGACGTGTTTTATTATCTTCAATGCCAGGATGTGCAGTTGTTGAAGCACAAATTGATGGCGTTTTACATGAGTACACAACTAAAGAAGGTGTACAAGAAGATATTATCGATATCCTATTAAACTTAAAAGGAATTGAGTTTAAATTAGAAGGTCGTGATGAAGTTGAATTGAAATTAAATAAAGAAGGGGAAGGCCCTGTCCGTGCAGGTGATTTTGAATTACCGCACGATGTTCAAATCATGAACCCAGAATATGTGATTGCCAATATGACCAAAGCAGGCAAATTAAAGATGACTGTTCGTGTGGCTAGGGGGCGCGGGTATGAACCCGTTAGTATGCGATTCAATCCAGAAGAAACTGCAAGGCCCATCGGTTGGTTGCAAGTAGATGCTTCTTTTAGCCCAGTGCGTCGTGTTACCTATGTCGGTTGAAAATGCGCGGGTAGAAAAACGTACCGACTTAGACAAATTGGTTATTGAATTAGAAACTAACGGGACGATAGAACCTGAAGAGGCTATTCGTTAGGCAGCCTCTGTTTTAGCTGATCAATTATCCGTGTTTGTTGACTTGAAAGGTGAAAAACAAGTCGAGCCTACTAGAATGCGAACAGAAATTGATCCTATTTTATTACGACCCGTAGATGATTTAGAGCTTACTGTGCGCTCAGCCAATTGTTTAAAAGCTGAAAATATTTTTTATATTGGTGATTTGGTGCAAAAAACAGAAGTTGAATTATTAAAAACGCCTAATTTAGGTAAGAAATCATTAACTGAAATAAAAGATGTTTTGGCAACAAAAGGTTTGGGATTAGGAACACGCATCGAAGGATGGGTACCTTTAGCACAACCTACCGAAGACAAGACGAAGCAACTGTAAATTTAAGTAAAAGGTTAATAACATGCGTCACAGAAATATTGGAAGAAGATTTAAACGAAGTTCAAGTCATCGCAAAGCGATGTTTCAAAACATGACAAATTCCATTATTAGTCATGGCTTGATTAAAACCACTCTTCCCAAGGCTAAAGATTTGCGACGTTACATAGAGCCATTAGTCACATTGGCCAAAGAAGATAGCGTGGCCAAAAGACGTTTGGCGTTCGATCGCTTACGTAACAAAGATGCAGTGGCTAAACTTTTTAATGAAATTGGTCCTCGCTTTAAAACGCGTCCTGGCGGGTACATCCGAATCTTGAAATGCGGTAACCGAAAAGGGGACTGTGCACCCATGGCGCTAGTTGAATTTGTTGAGCGCGAATCGGCTTAAGTTTTTAAGCTGTAGGTACACTTTTTATTTTAAAAGCCGGATTTATAACCGGCTTTTTTGTTGGGTTTAAATTATAACTTTGTTAGCTAAAATCTTCGATAACATCTAAAATTCGTTTTGCGAAGAGTATATTTGACCTGTGACAAATTTTGTGGGATAATGCTTACATCAAGCTTTAGAGCCAAGACCCATTCTTAAATGGGCGTCCTAAGATAGAATGTCAACGGTTACGTTACGACCAACATATAGGTGTGCCAAACTTATGCAGTCTACACAGCCTCAAATAGGTAAGACGTTTGGAAAATTTCGTAACTTTCTGTGGCCCATTCATGGGTACGAACACAGGAAACTCATCCCCATGTTGGCTCTCTTCTTCCTGATTTCTTTTGTATACAATCTTTTAAGATGGATGAAAATCACCTTGGTTGTGACCGCTGAAGGTTCGGGTGCTGAAGTCATTCCTTTTTTGAAAGTTTGGGCAGTATTACCTGCAGCTGTATTAATCACCTACCTTTACACTAAGCTTTCCAATCGCCTAACTCGTGAACAAGTCTTCTGTACCATGATTGGGATCTTTTTAGGATTCTTTACCTTATTTCTCTTAGTGCTACATCCGAATAGAGAATTGCTTGAATTAACTCATTTTTCCAATTTTCTCCAAAATTACTTGCCTGAGGGCCTAAAAGGCCTAATCTTTGTCATTCGGAATTGGCCTTTATCTTTATTTTATGTAACCGCTGAAATGTGGAGTGCCATCATGCTCTCTATGTTATTTTGGGGTTTTGCCAATGAAGTGACAAGTGTTGGAGAAGCAAAACGTTTTTATGCTATTTTTGCCTTGGCGGCCAATTTTTCAGGAATATTTTCTGGAGAGTCGGCACAACTATTAACGGTACATCAATTTAATCCCTATATTCCATTTGGCGCAACAGCTTGGGACCAAACCCTAGGTTTGCAATTAGGAAGTGTGTTATTGATAGGTATCTTCATTGTTATCCTCTTTCATTATGTGAATCGTTCTGCTACAAAAAGACGAAATGCCAATTTAGCCGCTTATCAGCTGTCCCTATCTAAAAATGAGACCTCAGTTCACAGTGCCTCAGATTTTGAAGAGGAAAAGAAACTGTCGCTACGTGAATGCTTTTCTTATATTATTAAGTCCCCTTATATGATTTACATTGCTATTTTGGTGGTTGCTTATAATGTTGTCCATAACTTAGCTGATGTATTATGGACCCATCAAGTTCATTTGCGCTATCCTAATGCGAACGATTTCAATGCCTATACCAACTTTATTGGTATTATTATTGGCGTTTTTTCCACTCTATCAGGCTTTATCTTATCGGGTAACGTGATTCGCCGTTATGGCTGGACAGCAACAGCCTTGATTACCCCCATTATTTGGTTAGTAACCGGTATTGTATTTTTTGGTTGCATGTTATTTGAAATCAATCCAATGATTTCGGATGCCTTTTTTGCATTTATTAATGTACCGGTCACTTCTCTTGTCTTATTTTTTGGTTCTGCTCAGATTTGTTTGGGTCGAGCGGCTAAATATACGGTATTCGATGAAACTAAAGAAATTGCCTTTATTCCTTTATCGAAATCCGAGCAAAGAAAAGGGAAGGCTGTGGTTGATGGTATTGGTTCCCGGTTTGGTAAATCGGGGGGTTCGTTATGCTTTCAAGTACTATTGATACTCTGCGGAGATCTAGTAGCCACTATTCCTTACATTGCAGCCATTTTGTTGACATTTATTGTGCTTTGGTTATTTGCCGTTAAGAAACTTGGGAAATTAGTTTCGCATGCCATTGATAGCCCACAGATACAGACTGCTGCAGTTAAGCCGCCAGTTGTTAGTACAGAAACGGTAGAAGCATAACTTCTATATTGCTAAAGAGCGAAAATCTGGGCGTTTCCGTCAATTCAAACTAAGATGATGATTTTTTATGATTAGTATTCACAATATCTCCATGCTATATGGTGCTCGCTTACTCTTCGATGAAGTTAATATAAACTTCACCGGCAATAATCGCTATGGCATTGTGGGTGCGAATGGAACAGGGAAATCTACTTTCTTACGCCTCCTAGCTGGTGATGAAACCCCTAGCTTAGGTGAAATTAATGTTGCTAAACGAGCAAAAATAGGTTGGCTTAAGCAGAGATCAATACCGTTATGAAAACAATACAGCAGTAGAAACGGTATTACAGGGCAAAAGTACCTTATGGGAAGCCTTGCAAGAAAAAGAGCAAATATTAAATGCGGCTATCTTTGATGAAAAAACAGGTTTTCGTTTAGGGCATCTAGAGGAAACGATTGTTAATGAGGGAGGTTATACGGCTGAAACCTTTGCCCATCGGCTACTGACAGGGCTTGGTGTTAAGGAAAGTTACCACGACAAGCTGACCTCTGCATTATCGGGAGGTTATAAGTTACGGGTATTGTTAGCGCAAGCATTATTTTCTGAACCCGATATTCTTTTATTAGATGAACCGACCAACCATTTAGATATCATGAGTATTGCCTGGTTAGAAGAATATTTAAAAAATGATTATAAAGGCATTTTGATTTTTATTTCTCATGACCATAACTTTTTAAATAATTTGTCGACCCATGTGCTTGATATTGATTATGGCGAAATTGCAGAATATGTGGGGAATTATGAACATTTTATGTTTGAAAAGCAGCAGCTGATTGAAAGGAAACTGCAAGAGAAAAAATACATAGAAGCCAAAGTAGCTCATATGAAAGCGTTTATTGATCGTTTTAAAGCCTCTGCCGCCCGATCGAAACAGGCGATGTCTCGGGAAAAGATGTTAGATAAAATTGAATTGCCGGATATTAAGCAGACCTCTCGTATCGCTCCCTCTTTTATGTTTGCTCAAAAACGCCCCTCTGGGAAAAAAGTACTTACAGTGGAATCGATTAGCAAGTCTTTTGAAGAACGTTATGTGTTAAAGAATGTTTCTTTTAACGTCAATCGGGGTGAAAAACTTGCTATTATTGGTCATAATGGTATCGGTAAATCGACCTTGCTGAAAATTATTTTGGGTCAATATGCAGCAGATGAAGGGCTATCTGAATGGGGCTACGAGAGCCAAGTTTCCTATTTTGCCCAGGATCATCATGAACAATTGAATAAGAGCATGACCGTACTAGAATGGTTGACGGAAGTGCGAAGCCAAGATTGCACTTCAGATTTAATTCGCAAAACCTTGGGGCAAATGCTATTCACTCAAGATGAAGTGCATAAAAATGTATTAAATATCAGTGGGGGTGAAGCCGCTCGCTTATTATTTGCCAATATTATGTTACTAAAAGGCAATATATTGGTATTAGACGAACCCACCAATCATTTAGATTTAGAATCCCGTTCTGCTTTAGCAGAAGGTTTGCGGAAATTTGAAGGTACGGTTATTTTTGTAAGCCACGACAGGCATTTCGTTTCGCATTTTGCAACCCGAATCTTAGCTTTTACCGAAAAAGGACCAATTGATTTTCATGGAAGTTATTCGGAATATCTGAAAAAATATGGTGCGGACTATTTGAATGGAGCCTATCAATAATTGCTTAATGAGTGATATTATAATTAGAAGTAAGAGTTTTAGCCTTATAAATACTGAAATAAACTGAGGAGAATATTATGAGTCAAACAGCAACAGCCGTGAGTACTAAGACAGCCGCTGATCTTAAAAATAATGCTGATATCAACAAAAAGGCCGGTGAAGGTCAAAAAGAGAATGGCGAAAAAAACAAATTACATCAAATAGCGAGAAATGGAACGATAGCGGAAGCCAGGAAATTACTTGCGACTGGATATGATGTGAATACTTTAGATGAACATAATCATAATGCATTATGGGAGGCCTGTTCTGCTATCAAAGTGGAGATGGTTGAATTTTTAATTGATAAAGGTGCTAAAGCGATGCCTAACCTTATGATGGAAATAGATAAGATTAAGCGTAAGGGGCAAAAAGTGTTGATAATGGATACACCCCTGCTAGGATTAAAGATACTACAAAATCGACTTAATAATGATGCAACCCCTGATATGGTGAAAATTAGTTGGAATCAAATTTTTGAAAAAATAAAGAGTCAAATCAAAATCGAGAATAGCCTTATCATGAAGGAAAACACTGTCAGTCTTACTATATTGGCTGATGGAAAAATAAAATTTGAACTAAGGACTTTCACTGCAGAAGAAGCAATGTCCTTAATGAGTGAGAATAGTTCCCTCAAACATGGGCAAGTTTTTGATCGTAAAACTGGGCAAGCGATAGTACATAAGTATAAAAATCAGATGTTAGGGTGTTCGGTTAGTCATTATCGTCTCCCTCCGCTTATTTTCTTTTATAGCCATATTGAAGAAACCACATTTGAATTCATTGTTAGAAATTTGTCATTTTTGAAAAGTATGGGTTATTCAAAATTCTGTTTTGAATTTGATTATGACCAAAACTTAGATTCTGTAATTGAAAATATGGAGGGAGGTGTCCTTCAAAAAGATCGTGAGCCCAATTGGCATAAACAATTTGTAATAACTGCTGCCTTTTTAAAAAAAATCAAGGAACAAAAAGATTGGTTGAGCTATCATGGTATTGATTTGGTTTTGGGACCATTGAGAGATGTTAAAACAGTAGATGCAGTTGCTGAGAATGCTTCTATCATTAAAGCCAGAGACGCTTGTATGGCTGAAAAACTTGCGATGCATACAAATTTGGCAGAGGGAGGCACCATTACCATTTTAGGAGGTGGTCATGCTAGTTTCTTGCCAAAGTTAGTAAAAACTGCTTCTAATAATGCATTTAATTTTCAATTATATCATTGCTATAATTCTAAAAATCAATCAGCGGAAAGTATAAGAGCTGTATTGCAAGCCGAATTACATGGGGGTGTTGTTGAAGGTGCTTCTGTAGGACCACTTCATGGATTTAGTGTCAAACAATTAGATGAAGCGGGACCGGGTGGTTTATCCGCCATGGATAAAGCATTTCAGATGAATATCCAAGCTCAGATCACAGAACCCAGTTATGAAAGCTATCTTGGAGTAAAAGAAAAAGATGAGACCGAAAACTTAAAGATATTGAAATCCATATTTAAATTGCCATTTATCGCCGGTGTACAAGCTGACTCTTTTGCGGTAGATGCCTTGCTTTATGTAAATTCTATAACCGATTACAAAGAGGTTGAAGAGTTAATTTCCAGTAAAATTAACTTGGTGCATCCCATTAGAATCAATAAGGTTCTGGAACAACATAATGCTAAAGGAAAATATGTCCTAATTGTCCCTGATATTAATCGCGCATTGATGGACATTAAACCTGGTAATAAAAATGCCGAGAAAGGCGAGCCTGGAAATGCAATGGCGATATATCAGGTTTCTTTGAATGAGCAGCCAGCTTCGAAGTTAGGTTTTGTTAAAAAATAAGATAAGTAAAATAACAGAGGAAAAACACTGATTTAGTGATTTTTTTCAGAATATTTTAACAACATCACAGCGGAACCATAGTGGTTTAGCAATTCAGGGGACGCGTGAATCCGTCCATGGAGCTCTCCACTGCATCCTGCAGTGGACGCCCCTGAATTGCTAAACCACCACGGTTCCTAGCGAAGCCTACATGATGCCAGCCATTTTTTATTTTTATCTAAAATAGTGTGGATCATCACCCATTTGGGATTAATAGTTTTTTAGCAACTTATCTTTGAAGGCAGACTCAAAAGAATCATTAGATTAATGGCTTATAGGTGTTATTATGCCTTCCTTATTGAATGATAGTTTAGAAGAAAATCGGCCTCCAGAGGGACTTTTTAAGAATAATGATCAAGCATTAAGGTACCTGGAAGGTAGCTTCTTTATTGCAGAGGAAGAAAAGGAGGCAAGGGCTAGAAGGTGGAAGCAAGATCATGGGGATGCCTTTCATAGGATGATTCCGCTAGATAAAGAGTTTGAGGATATTGCTAAAACTCTAGCGACCTATGATGGATTGTTTAGAGACTACTCTAATGCTTTAACAGACAGCCCCTGGATGGTTGACCCAAAAGGGGCCGATGAAAAGATTCAGCAGGCTCAAGCTGGGGGAGCGCTATTATTTCAGAAAATAGAACAACGTTTAATAGAGAATGAAGATCTATTTTCTAAAGAGAAAATGGAATATATGGTGGAGGAAATAAGTCAAGCAAAAAATAGTTTTGATAGTTTATTGATTTCGGTTAATGAAAAGTTATCTATGGCTCCCAAGATAGCAGAGATAACTTCATCCATGGAAGTATTATTTTACGCAATCGAAAAAATAAGCCATGATATTACTGACAAGAGCAGCCCGGAGATAAACGATATCTTCGAGAAACTTGATATGGCTGCTCCATATGATCAGATAAAAGATAATGTTGAGAAAGAATTAGCAACCAGGGCCGACGCTCTGGAAAAAATTGCAGCGCTTGAAAAAAGAATCTACGATTTAGATGAGCATGTTCAAAAAAAATCCAGCACCATGGCTCGAGGTAGGATTGATTATTATAAAAAAAGGATTGAAGAGCATAGGATTGCTGTGCAAGAAAAGTTGCAAGGTTTAAGTAAGTGGCGTGATCTGCGGGTTGCAGTCAGTAAGGCGTCACATGAATTGAATGAGATTTTGACACAACTTAAAGACCTATCCAACCCCACAGAAGAATATACAACAAAAGCCAATATATTGCTAAATGCATTAAAAAAAATGCGCGATGAGGCTGAACGAACTCGTAATTATGTAAGAAGCAGGGAATTGCAAGACTTAAATAGGGAGATTCAAGCTTTTGAAAATCAATTGTCTTTATTCGCTGAAAAAATGACTAATATTGATGATACTAAAAAGAGAGTTGAACGGGAGAAGACTGAAATAAAAGACTCTGACGAGCGATCTCAATTAAAACAATATCAGGGACAATCAATTGACTTAATGAATAAGATAACCGTGGCTAGCGTCTTGCAGTTTGAAAATAAGCCAGAACTTAATCAATGGAATAAAGCAGTGGAGGCTTTGAATATCCAAAACTCTGGTAAGATTCAGATGCGAAAACTCAAAATTGGATTCTGGTCTCGTATGTTTCTGGAAGAAGATAAACAAAATGTTGTAGGAAAAGATGGGAAACCACTAATTGAAGTGACTATAAAATCTGCAGGTTTTCTATCTCGTTTGTTTGGTGGAAAAGATGAGATTACCTCTGTGAAATTATTGAGTCCTGAAGCACTTAAGTTGATGGATACGGTGGCAAGGAAATTAGGGGCTTATCTGGAACCCATTCAGGTGGGACAATCTGCGATTATTCTTAAATCAGACCCTAATATTGATATTAAAGCAAAAAGAGATCAGGCTGTAGCCTTGGCGGCAGCCGCACAAGCGGCTTCAGCTAAAGCAGAGAACGAAATTAGGAAAGCGGTAGATAGTCCTGAAGTTGTAACACCTACACTGATCCTATCGCAAGATAAGAATAAAGAAAATAAAGACGCAAACAAAAAAGAGCAACCTAAAGAAAGGCCTCAAATTTGAGTGAGATCTTTGGTTTGTGAAGTTGTTTAGCTTCTGAATGAATAGAGGTTTTAATTAAGAATTCGTTTTAAAAATTGTCCTGTATAAGATGCCTTTACCTTAGCCACTTGTTCCGGTGTTCCTTCAGCCATCATTTTGCCGCCGCCATCACCACCTTCGGGCCCTAAATCAATAATCCAATCTGCGGTTTTAATGACATCCAAATTATGTTCAATAATAATGATGGTATTGCCGCGATCACGAAAGTCTTTGCAAAATATCGAGCAAATGTTTGACATCATGAAAATGTAATCCGGTTGTGGGTTCATCTAAAATATATAAAGTTTTTCCGGTATCTCGTCGTGATAATTCTTTGGCTAATTTAATTCGTTGCGCTTCACCGCCCGATAAGAGTCGTCGCACTTTGACCCAACGCGAATATAGGATAAACCGACATCCATTAGAGTTTCTAGTTTGCGTGCGATGCTGGGAATGGCATTAAAGAATTCCAGAGCTTCTTCTGCCGTCATTTCCAACACTTCATGAATATTTTTACCTTTATACAGAATTTCTAAGGTTTCGCGATTATAGCGTTTACCTTTACAAACATCGCAGGTGACATAAATATCGGGTAAAAAATGCATTTCGACTTTTAATAATCCATCGCCTTGGCAGGCTTCGCAGCGACCACCTTTAACATTAAAACTAAAACGACCCGGTTGATAACCGCGAGCACGTGCTTCTTGGGTATTGGCAAAAATATCTCGAATATGGGTAAATAATCCGGTATAAGTGGCGGGATTGGAACGCGGGGTGCGGCCAATAGGGCTTTGATCAATATCAATCACTTTATCAAGCTGTTCAAGCCCGCGATTTCTGTATAAGGGTCAGCTATCGATTTGTTTGACCCCATTTAAAGCTTTAGCGGCAAGCAGGAAATAAAGTGTCGTTAATTAAAGTTGATTTTCCAGAACCGGAAACGCCTGTGATACAAGTCATTAAGCCCAAGTGGAAAACTGACATTAACATTTTTTAAATTATTTCCAGTCGCGCCCTGATAATACCAGATTACGTTTTGGAGTCATGGCGGACGACGATTCTTTGGGATGGCAATGGATTTTTTTCCTAGACAAATATTGTCCTGTTAAAGAATTAGGATTTTTTATAATTTGCTTCGGCGTCCCCTCAGCTACGATTTCACCGCCATGCACACCTGCACCCGGACCAATATCGATGACATGATCGGCAGTCATAATGGCTTCTTCATCATGCTCTACCACAATGACGGTATTCCCGAGATCGCGTAAGATGCGTTAAAGTGTTTAATTAAACGCGCATTATCGCGCTGAATGCAGGCCAATAGAAGGCTCATCTAGAATATACATAACACCCACAAGCCCCGCGCCAATTTGGCTGGCAAGTCGAATACTTTGCGCTTCTCCACCCGAGAGCGTTTCCGCACTGCGATTCAGCGTAAATATTCTAAACCCACATTCATTAAAAATTCTAAACGGCTAATAATTTCTTTTAATATTTTATTGGCAATTTGACCACGAGCCCCCGCTAATTTTAAATTCTTAAAAAAAGTTTGACAATTGGCAATGGAAAGAGCTGTGACTTTAGGTAAAGTATAATCCCCAATAAACACATGGCGGGCAGCTTCTATTAAACGGGTGCCTTTACATTCTGGGCAGATTTTTTGTGTTAAGTAACGGGCCAGTTCTTCCCGGACATAATTGGATTCGGTTTCACGATAGCGACGTTCCATATTGGGTATAATGCCTTCGAAGCTATGTTTGCGAGTAACCGTTCCGCCATTGTCTTGCTGATAATGAAATTTGATTTCAACTGTATCGCTGCCATAAAGCAAAATATGTTGAATTTTATCCGGTAATTTTTTAAAGGGGATGTCTAAATCAAAACGATAATGTTTGGCAAGAGAACTAAGCATGCTAAAATAATAATAATTATCTTTGCTCCAGCCGCGAATCGCACCATCGCTTAAACTTAAATTATCATCCACCACCACCTTTTCAGGATCAATAAATTGTTTCATTCCCAGGCCATCGCAAGTGGGACAGGCACCGCTGGGATTATTAAAAGAAAATAGGCGTGGTTCGAATTCTGTTAAACTATAGCCACATTCAGGGCAAGCAAATTTAGATGAAAAAGTGATTTCTTTAGTCACTTTATCTTTTTCTTCATGCAAAATGGCGATACGTACAATCCCATTGGAAAGCGTAAGAGCTGTTTCAAAAGAATCGGCTAAACGAGTTTTAATGTCCGCTTTTACTTTTAAGCGATCGACCACCACTTCAATGGTATGCTTGCGACGCAAGTCTAATTTGGGTGCTTCATCTAATTCGACTAAAACACCATCGATTCTGGCACGTACAAAACCTTGTGTTTTTAATTCTTCCAATTTTTGTAGATGTTCCCCTTTGCGTTCTTGCACCACAGGAGCCAGTAATATGATTTTAGTATCTTCAGGTAGGTTTAATATATTATCAACCATTTGGCTGATGGTTTGAGCCGACAGTGCTTTTTGATGAGTCGGGCAATGAGGTATGCCTGTGCGTGCAAAAAGTAAACGACAATAATCGTAAATTTCAGTAATGGTACCCACCGTAGAACGGGGGTTATGAGAAGTGGCTTTTTGTTCAATGGATATGGCCGGCGATAAACCTTCGATATGATCGACATCCGGTTTTTCCATTAAGGATAAAAATTGCCTTGCATAAGCAGAAAGGGATTCTACATAGCGTCTTTGTCCCTCGGCATATAGCGTATCAAAAGCCAACGACGACTTGCCAGAGCCCGATAAACCTGTAATCACGATCAATTTATCTCGTGGTATATCGAGATCAAGATTTTTCAGATTATGGGTTCTCGCCCCACGAATAGAAATATTGTGTTGCATAGCCTTAAGTCTCAAATTTTCGGTTTCGATTGAACTTGAATATGGGTCGCATAGAATGATATAGTGTATCTTAAATCGGAGCGTTATTGTACAAAAATCAGATTTATTTTTTTGTTTTGAATAAACAAAGGGTTTATGAGTAGATATTTGATTTTGTAAGTTGAGTAACTTTTAGATAATCTTTAACTTAAATAATGAAAAACGCAAAAATGTCTCGACTGTCTCGTAAGTATTCAGGCCATATGGTTGAATTTATGAAAACGTCCATATTTTCCTCAATTTTGCGTTAAAAATTTAACAAAAAAGCGGAGTTTACTATAGTAAATGAGCAATTTTTGTTAAATTTTTAACGCAAAATTGACAAAATATGGGCGTTCTAAGATAGTGATGAACAGTTACACTGTCTCTGATAGCGCCTATTAAAATTTCATAATATTGGAGAAAATAATGGAAGTCATTTATGTACTCATAGTAGCGATAGTCACTATTATTATTATCAAGTTTGAACCATTTGAGCCCTTGGTTGCTCTGGCTCATCAAAAATACCATCAAGCTAAGTATTATATTAAAAATCGCAGTAGTGCAAAAAAAGCTATCGAACCACAAAATGATTGTGATAGCAATAATAATAGGATTAATAATGATCCAGCTATATTAATATTATCTGAGATAGTGATTGGTAATACATACGCAGTAAAACGTTTCATCAATGGAAAACTATATGGAATTGAACCATCAGTCAGACCAGATTGGGAACTGTACTCTATTTTATATCCAGCGGCAAATTATAATCAATCAAAGATAGTTGAATATTTAATTAACCTAAATCAGGAAATTCTAAGAGAAGGGAAAGCATCTGTCTCCGATTGGGGTTGGTTAGGAGTCACTTTTAGAGCGGCAAAATATGGGAATTATGCAGTATTAGAAAAATTATTAGATGGATTCTTATCCTTAAAAATTAAGCTTAGAATTCAATTGGATTTAGCGATTCTTTTTAATAATCTCATCATCATTGCGGCCTCTTACGGGCAAAATGAGGTTATCGAACTTTTGATAAGAAAACACCCCCTCAACAAGCAACCTTTACCACAGCCTTTCCTAATTGTTAATCATCCTTTTCGGACCCGAGTATTCTTGAGCGAAGATGAAAATGCCGGTCTTGAGCCAAATAAGTATTTTCTTGGCTCCAGTTTGCCCAAAAGGAATTTGGGGCCAGCCATGCATGAGGCTGCAAGAAATGGACACTGTGAGACGATAGCACTTTTGGTGGATCATGGATTTTCCGTTAATTATTCCTCCACCCGAGTGTCTGCTTATTATCCCTTTCCCCTAGTGGATCATGAATCTTCTGTTCATTACCCTTTTCCCCTTCGATGGGGACAAACTCCCCTGATGGTGGCTGTTATAAATCAACAAGCAGCAGCAGTGAAAAAATTAATATCTATCAAACATCAAGAAAATAATGAAATAAAGTTAAGTATAGATTTTAGTTTAAAGGATGGTTTGGGTGAAGATATCATAGATTACATTTTTTCATTATCATCTAAAAATATTTACAGCAATAAAACAATTATCAGAGCGCTTTTGGCTGTTGAACCCATTATTGAACAGTTAAAAAGGGATACAAAAAGACTGAGCCATGCTCTAGGACTTTGCGGGGATACTGAAATCATAGATGAACTCATAAAAAATTTTAAAATTTCATACGAAATTATTTTAGATGCAATTTTCCAATCTATTGTTGTACAGAAAAATTCAAGCATAGCAGTCCATTTGCTGAAAATATTAGATCATCAATTCATAAAAAAAGGTCTTAATGATGAAGATGCAGCATTACATAAATTTGGGTTTCATTGTTTGCTGGATGCTGCATCAGGTGAAGGTCTACACACCTTAATTCCAATATTATTGAAGATGGGGGCAAACATTAATGAGCAATGTGCTGGGAGTAAAAAAACAGCCTTGATGTTTGCTGCTTGTCGAGTATCCAATAATGTTGATGTAATAACACAACTGCTAGCAGCACCAAACATCAATCTGAACCTCAGTTCGAACAAAAATAAAACGGCTTTAATGTATGCCCTTGAGAAGGGGGTGAAAGAGAATATAGCGATACTAATATGGGCAGATATTAAAAATAATGCCCTCTGCAAAGATCCTTCTTGTGTGACCATAGAATCTGTTCCGAAATCTGTTCAAGTGTTATTGTATGATATTTTTTCCAAGCCAAGTTTTAAACTTGTGTTAGATAAAGATGAAAATTTCGTTCTTAGTATGGAAGATCCCAAAATAAAAAATGAATTGGCTGGAATTGATGAGTCCATTAAGCAGCTCACTGTTTCTAGAGAAACCATAAAAAAAGTGATTGAAGAAGTTGAACGTCAACCAGGGAAAAATAATGTTTCACAGCTAGTTTCTCTTATATACGAACATAGTCCAGAAAAGACCGAATTCGTTTTTGAATCATTAAAGAAAATGATTTTTGGAATGCCGGATAGACTTGATTGGTCTTATTTAGAAAAGGTTATTTTTACAAAAATAAGGGAAACCAACCAAGAAATTGAAGATGATATTACGAAACTAAGTCCCTATTTGGAAAGTCCAGGGCTTACAGCAGCAAATGCAGTGAGAAGAATACAGAAAAAAAAGGATGAGCTTAAACGTTTAAGAACGGAACATCAAAATATACTAGAAAATATGCCAGGACATCACCTTAAAAAAGACCCTACACATCCACCCATAAAAAAAGGTATTCCCGAAACAGAACAAGCAAAAGCCTTATTTGTACAGTTTGATAGTCTTTATGACAAAACACATTTAGAGATACTCAATCACTATCTAGCTGAAAATTTGAAAGATTACACGGGTTTAAAAGAAACATTAGATGCTGCGTTTAATGCCTGTTTTTCTTTTCAAAAAGAATTGATAGATTCATGCCAAAGTTTACTTGTCTTTAAATCGAAAATCAAAGATTTGCTCATACAGTATCATTCTGGAATCAAAAACCTGCAAAAAGAGCTTCGTGAACAGGAAAAAGCAAGACATCAAACCGAATTGAAAAAATTACAGGATGATAAAAAAGCAAAAGTAGATCTCCAAACAGATAAAAAAGTACTCAACGAAAAAGAACAAGAAGACTCTATAATAGTTGCCAGGGCTCTCAAAAGACAAGCTTGGTTTAACTTAATAGCAAAGCGCAAGAAAGAAAAAGATGAGACAGATCTGAAAAGAAGGAGGGAAAAAGAAAGTAAACAAAAGGGCCCAGTTATATTCATGGGAACAACAGCTGCTCAATTACAAGAACCAAAGACAAGGTATGGTGCATCGAGAGTTTATTCAAGTCGAATGGGATTAGCAGGTGGTAGCGGTAGCGCTGGTTGTAATGATGGCTCTTCGGGTAGTAGCGGTAGTTCGGATTCAGCTGGTAGACTCTTCAAGAGAACGACTGGATTAAATTTTGCAGCGCCCATTGAACATTTTGTTAAAAAACAAGAAGAACTTGAGAAATTAACGAATATAATACAGTCATTACAGGAACCCATGCTAAAAAATCAAAAGGAAAATGACGAAGATATCATGGTTCTGCGTTATGCATTGCTTGGAACGATTGCACGTATTATGGAACATAGTAAAAAAATGCCTAATATTCAGGGCCTTTCTCGTGAAGATGCAGTAAAATGTAGAGATAGAATATTTCATGGTCAACATCATTTATTTAATGAAATGGATATGATTCTTTTTAATAATAAGTTAAAAGCCGATAACGGTATTGTCGATCCAAAATCTTTTCAGCACATGTTACACATTAATGAAATGATCATTGATCTTGCGCTTAAACTTATTATCTTTCTAAAGAACAAGGGCAATAAAATGACTAAACCGGTGGCAAGTACGGCTACTGCTAGCCAGATCCAACAACCCAAGACAGAATTTTCAGAATCACCACTCGATTCAAAATTACTTGCAGACATTCTGAGGGGTGAAGAACCCAAGGATCCTTCCATCGATGTTTGCTTAGCAGAACTGAAAACCAGTTTCTCAAGACTTCTTAGACTTAAGAAATATGTCTTTAAACAGCATCACTATGCATCGATTCAGCATGGCTCTTCCATCCTGGAAGCCGCATTTGGATTTTTATTTGCGAAATTAGGAATCTTTGCTTCGGTTCTTAAACGAAAGAACTTTCAAGAATATACAAAAAATAATGCTGCAGGTTTGCTAGATACATATATTGACTATGGAAATAGTTTTAGGCACGGCGAAGATATTAATTTAGAAGAGGTATTAAGTATTATCATGGGTTTAGAAGACCAAGATAAGAAGCCACATGCTATAAAAATACAGGCAAGATAAAGCCATATTTCATATTTTTAAGCTTATCGTATCAAAAATAATAGGCCAGGCCTATTTCAAATATACTCGATTTAGGAGCAACCATGGTAAATTTATTGGTCGAGCTATCGGGATCAAAACCAAAACGATTGGTCTTTTTATAAGATGACCAACTATATTCTAAGCGTACAGCAAAATTACTACAGAAATATTGACTTACTCCTAAACCATAACGAATCAAAGGTAAATAAGTATTCATTTTGGGAATAGTAATTTCAGTGGTCTCTAACCTAAAATTGCGTACCCCATAGCCCAAACGGCCATAGAAGAGAGAGCAATCTGAAAAATAAAAACCCGGTAAGATTGATAGACTATAAGCATCGCGCAAACGATAGGTTGCGTGATTATTATTAGAATGTATCAGTTCCAGATTAAAATTTCGATATTGCAGTGAGCTTAAGCTCGCAGTGCCCTCTAATGCTAAGTAGAGTATTGAAAAAGTGGGATTGATGTTACATAAATTAAAAGTATAACCTGCAAATAGAGAACCTGTATAGCCCCTTGCACCTAAAAGATCTTTTTGGATGACAGCAAAATTACCTGGCTGACTAGTGACTGTATTTTGCTTAAAAACACCTGATTCAGGCCCTATGCTGACACCAACGTATATATTTTCTTCGCCTAAAGCAGGCAACGAGAAGCTAAACAGAGGGAAACAAAAACTTGAAACAATCAGGACTCTATGAATTTTCTTTGACACCATGCACTCCTCCATCCACAATCTATATTAGTGTTTATAGCTCATAATTATGTTTTGTACAGTTTAGAGACCGCTAAATTATTCTGATTTAATCAACTGATAATTAATTTTTGAAGTTGGGATTATTCTGTGGAATCATTTAACATTGAAGCAAAAAAATAAAGGAGCTAATTTTTGGTATTGTTTTAATTCTTTTATTCAGGCGAGCAGCGTAGCTATTTATAAAATTAGTTGTAATACCTCGTAAGCCTTCTCTAATCTTTATAAATCTTTAAAATGAGCTAGTCTTAAATATATGAAGACATATTTTAAGTGGTCAATCGTATGGGATGACTATGAGTATGTTGTTGGAGATAGTATCATGAGAAAGATGATTATTTTATTATTGTCAGTGTTGAGTCTAACTCTTATTTCAGGACAAGCATCTGCACATAGATGGCGTAATTGCGATGTTTGGTGGCAAAACGGTGTGAAATATGTCAGTTGTTACAAATATCGTGGTCATGGTTATTATTACCATCATCGACATCATAATGGGTATTGGGGACATCATTATGGTTATCATGGTGGCCATCATGGTCATCATGGAGGACATGGACACCATCGGTAACAGAAATAAGGAAATACTGATAAATAGGACAGGGAATAGGATAGGATCTTAGATTGAAATTGAGAGACATATGCAGACTAGGCTTCGGCTTCGCATGAAAGCGCCTGAGCGTCGGGCGCTTTTAACTTTGACATCTATTTATGCTTTGCGAATGCTGGGCTTATTTATGATTTTGCCTGTGTTTGCAATTTATGCTCAACAACTCACGAGTGTAACACCCTTAAGTATTGGGATTGCTTTAGGTATTTATGGCCTAACCCAAGCCTTATTTCAGATCCCATTCGGATATATATCCGATCGACTGGGACGTAAACCTCTTATTATCATAGGGCTGTTATTGTTATTGTTAGGCAGTGTTATTGCAGCGATGTCGCAATCCATTTTTGGAGTGATCGTGGGTAGAGGTATACAAGGTATGGGAGCCACTGGAGGCGTAATGATGGCCCTGCTTTCTGATTTGATTCGGGAAGAACTGCGTTTACGTGCCATGGCTTGCATTGGAATTTCGATTGGCGTTTCTTTTGCTTTGGCTTTTATTTTAGGGCCTATATTAGGCGACTGGTTAGGTGTGCAAGGGATTTTTTGGGTAACCGCTTTATTTTCTCTGCTTGCAATTGGTGTGGTGATGAAAATGTTACCTAATAATACCAGTACTAATTTGTCTATCTCAGAAAGTTTAACTAATAAAACATTATTGCTAAGTTCTTTGAGAACATCTGGACTTTTACCTTTATATGTAGGTGTCTTAATCTTACATGCCAGTTTGACAGCTGTATTTTTAAAGCTCCCCCAAGCAGTCGACAATTTTCAATTTGAAAATGGGCAGATTTGGAAATTTTATTTACCTATCTTACTCGCTTCATTCATTTTAACGATCCCTATTATTCTCTTCATGGAAAAAACAAAGCAAGTTAAGGAGCAAACGACTTGGATTATTTTACTGCTGGCATTGGCAGAATTAGCTATGTTGTTATTATTTAAATCTTTTTTAGGCTTAAGTATTAGTATGACATTATTTTTTACTGCATTTAATGTTTTAGAAGCCAGTTTGCCTTCTCTTATTTCAAAAAGTGTTCCAACTCTCATTAAGGGAACAGCGCTTGGCACTTTTTCGGCTTTACAATTTTTAGGGTTGTTTTTAGGCGGACTATTTGGGGGACTATTAGATAGTTGGGGTGGGCTGGTTGCAGTCTTCCTCTTTTGCGTTATACTGGCCCTTGGCTGGTTTTTCTTTTGGATAATTCACACAGTTAATATAAAAGAGGTAAATTATGGCAGGTTTAAATAAAGTAATGATTATTGGCAACTTGGGTGCAGATCCTGAAGTTCGTTATATGCCTTCAGGTGGGGCTGTTACTAATATTCGAGTGGCGACCAGTGAAGTTTGGAAAGATAAACAAACCGGTGAGAAACAAGAAAGAACTGAATGGCACCGTATTACACTGTTCAATCGTATTGGTGAAATCGCTGCGCAATATTTGCGAAAAGGCTCACGAGTATTTGTTGAGGGCTCTTTAAGAACCAATAAATGGCAAGATCCCAACGGCAATGATCGCTACAGTACGGATATTATTGCAAGTAGTATGCAATTAATGGATTCCAAAGGCGCTGGCGCTGGGGCAAGTTTTGATGAATCCAATATGCCTCCTGCAGAAGGCCAATATCAAGCAAAAGCACCAATGGGTGGTGGAACAAAGGCACCCGTGGCTGCAACGACGCTGGATGAAGATTTTGATGATGATATCCCGTTCTAAAAACCACCATTAACTGTTTTGTTAATATTTTAACAAAGGCTCACATTTTGTGGGCCTTTTTTATTTTTAAGTTGTTAATTTTGTATTTACACAATAATTATTATTTGATACCATATATAAAATGTTGCGTTATAGGTGATTCGAATGTCGATACAAAATGAACATAGTGTAAGGTTCATTAAATTTACCAATGGCGAGCGTTATCCATTATTGATAAATGGACAAGGTATTCCTCATTGGTATGTAACACTTTTTACGACAACTCAAATCCGAAATGCAAGTAAAGCACCAAACACCATAGCGGCAGTTTTATCTGCAATTAGGGTATTAATCAATTGGTCACATTTTTTTTGTATAGATTTAGAATCCAGGTTCGCTCATCGTAATTTTTTGACAGCACAAGAATTGGAGTCGCTTTGTAGCTATACCCAGACAAAAGTGGAAGAACTAAAAAGACAAAAACCTAAAGTAATTAAATTACGAAATTTTGAGAGTGTTAGGGGTTCAGTTAAGTTATGTAGAAACACGGTTAGTTCATCAACACAATATATTCGTATGTCATATATTGCAGATTTTCTTGAATGGTTGGCTATTAGGCTAATTGAACGGGATAATAGATATGTTGATGATAATTCATTAAACCGAATAAAAATGATGAGAAGAATTTTTTCTTCTAGGCGACCTCATAAAAATATACATTCAAGAGAAAAAGCAAAGAAAGGTCTTACATTACATCAACAAACATTACTTTTGGACGTTATTAAACCTGGGTCTGTAAAAAATCCATTTTCCCATTCATTGCAGATCCGAAATCAACTAATCGTTCTGATACTTTTTCATTTGGGCTTGCGTGCTGGAGAATTACTTGCTCTTCGCGTTATAGATTTTGATTTTCAACAAAATACTGTCCTTGTGGCTCGTAGACATGACAACGCAGATGATCAACGAACTTACCAACCTGTTGTAAAGACAGCTGATCGTCGAATTCCTGTAGCAGAATACATCATTCAAGTTGTTTCAAATTATATTTTGCAAGATCGTCAACAGTTTATCAAAGCACGTAAGCATGATTTTCTTTTCGTTACTCATCAGAAAGGACCATTTGAAGGACAACCGCTCTCCATTAAAGGACTAACAAAAGTATTTAATGAAATTAAAAAAGTTGCTCCGGAGCATTTTGAAAGTTTGACTCCACACATATTACGCCATACGGCCAATGATCGATTTTCTGAACTTATGGATCAGAGATGCATTTCTTCAGCAGAAGAAGAAAAAATGAGGTCATATATTATGGGTTGGAAAGAAGGATCAGGGACAGCATCGACCTACACTCGGCGACATATTGAAGCAAAAGCCAAAGAAGCAGCACTCAAACTTCAGAAACAAAGCCAGAAAATTCTTGAGGGTTCATATGACTAAGCAACTATCTATTAATTCAGAGAACACAGCTATCTCTTATTTTGGATATTCATTTGAGCCATCGTCGCATAAATGGCAGCTTTCTCGTGATAATCAAATCTATCTTTCATGGGTAGATAATTTTCTTGTGGAGAAATTGAAACACAGTTTTCTGAAAGTACTTCAATACTATGCTGAGAATTATTCTCCAGCTCATACAAATAGTTTGAGCGATAGATTTCGAGAGTTTGCCCGCTTTATAAAGGCCTATCGTGGCATCATTGATAAAATTTCTTCTAGTGATTTGATGAATTATCGTGCAACCCTTAATCGAGAACATGAATGGTACTTAGGTACGCTACGTGGTTTTTTCAAAACGTGGTTAAATTTAGGATATGAGGGCATAGAAGGGGACGTACAGGATTTACTTAATAATTGGCGGTTGAAGGGCAATATTAAAGGAAAATCTGTACAAACATTATGTCCAAAAGAGGGACCATTATCTGATCTAGAGTTCGAGGCCTTACATGAATCATTGATAAATACTTTTGAGCGGGGGGATATTGAACTTGATTCCTTTGTTCTTGTTCAACTTTTTATCGCAACGGGACGGCGTCCAGCTCAACTCGGGGATTTGAAAAATAAAGATCTAATTGAAGTACAATCTAAGGAAGGTTTAAAGGAATTTTTTCTTAATGTTCCAAGGCGGAAGCAGCGGGCTAAAAAATGGCGAGAGGAGTTCAAAACTTTTGCATTGGTTCCAGAAATAGGAAAATTGGTAAAAAAACTTATTGAAAAAAACAATTTACATTTGCATGCTATCATTGATAAGCCTGTAGTGAATTGCGAAGAAGAGTTGCCTATGTTTCCAGACTGGGAAATGTTACAAAAAACAATTTTATCACAGCAGGCTTTAAATCTGAGCGCCTTGTTTAAAACGCAAAGTTATCATAAAACCACAAGAAAACTAAGTTTAAGGCTTAAAAAAGTTATCAATTCATTAATGATACTATCGGAGCGTACTGGGAAGATTTTAAATATACTGCCAACAAGATTGCGTAGAACTTTAGCAACTCGAGCAGCCAGAGAAGGTTTTGGAGAACTAATTATTGCTGAACTGCTTGATCACACTGATACTCAAAATGCTCGTGTCTATACTGAGAATGTCCCAGAGCATGTGGATGCAATAAATCAAGCAGTTGCGCGTCAATTAGCCCCTTTAGCGCAAGCATTTGCAGGGATGGTTGTAGAAAAAGAAAGTGATGCCAGACGTGGAAATGATATCGCTAGTCGGGTCCGAAGTGTGAATGGAAATAATATAGGAACTTGTGGACACTATGGGTTTTGTGGTGCTTTAGCGCCTATTGCTTGCTATACTTGCCGTAACTTTCAACCTTGGGTAGATGGACCACATGAAGAAGTCCTCAACTCACTCATTGCTGATCGTGAACGTGTACTGCAGATCACTAAAGATAAGATAATGGCTTATGTCAATGACAGGACAATCATAGCAGTTACACAAGTGATTCAAATTTGTGAGCGACGTCGTTCAGAAGTCAATAGTGAGGTTTGTCATGGCTGAGATCTTCCAATTCATCCCAAAGCATAATATTAAGGCAGCTGAAAATCTTGTTGCATTTATTCGAAGATGTAAAGAAGAATTATCTGTGTTTGGCGATAATTTAAAATGGGAAGAAAACTATTGGACTACCCCGGGCATTACATTTGGGAATATAGATCAGAAAACACGTTTACTGGATCCTGTCAAAGTCATGCAGCAACCGTTTCTTGATTTTGCTAAAGCCTATTTTCGATACCAGCAAGGACATAAACCAACTAAATCTTATACTGAAATCAGGGCACTGAAATGTGTTGAGAGAGCTCTTATCGAAATAAAGAATGTGGCAGATATCTCTCATTTAAATTCTTTGGTGTTAGATCATGCTGCAATATTGGCGAGGAAATTTTTTTCTTCTGGCATGGCATATCATACTGGTCGTGAGATAGCCCGACTTGCTACTTTTATATCTAATAAACATTTAGTTTCAGGACAATTTGACTGGAAAAGCCCTATTGCTCGACCAACAGATACTGTACGTACTGGTATCAAGGCTCGTGAAGATAGGGAAGCGAAACTTCCTAATGAAAATCTTCTACATGCTTTAGCTGACATTTTTGCAAGCAATCCTACAGAAGCAAAAGATATTTTTACTTCATCAACATGTGCTATGTTGCTTTGCGCACCTTCACGAATCTCCGAAATACTCATGTTACCAGTAGATTGTGAGGTGTGGCAAACGAAACGTGATGGAAAGAAAGTTTATGGTTGGCGTTTTCATCCCGGGAAAGGAGGTGCTCCTTGTATAAAATGGGTACCAGATTCTATGATTTCAATTGCACAAGAAGCCATATCGCGCATTCGAAAACTCACAAATTGCGCAAGAGAAATAGCTAAATGGTATGAGGAACATCCAGATCTATTTTATCGTCATCTAGACTGTCCTGACGTACTAGAAGATCAACCTCTTACCATCACTCAGACGGGACTTGCCCTTGGTATTCCAGTAGAAGATCAAAAATATTGTCGTCATGAACTCCGACGTTTCGGTCTTTCTGATCAACCAGAGCATAATACTCTTAAAATATTACATAAATGGGTTGTTACTAAACTGCCAGAAGATTTTCCTTGGTTTGATAGAGCACGTGGGATTCGGTTTTCTGAGGCATTATTTTGTTTGCAGACGAGACAACTTAGGACTGATATGCCGAAAAGTCCAATTATGATATGGAAGCCAATACAAAACACTCTTAATGACGATTTAAGAACTCGAGAATCATGTCCTGGATATTTCGTGCCAAGCATTTTTGATCGGTATGGATATAATGATGTTGCAGAAAAAAAACTTAGGGCCAATTCTCATCAATTTCGACATCTGCTGAATACGATGGCTCAAAGGGGTGGGTTAAGCCAGTCTGAAATAGCACGTTGGTCTGGGCGATCAGATATGAAGCAAAATCGAGTCTACGATCACATGAGTGAGTTTGAACTTGTGGATATGATTCGTATTCATGATCCCCCTCTTTCATTGGATCAACCCCTTGAAGAAATAGCAGAACAAATAGCAATGAAGATTCCTATGACTCGTCAAGAATTTAATACTCTAGCTATGCCTACAGCGCATGTAACAGAATATGGTTTTTGTATTCATGATTTTACAATGTCTCCATGTCAGCGTTTTCGTGACTGCCTGAATTGTACTGAACAAGTATGTGTGAAAGGAGATCGCCGCTTGAATCGCCTTAAGGAACGGCATAGCATTGTTAAGCAGTTATTGGATAAGGCTGAAAATGAAATCAATAATGGAACGGCAGGCGCTGATCGTTGGTATCAAATTCATGATTTAACAGAAAAACGTCTTCAAGAGTTGATTGGTATTATAGAGAATCCAAGGATTCAGAATGGTGCAATAATAAAGCTAAAAAATGATAATGAATTTAGTCCGCTAAGGAGAGCTATTGAGACAAGATTCAAAAATTCAGATCAACTTGAAGATGATTCTATGTTACAAAACCTGCAAAATTTTTTAGGAGATGGACTTGGCTAAACATTTAACTGATAAAGATATCGAACGAATTGTGGGTCTTCTCGATGGTTGGAAAGATAAACTAACTTGGGAGGCACTATGCGATGCTTGTTTTCCGATAATTGGAACTAAGCCAGCTCGTCAGACGCTCTTAAAATTTACACGCATTACCAAGGCTTTTAAAGCTTGTAAGGATCGTATTAAAGAAGATGTACCTGAATTTAGAGCTCCACCCTCAATACGTGTAGCTATTGAACGTATTACAAGGCTTGAAAGAGAAAATGAGCGCCTAAAACGTGAAAACATTGAATTATTGGAACAGTTTGTAGTATGGCAATACAATGCTCATATTCACGGTCTAAGCGATTGTAATTTGAACAGAGCATTGCCTGGCATTGATAGAGGAAGGACTGAATGATAAATTTCAAGGAAGTGTTGCATATAATTATACAGTTTTATATCGAGAATAGACCATGGTTTGATTTTATATCGGCAGTTGTTGCTTTTTTGGGATTTGTCACTTTAATTTGCTCAGCATTTAAGTTAATTACATATGTAAAAGGACGAAAATTCATTTTAAAAAGAAATGAAATAAAAAATGATATTGAATCAAGGAAAAATATAGAGAAAAAACTCGACAAGTATATTTCAGATGAGGATAAAAATGGAAATAAGTACATTTGCATTCGATTTGTATATTACAAAAATTATCCTTCTAATTCAAGTAATGATGGTTTTAAACATTGTCTAAGAATAGAGTATGACAATGGTTGCATGCTGGGAGGTAGTTGGATAGACAATACAGGAATTAAATTTCAGGAATGTTTTTGGTGGGATCCCAGTAGTGTTTATATTGATCGTAATGGCATATTCTTTATAGGCGGAAAAAATGTTGTATACGAGAATTTTAAAGAGTATAGAAATGTATGTCTAATTTGGCATTTGCCTTTTAAAAATATTGTTCAAGTTGACTTTAAGAATTATGAAGATTATGAGCCGGTTTTTTATATTAAATATAAATATGACGATTATAGAAAACTTTATGATAACGAGATTATTTTTAAAGAAAAAACTGGAGAACGTCTTATTTATATAAAAGCTCTAGATAGAAGATATCAATTAAGAAAATTTAATAGATTATTTTATTTGGCAATGCGTTTAAAAATCTATCTTGTGAAAAAAATGAGGTGGTAGGAAGTGTTTTCGAGGTCAATTGGATAACAGTAAAAATGCCACAGGATTCTTAATGAAAGAGATTGGGAGTAATAATGCCAAAACTAACGACTTCTTGGGATGATAATATGGTACCATATTATCATTATACAACATTGGAGACGCTTTATAAAATATTAGCATCTGGAAAATTAAGGTTGACAGCCTGTAACAGCTTAAAAAATGCAGCAGTTGAAACTGTTGCGCTTGAAGTCATATTAAGTCAATTCGTTAAAGATAAATATCCAGACGAAGAGGGGAGGGAGTTAATTCGAAAATATATGGAGGGCAGAGAATGTTCTTATATGGCTTGCTTCTCTAAAGAAAGTCCAGAGACCTACTCGTTCGGTAATGATATTTTATGGAAATACTATGCAGATAATTGCAAAGGCGTCGTAATTAAATTTGACTTTAAAAAATTTCCTTTCAACCAACATCCTTCTTATGGGAACGACATAAATGGTAATGTTCGAAGAAATACTGAATTTCGCATGTTTAATATGATGTATGACCAAGCAGAATTCTTAAAAAGGATGGAGATGTCCGGAGTTGATTTGTATGTATTTTTCACTGATAGTTATAAGCCAAAATTTTGTTCGTTTGAGCAAGAAGTTAGATTGATTGTTTTTTTAAATAAAATTACTGACTTAAAAACTCTTAAACATACTATTAATAAAAATGATATTAGGTTGATAACTGCAAAGGAATTTAACTCCGATAATCGGCCATCATATCTCTATTTTGATATAATTTCGGCAGAAGGAACCGAATCGGCAATTGAAAAAATATTTTGCAAAGATAAAGGAACCTATAGTAAGTTACAAAGAATTTTTAAGGATAACGAAATGTGTCAGTTATTATAAATTGAATTGTGTATGTTTATTATGCATGGTCTGTGGTGGACCTAGAACCTTAAGTTGAAATTTTTATATTAATTTGGGCGCCTCAAATATAAGTTCTTTTAAAAATTTGTTGTAATTTTAAAATTAAGCGTGGGTGGATAGGGTGTGGAAACACCTGTTAATAACCTGTTGTAAAACCTGCCAAAAGTGATAAGGTGGTTTTTCAACAGGTTATTAACCAGGTTTTCCATGCTCTATCCACGCACTCCTTTTATAGGGAGTCCACCCTAAAATGATCTTAAAATGTCTGAAAATAACCTTGAATCACCAGCTTGGCGACCTGTAGAGTCACCATGGACCCACAGATTTTACTGAATTACCTGTTTTATTAACGGAGATTGCTATGTGTTATATTGTATCTTAAGCATCTCATGCTATAAGTACATTAGATATGATATTCCTATTAAATGTTTGGAGGTATAATTATGGATTTTAACAAACAGGTTCAACATATCAAGAGTATTTTGAATGAAATTGAGAAATTAAATGACCATGATCGCATTTTTGAAAAAACACAGGATGCGATAGATGAACTGCAAAAGATTTTAGACGATATTCGTCCAGGATCAAACCATGTCAATGTGATACAACCTGATGACCCATTTTAGTACACAGATTAATATATTGTTATTTTGTTGAGATAAAGTGCTTCTATTTCATTTAGACGAAGAAGGAATAGAACTACCAGAGTGGAATTTTATGGCGACCGCGAAAGGCTATCCGACAAGGCGCGAAGATGCTGTGCGTCATAGTAGATGGGGTAGCTAAGATATTAAGATGGTTTTCTAAATTAAAATTGTTAGAAATACAAAGATATCTAAAATAAAGGCTGTTGCTAGGTAGATTCTTTGTATATAATGTTTATATAGTTGTTGCGTGTTTTTTTGTTAAATTTTAGTTTATTTGTTGTGTAAATTTAACGAATATTGGTTGATTTGTTGTGTTTTTAATGTGTAATCTTATGTTTTTAAAAACATTTATTTTGATTTTGGAAGCTTATGGTAGATGGAACCGTTCTGAATGACATAAGAATCATAGTGTTAAGTTTACTCTGAAAGCCCTTATTTATAAGGGCTTTTTTTGTAATGCGTGTATATGAATTTTATTATAATATTCACTACTTTTAGCTAAATTTTAGAAACTTTCCCGTACGGGAAAATCCTATTGCGGCTGACCTAAGAAATAAGCAAAATCCTACCGTACGGGAAAATATGGGTTGCGAAAAATCCAAAACCATGTTATTATTCCCGAACGGGAAATATTTTTAGCTAAGGAATGAAGTCTATTGGATAAAGTTAATTCAAAACAAACCTCAATGAATAAAATCTCTGATGTAAAAAACCTGGGGCAATTGGTCCGAACCCGCAGAAAAGCTTTGGGTTTATCTCAAGGGGATCTGGCAGGGGTTTGTAGTGTAGGGATCCGATTATTATCGGAGTTAGAAAATGGGAAAACCACTGTAGAATTTGGCAAAGTATTAGAGGTATTGAAGGGACTTGGCTTGGAAATGATCATTAACTGCAAGACTTGGGATTAATATTAATTTATGAGTGATGAACTCCACATCTATTGTAACTCGATTCTGATTGGAACACTTAATTTGATTGACAAAAAACAATTAGAATTCCAATACTCGGAATCTTGGCTTAATAACAACGAAGCCTTTCCACTCTCCATTCAGCTCCCTGTAAATAATAAGGTTTATAAAGATGAACAAGTTCGACCTTTTTTCGAAAACTTATTACCAGAATCCATTATTCGTCAAACGCTCGCTCGACAATTTCATATTTCTGAAACAAATGTTTTTGGAATGCTTGAAAAAATAGGAGGTGATTGTGCTGGAGCAATTTCACTTTACCCACCTGATTTTCTGCCATCAAAATCTAAAAAAAGTTATCAAGAAATGAATGAAAATGAAGTTGAAAAAATCGTGCGGGATCTCCCATCTCATCCTTTTTTAGCAAATCGCAAGCTACGACTGTCTTTGGCTGGTGCACAAAATAAATTACCAATTTATCTTAAAAACAATAAAATTTACTTACCCGTCGATGGACTGCCTAGCTCTCATATTTTAAAACCCCCCATTCAACGCTTTCAACATTCTGTCATCAATGAATTTTTCAGCATGAAAATTGCAGAAGCTCTAGGTTTATCCATTCCCCCCATTACTTTAAGAAAAAACTCAACTTGTCTTTATATTATTGAGCGCTTTGACAGAACATTAAATACCGCGGGTGAACTGATTCGCATTCACCAAGAGGATTTTTGTCAGGCGATGGGATTATTATCGAATCAAAAATATGAATCAGAGGGGGGCCCAACCTTAGCTCAATGTTTTACTCTGATTAAAACCAACAGTTCTCAACCAGCCGTGGATGTTATTAACCTCTTAAATTGGGTTGTTTGTAATTACCTGATTGGAAATGCCGATGCTCATGCAAAAAATCTATCCTTCATTATTACTGAATCTGGCGCTAGGCTTAGTCCTTTTTATGATATTCTTTGCACCCATATTTATCCAGAATTGGATTCACGTTACGCAATGAAAATAGGAGGGGAAAATAGACCTCAATGGATTAAAAAGAGACATTGGGAACGTTGTGCTGAAAATATTCAAGTAAAACCTGCCTTTATATATTCTGTAATAGAGAAAATAATTGAAAAATATTTCACTATGCTTCCAAATTTCTTGGGGTTTTTCCCCCATTCGCTCGATGAAGCTGAACAAAAATTTATTGCAGGGATAGTTGACCTCACCAAGAAAAGAGCCAATGACCTTATTGCTTGTTTATCAAGCGCAAAAAATTAAATTGGCCAAAGCATTCTCTCAGGGATTGATATTGCTTTGTCCCATTTAACTTACAATTAATATACCCATTACAGCTCAAAATGCGAACAAAGACAAATTTAAACGTAGTCTTTCATAGCGCCCTCCTAGCTGTGTGAATTTACACATTTATTAGTCTAGGAGAACCCAAAAAGGGGCATTTGCTTAGCCCCCTATGTCAGGAGAAAGGGGACATTTTAACTTTGCGGCTACAACGATGTGAAAAGGGCTGGTCTGATCATCTAAATAGTGATAAAATACTGCCTTAAGCATATATTTGAGGAAGATTAATCATGTCTAATAAAAAATGGATGCTATTAGCCTGTTGGATTTTTGTTTCTAATCTTATTTATTCATTGCCTGTTTCTGCTGCTGCGCCAGTGACTCATATTGTTCTTGCAGATATGTGGATAGCGAAACAGGAAAAATTTTCCGAAGAGCAAAGAAAATCTTTTATGGTTGGAACTGTGTTTCCGGATATTCGTTATCTGGGTGTTATATCTCGAAACGAGACACATGAATTAGGCTTAAGCGTAAAAGATTTGCAAGCTACTCAATCGATTTTTGAAAGAGGCAAACGTTTGCACAGTTTGGTTGATGAAGTACGGGAAAATTTGGTGGTAAAGTGGAACATTTATCGACTGTTAAATAAAATTCCAGGGCAAAGACCGGGTCAAAAAGCCACTTTTCTAAAATTAGTTGAAGATGAAATTTTATTCCAAAAAAGAGACTGGAGCGATATTAAACAATATTTAGCCATGCTGGATGCAGGTGAGCAACAATACAAAATTTCGGATGATGACTTGAAAAGATGGCATCAAAATCAAATGCAATTCTTTACAGAGCCTCCCAGTAAAACTTTGGCAGCACTGGCAGCAAAAGGAAAAGGTTTTGCCAATATTCCTATAGGCATTACCAGAGAATGGAGTATATTGATACCTAAATTCGCTAAAGACAAAAGAATGATAAAATATGTGGAGAATTTAGAAGCTGAATTTGAGGTTGTTTTCTCTCAACAATAGGATAATAAACATACTCTTCGTAAACGAATTTTAGGTATTGTTGCGAAGCCATCCTACCCAAAAACTTCGGGAGACAGGTTTCCCGCTCACAATGTTATGAAGATAACCCTTATTTATAAAGCTTTTTTATAATGCGTGTATATGAATTTTCCAATCATTCACAATCTAAGATAATAATCTTATTGACTCTATGGTAGATAATATAATATCATTATTTAAGTTCATCATAATATTATATACACTACATGTCAGACAATCTAAACTTTAATTTTCGGAGAGGCAATATGACCCCTAAAGAATCCATGGAGGAAGCTAAAAAGCTTAAACAATTACAGAACTCTCTTATAGAAGAGCGGAATCGTCTTCAAGAGTTGCAGAACATGCCCGTAAAGGAGAGGGCCAAATGTTGGCAAGAAATCAAGGAAAGAACAGCAAAGGTCTGTGGCTTAATTGGTGAGGACTCTAAGAAAATTAACGCTTATGGGCTTTTGGAATACAGAATCCCTTACATGTTAGATGCGATAGATGCATTTATATTTAAGCAAATATTATTGCAGAATGATGCAGATGTCATTATTGTATCGATTGGAAGCCATGATTCTAAAGAGGAACAATTTCCAACCTATAGTAAACAGTTTTCCGATAATAAGAAAAAAGTATTAATATTAAATATTGATCCCCATTTTGGAACTGAATTTCCAAAAGGGCCTCTTGGAAGGAAATTTGCAAAAAATATAGATATTTTCCATTTCGGAATTTTTTTTGATAAAAAGCTATCAGCAGCGGTGGGCATGGCATTAAATAATGGCAAGCATCTTATAGTACAGTGCTTCCTTGCGGGTAATAATATTTTAGATGAAGTACATATATTGGCTGCTGAATTTAACGATAAAGTGGGTCAGCAATTAGAAATTATTGGCGGTTATGATGACATTTATTTTCCACCCCTAGTCTATTCGAAACATTTCTTTCAAACCAACAAAGATAGAAGTGGTATACATAAGATTCAAGGAGAAATCGGCGGTGGTTTGCATATTCCCTTTCAGTCTTATCAGAAAGTTTTAGAAACATTGAATTTTGGAAAGTTATATCCGAGACTTGATAAGTTGTATGCAGATGATTTTTCTCTAGAAGACCCCCATTTTAGAACGAAGCTAAGTGATAATGATAGAAAACTCCGTTTTGAATTTGATGTAATTGAGGTAATGTTAAATCAAGGAAAAATAAAGCAAGCGATTGAATATTTGACGACGTATAAAAGTCTGGTAGGAATAAAGAATCCATATGGCCGAACGCTTGCCCATTTGGCAGTTACAGCAAATATAAAGGATGCGCCAGACATTGCGGATTTTATTTCATTTTTAGTAAAAAACGGTATAGATATAACGAGGCCAGATTTGCATGGCTTATCTCCACTTGCTTTTACAGCTTGGAATGCAGGCCCTAATACCACGAAAGCGCTTATTCAATTTAATGCACATAAGGGCTTACAAGAGAATGAGTTAATAAAAATAATAAAGGCGGCTAGCGAGAAAATGCAGGATGATCCTATCGCTGACAAACGAGCAGCAACCGCTAAATTACTCGAAGAAATTGTTAAAGTAAAAGTAGATTCGCAAACCTCGCCCGCCGCTATCATGATCTCTACTGCAGCTCGTGCTGCAGCCGCCGCAGTAATAACAGATGTTGGTTCAGCAGGGGCAGGTGCAGGAGCCAAACCCGTTGCCGGAACGGGAGCGGCATCCGGAACAAGAGCTGCGCTTGCAGCAATAACAGAACAAAACCCAGGAGCAAATCCCGGAGGTGGAACAAATGCGGGTACCGCAACCTGGAGCTGGATCAATAACTCACCGATAACGAAGCCTGTAAGATTGATCTAGGTATACGCTTTATGTTTTGAAAGCCATAATCAATATGGAAAAAAACTCTGATTAATGTTGACCGACCTTTGTGCGAATTGCACTCCATATCGCTGTCAATAAGGATTTTGGAATCACGATTCAGAAATCATTATTTCAGAATCAAATAAACTTTGCACTTGTTCGCGTGGACGCAGCAAATGAAATTGATGATGATCGATCATAACTTCGGCAGCACGTGGGCGGGAATTATAATTTGAACTCATGCTAAAACCATAGGCGCCAGCAGAAAGTACCGCCAACAAATCCCCCTCATTCAAACAAAGATTGCGGCCTTTACCTAGAAAATCTGAAGTTTCACAAACAGGCCCCACAATATCATAAACAGCCTGTATCCCTCCAGAATGAGGTTGTACCGCAATAATCTCATGAAAAGATTCATATAACGCTGGGCGTAAAAGATCATTCATTGAGGCATCGACAATAGCAAAGTTGTCTTTTAAATACTCAACACGCGTTAATAATACGCCCGCTTCGGCAACAATTGCACGACCTGGCTCAATATGAATCTCAAGATCTCTATCGCCTAAATGTTGAACAAGCGTTTTAACATATTCTTCTGCGGTTGGAGGCGACTCGTTTGAATAACATACTCCTAAACCGCCCCCCACATCTATATGCTTAAGATGAATGCCGACCTTCTTTAATGAATCAATGAACAACAATACTTTATTCATGGCTGCAATAAAAGGATCAAGAGAGGTAATTTGTGATCCAATATGGAAGGCAATGCCTTGAATTTGAATATGGGATAATTTTTGTGCTGTTAGATAAAAATCCATAGCTTGATTGAGATGCACCCCAAATTTATTTTCTTTAAGACCCGTTGAAATATAAGGATGGCTATCGGCAGCCACATCCGGGTTTACCCGTAGCGCAATATTGGCAGGGAGATCCAATTCCTTTGCAATGTTATTTAATCGTATTAATTCGGCCAGGGATTCAACATTAATACAACCAATGCCGGTTTTCAAGGCTCTTGTCAATTCTGTCTTAGATTTTCCAACACCCGAGAACACAATCTTCTGTGCCTTACCCCCCGCTTTTAGAACACGTTCTAATTCGCCTTCTGAAACAATATCAAAACCGGTGCCTCTCTCTGCCAAAATATTTAAAACCGCCAGATTACTATTGGCCTTAACCGCATAATTAATTTGATGAGGATAGGGATAGGGTTTTAATACTTGAACGAAGGCATCAGCAAAGGCATCATAGGCCTCTAGAATGGCTTGTTTGGAATATACATAACAGGGACTGCCATAGGTTTCAACTATTTCTGCAAGAGAAACAGACTCTCCATAAAGCATGCCGGATTGATAGCTGTAATATTTCATATTTTTTCCTTGCTTTGCGGTCTGACCCCATTCTGGTATGCTATGCAACGACTAGCGACTAGATAGGTAATTATGCAGGGATGGAAACGATTAAATCAAGTAATTTAGTTTAATTAATATTATTAGGTCAGTTTATTACCTTTCTGATTGAGAATTTTATTGTGATATTAAATATAGGTGTCGTATGATGAAATTTGCTCGAATTGTTTTTGTATTTTTTCTTCTCTTAACATTTTCTGTTTCTGAGCCATTGGCTTATGCCAACACAGAAGCCACTTCTAATAATACCAATACTAATACTAGTACTAATAATAATAGTGCTAAAAATGACAATACGAGCGAAAATGCAACTGCCAACCCCAGTGATAAAAATTTTGAATTCCCCGACTATCTAGTAAAAGAAGCGAATGAACAAGTAACAGCTTTTCAAAAAGAAACAGGGTCATTAACGACTGAAGAAATTCATAAAGCAGAATCAAGAGCCAAGGAAGCTTTTGTGCGCCAAGATTGGATCGTTGCTACCAACGAATACAGTCGCGTATTAGGTAAACATCCGGAAAGAAGAGATATTTGGATTCGATTAAGCATCGCTGCCCACAATAAAAATATCCAAGAACGCAATTATGTGACGGAGGCAGTGGCCAAAAAAGCGGCTATCGCGGCCTATACGTTAGCGAAATCACCTGATGAACAGGCAGAAGCCATCTTAGTATATGGCAATACTTTTAATCCTAGTGATGATTACGATTATCCCTATTATCAATATGCTTTGGATTATGCAAGCTATTTAAGTGATATCACAAAATTAAAACAAAGCAATAAAGATCTATTGAATGTTATGGATTTTCGTTATCTGCAGCCACGTGTGAATACAGATAGTTCTCCCCCCAGTGTTTGTTTTTTATTTTCCCACCCCATAGATACAAAAGACATCAATATCACGGATTATGTCAGTATTAGCCCCAAGGTTGACGCAGGCATAAAAGTGCAAGGCCGTGAACTTTGTCTGACGGGTCTACAATTTGGCAAGACTTACGATGTCATTATCAAAGCAGGTATAAAGGATAACTTTGGCGCGAAATTAAAACAGGATGAAAAGCTGAGTATTAAAGTTCGGGATCAAGATTCACGACTCAGTTTTAATAATAAGGCTTATATATTAAGAAAAGATGAAAATGCTAACGTTCCATTGACCGGTGTTAATGTGGACAGTGTTTCAATTAAGATACTTCGTGTTTCAGAACGTGCGATGGATTTTGTTGTCGGACAATCGAAAGAATTTTTAAGCAAGCTTTGGGATTATCGAATTGACCAGATTGAAAATGAAACGGGCGAATTATTATATAGCGGAGAAATGAGTTTTTCTAAAGAAAAAAATAAAACTGTCACGATGCAAGTTCCCTTCTCTGAAGTTGTAAAAACGCCTGAACCTGGTATTTATATCATTCAGGCCGAAGAAAAAAATGTGCTGAGCAACAAAGCCAGTGCAACACAATGGTTAATCGTGAGCGATTTAGCCTTAACCACTTTTACTCAGAGTGATGGTAGCATCACTGTGAATGTTCGATCCTTAAAAACAGCGGATCCACTCACCGATGTCGAATTGCGATTGATCGCGCATAATAACATGGTTCTTCAAACTCTAAGATCAAACCGCGATGGCATGGTAACATTTGAACCCGCGGTAACCACGGGTAAAGGTGGAAATCGTCCGCTTATGATTTTAGCCTATGGTGCAAAAAAGGATTTTAGTTTTATCTCTTTAGATTTACCTGCCTTTGATCTCAGTGATCGAGGCATTGCCGGCAGAAATACACCTGGGCCACTTGATGCTTTTCTGTATACAGAACAGGGCGTTTATCGTCCTGGTTCGACTGTGCATGTGGATACCCTTCTTCGAAATGAAAAAGGCTTATTAAGCCCAAAACTTCCTCTGACATTTAAAGTACTGCGTAGTGACGAAACCCTAGTCAAAACATTTACTAAAACGGGAAACGAACTTGGTTATTACAATATCGATATTCCGCTTTCTCAGTCTGCGCGCACAGGGCAATGGACTGTGTTCGCCTATGCAGATCCCAACAAAGATCCCATTGGGCGCTGTCAATTTTCGGTGGAGGATTTTGTTCCTTCCCGTATTGCAGTGACTGTAAAAGCAAATCAGCCCTTTCTTTCAGAACAACAACCCACCCAGATTGATGTTGAGGGTCGTTACCTTTTTGGTTTTCCGGCCATAGGTTTAAAAGGAGAAGCAACTGTCAATCTTCGTCCACGTGCCATTCCATTTCCGCAATTGTCTGATTATGTCTTTGGCTTAGAAAATGATGCTTTCGAAAATCAATTCAGTCAGCAAGCCATTCCTCCCTTGAATCGTGAGGGGAAGTCTGAATATACTTTGCAGCTTGAAAAATTACCCCAAACCACTAAGCCCTTAGAAGCCGTTGTGCGAGTCACTTTATCTGATCAAGGTGGACGTCCAGAAATTGGCAGATTAATATTGCCAGTGCATACAACCTCTGATTTGATTGGTATTAAGGCGCTATTTAAAGATCGATTACTCCCAGAAGTAGAACCAGAAGCCAAATTTGAAGTGATTGCGGTTGATCCGAATGGGAAAACAGTAGCTGTATCTGAGTTACAATATGAATTTTTTTCAGAAAATTTACAATATTCCTGGTTTCGTCCAGAGAAATATGCGCCTTGGCAATATAAAACCATTATCGATGATAAATTTCTACAAAGCGGTAGCTTATCTGTCGTAGAAGGCAAACCGCAAATATTAAATTTACCCATCAAAGATTGGGGGCAATATCGTTTAGAAATTAAGGATCCCAAAACGGGTGCGGCAACCAGTTACCGTTTTCAAAAGGGTTGGTTTGCATTGAGTGAAGGGGTAGATGCGCCTGATAAATTAACGGTTAAAGTAAATAAAGCACTCGTTGATATGAACGATACTGTCGAGCTTCAAATCGATGCGCCTTTTGAAGGGCAAGCGCTTGTTACTATCGCAAATGATCGCATATTAGAAACTCGCAATATTGTTTTAGGCAAAAAAGGCAATCGTATTAAATTCACCGCCAATGAAAATTGGGGTGTGGGTGTATATTGTATGGTTTCAGCGATTCGCCCCTTAGAAAAAGACAATGATGCCAAAACCAAGTCTCCCTCCTTCTTGCCCAAACGTGCTGTTGGTTTAGCTTGGGTGGGGATCAATCCTGCAGCTCGAACATTGGATCTTAACTTTGAAATTCCAAAAGAAGTTAAACCTCGTCAAACAGTTGAAATTCCACTCCAAGTCAGCAGAAAAGATGGGAAAGGTTTATCTTCCCCCCTGCAGATGACGGTCGCTGCTGTGGATGAAGGCATATTAAAATTAACTGATTTTGCAACCCCGAAACCCCAAAATTATTTCTTGGGACAAAGAACTTTAGGTGTAGAACAACGAGATTTGTATGGTAGACTTATCGACCCCATTCCAGGTGATAAAGGCGTTTTAAGACAAGGTGGGGATAACGGCATTTTATCTCGCAACATGCAAGCTTTATCCAAACGGTCCTTTAAAATTGTGTCGATATACAAAGGTATTGTTCAACCAGACAAAAATGGTAAGGCAAAAATTCAACTCGATCTGCCAGATTTTAATGGTAGCCTCCGCTTAATGGCAGTTGCCTTTGATGATAAACGTTTTGGTTCAGCAGAGGGTACTTTGTTGGTGCGAGATCCTATTGTATTAGAAGGCGTTTTACCACGCTTTTTGGCGCCTAAAGATCACTCTACCTTTTCTCTTTCATTGAATAATGTTTCAGCACCAGAAGGCAAATATCAGGTTGAAATAAAGACGAGCGGTTCGATAGGCTTAAGCGCCATTGAACCATCGAAGCAAGGAAAAGTGAAGGACAATACAAAAGGAAACGAAAATGCAAATAAAAAAGGAAATGAAAAGGATAGCCAGATAGACAATGATAATACGCAGACTTCAAAAATATTTGAGGTGACTTTAGAAAAAGAAGGAAAAGCAGAATTACAGATTCCTATTCAGGCACTGGGATTGGGGGACGGAAAAATTGAAGTGAGCTTAAAATCAGCAACCTTAAGTGAGCCACTTCCTATTAGCAATAGTTATGATCTTTCAGTGCGAGAGGCAAGTCCATATGTGAGTTGGGTTGTAGGACATCTTTTGAAAAGCCAAATCTCCTATAAAATTGCAGAAGATTTTAAAAATTTCATGCCAGGCTCGGAACAGATCTTGCTTTCAATTAGCTCTGCTGTGCCCTGGGATACAGCAGGTTTAGCCAAGAACCTAGCGGTATATCCCTATGGATGCGTAGAACAAATAACCAGCAAAGGAATGGGGGCCTTGTATTCGAACGATAGCAGTCAAGCACAAAGAGTGAACCAAGCACTTGCATTGCTGTCTGAAAAACAATTAAGTTCAGGCGCCTATAGCTTATGGAGTTATGGCGAATCCTCTGGCGATCCTTTCTTGACCAGTTATGTTATGGATTTTTATTTAAGAGCTAAAGCAGCAGGTTTTGAGATCCCACAATTCTCTTTAAGCCGAGGCTTAGATGGCTTAAGAGTATGGATGGATCGATCGGGTGAATTAAAGCCAGATGACCTTAGCGGGCTTGCATACGCCGTATATGTACTTACGAAAGCAGATCAAGTATCTAGTGGTACAGTACGATATTTCTATGACAATTATTTTGAACAACTGGATAATCCATTGGCAAGAGCCATGGTTGCAAATGCACTCGCGATGAAAGGTGAGTCTGAACGGGCAGTGCTGGCTTTTAGTAATATTTATACAACCCCAAAAAGTGGTTTGACGTCGAAAGGGCCGTTTGGAAGCAGCTTGCGAAACCAGGCTGGATTGCTCAGTTTAGGCATTGAAACCTTAAAAGCAAATCCAACACTAAAAGAGGTTCAAGAAATAGTAGAAAGTTCCATTGAAAGTTTACAGAAAGACTTGCATATAATGGAAACAGATAAGCCTGTTACTTCTCTTCTGAGTACTCAAGAAATGGCATGGGTTTTACTTGCTTCAAACAGTTTGAATGCTCAAAATAAAGAAGAGCCTATTCAAATTATTGTCAATGAAACTTTGCAAAAAACAGACAAGCATTCCTTGCAATTACCGGTTACGGCAGAAGAATTGAAGCAGGGTTTGGCATTAAGCAATCAAGGTAAAAATGATTTATATGTTAATATCAGTTTAACTGCGCTTCCAAAAGAAGAGCCGCAAGCAGAGAGCAAAGGGATGACAATTGAATCCCATTATTATGATTTAGAGGGTCATAATATTGATCCTGCAGCGGTAAAGCAGGGTGAGCAGATGTTAGTGATTATCAAAGGAACACAAGAGGATAAACGTCCTCGACAGATGTTAATTGTGGATTTATTGCCAGCAGGTTTCGAGATTGAAAATGCGAAAATAAGTCAGGAAAATCGACCTTACGAATGGCTGCCCGAGCTTTCAATAACGGCATTTTCGGATGGCAGGGATGATAGATATGTTGCAGCCATAGACATGACTGAAGCAAATACTGCTTTTCAAGTGGCTTATCAGGTTAGGGCCGTTACGCCAGGTATTTATATTAAACCTGGTCTTTTTGTAGAAGATATGTATGCACCAAGCTTTTTTGCAAGGACCAATGCGCTTAAGGTGGAAGTGACCACTCCTTAAAATGACGATGCCTTAACAGAGTAATAATGAATATAATAATATCTAAATTTTGGAAGTTTATAACTCGTATACTCCTAAGCTTATTAATAGGCTTAGGAGTATGCTGTTGCTTAGCTTTAATATTAGATAAACTCCTTCCTCTTAAACTCGACAAATATTGGGATCAATCGACGATCTTATTGGATAAACAAGGAGAATTATTATCCTTAAGTTTGGCAAGTGATGAACGTATTCGATTACCTATACAATTAGAGATGGTTGATCCCTTATTTATTCGTCTATTAATTAATTATGAAGACAAACGTTTTTATTATCATCCGGGTGTTGATCCTGTTGCATTGTTGCGAGCTTTGGGCCAATATGTATTTTCAGGGCGCGTGATTTCTGGCGGATCTACTTTAACCATGCAGGTAGCGCGTTTATTGGAGCCTCGTCCTAGACTGATAAAAAATAAAGCCATTGAGCTACTAAGAGCCATGCAATTAGAATATCATTTCTCCAAAAAAAGTATATTAGAAATGTATTTATGCCTTGCTCCTTATGGAGGAAATTTAGAAGGCATTCGAGCAGCTTCTTTAAGCTATTTTGCCAAAGAACCCAAACATGTTACGCCTTCAGAGGCAGCATTATTAGCTGTTTTGCCGCAATCTCCGACCCGTTTAAGACCGGATAGGATCAATAGCGAGGCTAAAGCTTTTAGAGATAAATTAATAGATAGGATGTCGCAAACTCATATTTTGACTAGTAAGGAAGCAAGAGAGGCCAAAGATGAACCTGTTCCTACACGAAGAGTTGCTTTTCCTAAATTGGCGTTACATCTTTTGGCGGAACAATCTATTATTAATATAAAAAAAAATGAGACAGATCTTCAAAAAAAGAACTTTGTTGTCCAATCCACTCTGAATAAAAATTTGCAAGTCCAAGTGGAGCGCTATTTAAAATCGACATTGCCTTTCCTAGAAAGCACTCAAACAGCTGCTGCGATGGTAGTAGATAATGAAACTCAAGAAATTCTTGTCTATGTGGGATCTGCCGATTTTTTTTCCGAACAAAAATTGGGACAGGTGGATATGATAAAAGCGATTCGATCCCCCGGATCCACCTTGAAGCCATTTATTTATGGCTTAGGTTTTGAAAAAAAATTACTGCATCCTGAAACCATTGTAAAAGATACTCCCATGGGTTTTTCAGGCTATGCACCCAGTAATTTTCGAGACGTTTTTCATGGAGAGGTGACTATTCGGGAAGCCTTGCAACAATCATTGAATATTCCTGCAGTTTTGGCTTTAGAAAAAATGGGTCCAGGACATTTTTGTGATTGGTTAAATCTGTTTGGAGTCCACTTATTCTTCAGAGATAAGTCTAGTAAACCAACCTTGCCCATTGCTTTAGGTGGGTTGGGTATCCGTTTTTTTGATCTGATGGGTCTTTATGTTGCACTCGGGAACCAAGGGCAATATGCAGCTTTAAAATTATTCAATAATGCGCAAGAAAATACGGAAGACGAAAAAATAGAAGAAGAAAATAAAATAACCGCTTTTTTGAGCAAAGAAGTTGCCTGGCATTTAACCAAAATATTACAAGAAACCCATGCACCAAATGGATTTGTAGATAATCAATTTACAGCCCAGTCTGCATTCGCCTATAAAACAGGCACTTCTTATGGCTATCGTGATGCCTGGGCTATTGGATATAGTCATGAGTTTACGATTGGGGTTTGGGTCGGAAAACCGGATGGGTCTTCTTCTATTAATAAGACGGGTAGAGATACCGCTGCACCCATACTATTTAAAATATTAGGAATGCTGCCAACAAAAAATCAAAAACAAATATCCTCTAATCCTTCTGTAGGTCATTTATCTTTAAAAAATTATGAACTTCCAAAAAACTTAAGGGTACTTCAAAGGGAAAATACCTTAGATAGAACTCAAAAAAAGAAATCATTCCAGATTCAGTTTCCAAAAGAGGGTGCTGTTATTTATGTTGATACTTCGCAACCGCTGCATTTTATATTATCGGGGGGAGAACCCCCTTATTATGCTTTTATTAATGGTCAGCCCTTAGCAGAGAGTTTTGCAAAAACCGACATTCTTTGGCAGCCCACCCAAGCATCGGGATTTGTTGAGTTTTCGGTAATAGATAGTAGGGGGCAGTCTGATGTGGTTTCGATAGAGGTGAAGTAGGGCTAGTAGATCAGCTTAGCGAAATCTCAACTGGCCTAATTGTTTATATAGGTCATACCTTGCAAAAATGCTCCAAAACATTATGCATTTAGCAAGTTCGATGCCATACTTAACGGGTATGAAATTTAAATTACTTCGATGGGGTTCTCTATTTTTTATAGCAGTGTTGCTACATGGCTATTCGAATTCTATTTTTGCTCTTCCTTGCACGCCACTCACACCCTGTTCAGGCCCTTTTTCCATGTTTTCACTACAGGGTTGTAATTCTTCTACAGCGATGTGTGGCGCCCAACCGAAACGATGCGATTTTTGCGTATATGAAAAATGCCCTCCAGATTTTTGTAGGGCAAAAAGAATAGAACAAGAATTGCATGATCTGCGTTGTCAGGTCGAAGATGGACATATGTATGCTGCTGTTACTTTGGGTCATCGTTTCTTGATGGGAGATGAAGTTTGTAGAGATTTAAATCTTGCCGTTTGCTGGTATAAAAAAGCAGCAGAAGCCGGGATTCCCATTGCCCAAGTGCAGATGGGGAATTTTTATCGAGATGGCTGTGTTTTGCCGCGAAATATTGAATTAGCCGCAAGTTGGTATCAGCGAGCTGTTGATCGCGGTGATATTACGGGTATGTTAGCCCTAGCAGAATTATATAGGGGTTGGCATGGTGGTAAAGAGAACATATCAAAGGCATTAGCTTTATATAGAAGAGCGGCAGCATTAGGATCTTCTGATGCCGAATATCAAAGTGGTCTGTTACTAATGAAAGCTGGACAAAAACAAACGGTTAATGAGGGAATTGAAAAACTCCTGGCCCTAGCCGAAGACGGGCATCCAGAAGCTTTAGCGGCGATTGGAGATGCTTATTATGAAGGTCGTTTGGGTCCTAGAAACATGGGCAAGGCCTATGATTATTGGTTTCGGGCGGCAAAAATGGGTTCTGCTATTGGCGCTTTTAAATTAGGAATGGCCTATTCTTATGGGGAATGCACACCCAGAAATCCTTGCGAGGCAGCAGGTTGGATTGTGGTCGCAGCTAGAAGAGGTTTACCGGAAGCTGAATTAATAGCAGGTGATCTTTATCGCGAAGGTCGTGGTGTTGTTAAAAACCTTAGAGTTGCAGCTGAATGGTATATGAAGGCGGCTCATCACAATCTTTGGAGAGCACAGTTAGAATTAGCCGATTTCTATCATGCCGGCAAAGGAGATCTGCCGCGTGTTTTAGAAGAGGCTGCACGACGCTATAAAATTGCATCTGATTTTGGTAATGATGCTTATGCCTCGTTAATGCTAAGTATCATGTATGAAGATGGCCGAGGCGTTCCTCAGGATTTAGCAAGAAATGTCGCTTATTATGAAAAAGCCCGTTGTCAGCCTGGATTTTTAGAAGCGCAGTACAAAATTGGTCGCCGATATGCTCAGGGCTATGGTTTACCAAAAAGTATGAATTTAGCCATCCGTTGGTTTTGCCGAGCAGCAAATTGTGGTTTAACAGTGGCTCAGGTGGAATTGGGCGATATACATTATTTAGGTGTTTGTGTTCCACAAGATTTTGGAAAAGCTTTCGAATGGTATCATAAAGCGGCTTGTTGTGGGCATAGTTATGCCCAAAATATGTTGGGGTTGATCTTATTAGAAGGGGATTGCCTGCCGCAATATGCCAGAACGGTAGTTTGTGGTTTTCGATTTGAAAATAAACGACCCGTCAAAGATTGTATGCATCCTTGTATTCGATGTAAACAAGTCATTTGTAAATGTGAGCCCGCTTATTCCGAAAAACCAGGCAATGGTTGCCCGATGTGTTTTATTAAAGAACCTGAAAGACATTTACAAGTGAAATGCCATTGTAATCCTAATGCACCTTGTAATTGCGGGGCACGCAATAGATATCGTTGTGTTGCCTGGTGCGAAGAAATTTGTGCACCCAAACATAAATATTGTGGACCTGTTCCCGGACGTTGTACTGTTGCTATTTCTAAGACAAACGCGACTCGTGCTGCTAAATGGATTCATCAAGCCGCTATGAGTGGTGCCGGCCAAGCGCAATTCCAATTAGGTATTTTATATATGAAAGGTATTGGTGTGCCAAGAGATGAAGGCAAGGCCTATGCTTGGCTACAAACGGCATTAGAATGTATGGATGACAAAAATGCTGATATCATTAACTGTTTGATTGATCAAATGTCACCAGAAATGCGCAGAAGAGCAGTCTGCCTAGCAGAGCGAGCCAAGTGTCAATATCGAGCGCCTTGCCCGCATTATCCGGTGCGATAAAACTAATAATGACCGAAATTATTACAAAAACATTGATTCTATTAAAAAATTAACCATAAAAGTCTCAAATAGGTCCTTAAAGGTCTTTACAAAGACACCCCTTTAGGGCACACTGACTAAGTGCTTTAGCTAAATACTTTTGGAAACAAGTGTAGATTCAATAACAAAATTGTGAGGAATATCACCTATGAACCGTAGTCCATATCTGACAACCGCCACCGAAAAACCTTCTGTTGTCGCCTTACCTGTTTCTAAGGTTTCCTTTATTTCAGCTTGTATCATGTGGGCTTTGGCTGCAATTTTCTATTTTTATGATTATTTATTACAAGTTTCACCCAGTGCCATGAAGCCTGAGTTGATGTTATCTTTGGCTAAACATGCAGAGGATTTTGGAAGTTTATCCGCCTACTGTTTATACGCATATGGTTTAATGCAGATTCCTGCGGGCGTATTATTAGATAAATATGGACCTAGACGTATTATTACTATTGCTTCCTGTTTATGTGCTATTGGGAGTTTGGTATTTGCTGCCTCAACCACCTTATGGCATGCAAAAGTAGGGCGTTTATTAATTGGTGCCGGTGCAGGTTTTGCTTTATTAACCTGTTTAAAAATTGCCTGCCAATGGTTTCCCCGTAATCGTTATGCCTTTATGACGGGCTTAACAGTCACGGTTGGTTTTTTAGGGGCTGCAGTTGGTTTATCCTCGGTTGCAGAAGTCGTTGCTAACTTTGGTTGGCGTGAAAGTATGTATTGGGGTGGTGTCGTTGGTTTGGTTATTTCAGTCTTATTATGGATTTTTGTTAAAGATAAACCTTGCGATGAGAAACGCGTAGCAGGGATTAGTTTCGAAGGTGAAATCCCACGTGGCGCTATAATAACTAAGAAACAGGAAATGATACAGGGACTGAAACTGATCATGAAAAGCAAGCAAACTTGGATTGCTTCTTTATTTGCTGGGTTTATGTTTGTACCTACCTTATCTTTTGGCGGGTTATGGGGAATTCCATTTTTACAAGAAGCGCATGGTTTTGATCGAGCTACCGCAGGCAAATGTGCATCGTTAATTTATATTGGCTTTATGTTGGGAGGCGCATTTTGGGGTTTTTTATCTGATTACTATCGTCGCCGTAATCTTCCGATGATCATCGCGAATCTCTCCTTGTTAGTTGTTACCTTAGTCTTAATTTATGCAAAAGGATTGCCTTTGTTTGCTATGCAGTCTTTATTGTTCAGTTTAGGATTTTTTGGCAGCGCCTTTATATTAGCCTTTGCCGTTATCGCAGAAATTAACCCCGTTTATTTAGCGGCTACTGCCAGTGGATTCGCTAATGCCTTGAATACTTTATGGGGCGCATTAGGCCAACCTGTCATTGGAAAAATATTAGATATGACAGCAAAAACACCAGTAATGGTGGGTGGAGAACAAGTTTTCACTTTGGCAGAATATCAACAAGCCTTTATTGCTTTACCGATTTGTTTAGTTTTATCGTTTATATTTTTAATGTTTTTGAAAGAAACGAGGGGACAAGCTCTTCATCATCATCATTGAATCCGTTTGCTTTGAGTATATTGGTTGGCAGCTTTGTAACCCTGTGCGTAATTATACTGCTGGTCATACTACTGCTGCCAAAGCGACGGCAACAGCTGCCGAGACCGCTGCAACTGTTGTTTCTGGCAAGGCATTTTTACCACAGAGTCAGAAGCTTAAAAGAGGCCAAAATAATAAGGTTTATGCTCAACATACTATGACTAATTTGCAAGGAATGTTTTATCACGCAGGTTTTACTCCCAATGCACTAGGGATTATGGCCTCAAAGAAGTTTGATCCTACTCGTTTTAAGAACTGTTAAAGCTATTCGTAGACGTTACACCGAGTAATCAGCACTGCTGCAGAGCCTCACTTAATCGCGAAACGGGAATCACTTCCATTCCCTCTATGGGTGTTTTAGGAGCATTAGCATGTGGCACTATGGCACGTTTAAAACCATGCTTTGCGGCTTCTTTTAAACGTTCTTGTCCACTTTGTACGGGACGGATTTCACCTGCTAAACCCACTTCTCCAAAAGCCACTAATTCTTTAGATAGGGGGCGATCCTTTAAACTAGACAATACGGCTAATAACATCGGTAAATCGGCTGCTGTTTCCGAAACACGTACACCGCCCACAATATTCACAAATACATCTTGGTTATAAGTAACCACACCGCCATGACGATGTAATACCGCAAGTGCTAATGCCAAACGGTTTTGTTCTAAACCAACCGTCACTCGCCTTGGATTCGTCAAATAGCTTTCATCCACCAAAGCCTGAACTTCTACCAATAAAGGGCGGCTGCCTTCCCAGGTTACCATCACAATACTGCCGGAAGCTGGTTGTTCATAACGCGAAAGAAAAATAGCGGAAGGATTATTAACACCCCGTAAACCACCTTCAGTCATGGCAAAAATACCCAATTCATTCACAGCACCAAACCGATTTTTAACAGCACGTATCACGCGAAAGCGACTATCTGAATCTCCTTCAAAATACAAAACCGTATCCACCATATGTTCCAAAACGCGAGGACCCGCCAAAGTTCCTTCCTTGGTAACATGTCCCACCAAAAATACCGATGTTCCAGTTTGTTTTGCGAAACGAACCAATTGTGCAGCTGATTCTCTTACCTGCCCTACAGAACCCGGGGCAGATTGCAAAATTTCTGTATTCATCGTCTGAATAGAATCCACTACCATAATTTGAGGTTTATCATGCAAGGCCAGGGCAATAATACGTTCTATTTGTGTTTCAGCTAATACGCGTAAATTTTTGTCATCTAACTCTAAACGATGCGCACGCAGTTTAACTTGCTGTAAAGATTCTTCGCCTGTCACATACAGGGTGTTATAAGTTTTAGAGAGATAGGCTAAAGTTTGTAATAATACGGTGGACTTCCCAACACCAGGATCTCCCCCAATTAAGATCACACTGCCTTGTACAATACCCCCACCCAATACTCGATCCAACTCTGAAAGAGAGGTCGAGATTCGTAATTCTGGCGTCATGGTTATTTTGCCAAGATTCAATACCTGTGCTTCCTCTGCCCCAGAATAGCCAACCAACCGTGATTTAGCCGATTTACTGGCAGCCACTGCCACAACTTCCACTAAAGTATTCCAGGCCTCACAATCGCCACATTGGCCACTCCAACGCGCAGCAATAGCGCCACATTCCTGACAACTAAATGAATTTTTAAGCTTGGTCATGCCCTTCTGCCCCCTCCATTTCATTACTGCATTATGTCTCAATTTTAACCCAATTGGACAGTCCGTGTATCAAGTTTCAAACCCCTACGCCGATAGAAAAAATATGCACAACTCAGCCTCAGAAATATTGATAAATGCCAGACAAGTCACCCGCTATGATAGCGGTGACGCCTATGAGTTTATACTAAATGAGCATCTACAAGTATTAGAATGCGTTAAGATTGAATCTTTGGCTAAGGGCATTATCCGACCTATTTACGAAGTCAAAAACACATTACAGGGTATGTTATTTGAATTAAACCATGTCCGTGTCAACCCCAGATTGGATAATACAGATATTATCCGAAACCTCACAGAAGCCCTAAATGAGATTGGGGTGAATGTAAGTAATCCTCCCTCTAAAGATACCGTAGCAGTCTGTTTCAAACCTTTAGGTGAAATAAGCGATTGTGTACGCTTTTATCTCAATAAAAATGAAGAGATGATCTTCCTTTCACCTGCCATGAAGCCAAAGCTTATTTGTTCTAATAAGCCTTAGAAGGTAAGAATGGTTCCTAAGGATGAAGGATATTGAACTGTTCACACTATCCTAGGACGGACCCTAGTTTGGCAATCTGCTTAAAATTATAACAAAAATTGCTCATTGACTACTCAAATCTTTATTTCCCAAAATAACGTAAACTTGTTCCTGCAACCGGTGCAGTTACTGAAGCGGCTGTTAGTCCAGCAGCTGCTTGTGCCTGATGATTTTGATTAACTGGTTGTCCCCCAAACTGAGGCGTAAAACCAGCGGCTACAGTCACTGCAGCAGCTCCGCCACTTCCTGCAGCATTGGCAGAACCTGCACTACCCACCTTTGAAACAATGTCTGATTTTGTTTTTTGTTGTTCTGTAACTTCTGGATCCCCTAAAGCAGCTAAACGACGCATAAGTAATGCTTTTAATTCAATATCCGGTGTCGACAACAATAGCTGTTTAGTGACAATCTCAATATTATTTCTTGCCATATTAATAGTCCATTTAACTTCAATATCGGCTTTCTCCTTTTCTTTTTTTGCGAGCGCTATCTTATCCCATACTGATCTGGCTTTAGCTTCCAGTTCTTTCGCAATTTTATCTTCTTCATAGGCTGCTTTTATTGCAATAATGGCTGCTGCACAGTTTGCAGCACAAATGCTAACTTTCGACATAGTATCTTTAATAAGCGCTGCTTTTATTGCAATCGTTGCTGGGGCAGTTCCAGCATCACATCCCTCTATACGAACTTGATCTGCAGCATCTTTGGCCGCAGTCGTTGCCTTGATTACCTCATAGGTTTTTTTTCTAGTTTCTTCCCTTTTCATCTCTGCTGCATGCGCAGTGCTTCTTGCTTTATTGACATCAATCACAGACTTATTATATTCTTTTTGGACTGCCACCCATGCTTGGTTTGCTCTATCAGCTATTCCATACTGTTTAATCGCTCTTGTCACAACCCGCCTCATAATACTGATGCCTGATTTTGTATTCGGAATTATTTTCGTGGCTAGAGCCTGCGTCTGTTTTGCGTCACGTAAAGCAGCATCAATGGTGTCTGCAACAACCTCTTTTTCACCTTTTTTATCTATTAGGTTAATGAGTTTTTCTATAGCTATTAAAGCTGCGGCTGTCGCATGAACATTTTCCCGTCTAGCCTTCGCATCTTCTAAAAGAATATGAGCAATGCATTCTTTACTGGCTGCAGATAATTCAACGATACGAAGCAAAGCGGTTTTGTCTGTTATAGCAGCGTTTGCATTTGCTATTGCTGAATTATCAACCGCAGTTTTAGCCAACTCTTTCGCGGCATTTAGATCTTGAATAGCTTTAGTAACAATACTTTTAACTGACGCACTCTCATTCAATGCTTTAGAAGCAAACATTTCCACCTCCGCCGCTTCTAATATCAGTTTTGGAAAATTTTTTCTGGCTGTCTTTACCCATGAAGTAAGCTTGATAAAAGCTTGCACCTTCATGAGAGACTGCTGGGAGTTATTTAAAAGAGACATAGCGTCTTCTGCAGCTTTGCCCAAGGCTTGTCTATTACTTACCATAGCAGCCTCACATTGGCGCTTTATTTCAGCCTGTATGGCTGCTTGTCCTTTCTCCACTACTTCCATAGATAGGATAATTTCACATGTAGCTCCCGACATCTTAACTAATTCAGAAGCTTTTTTAGCCTTTGCCATTTCCAGAGACGCAGTCTTTTCATTAGCAATCAAATCTTGTTGAAGATCTCCTTCAATCCTTTTAAGACGTTCATCTGACAAAGTATAGTCTTCGCTTAAAACTTGTTCGATTTTTAAGCCAAGTAAATTTTGATCTACTGCAATCTTAAAAGCCAATTCTGTATCTAACACTTTTTTCAAAGCATTTTTGTGGGTCGACTCTGCCGCTATCTTATCTGAAGCTTCTTTTGCATTTGCCAGCATCTTTTCAGCATTCTTAGCATTTATTTTGACTAATTCAAACTCATTCTTGATCTTATGTAAATTTTCCAAAACTTTAACATTATTACTTAAAACATGTGCTAATGCCTTTTTAATGTCTACCGCTTCTAGAGCGTTATGCGCCTCAGATATTTTTATCGAGGCATGCTTTATTGCCTCATCCGATACTTTTCTTTTTTCAAAGTAGCAGTAATCATCCCTCAGTTTATTAATACATGCACGAATATGGTGAGAAAGCCCATCTTCACCAACCCTCAAATCGACCATTGCTTGTACTCGCATAACCTCGTTCGTAATTTTTCCCCCAGCATCCGAAAGTTCTTGCAAAGCATTAATTGAATTTTCTATCGCATTTATTATCTCGTGTAAATGTATAATCACAAGATCATGAGCTTTGATAACTTCTGTAGCATTATGAGCTGTAATTCCTTTTGCTTTTATGATTTCCCCAGCAACATGAGCTGCAGTTTCTTGTGGCATGACTTCAGCAGATAACTTTGCCTGATCTACAAAACACTCTACTCCTTTTTTTTGTTTAGCAAGTGCAACCTCTATTTGAGCATTATCTGAGGCAACTTTAGCACTAACCCGTTCTTCTTCAAACTTCTCTAATAATTCTTGAAACTGTATCAATTGATATTTAGCCCTTACCAGCTGATCTTTACCATGAATCACATCTACTTGTATAGCAATGATATTTTGTTTAATACAGAAGGCCTCTTCAGTAGCCTTAGCCTCTTTCATGGACGTTTCCATTTTACGAAGCCTGTCGGCAGCAGATTGCAGTTCATTTTCCAAAGCCATTTTTTCTGCAGATTCTTTTGCATCAGGAAAAGCTGCCTCCGCTATTTTTTTGTCCGTTTCAAATTTTGTAAGAGCATCTTGATAAGCAAGCCTCGCGGTAGTATACTTTGTTTGAGCAGCCTGCAAAGCTTGAATAGCCTCATTATCTTTAATAGTCACTTTCTTCAATTCATATGCTGTTTGACTTGGGTAAACTTCACATCGACCAAAGGCATCAATATGAATCCACCTCATACACTTAAGATATTTTCCAGCCTTATCGCTCAGATTATCATCCTCAAATAATTGAGCCTTCAGCAAACGTAATTCTTTTGGATCGTTTAAAACCTCAATTCCCCCTGCAGCTCCATGCAACGACTCAGAAAAAGCTTTAATAAAAGTTAGACTCATCGCATCATCAAATGAAATAGAAACTGTGTTTTGCCACAGGTCTTGATTCACATTTTCAAGAATCATAGCAACTGAAAGTTTTGCCAATTCGGACTGTGCGTAATTGTGTATTTGAGATATGACTGCATACCTGTCTCCATATGAAAGTCCCGGATTAGAACATATCGAATTCAACATTTCCGGCAAGTTGCTCTGCCGTTTTTTTAAATTTTCATTGTATTCACGCAGTTTATTATTTTGAACTAATAATTTTTTAATCAAAGTAGATTGAACACAATTTGTCTCCAATAATTTTCCTATTTCTGCCATTTCCTGCAATGTCATCTCTTCTTCATGATTATTTTTTTTAGTATTGCAGTCGACATTTGTATTTTCTGTTGGAATGATATCACTGGATTGTTTAGCCAGAGCAACGTTTGGAAGCGCAGCTGCTCCATCTCCTACTGCCATAGGAATAGCTTGAGCAGCAGCCGTTTTTGTTGCACTATTCACATCAGCCATTGATTTAGCATTTACATTAGGATCAATATTCGTTGCCTGATTGGGCAAAGACTGCTCTGGTGTTGAACCATTCGTGGTTGAAGTAGTTGAATTATTATGATTGCCTGAGTTTATTACCGGTGTCACTGCTGCCATGTTAAGTTCTCCACACTATTAATTTAAATTAACTGATTTTTTATACATATTTTTAATGTATGACTGTCAAATTACTAAACTCCGATATTAACAAGAATATTCAAATACGTCAACGATCTCATCTTTTCGATTTTATCTTTTCGTTGAGGTTTTGAACAGTTAGAATATTAAGGTGATTCTAATTTAAGTTTGTATATTACCTACTATTTACGTATAGTCACAATTTTTCCAAAATAAAAAATAAAAACAACAACTCATCTACAATAACATTCTCTTAAAATTTTATTGGTAAAGGTGGTACGAAGATAAAAGCCTTTAGGGCCCACCTGTTGTTCTTCTCCATCTAGGTTTAATGTAGTTGCTAATATTCTACTATGTGCCGCTTTTGGACGAATATGCAAATATTGACCAAAGCTAGCCGTCAATTCTGCTATTTTCCCCAGATGTAACATATCCATTAATTCTTCCCAATCCTTTTGTAGAATAGTTTCTAGAGCAGGATAATGTTGCAATTTTAATAAAAAGGGAGCACCCACTTTGCGATTTGCTATTGGAATACTCGGATCAGATTCCACCGGGATCCAAAGTACTTGCTGTAATTTTTTTTTCACTCTAGAACTTTCCCAACTTTCTTCAATGGCAGCTTGAGATCGAGGTGCTGTACAGACATACGTGGTTTCCTGCGGTTCACCCTTTTTGTTAAATGGCAATGTTTTAAGTTCTATAGCTAAATTTATAAAGTCTGGGCTGGGTTTATTGCCTGCAGAGGCACCTAAATGAGTTTCGATTAATTGTCCAACATAACCTTTTGCTTGTTTGAATGATTCAGGCACTGTTTGATTCAGTGCTGATGCTAATTCAGCTAGAGTTCTACCTGCTAGTTTATAACCACGATTGAGGAGCTCTAGTTCATTTTGCGGTGGGGCTTTGTATTGCATTATGGTACTATACCAGAAAATATACTCTAAAGAGTCTACCGTTTGAAATACGGTACCCATATGACATAGGTAAGGATAACGTATGCTTGAAGAAAGTTGGCAGAAGGTTTTAGGTTCAGAATTTGAAAAGCCTTATATGCAACAATTGCGGCATTTTTTGCGCGAAGAAAAAAATAATAAAAAAATTATTTATCCAAAAAGTGCTCAAGTTTTTAATGCTCTCAATCTAACTCCCTTTGATGAAGTAAAAGTGGTTATTTTGGGTCAAGATCCTTATCATGGCAAAAATCAGGCACATGGGCTTTGTTTTTCAGTGCCTTTGGGTGTAAAACCACCGCCATCGTTGGTCAATATTTACAAAGAATTGCAGAGTGATTTAGGTCTTGCTATTCCGAAACAGGGATATTTACTCAATTGGGCTAAACAAGGGGTATTGTTGCTAAACAGTGTCTTGACTGTAGAAAGCGGACAAGCTGCATCACATCAAGGCAAAGGATGGGAACAATTTACGGATCATGTCATTAAGATTTTGAATGAACAAAAAATGGGTTTAGTATTTTTACTTTGGGGTTCTTATGCGCAAAAGAAAGGTGCGTTTATAGATAGAAGTCGCCATTGTGTATTACAAGCCCCACACCCCTCTCCCTTTTCTGCACATCAGGGTTTTTTAGGGTGTAGACATTTTTCTAAGACCAATACCTATCTTAAGGAACATGGCAAATCACCGATTGATTGGCAAGTATTAGAAGAAACGAAGGTTTCTGAAATATGATTGCTTTTAATAGTCTCCATCACTATCGTTATGTTCTTCTGTGTATTAGCCTAGGTTTTTGTTTGCCAATTGAAACTCAGGCAGGGGTTTTTCAATGTGTAAAAGTCAATGGCGAAATTGAATATAGAGATAGACCTTGTGCCTTTAGCAATGAAGAACAAAGTTTTTTACCGCATCAATATCAAAAGACAGATAAAAAATTGGTTCAAGTTCAAGAAAAAAAATTACAAAAAAACATGCAAGAACAGACAAAGCTCAATCGAAAAGAAGAACGACTGCAACAGCGAGCAGAGAAAAAAAGAGAGAAAGAACAAGCTGCTGCAGAGAGAAGAAAATTAAGATGCAAACGGTTAGAAGAAAAAATAACCAGGTTAGAACTACAGTTACAACAAGGCAAAAAATTAAAAACCTATAAGCGTCTAGAGGCAGATTTAGCCCAAACATTGCTGATGCAAAAGCGTTATTGTTCGACTGCAGCCGCATCTTAAAGGATTTATTTATGCAAGGAACCCAAACAAAATATTCAAAACGAAAAAAAGAAGGTTCTGCTAAGCCCTTTTCTAACAATAAAAAAGGTAACACTGCTCCAAAATCCTCCAATACTTCAGGTAGCTCTATCGAAACTATCAGCGGTGTTATAGAACGTGTTACCTTCCATAGCGAGGAAAGCGGATTTTGTGTTTTAAAAGTCAAGACTAAAGAACAGCGAGATTTAGTCACTATTGTAGGCAGCTCTATGACTGTCACCCCTGGTGAATATGTGGATGCTACAGGCCATTGGATAACCAATCGAGAATATGGTTTGCAATTTCAAGCCCAAGAATTACGTTTAGTTTTACCATCCACATTGGCCGGTATAGAAAAATATTTAGGGTCGGGCTTAGTAAAAGGAGTTGGCCCACATTTTGCAAAATTATTAGTCAAAGCTTTTGGCGAGAATGTTTTTAATATTATTGAAAAAAATCCAGAAAAATTATTTGAACTGTCCGGCATAGGCCAACACCGTCAGCAAAAAATTGTACAATCTTGGCAGGATCAACAAAAGATTCGTGAAATTGTGGTTTTTTTACATTCTCATGGAGTGGGAACGGCAAGGGCCGTGCGAATTTATAAAACCTATGGCCAAAAAGCTATCGAATTATTGAGAGAAGATCCTTACCGTTTAGCTTCGGACATTCGAGGGATTGGTTTTAAAACCGCAGATGCCTTAGCTGAACGCTTAGGGATATCGCGTCAATCACTACAGCGCGCCCGGGCTGGGTTAAAACACGTATTACATGAAATATGTTCTGGCGGGCATTGTGCTGTTAACCAAGAAAAGCTCATTGAAGAATCTTGCACCTTATTAGAGATTGAAGCAGATACCATCCAAGAAGCCTTAAGACTAGAACATGCAGAGGGGCGTATTGTGATGGAAGAAATGACCGGTGAAAATCATGTCTTTCTTTCGCATTTGTATGAAGCAGAAGTAGGCGTGGTCAAACTGTTGAAAACATTGCTGCATCAAAAAAAAACCTGGGCGGAAGCACTTAACATTGAAAAATCGATTGCTTGGGTGGAAAATGAAACTAAAATGGCGCTTTCTCGTAGCCAGCGCAAAGCCATCAGCATTGCTTTAAAAAATAAAGTAGTTATTATTACCGGCGGTCCGGGTGTTGGTAAAACCACCTTAGTGAATAGCATTCTAAAGATTTTACGATCTCATACTCAAAAAATCATGCTTTGCGCCCCGACTGGCCGAGCTGCCAAACGTTTGTCAGAATCCACTGGCATGGAAGCAAAAACCATTCATCGTTTGTTAGAATTTGATCCAAAAAACTACGGCTTTAAGCGCAACGAATTTTCCCCATTGGAGGTTGAATTATTGGTTGTCGATGAAGTGTCGATGATCGATCTATCATTAATGTATCGATTATTAAAGGCGATACCTCCGCATTGTACGCTTATATTGGTGGGTGATGCCGATCAGTTACCCTCTGTTGGCCCAGGGATGGTTTTAGCAAACTTGATAGAATCGGAAGTTATTCCAACCTTACGTTTAACTGAAATTTTTCGTCAAGCAGCCACTTCTCAGATTATTGTCAATGCCCATAAAATTAATAAAGGTTATATACCTAAACTGAAAAATGAACCGGGCGAATTATCCGATTTTTATTTCGTAGAAGCCAATACGCCTGAATTGATTCATGAAAAATTATTGCAAATAGTAACCGATCGTATTCCCAAGCGATTTAAATTAGATCCCGTCCGTCAGGTGCAAGTATTGGTTCCCATGAATCGAGGCGGTTTAGGAGCCAGAGCACTCAATATAGCATTGCAAAAACATTTAAATCCCAATATTCAGCAGCTAAAAGTTTCTCGGTTTGGCAGTGATTTTGCGGTAGGGGATAAAGTGATTCAAACCGTCAATAATTATGATAAAGAAGTGTTTAATGGCGATATTGGTTTTATTAAAACGATTGATTATGAAGAAAGTGAGTTATTAATTGAATTCGATAACCGTGCTATTCCGTATGAACTAGATGAACTAGACGAAATTTCGTTGGCTTATGCCACCTCCATTCATAAATCTCAAGGTTCAGAATATGAAGCAGTGGTCATGCCCATTGCTATGCAACATTTTACATTATTAGAGCGTAATCTTATTTATACTGGGGTTACCCGCGGGAAATCATTAGTGGTAGTTTTAGGGCAAGCAAAGGCACTGGCAATGGCCATACGCAATGCTCGTTCTCATCAGCGTCTTACGCATCTAAGCCAGCGTTTAAGTGCAGCCTTAGAATTAGCAGATCAGCTTTAATATACTCTGAGTATATTTAATAAATATTGGCCTGCTGCTTTCCTCCTGAAAGCTGCAGGCCAACAAATAGCAACAACCGGATATTAAATGCGCGATGCCACTAGTGATGGCGGCGGCGCAGTGACAACAGATAAAGCAGCCATAGGTTGATTCCTTTGCCCATTATTCTGATGCTGCTGGTATTGAGTTGTGATAGGAACAACATTAGCACCATTATTTGCTGCTGGCGCTAAGGGTACTTGTGCTACATTGGCTTGGGCACCCCGGGCCGCTTGCTGTATTAAACTAGCCAATTGTGCTTCGCTAATACCAACCATCCCTGCAGGCAGAACTGCTTGAGTATTCACTTTTGCCTGTTGTTCTTTTATGCGAGCATCAACAATCGCATCGGCTGCTTGCAACTCATCCGCTATCGCCTTCGACATACTTTCATGAGCAACTTCATCTCGCATTTTCTCAAAGGCATGAGATTTTTGATTCAAATGAGAATCTATGCAGGGTACTACGCAACACCAAGTACATGTAAGACAAGAAAAACATCTTATACATTCTAAAGGCGAAGAGGAGAAAGGACGCACATAGCAGCAACAACCGGTAATGGCATAAGGTGTTAAACCGGTAGCGGCTTGGGTTTTTTGGGTAACATTAACATCGTTCCAATAATTGGGTAACCGAGTGGTACTAATGACATGATTACCAATATTGGCGGCCCCTGTATAAGTAATCGTCAAATCATAACCAAGGATAACACTTTGGCTTGAAATATTACCTGACACTGTAGGTACAGATTTCCAGGGAGTGGTGATATGGTCATAGCTCGTTGTGATTGCACCCGAAGTATGCACTTCTCTAACGGGCACATAGTCATAACGGAGTGCATGTACATTGTTATAGTATTTTGCAGGGTTAATTTGTGGCATTCGATCATCTCCTTTTTTCATTACATTTACTAAAACACACATAAAACTTTCGGTGATAAAATGCTTTATGCATTAGAGCATTTTCAAACCTATTGATTTCTTTCGTCAATTTTTGACGGTCTATTTGACAGGTAAATTGACAGGTAAACTTTGAATTGCACCTCGATATCAGTTTATTAAGAGCTTTTGGCTGTTAAAGCCAAATTATTTGCGATGGACAAACAAGTCTATACGTTGGGACAAACGGTCATTATTAGAAAATGTGAGACTGAATCTTGGACAAAATGCCTGGACAAACATCTGGACAAACAGACGCAACTAAAAATTAATTGGTTTTTATTAGGTGTTTTATGCTTTAATGTTCCTGAATAAACGGATCCGCTAAATAGCGGATAGTTATAGGGTTTAATCTTCTATTAAATATTAGATCATGGCTTATAGCAATTGTAGATATGAGAGGGAAGTTCATTGAAAGAAAAAAGTGACAAGAAAAATAATAAAAAAATCGATTGCAGAGAAGCATGGTATCATGTAACGAATAGTGCTGCTGCAGGTCAAACTATTTTTCACAATCGCATCTATTTTGAAATATTTCTAGAATTATTGGAAGAAGTATTTAATATTTATCAAGTTGAAATTCATGCCTATTGTCTAATGAACAATAACTATCATCTCCTTATTAAACTAAATTATGATAATTTAAGCGAGGCCATGAGGCATCTAAATGGATTATTCGCACGAAGACACAATAGCATGCAAGACAAAGATGGGCCCGTATTTAAGAGTCGCTATAAAGCTTTTCTAGTGAAAGAAGATCATTATTTATTACTCCTGAGTCGTCGTATACATCTGAATCCAGTCGCTTCCAAATTATGTCAATATCCTGAACAATACCTGTGGTCTAGTTATCGTTATTATTTGGAAATCCCAGATCGACCGAGATGGATGTTCTGTGACGCCATTCTCGATTGCTTCCAACCTGACATAAAAATAGAATGCTATAAACAATTTGTCTTGGCAGGGCAATCCGATTTGAAAGCCTTATCATTTAAAGAAATAAAAATCCTCGCGCAATACCAAAATAGAAATATGGCTTTTGAGGAAGACAAACTTTTTTGCAAAAACAAAATCATCGGTCAAAAAGAAAAAAACATCATCTTCAACACGATAGATCTAGAGCGTACTGAAATAAACGAGAAGACTCATTCAATTGCAAATACAAAGACTCACACCGCTGCTTCTAAAACCGCATCAACCCAAATGATTGCTTCTAAAATGGAAAAAATCAATACAATAATTTCGAAGATTGCTCAATATTATCAGGTGGATCCTTTGTTGATACAATCTAATAAATATAAAACTGCCCTCAATCATCCAAGAAAAGTTGCCATCTATATGCTCAGTCAAGTTTTTCATATTGAACGCAGAATAATTGCTCTTGCTATCCATAATATTTCTATAGATGGCATAACCAAGGTCTCTCAGCGCATGAAATTGAAAATAGAAGAAGATCAGGATCTCTCTTCAGAAATCCTGAGAATCAAAGCGTATCTGCTGTAGGATGAAATGGGTTGTCCATCTGAACTCAATAATAATATAGATATATAGGTTGCTTTGTGAACCCAAATTAAACCGTTTGCAACTTTTTAAATTTCACCCGATGTGGTTGCAGCGCCTCATCCCCCAATCTTTTGCGACGATCGGTTTCATAGTCTGTGTAGTTTCCTTCAAACCAAGTGATGCGGCCATCTTCTTCAAAAGCCAGGATGTGCGTTGCGATACGATCTAAAAACCAGCGATCATGGGAAATTACCATTGCGCATCCAGGAAAAGCCAGTAAGGCTTCTTCGAGTGCACGTAGTGTTTCTACATCTAGATCATTGGTCGGTTCATCCAGTAATAGCAGATTGCCACCGGTTTTTAAAAGTTTTGCCAGATGTAAGCGATTACGCTCCCCGCCCGAGAGATCGCCAACACGTTTTTGTTGATCAGCTCCTTTAAAGTTAAAGCGGCCAACATAAGCACGAGAGGGCATTTCAAATTGGCCAACTGTCATAATATCGTGACCATTTGATATTTCTTCCCAAACAGTTTTATTGTCATCTAGGGAATCACGGCTTTGATCCACATAGGCTAATTGTACCGTTTCACCAAATAATACTTCACCAGAATCTGGTTTTTCTTGGCCGGTGATAAGACGGAAAAGTGTGGATTTCCCGACGCCATTTGGCCCGATAATCCCGACGATGGCCGCTTTTGGTACCCGGAAACTTAAATTATCGATCAGTAAGCGATCATCAAAAGATTTACTGACATTGATTAATTCTACTACCTTGTCACCTAGACGAGGTCCTGGCGGGATATACAGCTCAATGGTTTCATTGCGTTTTTGGAATTCTTTGGAATTTAATTCCTCAAAGCGGGCTAGACGCGCTTTACTTTTAGCATTACGACCTTTGGGATTGGTACGTACCCATTCCAATTCATGTTTCAGGGTTCGTTGATGAGAGGATTCTTGCTTCTCTTCCATCTCTAAACGTTTTTCTTTTTGATCTAACCAAGAAGAATAATTGCCTTCAAATGGGATACCACGGCCGCGATCTAATTCTAAAATCCATCCTGCGACGTTATCTAAAAAGTATCTATCGTGTGTTACAGCAACTACCGTCCCGGTAAATTCATGTAAATAACGTTCTAGCCAAGCCACACTTTCTGCATCTAGATGGTTAGTAGGTTCATCTAAAAGTAATAAATCTGGAGTTGAAAGTAATAAACGACAAAGTGCTACGCGCCTACGTTCCCCACCAGATAATTTGCTGACATCTGCTGTCCAGGGAGGTAAGCGTAAGGCATCGGCAGCGATTTCTAAAGTACGATCAAGATTCCAGGCTTGCGCAGCATCAATTTTATTTTGTAACTCACCTTGTTCTTCCAATAAAGCATTCATTTCTTCCTCGGACATGGGTTCTACAAAACGTAAACTGATTTCATTAAAGCGATCCAGAAGCGCCTTTGTCTCTTTAATACCTTCTTCAACGTTGCCACGGACATCTTTATTAGGATCCAGTTGGGGTTCTTGCAGCAAGAAGCCGATTTTAATATTTTTCTGTGGGCTTGCCTCGCCAATGATGTCTTTTTCTACGCCTGCCATTATTTTAAGAAGGGTGGATTTACCGGAGCCATTTAAGCCGAGTATTCCAATTTTTGCACCGTGGTAAAAGGAAAGAGAAATATCTTTTAATATTTCCTTTTTAGGGGGCACAATCTTGCCCACTTTATGCATTGAAAAAATATATTGAGATTGCACTTGCGACATGAATCACCTTATTTAGTGTTGCCTGATAAGATTCTTTACTGGAGCATTCTACATCCTGTGGGAATGCTACGTCAGTGGATGACAAGTCAATATAACATTTGCTACTGGTTAAGTAAACTAGAAAGAGAATTAAAATTGCTTGTATCATCCCTTTCAATACCCTATTCGTTCGTTATTTGTTTTAATACATTGATTTTATTAATTAATTTTCATATTCGATCCGCAAAGTAAAATGGGTGAAATTTGGCATTGATAAATGCCAAATGGTATGCTAAAATGGCAAATAAAGAGAGAGGTAAAATCTATGCAAGCATCCATGGATAAATTTGGCCGAATAGTCATCCCTAAACAAATAAGAGAGCATCTTGGATGGGAAATCCATTCGATAATAGAAATTGAAGAATTTGATCACCAAATATCGCTCAAGGCCATTGATGATCAACCAAAACTCATGGTAGAGAGTGGCATTCTTGTTTTTTCAGGAAAAGCCAATGGCGATATGAATCAGATGCTTTCTTTGACACGAGAAGAACGATTAAAAAATTTGGGAAATTTTTAATATGAAAGTTCTTTTCGATACCTCTGTTTTAGTAGCAAGTTTTGTTGCATCTCATCCACAACATAAAAATGCCATGGAATGGATTAAAAAAGTTACTAAGAAAGAGATCACATTTCTTGTTGCCTCACATACATTGGCAGAATGTTATTCCGTACTAACAAGATTGCCTCTTACACCAAAAATTTCTCCTAGCATTGCTTATCATTTGGTTTCAGAAAATATTTCAAAACTAGGAAAGGTTATTTCGCTTGATGGGCCTCAATATTTGAAACTGCTTCATGAATTATCCAAACTGGGTTTATCTGGTGGGATAGTTTATGATGCAATAATTTTAAAATGTGCGCAGAAAGCAAAAGCGAATAAACTATTAACTTTAAAAGCGCGTGATTTTATTCGACTTTGTCCTGAAGACGAATCATACATATTGTCGGCATGAAGTAGGAAGAAAGATAAGATGAGTCATCGTTTTTAAATGAACAGAATTCTTAAATATAAGTTATCTTATAAACTTTGCTAATAAAAATTAATATAGCCTGTGGTATACTTCCTGCTTTAAGTATATATTAAACTCACATTTTTAATTTTGGTGTCATTTATGCGATGTGCGGCCTATTGTATTGCTACAGCCTTTGATAATAATGGCTTATTAAGTTACCTAAAATCACAGTATACTGTGACTCGATATCGCGAAGTACTACATGTTCAAGTGAAGCCCGGTTCAAATGAAGATTCCGATGTTTTTTTCTTTCCCTATGGTTCCGTTGTTTGCTGGGGTTTGGATGAACACCTAGAGCGCGATTTATTGCAAACTATTCGGCGTTTTTCTCTTCAACATGTTGATCCCATAGAGGACGACGTTTTTTCTTATGAATTCGGAGAAGAAGGATCCCAGGCAAAAATTATTGAAGATGAAATTACCTTGCCCGATCGAGATGTTTTGACCAAATTGGCCTTTTCTCATGGTATGGCACAATCTGTTAAATTAGCGGTCTTTGAACAAACGATTCAAAGAACCATTCATTTAACTCGGGAGTTGCCTGAACTGCTTGCCCAACAGGGTGGAATTCAATTATCACGTAAAGATATTAGAAAAATGATGGGGCGTTTATTTATTGATCGCAGTTCCATTAATCTGCATCAAGAATTATTAGACACCCCCGAATATTTTTGGGAACATTCTGATTTAGAACCCTATTATGCGTTAATGGCGCATTATTTAGATCGCGAACGACGTGTTAATGTTCTCAATCAACGCTTGCTTATTTTGCAAGAATTATTTGACATGTTGGCAGCCGAATTGAATCATCAACATTCATCTCGTTTAGAATGGACCATTATTGTATTAATCGTGATTGAAGTGGTATTACTGGTTGGTAAGGATATATTAAAGTTCTGGTAGCCGCGAAATATTGAGTTGCTGTCTTGTAACGGACCATTTCCGAAAGATAGAAAGCTTTAGATCTGGCAATTATACAATTAAGTTCTAAAATTAATATTAGGCTCTGATATTAACTTGTTTACCTTTGATGATAGGGAAGTGCAGATGAAAATGATACAAAAAAAGCTGAAACTTAGATATTGGTTGGGTTCCTTGCTTAGTCTCCTCATCACTGCGAATTTAAGTGCTTGTATGAGTGAATCACCAAGCCCAGAAGCCAGAGAAAGAGCTAGAATTGTACTCGAAGAAACCTCCCCAAGAAATCTAAATGATCACCCTAAAGTAACTTGTCCCAACGTTGGCTATACGTTTTCGAGCGGAGAATGTAGGGGCAGGGCAGAAGTATATAATCAAAGATTGTGCACAGACGATGAGTAATCGGCTCATAAACTTAAGCCAACGACGGGTATAAACAATGGTCCTTTATAGAATAATTTCTTCAAATTTCATTTAATTTCGACAATCCGTTGGCACATATTTTTTTAGATCATTTGGTTCCGCGCTACATTTCCATTGAATCATATTTTGTTGGTTGACAACTGGCGTTAGAGAAATTTTTAATATCTTCTCTTTAGGTTTAATCCCCAGTTTTTCTGAATTAGCAGTAATGCTAATAATATTTTCACTCACGGTCATTTCTTTGATGCTGTCTTGATCAACTATTTTTTCCACAGTAGCAATATTTCCAGAAATAACAGCTTCTGAAACGGCAAGCTTTGCTGGTTGTGCCATGGTAAGGATATTCACCACTTTGGCACGAATAATATAATCTTGATAGGAAGGTATGGCCAGCATCCCTAGGATGGTTATAATGGCCACAACGATCATGAGTTCAATTAAAGAAAAACCTTTCATTTACTTATTTACCCCTATTACGTTATTTGGCCTTAAGTTCCATCAGTTTTTATCCTGTTGGGTTATGATGCTTTTTCATTCGCATGTTCATTAGCATGTTTTATAAACAGTGAATATACAATCCGATATTATGCGGATAAACAAAGGATGAATAAATATAATGAGTTGGACTGGGTATTAGCATAAAAATAAATAATATAAAAATAAATAAAAAGATTATATTGGACATTATGAGGGCATAAGTTAGTTGTTTATGTAATATTCTAGAGGTCCTACTCGAAAGATATATCGCAAACTTGAAATTAAAGTTCATATTTGATATGGTATGTTTTTTAAATAAATAACCGAGATACCAAGATAATAATTCAATGGTTAAAATGGGGAAAGGAAACATGAAAACAGAAGCTGTTAAAGCGCTCTTAGAAAAAAGTTATTTTGAATATAATAAACTTATTGACCTGTTAACAAAAGAAGGCTTTGAAATAACGTCTTTAACCGAAGAAGGGGATACGATTTTACAGGTACTATTTCAGTGTAATTTAAAACATAAATTTGTTAATGAATTGGTTGCTGCTTTACTTAAGTTAAAGTTGGATGTTAACCATGCCAATGCTAAAAACGAAACTGGTTTTGATCTATTGCTAAAAGCAATGCCCTGGGATAGCGATAAAATAACAGAAGAACTTCTGTTAAAGGGCCTAGATGTTAATCATATAGATTCCGAAGGCAATACCTATTTACATATCATTGCCAAAAATTTTACTTCTGATAGCAACAAAATCGCTCTCATATTAGTTCAAAACAACATTAGGCCAATCTATTTAGATTCTTTGCCTTTTAATAAAGAAGGGGATAATTTTCTTCATGTTCTATTTAGAAAAAAAGAAGGATCCGATGTGCTAGAGCTTGTTGCAGCGCTAGAAAAAAGAAAGCCCGATATAAAAAAGCTGAATATAAACCAACGAAATAAACAAGGTGATACCTGTTTTGATGTTCTGTTTAAAAATATTTCATATGAGGGTCCTGCAATAACTGAAAAATTATTGGCATTGGGATTAGAAGTTGGCTGCAAGGATTCAGAAGGAAAAACCTATCTTCATAAGCTTATTCAGTCTCTGGATAGGCGTGAAGCGTTAATGGCGGCTTTAATAATAAAAGCCATGCCAGATCCCTTGATGCCCAATAATGATGGCGATAGCATTTTACATTTATTATTTAAAAGGTCTTCTGCTAATAACTATTATGTGTCTGATATATTAAAGGCCTTAGAAAACAAAAAAATAGACATTAACTGTATTAATAGGAATCAAGAAACTTGTTGCGATATTCTATTAAATAATATTTGCTCTAATTCTGACGAGATCTTTCACAAGTTAATCAAACTGGGTTTGGATGTTGATCGAAAAGATGCATCTGGAAATTCTTATTTACATAAAATCCCTTTGAAAGTCAACTATAGTTTTTCTGAGGTAGCAGCTATTCTGATTGATGCAATGAAAGATCCATTTTCAAAAAATACTGCAGGAAAAACCCCCTTGGAGATTTGGTTGGAATATTCCTGTAAACTGGCAATAACACATTGTTATGATGGAAATATTAATACTATAATCAATTCATTTGTAGTTAAAGCTAATAAAGTTGGTATTGAAGTGATATTTGATATCATAAAAAACCCGCATGTTGATCCAGATGTTAAAAGAAGACTATTGGAATCTAAAGGGCACGATTTTTCGATAAAAGACAAAGATGGTCATAATCTTTTTTATGTGGTTCTAGATTTTTTGCTTTTAGACGAAAAGCATTTATATACGACTATGAAAGATTTTTTTAAAAGGTGTTCGTCACAAAATGTAGATCTCTATGAGAAAGATAAAGAGGGTAAAATTTTCTTATTTAAAATATTGCAGTCTAATCTTGATGTTTTTGCTAAAAATATTATTTTAAATAATTTCTTTAGTGTGTTTAAGTTCGATTTTTCAAGAAAAATTGATGGAAAACCTATTTTTGAAGGCATTGATATGTCGGCGGTTTTGCCTGACTCATTATTGGATGCCCTATGCAAAGATGTTAAACTATTTTCTGATAATGCTTTTTTATGCAAGTTCAAACACTATTGTAAAAAAGAAAAATCATACGAAAAAATATACCTGATGTTTAGTGCGCTCAGCAATGATCCCAAAATGATTGATGAAAGAATGAAAGCAGTTGAAGATGAATTTTTTAACCATTATGAATCTTCCGAAGAACTGGATACAAGAATGTTAGGTCATCGATTTTCTTTAAAGGGTAGCCTGACTTATATAGCAGTTGATCAAAAAGAAATGAGAGAGGTTGTACTAACAGGTATGAGTCATCAGCGAAGTGTTCCTGTTTTTTATTCCGCTTTGCATGCCTTTACGTCACAGATAGATATTCAATCCTCACCTGCACTTAAAAATAGGTTTGCAGCCATTACTGATATTGTTAGAAAATCATTGCGTTACTTTAATTTGACTCAACGTTTCAATTCTTTGGAAGAAAAGACTAAAAATGAAATTTTTGAACAATGGTTAAATGACTGTAAACAGGACATTTCGATCATTTATACAGGTTATCCAGGACATGCCATTAGTATCGTTATATCAGGTGGAACAACTTTGTACCGTTGTAACCGGGGCGGTTGTAGTAACATCAATGATATTGTTGAACAATATACTATTACCAATCCAAAAGTTTTAACGGTGGAGGTTTTGAAAAAAATAATTTTAGAAGATGATCGAGAAACAAATAAAGTCTATATTCAAAATGAATTACATAGCTTGCTTGGTTTAAAATTGATTAATATTATCAAGGGAAAATCACAAAGTGTTGGTAACTGCGGTTGGGCTAGTAAAAAAGCAGGTTTACGTGCTTTAATTCATGCATCACTCAGTCGAAATTTAAATTTAAAGTCAAAAGCAGAATTAGAGGCAGTTCTAAAAAGCGACTATAAAAAATGGTCCTCTTTTGATAAAACAGCATTCTTTGATTATTACTTGAAAAAATATGCACAGCATAGCGTTTTGCCGGCAGTATTACGAAGAATGCTCTGTACCCATTACGATCCCAAAAATGAGAAGGATATGGCTTTAGGCACTAAAGTTATCACGATCCTTAAAAGTCTTCCAAGATTTGAGGAGTCCTACACTGAATTTTTGATATACCATTGGGCTTTAGGTTTGGCAAATAAGAAGAAAGAACAAGAACAGTTTATTTTGTTTTTAAAGAATTTTAATATTGACTTATTAAATTTGGAATGGTCTTCATCTCAGATTCCTAAACAAGTTAAATTATTTCAGGCGCTAATCAATCAAGATAATAAATGGGTTGATGAACTTTTGAAAACCTGTCATGAAGAGGAAATGACATATATGGGATGGAATCCGCTTCATATTACAGCGGGTAATAATAATTTAGCTTTAGTAGAGTCTTTATGCTCACGTTACCCAAAATGGGCTAATATGCAAAACCCCTTTAAAGAAAACCCATTAATGTTTGCAGCCAATGAGATGATTGCAGATAAGCTTCTTCTTGCAGGAGCGGCCATCAATATAGGGGAAGACGGTGGTACTCCTTTAAATAAGGCAATAAAATGCTTAAACTTGAAATTGGTTAAATTTTTGATGGAAAAAGGTGCGATTCCGAATGACTATTCCCTCTATACTGCAGCAGAAACTGGCAATGTTGCAATTGCCAAATTAATTGTTGAAAATAGTTCTTATGCCGAAAAAGAAAAGCAAGATTGTCTGCCAGAAGTTCTTCAAAAGAATAAAGATAAAATTCTAAATAGCAAAACTTACAGCTATAAACAAGCTATTCACGCAGCCTCAAGCAATGGACATGTAGAGATGTTGCAATATTTGGTTTCTTTAGGTGCTGATATAAATGTTTCGGATGTGAATGGTGATTTGCCTTTGCACGTTGCTGTTCGTAATAATCGTGATAATGTTGTTGTCGATATTGTTCGAAGACCTGGCGTTAAAATTAAGGCAAGCAATCATCAAAATAAAATCGCCTTTGATTTAATAGATGAAAAAACCGCGGCCGAAGCTAAGCAAAAAAATGAAGCGTCTGCGGATCATTTGTCGGTTGCGTTATATCAGTTTCAGGCTTTCGCCAAACAACCTAAATTAGATTTCATGAATTCTCTAAAACAACATTTCTTTTGTGCTATTCGTGCAGGAGATAAAACTGTGGCTGCAGCCTGCTTAAAATTTGATCCTAAATTAGACATCAATGATAATGTCTCCCCATTTTCTCACAATCCATTGCATGAAGCCATCTTGAATGATGGTAAAATCATGTTTGATTTTCTGATGACACTACCTAATATTGATGTAAACGCCGCTGCAGAGAGCAATGAAGGCCCTATTCATTTCGCAATCATTAAGCAAGATATGTACAAGCTAACTATGCTATTAAAGCACCCAAATATTAAGATTAATGTTAAAGGCGATTTCGATGACACTCCTTTGCATGAAGCTGTTACGCGGAAAAACGAAGCGGCCGCGATTGCTCTACTTGAAAGGCCTGAGATTGATTTAACCATTAGAAATAAACGTGGCCAATTAGCTAAAGATCTTAAATTTGATATTTTAGAATCAGAGGAGTCGCGGGATGCACATGCTAGGATTGTGAAGTTAATAAGGGATAGGGAAAAGGGCATGCTTACTGAGGGCGCACTTGCAAATGCTAGACTGGCAGCAGTCCCTAGCGACCATAAACAAGTTAATGATTCACGCAGTCCATCTTATGACAACAAGTTGGTTAAGGAAAATATAGAACAAACTAAAACCGTAGCAGAACCAGTTGCAAGAACTTCTATTGCAAAAACCATAACCAAGTTAAAGACAACATGCAATGCTGAATCGAAATTGGCTTTATTTAATTTTTTACAGAACACCTTAGAAAGCGAAATGCAGTCCATTAGCCAGATATATGGATCGATGTGCGAGAATTTAATGTATGAACTTAAAGTGAAGTTTAAAAAGGGAAAAAAATACGAGGATAAGGGCCCAACATTCTATCGTAGAATACAAGAAACCCGTAACGATTTGACCACGAGATATAACAAGTTATCTTGTAGCCCATATAATCCAAGTCAATCTAATTTAGAAACTTTGGAAAACTTAAGAAATGATATCATGGAATATTTGGAAGAAGTTTTTCAAAACGCAGAGAGCGCTATCAAAAACCAAGCAGTCTTTCAAGCTATATTTCCAAAAAATACAATGAAGTATGAAAAAATGCGTTCTGAGATGGAGACTAATCCGTCTCAATCTAGAACAGCAAAAGAAATCTTTTTAATTGGTTGTTATAAACCAGCAGGAAAGGGTACATTATTACAGGATTTTGCAAATGCCCCAATGTCTATGTGTAATAAAGTTCTCTTAAGTTCCATTTTTAAGTTTCTATAGTAGCATTTTCATCTGTGTGCTTTGATATAGGAATACGTTAGGCTGGCCTTCTTTTTCTACGAGGCTCATCTTTGAGCTATTTGCCTATTATGATAATATAACAGCAAGTCATTATAAGTCTCTTGCCGTGGTAGCTCAGTTGGTAGAGCAACTGATTCGTAATCAGTAGGTCGGAGGTTCGATTCCTCTCCTCGGCACCAATTAAATCAATAGGTTAAGATTGTTATCTTGGTTTGAAAAAAAATGTGTCGAACATATGTCGAAATTATCAAACTTTGGATTGTGTTTTACTGTAGTTATTGATTTGTGTTGTCTAGATTTATGCTATCTAACTTGATTGATTTTCTATAGGTATGTCATAATTATTGTATTTCCAATAAATCGGGCTTGTAAGACTATTTTCGGGTAGCAGCTCCTGGCAACAAGTCTTGCAAGTTGCCTAAGAGTTTAGATGAGATTTCATTTCAAATAATGCGGTCTTTACTTTTTTGAGGGAACGGGTATAGATAGCTTCCACTGGGTTATCCCAACTGTAAATTGTTGTAGAGTTTATCTATGCATAAAAAAATCTGCATGGTCATTTAGTCAGCCTTCGCTTTTTTTATTTTGACTAGACCATTAGAAGTTATACTAACCTCATCAGATTCTGGTTTAACCTTACAACATGAACCCCTTCCTCTCATTCTATCGAAGTTGTAAACCAAAGCAGTTTGCGGGGTCATTAAAGAAGCGTAAGTATCAAAGTCAAGAGTAACTTGTTTGTCATGTAAATCTTTCAGGCTTCTTTCAGGTTCAAATCGATTTTCTCCCGTCATCCGTTCTATTTCATACCCCTCATGAAATAATAAATTCAGCAACCCTATTTCATTTCCTAAATGTCCTGCCCCTATAACAATTAAACCTTTATTATATTGTGACAATAACCTTTTAAGTTTTGGCAACCAATTAATATTACGACTATTTATTGATACTCTGCTCCCATCTAGGAAAAACCCAAATTTTTCTAATTGATCGCTTTGATCCTCTTCATTTCTTTTTTTATTTTCAACATCACCTTTCTTTTTTACATCGGCGTCCACTAACTGTCCAACAATTCCGTTAGAATACGTTTCAAGCGTTTGATAGGCATCCTTCCTAATATCTTCCAACTCCCCTATAGGATTAACTTGATCTTGTGCTTTCGGCAATACGATATCTAATATTCTCTTAACTTCATTAGGATTTAGCTTTGCTACTCTATCCAATCCATAAGCATGAAACACTTCTTTAATTGTTTCTAACCCATGACAAGTTAAAGGTACGCAGCGGCGTATTCGCTCACATGTACCATCTATTCCCTCAGATTGGAAAACCTGTGGTCTACTTATATTAAATAAAGCATCAATCATAGCAAAACTCAACCATGCGCCAGGAGGCATGAAGCCAGCCAGGAAGTTAAGTATGGATCCCCAAGCAGGAGATCTTTTTTCAAAGTGTTCCATTCCTTTGTTTACAATATAAGCCAACTCTTTATCAGTTTCTGGATTAAGATACCAAGGACAAACCACCCCTTTTAATATAGAAATAGAAATAAAATATTTAGTAAGTTTTAAAATGAAAAATATATCAAGGGAATTATTTTCTTGCAGTGATTCTTTTGCCATGAAAGCGTCTGGAGCCACTAATAACTGATTAACTTTACTCTTAACAAACTCAGGCAAATTTTCGAATGGGACATGATGATGAGTACCCAAAATATAAAATTGTCTTGCTTTGTCTTTCGTCATTACTCTAAAAAAATCTGGACGGTTAATCTTATATTTTCCCTTTAGATACGTTGATATTTCCATTCTTATCTTTTCTATTTCACGAGGATCAGGCGGTGTTTTCATAATGAGTGTTTTTTCTAATTCTGCTTTCCTCTCCGCAGTAATGTCTTTTGTTTTTTCTTGAGCTAACAACCCCACATAGTTCTTACGAGCTTCAAAAACAGTAGGAATTAACCCAGCTGATACTAGACCTCCAGAAAGAAATGTTAAGCCTTGCCCGTAAATTATGTCGATCATCCCCACAGCTGCTGTTGCAACTGTAAAGTATGCCGTCATAAACTTCTCACGATCGCCTGGGTTCGCTAAAGCAGTTAAAGTTCCCTTTACAGATGTATAAGTAGCAACTGCGGCTGTTTTAGTATAGAAGTACATTTTTTGTATTGTGCTGAACATTAACCAACCCTCCTGAATGCCATTATATATTTTGGCTAATAATGATTCTCAATTTTCTGTAAAACTTAAAATTTGAAAGATTATAACAAACTAACTTATAATCTTGCAAGAGCTATGTGCTAGCCTATGGCTACCCATTATGTATTTGCACTCAATTACAGATTGTCATGGAACAGATGACAGTCCATTGTCAATCGTGTTAACCAATCTTGAATATGCACACAAAAGGAGATATCTTGTCGCATGACTTAAGAACCAGTGAATTACACCCTCTCTATGCATATATCAATCAATAATCATGGGCTATTTGTGTCATCCATGGTATCGGATATTGATTACCCAACCGAGCGTTGTATGAAAAGGGTAACCAAAAATCATAATAATCAGGTTAGCGTCCTCAGTGGTAAAATCTACCATATTATCACCTGATCCTCACCTGCTTAACAGGCATCAATAAAAGCTTTAATTTCATCTAAATGCTTAGATATAATTTCTGGCTCAGGGCGCGGAAAGTCGTCTGTTAATAAGGCTATCGCTGGGCTCCTAGGAAGAAGGGTGGAGATGCTCTTTATGTCAATGCCTTCATTTTCTAGGTATGTTATCCAGGCCCAATGTATCTTAAGCATTTCATCCAGTAATATCTTATATTCTTTTGGTCTACTATCATCTATAACAATACAATAGATGGTTAATAACGAAAGTTTATATTCGATGGATAGTGCCACATCCAAAATACGTTCAAATTTGTCTCTAAAAATAGGATCTGGCAGAATATATGATTTCCGGGAGCAACTTTGAAGTAATCGTCTAACCTCTGACTGGTCATCTCTACCTAATGCTTCGAAAGTGGCAATGAGTCTTTGTTGGGTAGAGAGATATTGATAATCTGTCAATTTGATATTCATGGCTTCCTCCTCCTCATAGCATGTTCCAAAGCTTCAAGACGATCTTTGAGGTTTGTGACCTCGATGACATGAGCGATATTAACAATGGTAGTTACCATTTGAGACGCGGTATCCGGAGATAAAGCTCCTTCTGCAGCGGCTTTTACGAAAGTTTCTGCAATTTTATCTAAATCTGCATTCTGTGGTAAGTCTATCAAGATAGATGCCGACTGAGCTTTTAAGGGAGGACTGACGCGCTCGAGTATTAATCTACAGGCTTGCAGATCGCCTGCAAGTGCAGCTTTTGTGATCACCTCAACCACAGCCATAGAATGGGCTGCAAGTTTTTTGCGAATTTCGGTACTTTCGCTACTGGGTCTCCCAGTAGGATTGCCACTGTTACCAGGCAGGAATTGTCCATTTTGATCTCAGTTTATCATTGGCCATCCTTTTTTGAACTATTGAGCACACAATACGCACAATACACAAAAAAGATATAATTTCGATTTTTGTGTATTGTGTGAATTATGTGCATAGGTTTAATTATATTCAGCATAATATTTGTTACTTTTCCTCGTAAAAATCGGGCCGAACTAGGGCGGTTGGAGATCCGGGCCTACCTGGTCCCTTTATTGTGGGTCTTATGATTCTGATATAACCGCATTCTTCCAAAATACTTAGAGCTTCATAAATACGGTCCATGTTTTGCAAATTACGCATAGAAGTGAAAACATCTCTGGCAGTGAACTGGGTTAATTTTCTGCGATGGATCCAATGTAGTATTCGTTTCGCGCCAAGCATTGGCGGTGATGCATCCATCATATCAATGGCTGCTAAACTATGTTGTGAAATAACATTCATTATCTCTAAAGCTTCATTAATCGTTTCCAGGCTTATCGGAACCTCCCAGGGTTTTGCATGTGCATATTTTATGGCATGAAGTATCCCAGCGATTCTTGCGGCTGCACCAGGGGCTTTCCCTGCCCAGTCTGTAAAGTATTCCATATCCTGGCTAGGTAGCATCCTAGATTCAATATTTATAGCAAACTCATGTAACCGAGCTCTTGCTTCATAACTTAGCTGTAGGACATAAAATTGTTTATTACCGCTTTTAGCTTTTGAGCATTTCCAAGCTAGCATGGCTCTTACACCGTCTTCATATGCTGCAATAATGTGTTCGGGAACACATGTAGTCTGGAGAGTTCTATAGCCCAACGGAGAAGTTGGTAGTAAATATAAGAAACGTCCTAATAATCCTCGACCACGAAAACTCGGTTTTGAACCCAAGCTACGCAATACTTCTGGTTGTGGACACAGTACAATGGTCAATAGAGGATTATGAAGGAGAACCGGTGGACGGCTTCCTCAATCCACTCTTTCTGCATCACCGCTATGTGCTTTTAAAACCAAGTCTAGGTTTGAGATTTTATTAGAATAGCGACCCTGTAGTAATTCAAATATCCCTGCCTCAGAGGACAACCAAGCCATGCATTCTTCTTGTTCGTGAAGCATGCTACCTAATTTCTCAGGAGTTGCATCCGATGTCCACAATTGAGGGACAGTTGGTATTTTTGGCAAATTAGCTTCTAATTCTGCAGCCTGTCTTTCCAAATTTTTGGCGATGGTAGGATCTTTGGCTTTGGCAGCTTGGATTCGATATTCATTTAACCTAGCTTCCATCATTTTTCGCTCGTTAGAGAGACGTTTTATTTCTGGCTCTACTCTCTTAAATTCATCACGCTCCCAATCTAAAAGTGGCTGAGTAGCAGATTTTTGTACTGCACTCTTCCTGTTACCCGGCGGTAGTGCTACTGCAAGCCATAAATTACAGGGTTCAGAATAATTTGGGTCTACCATAACTCGTAAGCAGCGTGCAGCAGCTGCAGAACAACTGCCAAGAATCATTCCCATGGGGAGCTCAAATGGTACCTCATGTGATTGTGAGAGAGCTCTAGCATATTCCCAAGCCCAGCCAGTTAATTTTGCTGGACTAATGGCTGGAAGATTTAGTTTGTCTAAGGGGATTAATTTAGGCCATTCTTCTATAGATACATCATAAGAACCCCCATTTTTTCCGTTTTTTATCAATTGATTTTTTATGGAATTTTCAATAGTGGATTGGACGGCATCAAGTCCATGAATTTTTGCAATATCATTAAAGTCTTTCATTTTGTACCCCTGATGTAGGTATGGCCACTATTCCTTTAACAGCATTTGCAGCTTCGATTGCCTTTGTTAATCCAGGATTGCCAACCGTTTCATAGTCGTTGTCTGCACATAAGACCAAACAGAAATTTGGAAAAATAGAGCGCATCTTTTTGGCTACATGGAGCAAGTTTCCAGCGGAGAATGTTATTGCAACTGGGTAACCTGTTGCTTCATAAATCGTTGCACCAGTGGCATAGCCTTCTGCAATGCAAAGAATAGATGGGTTATTGTTTAGGTTCCCAATGCTGTGGTAACAACCCTTAACTTGGCCTCCTTTCAGGAAACGTTTTGTTCCATTGGGAGAAATAAACTGCAGGGAGTGGAGTTCACCTCCAATTCTCAGTGGTATTATTAGTGTGTCCCTAGTTGTTTGCTTAAGACCATAGGCTTTGATCCCTTTAGCTTTCAGGTATTGATGATTTGATGAAGCCTTCCTTGCTTGTTTCCAAATGTTTTTGGCTACCTTTTTAGCATGAGAGCGACTTTTTTCCGTAAATTGCTTCATATTTGTTTGATTTGGTAGGTAATTCGAGCTTCTATATTGGCTGGGGGAGCTATTTTGTTTGACGCGTCCAACAATATAAAGGTCAGAAGAAAAATCCCCTATTACCCATCCGGATAGATCTGGGAAAATCTTGCAATAACCAGCAGTATTACGTTGTGATTTGTTGACCCCCGGCATTCGATAGAATATGCCTGGTTGAATGTGGCACGGAGGGATCATTCCGCAAGAAAGAATGGCTTCTCGAAATTGATCGATTTCGTTGTTACTCATAGACACCCCCAATATTTTTATACTTTAGAATCCCATCCCATAGATTGGTTAATAGAGGTCCTGACGAAGCACATCCAACGAATAAACTTAATTGTTCTCTTTCTGATATTGTGATATCCTTTAACCTCAACTCTTGAATATCTTTAGCCGCATGGTGACCGCCTGCGGCTAACTCTTTTGTCTTTTGCATTTATATCCCTCCTTTTGATTAGGTTTAGAAAAATTAATTTGTGGCACTGGAGCTCCCCTGCAAACCGAAGCCTTCGAACCAAGCATCGGTTGTTTCGATGGGGTAGAGAATTCGCCCACCGTTTATTTTGATGAAAGATGGTCCAGTGCCTTTCCATCGTTCGCGTTGGAACCATTGACGTGAGTACCCATAGCGGTGCGATGCTTCTGTTTCATTTAGATAAATTTTTGAACTTTGATTCACAATTAGCTCCTTACATTGAATTCAGTTGATTTCGAAGCCCAATATAGTGGGGTAATCAATATTTGGAGTTATGGCAAAACATACTTTTTTAGGGTGGTTTTGACAGAATTAGTATTTATGTATTGGTGGATCCTCACGCCCTTTCTTGCAATTTCACATAATTGAACTATGATCAAAGTATAGTCTTTACGTCAATTGAGGTTAATCGGAGAATATCAATGAATGATTTGACACAAACAAAATTTACTGAGCTACCTTGCAAAGAGTTAATGGGTTTAAGGGTGAACATTTCTTCACCTGATAGGGGGTCAATAATCTTTACTCATGCTCAACAATTTAAACCTGTCATCGAAGATCTGCTCTCTAAAAAAGGTTTTAAAAAGCTATTTTCTCATTTTGATAATAATCCTATTTATAAACTCAAAAATTTAGATAGAGATCCTCCTATTTGTATTATGTTTACCTTTGAAAATAGAGATTATATTCAGTGGACAATAGGAGAGTATGATTATAATTTTCTCAAGAGTTACTGGGTTAAGAATCACATAAAGAAGCCAATAGCTAAAGGAGAATTTGATTTGAAGGCAATAAATAAATGTAGCGAACCTCTTCTTGTGATTTTAGACAATATGCTCGGTAAAGCTGTAGAGTTTTTGAAAGAAGAGAAATAAAATCTTGAATCGCTTAATTTTTTATATGTTGCTAAATATTTTTTGCGGGCGTGAAGTGTTTCTCGAAAATATTATTTTTTCCATTTTTGTTTTAACTTTCTTTTTCCAAATATTTGTTTGAAGATAACCATTGGGCCATTTGGAGTTTGAATAACTTCAGATTGTAAAATGGGGGATATATCTGCATGCTTTCTAATTATTTCATTTTGAATATTATTTTTTGAAAATATAGTCTCATATGCAAATTTACAGATTTGTAAATTCATTTGGTTTATACAATTTACTTCTGATAATTCTTTATGGAAAAATCCGTGCTCTTCCCAATGTTTACGTAGATTTGTATGTCCATAAATCATTGCGGTTGGACTTATTGGAAATAACAAAATTGCCGGCCCCCTATCACTTAAGGCGTAAGGTCTCATTTCATTTTCTGGAACAGAAGGATCAAACCAAATGACTGGGTTATCACTTGTTAGAAAGGGTATATCTGTTTTGTTATGTGCAACACAAAACCCCATAATATCAAATACTCGTCCAGCTGTTTCGATAGCGCTTGGTAATGCATGAATTGATTTATGGGGATCAATAAGAATATCTATATCATTGAAATTAATTGACTCAATACTTTTAGGTTTTGGAAGTAACTTTCCAGTTAGTTCCATATATTTGAATTGAGATCTTACCGATTCGGCTAGCATTTTTTCAATAGAATCTCTATATCTTGGTATGCGAGCAAATTGCAGACCCATAAATTGAAAAAGCATTTTCATATCATTTGTATTTATTTTCTCAAAATTTGTAAGTTTATTTACAATGAATGACCACTTGGTTTCGATTTCTGAAAATAGATCTTCTAGTTTATTATTCTCTTTACTACCATCAGCTTTTGGTTGAGAATAATAATATTTATGATAGGCGATGCTTGACGGTGATTGAAAAATGAGTTTGTCTGGTTTGTCTTTTCTATAGACATATATCTTACCCTCTTTACTACAGAAGGGCATTAAGTAAGTTTGTGGTATGAAGTGGTGTTTTTTCTTGTTCAAGATAAAAATTTCGATCCTTGTTTTAAAGATGGTTGTAAAAGGGGCACTTCTTCCCCATCTTGAACCAGTTAATAATGCTTCTACGCTTTAGATACTGTAGCATAAATTTCAGTGTATGCAACTTGTTCTTTATTGTTTTTTTGTAAGTATTTCAAATGGTTCTAAATATTGTGTTTAAAAAATAATCTCTTCTAGATTTTTTGTTGGAATATTAATTCTCCAATTTTGGTATCTAAAAATTTTCGGGATTCTATCACGTTACTTTTGATTTTTTTCGCGAGAGCTATGGCGTCTGGTCTGCTCATCTCATCAAAAAACAAGCTTGTAATATTTAAAGCGATATCTGCCACTAATGTGTTGGTAATTTGATTTATTCCAAAAACATAAAACAATTGTTCACATATTTTTTTCATCATAAATTCTCGAATTTGATAATTATGAGTTTTGCCTGAATTATATATATTACCTTGGCTTGCTCTTAATCTATTAATTAGATAAATGAACAAATGTTTTTCAACCTCAAGCTTAAAACTCTGGCTCATTAAATTCAATTCAGTATTTAACTCATGAACCAATACCTTATGACTTTTCGGATTAACTATAGAGCATGTCAAGCCGTCAGTTAAACATATGGAGATTGCATTTGCAGTGATAAATTCAAGTGAACAATCCTTTCTTGAGTTCTAATTTGTAGTGCGACAACTTATTGCTGTATATTCATAATCTTAGCAAATTTTGAACTATCAGCAAAGGAGAGCTGTCGCATGCGTAATTATACACGTTTAAATATGAAAGATCGATGCCTGATCACGACCTTCTTATCCATGGGGACTAAGGTTAGCACGATTGCACAAAGATCGGGTCGACATCGTTCCACTATCTATAGAGAATTAAAAAGGAACACTAAAAGAGGGAAGCGTTACATGCCGGGGGTCGCCAATGAATTAGCCAAAAAGCGTCATCCTCATCCACCTAATAAAATTAATACCATCCCTGCCCTTAATAAATTCATTTTTGATAGCCTTGAAAAAGGATGGAGTCCAGAGCAAATTTCACGGCGTATGCGTAAAGAAAAAAAAGATTTTCATGTCTGTTCAGAGAGTATCTATCGATATATCTACAAAAATAAAAAGAGTAACCTTTTCCAACTCCTCCCTAGAAAAAATCCTTATCGCCGTTTCCGAAAATCTCGAAAAGTTCGTAATAAAGCCCAATTATTATCGAGAAATATTGTTCATCGATCAGAAGAGGCTAATTCACGCAATATTTTAGGGCATTGGGAAGGTGATACCATTCATTTTCCACTGGGGCAGAAATCCTGCGTTACAACTTTAGTTGAAAGAAAAAGTCGTTTTGTCTGTTTGCGAAAAAACGAAAATAAAACTGCTCCAACCGTTATTGGGAAGATTTTAAATGTTATTAAATCTTCACCTGCAAAAATATGGGATTCATTAACCTTCGATCAAGGTCCAGAATTTATGGAATATCCTCAACTAGAACGCAAAACGAAATGTAAAATTTATTTTTGCAATCCCCGTGCTCCTTGGCAACGAGGAAGCAATGAGAACACGAATGGGCGTCTGAGGCGCTATTTGCCCAAAAATCATCCTATAGACGAGACAAGCCAAGAAGATTTAGATAGAATATCAGCATTGGTTAATAATACCCCAAGAAAGTGCCTGGGGTATCAAACACCTAGAGAAATGCTTATACAGTATTGGAAGACTTTTTGTCGCACTGCTCTATAGAATGCACATTTAGTAAGTCTAAGAGGATATTGTTTTTGTTCACAATTTCCGAAATCATTTTTTTATTGTTCAATCTCTTTTTTGCCTCAGCAAAATTGGGTTCTTTATTTAGCCATATAGAAAATTTGTGTTGCTTTAGATGGCTAATTTTTTCATTAGATTCCAAGAATGATTGCTTTGATATTTGCTTAGTATCGGAAGGTATTGATTCAATTAAACCATGTTCTTTCATTTTTTCCATATAATCTTCTGCATCCATGAGTCGTTCTTTAAGAAGATTTTCAGCATTTTGTATTAAATTCGGTGCAAATTTGTCCATGGTTATCTCGACTATTGTTTGTTGATGCTATCATTGAGTTCGGCCTCGATCTCCTCAATGGTTGGCAGGCTAGATTTCAACTTCTTAGGCAGTGCTTTAGATAACGTATATTCACAAATGCCGATAGGTGCCTTAATATTTCGTAGTGCGTACTCGGCTACAATTTTGTTTTTTTTCTTGCATAGTAATATTCCAATTGTCTGATTATCATTCTCTTTTCTTAATTGATCATCGACTGCCGCAAGATAAAAACCTAATTGACCTGTGTGTTCCGGTTTGAATTTATTTGCCTTGAGCTCGATTACGACGAAGCTCCTCAATTCTAGGTGGTAAAAAAGTAGATCGATAAAAAATTCCTGGTCATCGAATGTCAGGGGGACTTGTGAGCCGACAAAAGCAAAACCTTGGCCCAATTCTAAAAGAAAATCTCTAATATGGGTGATCAGTGCATCCTCTATCGCTCGTTCATGTGCCTCCCCCTGGATGGTTAAGAAATCGAATTTGTATGGATCTTTTAAGAGTTGGTGAGCCAAATCTGATTGAGGTGCAGGCAAATGCTCATGAAAGTTAGAAATCTTACGACCTGATATGCCTTGGCGTTCATAAAGTCCAGTTTCAATTTGCATTTCTAAAATAGGGCGGGACCAACCATGCTCTAAAGTCTTCTGAATATACCAGAGGCGTGTATCTGCATCTTTTATTTTATGAAGTAAAACAACAATATGACCCCAGGGCAATTGGTGCACAGGTTGTGCACCAATTTCACAGTCAGGGTAAGTTAGTGCGAAAAGACGCATCCTTTTTAGGTTTGAAACAGACAAACCTTGCATTTCAGGGAACTCTTTGCGCATGTCATGGGAAAATTGTTCAATGAGTTTTTCACCCCATTTAAATGATTTTTGTTTTTCAACTAAATCTTTGCCTGTCTGCCAATAAAATAAGATCATTTCGCGATTGTTGGCCAACGCTGCACGTATTTGAGCGTTCTTAAGACGATTCTTCATATCAGCAAGGAATGCTATATAGTTCTTATCTAGACTAAGTACTATTTCTTGTTTCTTAAGCTGTTTGTTCATTTGATACTCCTTGTGCTAAATGATTAATATTTACAACTTCAGCTTGATTCTTTATCCCCATATTCTTCAAAAGGCAATCAGTTATTTGTTGCATAGGTTTTCTGAGGCGTTCGACTCCTATGACGATATAGCCGGCGGTTACATCATGAGTCATTTTATGGTTGAGCAATCGTTTAAGAGCGTAGGCTGGGATATCAAGGGACTCAGCAATTGTAATAAACGTCCTTCGCAGATCATGGACTGTAAATTCAATGCCAGAGCTTTCGATAACGCTGGCAATTTGTTTACGCGGTTCAATGATATAACCTGCTGAGCCAGATCCCGGGAACACATAGGGGGACATAGTATTTTCATTTCGTTTCAATAAGAGATCATAAAGATAATCGGAGAGGGGGAGGGTATGAGACTCTCTGTTTTTAGTATCAATAATGGTAAGGGTTTTGGCTTTTAGATCCACTTGTCGCCATTCCAACTGAGCAGCTTCTTGTCTGCGTAAACCAGTGAAGAGAATAAGACATAGATAGTCCCTCAAAGTCGCATTATTAAGCTTTTGAATGCCGTTATGCCAAGCTGCCAGTTCGTGAGCCTTAATGTAGGTTTGTCGGCGTTCTACTCGATACCAGGCTCGTGTTTGCGACAGACGTTTAGTAGGGTTTTCTGTAATAAGTGATCTGCCCTCAGAGTCTTCATATTGTCCAGCAGCGAAATTAAAAAGAGCACGTAGTATCCGCATGGCTAAATTTGCGTATGCCTCACCATGGGCTAGGCCAAGTTTTTCATGATGTTTGGCAACCTTATCTTTGGTGATTGAAATGAGGGATTGATCCTGCCAATTTTCAAAGGCAATTTTTAGGACGCGTTTGTAATCGTAAATGGTTTTTGGTTTTAAGGCCTTGCGGGCTTGTAGATAATCTTCCAGAACTTCTTTTAAGGTAACCGATCGCATTTTTTCAGCGCGTCTTTCTGCCAGGGGGTCAATTTTTTGAGCAATCTGACCTAATAATACATGTGCTTGTTGACGAGCGATTTCGACGGTGATTTCAGGGTAGCGTCCAATCGTTATGCGGCGTAATTTGCCTTTGATGAGTTTTTCTATGAAAAAGGCTTTTGTACCACCTGAGGTGACTCTAACTCCAAATCCCTTCAATTTATCGTCATAATATCGTTTTTGAGCCGACTGGCCCTCAGAGACTTTGACTGGAATAATAAGTTTTTCAACTGATATCTTTGTGATATTCATCTACTTTCCATGTTTTCAGTGTGTCGTATATGTGTCGAAAGAATGGTTCAAAATCATTCAAAAAAACTCTGACGCATTCAAAGCGATAATGCCATAATTAAAAGTGATTTTCAAACATTTTCTTAAATATTAAAAATAATTAAAAAAAGGATATTTATAATTCGTAATCAGTAGGTCGGAGGTTCGATTCCTCTCCTCGGCACCAATAAAATCAATGGGTTATATATTTTTCCTACGTGTAAAAAATATTGTGTGCTACCGTCGCGCTACCTTTTAACGTCTAAAAACCCTAGTGCTATATAAAAATAAATAGGGTAATATCTATACCGATATTACCCCATTTATGGCCTTTAAGGAGTCGATGCACATGCACTCACTTACCTCAGAATATTTAAATGGACTCGCATTTACCGCGGAGCAAGTAGGTAGCATTCGCACTATTGGTGAATATCGTGGCAAGCAAATGCTATTTGTTAAACAATCTCCCGATACCCTCGCGATTGCTGACATTAATGCTGTTGTACCATTTTGATTATCAAGTTGGCCGCTATATAAGTTTGGAGCGAATTTTTGAGGATAGTAAAGAAAGTTATTATGAAACCTTAGAAGAGAGTTCTAGGGGTTGGCATGAGGGGAAACATGATGTTAAACCATGGCTCAATTATTTCTGGGGAGCATTAATCCGCGCATATAGGGAGTTTGAGGAAAGGGTAGGAGTTATCACTACTGGCAGAGGTTCAAAGACAGAATTAATTCGTTCGACAATTAACCGTAAAATAGAACCTTTCTCCATTAGTGATATTGAATCTGATTGTCCGGGGATTAGTCGTGACATGATCAGGTTGGTTCTAAGACTGATGAAAGACGAAGGATTGATTATCGCAAAAAATAAAGGACGTGGTGCTCTTTGGCAAAGAGTAATAAAATAAAATCCTATCCATTTATGCATTCAATATTTTGGCAACACATTGATCAATTTTTTTATTAAAATGAAGGCGTATTCATAATCTGGGAATAAAAGCTTACATGCATTAGGGTAACGAAGCGCATGATCTAATTCCCTATTCATTTTATTGAATTTCTCGATGATATCCAAATCATTTGTATCAAATAAAAAACCTTCATTAACGCACTTTTCTTTTAATTTTATTAAATTATGATTATATTTATGCCTTATTTCTTCTTGTGGAATACCGTTTAAGGATAAAAAACCCTTCATAGCCAATTCTAAACTTTGGCAAATATTATAATAGAAAGGATGAGGGAGCAATAATATATTCTCTGCGTCTTGAGTTTTCGCGGCAAATGGTTCAATAGTTAACTTAATACATTTTGTATTTTCATCTTTACCAAACTTTTCTAGACCAGCCTTAGCAAAGCAATAAAATGAATGAGACATAGTTCTATAAAAGCTTGGGTAAGGTTCCGTGTTTCTCTTATTGTCAATAAGTTCATCTATCATATTGAGCTCTCAAATATGTTGAAATTTTAGAGAATATCATATGCATACCTGGAAACTCTTGACGCATGTCATGGGAAAATTGTTCAATGAGTTTTTCACCCCATGGGCGGGGTTAAATCAGTATACATATACCCGATTTATCGCAATCAGTGGGACCGTTGCCAACCCCACGTCTTGAAAAGCGACGAAACTCCGCTAGTTTGTAAGGGAGCTTTGGATCTGACCCACAATAGGGTGATTTGAACCCTATTTGTAGTTTTCCAATTGCATTATTCTTAGAGTTTTCCTACGAATATAAAGGAGACTACATATGTTATCCAGGGTAGAAATAGTTAGCCCAATTTCTTCTGATTGGGTAAATTTAGATCAAAATGGGAATTCGGGGCTGTCTACACCCCAAAATGCACAATCGCCAGTAGTCGCGCAAAGAACAGTAGAAACACAATTGTCTGTCCCTACCCATCAGATAGCAAGTTTAACCATAGCTATATCCCCGAGTGCTTCTATCGCGACTACACCTCTTGCCTCTGCGCCGGCTAGCCCTGCTGCTATGCAGGCTACAGCTATACCAACCAACGTGGTTGCAGCCCCTACAATATCCTCAACTGCAAACAATACTGCCAGTATTGCTTTAGGCTCAAGTGGATCCCAGAATCAAACAAATGCTCAAGTAACAGCTAATGTGTTAGCTCAACCGCAGACAAATTCTCAGTTCGAACTGGCTATGAGAGAAACGGCTGTTAGCTGCGCGAGAAAAATTGCTCTCGAGTTGGCTATGCGAGCAAACGCTACTGCTCAATCTCAGGAAAATTCTCAATCCAATCTGGCAGAGTTGCGAGAAGCTGTTGCTAGATTTGCAAGAGAAACCTCTCTTGAACAGGTTATGCAAGCAGTTGCTGTTATCAACGCAAGAATAATCAATGAGGATTTGGGAACAGGAATGTTGATGACAAATCTTTCCTTACCAGTTGTAAGAAGAGTTGCATCTAGCGAAAATGACGATACAGTGTCTGTTTCCTCAGAAATGCCTGATTATTCTGTATCCAATGCAGGACAAAATCAAACGCTTGTCGCGAGACTCGAATTGCTAAATCGTGAATTGACTTTCAGAGAGGAACAAGCAATAACACATGCCAGAGCAGAAAATAATGCAAGGCAAATTGCAGAGCAGAGATTAGAAGTTGAAAGAATACGGAATACAGAATTAACATATGCATGTGCAGAAGAAGCTAATCAAAGAATTGCAGCAGTTCAGGCGGCAGAAGCTGAAAGAATAAGGCGTGAAACAGCAGAAAGACAAGAAAGAGCAGCACATGAACAAGCAGAACAAGCAATGCGGGACGCAGCGGCAGCGCGCATTGAACAAAATCGCCAAGCAGCAACAATATTACAGCAACAACAAACAGTCGCTGCAGCTCAGGCTTTGCAACAACAACAAGTTATTACTGCGGCTCAAGCTTTGCAACAACTACAGGCTATTGCGGCGGCTCAAGCTTTGCAACAACAGCGAGCAGCTCAAGCGGCGGCTCAAGAAGCGGCTCAAGTTTTGCAACTACAGCAAGCAGCTCAAGCGGAGGCAGCTCAAGCAGCTGCAGCTGCAGCTACAGCCGCAGCCCAACTAGCTACACATCGCTCTAGATATAATATGCATTAATTTTATCCAAACATTGAGAAATAAGGAGAGTATATATGATACCTGCAAGATTAATAGCTGACTCACTTTCATCTGATTGGGTAAATTTAGATCAAAATGGGAATTCTGGACCATCTTCACCGCAAAATGCACAATCTCCAGTAGCCGCAGCATCCGCTACTCCTTCTGCGCCAGCAGTTTCTCATTTAGCAACAAATAATACCGCAGCTGCTGCAGCCTCTGCGTCTTTAAACGGGAGTGGATCATCTAGTTTAGAAAACAGAGGGATGTTAAGACAGGAATTGACTAGGGTACAGGATCAAATTCGAGATTTAATTAGAGAGGTTGAAAATTATCAACGACAGATACCGATTGCTGCACAAGCATCAGCGCAGACAATCAGAATCCGCGTTGCAAGAATAGAGGCATTAGAAGCTCAGCTTACCATAAGGGGCATAGCAATTACGGCAAATACTTTGCCATCTGTACCCTCCTTAACTATACATCATAATGTTACCGTCTCTCTAAGCCCAAATAGATCAAATCCAAGAGATGAAAGCACTTTGAGACAAGAAATTATGAGAGCCGAGCAACATATTTTAGACTTGAGAGGAGAAGTCGACTATTTGCAACAACAGGCAAATAATGTGGTATGCGCAGACGAACCCTATAATACTCGGATATTGGAACTACAGACTTTTATAAATAGAGTCCAAGCACCCACTGCCCAAAGTATATCTGCGCCACAGAATGCTCAGACTGTTCATATTAGTGCAGTAAGTAATACAAGCAGAGCAAACCAAAATGATTCTGATAGTGATGATACGGCTTCTGTTGCTTCAGAAATGCCTGATTTTCGTGAATCCATTGCAAGACAAACTCAAGAGCTTGTCGGGGGACTTGAATCTCAAAATCGTGACTCGGTTTTTAGTGCGCAACAAGCAATAGCGCTTGCTGAGCAAAGAAGGCGGGATGAGGAAAGAGAACGGGCTGCAAGACAAATAGCAGAAGAAAGCCTAGCAACTGAGAGACAAGCAACGGAAGAAGCAAATCGCCAAAGAATTATAGCTGAACAGAGAGCAGAGGCTGAAAGAATAAGGCGGGAAGCATCGGAACGTGCGCGTGTTGAGTTGGAAAACGCATTACGACAAGCACATGACCAGCGTGTTCAAAGAGAACGAGAAATAGCAGCCCAGGAGGCGGCAAGAATCGAGCGTGAAGCACGTGAGCAAGCAGCAGCTATCGCTGCACGTGATGCCGCTATCAAGCAAGAAGCTGCCCGACAAGAAGCCGAACGTTTGAAAGCTGCTAAAGAGGCTGAAGAGGAGGCTGCTCGAGTCAGAATTAGAATACTTGGTTTTAACGGTCTTTTAACAGCCTCAAATAAGAAAAATTTAGATGCTGAGAAACAGGCAAGGGAAGCACGTGAATTACAGCTACAACAGCAAGCAGCAGCTCAAGCTAGCAGAATATTCGGCTATAATGCTCTATTTAGGCACAAACATAAGGGGTAATATTTGAACAGAAATCATTTATCATAGAGAAAGAATATGCATCTTTCTATTTATCAGTTGACTACTATAGGTGGGGTGTGGCAGAATGCATATACTGATATTAAAATATTAAAACTATGTACCATCATTGTTGGGGGTGCTATGAGAAAAAAGAAAGCTACGCTCGATACTAGCAACGAACTAGTCGTTCAGAAATGGGGCGAAGGATTCAAATTAATAGAACCTAATAAAACAATTAAGATCAATGAGAAAGAAAAATTTTTAAGAGTTTCTGATTTGTTGACTTTACCTGTTAATGTAGCATTTTTAGATACAGATAGTGTTATTCGAAGTGTGAATGAGACGATAGTTAAAGTATGTGGATTTGTTTCTATTAATGATACTGTCGGAAAAACTGTACGGGTCGCTGCACAGAAGGAAGCTGCGGATTTTTCAATTCGTCATGATCAAGCGGTATTAAAAACAAAGAGAATGATAGTAGCAGAAGAAAACTTTGTAAGAAATATAGATGATTTCTATTTTAGAGCGATAACCTGTAAATTCCCTTGGTACGATATGGACAATCAAATCATAGGTATACTGTGTTTAGCAATAAGCAACGATGTAATTGGCGCTCCTCCCTTTGAACATGCATGGGAATCGATTTTAAGAACCGGATTATTAAATAGAACACCGGAATACAGCTCACAAAAAATTCTCCCTAGCCTCAATATGCTTGGAACCTGCTTTTCGGAACAACAAGCTAAATGTGTATATTATCTTTTGCATGGAATGCCAGTCAAAAAAATTGCATCTAAATTGGGTTTAGAGCCCAAGACGGTGATAAATTATTTGGACTATGCCAAAATAAGGATGAATGTCTCTTCTAAAGCGGACTTAATTGAAAAAGTAATAGATTATTTCAATAATTTATAAATATAATAGGGCGAAATGAACCCTATTTTATGCTATTCCATTTGAATTATCCTTATGATTTATTTAATATGATCGGGATAGGAAAAAATGGGGATACCAAATACATCAGCAAATAATATATTTCATTCTATAGGCGTGTTGAATACAAGGGGGGGAGGTGACTGTGCTTTTCATGCGATATTAGGGCAACCAAGGGTACAAGGGACAAGTCAACCAGTCGTTGCTTGCGATGATGTACAAGCTGAAAGAAAAAGAGTAGCAGATGCTGTCAGAACTTGCATTAGAAACGGCAATAGACAAGATCCATTCTTTATTTTAATTAGCGAAGTATTAAGGGATGTGGTAACACATCCTGAAGCACCAGCCAGTCTTTCTAGAATAAAAGAATATAATGAGCAACGGGTTAGAGAGAGGGGAGAACGCCAAGCAGCTGCAGAACGAGCACTAGAAGCGGGTTTAAGGCAAAATAGGGAAATTTTTAATTTTATAGAACAAAATTCTACAGAAACTAATTTTATGGCCAGGTTTCAGGCATGCCTGAATCTATATCAAGGACAATTAAGACAGAGGATTGCTGCTGACAATCAGTTAAATGCACTTTTTACAGAATATACAGGCGCTAATTCAGATGTTAATTTTTTAGAAGATTACTTATTAAGTACGCCAACGGCTGTTGAAGAATATGCCCAATATTTAGAAAGACTTGGAAATTGGCTGCTTTCATCTGAATTAAAAATTATTGCACATGTCAATGAAATAAGTGTCGAGGTTTACTATGGGGATAATTATCTCGGAACGTTTAATCCGGGTAGAAATCGAACAGTTTTGGTCCGTCATAATGGAAGTAATCATTATGAACGTTTAACTGAGCAAGTAATATCCAATACATCTGAACACCAATTAAAATCTGCAAGCCTCCCTGTAAAAGCTGTTACTACACCTGTTCCTGTGATCGCTGTTCCGATTTCTGCGATCTCGGTATCTGTCCCTGCGATCGCTGTACCGATTTCCGCTGTCACTGTACCAGTCCCTACGATTGAACAATTATCCAAGAAAGCAGAAGGATTATTAAACAGCCTTTCAACATCGAGTTTGGATCAGGTTCCAAAAAAACAAGTCGCTACTGAAGGAATTGTTGAGGTTAAAGCTAAACATGATAAAAATAATAATAGCTTGGTTTTAGAGATTGTGCAATCAGACAGTAAGGAATCCGCAGTTAAGCGGCGGTATGAAAAAACATTGTTTTTAACACCACAAGGCAAGTTAGATACTGTCAGGAATAAAACAGTGGCTTCAGAACTTGTGTGTGACATGACACAAGATTCTGCTTTATTAAAAATTCCAGGTGTTGAGGGTAATATTGTTTTACAATCTGATGGTTCTTTTGTGCTTGGTAAAATTTCAACTGAAGGCTATTTAAAACTCAGTACACATGGTAATATTGTTACAACAGCTGCCATTGATGCAGAAAAGCTTAAGTTACACGGTAAAGATATTTCCATACATAAACAAGTAAAAACGCGTGGATTATTAGTATTGCAAGCGGATGGTAAGCTTAATAATCACCATATATTACATGCCAAAAATATGGCCATTTCAGGAAAAGGACGTTTCCATAATTTAGGTCTTACAAGAGCTGATCAAAAACTTAGTTTAGGAATAAGTGCTGTTGATAATTCTGGGACTGTACTTGCAAAGGAAATAGATTCAGATCCTACGCCATTGGTAAATGAATTTAATAATTCTGGTGTTGTGTTAGGCGCAAAGAGTTTATCAATAGATGCAGGTTCGATCATTAACCAACCGGGGGGCGAATTACTTTCTTCTAATGAGATCATCCTAAAACCACAAATACAATTTAAAAATGATGGACAAGTAATTGCCCGGGAGACCCTCGGTATTCAAGGACATCCTGTTGCTTATGGCTCACGAGGAGACATTCCTTTAGATCCAAGATGTCTAGTAAATAATAATGGTACTTTTCGTGCTAAAAAAATATCTACGGCTCACTTGTCGGGCTTTCAAAATCAGACTCAAGGCAAAGTATACTGCGAAAATTCAACACTTCAGAGTAAGAATGAATTTTTAAACTTAGGTTTGTTAGCGGCAACAGAAAAACTTTCTATTAGTACAGACGCATCCATTAAAAATTCCAAAACTGGCAAAATTTACTCAAATCAGAGTGTCAAAATATTAGGGCTTGGGGCTTTTGAAAATCAAGGTGAAGTCACAGGGCACCTAAATGTTTCACTAAACACCATTGGCGATACACTCAATGATGTTGCTGCCAAAATAACCGGATCAACATTAACGTCTTATGCTCACACGTTCTCAAATAATGGAGATATTTTAACAAAACTGTCTTTAGGTGTCACCGCACAGTCCGTTTATAATGGCCCAACTGGGAATATGGGTTCTGAGGGGGACGTCAATGTTCAAAGTCATACTACTGTAAATAACTCTGGCAAACTCTTTGGTCGAAACTTAGAACTACAAGCGGAAACTTTAATAAATAATACAAGCACTAGCCAAATAATTGCCTTTAACGATTTGACCCTTAAAATTAAAACTCAAATCGATAATGCAGGTTTGATCCTTGTTAACGAAAATTTAAAGGTGGCAACCGAGGTATTGAATAATGCTGAGGGTGCTTATCTTGGGAGTTGTAAAGCTGCTGATATGAAAGTAACCCATTTAAACAATCAAGGGACTATCGAAGCGGGGTGTTTTCTTTTAAAAGTGATAGTCAACTTGTGCAATAGCCAAGCTGCGCGGCTGGCAGCCACACAAACTTTAGAAATATTGTCAAAAAGTATACAAAACGAGGGCGGTATAACCAGTGAAGGAACAGCACTTGTAGAAGCAACTATAAAATTAACCAATACATTAAAGGGACATATTTCAGCTGAACAATGGCTTAAATTAGTCAGTGTAGGCAGTATCGAAAATGCCGCAAAAATTATCAGTCGTGGTGATCTGTTAATTAAGGCGGTACAGGAATTTTCTAACTTAGCAGAGGGTAACGTTTTAGGTAGAAATGTTAAAATAGAAACGAATGTTCATCGTAATCAAGGTTCAATAATAGCAGAACAAAAGTTGGATATCGAAACCAAATATATTTTAGACAATTCAATACGAGGACTTATCTTAGCAGGCGAAAAGCTTAATTTATTTTCAAAAAGCGTTTTACAAAACTCTGGTGATATACAGTCTCGAGGAACATTATTGTTAAAGGCCGATGATTTGCTTAAAAATCTACAATCGGGTCAAGTCGTTGCAGAAGAAGACTTACAATTATTAGCAGGGCATGTATTATCAAATGCGGGTGATATATTAGGTAAAAAAGATCTTTTAATAAAGTCTGGCTGTTGGTTTACCAATGAACTAACCGGTAAAATTCATAGTAAGGGCAACTTAAGCGTTCAAGCAGATTCTGGAGCCAGTAATAAAGGAACCATTTATTCGGAAGGCACTTTCTCCTTAAAAGGGTTAGAGATTATTCGTAACCATGGGATTATAAAAGCAGATCAAGCGTTAAATTGTCTCTCACAGATATTGACTAATCAAGGAACTATTTGCTCAGATAAAACAGTTTCAATAGAAACTCAAATGATTTTAGATAATTACCGTGAAGGAAAAATTTTAGCAAATGACGCAATTCAGCTATGTTCGGCTTGTTTTTTGAGAAATGCCGGAACTGTTCAAAGTGCAAAAGATCTTAATGCTAAGTCTGAAGTTTTATTGCAAACTTTAGCAGGTAGTAAAATGGAAGCTTCCCAAAAACTTACTGTATTTTCAAACTTTTCAATTGAAAATGCTGGATTATTGCTTGGGGAACAAGTGCGCGTAGAAGCATCGCAAGTCTTTAGTAATTTAATGAGTGGACAAGTTGTAGCGACAGGACATTTAGAAGCAAATGCTCAATCTGTCTCAAACGAGGGAAATTTGAGAAGCTATGGTAGTCTTACTTCGCGTTCTGATATGTTATTAAATTTTAGTTCTGGTAAAATCTCGGCTGCCGGTGCACTTCAGTTTTATGCAAAAGAATTGATGGATAATCGAGGTTCCATTGTGGGTGGTAGTACTCAAATAGAAACTGCCAAATTTATAAATACTGGAACTATCGATTCTGCTAAAACACTATCATTCAAAATTCAAAATATACTGATGGCTTGTCAACAAGGTAGGCTAAGTGCTGAGGAAGGCATTTCTGCTGTGGCAGGTACTATTCATTTGGCAGGTCAGTTGATTACCAATGGTAAACTTGAGCTTAAACCGCAGCAAGGATTTGATTATGAGCCCGGAACACTCTGGGTCTGCCAGTTAATGGAATTGGTATTAAAGCAAGGATATGATTTTACCAAACCATTAACCGTACAGGGTTCTTTACAAGTCAATGCTGAAAACGATGTTCGTGTTAAAACTAAAATTGAAACGACGGGAGATACTACAATTACAGCACGTAATCTTACGGCATCCAGTGGTGGGATTTTTGCGGGAGGAAAATTAAAAGCCGATATTCAAAAGCTGCTTCAAGTCTCTAATGGTGCAACACTGGCGTCTAATGATACCATGACCCTTAATGCCATGACAATTCGCAATGCGCAAGGAAATATCTATACTGCGGGTGATTTAATTGCGAATGCTTTACATTTATTTCAAAATTCCGGCAATATTGCAGTCAATGGTAATGCAAATGTTAAAGCCCCTTTGTTTTTACATACAGAAAATTCTTCTTTTATGGTTAGAAAAAGCTGTACTATTGAAGGGAGAACTCAGGTTAATTATGCAGATTTTCGGATTGGTGAAAAACTGACGACTCATGGTGAGTTCGAATATCGTTCGCGTGAGTTAGATGCAGAGAATGCTAGACGCGATGAAGAGAGACGAAAAGCGAAACGTAAACGAAGGAAAAAAATTGTTAAATCGTTATTAGGAACAGCTATTGGGATAGGCATTAGCTTTGTGTTGGGTCCAGCAGCACTTCCTGCATTAGGTAAAACTTGGGGACCTATTGTTGCAGGTGCAGTAAAGGGTGCAATGACGGGAGGGGATCGGTTCTGCTATTGGGGGAGGCAACCCCATTAAAGGTGCATTGCAAGGAGGTTTTTTTGCGGGACTTGGATCTGGCCTTGGAAATATTATGGAAGGCGTTTTAAAGGAAGCGCTCAAAGGTATAGAGTGTAGCGATGCTTTGAGAGTAGGATTAAAAGAAGCCATGACAGCAGCGGCTACCACCTCTATTAGCACGGCAATGAATGGAGGGGATCTTGCAAAAAATCTTATGGTAAGTGTTGGCTCTAGTGCATTTAGTAGCTTTATATTCCCTTCAAAAGGGGAATTACATGAGTTATTAAATTCCAAAGATACATTAACAAAAGCACGAGAGGCGACAATACAGGGTTTGGTGACTGGTACCGTTAATTCTGTCGTTACAAAAACAAGTCTTGGGGAAAGCCTAATTCTTTCAGGCTTAGGGGGTGCTTTAAATTCATTTGCAGCAAGCCAAGGTCAAGGCATAGCTGATCGTCGAGAAAAATACTTACAAAATATAAAAGCCTCTAAAGCTCTTGCACCAACGTTGACATCAGCACCAACAACATCTCCAAATCCATTAAAAAACACGTTTGGTACAACGAATGAAGAATTACATCGCTTTTATACGCCTTCTTATAATTCACGTTCTGCTTCTACAAAAGATCGTGGTGGTAAACTAGAAAATCAGGATGTAAGTCATAAAAATAAACCAAAAGCTAATGGATCAGCTAAACAAAAACAGGTGAAACCAAATACAGCGACCACGAAAAACCAAATCGGAGGAAATGAAAACAGTATTAATCATAATCATGCAAATGCTACAAGTGGTAATGGTAGCTATAAAAGTACTTCGCTTGGCGAAGATATTTTGGACTTTTTTATACCTGCTGCACATGCAGAGGAGATTGTACCAGCGTCTCAAGCTAGAAATTCAAGAAAATCTAACAAACCAGAGAATCAGCCTGGTGTTTTGATCGATTCTGAACCAAAGGTAGGTTTTGTAGAAACGTGTTTAATTGGATCAGGACGCGCATTTGCGAAGTTGGGTCAAGGGATCCAGCAGTTTGGTTTAGAAATTGGTGAACAAATAGGATTTGTGGAGCAGGGTAAGACGGCGAGATATACTCGGCAGATTAATGAAGAATCTCAGTTTTATGCTGGTACTTCGGTTGGTAAAAGTTTAGTGGGGAAGACCGCAGAAGTGATGACTGATATTGGGTTAGTGGTTGCTATTCCAGGTGGAACAGCAGTTCGTGGTACAAAATTTGTTATGAATGTGGCGGGCATTAGTGCATTATCAATGGGATTGCAAGCAACACAAGATGGAACATTGGCGACGAGGTTTCAAAATGTAGCATTAGGGGCAACATTTGGGGTAATTGCAGGTGCAGCGGGTGCCTACGTGATACCAAAAGCGAAAGATGCTTTAATGCCACTGTATAATGCAGGAAAAAGTCGGTTAAGCGCAATAGAAGGATTTAGTGGGCAGCAATATAAACCGTTGACTACTAGCAGTAATAGCGCCTTTAACTCCTATAAAATAAAAGAGTATTTCTTAGAACCCGCATATAATGGAAAATTATATTCACCAGAAAAATTACAACAACTTGTAAAATATCTTGAGCGTAGAAATGTGTTTGTATATGAAACTAAAGGTCATCCAGCATTTACGGCGCTTGCAGATCGTACCGGGAGAATGTACCTCCCAGAAAGACCTACTGCTTTACAGGTGAAGCATGAATTATCTCACTATATTGACTTTAGAAATCAAGGGTTTGAATCATATGCAAAAATGGGTAGAATAGAGCGGGAAAGATCTGTTTTAGAACGGCTTCAAAAGAATAGAATTTGGAAAGAATTGAATGAGTTAGAAAAGCAATTTTCTGTTAACTATGTTGATAATCTGGTGAAAAATATGGAGAAACCGGTGCAATGAATACACAAGAAATTGTAGATATAGCTGAAAAATATCTTAGCGATCTTGAAATTGCTTTTATAAGACCTGGAGAATTAGGTAGAGTTGATGGCGAATTAGTTGAAGTCATTTTTGTTGTCCCAGACGCACTTGATCCTAATGTTGTGATTGACCCGCCAGATGTGCGTGTGTGGGTTAATATTAAGTCGAAAACATCTAAATTAGTTGAGCAAATGTGATAGAGAAAAGATGTCAATTATCTAGGTTCGCTCTGGACATAGGTCAGGGTTTCGATTCATCTTTGGCAGCATAAAAATTCTGGGTTGGAGGAGGAGGGACAGTTTGCTGTTCTACTCTGGAAATCTTGGAATATTTGATCTACTATTCACTTGATGTATGGACTATTTTATAGATTATTTATAGTCACTGAGATGCTTCGGCATTGGGCGAGCCTAATATTGTATTCTTGTGCTCAGGAATTTTAATCCTTGCGATGATTAAGGAAAATATTATATGAAAAGATTGAAAATATATTTTATAGCTAATCTTATTTTTTTGAGTATTGCTTTGCTCTGCAAGCCTATATTGGCTGCAGGTGCTGGTGGCTCGACAGGTCCAGGGGCTGGAGGTTCGACAACGAACACAGGTACAACACCCAGTTCCTCAACAGCTACCTCAATATCGACAGGCAGCCCAAGCTCACCTTATAACAATCCCTCAATAACATCAACTACCTCTGATCCTTCATCAGTAAATACTTCCGCACCCAATAATGGATCAAATCTCAATCCTCCCAGCAATACAAATGCCATTCCTGCTGGAACTATACCTTCAGAGTACAATACTCCTCGACAAGGACAAATAAATCCAGGAACGGGTGGTACCATTCCAGGAAGTAGTCCTACACCACCCTCGGGAACCAGTCTTACTCCAAGTCCTAATTCTACCTATCCCGGAAATACCTCTACAAATCCTGGAACAAATTCTACCACGACTCCTGGCAGGATGCCTGGTCAGAATCAAAGTAAACATAAGACCACACAAAACTCAAAGTCTCATATTTCGAGTTTGGCTTATCCAAATGATGTGACACCTACTGGAACAGCAGATGTGCATCCAGCACCGACACCTCCTTCACCATCGGCTGTTAATACCCCTGCACAATATAAACCTGGGGCAGCAAATCAACCTCCGGCACAGGATCTAGAACCTAAATCGCCCTCGTCGCCTCCTGGATATATTCCACAAGGCGATCAACGTCCATTAAATGAAAGGCCAGAAGATAAGGATAAGGACGACTTACAAAGATCATTTGATTAAACACTAAGGTAATTGGGGAGGTGAAGTTATGATTCATAATATAAAAATGAATTTGATTGGAGGAGTTATTTTTTTAGGATGTAGTGCTGTTTGCAATACGCTTGTGGCAGCGGAAGCTCCCAATATTAAGCCCTCCATTCAGGAATCTGATGCTACTCCCTATACCAATACCCAAAGTATGCCTGTTGGAAATACAACAACGGCGCCCCAACCAGGTAACAATCCCAATCCTGAAAGCCCTGCTATTTATCCTCAAAACCAAGATTATATTCAAACACAATCTCCTTCAAAAGATGGGAATTCATCTACTAACAACTAGATCTATAGATTTAGAATTATTTTTGATTGATTGATTGATTGATTGATTGTTGTTTGTTAATTTATTTCATCAAACATTAAAATCAATTTTTCGATCAAGATAATGATCAAGTTGTGTGATCAAACAATTCACCCGATACGTAATACCATTTACCAGCTATTTTTTCAAATTTGCTATTTTCATGGATGGTTTCAGTTTCTTTATTTTGCTTTTGCTTATATTTAGCTTTAAATTCAACATAGCCTAGGTTTGGGTTTCGTGGTTCTAAATTTGTTGCAATCACTTCAAGTCCAAGCCAAATAGTATTGTCTTGTAGGTAATTTTTTTTATCGAATCCTAACAGAGCATGGCCTCGCATTGTTTTACGAATATATGCGATATTTCCTTCAGCGAAAGCAGAATAACGCGAGCGCATTAAGATTTCTGGTGTTTCAGCTTGCTTTTTTTTCTGTATATAAGCACCACAGCAATCCATATATCGTTTCTGGCTACCACAAGGACAAATTTTAATCATTTGATAACTCCGTATTCTACTCTACTCGGTCCAATTGAAGTAAGTGATCTAGATAATTAAAGCTAGCGATTAACCTACAAATTAGATATGATAAGGAAAGTTAATCTATTGTGGAAGACGAACCAGATGAGTTAACTCAAAATCGGAAAACGAGAAGTTTTTTATTATGAAAATTGATAATTTAACCGGCTTATTACAGGATACCCCCTTTATTCCATCTCCCAATTGTAATGCAAGGCCTGCAGATGCTTGCATCGATATGATAGTGATACATAATATTAGCTTACCACCTAATGAATTTGGTGGACCCTATATTGATGATTTGTTCTGTAATCGTTTAGATACGTCGTTCCATCCTTATTTCGCCGAAATAGCCCATCTTAAGGTTTCAAGTCATTGTTTGATTCGTCGCAACGGTGCTATAACCCAATATGTGCCATTTACATTACGTGCTTGGCATGCTGGGATTTCTATATTTAAGGGGCAAGAGAATTGTAATGATTTTTCAATTGGGATTGAGTTGGAGGGGGCAGATGAGATACCTTACAGCAATGAACAATATTCGGGTTTGGCAGTATTGATTAAGACGCTCATGACGACCTATATTGATATATCATATGATAGAATTGTGGGTCATAGTACTATAGCCCCAAATCGCAAAACGGACCCGGGTCCTGCATTTGATTGGAATTTGTTAATGCGGCTATTATTTGAAGCGACCCCTATCTGAAGCTGCCAATATTTGAAACGCGTGAGCAAGTTATGAAGTTATTTGCGGTTATGAAATTATTTGCGCTTATGAAGTTATTTAAGGAGCGGGGATGAACCCTGATATTGATCCAGTTGAAACAGCTGAATGGTTAGATGCTCTGGCATCCGTATTAAAAGAGGAAGGGCCTGAACGCGCTTCCTATTTATTAAATCAATTACTCACGAGCGCAAGATTTGCTGGTTGCTCCCTGAGTAGTGCTTTAACAACCCCCTATATCAATACCATACCGGTTGAAAAAGAAGCCAAATTACCTGGCGACCGAGAAATGGAATTTCGTATTCGCGCATTAATTCGCTGGAATGCCGCTATGATGGTGGTTCGCGCGGGTAAATTTGATCCGGAATTGGGCGGACATATTGGAACATTTGCCTCGGCTGCCACTTTGTATGATGTTGGGTTTAATCATTTTTGGAGAGCTCCCAGTAAAGAACACGGTGGAGATCTCATCTATATTCAAGGTCATTGTGCGCCTGGTATTTATGCGCGGTCTTATTTAGAAGGCTTATTATCTGAAGAACAAATCAATCATTTTCGTCAAGAAGTCCAAGGAAAAGGTTTATCTTCTTATCCTCATCCCTGGTTAATGCCCCATTATTGGCAATTCCCAACGGTTTCAATGGGTTTGGGCCCCTTACAGGCCATTTATCAAGCACGTTTTATGCGATATTTAGAGGCCAGATCATTAGCCAATACCAAAGACCGAAAAGTATGGTGTTTTTGTGGCGATGGTGAAATGGATGAACCAGAATCTTTAGGTGCATTAAGTATTGCCAGTGCGAGAAAAACTGGATAATTTAATTTTTGTCGTGAATTGCAATTTACAAAGATTAGATGGACCTGTGCGTGGTAATGGCAGAATTATTCAAGAATTAGAATCTGTATTTCGCGGTGCTGGTTGGAATGTCATTAAAGTGATTTGGGGTAATCTTTGGGATCCCTTATTTGCAAAGGATAAACAAGGATTTTTGGTTAAACGAATGGCAGAAGCAGTCGATGGAGATTATCAAAATTATAAAGCCCATGGAGGCGCTTATACCCGAGAACATTTCTTTGGAAAATATCCAGAATTAAAAGCCTTAATAGAAAATATGAGTGATGAAGAAATATGGCATCTTAATCGAGGGGGACATGATTCTCAAAAAGTATATGCTGCCTATCATGCAGCGGTGAATCATACAGGACAACCTACCGTTATTTTAGCCAAAACCATTAAGGGCTATGGTTTAGGGGGTGCAGGTGAAGCGCTGAATATTGCTCATAATACAAAAAAAATGACAACTGAAGAATTAATGAAGTTTAAAGAGCGCTTTAAGATTCCAATTCCAGATGAAAAAGTCAAAGATGCGCCTTTTTTCGGCCACCAGATGATAGCCCAGAAATCAAATATCTAAAGGCACGACGAGCAGCGTTAGGTGGATATTTACCTCAACGTCGTTTAGAAGCCGACGCGACCTTACCAGTGCCAGCTTTATCTAGTTTTGAAGCCTTATTAAAGGGAAGTGGGGATCGTAAAATTTCCACTACGATGGCTTTTGTAAGACTTATTACCGCTCTTTGTCGCGACAAAGAATTGGGTAAAAGAATTGTTCCGATTGTTCCCGATGAAGCTCGAACTTTTGGGATGGAAGGTTTATTTCGCCAATTAGGCATTTATTCTCCGGTAGGGCAATTGTATCAGCCTGTCGATTCCGAGCAAGTGATGTATTACAAAGAAACCAAAGATGGTCAAATTTTAGAAGAAGGAATTACAGAAGCAGGATCGATGTGCTCTTGGATTGCAGCGGCAACGTCTTATAGCGTTCATAATCTCACCATGATTCCTTTTTATATTTTTTATTCCATGTTTGGTTTTCAACGAATTGGCGATCTTGCTTGGGCAGGTGGGGACTCACGTGCGAGAGGTTTTTTAATTGGTGCAACTTCTGGTCGCACTACCTTGAATGGTGAAGGTTTGCAGCATGAAGATGGGCATAGTCATATCTTGGCGAATACCGTGCCGAATTGTTATTCCTATGATCCGACATTTTCTTATGAATTAGCTGTCATTATTCAGGAAGGCTTAAGACGGATGGTGCAACAAAAAGAAAGTATTTATTATTACATCACCACCATGAATGAAAATTATGAGCACCCGGATATGCCAGAAGGGGTAGAAGCAGGTATTCTTAAAGGCATGTATTGCTTTAAAAAGACGCCTGCAAAAAATAAATCGCATGTGCAGTTATTAGGCTCTGGGAGCATCTTAAGGGAAGTCATATTTGCCGCTGAATTATTAGAAAAAGAATTTCAAGTGACTTCCGATATTTGGAGTGTGACTAGTTTTAATTTGCTGGCACGCAATGGGCAAGAAGTAGAGCGTTGGAACCGGTATCATCCCTTAGAGTCTAAACGCATTCCTTATATTACTTCTTGTCTTGAAAATACAGAAGGTCCTATTATTGCTGCAACAGATTATATCAAGCTTTTTTCAGATCAAGTACGTGCTTTTGTACCCCGTCATTATGTGGTTTTGGGAACCGATGGCTACGGTCGTTCTGATACTCGAAGTCAATTACGTCAATTTTTTGAGGTTGATCGTTACTATGTGGTTTGTGCGGCACTGAAAGCCTTAGCTGATGAGGGTATGCTTTCCCAAGAAATTGTGAAACAGGCAATGGAAAAATATAAAATAAATCCAGATAAACCAAATCCGATAACGGTATAGAATGTTGACATTTTGAGTAGAAAAATTTGAGTAGAAATAAGTCAGTAATTATGGCTAGGAATGAATTAGAGAGTGTGAGTAAGAAATGTTAAAAAAAGTATTGGTTCCCGATATTGGTGCTTTTTCAGATGTGAATGTCATCGAAATAATCGTGGCTCCTGGCGATAAAATTGGGGTGGATGCAGCGTTAATTTCCTTAGAAACAGATAAGGCTACGATGGAAATACCTTCACCTTATGCTGGGATAGTAAAAACCATTGATCTGAAAGTAGGTGATAAGGTTTCTGAGGGTTCCTTAATTTTAACGATGGAAGTGGAAGAGACAGGAGGAGCGGAAGAAGCAAAAAAACCGGAAGGAACAGAAAAAGCAGTAGAAGCAAAAAAAGCAGAAGAAACGAAAAAAACGACAGAAACGAAAGAAGCGGAATTAAAACCTGAGCAAAAAGATAAGGAAAAAGAACAAGAAAAAAAATCTACTACTACTTTACCCGCCACAACAAATAGCAGTACCGGCCCAGTACATGCAGGCCCTGGTGTACGTCGTTTCGCTCGTGAATTAGGCGTCGATCTATCGCGCGTAAAGGGCTCGGGTCCTAAAAACCGTATTTTAAAAGCGGATGTGCAAGGCTATGTAAAGGCGGAGCTTGCTAAAACTCAATCAGGGCTAGGCGTGGGAACTGGAACTGGAGCTGGTCTAGGAGGATTAGCGGTTGCGCCATGGCCACAAACGGATCATGCAAAATTTGGTGATATTAAAAATGTTGAATTATCGCGCATTAAAAAATTATCAGGTTCTTATTTACATCGAAATTGGGTTTTAGTGCCTCATGTTACCCAATTTGATGAAGCAGATATTACAGAGTTAGAACGTTTTCGAAAGGAAAATCAAACTTTGGCTGAACATCAGGGTGTTAAATTAACACCTTTAGTTTTTATTATGAAGGCTGTGGTTGCAGCATTGAAACATTTCCCCAGTTTTAATGCTTCTTTGGATGCCAATGGTAGCCAATTAATTTTAAAAAATTATTTTCATATTGGCGTTGCAGTGGATACACCCAATGGTTTAGTGGTTCCTGTTGTTCGCGATGTGGATCAAAAGGGACTTTTTCAATTAGGTAAAGAATTAGCGGATATCAGTCAAAAAGCGAGAAATGGTCAATTGACTGCGATGGATATGCAAGGCAGTTCTTTTAGTATTTCTAGTCTGGGTGGTATTGGCGGCACTGCTTTTACGCCCATTATTAATGTGCCGGATGTGGCGATTTTGGGTGTTTCTAGATCTCAAATGAAACCCATTTATATCGAGAAAGAATTTAAACCGCGTTTGATGCTGCCTTTATCATTTTCTTATGACCACCGGGTCATTGATGGTGCAGAAGCAGCTAGGTTTACCACTTTTTTGGTTGGGCAGTTGTCAGATATTAGACGTTTATTGCTGTAATTGTAAGGTTCGTCTTTCCCACGAAAGTGGGAGTTAAGTTCGTCATTCCCGCGAAAGCGGGAATCCAGAAGTTATTTACACATGAGTAAATATATAAGATTGTGGATACAGTTGTTGAGTAAGTTTTCAGGAGAGGAGAAATAATGAGCGAAACGATTCAAACGGATGTGTTGGTCTTAGGTTCTGGACCTGGAGGTTATACGGCAGCGTTTCGGGCTGCAGATCTCGGGAAAAAGGTCGTGTTGGTGGAACGCGAAGAAAATCTGGGTGGCGTTTGCTTAAATGTGGGTTGTATTCCCTCTAAATCATTATTGCATGCGGCAAAAGTAATAGAAGAAACGCAGGAATTTTCAGGTCATGGCATCGAGTTTGGAAAACCAGTTATTGATCTTAAGAAACTAAAAGAATGGAAAGAAGGAATTGTGCGGCGTTTAACGGGCGGTCTCAAAATGCTTTCTAAACAACGTAAAGTGCAAGTTCTACAAGGTGTTGGGACTTTTCAATCGCCTAATGAAGTGGTTGTTGAAACAAAAGACGGAAAACAAACAATTACGTTTGAATCAGCCATTATTGCAGTGGGCTCTAGTCCCATCCAATTACCTTTTTTGCCAAAAGATAATCGCATAATTGATTCTACGGGCGCACTTGCTTTGGAAGACATTCCCGCACGATTATTAGTGATCGGGGGCGGCATTATTGGTATGGAAATGGCTACGGTTTATCATGCTTTAGGATCAAAAATATCGGTCGTGGAACTGACGGAAGGTTTGTTACCTGGTGTTGATCGCGATATCGTCGCACCCCTGCAAAAGCGGGTACAAAAACGGTACGAGAATATTTTGCTAGAAACAAAAGTGGTTAAAGTGGAAGCGAAGCCTGATGGCTTATGGGTAACGTTTGAAGGAAAAAATGCCCCTAAAGAACCAGAACGATTTGATAAAGTGCTTTCTGCTGTAGGACGAGCGCCTAATGGTAAAAACAATTGCTGCAGAAAAGGCTGGAATTCATGTTGATGATCGTGGATTTATACCTGTTGATAAGCAACAACGCAGCAATGTAGCGCATATTTTTGCGATTGGGGATGTTGCAGGGAACCCGATGTTGGCCCATAAAGCCATGCCAGAAGGCCGTGTGGCTGCAGAAGTCATTGCCGGTAAAAAACATAGTTTCGAACCTCGCTGTATTCCTTCGGTTGCTTACACGGATCCCGAAGTCGCCTGGGTAGGTGTAACAGAAACAGAGGCTAAAAAACTAAATTTAAATTATGACAAAGGTGTTTTTCCTTGGATGGCCAGTGGACGTTCTTTAAGTTTGGGCCGCGATGAAGGCATCACAAAAATTATTTTTGATAAAGACAGCCATCGTGTTTTGGGTGCAGGTATTGTAGGACCCAATGCAGGTGATTTGATTTCAGAAATAGCCCTGGCAATAGAATTGGGTTGTGAAGCAGAAGATCTAGCTTTAACCATTCATCCGCATCCGACTCTTTCTGAAACCATTTGCTTGGCAGCAGAAATTTTTGAAGGAACCATTACTGATCTGTATATGCCGAAGAAAACTGATGAATGAGCTACCTAAAGTAATAAAAGCTAAAATAATGAAATCATGATCGGCAGGAAAACAGATTAGATTATGAGCTGACAGTTAACTGTACAAGTTAGTTGCATGATATTCTTGTGCAGTGACATTCTTGTGTATGGCACTTACTTTGGCCATTTGTCTTTCAATGCTATCTTGGTGAAAATTACCGTATATTTTAACCATGTCATGGTCAAATTTACCGTCTTCTTTAACCATCACGTGGTTGAAAAGACGGTTAAATTAAACCTTCATTAGGAAAAGCTTTTTAATTCAAATGATTAATGTTCGTGTAATTAAACGGATTTTTTGGTAAAATACCAGAAAAATCAATATTATTCGATATAATTTGACAATTAAAGTGATGGTTTGGTAGCATACTTTTTCCTTTTCAAAAATACAATTTGGAGAATACTATGTCTGTTGTTTATGATGAAATTTTTGCTGCCATTGTAAAAAAGAAATTTGTTGAAGAATTAAAAGGAACTTGGATTGCTGCTTTTAGAGATAATGGATTGTCCTTAAATCAAAAACATATGCTACTTTATTTTATAGTTGATTCTTATATAGCTGAGAGAAGGTGTCACTTAAATCAGTTCTTAGGTTATATACTTTCACCTGAAGGAGAAAATGTTGTTAAGGTTTTAAAACAATTAATATTAGGTGCTGACGCAGAATTTCTTGTGGGAGCAGATAACCTTAAGCAAACAGCTTTAGATATTGATGCAAAGCGTGGTAAAAAATATTCCGAAATAATAGGACAAGTATACTCAGATTTAGAGCTCGAGAAGAAATTGGCTTTAGATATTAATCCTGGGAATTTTCAGAAATATTCCTATATTATGAGCCTTTCCAGCTTAGGTTTTGGAGGTTCTACTACAAGTAAAATATGTAAAGTTATTAGTGATGCAAATGGGGTTTTATTAGATCAACAAATGTCTCTATTAAATCAATACTGTATGAGTACTACAGGTGCGGCGATAGCTGCAACCCCTGCGGGTGCAATGCCAGTAAATACAGCTATTACATTGGCAGGAGGATCGGCAGGGACATTGGCCTGTGCTATGTCTGTTACTGACTCAAAAAGTAATACGCCAAACTAATATTGAGTTATTTAATAGTCATTTGTAAAGTTACCGTCAATTTTAACCTTTCCATGACCAAATTTACCGGTTATTTTAACCATAATACGGTTGAAATAACCGGATAAATTAACCATATTAATAAAAATACATTTAACTTCATATTATTATCATTTTTATTCCAGCTAGCTATTTTTAATAAATTAACAAAATTTATGCCGGGTTCTCAGAAAATCGGGTATATACCCTAAGCGATATCTTACAAGGCCTAGGTAAATATCCTACGAGTCTTGACATTTTACCTGAAAATATGTCACAATTGGTCTTCTGACATATATGGCTTGGACATTTTTACTGTAAATATAGTAGGTATATGCTAAAAGGTCCAAGCGAAATGCTAGAACAAAATACTGGAGATGCAATATGACTAATCGTACCGCAGATACTCAAGTTAATAAGAATGTAATGCTCTTTCATCAGATTGCGCAAGATGCTGCTCAATTAATAATCAAGCAATTGCTGCCACGACTCACAAACTTAAGTGGGATTATCTCGGAAGGATTATTCAAAAAAGCAACCGGACATAGTCTTTTAGAAGTTGTTCAGACTGAGGAAATGCGTCATGTTTTTGAAAACATCGTAGTCAATGACTTGATTCAAGAATTGAACAATACTGCCAAAAATATAGAGATGTCTTTATTAAAATCCTCTGGAATGTCAAGTGAACAAATGGCTTTGAAGATGAGAGAACATTATTCTTCCCGTACTGGACTTTCCCCTCAACTCGAAAGAATGGTCAAGGGTCTTTTAGCGGAAACACATCGTCATCATCACAGAGATAATACAAGTGTTAATGCTTTTAATTCTAATGCAAGTACTATTTCCAACCCAAATTCAACCATCGGATTCTATCGATATAAAATTCAAAGATATTTACGTTCTGTTTTAGATGGTCTCATGCATTCTGCCATGCGACAGGCTTCCCGAGTTGCCGCAGAAAATTCTTTGGAACAATTGGAAATTGCCCCCACTGCACATCTAGAAAGCTTTGCCTTATATAAAAAGCTGCATCAAGATCAATCATTAACTCGAGATTTAACGGTTGTTAACGTGGCGGGTCAAAAAGAACATATGGCCTTTGGACAAAGGCGTAGTAGGGTTGACAATCCAGTTTAAAGTTTGCTAATCTTAATTTATAGGTAAATTTTACTTGTTGACACATTGAATAAATGCGGGAATCTTAGATATGACATTTAGAACTCTATTAATTGACTTGAAAGGTTGGCGTTGGTAATACCAAAGTCAGTCTTTTTCATTTGTAATTAATTGATTTTTAAAGGATATCTAAACATGAACGCAACTCTCATGAACTCCATTTTTTATATGAATAACAATATTAATAAAATAATTGACGATATCACACTATTAGATTTTTCACTCTCCATTCAAAAGAATCTTTTTTGGCGCGTCTGCGCCTAATTCTTCTATAGCTTTTTTGCAATTAAATTTTATTCTTTTATTCCTTAATAAATCTCACAATGGAGAATGGTATTATGTTTTTTAAAGAAATGAGTCATGCTTTATTGAACTCTAAAAGGGCAATATTAAATTCTAAAAGGGCAATTTTCAGCATGGTTGCAATATTGATGTTTTGTACCGCAAATATTGTAATAGCAGATAATCCGATTAAAGAAGAAGATAAAACGATCAAACAGAAAGCCAAAGTCATTGGCATATTAATGCCTATGGATCATGCGGCATTAAGGGAAATTGTGGTTGGATTTAAAGAAACCTTAAGTAGTCTTTCAGAATCACCTGTAGAATTTAAGGTGCAAAATTCGCAAGGCGATATGAATGTACAGCGTAGTATTATTCAGCAATTTGTAAGTCAAAATGTGGATGTTATTGTTCCGATTGGGACCACGGCGACACAAATGACCGCCAAGCTTGCAAAACAACAACCCATTGTGAGTTTGGCAGCACTTCATAAAACGAATAATAATACAACTCAGAATAATAATAAGAAGCATGATAACCATAACAGGGAAGATGCAAAGTCTCCCCCTACAAAGAACATGGAGCAGAATTTAAGCTCTAAGACAGTGTCGAAAGAAGAAGCTGTGATGATGACGGGGGTTTTAGATGAAATTGGCCCAAAAAAACCTTTGGAATTGTTGGATGAAGTGATTCCCAATTTAAAGAAAATTACCCTAGTCCACAGCAGTAGTGAAAAAGTTTTTCCAGAAATTGAAGAGTTGTTGCAATATGCAAAAGCACAGAATTTAGAAATTCAGAAGTTAATGATCCAGTCGTTGGCTGATATGTATACGATAAGTCGGCTGATTGATGAGGATTCCCAAGCTATTTTTGTATTGAAAGATCATCTGGTTGTATCTGGGATAAGAACTTTAGTGCAAGAGGCTAAAAAGAAAAATATTCCGGTTGTTACTAGTGATGAAGGTAGTGTAGAAGAAGGCGCTGCTTTTGCATTAGGGGTTAAGGAAAGAATGATTGGTGAGCAAGGTGCACGTTTAGCATACAAAGTACTCTCTGGCATCCCTGCTCAAAATCTGCCTTTGGAGGTTCTAGATAAGCTTTCAGTTTTTTATAATGAAAAAGCTTGCATAAATCAAGGGGTCGATATTGATCGATTGAAGCACATGACTGAGAAACTTGGCTATGAAGCTTTATCTTTAGATTCTAATCAGTTACAAAATGACAGAAAACAGCAATAGCAATAGCAACAGCAACCGTAATAGAAATAGGGATAATGAGGCCATGATATGAATATTATTTTAGCCGCGCTAGAGCAAAGCATTATATTTTTTCCATTAGCGTTGGGTGTTTATTTAAGCTATGCCATTTTAAAAACAACAGATATGACCACTGAAGGCAGTTTTGTGTTAGGAGGTGGGGCTTATGCTCGTCTTTTAACTCTTGATTGCCCTGTGGTTCTTGCCTTGGCGTTTGCTTTATTAGCGGGTGTTTTATCTGGTTTTGGCGTGAGTTTTATTCAGAGAATGGGAAAGATCAATTCGCTTATTGCAGGCATCATTGGTCTCTTTATTCTTTATACCTTGAACTTTAAATTGATGGGTAGACCAAACATTGGGATAGACAATTTTGCTTCTTTTTGGGTTTCAAAACCGTTTATCTTTGGTTTAATATTCATCATCACGGTTAGTACAGTCCTATTGCTGGCCACGCGATTTGGATTATTGTTGCGAGCCTTTGGTGAAAATGCCGAACTGCTACATGCTTTAGGAAAAAATATTGAACGGTATCGGTATTTTGGAATGGGATTTAGCAATGCTTTGGCTGCTCTTTGTGGTGCTTTTTCTGCCATCATAAATGGCTTTGCCGATTTAGGAATGGGCTTTGGGATGACCTTAACCGCTATTAGTACTGTCATGCTAGGACAGCAATTACATTCCAGTTTGTTTCCAAATCAACCTTTTGGAATTGTTAAAGAAATCATGGGTTGTTTTTTGGGTGTGTTTTTATATTTTATTGCCATTAACAGCTTGTTGTTTTATGGATTAGATCCCTTATACTTAAAGTTGGTATTGGGGTTAGTGTTGGTCATATTATTGAGAATAAAATACAAATGAATATATTAAATATATCAAAAAAGGCTCAAAATCCGCTGCTTGCGCTACAGCAGGTTTCTTTGAAATTTCCAGATATGGAACGTTATGTGCTGCAAGATGTTACCTTATCTATATACCCAGGTGATTGCATTATATTGCTGGGTGGGAATGGTTGTGGCAAGAGTTCATTAATGAAATTAATGCAGGGAACATACTTTCCAGCGGAAGGGGAAGTGAAATTATTACAAAAACCACTTATAGAATGGAAAAACAAAAATTTGGCCAAAACGCTTGTTGTGCTCACGCAAGATTTACGCGCTTCTTTATTTTTTGAGTTTAGTGTTTTTGAAAATTGCTTGCTTTGGTCTTTAAGACAAGGTGGGTCGTTGTTTCGTATGACATCAACCCAGGAAAGAGCCTTTTTTTCTGAATATTTAATGGAGTTTCATCCTAATCTATCAGAAAAGTTAGATGTGCCCTTGCGGTTACTGTCCGGAGGAGAAAAGCAAGCATTGCTTTTAGGATTATGTTTGTTGCATCCGCCGCAGCTACTGTTATTAGATGAACATACTTCGGCTTTAGACCCTCATCAAACTGAAATAATAATGGACTTAACCGTACAATGTATCCAAAAACATCATGTCACTAGTGTGATTTGCACACATAATTTAGATCATGCCCTAAAGTATGGGAATCGTTTAATTGCTATACAGGATGGGAAGATTATATTTGAGGCAGACAGTCAATCGAAACAGAAGCTGAGGCGAGAAGATTTATTAGGACTTTGTTATTAAGTATGCAGTATATCCATTTTATTTTTCAAACTAACAGCAACTGTCATCACCCATGAAGGTGCAAAGTTTTTTCATAGTTTCCTGGTAGGTATTGGTGGAACAGGATATTTCCCGCACACAATATTCCAGTAAGCCCATGAACGAGGATCGAAAACACCTGGTTGCGGGTGTTCAAGGCAATATTTAAAATCTTCCAATGATAAATATTTTCGTACCACTTGTATATCTTCTGGAAAACCATAAGTCATTAAATAAGTCAAAAAATGCATAGGATTATCTAGTGTATCTTCTGGTTCTTTAAACCAAACCACTCTTTTCGCAACTTTTAGTAATTCTTGGGTTTTAGGAAGTTTATCCATCATTTATTCTAATCTCCTAATTTTGCGGAATGTAATATAGGTAGTTTATTTAAGTCTATACTTCGAACTTCTTTTGCAAAAAGGGTTTTGATTTCTTCCGATAAATTGTTTAATTCTGAATCATCAAAATAGCACATTGCCTTTAAAGTAATAATAGGATTAAAAATTTTACCATATATCGTTCCCCCACATGCTAATATAATATCAAGTTTTAATTTGCCCAATGTTAACAATGCATAGATGTCTAAATAATCTTTCATTTCCACTCTTTTTTGAATAACAGCGGCTTTTGTGCCAGCCAAATCGAGCAAGCTCGCTATATGAATTTGATTTTCTAGAACAATCGAAGGTTTTTCCACCTGGCCAAGATTTAAACCTCCAAAAAAAGAAACCAGCACTTCCCCACCCCGATCGATGCAACAGGTTAAGGTATTGGTTGTTTGTTGCATGATTCTGGATTCTTTCAGGTAAGGGACTTTTCTATAAAGATCTTCTGGATCAAAAGGATTTGGAGAGAAAAAATCAAAATCGACGGAAACTCTATGTCCCAATCTTAAAGCAATGGCAGTTCCTCCATACAATATAAAATCTGAAGGTGTAGTGGACAGTTCATGCCAAAGCTTCAGCTGAGGAGAAGGTAAAATATTTAATTTTGGATTCAGAAAATTTCCCATAACTGATTAATTTTAAAAGTATATTTTTGTTAAGTCAATTATATATATCAATATTGATTGCCTATTTACAATAATATTTAAAACAAAATGGAAGTTCCTGGAAGACTTTGTATCTTAAGGGCTTTTCTATTTTGTTTAAGTTCGTTACACTGATGGAGACTTCTCTAAATTCTCTGGTCACCTCATTTAATGGCGGTTTCAAGCGATTAGAGATTAGCTATCCAACTAGGAACTCCTAATGAAAGTGAGCGAACCCTGGCTTAATGCCCTGATTGAATTATCGATCCCAACAGAAGATTTGGCTTCTCAATTAACCAATGCAGGTATTGAGGTCGATAGTATTGAAAGATTTTCTGTGTCCCCAGATGGTGAGTCGTCTGAGAAGGCATCCTCTCAAAATGAGGCTCCTCATAAGACATCTACATCTACTAACTCTGCTTTTAGAGGTAAAGTATCATCTGACAATAGATCATCAAATAATAAGTCAACATACGATAAAAGCTCAGAAGACGATCAAACCTCAGAATATGCGGTTCTCACCTTAAAAATTCCAGCCAATCGTGGGGATTGTTTAGGCATGGAAGGGGTGGCTCGGGAGGTTGCCGTATTAAATGTTTTGTCCTTTCCGGGCATTAAAATCGCTCCCTATGTTCCTAACATTCCTGATACTTTTCCTATTCATATTGATGCTGATGCTAAAGACGCCTGTCCTCGTTATGTTGCGCGTATTATTCAAAATGTAAATCCAAATGCAGAAACTCCAGCTTGGATGCTCAATCGATTAGTAGATGCTGGTTTGCGATCTGTGTCTGTTATTGTGGATATTGGCAATTATGTCATGTTGGAACTGGGTCAACCGTTACATGCCTTTGATTTAAGTAAAGTGGAAAATGAGATTCAGATACGTTTTGCCAAGCCTAAAGAAACGATAATCACTTTAGATTCCAAAAACATGCAATTGGATGCCCAAACGCTTGTGATTGCTGATAAGCAAAAACCCTTGGCGATCGCAGGGATCATGGGCGGATTAGAATCGGCAGTCAATAACACTACACGAAAAATATTACTAGAAAGTGCGTTTTTTGAGCCCAATCAGCTGCGTAGTGCTGCTAAACGTTTAAATATGAGAACAGAATCTTCGTTGCGTTTTGAAAGAGGGGTCGATCCGGATTTGCAAGTTCGAGCGCTGGAACGCGCTACTCAATTATTATTAGAGATTGTGGGTGGAAATGCGGGTCCTATGATTGAACAAGTTGACACGAGGCGTTTACCAGAAGCTCAAAAAATATTATTGAGACTTTCAAAAGTAAAAGATATTTTAGGGATTTGTCCTCATGATGAAATTCAAGACATTTTAATACGTCTAGGAATGAAAGTGAATCCAACTGCGATTGGCTTTGAAGTGCTTCCACCTAGTTATAGGGCAGATATTCTAAGAGAAGTCGATTTAATTGAAGAAATAGCTCGCATTTATGGTTATGATCGTATTCCAAAATCCAATCCCATAGCGGCTTTTGAGTTTACACCCATCCCTGAAGCCAAATTGGATATCAATCGTCTTAAACAAATGTTAGTGGATAAAGGTTATGATGAAGCCATTACCTATAGTTTTTTAAGTGCGGAATGGTTGAATTTTATCCTGCCATCAGAACAAGCATTAACGCTTGCAAATCCGATTTCAGAAGAATTAGCAGTAATGCGTCCCAGTCTTTGGCCTGGCTTACTTAAGGCAGTGCAAAATAATCAGAGACGGTCACAGCTGCGTTTAAAAATGTTTGAGACCGGTCTTTGTTTTATTCAGAAAAAAGATGGAACAGGGGTAAGTACGCAGGATGGAGCGCTCGCACAGAACAATCATATTGCGGGTATAGCGGTGGGGACAGTCGCTTCTGAACAATGGGGCATAAAAAGCCAAGATTTAGATTTTTATGATATTAAAAACGATGTTGAAGCTTTGTTATCGTTAACTGCACGCAAGGATATTCGTTTTGAAGCCGCAGAACACGAAGCATTGCATCCTAGGCAAGCAGCCAAAATTATGTTGGGAAATGAAAAGTTAGGAATGATGGGAGCACTTCATCCTCGTTTATTGAAACAACTCGACCTACAAGGACCCTTGTTTTTATTTGAAATGGATCTTTCATTACTTACACAAAGAATCATCCCTACATTTCAAGAATTATCTAAATTTCCGATTATTCGGCGTGATATCGCGATTATTGTTGATAAAACAGTATTGGCTGAAGAGCTTAAGTCTGTTATTCTCGAATGCGCTGGCTCTTTGGCTCGGGATGTGTTGGTTTTTGATGTTTACCAAGGTAAAGGCATTGAACCAGGTAGAAAAAGTGTGGCAATTGGATTAACCTTACAACATCCATCGCGCACATTAGTAGAATCTGAGGTGAACGACTTAATGCAAAAAGTTTTACAGGCATTAGCAGATCGATTCAAAGCAATTTTAAGGGAATAGGGGTAGGGGCCAAAATATGACGCTTACAAAAGCAGAGCTAGCCGATAATTTATGCAGGAATTTGGGCATTAGTAAACAAGACGCAAAAAATATTGTGGATCTGACCTTTGAAGAAATTCGCTACAGTCTAGAACATGGGGAAAGTGTAAAGCTTTCTGGTTTGGGTAATTTTGATTTGAGAGATAAAGAGGCTCGCCCTGGTCGTAATCCTAAAACAGGCGAAGATAAAATTATTTCTGCCCGACGCGTGGTTACCTTTAAGGCTGGACAAAAGCTTAAGGCTAAAGTGCTGCATTATAAAAAGACCGAAAAAGAATAACTTAAATATATTTATAATTATAATTAAGCAAAGAGCCCATCGTGTGCTTACACGTAATTAGTCTATATAGAGAAAAAAGACAAGAAAAAGATTAGGAGAAATTGATATTAGCATTCAATTATGATAGCCTGCCAACATTCAAAGAGTCATCCACTATTATATACATCAACTTGAGGAGATTTTAGATGAGTGCAGGTGCAAGTGCAGTAACGCATAAATTAGATTTATTATTACCAACACGGATAAAAAATGAGAACATTCATGCACAACACTATGACATTGTGGGGAAATGTTTTAATTTTTTAGGTAATGAGGTCCTCATAACAACACAATATGTTTCGCGAACTTGGCATGACTATAGTAATAGATTTTTAAAAATGAAAATAAAAAGTACTTATATGTTGTCTAATCAAAATTTCGACAATATTTTTTCTATGCTTTCACCAAGAGAAAAAGCTTGTTTGCTTTCATATGCTACAGAAAGGCGATATTTAAATCAACTATCTCAGCCTACAAGTACTGGAGATAATTTTGTTATATCTATGCTTATTTCAGCTGGTACAAACGAATGGGCGAATTTGACAGTCAATTTTACAGAAGCACAAAAAGCTGGATTGATGGTTGGTTTAAATCCTAAAACCCTGAGTGAAAATGCAACAATGCGGATGGATCATGTAAGGGCAGCATTTTTTCAAGGCATACCTTTAGAGCAATCGATTGGTTTGACTCCAAAACAACTAGATGCGGTTAGAAAGCGGGTTGTGGTAAATAATGTAAATAACCCCTTAAGTTTTGCTGATGATTTAGCGACGATGTTAGCTATGGTGTCTGGGTTAAGCGATCAACAGGTGTTTGCATTGATGAGTACAAAATATTCTGCAGTGCCTTTGAATAAAAATGATGTTATTAGTTTAAATGATGCACAAGTAAATGCGATGCTGAAAACAAGAGGAATTTCTAGCAATCCTAAGGAAGAACCTTGGAAAAAACCCTTACAAAGAACGGACGTAGTGGATTTAAGAGATATACAAATTGATGCGCTACTTTGGGAAGAAGGTAGACTGACTAGAGAACAAGTGAACCATCAATGGTTTGCTGCAATTCATTTAATCGCACTTAAAGAAGGCTTGAAATATGAAGATATTGCTGGCTTATTAGATTTTCAGATTGATGGTATTCGTTTAAAATTAACAAGGGAACAAGTAACACAGGCTTGGTTTGATCGAGGTCATGTAACGGCCATTAAAGAAGGTTTTCAATATGCTTGGATCAAAGGAATTTCAGACCAAATATATGTGAAAAGCTATAATGAAGTTGGTTTTCTTATTAGAGCCTCTCTTAAGCATATGGAAAAAATCAATGTTGAATGTGGTGATTCAATAAATTGTTACATATGTGGTAGTGATGATCATAAAAGATATTTAAAAAGTAGTGATTCTGTTAGGGTGCTTGATTCTAATGCATTACCTAATCAAAGCTCTGGTTTGGTACATATGCGAATAATAGAGACACGTAGTCTTCTATCTAATTTGCTGCTCACAAAAGCTGAGGCATACGACCAAAACCCATCCGTATTTATAAGGGGGGCTCAGCATGCTTTTCTTGGTTTCACTCAATACCCAGGCAATCATTATTTTCTTTGGGAGCAAATTGGAAATTATCACTTACCCTCAGATTTAGATAGATTTAAAGAAAAGTGGAAGAATAGATTAGCGCTTTTAAATGCTTTAGAAGGTATTAAGAAACAAGAGATATCAGATGCCGCTAAACAGGAAAATTCTAAAGATACAAAAGATGTAAAAGACAATAAAGATATGAAAACGATGGCAGAGGTTGCCAACCGCTCTGGAACTACAACAGATGGTACAGCTTTGGTCGGAGCAGACTCAAAATCAGCACTAGATGGTAATAAGGAAAAATTGGACCCAGGAGCTGCGTCAGTTGTAGCTCGACCAGCAGCAGGCACTCTTGGCGCTGCAGGCGTTCCGATTGTGACAGCTTATGCTGCACAGACTACTCAGCCTAGGTCAAATTTGTTGCCTTTGCCTCCGACAGGGATTGATCTTAACAGACCCGTGTTCTGGTGAATGAAGTAGCAACCACATGACCCTGCTTGTTATAAAGTAAAACAACTTATTTCCAATGTTATCATCTTAATGTTATGATTTTGGTCTTCGGGGCGTAGCGCAGCCTGGTAGCGTACATGCATGGGGTGCATGTGGTCGGAGGTTCAAATCCTCTCGCCCCGACCAGGCTTTGACTCATTTATATAGATATATAGATCCAAGGATTGGAAAAAAGCTAGAAAGCGAGAAACCGAAATACAATATAGCAATCAATATAGTAAAAGTGGGAAATAATGAGGTATGACTTTTGATCCGGGTGATAAAAAGAGTGAGGTTTTGAATACAGATATATCAGCTTCTGATATAGCAGCGGCTGTAGAGCTCCAAAATGGAGTACCTCTTACTACTCAAAAACGGGATCTTTCTCTGACGGTGCTTGCGATTAGCATGTGTGTGCTAGGTGCCATTTTCTACTGCTATGAGTACTATTTACGCGTAGCCCCTGCTGTTATGGCAGATGAATTAAAGGCGACTTTTCATTTAACGGATGCTGCCCTGGGTAGCTTATCTGCTTTTTACTATCATGCTTACACACCGATGCAGATTCCAGTAGGGTTACTATTGGATCGATTCGGGCCACGCCGAATCTTAACTTTGGCCTGTTTTTTATGTGTTGCTGGGACCTATCTATTTTCGAATACAGATGTTTTGTCTCTTGCACAATTTGGTCGGTTTATAATTGGTTTTGGTTCTGCCTTTGCTTATGTAGGTGTTTTAAAAATTTCAGATTCTTGGTTACCCAAAAAATATTTTGCGCTCATGGTAGGTATCGCTACGGCGTTAGGTATGGTAGGGGCCATGTTTGGAGAATTGAGCATGGCTTATATGGTTGAGAAAATGGGATGGCAGGCGACACTTTCTTGGTCTATTATTGCTGGGATTATCTTGACTGTGTTGCTTGGTCTTATATTAAAAGATTATAAAGTATCGAATGCATCTAATACCCATAATGCTGAGTCAAATAAGAACAATTTGCATGATGTACTAAATGTAGCAAATGAAAATATAGGAAATAAAGTAGAGTCCAGTAATAAAAGAGCGTCCACAATAAATCTGAATCATGTCTTGCAAGGTTTATGTAAAATTATTAAAACACCGCAAATGTGGGTGGCAGGTTTCATTGGTTTTCTATTGTTTTTACCCATTATTGTTTTTGCTGAACTTTGGGCGGTCCCCTATTTACAAAGTTTAGGTTTTAGCAAAATGGATGCTGCTTGGGGTTCATCGATGGTTTTTTTAGGCTTTGCGATTGGAGGACCCAGTTGGGGGTTTATATCAGATAAACTTCGGAGTCGAAAGCTTCCATTAGTAGTGGGATCTTTTCTATCTGCACTCTTTTTGTTTGCCTGCCTTTTATTGCCGAACCTGTCTGCATTTTGGATTTATGCTTTGCTGTTTTTATGTAGTCTTGCTGCCAGTGCCCAGGTATTGGTTTTTGCTATTGGCAACGATATTACCGCCTCTTCTATTACGGCAACCGCGGTCGCTTTTATTAATATGATTGTTATGGCGAGTGGGAATTTCTTACAGAAGAAAATTGGACGTATATTAGATTCTACTATGACGTTAATAGAGGGTATACCTGTTTCTGGCACAGAAAATTATGGAACTGCTTTAATGATTATTCCTATTGGTCTTTTAATTGCTGGCATCATCAGTTTATGTTTGAAGGAGTCCTATAAATAAGATGTCGACTCATACCAACCAGGAATGGTTTAGGAAATATTCTCTTCGAAGGCATAGGAAAAATTTGAAAGATAGCAAAGGTAGAAAGGAAGTGAAGGAGAATAAAATTGCGCAATAAAATACTATCCGTTTTTTCTGAGCGTCGAATTCTGATGACTTTAGTGTTGGGTTTTGCTTCAGGGCTTCCCCTGGCCTTGTCAGGGGGGACTTTACAGGCTTGGTGTGCTGAAAGTGATATACCATTAAAAGTCTTGGGGTATATGGGCTTCCTTGGCATACCTTATAGTATTAAATTTTTATGGGCACCCTTATTAGATCGTTTTGTGCCGCCTTTTTTGGGACGGCGTCGTGGTTGGATGTTCATTTTTCAATTATTACTGGCAATGACCCTTATTTGTATGTCATTCTTGAACCCTAATCAATATCCAATCTTATTGTTTAGTTTGGCCTTAACACTGGCCATTTTTTCTGCTTCTCAAGATATTGCAATTGATGCTTATCGAGCGGAAATATTATTGCCCGAAGAACGTACTTTAGGGGCTTCCATGGTGGTGAATGGCTATCGAATGGCCATGCTGATTTCAAGTGGGTTGGCATTGACACTAGCGGATCACTGGGGCTTTGCCGTCACCTATCGTCTTATGGCTGCATTGATGTTAATAGGTGTATTAGGCTCTTTATTCAGTCCAATGCCCAAAGCGAACAGTGTACCCAGAACCTTTGGTGAATCGCTTTTTGGTCCCATGGCAGATTTCTTTAAACGTCCTTATGCGCTTATTATTCTTTTGTTTTTGATAACCTATGAATTAGGGAATGCTTTTGCCAGTAGTATGGCGCAGGTATTTTTAATTCGTGAAATGCAGCTATCGCTAACTGAAATTGGCACCTTGGTTAAAGTTTCTGGTTTTGTTGGTGTTATTTTAGGAAGCTTATTGGCCGGAATATTGGCTTTGCGCTGGAATATGTATCAAGCCATGTTAGTATTTGGAATTTTACAAGCACTCGGCAATTTATTGTATTTCTTATTATTTTGGACTGGGCCCAATTATTGGGCGGTTGGTTCTGTCATATTTCTCGATAACATGACCGGGGGTATGGGACAGGCTGCTTTGGTTGGATTTTTAATGAGCCTTTGTAATCCTCGTTTTACCGCCTTTCAATATGCTGCTTTATCGGCCATTGTAAGTTTAGGTCGCGTTTTTATTGCCCCATTATTTGTGGGGGCTATCGCAGACAAATATGGCTGGGGTATTTATTTTATGAGTTCTGTTATTTTATCTTTGCCTGGGCTCTTTTTTCTACATTTATTACGGGATAATTTAACTAAAATTACCGAAGCAGCAAAAAATTCTGCGCAACCCCTTGTTGCTGAGCCGGTGCTTTGATGAGATCTGGTATGCCGGAGGCAACCCCATTGGGATGTCACCTGGATAAAATATGACAAATAGTATTACGGGTACCTTACAAAAATTAAATTACCGCTTAGCCAAGCCATTGGAATATTTTTTATCGATTGGCAATGAAAGCATATTTTTAAATCCCTATTTAGGGAAAAAAATAACGCTTGCATTTCAGGGACAAGTATTTTGTATGCATTGTGGGCGAGCCACTAAAAAAAGCTTTAATCAAGGATATTGCTTCCCCTGCTCACAAACATTAGCCCGTTGCGATATTTGTATTGTGCGCCCGGAAAAATGTCATTTTCATTTAGGGACTTGTCGAGAGCCGATCTATGCGACTTCACATTGTTTTATTCCGCATATTATCTATATTGCAAATACTTCGGGTTTAAAAGTTGGTATTACGCGAGAAACCCAAATCCCCACTCGTTGGGTAGATCAAGGGGCAACAGAGGCATTACCTCTTTACAAAGTGCAAAATCGGTATCATGCAGGTTTAGTGGAAGTGCAATTGAAACAATGGATGAATGATAAAACCGATTGGCGTAAGATGTTGCGGGGCGAAACAGAAGCAATAGATTTACTGGCTAAACGTGATGAATTGCTTATGAAATCTGAATTGCTAGAATTTATAAATCATTCTAAATATGATAAGATTGATCCTGCTGATGTTAATGTTAACGCTGATGTTAGGGCTAATGAATATCTTGTTATTGAGACTATTCAAAAACCCTCACTTTCGATCTTAGAATATCCGGTTTTGCAATATCCCACAAAAGTAACATCTTGTAATTTTGAAAAAACACCCATAATAACCGGATGTTTGTTAGGCATTAAAGGACAATATTTAATACTAGATGTGGGGGTTATTAATCTTCGTAATTGGGCAAGTCATGTTTTTTCAATTGAGTTGAGTTGAATTTATACGCTTTGAGTATATACAGGTCAAGTTTATTCTCTTAATAAATATTTATTAAGATTTATTTTTTAGTTCTTCTATCATATTTTCTAAGACATTCGCTATTTTTTTGGCCATGTTCTGAACCAGTGTCTCATTTTGTCCTTCTACCATCACTCGTATCAACGGTTCTGTGCCAGAGGCTCGCACTAATACTCGGCCTTTTTCCTGCAGCTCCTTTTCGGCATTCGTTATCGCTGCTTTAACAAGTGGATTTTCTAAAAGTGCTTCTTTCATGGCCTGCGAAACGGGAGATTTGGAACAGAGAGATAACAATGAAATATTAATAAGTGTTTGTGGATATTTTTTCATTCCTTGTTTTAATTCAGCTATCTTTTTTCCAAAAGATAGCGAAGCAGCCAATACTTGTAATGCTGTAATAATGCCATCCCCTGTGGTGGTAGAGTCTAAACAAATAACATGTCCGGATGATTCACCTGCTAAATTCCATCCATTTTCTTGAGCTTTTTCCAAAATGTGATGATCTCCGACGGCCGAACGAGCAAAAGAGAATCCTAAGGATTGGATGGCATGTTCCAACCCCAAATTGCTCATTACTGTACCAACAACGCCCCCTTTCAAACGGTTATGATTGGCAAACCAATTAGCAATAATAAAAAGCAATTCGTCTCCATCTAATATCTCACCATTATGATCAACCATCACAACGCGATCGCCATCGCCATCAAAAGCGATGCCGAGATCGGCTTTATTTTCTAGCACAGATTTTGCCAGTAATTCTGGATGGGTAGATCCACAGTGTTCATTTATATTAAAGCCATCGGGATTAACTCCTAAGGTAATCACTTCAGCCTCTAATGACTTAAAAATAAGGGGAGCCACTTTATAGGTTGCTCCATTAGCACAATCCAATACTAATTTAATAGCTTGCAGACTTAGCGCTTTTGGAAAAGTGCTTTTACAAAAATGGATATAGCGCTCTTCAGCATCTCTAACCCGTTCCGTTCTCCCTAGGTATTGTGATGCAACGGTAGCAAAGTCTTCATCGCATTGAGATTCAATTTTGAATTCCATTTCATCAGAAAGCTTATAGCCTTCGGCATTAAAAAATTTAATACCATTATCTTGAAAAGGATTATGTGAAGCGCTAATCACAATTCCGGCATTTGCGTTTAGATTTCGAGTGAGAAAAGCAATAGCGGGGGTGGGTATAGGCCCTAATAAGAGGATATCTGCACCTGCAGAAATAAGGCCTGCTTGAAGGGCAGCTTCCAATACATATCCCGAAATCCGAGTATCTTTTCCGATAACAATTTTAGTTTTCTGTGCTGCTTTGGAGGCATCAGCCCTAGAATTGTCTGTTGTTCTTGTTGTTATAGAATTTCCAGATGTCGCAAAAACACAACCTGCAGCCCATCCGAGCTTTAACACCCAGTCTGCACGCATAGGTATTTTGCCTACTGGCCCTCTAATACCATCTGTTCCAAAGTATTTTTTCATAGGCGGCTATTTATTATTGCTAATAATGTTTCTGTATAGGTCTTTTGTGTGATTATCTTTATATTTTCCATATTATATAAATTAATATAGCTGAAATTAGTTAAAAATGGCTTTATTCTGCTAGAATATTAGATAACCCAATGATTGATTTATTGTTATTTTTTAGCCAATTAACCTAAGCGGGATTTTCATGACAAATACGACTTTTAAACCTTTAATACAGCCAAAAGCACTTAACCATCAACCCAAAACTATCTACTTAAAAGATTATCAGCCCCCTCATTACTGGGTAGACAGCGTTGACCTAGTATTTGATTTAAATGATACCTTTACAGAGGTTAGGTCAACTCTCTGCGTTCGTCGAAATACGGGTATTGCTCAAGATAAAACGCCGTTTATTCTCCAAGGAGAAGAACTTGAATTACGGTCCCTCATATTAAATGGTAAAGAGATACCGCAAAACAAATTCGAGTTAACCTCTGAATTTTTGTTGCTTCATTCCGTACCCGAAACCTTCACTCTGGAAATTATTTGTATTACCCATCCAGAAAAAAATACCGCTTTAAGTGGTCTGTATCGTTCAAAGGCACTTTATTGCACCCAATGCGAAGCAGAAGGCTTTCGGCGAATAACCTTTTTTCCAGACAGACCCGATGTTATGGCAAAATTCACCACCACTATTATTGCTGATACCGATCGTTACCCGGTATTACTTTCTAATGGTAATCGTATAGAAAAGGGGCTGCTGGCCAACAATCGCCATTGGGTAAAATGGGAAGATCCTTTCAAAAAACCTTGTTATTTATTTGCATTGGTAGCAGGCGATTTAGTCGCAATAGAAGATCATTTTGTAACGCGATCCGGTCGATTGGTTACTTTGCAAATTTATGTTGAATCGGAAAACCAAGATAAGTGTGCCCATGCCATGGCTGCATTAAAAAAAGCCATGAAATGGGATGAAGAAACCTATGGTCGTGAATATGATTTAGATATTTATATGATTGTTGCGGTTGAATGATTTTAATATGGGGGCGATGGAAAATAAAGGTTTAAATATTTTTAATGCAAAATATATTTTAGCCCGTCCAGAAACAGCAACTGATAGCTGATTTTCAGCATGTTGATAGCGTAGTGGGGCATGAATATTTTCATAATTGGTCTGGCAATCGTGTCACTTGTCGCGATTGGTTTCAATTAAGTTTAAAAGAAGGTTTAACTGTATTTCGAGAACAACAGTTTTCTGGACTGACATTACACAATCAGCTGTCAGTTTAATTGAAAATGCCATGTGGCTTACGAACCTATCAATTTGCTGAAGATGCAGGCCCTATGGCACATCCTGTCGTCCTGATTCTTATATGGAAATCAATAATTTTTATACAGCACAGTCTATAAAAAAGGTGCGGAAGTTATTCGGATGTTGCAAACTTTATTAGGATGAGGAAAGCTTTCGACAAGGTATGGATTTTTATTTTGAACGTCATGATGGCCAAGCAGTTACCATTGATGATTTTGTTGCTTGCGATGGAATTTGTTTCCAAACGCGATTTAACTCAATTTAAACTTTGGTATAGTCAAGCTGGAACGCCCGAAATTACAGTAAGTGAACACTATAATGCCAAGACACGAAACTATACTTTAACATTACAGCAAGACTGCCCAGAAACTTTGCATCAGCCCACAAAAAAACCGATGCTTATTCCAGTGGCTTTAGGCCTTTTAAATACACAAGGAGAAGATCTGTTACCCAATAAAACTCAGATATTAAATTTTACAGACAAAACACAAACTTTTACTTTCCAAGATATTGCAGAAAAACCGGTACTATCTTTACTCCGGGGTTTTTCTGCGCCTGTTAAAATAAAGTCATCTTTCGATCAGAAACAATTGGCTTTTTTATGGGCACATGACAGTGACGATTTTAATCGCTGGGATGCAGGCCAAACCCTGTCCGTCAAATTAATATTGCATATGGTAGAGGAATTGCAAAAAGGTAAGCCTCTTAAATTGGATAGTGTCTGGTGGAAAGCTTATCAAGCTATGCTTTTAGATAAAAAAATAAATACAGCATTAAAAGGCGAGATGCTCACTCTGCCTTCTACATCCTATTTAATTGAACTGATGGAAATTGCCGACACTGACAATATCTTTTTAGCTAAAAAATTTATCCGTGCTGAAGTGTCGAAAAAAGCAAAGAAAATTTTTCTTGAGCAATACTCGGAGAATCATTACCCGGAACGTTATAGTTATACCACAGAAATGGCAGCCAAGCGATTTTTGAAAAATCTTTCTTTGTCGATTTTAATGGAACAACCCACTAAAACCAATTTGGCGCTCTGTCTCAAACAATGGAAAACAGCTAATAATATGACAGATAGCCTTGCTATATTGGGTATTTTATCAGATATAGATTGCCCTGAAAGGGAACAAGTATTGGAAGAATTTTACTATCATTGGCAACATGATCCATTGATTCTAAATAAATGGTTTCGAGTTCAAGCCAGTTCCACACTGCCCAATACTTTAGAATGTGTAGAGAAACTTATGCATCATCCCTCATTTGATATTAATAATCCAAACAAAGTATATTCTTTAATTGGAGCTTTTTCTGGCAATTTATTGCGCTTTCATGATAAAAGTGGCAAGGGTTATAGATTTCTTGCCGATAGCATATTACAAATTGATGCGCTTAATCCGCAAGTGGCTTCTAGGATCGCAACAGCCTTTACGCGTTGGCGAAAATTTGATAAAGGCAGACAAACTAAAATGCTGGCAGAATTAGAACGCATTCAAAAGACGCCTAAATTATCTACGGATGTATATGAAATTGTGACTAAATGTTTAGCGGGGCAGTCTAAATAGCAATTATGTATTCCAGTGAATAAATAATAATGAACATTGCGAGATAGGATGCGCGGCAACGTCTAAAATGCATTCGAAAAGAATATCTACCTCGAAAAGTATCTACTTAAGAGTATATTGAAATTCAAATTCTTGAACATCCCCTGCTGTTATAATCCAATTCCACTCATCCTCTCCAATTTCTCCTTTGCCAATATTAATTTTTGGCCTAGTATAGAAATCTTTTCTTATTAGCCAGGTTTGGCTTTTTAAACTGATAGGATGTTTTGCCTGTATTATTTGAATATTGTCTTTCTTTCGAATAATCCATGACACTTTTCTTCTTTCATTTAAAAATGTTGACATCCCCACCATGCTATACCACCGGAAATTGCCTTGACTAGATTGTTTTTTTGCGGTAGCGAGCCAGGCTTCCAGAGAATTTAAGTATTGCGGAAAATATAATAAATCCGATGGATGAAAGTACATAAGACGGGATGTATGATTTCTAGCTACAAACTGCACAGTTTGCGTAATCCATTCAGTGACAAGCGCTGCTTTAAGATTAGCAAACCCAAAATCTCTAAAGCAAGCACCTTTCCCATAGGGTAAAGGCGGATAAGACCAAAGATGAGGTTCATCAAATACCAACCTGAAATTTTGTGTGGGTCCCACCCCCAAATTACTGAGGGTATAATATCCTAAAAATTTTTCTTGTTCTAAATAGCGTGTCACCCAAAGAGGTTGATTACCCATGCTAGGTACATATTCTAAAACTTTTTTATGCGTAATTTTCTCTATCGCTTCTATATTTTGGTTGATATATTTCTGAAACTCCTCTTGATTAGATTCGTTGACATTGATACCAAAATAATTATGCATCCAGCCACCGACACTCCCAATAGTATGACCTAAACTTAAAAAATATTTTATCCACTTCTGTGTGTCATAATTATGGTCAACATTAGGACCCAGATTATCACCCACAGTATTTAGATCCGGTCCTGCGGAAAAATCAATAGAATAGGGGCCTTGATCAAACAAGCCAATTTTTTTCAGCATAGGTAATATATTGATATCTTCTCTGGATTCAACATGTAAATTCATTATGATCCCACCCATTCCATTGGGAACTGTTGATAGAATCGGCAAATGCAACATCTCAACTGCAAAATAGCGTAAAAATAGATGCAGGGGCATGCTATCGGTGCCCAGCCAGAGTTGGGTGAGAGGAAGATTAACAAATAGTATTTTCCCTTTGCCGAAATGGATAATGCCGGCAATAAATTGTCGATCTGAAGTTGTGAGTAGTAATGGATAATTTTGCTCCATCGTTTGAGTAATAAAGTGTTGATAATTTAAAATGCCGTAACCATATGTTGATATTGCCTTGAAACCAGGAGTAGCTTCTATAGGTGAATTTTGCTGATTGGTTGAGGTATTTTCTGGCATCTTCAGCCCTAAGCGATCGTCTGCGGTGATTGTAGGAGGCATATATTTTCCCGGTGGGAGCCCTAATAATTCTAAAACTTCTTCACTATGACCTACAGGAGAAAAGTTTGTACCGGCATCGTATTCATTATAGTTATTGGCATAATCCAGGTTCAGCATCTCCCGAAAAAGAGAGCCGTTTTTATAATAATTTCCTTTTACATCCTGGGTTCCAACATCATATACAATCATCAGATTTCCGCCCGATTCGACATAGGTTTTTAATTTTTTAGCAAGTCCTGGTGATACTCTGCTATGAATGAGATCCGCTAAAATAATTCCTTTATAGTTTTGAGGGAAAGGATTCTTGGTGTATTGGTAATCACTATCGAACTGAATTTCTAGATGGAGTCCTTCTTCAATTGCTACATGCTTCCAACCGTTTAATAATAGAGGATCAATGCTAAGATCGGGTCTTAATAGCAACAGTGTATCAAGGGATCTTTCTTGCATCTTTAAATAGGTAATTGCTAAAGCAAAGGATACCGATACAAAAAAAGTGATGATGGCTAATGCTATGGTAGTGATTTTTCCATTTACTGTCATATACATCAAAATATTATTATTCTACTGTTACTGACTTTGCCAAATTACGTGGTTTATCAACATCGGTGCCTTTAATAATGGCTACATGATAAGCAAATAATTGCAAAGCAACAGAATACACAAAGGGTGCGTAGAGCTCTTCTACTTCTGGCATTTCGATTATCCATATTCCTTCCTTGGCCGTTATATGGGTAGAACGAGGAGTTAATATAATCAATTCCCCTTTTCTAGCATGAACCTCTTGGATATTAGATTTTAATTTTTCAATGAGGCTATCGTTCGGCGCTACTACGATAATGGGCATATTGGCATCGACTAGGGCCAAAGGTCCATGTTTAAGTTCTCCTGCAGGGTACGCTTCGGCATGGATATAAGAAATTTCCTTTAATTTTAGCGCTCCTTCTTGGGCGATAGGCGTTTCTAAGCCTCTCCCTAAAAAAAGCGCATGTGTTTTTTTAGTTAGAAGTTTTGCCATTTCTTTAATTTTTTCAGAGAGCGCTAGTGTTTTTTTTAATATTTCAGGTAATTCAATGATGGGCTTCATTAACATACTTTCCTGAGTAGGTTGCAATCCCCGCCGTCTTCCTAACAGCATGGTGAGTAAAAACAAGGCCATCAATTGAGCTGTAAAAGATTTAGTGGAGCAAACGCCAATTTCAGGCCCCGCATGCGTCATAAAAACTAAATCGGTTTCACGTGCCAGTGAACTATTGGGAACATTGCAAATGCCTAAACTGCCACAATATTCTAATGGGTTAATGTTTCGTAGGGCAGCTAAAGTATCGGCGGTTTCACCGGATTGTGAAATGGCAACATAAAGCGTATTTCCGTTTTCAGGACTGCGTTTTCGATAGCGAAACTCGCTGGCGATTTCTACTTGACAAGGAATACCCGCTAAACTTTCTAACCATAAACGTCCTAAAAGACCCGCATGAAAACTGGTACCGCAAGCGACTATTTGTACTTTTTGTACTTTATCAAAAATGGCGGTTGCTTCAACACCAAAGGCTTGTTCAATCACCCTGTTTTCAAAAAGCCGTCCTTCAAGCGTATCTAGGATAACCGTGGGCTGCTCAAAAATTTCTTTCAACATAAAATGGGGGTAACCTGACTTATCTGCGGCGTCTTGTAATAGGCTTTGGGTTTTTATTTTCCGGGTTATCGATTTTAAACTGCCATTATAAATTCGAACGCCTTCTGCTTCATCTTGCTCTGCAGGATTAGATATATTTTTTGGATTATTTTCTTGAAAAGTCTTCAGATTCTCGTAGGAAATTTCTACAATGTCTCCATCTTCTAGATAAATAAACTTTTCTGCTTCTCGTTGAATCGCGAGCGTATCTGAAGTGAGAAAATATTCATGCTGACCAATGCCTACAATTAAGGGTGGTCCTAAACGCGCTCCGATGATTTTACCGGGTGTTTGGGCGTCTATTACAGCAAATGCATAAGTCCCTTTTAATTTTTTTAAAGCCTTGGCTACGGCATTTAATAGATCAAATCCCTGGTTAATTTCATCAAAAATACACCAGGCAATCAATTCCGAATCTGTTTCCGACTGTATTACGAAACCTTTGGCAGTGATCTGCTCTCGAATTTCTTCATAATTTTCAATAATACCATTATGTACCAATGCTAACCTATTACCAACAACATGCGGATGAGCATTTTGTTCGCTGGGCTGACCATGCGTTGCCCAGCGAGTATGGGCAATTCCTGTAAACCCTGAAAGAGGAGATTTTGTAACTATAGCATTGAGCTCGTCTACTCGACCCTTATGTCTGATTCTTATTAATTCATTATTTGCAGTTAATACGCTAATTCCTGCTGAGTCATAACCACGATATTCCAAACGTCTTAACCCCTCCAGTAGGAGTGGGACGATGTCTCTATGAGCGACTGCAGCTACGATTCCACACATATATTATACCTTATATAACTTACCTAAGAAGGCCAAATACTAAAATACATATGATATTTATATATATATATACAGTATTTAATAATTTGATTAACAAAATTTAGATAACTACCAACTTTACATCTATAATTATAGTTAGTTTCCTACCGAAATAGGAAAAGTGTGTTAAATTCCATGGATGGATGAGATTTTCATAAATGACCAAGGACCCTGCTTCACAAAAACAAGACAAACAAGCAAAAAAGGCGGCTGGCCAAAAGCTTGTAGGTCAGTTGATGAAGATAGCGATAGTTTTAATATGCCTTTATATTATCTTTTCTATTTCTCGTGACCTATTGAATACCCCCCAAGTAAGGAAGCCACAGTTAAATTCTTTACAACCAAAAAGCACTTCCGAAGATACAGTGCCTAAAAAAGGATTAGAAGCAGAGGCAAGGCAAGACTGGGATACAGCCCTATTAATATACAAAAATAGTCTTGCACAAAGTCCTAATCAACCAGAGCTTTGGAAACGGATTGCCGATATCAATATTCATTTAAAAAGATATACTGAGGCAAAAAATGCGCTGGCACAAATGCAAAATATAAAACAGACAACTCAGACAGCATCAATAGACCAAGCGCTCGCAGCCGAAGAAAGTCAAGACTGGGATACCGCATTGCAAATTTACAAAAATAATCTTGCTAAAAATCCTAATCAGCCCGAATTATTGAAAAGAATGGCAGATATCAATTCACATTTAGAACGCCATCCTGATGTGGTTGCTGCATTGCTTGATGCCATTCAACAACAGCCTAAAAATGCTGCACTTTATGCAGATTTAGCAAAAGCCTATACTGAATTGAAGAAACCTAATGATGCACTGTTTGCCATGAATATGGCAGCTCAATTGGACCCAAAAAATAAAGATTACTCTTACCGATTAGCGCTCATGACTGGGCCCGTTTCAGCGGGAAAATCTGAAGCGAAAAATGTCGAACCTGCTACTAGCCCCACACAAACCGCGTTAGATGCAGGTTATGCAGCAGAAATGAAAAAAGAGTGGTGTAGGGCATTAGAAATTTACAAGAATGAATTGGCCAGAAAGCCAGATCAGCCTGCAATATGGCAAAAAATTGGAGACATTGAAAATGAATTGAAGAATTATGCAAGAGCCATTGCTGCTTATCAGCAAGTACTGATTTACCAACCTAAAAAAGTGGAAGTTTATATCGTCATAGCGGATGCTTACGCAATCCTAAAAAAGCCTAAAATTGCTTTCTGTACTATCGAGGAAGCATTAAAGCTAATGCCAGATAATATTAAATTATTGTTAAAAAAGGCTGAGTTTGCGACTACACTAGAATATTATACCTTAGTGGACAGAATTTATCATTATATACTTTGTGTTGACCCGAATAATCGGGAAGCCCTGCTTGGTAATGCCCAATTATGGGTGCTCGGGAAACAATATGAAAAAGCAGTACTTGCCTATGATTATTATTTAGCCTTATATCCAGACACAAAATCTGCCTGGATAGAATTTTCTAATCTGCAAAGAACACGCGAGGATTATCTCGCAGCTTTTCACATTTTAGAAGTTTATTACCGGCGTTTTGGAGAGTCAGAAGAATATTTAAACGAAAAGGCCACTCTTTTGGCGATAGCAGGTTTTCCCAAAGAAGCGCTTTGTCTTGTGGACTCACTGTTAATTCATAAACCTTGCAACTTTGATTTGCTCTATCTGAGGGCTTTAGCCCTAAATGAAAATGAGCAATGGTGTGAAGCTATGGAGATTATGGATTATATTATTGCAGCCACTCCGGATCCACAAAAACGAAAAGATATCTTTTATCTTTGGAATGCCCAGACCAATCAAAACTTATCAGATAAAATCAAAGGTTTTATAGAAGCGGGTGGTGAACATGACAATTTAACGCAAGGCTATGGTAGATGGGACAATGCTTATATTAGAGGCGCCATCCAAACGGACAGCCGCAATCTTTGGAAGTGGGAATTCAATCACGACAGTGAATTTGGACAAAACGCCAATTTTGCTGTCGTTGAAAACACACACAATATTAACATTGACTGGTATACTAACTTAAGCATGGGCTTCAGTGATAATTCCATATTTGTACCCAGACAATATTATGGGGGCTCTATTTGTAGAAGATTATATAGAAATAAAGTTGTGCTTTATATGGGTGGGCATGCATACTGGTGGCGGCCAAACGTTATTTCAACACATGATTTTAATCCAGGTATTATCTATACTTTTGATAGCCCCGTTGCCGTAGAAGCTGGAGCATTAATCAGCCGGTTTAATCCAGGTGCAATTTATTCGACGACCTATTATGTTGCAGTTACACAAGGTAAAGAAAAGGAGCATTTAATAATACTACGTATTGGTTTTGGCCGGGAAGCATATCAAGTGGTGGGTCCTGGGTTAGGGGTTGGGCAACTTGCCGTCGTTACAGCTTTTCCTAGCGAAGTACTCACGGCAACCTGGAGACAATGGATGGGGAAGAACTGGGGTTTTAACCTGAGTGGCGAATTATATACGAACAGGTTCTATTCTCGATCGGGTATTACTCTTGGATTATTTATGGATTTTGAAGAATGAGCACAGAAAAAGGTATTTCAATTTATTTCCCTTTTCGTTCTTTTCATAATCAAGCATTTGATGAAAAAGTGATTGGGTTCTTTCTATTACCGCCGATTTTTAATCTGATTACTTTGTATTTTATTAGCTATATCACAAAAGGCTGGGGCAGCATTTTTGAGTTCTTTTTAACAAGGATATATCCTGAGGCTATTGTCGGTTATACAGAATATTACATTTATAATCACTTTTTTTCATTACCCCATATTGATCTTTACGCGGATTTTCCGGATGCGCTCACCTGGTGGTCTGGACTTATTATATCTTTTATTCTATTTGCACTCTCCTTCATTATTCCAGAAAGATTTACCCCGCTAACCTACCTTTTTAGAACTATGATTGTCATTATATGGTGCACATTGCTCTTTTTTTTAATATATCCAAGCGGTCTTCCCTATGACATTTCTCTTTTTACAAAAACGGGGCTATTACAAGTCATTTCTATTATTTTTGGGCTTCCATGGATTTTTTCCTTTACTTATTATCTATTTGGCTATAGAATGCTACAAAAAATTACCTTAACTACTCTCGCTTTAATTTATTTTATCATCTTTGCCCCATTTCAATATTTGCTCAGCGCTTGCTTGATTCATATGTATTCGTTATTTTTAATGCCTGCTTTATATATTTATGCCGGATTGCTCGTTAATATTTTTGCAGGCGTTGCATTTTTTGCCTATGGTTTAAGCATAGAGCAACTTTACAAAAAATATAAAAGCTGATGGGGTAACAAAGGGAAGTTATGAATATAGAAGCTTTATTTTTTTTTATAGTCATAGTCATTATATCTGTAATATTATTTGTGATTCCTTTTATTCCTGCATGGATTGAGTGGAAAGAGAAAACGGATGCAGAACCATTTAATGTTTATTTCGAGGATAGGACTATTATCGATTATATTGAAAGAATAACAAGAGAATTTATTCATGCTCACTTTGATCCACTTATAGAAAAATGTAGCCAAACTGATATTGGCTGTGATGGAAAACTTAATAATAACATAGAATATCATATTGTTGGAAAAAGTGGGAATATTTCCCTTACAAAAGCAGAGACAGACAGGGGTAAAACGAACAGAATATTCGTGCTCTGCAAATCTTCTACTTTGCCTGAAAATATGAATTTTGAAAATAAAATATTTGCCTATGAAAATATTAGCATAGGGGAAGGTTCTATACTGAGTGAAGTCACGGCCAAGGGTGATATATTCTTAGAAAAAAATATCGAAATACAAAAATTAGTTCATAGCGATACAAACATCATTATTAAGAACAATTGCAAAGCGAATAAGTTTTTAAGAGCAAACGGTAAAATCCAATTTTTAGGTGATGCCCAATTTCAATACCTATATGCAAGCCAAGTTGAATTCGGCGAAATGATTCGCCTTCCTAATAAAGATGCCATTGATGTAATTGGAAAGGACATTCCACGTACTATGGTATCTGAAAATATACAAATTCCAGCAGATACCGATCATGCTTCTCATTATGTCGTGAGGAAAACCATGATCATTGGCGATAATTGCACAATATTAGGGAATATCAAATGTTATAAGGGATTAAGCATTGGTGCAAACACGAATATTATAGGATCCATTATCTCTGAAGGGGATATTTTTATTGATGAAGGTTGTAATATTCAAGGACCGATAGTATCCAATGGTATCATTAGGATCGATAAAAATTGTGTTATTGGCGCTCTTAACTCCAAAACGAGTATGATTGCAAAACAAATTTATATTTCAACGGGATGTTTTGTGACAGGTCAGATTTTGGCAAAGATAGCAGGAATATATAAAGCCTAGACGTTCTATGATAGCGCGTGAATGTTTAGGTTTTTGTTAATACTTTTTCTAGGTAATTTACAATATATAAAGCTGCCTGCCCATCGCCAAAGGGACATGAACTTTTAACCATTTTATTATACATCGTTTCATTGGTTAGTAAATCACTTACTGCAGAGACTATGGCATCTGTTTCTGTGCCCGCCAAAATACCTAGGCCTTCCTCAACCACGGCAGTTCGTTCGGTGCAATTTCTCATTACGACCATGGGTTTATGCAGTGCCGCGGCTTCCTCTTGTATACCACCCGAATCCGTCAAGATCAAAATAGATTTTTGCAAAAGATGGGCAAACTCATCATATTTAAAAGGCGGGAACAAATGAATACGTGGCTGATTGGCGAGTAAATCCAACATAACTTTTTGTACATTGGGATTGGGATGCATAGGCACAACAAAGTCTATTTCCAAAAATCGTTGGCTTAGCAACAAAATGGCTTGACAAATATGATGCAGAATAACCCCATGATTTTCTCGTCTATGAGCCGTTACGGTAATGACTTTTTTAAAAGAAGCAAAATCCTTCTCAACCTTTCTATTTTTAAGAACCCAATACAAAGCATCTATAACCGTATTGCCTGTCACAGTTATTAAATCCGGATTGATATTTTCTCGTATTAAATTAGCTTTGTCTTGCTCTGTTGGGGCAAAATACCAAGTAGATAATGTGTCAGATAATACGCGATTGATTTCCTCAGGAAAGGGTTGATACCTATCAAATGTTCTTAAACCTGCTTCAATGTGTCCAAAAGGGATCTTATGATAAAAAGCAAGCAACGCTGAAATCATCACTGTGGTGGTATCCCCAATGGCTAATATGGCATCAAAGTGATGCGTGGCTAATAAACTATCTAATTTCCTGCATAGATTTCCTGTTAGCTCTCCTAAAGTTTGATCTTTAAGCATAATATCCAAATCAAAATCGGGAGTTAAATCAAAAATCTCAAGCATGTCATCTAGTAAATCACGATGTTGGGCAGTATCAATCAGTGAGGCAATGGCCCAAGAAGATTTTTTCAATTGGAAAAGAACGGGTGCCATTTTTATGATTTCTGGACGCGTACCTACAATGCAGGCAATATGTATTTTGCCGTTTTTTTTCATAAATATTCCCCTTTTCTATTATATGTATATGTCGACATTCTTTATTGGAAAAATAGTTTTTTTCAGTCAAGACATAATGCCAAAGACTTCTCGTAGAGTGTCTTGTAAAAAATACAAAGAAAAAACTAGATTTTTATATTTGAAACGATTTTTCAAGATAAAATGTTTTATAATGTAATCTTAATGCATGTTTATTTATCTTTAACTGGGTTCTATCTGGATATATATCCATATGAAAGGAAAAATCGCTGTCACAACATTCGTCCTTATCATTTTTCTTGTGGTAGTGGGTATCGCAATTACCTATTTTAGAGGGCAAGAAAGATCTCTTGATACAATATTGCTACTGAGACCCGATCTGACCATGAAACCAGAACTATTAACGGGTTGGAAGAATATTGCCGCTGAAGAAGGTCTACATCTGGATGTTCAATTTGATAGTGACTATCAATATACAAAAAACCCGTTCCCTACGCATTATAAGGGTATCATTTTAGCCGATATTATTCATAGTCGGGTATCGCCTGGGCTTGCCAAGAAACTAAGAGATTACGTTGAATCGGGTGGGCATCTAATGCTGGTATATGACGTTGGAACACAGGATGTAAATGGAAACTATTATAAAAAAGGATCCTTGTTTTCTGACATGCTGAATCTGGATTATGCAAGTAATTATGATGAATATGATACCGGTACTGAGTTTTCGCCGGTAGGTCATAGCAAAGAGATATTAGAATCATTAGGGATTCCCCCAGGAAAATATATGCTTCCCGAGTTTACATTAAATAACAGTTCGCCAGCCAATCAACAACAGGAGAATGCCGAACCAAACCAACAAAAGACCAATACAGAACCTTTATCCATCTTTAATGCAATATCAACCTATGGATATGGAATAATAAACTACCAACATTTCACCACCCAAAAGATAGAGCAAAATTTCCCATTATTGCTCACAACAGAAGATCGTCAATTTATTGCCGGAACAGTCAATTTTGGTAAAGGAAAAATATTATTTGTCAATCTTCCACTCACCCAATTATGGCTAGGCACCGACAGCATGCCTCTGCATATATTTTTACGCTATTTTGCCGTTGATATTTTGCATTTGCCAGCGCTATCTACAGTTCCCAACGGGAGGGGTGGGATCATAATGAATTTACATATTGAATCCAGAGATGATATTAATACATTACCTACGCTTAAAAAAATTGGTTTGTTTGAGCAGGGTCCTTATTCCATCGATTTTACCGCTGGGCCAGATCAGGATAAAGTTGGAGATAATCAAGGAGCTAATGTTGTTTATAGTCAAGAAACACAAAATTGGATAAAATATTTTTTAAGTCTAGGGCATGTGATTGGAAGTGATGGTGGTTGGATTCATAATTACTTTGGTCTGAATGTTAGCGAATCTAATCAGGCTGAGTTTCAGCCCTATGTTAGCAATAATATAGAAGCGATAGAAAAGATTACCAATCAGAAAGTTTTAGAGTATGTTCCAAGTATGGGTAATCAACCTAATTGGGTGACGCGATATTTAGAAAAAGAAAAATTTTTAGGTTATTATACCCTCAGTAATATAGGAGTAGGGCCCACACAAAACTTCAGACTCGTATTTGATGATCCTCATCTATGGTCTTATCCGCCTTTACCCTTTGGGAGAAATGCCTGTTTTAGAGATTTTGGGTTTGCTAAGCTTCCAGTAGAGCTCGCCACGGATTGGGTAACGCAGAGTACGCAGTTTGTAGCCAGAAATCATACATCCCGTCTTATGTATTTTCATCCATCGGATCTATCATTTTTCCCACAATATTTAAGTTCCCTGGAAGCATGGCTCGCTACTGCTAAAAAGCTGACTAATCAAGGTATTTTCCAATGGTATAGTATGGTAGGGATGTCAAAATTTTTAAATGAGAGAAGAAGGGTATTATGGATTCTTCGAAAGAAGGGAAATATTCAAATTATCCAAGCAACCCATCCTGTTAGTTTAAAGACCCAAACCTGGCTAATCAGAAAAGATATCTATAATAAGCCCAATATTACCCTCGGCACAGGGGATGTTCGCGAGGATGAAAGGAATTGGATAATAACGGCAGGGGATGTCGATGAATTTGAATTTCGTTATATGCCCCTTACAGATGGCTAAAAGTATATGAAACCAATATATTTTATTACTTTGCTTTGGTTGCTCTTTTATCCCATGCAATCTCTCAATTGTCAGGAAACTGTACAGCAACAAGATGCTACGCAGCAATCCAACGCTGTGCAGCAATCCAACGCTGTGCAGCAATCAGATAGCTCGCAGCAGGCCGATAGTTTGTTACCAAGCGAAGTATTGAATCAGATAAATGCAACTCCGACATTCAATTTAGAGGAACAACCCACTAATCAGCATATCCTGCAAACGATACCACCTGAGCCCAGTACTCCCGAATTTTATCCAAAAGAATTACCTAAAATTAACAGCTTGTATATTATTTTCTTTCTGCAAATTCCATTATTGATCATCATATTTGTATTGTTAATATATGTTATTCGTCATTATTTATTTGCTTTTAACCGCTTATTTGGCACGCAACATAATTTGTATGCTGAAATTATGGATACAAATTGGCCAAGCGTTAGTATTATAGCTTGCGCACACAATGAAGAGGGTGTCATTGCGGATTTATTGGATAGCATATTGATGGTTGACTATCCTCCGGAACTTTTGCAAGTGATTATCGTGAATGATCGCTCAACAGATAGAACCGGTTCTATTATCGAGAGTTATGTCCAAAAATATCCGAATCAATTCATGCATTTTAATCGAAAGGAAGGGACACCCGGTAAATCTGCAGCCTTAGCGGATGCTATGGTTTTAGTAAAAAATCCTATTACTTTGGTTTTTGATGCAGATTATATTGTGGGACGTTTTTTAATAAAGGCGCTTGTCACCCCATTTTTTGATCCAGAAGTGGGCGCTGTCATGGGCAGGGTTGTACCGGGGAATGTTGATAAAAATCTTTTAACACGTTTGATTGATATGGAACGTTGTGGGGGTTATCAAGTGAATCAGCAGGCACGGGAAAATTTACATTTGGTGCCACAATACGGAGGAACAGCAGGTGGGGTTAGAACCTGTGCCGTGATGGACGTAGGAGGGTGGAATCCTGATTATTTAGCAGAAGATACAGAAATTACTTTTCGTTTACTCTCCAGTGGTTGGATACCCGTGTATCAGAATAATGCAGAGTGTATTGAATTAGCCCCAGAAACTTGGCCGGTTCGAATTAGACAAGTTAAACGTTGGGCCAAGGGACATAATCAAGTGTTATATTCCTACTTCTGGAAAACCTTAAACAATAAGGCCTTAACCTTAAGGGCTCGCATTGATGGCGTTTTATTATTATGTACATTTTGTATCTCGCCACTGCTGTTGACAGGTTGGGTGATCTTTTTAATTGATTATTATTTTAACACCACACCGGGTATTTCAGGCATCTTTGGTTTTATCATGCTGATTTCATTTATAGGGTTAGGAAACTTTACAATTTTCTTTGAAATAGCAACGGCTGTGCATTTGGATAATCTTCGTAATGTTCAGGGTAATCGTATCAGAATATTACCATTTGCTTATCTGCAATTTTTTGTCAGTATGTTTATTATTACTTTTGCTCTTATAGAACAACTGACAATCGATCGCTTCAGAAAAAAGGGTATTGTTTGGCATAGAACAGAGCATGTGGCAAGGAATGCTTCAACTTCAAATGGCAGTACATAACTATTCAGACACTATAATCTGGACGTTTTCATAAATTCAAGCCTACGGCCTGAAACTTATGGCGGCACGTAACTGTGTAAATAATGAATAGTGAATAATTAATAATTTGAGAGGGAGGATTGCAATATCCCATGGCAATGGGTGTATATCCGATTGCCATGGAATCGTTTAGATATTACTTTTTATATGATGGTATTTTTGCAGAAGCTGCTGTTGCTGTTGATGCTGCTGCAGTTTGGGCTGTAAAAGTAAGTGGAGCAACCATAGGATCTGCTACAGATGCCGCTGCCTCTGCAGGGGTAGCCGCCGCTGCCACAGGTACTGGCGCCGCCGCGGTGTCATGCTCTTCTTTAGGGTTTGCCGCAGCAGGAGCAACTGCTACTGGTGCTGGGTGAATAGCGATCGGTGCTGCTGGAGCTGCTACTGGAATTGCCGGGGCTGCAGCTGGGGCTGCTATCAAACCAGCTTCTAACAGTCCTTTGTTAGGATTAACTCCTGCTTCAATAAGTTCTTTCTTTGTAAACATAAGTATTTCCTCCTATAGTAGATAATTCTGATGCAATCAAACAATAATACCAATCATTAGGAAGCCAAACAACTAGATATTGATACAGATCTTAAAGCTTAATAAGCATAATATTATTAATATTATAATGAGTAGTAAACTATTTATTTATGGAATATTTTTGAATTCAACAAAATCCTTAGAGAAAACAAGGACATTTCCAGAAACCCCCCATTCACCTAAGACAATGCGTTTCTTTTTGACATTATCCAAAGTAAATTCATGAATGCCAGGCTTATGAGTATGACCGTGAATCAAACAATTGGAATCAGATTGTAATAAGACTTTTTTGACTGCTTCTTGGTTGACATCGAAGGGATTCGTTTGTTTATTGATATGTACATTTTCTCGCATTGCACCTGCTCTTTGACTTTTTTGACGTATGCCAGTCGCTATTTTCAGGCGCCAAGAAAAAGGGAAAAGTATTAAAAATAATTTGCGGATAAAAGGGTTTTGAGAAAATTTTCGAAAACGTTGATGTGCGCGATCTCCTGTACAGAGGCTATCCCCATGCATCAACACTATTCGTTTTCCGTAAAGTTCAATGGTGGTCGGATCAGGAATTAAAATACAACCGGTGGCTTTTGCAAAGCGCTTGTCGATTAAAAAATCGCGATTACCGCGCATAAAATATACAGGAATATGATGTGTTTTTGAAAAATGGGCTAAAGCTTGCATCACCTTTTGATGATGGGGATTGGGATCATCATCTCCGGCCCAGACTTCAAAAAAATCACCGAGAATATAAAGAGCCTCAGCAGAGGCTGCTTCAGTTTCTAAGAAGTGAAAAAAATTTTCAGTAACACTGGGCCTGGATTGATGTAGGTGAAGGTCAGAAATAAAAAAAGTCTGAGAATTCACTATGGAAGTTGCTCCGCGCTTACAATATAAACCTCGTCGACGGGAACATCAGCATGTCCAGCACGACGAGTGGTTGCGACATGGCTTAAATCCATCACGATATTCATTCCCTCAATAACTCGACCGAAAGCGCAGTAACCAAAACCACTGAGACTGTCATTTTGATAGTCCAAAAAGGCATTGTCAGCTACATTAATAAAAAATTGGGAGGAAGCAGAATGGGGGTCATTGGTTCTAGCCATAGCAATGGTGCCTTTTTTATTTTTTAACCCAGCTTTTGCTTCATTCTGGATGGGTGCATTGGCTTCTTTATGTTTCATGCCAGATTCAAAACCTCCACCCTGAATCATAAAACCATCAATAATTCTATGAAATAAGGTGCCATTATAAAACCCTGCAATCACATAATCCAAAAAATTTTGAACGGTTAAAGGAGTTGCTTGTTCATCTAACTCAATAACTATGGGTCCTAGAGAAGTCTGTAATTTTACCTTCGCCATATAAATTAGCCCTTTATATATTAAAAAGATGATTATCTCATCGATGGGGTCAAGTCGCAATAGATGGGGTCAAAGCCGGACAATAGACAAATCTTATTGAAGATATAACATCTATAACCGAATAGATTTGTCTATTGTCCGGCTTTGACCCCATCTATTGCGAGTGGAGTAATTGCTAGATATTTGGTAATATTGAAAAATGAGTACCGAAACTTTAAAAAATTTGAAAACGCGCTTTGCCCCTAGTCCAACCGGGCTTATGCATTTTGGAAATCTAAGAACCGCTTTATTTAATGCATTGCTAGCTGGGCATCAGCAGGGGGATTTTTTATTAAGAATCGAAGATACCGATAAAGACCGTTCTGAGGATGTTTATCGAGATGCCATTCAGGAAGACTTGCGCTGGCTCGGGCTTAATTGGCAGGAGGGCCCTTTTTTCCAATCTAAACGTCAAGCGATTTATGATGAAAAATACCAAGAATTGGAACAAAAAAATTGGGTGTATCCTTGTTTCTGTTCTGAAGAACAGTTGGAACTGACTCGAAAAGTTCAAATGGCTTCTGGTCAACCACCCCGTTATCCTGGTACTTGTAAGCATTTAACAGCAGAGGATGTTAAAGAAAGGAAAGCAGCCGGCCACCCCTTTACCTTGCGCTTCAAAGTTCCGAAGGGTGAAATCATTGAGTTTTTAGATGCAGTCAAAGGTCCCCAACGCTTTGAAGCTGATCATATCGGTGATTTTATCATTCGTCGTGGTGATGGTTCTGCCTCATTTATGTTTTGTAATGCCATCGATGATTCACTTATGGGTGTGAGTCATGCCTTAAGAGGGGATGATCACCTTACGAATAGCCCTAGACAAATTTTAATATTAAGGGCTTTAGGCTTGGTTAGCCCGACTTATGGCCATTTCCCAACTATTTTAGGTCCAGATAACCGACCTCTTTCTAAACGTAATGGGAGTCGATCCATTCAAGAATTAAAGGAAGAAGGCTATTTACCTGAAGCAATACTAAATTATTTGGCACGTTTGGGACACCATATTCCTGATATTGAACTGGGATTGTTAGATTTCGCTGGGTTGGCTGCCCAATTTAAATTAGAAAATATCAGCAAAAGTCCGGCACATTATGATGTGCAACAACTGGACTTTTGGCAAAAAGAAGCCATGATGAAGGCCTCTTTAGAACATTGCCGTCAGCTGCTAGCTCCTTTTATTCAAAAGATTGTACCCGAAGATAAAATGGATGCCTTTATTCAAACCATTCAGAGCAATATTTTAAAACCTAAAGAGGCGGAATTTTGGGCAGAAACTATTTTTTCAGATGCTGAAGATATTAGCTTTGCTCCAGACATATTAACTGTGTTAAAGGAAGCCAATCAAGATTTCTTTTTATTTGCCTCTGAATTATTAAAAGAGGATAATGCCAACTATAAAACACTTATTGACGGTCTTCAAAAGAAAACCGGGAAAAAAGGAAAAGCGATATTCTTTCCTTTACGTGCGGCATTGACGAACGTTTTACATGGTCCAGAATTAGCACGTATCTTAGAACTCATTGGTAGTAAAAAAGCCATACATCGCTTATTAAGGGCAGCAAGACATGCTACACATTTATAATTCCATTACAAAAAAAGAAGAATTGTTTAAGCCACAGGTTCAAGGGCAAGTTGGTTTATATGTTTGTGGTATTACAGTTTATGATCATAGTCATATTGGGCATGCCCGCACCTATATTATCTTTGATATGGTATTACGATATTTAAAGTATATTGGCTACCAAGTTAAATATGTTCGAAATATTACCGACATCGAAGATAAAATTATTAAACGATCCATTGAGAATAACGAACCTTGGCAAGCATTAACGCAACGATATATTGATGCCATGCATGAAGATTTTCAGACTTTAAATTTATTAAATCCTGATATCGAACCCAAAGCGACGGATTATATTCCAGATATGTTACAGCTGGTACAACAATTATTAGATAAAGGTTTTGCTTATATCGGTACCACGGGGGATGTTTATTACGATATTGAAAGATTTAGTGATTATGGTTGTTTATCGCATCGACACCGGGAAGATTTATTGGCCGGTTCACGCGTAGAGGTCAATGAAGCTAAAAAAAATCCAATGGATTTTGTTTTATGGAAAATGACAAAGCCAGGTGAGCCTTTCTGGGATTCGCCTTGGGGTGCTGGTAGGCCCGGCTGGCATTTGGAATGCTCGGTGATGTCTATGAAAAATCTAGGTGAAACATTCGACATTCATGGTGGTGGTCCAGATTTGAAATTTCCACATCATGAAAATGAAAGGGCTCAATCAGAAGCTGCTACGGGTAAACGTTTTGTGAATCTTTGGATGCATTCGGGTTATTTACAGATCGACAAAGAAAAGATGTCAAAATCCTTGGGTAATTTTATTACTATCCGAGAATTCTTATCGATGTATCACCCGGAAGTATTACGCTATTTTAATTTAATGAGTCATTATCGCAGTCCAGTTGATTATGCACAGGATAATATTGATTCTGCTATTTCTGGCATGGAAAGATTATATACAGCTTTAAGAGGACTTGTGATACCGAGATCCCAAGAGACCTTCGATTCTATTGAAGCCCCAGAATTTAACGAATATGAAGCACGCTTTCAAAAAGCTATGAATGATGATTTCAATACCCCGATAGCCTTTGCTGTATTATTTGATATCGTACGAGAAATCAATCGGGCGAAAGAATCGGATCCCAAATTAGCCACTTCGCTTGGCATTTTATTAAAGAAATTAGGTAATATCTTAGGTTTGTTATATGCAGAGCCAGAGGCTTTTCTGCAATCGGTTGTGAAAGGGGGGGCTTTAACCACTGAAACCATTGAAGATTTTATTGCCAAACGTAATGAAGCCAGAAAAGATAAAAATTGGGCTATGGCCGATCACTATCGTGATGAACTGATAAAGCAGGGAATAGCTCTTGAAGATACAGCAACTGGCACACTATGGCGCAGAATTTGATATGTTCAACAACGCCTAAAATTCATTCGCGAAGAGTATATACTCAAAGCGAATTATTTTTAGGCTAGGCGCGCATCCCCCCGAGCAAGCGCAGTGTATGAATAATACATGAGCATTGCGAGTGGGGGTGCGCAACAACGCCTAAAATTCATTCGCGAAGAGTATAAATGGATCAAATAGAAACATATATCATTCTACTTTGCATCATTGCAATTGTAAGCTGGGTATTTAAAAAAATCCCCATACCTATGCCCCTTATATTAGTTATGGTAGGTATGGTCCTTGGCTTTCTTCCCTTTTTTCCTGAAGTAACACTTAAACCAGAATTAGTTTTAGATGTCTTCCTACCATTGTTGATATATTCAACAACGGCACAATCTTCCTGGAGAGATGTTAAAAAGAATATTCGACCCATTATGTCGTTATCCGTTGGCCATATATTATTTATTACTGCATTGGTTGCAGTTGTTGCCCATGCCGTTATACCTGATCTGGGTTGGCCCATGGCTTTTGTTTTGGGAGCTATTATTTCCCCGCCAGATGATGTTGCCATTGTACCTATTGCAGAAAATGTTAATTTACCTAATCGTATTACCACCATATTAAAAGGCGAAGGCATACTGAATGATGCAGTTGCGCTTACTTTATTTAGATTAGCTTTAGCGGTAGTCTTAACCCATCAATTTTTAGCTATGGAAGCTTTTTATAGCTTTATTTTTATAGTTATAGGTGAAACGGCTTATGGCTTATTTTTGAGTCGTATAATAGGAGAAATAAGACTAAAAATTCAAGATCCCATGTTGCAAGTTTTGGTTTCTATTATAACGCCTTTCCTGGCGTATTTGCCAGCAGAAAGATTGGGTGGCTGTGGGGTATTAGCAACGGCTGTGACGGGATTCGCCATAGGTTATCGTTATTTAGAACGATTTACTCCAGAAGTAAGAATTATTGGTGGTTCCGTTTGGAAAACGATAGAGTTTACTCTACAAAGTATATTATTTTTATTTGTGGGTCTTAATTTACGGTTTATTTTAGAACGTATTTCAGCCATATCATATACCACACTATTAAATTATAGCGTAATAGTTATTTTGGTGGTTATTTTGGGCCGTTTTATCTGGGTATATGGAACAATAGTATTGCCCAGATACCTACCCTTTATTTCAAAATTTAGTCCTAAAAAAGAGAATTACCCTTGGCAAGGATTATTTGTAATTTCTTGGGCAGGCATTCGTGGCAGTATTTCTTTAGCAGCAGCCTTTGCAATACCGATTTTACCGAATACAGTGGAAGGGGTTAATGCAAGAGATTTACTGATTTTTTTGGTTTTCTCGGTGATTGTAGCAACCTTGTTGTTACAAGGTATGACTTTGCCTTGGTTGCTTAAGATATTAAAATTGAGGGAAAGAGGAGAAAAAGAACAATATTGTGAACATTTGCAGGAACTGACAGTTCGGTTGAAATTAGCAAAAGTGGTGTCGCGTTGGCTCAAGCAATATCGGGAAGAAAGACATGAAGAGCTGCATTTATGTGATGAGTTAAAATTACGCATGCAAGAATATAGGATCTTAAAAAAGCAGCTGAAGGAACAAATTGACAGTCATGATGATAATATCGATGGAATGATGCTGGGGAGGCATAATGAAAAAATAGAATTAAAAAATTCAGTTTTTATTTCTACCCAAATTATTGAGGTAGAGAGGACGGAATTATTAAGTTTATGGCAAAAAAATAAGGTTAGTTATAAAGTTAAAAACAAATTGTTGCAACAACTAGATTTTCTTTCAAAACATCTTGCTTAATATTACAAATTCTTAACACGACAAAATTGCAGGAAAGCAATTTTAGACATGCCTTAGCATGCCTGAAGGGCGAGCGCAAAGGATGGCGCGAGTCAAATTGACAAAATATGGGTGTTCTAAGATAGGGCGTGAACTGTTACAGTTACCAAGGGGAGGTGTCTAGAATGAGAGTGTAGTAATCAGTCTATCAAGACTGGCTTCTAACATAAAACTCCCAAACTAAACACCCCCAAAGAGCTATACTCCTAGCATTTGCTTCGAGTATAAAAAGAAGACCAACGGATTAGGTTGGAGCTTTGGCATCTTTCTTCTCTTGCTCTTTTTTCTCATGTTCTTTCTTCATTTGTTCTCTTTTATCGTGCTCCATTTTCTCATGCTCTTTCTTTTCTTGTTCTCTTTTTTCATGCTCTTTTTTCTCGTGTTCTTTTCTTTCTTCACGCTTTTCTTCACGTTTTTCGCGTTTTTCTTTTCTTTCTTCGCGTCTTTCATCTCGTTTTTCTTCTCTTTTCTCTACTCTTTTCTCATGAGCGGTTTCTTCAGCAATAACATTGCTGATGGAGCAAAGGGTAAACAGAGCAGCTGAAACGGCAGCTATGACCAAATTTTTCTTAACTTTCATGTATATCTCCTGTAATGTGACAGTTAAATGACGTCATTTAGCTTATAATACCAAGTAAACTACCCAAAGCAATTGGGTGATTTAAAGAAATTCTAAGCGTGTACCAACACAGGATAGATCATTGTATTTTTTTAGGCAATATTTTTATTTCGTTTGTTATAGTTTGTTGGTTTTTTTTACTAATAATAAGACGAATTAAGACGATTTGCAGGAACTGACGGTTCGGTTGAAAACAGTGTATAAATATCGTGAATAAAAAAATGGGCCGTAGGTTTTGATACCTATGACCCATGTTTGGCTATTTGTCAAAGCCATTTTACTCTTTGCTAATGAATATTATGCGTTGTTGTGCATCCTAATCCATTCACTATGAGTAATGTAGAAATTTATTTTTCTACTGTTCCACCAGCTTTTGTGCATTCATCAGCTGACTTTGTCATCATAACTTTGCCAGTTGAATCTTTGCATTTTACCATGCCTTTAGCATCATCTGTGCCTGTAGCAGTGCAAATGGTTCCAAATGCTAGTAAAGCAGTTGCAACTGTAGCTAAAACTAAATTTTTCATGTGAATTTCTCCTGTGATGTGATAGTTAAATGACGTCATTTAGCTTATTTTTCCAACAAATTGCCAGAAACTTCTTGGCAAATGCTTGGACTGTACTAAGCGAGTACAAACGAAGAATAGAACAATTTTTTTTTTTAGGCAATATTTATTTCTTAAAAAAAAGTTTTAGACGCTAGTTTTTATTATTCTTTAAGTCTTAATTATCCATTCGTAACTTATCTTAATTATTAAATATTAACTATGTCCTATTTTGATATCGTCTTACATTATTTAGTCATTATTAGTGAAGCGAACAAAAAAAAGGGTTGTAGGTATTACCTCCAACCCTTTTTAGCGTTCTCGCCAATAGGCTATCAATTACTGACTAGCTTTTTGTTGTTGAGCAGCTTTTGCTTCATCTGTACTATTGTCAGCATTTGCTGCTTTGTTAGTAGATGAGCTTGAAGTGCCAGCAGCTGGAGCAGTAGATGATTTGCTGGTGTCAGCAGCTTGAACAGCGAATGCAAACATGGCTGCAACAGCAGCGATAAGAAATTTCTTCATTTGTGATATCTCCAAATAAATGACGTCATTACAATTCGAGATAGGTCCTGGGAATGCCGGGAGCATCTCATGTCTTTGTTAGGAACTGTACTAGTATTTCAATTTATGATTTACTAAACTAAATCCAACAGGCGTTAGCTTAACATATCTTTTTTTCAGTGAACAAGTTTTTTTAAATCTTTTAAATCTTTTAAGCATTTTAAGCATTTTGAGTTTTTTAATCTTTATAGAACTTTTAGTTATTTATTCCGATATTCCGCTGGCGCTGTAGGCAACTCAATGCCCTGTTCAGAAAAGATTTTCTGCACCGCTATTTGGATTTCCGTTTGCAGGTTACTAAATGATGCTTGCTTTGCCCAAACCGAGAACTGTAAAAGAACACCACTTTCAGCAAATTCAAGAAAGCTGAGTTCAGGTTTAGGAGAAACTAAACAAATGGGATTTTTGGCAGCCGTTTCAAGTAAAATTTGTTTTATTTTTGCCAAGTTTTCATTAAAGGCAACACGAAATTTCATATCGAAACGTCGGATAGGAAAACGACTGAGATTAAAAAATTGAGATTTAAGCAAGGACTCATTTGGTATTCGAACTAAAAGATTATCTCTGGTTCGAATTTTTACAGATAAAAGATCAATCGACAATACTTCACCTACCATGTCGTTAGTTTCTATATAATCGCCAATAACAAAGGGTTTTTCTGCGACTAAAAAGAGACCACTTAAAAAATTAGAGATAGAAGTTTGAGCAGCAAAGGCCACAGCCGCTGTTAAAATACCGGCAGCCCCTAACAGAGCTGAAACATCTATGCCAGAGGTTTTGAGAGGTAAAATACAAGAGAGGGTGACACCTACATAAAGAATAATACGACGCAGCACCATAGAATGATGGCGCGAAACATTTTTTTCTGTGATCATTCCAAAAAACCAGCGAAAGAAAAACGTAATCAATAACCCAATACAAAAATAGATGATCGCATTGATAGTGGAGGTTAGCTCAATTTTTTGGACTAAGCTCTTAAGTTCTTCAGCATGTAAGTTCACATCGGATATAAAGCTTGACATTATCATGGGTTAGTCTTTCCTCCGCCAAAAAGGCTTTTGAAACTGGCTTTGATTGGGATTCGGGCAAATGAAAGCAGACTTAAATTTTTTAGATTTTTGGGAGCTCCCGTCGTTACTGTCGTTCTGGGCAGAACATCGTTCTCAAAAGAAATCTGAATTTGTTCAGTCCAAAGACGATTTTGAATATCTACATACAGAGAGAGAAAGGGCAAAGGAATTTTTAGTTCATTAACATAAACTCGCTCCTTTGAGAAATTTTGTATGAGTATGGGAGTGGTTATATGAGTTGTATCTTGCGATAAATCTTCTAGTCGTGTGGAGGCGAAACTAGTGGTTGCATAGCATAGGTCGCCTGAAATAGTATTATTTCCTGACCAAGTATCCGCTAAAATTTCCGTTGGAATGTCAGTTAATAGGAGGGGGGGGCTACCGATTTCAATACGTATCCAGGCAGGGCTACTGGCATAAAGATTAAGAGATCCTCCGGTTGGAACATAAAGTGGGCAGCTCAATTTAACTTGCATGTTTCGATCAGCCAAAATAGGCTTTAAGGTAATTTCATCTTGTTGAAGATGAGAACCAATAACTCTCGTTGCCATTTCGTTATCCTGTTGATTTTGACGAATAGCTAATTTCCATTCTTGGTTATAATGATCGATACACAACACAATAGGACCAATTTGGGAGTAACGCGACTGTTCAGCAGCGATTAAAAAATGACCCCACCAAGGGGCATTATCTTCGATAGGTATTTCAATTAAATCAATAGGATTAGATTGAGTTTTTTGACGAACAAAAGGTAAGTAAAAACTTAATTTTTTTAACCAAGAAGATGGGATAAAACTCATTTACTTTCTTCCTTCATAGACAAGACCTTCGTAGGCAAGAATTGTATTTTGCAAAAGCGCAGTGACAGTCATGGGTCCTACTCCACCCGGAACAGGGGTAATCCAGGAAGCCACTTGTTTTGCACTTTCCATATCAACATCTCCAATAAATTTTCCATTCTGAAGGCGGGTGATTCCAACATCAACGACTATGGCCCCAGGTTTTATCCAGTTTCCTTTAATGAGTTGAGGTTTACCTGCCGCAACGATTAATAAATCAGCCCGTTTAAGATGCTCTTCTAAGTTTCGAGTCCGACGATGACAGGCCGTAACCGTACAGCCAGCCATGAGTAATTCTAAAATCATGGGTCGTCCCACAATATTAGAAACGCCAACGACCGTTGCATCTAGGCCAGCCAACTCTATTCCATATCGTTCCAACAATAACATGATTCCAGCAGGGGTGCATGGTCGAAGAGAGGGTTTTTGTTGAACAAGACGGCCTATGTTATAGGGATGAAAGCCATCCACATCCTTATTAGGATTAATTCTTTCAAGGACGGTATTAGCATTAATATGTTTTGGTAAAGGAAGCTGGACAAGGATTCCGTCTATATTGGGGTCGGTGTTCAATTCATCGATATGTTTTAATAGGGCTTCTTCAGAGATGCTGTCATTCAAAAGATAGGTGTCTGATTTAATTCCAGCTGTGCTGCAAGCATGATGCTTATTTTTGACATAAAGTGCAGAGGCAGGATCTTCACCCACTAAGATAACGGCAAGGCAGGGAGGTCTATTTCCTTTTTCAAGATGGGCAGCAATGCGAAGCTTCATGATTTCTTGCAACTCCGCTGCTTGCGTTCGTCCATTGAGTATTTTTGCAGTCATATTTTTACTCGCCATTCGATCTTCATTTTTCCAAATTCGAGATAATTAAATCATATTCTGAACAAATAGGCTAAAATCTATTTATTGATCCTTTTACTTGTGGATCCAATTGACCAGTAGCATAAAGTTTAGGTATGATTCAATACTCTTTAGTCGGGGTATAGCGCAGTCTGGTAGCGCACCTGCTTTGGGAGCAGGGGGCCGGGGGTTCAAATCCCTCTACCCCGACCATTTATTAAGTAAGACAAGAAACGTATATAAGGCAGAATGACAGGGACTAAACCTGCGATTTGTGCTTATGTGGCTTTAATGGTTTCTTTGAATCGGTGCCCGTAGCTCATCTGGATAGAGCATCAGCCTTCTAAGCTGAGGGTAGCAGGTTCGAGTCCTGCCGGGCACGCCATACAACTTGGAGCTCTAGCGGAAAGTTTTAAGTTCGTGTATCTTTTAATCTAGCTTGTCGCTTTTTATTACAAATGTTTTTCATGGTGGACGTAGCTCAGTTGGTAGAGCCCCGGATTGTGATTCCGGCCGTCGTGGGTTCAAGTCCCATCGTTCACCCCAGTTTCTTCCTGTAAAATCCTATCTGGCATTAGGCTAAAAAAACCAACAAATTCGCGCTACTATGATTTAGTGCGGGAAACGCGCGGGGCTATTAACAGTTACTCTTGAACTTTATTAAATTTGATCATACTACAGCACTTCCCGCTAGGGCGGGAAGACCACCAAAAGTCAGTATTAATTTTATAGGTTAATTGGCTGGCATTAAAACGCTCACCCAGTACTTACAGCTGATATTTTTTCCCAGTATTTTGTTTCAGAATCTTGTATCTTGAAATTCTGGCCTTATTTAGATAGAGTTCAAGTTCGATGTTTTAGCTATCCATTAAAAGTTTGTTAACTTAGATTAATTGGAGTTAATTAGAGTTAATTGGTTTCAGTGTATTGGGCTATTATATTCCAGTTAGAAAAGGGCCGTTAGCTCAGTTGGTAGAGCAGCTGACTCTTAATCAGCGGGTCCTAGGTTCGATCCCTAGACGGCCCACCAATTCTAGGTGGGTAACGTATTAAACGTATAAAAGCGAAAGTGGCGGAATTGGTAGACGTCCTGGATTTAGGTTCCAGTGGGGAAACCCGTGAGAGTTCGAGTCTCTCCTTTCGCACCAGGTTTACAATCCTGTTCCAACTAAAGAGAGATGATTTTTTTTTAAGTTTTTGAGAGAGGTTGCATTATGCAAGTCACCGTAGAAAATACTAGCACATTGGGCCGTCTAGTGACTGTTCAAGTTCCATCACAAGAAATGAAAACGGCTGTTCAAACAAGAATGGATGAATTTTCCCCAAAAGCTCAAGTAGCGGGTTTCCGCACCGGAAAAGTTCCAAAAAACGAATTGGTACGACGTTACGGTACAAAAGTTCGTCAGGAAGCTTTAGGTCTTGTTATTGAAAAAACATTACCCGTCGCACTTAAGCAAGAAAATTTAAAACCTGCGGGTAGTCCTGTGGTTGAAAGTGTTAAGGATGAAGAAAATAAGGATCTAGAATTTGTTGTGAGCTTTGAAATTTATCCAGACATTCAATTGGCAGATTTTAGCCAAATCCAAGCTGAAAAATATCATGTGGAAATTAATGAACCAGAAATTGATAAAGCGCTTGAGAAGGTTAGGAGTCATTTTGCAGATTGGGTTGTGGTTGAAAGACCTGCACAAGTCGGTGATCGGGTTATTGTAGATTATACCAGTACTGTGAACGGCAAAGCTTATGAAAATAATCAGGGACAAGATATTAAAATTGAAATTGGTTCACATCGATTTATTGAAGGTTTTGAAAATGGCCTAATTGGTACCAAGCAAGGCGATACCTGTGAACTGGATTTAAGCTTTCCTCCTGAATGGCGAATCGAAAAATTAGCCGGAAAACCGGTACAATTTAAAGTGAAAATTAAAGCCGTGACTGAAAAGCAACCAGCGGATTTAAATGCTGCGTTTGCAAAAAAAATAGGTGCAACTTCTGGAGAAATAGTCGCTATTCGCAATAAAATTAAAGATAGTTTAGAAAAACAAGTAACCGATAGCATTCAAACTCATATTCGTGAAAAAGTGACTGATGCTTTAATAAAATTGAATTCTTTCCCTATTCCAAAGATATTGATTGACCGTGAGGCTTCATTAATGCATGAAGAACTCCATCAACGTTTAGGTGATAAAGCGCATGCTACTTGTCAACATACGGGTCTTAAGGAGCAGGCAGAAAAGCGCGTAGCTTTAGGCTTAATATTGAATGAAGTGATAAAGGCGCAGGGGATTAAACCAGATGAAACAAAAGTGAAAGAACGTGTGGCGAAATTATCTCATATGTTTGGAAATGCGGAATTTATTGAAAATATGTATCATGAATCTGAAGAGTTACTGACAGGCGTACGTCATGCTGTCATGCTTGATCAAGCATTGGATTGGGTAGTAAGTCAGGTATCTATTGTTGAAAAAACAATTTCGGTGGATGCTTTGTTAAAGCAGGACTTGATAGTCACAAAAGAGTAAAGGCTTACAGTAAAGGTTCTATAGGGAGTAGAGGCCCTATCGGTTCAGAAACAGCGTCTATACTTTAACTTGAGATTTGGAAAATCATTCGCGAAACAACTCGATAAATGCTATTGGAATAAAGGAGGCTAATCTCATGCAAGACATTAAAGGATTAGGTTTAGTACCTATCGTGATAGAGCAATCTGCTCGAGGTGAGCGTGCCTATGATATTTACTCTCGATTATTAAAAGAACGTGTCATATTTTTAATCGGTGCTGTTGAAGACCAAACAGCCAATTTAATTATTGCGCAGATGTTATTTCTGGAATCCGAAAATCCTGATAAGGATATTTATTTTTATATTAACTCACCTGGCGGTGTCGTAACGGCGGGCCTTGCCATATATGATACCATGCAATTTATTAAACCCAAAGTTAGTACGTTCTGTATTGGCCAGGCTTGTAGTATGGGGGCCTTATTGCTAGCCGGTGGTGCAAAAGGCAAACGTCATTGTCTTCCCAATTCTAGAATGATGATCCATCAGCCTTTGGGTGGTTTTCAGGGGCAAGCTACGGATATCGAAATTCATACCAAGGAAATTTTGAGTATGAAAAGGCGTTTAAATGAAATACTGTCTTTTCATACAGGTCAACCTTTAGAACGAATTGAAAAAGATACTGATAGAGATAATTTTATGGGTGGAAACGCTGCCGCAGAATATGGTTTGATCGATTCAGTTCTTTTTGAGAGAACCATTCCAAATAAAGAAGATAAAGGCAAGGATGATAAAGGTAAAGGAGAATAGTTGTAGGTTTTTTTGTGATTTTATCGTCATGCCTTTTGATTTTTAGTATATTTTTGATGGAACAATTGATCTGGTTATGGGTCTAATTTATCGGACATTATTAGCAGTGTATCCCAATAGGTGCATATACGGTCATTAGGTTTTTATTTATTAAATGGATAAAGAGTATATGCATTTGGGTTGAAAATGGAAAATTTACCCATATTTTAAAGTTAATAGCAAAATTGAGAGGTAAAACCCAATGGCAGATAAACAGAATGGTCGGAATGATGGCAAGCTTTTATATTGTTCCTTTTGTGGAAAGAGCCAACATGAAGTTAGAAAACTAATTGCTGGGCCATCTGTATTTATTTGTGATGAATGTGTTGAGCTCTGTAACGACATCATTCGGGAAGAAGTCGAAGAAAAACAAGGTCCAACCATTACAACTCGTTTACCTACACCTAAAGAAATTAATCGTATTTTAGATCAATACGTGATTGGGCAGAATCATGCTAAAAAAGTACTTTCCGTTGCTGTATATAACCACTACAAGCGTTTGCAATCTGGCATCAAAGGAAGATGATGTAGAATTAGGAAAAAGTAATATTTTATTAATTGGACCCACGGGTAGTGGTAAAACCTTTTTGGCAGAAACTTTAGCGCGTTTATTGGATGTTCCATTTACCATAGCAGATGCAACAACCTTAACCGAAGCAGGTTATGTAGGTGAAGATGTTGAAAATATTATTCAAAAATTATTGCAAAAATGTGAATACGATGTTGAAAAAGCGCAAACCGGAATTGTGTATATCGATGAAATCGATAAAATTTCACGCAAATCAGAAAATCCTTCCATTACTCGAGATGTTTCAGGCGAAGGAGTCCAACAAGCATTATTGAAATTAATTGAAGGAACTGTTGCTTCTGTGCCTCCTCAAGGGGGCCGAAAGCATCCGCAACAAGAATTTTTACAAGTAGATACCCGAGGTATTTTATTTATTTGTGGTGGTGCTTTTTCGGGTCTAGAAAAAATTATTCGCCAACGTTCTGAGAAAAGCGGTATTGGGTTTTCAGCAGAGATTACCAGTAAAGATGATAAAAAATCTATCTCTACAACTTTGCGTCAAGTAGAACCTGAAGATTTAATAAAATACGGTTTAATTCCAGAATTCGTGGGAAGATTGCCCATTGTGGCTACTTTAGAAGAGTTGGACGAATCGGCTTTAGTCTCTATTTTAACCGAACCCAAGAATGCTTTGACCAAACAATATCGAAAATTATTTGAAATGGAAGGTGTCGAAGTTGAGTTTAGAGAGGGAGCCCTAAAGAAAATGGCAGAAAAAGCCATGGAACGTAAAACAGGTGCCAGAGGTTTGCGCTCTATTTTGAACAAGTTCTTTTAGAAACCATGTACGATCTTCCTTCTTTAGAGGACGTATCTAAAGTTGTTATTGATGAAACTGTGGTATTTGGGTGATTCAGAACCTCTTCTAATCTTTGAAAACACAGATAAGATCCGTTCGTCGTGCAAATAATGAGGATTAATTCTTGAGCACAGAAGCGATGAATGGAAATAATATTGTCCCTGTATTGCCATTACGTGATGTTGTTGTTTATCCACACATGGTCATTCCTTTATTTGTAGGTCGAGAAAAATCTATTAAAGCTTTAGAAAAAGCAATGGATAACTCGACTAAACAAATACTATTGACTGCGCAAAAAGATGCGGTTCAAGATGATCCTGAAGCAAATGATATTTATACAACTGGAACCCTATCTAATATTCTACAAATGTTAAAGTTACCAGATGGGACGATTAAAGTCTTAGTCGAAGGTATTGAACGTGGTCGACTCATTGAATTTACAGAGACCGATCCTTTTTTTATTGCCAATGTACAAGCCATTAAAACCATCATCCCAGAAGATATGGAGCTTGAAGGCTTGATTCGTTCTTTACTGACGCAATTTGATCAATATACCAAATTAGATAAAAAATTATCTGGGAAGTGCTTATTTCCCTAAGTGGTATTGAGGATCCTATTAGGCTTGTAGATACCATTGCTGCGCATATGCCACTTAAAATTATCAGATAAACAAAATATTTTAGAAACGATCAACTTTAAAGAGCGAATTGAACGATTAATGCAATTAATCGGAATTGAAATCCAATTGGTTACAAGTGGAAAGAAGAATCAGTGGCAATGTTAAAAAACAAATGGAAAAGAGACAACTTGAATATTATTTAACAGAAAAAATAACAAGCTATTCAAAAAGAATTGGACAATTTGGGGAAGAAAGCGGAAAATCAGTGAAATTGCGGGTTTAATTCAAAAAATTGAAAAAGCTGGCATGCCAAAAGAAGCGAAAGAAAAAGCTATAAGCGAAATCAATAAATTAAAAATGATGCCTCCCATGTCGGCTGAGGCCACTGTTTCAAGAAATTATATTGATTGGATTTTGGCTGTGCCTTGGAAAAAGCGTTCTAAGGTTCGCACTGATCTGCTTGAAGCAGAAGCGATATTAAATGAGGAACATTATGGTCTAGAAAAAGTCAAAGAAAGAATTTTAGAATATCTTGCTGTGCAACAGCGCGTTAAAAAAGTGGGTGGACCTATTCTATGTTTGGTAGGACCTCCAGGAGTCGGTAAAACTTCACTCGGACAATCCATTGCAAGGGCAACTCCAGAGAATTTGTACGCATGTCTTTGGGCGGAGTACGAGATGAAGCCGAAATACGAGGGCATCGTCGAACCTATATTGGTGCCTTGCCAGGCAAAATTTTGCAAAAACTGGCAAAAGTGGGTGTTCGAAATCCTTTATTTTTATTAGATGAAGTCGACAAAATGGCGATGGATTTTAGGGGAGATCCTGCTTCTGCTTTGTTAGAAGTACTAGACCCAGAGCAAAATAGTACTTTTAATGATCATTATTTAGAAGTTGATTATGATTTGTCGGATGTCATGTTTGTTACAACGGCAAATTCTTTAAATATTCCTCTGCCATTATTAGATCGAATGGAAGTGATACGTCTTTCAGGTTACACGGAAGATGAAAAAATGAATATAGCGATTCAATATTTAATTCCAAAACAAATGAAAGAAACGGGTTTGCGCACCGATGAAGTCACATTTAAAGAAGAAGCCATCTTAGACATTATTCGTTATTATACCCGAGAATCTGGAGTTAGAAGTTTAGAGCGCGAAATTTCTAAAATTTGTCGCAAAATTATTAAAAACTTATTGTTGAACAAAAAAATAAAATCCCGTACGGATGTTAATTCCAAGACCTTAGAACAATTCTTGGGGGTGCGTAAATATCGCTTTGGACAAGTGGAAACGTATGATCAAGTCGGACAAGTCACGGGTCTTGCATGGACTGAAGTGGGTGGTGAGTTACTAACGATTGAAGCTGTGGCCGTTCCTGGCAAAGGCAAAGTGACTAGCACTGGGAAATTAGGCGAAGTGATGCAGGAATCTATTCAAGCTGCCATGACCGTGGTTCGCAGTCGTGCAAAAGGTCTCGGAATTTCCTTGGATTTTTATGAAAAGCAAGATATTCATATTCATGTTCCAGAAGGTGCAACACCCAAAGATGGTCCGAGCGCTGGTATTGGAATGTGTGTTGCTTTAGTTTCGATGTTAACTAATATTCCTGTGAGAAAAGATGTGGCCATGACGGGTGAAATTACTCTCAGAGGCCAGATTCTTCCCATTGGCGGTCTTAAAGAGAAATTATTGGCAGCGCGTCGTGCTGGAATGACCGATGTTATTATTCCAGAGGAAAATAAAAGAGAATTGAAAGAAATTCCTGAAGAAGTTTATCGTGGCATGACTATTCACGCACTCCGATGGATAGATGAAGTGCTACAAATAGCATTATTGCATATGCCTATGCCGTTGATTGAAGCAGAAGAGAGCGAGGGTGAGGGTACTATTACAAAAACTAAAGATATTGGGAAAAAGACGATATCTGCAACCGTTAAAGCAGATAAAAAAAGAAAATCCTATAGCCCTTCCTTAAGACGTCACTAGACTGTTGTTATCTAGATTATGCGCTTTAGGTCTAAATTAAATATTTGGTATTTTAACTAAATTAATAAACTATATTAATGGGTTTATCTAGTAATAATTCCCGATCTTTCTTTAATGCTCTCCTTACATGAAATAAATTTGACGCGGCGGTCTTAAATTGGTATATATTGCCATACACAGCCCTAGAGCTGTGAGGTTTTTAAATGGAAAGATTTCTAAAAATAGTGAGAAAGGGGAAATTTGTGAATAAAGCCCAATTAGTTGACGCAGTAGCAGAAGCGTCTGGTTTATCAAAGGCAGATAGCGCACGTGCAGTAGATGCTACTCTAGATTCCATTTTGAAAGCTTTGGCTTCAGGGGATTCTGTAGCATTGGTTAATTTTGGTACATTTGGTGTAAAAAAGCGTGCTGCTCGAACGGGTAGAGATCCTAGAACCGGGGGCGCTTTACAAATTCCTGAAGCAATAGTTGCTTTCTTTAAAGCTGGTAAGGCTATGAAAGATGGAGTTAATGCAGGAGCCAAAGAAGAAGCTTAAATAGAAACATCTTCCTAAGGTTTCTTTGGGTGTTTAGCTCAGTTGGTAGAGCATCGCCCTTACAAGGCGAGGGTCGGGGGTTCGAGCCCCTCAACACCCACCAGTTTATGGATATGTAGATATATTGGTATTTGATATATAGTTTTTGATCCGGAGCGGTAGTTCAGTTGGTTAGAATATCGGCCTGTCACGCCGGGGGTCGCGGGTTCGAGTCCCGTCCGCTCCGCCATTTTATTCCTATCTGTTTGATTTTTAAATAATTTTTTATTAATTCAAAGATTCCGTTGAGTTTGTGAAAAGTAAACTCAGCGGAATTTTCAAAAAACTTGCATTTTTCCGCTGAGTTTGTATAAAGTAAACTCATGGAATTTTCAAACTCGAATTTTTCCGGTGAGTTTAGAAACTCTATACGTAATCAACCTATTCGGAATCTGTTCCGAATAGGATTAACTTAATCGGAACAAGCTCCGATTAAGTTAAATTATTTTTTTGCCCCACAATAACTCCAAAAACATTTTCCAAGGTAGGATTAAAATTTCTGAACCTGTTGATAATTTAACTTTCCGTGCGCGCGGCACTAAGGCGACAACGTATGCTTTTTCTGGTTTATGCTCCTCACAGAAAGCACTTAAACCTTTTAGCTCAGTTGTGGGAATAGTATCACTGATTTTCACTTCGATAGCGACTGAATTATCCAAAACAAAATCAACCTCGAGTCCTGTTTTGGTACGCCAAAAAGTGATTTCGAAGTCTAGATCATATATGCCTCGATAGGCCATTATTTCCATAAAAATGTAATGTTCGAAAGCTTCTCCTGCCTGACTTCCTTTTAATGTCGATATATTCCGTCTGGCTAAGAAGTTAATGACTCCCACATCAAATAAATAAAATTTGGGCGTGTCTGTAATAATCTCTCGTTTTCTTTTTATCCGATAAGGATAGATAAAATACCCCAGTAAAGTGTCTACTAAAATCTGGTAATATTCTTTAATGGTTTTAGAATCTATACCACATTCTCGTGCAATATTTTGATAATTAATCAAGGTTCCGTGACCAAACGGTAGAGAGTCTAAGAAACGAGCAAAGGCGGGCAAATTACGAGTTAGGCCTTCCGCTTGAATTTCATGTACAAGATAATCTGTAATATAGGCTTTCAAAGAACGTCTAGGTTCTGTAGATAAATAATGAGAAGGTATGAGACCAGTGTTAAGAGCTCTTAATAAATCAAAATCGGGTATTTCTGGAAAGACCAATGGAAAAAATGTATAGCGCCAAGCCCTACCACCTAATAAATTTGCGCCTTCTTTTTTTAATTTACGAGCACTAGAACCACAAAGAATAAATTGAGCTTGTGTATTTTCAAGCAGCCAGTGAATTTCATCTAACAATGCAGGTACTTTTTGTACTTCGTCAACAAGAATCGGAACTTTTAACTTTTCTTCTGGTAAGGCTAAGATCTCTTCTCGCAAAAGATGAGGGGCTTTTAAAAATTTTAAATAAACATCTGATTTTAAGAGGTGATAGGTAGTAGAATCAGGAAAATGAGCATGCAGATAAGTGGATTTACCCGTCTTTCGTGCACCCCATAGAAATGCAGACTGGCCTTTTGGTAGGTCAATTTTTAGTAGACGTTTAAAGATAACTTGTTCGGAACTCATTCCATAAGAGTATCACCTATTCGGAATAAATTCCAGATGAGTCTTTAAAGAGCCAATTGAAATCAAACAATTGGTGACAATTATACATAAGGAGATGAGTCGAACAGGGGGTGGCAATGATTATTGAGGCGATGCTCTATTACGTATGTCTGTAAGCACAGAAGGATAGTTCCTATATTTTCGCGATAACTGGTAGTATAGGGGCTAATCGGGCAAGTTTGAGCGAAATTCTTCAAAAATACTGGATTTAAATTCAGCTGTTTAGAGGGTTTCAAATTTGGGGTATGCAAGCTGCGCAAATTAGTGTAAATTTATCTAAATTGTCCCGACATGTCGCAACAATTCAAATAAGTATAGTAACCAACAATGAAATCGGAAGTTTAATAATATTTTTAGTTAGGTATGCAAATTATGATGAATCTTCTAAGAGACGTATGGAATACTGCGTGGAGAGTTAAACGTTGGGTAGCGGAAAATCCAGGACGCTTCGTAGTAGGTGCTTTAGCAGCAACTGCGGCAATTTCAGCTGCTGTGGGGAAATTATTTACTCAAAATACCGCCACTACAGCTGTTGATAGTTTTAAAGGGAATACTGGTACAAACAACCCTGCAAGTTGCCCCACGATTATTTTCTACGAATCTCATACCGATAAGGCTCCTGCCGAAACAATTACAAAACTGTTTCCCATTTTGAAAAAAAGTGGCTACAAAACTTTTCACTTTGAAGAACCAACCGGCATGTCCTTAAATGAAAATATCGACGCCTATGAGAAAAAAAAGCAATATTGGTTAAATTATTACACTGAAAAGATTAAAAATAACGCTCAATTAACCGATGCACAACGTGCCAATGCAATATACCAAATCAAGGGTAATATTTTATCACTTGATGCTGCGTTAATATTATTGAGGGAGATCCAAACAGCAGACTTAAATTATGTGGCGATAGATCTAGATACAAAAACAAGAGAAGAACTTGAAAAGCAATCTGCCAGGGTCCAAGGAATGCCAAAACACTTAAATGAGGAAGCAAGAAATTTGGACCCAAAACAAAGGGAACTATTAGAAAGGGGATCCGCCCGATTTACTGAAGAAATGCATAAAAAAAGAGACGAACATATGGCGGCACAAATAATGAAGGCTTGTAAAGAACATGGGGAAGGCCAAGTCGCGCTAGTGGGAGTAATGCATAATGGTGTAGAGGGAAGATTACAAGAGGCCGGCTATACTCAAGTAGCATCGACTTATATTATTGATCATCCACCGACACGTGATATAAGCCTCCCTGCAGAAAGAGCCGAGAATGACATTCAATTAAGACAAAAAAATCTTTTGTATATGCAAAAATATGGTTATGAAAATGTTAATATAATCAATGTTTATGATAATCGCAAAGTTAACGCAACCAAAGAAGCATTATCCGGTTTGAGAAAACGTGTTCCAATTCTGCTCTGATGACTCCAGTAGTAATTGTTTCGACAGGTGTTGCTAAACCTACGGGGGGGCAAATAAATAAGGAAAATGTGTTATAGGGGGTAAACCATAGCATTACTTCCTCTTTGAAGCCCAATGACTCAGTCTGGAGTAATTTTTGTATGATTATCTTTGGAGATTTGTGCATCTTTGGCTACCATGGCCCAACTAGATGATTAGTCCTTACAACTTAAATGACGAGAAAATTTGGGGGTACATTTGGGGGTATAAAATCGACCGCTGGGATTAAACCCCAGAAACTACGGGGCCTGCAGTCCCGGTTGGAAGGCCGTCCGCTCCGCCATTTTTCATTCGCAGAATGAAAAATGTCCTCTGGCATCATTCCTCATTGTTAAAAATTCCATGAAATTATAAGATGGATGAAATCCAAGTACTCTCTTCGCCTTTTCAATAACGTAAACTCTATCTATTTGCTTCGGAAACGTCCATGCTCGAGTCCGAAAAATTTTTAGTGCCTCAGGATAGTAGTTGCCAATTAGGATATCTGCACGGTGATACAGATCATCGATCTCTGACAAAACAAAAGGTGTTTGACTGGAAATATTCATTATATCGAAACCTTTGATATCCGAAGTTATGGCTAATCTATGTGCCAAAACAACGTCATGAATATCAATCCCACGATAAAGACGATAAATGGCCATAAGTCTCTCATTCTCCGGAAAACATCTTGATATCCTCAAGCATATGCAAGACAATAAACCGCTATTCGTTGCCTCATGGCATAAATTTTCGCCTTCTAGTTTTGTTACATCATAGATATCTCTAGGTTGCGGCTTTAATTCTTCTGTTACCCATACTGCTTTTTCAGGGTGAATCATCGCATGACCATAGATTGATGTTGAACTTGCAAAAATGAATCGAGATATTTGATTTTTTATGCAAGCATTTAGTAAATTCTCCGTGCCACGCACATTCACATCCCAAAATTTCTTGTCATCATGGATCCCGATATGAGGAGCATGAAGTGCAGCAGTGTGGATAACAATATCTGTTTTTCGGATAAGATTTACAATTTCGGTGCTCCGAATATCCATAATATGTGTAGTATAAGGTCCTGCGTTAATATCTAGACCTATGATTGTGTAATCATTGCGTAAAGATTCAACTATTGCACTACCTATCCGTCCGGAGGAACCTGTTACTAAGATAGTATTAGCCTTATGCCCACTATGGTTATGCATACTTTTCGGCATCACCTATACTCCATAATTGTTGAATTACATAATATATAAAAACCTAGGAAACCTTCGGATCCATTCTATGAATATAACAACTGTAAAGCTTCATCAACCCCCGGTGTCAAAGGCAACAAATACGCTTCGTTCAAAGTCATCCAACAAAATTCTGAGTGTTCCTCTATATTGATTTGAACCATCGGTTCTTCTACTATATTTGAACGAAACAAATGGTAATTAAATTCAAAGTTTGGATAATGGGCATAAGTCGTCTGGCAGTATTGGATGTTTTGTTCAGCTATGTTTAAACCAGTTTCCTCATAAATTTCTCTTTGCATAGCAAACAATAATGTCTCATCTTTTCCTCGTTTTCCACCAGGAACACACCAGGTATTACCTTCTGATTTAAGCAATTGGCGTTTAAGAAACAGTATTCGTTCATTGCATGTTATAAAGCAGGCCACCACTTCCATGCGGGGTGAAAAATGTGGAGGTTGTTTTAAATGAAGAATAGTCATATCTATCTCGCTATTGATTATTTCTTAATTTTATGCGGTCTCGAGTGTGCGATCAGATGTTATCTCATTTGAGATTTTATGAATAATGTTATTTAGAACATATTCAAAGGCTTCTTCAAAATTCCATCCTACATTTTTTGGTAAAAGAGCATTCATGTCATTCTGAAAGTCTTGATTAAAACGTTTAAGCTCCACGTTTTCGAGAAAAAGATCTTTTGAAATAACTCTTTTGTCGTTAATGCAATATTTGTGAAAAATATTAATCATTTTGGAAAAATCAATCAGATTGTTAATAGATACCCACCATACATCAAACAAATCCCTTCCTTTTCTTCTTTGGTATAGGGCTCGTAATTTCGTGGCCATTAATTCTTCTAGCTGATAGGTTTCTATAACACAAGTGCCCGAAAACCATTCTGAATGTACGGAGAAGGGTATTTGATGGAGATCTAGTACTTGAAAGTGTTCAGTCGTATTGATTTCAATCTTTAACTTTGAGGGTAGTTCATTGGTGGATATGTATTTGTAAATTATTTTAACGCCACGTTCAGTAATTTTTCTTTTAGGTTCTCCCAGCCAAGGATCTAGAACTTTTCGTATAGCACTCATAGTTTCGCCAATAGGCTCGGATTTTCTTTGCACAAAGTCTAGATCTTCACTATACCTTGCTGGAGGTTGAATAAAGAGCTTATTTAGAGCTGTTCCACCTCGAAAAACAAGACTGTCTTTAATTTTAGGATCATTATATAAGCATACGAGTGCTTTGCTAATGATTAAATCATGTTCGATCATAGCAATTGTTTGCCAAGGTACATTTTGGCGCCATTGTTCAATAAAAATTAGGGGTATCATACATCAATCACTCTCTATATCAGTATTTTCAATAATCATCCATTTTTTTGAATATGGATAACCTTTGCTCGGAATTTCTGGTGCCAAGGGCATATATTTTAATTTCTTTGATGCAAGATATCTTACCAGTGCATCAATTATTTTTTGATTTGATTCAGTATCGACTGGCTCAATATTATCTAATATATAACCTAATCTTTGCAAGCAAACATTTTGATCTAATTGTTCTGCAAGTGCAATTAATTTTTCTGGGTCTATAGATTCAATCAATTCAGATAATATCGTTGCAATATGATTAAGACCACCACTTTTATTGGTATACAGTAATAAATCTAAAGTTGTTAGTTCTGGAGAGGATATTTTTAAATAACCAGTACTTACTGTAATATTTTGAGTTGGTAAATCTTTTAAGAATTTTTTATATAAACAATCAATTCGTACTTGGCCAAATTCTAATTCCTTCTTTAATTGTTTATTTGTAATGATTTGAAAAATCACCGGCTTTTGGTGGGCAGCACCGTGATACTGTGCGGCAGTTAAAAGGGCAGCATAATAGTCCACGCCGAGATGATTCATTAGAAGTGGAACGAGTTCTTCAGCAGGTATGCAGCCTTGTTGTCTGTATTCTGGTGGAATAATCACATAAAATCCTTTCGCAGGACTTATTAAGTCTCGTTCCTTTTTTAATCGGGAGATTGCAGTTAAAACACTGTTTTTTGATATCTTAAGATCAATAATAGCTTGATCAATAGTAAATGATCTTTGACCTATTGAGCGTATATGCTTTAAATAATCTGAGAATGCCATCGTATATCCCTAAAATGTCATTTTTCGACAGTTTACGGATATAATAGGGCATATAAAAAATAAAAACAAGGGGATAGCAATGGAAAATTGGCGGTGAATATCAAAAAAGATCAATGGCTCCCCAAAATCATGATTTTTGAGTTGGATGGTTTTATAACAATGATCTGGGCGGCAAATTGCTGTAGCAACTCTTATTACCGGGGTAGTCACTGGGGAAGTTACCGGGGAAGTCACACCGGGGTAGTGGAAGTATGGAGAGAATAGGCGGAATACCCTAGATCCTCCATTAGTGGTGGCAAAGCTGCTCGTCTAGGTTACAAATTGTTCATTAATTTTTATGATTACCTTTGATGATATGAGCAGCTTTGGCTGTCATGATTTGATTAAAATGATTAGCGCCTACAACCCAAATAGCATCAAAATTTGGGGGTACATTTGGGGGTATAAAATCAGCATAGGATTTAAAAACTTAGTAATCACGGGGCTTGCAGAGCAAGTTGGAAGGCCGTCCACTCCGCCATTTTATTATTGTATTAATGGGTTTATGAATATCGAAACTTACTGCTGATCAGGTTTAAACAAATCATCCAAAGTCACTATCCCATCTAACATTTCTTCCGAATACATTGAATGTTTAATTCCATTAGAAGAAACCAGCGCTAAAAAGATTTGTTTTTGGGTTCCTGTAACACGTTTAAAAACAGCTATTTTTTGCTTTATTTTTTCAGCATAGGCTTTATCTATTGAAAATGGATCTTCTGTATTTTTAATTTCAATAATTGTTATCGCATCGTCATCTCGATCAAAAAATAAATCGATTTGTGCACCTTGTTCTTGTTGTCCTTTTTTAGCAGCACTCTTCCACACGTTCGGAATGGCTGTTGGACTTAAACCTAAAGCTATGCTGATTTGGTTAATATGTCTATAACAAATTGATTCAAATGCATATCCTGACCAACTCCGCCAGGATGGGGATTGCATCATTTTTTCCCAATATCCTTTTCTGATATCCTGTTCTAAAAGGGTTTTACTAATAGGTTCTATCCATTTAAAATAAAAAAGCGTAAATTCATCGATCACTCTATAATATATTCCTTTTTTTAGATGAAAACTGGGTTTAAAACTTTTTATAAAACTTGTCTGTTCTAATGCCGCTAATCTACTTAAGCCTCCTTTACCTTTTGTGATGTTAGGAAGGATACGAAATAAAGCCTCTTGTTCGATTCCGTACCGATGCCTAGCGATCTCTTTGACAATATCGATATAAGGCTCATGATTCTCAAATAAAGAAGCAAACAAGGTTTCAAATTCTTTTAATAAAAAGCTCCTTTTTCGAAAAGCCAATTTCTCAATTAACTGATTTGCGGTATACCCCTTTTCAATAGTATTCAGATAATAGGGTATGCCTCCTGTAAACATATAAATTTTCAATATTTGTCGATTATTTAATGAAATCATCCGACTATTTAAATACCGCTTAGTTTCATGAAGATTCAAAGGAGCTAAATGAATTAATTTTGTAACCCGATTATATAGCCCACCTTTATTATGAATAATTTTATTGATAATCCATGAAGCTGAAGAACCACAAATAATCAGTTTGATTTGATCATTTGTAACCCAATATTGATTCCAGTAATAATCAAGTGCTTGTAATAATCGAGAATTTTTTGTAGCCATCCAAGGAAACTCATCCATAAACAAAATTATTTTTTTTTTTTGGACAGGTTTTAATAGCCTCTGTTAGTACCTTAAACGCCTCACGCCAACTAGTGGGAGTCTTTAAAATAGCTCCTTGATAAAAAGTTGCACTCACTTGTTCCATAAAATTGGTAATTTGTTCTGACAATGGAGCATCTTTTGAGCCCATTGAGTTAAAGAAAATTAAATCCTTCATTTTAAAGAAATTGCGAATTAAAAAAGTTTTTCCAACCCGGCGTCTTCCATAAATAGCTAAAAATTCCGCCTCTTTCGATTGAAGAAATTGTTTTAATATCGATTGTTCTTCACTTCGGCCAATGAGCTTCTCCGACTGTTTCATTCTTCCCCCCATAGATTGTTCCCCCTGAAATCATATTCCAGAGAGAACAATAAGTCAATGATTTTAATTATTGTTCTCTCTGGAATATGATTTCAGGGGGAACAATCTTTTAAATCCAGATAACTATTTGATATTTAAAGATATTCTGAATTATCATTGTTCTTCATAAACTCACCCATTGAATTAAAGCTGATTCCCATACCATTCTATATCCATAAACTTTGAGGGACATTTAAATATTTTCAGTTTCCAAATGAACCATTGGCATCTTTCAGTTGCCAATCTGTTGGCGTTACTGACGATACAACAGCTCATGATACAGGATAATCAATCGTTACAAAATAGCGTTTTTTGACACGATTAATAACGGGGGATCGTTAAATTGCCGAATAAAAGCTTCATTCAGCTCTTTAGCTTTGGTAATCAAATCGCTTAAAACACAGAGATAACTGTGTAAAGCGGATTTAGGATAATCCTCCATTAAATCTCGTACCATCAGCATCTCCACCATGGCTTCTATTTTGGTGAGATAGTCCAATAGTGATTGCTGTTGAGGGATGACGTGCTGCTTTATTTTCTATGTTATGTAAATTAAAATATAAATCACAACATTCCACTGATAGCTTTTACCCTATTTTGAATCAAGGTAGTATAGATTCTTATAGAGAGCTGCGACGTGGAGATCCTAACTATACTTCTTCATTTAGTACCCCAGGAAATGTAAAAAAATTAGGAAATGATGCATTTGTTTTTTTTCGCGTATACGTTGAAGGGTGTAATGGAGATAGGACTCGCTATGGTAATACGAACATAACTGGGGATTTATCTCTTTTGCAAGATCAAGGTTGGATATCATTACATGATCAATTAAAATTAACCCCCAGTCCCAGAACGAAGTTTTTTACATGGGAAAACACTATTTTGAGGAAAATTGAAGCAATAAATATTAGGAATAAAACAAAAGATACCTTATTAAAGGATGGCATTCAATATTACTATAGGACCGACGTCTTCTCTCCAAATAAAAACACTTTCAAAAAATTTAAATCAAGGCAAGGTAGTTTTACAGAAGAAATATTTTATGGGAAAGACATTATGCTTGGCATAGCTTTATCCACCATTTATGAGTTAAGACAGTTGAAGGAATGTGGTTTCCAAGAATACTTCTTTACTCTTTTAAATAAATCGACAGAAAAAGAGCAACATGGACATCTCGGAAATCTCATCAAAGGACTTTTTCGTATCGAAGGCAAATATCCGGTTTCAGTTAGATTTAATTATGATACAAATGAAGATGTTTTGCGTCCTAGATCTTTTGGAGTGACAGGTACACAAGAAAAGGAAAAAACTGAACTTTTTGTGAAAAACCCAGGAGGGGATGGCAGTTATAACAGAGATTTATCTATCAATAAAGATCACAAGGAGCTTGCTGATCAAAAAACTCGAATGAAATATATCACAGATAGACTCCCTGTTTTAAGAAAACTGAAAGGAAAGTTTAAAAATAAACCTGAACAACAAACTAAATATTCAGAAGAAGAAAAAAAGCTCCAGAAAGAATATAATGAGCTTGAACAAAAAATATCCACAGCAAGCATAGAGCAAGAGAGAGTAATAGGATTTTTCAAGAAACATAAAGAAGAATTTGAAATTGATGATGAAACTATTTCGACCATTCCATTTCCCAAACTTGCATATATTGAAAGAGAATATGGAGTTTTACTTGAGGAGCGAGAGGTAACTTTCAAAAGCTTAGCAAATACATCATTAGAAAAACTGAAATATTTAATAGAATCTAGCTGTTATAAAGATATTTTGTTTAGTAAGCTTGAAGCTTTTTTTGAACTAAATGAATATCCAGTCGAAAGGCTTAAGCAAATAGAAAAATACAAACTTAAGACTGCTTTTTTAAAAGAGTACATGTTGAAAACTTTGTTTGAATTATTTGATAAAAATCCAAGGAGGTTAGAGTGCGTATGTAGTGATGATTTAAATAAGTTGGTTGCTGATTGCGCGCCGGAAATAGATCCAATTGTAATGGATTATATTGAAGAATTTGATTTTGATTGTACGGGAGCAGTTGATTTCGAAGAAGTTGCAGAATCTTTGAAGGAAGGAAAAAAAGAAAAATTTATAAAAAATCTAGAAGACTGGTATTCTAAATGGGACGATTTTGAAGATAAAATAACCCAGTTGTGTTCATCGTTTAAATCTTTAAAAATTTTATTACCTGATGCTTTTGTTGGAGAGAAGCCAAATATAGATTATTTTAAACAAATATTGCACCCTGAAATATGTGGAGGATTTAGAGATAATGATGTTGCAAGCGTGGATGTAGAAAAAGAAACCATGCAAAAAGAAAAATATAACTCGATTTTTTCGCAATTTCATCATAAAAGAAGAAATGAAGCCAATGATTTAAATTTAGAATCCAGTGGAGAACCTTCAAAGAAAAAACGAAAACAAGGTGACTCAAATGCGAATATGAATAAAGAGCAAACAGAATCGAGTTATGTACCGCTTTTGATCACATTGCCTCAAATGAACGAATTTTATTTAGAAATTGATGTGCCCGCAGATGGCTCTTGTTTATTTTATTCCATTGTATTTTCAACCTTGCTATCCGCTTTAAATAATCAGCGAACTTTTCATGAGTTATATTTGAAACTATTTTGTGAAAAGAATGCAGGTGCAGAAACTAGTATTAAAAACCTACTGCTTCAATATGATGGTAGCCAATCCTTTATTAAAAGACATGCGGCTAATTTGGAAGTTTTAGTTGATGTTGATTTTCGTCAGCGATTAGTGGTACATATGAGAGAACGCGAAAAGGAATTTTCAGAACAGCGGTATACTGAGTCAGGAGATTTTGCTGGCGATATGACTCGTATGTCGATGGCAAAGACGTTTGGTGGACTGCGAGAAGTAGAAGCCGCTAGCCAGTTTTTACAAAGAAAAGTGGTGGTATATCAGAAATTGGATGGTTCTTTAAAAGAAATACATGTGTCTGGTAAAGCCTTTTCAGAAACCTTGCATATTATATTGGCGGCGAGCAAAGCCAATAGCGCGGTACTGAATCATTATCATTTTTGTTTATTGCCTAAGTATTTCCCAGTTCAACAACTCCACTACCCTCTCGGCACTAATTCAGAGCTAAATTTGCAATATATTACAGAAACCATTGTAGATTCCTTAGAATCCGATAAACCCACTTACGCAGCATGTTTACCAGGATATATGGCTGCTAAAGCTTCATCCGCGATTGACCAATCATCTTTTGTTGGTAATTTGAATTCAGCGGGTGTAGCCGCTGCAGCAGCAGCGGCGGGTGTTCATAATCATCAATTTTTAGCAGCAGGTGCCGCTGTGGCTGCGGCAGCAGCGCCAGCTACTGCCGCTGCTTCATCTTCAACGAGATTTAAAACAAACAATTAATGCATGACGGCCGTGCACATGGAAAAAGTAAAGGAATTGAATTAGAAATACGATTCGAATTATTGCAAAAACAAATGGCTTTATTTATGGTGCCTCAGGATCCGGCAGCAAATTCTACACCTCAACTCGTCGCAATTAATTTTTGTTAATTAAATCATTTAGCAGATGATTTTGATTTCGCAAGACCTGCTGCAATATTTATCTGACCAATTTGGATACCACGGCTTCCATTTGAACCAACTGTTGGTTTAGCACCATACTGATCAGTATGATGATCGGCTCCCTTCTTATTAAGAGACATTGGCTTTTTACTATTATCGTGAGATTGTTTTAGATCAACGGCGGTTTTGGTTGCCGCAGCGGCGGATGCTGCCGGCATATTTTCGATTTCAGCATCATCTTTAGCTGCTGCGGTACTTAGGGGAACATATTTAGCCTTAGTTGGAGTATAAAAGCAGCTTACTATTTCTGACCAGAGCGCTGAAATCGATGATGAATTTGCTTCTTGTTGATCTGCTTTTTTTCGTCTTTCAATGACAACGTTAATTTTATCTTGCATCGTTGGATTGTGTGTTGTATAAAAATCTAGATGAGTCATATGACGTCCCGGTATCACTCGCTTATAATTGGCACCACCCATAATTAAGGCTTCAATTCCATCAAAATGATTATCTACAAAAGCGGAATCCAGGGCTGTCATGCCATATTTATTTGGAATATCTAAAGAGATATCGTCTCTTTTGAATGCCGCAATAAGCACTTCAAAGATATTTTTAGATGCTCCAACTGTGATTGCATCACTGAATAATGACTCCGGGTTTTCCATGTTTCTTAAATTTATCTGATTAATATATTCTTGTATTTTTTTGATATCTTCTTTAATACGTATGCCTAATTCTAGGTTTTCAATCATTTCACTCTGTGTTTTAGCCATTTTATCTCCTTAGTTAATGATTAATACCATTGTTTTCACCTAACTTTGATTTTTCAATGTATTGAGAACTTTGCCTTGACTTGCTGATGGGCTAGGCAAGACGCTGATTGATACTTTACCACTCTGGTCTTCATTAGACCGCTGATCAAACAATGGCACAAAAGGTAAGATCTCTTTTGTTATTTTTACCAGTCTAATATACCCTTAGCCTAGTCTCTCATTATCACCCCAGCTCACTTACAAATGCAAGAGGGGGCTAACCACTCATGTTTTGGGAGGTGAGCAGAGATTTAATAGAGAGGTCAAAAGTGTTTGATATAGTCTAAGTAACTCATCTTTTATTTGGAGTATTACATGCTGGGTAGGGTAATTGTAGACTACTTGGCGCACTAAAATGTTATTTAAATTTCTCATTTTTCATCCAAAGCTGGCCTTTTTGGACTCCTCTAATTAGGGCAAGATCAATTTTTAGTGAGGAACCAGTTTGGTCAATATCAGATTTTCTGTCGATTACAATTATAAATTTGTAATGGGTCAAAAATTAAAGGTAGCCTTTTATTTTGATGTTGCTCGTGTAGTTTTTATGAGCCCCTTTGGGATTAATGAGCAGGTATGACGATGATTATCAGTTTTATTATGCTGAGAATTCAAGCAGTGTGTGGTCAAGGGGAGAAGGTTTCTAATTGATTTGCCGTGGGCGGTTATCCGGGGATAGGAAAAGAGATTGACAATGGGTGCTGTTGCGCGTAGGTTGGCGGAGGTTAAGATAATGACCAAAAAAGGTAAAAAGCATTGGGATAGAGCTACCCTTTGGTATATGTTAAAAAATCAAGTTTATAAAGGGCAGGCTGCATTCGGCAAAAGAAAAATTGGCATGAGATTGTCAAGCATAAGGCCACGAAGAGATTCTCAGGCACAACCAAAACAAAATTCTTCTAGATATCCTGTGGAGCGGAATAATTGGATTTATTTTCTGTTCCTGCCATTGTGGATGGAAATCTATTTGATGCAGTACAAGAACAATTGGAAGAGAATAAGAAAAGGGCCAGGGTTCATAAGCAGGGAGAAACGCAACATTGTTGTAACGGTACGTACGGTTCTGAGGAGGGGCCGACGGAGTGATCCGTCGGTCTACTCAACCTTGTGACAGAATTTACGAGAAATTAATAACAAGTAACGACATGGCTCCGCTCAGTCATAGAATCTTTTTTGCAACAACATGATAAGTATGACAAGGATATATTTTGCCATCGGAACATTCGAACATGCCATCATCGACTTTCAAATATTCTATTTTAAATCTGTTTTTAAATAGTTTCATCACTTGATCTTTCGTGAGTGTCGTGGCCTCAGGATTGGTAGGTTGCCAATCATGTTTTCCATAAAACTGGCCACAAAATCTTCCAGCCACTGACAAACTATTAACAATATTTTCCCAACATTGATCAAAATCAGCAGGATGGCAAAACGGCAAAGCACTACTTGCGTTGATGAGATTTAATTCTTTGGGGAGGGTCATTTTTTCAAATTTTGATACGACAACTTTTAAGTTTGGAAGATCGGCAGGATTAACACGACGTAAAATGATATCGATAGAGGATTGCTCGGCATCTAGGGCTGACACCTGCCAACCCGATTTCAGCAAAAATATAGTATCTTTTCCTACTCCCGCGCCCAAATCAACTGCTCTACCCGATTTGATATTTTCCACTTGAAAATTGCGAAGTGCCAGCGATAAAGTCTTTTGCGGATCAGTGCTGTCCATTGTGTCTTGATAATATTCTTGCCAGTCAGGAGTTTTTGACTTCTTCTCATTCGCATTGTTATCAGAACAAGTAAACGCAAACACGGGAACTAACACTAAAATGGACAATTGTTTAATTATGATCAACGAATCCTATTACGAGCAATCTAGTTTAACCGAGAACCTATTACAAGCAAAATGGATATTTTAAATTCACCTGCCGAGGCTAGCAACCCTTAGCCACATCTATGGAACACGAGGCATTGCCGTTGGTGCATTGGGTAATTTAGCAGCAACAACAGCAGTTCCACCCACAGTTGCAGCCGCAAGAAACAATGGCGTTAATGGAGCACCAGAATTGCCAGCAGGGTTTGCACTTGCCAATGGAGGGGCTGGGTTTGCAGCATTACCTACGATAGGAGCCAAATCAGGTTGGATTCCTAGGGTAGCACGCAATTGTTTATGTCGTTCCTCTAGAAGTTTTAAGATATTTTTTAAGCTGTTTTTTTCTATATGTTCCTTTGCTTCTGGACCATCCATCATATCAGCACTTTCTTTAAAGCCTTTTAAAAATTCTGAGCATTCATGAACTGGTTTTCCTGATTCTTGACTTAATTGTTCTGGGCTTTTGCTAAGAAGAGACATGAATTTTTTTGCAGTCCACAAAATGAGATCGGCAGAGTTATCTGTAATATGAGCTTGTAAAATTCGCTGAATCCATTGGAATTTAATGTGAGCTATTTTCACAAACATAGCTTTTAATTCGTCCTTGAATTCTTTTGTATTAATGAAATGAGCCAAATATGAGAAATTATATTGTTCAGCTGTTTTTGCTGTTTGTGTGGCCTCGGCATGTTCTTTTACATCTTCAAAAGGAAAACCGAGTGACGCCAAAGTTTTTTTTGTTATGGGAATGGATAATGCTGTAACATCTAATGCATCTGGATCATCAATTTTATAAGTAAGTAATTCCTCTCCATTTTCTTGAGTACCCCAATTTTCGCTATGAATATCACTATGCCCAAAGAAATAACCAATTGCTACAAAGCTAGCAAGATGTTTTAATTTAAAGATTACGGTTTTTGTGCCATCTACAGTTTGTATTTGTTTTGAGATTCTTCCTTCTTCAGAAATTGTGTAGCCTTTAAATCCGTGTACTAGATTATGGATAGTACGTGAAGCAACATAAAAATCGTCTCCATTTTGTATAATGTCGATGTCTGGGCCATACCCTAAAAGAAATTGATGCAACACAGACATAGCTTTGTCCTTTTGAGCATGAAACTCTCCTTTACGGAAAGCGATATGGTAAGTGCCTGCATAAGCGGGATCAGCAGGACGAGTTACTACTTTTTCTTTAGCTATATGAACTTCATTGAATAGTACACCGAAAACGAATGTACGTGCTGACTCTATTGAAATAAAATCACAAAACTCATCCAGTAATCGATAAATGCTCTTCTTTTTAACAGTAGCCTTTCGCATTGGGCCTAGAGCATTTCCCGGTTGAACTTGATTTATTTTGTTAGTTATAGACCCTGGTGATGCTGCCATAAGATACTCTCTGTAACTGTAAAAATAAAGTTAAATGATACACTAACTCTTCAGTTCCAGTCAATGTCATCTCTCTCATGCAACACCTCCATCATGCGTCTCTTACAGCGATTTAATTGGCGCTTCGTGTCGCATAGAATAATAATGTCATCTTGATACCGGAGATAAGAAATTTTCATTTTAGCAAATGCATCATCCAGCGGTTTTAAATAGAGAGCACTAAAGAATTGAGATAAAGGTCCTCTCAAGGCAATCCCTGATACAGGATTACTATAACCTTTGGGCGTTTCAATTGGGTTTTTAATTATTTGTTTAAAAATTTCAATTAAGCGGGGATCATTAAATGCACTTTCACGATCTTTCAAAAGCTTATGATGCAAGATTGAGCTATAAAATGATTTTATATCTGCCCTAATTACAAAATTTGGTTTTTTATCTTGTAGGATTTGTCTAATACGTTGTGTTGCAAGTTTTACACCTCTCGGTCCTTTTAGTAGGTGATAGCAATTGGGATTAATGATATAAGAAAAAGTATGCTTAATTTGTTTCAGTATAATATTCTGAAAAATGCGATCGGATAAATGTAATTGATCAACCACGGCGTCTTGAAAATATATTCTTTGTAGAAATCTCGGAGTATAATCGCCATTTACTAGGGATAAAATACCCTTTGGTAACCAGTCATCAATTTCTCGCGACATAAAATGGATCTCGTGGTTGTGATGTGAAAGATATTTTCTTTTATGGATTTTTTTAAATAGACTTGAGCCTATTTCTAACATGCTTTTAAAATCCCAACGTTTCATTTAAGTTCCTCTGCTGAACATAACTTGCAGAGGAAAACGAAAAAACTACATATAAGGGTGCGAAAAAAATATCCGATGAAAGAGTCGTTCCGGTCTAAAAGTAAAATTAAATCATTCTACATTTGAATATTATAAAGACAGTAACGTCTGTCGTAATCCTGAAAAATATCATTACCGCCTTGGAACGTTGGAAGAAGTTCAAAGATTAAAAATGACTAAACAACCCAAACCGACTTACCCAGAAAAAAGCTTTGAACCAAGCTCTGCTTTTAATAAACAAATACATAATGTTACAGCAGGCCAACAGGATGTTAATAAAAAAATGGAGTTAACAGATAAAAATCTTTTACATGAACAAGAACGACGTTTTCAACTAGAGGCAGAATTGAAAAAGACCCAAAAGAAAATGGAGGAAGATGTCTTACGGCAAAAATTAGAAAAAGAAGCATTTGAAGAGGTTGAAAAAGAGCGAATGCAAAAATTTGAAGCCGAATTAAGGAAAAAAAAACGATGAGCTTAACGCTACGAATGAAGCCCTTAAAAAACAACAAGAAGCCATTGAAAAAATGCAACAGAAATTTGCGCAATTAGAGGCCAATTTAAACGGTCAAGCCTACGGCCAACCGACACCCAATCCTCCAAAACTTGTAGCTAGTGCGAAACCCGCATATTTACCATCAACTGCTGCAGTTGCCTCAGCCAGGCATTTGCCAAATAATCATCCCGCAAATCTCCAACTTGTCTCAAATACCAAAGTTGAACAAGACTGGAAAATCACATTATTTGATGCTGTCAAAGCTGGGCGCATTCAGGATGTTGAAAAGCTAATGGACGCAAATCAAGTTATAGGAAACTTGGAAAATCCACAGAATAAAGGCGAAACTATATTAATCGCAGCAACATTGATTAAAGATAATGATCTTCGTACTAAAATGATTGCAGCTATCAAGAAGAGAGTGACAACTGCATTTTAATATCACGTCCCATTTAGGAATGTTTCCAAAAAACATGTCTTTCATCATATTAAAGTCTTTTTCTAAGCCATCATGAAGAATCAAAGGCGGTGATAGCACTAAACTGCCTTTTCGGGCCGTGCCATAGTTTGCCCAGCCAGATGCGAAATATATGCTTTTATGTGTGGCGACTCTATCCAAAAGAGCAGGTTCCGCGAGGGCGCTGTTTTTGATATCTGAATTTAAAAGGTATCCAATGCTGATCGCTGTTTTTTCTTTGATACAGCTTTTTCGGGATCATTATCTTTATCAAAGCCAAAAAATTGTTTTTCAATTGAAAGATCAATATCCTCAGAAAATCGCTGAATAATACCATACACTTTTGATAAAGAAGTGCCACCTTTAAATGTTAAGTGGTCTTTTAAATCAGAAAGTGAGAAGAGCCGTTCTAAGGTCCATACAACCCAATAGTCTTTTTCGATGATTTCAAATGGAAGTCTTGAATCTTCCGCTGCGGCATCAAAAAATGGCTCGCGCTCCGTTATAGATAGTAAATGCAGTTCAGTCATATTGTGACTCCATGATGTTAAAAATAAGAACTCGAATCCATTGCGGTGAATATTTTAAATCTTTAACAAGTTCATTTCGGGTTATTCCGGAAAGAAATTTTCGGGTTCTGTTCTGGGCAATACTATCGATATTCCCTTTCCCTAGATTTCTAAATGCCTGGATAACGAGACCAACTCTAGTGCCGGCGGGATACATATTTTTTTCTCTTGTTGTCTTGAATATGATTTCCTGTTTTCCTATTTTAATCTTTTTTGAGGGTCCGTTAGTTAAAAAAACAATACGCCCAGGTACTTGTTCTGACAAACCAATGAGGTTTGCTGCGTACGCCCCAGATGGCTGAACTTGTATTCCATTTTTTTCTGAGATCGCCTTTGCAATTTCCTCCACTTTTGGCGGAAGTACGCCCAACACGGGATGTAGGCGAGGGTAATCATATATCCCCTGTGCAAGGCGTCGAATTATCTTGGCTTTTTCCAGGCGCGATAAAGCACTTCGAACCCCAGTATCACTATCTAGGTCAAGAAAATGCTTTGGGGTGAAGCACCACCCCCTACCATGCTCAATAATCCGATTTTTTACATTATGAGCAATCGTTTCGGCCATTTTAGATGTATCCATGCCACAAAATGTACTAACTTTTTGTGGCAATGTCAAATTTTTATAGGAACGAAAACCCAAACTATCTGGATTTTAAACTATGTAGATACACTCACTAAGATGCTTGTACAGTATTATTTTTGAGAGCACCTTTAGGATATATGAGCACTTGTTCGATATTCGTATTTATATCGGTCCTATAAATAGCATTTTGACCATTTACAGGACCAAAAAATGTGGTTATATTGGTCCTATAGATAGCATTTTTGCTATTTGCAGGACCAAATGTGGAGGTGGGGTGCGATGTCATTATTTATAGGCAGGGATAAAGAATTAGCAATACTAAAGGATCAAACGCATAAAAAAATTGCTAGCCTAATAGTTATCAGGGGTAGACGACGTATTGGTAAGAGCCGTTTGATAGAGGAGTTCTGTAGGCCATTTCAATCATACAAATTCATGGGTCTACCACCAACGAAGGAAACAACAAATCAAGATCAAATAAATGAATTTTTACGTCAACTTTGTGAGCAGTTTGGTTTACCGGAGATAAGTTTTAAAGATTGGGGAGACGTATTTTCATTTTTAGCCAAGCAATTACCACCAGGCAGAATAATCCTTGTATTTGACGAAATTTCTTGGATGGGTTCTGAAGATTCAAATTTCTCTGGCAAACTAAAAACTATTTGGGATACTCATTTTAAAAAAAATGATGAACTAATATTAATAGTATGTGGATCTGTTTCAGCATGGATTGAAGAAAATATAATAAACAGCACTGGTTATGTGGGTAGAATATCGTGCACTATTACACTTGAAGAACTACATCTTAAGTATTGTAACCAATTTTTTAGAAACTACACTGATAATATTTCAGCTTATGAAAAATTTAAATTGTTGGCTGTTACAGGTGGGGTTCCTAGATATTTAGAAGAAATACGCCCGGAGCTTACCTCAGAACAAAATTTGAAAAGAATTTGTTTTACAAAAGGTGCATTTTTGTTTGACGAATTTGATCGCATATTTTCGGATATCTTTTTAAAAGATAGTGATGTATATAGGAAAGCAGTTGTAGCATTGATGGAAGCTAAATTGAGCCCCTCAGAATTGGCAAATGCTATTGGTGCAGAGCTAGGCAGTAAAATGTCTAAATATTTTAATGAACTAGTTCTAGCAGGATTTTTATCTAGATATAATACTTGGGAAATAAAAACTGGTCGCATATCGAAGCTTAGCCAATATAGCATACAAGATAATTATATTCGTTTTTATTTAAAATATATCTTACCTAATCGACATAAAATAGAAACGGGTTCTTTTGATGAAAAATCATTATCAAACTTAACAGGTTGGACAAGCATTATGGGGTTGCAATTCGAAAATCTAGTATTGAATAATAGAAAAAAAATTTGGGAAATTCTAGAAATAAAAGCCGATGAGATTATTTGGGATAATCCGTTTTTTCAGCGTCACACTTCTAAAATGCCTGGCTGTCAAATTGATTATATGATCCAAGTTAAGTCTGGAAATTTATATATTTGCGAGATTAAGTTTTTAACCAAAGAAATTAAAAAAGATATAATACCTGAGGTAAAAGAGAAAATTAATAGGTTAAAAAAACCCAAGGGTTATTCTTGTCGTCCAGTATTGATTCATGTTAACGGTGTAAATGAATTAGTATTCGAACAAGATTATTTCGCAAAAATTATCGATTTCGGTGAATTATTACATTAGGTGTAGGGCATCATATCAAGAGGGTTTGATTTAGGAAAAGTCGTGAATAGTGGATATGCCCCTGCAAAGTGGCATATAGGGAATCTAATTAGAGCAATATAATGTGTATCCGTGATAGTTAGGTTGAGTTTTACTTACGTTTTGATTTGTTTTAGTATATTCGGTCAGTGTCTTAGGATCTTGCACTCATTTTATCTCCTCATTTATTGTGTAGCTTGGTACTTTAAATTTAAAAAGAAGATACCGTAGCATAGTTAACAACTCAAATCAATAAGTTTTTTTCTAACTCTAAAAGTCTCGATTATCTATGATACTCCAGTCGACTATTAAATTCCTAAAATGGAACATCACAATATTGCCTCAACTTTCTTCTCTCATAACCCGAAATAAGCTGCTGCAGAATACTGAATTGGATCCATGGCCATAGTGTAATTAGTGAATATCTGGCAGTTATTTAATCAGATGACCCATAAGCAGGCGAAGTAGGCACTGTATGCTAAAGGTGATCATAGAATTTTAGGGTCGACATATGCAAACAATGATTATCTTTGGAGTCTTTGAGCAAATATGGCGAATTTTAAAAGACTTTAAACATGATATAAATTTAGATGGATTTAAAGAAGGCTGCTAAACCGAGTATTATTGCCGGCGCAGGCGTTGCTGCTGCCGATGCTTCGGGAGCCACTGCGGGTTCAGTGAATGTTGCTACTATTCAAGTAGCCAAAGCGAAAAAATGAAACCTAAAAAAAGTGCAAAGCCTAAATAAATGTCTAATAAATCCAAAAGGTGCTCATTCCATCTTATAAGGTGACATATTAGTTTCATGATCATCTTTGAGTATTTGAGCACCTTTTCGCTAAATTTGGATTGTTGAATAGCTTTATATGTTGAGATCTAGTTATTGGCTTCTTACCGCAACCTATATGACATTAAAATTTGGGGGTATAAAATAATCTATAAGGTAGATAGGCCAGTAACCACGGGGCCTTCATCCTCAATTGGAAGACCGTCCGCTCCACATTTTTTATAATAAAATCAAAAGGTTACATTATTTTCGCACATGTTATTATAATTATATGATTTTATTAATTCCGGTTCATTTAAAAATTGAAAAAAAGCTTTAACTGCATTTCTAATTCCAGAAAGCTCGATAGATATAGGAACATGAACATAGGAATGTTCTTTAAGTGTAGTAAAAAAATCCATAAAAAATCTCCCTGCTAATTCTATGCGGTCTCAAGATAGGTTTCTATAACACAATTGCCCGAGAACCATTCCGAACTTACTGAAAAAGGTATTTGATGGAGATCTAATATTTGTAGGGACATACAGCCTTCTTAGCTGCACATCCCAAAAGGCTATATTGTATTTAACTCTTTTAAAAATGCTTTAATATTTTCTTTAACTGCCCCTTCATTTGCAAGCCTCAGCCTTTCATCAGCCATATATGCGCTTGAAAAAGGCGCAGTATAAGGAGTAGTTAAAGTTTGTTCAAATACTGTTTTTTTAAGTTTATTATCATATAAGCTATATTTTGCCTTGCAAACAACTTTTAAATCTAAGCCTAATATAGGCTGTTTAAGATCCTCAAGGGAAACTCTTAGCTGATAGGGAGCTACTGAGGAATCAGGGCTGAGATAGCCCATATTAGCCAAGGAGTTTTCTATAGCTTTTGAAAATCCTTCATTGTCAACTTTAGATACTATAATAGATTTTTTGCCGCCAGTTAAGTTAACCAAGCATATCTTTTTAGTTAATGTTTTATTCTCAGCTACACGAACTTCATTTCTGCTTACACACATCGCTGCATAATTTGACGGAGTAGCACATCCCGTTAAAAGTAATACGAATGCTCCCGTTAGAATCCATTTTATAGCTGCATAACAAACTTTGTTGTTCATGATGACCTCCTTATAAAATTTATATTTTATCCTACTCAGGAAAATAATCTAGACAAATTTTAAGCAAAACAAAATTAATATAACTAACACAAAATCTATACGAACATGTTTATCCTCGATTTCTAATTTATAAAATGGAGGATAAAATAGCCTTATAATTTAAACTAGGGGCGGTCGAAGTCTATTATATGGATACCGATCCTACAAGTTATCTTCGAATAAATCTGAGATATCAATAATTCGATAAAAGTATTGTTTGTCGTAAACCGATTCTAAAACACCGCCAATATGAAAAAGAATAGGGACCACTGCAAATCCACGAGGAATGGATAAGCGATCCATTTTTTCCTTAACTTCGTTGATGATCTCAGAACCCAATTCTCTTCGTTTAAATTTAAACTCACATAAAAATAAATTTTTACTGCGTGTTTGTACAAGATAATCAATTTGACAACCTTTATTGCGTGTTGTTTTGGTTTGTCGATAGGGGCCATCGAAACTAACGTCACTAGGGTTAATCCCTATGGCTTTTAATAATAATTTACGATTTTGTAATAATAAATTCTCGACTTGCAAGCCAATGTGAGTATCAAAGCCTGGAATTTGTTGGATGGCAACATCATCGAAAGCACCTAACTCTATTTTGGCAAGGTTGGGTTCTATATATTTTAAATAAAATCGAATATAAGGATCAGAAATACGATATAAACTTTGTTTTGATAATTTTTCTTCTTTCAATAGCCATTGAGCATGTTCTTGTACAAATCCACACGCCACTAAATGAGACATCCAGGTGCTCAGCATGCCACCGCGTGCTACTTGAATTTCTTGTCTGATTTTAGCTAGAGTTTTCATACCCATTTTAAGAGATTCTAAAATTTTCTTATAGATAATCCCTTTTCCATTAAAGAGATCATGGAAAATTCGATTAAATTCTAAAACAAGCAAAGCATCCTTTTGAAAACAAAGCCTTTTAATATTTTCATCAGCCATGTTTTTATTATCTATTTGCTCTAGATACCAAGGAACTCCACCAAACACAGATAAAAGTTTATAGAACTCGAAAACGGATCCATGAAAACCAAATGAGGTTAAGACCTGCCTACTTTCTGGTATGTTAAGGGGGGGTAATGTCAGGGTTAATGCGATACGTCCAAAAAATGCTGTATTATTTAGAATATTGTCTTCTATCCAAATTGACACTGAGCTACAGAAGATTAAGAGTATCTGTGGTTTTTCTAATACGATCGTATCCCACCAATCTTTTAGTTTTGGGATAAATGTTGGGTCTTTCGCTTCCATCCAAGATAATTCATCGAATAAGACAATATCTCCAGGCATTAGGCTGTGTGTAAGATGTTGGAAAGCATCTGTCCAATCTAAGAAAGTCATAGGAGGTATTTTGAGTTTGTTGGCGAGGGTTCGACCAAAATGATTCCTTTGTATTTGTGGCGTTATCCCCTCTTTGGGAGCTAAACCTGTAAAACAATAGAATGAAGGTTGTTTTTTATGATGATTGAGAGTTATTTGCGCAAATTCGGTTACCAATCGGCTTTTACCAATCCTGCGTCGCCCCTTAATGACGGCAAGGCTCGAGACCCTTCTGTCATATAATATGCGAAGTTGTTCCAAGTCTTTTTTGCGTCCAATGAAAGGTTTTATATGGTTCATTCTTGACCTATAAACTAGTTTTCACGTTATCCCATTACCTACATATGTATATCATGGGATATTTTTAGAATCAAGAATTATTTCCCATTAGGTACAAATGTCGATATTGGGAATTTTATTTGTATATTCAATTATACAATTTGATGGTTAACTAACCATTCGAGTGGTTTCAGGCGATTTTTCAAAAATGAGAGATGTGTATAAGTACTGCAAAATTATCGGTAAGTACCGGGCATGTGCTGACATAGGGATTATTTTAATGAAGTATATTTAATAACATTAAATAGTGGATATACATCGTTTGCAAAGATGGGACATATGAGAACAGAAGAGAGACAGCAGTTTCTGAGATATTAACGCAATGAAATAATTTGTACATACACCCAATTCGAATTTTTAAAATGAAATTAAAAATATTTTTTTATAAATTATGTTGTATCTGCACGAATTTAAAAGAAAAGAAAAGTTCAGGATAAAGACTGTTAAAAATAAGAAATGATAGAAAAAAATATAAAATATGCATATACACAAAAAATAAAAACGTTGACAGTTATTTCCATTTAAATAACTATTTATTTCGTTGGAGATATTTGAAATAAAATTTTACAAATTGACAGTTAACACCGGAGAAAACTATGAGTTCGTTACCCCCTGAAAATGGTTCAGATAAGCCCTTTTCGTTTCAAGTTTTCACTCAGGATGAACCTAGAGTGGTTGCTAAAAACCCATATGGACGTTTTTACCAACCTAGAAACAAAAAAGGCCAAAAAACCCTAGGCACAGCATTTTTACTGACGCCTGGAGATGGGACGATGGTTCTCGAACAATATTATGGCCAGCCTTCAATTATTTTTACCCCTATCAAACCAGTTCAAAGTACATTTGACAATCTAGCTGCGTCAAAAACGTCGAATGATTCACATAACGGCAGTAAAAAGATTGCAGAAGAAAATGCGGCTGCTTCTAAAAAGAAAGATACAGAAGAAAATTCAAACCAAAACCACACCACAGGCACAAGGACCCCGAAAAAGTCCATAAATACTTTTGCAACATCTCCTGCCACCCCCAGGGCGGTGGCAAAGGCCACGGGTGTGGATTCGTTTATAACGCCAAATGGTTCGCGTATCCCCTTGCCATTCAATATGAAGAATCGAGATGGAGAAAGATTAGTGACTATGAGGCAGACAAAAATAACACTTAATGGCCAAAGAAAATATATCTGTTTTGCTTCTCCAGAACGTCCTATGGGTGCAGAAGAAGTGTTGCTTAAACGCTATAAAAAAGCGGCAGCAGTAGCCGCGGCAATAGCAGCAGAAGTCGTCACTACGGCACCAGCAACAACGGCAACAGTCGCCACGGTACCAGTAACAACGGCAGGAGCCGCCACAGCAGCCGCCGCGGCTGTCACGGCAACAGCAGCAGCAACAATAGTTGGAAATAAAAAAAACAGGGGTAAAAGGGCAGCAGCGAACCTAGAGAAAGCAATGAAAAGGAATAGCCGCGCTAGAATCAAAGAAGGCGAGACCATTCAAGTGAATCCCGTTAAACGACAGAGAATCGGTCTCAAATCCACAAAAACCGTTATGGGATGTAGTGCTAAAATTGCAACAGAGGTTGAAATCGAACAAAAAGAAAAACTCATCGCAGAACTTGCTAAAAAAATAGCAACGGAATCACAATATCAGACAGAAAGATTAGAACACATAATGAAATTGAAAGGGCAGATTGATATGTTGAAAACTCAATCTCCGTACGCGGAAAATTTACATCTGAATGGTGTTGGGGTAACACCAGAGGAATATGACCCACAAGAAGTTGAGAATATAGGAGTCAGTGGGGCACCGGCTAACACTGCCATGATGGTTCCAGAAACAGTTGCGACACATTACGCTGGGAAACTAAGGGGAGAGGGTCAAGGCGTTTTCATCAGAGGTAGCTTTGAAATGTTGCCTGGTGATACCGTGTTGCCTAGTCATTCAGCAGCTGGGAGCACAATTATAGATTTCATTAATTACAATGTCACATTAAAACCAGCTGAGCAAACGGAATTAATTTTTTCGCATAGAATAAAAGCTTTTTCAGCTCCCTCTCAAGCTGTTTGGCCATCCACAACTGATGTGGCAAATACTCAATTGATTGCGAACGCCCTCCTTGACAATGAACAATCAAGTCGCAAGTTGAGATTAGAGCTGAAGTAATAATCAATACATATTGTTAGAGTTTGCAACAAGATGTGATGGCGACAAGCAACATATGTTGTTGCATATACCCTTCGTCTTTCAAGCTGCGACTATGTTGCCAGCGAAGGTATCGCAGCGAGGATACTAATTTGTATGCTGCGCTGCGATCCGAAGCTGGCGCCTTGTCGCAACTTGAAATGCTTTGGGTATATATCATTACATACATGCGAAAATTTTTATCGAGTGATAAATTAAATCATTTTCTAGCTTTTTGAGTTTGTTAGATGAGTTTTAAATATGATATGGTACGAGATTGATCCAGACAAATACCGGGCAAGTCGTCGCTCGAGATATCAGTCCATAGTTAATAAATATTGATTCGAAATAGCCTTAAAGGTTAATCCGGATTCATTTGATCTGAACACAATACCTTCGCGGATAGGACTATTTAAAGAGATTCCTTCTGCTGCCTTTAAAATATCTTCCAAAGTTGGGAAAGCATTTAAATAACAAGCATAATGTAATATAGGGACATGGTTTATTTGGTTGAAAAATTGAGCATGGATTTCGCGTCGTTTACTGGGAGGGAAGTAGCGTCTTTCATTAATACACCAAATATCGAAAAGGTAAAAATCCTGGCCTCGAATTTTTTCTGGATTCTTTTGCACACCTTCCCCAATGATTTCGCCCTGAAGTGCAATATTTTGATTATAAGCTCGTAGCAATTCTTCAATTTTCTTTTCTCTGGCGATTTTCCACAGGGTATTTGTTTCGCTTTCAATAATTTCTAAGTTGCGGGAACACACTCCGAAGTTACCGTTATGTAAATAATAAGTACAACTGCTACCATCGAGTTTCATGGTCATTTCAAAAGATTCTGTATTATCTTTAATATCTTCCCAAATATTCTGTACTCGCTCTTGATCAGTTTTACATATAAAAGAGGGGAAGGGGCCCTTTGCAATACCTTGTAATTCTGCAGGTATGGGAGGTTCGTATTTAATGACGCCTAAAATATCCGTCACATCATCTCCGATACGATACCCAGAATTTTCTTTTAATATGGATATTGGAAGCGCAAGCCCTTGGGACAATACGCCGCGAAACTTAATGGTTTTTAAGCGAAAACCTTCTTGATCATTCATTTTGCGGTAAGAAGTACGTCGTAAAAATTCGAATTCGGGCTTAATAGGGAGAAAAGAATCGATTTCAAAATAGATGCATAGTTCCCCAGGCTTGAATTGATCTTTTTTGGCAACGCAATCCCAGCCATCGATGGTTATTCTTTCAATGTTGTCCGCTCCAGCAATGGCATTGACTTCTTTTATTGCGCGTATGGAGGCCAGTTTTCTTGTCATAGGAATTTTCTCCTCTTGGATATGCTATAAAAATTTTTTATAGCCGCTATAGATCATACCTATGCAAATGGAATCCTACCATATCTTCATCTATACTCAATCCAATATTTCATATTTTCATGAATAGTTTTGAAGGTATGTGGTCACAGGGAGGATGTACGATGAAGAGGAAATCCATTAAGATACAACAGGTTACGGCTGTGATGGTAGCCAGTGTATTGAGTTTTACTTCTCCGCTATTAATTGCGGCAAATACTGAAAATCAAAATAAAATGTCTACTTCAGAACAACAATTGCCAAGTAAAGCATCCTATGTTTTCCTTCAAAATGCAAAAGAAGCTAGAATTGAACAGGTTGCAGATAAACCTAATGCCTATGTTTTAACTTTAATTAATGTTCAACCAAATGTGAGTTATATTTCTGAAAGGCCTCAGAATAAAACTGGATCAATGCCTCTAGAAAGATTTATGCAAGAATGGTTTAGTCAATCTAAAGATAGCTTTAAAAATTATGCCCCTAATGCTTTTATCCATGGTTTGCAGGATAAAAAAGAAAAGATTGTCAATACTGGGAGGATTAAATCAGAAGCAGATGCTGCCAGGAATAAGGCAAAGGCAAAAAATCAACCCGTCCCTGAACCCGTCATTGTGAATTTTGCGGCACAGCTCTCGGAACCCAAATTTGATGCTAAAAATAATATTTTAACTTATCAAATCAATAATTTAGAAGGGAAAAGCAATAATATTGCTCCCGCTATGCTGCGGCATGTTACTCTATTTATTGACGATGGCCCTTGTTTAAGTTGTTGGTAATCGCTTATATCATATAGACAAGATATAAGGTTAAAAACTAACTTACATCTTCTCAAAAAACTCTAATCATTGATCAACCCTTGAGTCTATTAAGATTGATAGTGGAGTTGAAGTCATATACAATACTGTTTGCTATATGGCGAGATCAGTCATATTTTATCTTAAACCCATTTACATCTAAAGAGCGTTCTTATGTTAGAGAAAATGCGAGAAAATTCCAAAGGTTTGCTCAGTTGGGCAATTGTCATATTAATTGGCTTAACTTTTGCTATGTGGGGAGTTAGTGATTATTTTAGTAGTGGTTCCTTCGGACGAAAATATGCTGCTAAAGTGAATGGTGAAAAGTTGTCCTGGCGTGAAGTCGAATCCAATTATGAACGTGCGCGGCGGCAAAAAGGGGCTTCAGGTTTAAGTGAAAAAGATTTAAAAGAACAAGTTCGTCTTAACTTGATTCAGCGCGCAGCTTTATTATCAAATGTTCGTTCTTTAGGATTTCAAGTTGGCGAAACACAATTAGCAGAAACCTTGGTAAAACTTCCTGTATTTCAAGAAGATGGAAAATTTTCAAAATCCGTTTATTTAGAAGTTCTAAATAGTAATGGTTACACTGATGCTGCTTTTAGAAAAGAATTGGAACAAGATATCCTGTTAGGACAACTAGAGCAAGGCCTCACACAAACCAATTTCACATTACCCTCTGAAGTGGCTAAGGTCGTAGAGCTCGTTGATGAGCGTCGCAATTTTGGGTATCTAATTCTAAATCAAGAAAAATTCCGTACGGGAATAGAAATCTCAAATGATGATCTTAAAAATTACTATGATAAGCATAAAAGTGATTTTGTTGTGCCTGAGACTGTTTCAGTGGAATATGTTGAATTATCATTGGATCAAATAGCTAAACAACAAAAGATATCTGAAGATGAACTTCAAGCCTTTTATAAAGAGCATCTTGCTTCTTATTCAGCACCCGAACGAGTGAGAGCCAGACATATTTTAATTGCCGCGCCTAACCAAAGCAGTAAAAATAGTGATAAAAGTAATAATAGTGAAAAGTCTAATTCAGCTAAGAGTGAAGAAGAAACAAAAGCTGAAGCAAAAATACAAGAGTTATTGACAAAAGTAAATAATGGAGAGGATTTTGCTCTTTTAGCAAAGGAATACTCTGAAGATAAGGGCTCTGCGAAAAATGGTGGAGATCTTGGCTGGTTCACTAAAGGGCAAATGGTTCCTGCTTTTGAAAAAGCCGTATTTGCTTTAAAAAAACCTAAGGAAATTGCGGGTCCCATTAGGACGCAATTTGGGTTTCATCTTATCCAATTAGTAGAACATAAACCTGCAGAAACCAGAGCATTTAAGGAGATACATGATTTAGTATTAGAACAAATGCAAAGAGAAAAAGCGCTTCCTATATTTATGGAGCAGAGTGAAGAGCTTTCAAAACTTGCTTTTGAAAAGAACAGCAGCCTAAATCCGATTGCCGAACAACTGGGTTTGAAAATACGAGATACCGGCTTTTTTAGTCGAAGATCTGATCGCAACACAGATCTTGGCGATAGTAATTCCGATAGCTCAGACACCTCAAAAATCGCAGAAAATCCTTTTGTGGTTGCAACTGCATTTAGTGATGGAGTTTTAAAACAAAAAAATAATAGTGAGCCCATACAAGTGGGTGAATATGATTTAGTTGTTTTACGTCTTAAAGAAAATAAACCTGCGGTGCAAAAAACTTTTGAAGAAACTTCAAAAAAGATCCATGAATTATTAATGGTTGAGCGTAGCAAGGATAAGGTGAAAGCATTGGCTGAATCTATTCAAGAGCGTATCCGTGAAGGTGAAAGCCCGACAAAAATGGCAAGCAATTTGAATCTTGCCTGGAATGAAAAAACAGATGTGACTCGACATAACTCAGATAAATCCTTGAATAAAACTATCGTAACTGCTGTTTTCAAATTTCCAAAGCAATTACAAACAGAAAAAGAATCATTGAAAGCTCTGGCTTTACCCAACGGAGACTATGCTATTGTTGTTCTACACAAAGTGATCCCAGGTAATATTGCCGAAGTAGATTCCAATATGCAAAATGCATACTCTCGCAGTGTTAGGGATGGACTCGCGCAATTGGAATTTGCTTTATATGCAAATCAAGTATTGAATGAAGCTCGCATTGAAGTGAGTGAGCAAGATGGAGTAAAGTCCTAGTTATTACTTTGCGCAACAACGCCTAAAACCCGTTTGCGAAGAGTAATTGGAGTATTTTTTGGAACGCTGTACATTTGCCATTATTTCCCACCCAGACGCTGGTAAAACCACCATTACGGAAAAATTACTGTTATATGGGGGTGCCATTCAATTAGCGGGTACTGTCAAGGGGCGTAAAGCCTCGCGTCATGCCACTTCTGATTGGATGGAATTAGAAAAGCAACGCGGCATTTCTGTTACGACCTCTGTGATGCAATTTCCCTATAAAACTCGAATGATGAATCTATTGGATACACCAGGTCATGAAGATTTTTCTGAGGATACTTACCGTACCTTAACCGCAGTTGATTCAGCACTAATGGTAATAGATGCTGTAAAAGGTGTCGAATCTCGTACTATAAAATTAATGGAAGTGTGCCGTTTACGAGATACGCCTATCCTTACTTTTATTAATAAACTGGATCGCGATTCTCGTGAACCTTTAGAATTGTTAGATGAAATTGAGAAAATATTAAAAATTCGTTGTGCCCCAATAACTTGGCCCATTGGTATGGGAAAGCATTTTAAGGGCATTTATCATTTTGGTCTGGATAGTTTTAGACTCTATCAACCTGGCAAAAATGAAACTGTGCAAGAAGCCACTTTTATTCAAGGTTTTCATAATAAAGACTTAGATGCCGCTATTGGTAGTATGGCAGAAGAAGTTCGACAAGAATTAGATTTAATTAGAACAGCGAGTCATACATTCGAAAGGGAAGAATTTTTAAAGGGAAATTTAACACCTGTTTTTTTCGGCTCAGCACTCAATAATTTTGGGGTTTCTGAATTGCTGGATGCTTTTGTTGAGTATGCGCCACAGCCCAAAGCTCGGGAAACTAAAACTCGCGTGGTAATTCCAAACGAACAAAAATTTTCAGGGTTTGTTTTTAAAATTCAAGCTAATATGGACCCCCAACATCGAGATAGAATAGCCTTTTTAAGGATTTGCTCGGGCCAATATACGCCAGGTATGAAGGTTAAACACCTACGTTTGGGCAAAGATATTCAAATTTCAAATGCACTCACTTTTATGGCAGGTGAAAGAGAACGAGTACTACAGGCTTTTCCGGGTGATATTTTGGGATTACACAATCATGGTACTATCCAAATAGGTGATAGTTTTACCGAGGGGGAAGAACTTAAGTTTATTGGTATTCCGTATTTTGCACCTGAATTATTTAAAATGGTACGCCCTGCTGATCCTTTAAAATCTAAGGCCTTGCAAAAAGGTTTGGTACAGTTATCAGAAGAAGGCGCAACCCAGGTCTTTAGACCTTTAAAAGACAATCGGATTATTTTAGGCGCTGTAGGCCCCTTACAATTTGATGTTGTGGCACATCGATTGCATTTTGAATACAACGTGGATTGTGTTTATGAAACGGTCAATGTTGCCGCGGCTCGTTGGGTCAGTGCAAAAGATCCCAAAAAACTGGAAGAATTTAAAGCCAAAACGAGAGAATATCTAGCATTAGATGGTGGCGATAATCTGGCCTATTTAGCGCCTAGTCAGGTTAATTTAAATTTAACCATGGAGCGTTGGCCCGAGATTATCTTCCGTAATACCAGAGAACATTAATATTCCTGTACTCGGACTGAAAGGAAACACACAGAATGTCTACTTATCAAGAAAAATCCTATACCGCACATCAAGAACATTTTAAACAAGACCTGGTTGATCCCCAAAGACTTAAAATTGGAGAAAGCTGGTTTAGAGAAGATACCGCAAATTACTGGGTTCATATTCGCATGTTTGAAGGCGCAACTCATCTCCTAACGGATCCTCAAAAAACTTGGGTGACCATTGGGGATGGCCGTTATGGATTAGATTCCATTATTCTTAGACGCAAAGGATGGCAGCGAGTTTTACCAACGGATATTTCAGATATTCTGCTAAAATCTGCTGCAGAAAAAGGTCTGATTACCGAATATGGATCTGAAAATGCGGAAGCATTAAGTTTTCCTGAAAATCATTTTGATTATGTTTTTTGCAAAGAAAGCTATCATCATTTTCCACGCCCTATGATTGCATTATACGAGATGTTGCGTGTTGCAAAAGAAGGCGTACTTCTAATAGAACCTCATGATACAGTGAATAGCCCAAGTTTACATGGAAAATTACGTCGACTAAAACGAAGTATTAAAAAGCAAATCGCTATCGCAAAAATAAGGTGTCTACATTTATGGAATAAAGAAAAAATGCAACTTGAGTGCATCAATCTTGTTAAAAAACAACATATAGATGCTGGAAGATACGAAGACAGCACAAACTATATTTATGCGGTAACGACTAGAGAAATGGAAAAAGTAGCTTTGGGATTAAATTATCCTATCGTTGCTTTTAAGGGCATCAATGATTCCTACGAACCTGGTTGCGAATTTGAATTCGCCTCATTTAAAAATAAAACCTATCGTAGAATGCGTATAAGATGTTGGATCAATACTTTTTTATGCAAGTTGGGGATTAAAGATTATAGTATGCTGATGTCACTGCTTTTTAAGAACGATCCTTCAGAAATTATTCTCTCAAGATTAAAAAAACATGGCTGGGAAGTGGTTTATTTACCAAGAAATCCTTATTGTTAATATATCCGTTTTTGTTTTTTATTATTATCTTTTTCTTTTATTATCATCATTTTCCTGATGAGAAGTGGAAAAAAACCCCCTAATGATGTACGTTCATATATTTATATCATTAATATTAGCATTTAATCAATATAATATCTATAATAACTCTATTATCATAATAAGAAGCTGCATAATTTCATTTCTTATATATAATATACACACACACCTAAAGCCATTCAATTTTAGGTTTTTCCACTAACTTACCTAACCCTAATCAACAACGCATATCCAATTGCAGCAAATAGTAGCAAGGGCAACAAAACAGCCAACAAGGGCGGGACTTGATATACAATGGCCAAGGGTGCAAACATGGCATTTATGGTATGAAATAAATAAGCCACGCCAATACCTGCCACAATCCTAAATCCCATGCTAACTGATCTTAAAGGGCCAAAAACAAAAGGCACAGCTAAGACAACCATTAAAATAATCAAGAGCGGTTGAAAAATTTTACTCCAAAAAGCGAGAGAATAAGTATTGGCATTTAATTCGTTTTTTGTACGGTTTTGAATAATACGCCAAAGCGAAGGAAGCGGGAGACGTTCAGGGTGTTTTATTCTTGCAGTTTCTAATACTTCCGATTCTAATAAAGAGGGGAGTATTTGTTCTTTAAGTTGAATAACCTCGGTTTTATCATCTAAGAATTTTGTGCCACGAATATTGCTTAAACGCCAACCGTCTTTTTCTTTAACTGCATGCTCGGCGATGGTGACTTCTTTTAGTTTTCGGTTAGAGTCAAATTGATAGCGAGTCACCCCTGATAATTCTTTAGAGCTATTCAGAGTGCGCACATGGATAAAATCTTGTCCTTGTCGAATCCAGAGACCATATAAGGTTTCAATGGATTGTCCACCGCTAATGGCTAAAGTCTTCTTATTTTGTGCAACACGATCTGCAAAAGGAGCGATGCCCTCGCCAATCATGACGATCAATACAGTCAAAATAAGAGCAGCTTTTACAACAGAATAACAAATGCGCATCACAGAAATAGAAGCAGTACGCATGACAACTAATTCTCTATGATTTGCAAGTGCCCCTAAACTAATTAAAGTACCCAATAATGCTGCCCAAGGAAACATCGCGTAAAATCGTGTTGGAGCCGATAAGGCTAAAACACTGAGGGCGGCACTCAAAGTATAATTTCCTCTACCCACGGATTTTAATTCGTTTACCAAAGTAAAAAAAAGATCTAAACTCAGCAAGGCAATAGAAACAACCAATATGGTTCCAATAATATTACGTGCAATATATCGATCCAATATCGGAATTTTCAGAACAGAACTTTTGAAGATAGGAATTCTTAAGGCAGGACTTTTCATAACTAAACTTTTCATACGGGTATAGCCCTTTTCTTCTTCCAATGATTTTTCATTTCAATTAACCAACCAGACTTATAGGCTATTAAGATCGAAGCTATTAGAAGAAACACAACATGCACCCAAAATAGGCCAATATAACTCGGTAATATTCCGGCGATTACCCAACGTTTTGAAATGGTGAATAAATTATAATAAACAATATATAACAATATAGCAGGTAAAAATTTGGCATATCGACCTTGTCTTGGTTGAACACTTGCCAAGGGGAGTGCCAGCAAAGCTAATATAGGCACGGATAATGGAAGGGAAAGTCGCCATTGTAACTCTGCGATATCGTCTAATGCAGTCGATCGCATTAATTCACGACTGGATTTTAACTTAAATCCTCCTGTACTCAGAGCTGAATTGGCTTCTTCTTTCACTGTGCGGCCATATTCATTAAACTTGACGATAGTATAATCCGCTGATCCAGGTGTCCCTTGGTAACGATACCCTTCTTTTAATACCAAATAAAAATCTTTTTTATCTGGAGATTGACTTATCTTGGCTTCTTTTGCAGTGACCAAAGCCCAACCCTTTTTATTATCTCCTTTACTATTCGGCTGATTATCTTCCACTTGCTTAGGTTGCTCCGCAATAAAAATACCTTTTAATGTTTTATCTTTAGTGGTGATATCTTCTAAATAAAAGACCAAACGTCCATCTTCTAAAGACTGAAAACGTCCCGGCAAAACAGATTGAATAACCGCTAGGGCTTCTCCTTGGTTCATGGCTTTTTCACGATAAGACGTTATTTTGGGCACCAACCAAAAACTCAATAAGGCCACCCCAATCATGACGCAGATTGCTATCATTAAGGTTAGTTTGCTTAAATAACGCCAACCAAAGCCCGATGCCGATAAAACAATCATTTCGCTTTCTGCATACAAGCGCCCAAAAGCAAAAAGAATGGCGAGGTAAAAACTGAGAGGAATAACAAAGCTTAATAACTCAGGCGTATACAACCATACTAAACGTAAAACTAATGAAAGCGGTAATTCGCCTGTAGCTGCTTTTGCAAGATAGACAGCAAAACGATTACTTAAAGCAATGAGTAGCAATATCCCAGAAATGGCAAAAAAAGACCACATCACTTCTTTAGTTAGATATCTAGAAACTATCAAACCATGCTCCCGAAGCATTTAAATACATATAAAACTTCTCCATATTGCGTTACACTATCAGTTTTTCTGAGCATTCACCAGAAGCGTTTTTGTCAAGTGTTTTTGTCATTCTTAGGAGTTGTCATGGAATTTAGCGTAAAAAGCGGCCATCCAGAAAAGCAGCGTACCGCATGCCTGGTTGCAGGGGTATTTGAAAATCGCCGACTCACTCATGTTGCTGAACATTTAGACAGCGCTAGCCAAAGTTTTATTAGCAATGTATTGAGGAAAGGCGATCTCGATGGGAAATTTGGACAAACCTTAATGCTACACAATGTGCCAAACACCCTTTGCGATCGCTTATTGTTGGTGAACTGTGGACGTGAGCGAGAGTTGGGAGATAGTCAATTTCGAGATCTTATTCGAAAAGTGATGTGCCATCTATCTCATACGGGGGCAACGGATGCAGTTTGTTCTTTAACCGAACTCAATGTCAAAGGCCGGGATATTCGTTGGAAAATTCGCCAAGCGATTGAAGTGACTCAAGATGCGCTTTACACTTTTGAACAATTTAAAACTAAAAAGGATTTAACCAAACGTAGTCTTCGACGCGTCACCTTTACTGTGCCAACACGGCGAGAACTGCAGGCTGCAGAACGTGCTGTTTTACAAGGCCAAGCCATTGCAAATGCAGTGCAATATGCTAAAGATATAGCGAATCTTCCTCCGAATATTTGTAACCCTATTTATTTGGCAAAAGAAGCAGAAAAATTTAATGAAAAATTCCCAAGTATCAGTGTAGGTATTTTAGATGAAAAAGACATCCGTGCCTTGAAAATGTTAACTTTCCTAGCCGTTGCAGAAGGTTCAAAAAACCCACCCCGTTTGATTACCCTTGAATATAGAGGGCGTAAAGATAAACAAAAACCAGTGGTTTTGGTAGGCAAAGGTATTACCTTTGATACAGGTGGAAATTCATTAAAGCCTCCTGCAGGCATGATTGGCATGAAATATGATATGTGTGGTGGCGCAGCTGTCTTAGCAACTTTACGCGCGGCAGCTGAAATGGAATTGCCTATTAATCTGGTGGGGATTATTCCTGCTGCCGAAAATATGCCCGGGCCCGACGCGGCAAGACCTGAAGATGTAGTGACGACTATGTCTGGAAAAACAGTCGAGATATTGAATACCGATGCTGAAGGACGATTAATTTTGTGCGATGCGCTTACGTATAGCGAACGTTTTGATCCGGATATTGTTATTGACATTGCAACCCTCACAGGCGCTGTTATTTTAGCGCTTGGAAAATACGCGAGCGGTCTTTTCAGCAATCATAATGCCTTAGCAAATGATTTGTTGCAGGCAGGAACAGTCAGTGGTGATCGTTGTTGGCAATTACCCATTTGGGATGATTATCAGGAAGGATTGGCAAGTCATTGCGCAGATATGGCCAATATCAGCAATGTGCCTGAAGCAGGTGCTATTATCGCGGCTTGTTTTCTTTCGCGCTTTACCAAAAAATTTCATTGGGCACATTTAGATGTGGCTGGCACAGCGTCTACCCGCGGCACTGGCAAAGATAGAGGTGCAACCGGAAGACCGGTGCCATTGCTATGTCAATATTTAATTGATCGTTGTGCAAAAGATTAGATTAAGGACAACCAAGAACCAAAAAACCAAAGCTAAAGACTATAGTGACTGATTTCAAACGAGAGAAAAAAAATGGATAAAGTTTACGAACCGCAATCATTAGAACGTAAGTGGTATGAATTTTGGGAAGCAAAAGGGTATTTTGCACCTAAAGAAGACGAGAAAAATGAATCGTATTGCATTATGATTCCTCCGCCCAATGTAACGGGTAGTCTGCATATGGGACATGCCTTTCAACAAACCTTAATGGATGTGTTAATTCGCTATCATCGCATGAAAGGAGATAATACCTTATGGTTAGTCGGTACTGATCACGCGGGTATAGCGACGCAAATGGTGGTTGAAAGACAACTGCTGGCAGAAGGAAAGTCTCGTCATGATATGGGGCGAGAAGCCTTCATAGACAAAATCTGGCAATGGAAAGCAGAATCTGGTGGTAATATAACAGGACAATTACGCCGTATAGGAGCCTCTGTTGATTGGAGTCGAGAACGTTTTACGTTAGATCAAGGCCTGTCTGAAGCCGTTCAAGAAGTATTTATCCAATTATATAATGAAGGGCTTATTTATCGCGGTAAACGTTTGGTTAATTGGGATCCGGTTTTATTGACGGCTGTTTCTGATTTAGAAGTAGAATCGGAAGAAGAAAATGGTCATCTTTGGTACATTCGCTATCCCATCGTAGATGAAAGAGCACATAAAGGCGATAAAAGTTATATTATGGTTGCAACAACCCGTCCAGAAACGATGCTGGGAGATGTTGCCGTTGCCGTGCATCCCGAAGACGAACGTTATAAGGCTTTGATTGGAAAAACGGTTTCTCTACCCTTAACCGATCGCTTAATACCTATTATTGCAGACTTTGAAGTGAAACCGGAATTTGGTACCGGTTGTGTAAAAATTACGCCGGCACATGATTTTAATGATTATGCCATGGGAGAACGTCATCATTTACCTAAAATAAATATTTTTACTATTGATGCAAAATTAAATGCAGAAGCACCCATCGCCTATAGAGGGCTTGATCGCTTCGAGGCACGAAAAAAAATAGTAGCTGATTTAACCGATCTAAAACTAATAGAAAAAATTGAACCTCATCTTTTAAAAGTGCCACGGGGAGATCGCAGTGGTGCAGTCATAGAACCTTTATTAACTGATCAATGGTTCGTTAAAATTGAAAGTCTGGCGAATCCTGCTATTGAAGCTGTAGAACAAGGTGAAATTAGGTTTATTCCAGAAAATTGGAGTAAAACCTATTTTGAATGGATGCGGAATATTCAAGACTGGTGTATTAGTCGACAACTCTGGTGGGGACATCGTATCCCTGCTTGGTATGATGACAATGGTAAAATCTATGTAGGAAAATCTGAGATTGATATTCGAACAAAACATCATTTACCGGATTCAGTTGCTTTGCGTCAAGATGAAGATGTCTTGGATACTTGGTTTTCATCTGCACTCTGGCCCTTTTCAACCTTAGGTTGGCCAGAGGACACGAAAGATTTGAAGACTTTTTACCCTACGCAAGTTTTAGTCACGGGCTTTGATATTATTTTCTTCTGGGTGGCCCGCATGATTATGTTTGGCTTAAAATTTACCGGAAAAATTCCTTTTGAAGAAGTATATATCCATGGCTTGATTCAAGATCAAAATGGCCAAAAAATGTCTAAAACCAAAGGAAATGTGTTGGATCCTTTGGATCATCATTGAGGGCATTGATCTGGAATCTTTAGTCAAGAAACGAACTAGAGGGCTGATGCAGCCGCAATTGGCTGCACAAATTGAAAAAACAACGCGAACGGATTTTCCGAAGGGGATTTCTGCCTATGGTACCGATGCACTGCGTTTTACCTATTGTGCCCTTGCAACCACAGGAAGCGCATATTCGTTTTGATTTTAAACGTATAGAAGGTTATCGCCATTTTTGTAATAAGCTCTGGAATGCCGCGCGCTATGTGTTGATGAATACCGAAGGAAAATTTGTATTAGAGCATTCAGGCCATTATAACGATAAAATTAAAAATTTGAATTTGGATGTTTCCGAAAGATGGATTTTTTCAATCTGGCAAAAAACTAAACAAGCCGTACAACAGCATTTACATCAATATCGTTTTGATTTGGCTGCACAAGCCTTATATGAATTTACTTGGAATGAATATTGCGATTGGTATTTAGAACTTTCAAAAGCTGCTTTGTTGGGATCCAACGCATCTGAACAGCAGGACGTACAAGCCGTACGTTTCACATTAGTTACCATTTTGGAAGAATTATTACGTTGCTTACATTCCTTAATTCCCTATATTACCGAAGAAATATGGCAGAGAATTCGTTCTATGACAGGAAAACAAGGTGAAACAATTATGCTTGAACCCTATCCTGAAGCCGATATTCAACTGATTGATCCTCTTGCAGAAGCGGATATTGAATGGATCAAGGCCATGATTTTAGGGATACGTAATATTCGGGGGGAAATGAATATTGCACCAGGTAAACAATTAGCTGTTTTATTGCAACAAGGGGATAATGGTAAACTGGAGGATAGTAATAAAATTGAGTCCCTGAAACATCAAAATAAAGAACTTGTGTCAAAGTATGGCCACATATTGCAGTCGTTGGGCAAAATGAGTTCCTTAACATGGCTCAGTGGTGAGGAGGGTCGGCCCCTTGCTGCGACTGCGTTGGTCGGATCTGTAGAACTTTTAGTCCCCATGGCGGATCTCATTGAAAAAGAAGCGGAAATGGCTCGTCTCGAAAAGGAAATAGATAAACTGAAAAAGGAACTGGAAAAAATTGATAGTAGATTATCGAATCAGAATTTTGTTGCAAATGCCCCAGTCGAGGTAGTTAATCAGGAAAAAAAACGTGGAGATGAAATTAGCACTGCAATAGAAAAACTGAATAACCGCAAAATTGAGATTTCGAAATTAGAGGTATCGTTGCGATCTTTTTAAGAAAAATGATAGGAAGCGATTTCGAATAATGGCGAGCGGGGGTGGTGTGCATGATGGGATAAACTTAAGGCTTTTGACTTAATAAATAAAATCAAGATATAATAATACGATTTTAGGTTTATAACTAATGTGCCCAAATTCTTTTCCTCTGTTAAATTTTAAAGTTCGATTTTTTAGATATTCACAGTTAAGGAGAGCATTATGTCAGTAACAACAGCATCGGCAACCATATCCATAGCTTCAACCGCAGCAGCAACACCAAAAGCAGAGAAACCAGCAGCAGCGACACCAATAACTACAGCGGCACCTGCAACACCCCTTGCAACATCATTGTTATCTCCGCTAAATGGAGCTCAAGTTTCAACCCCAACTTCGGCTACAACCCCAGCTGCAGGTACTTCTCTATCACCACAGCATTCTAAAGAAACTCTGGCAACAGCGCATAAAGATCCTAAAGGCAATAAGGAAACAGTGGCTCAGTCTTCCGCAAAAATCTTAAGTGGGCATAGCAAATCTGTTAACAGCATATTATGGGATCCGAAAAGTAAAAGATTAATCTCAGGTAGTACCGATGCTAGCATTCGAAAATGGGATATACAAACGGGTGTTTCTACTTTAGTTCCAACTGGTCATAAGGAGAGAATTGAATGTTTGGCGTTAAGCCCTGATGGCACTTTTTTCGCCTCGGGAAGTAGCGACAAAACAGTTTGTATACATAGCAATGTCACCTCCTCGCTCATTAAAACCTTACAAATAGAGGGAAAGGTTTTTTGTTTGGCTTATCATCCGAAAAAACCAATATTAGCCGCTGCAGGGACAGATAAAGTTATCTATTTGTGGAACACTATTACATTTGAATTAATCACCATACTTGAGGGGCATACTAATCATGTTTTTAGTCTAGATTTTAGCCCAGAAGCCAATATACTGGTTTCAAGTAGTCAAGACAAAACCGTTCGTTTATGGGACCTCGATAGTAAAAAATCGAAAGCAATAGGTGGTGTGTCAACTGCCAGTGTAGAGAAGGTCATTTTTAGCCCAAATGGAAAACAAATTGCTTACGGAGGGGGAGACCATAGAGTTCATTTGCTGGACATTAACCAAATAGAGGCTCCTAGGACATTAAGTGGACATGCAGGTCGAATTAAAACGATTGCTTTTGCTCAGAATGGAAAGCTGCTTTTCACAGGGGGAAGGGACTGTACTATCCATGTTTGGGATCTTGAAACCAATCAATCAGTCACTTCTCTAAGTGGCTTTAATGATGCTATAAATAGTATTTGTCTCTTGGAAGGTGAGCAACAACTTAATTTAATAACTGCTTCAGGATCTCATATCAGCTCTCAAGTGGTTTCACTAACTCCACATTTAGAACCACAGTTACTTGAAAAATTGCAGAAGCTTGAACAGGTGACAGAGAAACTGAAGCAAATTGAAGATTTGAAAAAACAACTAGAAGATAGTGCCAAAGCACAGTCGTTATTTACTGAAAAACAAATTGCCGAGCAAATTGCAATGTTTAATAGCATCCAACAAAAAGGTGTGATTGATAAATCAATTATGGATGGCATGCAGCAGGTATGGAAGCAATTTGAAAGCCATGTGGTAAAAAAGACTCTAGTTGTAGTAGAAGAGGAATTAAATAAGGTAAAAAAACAAAATGAAGAGGTTATAGCTCGATTATTTGATTTGGAAAAAGTAGCTCAAGATACTCCTGAATTACAACAAAAAATTGAAACGATAGAGCAGGATTTAAAACCCCTAAGAATAGAATATGAAGAACGACAAAAAGTGTTGCAAATGCAAAGTTATATCTTACAACATCAGCAGCTGGGAACTTTTTATCGACGCCTGCAGGTAAAGCTCAATCAAATCTTTACAGCTTTTCTTGCTATAGGGAGCGGGCAGATTCAAAGGGGCGACAATACGACAACAATTGTAAAAATTTTGGAAATCCCATTAAATTTATTTAGTTTGGGTGTGGGTTCTATGATTATGGAAGGATTAGATGCGATACGAAATCGTCGGGAGGTAAAAAAAATAAATGAAATAACTGAGAAATATATCATTAGTATTCGTGAGAGTGAAAAATTAGTGGAGGAGGTTGCCCGACTGCTCTGTTTACGCTATGAAGATCAAATCCGAAAGTTATCGCCACCAGGCCAGGAAAGTTGGGGGGATGCCTTGACATTCAGCAAATCCGCAAATGGTGGAACAGAAATTTTGGCAGATTGCGCCATTGCACGAATGATGGATGCCCTGTCAAAGCAATCCATTAAACCTACCCATGAAATGGCGCAACAGTTGATGGATGCTGTTTTTACTTCGGCAAAAGCAGAAAATACAATTCTCGCAGGTTTTACTAGTGTAGACGTTCCAACAGTACACAATAAAGTTTGGAAAGATAGAGATATTTTTCAAGGGCCTGGAATCAAAGTGCAAAGGGGGGATATTGTTGAATATTTTATAGGTAAAGGTTCGTATTGTAATAAACCCGACATATTCCATTATCGTTGGGGAACGATGGCAGAAGTTAATGCATTGAATTTACAAAAACAATCTAAAACTGATCCTGTTTCTAGGACTAGTATTTACAAATATGCTCGTACGTATCAAGCGAGATTGATTACCCAAACCCATCATGATGTAAAAGCTAAACAAGAATTGCATAATAAAAATCTGCATGTGGAGGAAGGTTTGAGCAATCCTATCGCTAGAGTAACAACGGAAGAGGAATTAAATGCGTTAAAGCAAAAATATTCGGGTCTAGAAGATGAAATACGAGTTATGAAAGCACAAATGGAGTTTCAGCAACAAGCATTAGATACTCAAAAGAAACTCATCGATTCATTAATGGCTTCACAAAATAACACGACTTTCGTAACTGCGGCACATGGTACTACTGCAGTAACTGAAATAGTAACAGCATCAGCCGGTGCGGCAGCTCCTTCTTTTACACCTGCTGCTAACGCAACTTTAAATAAAGGACCTGTACCGGTCCCTGTAGCTGCAACTGCTTTTTTATCCATGAATCAAGATAAAAAACTTTTGCTAGGATAGCTATAGGAATTTCGACCAGAGATATGTGCATTCATAGCTGTGTATGCCTATGCAATGAAACACTGAGCATATTTTCATGTTATAGAAGTGCCCTCTACTTTACAGATCAAATAGGATTTATAAATGGTTCAATAACATTAATAATAAGTTACTTGCGAACTTTTGATATAGTATGATCTTACGGCTATTTACCAATAATTGGGAGAATATGAAAAAGTTCATAGTTCTATTGGATGTAGATGAGACCCTTGCCTTAAGTAATAAGCATTTTGTTCAGAATGATTTAGGTTATCGTTATAACCAAGCTTTGATAGCTGCCCTAAAGGTTCTGGGCTTAACTGAAGTCTATCTTTTTACTTCATACTCATTAAGAATTATTGCCCCCGATCATGCAATTGAACCAACGACAACGCCTTCCAGGTTAAAATTAATTCAATATTTAGCTGCACAGGGTATCACGGTCTTAGGGGTATTAACCATTATGGATGTTGAATATCGGCAAGGGCCTGGGGCTTATTATGAAAAGGTGATTAAACCTTTTGAAACCTTAGTGTTGCAAGGTGTGGATGTGGCAAAGGGGGAACATAAAAAAGCTTTTGAAGCCTTATGTATAGAAGAGGAGGTATTGAGAGAGGCTGGATATAAAAATAAAGTTGATAAGAAAATTGACGGTAAAGTAGGACTATATCATTATTTTATGAAACACTTGGAGCAAGAATTTTGCCAAGTTGATGGCTGTATCATTGTCGATGATAGTAAGGGGGTAGTTGGTGATTTTCGTAGCATACAAACAAACGAACCCTTATTAACCATATTAGCAAGGCCTCAGTTAACGGACAAGAATTATCAAGAAGAAATTACTACATTTTTTTATGGTATTACCTGGCGTGAACTCAAAAACAAAACAGCATGGTTGCATACGTTGCAGTCTCAACAAGATCTTAAAATATTGGGGGAACAGCAGTTGCCCAATAATTTAAGGGGAGCAGATGAGCAATTAATTGTATTTGAAAAGAAACAAAATGAAGAAGCTTTACAAAGCCTAGTACATAAGGTTGAACAATTGTCTTACATAACAATAAAGTCATTAAATCAACAACCTAGTAAGCAAGGAGGCGATCTCGCCAGGGTACAAACAAGTGATTATGCAGTGGGTAGTGGAGGACAAGCAAAGTTTCAGATCAAGGTACAAGCAGCGGATAAAAAATTAGTTCAGGAAAATCCTTCTGTTGTCTTAGATGTTAAAAAAAATGCAGAAGTAGATATGACGACCTTTGCAGAGGCAACGGCTAAGCTCTGCGGAACAGATTTTGAAACACAAAAGCTATTGCTTGAGATATTGAAATTGGCCGAGCCGAAGCGTCTAGATGTTGCGCAAGCGAGGGTATTGGGTCTTTTTCAACCATTTTATATTTCTATTGCCAATGCGCGAAAAATCTTATCACAAAATGAGCGGGGTATTTTAGAGAAAAATAATATTTACGGCAATAATCCAGTCAGTCGTATTGGGAATGTTTATTATAAACAAAATCCAGAACGTTTCTTGACAGAGCAAGCGGTTTATCAAATGAGTTTGTTATTGGGAGGAGGAATCATTACTCCGAGCCGATTAATATTAGTTGAAATTCCCAATGAAGATAAGATAACCGTACAAGCCAGTTTAGCGGTCGAGGGGGAAAACTTAGAGGATGTTCTATATCTACCCGGTGGAATTGCAAGTTTAAAACAACGCTTAGGTACAGAACGTTTTATCCACGATTTTCCTGGTTTATTAAAGGGGCATTATTTGTCCGATTGGTTGGCTAAGCGTAAACTTGATATGAAAATGACTTGTGAAGCACAACTGCAGTTATTAGCTGATACTTTATTTGCATTACCTATACCAGAACGGCCACTCGATTTTAAAGATCCAAAACTAACTAGAGCCAATCTTGAGAAAAAACTATTTGAATCCCGATTGAAAGGTGCTCCTATTTTGGCGACTCTGGCATTAATGGCATGTTATCCAAGCTTAGTCCCAGGAATGCATTTGGCGGATTTATTACATTTGCCCGATTTATTTACCCTTTTACAAAAGTTATATCCCAAAGATTCCAGTAACAACATTTTGAAATTATTGCCAGACTTGTTTCAAAGTTTTGCACCCGACAATATATCCAAGCATTTTTTGCTGGCTTTATTAAGCGAACCATTAGATCACAAAGGGGATAATTTTAAAGTTAAAGTTCACCATGATACAAGTGGGAAATTGCAGTTGTTAGAGATTATTGGCATTGATAATGATATGTCAGGCATTGATAATGAGTTGGGGATGGAAGGGAGTATTAGAGTTCAGAAGCCCTACGCATTGCGTGAGAGAGCAGCTCAGCTCAATAAGGAAGCAGATGAATTACAGTATAACATCAACGTTAAGACTATTTTTTATGGTGTGAGAGAATTTTTAGGCAGAAAATTGGATGCCTCAGTGCAGCAACTACTATTAGGGCAATCGGCTCAAGTTTGTACGATACAATGGCTTGGAAATATGTGGTTACAAGTTCAGCATTATTTACCCATCCTGACTAGAGGTCTACATCAAGCTCATCGTTTAGATAAACAATTGCTGGAAAATTTTAGTAATCGTTTTACGACGAATATAAATCGTATACAGGCATTGATAAAGGTGAATCCTGCTTTAACTCATAAAATGTTGTTTTTAGAAATAGAACCGCTATTAGGTCGCTATTGTGATGAGCTACTGAAAGATTATGGAGATTCACAAGCTTTTGTATTAGCATTATACGATGAGAAACATATTCCTCCCCTAAAAAAACTTTTAGCAGAACGACTAAAAGAAAAACTGAGTAACGGAAAAAGTTTGCAAGAGCATTTATCGCAAATTGTTCCACTTGTGCCTGTATTCAGTTCTTACGAAAAGAGTTTTAAGCAGTTTGCCTGGCAACATAGATTATTGTTAGAACCTTCCCAGTTAAAGGGTGAGATTCTGAATTTACTATTGGCTTTTAGAAATAGTCAGCAAGAAGAAGTGATAGATAAATATCCATTACATGTGCTTGCACCGCAACCCTTATGTATTTCATTAGAAGCATTCACAGAGCTATATCAACAACAGGGGCAAGCTTTTATTGAATTAGTAAAAGCATTTCCTAAATTAAATTTCTTGTTTTATGATACTGTGAAGACTACTAGTGATGGAGCAAATTCAAGCAAACCCAATATCATAATCTCTTTGGAGGATGCAACATTATTATATCGAGTTATTCGGAATAATAGAAGCAACCAGTATTTAAATAGGGGTCTAAATTCAGGACAAAGTATTGCATTGCTGTTAAAAGGTTTACTGCTTTTAGGAGCAAGCACTAAGATTCTAAAGAACGGTTTAAGTTTATTACATTATGCAGCAGACAATTGTTCTGATGCAATGATACCCTTAATAGAAGCAGGTTTTGATGTTTTTCAAAAAGATAAGGAAGATAAAACACCTTTAGATTATGCCATCGAAGCGCCAAACTTACCCAGCATTGCTGTATTATTGGCATATGAAGCAGGGCGTAGTATAAAGTTAGACAATGCTTTAGTGTTTATTCAACATTATTCAGCACAAGTATATTTATGTCAGCAATTGCTGTTTCAAAATCAGGACCTGGCTTGGAACATTGCCCTAAAGAACGCTAGTCAAGAAAATGAAACCGAGGAAGGGGTGCGTTTAGAGGGGTTAGGGGGCAGAAAGTTTCTAAAATCAGAACTTTGCAAGCAAATATTTAAAAAAGGTGTTTCGGCTGGCTTTCAAAAAGAAAACCTCTATGGTCGCCATAATGTTATTTCTATTCGTACAAGAATCAATGAGAATATTTCAGTTGGTTTGCATTTAAAAGAAAATCCCGAACTACCTGGCCGAGAAATAATGGTGCATTATTTGGCCAAACAACTCTTCGGTTCCATTACGCCTTCAGTTGCTCTCTGGCGTTTTAGTAAGCTTGAAGGTTGGTGGAAAAAAACCAATGTTGCCTATCCTATTTTGGCGAGTCGCTCTATTGAGGGGAATAATTTAAGAGAGGTTCTGGACCATTTCCCCCATCAACTACAATATCTAGAGCCAGAGAGTGTTTCGGAAGCCATCATTCTAGCCTTATTGATTAGTCCCGAAGATGGACGTGCCGATAATTATATCTTACAACGCGTTATGATTGATAATAAAATGCAATATAGGATTGTCAGTATTGATAATGATCATACTTTTGTACAATCATTAGCTTTAGATAAGGAAGGTCAAGAAAAAGAGGAAACTGAAGGCTTACAAGTCAAAAGCATTCTATTTTGTTTAGATCAAATGCAATTACCCGTACATGCACGGGTGCGAAAAAGATTGTTAAGTATTAATGCTTATGAAATGCTAGATCGCTGGTTAAAAGATCTTGAGTTGGAGCAAAAACAAATAAATCAACTTTTTGATTTGAATGAGAGAAAACGTTTGAAGGAAGCGGGTATATATGTCGACATCGAATTTAAGCCCAGCATAGTTATCGATATCTATGAAAAACTGCTCCGTATCCAAGCAGCTTTAGGCAAATATCCGAGATGTACTGGCCTTGCTCTATTGCGCCATAGTATTCCCAAGCTTTCTTTACGTTATATTACGGCTTTTGAGCAATTTCCTAGTGGGCAATTGACTAGCGTGGATGAGCGTTTTAATGCCCTAACTAAGGGATGCTTTGATAAAGTATTGATGAGATTGCCAACTGAAACAGCCTTATTTATTTGGCCAAACTCGAAAGTTGCGTTACATCAAGCTCCTGGCATTCAAGATCATGCCATAGTATTTATTAGGGAGCATGTGGATACGTTTGCTGCCCTGCAAGCTTATTTTGTGCGTAATGGCCAGTGGGTCACCGCAATGAGCAAATCCCAAGTTCTGGTTTTAAAAAGTGTTCCAGTTGATTTTCGAACCCTGGCAGCATTGAAGGTTAATTCAGAAGGTTTGGTTGTAAAAAACAAACACAACCAGGAAGAAGTGGAGAGAATCATCCAGCAAGTGATGAGCAGAATGCAACTTAATAAGGAGATAGAATTTAGTAAGTCCAAAGCTGTTAACATTATTGATATGACTAAAGTTAAGCTTGCTCAGGATTTGAAAATGGCTAATGAGCGAGAGGAAACGCCAGCTAGAGCGGGTAAAATTCTAAAAGAAACACATGAGCTAGCATCGAAACTTAAAAGTATTCGAGATCAACTACAAGATGGAAAAACTCAAGCATTTTTGTCTTTAGAATTGAGTGAGCATCGTGAGCAGATAGTCAATGGTAAAGATGGAGAATTTCCCGGTATTGATTTTGCAAAAATGAAGTTTGGAAATAATCAATTAGATATGGGAAAACAGCAAACCGTTTTAAATGCATTTGCGAAAGTGGAGTTTTTAACCTTAAGACTTCAGAATTGTGAAGCATTAAGCAATCAATTGCTGGCTACTGTCTTGAAAAATTCTAAGGCATTATTGGCTTTAAGTTTAGTGAATTGTTCTAAACTAACAGTGGCTAGTATTTCTATCATCAAAAAATCCTGCCCCAATTTAGAGAAATTGGAGTTAATAGGATTAAACTTAAGCCGAGTCATTGAATCTTTTCCATCACTAAGAGTATTGAGAATTAAAGATTGTGCTAAGTTGTCTGTATGGGGAGGGGAATGTTTTGCTTTGCAGAAACTGAATATTGTAGATTGTCCCTTGATGCTAAAAAATGCAGAGTTCTTTACCCAGTACCCATTTCTATTGTTTTTATCTAAATATTCAATAAAGAATATGAACTCAGTAGATGCCTTGTTGCAAACTATTTTAACAGAAAAAAAAGCCAGTGTTAACGATATCCCAGTTAAATTTAAACAGAAAATTGGAATGATATTGAATCAATATTATGCAGCTTGCTCAGAAATTGATGCGCATCTAAAAATAAAAAGTTCATTTTATCTGCCAAATGCATTGGCAAAGGTAAAGGATCATGATCTAAATACTCGAGAAAAATCTGCAAAAGTTGTGGCAGATTTGAGCCTTTGGATGTCCGAAGGACAGATCAAAGAAATCATTGAATCCTTGTTGAGGGCACAAGATTACTGGTGGGTAAGTGATGAGAGTGAAAGCAAGGAGATAAGGGATAGAGTTGGAGAAGAAATTACTTATCCCAAGTCTTGGAGATATTTGAGTGCTTGTTTACCAGAAGAACAAGTCGAGGTGGCAGTTAGAATTTTATTGGATATTCTAAAGAAAAGTAATGAAGATAATAAAAAGACTGTGATCCTGGCAATAGGAGATTTTAGTGTTCGCTTATCAGCAGGACAAATAACGGATCTATATAAAGAGTTGTTAAATGTTATTAAGGGTAAAGGACGACGAGAAGGATATATTAGAGCTGTGACTATCAGAGTTTTGTTGAAGTTAAGCTCAAAGTTATCAGAGAGTCAAATCAAGGAAATTGTTGAAACTCTGCTGAATATACAAAATGACCAATTTGAAGTAAGAGCTAATATTGCCAAAGCATTGGGGGATTTGAGTACTCGGTTGCCAGCAGAACTAATCAAAGTGGTTTTTGAATGTTTGATGGATGCGATAAAAGACCAGGTTAGTTTTGTAGGATGCAATGCTATCATAGCATTAGGGAAATTGGCTGCACGATTATCTGATGATCAATTAAAGGGTGTCATTGAATTTCTGCTTAACTATCAAGAAAAAAATGATGTTTATATTTGTGCTTCGATTAATCAGGCATTGGGAGATTTGGGTGCACGATTGCCAGGTGAACATATCATAAACGTAAGTGAATATTTATTAAACGCTCAAGTAGGCAAAAAAGTTAGAATTGGTATAAGTGATTCGGCTGATAAAGCTTTGGGAGATTTAGGCGCACGGCTGCCAGATGGGCAACTTATGAAAGTAATTATACATTTGTTAAATGCTCAAAATGGTTTTGGGTTTGGCTCTAAAGCGACACAGAAAGCATTGGGAGATTTAGGTATACGCTTGCAAAAGGGACAACTTAAAGAAGTAATTGAAGTATACCTAAAGAATTTGAATCAGTTTAATTTTGATAAGGTCTTTGCTAAAGTATTGTGTTATTTTATTACAACATTGAAAGAAGGACAGGTCGAGGTGGCGTTTGAAGTCCTGTTGAATGTTCTCCAAAAATCCATAGTAGAAGGACTAAAAAAAATTTCGGATTTAAATCATGTTCTTCTTCTGAGAAGAATCGTTTCCAGAGTTTTGAGAGATTTGAGTACTCAGTTAACTGAGGAACAATCTAATGGGGCGAGTGTTGCTTTGTTGAAAGCACTGAATACTCAAAATAAATATATTAAAGAAGTTGTTGTCAGAGTTTTAGGAGGTTTTGCAAAACAATTACCTGGTTTATCTGAAGGAGAAGTCAAGCAAATATTTGAAGCTTTATTAAATGTTCTAAAGAATGGAGTTGGGAGTGAAAGAGAAGCCGCTGCTCGAGCTTTGGGAAATTTAGTTGCACATTTTTCGGAGGAACAAATCAAGGAGATAATTCAAACCTTATTAGATGCACTAAAGGATCCGAAAGAATTGTATTCATTTTCGGAATTAGGAAATACGGCTGCCAAAGTTTTAGGGAATTTGTCTGCACAATTATCTGATGGACAAGTTAAAGAAATAATTCAAATTATATTGAATCGTCTAAAGAACAAGAGTGTAGGAATTCCAGCTGCTGAGGTATTAGGAGATTTAATCATACGACTGTCGGAAAAGCAAGGATTCGAGAAGATTGTAGAAGATCTATTGAGTATATTAAAAAATAAGAACCAATATTCAAGGTTAGGGACAGGAGATATTAGTAAGGTCTTGGGTATTATAAATAAAAGTCTGACGGATGGACAAGTTGAAGAAGTAATTGCAGTCTTATTTAATAATCTAAAAGATGAGGAGTTATTTATAGGTAGAAGTGACAGAGTCGTCGCTACTTTGGTAGATTTTGTAATAAAGTTACCTGAAAGACAAACCAAGAGGCTAATAGGAGATTTGTTGGCTGCAGTGAAAGGTGGAGAAGATTTTGTGAGGTTCAGCGCTTTAAACGTTTTGGTGAAATTGGCCGCACGATTGTCAGATGGGCAAACTAAGAAGCTAATTGAAGGTTTGTTAAATGCTTTAAATGACCAGAAAAATCCCTTGCCGGGACAAAGAGCAGCTGTAGCTTTAGGGAATCTAGCTGCACAGTTGCAGGGAGAACAGAGGGTGGTTGAAGCATTATTGAATTCCCTCCGAGTTCAGAATGTGTTTGTGAGACATGCAGTAGCAAATGCTTTGGAAGATTTAAGAGCTCATTTGCCTGTTCAACACAGTCATACAATGACAAAATTATTAATAAAAGCATTAAATGATAAATCATTTCTTGATAATATACCTACACTAATTTCTATGCTTGTTCATTTTGTTGGGACAGAATACTTTGATACAGTTGTTGCAAGCAGCATTAAAGAAACTTTATCTAATCTTGAAAAAACTTTGCCTTTACATTCAGTAAAGAATACTAGGCCTACACTTTTTCAGCAAAAGGAAAAGTTAGGGAAATATATTTTGAATACCTTTATTGCCTATCAAAATTACCAAGACAAATTTGGGATACAGGTTTGTAATTTAATAGCGGACTACGCTTATTCACCTGCAAATCCGATCGATGAATTATTGGGACGAAAAGACCCGCGCAAATTGATCTAAGTAATTAATTTTAGAAAATGAATTAATATGGATTGTAAATAGAGGAAGATAATATGGAAAATACAGCCGCAATCACTAAACAATTGGTCCAGTTAAGGTCCGGTTCTATTGCCTCTCAAGATTCCAAATACTTATTTGATATCAAATGTCTGGTAGATACTCAATCTAAATCTTCAGATACTCTAGCAAAACCAAACTTGGCTACAGCTGCTCTACCTTCCAACTACCTAGAAGCCAATGCCAAGCACATAGTGCAATTTGCAGCTTCTAGCATGAGCTTTGACCCAGAAACGCGAAAACTCTATAGTGGAATTCTCGCCCTAGCGGTTCCCAAACAATCCAATATTCCTCAGGCTAAAGTTTTTGGTTTAGGTGAACCGTTTTATATATCAGTTGAAAACGCGAGACTCATGTTGTCGCAGGATGAACATGGCAACACTATAAAAAGTAATGAGCTGGGAAGTAGCAGTGTAACCTCAATAACGATAAACGAGAAGCTTAATGAGACAACTCTATATTTTAAGACCACCCATAGTTTGCTTTGCGGCGGGTTTTTAATTGAACAAGCTGTTTATCAAATGAGTTTATTATTGGGGGGAGGGGTTATCGCTCCAACGCGATTGTTGATTATTGAAATGCCAAATAACAAGAAACATACAGTGCAGGTCAGTTTGGGTATTAAAGGTGAACATTTAAAAGATATCGTGAATCTTGCTACTGGATTAGCCATGTTAGAATCAACCTTGGGCTCTGAACTTTTTGCTGAGGATTTTATTGCTTTATTAGAAGGAAAATATTATCAAGAATGGCTTAGGAAGACAGGTTATGAGGAAAACAAGCTGACCAAAGAAAAACTAGATGAAATATTTATTAAAACTATAACCGAACTTCCTGTGAGGGAAAGACCATTAGAATTTCAGAATATTACAGCTGCAAAAATAAAACAAGAGGTGCTTGGAATAAATTTAAAAAAACATGAAGTCCTCCCAATGTTGGCTTTTATGTCTTTTATGAAAAAATATCCAAATTTTTCCGGTTCTATTCATTTGGCAGATTTATTAAGGTTGCTCGGTATTTTTTCAACTTTAAAACGGATCTATCCTCGTTGGACAGAAAATGTCATATCAAAAAAAGTTCCAGTGAAAGGATTGATAGATGAAGTTTCTGGTTTAATGAAATGTTTTAAACAAGAAAATGTCGTTCGTCATTTTTTATTGGCCCTGCTAACTGAACCTCACGATCATAAAGGGGATAATCTAAAGGTTATTATAGAGCAAAGTCAAGAAGAAAAAGTTATTTCATTGAGAATAGTTGGTATTGATAATGATTTGGCTATGATGGGTGCTGTTGATGTTCGAATAAACTCATCAAAAAAATTAGAATATGTCGTCATGGTTAGAACATCACTATATTGTATTGAAGAATTTTTAGAGGAAGAAATTCCCACGGTATTACAAGAATTTGTGTTGTCTATTGTTCCGGAAAATTTTGTAAATCAGTGGCTGGGCGCTATGCAGGATTATGTAGAAGAATATCGTTTGTTACTAACAGAAAATTTTGTTCATGATAGATATTTAACTGATCAACTTCCGTATCATTTTGAAAAGAAACTTTTCGAGCGGTTAGAACTGATGATTTCAATAATAAAAATGAGAAAAGCAAATGAAACATCTCCTTTGATTCTTCGAAATTTGTTGTATTCACTAGAACCTCTGGTGAGCATATACTATAGCGAATTGGGCAAACTTCAGACCACTGCCACAGGTTTGAATAAAATTATTTTTAGTCATGATCAGCCAAAACTGCTAGAAGTGTTATCAGGAAGGCTGCATGATATTTTGCCTAATGGCAAAACAGTACAAGCTATGCTACAAGAATTGACACCAAAAAGTCCCTATCTTTCTTATGAAGAAACCTTAAAAGATCATTGTTTACGTTATGGTGTCCAGTCTCGTCGACCCAATAATTCTCAAGAAGATGTTTTAACACTGCTCATGAAAAGTCAGATTAATTCAGAGAAATTGCAAAGATTAGAATTGATTTTACTGTTAGAGGTTTTTGTTAAATTGTATGCCAAACATAAGCAAGTCTTTATCCAATTTATTCGCCAGTTCAAAACGGTTTCATTTTTTGTTTCAGAAAATTCGTCTCCCTTTTTATTTACAGATCCCAATATATTATTTCTAGCGATGTCTAGAACCCAGAATGAAACGACATTACTAGAGGGTCTACTATCCTTTGGAGTAGACAGAGAAAAGGCAATACAAGCAGGTGGTGTCTCTCCACTCCATTATGCCGTTCAATATTGCACTATAGCCATACCTATATTAATTGAATCCCAGTTTAGATTTGATTTAAAGGATGATATAGGAAGAACGCCGTTGGATTTGGCGATTGCACTGCGGAATATTCCAGCTGTTAAGGCTTTGCTGCTTGCCGGAGCGGGTAGTTTTGTTGAGCTAAAGGGAGCATTAGAGTTTATTGAAGGAAATAGCAACACAAATCCGGATTTATGCCAGGGGCTACTAAAGCAAAACGTTGAGTTGCAATGGAATTTAGCATTAATCAAAGTTAGCCAAAAAGAAAAAACCTATCAAGGCAATGATAAAAAAATGCAGGCGGAAGAGATATTACTTGAAGGAATAGATGGTTTACGGTATTTAACTATAGAGGCCAGAAAACAGATTTTTCAGAAGGGCGTTGCCGCGGGTTTCCCGAGAGAAAATCTATACGGTCGTCATAATACAGTTAAATTATTCTGTAGCATTGGCAATGGAATGCAAGTTGGCATTCACCTTAAGGAATATCCAGAATTTTTTGGTAGAGAAGTTATGGTGCACCATTTAGCTAAACATCTTTTTGGTTTTATTACACCACCTGTATCCTTATGGCGTTTGAATAAATTAGAAGGTTTTTGGACGAAATCAAAAAAGGGTTACCCAGTCTTAGCCAGTCGTTTGATTGCAGGAGGTACTCTGCGAGATGCTATTGATTATCATCCACATCAGCTTACACAATTAGATAAGCAAAGTGTTTCAGAAGCCATAGTGTTGGCGATGATGATAAATTCTGAAGATGGAAGAGCAGATCAATATATGCTCGAGCCATATAGCCTAGGTTCAGTCATAAAATATCGAATAGTCAGTATTGATAATGAACGTGCTTTTGTTCGTCCCATTGCGTTGGATGCGAATGGTCGAGAAATCGCAGGGCCGGCAGGCTTACAAGTCAAAAATATTTTATTTTGCTTAGATGAAATGTTGGAACCATTGCACGAGCGGGTAATAGAAAAAATATTGGCTATTGATCCTTATAAACTTCTGACATCCTGGCTTGAAGATTTAAAAAAAGAACAAGATACAATTAGTGGTACCAAGAGTCCCATGAAAGCTGCACTTTTTAACGAAACAGAAAGGAAGGATTTAGCTGCAATCGGAGTCAATCTAGATCTTGTTTTTATGCCGAGTTTGGTGATTGATATATATCAAAAACTTATTCGACTTCAAACGGCTCTAAAAAGAGACCCTCTTGTGACCGGCCTAGATCTATTGCATGCTGCATTGCCTAATCTTGCTATTCGGTATAGAAAGGCTTTTCGTGAGCAAAATACAGTTGATGCCCGCTTTAGACTTTTAACACAAGATAGTTTTGATGTGCAGGAAATAAAAGAACCTGAATATCAATTACTACTTTGGCCGAAATCAAAAATTAACTTACATCTTCCTTTAAATTACAAAGGAAATGCCATTGTTTTGGCAAGACAAGATTCTGAAATAGACCACAGAATAGCCTATCAAGCCTATTGTATTCGCAATGGAAGTTGGGTAACCCAAGTAGAAAAAGATGTTAGCTTAAAAACGGTTAAGCTTACTTCTAAGTTATCATCTTATATTAAATTTAATGATGATGGCTTAGCTATACCGGATGAAAAAACCAAGCATGAACTTAATATGATTATTCAAGAAGCAATTGGTTTAATGAGATCGGTCAGACATTGTCATATGACTAAAACGAAACCACAATCAATACATATTATGACGGGTGAAGTAACAACACAATCTTCAAAAATAAAAGAGGAACAGATTACAACACCTGCTTTAGCTATGGAACGCCTGAAGGAGGTAGGTGATAATCAGTCCAAATTAAAAACAATTAGAGATGAATTGCAACAAGGGGATAAATTACAACAAGCTATTCGAGCATTTATGACCTTACCGAATGATCAAAAAACAATAGTGCTTAATGGGAAACAGAGCTTATCAATGGTTGGCGGGGCAGACCTTGAATTTGAAGGTATTGATTTTGGACAGATGAAATTGCCTGACAGTCAACCCGATCTCAGTCGCCAAGCGATTATATTAAAATTGATGTTTAGACTTGAATTTCAAAATTTACAAATTAGAAATTGCGAGATATTGACAAACGAAGATTTGGGAAAAATTTTACAATCATCCCCTGGCCTCTATACCCTAAGCTTAATTGGATGTCCTAAAATAACAGATGCAGCATTTAAACTGGTTCATGCTGCATGTCCGCATATAAAGGGCTTGGAATTAGACAATCTTAAACTGAAAGAAATTAAGGAATCTTTCGAGTGGCTTAGGGTATTAAGAATCAAAGATTGCCTTTTCTTTGAAAGTTGGGGAGGGGAGTGTGTCAGATTAGATAAATTGGAAATTATCGGATGTCCTCTCTTTCTCAGTAGTGTTTTTTATGTCAACTACCCATTTTTGTTGTCATTATCTCAATTTTCAATACTAGATACTACCAATATTCATACTTTGATGCAAACTATTTTAATGGAAAATAATCTGACCATTAAATTAATACCTATCGAAGCAAGACAGAAAATAATGATGACATTGAATCTATATTTTAAAGCAAATATGCTAGTATTGATGAGTGTTAAGATGCCGTTACATGCTTGGTCTGCGGCTTTAAAAGATAAATTTTCGGAGAAAATAGCTATAAAAGTTTTAGAGGGCTTTGGTGCTAGACTATCTGAAAAAAAATTGAGTGAATTGATAATGAACTTATTCAATGCCCTGGAAGATAGAGATTTTGAGATAAGACATGCGGCTGTTAAAACATTAGATATTTTGAGTTCGGTGGTCGCAGCAAAGCAGCTGGATGGAATGATAAAATCTTGGTTGAATACAGTAAAGAACAAGAACTTTGCTGATGTAAGAATTGCCGCTGTCAAAGCGCTAGATAAGCAAAGTTCGAGCATGTCTGAGTTATCGTTATGGCATGTGTCTGTAGAATTGTCGAATATGCTAAAAGATGTAAATTCTGAAGTAAGAATCGTTACAGCTACAACCCTGGGTGGTTTTAAGATTAAGTTGCCTGAGCGAGTGTTAGTAAATGTAATAGAGGTATGGTTAAACTTCTTAAAAGATGATAACCCTTATTTGAGAAGTACTGCTGTCAATGCAATATGTGATCTGGCTGCCAAGTTGTCAGACTTGCAATTAAGGGTTGTTATCGGACCTCTCCTAAATGCTATGAAAGATAAGGACCCATATGTGAGAGGGGATGCAATCAAAATCTTAGATCGAATGGATGTTAGATTACTCGATCTGCTTTTAAGTGGAATGTTAGACATAACTGAAATTACTGTAGAAGATGAGGATGCTGGCAGACCCCGTGCATATACTTTCTTGACTCCTGAGCGAGTATTATTAAGAAAGCAAGCCCAGATGACTAAAATTTACAATAAAGTTATAAAAGTGGAAGTATTGGATTTTATAAAGAATTTGCAATGGCGCGATAAAATTGCTGTTATTAAACCATTAATCATAGTTTCCTCGGGGTACCCTATTACAATGTTAAAAAAAATAGTAGCAGCACTCTTGGGTGCTTTTGATTCAGATGACTATCAAGAAATGGGATTCGTTGATGAACTAAACAATCTAAAAGTTAAGTTGCCTGAATATCAGATCGAAGGTCTTGTACAGGCCTTATTATACGCTCATGAAATTAATGATTTGAATATAAAAATTATGGCTGCCATTATCTTAAGCAATTGTTCTATTGTACTATCAGAGCTGCAGTTACAAAAAGTACTTGGAGTTTTGTTGAGCCTAATAATAATCAAAAAACCTTTCATTATATATGCGGTTACCAAAATTCTTGGTAATTATAGTGCAGCTCTATCTGATATGCAGTTAACATGGGTGATTGATGCTTTGATTGATATCCTAAAAGATAAAGCTATAGAAGGGCGAGGTTTTGTTGCTAAAACATTTGGTAAATTTAGTACTCGGCTATCGGTGGAACGTTTTCGAAAGGTTGCAGAAGGTGTAGTAGAAACTTTGCTATTCAATTTGGGAGATAAGTCATGGAATGTGAGAGAGGGTGCTATTGAATCTCTAGGTGAGTTCAATGCTGTGTTGCTAGAGGGAAAGTCATGGTTAGTGCTAAAGTCCTTGCTTGCCTCTCTAAGGGACAAAGAGAGATATGTGAGGGAGGCTGCAGTAAAGGCTTTGGCTAACTTCAATGAAAAAAAAGCAAATATTCATTTGAATGTTATTATTGAAGGCTTTGTGCATATTCTAAAAAGTAACCATTTAAAATATGCTAAAGAAACGGCCTTATATGGTTTGAGGCTATTTAGCGTTAAACTCGAGGGGGATCTATTACAAACAACAATAGAAGTTTTTCTGAGCAACCTACAGGACAAAGATATGATTGTATCGATTGCTGCCGTCAGAGCTCTACAAACCCTTAGCCCCAAATTATTGACTGAGATGCAATTAATCATTGTGGTAGAAACTATGTTGCAGTTCCGTACTTTTATGGAACTTAAAAATGGTTCGGGAGTTAATGCTGAATATATCTTGTCCAATTTCAGTGGTAGACTTTCTGACAAGTTGTTAGAAAGAATGATAGCAGCCTTATTACTTGATCTAAAGAATGAGAATAGGACACTTACTGCTGTCAAAATTTTAGATAATTTTGGTGCTAAGTTACCTGTGGCACAGTTGATGGCACCTATTAAGATCTTATTGGATGCTCTAAATGACAAGAATTTGGAGGTGCAAGGTAAGGTTGCAAATGTTTTAGGCAGCTTTTGTCTGAGATTGCCCGTTGAAAATTGGGAAGAATGGATTCAACGATCGCTACAAATATTGGAAGGTGATAGTTTTGTATGTAATAGATTTCATTTTATTTTAACTATCGTTTATATCATGGGGCTTCAATATTTTGATAAGGTGGTAGCTAAAAAAATTAGACAATATCTAACTATAAATACGAAAACATCGATAATATACCCACCTACCACTCAATCTCAAAGTTTTGGGCAAGCAATATTAAACGCTTTTGATTCCTTTGAAAACTATCATAATAAATTTGGCATACAAATGTGTGACCTGATCGCGAATTATGCTGACCCTGCTACTACTGTATTTTGCGAGTCTAGAGCTCCCTTGAGCAATCATTCAAAAACTGAGACATCATTAAATTCTGATTCTGCCTGTCAGTTTCCATTTGCAACTATTTCAGATAAGGGCACAGAAGATCCATATGTTCTTTTTTCAGCGAATGGATCTTATGTAAATCGTATGGTAGCTAATATGGCTACGGCTGCCATGACACGCACTTCAATAATGATAATTGAAAATTCTAACTCTATGCGTCGCGCTTCTTCAACTTATACAGATGCTACAAAATCTGATGATGACTGGAAAAATAGTCCTATAGGACATTAATAATCGTATTTAAAGAAAGTAGCCCACAACGGCTTCTCCTTGATAAGCTCACAAAACTTTTTTACTGTATATGTATATAGCTCTATTTTGTGTCTATAATCAAGTTAGGACTCAAAAGATTATGGAGAGAAAAAAGTGAAAAAAGCATCATTATACGTGGCATCGATTATTTTTCTTCTTGTTGCCATAGCGCATATGGTTCGTTACTTTTTGGGTATGGTAGTGGATATTGGAACACACCACATTTCATTAGAAGCTTCTTTATATGCTGCCGTGGTTAGCTTTATCTTATTTTTATGGATGCTTATCGCTGCCAGTTTTGGTAATAAATAACTGCGTTCTAATTGCCTTAAAACCAAATCCACTTGCTTTTGCTAAGTGATATAAGGCAAAATCTATTCTTTATAGAGAAGCTGACAAGCTCAGCCTTCCTCAATCTATAAAAAGTGGATATATTTTAGGCGCGTAGCTCAGTGGTAGAGCACCACCTTGACATGGTGGTGGTCGGTGGTTCGATCCCACTCGTGCCTACCAACTAAGATAGGGTCAACGATGGGCTCAGACCACAACCTACAACAATAGCTTTAGACCCACAAAAACAGAGCAGGTTACCTTCCAATCCTCATTTGCCTCTATCGTGCAATACGTACAGATTCATATAGTACTGGTTTCAGATTGGGTCTTAGGCGTGGACGAATTGTTCGAGAGTAATCTGTCAGTATAGCTGGCGCAGTAGGTGCATTTGGCGCGCCAGAGTCAGTTGTATTGGAGGCTGTTAAATTATCTAGAAGATTGGAAGCCACCGTTGCAGTTTCTATTGCTTCAGGTTCATGAGCAACCGCAAATCTTTTAAATTGATTCAAGATGGTTTTACGTTCAATTGTGACTAATTCTTGATTAGGCGGAAATAAATCGTAAGTACCTATGTAGGAGATTATCAAATGAATTAAATTCCTGGGGAAATCATGAAGTAGCTTGCTAAAAGAATTGACGTTGTCAAATTTAAATAATTGGCTGGAAGATTCTTTGTTAAATGGAACCGCATAAGAGACAATTAATCGAATTAACTCGACTGGATGTATCAATATATCAAACCTTAAATTGCTTAAAAACTCAACAAATCTCAATGTGGCGAGGGATTGTTGGTCTACATAACTGATGAGAGAAATCTGTCTGATAGCACCGGTGATCTCTCTTACAACTTCCACTGTATAGTACGGATGGTACGGATGAATATATCCGATAACTGTTGCCCCAGGTGGTGGAGAAACACCCCATTGTGCTGCAAAAGACGGTGGATGTTTTGCAAAATTATGAAAGGAACGGATATCAAACCAGTCATATAATGAGCTTATCTCTACACCACAGGTTTCGCAGACACACCTGTCTCGTTTTATCATCATGGGCCGATACACAAAACCGCTCTCCTCCATTTGAAGAAATGCTGTATAAGAATGTGGCCAAGAAACTTCTTTTCGTTGAAGTTCTCTAAAAGACTGAAATTTTTGTTGATTTTTAGTCAGTAGTTCTGTCACAGCCGATTCGCCCATTTTCATAAAACGATCGATAGCCTCTATCCAGGACTTCTGGTTTGAAAGAAAGTCTAAACTATACAGCGGATTAATGGTTCCGAAGCTTTCAGCTTGATGATCTAATGCAGTTTCCAATAATTGATAATAATGATTCATTAATGAATAGCCGAAGTTTTCTATATTTTTTAATCTAGAAAACCAAGGATAGTCGCCATGCCAGGCATCCATGTAAACCTTATTACCTGCCTCTGCGGCTCTCATGTTCTTAGTGTATTGTTGTGGATTATCAATATATCTTGCAACATGACACCAACCCGACATTTCTTTTACGACATTGTGTAAAGACAATAATTTCTTAGATATTGAAACCAATGCAAGTTCGAGTGTGTTTTTAGGAATATGTGGAGATTGGCTGCGTGCATAAGCTAAAATAGCCAGTTTGAGTAATTCAAGAGAGGAACGTTTAGGTTTATTGATTTCCTCTACCACTGACAATGCCATTTGCTCTTTAAGAGATATTGCTCTTATACCGGTTGTATTATTAACAGCAGTGGTGGCTGTGGTTGTTGATGCCGCAAGCATATTGGCTTCATATTCCATCCATTCGAAACTTTCTGCTGGACTTTCTTTAGCATAAATATCCCAGTTCGTAGTCAAGACATTGAATCCATTATTTTCGTCTAAAAATCTTTCAGGCAATCTAAAGGGGGGAAGGTGAGAATTCAGCATATATAAAGAAGAATTGTAGCGCATAGAAGAATGAGTGGTTGATTCGCCGACATATTTGTTTTGTTGTTGACTAAGAAGAGCGTTTGTGTTTTTTACAATTGTGTTTTTTAATGTACTCATTACTCTTATTTGTTCTTGTAGTTGACCTGTTACCGTTTCAATTTGCTTTAGGATAAGGGAAAGTGAGCCTGAAGAACCGGATGAACCCGAAGCATAAGCTGTACTAGAACCCACTGCAGTTGATAAGTTAGAAGCAGCTGTTTCTGTCCCAGTCTTTTTATTGGCATCTACAAATAGTCTCTGTTCTTGTCCCTGAGCTTCGGTTGCATTTGAATTTAAACGCTGATTTTCTTCATTTAATGCTTTAATTTTTTGCGTATTTTCTTCCATTAATGCGTTTAGCTCTTTTAAATGTTGAGTTTTTAATTGTATCAACTGTTGTTCAGGGTTTTCATTCAATAGTTTTTCTAGGACATTTGGATTTGGCATGATCGCTTTTCCTCAAATTATAAAAAATCAAAAAAACAGAATTGATTATCCTTAAAATTTTCTTCCATATTCTCAAGAAAACAATTATCTCATAAGGGATTTTTAATAACAAGGATGATATGGTGATAAAACATGGAAAAGCCTTTGAAAATGAACATGAACATGTGTATATACTCGTCAATGAATGGGTGATGATTTTATTTTTATAAAGGGAATATTTATATATTAAGTTAGTTTTTCAACATAATGATGATTATGTTGTCCTGAATCCTACTAGTGTACAACCCTTATGCCTGATAATATATAACGAACGTTATCAATGAATCTTTCCTGGATTCCCGCCTTTGCGAAAATGTCGAGGACCGAGGAATATAGTGTTTGTTTTTTGAGTGAGAGATAAAATGCCGATAATTACATTGCCCGATGGCAAGCAATTAAACTTTGATCATCCAGTAACCGTACAGGCAGTCGCTGAATCGATTGGCGCAGGGTTGGCTAAAGCAGCTTTGGCCGGCAAGGTTGATGGAACATTGCGGGATACATTTTATGTCATTCATCATGACGCCTCTCTTTCTATTATTACAGATAAAGATAACGAAGGCTTGGAGATTATTCGACACTCTGCTGCTCATCTATTAGCGCAAGCAGTGCAATCTTTATATCCTGAAGCACAAGTGACCATCGGTCCCGTTATTGAAGATGGTTTTTATTATGATTTCTCTTTTCAAAAACACCCTTTTAGTACAGAAGATTTGTTGGCTATTGAACAAAAAATGGCAGACATCGTTGCGCAGAATTTGACGGTTTCACGTTTTGTTTTGCCTAGAAACGAAGCCATCGCTTTATTTAAGGAAAAGGGTGAAGCTTACAAAGTTAAAATTATTCAAGATATCCCTGGGGATGAGCCTTTATCCTTTTATAAGCAAGGCGATTTTGTTGATCTCTGTCGAGGACCCCATGTTCCAAGCACAGGCAAAATTAAGGCCTTTAAATTGACGAAAGTGTCCGGTGCTTATTGGCGCGGAGATTCCAAAAATGAAATGTTGCAGCGGATTTATGGCACCGCTTGGGCCAATAAAAAAGATCTCGAAAGCTATTTGCATCGTATTGAAGAAGCTGAAAAACGTGATCATCGTAAACTCGCCAAAAAATTAGATTTATTTCATCTGCAAGAAGAAGCGCCAGGCATGGTGTTTTGGCATCCCAATGGTTGGGCTATTTATCAGGTGGTTGAACAATATATCCGTGAAACCATTAGGGAACATGGGTATCAAGAAGTGCGAACCCCGCAAATTGTGGATCGCAGTTTGTGGGAGCGTTCTGGTCACTGGGGCAAATTCGATGCCAATATGTTTACTTTGAAGGTAGATGAACAAGATTTTGCTGTTAAACCCATGAACTGCCCTTGTCATATTTTGATTTTTAATCAAGGCTTAAAAAGTTATCGAGATTTACCCTTAAGATTGGCTGAATTTGGTAATTGTCATCGTAACGAGCCTTCCGGAGCCTTGCATGGGCTTATGCGAGTGCGTAATTTTGTGCAGGATGATGCGCATATTTTTTGCACGGAAGCTCAGATTCAAACAGAAGTAGCAGCCTTTAATGCCTTATTGTTTAAGGTCTATGAAGATTTTGGCTTTAATGAACTGATCATTAAACTCTCAACTCGGCCCGATGTAAGAGTCGGGAGCGATGAGGTTTGGGATAAAGCTGAAAAAGCTTTAGAGGTTGCTTTAAAGCAATGTGGTTTAACTTGGACCTTAGCACCTGGGGAAGGGGCTTTTTATGGTCCAAAAATTGAATATTCTTGTAAAGATAGCTTGGGGCGAGTTTGGCAATGCGGGACTATACAAGTAGACTTTTCAATGCCAGAACGTTTAGGGGCTCAATATATCGGAGAAGATGGTCAGCGTCAGGTCCCTGTTATGCTGCATCGGGCTATTCTCGGCTCCCTTGAACGGTTTATTGGTATTCTATTAGAAGAATCGGGCGGGTCTTTGCCAGCTTGGTTGGCCCCTATTCAAGCAACCGTACTGAATATTACCGATGCCCATGCCGAATTTGCTGAGGAAGTATGTGTTGAATTGCAAGATTTGGGCTTTAGGGTACAAAAAGACTTGAGAAATGAGAAAATAGGGTTTAAAATCCGCGAACATACCTTACAAAGAGTGCCCTATCTATTAGTAGTGGGTGAACGTGAGGTATTAAACCGGACTGTTTCAGTTCGAACCCGTGAGGGGAAAGATTTAGGCCCTATGAGCATTGCAGAGTTCTCTAACAAACTTTCTCTGGATGTTGCGAATAGAGGTAGAAAAGGTAACGGTTAAGGTTATTCAGCTTTGATTGACGAAAGCGACCTTGCGCAAATATGCGGATTCGAGGGCAATGTATTAATGGTTGAAAAGGGGGAGTAGAATATTAGCATCGGCAGCAGCAGTAATAAGGAAGGGCGTAATCGGGTTAATTCCCAGATAAGAGCACCGCAGGTTCGTTTAATAGGAGATGATGGAGCCCAATTAGGGGTTTTATCTATTAAAGATGCAAAAAAAGCAGCAGAAGATGCTGGATTAGATTTGGTTGAAATTTCACCCAATGCCGATCCTCCCGTCGTTAGAATTATGGATTATGGCAAGTTTCTGTTTTTAGAAAGTAAGCAGAAAGCCATTGCAAAAAAGAAACAGAGGCAGGTTAAAGTAAAAGAGATTAAGTTTAGACCCACAACAGATAAAGCAGACTACGAGGTAAAACTACGCAACCTTCGTGGTTTCTTAGAAGAGGGCGACAAGGTAAAAGTCACGGTTTTCTTTAGAGGACGTGAAATTACCCATCAGGAACTGGGCATGAAGCTTCTTGAGCGTGTGAGAGATGACTTGGTAGAACAAGCCAAGGTTGATTTCTTTCCCAAGCTTGAAGGGCGACAACTAGTGATGATTTTATCCCCCAAAAAACCTAAATAACGTGTAGGAACGAGACAAAATCCCTATGGGATTTGTACTCATCAAATAGCGGAGTAAAGTAAAAATGGCAAAAGTAAAATTGAAAACGAATCGGGCCGCGGCAAAGCGGTTTAAGAAAACCGGTTCTGGGGGCTATAAGCACAGGCAGTCCTTTCGCAGTCATATCTTAACTAAGAAAACCAGTAAGCGCATGCGTCAATTACGTCGTATGAAAAATGTCAACGACAGCGATGTCGCTGCCATTCGGCAAATGTTGCCGAATGGTTAATCTAATTAGTTTTAGATTGATAGATTAAATATTTTGTTGAAGATTAAGTGAAAAAGATTAGTAACTGTTCAGGTCATTAGGATTGAATTTATGCAACCTTGAATAGGACGAGAACGGTTACAAAGATTAAGCGAAGGAGTCTTATATGCCAAGAGTTAAACGTGGGGTAACCGCAAGGGCCCGTCATAAAAAAGTTCTTAATAAAGCCAAAGGCTATTATTCAGCACGTCGTTCTGTCTATCGCGTTGCAAAACAAGCAGTCATTAAAGCGGCTCAATATTCTTATCGGGATCGTAAACAAAAGAAACGCGTATTCAGAGCGCTTTGGATTGTGCGAATCAATGCTGCAGCTCGTGAAAATGGTTTATCTTACAGCAAATTGATGGCGGGTTTGAAAAAAGCCAATATCGAAATAGATCGTAAAATATTAGCTGATATCGCGGTATTCGATAAAGTCGGCTTTAAAGCGATTGCAGATAAAGCTAAAGCGGCTTAACTTAATAAGTGCAAGCGTTGGTTAAGCCAACGCCCATACTTCTAAACTCTTTCTGCCACGGTACGCATCTTATGCAGGATCTAGCAACGATTCAAAATCAGGCACTATTAGAAGTGAATGCTGCGGAGGATCTTCGGGCACTCGATGCCGTTAGGGTAAAATATCTTGGCAAAAATGGCGAGATTACTCAGGTTCTGAAATCCCTGGGTAGTTTGTCTGCTGAAGAGAGACCCAAAGTTGGGCAGGCCGTTAATCTGGTTCGTGATGAACTGACAAAAGCCATCGATAGTCGCAAGGAAGCGCTTGAGACTCAAGCCATTCAAGACACCTTAATTGCAGAAACAATTGATGTGACTTTGCCTAGCCGTGGTATGGATGTTGGTAAGTTGCATCCGGTAACACAAACTTTAATGCGCATCGAACGCTGGTTTTCTGCTTTAGGTTTTAGCATTGAAACAGGCCCTGAAATTGAAAATGATTATTATAATTTTGAGGCTTTAAATATTCCTGCGCATCATCCCGCTCGTGCCATGCATGATACTTTTTATTTCCCGGATGGCAGATTACTTAGAACCCATACTTCACCCGTGCAAATTCGAGCAATGGAAAACAAAAATCCCCCTTTTCGGATTATTGCACCAGGACGCGTCTATCGTTGCGATTCCGATATCACCCATACGCCTATGTTCCATCAAGTAGAAGGTTTGATGGTAGATAAAGGCGTTCATTTTACTCATTTGAAAGGCATTCTAGATGAATTTTTACAAGCCTTTTTTGAAGAATCCTTACAAACTCGTTTCCGACCTTCTTATTTTCCCTTTACAGAACCTTCAGCCGAAGTCGATATTCAATGTGTGATTTGTAAAGGAGAAGGTTGTCGTGTTTGCAGCCAAACAGGTTGGTTAGAGGTTTTAGGTTGTGGCATGGTACATCCTGTAGTACTCGAAAATTGTAAAATTGACCCAGAAATTTATACCGGTTGGGCTTTCGGTGCGGGTGTAGAGCGTTTAGCGATGTTGCGCTATGGGGTAAATGATTTACGATTATTCTTCGAAAACGATGTACGATTCCTCGAACAATTTTAATAATGGTGTTAATGTCAAATATTGATATTTCACACCATACCACCTAAGGCTTCGCGGTTTACTCAGGCTTTACCCGCCTTATACAATATTAACAAAGATTATTTTATTGGGCAACTCTTTTTGGGAAAAATTTTGTAGATGGTGAGTTGGTGTCAAGTCTGTACATTGGACACCATTAGATGATGTCCAATATACAGACTTGACACCAACTTTTTATATTAGTTGAATAAGGCGCTAATCGATTCCTCTCCTGCGACTCGTCGAATGACTTCAGCAAGCATAGGTGCAATAGACAGTTGACGAATGCGTGAACAAGATTCAGCCCATTTTGATAAAGGAATAGTATCAGTGACAACTAATTCATCCAGTGAAGAAGCTTCAATCCTATCAATGACATTCCCTGAAAGAACAGCATGTGTGCAGTAGGCAATAATTTTTTGCGCACCCTTTTCTTTTAAGGCTTTTGCGGCTAAACATAAAGTTCCACCTGTATCAATCATATCATCTACAATAATACAAATTCGATCTTTGACTTCGCCGATAATATTCATGACTTCAACCTGATTAGGTTCTGGACGACGTTTGTCAATAATGGCAAGATCAGCATGTTGTAAATGTTTAGCAAAAGAGCGCGCTCTTACTACACCACCTACGTCAGGAGAAACGACTAAAGGATTTTGATATTGTTTTTTTAAAATATCTGCAATAAATAATTTTGAACCGTAGACATTATTAACGGGCATTGCGAAAAATCCTTGGATTTGTTCGGCGTGCAAATCAATGGTAATAACGCGATCCACTTTTACCTTTTCTAATAAATCGGCGACTAATTTTGCTGTGATAGGCACTCTAGCGGAGCGGATACGTTTATCTTGTCTGGCATACCCAAAGTAGGGGATAACGGCTGTAATTCTATGGGCCGAAGCACGACGAAGTGCATCCACCATCAATAATAATTCCATTAAATGATCATTGGCAGGCGTTGAAGTGGATTGGATGATAAAAACATCTTGCCCTCTCACATTTTCTAAAATTTCAATACGGCTTTCTTCGTCGCTGAAACGGCTGACTAAAGCTTCACCCAGTGTCAGGCGAAGTTCTACAGCAATTTTTTGAGCAAGTTGTGAATTAGCATTACCAGAGAAGAGGTTGATGTGAGAAGTCACTTGGCTAACCCTCCATGGTGCATATCAATCAAATAAATATAAAGACATGTGAAACTGTTGCAACTGAAATTGGCTGGGGCGCTAGGATTCGAACCTAGGTATGCAGGGATCAAAACCCTGTGCCTTACCGCTTGGCGACGCCCCAAACTTGAGGCTTTATTATGCTTAATGGCTAAAGTTCTGTCAACTGCCGTGGGAAGGTCCCCGATTGCTAGAGATTTGAACTGCAAGAGATTTGAACTTGACAACTAAGATAAAAATATGGCACGATTTTTCCAATAAATATACAGGTATCACAATAGGGTAAAAATTATGTCAGCGATCCAACCTCTATCTCCTACACAGCAAACAAGCAACTTTAAGGATTCTAAAGATTATAAAGACTCTATAGATACTAAAAGAGCAGCCTTTGAACTTGCAGTCAAGAAATTAAAAACTGAGATAGAATCCCAATATGGGATGGCAACGATTGGCGAGCGGCCCGGCGGCAAGTTAGGGAATGGATTTTCAGAAGAACTGTTTACCTTACTGGAAGACAATGATCCCTCTTTGAGAAGCATGAAATTTTTTTCTGGTCATGGTATGCGATTTAATGCTGATTACTATAGTACCCATGCAGAAAAACTTGGGAAGGTATTACAAAACAATACTTTTTGTAATACCTTCCTACTTTTTCTTTCGGGTATGAATCCTGAAATTCCAACAGAATTAATACAGCTAACCTTAAACTCTGGAAGTCGCGTAGAAACTTTATTTTTTGATTTTTTTACAGTCAATAACCGAGTAGCGGTTGACAATAAAAAAGAAGAGAGTGAAAAAGAAATTTTAGATGATAATCCAACTAAAGATAGGGTTGTCAGACCCATTTTTTCATTTGTATTGGCGAAAGACCCCAAACGGAGTTTCTGGAAATTGGTCATTATGGGTGGCAATTTTGATATCAAGGATGCTCAAAAAGCTAGTAAACTTTTGCAGCAAAATGAAGAGCATTCTATGAAGCCAATTATACCCTCTTCTTTCTTAGAAGATTTAGCTTATGGATTAAGCCATGAAACCGCTATACTGAATTCATTGATTTTTATAATGAATAGGATTGGTCTTAATAGCATTAAGGATTTTTGTAATGCTTTACAATGGGTAATAATATTGGAAGATTTAAGGACTTAAATTTACACAGCTTGTTGGAAGATTTTGTCATTATCACGGCTCCTTTTATAACCTCTGGAATCTTACAAGATGACCTTGATCATGCAGAATTAATGGCTGCTGTTAATTTGGCAATGGCTGCTTTTTATATAAGAACAAAACATAATCGAGAACAAGATGTTTTTCATTTGTCCGATGAGCAATTAAGATTGATGATAAATAGCCCTGTTAGAAATAACAGAAATAGTAGTTTGTTTGGTCTGGATTTAATGACTTCATTTTATCATGCTGCAGCTCTGCGAGGCTTTATTAACAATAAGGTTTTTGCTTTTAGTTTTGGCTTAATGCTCGCCAGAATACAAAAGATAAGACCTCAATATAATGAAGTAATACGTTCCCTAAGTCTGATGTTTATGAATGCGAATATTATGTGTGCTTTTGGAGAATTGATAGTAGAATCGATAAATTGGATGTTTATGAATGCTAAAACAGGCTTGATAAACAAGCTGAAACCAGATGTTGTGCGAGTAGAATCTCCTTATTTGGTTATGGTGTTAGTGATGATGGTATTACTGGATGAACCTCGTTTCATTCAATATAATATCCACCATGCTCTTAACAATATAAAGAAAAACGCTACAATACTGTCGAACTCCTTATTAAAAAACCTTCAATATTGTTGGGAACAAGTGCCGGCATTTAGAAGCGCAAGGACTCGGGTACCCTTAGTCAGCATGTTACAAGCTTTGTTTACTCATCATGCATCTGTAGTACCTAATCCAAGAGCTTCTGCTGCCACCATAACCGAGTTGCCATCAGCTGGAGCTTCATCTCCAACTATGTTGCATGCTTATTCTAGAAATAAATCAAACAATGATAGGGCTCATAAAGAACAATCGGAGGCAACTGCGTCTCAAACTGCGTCTTAAACTGTGGCTTAAACTGCATCTAACAGGCAACGGCGGCTCAAATTGTTAAAAAAAGTAGCGCTCCAAATGAAAAGGCTACGCAAAAAAGAAATAGAAATTGCTTTGGTTCCGGCTTTGGTTGTGTGATTAGCTGAGAAGTCGAGATTTAAGCTCCAATTTGCCCAAAGTAGTAGAGTTCTGTAAAAGTAATAAAAGTAATTAGAATTAAATAAATTAAGAAATTAAATAAATTATGGCTTTAATTGCCATTTTTTGAAAATAAAACGGACCCTTACTTTGCCATGTTCCAATAAGAGTTTTTGAGGTAATTCTACGCCTCCCACATTCATATAAGCCTGATAGGTTATTTTCCAGCCTTGTTGTTCTAAAAGGACCAAACGATCATGGTTATCTAACATACCTCGACTAGGGATTTTCCCAGGTGCAGGAATGCCCCTTAGCCAATATATTAAGGGAGTAACTGGAATATCCCAACCTAAGGTTTGCTTTATTAATTGTTCAGAGGTTTCTGCCTCATATTTTTCTCCGCGAGAAGTGGTCAGGCATACTTGCTTGCCATCATGATTAATTCGAACTGCGGCAATACCCAGGGCTCCGACTAACAATATAGAATAATGGTTTTGAGATTGATCCCATTCGAAAGAAGCATTGCCGCCTTGTTTTCCATGAGAAAAGGAAACTTTACCATTGGCTTGGAAAGAAGTAATGGCCTGCAATTGTTTTTGTCGAGCTTGTTGAGATATGGTTGAATGACTTTCATAAGATGGATGTTCTTTAGCTAAGCAATGGGATTCATAAAATAAACAGGAAATAAACAAAAGTAATTTGAATTGTAATTTGAATAATAATTTCAATAGAAATTTAAGAACAGTCCAATTGTAAGTTGACACGCTAACATCCTAATGCTTAACCACCTTTACGGAAGGCTTGAGATCAACCTTTAAGCGACCGATGGTTTCATTTAGGAGATCATGGTCTGGGTTTTGCTCAAGAGCTTGGTTTAATAATACCATAGCCTCTTCTCGTTGTCCTATCACAAACAAGAGTTCTCCTAAATGGGCAGTAATTTCAGGATCTTTACTTAATTCATGAGCCTTTTTTAAGGTGACGAGCGCTTCGGAATAGTTTCCCATGCGATAGTCAAACCAACCCAAAGTATCTAAATAAGCAGCATTATTAGGTGCAATTTCTAAAGCTTGCAACATATATTTTTTGGCTTCTGCTTGTTTTTCTTTTTGTAGAGATAAAGTGTAACCTAAAGCATTCAGTGCAGCGGCATTGCGAGGATCTTTTCCTAAAATAGTCTGCAAATCAAGTTCTGCGGCATCCCAATGTTTCAATTCGATAGCCACTAAACTGTGTGCGAGCAATACATCCGCATCATTTGGTAATTTAGCGAGTACATGGCTAATAAGCGCATAAGCATCTTCTAATTGTTTACTATTGCTTAATATATCCACTTCAAAGAGAATCACCATTTTTTGTTCTTCTAATGTGGTGGGACTACTATCGTGTAAAAGAGCGATGGCCTTGGTATATTCTTTTTGATTTTTAAGTAGAAGCGCTCCGCGTAAGGTGGCAGGAACATGATAAGGGCCAGGATTAACGCCAGCATACCAGCGAATAGCTTCTTCATTTTTTCCTTGTTTTTCTGCTAATTCCCCTAGCAAATATTGTGCATTGTTTTTATTCTCGGCAAAATCTAAGGCTTTTTTTAGCCTTTCATGCGCATCTTTTAAATCTTCTTCTTGAGTGGAAATTTCTGCTAAGTAAATTAAAGCCTTGCCACCAAACGTTTTGTCTTCCGTTAATAATTTGAGATGGTTTTTAGCTTCGCTTAAACGATTCGCATCCAAAAGTGCAGAGGCATAAAACATACGTAAAGCGGTATTTTTTGGGAATTTTTCGACATTTTCATTTAGAAAACTTAAGGCATTTTTATCTGAACTATCCTGATGACGAATGAGCTTGGCCTTTAATTCAAGGGCTTTGGTTAAGTCAGGTTGTATTTTGAGCGCAGCGTCTACCCAAGCGTTTGCATTAGGGATATCACCCATCGTAGCAGCCGTTAATGCTGCAGCAACCTGTGCTTCGGAGTCCTGGGGCCTAGCTTTTGCAATCCTATCAAAAGCTTGCCTTAAATTATCTGCAGATTTTTCAGATAGACGAGATTGAATATTAACAATATTTTGATTAACTTCTTCTGGCCCAATAATAATAGCCCGAGTCAGATACGGCAGCGTTTTTTCTATTGATTGGCCAATCAGTAAGGTACTGGCTACCATTTGTGCTTGTAAATCTTTTGGATCATATTGTGCCCACATTTCAGCAGCCATAACGGCTGCTTCAGCGGCCTGATATTGTACTGCCAGTTGAGTGGCATGCTCTGCAATAGCAGCATCTTTTGATTTCTGAGCAGCTTGTAAATATTGATTTAAGGCAAGGTTGGGATTGTTTCGGCTGGCAGCCATTTCAGCCACCAAAAGCGTATATAAAAGTTGTCGATGTTGTTCGCTTTCGGCCCGCGATTGGGGTGTGCTTTGCGTTTCATCTTCTTTGAAACTTAAGGGATCCGGTGTATCTTTATGCTTTCTAACGATTATGTCGGGAGCCTTATGTTCTTCTGCATGGCTTTTGGGCGGCCAACAGCTAAAGACCATCGCTAAAACAAGCAATACCAGATATACTAAGGTCAATGTATAGAAAGTCATGGGGCTAAAACTTTGGACTGTACCGGTATTCTTATTATCCCGATGAAGCAGGATTTGGGTTAGGGGCATGATTTTTACTTTAGAACTTTTAGGTATTTTAGGTATTTTAGATGTCTTGGGTGGTTGACTCAAATAAAACCCACACTTTTGCGGATGGTTACCCGACCCGAAGAAAAGTGAATTGCAAAAATGGATAATGGCCGGAATATGGCGCATGAGTAAACTACCTTTTTCTGTTTTGGAACTTAATCTTGTCATCGGCTTATGAGAATCAAAGCTAAAGGATTTTTTGATGAGGTTTTTATAATATGGGATTGATGGCTTTTGGCATTAATTACCTGACTGCTCCGCGCATACTTCGAGAAAAGCTTGCCTTAAATTCTTCTGCCAGCGAAAATTTAATGCGTAGGATGATGGAAGCCCAGGCTATCAATGAAATATTGATACTTTCCACTTGTAATCGAACAGAATTATATGGCTATGTGGAAGAAGCAACTCAAATAAATCTGCTTTTGCAATGCTTCTGTCAAGAAACAGATATAACCCATACCGAAATACAAGAATGTTTCTATTCCTATCATGATGAATGTGCAGTTCGTCACCTTATGGGGGTAGCGAGTGGTATACATTCAATGGTGTTGGGAGAAGTCGAAATTTTTGGACAAATTAAATCCGCTTTTCGTCTTGCAGAAAGGCTTGGAACCCTTGGCAAATATTTAGGGCGTTTATTTCAAACTAGTTTTTCTGTCGCAAAACAAGTTCGTAGTCAAACTGGTATTGGTTTAAATCCTTTGTCCGTAGCTGGCATTGCTGTAAAATTAGCTGAACGTATTTTTACAGACATTAAGCAAGCTACAGTATTATTAGTTGGCGCAGGGGATTTAATTCGTTTAGCAGGAATTCATTTGAAAGAGGCCGGTGTCCGTAAAATAATGGTCGCAAACCGCAGTCAGATAAGAGGTGGAAATTTAGCCCAACTGCTAGGGGCAGAGGCTATCACCCTGGAACAAATCCCAGAACGCTTATTTGAATGTGATATAGTGCTAACAGGAACGGGATCACCTTTGCCTTTATTAGGAAAGGGTATGATTGAAAGAGCTTTAAAAAAGCGTAAAGGTCGAACCCTATTTATGATAGATCTTGCCATGCCCAGAGATATTGAGCCCGAAGTGTCTAAGCTTGATGCCGTATATTTATATTGCTTAGAGGATTTACAGAATATTCTGCAGGAAAATCGACATAAACGAGAAAAAGAAATAGAGATGGCAAAGCACATTATTCAGCAAGAAGCGCAAGATTTTATGCGATGGTACCGAGCACAGGGGGCATTCAGTACTTTAAAAGCTTTTCGACAAAAGTTCGAAGTAGAACGGGATCAAGTATTAGCGCAGGGCTTGCAACATTTAAAATTAGGAAAATCTCCAGAAATGGTATTACAGCAAGCCATTCATCACATGACAAATCGTCTGTTACATATTCCAACAAAACGATTGAGGCAAGCTGGCTTTGAAGATGAGCAGGGATTGTTGAGAGTGACTAGGGAGTTATTTGAATTATCTACTCTTCATGAAGAGTAGTTACACAGGCATATTGAGAAATAAATAGTATGAAACTATCCATTTGGACCAAATTAAAAACCTTGGTTGAAAGACATGAGGAATTAAGCGCCTTATTAAGCGATCCCGCAGTTATTCGGGATCAAACCCAATTCCGCAATTTTTCTAAGGAATATTCAGATTTAGAAACCTTGGTGAAAGAATTTGCTTTATTTGAAAAAAACCAAGCTGCATTAGAGTCCTTAGAAAACATGAAAAAAGATCCCGATCCGAGTATGCGTCATATGGCAGAAGAGGAGTGGAAAGAAACCAAAACAATATTGGAACAAATTGAAGAGCGCTTATATAACTTGTTACTACCCCAAGATCCAAACGATCATCGCAATATCTTTTTGGAGATACGTGCGGGGGCGGGCGGCGATGAAGCGGCTATTTTTTCTGGAAATCTCTTTAGAATGTATAGTCGTTTTGTTGAGCGTCAAGGTTGGCGTATGGAATTAATCAGTGAAAGCCAAAGTGAAAAAGGAGGCTATAAGGAGATTATTGTTCGGATATTGGGGAAAGACGTTTACGGAAAGCTTAAATTTGAATCGGGTGTACATCGTGTACAAAGGGTTCCTGAAACAGAAGCACAGGGAAGAATCCATACCTCCACTTGTACTGTCGCCATTTTACCGGAAGCAGAAGAAATAGATGCCATTGTCTTAGATCCTAGCCAACTCCGGATTGATACTTTTCGGGCATCTGGAGCGGGTGGACAACATGTGAATCGCACCGATTCCGCCGTTCGTATTACCCATATACCCACCGGTGTGGTTGTGGAGTGTCAAGACGATCGTTCTCAACACAAAAATAAAGCAAAGGCTTTGGCTGTATTGCAAGCGAGAATCTTGGCCGCAGAACAAAGCAAACAACGTCAAGCAGAGGCAGAATCTCGTAAGAATCTTGTGGGAAGTGGGGATCGTTCCGAGCGGATTCGAACCTATAACTTTCCTCAGGGTCGGTTAACAGACCATCGAATTAATTTAACGCTATACAAATTGCCGGAAATTATGGAAGGCGATTTATTATCTGTTATAGAGCCTCTTATACGTGAAAATAATGCTTCAGAGTTTGCTAAGATAGCAGGAGATGCAAATTAAAAGGTTAAGCATTTGATTTCTATCCGAATGGTATTGCAGAATGCAATTGAAAAAGGCCTATCTCGTTTAGATGCTGAAATATTATTGGCAAATGTTATCGCTGAAACAAGAATCTTTCTTTACAGTTGGCCAATGAAAATGTTGGCTGCGAAAGACGTAGAGCAATTCAATTCTTTGGTTATGCGTCGTCTTGCTGGCGAGCCCACGGCTTATATCATTGGAAAAAAAGAGTTTTGGTCTTTAACTTTGGATGTCAATTCTTCTGTATTGATTCCACGTCCAGAAACAGAACTCTTAGTGGAAACCACTTTAAAATTATTGCCAAATGTAAATGAGCCCTATCATGTTCTAGAATTAGGCACAGGATCCGGCGCTATTGCCCTTGCTTTAGCCTCTGAACGTCCCCATTGGACCCTATGGGCCACTGATATTTCAATCGATGCATTGGCGGTCGCAAAAGAAAATGCCAGAAAATTGTCACTCCAAAATGTTAATTTTTATTCTGGAGATTGGTTTGAAGCTTTAAAAGGTACCGTTTTCAAAACAAAACCTTTGTTTGATGCCATCATTAGTAACCCACCCTATATTTCAGAGAGTGATGCACATCTGTTGAATCAAGAATTAAGCTTTGAACCCCTCTTAGCTTTAAAATCAGAACAACAAGGTCTCAAAGATTTAAAAAAAATTATTCAAGAATCAACCTATTATTTACTGTCAAAAGCTTGGCTTTTAGTAGAACATGGATATGATCAAGCGGATGCGATTATGGCTTTTTTTAAGGCAAATAATTATGTTCATGTCCATCATTACAAAGATTTGGCAACTGTCAATCGAGTGACAGTTGGACAGAAACCATAAAAAAATGGCGGAATAATTGCATTTAACGCTTAAAGATCCTAAAATAGAGGTCGACAGTACAAATGTGCGATCTAAGTTGTTTAACCATTGTACGTAAGAGCCCGATGAATCTCTCGACTGGATGGATTGAATCGAGCATGGATTGAATCAAGTTTTGAATCATCGAATCTCGGGATGATTGATACAATGGTAAAAAGAAATTTCGGAAGCATGCTCCAGGAAGTTTGCAGAAGGTTAAATGTTTGTTTGAAACTTAACCTGAATTAAGAGGATAGGGATAGATGAAACAAGTAGCAAAAAATTTGCTGGCATTAGGAATTCTAGTTTGTGCAAGTAGCACTCACGCAGCAAATTTATTGGACGACATGTCCCCCTTTGTTGGAATTGATTACCAACAACGTTGGATGCAAGGTAACAGCGATTGGAACAAATTGTTTCCGGGTACCTTTGCTGGTGGTTCAATCTATGTCGGTGGACGTTGGGATTGTTTTGCGGTTGAATTGGGTTACGATTTTGCCGGTACTCGTCGAAAAGCGTATATCTTTTCCCCAGGAGAAACTTTCTTCAATACCAATTTTGGGGCAGCCACTGTTAATACTAACCTGCAGTTGAATGGTGGTCATATCGATTTAATTGGTTTCGTTCCAGTAGTTGATTGTCTAGAAATGATGGGGGTTATTGGTATTGGCTATATTTATCCTCGTCTTTCCGCTAGCATCAGTAGCGGGCCTTTTGCCGGTGCAACCGTTTCAGGTCGTGGAACAACAGTTGCTCGACTGCGCTTTGGTGGTAATTATATGGTTACACAATGCGTTGGAGTTCGGCTTTTGGTGGGCTGGGAAAGCACAGAGTATTTACGAATTAGATCAGCTGCAAATTTTACGAGTACAGGGGCTAGTGCAAAGGGTTGGAAGAGTTCGGTGACGGCGTCTGCGGGTGTATTTGTCAAGTTTTAATCCAAACTTGAAAAAGATACTCTATAGACTTTTGAATGGTGCTGATTTGGAAACAGATCAGGTTTTTTTAAACTAAAGTGTTGACAGACTATTGACAGGGTAGAAACAAAGAATTAAAGTCATCGTTCTTAAGGCTTTTTAGTAGTGTGTTTGTTTGTCAATTAACGTTAATTGAGAGGATGTTAAAAAATGAGAGGATGTGTAAAGATGAAGAAATTAGTTAAAAGCTTATTAGTTGTCGGTGCATCAATGGTTGCTGCAAACTCTGCAGTTGCCAGCATGGTTGACGATTTCTGCCCATACGTTGGTATTGATTACAAACAACGTTGGATGAATGATCGTTTCATCCCAGGCGGCTCTAGTAACAGAAATTCTTCCTTTTATGGTGGTACTATCTATTTAGGTACAAGATGGGATTGCTTCGGATTGGAAGTAGGTCTTGAAGGCGCTGGAAGAAACCGTCGTTCAGTTTCTGTTGGTGCTCTAACCGCTAGCTACAAAACAAGCTTATGGGGTGGATACATCGATGCGTTAGCCTACGTACCAGTTGCTGATTGCGTAGAAGTTTTAGGAGGCTTCGGTATTGGTGTGCTTTCTCCTAGAGTGACTGGAACGCTTGTTACACCAGCAGGTACATTAGCCGGTACTTCTGGATCTAAAGCAGCAGCTGTTGCTCGTTTACGTTTAGGTCTTAACTACATGGTCAGTGATTGTGTAGGCTTAAGAGGGGTTATCGGTTGGGAAACCACAGAAAACCTAGCTACACGTATTGGCGCCATCAGCAGAGCTCATCCGTTCGGTAATTCCTTTACCTTACAAGCAGGTGTTTTTGCTAAGTTCTAATTTAGAACAAAACAAAAATATTTAGCTCTGAAAAACCCGGTCTGGAAACAGACCGGGTTTTTTTTGATGGGGTCAAGTCCAGACTTGACCCCAACCCCATCAAGAGTTCATAATTTTGATTTTAAAATTTCGTTAACCTGATCCGGATTCGCTTTTCCTTGGCTGGCCTTCATCACTTGACCTACAAAAAATCCAAAAAGTTTATCCTTGCCACTTCTATATTCAGCAACTTGACCAGGATTGTCCTGGATAATTTTATCCACGATTGCCTCAATAGCAGTTAAATCCGTGACTTGTTTTAATCCTTGTTGCTCAATAATGCTGTCAACATCTTGCTCACCTTTCCAAAGATACTCAAAAATAGTTTTGGCAATTTTTCCAGAAATCGTTTTATCTATGATTCTCTTTAAAAGCTGCGCAAAACTTTCTGGTGAAATGGGGCTCTCGGTGATATCTAAACCATTTTTATTTAATGCTCCCAAGAGATCTCCCATGACCCAATTAGCGCATAATTTGGGATCGGAGCTTCCAGTAGCTTTAACCACCGATTCGAAGTAATCTGCCAATTCGCGTGAACTGGTTAGAACGTTAGCATCATAACGACTTAAACCATATTCATTGCCAAAGCGATTGGCTTTTTCTTGAGGAAGTTCAGGTAAAGTTTTTTGAATATCTGAAATAAATTGTTCGGTTAAGACAACGGGCAGAAGATCAGGATCGGGAAAGTACCGATAATCATTCGCTTCTTCTTTGGAACGCATGGGTCGGGTTTCATCTTTAGCAGGGTCGTATAGACGTGTTTCTTGGATAACCTTGCCGCCGTTTTCAAGTAAATCAATTTGTCGTTCAATTTCAAAATCAATGGCTTTCTCTACAAAACGAAAAGAATTGACATTTTTTATTTCTGCTCGAGTTCCTAATTTTTCTGATCCTTTTCTACGTACGGAAACATTGGCATCGACACCTAAAAGAGCCTTCCTGCATGTTGCCATCTGAAATTTCCAAATAACGAACTGAGCGAATGTAATGCTTTTAAGTATGCAACCGCTTCTTTTGCTGAACGGAGTTCTGGCTCTGACACAATTTCCAGCAAAGGCATGCCTGCGCGATTTAAATCAATGCCTGAATGGCCATGAAAATCTTCATGTAAAGATTTTCCTGCATCTTCCTCCAAATGCGCACGTGTAACTCCTACGGTTTTGAAGGAACCATCTTCTAAAGGGAAACTTAGTTTTCCTTTTGCCACTACTGGCAATTCATATTGACTGATTTGATACCCTTTGGGCAAATCAGGGTAAAAATAATTTTTTCTGGCAAAAACAGATTTTTTTGAAACTTCCGCGGAAATGGCTAATCCTAATTTTACAGCTAATTGAACCGCCTTTTCATTTAGAACCGGTAATACCCCTGGCAAACCTAAATCAATAATACAAGCTTGTGTGTTGGGTTCTGCACCATAGCGAGTGGAAGCTCCTGAAAATAATTTAGATTCGGTTAAAAGTTGGACATGAACTTCTAATCCAATGACGGATTCCCAAGCATTTGTCATGTGTTTTCTCCTTTTATTTGTTTGTGTGACCCTAATAACCTATGGAAACAGGTACGGTTGGTATGACGGTATCGCTGATACATCCATCTATTGGGATACGGTACCCATGGTTGGCAGTTGCTTATGCCAATCTGTGGCTTGTTGAAATTGATGAGCAATATTCAGTATTTTTGCCTCTTCAAAATAATTTCCAATCAGTTGTATTCCAATGGGACGATTATTAACAAAGCCCCCGGGCATTGAAAGACCAGGCAAACCGGCTAAATTAATGCCGCAGGTATAAATGTCTGATAAATACATGGCAATGGGATCGCTTGCTTTTTCGCCAATATTGAAAGCCGGGGTAGGCGTTGTAGGCCCTAGAATAGCATCCACTTCTTTAAAACTATTTTCAAAATCTTGGCTGATAAGACGTCTTACTTTTTGGGCATGAAGATAATAGGCATCGTAGTATCCAGCAGAAAGAACATAAGTACCAATTAGAATGCGCCTTTTAACTTCTGCTCCAAAACCCTCACCTCGGGAACGTTTATATAAATCTTCTAGATTTTTAGGATTTTCACAGCGATAACCGTAGCGAACACCATCAAAACGAGCTAAATTGGATGAACATTCCGCGGGAGCAATGACATAATAAACGGGAATGGATAGATGTGTATTCGGTAAATGAACTTCTTTGAAAGTTGCACCTAAACTTTCTAAAACACGGATAGATTCTCTAACCGCTTTTTCAACCTCACTATTTAATCCATCACCAAAAAATTCTTTCGGAAGACCAATTTTTATGCCTTGCAGCGATTGTGATAAAGCGGCTTGATAGTCTGGTACGGGTTTATTGACAGAGGTAGAATCTTTATTGATCGTATCCTGCCATCGCTTGTAAAAGGAGGGCGCAATCTTCCGCTGTTTGTGCAATAGGACCTGCCTGATCCAAGCTAGAAGCGAAAGCTATCATCCCATAACGCGAAACTCTGCCATAAGTTGGTTTAATACCGGTAACACCACAAAAAGCCGCAGGTTGGCGAATAGAGCCCCCTGTATCCGTTGCCGTTGCACCAGGTACTAAGCCGGCAGCAACCGCTGCCGTAGAGCCTCCAGAAGATCCCCCTGGAACTGCTTTAATATCCCAGGGATTTTTGACGGGCCCATAGTAACTGGTTTCATTACTAGAACCCATCGCAAATTCATCCATATTGGTTTTACCAACCAATACTGTGCCTGCATCCTTTAATTTTGAAACGACAGTGGCATCATAGGGGGAAATAAAATTATCGAGCATTCTTGATCCACAAGTGGTTTTAATATCTTTGGTGCAGAAGATATCTTTTTGCGCAATGGGAATACCTGTTAAAGGTGAGGCTTTACCTTGACGACGTAATTGATCCGCTGCTTTAGCCTGTTTTAAAGCAAGATCTGGGGTAATGGTAATAAAACAATTCAAGAGGGTATTGGTTTTTTCAATACGTTTAAGACAGTCTTCCGTTAATTCAACACTCGATATTTCACCCTTAGAGAGTGCTTTCGATAATTCTGCAATGGTTTTGTTTCCCATGGTGTTTTCCTATGTTGTTGGAGCTCTTAGTATCTGCATCTATAGGGTCTATTCAATAACTTGTGGGACTAGATACAATCCCGATTCGGTTTTAGAGGAAAGTTTCATCAGAACATCCCTTTCATTTAGTTCAGTTACTTTGTCTGGTCTTAATATTTGATTCATTTGCAGGGGATGTGCCATCGGAGCAATATTTTCTGTGTTAGCTTCCGTTATTTGATCCACCATTTGCACAATTCTATTTAAATCATCTTGTATTGCAAGGCTTTCTCGGGTATTTTCGTACGGTAGGCGAGCAAGATGTGCAATTCGCTCAATTGCTTCTAGACTTATTGACATGTGTAGTCTCCCGATTTTGAAAATGAAGAAATAGTGTATCATAGAGTAACACTGTTGCCCAAAATCAGGTGGATTGATAAATTTACATTTTTATGAATAGGGTCAGCCCTAACTCATTTGGGAAAAAAATATGTTCAAAGCGCTTCGTGGTATTTTTTCGAACGATTTATCCATAGATTTAGGTACTGCCAATACATTAATTTATGTACGTGATAAAGGTATAGTTTTGGATGAACCTTCCGTTGTGGCTATTCGTCAGGAACGCGGTCCGGGCGGACAAAAAACCGTGGCTGCAGTTGGTTTAGAAGCCAAACGAATGTTAGGTCGCACGCCAGGCAATATTACAGCTATTCGGCCTCTAAAGGATGGAGTGATTGCAGATTTTCATGTCACTGAAAAAATGTTCCAACATTTTATCCATAAAGTTCATAAAAATAAATTTTTACGTCCCAGTCCTCGGGTTCTTGTTTGTGTTCCTTGTGGTTCTACCCAAGTAGAACGCCGTGCCATTCGTGAATCTGCATTAGGGGCGGGTGCCAGAGAAGTCTATTTAATTGAAGAACCCATGGCTGCTGCTATAGGAGCTGGTATGCCCGTAGATCAAGCCAGTGGTTCAATGGTCGTTGACATTGGAGGAGGAACCACCGAAGTCGCCATCATTTCTTTAAATGGTGTGGTCTATGCTGCTTCTGCACGTAGTTGGGGGCGATCGTTTTGACGACAGTATTGTGAATTATGTGCGTAGAAATTATGGCACTTTGATTGGTGAGGCAACCGCAGAACGCATTAAACAAGAAATTGGAACGGCATTTCCTGCAACTGAAGTGCGAGAAGTGGAGGTGAGAGGTCGTAATTTGGCAGAAGGTGTGCCTCGTAGCTTTACATTGAATAGCAATGAAATATTAGAAGCCATGCAAGAGCCATTATCAGGTATTATTGGGGCCGTTCGTTTGGCTTTAGAACAAGCACCACCTGAGTTAGCTGCTGATATCGCAGAACGAGGTTTAGTGTTGACTGGTGGCGGTGCCTTATTAAGAGACTTGGATAGATTATTAATGGAAGAAACAGGTTTGCCAGTGATTGTTGCTGAAGATCCACTCACCTGTGTTGCACGTGGTGGCGGTCGTGCTCTTGAGATGATGGATGAAAGAGGTGGTGATTTTTTATCAGTTGAATAGTTGAATAACAGGGAGAATTTTTATCAAACTCCTATTTAGCCAAGAACCAAAACAAGGAATAAGAGTTACCTGTTTGATAGTGCTCTCGTTGATGATGATGGTCCTAGATTATCATTTTCATCAATTTGTGAAAGTTCGTTATGTCTTATCTTATGCTGTTTATCCTTTGCAATGGATGGTAGATAGACCCGTTCGTCTAAGCCATTCAGTTCAAAACTATTTCTCGGATAAAAAGCAGTTGATTTTAGAAAATGAAGCATTACGGCAAGAGCAGTTCATACAAAATGGACTCGTACAAAAATTGCTCGCAACCGAAAAAGAAAATGAAAGATTACGAGCATTACTGCAGCAATCCCTCATTCATCGGCAAGAAACCTTAGCGATTGCAGAAATATTACAAGTGGATGCGGATCCTTTTAGCCATCGCATTTTATTGGATAAGGGAAAACAACATCAAGTTAAAGTAGGACAGCCCATTATTGATGCCGAAGGCATCATGGGTGAAATTATCGAAGTAAATGAACAGAGCGCTACCGCAATATTAATTACGGATGCTAGTCATGCTATTCCGGTTGAAATTGCACGAAATGCTGTCAGAGGAATTTTAGTGGGTACAGGCTCTTATGCTCATTTAACCTTACAATATTTGCCAAAAACTGCAGAAGTACAGGAAGGCGATATATTGGTTACTTCTGGCTTAGGAGGACGTTATCCAGCGGGTTATCCGGTTGGCGTGGTATCTAAAGTACTTTTGAACCCAGCTGATTCCTTTATAACGGTATATGTTGTGCCAAAAGCGAGATTGGACAGAGGTCGTCAAGTATTGTTAGTGGATTGTAAGGATCAGCATGAAAAAATCCATAATGATAATAATGACAATATCCAAAATAATAACTCCCAAGATAACAATAAACCAGATATAGGGGAGAATGGATGATGACAAGAGGATCTTACCTATCGATTTATTGTTCATTGTTCATGGCATTGATATTGATGATTGTGCCAATACCCCAAGAATGGCAATGGTCAAGACCTGAGTGGTTGACTTTGCTGCTTATTTTTTGGGTATTACGAGAACCCAATAAGGTTGGTGTTTTAACAGGTTTTTGCTTTGGTTTTCTGATGGATATCCTAGCTCAAGTTTTATTGGGGCAGTATGCATTAGCCATGACAATAGTCGTCTATTTAACACATCGCCTACGTAATCGTATGCGGTTCTTTTTGTTTTGGCAAGAATTGTTTGTAGTATTAATTTTGATTGGAATAAGCCAATTAATATTGATCTCAATAGAGTGGTTAATAGGGCATCCACCACGAACCTTATGGTACTGGTCTTCAACCTTGTTAAGCGTTTTATTATGGCCTGTGCTTAATAGGACGATGCAGTCTAGACTTTATAGAGTGGTTCGTTAGTTTTACTCTTCGAGTATATTAAGAGAATATTGTTTTGGTTTTTAGGAATAGTTTTTTATGTGGTTTTGGTCAGCACAAGTTTCAGCAACATTTTATAAAAAAATTCTTATTCTATTAGGTTTTTGTTTATGCGCTTTCATTCTATGGATGGGCGTAATGGAATATGCGACTCGTCTATTAAAAGATCGCATGGGGGAAGTTGAAACACTATTAAAAGCCCAAATCGGTTATCCAATAAATTACTCTTCAATAGAACCGCATTGGCAATGGGGTGCTATTGTGCTTTCTTTGAATGATGTGGTGATGTTAGATAATAAAACACCCATCCCCTTTCTTTCAGTCAAAACATTGAAATTGGGAACCAATCCTTATCGACTTATTTTTAAACAAGACCACCCTTTTAATCACTTAAGATTGGAAGGAATGAAAATGGTTGTGGGTTTTGTGGATGATAAAGATTTAACGGTTTTGGGTCTTCAAGGTGAATGGTTTCCTTCGGATTTTGACTATCATGCTTTATTAAAAACACTTTCTTCGCAGGATCTTATTAGCTTTTATGACAGTGAAATTCTTTGGCAAGGCATAAAAGGTCCCAATACCTCGATCACTCAAAGAATTGAAGGAAAATTTTCTTGGGAAGATATTCAAAATCTATCTTGGCAATTTTCAGGTAAACAGAAAATCAAGATGAACCATGAAACGGAATTTTGGCCTATTTCTTTTATCAAAATGGAAATGAATACACCTGCTAAATTGTTGAATCTAAAAGCAGGTATGGAAAGAACACGATTAGAATTAAAACTTAATTTTCCGAAAAATAGCCAAGATCCTATTTACCTGGTATCAAATATAGAAGGACGAGATATCGATTTAAGACTACTTCATCAAAATATTCGTTTAAATGAAGCGGATCCTGAATGGTTACGATGGGTTTTAGGGGCAATCGAACGTGGTTCATTAACCCGAGGAAAAGTCTCTATTTTTGGACCCGTTGGCAATCTGGATTGGCACGGAGAAATTGATTTTCATAATGTGAATTTACTATACGATAAAGATTGGCCAAGAGTTCGTAAAGCCAATGGTAAAGTCATTATTGAAAAAGATAAAGTCAAAGTGCAGGTTTCATCGGGAAATATCTTAGGTACCCCTTTGAAAAGAGTAGATGCCTTAATTGAGCCCATTGGTACTGCAGAAAGTCCAGTTGTGCGTATCGAAGGGTCCTTGAATGGCCGTTTAGAAAATGGTATTAAATTTTTATTACTAAGTCCCTTAAAAAAAACACTAGGTTTGCATTTAAGTCCCTTAAAACCTACCGGTTTAATGGATCTCCATCTTAATTTAAAAATTCCAATAGGAGAAGACAATAACAGTAATAATTCTAAATCGGGTGTTGAAGTGCAAGGACAGGTGGGTATTGAAAATGGTGAACTAACGCTCGAAGCATTAGAATTACCCATGACAGAACTCACGGGTGTATTTCGTTTCACAGAAAAAGGGGTAGAAGCCAAAGGAGTTACTGCAGAATTACTAGAAAAACCAGTACAGATTGAAGCCAATCCTTCTCGGGTTACAGCAACCACCTTGGTTAATAGTGAATTTTTGCAAGAAAAATTTGAGAGCACCATGCTATCGAAATTAAAAGGCGAATCAGAAATGTCTGTTTCCTATTTAAATGATGGCGAATGGCTCATTGAGTCTTCCTTGCAAGGCATGTCCATTGATTTACCCTATCCATTTTCAAAAAAAACCAATGATATTCAGCCAATTGCCTTCACTATTTATCCTAAAGAGGGTCAAGAAAATTATTATGCTTTAAATGCAAAAGATTTGGTAAATGCAAAATGGACAACCGAGACCAAAGAAAATGAAAAAACAAAAGAAGAGGAGACTTTTTTAAAAAGAGGGCAAGTCATATTGGGAGCAGGTAAAAACGCTGATTGGATATCCAATAATATTTTATATATTGGAGGAGAATTACCCTACGTCGATGTTGAAGCCTGGAAAGCTTTTTTAGGTAATGGAGAAATACCCACCCAATCTCTTCCCATACAACTAAATGTCTTAATTGCTCAATTAGAGGCTTTTGGTCTTCGTTTTAAAAATACGATTGTAAAACATCTCAGTGATACAACCGAATGGACTCTGGATGGACCCTCTGTTAAGGGCAGCATGATATTGCCCAGTCCTAAAAATAAACAATTACAATTTTCCTTTCAACATTTAAAATTAAATTCAAATCAGATTGATGCAGAACATAACACTAGTTTTGATTTATTAAAAAATCATGATCGAATCCCTATTATTTTTAATGCGCAAAGTTTAACCTTTGATGAAGCATCGTTTGGTGAAACCAGCTTCCATTTACAGCCTAAGCCCTATGGCTATGAAATCCAAGAACTCACACTTCGAAATAAGAGCTCTCGTTTGGAAGGACGAGGAGAATGGAGGCTAACCGGTGGAAGTGAAAGCAGTCATTTAATGGGTGAAATCTTAAGCGATAATATGAGCCAAACATTTGCGCAATGGGGCTTTTCTTCTGCCATGCAAGAAGGTAAGGGTCGAATTCAGTTTAATTTACAATGGCCAGGTTCGCCCTTCCAAGTCAGCTTGAAAAAAGTAGAGGGTGCTGCAGATTTAAAATTACGATCAGGCCATATATTAGGAATGAATCCCGGTCTTGGAAAAATATTAGGCTTACTGAGTTTAGAAAATTTGTTAACGCGACGTTTAAAATTAGATTTTAGTGATGTAGTAAAGAAAGGTTTTGTTTTTGATAAACTTGAAGCGAATATGCTATTTAAGAGTGGTATGGTTGAAACCGATAATTTATTTATTGATGGACCCGCAGCAAAAGTTAAAATTTCAGGACAGGCTAATCTAACCAGCAAAGCCATTGATTTACAAATGTTAGTGACTCCTAAAGTGGGCAATACTTTGCCCGTTGTCGCGAGTTTAACAACTGGGGCAATGCCTGTAGTGGGTGCGGGTGTTTGGGGCGTTTGGATCGTGGATAAATTAACGGGTTCTAGAATAAGTGAAGTATCACAGAAAAGCTATCATGTGACAGGAACTTGGGATGCACCCGTGATGAACGAAGTAGGCAGTAAGACGCGAACAAAAGCTAGGAAGCGATAAGCAGCAAGATGTTAAGGGCAACATAAGTCTTTTACCTCCTTGGGGTATCAAGGGCATTACTCGTTTCGCGGTACGCTATGCCTTTGAACCCTCAAGAGCTTTCGCTTGATTATTTGCTAAACGACACGATTAATATACATACCATCCAAAGAAACCATCGTAGCCACAGCTACCACAGTATCCATAATCGTAATAACCACAGCAATTGTAATTTACATTACAAACGCCACAGGTGTCGCAACTTCGCCAACAACAATCAGCAAATGAGGCACTCGAAATAAGTGTCAAACTTAATGCAGTTAAAATAATTGCCATATATTTTTTCATGGAAAAATCTCCTTTAATATGTGACCTTTAGGTTTTAACTATTTATACATTTATAGTAGTTCATTTTTAATCAAGTTTTTCACTTTTGCTATATATTAATATAGTTTTTGCTTCCATTTATTTGATTATTAGCTCATTCTAAAATAAAAAAGTGGGAAGATTAAAAGGAGTAGATTCACTTAGGCATTAAGAATGACGTTGCGAAAGAAAATGTGTTAATTCAATCAAGGCGTTGTGATTGCTTTGTAAACCATGCTCATTATGAGATTTATGAGATGCCATGCCGATGGCAGTTGAAGTTAAAGAATGAATGTTGGCCAGAGCGTTTTGATAAAGTGTTGTCATATAAGTTTTTGCAGCTTCTAATCCTAATAATTCGACAAAAGTTTGTTTATGATTCACTGCATCTTGCCCAGGATTTTTTCCTAATGTATCTGCTGTTCCTTCAATATCTAATATATCATCCTGTACTTGAAAGGCCAAACCTAAATTTTCTGAGTAGCTTTGTAGTAAGGACATTATTTTAGCATCTTGACAGGACGCGGCTATTGCGCCAAATTGCAAAGCAGCTTGAATCAGAGCGCCCGTTTTTTTTTGATGCATAGAAGACAAGGTATCGATCATTTTAGCATTTTGGGTATCTTGTTTATTTGTCCTTAATTTTTTATTATCGATAGAACATAATTGCATATCCAAGTTTTGTCCACCCACCATTCCGATGATGCCAGAGGCTTTTGCTAAAATTTGAACCATTTGAATTTGTTGTTGTGCTGAAATAGGGTTTTGATTCGAATCGCTTAACAATTCAAAGGCCAAACTTTGCAAGGCATCTCCAGCTAAAATGGCAGTGGCTTCCCCAAAAACTTTATGACAGGTGGGTTTGCCACGACGTAAGTCATCGTTATCCATCGCAGGAAGATCATCATGTATAAGAGAATAGCAGTGAATCAGTTCTACTGCGGCTGCAGCTGCATCCAATTGATGCAGTTTTGCGCCCAAGGCGATCCCAGAGGTATAAACCAATAATGGCCGAATACGTTTACCCCCATTTAAAACAGAATAGCGTATCGCAGTCAGTAAATCTGAGTAGGGATTATCGGGATGAAAATTTTGAATAGATAAAAAGTCTTCTAAATATTTTTCAATTCTATTTTTATATTCATTAATAAAATCATTCGATCGGGACATTATTATTTCTCTGTAACGCTTCACGCATGATTTGTTTCAGTTTCAACTACAAAGGGTTCTGAACGTAATTCACCATTTTGTTCGATGAGAATTTGTACCTTTTGTTCCGCTTCTTTTAATGAAGTTTGACAAAGACCTGCTAATTTAATACCTTCTTCAAAACTCTTTAGAGAATCTTCAAGAGAAAGTTGTCCTGATTCCATTTTTTCAATGACATTTTCAAGATCATGTAGAGCTGTTTCAAAATTCATTCTCGTACCTCGTTAGATAGTTGGAAGGGGTCAAAGCCGGACAATGGACAAATCTTGAAATTATTATGATATAATTTGAACATAAAGATTTGTCCATTGTCCGGCTTTGACCCCGCACATCTACTATATCTAATTTTCCGCTTTTATGATAGAATAACATACTTAACGATTAAGTATCAAGTTAACAAACTTAATTATTGGGTGTAATTAACCTTAACCTGTAATAAAAACTTTAGGGGCTTTATTTTGATTACTTCTCATCGATTTGGAGAATATATAGAATATCTCCGGGATACCTTGGCTAACCTGGTTGAATATCGGGAGCGTACAGGTACCCTAGACTCCAATGTTTTACAGGTCAAAGAAGATCTTTTTGACGACGATCCCTTCATTGTTTTTACCGCCAGTATTGCCGCCACAGTCATCTTAGCTGACAAATCTATTTATCATTGAGTTGAAATCATGTTACCTTACCTTGTTAGGGTCTTTGACATTTCTACTAGTCTGGGCATAAATCATCGATCTTTTGTGCTCCGTTGCTCATTTACTTCAATGTAAACTGCGCTACGGTGGTCGAGATCAATGATTTCTGCTCCAGCCCAGCGAAATGTCAATAGACTCTAGTTTCATGGGGCTTACAGAGTAAGTTATTAAACTTATTTTTAGATTGATTAAAAAGAGAGAGAGAATGGCAAGCGAAAACATGGATTACATACAGATCGAACCCTACATTCCGGCAAGCAAGTCTCTACCAGAAGTAACCATTCGAGCATTAATATTAGGCATATTGCTTGCCATTCTTTTGGCCGCTTCTAGTACTTATGTGGGTTTAAAAATTGCACGGACTATTGCTGGTTCCATACCTGCTGCATTAATTTCTATGATGGTTCTTAGAAGATTTAAAAACGCCAACATTCTTGAGAACAATATGGTGCAAACGATTGCTTCCGCAGGTGAAGTTGTTGCTGCAGGCGTTATATTTACATTGCCCGCTCTTATTTTAATGGGCTATTGGCAATCTTTCGATTATCTTCAAACCGTTTTGATTACCATTATTGGGGGTGTATTGGGTGTGATGTTTTCTGTTCCTTTACGGCGGAATATGGTCGTAAAAGAAAATCTGCCTTACCCCGAGGGACTTGCTACTGCAGAAGTACTAAAAGCTGGCGAAGAGACGAAAGGTTCAACAAAGGTGTTATTAGCTGGCAGCTTGATTTCTGCCATTTTTTCTTTTTTGCAAACTGGCTTTAAAATGGCGAGTGAACAAATTGCTTTTTGGACTAAAGCAGGAAGTACAGCATTTGGCGGTAGTTTGATGTTTTCCCCGGTATTAATGGGAGCTGGATATATTGTTGGATTACGAGGTTTGATTGCGTTTTTAGTCGGTGGTGCCATTACCTGGGCTATTGGAATTCCTTGGTATGTGGCTGAATTTGGTTTACCTCCTGCAGATAATTTGGGCGCAGCCCTGGCAGCCATACAAAAGGGTCATTTTCGTTATGTGGGGGTGGGTGTACTCGCTGTAGGTGGGCTTTGGTGCGTCATTAGTTTAGTGCAACAAATTCGTAATGCGATTGTAAGTTCTTTTGCGGCAATGAAGATGAAAGGGGGTGAATTTGCAGTCACTGCCAGGACGGATAGAGATCTTCCTTTTCAATATGTATTATGGATAATTGGTTTTATTGCTATTCCTACCCTTATATTATTTTTTACTTTCGTTAACAATGCGCAATTTAATCTGTCTACACCCTTATTTTTGAGTGTGGTTATTTTTGCAACTCTCTTTGTATTAGTGGTTGGTTTTGTTTGTGCCGCCATTGCAGCTTATGTCGTGGGGATTGTGGGGACGACTTCATTACCTATCTCTGGCATTACCATTGCGGCTATTGTTGCATTTTCAAGCCTATTATTAGCCTTATTAGGGCAGCATATTGACTTCTCAATGAATAGCGAATTGGCCTTAAAAGCGGGAGCCATGGTTATTATTTTTGCTACGATTGTTTGCGTTGCTGTAGCTGTGAGTGGCGATAATATGCAAGATCTAAAAGCAGGCCAAATTGTAGGGGCTACACCTTGGAAACAACAAATTATGCTTGCTGTTGGGGCGGTTGCTTCCGCTTTGGTTATCCCCTTTATTCTTCAAACAACTTTTGAAGCCTATGGTATTGGGGATATTTTACCGCGTGCAGGAATGGATCCTAATCAAGCTTTGCCCGCTCCTCAAGCAACACTCATGGCTACCGTAGTAAAAGGTTTTTTTGGGGGTCAATTACCCTGGATTGAAATTTATTGGGGTGCTGGAATTGCAGTTATTGCCATTATCATCGATGAGTTATTAAAACATTCAAAGTCCAATTATCGTTTTCCTCCATTACTACTAGCATTGGGGATTTACTTACCTTTAGGTTATGTGACAGCTTTTTTTGTGGGTGGTCTTATTAATTTTCTGGTCGGTTTAAAAAGTTCAAAAAAAGACATGCATGAAGAATCAAACAATAGAGGTATTTTGTTTGCATCAGGTTTAATTGCTGGGGAGGCTATTCTAGGGGCCATTTTGACGATTCCTTTTGCTTATTATCAATCAACTGATATTTTTGCCTTAAAGCTTTCTTGGTTTAATCCATATCAGGATGCTTTTGCAGCTCTACTTTATCTGGGGTTGTGTGTTTTGCTTTATAAATATTCTGTGCCTAAGAAAAAATCAAGCTAAGCTTTTTTGAAGTGAACTCGTCTATATGAAACTGGTCTAAAAATTGGTCTAAAAAATTTTTCAATCATTTGCTATCCTCATTAAGATTAAGGACAAGAACATGACCAAAAACGAAAATAATGATTTCTTTGAAAAAGATCCAGAAAGGGGTGGAGAATTGGTTTTACAAACCGTTGCCATGCCTGCAAATTCCAATGTCTATGGGGATGTTTTTGGTGGTTGGCTGGTTTCTCAGATGGACTTGGGAGGTGCTATTTTGGCTCATCAACGAGCCAACAATAGAGTCACGACAGTTGCCATTGATCGCATGACCTTTATAAAACCTGTTTATGTGGGTGATTTAGTTTGCTGTTATGCCAAAGTTCTCAAAACGGGTCGTTCCTCCATCACCATTCAAGTGCAGGTTTCCACTATTCGAATGCGTATACACGAAAGAGCTCAAGTGGCTGAAGGGACTTTCACTTATGTTGCTTTGGATGAAAAGGGTCAATCAAGAGCCATTAATTGGAAAAAAGAATAAAAATTTAGGCTATATTCAATAATATGGAGATATCCACTTTTTTTTATGTTTTATTAGTTGTCATTTTACTCATAATATTATGGGCAGTTGCTGTTTACAATAATTTAATAACGAAACGAAACCTGACCCAAGAAGGTTGGAGTGGTATCGATGTTCAACTAAAACGTCGGCATGATCTGATTCCCAATTTGGTGGAAGCTGTAAAGGGATATATGAGCCATGAAAAAGGCGTTTTAGAAGAGGTGACGGCGCTCAGAGCACGTTCCATGACAACAGCAAGTAATAATGTTGCTGAAAAAGCAAGCGTTGAAGGCTTGCTCACAAATGCATTGTCTAGATTATTTGCTATAACAGAAAATTACCCTGACTTAAAAGCCAATCAATCATTCTTAGATTTGCAAGCCAATCTTGCTGGAGTTGAAGATAATATACAATTAGCCAGAAGATACTATAATGGGGCGGCACGCGATTTTAATATTAAATTAGAATCATTCCCAAGTAATCTGGTTGCTCATCTATTTAAATTTAAAACTATATCGTATTTCACCTTGGATGACGCAAGCGAAAGAACAGCCCCAGCGATTAAGTTCTAAAGTCACCCTATATATACCCAAAGCATTTCAAGTTGTCATCATTTTTCTTGTTTATCGCCACTATCTTCTATTTTGCCACTATCTTGAATTTCCGAAGGTAAAACAGGTTCAATAAAATGTTTATTTTGTGCTTCTGACCCATAAATTTTAGTTCTGTATCGATCATTGGCATCCTCTGAAAAAAGTACATTCGCAAACTGCCCTCGCAACCGTTCGGTCCATTTATTAAGCGTATAACCATCCGCCTCTTTTGTAATCGTCAAAAATCCTTTTTCTTTCATATTGATAAGGCTGGCCATACAGAGTTTTTCATCAATAAAACCATTCAATACAAAACCGGCGCCAGCAGGAGAGAAGCCTTTAGGTGCTTCGAAAAGTGGGATAATAAGCCCTTTTTGACGACTGAGCAGTTTATGAATGGCGTATACAATTAGGGCGAAAAATAATAATAGGATGAAGAAAAACGAAGAAACAGCAATTCCTGCCCCAGAATGAACTTCTAAAGCTGCATCACTGAAAAGATAATGTTTTGATCTTGACCCCTCGTACGATTGTTGCATTATTTATCCCCCTGCTATTCTTTTAAATAAATAGTATAATAAAACAGAATCATTTTTCCCAAAGGAACCCTACTATGATGAGTTTATTGTGGATTCTGGCCTGGTTTGTAGGCTTAGTCGCTTTAGCCTATTATCAAGCAAGTCGGCAAACTACAACCATGGCTTTGACTGCAGGTTATATCTTCACTTTTTTCTTTGCCAATATTTCTTGGTTTAGTCTCTTAATCTTATTCCTATTTCTGATCCTTATTTTATTACCACTCAATTTTCCACTGCAAAGGCAACTCTATTTGATGACATCTTTATTTGCTTGGTATAAAAGACACATTCCCAAAATATCTAACACCGAGCGTGATGCTATAGAAGCCGGCACCGTTTGGTGGGATAAAGAATTATTTAGCGGCAAACCAGAATGGAATCAATTATTTGCGCTGCCTGCGCCCAAATTAACTAACGAAGAACAAGCTTTTTTAGATGGCCCTGCGCATGAACTCTGTAGCATGATCAACGAATGGAAAATCACAGAAGAATATCAAGATTTACCTCCTGAAATGTGGCAATTTTTGAAAGATAATCGTTTTTTTGGCATGATTATCCCTAAAAGCTATGGTGGTTTAGGTTTTTCTGCGCTTGCTCATTCCGAAGTATTAGCAAAAATTTCCGGTTGTAGTTTGGCAGTCGCTTCTACGGTTGCCGTGCCGAATTCTCTGGGGCCTGCAGAACTTTTACATCGTTATGGAACGGAAGAGCAAAAGAATTATTATTTACCGCGTCTGGCTCGTGGTGAGGAAATTCCTTGCTTTGCTTTAACGAATCCAGAAGCAGGATCCGATGCCGCATCCATTCCCGATAAAGGCATTGTTTGTCGGGAAATGTTTGAAGGTTCCGAAACTTTAGGCATACGTTTAAATTGGGATAAACGTTATATCACACTAGCACCCATTGCTACTTTGCTAGGATTAGCCTTTAAATTATCCGATCCAGAGCATTTATTGGGGGATAAAACTAATATTGGTATTACTTGTGCGCTTATTCCAACCCATTTACCCGGCATTAGTCTGGGGCGACGTCATCAACCCTTAACAACCTTTTTTCAAAATGGACCCACACAAGGAAAAAATGTCTTTATACCTATTGAATGGATTATCGGTGGCGCATCTATGGCAGGCGAAGGTTGGCGCATGTTGGTGGAATGTCTCTCCTGTGGCCGCGCAATTTCTTTACCATCCTCTGCTGCTGGGGGCTCTAAAATACTTGCTGCCACCACTGGGGCCTATGCGCGAATACGGAGGCAATTTAAACAGCCCATAGGTTATTTTGAAGGGGTTGAAGAGGCCTTGGCTCGGATTGCAGGAATAACTTATATTGCAGAAGCCGCCAGGCAAACAACGGCCAGTTGCATTGATCGCGGAGAAGCTCCTGCGGTGCTCGGAGCCATTATTAAATATCATTTAACCGAAGGCTATCGCAATATCACACAAGATGCGATGGATGTTCATGGTGGCAAGGGGATTATGGTTGGACCACGTAATTATGTGGCACAACATTATCAAAATTCAGCGATTGCAATTACGGTTGAAGGTGCCAATATTCTAACCAGAAGTATGATTATTTTTGGACAAGGCGTGATGCGCGCGCATCCTTATCTAATGGAAGGTTTTAAGGCAGCCTCTATTGTTTCAGAGGAAGAAGCTTTGTTTGAATTTGATAGCTATTTAATGCGACATACCGGTTATATTTTAAGGAATTTTGCCCGATCATTAACGATGGGTATAAGACAGTTTTTTTGGACTTCTGATTATATTGCTGCATTGAATCGTGCCAGTGCAAGCTTTGCTTTTGTTGCAGATTGTTGCCTTTTGGTATTGGGTGGGAAATTAAAATTTAAAGAAAAATTATCCGGTCGTTTAAGCGATATGTTATCGATGATGTATCTCGCTTCCTGTGCCTTAAAACGTTTTCATGATCAAGGAAAACCCGAAGCAGACAAACCCTTAATCGAATGGGTGATCCGCTATACTTTATCTACTTTTTGGATCCAAATGGATGGTTTATTACGAAATTTCCCCAACCGGGCAATAGGAGTTTTGTTACGTGCTATTGTGATGCCTTTAGGGAAACGAGTCTATAAACCCAGTGATAGAATAGGGCATAAAGTTGCCAGTCTGTTACTTTCTCCTAATGAAGCCAGAGCAAGACTGTTGCAGGGTCTTTACCAAGATGAGGACGAAAACAAAGCTTTTGGCTTGATTGAAAAAGCATTGAATAAAATTATTGCCGCAGAACAACCAGATGCAACTAAAGAAGATCGTGAAGAAGCAGAGCTTTTGCGAAAAGAAGTGATAGCAGTGGATAGTTTTTCAAAAACAGGGTGACACAAATTGTTAACCTTTATATTGAAACTAACCTATTTCAGACTCTCCAACTCGCTCAATTTCTCTCTCGCTTGCTTTAATACAATTTCCGGCAATCCTGCGAGCTTTGCGACTTGCAGGCCAAAACTTCTGTTAGCAGGTCCTTCACAAACCTTGTATAAAAAAGTTAAGGTATGATCTTGCTCGATGGCATCCAGATGTACATTTGCAACATTTTTAATAGATTTGGGCAATTCTGTCATTTCGAAATAATGGGTGGCGAATAGGGTACAAGCTTTGGTTTGTTTTGCTAAATGCTGTGCAATAGCCCAAGCCAGAGAAAGACCATCAAAGGTGCTGGTGCCTCTACCGATTTCATCGAGTAAAATTAAACTATTTTCGCTGGCATTTGCTAAGATGTTCGCGGTTTCGGTCATTTCGACCATAAAGGTAGAACGTCCGCCCGAGAGATCGTCAAAGGCGCCAATGCGAGTGAATATTTGATCAAAATGACCCACACGAGCTTTTTTAGCAGGCACAAAGCTTCCTATGTGTGCCAATAATACAATTAAGGCGGTTTGTCGCATAAAAGTTGATTTACCGCCCATATTAGGTCCTGTAATAATCAACATGCGGCGTTTGTCATTTAAATTAAGATCATTTGGGATAAAAGCAGTTTGTAATGTCTCCTCAACGACTGGATGTCGTCCACCTTCCACATGCAAGGTAGATTCTTCTACTAATTCTGGTCGAGTCCAATGGAGGCTATCAGCCCGTTCGGCTAATGCAGTGAGACAATCCAATTCCGAAAGTGCTTCTGCCGTTTGTTGTAATTCGGGTAAAGATTCCCGAATCGTGATGAGAAGATTTTCATATAAACTTTTTTCTCTGTTGATGGCGCGCTGACGACTACTTAATACTTTGTCTTCGAATTTTTTAAGTTCTGGGACCATAAAGCGTTCAGCATTTTTGAGCGTTTGACGGCGACTATAATGGGCAGGCGCGTGGGAAGCTTGACCTTTAGAGAGTTCGATATAATAGCCATGAATGCGATTGTAGCCAACTTTAAGCGTAGATAGTTTAGTTTGTTCTCGTTCTTTTTCTTCTAATTGCACTAAAAAACTATCTGCATCTGAACTTAAAGATCGTAACTCATCCAATTCACTATCAAAATCATTGGCAATAACACCCCCATCTCGGATTTGAGTTGCAGGTGATTCTTGAATGGCTTTATTCAGCAACTGATGTAACGCTTTGAATTCATTTACTTGGTGTGCCAATGTTGTTAATAATTGAGTATTCTGAAATGGTTTTAGTTCCGTTTTTATTTTTGGCAAACTCGAAAAAGCCCGTTTTAGTTTTAAGAGATCAAAAGGACGAGCACTTAGTAAGGCTACTCGACTTAAGATTCTTTCCATATCGCCAATGCCTCTTAAAGTTTCTTTAAGAGCATAATAGCTTTGTGTTTCTTTGATGGTTGCAACCGCATCTAAACGTTGATTGAGGTCGATACGAGATCGCAAAGGTTGGTGTATCCAACGGGCTAGTAAACGGCCGCCCATGGGTGTTACGGTACTATTTAATACTGAAAACAAAGTATGTTGTTTGCCCTCTTGCAAATTTTTGGTTAATTCAAGATTTCTGCGGCTGTTGGGATCCAGTTTAAGGCTGGCATTATTATTTTCAAATTTTATGGGTCGAATATGGGGCAAAGCGCTGCGTTGGGTTTCATGGCTATATTTCAATAGAGCTCTGGCAGCTTTCAGCATGGGTTCGGATAAATTTTGCAAGGATTCATCTTTAACCATTTTTTGGATATCGGGGATATCAATAAGATCAGTAGCATCGAAAAATGACTTCGTTAAAATTTGGCTTGTTGTTTTTTTATTTAAAAGCTTGGTTTCTGAAAAATTTTCTGGAATTAAGATTTCTACGGGTCTTAAACGCTCTAATTCATGAAGAAATGCACCTTGAGTGTCTACCTCGTTTACGTGAAAACGACCAGAACTTAAATCAAGCCAAGCCATTGCAAAAGGAAGGGTATTCGGGTAAATGGCCAGCATTAAGGCTTCCTGCTCGGCATCCAATAAGGCTTCATCGGTGAGCGTGCCTGGAGTTAGAATACGAACCACGTCTCGTTGCATAGGTCCTTTGACCCCTTCGGCGTCACCTATTTGTTCACAAATCGCAATTGTCTTTCCCAATTTTAATAAGCTCGCGATATAGGACTCTGCTGCATGATGAGGCACCCCTGCCATCGGTATGGGTTGGCCTGCAGATTGGCCTCGACTGGTTAAAGTAATATCCAGTAGTTTAGAGACCAATTTAGCGTCATCAAAGAAAAGTTCGTAGAAATCTCCCATACGATAAAACAAAAGATGCTGAGGATGTTTGTTTTTGATTTGTAAATATTGTTGCATCATGGGGGTATGATTTCGTAGATCTTGCGAATCTTGTGGATCTTGTGTTGCTGTTAGTTCTATGGTCATCTTACTTCTATTCCTCGACATTGCAGGTTATCTGGGTCCTATTGTTGAACAGTTTTCACAAACCCTTCTGGAATGTCAATCGGTTATGGGGTCATATCCGATATTGGCCCAGATAAAAAAAATATCGGTAAGTTAGAAACTAAAGAAACAAATTATCTATACTTGAATAAAACATTGATTAGACAGTTATGCGACCTATTTCTTAATATAATGGACGAGTACTATGAGCAAACATTCCAAATCCTCTCATTCAAAATCTCAGATCATAACGACATCAACACAGCCAGCACTGCAAAACATCCTAAAACAGCATTTAACCACGGGTTTCGTGATTCAAATGGGAATGAGGTTTGCGAAAAAGAGTTTTTGGGTGAGTATTGTATTTAGTCTATTGATAGCAGGTACATTATACGGTTATGGCCTGCAACCGCAAACCACTCCCAATATGGCTGACTTGTATGATTGGGTTTCACTGATTTTCCTTGCTATAGGTATTTGGTTATTATCCATTTTGCATGCGGCCCTTATTATTCAAATAAATAGCACGATACATGAGCAACCCTTAGAACTTTTTAATGCCATACGCTTAGGTATGCAAAAAAGTCTTGCTGTTTTTATGGTCTGTGTACTTTATCTCGCTTTGGCTACTTTAGCTTTTATATTATTTTTTCAGATTAAACAATATGGGGAAGCAACGCAGTATCCTGAATATTTTCCGTATATCGGTTTAACTTTGGTGATGCTTCCTATGCTGGCTCTATCCGTTTCATTTTATTTAGCGTTATTTATTGTTGTATTGGCTGAGCATAAAAAAGAAACGCCCTGGTATAAAAAAATAGTTGACTATTTTCACGAAAGTATTTTCTTGCTAAAAGGCTATTGGTGGAAAATGGTAGGGTTAATATTTTTAGGCTTAACAATCATGGCCATCACATGGGTATTGTATCATTTATTCTTAAAGGGCTCAGTTGTTTTTGCAGTGATGTTTTATGTTTTTATCTCTGCAGCGACCATGATATTTTGGTATGGTTGTATGATTGCACTGGTATTAGAATTGAAAGCTCGAAAAAAAGAAAAACAGCAAATATTAGTACAAGCAAAGATGGTTTGAACTTAATATTAATAAATGATACCCATAGATAATGGGCGTTCTGGGATAAGGCGTGAACAGTTACGGTATTTTTATTGTGGATTTTCTAAACTAAAGATACCAGTATCATAATCATAAGCAAAGATTTCTGCATAACGTCCCCAATCGATAATCGTTCGAAGTAATTTCTGGGCTTCTTCATCGGTTAAGAATATGTCTAACTCCTCCAAAAATTCATTTTCAGAAGTTCTTTGATTTGGGCTGTTATCTAATACCTCACGAATATGTTTCGCTAAAGGAATATAAAGGAGTAAATGTTTAGCAAAAAGTTGTTTTCTTTGCAAGATATCTGCAGCTGTTAGCTGTCTACCGGCATCTAAGAAAATAATATCGCCTTCTGCTATTTTGGCAAATCTTAACAGTTCTAATACTTCTGTTAAGGTGAAAAGATGACTTAAGTCCAAATGTAGCGCTTCTGCTAATGCTGGTAAATCAATACGGCCATCACTCTCACGCGATTCCATAGCTTCTAATAAACCCATCAACTCAGAAACATCCACTTCAGGTAAGCGATAAGCATATTCAGGATGTTGTAGATCAACTTTAGCAGGTCTTTTTGCCTTTAATAGGCGTTCACGTTCACTCATCGCTAAGAGCGTATATATTTTATCCAGAAGTTTTCGAAATTCAGGAGATTGATTGGAACGTGGGTAGGGTAGGGTGTTTTGTATCTGCGATTGAATACGCGAAGGATTACCGCCAATTAAGATGATGCGATTTGCCATTAAGAGAGCCTCTTCTATATCGTGGCTCACCATTAATATGCCTTTGGTGCGAGTGCGTTTGGCGGTCCAAAGGTCTAATAAATCGTTGCGTAAATTTTCGGCTGTTAAGATATCAAGTGCTGAAAAAGGTTCATCCATTAATAAGATATCGGGTTCTATTACAATGGCTCTTGCAAAACCCACTCGTTGACGCATACCACCAGAAAGTTCTTTCGGATAAGCCGATTCAAAACCATCCATGCCGATGGTATCGATCGCTTTTAATGCCAATTGTCTTCGAGTTTTACTGGGAACCCCTTGTGCCTCAAGCCCTAATTCAACATTCTCTAAAACAGTTAACCAGGGCAAAAGAGCAAAGTTTTGAAAAACCATAGCAATACCGGGTGCGGGTCCTAAAACTTCTTGTTCGCGATATAAGATCTGGCCCTGGCTTGGAAGAGAAAGCCCTGCAATCATGCGTAAAAGAGTGGATTTGCCTGAGCCCGACTTACCTAACAAAGCAACAATTTCTCCTTCCTTAAGCTGAAAACTAATATTTTCAAGGACAAAAAGTGCTTTCCCTTCTGAATTAACAAAGGATTTATGAATTTTTTCTAGACGGATCAGGGTATCGGTTGACATGCGCTCATTCTGGTTGATAGTGGGTCTTTCGTCAAGGAAATTGGGGTCAGACTGCTTTACAGTGTTGTATTTAGATGGAGAAACTGAGTTTATATACACCTTCCATATTATTAAGATTATTAAAACCATATCTTGATTATTCTATTTGCATTATTCAATAAAAATCCTTATAGTAAGTATCTGTAATATCATTTGACCATCAACAGATAATACAGGTACTTTTATGCATACGAGAAACCGTCATATTTCACAAATTTTATTAAATAGAGCCAAAATATTTCCAGTTTTGGGAGTATTGGGAGCAAGACAAGTGGGTAAAAGTACCTTTCTAATGAATCAATGGCGTATGCTAGATGATGCAAATTATATTACATTCGATGAAAAAGAGATGGCTCTAAGAGCTCAACGAGCGCCCGCCCAGTTATTAATAGATGAAAGTGCTAATCAAAAAACACATTTGATAATTGATGAAGCCCATAAGGTACCCCACATATTTGACTCCATTAAAGCCATAGTCGATAAGAATAGACGTAATGGTGCATTTACCTTATCTGGCTCAGTAGAGTTTTCATCAAAATCGGGGGTACGGGAGTCACTAGCAGGTCGTATGGGTATTACGAAATTATTTCCAATGACCATTCGTGAACTTAGCAATAAAGAATTTATGGCCCCGTGGGTGACATTTAATTTCACAAATCAAATTCAGAAAATAGATCCAAAATCGATTGAAACTTGGCTTGAACGTGGCGGAATGCCCATATTTTGTCGATTAGCTGATTTGGATGAACGCATTAATTTAATCAATAGCTGGATAGAAGCAATTTGTTATAAAGATATTAAACAACTTAAGGATGCTGTATATGATAGTGAACTTGCCTATCAATTGTTGCTCCACCTATCTACAGAATCGTTAATATCTCAAGCTAAATTAGCTTCTGAATTGGGTACAACAGCAGCTAGCATTAAAAAACATTTACAAGCATTAGAATCATTATTTCTTATACATGAAGTATCAGCCTTTGATAGTCCTAGGGCAAGACCCATGTATAAAATATTTGATGCGGGTGTGTATAATGCTCTACGAGGGGGAAAACCAACCGTTGCTTCTCGACATGAAAGCTTAATAACATTATTGATCAATGAAATCTATGCACAATATGAATATTCAGGAAAGATAAAACCTGAAATATCATATTATCGTACACGCGGTGGTGCGGAAATAGATTTAGTGCTCAAAACAAGGGAACATTTGGTTGGTATTGAATGCGTTACCACGGAAGATATTTCTCCATATAGACAAAGAGGAATGAATAGTTTTTTAGAAAAATATAATAAAGCGACTGGCTATTTTATAGCGCCTGTACAAAAGCCTTTTGCCATTGGAAAAAATATGCAAGTTATTCCTTGGAACAACATTGGTTGAACGGAAAGACTTGCGCAGTCCTCCCTTTGCTCAATCTTCTACATAAATATTAGACATACTTCGCAAATATATTTGATCGTGGAACTTTACCTGTTACGTCAATCAAAGATCTAATAAATCATTGCGTAAGTTTTCAGCTGTTAAGATATCAAGGGCTGAAAAGGAGTTTGTTAACATTCCTATCATTATTTTTTGTAGTCTGAACAAGAATACAGTATTGTAGCGAGAGTGCAAATAGGGAGGGCATGCATGATTAAAGTTAAGGAACTTAATTCGCGACGCGGACGAAAGAGATCTGCAATATCTTTTCCTATTGTTGGCATCGGAACCTCTGCAGGCGGTCTAGAAGCTTTAGAATTATTTATTTCTCAAATTCCACGAGATAGTGGTATGGCTTTCGTAATTGTACATCATCAAGATCCGACCCATAAGAGCCTGTTGGTGGAATTATTGCAAAAACATACAGAATTACACATTTATCTAATTCAAGATCAGATGGAGGTTGAGCCTAACTGTATCTATATTATCCCTCCCGGTTGTGATCTATCCATCCATCATAATATTCTTCATATCCAGAAACCACATGAGCAACGTGGTTTGCGTTTGCCTATTGATTTCTTTTTTCGAAGCTTAGCTGAAGATAAACTAGAGTACTGCATTGGCGTTATCTTATCCGGTATGGGTACGGATGGAACATTTGGTTTTCGTACAATCAAAGAGAAGGGAGGCGCGACCTTTGTTCAGGAACCGAGTTCAGCAAAATTTGATGCTATGCCTCTTAGCGCTATCCATGCGGGATTGGTGGATATTGTTGCACCTGTGCAAGAACTACCATTCAAAATTATAAGCCATTTACAGCTACTTCCACTCTCTCATGCAAAAGAGTTGGAATTGGAAGATCCTCATCAGGATGCAATTCAAAAAATAGTATTACTGATTAGGTCTGAGACTGGCCATGACTTTTCGCATTATAAGAAAAAAACACTGTATCGCCGTATTGAACGTCGTATGGGTTTGTACCAGTTGTCTTCTATTAATGAATATATTTATTATCTAGGGGAACATACTCAAGAAATTACTTTGTTATTTAAAGAATTACTGATAGGTGTCACTACTTTTTTTCGTGATCCAGCGGTATGGGAGCAATTGAAAACAGTGGTTATGCCCAGCTTGTTATCAAACAATCAGAGGGGCAGAATTTTCCGTGCTTGGGTGGTGGGTTGCTCGACCGGAGAAGAAGCTTATAGTCTGGCCATTATTTTCAAAGAGGCTTTAGAGGAATTGCAACTCTATAGTAACTTCACTCTACAAATATTTGCAACAGATTTGGATAAGGATGCTATCAATAAAGCACGAAGAGGTTTTTTCCCGCGTAACATCAGCTCTGATGTTTCTGAGGAAAGACTGTGCCGCTACTTTACTGAAGAAGAGAAGGGTTACAGGCTCAATAAAGAAATCCGTGAAATGGTCATATTTGCTCCCCATAATATCATTATGGATCCGCCTTTTACTAAGCTTGATATCCTGACATGTCGTAACTTATTAATTTATTTGGATTTGGAATTACAGAAAAAACTATTGTTATTATTTCACTACAGCCTGAACCCCGCAGGTGTCCTAATGTTAGGCAATGCAGAAACCATCGGTAATTTAACTTACCTTTTTGCAGACTTTCCTGGGAAAACGCGGATATTTCGGCGCTTAGAATCTTCAAGAACTATTGCTCATGGAGATTTGCCAACCTCGTTTCCTAGTAATTTATCGCAATTATCAATGCAAACGAAACCCTCTCGGTCTGTTAAGCATGTTACTCCACCTAACCTTAAAATATTGGTCGAATCCCTATTATTACAGTACTATTGTCCTCCTGCTGTATTAGTAACAGAGCAAGGTGACATACTGTATATCCATGGTAGGACCGGCAATTATCTCGAGCCGGCTATAGGTAAAGCAAACTTAAATTTGTTCACCATGGCTCGTGAAGGTCTAAAACAGGCCTTAAGTGAGATCTTTCAAAAAGCGCTTCGACAAAAAACGCCCATTGGTTTAAAGGCAATAAAAGTCATGACCCATAAAAGTTTTGTGGGTTTGGATGTTACTGTGCATCCAGTGTCGGAGTTAGAGGAATTCACGGGAATTGCTCTGGTTACCTTTAATGAAGTTGCACTCCCCAAGGAAACCAAAGCCTACAAAATCAAAGCTGGTAAAATGGATGCTTCAAGAGTAACTGCATTGATTGAGGAACTACAGCATTCGCAAAAGAATCTTCAGGTTACTCATGACGAAATGCAGGCTTCGCAAGAGGAACTTAAATCTACCAATGAGGAACTGCAATCTACGAATGAAGAATTACAATCTACTAATGAGGAACTTACCACCTCTAAGGAAGAAATGCAATCTATGAATGAGGAGTTGCAGACAGTAAACAGCGAATTGCAGGCTAAAATTGATGAATTGACACGAACAAGCAACGATATGCATAATTTATTAAATAGTACAGATATCGCCATTTTATTTTTGGATGAAGCGCTTAAAATAAGAAGATTCACTAATCAAATTACCAATATTATTAAGATTATTCCTGGAGATATAGGTCGGAACATTTCAGATTCTGGTCTCTGAAATAGCCTATCCTTTCTTCATTGAAGACACACGCGAAGTACTCCGTACATTAATATTTAAAGAAACAATAGCATCTACTCAGGATGGTCGGTGGTTTGTGGTACGCATAATGCCTTATAGGACATTGGCCAATAGAATTGATGGAGTGGTTGTTACCTTTACGGATATTACTGAGTCAAAGAAACTCGAACTGGAATTGCGAAAAACTCAATCAGATATGCAAAAGCTTATAGCAAATCCTATCAATACAGATATATTACCAGGAAAATTTCATGAATGATAGCTTATTTCAAAGTCAAGTTTTTTCTAGTTTACGTCAACGTGCGATAAAAATATTGAAGACAAGTAAAAGGAAAATGAATTCGTCAGATTCAACAATGGAAACCGTACAATTACTTCATGAATTACAAGTGCGTCAAATTGAATTGGAGTTACAGAATCAAGAGCTACAGGAATCGCGTACTGCAGCAGAAACTGCTCTAGCACATTATACCGAACTTTATGATTTTGCAATTGTTGGTTATTATACTTTTAATTGCGAAAGCATTATTCTTAAAGCAAATCTAATGGCTGCGAGTTTTCTCCAAATGGAGAGAAGTGATATATTAGGAAGGTCTTTTGTGTCCTTTGTTGCGAGCAATGAAGCTAATATTTTTATTGACTTTCTTAAAGAGGTTTTTGCCTCTAAGCAAAAGCGAAGTTGTGAAGTTACCTTGTCAAGTAATGATTTATCTTTTAGAATTGTGCAAATTGATGCAAGCATTTTTAACGATCAAGAATGTAGAGTCGTAGCTCAAGATATCACTGAAAATAAGCGAAAAGAGAGATTGGCGTTTCAACATCAAAATGAACTCACGCAACTGGCGCGTGTGAAATCTATGGGCGAATTGGCTTCTGCTATGGCACATGAAATTAATCGTTCTCACGCCGTTATTGCTAATTATGTTAATGGCTGTATGCGAAGGCTTGAAAGCCATGATTGTAAAATAACTGAAATCGTCGATATCATGCGTCTTGTTGTGAAACAAGTTGAATTGGCTAATGATATAATACATCATATGAAGGATATTGTTCATCAAGACAGGACATTCTATAAGTTACATTCTATTAATGATATTGCAAAAGGGGCAGCCACTCAAATTCAAAAAGAAATGCATAATCATATTTCAGTGCAGCTTGCATTAGATCTGGCAGATAACTTGCCTAGTGTAAATGTGAACCCCCTTCAAATTGAGTTGGTAATTTTGAATTTGCTAAGAAACGGTTTAGAAGCAGTTTGCAAAGCCAAAACAACCATGCCTAAGCTAATCTTGCGTACGGAACGTCAGCTTAAATGGATTATTGTGAGTGTTAGTAATAATGGACCTCATTATTCAATTGACGAAGAAACTCATTTATTTGATCCTGGCTTTACAACAAAAGATGGAGGCATGGGTATGGGGCTTTCTATCAGCCGCACTATTGTAGAGGCTCATTCAGGTTATATATCATTCCATAAAATGTCTCGTACGGGTGTCTTTTTCCAATTTACATTGCCTATCAATATGAAAGAATATGAGTCATAAAAAAGATCAAAAGATAAAACCTACGCACTACTCAGCTGATATGAACGAGCCCTGAAAAATTCTATTCAAAAATAATTTCTTTTATCCCAATCCCCACCTTGGACTTATCTTCAATAAAAAACAATGCAGATAAAGACAAAGCAGCAGCAGCGATCAATAAAAATGCAGGCGCTGCAATATTATTTGTACTTTGTATAAGTTCTGTTGCGACGAGGGGAGCCGAACCCCCAAAAATTGCCATACTAATATTATGACCCACAGATAAACCCGTACAACGGATTTTAATGGGCATCATTTCAACCAGCGTGGATGGGATGATACCAAAAAATAATCCCATCAAGATGGCCAAAGAACCTTGCCCTATCACAAGGCCACGAACGGTTTCTGATTGCAAGACTAAAAATAAGGGATAAGAAAAAACAATAAAACCAACACAAGAAATGCCTAATAATAAGTTTCGTCCAAAGCGATCGGCCAAATATCCTCCTACAAATATAGCTGCTGCAAAAAGGCACATGTTAAAAGTATTGACTGCAAGGGCAATATCTTCTTGTACTTTTAAATAGGATCTAAAATAAGAAACTAAGAATATTGCCACCATAAAGAAACCAATAGCTGTTAAAAAATCGAGCAAAATAATCAAACTAATATTAGATTTGTGATTCATCAATAATTCTTTTATGGGTATCGATTCTTTTGCTGTATTGGCTTTCACTTCTAAATATATGGCAGGATCAGCTAAGTAGCGTCGGATATAACCCGCTACGAGACTGCCTAAAATACTTAATATAAACGGAAAACGCCATCCCCAATTCAACATTTCTTCATGACTTAGATAACGGTTTAATCCTGCGACAATACTCGAGCCAATGATCACTCCAATGACTGCGCTGAGTGAAGTTAAACTGCCCCATTGGCTGCGTTTATGCGATGGCGCATGTTCAACCAAAAACACCATAGAGCCAGTAAATTCACCCCCTATGGCAAAGCCTTGCATACTCCTAAAAAGAATAAGCAAAATCGTTGCAAGAATGCCCCATTGATCATAAGTAGGTAAACAACCTATCATCGCAGTGGGTATAGCCATGGCGTAGATAGAAAAAGTAAGAGCCGATTTTCGTCCAACTTTGTCACCTATATGACCAAAAACTACTGAACCCAGGGGTCTCGCAATAAAGCCAGACCAAAATACCCCCCAACTTGCTAAGATTTGTATGGTGGGGTTAGCATTGGGGAAAAAAAGATTGCCAAAGATAGCTGCGAAATAGCCATAAATAACAAAGTCATACCATTCAATCGCATTGCCGATCATGCAGGAAATAAGCAAATTTTTTGAAGAATGTTGTGTAGAATGGTTGTCAGCTAAGATTGAGGTGGTTGGGGTATTAGAAACTTTGGAGTTGGCTAAATTATCCATGTCATCTCCTTTCCTTATAGCAAAAACATGTTAGTGTCTTTGCCGTTACAAAGAGGACAATGTGGGTTAAATTTACGATTAAGTCAAGATAAGGTTTGTTATACTACTTTTCCTGCCCCTTTCTTATAGAAAGTATAAATTTCTTCAATAAGCTGCTCGACCACCGAGGCAGATTGTTCTTCGGAAACTATCCCACTGGAATCCTTATAGCGAGTCATTCTTTCTTCAACGACTTTTGCAGCAGAACCGCCTGGATACATCATGGCCAATAGCCGCCTCGTTTCTGCAGCGCCAATTTTTTCATATAAGGCATTGCGGATGCGAGCATCAACTGCTGTGGTATTAAATGCCCAGAGTTCTATAGGACCAATGGTGCTGGTGATTAACTGAGTATTCGTTCCCAGTTTGGTGGCAAATTGTGCTAAAAAAGTGGCTCCGCCAAGACGAGGTCCATGCACGCGTGTTTCTAGTGCTAATTTTGCAGTATCCGAGAGACCAAAAATTTGGGTGGAACGTTCAATCGCTTGTTTGGGTCCTGCATCCATAATAAATACAGAAGTTGCAAATTCAATCATAACCGGATCAAAATCATCTAAAGATTGAGAAAGTAAGGCCACTTGTACGTTCCATTTTCGTCCTTCACGCATATCCACTAACACTTGATCACGAACGGCTCTTGCTTTGGAAGTACGATGAAATTCGTCTAATACAATACGTTTGGGATCTTCTCGAATTTCAAGAATTCTTTTTTTATGATATTCATGATAGAGCGGAGGTAAGTCTTTTAATAAATCCTCAGTCAAGTAATAATGTCGTGCTAGTACATAACGTGCCAACATATACATAATGGCTGTTTGCCGATCGGCTGCTTCACCGCCTGTTTTTGCAACTTCATCGAGATCTAAAGAGACAATTCGGGCTTCACCCAAGTCAAAAGCGGTGATTCGCGCTAATATGGGATACTCGCGAATGGCACTGGATATCATACGAGCAAAGGCGCTAATTAAGGGTTCGCCTGTCGGTGCCTTTATTTCTCCATATAAATCTTCTACCGTTTGACTTCTTACAATGGAAGCGGCATCTGCAAGCAGGGGCATCGCATAACGTTGAGCTATACCGGCTTCGTGGGTATGACCTTCTTTAAAGATGGCATCGGTCACTTCCCACCATGTGGTATGGCTATCGACTGCAATTTTTAATTCATCGAGTATTTTATCGACAATGGGTTCCAGGCTCGCAGTATAAAGTCGTGGGTTACCACCTTCAGAAAGAGATTTATAAAGTTCATCGACCACTAAACCGGACATATCGGAAATACCATCGTAAGCAGAGCTTTCTCCAACAGGCGTAGCGAGTAACGTTAAAAAGTTCACTAAATAGGCGCGTTCTTGCGGGGAAGGGAAACGACAGCCCAATTGAGTATCAAATGGATTAATGGCCATTTCAGGGCGCATGCGCATACGATGATAAGCAGCCATATGTTTTTGTTCGGGCGGTAATGCTTCTCGAATTAATGATATTAAACCACTCGAAGAAGGACCGATATCAACAATGGCAATATGAGGAAGACGCTGTATACCCGCTGCCAAGCATAAGGCTAAATTAATGGAATTTGAAAGAACAGATTTACCAGAGCCGGGGCGGGCAAATATCAAATCAATCCAGGTGGTTTGCATTGTAGAACCCGGTTGATATGGCCAGGGCTTACCATCTACAGACCGAAAAAGCACAGCCCCTGAAGACCAAGGTGAGGCAGGTCGAGTAAAGGGGAGCATATAGGTTACATCTGAAAGCGGGGCTATGGAAGGATTTGCCACATTTTGCATTGAAAGCCCTAAGGCGGACGAGAGAGTGCCTCCATAGGGATCGCCAGATACTTCTGAGGTCTCACAATAACCCCAGCCTTGTATGACTTTTGCAAGTTCGGCAGCGCGCATGCGTAATGTTTTTTCATCTCCTACTTTGGCCCAAGTACAAGCCGCAACACGTAACTTTACAATGGCATCATCGGTGTTTACTTGAATATACTTCAATAATTCTACCGAGTTTGCAATCAAACGATTATTAGCATGGGCAAAACTTAATAAAGCCGCAACCGTGGGTTTCATACCCAGTGCAGACATACCCCCACTCTCAATAAAGAAGGAAATACGCCAAGGAATTTCAGCAGCCAGCGCCCGACCGAATAAAACACCAAAAGCGGCCAATTCTTTCGGGAAAAGCTCGATGGTGATAGGGGCATAAATCCTATCACCAATTCTTGCAGTTCGAAGATTTAAAATTTCGCCATCTCGAGGAATTAACTGATTCGCTAAAGTTGGCCATAACACATCAGAGATATCACCCTTATAATTTTTAGTTTCTCGAATGGGAATGGGATCACCTGGTAAATACGGTTTCCAGCGAGGGTCTGTGAAGTCTGGGTCAACTGATTCTCGGATTGAACGACAGGCTTCATGTACATCAAGTAGACTAGACAAAAGACCCATGCCGTTCAGATCCGAGAGCAGAGAACGCACTACGGAATCGTGAGTGTCCCGTAGCTCTGGGATGATATTTAAAAAGTTTTGGGCATTTTTAATGGGGGGGACGTTCCCAGCCTTTAGTCTTTCTGTTCGGTCTTGAAAAGCTTGTTTCAGTTGGGTAGCACTTAAAACAATAGGTTTAGTCCAAATCACAAAATACAGGGCTTCCGAAGCGCAGTAGCGTTCTAGTTCTGTTACTCTTTCGTTGAAGAGATCATCTAGTACTAGGTGTAACCGGGTCGCTGTTTGACGAGCATACAATAAGATTTGTTCTAAATCGTGCCGTACCCTTTCTTTATCATGTGAAAAAAATACTTGAATCGCTTGACCGGTTCGCGAAAGCGCCGTTTGCAAAGCAAGTGAGAGATCTCTGTGAATGCGATTGAATTCTTCAGGCCCCACCAAGAAGGTGGCACCATGAATTCGAAGAATAGACATTAAAGAGCCATCTCTGGCCACAAGCACATGTTGGCTATCGGCGGTTTCTAAATCACAGTAAGTTTCGGCCAATTGACCTAAAGAACTTCCTAACCAGGCAAGAATGCCGTCTATAGCGTCCAGGACGGGGTTTATAATTGATGACATATAATGAAATCCGCTGCTGCCTTGAGTTTCCGTAAACTGTGATACTACACAATGATAGCAACAAAAAAGCTAAGGTACCAGTTGTATAGGCCTATAATTTTGTATATACTAAATGTATGTTGTTTGAATGGGGATTTAGGTAAAAATAAGAAAAACCTTGAAAATCATGGTATTGATTTTCAAGATGCGGGTATTGATATTGTTGTAAATGTCGTACACACGCTAAGAAAAGATTGTATTCGTATTATTTCGATGCGTAAAGCCAACAAACGGGAGCGTAGCAAATATGAAAAAAAAATCAGAGAAACAGAAAAACAAAACAGTTAGGATGCAATTGTCAGGGACTCGTAAACCTGTAAGTGACTTGGGTCGTCTTCGCACACTTAGTGACCGCAAAATTAAAAGTGCTGGTAAAAAAGATCTGGATGCAGCCCCTCTTTTAATGGATTGGCCTAAAGATGCAAAAGTTATTTTGCCAAAACATAAAATTGCTATCTCATTACGAGTCGATTCAGACGTGCTTGAATTTTATAAACTTCAAGGTTCAGGGCATTTATCGCTAATGAATGCCGTGCTTAAAGCTTATATGCAGAGCCAGCAGGATCATCAAAGGTTCAATTAGAGATTTACCTATTATAAAAAACTCATTATTTGTTATGGGGATGGGCCGTGGTGCATGCAGCTGCTGTTGCGCTGGCAGTAGCAAAAGCGCCATAAAAAAAGAGTCAAATAATTATTTAGCAATTCACTCTCTAGCATATAAATGAGAGATCTCTGATGATGATGATAGGCCATCAATAGAGATGCATCTTCACTATTGATATGACGGTGATGCCAAGTCACATAGTTTTCAAATAATGTTTTCGATTGAAAAAGATATTTACCTTTTGGATCTTTATTATAAAGCGTATTTAAAATCGATTCATCATGATAAGGACGATCAAAATTAGGGTATTGATGCACTATGGGATCTAAATCATCATTAATGAGTTTTTCATCGCAACAAAAAGCAAGCCAGGATTGAATGAAATCTCTTGTTTTCTGCGTATTTTTTAATACCATAAAGCCTGCCCACACATGCCGACCTTCATGACATTCTTTTGTGTCACAGTCTAAGGCAATAAACACTTCACGTTTGGTAATGTTGATAGGTTTACCCCAATATTTATCGGGATCATACTCAAATAAAACGATATCCTGTTGCTTGGCTAATTCTATCAAAGGGATAATGGGTTTCCGGAAAAGAATGCCAGTATCTGCATAGATCAAAATATCATTTTCTGGCATTTTGCTTAGAGTGTTTAAAATAATCCAAGGTTTCCATAACCAATAGCCCGCACCTGTTTTTTGTTCGAATAGAGTGGCATGCTGTTTAACAAAGTCTTGATCTAAATGAGAACGCCGATAGTTAAAAATAAAATCAATGCCCTTGTTAAGGGCAGAGGAAGCCAAGGCATTTTGATTTTTAAAAAAAACTTCATGGCCATCTGCATAGGAAATTAAATAAACACTGGGTCTTGAAAAGAAATGCTCGGCTTTGAAATCGGGGCTGACGCTCGTTAATATAGGCTCAAGAGATATATCTTGGGACAGGCTTTTGCCAAGCAAAAAAGGAAAAATAGTGAATGCTGCAATCGAAATGAGTATAACGGAGATCATAAATAATATTTTTTTGCGAAAGGACACCGACTTCACAAAGGAATATTCGCAAAAACAGTCGTTTTCCAATACTCAGCCTGTTTTTTATAAAATTTTCGGGTGGGAAGAAATTTAAGTTCGCTTAAAATAGGATGCTTCAGTTGATCAGCCGTTAATCCACAATCGATTAAGGATTGTCCAAAAATATTAGGATCTTGGGCTGAAGGTCCAAAAACTTCCTCTATTGTTTTAGATCTATCTTGTAGACTTAAGTAAACCGCCTGTAATTTACCCTTATAAGGCGCATCTCTCAATAAGCTACAAATAATGGCTCGACAAAAATGATTGAGATCCGCTTGGCTGATTTCGGGCAAATGAATCAATGTGCCGCCTGTTTTACCATCTTTGCCAATAGCATCTAGGAAAAAACAATGGGAGCAAAACTGGCAGGCTGTGGCCAAATTGTTGATGTGATTATGGGTATAGTTTTGGTCGATATTAACGATTTCTTGATATTTTTGAGATTGAAAGCCGCAATAGCGGCAGGTGAAGTCATCACGAGCAAAAACTTTGGCAGCGATTTTCCGGAAGTTTTCATTCGCCTTCCGGCTCATAAATCGCTGCCAATTACCGCGACCAGCGGATAGTGTTATGGGTAGTAAATCCATCGCCTAAAATTCATTCGCGAAGAATATAGGATTAACTACCACCTTTATAAGCACTCGCTTTAGATCCACTGGAACCGAAGAGAGATGAACCAGCAATGTTCATAATACTTGGCAAGAACAGTAAAGCAGCAGCCACAACAATAAGAACAATGGGCTTGCTTAGGGGGGTTTGTTGTGGATTTTCTTTATGAGCTTTAAACTGCAAAACCCCCGCCAAAGCAAAACCTACCCCTGCAACGTATGAAACAACGTTTAATAAAGTGGCTATGGCATTGGCTTGAGTTGTAACCTGTGTGCTTAGAGCAACAATATCACCATCGGCAAAAGCAGTTGTTGTAAACAACGCGCAGGTCATAATCCCAAATGCCTGACCTAATCTCTTCACATTTTGTGTCATTTTTCCTCTCCTAAATCCCTATCCATGAAACTTCTATACTTTTCTATTCATTATTATACACCTTATTTTAAGAGTTTGTCATAAGTAGCTCGCACTCGAGACCCACTTTATATACATTAGCTGCCCCCTTGATAGGCACTCGCTTTAGAACCACTGGAACCAAAGAGAGATGAACCGGCAATGTTCATAATACTTGGCAAGAACAGTAAAGCAGCAGCCACAACAATAAGAACGATGGGCTTGCTTAGAGGGACTTGTTGTGGATTTTCTTTATGAGCTTTAAACTGCAAAACCCCCGCCAAAGCAAAACCTACCCCCGCGACATAGGAAACAACGTTTAACAAAGTAGCTATGGCATTGGCTTGAGTTGTGACCTGGGTGCTTAAAGCAACAATATCGCCATCAGCAAAAAGAGTGGTTGTAAAGAGTCCTAAAGCACAGACGCTCAGGATACCGAGGAATGCTTTAATTTTGATTTTAATCATACCTTCTCCTTAAGGATTAACATATCCATTTTAATCTTACCATTTAGATATTATATATCCATTATTCAAAAATACCTTCTTGTGTCTCACCTAGTTCCTCGCCTAGTTTTAGCATTCTGTCACTATCCCCCCATAATGGTAGTTTGTAAAATATTAACGACCCCCACGATATTAATTAAAGCAATGCCACTCACAATATGGGAAATGCCTTTGGCGATACCACCACCTTGGTTTGAAGGTGTTCCGGACTTGGCAATGATAAACCAACCCTTAATGAAGGATAAGAATCCTAAAAATTGCAAATATAGCACTAGGGTATTCGCAAGGCTTGCCCATTGACTTCCAACTCCCCCGACATCAACATAAGACAATAATGATTGCCCTTGTCCCAATCCAGCATAGTTAACTCCTCCCGAAAGAAGACTAGCTGTTTGCCCAAAAAGCGAGGTCATTGTGACATCTGTTGCCGCAGGGAGACAGATTAATACAGTTCCCACAAATAAATATAATAGAGGTTGATTCCAGTCGCCTTGCGCCTGGCCCATGCCCAATTTTTTAAGGTGTAGGATAGCGCGAAAAATAAAAAAAATGCCCGCAACGTAAGATATCCATAATACCATCACTGTTAAGGGAGCGATAATAACTTGTAGATTAGCCATTACCGAAGAGATATCAGCATAGGCTGGATCAGCTATTAGAAAAATGAATGTAAGGACTGAAAAATACCGCAACAGTATACTAACGGAAAGCCACTCCCGAACTCGTGAGAACAATACTATTAGCGGCATCAATAACCAGGACTTTGCCATAATTTCCTACCGTTTCACCTTCAGTAACTGTTAAAATTTGTCCTTTACAGGACTTTAACCATGCTCGACCAGGGATCACTGCATGTACAACAAACTCTGGCTCTTCGGGGCCTGCACAACGAGGAACTCTTGCAGGTCTTGGTGCTGCGTATCCACCGCAACAATCTCCTCCTTCATCCATCACGACTGGACTCTCTGTTTTATGCCTTCGCGGAGGAGAGAGTAATTCCAAACTATCTTCACTAGATACCGCAACCCGTTTAGCATAGCCAACTTCATTACGAACCTTCCCTAAATCCTTAGACAATGAATTTGCAAGATTGCTCAAACCTTGAATGCGATTATCCATCGTTGTTACTTGGGCATTCAATTTTTCAACATTCAGAGAAACCTCGCGCGTATATGCATCTAAGTATTTGACTTGATTCAAATTTCCCTCCATTTGCTGATTCAATTTAGAAAGTGCATCTAAGGTCTTATTGATTTGCTGAGTCATCTCTTGCACCTCTGCCGAACTTGGGGAAGGAGGGTTTTGCACGGGTGCAGCAGAAGTTGTGCTGGGAGTAGTTTGTGTTGCAGTAACCGCAGGAACAACCAGTTTTGATTCAGGAGTTGTATGCGGACCAACAACAACGTGTGGAATTTCATGTTCCGGCTTTTGCAGAGGTTTATGTTCAGCCTGTGCCGCGACTGCTTTTTGTTTAGGCCCTGTCCCCGCCGCGTTCAAAGCTTCTGTTTCCTTATTCTCAGTTTCAATTTTCATTATTTTATCCATGGATTCACCACTCGCTATTATCCCACCCGACTTGATTGCTTCATGCTCGATTGCTTCATGCTCGGTAGGCGTAGCTGTAGTTGATGTAGTTGGCGCCTCGGTCCCGGTTTGTTGTGCAGGGGCCGCAGAAGGTGTTTCAGGTGTTGCTGCATTTTTATAGACAAAGACTCCTTTTTGAGCGTTTTGAGTGTTTGGTTTGGTATTAGCTTCCTCCTTCATCAGTGCCGCTACCTCACTTTCACTAAAGCCACCTGCTTCCGTTTCCTTCTCTTTCGCAGAAGAAAGGGTGGAAGATGCAGCATTCTGTGAATTCAAAGGTGTTGAAGTTTGCGCCGGTATGGATTGGGTAGTGGGTTTTGTACCTGCTGGATTTTTTGAAGCAGTAGTAGCAGTAGAAGGAGCAGTTGATGTGGGAATGGTAGGGGCAAGCGCTATTTTTGTAGCCGCTGGTTTGGATTTGGCTTTTGTCCAAAATTGGTAAACGTAATAAACAGAGACCAGTAGTAGTGCCCCGAGCAAACCATTGATTAAAATTTTCTTAATTGGAAAAGTAGAAAAAGAGAGCGTCTTTTTCGTAGGGATATTGACATTTGCATGTTCTTCGTCTGCATCAAAAGAGAATTCTTCATCAAATCCTTCGTCTGAAAATTCATCCTCAGAGCTCTTTTTATCTACCATCTGATATTACCTCTTTTATCCTTTTACGTCAGACAGAGATCAAAATACCTAAACCAGTACCAGCATCAACTGTAATGGTAGGAGGGGTATTGAAATAAGGTGCAGTTGCTTGTCCCCAAGCCTGCCCCACTTGCCCTAAAGCTGCATAAATTTGTTGTCTTGGGCTTAATGTTGGAGTGGTCGTCGTCGTAGTTCCTCCGTTTGCCGCAGTCACTTGGGTCGTACCCATGGAAGTAATAACTTTTGCATAGCCTGTTAAAAATGATGAAGCAAACAATGTACCATAACGTAATAAATAATGATGATCGACATCCGTAGCTAAAGCCGTTCGCGCCGTATCGGGATCGATTGCAACCGCTTGAACCGAAATACTAGAAGGTAACGATGGAATATTCATTAAGTTGAAATTAAGCATCAACTTTTCAGGAGGAAAACCTCCCGGTGTTGGCGCTGCCGTCATGGTACCTAACAGTTTTGTTCCAGTCAAAGGGCCTGCCACAATGGTAGCCAAAACTGGGCCGGGTTCGTCTGAATTAACAGAGGTATCCAATACTGCAAAAAGTATGGTTCCCGCTTTTAGAGGGCCGCCAGGTAATCCGCTACCCGCTCCTTTACCTGTGCCAGTCTTCTCTATAGCAGTAGTGGGGCCAAGACCCACTTCATTACTTCTTATAAGGGATGATCCCCCTCCCGATACTTGAGCCTGCTCTTTCCATTCCCCAGCTACATATATTTGTGGCGAATACTCGTTCCAAGCCTGAAAAATAGTTTTCGATTGGGCATCCATTCCGGCGAGTAATGCAGCTAATTTCTTTTGCTGCTCTTCTGATAGCAACTTTTGTTTTGCTGCGGCATCCTGCGCTTCTTGTTGTTTGCGTCTGGCTTCTTCTTGTAAATTGGCACGCTGATCGGCTGTTAAAGTAGCAGGTTCAACCACAGCAACCACTGCTTTTGTTCCCAGTTTGGCTTGCAAAGCTGCTGTAAGTCCGGGATTTTTTTCTTCCAATTGTTTTGCAAAAGCAGGGTCCTTTTTCATTAAATCATTCACCATTCCTGGATTATTTTTGGCCATCACTTTAGCAAATTCAGGGTCATTTATCATGAGCTTTTTGACCATGTCAGGATTTTGTTGAGCCATGGCCGCTGCAAACTTGGGATCGTTTTTCATTAATTCTTTTACCAGAGTGGGATTGCTATCCGCTAAGGCTTTTGCAAATTGGGGATCATTTTGCATTAATTCTTTTAGCGCATCGGGATTTTGCTTTGCCATGAGTCGAGCAAACTCGGGGTCTTTGCTGATTAAATCTTTAACTAACTTAGGATTATTTTTAGCTAAGGCAGCGGCAAAAGCAGGATCTCCTTTCATTAGATTTTTGACCATATCGGGGTTATCAGCCGCCATTTTATCTGCAAAATCTGGATCATTTTTCATCAATTCTTTAACGGCATCAGGAATTTGCTTTGCCATCAAACGAGCAAAATCAGGATCTTTACTCATTAAATCTTTAACCAATTTAGGATTATTTTTAGCTAAGGTAGCAGCAAAAGCAGGATCTCCTTTCATAAGATCCTTCACCATGTCGGGATTAGCAGCCGCCATTTTATCCGCAAAATCTGGATCATTTTTCATTAATGTTTTGACCAAATCTGGGTTGCTTTTTGCCAAATTTTTGGCAAATTCAGGATCATCTTCCATTAATTTTTTAAATAAATCGGGATTTTTCTCTGCCAAAGCTCTAGCCAAGTCAGGATTTTCTAGCATCAATTGTTTGAATAAAGCTGGATCTTTTTCTGCTAACAATTTGGCCATATTCGGACATTCTGTTAGAAGAATTTTTGCGGCCTCTTTATCTTTTTCTGCAATTTGTAAGGCAAGATCGGGTTTTTGTTGACACAGTGCCTTACCTAAACCTGGATTGTCTTTCAGAAGTGCAAGGGCTTTACTGGGATCGGCTTCAATTTCCGAAATCAATTTAGCGGCTTCTGCGGGGTCTAAATCGGGTATGGCACCCGTTATACCATTCACGGCCATTTTTCTAGCGAATTCGGGATCGCCTTCCATTAATTTTTTAAATAGCCCCGGATTTTTTTTTGCTAATGCTCTAGCCAAGTCAGGATTTTCTAGCATCAACTGTTTGAACAAAGCCGGATCTTTTTCTGCCAACAATTTGGCCATATTCGGACATTCTGTTAAAAGAATTTTTGCAGCCTCTTTATCTTTTTCTGCAATCTGTAAGGCAAGTTCAGGTTTTTGCTGACACAGTGCCTTACCTAAACCAGGATTGTTCTTCAAAAGATCAAGTGCTCTTGCAGGATCAGCAACAATATCTGAAATGAGCTTAGCGGCCACTGCAGGATCCAGATCCGGGATATTGGCACCGGCCATGATATCAGACATTTTCTTGGCAAAATCAGGATCCTGATCCATTAAGCGCTTAAATAAAGCAGGATTTTTGTCAGCCAAGGTTCGTGCCAGCTCAGGATTTTCTAACATAAGTTGTTTGAAAAGTTCTGGATTCACTTCGGCCAGAATTTTAGCCATTTCCGGACATTCGGTTAAAAGAATTTTCGCAACCTCTTTATCTTTTTGTGCCAATTGTAAAGCCAAATCGGGTTTGTCTTTACAAAGTGCCTTACCGAGTCCTGGATTTTGTTTCATTAAATCGAGGGCTCTACTGGGATCTGCTGTTAGCTCTGCTATTAGTTTTGCTGCTAGAGCGGGATCTAAGTCTGGTATACCTCCAGCACCACAAGGAGCACAATTACAGCTTTTTAATAATTGATCTTCAATACCAAATGTTTCTGAACCTTGTTTACGTTTTGCACCTATGATAGTTGCTACCGCAGAAGTCCCTGCTTTTTTAGCGGCCTCCGCTCTTTTCTTATTTTCCTCCACCAATAATTCTTGATATCGTTCAGTCGTCGTGCCTCCTGGGACCGCGTTTATGTTGGGTAATTTGGTGGCTTCAGAGCCTTTAGAAACAACAGGTTCGGGTTCTTTTAATATAAAATACAGGGCAACTACAATCAAAATGACAAGCAAAATAACAAACAGTAACAGCGCTCTTGTTTTAGTGTCCTTAAATTTATCGAAGAATTTATTAAATTTACTTGCCATACTTTAAAACCCTTTTAATATTATTTTGACTGGTTGCCCATTATGGGAAGCAATAAGTAATGGGGTAGGATTCATTTCATAGACATGGGTACCATCCAAACTTGAAACGGTGGCAATCCATGCAGGAGAAAGTAAAGTTAACTGGGACCTAAAAATGAGTCTCCCCTTAAATAACCAAGCACGACCACAACCCCCACATACTTCTAGTTCCTGACTTCCAGGGGGAGGAATACCATCTAGGACATTCAACAAAAAAGGATTCGGTGCGCTGGGTAAGGTATCGGTTATAACTTGTGTTGTCGCATTTGGCCCACGCCCAGGAACTTGAACATCAACACGATAATCAATTTCTTTTTGCCCGGAAACTAAAGATATCATGATTGGCGTATTCAGGGTTGCAAGCCGCACCGCTAAATTCCCATTGTTATACATGGTGGTACTTTGCATAAAAAGGGTATTGGTTTTTTTATCCCACTGAATATTAAAATGTTTCGGATTACCCAAATTATAATCCGCAATAGGCCAAGATTGGCCTGTTGAATCTACGAATACAATTGAGGTCACGAATCCGAAACCTAAACGAATCACAGGTGGATTTGCACCCGGGGATAAATCCACCGTAAGGGTAGAGGAGACTGGACGAGGGGGTGAATCAGGGGTAGCAGCAACCGCTCTTTGCGTACGATCTTGTTGTTTTCTCATTTCAACAATTTGTTCTGGATTTAAGGGCGAAATGCGCTCCAATAAATCCTTAAAGGCTTGGTCTCGGAGTGTAGTAGGTTTTGGTCTTGGAAGACCTTCAAGTTGATCAGGCAAATAGCTTTGACTATCTTCGGAAGGCATAACAGCCATTTTGCCTCCCTGGGCATTCACTTCAACAGCTTCTGTTCCGGACGCTGCTGGTGCTGCAGCACCAGCTTCTGGCGGCAAACTGATTGCGCCAGCACCTTCTGCTGTTGTAACCTCGGCAGCAGGAGCAGGTCTTGGAGCTCTCCCGACTAAAATATCTAAACGTTCTTGTGAAGTACTTTCAGGTAATGCAGGGCTTGCATAAGCCACGAGAAATAAGAAAAATGAAATGTGAATCCATCGTATCATTTGCAGTTTTATATACCCAAAGCATTTCAAGTTGCGGCAAAGCGCCTGTGAAGGTTTGCAGCGCAGCATACACATTAGTATGTGAGCAGCAAATCGAGCTGGCAACACAGTCGCAGCTTGAAAGGCAAAGGGTATATTCCCATTATTTACTTGAAACATCATTTACTCGTAACATCAGCAGATATATCAACAGCCACATAGCGATCAATGCCAATCCCTTTTGAAGCTTCGTGAGTGGGTACTTGAATCACGGTTAATGTGACTAGCTTCTCTTGTTTTTGTTCTTCAGAGACTGAAAGATAGGTAACTGTAATAGGAACTTCGATTATCCAGGTGTGGACATCGTTCAGATCGTATTCGGCCGCAACAACTGCTTGACCAATCGGTACGGCAGATAAAACTAATTTTTTTTCATTAATGGTAACTAAGGTTTTGGTTTGTTTAAGCGCATTCAAAAAACTTTCATAACCTTGCTGGGTGAAATAATCTCTGAGGTCTGCAATGTTTTTTTCATAATAAACAAAATCAATGGTAAATGTGGCTGTAGCAGCCAGAGTAGCCCAACTTAATAATGCATTAGTAGAAACATTGGGGCGAGAAAGTGCTTGTAGTTGGAAATCAACATTATCGGGCATGGTTCCAAAAAATTCTCCTTTAGAGCGCAAGGCATAGGAAACATATGAAAACCCAAGCAAAGATAATTCACTTAATACTAAAATTAAGATCACCGTGATACCAAGCTTATGTGACATGCTTTGCTAACCACCTTATAAACAATGTAACTGTTTTTGCATACTTTCAAATATCTAAGCGACATAACATGAACAGTTACTAACTATAAATGAGAGATTTTTCGTTTCGATAGTATAGCAACATTTTAGCCACTTCTGACAATTTTTTGACATTCAGCAAACTATAATCATTCCTCATAAGATTCATAAAATGAAATGGTAATTCACATTTTCCTCAATCGGTCTAGCTGCTATACTCAGAAGACAAAACGCAAAAAATCCATTTATTAAGGATGTATTGTAACAGAGAAAGGAAAGAGTGTGGTAAAAAAACAGGGCATAGAGCATATCATTGAAAGAAATCAGTTCTATTACGACAACTATCGACTCTTTGCTTTCAGCCTTTTTTTGATGTTCATCTTATTTTTTGGCTTAGTGGGCTTTGTCATCTATGAACGGGCAACACCGCCACCCCCTATCTATTTTCCCACAACACCGGATGGCCGGCCCATTCCGATTATTCCTCTGAATGAAAAGTTACATCCAGCAGACTTTGTCCTTGAATGGGCTAAAAAGGCTGTCGTTGCAACGTATTCTTTGGATTTTGTTTCCTATAGGCAATCCTTGCAGCAAGCACAAGTTTATTTTACTTGGCAAGGTCATATGGATTTTATGGAAGCCTATCGAATTTCAAACAACCTAGATGCGATTAGAGTGAGAAAACAAGTGGTTTCCGCAGAAATTCGGGGCCCGGGTCAAGTGACCAGTGAAGGTTTGGATGCAGATAATATTTATACTTGGGTGCTAACTATTCCCGTTACGTTTATCTATCAAAATTCAGAAGGGGAAGTGATCAAACAAATGGGTCGAACCAATCTCAAAATCCAACGAGATTCGTTATTAAGACACCCTGAAGGACTAGCCATTGCACAATTAGTATTTAATGCGGAGTAAGAAATCACATGGTGACTCAAGAAATATTGCCACCACAAGATCCACTACAAGGTCTTGGACAAGAATTCCAACCGCTAGAGAATGAGCTACAGAATGAACCAACCGAAGAATTGCATGAAAATGATCAATATCTGACTGATAGACTGGGAAAAGTTTTGCTGTTAATTATTCTCGTATCTGGTACAACGTTATTGTTAATTGCGTTGTTATTTACATTACAAAAATTGCGCAGTCCTGCTCCTCTTTTTTTTAGGGCTAGCCAGGCAGCCCAGTTGATAGAAGAAATTCCCTTGGATCAAGCTGGGCTAACAGTCAACGTATTATTCAATTGGTTAGTCGAGGGAATGATTTCTGTCCATTCATTTAATTTTGTGAATTACTCAAGCAAACTCGAAGCGGCAAGAGATTACTTTACCACAGAAGGTTATGAATCATTTAGCCTGTCATTACAAGATAATCATGTGGTAGACCGAGTGGTCAATAAAAAATATGTTTTTCGTGCTTATCCAACAGCGGCTCCACAAGTCATCAAAGAAGGGGTGTTAGCAAATCATTATTTATGGAAAATAAAATTACCCATGAACTTCCAATATCGTAATGCGACAGAAGGTTTTTTTGAACTGGCGGATTTAACTATATTGGTGGTAAGGGTGCCGACAACACAATCTGCTTTTGGCATCAAAATATTAAGATATGAATTAATTTTAAAACGAGGTGGGTATATCTAAAGTGGGACCAGGTCTCGATGTGTTGGTGTGAATGTGGAATTAGATTCACACCAACACATCGAGACCTGGTCCCACTACATTGGGTGTATTTCTATTAATTGTCCGTTAGAAGTGGTTGCGAAATATTTGACTACGGGACGATGTGCATATAGAAAAAAAATAAGCAGGATGAAAGCAAAAATAAGAAATGTCATGACATAGGCAACGGTTAACAACTTTCGAAAACCATTGCGATAAAAGAGGTTATGTTCTTGAATATATGCTTTTGTATCCATATATTTAACTTCTCCACCAAGGCTTTGCAACGCGAAGCGGTCCGGCCAAAAAGGTTCTTAACCAACGTTTAAAAACAGGCAAAGTGAATTTAAATTTTTCTAGCACAATTAAAAATAATATGACGCAAATCACAACGATAAAAGTCCAGAGGCGTATATGGAGAAAAAAGAGTAATATGGGTAATGCAGCCAAGGAATCCATGAAATAAAACCGCGGTGTTCTTGCAGAATCTCGCCAACTGGCGTTGCTGTCTAGTTTAGCCATTTTTATTTCCTATAACCCTGCATCCCTATCTAACATCTTAGCCCTGGCTTCTATAATGCGATATTCTCTCTCTGGCAAAATACCGGCCTTGAATTTTCTTTCTGCATCTACAATCATGGGTTGGCCTCGTTCTTTTAGCAATTTTCGAGTGCGAGAGGCCAGCAGATCAACCTCTGTGGAGACCAAAATATCTCTGACTTCTTCATCGAACACTAAGTATTCACGCAGGGCAACCCGTTTACCATCGGTACTTGGGGCCAGACGTTGCCAAATGACCAGTCTTAAAGTTTCGATGATATCTAGCGCACGACCATGGCGTTCTTCTGCTGGAAAAGTAGAAATCATTCGTCGCACGGCATCGGCTACGCCATTACTATGGACAGTGGTATAGACTGGATGGCCTGTTAATGCAGCATCGATGACGGCAGCAATGGTTTCAACATCTCGAGCTTCACCTACTAAAATTAAACGGGGTTTACGACGTAATGCATTACGTACCCCAGCTGCAAAGCTAGGAAGATGCCGCGGGATTTCAGCTTGGCTCATAATCGTACTGGGCATTTGTACCATATCATAGACAAATTCAATGGGTGCTTCATAGGTGAGCATTTTTCGATGCCCTTCTGGTTGCTCTGCCAGAGATTTAATAATAGAGGCGAGCAAGGTACTTTTACCCGATCCTGTAGGACCCGTTACAACCACTGTTCCTTGATCCGGTGCCATGGCTTTAATAATTTCTGGCTCCAGTCCCATTGTTGAGATATCTGGAGGGGTAGTTGGAATCGTACGGATAGTAATTTGAATACCATCATGACCTTCTACCTGGCAACCAGTCGCATTCACTCGAAAACGAAAGCGTTCCGTACGGCTGGGACGAATTTCGTAATGGGTGTCGACGTCCTTACCACTAAAAATTTGTGTGGTTCCGTTGGCACCGTAGATGGCATTTAACATATCACCTACTTCTGTATTGCTGATTTTACGAGTGGTCACAGGGAATAAATGGCCATGAATTTCGGCCATAATTGTCGTACTGGTTTGAATCGTAATATCAGAAGCCGCCTTATTCACGCAATGTAATAACAGGCGATCGAGGGTTTCTGTGGTAAAGCGAACGGGTTCATCGGGCAGTAGATGTTCACTACTCATTAGGTGTTATCTCGGTTTTCCAGGCCCGGCCATCATTTTGTAAGGCTGGGAAGGCCGTAATACGTAAAACGCGATCATTGACGGTTAAATCCGATCCGCCACCGGTAATGCCGAGATCAGTTTCTGCCACAAAAGGTGGGCTTACCATACATTGGGCTAATAAGGTGCGATAACGAATCATACCATCTAGGTCTCTTTTCAAACGTCCTATATTTTCTCTAAAGATAGTATCCGCTTGCTGGATACCGCAACACCAACCTTCATCTACAAATTTTTTCCATAATATTCTTTCGGCCTGGCTTCTTGGGAGTAGGCTGAAATCTGGGGTTCCTGGAGGAGTATAGGACATCCATAAGTAATCTCGCCAGGTGGGCGCTAGTGTCACAAACTTGGCTTGGCGTTCAATTTTATAAGTTCTATCAGCAATACGAATGGCATCGTTGCCGGACAGTTGCAGGGTATTTCTAGCTTCTGTGAGTACAGGAGGTAATACATTTTTATCTAGTAACATCGCATTAAAGTTGAAAACACGATTCAGTAATTTTTCATTTCGCAATAAAAGTTTATTAAGTTCACAGGAGCGAAAAGCCAATCCGCCTCGTGCGCCGATACTTAAAGCCGTATCTTGTAAAGATTGAAAACGAATAGCCCCAATGTTTTTATTGCCTCTAAGGGCCGGTTTGGCACAAAGATCTTCCAACTCTGCGCAAAATGGAGGTATTTCACTGCATTCAGTTGGTTTTGCGCAGAAATTACAACCATTTATAAACAAAAGGGGAAACAACAGAACAAGTAATGAAAAAAACGAAAAACATTTTTTAAATTTCTTAAATTGGATGAATAGTATAATTAAAAAATTGAATATCAGCCTCATCACATTCTATACCTTATAAAAAACCTTATAAAAATAAAACCTCTTAAGCAATATTTAAGCAATATATCTTAGCTCTATGACACGAGAACAGGGAAATACCACAATATGAGCTCGTCTAGCCACCTGGAAACTCGCATTTTGTAAAATTTCAGCAATGACACCTCGTTTAGCAGTAATGGTAACAATAATCGGTATAGCGGGTTCGTTCCCCAGAACCTTAACACGATAGTCTGTCATCGCAGCGATTTTTTCTACAAGGGGACCAATAGGACCCGTCCAATCGATGTCAGCGGTATTACCCATACCCCCTTCGGGTGTAATCAGTGGGGCTGTTAACAATACTGGTGGGCTATCTGACTCTTTTGCTGCTGCTAAAACAAAAAGCGATCTTTCAATCGATTTTGCCGCGGTCGTTAATTGGCCTTCGACAGAGCAGGCAGCGATGGGGTCATATTCGGGCTCACATACCTCACCGCAGGGAAGTTTGGGTGGGCAAGGTTCGGGTGAAAAAATCGGCTGCTTCAGCATGGTACAGCCTGTTAGGGAAGACAAAAATAAAGGGATACAGAACAAAAGTAAAATACGCATGTGATTATCCAAAAGTAAAATATCGTCTGATTCATCATTGAAGCAATGGAGCTCATAACTGTCAACTAAAAAATATGTTAAAAGAGGTCAGCAAGACTAAATTCGACTAAAATGTTAAGATACTCGCTTTGAAATAAATAAAGTAGAGGTTCTGTGTAAGTGAGGGACATATTTTGGATATCACGAAGCAATTAAGTGGGATTGCTGCTGCCATGGGATGTCAGTACCTGGTAAAAGGTGAACCCATTCCATATGAGAAAGTATTTTCACCGACTGGCTTACTTCCAGCAATTATGCGTAGAGCAGACCAATTATGTTCTTTTTGTTTGGGGTATGGTCTAGGTCTAACTTTTGAGCGTTCAGATTCTGCAACATTAGGAGTCGTTGTACAAATGGATACGGTAACACCGCAAGTTTTAAGATTACTCTGCATTACGGATGTTTTACATGAATTTATGCAGCAAGCGCCTTCCCCAACCGCCATTTCTTTAGATGAGTTGATGTTAGACTAATGGCAGGCGGGGGCGGAGGAGCTGCACAAGATCAAGGCAGCAATCAAAATACTTATTTTATTTTATGGGTAATGTTGCTCGTTGCTGCTGTTGTTGGAATGATTTGGTATTTTTTCTCAACCCAACTCAAGATATTTTTTATTGGTCTTCGAAAATATGAATTAATAGCGATTTATTCTACCATTGCTTTTCTTCCCTATGCCTTTATTCAAAAATATTTTCCTAATTTCCCAGATATTTCGGAAAGGGTTGCCAAGGATTTAATGTTGGTGCGTCAAATTGATGCCAACACATTGAATATGGAAATCGCTGAAGTATTAAGCACGGTTGTAGGAGAATACTTACGCGTTCCTATCATTATTATATTAATTTGGATGGCCTATTATGTTTACCGGCATCATGTTTTGATGCGTTTTACGAAACGTTATAATACTAAAACTTTGGCAATCCAAGAAACCAAAAATTGGCCTCAAATTAAAATAGTTAGCAAATTGGATTTGCTTGCTATGGATTTAGATGAGGGCGTTTGGGGGATGTCCATGACCCCGATGCAATATGCGAAAAAAAATAAATTAATCAATGTGGATTATGCGACGAAAGTAGGTTCCGGTTTTTCTAAAGTACAAGAAGCAGAATTTAAAGTGACCTTGGATCGTGTTCGAGCAGAACGCGCTATGGGGGCACAACTTGGTCGTCCCTGGCAGGGGGCCGCTGCAATGGCTCCTCATCGACGGGCAATATTTGCAGTCATGGTTGCAAAGGGTTGTCGCGATAGTAAAAAAGCGCAGCAGTTAGTGTATCAATTGGCAGATTCTGCGGGCGACGGTAATTTGAATTTGACTGGGGCAGATGATTTATGGAAAAAGCATTATAAGAATAAAGCAGTCGAAAGAATTTGTGCGAATCACGCCTATGAATTTACCGTGATGGCTTCTTTATTACAATTTGCACGTGAAGATGGCGTTTTGGCTGCAGCCGATTTTCTTTGGGTGAAACCCTTAGATAGACGTTTATGGTTTGTGATCAACAACGTGGGTCGGCAAACGCCTGGGGCAGAAGTAGGGGGTATTTTTTGTCATTGGTATAATGAATTGGCCTTAAAACGGCCTCTTAGTATGCCAGTTGTTGATGCAGCTGTAGATGCTCTAGAGTTGGCCTTATCTGAAATCTTATATATACCCGATGATAAAGAACGCGAAGAGATAAAGAAAAAATTAGAAGAGAAGCAGCAGCATGCAGAGTCTGGAGTAGCTGAGGATGAGTGAATATGAATTACCAATGTCTATACCCTTCGCCTTTCAAGCTGCGACTGTGTTGCCTGCGAAGATATTGCCTGCTCACATACTAATTTGTATGCTGCGCTGCAAACCTTCACAGGCGCCTTGTCGCAACTTGAAATGCTTTGGGTATATATTCATGTATATATTCGAAAGAATGGATTTTAGAGGAAGGTCCATATGATTCGTGGGGTTGATTCCCGACATGAACAATCTGCTCGGCAATTAGCAAGGGATACAAGGCCTCTTGGTACTCGTATCGCCGAGGGTCTCGCTAAGCCCATGGTTGTGATATTGGTTTGTATTTGTTCGGCCGTCATGACTCTCATATACCCGATGGCTGCAGATTTTGTGCTCGTGGTTTCGCTTGCGCTTTTTGCTTTTGCGATGACAAGACCCACTGCACTTCCTTTTCGTATTCCTAAAACCGCCAATATGAAAGATTATAATGATCCGCAACCAGGTAGCAACAAACCAAAAATGGGAGAAGGAATTTCTTTTTTTGGAAATGATAGGACTACCCGCGAAGAGCTTTGGTTTTCTAATGATGATATGCGAACTCACATCTTAATTTTTGGTTCAACCGGTAGTGGTAAAACGGAAGCCTTGGTCTCGATTGCTTATAATTCTTTAGTGCAAGGCAGTGGTTTTATTTATATCGATGGTAAAGGTGATAATCAGTTTATTTGCTAAAGTATTTTCCATGGTTCGCAGCATGGGTCGAGAAGATGATATGTTATTAATCAATTTCATGACAGGCGCCCGAGATATTATTGGTCCACAAAAAACCCGTCTTTCAAATACCATGAATCCTTTTGCTCGTGGTTCATCCAGTATGTTATCTCAGTTGGTGGTGAGTTTGATGTCGAGCGGCAAGCAAGGAGGCGGTGACGATGATATGTGGAAAGGTCGTGCCATTAACTTTGTTGAAGCATTGATGAGAGTTTTAGTGTAATGCGAGATGCGGGCATATTTTATTGGATGCGAATACTATTCGAGATTATTTTATTTTAGAAAAACTTAGAAGCAATGGTGATTGATAAACGTTTTCCAATTGATGATAGTAACAGTGTTCCTTTAGATTGATTTACCGCCGACAGATTTTAGAACCTATTAATGACTATATTAATAACTTGCCGGGTTATAATCGTCAAAAAAAAGGAAAACAAGGTTCGTCAAGTGCGAGAACAACATGGATTTATTACCATGCAATTAACTCGTGTATTTGGTTCGTTAGCAGATACTTATGGTCATATTATTCGTACCAATTTAGCAGAAGTTGATTTAAAAGATGTGGTATTAAATCGACGAATTTTGGTGGTATTATTGCCTGCTTTAGAAAAATCTCCGGAAGAATTATCCAATCTTAGGTAAAGTGATTATTGCTTCACTTAAAAGCCATGATGGCAGCAGGATTAGGTGATGAAGTCGAAGGTGATTATCGCGATGTAATCTTAGCGCAAACCAACCAATGCTCCTTCACCTTATGTATGCATTATGGATGAGTATGGTTATTATGCAGTAAAAGGATTTGCAGTGGTGCCTGCTCAAGCTCGTTCCTTAGGATTTTCTGCTATTTTTGCGGGACAAGATTTACCTGCTTTCCAAAAAGCTTCAAAAGAAGAAGCCGCTTCCATTGGTGCAAACAGTAATATTAAAATTTGTATGAAATTAGAAGATCCGCAAGAAACTTGGGAATTTTTTAATAAAGTGGCGGGTGAAACTTATGTCACCAATGTCAGTGGTTTCCAAATGGATGCGGGTAGTATGACCATGAATTATATGGATACCCGCAGTGCTTCGGTTGAAAAACGACAGCGTATTGATTTATTAGATTTAAAAGATCAACGTCAAGGTGAAGCGCATATCTTTTTTAAATCTAAAATTGTTCGGGCAGAAATGTTTTTTGCTTCACCGAAGCCCGTGAAAAAGATGCGTTTGAATCAATTTTTAAAAGTTGAGCCGCCGAGTGAGCATAAGCTTGTTGATATCGATAAGCGTTTGAAACGTTTTCAACAAGTATTTGCCAATCCCCATTATGAAATGCCTATTCCTTTTGAGAGTGAAGATATTAAGACCATTACCGAAACCTTGCAAGGTTCTTTTAATCTAAAACCTTTTGAGCGGGGTATTGCGGCCTTGATCACTCTTTTAGAAAATGAAGTACAAAAACAACGTGATTTAAGTGTTCCTTATGAAGCGCCTGGTGTTGAAAATGAAATGTCGGCTTTTACCAAGATTTTCGTGATACCATTAGTATTAAGGATGATTGGAGAAGAAAACCAGGAATTATTTTCTTTGCCTTTGATTCGTCGTGGCAGTACATTGGAAGAAATGAAGCATATTGAAAGGTTATGTGGAAAATCAGAGCAAGAAGCCTTAAAAATTGCTTCTAGTGTTATTGCAGATATTGAAAATGCGACACGATTCCCGCCAGAAGTTCATTTTGAAGGTGATGTGGATGCGATGTTAGAAGCCATTAACGATTTAATTCGATTATATGGTGGGGCGCCTTTTGATCTGGAAACGTTAAAGCATGAAGCAGCTGCAGGGCATTTAGCTGGAATAGGTGGGGTAGCTGGGGGTGAGGCATTCACTGGTTTTGGTTCTGAATTTGCGGAGCTTCCTGAATTTCCAGAATTAGAGGATTTTAATTTTGATGATATGAATTTTGGTAAAGGATTGCATGAAGGCGCGCATGAGGAAGGCGAGGTTGTGGAAGGAGAAGAGGGAGAAGAAGGTCAAGAGATTGAATTTGAAGAGGTAGAAGAGGAATCAGAGGAAGGTGAGGGTGATGCAGGGGCAGAAGAGAGCGAAGGGGAAGAACATCCTCAGGAATTTGAGCATGAACATGAACATGAATTAGAACATGAACATGAACATGAATTAGAACATGAGCATGAATTTGAGCATGAGCATGAATTAGAACATGAGCATGAGGAACATCCTGTAGAGCACGAAGTTCATGATGAGCATGAGAAAGGAGAACAAGAAGACAAAGAAGAAAAACATGACGATAAAAAATAAATAGTTAAGAACAAAAAACACAAAGACAAAGGGAGAAAGACAAACGATATTAAATGGGAAGCGGTGGCCTATCACTATTCCGGGGACGCGTGAATCCATCCATGGAGCTCTCCACCGCGTCCTGCGGTGGACGCCCCGTCATAGTGATAGGCCACCGCTTCCTCGCAACGTCAACGTAGACCTTTGCTTTTTATTTGTTCATTATGGTTTTTAATGATAGATGTCATTAATTAACGCGATTCTCAACTTTCTCATGGTTGCACCAATAGGTCAAATTGAAGTGGCGGGTTTCCAAGTCGTTTTCGATATACACACCTACTGTGTGGGATAAAATTTTCCTTGTAATACGGTTCGTAAGGGATAAAAGTGTACGGGCTCGTGCCTTCTCTATGTGAAATCGGTCTGTCAATTGGCCTATAACTGTTTCGACCAAACGTCGTATCGACACTAACCACTTAATGAGTTTTTCACTTCTTTCTTCTTTCATGTTGGAGCGTACTGCCGTTTGCAAATTAATTCCAGTAAATTGACGTAACTCATTTTGATACTCAGATCCAATCAATCCTTTATCTGCCACCAATATTCCGTTTATTTCTTGTGCGATATCCCACAGTGATTCTCTTTCATCTATATTTGCTGGCGTAATTGTTATATCGGTGATTGTTCCTTCAGAATTAATCAACACATTGCCTTTAAATCCATAATATCTTTCTCCCTTTGATGCACAATACCCAAACGCTGCTTCTCCTTTAAAAATAGAACTAAAATGGGCTCTTTTAAAATGACAAACAGGCATAGGAAATCCGTCACATAAGTGAAGTTGATCTGAGAAAGAGCCTAATTCTTTTGCTAACATTTTTTGCATCTTTTGTTTAACTGCCCATAAATTTGCAGCATGTTTAGCAAAATTTGCACGCGAACCGAGATTAGGGAACCAAGATAACCAATGATTTGAGAAATATTCCCAAGTTCCTTTATCTGTATCAATTCTGAAAAATTCAGCTACTATCTCCATCGTAATGACTTCACTGTCCGATAATTTTGGTTCAAAACCCCTTTGTCTTAATTTTTGTTGTGCAACTAATTCCAACATCTCATCTACCAAACAATAAACAGAAATGATAAAGTCTTCCATCGACATAGCTTGCTTCCCTTGTATATTTGATCAGGAAAACCAAATTTACACGAGTTAGCTATGTCGTTCAACTTATGTTAAAAGTTGAGAATGGCGTTTACTTCTTATTTTGGCAAGAGTAGACTGTTCTGGTGATATTATGGCTTTTAGGGTTAAAAACGATTTTCGTTAAGGTTTCTTTGCGTTTTTCATGGGACTTTACGATTCGGGTGTGAAAATGCATTGTAATTTTGGAACTATGGTTGATTTTGATACTAACCTTTATGCTTGTTAAACTAAGTTTGGTGAATAAGGTCATGTGTAGAACTCTTTTTATATTGTTTTTGTCTATGTCAACATTAATGACCTCTTTGGTATTGGCGGAGTCAAATACGCACCATCATTTTGACGCTGTGATCTTTGATTGTGATGGAGTGCTTGTTGATACAGAAAATTTGAAATTTTTATCTTGGAAAGAATCGTTGAAACAATACGGAGTACATTTTACTTTGGATGAGTATATCCCTCTTGTAGGTTATAGCTCACGACACATCCTTGAGAGTATTTTATCTAAAAAGAAAATTGATTTACCAATGGCCGAAATTTTGGATAAAAAAACCAAATACTACAAAACCTTAAAAGCGCAAAATAGCTATCCGATCCAATCAGCCGTTGACTTTGTCAAAAAATTATCTCTTCAAAAAAATAAATTGAAAATCAAATTGGCCTTAGCCTCGTCCGCACCCAAGGAGGAGATTATGCGGAATCTTGAAGCAATAGGTCTAGAAAAAGTTTTTGACGCCATTATTTCTGGGGAGGATGATCTAAAGGATATTTACGATAAAGATGGAACTAATAAACCTAAGCCTTATATTTATCAACGATTGGCCATGTGGTTAAAAGTAAAACCGGAAAATTGCGTTGTTTTTGAAGATACAAGCGCTGGTGTTACTGCTGCTGCAACAGCTGGCATGTACGTATTTGCTGTACCTAATGAGTTGACTTTACACCAGGATTTTTCTAAGGCAACACGAATATTAAAAAGTTTAACTGAGCTGGACATCAATTTTGTTAATGGCGAATAGAGGAAACAGGGGCTTTTGTATTGTTTATTATACGCTAAATGGTCGATGAGCGAGTATGTAATTAAATGATGCGATTTTTGTACAACCTTAAAGGTCCTTGAGCAATAAGAATCTATTTATGTAAATTCTTTTGTTAAATTTGAAGGAGAGTTTTTATGAAGGTTATACATTTTTTATTGCAATTTGGAAAGGGAAAACTAGGTTTCATTACGCGTCCTACTTCACCTCATTACCAACATCAAGTGCCATATTTATTTAGGCAGCCAAGCACCGTATACAGTAGCAGACATACGCTACAAGTTGACTCTTCTTTCACACGTAATGCCAGAAAAAGTATCATTAATGCCAAGCATACAGGAATCATTTCTGGACATAGCAACACAAATACAAAAGCTTTAAAACAATCCACTCCGATGTTATTTAGTGGTAGTCTTAGTAGTAGTCAAAAAAATTATCAAAATGGTTATTTGCATCACCATAGAACTTTTAGCACTAATAGTGGTTATAAGAAAGCTTCTGAGTATGCTTATAGGACTGTAAAATTTATTGCTAGCTCTGTTTTGTCTGGTTATATAACTTATATGTTCCTAAAACCAGTCGTTGAAAAAGATGAAAAGGAAAAAGAAGATGAGAGACGCACTAAATATCGTAATATGCATATGAATAGCATAGAAATAAAAATTAAAACTCCTAAAGGACATGTTGAACGAGGCAATGTATTAAAAACATTAAGGAAAGAAGTTAGAGACGCATCCAAGAACAATTCAGATGGTATTATTACTATTTTGGTGGCTGGTAACTCTGGAACAGGAAAGTCTGTGTTTGCAATCGATTACGCGAAAGACTGGCATAAGAAACGACATAGTGAGGAGCTTGCTACAGAATGGATTATTGGCGCTGAAAATGAGCGTGAAACAATAAGAAACTATCTAAGTTTTGCTAAAAATGAATTGCAAATTGATACAAACGGGAAAACCTTAAAGACCGTCATATATGAGGTTAATGATGAATTAAAAAAACGGCCTGCTTGGGTTTTGATTTTTGATAACGTTGATAAGTATTCGTCCATAGAAGAATACTTACCGAAATCACCACAAATTGGAGGAGGGCAAATTTTGGTTACATCTAAGGAAAACATGTCGGATTTTCCTAAAAAATGCATAAAAATCGACTTAAATGCTGATGACAATAAAATTTCTCTTGTACAGACTCGTAAGATGTTCTTAACTTTAAATGACAATGATAAGAGATATGAGAATAGTTCTGCACACATTGATGCCGTAGTTGTAAAACTTAAAGGTTCTATAACAGCCATAAAAACCTTCGCATTATTTGTTAATAGCAAGCCAAAAGACAATACGTTCAATTTTGAACAAGAATGTGAAAGCATTATTTCCGATTTAGAAGGAAAAAACGCCAATCAAAGCGTAGATGATGTGCTTTATAAACGGATTTTTGGTTACGTATCAGAAGAGAGTCGTATGCTTCTATCCGTATCAAAATTCTTTTATCCGGACAGAATTAGTGAAAAAATGCTTTCTCAGGCTTTTGAACAAGTTAAGGAACAAAAGCATCAACGCAACTTTCTAGCAGTTTATAATGAATTAATAGGTTTTGGTTTAATTGAAGAAGTAGAAGACGGAAATGAAAGTAAGATATTAAAAATACATCGCTCTTTAAACAAGTACTTATTTGACGATCAGAGTACTAGAGTAACAAGTGAAGACTTGCTCAAAGTAACAAAAAAATTACATGGCTCGAATGTTTTCGATGCTAAGAACGAGGAAAAAAATGGACTTTTTTATTTGCATTTTTCGGGCATTCTTGACGATAAGTATGATGGTTTTTTATCTCCCATTGTAATAGCTGAAATAGCAACTATGGTTGGTGGCTCTTATGAATATATTGGATGGTGGGATCATTCAAGCATGGAAAGATGGATAAAAGATCTAAAGAAAACAATTTCTTATATTGAAAACTTAAAATCACAGGATGATCAAAAAGCTAACATTCCAAGATTAAACCTTTTACTTGCAGAAAACTATAAATGTCTTAGTAAAGCTCATTTCTTTTATCTGAAAAGCAATTTTGATCTAGCTGAAATTCAATTGAATCAGGCAATCACAAGCTTGAATGTTGCGACCGTTGGAGTACCCGGTTCGAATAATAACGTATTGAAGCAAATTTTAGAAAGGAATCGCGTTTCTGCGCTATTAGAGAAAGTAATAGCTGAAGAGTCAACTAATATTGAGGTTGATTTAAATACTGTAATTTCTGGTTATAAAGAACGTCTCAAGTATAAGTGTAACGATAATACAACAGATGAAAAAAACACCATTATTTGTAAAGATAGATTAGCGAGGGCATATATTGAAAAAGCGAAACGAGAATCTTCATCAGTAAATAGAAAAAAATATCTTGATCATGCTCTTTATCATTTGACTGGTGAGAATAAGGAGCTAATTGATCAAGATGATCAAAACGTTGCCGATGGTTTGTGCGTTTTGGATGCGCACAAAAAACTTGCGGATAAAAAAGAGCCTTATATTCGTGAGGATGAAAACTATGTCACGCTTGCAATGATACACCTGGAATCCAAAAGGTTTGATGCTGCAAGAAATGCCTTGGAAATGGCAATTAAAAAAAATAAACATAAAAGAGACATAGTAGAAGGAGATATCCACTATTATATGTCTGTGCTTGATTATAATCAGTGTAAATACACGTCGTGTGACAAAGAAATTCGAGTATGTATTGACATTTTTGAAAATTTGTATATGGCTGGCTCAATACATTTAAAGAACGCTCAGACATTACAAAAGAAAAATGATTGCTTTGTATTGCCTCAAAAATTGATCGCCAAGTTTAAAAATTAATATTTGATGCAGAGGGAGGAATGCTAAGATGCCAAAAATCGTTGACCAAAAAATGTTGATTATTGGCGGCGGTTTAGTTGGTGTTGGTAAAACAACACATTTAAGGAAATTAAGTGAACGCATTGCTAATAGCATTTACATAGATAAGGACACCATCAACTTAGTGTTGCTAAACAAGGTTACTGCCGATTTGCCGCGAGTAAAAGCAGAAGAATATTCTTCTTCTAATTATCGTGAAAATGTTAAATCACAAACCTATAATATTATGTTAAAAGTAGCGGAAGATAATTTGAAATGTAATAAAGTTGTAATTTTAGATGGTTATTTTGGTAATAAATTAATTGATTCCTTTTTGAATGGCTATCTTTCATCACCAAACTTTATCACAAAGGTTATCTATTTTCACTGTTCAGGAAGCGTAGAATTTTCAAGACTATGCAAAAGAGGGTACAAGCGTGATGAAGAGAGATTGGAAAAATTTAGCTCTTTCCGTTATTCTGATGTAAGGAACCATTTAACAGGGTTTTCAAAGATACCGCATTTAGTTGTTGATACAGAAAAAAATTTAGAGGAAAACCTTGAAAAAATATATCAGTATTTGACAACACCAGAAGCAACACCGTCTTTTATTGTGTCATCATTACCCAAGAAGGAAGCCCTGTTGACTGAAGAAACTGCTATGCTTGGGGTAGAAGGATTATCGAAGCTGTTCTCAGAAGAACATCAGAACTTAAATACATTGAGATTGAGATCTCGCCTGTAGTGCATTCTGAAAAGACTTGAGTGCATTAGTAACGATACAAAATTTGTTAGAGTGCAACCCCTCTGCAATAATGGCACTGTATACAGCCAAAAATGCAAGGATGCCGCCATGTTTCACAGGGCTACCTCATTATAAATGAGCAGATAAACTACATTATTATGCTCCTTTTACCAACAGGGTATGACAATCGCATGAAAACTCGATGAATTTTAATTTTTTAAAATTCTGTCATTCGTATTAAAAGTTTCTTCCAATTTCTCACGATAGGCTACTTGCAAAAAAAGAGTTGGATCTTCTAACATGTCTTCTTCAGATTTTTCTTTCGATGCAGCTAAATCTTTGGCTATAATAATATTTGGTAAAGGAATTTTCGAGAGTGTTTAAATAACTGTGTGTACCTTATTCTGGCGCACACACAGTTTAGTGAACACTCCCAATTTTTTAATTTCAAAACCTGACTGGAACGCCTCATGAAGCCCGAGAATTCGACATGAATCAACGGTTTTTTAATATGAAATTATTTCTAAAACACTAAAGTTTTTGATAATGTAAGATTAACTATTTGATATTTTAACATAAATCGTTAACGTATTTCATTGCTTGTTTAAAAATCACAAGGATATCCTCCGGTTTACGTTCGTCCAAGCTTTTTAGTGCCGTTTGTTCTATCTTAAGTTTGGTTAATGCTAGTGCAGTGCGTAACTTTTCTGCGATATCCGTATTATCAGACGTCATATTATGTTTTCCTTAAAAAATAAAACGAATAAAATTCCAACCATTGGAATAAGAGTGGTAAGCGCTAAATCATCATGTGTCAAACAAAGATGTAATTACACCAGTTACTAGCCAGTGACTATTCACTTCGTATATTGAAATAACTCCTGCATTTTTGAAGGTCTTATGCTCAGACGTCCCCTCATTTACACAACCCCTAAAATTGTAGAAATTTCTTTGCTTTCCAAGATTAGATCACTGAATGCATCCATTAATTTTTTGGCTGTTTCATAAGCCATTTTTTCTAATCTTCCAAAGATAATACAACCTTGCTTAAATAAAGATAACGTCCTTTTTTTGCTGGTGCTGGCCTTTAAATATTTATCTAACCCAATCTTTTCGCAAGATGCACCTAACAAAGTTAATAAAATCGTAGCCAAAGCACTAATCAATAGTATACGATCCCTACGCACTGGACTTTTAACATGAGTTGCATGCAACCCCATCCCAAAATGAATGTCCTTGGTATCCCTAAACTGAGGCTCACATCCCCACCTTTTGGAATACCAGGAAATTAGACCAGAGCATGATAATGTTTCATCAGAAGAAACAATACACCACGGTTGCTTCATGCCTTTTTGATGCTTAATGGTGTCATTCCGGTGAAGCAGCCTAGTACAAATTAATCAATAGAACGCCATTCTCAACTTTCTCATGGTTGCACCAATAGGTCAAATTGAAGTGGCGGGTTTCCAAGTCGTTTTCGATATACACACCTACTGTGTGAGATAAAATTTTCCTTGTAATACGGTTCGTAAGGGATAAAAGTGTACGGGCTCGTGCCTTCTCTATGTGAAATCGGTCTGTCAATTGGCCTATAACTGTTTCGACCAAACGTCGTATCGACACCTAACCACTTAATGAGTTTTTCACTTCTTTCTTCTTTCATGTTGGAGCATACTGCCGTTTGCAAATTAATTCCAGTAAATTGACGTAACTCATTTTGATACTCAGAATCCAATCAATCCTTTATCTGCCACCAATATTCCGTTTATTTCTTGTGCGATATCCCACAGTGATTCTCTTTCATCTATATTTGCTGGCGTAATTGTTATATCGGTGATTGTTCCTTCAGAATTAATCAACACATTGCCTTTAAATCCATAATATCTTTCTCCCTTTGATGCACAATACCCAAACGCTGCTTCTCCTTTAAAAATAGAACTAAAATGGGCTCTTTTAAAATGACAAACAGGCATAGGAAATCCGTCACATAAGTGAAGTTGATCTGAGAAAGAGCCTAATTCTTTTGCTAACATTTTTTGCATCTTTTGTTTCACTGCCCATAAATTTGCAGCATGTTTAGCAAAATTTGCACGCGAACCGAGATTAGGGAACCAAGATAACCAATGATTTGAGAAATATTCCCAAGTTCCTTTATCTGTATCAATTCTGAAAAATTCAGCTACTATCCCCATCGTAATGACTTCACTGTCCGATAATTTTGGTTCAAAACCCCTTTGTCTTAATTTTTGTTGTGCAACTAATTTCAACATTTCATCTACCAAACAATAAACAGAAATGATAAAGTCTTCCATTGACATAGCTTGCTTACCTTGTATATTTGATCAGGAAAACCAAATTTACACGCAGGGCTATCGCGCTAACCTATGACGTATATGCACGTAATATGTCACCAAAAGCCAACCTAATGAAATCCTTTCCTCAAAAATGAGACGCTAACGCGCACTATTTAGTAGCCACATACTTCGAAATAAGAAATTACTGACCACCTGCCGTCATCCCCGCGAAAGCGGGGATCCAGTAGGTTAAAATTAGACTTAATTCAGATTCTGTTTTGTGACACAATACTTTCATTTTAAAAACATGGAATAAAGTATATGTTTTCAATCTCAGAATCTTTCTTGAAACATTTTGAAAATTTACAAGACCCTAGGATGAAAAATAATCATAACAAAAGACACTCTCTTACAGATATATTGGTATTAACGATATTGGCTGTTATTTGTGGCGCAGAAAGTTGGGTTGATGTTGAAGAATTTGGGGATCTTAAGCAAGGATGGCTAGAAACATTTCTTTCTCTTCCAAACGGTATCCCCTCGCATGATACTATAGGTGGCGTATTTGCAAGGTTATCTCCCGAAACGTTACAAGATTCATTTTTATCTTGGATTAACTCACTCGTTGAGATCAGCAACGGTGAAATAATAGCCATTGATGGAAAAACCTTAAGGCATTCTTATGGCCGGGCTATTAATCGAAAAGCTATTCATATGATAAGTGCGTGGGCTTGCAACAATAAACTTGTGTTGGGGCAAATGAAGGTTGATGAAAAATCTAATGAAATTACTGCCATTCCGGAATTGCTTAAAATGATTGATATAAAAGGTTGTACAATTACAATTGATGCAATGGGGACACAAAAGGAAATTGCAAAACAAATAATCCAACAAGAAGCCGACTATATTTTAGCCCTAAAGGGTAATCAAGGAATTCCACACATGGTTGTTGAAGATTATTTTCAAAAGGGGTTAAAGAATAATTTTCTAGGGATCAATTTTGATTATTTTGAAGAGATAGATAAGGATCATGGCAGAATCGAGATTAGAAAATGCTGGATGGTTTCTGATTTAAAGTGGCTATACGATAGAATATTTTGGAGCGGGTTAAAGAGTGTTGGAATGGTTCAATCTACCAGAATTATCGATGACAAAGAGACGACAGAAACAAGATTTTATCTCATAAGCTTTGATAATGATGCTGAAAGGTTTGGGAGATCGGTGCGTAGCCATTGGCAAGTAGAGGCTTTACATTGGAGTTTGGACGTTAGCTTCAATGAAGACGATTGTACGGTTAGAAAAGGAAATGCTGCAGAAAATTTTAGCACCATAAGAAGGATTGCACTTAATTTATTAAAAAAAGAAGATTCACGGAAGGTAGGCATAAAAACAAAGCGAAAAAAATGCGGATGGAGTAATCAATATTTGCTTAAGGTTTTATCACTAGCTTCATCTTCGTAAGGATAATAATTTGTCATTAAAGATTTAAATATTATGAAGCAAGGGTATGTATATATTTTAGCGAGCAAAAGAAGTGGGACTTTATATGTAGGGGTAACTGCAGATTTGCTTAGGAGAGTTTACGAGCATAAAACTAATATTGTTGAGGGATTTACGAAAAAATATAACGTTAAAAATTTAGTATATTATGAAGTCACACCAAGCCTAATGAGTGCGATCGAGAGAGAAAAGCAATTGAAAAGATGGAATAGGTCTTGGAAAATAAAGATAATTGAAGAATTTAATCCAACATGGCGCGATTTATATAATGAAATTGCGAAATAATTTATTCTCTGGATCCCCGCTTTCGCGGGGATGACGGCAGGTGATTAATAATTTCTTATTTCGAAGTATGTGGCTATTAAATAGTGCGCGTTAGCGCCTCATTTTTGAGAAAAGGATTTCATTAGGTATAGTTTTTGGTGACATATTACGTGCATATACGTCATAGGTTAGCGCGATAGCCCTGAATTTACACGAGTTAGCTATGTCGTTCAACTTATGTTAAAAGTTGAGAATGGCGTTAATTAATATTTCTAATTCATTGGTTTAATTATTAGTAGATGCACCTAGGTTTGATATATGTGCTATGTCACTTCCAATGGATCTAATTTTTGGCATAAAAAACTGAACCTAAAACAGGATTCGTAATCGAATCTATATACATTTTTTATTCTGATTGCTGATGGAGTATGTATATGGCTGCTAATTTGCCACCCGATGATTTAGAATTTGTGCAGAAAAAAAAAGCTGCTGAAGATTTAGAATTTGCAGCAAAAAATGCTGCACAAGATGCTCGTATGAGGTTAGCAAATGAAACGGATGAAGACTATGCGGCTCGTATGAAGTTAGAACAGGAAGCAGATGCTGCCAAGAAAGAAAATGAGAAAAAGATGGGTACCACCTCACCTCAAACACCCCCAAAGGGTTCTGGAGAAATAGGTAAACATAGTTGGTACTATATCGGAACATTATTTGGAAAATTTCTTTCCAATCTTGCCCAGGAGGTGGGAAATAGTATAAAAGAAAATGGAGGAGGGCTAAAAGGAGCAGGTATCACATTGGCGAAAGGGATATGGTATGCAGGGAAGTTAGCAACGAATATTGTGACCCTCGGAGCATTCAGTAAATCTCTTAAGGGAGAGGAAGGGGATATTGCTCATAATGCTAATCCTGAGAATGCGGGTCCACAGGGGCAGGTGGATAGAAATCGAGCGGCAAAGGCGGGGAGAGATTATGGAAATCAAGCCATTGCAGGGCCTGCAGTTGTGGGTAATGAAGGTGGACCTATTGCGCATGCTAAGGATATGGCTGAAGCAGAAGCTCCGGGTCTAGAGCGTGAAGCCGCTCCAGCTCCTGATGCAGCAGAGCCAGAGCCAGCTGCAGATAATGAGCAAGAAGAAGAGCATGGGCCACAGCAGGGGCCAGGACATTGATGGTGATATTGCACGGCACTTATTTTTAGTTGTCTAACAAATTCTTTACAAACCTAGCAAAATATGGTCTAATAGCACTTGAAATCTAAATCTTTTTTGCGAGGATATACTATGCCAAATGATTTTCTACCACAATTTAAACGCTCAACGCAGATTGCTTTAAATAGTTTTCGAGATGAGACAGGTGTGTTATTGAATAGCCATCAAGCATTTTTAGACTCGATTGGAAAAGGTGAAACGGAAGTTGGGAATGCTCTCCACAGTCTTTTTAAAAATATGTCAGCGCATCTGGAAAAATATCAGAATGATGAAGCTTTTCAGAAGATGGTTCAGGTCTTAGAACTGGTTGCATCCAAAGATACAATGATTCGCAAAAATGTGCAGGATATTAAAGAAGGGCTCAGAAAAGATACGGCTAGCGCTCGAAAATTACTCTTTGATTTATTAAAACAAAATGAATTTGCAAAATATATTGCTCGATTATTTTTAACTCAAGAAGAAAAGATAGCTGAAGAAAGTAAAAACGTACAAAAAGAATTTGCGGATATCAATAACACTCTAGTAGGACGTTCCATTTATTCTGAGTACGGTACCATTGGGGTCCAACTTGTTTCTTTGATACATGCGGCCATACGAATTCAGGCTGTTAAAATGGGGCATGATATTCTCCCCTTACCAACAAAAGAACATGGCGGTCAATCTATGCTGATACCCGGTGGTAAGGAAAGACCGCCTATGCCCGTCACTTTATAGTTGACGCAGGAGGGAGGCTAGATATTATGCAGCCCACCAGCATCTTGGGACCTGAGCATCTTGGGACCTGGTCCTATTACGCTATAGGTGGAGGTGGAGGAGGTGGAGGGGCAGCGCCGCCGCCTCCACCGCCAGCACCACCAGGTTGTGCACCTGGGGCGGCTCCGCCGGGCGCTGCCCCGCCGGGCGCGGCGCCCTTAGGTGCAGGAAGTGCGCCACCGCCACCAGCTCCGCTCTTAAAGGCATCTGATTTTGATTTCCAGGCGTCTTGAGCACCTGAATGCATTTTCTGAGCTTGTTCGTAGCCCCCTTTAACCGCCTCACCGGTTGCTTTAGAACCTTGATCAAAGCCGCCTTTAGCTTCTTTGGCCATTTCTCCTTCACCACCTTGGTCAGGCGATACACCCATAAAGCGAATGACTCTATTGGGTAATACGTGAATCAGTTCAAAAGCTTTATTCACAAATATGGTGTCAACGAAAACGAGTAGGATTAACGTGGCAACAATGTTAAAGAGGGTCGGTAGAACGCTTTGGTTAACAGCTTGAACGAAGCCAAAGTTTAGCATGGTAAGTCCTGCCCGCATCACCGTGCCTGCTAAAATAAATCCGAATATCATTAAAACAGGTTTTAAAAAGACCGTAGCAAGAATGCCTAGTGCAGGTTTTATATTTCCGAGTTCCTCACCACCGGGTTGAATGAGCGTCAAGGCAATTAAAGGCGCTCCTACCACAGCTTCCACAACAGCAATCAACCAACTAAAGGCAGTCACAGTAAAGACGATATAAGGCACCATGGGAAGATAGATACCCAAAGTGGCTCCTGATCCCCACATCATAATCAGTACCCCGAACAGGAGTAGAAAAAGTTGTGAAAAAAGCTGTTGACCAGCCCAAGGCAAGGGATTTAAACAAGATCCCGCAGAAATACCCAACATAATCAGACCCGAAAGCGCAATGATCGCAAAAATAAGCGCTTCACCAGCCACCATAAGTTGCCAGCCGAATCGGCCCATCGAAACCAAAGGATCTTCTGATTGGCCCGTTATAGCGGTTTGAAAAAAACTGATGATGGGATCGCGAAGGCCAGAAGAGAAAGCTTGCACAATTTGATCCATAAATGCATTGCCGGTACTGGCCTGGCCTGAACCTAAAGCCGGTAAGCCACCGGTACTGTAAGATTGATCTCCAGCAGCCGCGGTAGCGCCATTTTGGATAACTTGATTAAAAATGGTTCGATTGCTTGAATTCAGTAATTGTGAATACAATTCTGCATTCCAAGTCCCCGGAGCATTGGGCGAGCTAAAATCACTACCCGATGTGGCTGTTGGGTAACCGACAACGGTCGCGGGCATGGCGTCAGCAGCACTGATACTATTAGTATTTGTTTGTTGTGAAAGGGTATAGTAATAGCTTCCCGCATGAATCCAACCAAATACTTTTAGAGCGTTGGTTTGAATGTTTGTTATAGCTACGGGTTGTGCACTACCTGCTTCCCAACTCAGTGCCCCACCTACTGCACCTACTCCTTGTTCAAGACCTGTTGCTACCGTGTTGGCAGCTTTTCCGCCTGCCCCCCCTACTACGCCAGCATTCGCCGCACCAGCATTTTGTAAATTGGCCGTACTTCCCTGACCCGCATTAAGAAGAGAGGCTGACTCGCTAGCTGCGGCTTGTGAGAGACTGGGCCCAGAGACACCGCTGCCTGCTGCCAATTGAACCAGTTGCGCTCTATAGGCATCCGCTGCTGCATTCATAAAGCCTGGGTTAACGTTACAACTAGTTGTGTTTCCACAACCCACCAGTGCAGTCGCCGTGCTTGAAAGGGCATTAAACATAGCTAAAAAGGCATTTACTTTAATCTGTAGACGTTGTTGCAAAGTGCCAAGATTAAAGGCAATTCCATCAGTATTGGCTTTCATGATGGTGGCTGACACTTTTATATAACCACAAATGGCTTGATCTGCATTAGAGGCTGGATAGGGTACACCGACATTGATAAGAGCGGTTTGTGTTATGGAATCTGGATTATTGGTATCACCCGTGGATGTATAATTATTGAAGGTGACGTTTACACCCGCAGCTCCATAATTTCTGATAAGGTCAAGCTGTGGCAAGGCATTCAGTTCTTGCATACAAATGATGGCAGGCAAAACATTGAGTGATGTTACGTTAAGGGTGCTCTGGCCAACAGGGATGACAACATTGCCAGTTGCAGGAAGACCACGGGCCAACTGATCCAAAACCGTATTCCAAACCACATTGGCAGCCCCAATACCATTTAAGACAATCCACATAACCGTCATTTGTACTAGGGAATAACCTGTACCCGGGGAAGGCAGCATTAATAGCATACCAAAAAGACCTCTTAAGGGTACCCAAAGCGAGAATTTTTTCCCCATGGCCTCGCCTTCACGAGCGGTATTAATTGCCGAAATAATACCCACATAACTTAGGATACTGACGCCAGCGGTTACAATAATAAAATTAAATTTTTCAAACATCTGCGACAGCATGGGATTTGCACTACCCCCTAAGGATACGTTTCCCACGCTGCCGCCAAAAATAATACCTAAATATTGCATGGATTTATCGGTAGGGATAACATCAAAAATGCCTGCAAAAAGTTCCGGGGGAATGAAAAAACAAATAAAAAATAATAGATATTGATATAAAAATTTATTTCTCATAGCTTCTGCCCTTCTTGATGAGTCGGGTTACTTTTGCTCCCACGAAATCGTTTAACCATTCTTGAAAACTGCAGGAAAGTTTACGTTTTTGTATTTGATAACACCAAAAATGGTAACGGAATGCAAAAGTGAGAGCGTAGAGGGTCATGGAGAATGACATGCAGGCCCCCATAAAATTTCCAGTCAGACAAAGCCCAAGGAAATAGCAAAAAATGCCTGCAGAAATCACCAAGTAAAAAAAGAATAAAAAATAATAGCGTTTTTTTTGTAATTCTAAGTTTTCTGAGGTTAATTCTAAACGCTTTTCTGCCTCTTCAAAAGTTTCGGTTCGAGAAAGAGGTTGGATATAATATAAGTTTCTAAACTGACGATAGAAGTAGTTAGTATAACTTTTTAAGTTTTTATAATCGAGCCATGCACTTACCTGAAAGTTAAATATGGCTTTCGAAAATTTTTTAAATCCCGATCTAATACCCATTAGGCTGATTGCTCCTACCCATACTCATATTGTTGCTCACTAATAAAATTGGCAATTTAATCAAGAGCGCTGTATCATTATAGTGTAAATGTATTCAGAAGCGCCAGTCACTTATCTTGCCCTAGATAAGGTATGATGCGTTCTGCAAATATTTTAGGGGTTGATGAGTGCCAGATTTACATCTTGATTCCGTTCATGCTTTTTGGGACAGCTATGACCGCAGGACTCTCTATCGAGTCATTGTGAGTATAGAGCATGTGGAACATTGGGTTTTGGATGGTCTACCTGCGGTTGAAGCGGCATTGATTCGTTTAGGCGAAGCAATGGATCAGGGCCATTCGGTTGATACGACCGAAGAAGCAAAAATTATTCGCGTGTTGATTAATACGCGTGCAAGTCGCGCATTGCGGCTGCTGCAATCGATGGATATTGCCAAACCCGGCACGGCTTCCCAAATATTGATGTTTGCTGAGGAGGCAGCTAGTAATGCAGAGGGAAAAACACCCGATCCCTTAGCCCAATTATTCTTAAGACGCAATTTGGTTTTTGAACGTCTACAATTACTATCACGTATATTTGCAAATCAACGCGTAACATTAGTGTTAAGAGCATTGGAGCAACAAATTAAGTAATTGCCATAAATGAAAATCTGTATACTAAGTTTAATACTTTTTCCGAGTATAGCTTTCTCCATCGGATCTGACGTCCCTTCCAAGGGATCCTTCGACATGTCGCAACCTACTAATTTACCTAGTCAATCTGACAAAGAGGCAAAACCGGAAAAAACAGCAGCGCCTACGCCAGCAAATAATAATACTCAGACGGATGCACTGCCGTCTGGGCAGATGGGAGCAGAATCATCTAAAGCTTTGAAAACCATTGAAAAAGAGTCCGCTGAAGAACCCCCTACAAAGACAAATCCAGGTCCTAGTGAAGGGATAGAAGAACCTCCATCGGGCGATCAGTCTAAGTCAGCACCCTCTTTACCTTCCAATGAGAAATCAGCGGCAGGCAAAGAGGATGAAAAACCCACAGACGCTTATATAAGAGGATATTAAAGCATGAAAAGTAGGAAAATAAGTTCATTAAGACCCAAGAGAACTTTACCCGTTGTTTTGATGGGAATGGTATTTTGTTCAATATTCTCTGGGACTGTTGCAACGGAATCCTCTAGTTCTGGTAAAGGGGGAGGGGGTTACAAAGGTAATGTGGTCCTGCAATCAGGAACCTCGTTGGATACCAGTAAAATTATTGATAACAATTTAAGCCGAATTTTTAATGCGGGTGAAAATACGGGCGGTGTTGCGCCTTGGGCAGACGCTAATGCATTGATGAAAGCTTATTACAATACTATGTTAGATATTGAAATAAAAGCCATCAATTGGAGTTTATATTTACAAGGTCTTGGTAATAGCAATCCTTCGAAAGAATTATTCACGAATCATTACTTTGGTTATGCGGCAAAGAGTTCAACGAATGAATCTTCAGGAAGTACATTTGATTTCGCAAAAGATCCGGCTTTGCAATTCGCAGATGTCAATGCTGGAAATCTTATTCAAGGGTTTCGTTACGATTCTGACAATCCAAAAATGGAAGAAGCAGCCAAATTGTTTGCCAACAATCTTGTGAATCCATTTCCCACGGCAACTGTGAGTGATCCTTCGTTATTAACACCTGCCAAACTGCAAGATCCTAAGAATCAACAACTGTTGGCGCAAGCATTAGCTGATCAAGCGATACAATCGACAGCTCGGCAAGCTTTAGCTGCCATTATTGCCAAACGTCATCCTATTAAGGAACTTAATGATAGATCCTTTATGGAAATTATGGAAAAAGAAGCCTCTCAATATTTTTTAAATGATGCCTGGCAGCAGCAAATGAAGAAAAATTATGAAGAGGCTATGCAAAAGGCTGATAAACTTAAGAGTTCTGGTAAAGGGGATCCGACTCCTTTATACGAGCTTGCATTATCGATTCATCAAGCGAGATCGGAAGCTTATACGAATTTTGTTCTATATCAAATGTATCGTGAAATGGAACAAAACAAATTATTATTGGCAGGCGTCATTGCCGTGCTACAACAACAAGGAAAAGCTGCTGCGAACATTGTTAGTAACGCTACTAACCAGGGTGCTGCAGCTGCGCAGCAGGCAACTAGCACCACTACAACAGGTGGTGGTTCCAGTCCTACGCCTGCGACTTCGGCAACGACTCCGGCATCTAATACGCCCGCTGCAATATACCCGTTAGCCCTGCGAATGCAGTGGATTAGGTCTTGATATTTCTACTAGTCTGGGCAGAAATCATTAACTCAAAATAGATAGGAGTTTTGTTATTCTCATTTCAGGTAACCCTCGTAAAATGAAATGTGTTCTTAGCAGCTGTCATTTTTTTAGGAGGCTTTTTATTGGCGGGGGCATTGCCCCCGGCACTTTCAGAAAATGTAATACACTTGCAGGGACAGCTAACGCTATTAGCCTTTCTAATTATATTGATCTTTCCCTTTTATCGTTCGGCAATATTACAACCTGCATTCAATGAGAGTAGGACAGAGGCTTCTTTTAAAAGGCTATCTACAACTCAATATTTGCTCAGTCTTTTTACATTGCAAGGAACTTTGTTTTATATTTCTTTACTGTTTTTTTATACCATGGAATCCATGACCCGATGGAGTCCTCGTTTGCAACCCTTGCGAGAAGGGCAGCTTTTTGAAATTATGCAAAACCATTTCTTTGAACACAGTTTTATCCCCTGGGTACTCTATAGTATTATGGGAGTTGGCCTTGCATATTTTACAATTTATGAAGGAAGATACCCAACCTTGCCCAAAATGGTTTTTCCCAAGCCTCGTCGATCATTGCAATGGTTTATTCATAATTATTTACACATTGGGGTTGATGCCGTTATGTTGGCACCTTTCATTTGGCTATTACCCCTTGGCATGATTTGGTTATGTGAGGGGTTAAATACCTTATGTGGTCAAACTTCTCTTTTTGAATACCCCATTCGTAGCATTATTATTTTGGGATTATTATGTATTTATTTTAATCGACCGCATCGAAGGTTATTAGAGGCCATGGAACGACTCAAAATACCCATGGGAACGATGCTGGTGATTTATGTTTTGATGGGTTCTATATGTCTATTTTTGTTGCATGTTGTGAGCAGTTGGTTTATTGCCTCTTTAGGGAATCCTGAAACGCAGATTGCTAAAAGTATTATCTCGCAATCGCTTACGGAAGAAATGCAAGATAAACGTTTAGCGATACTGATCTGGTCTTGGTGGGCTTTATGGCTTCCTTGGATGGCTTCACAGATTGCACGACTTTCTTTAGGTCGGAAACTTTGGATTGCTTGCCTTGCTCCTCTTATTTTGCCCAGTGTTTTTTGGATGCGGATGGCAACAGGGAGCTGGTTTGTTTCATTGGAATATGATGGTTGAGATTTTACAATACGGTTTTGTAAAAATACTGGTAGCCTTTTGTATTCTCTCTTTTTTGTTTTTTTTCTTTCGGCAGGTCTATTCCTTGCAGGATTTTGCTCGAGGTGGGATGTTGATTTTTGGCAATCGAAAAAAAATTATTTCACTTAAAAAGTGGATGAATGGTTTAGTCATATTGATAGCAGGTCATATGATTGCTTTATTTATGATGGGTTGGATATCCGTGCAAGTTCTAAGTACCCTAGGAGCCTTTGTGATGTTAACGGTGTTAGTGGGTTTTATCTTTGCTTTACTGTCATCCAAAGCTTTCCTTTCGGCCGTAAAGAGATACAGGGTTCTGGGGAAACCTTAAGCTTAGGGCATAATTCAAAATGTAATTTTTGAGCGAGTGTTGCTGCCATCAACATGGTTTCAATCATGGCAAAATGATTTGCAATGCAAATTCTAGGGCCTGAACTGAAAGGCAAATAGCTAAAGGGTTTTTGTTTTTTAAAATCTTCACCTAGAAAACGATGAGGGTTAAATTCACTTGGGTTTTCCCAATATTCTGGATTTCGGTGTAAGGCAAAGAAATTTAAAAAGAACAGGGACTTTTCTTTGAAAGTATAACCGCCTATTTCATCCTCTTGAATATTGGTGCGAAAGACAGACCAAATGGGGGGATACAGTCGAAAGGTTTCGCAAACAATCGCTCGTAGCATATTTAATTTCGGGATGTCTTCCAGAGTTGGGGTTTATCCCCCAAAACTTCTGTCAACTCTTGTTCTAGCAGCGTTCGATAATAGGGATATTTAGATAAGAGATACCACATCCAACTTAAACCCACTGCGGTGGTTTCATGTCCTGTCAATATTAGGGTTTTAAATTCATTTAAGATCTCAAGATCGGATAATGGTAAGTTACTTTCTTCATTTTTTGCATTCATTAGCAGCTGTAATAAATCTTCGTCACCTTCGATGGTTTGTCGACGTCTTCGAATCATGGAAAGTAAAATGCTATCAAGGCGATATCTCTGGTAATAAAAACGTAGGTTATTTAAGGTTGGTTTCCAGGGTCGAATGCACATGTTATGCGTCAGGTACCAATTGCTAAAATAAATGCCTTTCCCGAGTTTATGTAAAATGTTATCGGGAACATCTTCCCCGCAAAAAAGTTTACATGTTAATTTAAGGCTGGTCAGGTTCATGAGGGAAACCATGTCTAGTTTGCGAGGAGGCTTTCGCAGTAATTTTTCTATAAGAGAATGACAGGCGGCAGTCATGGTTGGGATGTATTGTTTTATACTATTCATTTGAAAAGCGGGTTGCGTTATTTTACGTCTTTGCTTCCAATAAGAACCGTCAGTTACTAGCAGGCTTTTACCAAATAAGACACGCATGCGCTTATATAAAAAATTGTCCTTACTAAAATTATGCGCTTTGGTTTTTAAAATTTCCTCCATTTCCTTGGCGCCACTCACCATATAAATATTTCTGGCTATGGGAAGGCTACAAAGAGAGCCATAAGTCTGCATTAATTTAAGTGGAAATTCTAAATTGACAAAAACATCATCACCTTTGATGATATCAATTAATGTAAAAAGGGGGGGGCCCGGTGGCCGAATTTTCTTTTGACGACCCGATAAAATGGTTGAAAACATGGGATTTTAGCGTTTTCGCCCTCCGCCAGCAGTGGGAGAGGGAGGAGAGATGGTAGGCACGACTTCTCGTCTTAAATTTTGTTGCCGCCGGTATTCTGCCGTATCCGTAGGAACCGTTGAAACATTCGCATTCAATAGTTCATATTCACGGAGTAAGTTCTCTTTTAATTGGGTTCTTAAATGCTGTGTTTGCTTACTCCATGCCTCAAAGTCTATAAAACGAGTTAAAGGTTTTTGTGCATTAAACGTTTTTTGTAAGCGGTCTATCATCATTTCAACTACTGCGAGATCTAAACCCAATTTATGGGCAATATAGCTCGTGGAATCTGTACAGCCCATTAAATACCAACATTGCATCCAAATATGGATAGGTGGCACACCTTGTTCCATAGGAGTGCCACTGTCGTCGTTAAATATTGTACCACAATTTAAGCATTGATAGCGATGGTTGTAGTGCGAATGAGTAGGTAATTGGGGTAGACGTTTTATTTGAAGGGACTCACAGCTTGGACATTGAATATCTTTTGCAAAGCGTTCTTGTCGAACTGTCTCATGAGTTTCTGCAGGACCCAGATTCTGTTTTATTTGAGTAAAACGCAATTCTGGCTTTTCTTCTTTGGGTTGATCCACAATTTCTTTTAGGGTCTTTAATTTTGAGGCCAAATTATCATGCTCTAGACTTTCTAATTCCACATGCTGGAAATCATTTAATACTTGTTCGACATTACGGGGGGTAGCGGTGGTTTTTTGATTCTGATTTTGAGGAACAGAGAGAGGACGGCTTCGAGGCTCTTGCGGCGGGTTTTCTTTAAATTTTTTCCATAAATCGTTAAATAGTGTCATAAGGTTCCATGGGTCGTGGGTTCACTGTATCCGGCCATTGATTTTATAATATCATGCAGCCTTTGGCGGGGCGAGAGGCATTATCTTAATCTTTTGTAAGATAAGGTGGAGAAAAGGGGTCAAAGCCGGACAATAGACAAATCTTATGCTCAAATTAAATATTATAATTCATCAAGATTTGTCTATTGTCCGGCTTTGACCCCAATCTAGGCTGCGGTGGCTTCTTTTGAGATGAAAACGGGTGCCACATCAGATTGCCAATGACGCGCTTCATAGGCAAGCGTTTCTAGAAGTTGAATATCTTCTTCATTCAATTCTCGAAAAAGTTGCATGAGTTGGATAACCGGTGGGGCAAGTCCCACATTCTCTAATTTCCGGTGATCATGTGTTTCAAGTTCCAATACTCTTGCCAGTTGTTCAATATGTCCTTTTACAATCTTGAGATAAGCTGGAATATGCTTAGCGGCTGATTCCAAGCCAGAGTCTAAAAATGCTGAACCTTCTGGCATTTCTTTTAGATCCTGTTTAAGACTGTCAAGCATTGTGCGGGCATCTTTTTCGGTGACTGCCAATTGCATAGTAAATTCCTTCTTGTTGGTTAAGCTGCGATTCCATTAGGAGCGTGTCGAATGGTGAAGCCTGCCTGATGAAATTGTTGCAACATTTCAGATGGGGTTAACCCCCGATGACGATAGTCATGTAACAGAGGAAGTAGGTGTAATACAAAGCGGTTGATGCTTTCTATTTCCTCTATTTGTTTAATCCGGTCTAGCAATTTTTTAACTTGGGATTCATCCCAGGGTCCTCGCTTAATGGCAGAAATACTTTTAGCGTTTAAAGCTTCAGCCATTTCGCTTAAGGTTTCTCCCTGGTTAAAATCTTTGATAAGGGATTTAACTTCAGTGGCAACCTCATTTAAACGAACCCGATCCAATACTTTTTGTAGTTGGCTCAAAACCCATTTTCCACCTTCTGGGGCAGTAAAGCCCTCGTCGTTTAAGGTTTTTACCATTTGCCGTTGGGAATATCCCTTACGACGATAATCCTGAATGATGGGCTGTAATAAAAATGCAAAAACAATCGCAGTATCAATTTTGGGTTTATTGACTTTGCTAATGACTTCTGCTGCATTAGGATTTCCGGATTTGGCTGATGTCATTTTTAATCCCTCACGAATCAATTTTCCATGGAGTTTTCTTTGCACTTGCGCATGTTTGCTTAAGGCTTCCAGAATGGTTTGATTAACAAAGGGCTGGTCCAAACAATGAAATTGGGTGCCGGAATCTAACAACAATTTTGCGAATATCTCGTTGCTGGTCAGGTTACCCAATTCAGCAATCAGCAAAGTTGCATTTTTATGTTTACAGGTATCCAGAGCTTTTTGCAGTTCCGGCCACTTAGCGGTACGACGGCTATCGGGCGTTTCAACAAAACTTGCCAAATGTTCTGCTGTCTGGTGTTTGGATAAGAAAAAATCTTGTATTGCCTGATGATGTGGCTGTCCTAAACCATTAGAACCATTAGATTCTCGATTTCCTTGCCCATTCCATAAGGGACGAGTCCCGGGTCGGTGTTGCTGAGCAACATAGTAGGTCACATAATGTGTTGTATCTTGCACGTCCTCACTCCATTTTTTGTTGTTGCATAGACCTAAATTAGATCCCCTTTGCCGAACAGTCAAGAAAAAAAACGAGTTTCTTCCTGACGACGCGTTAAAACTTCAACACCGGTATCTGTCACTAGGAGGGTGTGCTCCCATTGAGCTGAAAGACTGTGGTCTTTTGTAACGACTGTCCAACCATCCCAATGACCTCGTACCTGTGGGTATTTAATATCGGCTTTACCGGCATTAATCATGGGTTCGATGGTAAATGTCATTCCTGGTCTTAATACAATCTCTGCTTTAAAGCTTTGCGAAGCTTTAGGCTCTTCTTGATAGTGCAAAACTTGAAGAGCTTCTTCGTGAAATTCAGAACCTATACCATGCCCACAGTATTCCCTGACTACAGAATAGTGATGCGCTTCTGCCTTCTTTTGAATAATAGCACCAATATCAGATAGTTTTATGTCTGGTTTGACAATATCGATGGCTTGATAGAGGCATTCTTGGGTAATTCGCACTAATTTTTGTGCCAAAATAGAACAATTTCCCACCAAAAACATTTTGCTGGTGTCCCCATGATAACCGTCCTTAATAACCGTCACATCGATATTAATTATGTCGCCTGACTTTAATGGCTTTGCATCAGGGATGCCATGACATATAACATGGTTCACAGATGTGCATATCGAATTAGGGAAGGGTATCGGGCCGCTACCTCGATAATTTAGACAGGCCGGAATGGCCTTTTGTTTGTGTACAATATGGTCATGACAGAGACGATCAAGCTCCAGAGTGGTTACCCCTGGCTTAACATAGGGGCCTATCATCTCTAATACTTCTGCGGCTAATTTGCCTGCTACTCGCATTTTGGCGATTTCTTCAGGGGTTTTAATGTGTATCTTCATATGGGTATGTCCAATTTCACTACTCTCTTTAAAAGTGTCTTAAAGGCTTATTCTAATGCAAAATAAATATTGGGACCAGGTCGCATTGTGCTGGTGTGGATGTGAACCCACATTTACACCAACACAACGAGACCTGGTCCCATGGTCCCACGGGAGTTGCTCGATTCATAGCCATGTGGTATAAAGTGGGCTTGGGAAGTATGTGGTACATACTACACACAGTATAAAGTACTGTTTCCTAAATAATACACACATACATCGTCACATTTTCTAGGGTGCTCAACTGGCTTGTTCGGCTGGGTTAGAAGATGGGATGTATGGAGGCTTAACCCTAGGGCCTTTTTGAGTCTGTCAACAAAGGACCCGTCACTTTGGAGTTTATTATGTCATCAGTTAATGTCAGCATGAGAGAAATGCTTGAGGCCGGCGTTCATTTCGGCCATCTCACTCGGTTCCGTAACCCCAGTATGACCCCTTACATTTACGGTACCCAAAATCGAGTTCATATCATCAACCTAGAAAAGACCCGTGATCTATTTCGTGAAGCCTTAAAGTTTTTACAACAGGTGGCTTCTAGAAATGGTAAAATATTATTTGTGGGGACCAAGCGGCCTGCTCGACAAATCATTGCCGATTATGCCACCCAATGTGGTATGCCCTATGTCGATTATCGTTGGTTAGGCGGCACTTTAACGAATTATAAAACCATTAAACAATCCATACGTCGTATGCGCGAACTAGAATCCATGCGGGACGATGGTACCTTACAACATTTAACTAAAAAAGAGGGTCTAACCCTTATGCGAGAGCTGGCTAAACTTGAGCGCGGCCTTGGCGGTATTAAAGATATGGGTGGCTTGCCCGATGCGATTTTTGTGGTTGATGTTGGCAATGAACAAATTGCTATTAAAGAAGCCAATCGATTAGGCATTCCGGTTATTGGAATTGTGGATACCAACAATAATCCAGCGGGTGTTGATTATCCTGTTCCAGGAAATGATGATGCTATGCGAGCCATCGAATATTATGTGAAAACCGTTGCAGACCTCATTTTAGAGTCAAAAAATGCTCAGAAAGGGGCATAGCAGGCAAATTCCAGGAAGAATTTATCGAGCTGGACAAGGATAACACTTAATCACAATATCCTTAGAGGTTAAGGTTTGAAAAAATTGGAGCAGTTATGCTGCTCCAGTACGATTATTCATTTTGGTTAATCCTTCTGTCTTGAATTTGTATATTGGATCTAAAAAATTTGAGGAGTCTTGTTTTATGAATATCTCAGCAGCCCTTGTAAAAGAATTAAGGGAACGTACCAATGCGGGTATGATGGAATGCAAAAAAGCATTGGTTGAATCCGAAGGTGATATTGAACAAGCCATCGAAGTGATGCGGAAATCGGGTTTGGCAAAAGCCGTTAAAAAAGCGGGCCGTATTGCGGCAGAGGGTACCATTGCGGTGTCCGCTTCAAACGATGGTAAAAAAGCCATTATTTTGGAAGTGAATTCTGAAACGGATTTTGTGGCAAGGGAAGAACGATTTAGAGAGTTTGCAAAAAAAGCAGCATCTTTTGCGCTTGAACATGGCATTTCCAGTATTGAAGCCTTGCAGAATCACTCAGAAATTGAAGAAGCCAGATTAGCACTGATAACGGCCTTAGGCGAAAATATTGCTTTAAGAAGATTAACAGTATTAGAAAGCCATGCCGGTGGCAATCTAGGAGTTTATGGACATGGTGATGCGCATACAGTACGTATTGGAACAGTCGTGTTGTTGAAAAAAGGTAGCCAAGAACTTGCGCGAGATTTAGCCATGCATGTGGCGGCAATGAACCCTGAATATTTGTCTAGCGAAGAGGTACCGAATGAACGATTAGAAAAAGAAAAAGAAATTTTTATTGCGCAAACGGGAAGAAGAAGATAAGCCCGAAGCAATGCTAGAAAAAATCGTTGCAGGTAAGTTAAAGAAATTTTCAACCGAAATTTCTTTATTGGGACAAGATTTTGTAAAAGATCCTTCGAAGACAATGGAAGATTTGCTAAAAGAAACGAGTGCGGAAATGGCGTTCTTTTGCTCGTTTTGAAGTGGGTGAAGGCTTAGAAAAGAAACAAGAGAATTTCGCGGAAGAAGTCATGGCCCAAGTTCAAGCGAAGGAATAGAAGAGAACCCAGAGTTAAAAGAACCAGTGTTAGAAGAAATGAGTAGGAGTATTCGATTTGTGAAACCCATCTATCATCGAATTGTACTTAAGATGAGTGGCGAAGCTCTTTTTGGTGATAAGACCTTTGGCATTGATCCTAAAATTTTCGATCGAATGGCAAACGAGGTAGGCGAAGTTGTTAAATTGGGTGTTCAGCTTGGATTAGTCATTGGCGGCGGTAATTTTTTTAGGGGCGAGGCACTTTCGCAGATAGGGATTGGTCGGGTAACAGGTGATCAAATGGGCATGTTGGCCACCAGTTATGAACTCGTTAGCCATGCGAGATGCTCTAGAGCGCGCAGGATTTGCTACTCGAATTTTATCCGCTATTCCTATGAGCGGAGTGGTTGATTACTTTGATCGACGTAAGGCGATGCATCATTTAAGTAAAGGACGATTGTTTTATTTGCTGCTGGAACTGGCAATCCTTTAGTCACCACCGATTCTGCAGCCAGTCTTCGTGCGATTGAAGTCGAAGCCGATATACTGATTAAAGCAACGAATGTTGATGGTATTTATTCTAGCGATCCGTCAAAAGATCCTACAGCAAAACGCTTTCAAAAGACTTACGTTTCAAGAAGCCCTTACAAAAGAATTAGGGGTGATGGATTTGGCAGCTTTTTGCCAATGCCGCGATCACCATATGAAAATCCGGGTTTTTTCGGTTCTAAAGCCAGGCGCATTATTGCGAATCGTAACTGGCGAAGAGGAAGGCACATTGGTAGAGGGTACTTGATATATCTAGGTACTTAGAGAATGAAGTCAAAGTAAAGGACAGGGTATGATAAAAGACATTCAACAAGACACAGAACAAAAAATGAAAAAAAGAATGGAGGCTTTCGTACAAGAGCTTGGCAAACTTAGAACGGGACGAGCACATCCCAGTATTTTAGATGGAATAATGGTTATCTATTACGGTAATTCAACTCCTCTAAATCAGGTGGCCACGATTAACATTGAAGATGCTAGAACCTTGTCTGTTTCCGCCTGGGATAAATCAGCCATTCAAGCGATTGATAAGGCCATTCGATCTGCCGATTTAGGACTTAATCCTGTTAATTCAGGTCATATTATTCATGTGCCGCTCCCCCTTTAACAGAGGAACGTCGTAAAGATTTAGTGAAATTATTGCGTGGCACTGCGGAAGAAGACCAAAGTTTTAATACGAAATATTCGGCGTGATGCCAATACTCATATTAAAGATCTGCTAAAAGCCAAACAAATAACCGAAGATGATGAGCGCCGTGGTGAAGAACATATTCAAAAATTAACCGATCGTTTTATCACTGAAATTGATAAATTAACCCATTCAAAAGAATCAGAGTTGATGCAAGTCTAATGATTCTTCCAAAACATATTGCAATTATTATGGACGGTAATGGCCGTTGGGCAGAGCGACGAAAATTACCACGAGTCGCCGGGCACCAACAAGGTGTGGAGTCATTGCGTGCCATTGTGAATGCCTGCTGTAAAAAGAAGATTGAACAATTAACAATCTTTGCTTTTAGTAGTGAAAATTGGCTGCGACCCGAAAGCGAGGTCAATTTTTTGCTTTCCTTAGCATTGAAATTTTTTCAAAAAAAGGAAATTCAAACACTTTGCAAAAATAATGTAAAAATTAATATTATTGGCGATCGTTCCCCTTTCTCCCTAGAATTAAAAGAAGCCATGCGAGAAGCAGAAGGTCAAACCCAACATAATACAGGCCTTAAAGTTAACATTGCTTTAAATTATGGGGGCCAATGGGATATTGTGCAGGCAACACGTAAATTGTGCGAGAAAGTTGCCCTAGGCGAATTAAAACCCAGCGAGATTTCAGAGAAAACATTTCAAAGTATGATGTCTTTATCTGCGGGATCTCCACCAGACTTATTAATTCGAAGTTCAGGGGAACAGCGCATTAGCAATTTCTTGCTTTGGGATATCGCTTATTCAGAATTATATTTTACAAACACACTCTGGCCCGATTTTAGAGAAGAAGAATTAGAAATAGCTATCCAAGCCTTTAATAGTCGTGATCGTCGATTTGGGCACAATATAGGTAATGAAAATAATGTCTGTAGTATAGATATTCTAGGGGAAACAAAATCACATGAAACCAAAAGGCATGACCTTACCAATCGTGGAAAGAGCATCAATGAATCACAACTCACTGAAGATTACATCTCCGCTTAAAAAACGGGTTATCACGGCCTTAGTATTAATTCCTCTTTTTGTTGTCCTTGTTTTATTTTCCAGAACGATGGTTTTTAGCATTGTTTCTGGCATTATCATCACTTTGGCTGCCTGGGAGTGGACACGTCTAGCTGGTTTTAAAAGTGTATGGGGCCGCTTATTGGTTTTATTGAGCATGCCGATTTTAGTATTCTGTGGTTTTGCTCTTTTACAATTCACCAGTAACGTTTCTTATGATGGTTACAACAGCTATGATTTTAATGCTTTTGAAAAAATAGTGAGAATGGTAAGTTTAGGGATCATACTATTTTGGATATTAGCCAGTATTGCTGTGACTGCCTATCCTAAAGGTAAAGCGATCTATCAGAGTAAAATATTAAATTTATTTATTGGAATATGTGTCTTATTTCCTGCTTATTTTTGTGCAATCGCGCTGCATGCAAGAGCACCGTATTGGTTGTTGTATGTTATTATTTTGGTTTGTGCTGCAGATATCGCTGCCTATTTCAGCGGCAAAAGATGGGGTAAACATCATTTTAGCAAAGAGCTGAGTCCTGGAAAAACTATAGAAGGTGTTGCTGGAGCGATTGTAGCTGGCTTATTGGTGGCTTTAACAGGATTTTTTCTGCTGCGGGTAAGAGGGGATGTCCCAGCCATTGTTTGGTTTTTATTGAATTTATTAACTATTTTATTTTCGATAGTGGGTGATTTATTTGAAAGCTTGTTTAAACGACAACAAGGCCTAAAAGACAGTGGTTCATTATTACCTGGTCATGGCGGTGTGATGGATAGGTTAGATAGTTTAACCGCGGCTATTCCCATATTCACCATTGTCTGGATACTTTGAGGAGTGCGCATATTATGCAATTAGGTTTGTTTCAGCATAACAATGGCAATTTATATCACGTGATTGGCGTTTGTCGTCATGTGGAAACTTTGGAAGAAATGGTTGTTTATCGGGCCATGTATAACGATTTTGGTTTATGGGTTCGACCAAAGGCTATGTTTCTAGAAAAAATCATCCATGAAGGTAAAGAAAGACCTCGTTTTCAGTTTATTCGTGAAGTAGGTACTGAAGCGCCGAAGTTAAGGGAAGAAAAGGGTTAAATGAAATTTCATGATTTCGAATTTATGTAATTTTATCCAAATAAACCTTGATTTCTACCCGTGCACCCATGGCAGCTGCAGCCTTTTTTAGACTTCTTAAAGTCATATTGCAATTATATTCTAATCGCTGGTATTGCTGATAGGGTACCTTTAACCTTCTCGCAACATCTGATAAAGTTTTTCGTTGTGATAACCTCAAAATATGGAGTAATATGGGCGCAGCAACATCTACACTAACAGGAACAGGATATTCACCTTTACGAGCATGAGAAGGTAAAGGTATAACTCCATCATTTTCTGCAAGCGTTAATAATACTCCATCTAAGGCCTCTTGTGCGTTATGCAAAACTTCTTGAATGGAGTGACCCTCAGAAAACACATTTTTAAAGTCCCTAAAATGAACCAAAAAACAATCACCTTCTTTAGTTATTTTAGCATAATAGGTCAAGCTTATTTCTTTTGGCATATACCTACCTTTTATATAAGCCAGTCAACATAATTATGCCCTTGTAAAGTATCGCTCAGAGACCGTATAATACAGCCTCAGATTCTTAAGCCCATTTGAGGTAAAGACTTGAAAAATACCCAGTCGATTGCAGCCATTCCGATGCGAAGCATAGGTCCCATTAAAATAATGGGCTCTGTACTTGAGGCAGAAGTTAAAGTACCTTTGGCGACCTTTGAATCGCCCCTTTGGCCTTCTACCAACAGGGGCGCTACTATGTCACGCCTTTGTGATGGCATACGGGTAACATTGGTGCATGATTGCATGACTCGTTCCATTTTGGTTGAAGCCGCTGATGCTCAGTATTTATATCAAATTGTATCCGATATAAAAAAATCACGATCCAAATTAGAGGAAGTTGTACAAACAACCAGTCGTTTTGCCAAATTAAAAGAGTGGGATAGCCAAATTGTCGGAAAATTACTGTATTTAAGATTTTCAATATCGACTGGCGATGCCGCTGGACATAATATGGTGACTATCGCTGCTGAAGCACTTTTAAATTGGATCTTAAAGCAGTACCCGCAACTCGATTATGTTTCTATTTCTGGGAATTATTGTAGCGATAAAAAAGCAACCGCTGTAAACGGTATACTCGGGCGCGGCAAATATGTGATTGCAGAAATGCACATTCCAGCTTTCATTTGTCAACGTTATTTAAAAACCACTCCAGAAAAAATAGTGCAACTCAATATCAAGAAAAATTTAATCGGCAGTATTATTGCTGGCAGTATTCGTACCGCCAATGCTCATTTTGCCAATATGTTATTAGCTTTTTATTTAGCAACAGGACAAGACGCAGCCAATATCATTGAAGGATCGCAAGGTATTGTGCATACAGACATTACAGAAGAAAAAGATCTGTACTTTTCTGTAACCCTCCCCAATCTCATTATAGGTACCGTTGGCAACGGAAAAACTTTAGATTTTGTAAAAGAAAACTTGCAAATGATGGGTTGTTTAGAGAATCGGAAACCGGGAGAAAACGCGGCACGCTTGGCTGCAATCGCAGCCGCCACCGTTTTATGTGGCGAGCTCTCTTTATTGGCTGCACAAACCAACCCGGGTGAGCTGATGAAAAGTCATATGCGATTAGAACGTTTAGAAAAGGTGAAGGAAACATGTTAAAAGTCGGCATCGATGCAATGAGTTTTTACACACCGCATTATTATCTTGATTTGAAAGAATTAGCGGCGGCCCGGTCAGTGGATGTGAATAAATTTTATCAAGGCCTAGGGCAGGAAAAAATGGCGGTGCTCCCCCCAGATGAAGACGTTGTGACAATGGCGGCAGATGCTGGCCATCGTGTTTTGCGTCATATCGATGTTAATGATATCGAGTTACTTTTGTTCGCTACGGAAAGTGCTGTGGACCAATCAAAAGCAGCAGGTATTTTTGTGCATCATTTATTAAAACTGCCCTCTCGTTGTAGAGTAGTTGAATTAAAACAGGCTTGCTATAGCGCTACTGTAGGTCTACAAATGGCCATTACCATGCTAAAACAAACACCGAATAAAAAAGTGCTTCTCATTGCTTCTGATGTGGCTAAATACGGCCTCAATACCTCGGGTGAATCTTCGCAAGGGGGAGCAGCGGTTGCTATGATTATCTCAGCAAATCCTCGATTACTCGAAATAGAACCGGAAGCCGGCTTTTATACCGAAGATGTGATGGATTTTTGGCGCCCTAATTATCGCGAAGAAGCTTTAGTCGATGGTAAATATTCTTGTGAAGTCTACTTAAGAGTTGCTCAACGCACTTGGGAACAATATGCAGAACTATCCAATCGAGGTTTTTCGGATCATGCTCGTTTTTGTTACCATGTCCCAGTCCCAAAATTGGTAGAAAAAGCCCATCAATGCTTAGCTAAATTTAATGGTTTGCCTAGACTTTCTACCTTGGAATTGGAAGAGCAATTAGGTCATTCTTTACGTTATGGTCGTAGTGTAGGAAATTGCTATACAGCAGCCTTGTATTTAAGTTTAATTTCTCTATTAGAACATGCCCCTAGCCATTTTGCGAATAAGCGTATTGGCTTTTACAGTTATGGTTCCGGATGTATAGGGGAATTTTTCAGTGGTATTGTTCAAGAAAATTATTTTGAAATGCTTGATACCATCTACCATCAAAAAATGCTTGCCGCAAGACAAGCGCTTTCTTTTGAACAATATGAAGATTTCTATGGTTTTCGACACCCCGTCGATGGGGCTACCGTCACCTTAGGTGATCATGCAAAGGGTCGATTCCGCTTGGCAGGTCATGAAAATCATAAACGTCGATACGAGACATTAAAAAATGACTAACCCAACTCTGCAGTCGTTGGGGAATGTTCTTGAACCTCTCGCTGCATTAGCTAAAAATAAAGGTAACAGCGGAATTTTAGAAAAAGGGAAGCAACTCAAAGCACGTGCGCCTGCAAAACTGATTCTTTCTGGGGAACATGCAGTGGTTTACGGCATGCCGGCAATTGCCATGGCTGTGAATCGCTATGCCGAAAGTAGCATCTTAACCCATACTGCACCTAATATTTTTTTTAATTTCTTAAATTTAAAATACGCAAAATCGATTACTCTGAGCACCTTATTAGGCTATAAAAAGCGCATACAAGAACAATACCATGCTTTTCTAGAAGGTCATTGCAGCATTCGTGAAGTTTTAAAAATGCCTTTTGAGTTATTACAATTCACCGTCACCAATCTTTTTGAAACTTTAAATATACCATTAGCGCAAGGGGTCGAAATTCGTTCGAGCTCTAATATCCCCATGGGCTGCGGAATGGGATCTTCTGCTGCGGCTATCATGAGCACTTTATTTGCACTTTCACATTTTTATCAATTGGATATTGATCCTATTCGTTTTATTAGCCTTGGTCGCGAAGCAGAAAATTTACAACATGGGAGATCCAGTGGCTTGGATTTACAATTAGTCATGCGAGGCGGTTGTCTTAAGTTCCAAGAGGGACATATTGAACCTCGAGCGCTCCCTGCACTCCCTATCCTGCTGGTACATAGCGGGAAACCAGAAACCACAACGGGCCAATGTGTTTCAGCAGTCGCTCGGCATTTTCAAAAAAGTAATATTGCAAAACGTTTTGAAGAAGTAACTCTTTTTTTAGAACAAGTCCTTGGCAATCATGATCTGGAATCCATTATCGCTGGTGTTCGAGAAAATCATCGCTTATTAGTGCAAATTGGCGTTGTCCCAGAAAAAGTACAGCATTTTATTGCTGAAATTGAAAAGGAGGGTGGAGCTGCCAAAATATGTGGTGCCGGGGCTGTTGGTGGGGAAAAGGGTGGTATTCTTTGGGTAATCACTAAAACCGATATTTCAAAATTACTCCGCACATTTGGTTACGCGTCTTATTACGTGGAAGGTGATCAACATGGCACAAGAATTATATAAGGCTAAGGCCTCAGGTTCTTTGATGTTGATGGGGGAACATGCCGTATTACATGCAAGACCCGCCTTAGTTGCAGCCATAGATCAATATATCCATGTCACTTTAATACCAAGGCAAGATAAAACTATTAAATTGATTTCAAATTTAGGAACTAAAGAACTCAGTCTAGATAGCATAGAAGATGACATAGCAACAGTCGAACCCTTTAAGTTTGTATTAACAGCCATTCAAAGTTTTCAATCCTATTTAGCTTCTGATTTTTCTTTATCTAGAGGTTTTGCATCTGGGTTTGAATTACATATTCAATCTGATTTTTCTGAAAAAATTGGCTTTGGATCTTCAGCAGCCGTTGTGGTGGCTACCATAAAAGTGCTGCAAGCATTTATGAATCATATGAATTTAAAAAGCAGTTCGGAACAAGATACTTTTCGATTGGCTAAATCTGCCGTATTAAAAGTACAAGGTCAAGGTTCGGGCGCGGATGTAGCTGCAAGTGTTTTTGGTGGGGTGGTTTATTATCAAAATGGTCAACCTCAAAAATTGGTTGATGATCAAGATGAATTTCCCACTATTCAAGCCATCTATTCTGGAAATAAAATCCCAACGCCCGTTGTTATCGCATTTGTACAACAATCTCGTGAAAAACATCCCTCGCTTTTCGAACCTATTTTTGATGCCATTGCCGCTTGTACTGTGCAAGCTCGAGATGCTCTTTTGAAAAAAGATTGGCTTAGTTTTGGAGAATTAATGAATATTCATCATGGGTTGCAGTCCGCCATGGGTTTATCCAATACTATTTTAGAATCACTCGTGTATAAATTACGTCATACCTTAGGCATTGTTGGAGCGAAAATTTCAGGCGCTGGACTTGGGGATTGTGTTATCGGAATTGGAAATATTAAAGAAACATTGGGTTCAAATCATATTTCTTTGAAGCTTGGAACGGGGTGTGGTTAGGATGGCTATCAATATAAAGGGGGACAACAAGACTCAGATAAAAACTATCATCCATCACATTTTGCAGGGCCAACCCGCTTTGCCACAACAATCTTTCGGCCAAGCCTTTGCCCCTGCTAATATTGCGCTTTGCAAATATTGGGGCAAACGTGATGAAACGCTTAATTTGCCACTTACCAATAGTTTATCTGTTTCTTTAGGAACTTATGGTGCAGTCACAAAAATTTCAGAAATCGACGAAAAAAAAGATAGTATTTGGGTTAATAATTTAGAATTAACCCAAGAAAATCAAGCCGTAAACAATCAAGAAATTAAAAATGAATCCAGAAGCCACCAAACTCAATTCAACTCAGTTCAACAACATAGCTTTTGTACTAGACTAACTTCTTTCTTAGATTTATTCCGAAGAACTCCTAATACATATTTTAGAGTCGAAACGGAAGTCAACATTCCCATTGCTGCGGGACTGGCTTCTTCCGCCTGCGGCTTTGCCGCTTTAGTAAAAGCATTATCCGAACTCTATCGATGGAGTATTGAAAAAAATCAATTATCCCTATTAGCGCGACTAGGCAGTGGATCTGCTTGTCGTTCACTGTGGGATGGATTTGTAGAATGGGAAAAAGGCGAACGATTAGATGGCTTAGATAGTCATGGCATTTATCTTTCGCACACTTTTCCAGATTTGCGAATTGGCCTTTTTATTGTTAATGAAACCCAGAAACCTATCTCTTCACGTTTAGCCATGAAAAACACCAAAGAGAGTTCATTATTCTTTTCACACTGGCCAGAAAAAGTGAAACAAGATTTGCTTGCAATCAAAACAGCTATTCATACTCAAAACTTTGCTTTATTGGGTAGCAGTGCAGAATCGAATGCATTGGCCATGCATGCCTTAATGATGACGGCCAACCCACCGATTCTTTACATGACCCCAGAAACCATTCAGGGCATGCAAGAAGTATGGCGTTGCCGAGCCGAGGGCTTATCTGTCTATTTTACCCAAGATGCTGGGCCGAACTTAAAATTACTATTTTTAGAACAAGACCGTCAAACTATTCTGGAGCGTTTTACAGGCCTTAGTATTATCGATCCTTTCGCGAGAAATTATGAGTAAACCGATATTAACTCTTACACAGCCTGAGAGGGTTGTTTTGGTAGATGCTGAAGATCAGGAAATCGGCACGGAAGAAAAAATGCTTGCCCATGAACTAGGGTTATTACATCGTGCGTTCTCTGTTTTTATTTATCGATATAGAGATCAAGATCAGGCTTTAGAATTTTTATTACAAAAACGACAAATCACAAAATACCATTGTGGCGGCTTATGGACCAATACTTGTTGCAGCCATCCCCGTCAACAGGAACCCATCCTCGATGCAGGTCAAAGACGTCTAAAAGAAGAAATGTCTTTGGATATTCCATTAAAATCTGCGGGCTCCTTTATCTATCAAGCCAGCTTCAATAATGGATTAACCGAACATGAATTCGATCATGTGCTCATTGGAGAGTATAATGGAATAGATCCGATTCAGATTGATCCCTTAGAGGTAGATGAGTATCGCTGGATAAGCTTAGAGATGCTCCAAAGAGATCTTTCAGAAAGTCCCTTGCTTTATACCCCTTGGATTAAACCCGCGTTGCACATTGCTTTGGAGGCCTTGTCCCTATGAGCCCAATTTTAGTCTCAATTTTTGGTTTTATTCTGGCCATCGGAATTTTAGTTATTGTGCATGAGTCTGGCCATTTTTGGGTGGCTCGTTTTTTTGGCATACGGGTGTTACGTTTTTCTGTTGGCTTTGGGCGTCGTCTTTTTCATTGGTTTGATAAATCAGGCACTGAATATGTAATTGCCAGTATTCCTTTAGGTGGGTACGTTGCTCTACTAGGAGAGAAAAAAGAACAGCCACTTTCAGGCTCAGAACATCATGAGGCTTATTGTTATAAACCCGTTTGGATTCGTATGTTAGTATTGCTAGCAGGCCCAAGTTTTAACCTCTTGTTTGCCTTTCTTGCTTATTGGCTCATGTTCATTATTGGTATTACTTCCATGGCTCCTGTCCTTGGAAATTTACCGAAAGGTTCTATAGCTCAACTAGCAGGATTACAAGCAAAGCAAGAAATCATATCCATTGATAATAAACTAACCCCCAGCTGGGAAAAAGTATCCATAGCACTAATGGATGCCATTGGAAATGAACAGTCTGTTGAAATTCAAGTTCGTGAAAAGGATCAACCGCTTCAAACACATATCCTTGATTTGTCGAGCTTAGAAAAGCATGGGGTTGATGGCGATATTATTAAAGAAATGGGATTTGTCCCTCTCGATCCCTTTCCTGCTATCATTGGACGCATAGTTCCTGAAACACCGGCAGCAAAAGCTGAATTACAGCCAGGTGATCGTATTGTAGGCATAGATGGCCATAGTATTCATTCCAGAATGGAACTCAATGATTATGTGCAAAATCGAGCAGGAGAGCATTTACAGCTGCAAGTTGAACGTGGCAATGAAAAACTAAACATTACCATCCAACCCACCAGGAGGGTATTAGAGAATGGTAAAACCGTTGGATTTATAGGAATCGAATATTTAAGAGGCCAAAAAATTCCGACTGAATATGTGCGACTAGAAAAATATGGTGTCTTGGAGGCTTCTTGGCAGGCTCTGAAAAGATCTGTGCAATATACTCTTATGACATTTGAAGTGATGAAAAAAATGTTGGTGGGCACGCTTTCTGTTAAACAAATTAGTGGACCGATTGCTATCGCACAATATGCTGGTTATACCGTTACGATTGGATTTGAACATTTTTTAAGTTTTCTTGCCATTGTTAGTATAGGCCTTGGCGTGATGAATATATTACCTATTCCTCTCTTAGATGGTGGACAGTTAATGTATTGCCTATGGGAAGCCATAACCGGCCGTGCTGTTTCTGAACATGCACAAAAGATTGGTGTCATGATTGGGGGCGGTATTTTGCTTGCCCTTACGTTTGTCGCATTTTATAACGATATTATACGATTATTGATTAAAGATTAGGGTCGCCCCACTGAGGCTTATCAAAAGATAGGACCTACGCGCTAGTATATTGTTAACATGGTGTTCTGTCTTTTTGGAAGCCAAATCCAAACATAGGTATGATCTGTATTCGGAATTGTATCAAATTGAAATCTACCCTCAATAGGATTTTGCTCCGGACCTTTTTGTTAATGGTTTGACTAACTAACTTAATCATATAGGGTTGTAATATCCTCTAATTCATCAACTCTAAATATAAAAGATATAAAAGAGCATGTTGTTTTCATGACCACTTGTTCTTATGTATACTTAAAAAAACTGAAGTTTATGAACTAAAATTTGAGTTGACTCTGGAAATTTTTATGGTAAAATACCTTATAGCATGGACTACATATGAACTTAGATGTTACATCTCTTGAGAAGGCAATCGATCAGTTAGAAGATGCATTAATATATTATGCATCGGATATGGCAAAAGAAGATGAAAGATTAGCTTTACATTTACGAGCTGCAGCGATACAAGCATTTGAGTTTACCTATGAATTATCACTCAAAATGTTAAAACGTTATCTTAGTTTGACTGAAGCAAATCCAAGTTTTATTAGTGAAATAACATTTAATGAATTAATTCGCAAAGGTTACGAAAAAGGATTAATCTTCTCTGAACTCTCTGTTTGGAAAGAATATAGGCGTGAAAGAGGCACTACAAGTCATACATACGATGAAGATAAAGCCAAAGAAGTCTTCGAAGATATTCCAAGTTTCCTAATCGATGCCAAATATTTGCTAACTCAACTTAAGCAACGCCAGGAATTTAATAATGAATAATTCAATTGATATCAGACCATCTGATTTAAATATTGTACAATCCATTCTGCAACGAACTCTTACGAAAGATGCCAAAGTATGGGTCTTTGGATCACGTGCAAAAGGAACAGCCACGCGATCATCAGATTTAGATCTTGCGATTGATTCTGGTAGAGCACTGGATAGAGAGGAAAGTTCCGCGCTTTTTCATGCATTTGAGGAATCTGATTTGCCTTATAAAGTAGACGTTGTTGATCTTTATGCAGTAAACAAAACTTTTAAAATAATTATTGAACAACAAAGAATAGCTTTACCTACTCAATAACTTTTCGATCCTAGTTATGAAGGACCAAGGGCTTTATTGTGTGTTTCTAGAGTATTGTTTGTGACGATCCTTACTGCTGAGCTTTGGTTTAGCCCGGCTGCATGTAGTGCATAAGCTTGTGTTATAGCGGGCCCAGCGGCTGCAGGTGCAGGTGTTAGGGCTAGTCCAGAGGCTGCAGGATTTGCTGCTGTATCTGCCGCCGTATGGCTAGTGCTAGCATTGGCATTTACTATCCTATTACCCTTCATGACATGTGCAAAGTAACGCGATTTAAGAACTCTATCGATTATATTTTCAGTTTCCAGGCTCATAGCATCCATGTTTGCAAAATTTGCAAGCATATTTAATAGAGGAAAAATTGAAGCTTTGAATGAAGAACCCTGGTTTGATCGATAAAAAGCAATCACAGGCGTCAGAGAAAACCACAAACCATCAAGTCCTGCAGCAATCATTTCATTTCTGCTAGATAATGTATGTATTTCATCAATGGCCAATATGGTTTGTACTGATGCGTCATATTTATCAATTTTAATACTTAATGTTTTCTTGACATTCAGTAATTCTTGCAGTTCTTTAGAATATTTTTTAACGAATTCGTGATGAACCTCCAACACTCTTAATGGCATGTTTTTATTGTCTCTAATAGCTGCAATAAAATTCGTTCCCTGCTTATCACTATGTTCCCTGTTTATTCCAGTTAAATTTATTCTGGTTAAAGTCTGGTTATTTCTTAGAAACGAAAATATTTTTTCAGAATGAATTGGCGCACACCAATCCATTTCAATTAAATTAATATCTGGATTGTTTAAGAAAGGGATCACGTTATCAATATCAAGTTGATAACTTAACGTTAGTCGTAAAGATTTAGCGATTTTTGCTAATTCATTAAGCGCATTGTCATTGGAAGAATAGGCTACGAGGCTTAGTTCAATAGGATATCTTTCCAGGATAGATTTTAATAATCCAAATGTTTCATCTTTACTGGTAAAAGATGATGTGAAATCAAGTAGGCGTACACCACTATTGGGATTTTTTAAAATGGATTTTAAGAGAGCATTGATTTCTTTTAAATCTAAATTCGCTCCCAATATAAATGGGTTTTTAAGGGTTTGATTGGTTTCCAGCAATGTACTTAAGGCAGGATCGTTAACATGAATCATTCTGGTATTTGCATCGTTATGCGGTGTTTTAATGACCTCAAGAGATGTTTTCAAGTTAGCATTCATTGCTTGCATTAGGTAAGATAACCCTTGCCATCCTAATTTAAAATTAAGATCCAATTCGCGCAAAGTTTCACTGTTGAATAATAAATCGGCAATTCTTTTGATGAGGGAATCTGATGTAAAACGACTAGTGGTGGGGTGTAATGAAATTTTTTGCAAGTCATGGCTGGTCATTAAAAATTGATTAAGCTCTGATATTATTTTCGGTGAAAAAAAGCAACCCAATTCAAATTCTCGCAGGGATAATTTTTTTTTATTTCTTTCTATAAGTGATTGTATAATTTTGCTTCTTGTTCTTTGATGAGGTGTTGATATATTGCCTGAATCGTCCCTATATTTGAATGTGAATTTCTGAAGCTCTGTATGAGTTTCTAAAAAACCTCCTAATGTTTCCATGGCAGACAAATCATTTACAAAATCATTATCAATGAGATGTAATTCTTTAAGCTGAATTTTTATTTTTGAAACGGGAGCGTCAAGGGATATTCTGTAATTAAGATATGTAAACAAATTGGCAATCTGGAAGCCTGATATGCTACAGTTATCAAATACCAATTCAGAAATCTTAAATGTATTAAAGCATTTAATTAAACCAGACATAGGATTGGGGGTGGACATGAAATACGATTTAATAAATCGAAATGCTCTCAAATTGGGATGTGAAGTATCTGCTTTTAATAATTTAGAAGATGAGGAAGATTGTTTAAAAAGGCTATTTAGCGGTTTATACACATGTTCCCCACGATTCTTGAAGTGATTCTAGCTCCTCTATAGTCAATGTCTGTAACGCGTTATTCTCAGCTAATGCCTCATATAAAGATTCGGCATTATTACTCACATCTCCGAAGAATTTAACATGGGGCGTCGTTTTAAAAGTAAAATAGTCTGGATGCGACAAAGTGTTAGCAGTATGAGGAGTAGCGGTAAGAGGAGAAGTAGTATGGGCAGTATTAACAGTATGAACAGCTGTAAGAGATTGTTCCTCTATTTTTTTCTTCTGATCGATCACTTTGTTAAGTTCACTTGTTGCTGTGCTCATAAAAACCACCTTTATTGCTCAATTTATTGCTAAATATTTGTTAAAAATAATGATAATACACCCCAAAAAAGACAATCTTTTAATAATTTACCATGTTCAATCCCTCATGTCAAATAGCAAACTGAGGTCAAACAACTGGTTAAATAACAGGTTAGAACAGTTAGAGCAGGGAAATGTCAGGCTCTAGTTTCTAGTTTCTAATTTGTGATAGCATCTGTCAATCTAGGATTCGAAACGAGAACTCAGTTTTAAATTCTTATCTTCTTACTTTTAGAGTTCATTGATATAGAGGTTATAGATTCATAGATATTGTGAGATCTAGATTAGAACATTGAGCAGTTGGATGAATATGAAAAAAATTGTCGCATTCATTATGATTTTAGTTGGGATACTGGCCTCTTATTCTGTTGTTGCATTTGAGTCCTTTCAAGTAAAGAATATAAGGGTTGAAGGTTTGCGTAAAGTATCGCGAGAGGCTGTTGTCAATGAACTACCTATTTGCGAAGGTCAAAATATTACCGAAGAAGATGCTAGAGAAGCCATTCGTGCATTGTTTCAACTGGGTTTTTTTAAGGATGTTTCTTTGGCCCGGGATGGCAATACTTTAATTATACGCGTGATTGAACGTCCCTCAATCAGTCGAGTTACTATTAATGGTATCAAGGATAAAGATAAAAAATTAGTCATCCTCCGAGATATCGGCCTTGCGGAAGGGCGTTTTTATGACCCTGCTGTTTTGGTTGCTGCGCAAAAGGCCTTAGAAAAAGAATATTTTAGTAAGGGTAAATATAATGTTCGTATTGTGTCGAATGTCACAGAAGATTCTCCTTCTTTGATGCATGTTACCTTTGATATTTATGAAGGCGATGTTGCTCGTATTAAACAGATTAAGATCGTAGGCAATTGTGCATTTACGGAAAAGGAACTGATAAAAGATTTTTATTCATCCAAAACGAATCTACTTTCCTGGTTTTCACATGACAATCACTATGCAAAAGAAAAGTTGAATGCCGATTTAGAAACCTTGCGTTCTTATTATCTTGATCGTGGCTATGTGCAAATGCGGGTGGATTCGGCCCAAGTTTCTTTAACGCCAGATAAAAAAGATATTTATATAACTATCCATATTACGGAAGGGGATCAATATTGCTTTGGCAATATCTCTGTTGAAGGCGATTGCACGGTTCCTAGGGAAAAACTCTGTGCTCTCATCGCTTGCATGCATACCGGAGACACCTTTTCCCGTAAAAAAATATTAGATGTTCAACAAACTATTGTTGATTGTTTGGGCTGTGAGGGATACAGCATGGCAGAAATTTTGCCACTGGATACGATTCATGAAGCCGAAAAACGAGTGGATATTACCTATCAGGTAAAACCTGGAAAACGGGTTTATGTGCGTCGAATTGATATTACCGGTAACTGTACCACCCAAGATGAAGTTTTGCGTCGGGAACTGCCTCAGATGGAAGGCACTCGAATTTCCACCACTCTAATTAGAGAAGGAAAAGAAAGAATTTTACAAAGAGGGTATGCAAAAGAAATAGAAATCGAAATGCTACCAGTTCCTGGCACCCCGGATCAGGTCGATGTTCTTTATAAAATTGAAGAAGCTCGGCTAAGTCAAGTTTCAGCGGGTGTTGGTTTCTCCCAATCCGAAAAAATCATGTTGAATTTTGCCATTCGCCAAGAAAATTTCTTAGGTACTGGAAAAGTAGTTGATTTCACGGTTGATGCGAGTAAAGCCTGTACTAACGTGGCTTTTGGCTATCAAGACCCTTACTTTACTGTAGATGGCATTGGTATGGGGTTCAGTGGTTATTACAATAAAACACATCTCAGCAAAACGACTAGCATAACTGATTACACGATAGATACTTATGGTGCAGATCTTCGTTTTGCTTTTCCTTTAGGTCGCTATGATGCCTTTAATATAGGCGGAGGCTATGATTATACCTACCTTAAGCTTCCAATTGCACCGGCGCTGGAATTAGTCGCTTTCACACAAAGGCATGGTACTAAATTTCCAGAAACCTACGTAGATTTTGGCTGGCATTATAGGAACCTGAATAATCGTATTTTCCCTACCTGTGGTATGAGCCATAATATAGGCCTGAAGACGGTGCTTCCAGGAGCAAAGCTAACTTACTATATTGCAAGTTATGAGTTTTGTGGATTTTATCCCTTAACCGACGATGAACGTTGGGTTTTTAATGCCAATTCAACCATAAAATTTGGTGATGGCTATGGCAAAACTCATGCTTTACCCTTTTATCGGAACTTTTTTGCTGGGGGATCGCGGTACGTCAGAGGTTTCTCAGAAAATTCCCTAGGACCCAAAGATTCATATGGTCGCGCTTTCGGGGAAATCTCTTAACGGCGGGCACTTTGGCAATTATTTTTCCGAATCCCATTAAACCTGATCTCAAATCGGTCAGAACAGCATTGTTTTTAGATGCCGGTCAGGTATATGATACTCGTTTCCAGTTAACGGTCTTTAATGGTACAGTTCAAAACCATAAGACGAAGGGCTTACGTTATTCAGTCGGTTTAGCGGTATCCTGGAACTCACCATTAGGATATTAAGGTCAGCTTGGCAAAACCATTGAATGCTAAAGCTGGAGACAGAAAACAGCTTTACATTTGGGATGGGCAAGCACAATTTTAAGTGGCAATAGCGTAGATGAGGAGAAAACCTTGAAGCACTTAATCCGATTAATTTTGTTACCTACATGTCGTTGCTTATCTAATGTGGCTTTTGCGAACACAACTGATATAACCCATGCCAACAAAATTGGTGTTTTAGATTATCAACTGATTGTGACAAAGTCCCCTCAAGTCAAAGAATGCAAAACAGATTTGAAAACGAATTTCAAGCTCGAAAAGAGAAGTGGTAAGTACCCAGAAGGAATATCAAACTAAGCAGGAGAAATTGCAAAGGGATAGAGATATTTTATCAGAAACTGAACGCATTAAGCCAGAAAAAGAGCTTAATAAAATGCAGCAAGATCTACGTCATATGGATGAGGAATATCGTTCTGATTATACAATGAGTCATAGAGATGAAATGACGAATTTATAAAGTGGTGATCGTAGTCAGAAAGTGGCTCAGGAAGAAAAATACGATTTCGTGTTCCCACAACAAGCAACTGTATATCTCCAATCGCATTGATGTAACCGAGAAAGTATACAGCGTTTGATGAAAGCGAAACCAGGGGCCGAAAAGCCAAAGAAGGTAAGATAGTCAACTGAGCTGTAAGGCTTGCAAATGAAGCAATCTCTATGCATACGGCTACAAGAGTTGGCGGATTTCTTAGGGGCAAAGTTAGAGGGTGACCCGAAATGTAAAATTTCGGGTCTTGCCTCTTTGGAATATGCCGAAGCTGGCCAATTATCATTTTTAACCAACCGAGCTATCGAGGGAAATTACTTCATACGCGTGCTTCTGCAGTTTTATTGCGGCAGAGGATGCCAGTACTTAACGTCCTGTAATCACCGATAATCCTCGCTTGAGCCTGGCATCGTGCTGCAAGACTATTTGAAAACGGCCACAAAGAATCCGAATGTGCCGGAATACATCCTAGCGGTATTCAGGAAATTGTCGGATTTCAGCCTCTGCTTCTATTGGTGCACATTGTGTTATCGGTGATGATCTGGAACTTAGGTGAAGGGGTTGTCGGCTGGGTTCTGTTATTGGTTCTGAATGCTCGCGTTGGGTGCGAAGACAGATATTAAACCCAAAGTAGTGTTGCATGAAAATGTTCGTATAGGAGAAGATTGCTTAATACGCAGTGGGGTACCGTACTGGGTGGCGATGGCTTTGGATATGCTTCATCAAGGCGCTTGGGTAAAAATGCCCCATTTAGGGGTGTTATCGTGGGGATCGAGTCGAAATTGGAGCCAATACCACGATTGATAGAGGTTTTTTGGAAGATACTCGATTGGGGATGGGGTTATTATCGATAATTTAGTCGGGTAGGACACAATGTGTCCATTGGAGGGGACAGCCATTGCGGGCTGTGTGGCATTGCAGGGAGTACCTCCATTGGTAAGGGGCTGTTTGATTGGGGGGGGCACCTAGTATTGCGGGGCATCTGACATCGCTGATAAAGTACAGCTTACAGCCATCTCGGGTGTTAATCATTCAATAGCCCGGAGGGGTATATTCTTCGGGCTTACCCGCGAAAGCCCAATCATATGTGGCGAAAGAACGCTGCCCGTTTCCAGTATTTAGATGATATGGCTAAGACGTTTACGGGCGTTAGAAATAAATGCAATTGAGGGTAGCAACCCAGGGAAGAAAACTCGGGGTTGAATATTCAAGAGATAATAGAATGTATTCCACATCGCTTATCCTTTTCTATTAGTGGATAGAGTTTTAGAAATTGAACAAGATAAAACTTATTGCCATAAAAAATGTCACCATCAATGAACCTTTTTTTCTGGTCATTTTCCGATTAAAGCAGTGATGCCTGGTGTATTAATCGTTGAAGCGCTGGCTCAAGCGGCTGCCATATTGGCTGTGAAGAGCGATTAAAGCCCAAGGCAATACAAGTCAATAAATCTTATTTTATTTAGGCTCCATTGAAAATGCTCGTTTTAAAAAAATAGTTGTTCCGGGGATCAATTGCATATTGAAGTAGAAGTATTAAAACGTCGTGCACAGGTTTGGAAATTTAAAGGCACTGCCACAGTAGAAGGAGAGGTTGTATGTACCGCAGAGATGACCAGTGCTGAAGGGAAGGTGAATTCGTGATAGATAAACACGCTATTATCGATCCAAGTGCAAAAATTGCCAATAATGTAAGATCGGCCCTTGGACGGTGATTGGTCCCGATGTTGAAATTGGGGAAGGCACATGGATAGGTCCGCATGTGGTCATTAAAGGGCCAACCAAAATTGGAAAAGACAATAAAATTTACCAGTTTGCTTCATTGGTGAAGCACCTCAAGATAAAAGTTATAACGGTGAACCCACTCGTTTAGAGATAGGGGATCGGAATATTTTTAGAGAATTTGCACCATTCACCGAGGAACTGTTCAAGGCCGAGGTGACCCGAATTGGAAACGAAAATTTATTTATGGCCTATACCCATGTTGCGCATGATTGTATGGTAGGGAATAAACGATATTTTCTAATAATGCTTCAATTGCTGGTCATGTTGCGGTGGGTGATTATGCTTATTTAGGCGGCATGGTGGGAGTGCACCAATATTGTTCGATGGGTGCTCATAGTTTTGCAGCAGGGGGTGCCATCATTTTTAAAGATGTTCCTCCCTTTGTGACGGTCTCAGGATATCCGGCGGAAGCACATGGATTAAATACCGTTGGATTAGAACGAAGAGGGTATAGCTCAGAAACAATTGCTGCATTAAAACGTGCTTATAAAATTATATTTCGCCAAAGTTTCACCATTCAAGAGGCTATATCAGAATTAAATGCAATGATTGCAGCAACCCCAGAAGTGAAAATATTATCTGATTTCCTTTCTCAATCAACGCGAGGGATTGTCCGCTGAAGTTAACGGCGGGCATAGTCGTTGGTGAAGTTTCCGGTGAGAATCTGGCTACAGCTTTGCTCAGATCTTTGCAAGATCGTTTTGAAACAGTTCATTTAACGGGCGTTTTAGGTGAAAAATTAATCAAGGCAGGTGGCCAAGGACTTTTCCCTATGGAACGATTAATCGGTGGTGGGGCTTATTGAACCCCTGTGCGTATTCCAGAATTATTTCAATGCGTCGTTCCTTAATTCAATATTATATTCAAAATCCTCCTGATGTTTTTATTGGCGTTGATGCCCCAGATTTTAATTTAGGTTTAGAAAAAATTTTGCATAAACATCAAATTCCAACCGTGCATTATGTAAGCCCAACGGTTTGGGCTTGGCGACAAGGACGTATTCATAACATTAAAAAGGCCGTTGATTTAATGTTGGCATTATTTCCCTTTGAATCCAAATTTTATGAAAAACATAAGGTCCCTGTTTGCTTTACTGGGCATCCACTAGCAGATCAAATTCCTTTGGAGGGAGAAAAAGCGTTAGCGGGAAGGGCGGAGCAAGCTCGGAAAAGCTTGGGATTGAATCTCAATAAACCCGTTATAGCTTTATTACCGGGAAGTCGCGATAAAGAAATTACTTCTTTAAGTGAAATCTATTTAAAGACAGCAAAATGGTGTTATGAGCAAGAACCGCAATTACAGTTTGTAGTGGCATTGGTCAAGGGAAGTCATCAACAGCAATTTATAAATTTGAAAGCTAAAATTGCGCCAGAACTCACAATGGTCATTTTAGAAAACAAGACAAGTTTAGCATTAGAAGCTTGCGATGTAGCACTTGTAAAAGCAGGTACTGCAACCTTAGAAGTAATGTTACATAAAAAACCCATGGTGGTTTCCTATCGAGTTCATCCTATAACCTATCAAATATTTAAACGCTTAATTAAAGTTCCTTGGGTGGCCTTACCGAATTTGTTGGCAGAAGAACAATTAGTGCCTGAGTTTTTGCAAGAAGACATGCAACCCGAAAAGATGGGGCGCGCGCTTTTGGCTTTATTGGATGGTGATAATACGAAGCTTCCTTTGCACAGTCATAAATCGGGGAAAAATCGATATATTTTGCTCAACATAAGAATGGCGCGGGCAGAACTTTTATCAACCGTCAGGATATGATCAACCGCTTTTATGAATTGCATCATTTGCTAAAACGAGGGGCGAGTGAGAGGGCTGCAGAGGCCATCGAGGGATTGCTTTCATGGAAATATACAAGTATTTTGTGATAGGCTACCCCGATTGCTCTGTATAAGGTAATTTTGTCCTCTTATTAGATTATAAGTTTATTGACTTTCTATTATTTGTTCAGATACTCTTATCTTAAGGGTTAGTTTTTGAATAATTTAGGAAAAATGAGATGAAACTCCCAATTGGACAAAGCAATTTCCGAAAAATTATCGATAGTGGGTTTACATTAATTGATAAAAGCTTATTGATTCGTGATATCTTAAATGACACTGAAGTCATCTTAATTACCCGCCCTCGACGATTTGGTAAAACCTTGAATCTTTCTATGTTACAGCATTTTTTTGCAAAAGAAGTATTGGGTCTACCCACTGAAGGACTATTTGATAATTTATTAATAACAAAAGCAGGTAGTCAATATTTAGACCATCAGGGTCGGTATCCTGTGATTTTAATTACTCTAAAAGACATTAAATCGACCCATTTTCAAGCTGCTTACGATAGTTTCTGCCATGCCGTTTCTGATCTCTATTCTGAACATCGTTATTTATTAGAAAGTTCTGCTTTGCATGAAGATGAGAAAGAATTTTTTGAATCCATATTAAGACAGAAAGCGAGCCGTACGAATATTGAAGCTTCATTAAAGAATATAACTAAATATTTGTTTCAACATTTTGGGGCTAAACCTTTGGTATTAATTGATGAATATGACTCCCCCATTCAAAATGCCTATATGCATGGTTTTTACAAAGAAATGATGGATTTAATTCGAAGTTTTTTGGGAAGGGGTTTAAAGGACAATCCTTATTTATTTAAATCTGTATTAACAGGAATTTTACGTGTCTCTAAAGAAAGTTTATTTTCGGATTTAAATAATATTCGAGTATATTCATTATTACATTCAGAATATGGTGAGTATTTTGGCTTTACTGAAGCAGAAGTAAAAAAATTGCTGGCAGAAGCTCAGTTGCAAAACAAAGGAGATGAAATTCGTGATTGGTACAACGGTTACCAAATCGGAGAAACAACTGTTTATAACCCCTGGTCAATTATTAACTGCTTGGCTGAAAAAGGAAAATTGCAACCTTATTGGGTGAATACTAGTGATAATGTGCTCATTAAGGATCTGATCCTTCATTCAACGACGGATTTTAAATCTATATTAGAGTTGTTATTGCAAGGATCAAAAGTAGAAATGATTATTGACGAACAAGTCGTGTTTCAATATTTGAAATCAAATGAACTTGCAATCTGGTGTTTATTCTTGATGGCAGGTTATTTAAAAGTTATGGATCAAAAAGAGACGGATCAAGGAATATTATGTAGTTTAGCCATCCCTAATCGTGAAGTGCGCAATTTGTACCGTCGAATTATTGAAACTTGGCTCTCAGATGGTCGTGTATTAAGCTGGTATAATCAGTTTCTGGTTGAATTGCTGAATGGTCATGTTGAAAAAATGAAAAAATATTTGAATGAAATATTAATTAATACTGCAAGTATACACGACCTATCAAAGCAGCCCGAAATATTTTATCATGGATTAATGTTAGGTTTAACGGCGAGTATACATAATGACTATGAAATTAAGTCCAACAGAGAATCCGGTTTTGGATTTTATGACATCGTGATTATTCCTCGAGATTTAAAGAAGCTTGGAATCGTATTAGAATTAAAAGTTGCCAAAGAAAATGAATTAGAAAAAACTGCTCAAGCTGCCCTGCAACAAATTAAAGATAAACAATATAGCTCTGAATTGACATCGCGCGGTATACAAAGGATTCTTAAAATAGGTATCGCTTTTTTAGGGAAGCAGTTACAGATCGCTTTTGAATAACGACTTTTACAGAAGTTGACGTTCGCATGGAAAATCTATAGTAACTGATCTACTTTTTAGGTTCTGCCTCGCCCTCAGGTTGCCCCACAACAACAAATGTAAGATGCTCAGGATCTAAATGCTTTTTGGTGGCTTGATTCACTTGTTCTAACGTGATGGCTTCAAAAAGTGCTTTATTTTGATTGATGTAATCTTTAGGAAGACCTGCTAAATGGCTGGTTAAAAGAAACTGTGCAATCCCTTCTGGAGTTGTAAAAAGTAGAGCATACTCACCTAATAATCCCTTTTTGGAAGCGGAGAATTCTTCTTCTGTAACACCTTTTTCCTTTAATTGTGACCAAGTTTCTTTAATCAATTTGATCATTTCTGGTGTTTTTTGATTTTCAGCTTCGAATTGGCCCGACAATAAAGAAGATTTTGCCCAATGATTAAAATTGGTGTCAATTTGATATACCAAACCCCGTTTTTCCCGAGCTTCGATCCATAATCGGCTTGTGAAGGGGCGCCCACCTAAAATGTCGTTTACGATCAACATAGGTAAGTAGTCTTTATCTTGGCGAGATATCGTGGGTTGTCCAAAAACGACGCCGCTTTGAGGCGTGTTTTTAGAGATTAAGGTGATATCTCCAGTGGAATTAACAGTAATATGACTTAAGGGTTCTAGGGTCGTTTTTTGCGGTAATGCTGCGAAAGTATCATCAATATAGTGGGTTAACTCCTTTTGCGAAACATTGCCAATCACAGAAAAGATTAAACGGCTTTTAGTAAAGCGTTCTTGATATGCAGTTTTAAGATCACTTAAAGTAATGGATTGTCGACCATCTAAAGTTCCATAACTTGGTTTTGAATAATACTGACCATTAAACATTTTTTGCATCAGAACTTTACTGGCAAATTCCCTTTCAGATGAGGTGGCTAGACGAGATCCAGAGGGATCAAAATTTTTCTTTTTATCCAGTTCCTGCGGGTTAAATGCGGGTTCACGAATCATTTGTTTCAATAGCGCGAAGACTTCTTTTAACTTACTGGTAGGTGCTTTAAAACTAAACACGATATTGTCAGCATCGACGGAAGCATGGATGCCTCCTAAAACACCAATGTCTTTTAGCTTTTTATTGAGCGCATTGTGATCCAAATCCTTTTTGCTTTGTTCGAATAGCAAGTCGATCATGATTGAAGATAAGCCTTCTTTTCCGGTAGGATCATAAGCACTGCCTGTGCCTTTTAAAGCAAATAGAACCGTGGTTAATTGCGTGGAGTTATCCGCAACAAACAAAACCGGAATGTGTTGCTTGGTATTAAATTCTTGGACTAAGACTTCCGCGTTGGCGTTAAAACTAAAGAATAAAATAGAGCTGAACAAAATAAAATTTCGGAGCACTTGTCGTTTTGGAAATTGAAACATATTATGAATCCTTACTGTATTAATGAATAAAACTAAAAATTAATCGAAACATTTATTTTTGGGCAACATGATCGGTATAAACAGTTACTTCGGGATGCACACCCAAAACCTCTTTTGCAGCCTCTTGTATCTCTTCTTTTTTAACGGCTTCTAGTACATCTAACCAATTTTCTAGATCCTGGATAGAATACCCGAGGGCCATATGTTCGCCAAAATAATCGGCAATGCCATGCAAGGAATCATGAAGATAGAGATATTCAAATTTTCTTTGCTCCTTCGCTTTGTTTAGTTCTTCTTCGTTTACACCTTCCATAATGAGGCGACGAATGGAAGCTTCCACACTTGCTTCTAATAGAGGTAAATCTGAAGGATTGGTAGGGGCAGCTGCAATAGTAAAGCTATAAGGATCATAAAAAGCACCTATATAGCCAACAGAAATAAAATGAGCCATTTTTTGATTTTGGACCAAATTTTGGCTTAAACGCCCATAGTTGGGGTCACCCAAAATATCCTGTAGTAGAATCAAAACAGCTTCTTTGTGTAACGAAGCGGTTCTATGATTAGGCGCCCGATAAATTCTTTCAAAAAAACTACTAACTTGAGGAGAACGGATTTCGACCTTTGCTGTTGTGCCCCGATGTGTAGGTTCTTCTGCACGTTTCCTAGGAGTGGGTGCTTGATGTGGAATTTGGCCATAATATTTTTCAATTTGAGGCATTAAGGCTTCTACCTGCACATCACCTGCGATAACTAATATAGCATTACTTGGCCGATACCAGGTTTGATAAAATTCACGGACTGCTTCAGGCGTGTATCGACGAATATGTTCCTCAAATCCAATGATGGGTTTACCATAAGGATGTTGCCAAAAGAAACTAGCATTGGCGGCTTCAGAAACGAGTTGCATATCTTGAGAATCTGTAACCGAGCGACGCTCCTGAAGCACGACTTCTCGCTCTTTTTCTACATCATCAGGTAAGATGGATAAATTTTGCATACGATCGGCTTCCATTTCCATGACGGTAGGTAAATAATCTTTTGCAATGGTGACAAAAAAACCAGTTCTATCCCAGGTTGTGGTCGCATTTTGACTTCCACCCAAGTTATTAAGTACACGCTTAAAGGTATCTCCGGGATAATTTTTTGAACCTTTAAACATCATGTGCTCAAGAAAATGTGCAATACCACTCAAATTAGTGGGCGAATCGGCAAATCCGGCTCTATACCAGAGCGCATGGTAAACAACTGGGGCTCTATTATTTGGTAAAATTACCACCTCAAGACCATTTTTTAATGTGCAATGGTGATAATTAAAATGTTCCTTTGCAAAAAGGGGCTGACTTACGCAAAGTAAAAACGGAGTAAGTATAGTAACTAACAATGAAGTTACGCGTTTATCATTGAGCATTTTTTTCATAAAATATTGGCCTTTATAGTCGCTTATCTAATAATGTTAATCCGATTTTTTGTTGAAAATATCATGAAAGACTATTGTATGTTAACTCGCCATCAAAAACAATAGTGAAGGTGTCAAGTCTGAATTCGAAGGGGTCAAAGCTGGACAATAGACAAATCTTATATTCAAATTAAATATTATAATTTCATCAAGATTTGTCTATTGTCCAGCTTTGACCCCTTTTTTATAGTGCCTCTACACAATTAAATATTAAATGTGTTAAAGTAATTTTTTCCTATTGTTTTAAAGGAAGGGTGGAGGACATGAAAAAGAATATTTATTCAAAATTAAATTCCATTTTGCTCGTTGCAATTGTCACGATATGGGGTTTTATTAGTTCAGGAACTGTTTCTGCTGCAGATCGCAGTGCTGATATTTCTCAAGAACGTCTTGCAAATATATTAAAGACCACGGGTGGTAAAGGTTGGCAAATAAAATCTAATGGTGGCCTGCTTTATATTAACCCTCAAGACAAGCGTTTTTGGTTCGCAATTTCTGGCGTGTTGCGAGTGGATCAAACTTATTTTTCTGGCAAAACACGGGATGTAGGTCCTTTCTTTGTAGGACGTGTTCCTATTCCTTTCCCATCGGGTGCCCATATTAGAAAATTGGAAGTAGATTTAACCGGTGGTATCGGGAAAGATTGGAATTATACTGTAGGTGTCGATTTTGGATTGGTTACTGGAACAATTACTAGATTATCAGATTCCTGGATAGCCTATGCAGGTTTCGCTGACAATATCGAAATTTTTCTTGGACGACATTCTGCTAACTGGTTTGGTTTAGAAAATTCTACAAGTACTAGCTGGTACCCCTTTTTGGAACGTAGCTCTATGGCTAACATCTTTTATCCTGGAGATGGTTTAGGGCTTTTGGCTGATTATTGGTTAGACGATGCAGGATTTACTTTTTTACTCTTACAGCCGGATCAAGGTACCAAAATTGTTAGCAATGATGGTCGAAGATTTGGGAATGATCGCTGCATGGGGTTGGTAAGAGGTACTTTTGCACCTTGCCATGATTTAGGAAATGTTTGGCATTTTGGTCTTTCAGGGGTTTATCGTCAGAACGATGCTGCTCTAAATCAGCTCCCCCAGAATGATTTTGTGATGTCAACACGTCCCGCAGGTGCGCGTGCTAGAAACACACCGGCATTAGTAAATACAGGTTTATTGAGTGTTAATAGAGCCTATGCAGGTAACGTTGAATTTGCGCGTCAATGTGGACCTTGGATCATTCAGGCAGAATACTCACAAGCTTTAATTAAACGACAAGGCGCTACATTAGGGTCGGTGCAAATTAGAGGTTGGGATATTCAAACCCAATATATGTTAACTGGTGAAATTCATAAATATGATGTTCGAGATGGTAATTTCGGCGGCATAGACGTTAAATCACCCTATGGCGCATGGGAAGTGGCTGCTCGATACGACTATGTCAATCTAGATGATAAAGATCTAAGAGGTGGTAAAGAACATGATCTAACTTTAGGCTTGAGTTGCTATTGGAATAATAATGTTCGTTTATCATTAAACTATACATTTGCACAATTGTACCCGAATCCACAACCCATTGCAGCTTTGCCTGCTCAGCCATCGAATTTTAACAAACGTAATCTAAATATTATCGCGGCGCGAATTCAGGTGAAATTTAAATAGGGATTGTTTTGCAGAGGAGTCGGTTTCCGACTCCTCTTATTATCCATTATTGTCCAGCAGCAATTGAAGATTTTGGATTTTTCAAAACACAACTTTCTTGCCAAAGCCTTAATAAAGCGTTGCTGTTATTCTCGGTAATATTGTCATTCTGCACATTCACTTGCCGAAGCTCCACTCCGAGCCCTTTTAATTGCAAGGCTTGTATAACTGGCCCTAAATGGACAGAGGGCCTTCCAGCATTATCTGTTACAGGATAGATTCGCACTTCAGTAGCCACTCGAGCTAATTCTAATATGGCATCTAAGTGATTGTTTTCTGTTAGTTCACTATCAACAAATAATACCTGAGTGCAGAGTGCCAGATCAAAACTTTGATCTTTAAAGGGGAGCGCTGGTAGCTGTTTTGGATCAATCGATTTAATGTTTTTCATTTGGTTCAATATTTGTTTCTGTGAACAATCTAAGATTTCTAATGATAATTCTTCAGGGGTTAAATCAAGTTGTTCAATATACTGTTCTCTTTTCATATCTTAGTTCCTTTGCTTATTAAAAAATCCATCCCTGCTATGCTTCATACGATTTATAAAATCATTATTTTTAATATAAACAAAACCAGGAAATTTGCATATGGAGCGTGAAAGAATGAAGACTTAAAGAAATTCTAAAACCTCTGTGAGCAGTTGATTAAAAAATATACAATCAGATAGAAAACCTAGTCTCACCTTGATAAGAGAAGATTTCCACCAGCTTATCCACAGGTATATCCCTATCTTCAGGGGATAAGTCGGGCCAGCTGACATTTCTACTAGTCTGGGCAGAAATCATTGAATTGATTCGCGCCATCCCTGGCGCGAACCCTACGGGCGCACTGGCGTGTGTCCAAAACGACAATCCTGCCGTTTTGTCTGTGCGCCGTTGCTCATATTTACTACAATGTAAACTGCGCTACGATGCTCGAATCTCAATGATTTCTGCCTTAGCCTAGCGAAATCTCAGCTGGCCCTTGTCAACTCACCTTAACGACGACTTTGGAAAAAATCACGCAGCAGAGTTGCGGATTCTAAAGCAAGCAAACCGCCTTCTACTTGTACTTGATGATTCAATCTCGGCTCCTGCACTATATTCAATACAGAACCTGCCGCACCAGTTTTAGAATCATATGCAGCAAAAACCAAACGCTGGATACGAGCATGGACCATAGCCCCTGCGCACATAGCACAAGGTTCAAGGGTCACATATAAGGTTGTATTGGGTAGTCGATAATTACTTAAACATTGCGCCGCATTCCTTAAGGCCAAAATTTCTGCATGGGCGCAAGGATCGTTTGCAGAAATGGGCTGATTCCAACCTTCCCCAATTACTTTATCCTCGAATACCAAAATAGCTCCAACCGGAACCTCGTTATTTTTTTTGGCAAAGAAAGCTAACTCAAATGCTCTTCTCATCCAATATTCATCAGTTTTCTTTATTTCATTCATATCAAAACTCCAAGGAGTGGGGGCCATGTCGTTACTGGTTACGTATTTTTTGATATGATATATTTTTTTATGCTTTAACAGGTAACGACATGGCCCCTATTCTAATTCTAACCGTCTCTGAACTAAACCAAGCAGCTCAGAAGCTTCTCGAGGGCCACTTTGCAACAGTCTGCGTCGAGGGTGAAATTTCTAATTTAAGCCGCCCAAGTTCCGGACATATGTATTTTTCCTTAAAAGATAGTCAGGCACAAGTTCGTTGCGCCATGTTTCGTTTTCAAAATCTATCCCTACCTTTTGAACCGCGCGCAGGGCTTTTAGTACAAGCAAAGGCAAAAGTCAGCATTTATCCGGATCGAGGTGATTATCAGCTGATTGTTGAAAGTATGACGCTGGCCGGGGATGGACAACTGCGTTTAGCCTATGAACAATTATTAAAAAAATTAGCTGCATTAGGACTCTTTCAAGAACAATTTAAAAAACCAATCCCAACTTACCCTAAGCATGTTGGCGTTATTACTTCTGCAACAGGCGCTGCTATTCGGGATATATTAACGGTTCTTAACAGACGTTTTCCCAAAGTTCCGGTCTGTATTTATCCAACAAAAGTGCAAGGCTCTTTGGCAGCTGCAGAAATCGTGCAGGCCATTTCACTTGCCAATCGTCATGCAGACTGTGATGTATTAATTCTTGCTCGCGGGGGAGGGAGTTTAGAAGATTTATGGCCATTTAATGAAGAAGCCGTAGCCTATGCGATCTTTGAAAGCACAATACCCATTGTGACCGGCATTGGACATGAAGTCGATTTTACCATTGCTGATTTTGTGGGCGATCGTCGTGCGGCCACTCCTTCTGCTGCTGCAGAACTGGTAAGTCCATTACAGCAAGCTCTTTTGCAACAATTTATCGTGATAGAAAAACGTCTTGTGCTTGAGATGAACAAACGTTTGAACTTCAGAGCTCAACGATTAGACGATATTATGAAACGATTAAGGCATCCAAAGCAGTCGCTGCAGAACTTGCTGCAACGTTTGGAAACTTTAAATAATCGCCTTTTAAAAAGCATATTACAAACCCTTAAAGAGAAGAGACAACAATTGGCATCCTCTTCACGCGCCTTAGAAACAGTCAGCCCTTTGGCAACTTTGGGTCGAGGATACGCCATAGTATCTTTAGAGAAATCAAGACACATTCTGCGAACAGTGCAGGAGGCAACCCTAGGCGATACCCTTACCGTCAAATTAATAGATGGGGCGCTAGAATGTGTGACCACGCAAATAAATGAAATTTGAGTTTAGTTTTAATTTATAACCATTTGAATTGTAATAAAAATAATTTTTAACTTTTATCATTCCTTACCCAATAATAAGGAATATAGATAATAGAAAGGATTATGTGATGGCTATATCCACGCTTACAAGCAAAGGTCAGTTAACATTACCTAAGTCAATTCGCGACTATTTGGGAGTTGACGAAGGTGATAAAATTGAATTCATTATTAATGAAGCGGGTCATGTACTCGTAAGCCCAAGAACGCTCAATATAGATGACATTTTTGGAATGATTGATAAACCCATGGGCATTACTGTCGAAGCTCTGAGCTCGTTTGGGTTGCAGTTCATGAATATAAGCATTTGAATGCTGATTTTTCTGATTGTTTAATTGGAGCAACTGCCAAACACCATGGGAGTTCGAAAGTAGGTACGTTTGATAAGAAAGCTTCACATTCCAAAATGTTCGAACTCTTACAATAGAACCTATACTGCTCCTAAAAATCTGAACAAATCTATCCAAATTCTTTTTCTTGTTTCATCCTCAACAGCCCATAAAACGATGTTTATAAGGTCTTACATCAAGTCGGCAAGATTAAAATCCCGAAGAGCTTGTATCTTTCGGTATTAAGCTTAATTTACCACCTATAAAAGTCCCTGTCTATCCGTTAAATATCTGATCATTTGATAAGGTTTAATTATTAATGAACAGATTTCTGGATACAGTTACTACCCCTTCGCCTTTGAAGAACTCCCAACTAACAGTCGGGAGATTCTTCTCTAACGATAAAACTGCTTTTTTATTGGGTAAATATATTAAATATGAACGGGTTGCTCTGTCGGTAATGTAATATTCAGTTCTAGCACAGAACAACTTTCACTACGTTGTAGTTGCACATTAATTTGTTCAGCATCAATTTTGACATATTTGCTAATCACGGCCATCAATTCATTGCGAAGCTTGGGTAAAAAATCTTCATCCCCACCTTCTGCACGTTGATGAGATAACACAATTTGTAAACGTTCACGAGCCACATTGGCTGAACGACGGTTACCAGCAATTCCAAGAAATTTAAAGATACTCATGCAGGGCTCCTAATGAATTGGCCTAAGCTACTTAGTATTTTGGAGGTCCAACCTTTTTCTTCTGGGGGGACAACTTCTCCGAGTAAACGAGCAACAGCTTGTTGATAGGCCCGTTTAGCTTCACTTTGTGCATCTAAGGTAACAGGAACACCGCGGTTTGAGGCATTTAAAACAGAGGTAGATTCAGGAATAATACCCAATAAAGGAATGGCTAATATTTCCTGCACATCTTCAACGCTTAGCATTTCACCGCGAGCCACCCGGGCTTGGGAATAGCGGGTCAGTAACAAATGTTTGTTAATTTCTTGGCCTTGTTCTGAACGGCGGGAACGACTATTTAAAACGCCAATAATGCGATCTGAATCTCGTACAGAAGAAACTTCAGGATTAGAGACAACGACCGCTTCATCGGCGAAATATAATGCCATCAACGCACCGCGTTCTATCCCAGCGGGCGAGTCGCAAACGATAAAATGAAAATCTTTACGTAAATCCGCTAGAACTTTTTCAACGCCTTCTAAAGTTAATGCATCTTTGTCGCGGGTTTGTGAAGCTGGAAGAATAAAAAGATTTTCAAGACGTTTATCTTTGATCAATGCTTGACTCAAGGCAGCATCATTTTGTATCACGTTTACGAAGTCAAAAATAACTCGTCTTTCGCAACCCATAATGAGATCGAGGTTTCGTAATCCAATGTCAAAATCAACAACAACCGTTTTATAGCCACGGTTAGCCAATTCTGCACCAATGGCAGCACTGGAAGTTGTTTTTCCGACACCACCTTTTCCTGATGTCACCACAATAATCTTCGATTCTAATTTAGCCATGTAACCCTTCCAAAAAACTATGTTTCTATGTTTGCTATGTATACTATAGACTGCGAATCTGCAAGCGATCCCCCTCAAGAGAAATATCTACAGCCACACGCCATGCGACCTTTTCAATATCTTCGGAAATTTTATATTGTCCTGCAATTGAAATTAATTCAGCTTCTAAACTCTGGCATAAAATATGGGCTTGTATATCCCCAGTAACGCCTGCTAATGCCCGACCACGTAAAGGACCATAGACATGAATATGTCCGTCAGCCAGTAACTCGGACCCATGACTCACAGGTGCCAATACTAACAAGTCTCCGCCGCGCGCATAAATTTGCTGGCCAGAGCGCACGGGTTCAGTAATAACACGCGTGTTACTCCCGCGAATTTTTTCTAAAGTTTCCTCTAATGTGTTTTCATTTTTTGAAGATTTATGGACAGAATCAGGTAAAGGATCTACCGATAAGTTAGCCTGCTCTTTTTCACGAGCGCCATCACGGGCCCCATCCGCTAATACTGCAAAACCCTCAGCAATGGCGGCAGCATGCTGTTCAGAGCTGCCACCTTTAACACCCACTGGGATAAGTCGACGTCTAACTAATATCTCTTTTAATAATTTAAAATCTAAATCTTGACCCGGCCGTCCGATTTTTATCAGATCGATCACAACGGGTGCATTATGAAAGAATCTAGGGGCTTGTTGAATCTTGCTTTCAAGTTGCTGATCAAAATTTGTTAAGTTAGAGCTTAAAAGTTGCAAAGCAGAGAGCGTATAAAGGCCGCCCTTTAACTGGAAAATTGGAGTTTGCTCTGAAATGGCTTTTTGACTAGACATGTTTAACCTCATAGAACTTGAGACTATATATACTTATCTTGGAGATATGTCAAATGCAGATTAATGTTATGGGTGAAAATTTCTTTAAAACAGATAGGTGGTGCTTATTTTTTTCAGGAAAAGTTTCAGAAGAAGGTAACTCTCTAATCGAGGTAATGGTTGCTTTAATTATATTTTCTTTGATGATTTTCAGTTCAAGTATATTGTTTGTAAGCTGTAAAACTCTTGAAGAGAAGGCCCTGTGGCAAGTGATTGCCCATAGCTATGCCTTTAGCGCTATAGAGGCTGGTTATCTTGCTAAAAATGATGTGGCCAAGGAACATTGGCGATTACAACTGCAAAAAAAATTTCCAGGAAGAAATATGAAATTCCAAGATTTGGAAGAGTTGATGGGCTCAAAGCCGGACAATAGACAAACCTATTGAAACCTATTGAAATCTATTGAAGTTATAGTATTGATGACAGAAAAAGATTTGTCTATTGTCCGGCTTTGACCCCACTCGTATAGATATCCGATGGTTTTCACTAAATAAATCTTTTAATTTTGTCTTATGAACATCATTTCAATTTTAATGGGATTAGCTCTAAGTGCATTACTGATTGCTTCAGCTATGCAGGGCGTTATGATTGCTAAAAAAACTTTTCAAGCGCATCGAAGCCAAATGCATTTTTTAGACACGGGGCAAAGTGCTATCCGATATTTTATGCGAGATGTTCAGGCGGGGGGTTATCGAGGCTGTCGTAGTGCTGATCCAAGCTTTCCTCTGACCAAACACTATAGTGATTGGAATAAAGCCTTTGGTTATTTTCGTCAGGACAGAGTTGTTTTTGGTTTTATTGCGAGTCCTGGAACTTGTTATCGAAAAATTCCGATATCTGCCTGCAAAAGGATAAAAGAAAATTCACCTGTCTTAATTATTTATCAAGTGGCTCAAAAAATAAATCCTTTAATTCAATCGATGAAGAAAGCGGATGATCCATTAGTCTTACCCATGCATCATGGAATTCACAATGGCGCTTTGGTATTAATCTCAGATGCTTACCAAGGCGATATGTTTATAGCTAATCGAGTGCAGGGGCCCATATTATTCCATGAAAAAATTTTGGGGTTTAATAATAATGGAAGCTTAAGCAAGGCTTATTCAACAAAGGCAGAAGTGGTAGAGCTGCAAACCGTTGCTTATTACGTTGGAAAACCAGAACGCTTCCTGCATATGAATCTGAATCAACCCATAAGCAATAAAACCAGTTTTGCCTTATTTCGGGATGATTATTTACAAAATGCACAAGAAATTATTGCTGGAGTTACACATGTGGAATTTGAATATGCTTTGCAAAAAACTGCGGGTGGAAACATTCAATATTATAAGTCGGAGGATATTTTGGAAGAACATTGGCCTTTGGTTAGCTCGCTTAGAATTCATCTTACCATGGAAAATCAGAAAAGTTGGTCCTTTGAAATTGCATTGCGAAACCGGATCATCCCTTATTTTAACCTTAGTGCTATTGACTCTCATTTCATGGATTTCTATTCATATGGAAATGCAAAGCATGCTTATTTATCAAAGAATGAAACATTTTTCCAAGGAGTTAAAGGAACTGGTAATCGCTGAAAAAGAATTAAAGCGACAAGAAAGTGAATTGTTGGTAAAACTCGAACAAAGCAATGATCCATCCAATATTCCCTACGAGATTTTTGTGCCAGATCATTTGGGATTCGGTTGTAAAACAGGTTCCTTATTTTGCCCAATGTCAGCTCCGCCTTTGCAAAGCTATTTGATGTTGCCTATCTATGAATATTGAACATGAAAGTAAAAATACATATTAAGAAAAAAATTATCGCTTCCTTATTCCTGCTGGTTGCGGCACAAGTCTGTTTTGCTAAACCTTTGTTTATGATTGCTGCAAATTTCTGGACTGAAACTGCGCCCATTTTCTTGGCTAATGTGAACCCAGATATTATTAATGCTCAGCATAAAATAAAACAACTGAAAAGTATAAAGTTGAAAACAGAAAAGAAACCAGACACCGAAATCTTAGCCATGACTTATGTTGGTGTCCCCAAAAACAAACATCCATCTTCTGCATTTAAGGGATTTTCATCTTTTGTAGGAAAAAATAAACATAGAAAACAGGTCATTTATGCACTTGCTTCACAAGGCTTGCAACGGCATGCGTTTTTATACCAACTCGATGCCATGAGTGGTGAAGAAATCACGGCTTGTCAATTGCCCTGCTCCATAGAAAGTGGTTATTTGCATGTGGAAGATGTTTATTTTGCCAATGCTTGGCATAGTATATTAATGATAGATACAAAAAAGGTTGATGAGCCCACAAATCTGCTCTTAGTTCTAGATATTACAAATCCAGAGCAGTTTAAGAATAAAATAAATCTAAATGTTACAGAGCAAATAATTCTTATCAATCAAATGAACCCAACAAAGCCCTTAAATCAAGATAGAGAAAATTCTGTGGCGCACGATAATGGTTCGGAACCACCCAATCGATTGTTTGTTGCTGCTTCAAAACCTAAAATAATTTGTAATAAAGAGGGAGAATGGGGAATCATTCAAGCTCGAAAAATAGCAGGGGAAGGTTATATAAATATCATTTCCTTTGAAAGCCCCCATGTTGAATATTCGATCAAAATTAACCAAAATGTTAATTTTCAGACTCTAATTCCAATCGATGTCTATTCACAAGGGTTTGTAGATAAAATATATGCATGGGATAATGCAGGGCATATATGGGCAGGTGACATAAGCAATCCAAAAGCTACCATTTTCCAAAAGATAATCCAAAAGACCATAACATTAAATTCTGAAAAATGCTATTGTTTAAATTCTGCAAGTGGACATGGTATTGAATTGCTGGCACTTGAAAAAGAAGGATTGGTTGTCTATCAACCCGATTCTATAGGATCAGAAAGAATAGAGATGAAGGGCTTCAATAAAAAAATATTAGCCAAGGGAAGTTATCTCGATTTTTTTTTAGCAGCAGGATATTTAATATTAATACCAAAATCTTCCAATCAAAAACCTGAATTATTTGCTCGCATAGCGCGCGACGATGGTTATGAGAAGATAAATGCGGATTGGCAAAATCTATTGGCATCTCATTCAAGCGCACAAGAGCCTATACAGGCCGAATTTATTTGGGATTTCAAGCAAAAGCAGATGAAAATGATTGTCTTATATTCGGGTGGTCAACTTAATATTTTAAGTCCTATACTAAAATCGGGTAGAATAGGGGGATGGGAAGAGAATAGAGTTGTTTGGCGAAATGTAGGAGTAAAAATCTAGGTGTCAAAATATGTGTATCAAAGCTTGACAATGGATACCTACCAATAGATAGGAAAACGCATGACTGAAATGCAGGTTAAAACAACCGAAATGTTGGGTAAAACAGTAGTAATTAGTGGTGGAAGTCGTGGCATCGGTAGAGCCATTGCTTTGCGTTGTGCCAGGGCGGGTGCCAATATCGCATTGCTAGCTAAAACTAAAGAGCCGCATCCAACCCTCCCTGGGACGCTCGATAGCGTGGCACAAGAGATAGAGGCATTGGCTGCGAAAGTTTTAGTTTTCCAGCTTGATGTTAGAAATGAAGCTTTAATCCCAGAGTGCATGTCGTTGGTAGCAGAACATTTTGGTGGTATTGATGTTTTGGTGAACAACGCAAGTGCAATTAGCTTAACATCCACGCAGGAAACCTCTGCAAAAAAGTTTGATTTAATGATGGCTGTGAATTGTCGTGCCACTTTTTTTTGCTCACAAGCAGCCATCCCCTATCTTAGTAAATCACCTAATCCGCATATTCTCACACTCTCTCCCCCATTGATGATGGCTCCAAAATGGTTTAAGGATCACTTAGCGTATACCATGTCAAAATATGCTATGAGCATGTGTACCTTGGGAATGGCAGAGGAATTTAAATCATTAGGAATAGCTGTTAATTCATTATGGCCACGAACCACCATTGCAACGGCTGCAATTGAAGTTAATTTTCCGAAAGAAATTTATGAGGCCAGCCGAAAACCTGAAATTGTCGCTGATGCTGCCTTTATTATTATCAATAAAAACAGTCGGACACATACGGGGCAATTTTATATTGATGAGGCCGTTTTACGTGCCGAAGGCGTAGTTGATTTTGAGCCGTACGCCTTAAATCCTGGCGCTCCTTTGTTTACAGATTTATTTTTGGATTAACATCTAAAAAAATTTGGTTCTGCCCAGATTTCGCTAGGCTAGGCAAAATGTAGAAATGTTAACAAATAGCCAACCCTATCAATTTTTAAGAAAATACTTGACAGTAGTTCAGTTACACGAGTAATGTTTGAATTTAGAGTAAGATTGCAGATGGAAAAAGTTAGCAAGTGCTGCTAACATGTAACTCGATATCATGTAACTCGATATATTTTGTTCAATAGAACTAGGCTGTCAAACTAAGATATCAAGTATGAGTCAAGTATGAGTTTAGGAAATCTGTAATCTGTAGTATGTGATCTACAGCGTGTAAACGATTACGAAAAGAAAATGAGGTGTTGAGCCTTATGTCCTGAGTCTTAGTTAGGAGAAATTTATGAAGAAAACTTCAAAAATCAAGTTGGCCTTAGCAGTTGCTGGACTTAGTGTCGCTCTTTCTGGCAGTGCCTCAGCAGAGATGCAAATTGATACCTGTGGTGGTCTAAAGGTTTGGGATCCTTGTAATCCTTGTTATTGGTTTTGTTTAAATGGCCGCCTAGAGCTTGATGAAGTCTACTATTCTGGTACTTATCGTGATCGTGCCTCAAATTATCCTTCCTCGGGCAATATTCGCCTCGCCCGCTTAGCATTTAGAGGCGGTGTGGGTGAAGACCTTACTTATAACATTACCTTGGATTTTGGGCGCACACAGAGCAACTGGGTTCCTACTGCAAACGGCGGACAACTCTTCACTAATAGTTTTGTACCTTATATTCATGGTTTAACCTTCATTGAAGAAGCTTGGTTAGCCTATACCGGTCTTTGGGATTGCTCCCGTATTCGTTTTGGTCAATTTACGCCTCTAGCTACTATTGACGACATGGGTAACTACGGTACGGGTAATGGCCAAATGTTTATGGAATCTGCATTAGCAACTCGCGCTTTCTCTGTTCCTTCTTATGTAGATACGGATTCTCGTTCCAGAAAGGGTATCGGGGTCGTTCTTGATACACAAATTTGCGATATGTTTACTATTGCTCTAACCGCTTACCAACCAGCACATGGTTTCCAGAATGTGTATGGCGATTTCGGTCGATCGGATCGATGGGGTGGTGCAGCAAGAGCTACTTTTGTTCCTATCCACGAATGTGATCAAGTTTTTCATTTAGGTGCGTTAGTCAGATATCAGGATGTGAACTCCACAAGAGCAGGGGTTCCTGTGCTTAATACTTTATTTTTTACCACCCCAGAAATTGTGGGTCGTAACTATATTGGTAACCCCAGGAATTTTTCTGCCAATACCACCTTTGATCCGGATTTATTAAATACCGGTGCTCTTAGAGCCAGAAATTTTGGTCAAGCGGCTGGCGAAATCTTAAGTATATATGGTCCTTTCACTTTTGAAGCAGAATATCATCATGCTTTTGTTGGTCGTAAGAATGATTCCAGTTTACAGTTTCGGGGCGGTCATGCAGAAGTTGCCTATGTGTTAACCGGTGAATCCCGTGGATATGATTTTGTGAATGGCGGTCTTGGAGGCATTTGTCCATGCGGAGAATGGGGCGCTTGGGAGATCGCTGCTCGTTATAGTGGTTTAACTTTAAATAACAAAAACGTGTTTGGTGGCTATGGAAATAATGCGACCTTCGGCCTTAATTGGTATGTTAATTCCAATGTCCGGGTGGCACTGAATTACATTCGTGCAACATTCGAACCTACCGGATTAATTGCCGGGACTTCGGCTAGCTCGCCTAGTACTCCTCCCATTAAACGTCGTTTAGATATTTTTGCAGGAAGGCTACAAATCGTATTCTAAAATGGTTTGCTAAGCATGGGCCTTGACTAAGATCGATTCTTGGTCAAGGCTTTTTTATGTGTGCTTTCTGGAATTAATGAATAATCCCATATAAACTGTCTATATGTATTATTTTGTACAATCAGATCGTTTTCAAAAAATAATGTTGCTCGCCTCGTTTGCAGGCATGCTTTGTCTATCGGGTTGTTGTGTCTATAACTATAAGAATAAAACGGATCCTTTAGAACCCGTTAATCGTAGTGTTATGCGTTTTAATAAAGTGGTAGATGGCTTATATCTTAAGCCTGTTGCCACCGCCTACGACAAATTTCTTCCCAAACCCTTTCGTTATGCTTCTAATAGTTTTTTTCAAAATCTAAGAGAAGTCCCAACTATTGTAAACGATTTGTTGCAATTAAAATTTAAACAGGCTAGAACCGCAACAGCGCGCTTTTGTATCAATACAACTTTAGGGGTTGGTGGATTGATCGATGTTGCCAGTCTTGGAAAAATAGAAAAACATCTCAATGATTTTGGTTTAACGATGGCGCATTATGGTTATAAACAATCCGTCTATCTGGTATTACCTTTAATTGGCCCCAGTACTTTTAGAGACGGAGTTGGGATGTATGTGGATACCTATACGGGGGTTTGGCCCTATATCCGCCCAGCCCGAGTAGGATGGATACTTTATGCCATCAATGTAATCGATGCGCGTGCCAAAATGCTATATGCTGAACCTATCATAGAAGAAGCATCCGTAGATGAATACATTTTTATTCGGAACGCTTACTTACAACATCGTCGACATTTAATGAACCTAGATAAAGAACCTGTTCTATGTGACCTCGTAGCGGCTGATTTACCAGATGATAATGAGGCCGTCAGCTTGGACGATCAACAATCTGTTTCTAGTGATGTTCAGCCAAGTGATATGCCAGATGATAATGAAACTTTAAATCCCAATGATATAAACAAAGATCATGAAGGCAAAGATATAGCGAACGAGAAAACCATAGAAGATGATAAGCCTAAAGTGGGTGCAGCAGCCGTTGCGGCATTGCAAGTAGATGATATATATCATCCAAGCCAAAATGTTCATGCTGCTGCTGGATCAAGAACAGATATCAGTATTGGGGCAGCGTTACAATCAAGATTTATCTTAACTACAAATACACTGCTTTATATTGCCCCCGGTGTTGTTCCCTTTATGACAGTGACAATGTCCAATATGAATTTTGCTGTGCAGCTGCCGGTTACATTTAAACCAGATAACCCAGAAGAAATGAAGGGTACAAGTACCATGACTATAACACAGTATACTCAACGCAACAACGCATAAAATCCGTTCGCGAAGAGTATAGGAGGACAGAAAAAATAGATGCTAAATAAGACGACTAATAAAATTCTTATCGTGGATGATGATGAAAAAGCGCGTAAAATTCTTGTCGACTATCTAGATGATGGGGGTTATGCAGTGCTTGAAGCAAGCAATGGTCAGGAAGCTTTAGAAACTTTTCATAAAGAAAAACCAGATTTAATATTGACTGACATTAAAATGCCTGTCATGAACGGCTTAGAATTATTAGAAAAAATTAGCAAAGAATCGCCCGAAACTCCCGTCGTTGTCGTTTCTAGTGTGGAAAATATGGATGATGTGGCAATTGCTTTAAAATTTGGCGCTTGGGATTACGTCACTCAACCGGTAAAAGAAATGATTGTTTTAGAGCGTGCAATTGCGAAAGCTTTAGAACGTTCGCGATTAATAGAAGAAAATCGTCTTTATCGAATTGCTTTGGAAGAAGCGAATCGAGCTTTAAAGAAAAGCTTAGATGTATTAGAGGAAGATCAAGAGGCGGGACGCAGTGTGCAGATGCGGATGTTGCCCGAACAAAATATACAGTTTGGAGAATATCGATTTAGCCATCACATTTCTCCTTCACTCTATTTAAGCGGTGATTTTGTCGATTATTTTATTATTAATGATGATAAATTAGGATTTTATGTGGCTGATGTGTCAGGACATGGGGCTTCATCGGCTTTCGTAACGGTTTTACTCAAGAGCTTAATAGCTTTGGCCTTAACTAAATATCAAATACATAACGACACTGAAATCTTGGAGCCGGATCAATTACTTTCTAAAATTGGCAGTGAAATTTATAACGCCAAACTAGGAAAATATCTAACCATTGTTTATGGTGTGATAGATCGGAACACTCATCAATTAACCTATAGTATCGGCGGCCATTTTCCAAATCCCATTTGGTTTGAAAATGGCAAGGCAAGATATCTTGAGGGCAAAGGGTTTCCTGTCGGGATCATGAAACAAGCTAATTATAAAAGCACCACTTTAGATTTTCCTAAAAATGTTCAATTAACCTTATTTTCTGATGGCGTATTAGAAATTATTAAAGAAAATGAATTGCCCAAAAAAGAGAATTTTTTATTATCCACCGCCGAAGGTAGTGATGGAACGATAGATTATTATCTAAAAGCCTTAGAATTAACAGATAAAAAAGAACTGCCAGATGATGTGACTCTGTTACTACTGAAACGCGTTTAAGGTAATCTTTCACACTGCCATCGGGCGTCCATCTTTTGGCATGCTCGCTTTGGGATGAATCGACATTCGGCTAGAAATAATATACCATGGACACAGATATACAAATATAGAGGTAAGCATTTTTGATAAGAAAGCTAAATATAACTTTCTTGATGATTATTTTCAATCACTTTTATATGTATGTACCCAAAGCATTTCAAGTTGCGACAAGATGCCCCAGATCAGTTTGCAGCGCAGCACAAATTAGTATGTGAGCAGCAATTTCTTCGCAGGCAACACAGTCGCAGCTTGAACGGGAAGGCTTGCGCAGTCCTCACCTTTGAAGGGGAGGTGAGCAAGCCAATAAAAAAAGCAGTCTTATCGTTAGAGAAGAATCTCCTGATTGTTGGTCGGGAGTTCTTCAAAGGCGAAGAGTATAAGTTAAATTATTAATATCTTGGAGGAATCATGATTAATTGGGATACAGAAAACCAAAATAGAAACGAAAAAGTCAAAGAACTAAACGATGCTGCGCAAATACCCATATCGGCTGCAAATGCGACAGGAGCAACGTCTGCACCGGCCGCACCCGCTGCAGCGTCCTCGCAAAATCTTAAAACAGAGGCAGCCAAAGCTACCCCAAAAAAAGAATGTCCTCTACCAACCAATTGGGTAATAGCTTTAGGAGATTTAAAGAAACTACAAGGAAACAATGAGAGTACAGAACTCGTGCTTTTTGTGCGGAAAAAAACTACAGAGGCTCTAACATTTGCTGCTCACGATACAACCTCAGTAGTAGCTGCTACTATAGAAAAACCTACAATAGCTAAAGTGAATACTGACGCCAATGCAACAGCGAATGCCGCCGTCGTTGCAGCAATAGCTCCCGCTGCAACAACTGAAGCGGCTAAAGCTAATCATCCGGTTGTTACCGTATTGCCAGATATAAAACAAAAGAAAGAAAATGAGGCAACAAACCAAGTAACGGGTATTCTTATATCTAGGATTGATGAATATGTGCGCAATCCTATTACGGAAAAAGAAACGCGTACGGAAAAAAGACCATTTCTTATCACTCTCTTTTTTAAATTACCTCCAATACAAGATGAACACAATCTTCATGCTGAGATTCAAAAAATACCCGCTATTTATCATTTTATTAAGTTTAATTATACCGTGCAAGATAATAATCTCAGATCCGCCTTACCGGAATCTAATGCAGCTTACAGCTTTCATTTTGATCAGATGCAAAAACATATGGTTGATCGCCTTTTCAAATTGCTCATGGAAAAAGCTTCTCTTGGCGAACAAGAGGTAACCTACTTTAAAGCAGTTTTTGGCCATAAAATACCCGAAAATACAAAAGCCCAAAGAGCCTTTAATGTTTTTTTAGAAGCTTGCCGTGCTAAAACCCCATTCGATCCTGCCATGTATGAAACTGCACTAAAATTAGCAAAACAGCTTCATCAAGAAGCGATAGAAGAAAGCAAAATACAAAAAAAGACATTTGACGGAAATATATACAAATATGGTAATGAGCACGAGATTTTTTATTTAGATAATGCCGTAGCAGCTTTTGAATTGGGTGAATTATTGTCTTCTGTTTCTCCCACTTATGCATGCCAAGCCTTTCAAATCATAACTGCAGCATCTCCCTTGTGGGAACAAGCACAAGAAAAAATAATAGATCTTTCCACGGAGATTGTTAATCGAGCTTCCAGAAGAGATGATCAACAACATGAGTACAGAAAATATTGCGAAAAGGCCATAAAACATTTAGATGATAAACTATCTGGAGCAAATTATGAACAGCATTTCCCAAAATTTCTGCAGCAATTAGAAATCTATGCAGGTTTTGATCCAAACAATCCTAAAAACCGTTTGTTCGACAGTATTAACACCGCTTTGACAGAAGTTCCCTCTGTCCAAGCGGCTAAAATATATCTAGTGCTAGCCAATAAAATCCATCAAATTAGGGAACAAGCAAACAAGAAACATCAAAAAGACTTATCCGATACTGTAATCCTTGGATCTGCATCTGCTGAAGCAGCTGCAACTAAAGACTCATCAACTCCAATTATGGTTGCTAATACAATGGGTTCTATTGCAGCAATAGAAACTTCAGCCGCAGCAGCCACTTCTGTTATTCCCAAACCTTTCAAACCTCGAGTTCTAGAACAGAATTTACCGTTGCCTAAGGATTGGAGCATGATAGGCGATATAGAGAAGTTACTTGCAGAAGAAAAAAGCACACAACTCATTACATTTGATAAAAATCTTACAGAAGAACGATTTATTGCCGATAAAAAAGTCCAACAAGATTCCAAAAGCGAAAAAGAGAAGCTAATTTTAACTAGAGTCGTCATCAATAAATGCTGTGAATTTAGCGAGGATGGAAGAATGCTGGAAGGAGCATGGCCTATCAGTTTGACTATCTATATGATACAACCCTTAGGTCCCGAGACTGACGCTCAACCAAAAACGAATTTTTTCAATAGTTTAATTGGTATGGATAAATCTGGGGAAGGATCCTCTTTATTTAGAGAATATAGTAAAACAGGACCAAAAAAAACCGGTGAACCCATAGCAGTAGGGCCGGATCTAGAAATGATCAAAAAATTAGGTAGAATCGAGTTTAGCATCACTTTTCGCATTGGGCTTATGAGAAAACATAGAGAAAACGCCTTGTTCGATTCACTGGTGGAGGCCGCCCTTTTTACGCCAAAAGAGGCCAAATACTTCAGAAACATTTGTGGATATAAATTACCTTCAGACATAGAGAGTGAATTGCTTGGAGAAATCAATCAGGCACTCTCCAAAAATCAATATGACTCCGCCGTTGCCCTGGCGAAACAAGTTCACTATTATGAATTACTCGAAAACCGCACAAAAGGTAGAATAAAAAATGAAGTATTCTCTAGGGTAGATAAAATTTTTATTCCTGTTTATTTGGACGATTGCCCAGTTGCTTTTGAATTAGGAGAACGATTATCGCCTATATCTCCACTGCATGCTCTAGAAGCTTTCGACATCATCACAAAGTCTTCACCACTCACAATATATACTAAAACCAAAGAGTTGATGGCTGATCTTGCTTTTGCAATCTATTTAGACTTGCAAATGGGTTCAGGACAAAAAAATAACCAAGAAATTTCGGAGCAAGAAACTAGAAAATGGATGGAGATAGCAATCAAAGATTTATATAGCATAATAAATGAAGGTCGTGTTAGCGCAGAAAGCATAGTTCTCTTTTGCAAAATGTTAGATTTGCATTCAGGCTGTAATCCGATGAAACAAGAAACCCTATTTAAAAATATAGTTATTTCTGAACCTATAGATCCCTTTCAATTACGATTACAAATTCTTATGACCATGGCAAATCAATTATTTTATTTAGTAAACCCGAAATCGTCTATACAACCCAGTTCTTCTAATCCTAAACCGCTAATGAATGCTGCAGTGAATTCACCCGTCGCTTCAACTTCGCCGTTGAATTTTATGTTTAGGTATGGAGCGGCTGCAGAAGTTAATAAGTCAAACTCTCAAACTACAGCAGGACTTGCTGCAGCTATTGCAACAACAAATGCCGTTAATAGCAATCTAGCCGTTAATAGCAATCTAACAGCAGCTCCCTTAGAAAGTGGAAGTCTGTCTGATGATGAGGATGAAGGGGAGAATACGGTAACCACGACATTGGTAGCAGCAGCAGCAACAACAACAGCTACTCCGACAAACAAATAAAACCGTGTAACGCCCATGCTTAAGATTGATTCACTTGGAAGCCTCCAGTGAGGCGTTCCGGAAAGGATGCAAAACCCTCATAAATGCGGTATAGTGTCAGGCGTTAGAGAGATATTTAGCTAATCTAATTAGTTTAATTGTGAAAACCTAATATCTCCTAGCTATGATGTTAACAGTAAAATTACCTTTCTGGTCGCGGAAGGTATTTAACTAAATGTTTAATGTTTATTTTGGAGTAATTAACCATGACTGCAAAAACCGTATATGCCCTAGACGCTACAGTTCGCGTCGACCAAGGGAAAGGTGCGAGCCGCCGCCTTCGTCGTGCTGAAGATCGTGTGCCGGCCATCCTTTATGGAGGCAAAGAAGCCCCAACCACCATTTCACTTGATCATAAAAAAGTCATGCATGCGCTAGAAAACCCTAAGATTTTCTCGCATTTATTGACATTAACCCTAGATGGGAATAAGCAACAAGTAGTTATCAAAGCCATTCAGCGTCACCACCATAAAAAAGGGGTGTTGCATATGGACTTTCTGCGGGTTAAACCAACCGATGTTTTAGTGATGAAGGTTCCTTTGATTTTTATAGGTGGCTTAGATGCTCCAGGTGTTAAAGATGGGGGTGGCATTATCAGTCATCAAATGAATGATATTGAAATCCGCTGCCAAGCCAAAAATCTACCTGAAAGTATTACGGTTGATATTTCTAAAATGGAATTAGATGATGCATTGCATATTTCTCATCTTAAATTTCCTGAAGGGGTAGAATCGGTTGTTTTAAGCCATGGAACAGAACATGATCACCCCGTGGTGAGTATCCATCTTCCAAGAGTGGCTGAGGAACCTGTTGAATCAGCACAAACCGAAGAAGCTGCAGCCACTACAGCACCTGCCGGTGGCAAAGCCGCAGCTGCAACGGCCGCTAAACCAGCCGCTGCTAGTAAAGCAGGCGCTCCCGCAGCAGGCAAAGCTGCACCTGCAGCTCCTGCAGTTAAAGGCGCTGCTGATAAAGGAAAAGGCAAAAAATAACCCCTAGGATGAAAGCAGTATGACCATTGCTGGGATTGGGTTATTTGTTGGGCTCGGTAATCCCGGGCCCAGCTATTCCGATACCCGACATAACGTCGGCGCTTGGCTTTTAGAAGATTTTTGCATAAAAAATCATATTCAGCTCAAAAACGATAGCAAGTTTAATGCCCGATTGGGACAGTTTTCTATGGCTGGGCGCGATATTAAAGTGTTTATTTCGAACACTTTTATGAATCACAGTGGTCGAGCAGTAGGATCGATTGCCAAATATTTTCAAATTCCAGTGGAGGCAATTTTAGTTGCACATGATGATCTAGATTTACCGCCTGGTGTTGCCCGTTTCAAGACGGGTGGCGGACATGGCGGACATAATGGCTTAAAAGACATTATTCATCACCTAAAAAGCCGTGAATTTCATCGGTTGCGAATTGGTATTGGTCATCCAGGACATAGAGATGAAGTAGTTGATTATGTATTGCATAGACCAAGCATAGATGAGGAAAAGAAAATTAGAGAGGCTATAGAGAATACACTCAGAACATTACCACAAATTATTGAGGGGCATTTTGAAAAGGCGATGAATGCTTTGCACAAATAGAGTGGGACCAGGTCTCATTGTGCTGGTGTGAATGTGGGATCATATTCACACCAGCACAATGAGACCTGGTCCCACACACCAAAGGAAAAATAGAGTATGGGTTTCAACTGCGGAATAGTCGGTTTACCTAACGTAGGTAAATCCACCTTATTTAATGCTTTAACCAAGGCAGGTATTGATGCACAAAATTATCCTTTTTGTACCATTGAACCCAATGTGGGACGTGTTCCCATGCCAGATCCCCGCTTAGAACAGTTGGCAGCCATTGTAAAACCTCAAAAGATTATTCCAACCACCATGGAATTTGTTGATATTGCTGGGTTAGTTAAAGGCGCTTCAGAGGGTGAAGGCTTAGGCAATAAATTTTTAGCCCATATCCGAGAAACTGATGCCATTGCACATGTCGTACGTTGTTTTAAAAATGATGATATTGTCCATGTTGCGGGTGAAATTGATCCTGGCAAAGATATAGAAGTGATTCAAACTGAATTGTTATTGGCAGATCTGGATACACTAGAAAAAGCTTTGCAAAAGGCAAGCAAAAATGCAAAAGGCGCACAAAAAACCGCTCTGCACGAAAAAGAATTGCTTGAAAAATTAATCTCGCATTTAAATGCGGGGCAATCGGCAAAAAGCTTTGAAGTGGATCCTGCTGATAAATCTTTCATACTGGGCCTGCATTTAATTACTCAAAAACCGGTATTGTATATTGCCAATGTGGATGAAAAAGGTTTTCATAATAATCCTTATTTAGATCGGGTCAAAGCCATTGCTGCCAAGGAATCTGCCGAAGTGATACCCGTTTCTGCTGCCATTGAATCCGAGCTCGCAGAATTATCAGATGCAGAAAAAATTGAATTCTTAAAAGATTTGGGCCTAACAGAACCTGGTTTAAATCGCATTATCCGCGCCGGTCATCATTTACTTGGCCTGCAAACCTATTTCACCGCTGGCGTTAAAGAAGTGCGTGCTTGGACAGTCAAGCAAGGTGCAACCGCTCCCGAGGCCGCGGGTGTCATCCATAGTGATTTCGAAAAAGGCTTTATTAGAGCAGAGATTATTGGTTTTGAGGATTATATTCAGTATAAAGGCGAAACAGGTGCTAAAGAAGCCGGCAAATGGCGTTTAGAAGGTAAAGAATATATTGTACAAGATGGGGATGTGATTCATTTCAGATTTAATGTGTAACATGTTTCTACAAAAGAAGGACACAATTTTCTGAACTTCATTATCTATCTTTATATATGTTGGTAGATCAACTTAATCTAAATCTAGTTCGATTTTGGATAAAAATGGAACGTGTCACCCATTTTTCTATGTTGGCATGACGATATATGAGTTTTATGAGTTTAGAGTTGTAATTTAAAGTTTAAACATGTTATTGTTCATCTAGCGACATTTTTATATGTCAGGAGATATAATATGAGTGCAGCTGCCCCTCCAATTCAGGCGATCCTTTCAAATAAAAATCTTGTTAATGCAGCAAAAGCAACAGAGAATTCGAATGCAAACAAGGAATCCATTGATGAATCTTTCATGAACCCTGCGTTAACTGATCGCACAATCACAATTTGGATACTCCCACCTAACGATGAACGAACTGAACTTCTGAAATTGGAGGCCGTGCAAAAAGAATATCAGCGCGAATTAGAAGCGATGCAAATGGCATTTCAAGAAATGATGCACGACATACAATGTGAAGCGAAAATGGCTCAAGATGCAACAGAAAAAAGGAATCAATCTCTAGCCGTCCAACAGCAGTCCAGCTTTCTGCCCCAATTTGAAAAAACGAATATTATAGAAGGTATAAGAAATAAATTGAATGCCAATAAAGAAATCATGGCAGAGTTTCAAAGCAACATGCAGGCATTATTAAAAAAAATGAATGATAACAAGAAAAAGTTCACAGACAATAAATTCTTAACCACGGCAAAACAAGCCTTACAAGATCAAAGCAAGCTTAAAAAAGAGCAGAATGTAGCTACAATGTTACCCCAATTATACGATACGACTCCTCCATCAGCTGCTTATCTTGAAATGGTAAAGCAACACAATATTAATGTTGAAACTTTTGTTAAAAAATTTTCGATATTGCGCAATATATGGATAAAACAAAAAAATAAATTAAAAAATACTGCTGGGCAAAGAATGATCGGGGATATTTATGCCCGACTACATGAACCCCTTATTATTTCTATCATTGCAGATGACACTGAAAATTTTAAAAAACATTTTAATGACAATGTAGGTGATATTTATTATTTAGAGCTTTGTTGTCTTTGTGGATCTAAAAACATTATTAATGGCTTTTTTTTAGGAAGTGAAAAGCGTAAGCAATGTTTAATATTATCTGAGAATGCCCTTGCCTATTCTTTATCCTCTGCAGATGAAGCTTTGGCTTTGTTTTTAGCTCAGGAATTCAAAAAGCTTGGGGGGAAAGATCCGGGTCCTATTACTTTATATTCTTTAGGAAACTTTACTCTTTCTGAAAAAATATGTGCAATGTTTCCAAATAGAAATATAGCTTCGTTCACAAGATCATAATGTCGTTTTTATTATAATTTTTGGAAAATAAAAAATGAGTGCTAATTTAACTCTTGATAACAATGATCCTAAAAGTCAACTTGATCTCGCTAAAGAAGATCAAGATGTTGAATTGGCATTTAGAGCGTTTAAACAATCCTATGATGTGCCTGATGTAAAAATTGCTTATCTTTATAGAGTTGAAGATCGTGATAAACTGTACAATGCAGAACTGGAAAACATAAATAAGACATTAGAAAAGGATAAAAAAATTCTAGAAGAGTTAATGGGTATACTTAAATCGAAAGGCATTCAAAATCTAAAAGACCAACCACCCATAATAAAGTTATTAAAAGAAGTTGACCTAGTTAATATTCCTGATAAAAAAGAAATCATTGATGGATTTTTGGTTATTTTGCAGGAAGAAGAAAAATGGGAAATGGAGGATATTGATGCAATATTAGGATCTATTAATTATGAAAGGGCTACAATGAGAGCTGAAAAGATATTATTCAATAGTGAATATCCAGATAATAGCGGGGTATGGTATGAACTCATAAATGGAACTCATACCTGGTTAAATAATGTTTGTTGGATGTTCGGGCATTTCATGAAAGGTACTAATAAATTTATTATAAGAATGAATAAATTACGTGATGAAGGCATTATAGGAATGTTTTCAGAAAACAATATGTATAGGAAAAATAGTTCAGAATCTGCTGGACGGTTTGGATCCGGATTTATTAGAGAAGTATATTGTTGTGTTTTGAATGAATTCATATTGAGGGAAGAAGGGGATGAAATAATATTATATTTAGAACAACCTTCTTTTTCTTCACAAAAATTACCAAAACTAATTTTTAACCCTATGCCAGACCATTCGCAACCCATGTTTGAAAAATATGTCAAAACAATGGAGAGTTATTATCAACTATTGAAACCGTCCGTAAAAAAAGAACTTAATGATATTATTAAATTTCATGCAAATTCGAGCGATCTATATGACATTATTATTGGCTATGATATTTTTCCGGAGCTTCCAGAAAAAATCAGGGAGGGGTCAATAGTCCCTTCATTTATACCGAAGGTGTCGGAATCCTTAATCGAAAAGCTGTTCGCAAAAATTATGAGTGAAATAGAAAGAAGGGAACAAAGTGTATCGAATAGTGCCGGAAAGCTCTATGCAAATAAGTAGTAAAGAGGTAGCAAACTTGAACATCATGGATATTAATTCTGCAAATGTTATAAATATGCCGCATGATCCGAGCGCGATCATAACCTTTGTAGTGTATTTATTGATAGTCATGTTGGTAGGCTTAGTGGCCTATATGGCTACTCGGAATCTCTCGGATTATGTATTGGGAGGGCGAAAGTTAGGCGGTGCGGTGGCTGCATTGTCTGCTGGGGCCTCTGATATGAGCTCCTGGCTTCTAATGGGTTTGCCGGGTGCCATTTATGTTTCAGGATTGCGGCAAGTATGGGTGGTCTTGGGTTTAGTGATTGGGGCTTATTGCAGCTGGAAATTTGTTGCTAAACCTTTACGTATTTATTCTGAAGTCGCTAAAGATTCGGTTACTGTACCTGCATATTTGGATAATCGCTTTCGAGATCACTCTAAAATAATACGCATGATTGCGGCGCTTGCCACCTTAATCTTTTTTATTTTTTATATTGCTTCATGCCTTCTTGGTTCTGGGATATTATTAAGCCTAACCTTTAAATTGGAATACTCCACTGCGCTTTGGCTAGGGGCAGCCATTATTATGCTTTACACCTCCATTGGGGGTTTTTTAGCTGTGAGTTGGACCGACTTTTTCCAAGGCACTTTAATGCTTTTCTGTTTACTACTAGCGCCCTTTTTTGCTATGAAGAATATAGGGGGTTGGGATGCTGGTATTCAGAAGTTACTCCTTGTCAAACCAGATTATTTAGATTGGACTAAAGATTTAACTCTCATTAAGTACATAAGTTTATTTTCTTGGGGCTTAGGTTACTTAGGAATGCCGCATATATTAGTGCGATTTATGGCCGTCAAAACAGTCAAAGAAATTCCCTTGGCAAGAATGGTCTGCATGTGGTGGATGTCTTTATCGATGGTGGGCGCAATATTAGTGGGAATGGTTGGTGCGATTCATTTTTGTAATTGTCCTTTAGATAACCATGAAACTGTCTTTATGGCACTGGCAGAGCAAGTATTTGCTCCTTGGATTATGGGTATTATTTTAGCAGCAATACTTTCATCTAGCATGTGTGCTGCCGATTCACAAATGCTTGCAGCTTCATCTGCGCTAACAGAAGATATTTATCGATCCATGTTTCGACGCAATGCGTCTCAACGCGAGCTCATGTGGGTTGGACGCGGAACGGTAGCCATTATTGCTTTGCTTGCCATTTTTATTGCCAGCAATGAAACCCATACGATTATGGAACTGGTAGCCTTTGCATGGGCTGGCTTAGGGTCTACTTTTGGAGCCGCGGTGGTTTTTTCATTGTTTTGGAAACATTGTACTCGAAATGGTGTGGTTGTGGGGATGTTGCTAGGTGCCGCTACTGTTATCGTATGGCGGGCTTTGGGCTATGACGCTTGGATGTATGAATTGTTACCAGGTTTTCTGATTTCAAGCCTTGGTCTTGTCATTGTGAGCCGATTCGATAAAAAACCAGACTCCGAAATTTTGCTAGAATTTGATAAGGTATGGGATCTATGTCGTTCAAATAATGGGGTTAAGTCCGGACCCTAGACAATCTATTGAATTCTATTGAAGATATAGCGTTTATGACTGAAACAGAATAAGGAAAATGTCCATGCAGAAACATTTGTTTAAATCCATACAAGAAGCTTATCGTATGGACGAAAATTTGTGCCTTGAACCTTTATTGAAGGCAGCAAAATTATCTTCAACCGCCATGCAAATAGTTGAAACTCGCGCTCGCCATTGGGTAGAAGAACTACGACGAGATTGATTGAGCAAAGGTGGCTTAGATGCTTTTCTTTATCAATATGATTTATCGAGTGAAGAAGGCATTGCCTTAATGTGTTTGGCTGAAGCTCTTTTGCGCATTCCAGATGCAACGACGGCTGATCGGCTCATAAAAGATAAAATTGCTTCAAAAGATTGGGAACAATATTTAGGAAAAAGCCAATCCTGGTTTGTGAATGCAGCAACTTGGGGTTTGATGTTAACAGGCAAAATTTTAAACCACGAAAAATCTTCCTCTGCCAATTTACTCTCCACCCTAAAACGTTTGGTTACTAAGAGCGGTGAACCTGTCATTCGAAATGCTGTGCGACAAGCCATGAAAATCTTAGGGCGGCAATTTGTAATGGCAGAAAATATTCAGGTTGCTTTGGAACGTGCCAAGAGCAACGAAGCCCGTGGCTATCATTATTCTTACGATATGTTGGGAGAAGCAGCAAAAACCAAAGAAGATGCTGCTTTTTATCTTAAATCTTATCAAGATGCCATAGAAATGATTGGCAAAGAAAATAATAATAGGGGGCCTATCAATGGACCTGGTGTTTCAGTTAAATTATCGGCCCTGCATCCTCGTTATGAATGGGTTAAACGCGAACAAATGCAGCAGGAATTGTTGCCCATAATAAAATCATTAGTACTACAAGCTAAAGAAGCCAATATTGGATTCACTATTGATGCCGAAGAAGCAGAACGCTTAGAGCTTTCTTTAGTTTTGTTTGAAGCACTGGTGAATGAATTAGATTTAGGGGGTTGGCAGGGTTTGGGGTTGGCTGTGCAGGCTTACCAAAAGCGCGCCTTTTATGTGATCGATTGGCTGGCAGAATTGGCAAAACGCCATCACCGACGCTTCATGTTGCGATTAGTAAAAGGAGCCTATTGGGATTCGGAAATAAAATGGACCCAAGAACGCGGTTTAAAAGATTATCCTGTATTTACCAGAAAATCTTCAACCGATGTTTCATTTTTGGCCTGTGCGCAAAAATTATTTCAAGCAGGCACTTTATTTTATCCCCAATTTGCCAGCCATAATGCACAAACGGTTTCTGCTGTTATAGAAATGGCTAAATTGCATGGCATGGAAGAGCAATTTGAATTTCAATGTCTTCATGGGATGGGGGAATCGCTGTATGATAATATTATTGGCGCAAACAAATTAAACATTCCTTGTCGTATTTATGCACCCGTCGGTGGACATAAACATTTGTTAGGTTATTTGGTTCGACGCTTATTGGAAAATGGTGCTAATACTTCCTTTGTAAATCGTATTATTGATGAGAAAACACCTGTCGACCAATTAATTCAGGATCCCGTTGCAAAAACAGAAATCTTATCAGACAAAAGACACCCTAAAATTCCTTTGCCCAGAGATTTATATGGAATAGGTCGCCCCAATTCTAGAGGTGTAGATTTGACAGATATTTTAGAAATGGAGCCCCTATTACAGTCCATTGCTAAAGAATTTCCAAAAATAAATAAAACCGCACTTTCAGTGGTAGATTCAACAGGATTATTCAACATCTATGCAGAAGCAAAACAAAATGCCGATCTTTGGAGTCGAAAGTCTCCTGCAGATCGAGCCCAGTGCTTAGATCGCCTGGCTTTATTATTGGAAGAACATCGCAGTTCCTTAATGGCCTTAATTATTCGAGAAGGTGGACGAACAGTGATGGATGCGAATTCCGAATTAAGAGAAGCGATAGATTTTTGTTGGTATTATAGTCAGCGTTTACGTGAAGATTTTCAAATCCAGTCTTTAATAGGTCCTGTTGGGGAATATAATCAATTAACGTTGCATGGCCGTGGAATTTTTGCTTGCATCAGCCCTTGGAATTTTCCTTTGGCTATTTTTTTAGGACAAATCTTAGCTGCGATGGCCGCTGGTAATGCGGTTATCTCGAAGCCTGCTAGTCAAACACCGCGCATTGCTTTGGCTGCCACTGCATTAATGTATGAAGCAGGTATACCTAAAACAGCATTGTACTGCGTTATAGGATTGGGAAGTAGCATTGGAAATACTTTACTGGAAGCAGAGCCTTTGGCGGGTGTGATGTTAACCGGTTCCACTGAAACAGCGCGGGTTATTAATCAGACGCTGGCTAAGCGTGAGGGGCCTATAGTACCCTTAATTGCTGAAACGGGTGGCCAAAATGTCATGATTGTTGATTCTTCTGCGCTCCCAGAACAAGTGGTTACTGATGTGATTGTCTCGGCTTTTAACTCGGCTGGTCAGCGCTGCTCTGCGCTTCGGGTATTGTATATCCAAGAAGAAGTTGCAGATTTAATCATCCATATGCTAAAGGGTGCGATGCAGGAATTAATCATCGGGGATCCTTTTGATTTAGCCACAGATATCGGTCCCGTTATTGATAAAAAAGCCGCTGAGAATTTAACAAAACATGTGGAATCAATGAAAAAATCGCCCAAAGCTAAACTCATCTATGAATGTATTTTACCTGCGTATTTGCCAGCATTAGAACCCCATACTTTCTTTGTACCCATTGCTTTTGAAATTGAAAGCATTGACCAGTTAAAACAAGAAGTATTTGGACCTGTGCTGCATGTGATACGTTACCCATCTTCCGAATTACATACAGTCATTGATGCTATTAACAATACCGGTTATGGCTTAACACTCGGTATTCATAGCAGGATTAATGAAGTAGCAGAATTTATATACAACCGCGCCAAGGTGGGGAACACTTATGTGAATCGTAATATGATTGGCGCAGTGGTTGGCGTGCAACCCTTCGGAGGCGAAGGACTATCGGGTACGGGTCCAAAAGCCGGCGGCCCTCATATGCTACCAAGACTTGCTTTAGAGCGAAGTTTGAGCGTTAATATTGCTGCGGCTGGAGGCAATGTTGCTCTTATGTCTTTAGAGGAATAAAGATTTTAACTCTGGATATTTGTCAGATTATAATATGGTTTTGTCAAATGTTCAGAGTTGACACCCAGAACTATGAACTAGGAACTGGACAATTCGGAAAATTATTCACTAAAATCTTTTCTGCATCTTCAGATAATTGATTCATGCCTAATTTACGATAGGAGATAATCATCGATGTTAAAGCTTTAGGGATGGCTTCCGTTTTATCATAATTTTTGATGATAAAATCAGCACGATTGGCAGCAGAAAGATAGGCACCTCGCTTCATGTAGTAGTCCACAACATAAAGTTCGTAATTGGCAAGCTGATTACGCAATAGCACCATTCGTTGCCGTGCTTCAGGGGCATATTCACTATTCGGAAATATTTCCACTAATTCTTTAAAGGCAGCAAAAGATTCATGCGCGGGAGAAGGATCTCTTGCGGATCGATCGACTGGTAAATGTCGATACATTAAAGTGGTATTTTGTTCATAATTGACTAAGCCTTTCAAATAATAAGCATAATCCACCCGTGGATGACGAGGATTCATGCGTATAAAACGATTGGCAGTGGCAAGAGCAAGAGGCGCATCCCCTTTTTTGTAGTAAGCCTTAGTCAAATCTAACTGAGCACCTATGGAGTGTTCACCGTAGGGATAACGGGCCTCTAGGGCCTCAAAATCCTTAATTGCTTGAGCATAATTATTTTTAGCCATATTTTTTTGACCTTGGGCGTATATTTGGTCTGCAGACATCCCTTTGTATACGTCTTTTTTTGCATTGCTGTTACAGCCGCAAAGACTTAGACTGAGCAGAAAACAACCTAAGAAAAATAGAAAAGATTTTGTTTGGGCTTTGAAAATAATTTTATTATTCAATGGATTAACCTCTTTGAACTGTGTAAATACCGCTTTAAATGAGCTAATATAATATCTGCTCTCATATTGGATGTTCAAGTTTACCCTAAAAGTACACCGAACATCAATTTCCTAAATAAAAATTCAGTGAATTAAATAGTTAAATATGTTAAGATTCCAAAAAAGGATCTAAAGTACAGTCTTTTCGTATCATACATAAAATTAGTTAAAGAACTTAGATTGGGAGTAAAATATGCCAAAACGTTCTAAAAACTCTGCAGCAAAAGGATTCTATCATGAAATTAATCTATCTGCCGTATTAGAAAACCTTTTAGGATTTTATCAGAAAAATGATTCTAAGGGTCTTCAAAGGTACGTGCATAAATTTAAGGCAGGCCTTGTCAGCGGTGGGGTAGGGGATGGGAAGCAGGTTTTGCATAATATATTTGTTATACTATTAAACCAATTTGTATCCTCACAAGATAAATTAAAAAAGGAACAATTGCTCTGGGTGGCGACATCTCTAAAAAAGGAGATAGATCCCAATTGGAGAACTCGGGGAGGAAAAAGTGGGTTAACCTTTTTGCAATTGGTTTTTGAGCAGGGCGCAAAAGAGTTTGTAGCTTTATGCTTGGAATCTGGAAATACTCACATAGATTTTTCATGGGATATTGAGATTGCATCTGGGCAAATATATAAATTGACAGCAGTACAAGCTATTTTTTTCGCCAGTTTCACACCAGAAGATAGTTTACAAATATTAAACCAATTACTTGCTTATAAGCCAAAGTTGACAGCAGAAATATTTTTGAATATTTGTGGTTCATGTTCGTCTATCAATATTAAGCTTATAGAAAGGTTGATTGAATATGGTGCAGATATCTTTTACCTATCTGAAAAAAATAATGATAACTGTTTAATTAAGGCCATGAATGAACTTCAGCTAATAAAAGAAAATGCCGATGCTAACCCAAAAGACCTCAATGAAAGGGCAGAGCAAGTTAAAGCAGCAGAGGAATGTGTTATTGTTTTTTTAAATTGTCTTTTGGTTGCAATGGAAAAACAAACTAAAACATCTCAAGGAAAAGATTTGATTGAGAAAATAAAGCTGGGTGAAAGAATTAAAAATATTGCATTATTACAAGCCATATATATTGAAAATATTAAAGTTGTAGAACTTTTGTTAAAAGCAGGAGCCGATCCATGCTTTATATCTTATGACTCTCATAAAAATAAGTTCCCTGAGAATGCTTTGCTAAAAGCAGTGGGGAATAATCAGTTTAGAATTTTTAATTTAATACTAACAGTAATGAATGAAAAGGCAACCAAAGATAATAAAGAAGTCTTACAGTTAATTAAAAATATGGCATTATGTATCGCAATTAGGACACATCTATCGGGTATCGTATACATTTTGCTTATAAATGGTGCGGATCCTAATTATCGAGATGAATATTGTCATATACCACTGAATGAAGTTGTATGTTCATTGGATAGTAAAAATAAATATGTACCTAAAGCAATGACTCAAAATCCAGGCCGGTATTCCGAGAAGCAAATAGAAGAAAATGCCTATCATATCTTAAGTTTATTATTAAAACAGGGTGCCTGCATAAATCCTGCTGTCAATAAAGTTATTTTTTCGCCATTAGCAAGCGCTGTCTGTATAGGTAATAAGAGGCTGGTTAGCTTCCTATTAGATAATGGTAGTGATCCTGATTTGCTAACGGCTGATAAAGATAGTGTTGTTAAATTAGCTGCACTGGAAGGGCATCAAGAACTATTGCCGATTATTTTACCGCGTATAAAATCAAGAGAAAATTTATATGTGCTAAACGATAGAGGCTATTCTGCATTGAGTGCTATCATTTGGGAATGCGATAAAGAAATGATACAGTACTGCTTTAATACGCTCAAGTTGGATATCCATACCCCTATATTTTTACATAAAAAACAATTGTTATCTCCTTTAGCGGTTGCTGCTATTTGTAGGAAGGAATTGGACATTGTCAAATGCTTGGTAGATCTAGGGGCAAATATAAAGCAGATTATTGCGAGTCAAGATGGCTCAAACCCTATGACAGTTTTGAAATATAGTTTAAAGCCCGATATTTTTACCTTCCTATATTCTAGATATTTATGTGCCAATACGGACATTCAAATGTTGGATGATGCTGTTCTACAAGTGGCCAGTTATTTTGCACAGTTTAATCCTCATGTAGAACAAAATGGTCTTCTTGGCTTCGAACTTTTTGACCTAGCATTTGTAAATGCAGAGCAAAGAGTCGGATCCATCTATTTAGAGCAAGAAGAAATACTTAATTTGATTAAGACAATAAGCTTAAACAAAAAGTTCGAGCTAGATAAATATTTTCAAGAGTTTGTTAAAGAGAATTTGGATGATAGATCAAAATATTTACCCCAATCAAAAGATATGACACTTAGTCTGCAAGCTGAAATCATTCATAAAAGGACTGCAGAGCAGCATAAGAAAATATATGAAATTTTAATAAAAACGGATGTGCTTCTCGATGAAATGGTTTCCTCCTTAAAAGAAATAGAAACTTGTTCGCTGTCTAGCAAGCAAAAATATTCAAATGCAAAAATCCAAATGGACCTATTAAAGGAAAAATCACAAGCATTTAAAAAAATACTTGATGAAAACTACAACGGTAGCAGTGAACTTTATCAGATCAATTTCTCTTTGTTCGAGAAGGTTTCTAAGTGCTTGAAAAATATTACCGAAGATGCTGTTGATGCAATCAAGGTAACGTATGATGTTATTTTTAAGCTGGTTGATAAATCTTTATTGCTTGAAAAAATGAGCAAAGATGTTCTGGTTATAGAGGAACAAACCGACCTTAAGCTGAAAGAGATTTTACAACTTAAAAATAGAATAATGAGGCATGAGGAGTCGCTTGCCAAGAAAAATCTAGAAAAACGGCTGAAGGAAGATGCCGAAAAAGATCGTGACGCACAATTAAATAATGAGGAAGCAAAAGAGAAAAAAGAGGCATTAGAAAGACAAATTAGAATCGAACAAGCTATCCAAGCCAGAAAGGTTACCTGGTTAGCGGAACAGGAAAAACATAAAGCGCATAGGATGATAGAAGTGCGCAAAGCTGGCGCAGAGCAGGATTGTGTAGTGAATGAAATGGCTGCTCAATATATGCAGACTAAAAAGTCGAGAAACAAGATAAGATATATGCCGATCCCTTTCTGCCAGGCTTTTAGCAGAAGACTGGCAAGTTCCATTGTTGGTAAGATTCAAAGAAGAAAAAGATTTATTAGATACTGTGACTCATTTTCTTAATATGTCAGAAGCTAATGCTAGGTTATCATTGGATGATTTATGGATAGAACGAGAGCTGCTTATCAATTTACTCGGCCGTTTAATGGAACTCAGTAAAGATTTAGCTGGAAAGGAAATCAAAATTCCAGTTGCGGCTGCGAATGGGCTTCGGAATGTATTGCTCAAACATTGTTATTTTGATCCTATCCCCGATGTTTCAACCCCAGAAATCTTAGAACAAATTCGAGAGGTAAATAAAAATATAAAGGAGACTGTAAAAAAATTAAATGGCTTCTTTAAGACTGCGCCGCAAATGGACTATGGAACCAAAACTTGGGAAGAGATCAGCAAAATGATTGCCGCTCCACTTTTAGATGAAATCGTTCAAAAAAGTAAAGAACCTGCCTTTGCCATGCAAAAATGGACCCTAGATGAATGTATTGCTAGAGCCAAGAAAGAAGAACAGAATCTGCAGCGATTGGCAAGATATCAGGGTATTTACTATAGCGAAGACTGTCAGAACATTGTAAGTCTATGCTGTAAAGCCCGTTGGGGAAGCACCAGCAGTTATGTTAAGGCGAACAGAGGTTTATTGGGACATAATCCCGACCCTGCTCTTTATGGATATTTAGTTAAAGAAGAATATATCGCCTTAGGAATTGAATTTCGTCATCCTAAAAAAGTACTTACCTTTTCTAAAGTGACCTCTGTTGGCTCGGCAGGAAGATCTGGATCGTCGGGTGTATTAACAGATTTTTCCCAATCGCATAATTTTTATGATAGTAAAGAAAAACCTGCTTTATTGTTTGGAGCAGCACCGACTGCAATAGGTACCATGGCTATGGGGGCTATAACTGCTGTAAACACTGCTAGCACTGCAGCTGTTAATCCTACAGAAGATTTGTCTGCTGCAGAAAATTCTTTATCATCTAATTCCTGTAATTAATCAGCTTTGGGATCAAGTTCGACTTTGATCCCAATTGTGTATATCCTAATTAAATGAAATAAAATTAAGTTAAATTAATTTTAATCATTCATTGCATATACAATTATATTATTTATCATTTTCTTCTGAAATTTCTATAAAAAATCATTAATTGACTTGTATTCATTTTTTATTCCTGTATGATAACGTCATTATACATTCATGTGCCATTCATTTGATTATTTAGATGATTGGTATTTTTATTCTTAAAATGATTTATTTATTCGACATATATACCCAAAGCATTTCGATGGCAATACAGTTGCAGCTTGAAAGGCGAAGGGTATGGAATTCATTTTCATTATTATATTGGAGAGACATATGCCTTTATCAAGTTTAACTAAATTAGCCCTAGAAGAAGCAATCAATAGAATTAAGAAAATACAAAGAGAAGACAGCAAAAAAGCGATCTTGCTTAATATTATTCACTTAATATTAAAACAAGATCTCCAAAAACTTAATTTAAAGGACATGATGGAGCTAATTAAGAGTTTTCAGTCGAATAAAAAAAATACTCATGAGGGTGATGATCTTGTCAGATTAGAAACCTACTATTTGTATGCATGTTGTTTATTAGAAGGCTATGGAATAAAACAAAATGTGCCTGCGGCTATCGAGATTTTTAAATATTTGCTAAATACCAAAACTCATTCATTTGCCAGCTACCATCTGGGTTCTATATATTTACAGTCTGCACAGTCTGCTTCTATGCTCGGAAATGAAAAATTTGTAGCTGTCGTTCGTTCAAAAATAAAAAAATACTATTCCATATCCTTGCAAGATTGGTATGGTTGGATGCTATATGAGGTGGGTTTGATAAATCATAAAGCTTGTAAAGAATTAAAGGATGAAAAGTATCAATACTATTATCTAAATCTTACAATTCATTACATGTGTTTGGCTGCAGATAAAAATTATGCGCCTGCTCAAGAACTTTTAGGAGAACAGTTCGCCTATTTTCTAAATACCATGAACAATCAAAATATCAATGCAATATTTTGGGTTGCGCGATGTTACGAATTTGGCTTGGGCGTTAAAAGGGATCTAAAAAAAGCGGCAGCCAGCTATTTGCATTCGATCTCTGATAAATCCAACCTGCTAAGGGAAAATATCTTAGCTTGCGTTCGCATGGCTCACACATTTAAAAATGGTGTTTATCAAGATAAAGAACCTATTGAGGTTGACTATGGTATTTATTTTCAGCTAATCAAACAGTTATCTGCTATACCAAGCGAATATAAAGTAACCGCTGAAATTGAGTTGGCTAAATGTTATTATCTTGGTAGAGGTGTTCAGAAAAATTTGCCCTTAGCAAAATCTCTTTTTGAAAAGTTGATGAAGCAACAACATGATCCTGTTGTTACGGCACATGTACAAAAATATTTTGCGGATTTTATGTTGGCCACAACATCTTCAAAACACCAAGCGGAAGCAGTTGTATTGGGAGATATCACAAATAAATCTTCGAATCATCAGAATGGGGCAACGACACAAGTTTTAACTGCTTCACACACTCATGCTAAAGCTTCTATTTCGGGTTGAAAAAAGCTAGGCAAGACTAGAACATTGGCAGGTGTCGTTTTTGTACATTGTACAAATTTTCACTATTTTTTTGCTGCATTCTTTTTATCCACGTTCGTTAATACTTTTCCTGCGCTATAAGTTGTTTGTGCTGCCGGCTCCATTTTCTGAACCCGCGAATGTTGTTCCTGAAAATTAAAAATAGGTAAGAATTGGTTAAATTCATCTATCACATCTAAACTAAATCGTAATTCCTGTTCAGATAATTCTTCACCATGTGCCAAGCTATTGCGATGCCCACGAATTTTTTCCAAGGTTCTTTGGATGCTTGTTCGCTTAAAAATAGGCGCATCGCTTAGATGTTGAGCACTCATTTGCAGCACTCTTTCTAAGTCGACAACCGCCTTAGAAAGAGAGGAATGCCATAATGCTTTAATTTGTATGGAATGCTCGATTAGGCTTAGAGCAGCAAAACGATTTTCTGATCGAAAGCCTAAATAAAGTTCTTGGCCAAAACTTATCCATTGCAAAATATCTTTTATCCCTTTTGCTTTAGATAAATGAGTTTTATTGACAAGTTCATCTAAATTTTTTGTTAATTCCACAATATCTTTATTGTGAAGAATTTTGAATAGTTTTAAATTCAACAAACGTATTTCATCTGTATTATTAATATTCGCATTGAGTTTATGTATGTTTTCCTGAAGGGTCATTATTTCGTTTAGAAGGGCATTAAACGTTTTGCTATAAGCAGTGATATTGTCTGCTGAATAGATAAAATGATTAGATTTCACCAATAGCTCTCGAATTTGTATCAAGCCATCCAAGTTTTCTCTAGTTAAAAATTTCCCACTTTGTCTTGCATGCTCTTTGAATATATTTTCAAAAAAAGCAGTTAAATACTGTTGTTCTGCGGTTAAAAACAACCTTTGGGGCACTAATTGACCAAATTCACCTTGTAAAACCTGATATTCATTTTTTAGTAATGAAGTTTGAATAATGTTTTCCATAAAGTGTTGAGCTAGAAATATAAAATCTAGTTTTACAGTTTCAGCAGTATTCGGTGATATTAAACTTGCGATATTTAAACTCCCACCCTGAAATTTAAAAGTAAGAGGCCTATCTGTTTGGTATTTTCGATGAATAACTTCTTCTTCTTTTATTTTATTGCTGGGTCGCGATGGCGCGATTAGCATAGCTGTGGTTGCAGCCGGGACTTCTACTACGATCGCTTTCTTTGGAATAAAGCAAGCTAACAAGTCACGTTCTTTTTGTAAAATAAATTCCGGGGATTGTTGTATTAGCTCTTGTAATACTCGTTTACGTATGCCATGCAATCTCTTATTTCTAGTCTGTACTTTTGATGTTAGGAAAATGTTGTCATGTTTCAAGACATGGTAGTGGTTATCTAGAATATCGAAAATAGCACTATATGTTAAACTGCTGATGAAAGCATAATTTTTTAACCCACAGGAAGGGTCTACTCCCTCAATAAGACGAGAGTTGAATACATGTTCACTGGTGCTAAGATAGGCGGCTTGTAAATGTGCAGCAATCAGTATTCGGCCTCTTAAAGTAAAGCCTTGATATAATTCTGATAAGGGTATTATATGAGGAAATATTGCTTTCCGTCTCTTTAAGAAACTTGCAGCCATATTAGGTGAAAATCCGTAGTGATTGGTAGTATTGGGATTGGCACCTTGAGCCATTAAATATTCGACAACTTCTTTGTGTTCGTTAATACTGGCGAGTAAAAGTGGGGTATCGCCGGTTGATGTTACGGCTTCTAAGCTGGCACCCTCATCACACAGTAATTTAGCACCTGCTAAATTACCCATAACTGCTGCCCAAGATAGAGGTGTAAAACCAAGCACATCTTTATCGTTTATCACATCCTGAAATTTTTCAAGCAACATTTTTAGAATGTCTATGGAATCTGGGCTATAAACTTCCATCGCTTCGTGGAGCACATTTTTTCCATAATGACCTTTAGCTGCGGTATTATAATGTGGGATTAAGAATTGTACTATCTCCTTGTGTTGATGTACCACCGCAACTGACAGGGGGCTGCGATTCCAACCATCTTGAACATCGAAATTAGCTTTATTTTGCGTAATGATTTGGATTGCGGGTATATTATTTCGCATAATAGCAAAATGTAAAAGTGTGGTTTTAAATGGCAAAAAGCTACGTCTTTTATCTGCGTTATCTGCATTATCGTCTGCTGAGTTAAAACTAATAATGGGGTTCAAATAAGCCAGCTCTAAGATTTCTCTGCTATGTATCGCATCTGTTATTATATTATCAAAAGGATGTGGTTCTAATAAATCTAATAACATGATCGCATCCAAAACTTGGATCATGCAGGGTTCATTTGAAGCGCTGATAGGGTGTTTCATTTCTTTTATGTGGGGAATTAACTTTTTTTCGCCCTGTAAACCAATATAAAATTGCCAATGCTTTCGTATATTTTTTATTCTTTCAATTATATTCTCCGATTGTGGGCAATAACCTTGAATCCAAAAATAATTATTGGCTGTTTTATAAGTGGCCAGAAAAAACTGATCTTGTAAAAGCTGATCACTTCTATTATCATTACCCTGTTGCAGATAGCTAAAAATAATGGGCAATATATCTTTCATAGAGTTTGGGAAATATTCTTGTAGTTTTGTAGTGACTGAAGGGATGTCCAAGTTACTTTCTGCGCCTGTAGACTCCTTAACCATTTTAATGATGTATTCTTTTAATACCTGTTCATACACCACTCTATCAGAAACCAGGCAACCGGACACTGCTTTTAACTGTTTGAGTTCTGGTGAAATTTTTGGAAATAATCCCATATGTAATTGGGTTTTAATGTTAATAATAAAATTCGTAAAGTCAGAGTCTATGATAATGACACCCCTGGCCATCGGTTTTACAAATGCTTTAATTTTGGGGATAAGCTCCTTATTTCTTTTTCCAATGTCCTGTAATGTTTTCATCTGTTTGGAATAATATAGTTCGAATACATCGACGACTTCGTCACTACTAAATTGACATGCAAGGAGCAGTGCAGATTCTTTTTTATTATTTTGTATCATGGGGTCGGCTTTGCAATTTAACAGAATCTTAAGAGTGACTGCATTGTTATTCAGCACAGCCCAATGTAAGGGAGTGTGACCCGACTTTGTTTTTCGATTTAAAAAATTCTGCAAAAGTTTTCTTTCTTGAAGAATTTTTATTATGAAGGTAATCGATTCTTCATCCCCATTGGCAGCAACATAGTGCAAAAGAATGGCTCCATAGCAGTCTGGCCTATCAATGGGGGCGCCGTGTTTAATAAAATATTCTAGTCTTGCTTTTAAACTGGTTGCTAAACGATTAGAAGATGCTGTTGTTAATAATGAAACTTCAGTTTGAGATCTGTCTGTATGATACTGGCTAACTCCTCCTTGTCTTAGAATGGCTTCAATAAAACTATCTCCATCATTTTGAGGACCATCTACACAGTTAAGCATTAAAAGAGTTTGTTGTAGGTGATTTTGACGGCTCAGGCTAGATTCTAGACATTGAATAGGCAAACCACCTCTTAATAATTTTTCAATGGTAAAATAATGCCCATTTTTTATTAATATACTTAAAAAGGTTTCCCCTAAAGCATTTGGTTGATTCAGGGTTTGAAGAAATTTTTGACTCATTTTTGTGTGATCGAGTTCTAATTCCTTGCTCGTTCTTTGTTTAAATTGCATAAGATCTTGATATGCGCTTAGACTTTTCGGATCATTTACATCAACCACCAATGCATTTTTTCCTGTTGGTGTGATTCGTGCTATTTGCATTCTTTCCGCTTTGTTGAGGGCTGTGTTATTTAATTTAGATACACTTTTAACCAATTCATGCATAGATTTTGGTTCTGGATTGGTTTTATCATATATCAATTGCAGGGATTTAATAATTTTTAGGAGGCTATCATAATTTCCTTCTATAGCTGCCCAATGGAGTGCCCTATCTTCCGTTAACCCTGAAAAAGCCACCATTCCCTTTACAAAGTGCATTAATGATTCATCATCCATAACATCCTCATAATCGCGAAGTTTATTCATATTTCGTACATAATATTGATGAGGCACTCTATTTAATGCTTTGAAAACTTTTGGCATATCGTATCGACCTTTTCTAGTTAAAAAACTTAATATGGGTTATGTTCTCTTATTGGATGAAAGCTGTCAAGTTATATTGTCAGTTATATTTCAGTTATATTCATGCATTTTTGTATCCATGTAAATACACTTTTCCGCTTAATCATTCATCATTATCGTTCTTTATATCTACTAGGTATTCGAGCCTTAAAGTCTTAAATATGAATTTTTACATTTTTTCAGAACAACTGATCTCATATATAGTTATCTTTAAAAAAAATTGTGCTATTATAGGTTCCTTTAGAAAGCTTTATGGATAAGCTAGATTCATTTTATACCCTCAAAGTAGATTTATTCAGAATATGACAATTGAATTAAAAGCAGAAATACCCTTAGAAGCAGTTGGAAAACGCCTTGATCAGGTTTTGGCCCAACTGTTTTCGGAATATTCTCGATCACGTTTACAAGAATGGATCGAAAAAGGCTTTGTTAAAGTGAATGGAGAATTAAAACGAGGTCGGGATAAAGTGAAAGGTGGGGAATTGATAGAGATTGTGGCTCACCTTGAAACAGTTTCTGCTTGGGTTGCTGAAGATTTGCCACTAGAGATCATTTTTGAAGATGAAGATTTATTAGTCATTAATAAGCCTATGGATTTTGTTGTTCATCCTGCTGCAGGCCATGCAGGAGGGACGCTTGTGAATGCTTTATTACATCATGCACCCCAATTGAGCGAACTTCCGCGTGCAGGCATTGTACATCGTTTGGATAAAGATACAACCGGACTATTAGTGGTGGCAAAGACCATTTTTGCTCACAACAAGCTCGGAGAATTGCTACAGCAAAGAGAGATTGAAAGAATCTATGAGGCCATTATACAGGGAGTTATGCCAGCGGGTGGCACTGTAAATGCTTGGTTAGATCGTCATTCACATGATAGAAAAAAAAGATCGGTAGTGGAAGCAGGCAGAGGGAAGGAGGCTATAACACATTATCGTGTTTTGAAAAAATATAGAGCACACAGCCATATCCAATTAAAACTCGAAACGGGTCGAACGCATCAGATCCGGGTACATATGGCGCATATTCATTATCCCATATTAGGAGATAGAACTTATGGAGGAAGACTAAGGTTACCTCCCAATGCAGATCCGAACTTTTTACAGATGCTTCGCGAATTTCCAAGGCAGGCACTGCATGCTAAGCGTTTATCATTAGTTCATCCTAAAACCGGGGAAGCTATGTCTTGGGAAAGCCCGCTCCCTGCGGACATGCAAACTTTGTTATTGGCTCTAAAAGAAGATTTAGATCGTTCACAAAAATAGACCAAGACTTAGAGCAGTAACAAATTTTATTTAACTCAAACCTAATTTTGCTTGAGCGACTTTTGAGCGTGGAGGGCGACCCGTAAACTCAGATACGAAACGGCTAACCTCAATTAATGCATCCATATTAATGCCAGTTTCAATTCCTAAACCTTGTAGCATATATAAAACATCTTCTGTTGCCACATTACCAGTAGCCCCTTTGGCGTAAGGGCAGCCACCCAAACCTGCAACAGAACTGTCTATAACAGAAACCCCTTGCTCTAAACAAGCATAAATATTGGCAAGGGCTTGGCCATAAGTATCATGAAAATGAACGGCCAGTTTTGAAACTGGTACTTCGGAAGAAACGGCAGTAATCAAATCCTTGGCCTTGCCGGGAGTTCCAACTCCGATGGTATCCCCTAATGAAATTTCATAGCAACCCATATGGATTAATTGTTTTGCCATTTTTACAACAGCAGCAACGGTCACTTCACCTTCATAAGGGCAGCCTAAAACACAGGAAATATAGGCCCTAACCGGAACAGGCTGAGGCAATTGGTGTTTTGCAATTTGAATAATATCTTCAATGCGTTTTAAACTTTCTGCTATGCTGCAATGGGTGTTTTTTTGTGAAAATGTTTCAGAGACCGTAGTAAAAACTGCAATATGGTCTGCCCCGGAAGCTATTGCATTGTTCATGCCTTGTGTATTAGGAACTAATACAGAATAGGTTACATCTGGAATTTTCTGAACCTCTGAAAATACTTCTGCACCATCCGATAATTGAGGAATACTTTTTGGCGAAACGAAGCTTGTCACTTCAATATTTTTAAGGCCAGTGTGAGATAATCGATTAATAAAATCAATTTTAGTTGCAGTTGGAATATTATTTTTTTCATTTTGAAGACCATCACGCGGCCCCACCTCCACGATGGTTACAGTTTTTGGCAATGCTTGGGTTGAATGTATATTATCTCTATTATCTGTGCTATTTGTATTATAGACATTATCAGTTAAATTCATACAACTTCATCCCTTGTGTGTGTTTAGCCATTGTGCTTTTTATCCTTTTTCCCTTTTTATTCTCTGTCCTTTTTCAACCAGTGTGCTTTTCGTTTTTCCAAAAAAGCGGACAAACCTTCTTTACCTTCTTCCGAAGACCGCAATTCTGCAATTAAGCGAGCTGTATATTCTACTTGCGAATGGGCAGGCATCGTTGTATTGCTGAGGGTAAGGATAAGTTCTTTAGCAATACTTGTGGCTTTGGGTGCATTTTGGGTGATCAATGCCGTTAGGGATTGCAAGCGCTGCTGCCATTCTGCTTGTGGAATGACTTCATGTACCAATCCCAAACTTAATGCTGTATCTGCAGTGAAGGGTTCGGCACTCAGCATATAGCGACGTGCTGCTTTAGCACCGATGGCAGCTAATACATAAGGGCAAACGATGGAGGGAACTAATCCTAATTTCACTTCAGAAAAACAAAAATGGCAATTGGGTGCTGCTAGGACTATATCGCAAGAAGCGACTAAACCAATAGCTCCGCCGTAAACCGATCCTTGTATCAAAGCGATAGTAGGTTTATTGAGATTATTTAAATCATATAATAATTGCGCTAGCTTTAGAGCGTCTTGTTCATTTTCTGTTTGGGTTGCAGAGCTCATTCGTTTCATCCATTGAATATTGGCGCCTGCGCTAAAATGTTCACCTTCTCCCCGGAGGATTAGAACATGGCAAGTAGAATCATTTTTTACCTTTTGCAAATGTTGCCTTAAAGTTTCAGTCATGGTGTCATCGAAGGCATTTCTTACTGCTGGCGCATTTAAGGTGAGTGTCACAACACCTTGTTCTTGGTGAACTTTAATTAAATCTGATGTAGATGTAGACATTCGGGTTCCTCCGATGGAAGGCTGTCCGTGATGGGGGTCATGGCAGAAGGGGTGGGTTCAGACTTCAACATACAACATTGATTGTTACGCATCGTTACGGTTACTATAACTTATCTTTACTATGTTGTATGTTGCAGTCTGACCCCATCCTTAATCCAGACTTGACACCCTTATTATAGGAGAATATCAGTTGAAACAAACACTCAAATTAGATGATGGCTCTAGCCTAGCCTATGTCCAAAGACCTGGCCACACTCCTGGAATAGTGTTTTTAGGGGGCTTTATGGCTGATATGAATGGGACTAAAGCAACTTATTTAGATGAATATTGCCAAAAGCGAGGTCAAGCATTTCTGCGTTTTGATTACTATGGACATGGTGAATCCAGTGGTGAATTGATTGATAGCAATATTGGACGATGGAAGCAAAATGTACTTTCCATTCTAGATAATTTAACTCAGGGACCACAAATATTAGTGGGTTCTAGTATGGGTGGCTGGTTGATGTTATTGGCAGCCTTGGCAAGACCCGGACAAGTTAAGGCCTTAGTTGGAATTGCGCCAGCCCCTGATTTTATGAAACCCTTGGTTTGGGATAGATTGACCGCTCCACAACGTGAAGAAATAGAAAGTAAAGGCGTTTGTTTTGTGCCGTCACCTTTTCAGGAAAAACCTTACCCCATCACAAAATCAATGATAGAAGAAGCGCGGCAACATGAAGTTTTGGGTGCACCCATAGCCATTCATTGTCCGGTTCGGTTACTACATGGTATTCAAGATGTCGAAGTACCGAGTTCTTTTTCTGTCCAATTAATGGAAAATTTAATATCAGAGGACGTGCGACTCACACTTATTAAAAATGGTGATCATCGTTTAAATGGTGAAGCGCATTTGAAATTGTTGAGTGATACGTTGTCTGAATTTTTATAGCCTATAATCCTATAATATAGACGCTTAGATATTTAATAGTTTATTGGAATTTTCTAAAATTGTCTTGAATAATAGTATTCAACTCTACTAAACGTCCATGGAAAAAATGTTCAGCACCCTCCATGGAAATAAATTTGAGATTAGATTTTTTTAATTCGAGATCTTTTGCCCAGTTTAAAACTTTTTCATAAGGCACTACGCTGTCTGCTGTTCCTTGTATGATAACCCAAGGGCAGGTGGGTAATAAAGTTTTATCGAATGCAAAATGATGCACAGGAGGAGCAACCGATAACAAAGCCTGTACTGGAAATGTTTTGGGTTCCGCTGCAACTTGCAAAGCAATATAGGAACCAAAGGAAAAACCCGCTAACCAGAATTGTATGTCGGGGAAAATACCCTGAAAGAAACTTAACACTGCCTCCAAATCCATTCGTTCCCCAACACCCTGATTATAATGGCCTTCGCTTTCCCCCACACCTCTAAAATTAAAACGTACGGTGGGCATGGCTAGATTTTGCCAAGCCTTGCATATGGTGGTGACAACCTTATTATGCATAGTGCCTTGATATAATGGATGTGGGTGACAGACAACTCCAATGGTTTTTAAGTTTGGGTATAGATTCATGGCATCAAGATTTGGAATCGGGTTATCTGGGTCAACCGTTTTGTCTTTAACAAATGCGCTAATATTAGGGAGTCCATAAACCAAAGTTTCTAATTGCCCACTTGGGCCATTGATAAATATTTTTTCCTCACCAGCCTTGAGATTGTTGATAGACATTTAACTCAAATCCTTTAGGAGGGTAAATCAGCTGAGACATCAGAAGAAGTCATACTCATACACATGTGAGTATTAATTGTCGTTGCTTTTGCATCGTTGTTAGGTGGAACCAAGGGTTTTGCAGAAGCATTTGCAATAACAAAAGCGTTTAGAATAGTCACATCTGGTTTATTGATTTGATTAATCTTTAACTTTTTAGCATCATATAATAACGTCATAAGTTCTCTTTCTACTTTTCTCTTATCTTCGAGAAATATATTATGCTCATTTCTCTCAGATTCTTTTATTAATATCGGGTCAGTTTCATTATGCAAGCAATCAACATGATAAGCCTTTTCTTTGTTAAGCAAGCTTACTCCATTACAGCGCAAATTGATATTTTTTAATCCTTTTGTTTTTAAAAAAACAATAATCTCTTGCGCTTCTTTTTCTGTCATAGCGGAAGATTTAATAAATTTATAATGATTTTCTAAACCACTATCAAATTCCCAAGTAACTGCAGAAACAGGCGCATTGCCTGTGAATCCTACTAACAATCTTTTCATTTCAACCGTATAATAAATAATTGACATATGTACTCCATTGTAATTTTTCATAATTTAGAAAATAAACTTTCTATGTAAAATTTTTAACTAAACCAAAATACTATAATACCTTACGTCATTGCAAGAGTAGTTGTCTAAAATCTATTATTTTATAAAAAAAATCTGAGTCTTCAATGTCTTCAGTAACTCCGTTGACATGAATCAAGACGGGTAAGCAAGTAAACCCCTTGGGCATATTGATTTTTAATAACTTTGAACGTAGTTTTTCGACAACGCCATGTCCTATTTTATGGGTTGAAAATTTTATTTCACATGCAAATAAAGTTTGAAATTTAGTTTGTATGAGATAATTAATCTGACAGCCAGATTGTTTTAATGTTGGCTTTTGGAAGTAAGGATTGTCGGAAATAATTTCATCTGGTTTTATATTCAATAGTGTCCAAATGTTGGATCGATTATTTAATATAATATTTTCAAATTGTAGCCCCATAATACTTTCCCAATTAGGGAGAGTAAAGATATTTTTTAATTTGAACTGACCCGCATGAATTTTAGTTAATTTAGGAGCAATATATTTAAAGTAAAAACGAAGATAATTATCTTTTAGTCGAAGTTGACTTAGTCTGATATCTTCCCCTGTCTTTATTGACCAGGTGTAGTCGCGACTCACGAAGCCTGCAAGCATTAAATCTTCTAAGTATTCACTTAAAGAACCACTTTTTTTGTAATTTAATGATTCCATTATTTCAAGTTGTTCTCTCGGCCCTTGAGATAATTCTTCAACAATTCTGCCACAGATCTTCTTTCTTCTTCCAAAAAGATCATTAAATATATATTTAAACTCTTCTACTAATATTCCGTCTGCTGTAAAACATAAGTTTTTAATATTTTCAGCAGCCGAATAGTTAAAATTGATTAATTCTATATACCAGGGTATTCCGCCGGTTAATGCCAAAATAAGAAATTTTTCAAAAATAGATCTTTTGAAGCCTAGCGCGTCTAATAAATGATTGCAATCTTTAAGTGGCAGTTCTGTTAATGTGATCTTATGTGCTATTCTGCCAAAAAATCCTGTGTCTCTTAGAATATTTTTTTCTATCCATGAGGATACTGATCCACATAATATTAATATTAACTTTGGATTATTCTTTAAATACTGTTCCCATATGTTTTTTAGTTTTCCTAAAAAATTTTCATCTTTTGAACCCATCCAAGATATTTCATCCAATAAAATAATGATTCGACCCTGCCTTACTTCTTTTGATAGGAGAAAAAATAAATCACTCCAATCGTTTGCTTTAACATTAGGGACTTGGCATTGGAGAGATAGTTGTTTCGCAAATTCATCTCGTTGCATTTGTGCGGTAATATTTTTTTTCGGTGGAAGACCGGCAAAGCTATAAAATTTCATTCCTTTGGCGAATTCGCTTATTAAACGACTTTTACCAATTCGTCGTCGGCCCCGAATAACTACTAGGCTGGCTGTTTTTTTATCCAGTAAATCTCTTAAAGATTTTAACTCATACTCTCTTCCAACAAAGGGGGGGGCGTTATTGTTTTGCATACTTACTCCTAATTATCTTGCACTATAAAGCATTTTTGCTTTTTGGTGCAAGATAATAAACAAATGTTTTATTTGTAAAAAATGAAATACAAAATAAATTTAGTAAAAAAACATGCAAAAAATGAAAAAAATATTATATATCAATATATTGTAAATATATGAATGATATTTTTAGAAAGAAATTTTTGCTAAGATAATGTGTATATTCATTATAGAGTAGCGCGATAATCCTCCCTTCCGAGAAGAGCGACCCAGCATAAAACAGTTCACTATTGGTTGACTTTCAGCTAAACTAGAATGTATATAAAACCACATTTTTTAGCTGTAGGGCATTGAAAGATAAATGAAAGATAAAGGTTCAAAGAAAATTATTATTGAAGGAGTCACCGAAGATGGACAGCAATTTCGTCCAAGCGATTGGGCAGAGCGTATGTCTGGGAGCTTATCGACCTTTCGAAACCATCGTATTTTTTATTCACCTCTTTTAAAACCCACAGTTCAAAATGAAAACAAATGTATTATGTTAGATAAATCCTTAAAACAGTCTAATCCTGCCCTTTATGAGCATATACTTGATTTTGCAAGGAAGAATAAATTAAAAATTTGTGGTGAGGAAGATAATAATAACAATGATAATGGAAAAGAAAATGGTGGTTAATACTTACTTAATAGTCTACTAATCTACTAATAAGAGTTAGATAGAAGTTAGAAAAGGCCAATAGAAGTTTCAACAGGTCCTATTGCGCGCCTAAACGTACAGCACCATCCAAACGAATCACTTCTCCATTGAGCATGGTATTATCCAAAATATGTAACACCAATTTAGCAAATTCTTCTGGTTTGCCAAAGCGTTTTGGAAATAATACAGAATGCATCAAACTTTCTTGAACTTTCTCTGGCAAGCTAGCCACCATGGAAGTCTCAAAGGGTCCTGGTGCAATGGTGTTAACTCGAATATGATATCTCGCAAGTTCGCGGGCAAGCGGTAGAGTCATTGCGACAATTGCGCCCTTAGAAGCGCTATAAGCAGCTTGCCCAATCTGTCCTTCAAAAGCTGCTATCGATGCCGTATTAATAATAACACCTCGTTCTTCTGTTTCTACGCTGGGATCGAGCTTAGACATGGCAAAAGCGGCTAATCGCAGTACATTGAAAGTTCCAAAAAGATTGATTTTAACATCCTGCTGAAAATCATCTAATGGCATGGGTCCATTTTTACCAATCACCAATTTTCCTGTGGCTATCCCAGCGCAATTCACACAGATTCTGGGGATTCCCCAACGCTCTTCCATATCGATAAAGGCATTGCCTAGTTTTAAGCTATCGGAAACATCACATTGAATCGCAAAGCCTCCAATTTCTTTGGCTAATTTTTCGATTTCTTCTAAATGGATATCTAATAAAGCTACTCTAGCCCCAGCTTCTGCCAACATTTTTGCGGTTGAATAGCCCATCCCTGAACCGGCGCCTGTGACCAAAGCTACGGTGTTCTTAAGTTCCATTGCAGATCCTTTACCATTCAATATTATGATTAGTATAGAGTTAGTATATAATTATGGGTAGGTGAGAACGATGGGGTCTAGTCCGGATTTGAGCCCATCCACAACATTCAAGGAAAAACATGCCAAAGCCATTGGATTTTGATCTCAGTGAAACCACAAACCTACTTCGTGAAACCGTTCAAAGCTTTGCAGCCAAAGAAATAGCACCGCTCGCAGCCAAAATTGATCAAGAAAACCAATTTCCAAATGAATTATGGCGAAAAATGGGTAATATGGGCCTTTTGGGTATCACGGTCGATGAAGCCTATGGTGGATCACAAATGGGCTATATTGACCATGTTATTGCGATGGAGGAAATTAGTCGTAGTTCCGCTTCAATTGGTCTAAGTTACGGTGCTCATTCCAATCTTTGTGTGAATCAAATCCATCGTCAAGGTAACAAGTCGCAAAAAGAACGCTATTTGCCCAAATTAATAAGCGGTGAATTTATCGGTGCATTAGCTATGAGTGAATCGAATGCAGGTTCCGATGTGATGCATATGCGTTTGCATGCCGAAAAGAAGGGTGATCGCTATATTTTGAATGGCACAAAAATGTGGATTACCAATGGACCCGATGCCGATGTTATTATCGTTTATGCAAAAACACGAGAAGAAAAATTAACAGCCTTTATTATTGAAAAAAATATGCAGGGCTTTAGTACCGCACAAAAATTAGATAAATTAGGCATGCGTGGCTCTAACACTTGTGAATTAGTATTTCAGGATTGCGAAGTGCCCGAAGACAATATTTTAGGTCGTTTGAATGGAGGCACAGAAGTACTCATGACGGGTCTAAATTATGAACGGGTGGTTTTAGCCGGTGGCCCTGTGGGTATTATGCAAGCCTGTTTGGATGTGGTATTGCCTTATGTTCATGAACGTGAACAATTTGGTCATCCCATTGGGGAGTTTCAATTTATGCAGGGCAAGCTGGCAGATATGTATACTGCACTTTGTGCCAGTCGTTCTTACCTTTACACCGTTGCCAAGGCCTGTGATCGTTCTAAAACAAACCACACTGAAATTAGTAATAAGGATGCTGCAGGTGTTATTCTGTTTGCCTCAGAGCATGCAACGCAAATGGCTTTGCAAGCCATTCAATGTTTGGGAGGTAATGGATATATCAATGAATACCCCACTGGGCGATTGTTACGGGATGCTAAGTTGTATGAAATTGGAGCAGGAACATCAGAAATTCGTCGAATGTTAATCGGTAGAGAATTGTTTAAACAAGATGGGGTCAAAGCCGGACAATAGATAAATCAGTTAGTCATAAATATTGTGCTTTCAATAGAGATTTGTCTATTGTCCGGCTTTGACCCCATCAAATCCATCAAATCATGGGAATATCAATGGCTATCATTCAATCAAAAATCAAAAGCGAAGATGCAGAATTTCAACGCAATGCTAAAAATACACAAAAACAAATTGATGAACTTCGAGATATGCTTTCTAAGATTCAATTGGGAGGAGGTGCCGAGTTAAATACAAGGCACATAGAACGTGGAAAGCTATTAGTGCGTGATCGCATTCAACATTTGTTAGATCCGAATTCAACCTTCCTTGAATTATCAGCACTTGCTGCCTATCAAATGTATGATGAAGAAGTTGCAGCCGCAGGCATTATTACAGGAATGGGGACAGTGGCAGGTTTAGAATGCATGATTATTGCCAATGATGCGACTGTAAAAGGGGGAACCTATTACCCCATGACGGTCAAAAAACATCTTCGTGCACAGGATATAGCAAAAGCGAATCGTCTTCCTTGTATTTATCTCGTAGATTCAGGTGGAGCAAACTTACCATATCAGGATGAAGTTTTTCCAGATAGAGATCATTTTGGACGTATTTTTTATAATCAAGCACAAATGTCGGCTCTGGCGATTCCACAAATTGCGGTTGTATTGGGATCTTGTACGGCTGGTGGTGCCTATGTTCCTGCTATGAGTGATGAAAGCATTATGGTGAAAAATCAAGCAACCATTTTTTTGGCTGGCCCCCCTTTAGTGAAAGCCGCCATTGGGGAAGAGGTGACAGCTGAAGCTTTAGGCGGTGCAGATTTGCATTGCAAAGTATCTGGCGTTGCAGATCATTATGCCGATAATGAAATGCATGCATTAAATATGGCTCGGGAATTGATCAGGAATACGAATCAACACCAACGGAAGAACACGCCATGGAACTTGACAGATCCAAAACCAAATCCCAATCCCAAACCGCCACTATATCCCGCTGAAGAATTAAATGGCATTATTCCAGAGGATCCCCGCAGGCCTTATGATGTCAGAGAAGTTATTGCCCGTATTGTGGATGGTTCAGAATTCCAAGAATTTAAAGCGCTCTATGGGAAAACCTTGGTTTGTGGTTTTGCTCATATTGAAGGCTATCCAATCGGAATTTTGGCTAATAACGGTATTTTATTTAGTGAATCGGCCCTAAAAGGGACACATTTTATTGAGTTATGTTGTCAGAGAAAAATCCCTTTATTGTTTTTACAAAATATTACCGGTTTTATGGTGGGAAGCCAATGTGAAGCCGGAGGGATTGCGAAACACGGTGCTAAGTTAGTGATGGCTGTTGCCTGTGCTAATGTACCCAAATTTACTGTGATTATCGGAAATAGTTTTGGCGCAGGAAATTATGGCATGTGTGGGCGGGCTTACGAACCGCGACTCTTATGGAGCTGGCCTAATGCCAGAACGGCGGTAATGGGCGGCGAGCAAGCGGCAAATGTTTTGGCAGATGTACAGCGTTCCAAAAGAGAAAAACAGAAAAATCCTTGGGATAGTGAAGAAGAGAAACAATATAAAAAGAGCATTCAAGAAAAATATGAGAAAGAATCCCATGCCTATTATGCTGCTGCCAGGCTTTGGACGGATGGCATTATAGAGCCTAGCGATACCAGACGTGTGCTTGCATTCAGTATTGCCATGGCCTTAAGTGCGCCCATTGAACAAACACATTTTGGGGTTTTCAGAATGTAGAGATTGACGAAGCGCAACCTATGTATGATAATAATAATGATTCTCATTTAGCTTTGCGACAGAATGGCTAAAGAGTTTCAATTATTTAGTTAGTTAAATATTTAAATTGGTAAGGTCTCGTATCGATCGTGAATAAAAAAACCGGCAATATCCCAACTAAGATCCTGGGTTTAGAATTCTCAAAAAGCGCTTTTGCCCAGCATCTGGATTCCTTAGTCTTGCATCGATTTTTGGGCATCCCTATTTTCTTGGGATTAATCTATTTAGTATTTACCATCACTATTCAAGGGGGAGGAAAAATCCAGTCACTCCTCTCGGAATTTTTGCAATCTCTCCTCATTGAAAAGGTCGCTATCTTACTACATGCTTTCCAAGCCCCAGATTGGGTTATTGTGCTTCTTTCTTCAGGGCTTGGGCAGGGTATTCATACCACTTTATGCTTTATTCCTGTAATAGCCAGTATGTTTTTCTGTTTATCTTTTTTGGAAGCAACAGGTTATATGGCTCGAGCAGCAATAGTGATGGATAAAATCATGAATAAGGTGGGTTTGTCTGGTAAATCTTTTATGCCCATGATTTTAGGCTTTGGCTGTAATGTTCCAGCGATTTTAAGTACACGCTCATTAAAAGATCCCAAAGAACGAATTTTAACCGTTTTAATGACACCTTTTATGTCTTGTGGTGCGCGTCTTGCCGTATATGCTTTATTTGTAGCGGCTTTTTTTCCAGAAAATGGGGCCAATATTATTTTTGCTTTATATATGGTTGGCATCGGTATGGCATTATTAACCGCTTGGATATTGGGTCGAGTCTTTTCAAAACAAGACACTCGAACCCAAAAAGTAATACCACAAGCGATCTCAAAGTTAAAAGCAATGCCCAAATCCATACATTGTGAATCCAGTTGTGAGCCAACTTGTGAACCGCATTTAAACCCGACTTCTCATACTACTCCCTATCGTTGGCCCAATTTTCAAAAATTAGCGATGAATACTTTTTTAAGGGTCAATAGCTTTATTTTTAATGCGGGCAAAATTATTCTTCCTCTTTGCATGTTGATAGGCTTTTTAGGCGCTTTAAAAACAGATGGGCAAGAAAGTTACATGACCAGGTTTGGCCGTCATATTACCCCTATTTTTGCTCCCATGGGTATCAAAAAGGATAATTGGCAAGCAACGGTTGGATTATTGTCTGGTTTGGCCGCAAAAGAAGTGATGGTAGGTACCTTATCGGCACTTTATGTCGATTCTAATCCAAAGATGAGTTTAGCAACCGCGATCGTTCCAGGTACTGATGTACATGATATAGATTATATAGATTCTCAACGGGATGAGGGGGATTATAATATAGCCCCTACTCATACTGAATCCAAGGAAGTGCTTTTTCTAGAAGGGACAATGACTAAAAACAAGCCAGGTTCCTTAGCAGAAAGTTTTGGAAGTGCTGAGGCTGCTTTTGCTTACTTATTGTTCGTCCTACTCTATTTCCCTTGTGTTTCTGTGCTGGCCACTATAAGCCGCGAATTAAATTTTTCTTGGGCCATTTTCTCTAGTATTTGGACCACAGGTCTTGCATATGCTGTTGCCGTTCTATTTTATCAGACAGCGACATTTAATCTTCATCCAGGTAGTTCTATGGCCCTAATAGGCAGCGTTTTGATATGTCTTGGCCTTGGAGTAGCCTTCATGAAAAAATGGGCTATACGAGTGATTAAGAGACAAAATAAGCATATCGTTCCAACCCGAATTATTATTCTAGAATCATAAACGTTTATAAATTCAAACCCTATACCCTGAACGGTTACTTCAGGTCTTATCCCTTGAATAGTTAATTAGAATACAGTTTTTTAGAATCTATGAGGGTTATAAAAAACATCCCCCCTTTAATTTTTCCATCAATGAAGAAACTAAAGAGGGGATGATAATCAAAAAAGATTGAAGGAATTAAACCTTAAACCATTGATTTTAATTGTTTTAAAGCTCTCGCCTTCACTACATTACGGGCAGGCTTTGCTTTGAACATCATTTCTTCGCCTGTAAAAGGGTTAATTCCTTTACGAGCTTTAGTGGCTGGTTTATGTGTGACAGTCAGTTTCACAAGTCCAGGCAAAGTGAACATGCCAGGGCCTTGTTTTTTGACGTGAGCAGCGATAATCGATTTTAATTCATCAAAAACGGCAGAAACTTCTTTACGTTGCAAACCAGTGCGCCCAGCAAGCATTGTAAACAATTGACCTTTGGTAAAAGGTTTATTTACGCTTGTGATGGGGGCAGTACGAATAACCCGCATGGGAGCGGCTTTTTTCGTAGAAATTTTAACAGCTTGTTTGCGTGATTTGCCTTTGGCTGCTGTGGACTTTTTTAAACGGGTAGCAGGTTTTTTCACTGCTTTCCTTGCGGTTGAACGAATGGACTTGCGTTTTGTCGCGGCCATATGTTGAGCTCCTTTAACTAAAAAATACTAGGACAAAGTTAGTGTTAGCATATTCTTTGCAAGACAGCAAGGAATTTGATGCATAAAATCTATTTTGCCTACAAAAATATCTAAAACAAGCGCTTCTTAATACTAAATGGCTAAAAAAAAGCCAAAATAGGGTCAAGCGCACTTACTAAGACGAAAGCATCGTATCTTAAGGCAGTTATTAAAGTCAATTGCAAATGCATTAAATTGCCTATAAACAAGACGGGGTCAAAGCCGGACAATGGACAAATCTATATGTTCAGAATATTATTATTTCATCAAGATTTGTCCATTGTCCGGCTTTGACCCCTCCAGATTCTAAAACTTGCAATTGGACTTGCAATTGGGTTAAAAGTTATGTAAGATGCCCATTCCAATGAATACCCTAAGTAATGAATGGCTGGGTTTAGGGCTAAAAATTGTGATAAATAGGCAATTTCTAGCGTTTTTTAAGTTTTCTAACTTGGAATTTGAATTCAATGACAACTTTTAGTGCAAAAGATGAAACAGTGCAAAGATCATGGTATGTAATCGACGCAAAAGGTAGAACCTTGGGTCGCTTATGTACTGAAATTGCTAGACGCTTACGTGGTAAACACAAAGCAGTGTTTACACCACACGTAGATACCGGAGATTACATCATTGTTCGCAATGCCGAACAAGTGAAAGTCACTGGACGAAAGATGAACGAAAAAATTTACTATCGTCATAGCGGGTACCCAGGGGGCTTAAAACAAGATACCCTGGCTCAATTACTGGAACGTGCACCTACTCGAGTCATTGAGTTGGCCGTTAAGGGTATGTTACCCAAAAATCCACTTGGGCGAGCTATGTACCGTAAACTATTTGTTTATGCGGGTGCTGATCACCCTCATAGTGCGCAACAACCACAACTTTTATCTGATATTTAATTTTTTTACTGGTATCTAGGATATAAAACATGGCAAGAGCAGCAGCAAAGAAACAACAAACTCAAAACTATGGTACGGGGCGACGTAAAACCGCGACCGCTCGAGTTTTTATGAGACGAGGCACAGGTAAAATTGTGATCAATCGAAAAAGTTTAGACGATTATTTCGGACGCCCAACCGCTCGCATGGTGGTGCGTCAACCGCTCGAATTAGTGGGTTTAATCGATAAATTTGATATATTGGTTAATGTGCAGGGTGGCGGCATTATGGGCCAAGCCGGTGCCATTCGGCATGGAATTTCTCGTGCTCTGATGGAGTATGACGAAGAAAAAAATCCATTAGTAAGAGAATCCAGTGAAGCTGTCAATGAGTCTGGAGATACTGACGAAACAAAATCAACTAATTCCGAGAATTTTGTCAATCCAACAACTAGTTTTCGACACATTTTACGTAAAGCCGGTTTTGTAACACGAGATCCTCGCAAAGTTGAACGTAAGAAAGTGGGTCTGCATAAAGCTCGTAAAAGACCTCAATATTCCAAACGATAATTTCAAAAATTTCAAATACGGCGCGATAAACCAATCACTGCCGACGACTGGTTTATTGCGCTACTGCTCTCCCAATGGGAGATCGTCTAGTGGTAGGACAGCGGACTCTGACTCCGTTAACCTAGGTTCGAATCCTAGTCTCCCAGCCAGTAGCAGATTTGACCCAATTTCTAGTTTGACCTCATTTTTTAAGTTTCTTATGTTTAAATACTTGACCTGCACACCCTTTCTATGGAAAGCTAACTCGTGAGATGCATAGGCATTGTTAAAGTAAGTAAGAAAGTAAATAAACTTTTGATGCCTGATGAAAATGGAAAGTGAATAATGGATTATTAAATGCGTATATACCCAAAGGCGAAGGGTGTATGCATCTATTGTTTTAATTTAAACAAACAATGATGGTAAGTGTTCAGGCCATAGGCTTGAGTGTATTCTAAGATAGGCCTAAACGATTACCAATTTTGTATGAATTTATGAAGTTAAAGAGGTATTAAAATGGCAGCAGCAGCATCGGCCACAACAGCAGCACTAGCAAATGGCTCAGCATCCGCAGGTGCATTAGGTACAAATGTAGGAATAACAAACAAAGTCAATAAAGAAGGTTTTGATCCAGGACATCCAGAAGAATTATATCGGGCCATTAATGACTGTAATGAAACCATTAAAAACGCCTCAGATGTTTTAACAAGAGAAAAAGCCCTACAAGATGCAATCGATTCAGGAAAAGCATTTCCAGCGAATTATAAGTTATCTAAAGTTCAATTTTATGGACTTCGAGAAATGCAGTTGTCACAACAAATTGCAGGGCTAAGGGCTCGTTTAGAGGCTTATAGACGGAGTTTACCCAATGGCACTATTGAAGATCCAGGACCTGCTCCTCAACGTAGAAGACGTAGAATGGATAAGGAAGCTGCCGAAGCATTTAAAAAACAACAAGATGAACATAAAAACAAAAAATTGGTGTATGAGGCTTATACAAGCATAGTGCAGGGCCAAAAACATCGTTTGTTGCAATGGTTTTTGGGTGAAGAAGCCCGTTTAGAAAACGAATATCAAGACCAATTAAGAAGAGAAACAGCAGTCAAGAAAACGGTTGAAGATGCCCAACAACTATTGAAGGAACTGACGGCGAAACACATATTAGAACAAGCCAAACAGCATGTGCAGGAAATTAATAAATTAATGGCGGCACCATTGGCTGATGCTGCTGTGCAGACGCAAATAAAAATAGCAGTGGCTGCTCAAACTAGAGCTAATTCTGAATTAAATCATAAAGCGATTCCTGCTGAAGCAGCAGCAGAAATAGCAGTCAATCAAGCAAAAAAAATATATGAGGCCGCTTTTTCTGAATCTAAGAAAGAATCTGTCAAAGCCGAAGATGTTGAAGCCAGATATCGTGATGCTGAAGCCAAAAGTGCAGAGGCAAGAGATCAAATACTCCTGGTTGAGGAGGCAGCGAATATAATTGTAGAGCAGCTTCAGATCGTAAAAAATGCGCTTGCACATGCTGAAAAATTGAAAAATGAAGCTGACAATGCCGCCGCAAAATCTGCAGTAGTAGCTAGCGCCGCTGCTTTGGCTGCCAAAAAGAAATTAGACGAGGAAGCTTTTGCGAAAAAGAAGGCAGAAGACGAAGAAGCAGCAAAAAAAGCAGCGCTAGATGCAGCGGCCTTAGCAGCTAAATTGAAGGCAGATAAGGAAGCGATAGCGAAAAAAGCTGCAGATGATGCAGCGGCCGTTGCTGCAAAGAAAGCCTATGATGATGCTAGATCAGAGTTGATAGCGCAGACAAAAAGATCTTTAGAAAATGCAAAAAAAGCATCTACTGTACCTGATGATGTACAAATAGGATTAGATATATGGAAAGAACGTTTAGATCGCATCGTTGGGGTAGTCAGTGATATCGGGGGCGATAAATTGAACACAGAAGCCTATGCACTTGCCCTAACCCATTGTCAAGAGGCTTTTGAAGCTGTGAGGCTTGGGAAAGAACATGTAGAGCAACTGGTACAACAGTTTGAGAAGACATTTGAGTTAAAAGAAGCTGAAGAATTTGCCATTCAGGCTTTTGATGTAGAAGTAGTAACCCGTGAAAAAGCCCAAGAATTGCAAAAATTGTCTGATAAAGTAGGGGTAGCAGTTGTTGCCCTCGAAAAAGAAGTTGCAGATAGAGTAGCAGCTTATAATGCTGCCGTTACAGCTAAACTGGCCGCAGAAAAAGCCGCTGCTGATGCAGTTGCAAAAGCAGCGGCAGACGCTGCAAAAGCCAAGGCGGATCTTGAAGAACAAGCAAAAGAAAAAGCTCAGGAAGAAGCAAGAATTTATGCGCAAAATGCTGCAGATATTGAGAGGCAAACAAATTTAGATGTGTTTAGAGCGCAACAAGCATTAGATAATGCCATAATAGATAAGGCAGCAGTCGATGCCTTACCGCTTGCTGTTGGAAATCCCCACGTTACAGAAGTCTATGCTGGGCATAAAGTAGCGCAAGATGCGCTAGACGCTGCTATCGCCATCCATCACCAAGCCCAAGCAGCAGCAGCTTTGGCTAAAAAGGCTGCAGAAGATGCGAAAAGCTCTAAACACCATGCGGAAGCGCAAAAGAAAGCAGATGAAGCAAGAATCGCTGCAGAAGGAATAGCTGCTCTTCCTAAAGAAATCAGCAATGCAGTAAATGCTGCAGAAGCGGGGGCAAAACGTACGGCTGCAGGTAGAATATTAGCAGAAGCAGATGCAGAAGCGGCTTTACATGCAGCACAAGCAGAAGCGAAAAAACATGCCGATGACGCTAGGGATATTGAAAATAAATCTAAATTGGAATTGGATCGGGCCCAGGCAGCTGTTCATGCTGCTGCTATAGATAAAGCGGCAGTCGATGCTTTACATCTTCCTGCCCTAGACCCCAATGCTTTAGAGGCGGCTGCTGGGGAGAAGGCCGCAAAAGATGCTTTAGACGTTGCTAATGCAGCCCATAACAAAGCCGTAGCTGCCGCAGCAGTTGCGAAAAAAGCCTCCGATGAAGCGAGAGACTTAAAAGATGCAAAAGATTACGCAGAAGCACAAAAAAGAGCAGGGGAGGCAAAGGTTGCAGCGGACGGAGTAGTCCATATCGTTAAAGATACGGGGGATGCAGCAAATGCAGCAGAAGCAGGTGCCAAACGAGTTGCTGATGCCCGGGCTGCAGCTGCAATTGCTGCTGCCATACCTCCACCAGTACCTGCACCTGCGCCAATGCCTGCGCCTGCGCCTGCGCCTGCGCCAGTACCTGCGCCTGTGCCAGTACCTTTAATATTTGGAGGACCTATCGGCGCCGGTGTTGGAGCAGCTCCAGCTGCAGTTGCTCCGGCACCCGCACCCGTGCCAGCGCGAATAACCGATCCCAGAATATTAAGACGAATGGCTCTGGGTATTTTACGATAGCAGTGTCGTGCCCAAAGGTATGTAAATCATATCAAATCAGGTAACGCAACGGGAATGGATATTGAAAAAAGTAAATGGATACTGTTAAGAGCAGTATCCTATCCTCCAAACCTAGCCAGCATAAATGAAAAAGGATATAATTGAGGTAGATTGATGTCCATTGATCCAAAAAGTGTCCGAGAAAAAGTAAAGAATAGCGCTAACCATAGAAAAATGTCTGAAAACATGCCTGTTCATAAGTATGATAGACCTAATACGAGCCAACTATATCAGTCAATCCATATTTATTATGAACGCTGGAGGAAGGTAAGTCATACTGCTTCGCAATCAGAAATAATAAAATTGGCAAAGGAATTAGAAGAATTTTGTAATTTAAGCTCATTTAAATCTTTACCTTTTAAAATGAAAAAGAGTTTTAGAGAGCTTTCATATACAGTCAATTTTATTGCTGATCCAACGCAATTTTGGTTAAATTTTATAAAAACGAATGCGGTACAATTTCAATCTCGAATGGGCTGTTCTGTATGTAAAACTGTATCAAATCGAGGTATAGCGCATAAAAAGAATTTAGGACATAAAAAGGATAAAGTACATGTAAATGGTCAGACTAAAAAAGCTGAAGAAATAAAGGCAGTTGCAGATACAAGAACCGCTTCTGGTTCAATGATTGCCGAGAAACAAAAAATTGCAATAGCAACAGAGACTATTGTAGAAGTAAAGATAGCAGTAGAATACAAAGCACCTTCGAAGTCTCCCCCCTTACAGCCAGTTATTCCCCACAATTCTGCTAATGGCATCTTATGTTTCACTCCCCCAAAACCAAAGCCAGTAGACAATCCATTACCGGGTGCTTCGGATGTTCTGCCTCCATCATTTGAACTTTCAGAATTATCGGGATCAAAACCCCCACTCCAGAATGATAGTCATAATGGGAATTTTGTTCATTTTTCTAGCCCCGTGACATCAGAAAAATACGTCCGATTAAAGCAGCAAAATAAAGAACTATCCCATAGAATGCAACAATTGATAGCTGATATTACTGAAAAAGACTTAGTTTTGCAATTGGAAATTCAAAAAAGAGATAAGTTAAAGGCTGAATTTCTTCATGCTCGTGAAAAACTCGAAACTACAGATAAAAAGCTGCGTGCTGAAATAGAAAAAGCCCAAGAAGAAAGATTAAAAATAAGTAACCTTTTGGTAACGAAAGCCGAATTGGAACTGGCTAATCACAAAATGTTACTACAAAGCATACAAGATCAAAAGGCAAAAGAACAACTACGTTCAGAGCTATATGCCTTGCAAAAAGAATTGGCGTCTAAGAGGTCACCTATAAAATCATTAATGTCATCTCCTTCCGGAAATAGGCCACCTTTTAGATAAAATACATAACAAACCGAACAGGCAACACAGTCGCAGCTTGAACGGTGATGGGTATAAATGTAATAATCTATTGACCCATATTGAGGGATATGCTAGGGTCTGCATTAAGAAAGACTTCGTTAGCGTTAACATTACTTTATTTTTTAAAATTATTGAGGTTAGGAGAGAAAAATGGCTGCAAATAGTAACAATGTTGGTAAGAAATTACAAGCACAAGCACAAGCACAATCAAGCACTCAAAAAAATGGGATGGTTGCTGTTGCATCTGCTAACAGTTCTGGGGTCCTTGCTGGTACTGCAGGGGGTCCGCCTAAACCAAAGGGAAATACAAATAATGAGGACTTAAGAAAACTATTAGAGGAAATAAGAGAGGATTTATATCTTCGTAGCGATATGGGATATGATAAAGTTCTTGAGAAGTATAGAGCTGATTTTGCTAAAATGAAACAGGATATTGCTGAAAAAAATGTTGCTCTTGAAAAAGCAAATGCTATCAATACCGAATTAAGTGACAATGTGAGTAAATTGTCAAAAAATCTGGATGAGACCAGAATCCCTTATCGCCGATACTCAAAAATCTAAAGCAGGAACAGAGGCAGATACGACTAAATTAACTAATGAACTTGAACACACGAATAGTCAAGTTCTCGCCTTAAAGCGCGACAGAGATCAATTATCTATTCAATTAGAAAAAACAATAACGACTTCTCAACGCAGCCAGCAAGAATTTAACGACCTCAAACATCAACTAGAGTCACAATTGGCTGCAAAAACCACAGCTTTAGCTGCAGCAAAAGAAGAGCATGAAGAAGTCAAAAGAACTGCTGAAAAAGCAAAAGCTGATATAAGAGAACTGGAAGCTGCGAAAGACCTCGCTCATAATAATCTTGAAAGAACAAAAGATGCAGAAATCTCTTCTTTAAAGAACGAACATAGTATTGCATTAACGAAACAAATTGAAGAACATACAAAACAAAAGGAACAAGAACTAGAGATCACTTACTGCAATGCATGCCGATCAAGCACAAAAACAAACCGACAGTTTTACGACTAAAGAAACAGCTTTAACTAATAAAATAAATGAGTTAACCTCTGAATTAACGAGAACAAAACGATTAGTCGAAAAATACAGTCAAGAAATTGAAGCAATAAAAACAAAAATAAGGGAAACCTTAGCGCAAATGTCGATGTTGGAAGCTCAACAACAAAAGGATAAATTTGCATTAGCTGAAGCAAGAAATTTAGCTGCGAAAGCTGTGAGAGAACATTCTGATACGGCACTAAGTCTTACTAAAGCTAATAGTGAAAAGGATAGCTTGAATAAACAACTCAGGGAGTTACGATTAACCCATCAAAGACAGTTGAGTGAATTGGTTGAAAAAATGATCACTCAACCTGTAGCGATGGGTGCCAGTGTCGGTGCTGCATCTTTTACACCAAACTATCTTTCTTCTTCAAGAAGAGCCAGTGGGAGTACAAGCCCAGCACTGGCTGCTTCCGTCGCATCATTAACATCTATAGGCAGTCAAAATGATGATGATAAATTTGATGACGCTGCATCAACGCCAGGTTCAGCCTCAACCCCAGCCGGAGCTCCAGCAGCAGGTACCGGAATGGGAAATAAATAGTCGATATGAAATTAACTCATTTTATTCACGATTAGGAGATTATCATGTCGGCTGCTTCTACGGACTTAAGTTTGTCAGCTTCACCTTCAGAGAAGGTGAAGCCAGTTCTGGGCCTCGATACAAAAGAAATGAATGAACATAGCGAACAAAAAAAAATAATCGATGTACTTTCCCGGCAATTAGAAACCGAGAAGCTTGAAAAAGTAAAATTACAGCAGCAAAGAGATGAAAGTTATGTGAGAAATGAGACATTATTTAATGAACTAAAGAAATTGCAGGATTCTCTAGCAAAAATGAGTCAAATTGAAAAAGAACGAGATCTAGCAAATAGTAATCATTCTATAATTACAAATACTCAACTGACAGAAAGAAATGCCACTCTTGAAGCCCTGCTTTCGGAAAATGCCAATCTTAGGTTTCAGGTAAGCCAAGCCAAATTCTCTATAGTCCCCCCTAAGCTTCAACTTAATACCACCGGAAGCTCAGGATTTAGTGCCAGCCTTGTGGATGCTTTAATTCTGGCTACAGAACCTGCGGTTGATGCAAAATCTGTAATCGATACCGCGCAAGCTTCGGCCAATGGAAATCATACTGTAACAACAGGTTCAGGTACTGGTATAGGCGTAAAAACTGCTGCGTCAAATAGCGCTGGGGCACTTGCTGCTAGCACAATAATTGTTGAAAATCAACCTGTTATTATCATTAACAACATGCGGTGCACTGAACAACAAATGACAGCAGCCATTGATACTGTAGATAAGCAACTGGGTGAATTGAGTGAAGCACTGAGTTTGGCGCTCAATGAAAAAATGAATTCCTCTAACAGTTCTGATCCAAAAGCGAATGCTGACCAGCAACAAGCATTGGCATTTGGTTCCATTACTCCTCCAAGTTCACCACTTGGAGTTAGAGGAGCCAATGCGAACGCAGCGGCTACTCCTAATGGATTTCATTTAGAAGATTCAAAAACAAATAGCGAACATTCTCTAACTCTTGAGATGTTCATAAAGAAAATTCATGAACTTGATGCAGAATTAAGAGTTTTTCGAAGTTTAAAAACTCAAATAGACACTGTTTTTACAGAATTATCAGATGTGGGTATCGTTTTCCCCGAAACGCCTGCAAGATACTCTATGAACTCACAGCACGAGTTAATCAAGCGTACAAAAACTATTTTGCAGGCCATTCAAACACTTCAACAAGATAAAAAGAAAGATAGTAATGCAATTCATGATCTGCGTATCAATTTAGAACAATTACAAGAAATTATTCATACTGAACGAGAACAAGCCAATAATAAAGTAAAAGAAATAAGTGGTAAATTAATCTCTGAAAAAGAAAATGCATTAGCTAAACAAAGAAGAGAATATGAAAAACAACAAATCATTTATCAATCGAGAATAGAAGATTTGCAACAACCTATAACAGAAAATGCTGCAAATACCAAAAGGCTTGAAGCTTTGCAAGCAGCAGTTAATTCCTTGGAAACAATCAACAATGAAAATGGGGCGATTTTAGAACAAAGAAAACAGGCCATGACATTGCAAACAAAGCAAATTGAGCGATTAAAAAACGAGTTAGAAGAACAAACAAGAACCCTAAGTAAGGTGGAAATGGACAGAAGAAGCGTCGAACAGCGCCTTGCACGTCAAAATGCAATGTTTGACTCTCAAAAAGACGAGCATGATCGAGCCCTTAAACAGGCAGAGGAAAAATATTTAGCTCGATTAAAACAAATAGAAAGTGATAATGAAGCAAAATTAAAAGTGCAGGCAGCGGAACAGAATAGGTTACAAGCTGTCATTACCAAGCTTGAAACTGATATGCAAGACAATAGAAAAAGATTAGAAGATGAAATAAGAACTAACCAAGAACAGATTAAAATACAAAACACCAATATCGATAGATTAACTACTCATCTGTCAAGCGCAGAAGAAAGAGCAGATATTGTTTCAAAAGCTTTAGAAAGTGAAAGAGTCCAATTTGTGAGCTTGAACACGCAAATGAAAGCAGCAGATGATAAAGCAGGTGCAATAGAATTGACATTGCGTCAGGAACTTAACCTGTTGCGTGGTTCAGGAGGAAATAGTGCTGATCCAAAAAGTATGGATGATTTGGCCACTGCAAAGAAACAAGCAGATGAAATGGTTAATGCACTACGCGCAGAATTAGAGATCAATAAACAAAGAGCAGCCAGTCGACTAAAAAATCTGGAGGCAGATATTCAAGAAAAAGATGCATCTTATAATGGTTATCAGGCAAAAATGAGTCTAGAACTCAGAAAGTTGAGACAAAAGTTGCAAACTTTGGGTGATGAGATGCTTGACTTAACAAAAGTGAATACTGGATTAAATAGCCAGATATCAAAGCTTTCATCACCTGCTGCTGTACTCGTATTCAATAGAGTAGGGGTACTGCCAGCTCAGGCTGCTGCATCCGCGGCGGCAGCAACCGCTGCTGCGACGCCAGGGTCTGGTAGCGCATTAAGTAATTTATAATCTTGCAAAAATTCCAAAACTAAGCACAACACTATTATTTACTTTAACAAGTCCTGCCGGGGCTGCCCCTTCAGGAGACACACCGTTTCGAATATTTTTAAATGCCGAGGTATTTTCAAAACTGATTAAGCTTCTTACACCGATACAATCGGTTATCATGTGTTCAAGGCCAGCACCTAAGCGAAGAATATTTTTGGTTTGAGAAAAATTAACTGTCAGATTATCGGGTAAACCACCGATAGATGTTGTTATATCCCTTAAGTTAATTTTACATTGAGAAATACCAATATAAACAAGGGCACTCAGATGATAGCATTCAGACACGGGAACAAAGCCCACTGCATTAATGTGCCAACCTGCAATTCGGGAAGATCCGATAGAAGTGGTATCCGCAAAGGTATTGGCTCCTAAACTGAGCTCATTTGTTTGAAAGAAAGATTGTCTTGTGAGATCTGCTGAAGAAAAGTAACCTCCTTCAAGCCCTAAATAATCACAAAATTTTAGACCCACATAAACATTGGCTTGAGGATAACGATTTCTAAAATTCTTTGAACCAAAATCTCTTTGAAAAGACATAAATCTAAATTGCGCATCAGCGCCCACATAGGGTTTAAAACAAAAGCCTGAAGCATTAGTTGCTCCGCTTGTAAGTAAAATCATTGCTGCGCCAGCAAGTATTTTTAGATTTTTTGTCATGGATCTTCTCTCCTACATAGCCTTTATTATCAGGACAACCTATAAATTCCGATACGCAAACTAGGGGGTAGACCCTGGTAAATCGCAAATTTAACCTTGGTTTCTAGCTAATTCCAACCAGAAATTAAGCACATTAGAGCATATTTTTTTAAAAATTACTAGAGGGATCTCAATATCTGATATCCTCTAGGTTATCTAAAAAGTCAAAAATTACCGATCAAAGCCCTTCAAAACAATCAACACTCAGATATAAACATTTTAGTAGCGGCTGTTTCTATCATTTTACCTAGCTATGCATAGACAAGTTATTTTGTTACTATCTTTATTTTAAGAATTTTAGTATGACCTATGATTAAATCCCAAGCATGGAGCAGGGAGGTAGAAACTGAATGACTACAGAAGAAGTAGACAAAGGTCGTCGTCGGTTTTTGACGGCAGCCACTACTGTCATTGGTGGTGTGGGTGGGGCTTTTGTGGCTTATCCCTTCATAGCCTCTTTGTTGCCCAGCGCAAAAGCAAAAGCACTTGGTGCCCCTGTCGATATTGATATTTCAAAGATTGAGTTAGGACAAAAAATTACCGTGCCTTGGCGAGGACAACCTATTTTTGTAGTACATCGTACGCCCGAATCTTTAAAGTTGTTACCAAGCGTTGATAAAGAGTTAAGAGATCCGAATTCTTTAGAATCTGTTCAGCCACCCTATGCAAAAAATGAATACCGTTCAATTAAAGAAAATATCTTAGTGATGATTGGTATTTGTACTCATTTGGGTTGCGTGCCTCTATATAAGCCCGGCATTGGTAGTGTTGAAGCAGGTTGGGAAGGGGGTTTTTATTGTCCCTGTCATGGTTCAAAATATGATATGGCCGGAAGAGTTTATAAGGGTGTTCCTGCGCCCTTGAATATGGCCATCCCCCCTTATAAATATCTTTCAGAAACAATCATTCGTATTGGGGAAGACAGCGGTAGCAAAGAAGGAGCGGCCTGATGTCTAGCGAACTATCCTCTCCTAAAACTTCTGGGCGTTTTCTACAGGCATCAACAAAATTCTTAAGCTGGATCGATGCACGTTTTCCTTTAAGCAAACTATGGAACGAACAAGTAGCACAATATTATGCCCCCAAAAATTTTAATTTCTGGTATTACTTTGGTTCTCTGGCCCTGTTTGTTTTGGCCAGTCAAATTATCACTGGCATTTGGCTTGCCATGGATTACACGCCAACAGCTGAAGGTGCTTTTGATTCTATAGAATACATTATGCGCGATGTATCTTGGGGTTGGTTATTACGGTATATGCATTCCACCGGGGCCTCCTTCTTTTTTATTGTGGTATATCTTCATATGTTTCGCGCCTTGCTGTATGGGTCTTATCAGAAGCCAAGAGAATTACTCTGGATATTTGGAATGTTAATCTTTGTTTGTTTGATGGCCGAAGCCTTTTTTGGGTACTTACTACCCTGGGGTAACATGTCGTTTTGGGGGGCGCAAGTTATCACTTCCTTGTTTTCTGCCATTCCATTTATAGGAGATGACATAGTTGAATGGGTACGTGGAGATTATAATATTTCAGGTGTAACCCTGAATCGTTTTTTTGCCATGCATGTTGTTTTAGTACCTTTGGCCTTAATCGGATTGGTTATTTTTCATCTAATAGCCTTGCATGAAGTGGGTTCGAATAATCCAGAAGGAATAGAAATAAAAAATAGCAAAAATGCCGATGGCAAGCCCTTAGACGGCATTCCTTTTCATCCGTATTACACAGTAAAAGATTTTATGGGTCTTATTGTATTTCTTATTATTTTTGCAGCAGTCGTATTTTTTGCACCCGATATGGGTGGACATTTTTTAGAAGCACCCAATTTTGATCCAGCAGACCCTATAAAAACACCCGAGCATATTGCCCCTGTTTGGTACATGACCCCTTACTATGCAATTCTGCGAGCCATTCCCAATAAATTAATGGGTGTTATCGCCATGGCGTCCTCTATTGGCATATTATTTTTTTTACCTTGGTTAGATCGCAGTCCTGTAAGGTCTATGAGGTATAAAGGAATTTTTAGTAAAATTGCTTTAACAGTATTTGTTATCAGCTTTTTAGCTTTAGCATACTTAGGTTCTATACCGCCTTCACCTTCATTAACCCTAGCTGCACAGTTTTTTGCTGCCATTTATTTTTTGTTTTTTTTATTAATGCCTTTCTATACTAAAATTGAGAAAACAAAATCCGTCCCAGATAGAGTGACGTATCCATGATTTATAAATATATCTTCACTGTATGCTGTTTATTATTAAGCGGAGCGCTATTGGCGAGTGAGCAAAAATTTCCTTTAGATAAAGCGCCCATTGATCCCACGGATTTAGTTTCACTACAGCGCGGTGCCAAACTATTCATGAACTATTGCGTTGGGTGTCATAGTTTAAAATATATTCGCTACAAAAATATGGCCGGTGGCATTGGTATTGTCGATAGCCAGGGAAAAGTCATGGAAAAAGCGGTGCAAGATAATTTAATTTTTTCCGGTGCAAAAATAACCGATCCCATCTTAACAGCCATGCAAAAAAAAGAAGGCGCGGATTGGTTTGGAATAGCGCCACCTGATCTCTCATTGGTTGCTCGTTCTCGAGGGGTTGATTGGCTTTATACTTATTTAAGATCTTTTTATGCAGATAATAAAAAACCTTGGGGTGTGAATAATGCTGTTTACCCAGATGTGGCAATGCCAGATGTATTACATAATTTACAACAAAGTTTGACACCAGAGGAGTATGATCAAGCAGTTGCAGATATTGTTAATTTTCTTTCCTATGTGGGGGAACCGATTCGCGAGACTCGTAAACGGATAGGTATCTGGGTCTTATTGTTTCTAGGTATATTATTGATTTTTGCTGTGCTATTAAAACGAGAATATTGGAAAGATGTAAAATAATTTGGAGAATATTATTTATGGCCTTCAACCCAAATCGTCGATCAAATATGACGCTCTACTCAAAAGCAACGGATCCCTATAGCCATCGGGTGAGAATCGTATTAGCTGAAAAAGGGGTGACAGTCGATATTTTTGATGTTGATAAATCTATTCAATTTAAAGAAGAACTATTAGAAATCAATGCCTACGGAACAACTCCTACTTTAGTTGATCGCGATTTAGTATTGTATCAGTCTGAAATCATCATGGAATATTTAGATGAACGCTTTCCGCATCCGCCACTTATGCCTGTCTACCCTGTTGCTCGGGCTAGAAGCCGATTGATGTTTTACCGAATTAATCATGATTGGTATGTTTGCATGGATAAAATTCTTAAGGGAATTGCCAATGGACTACCGACTAATGCCCCAGAGTTACTAGAATCTCGAAAAACTTTGAAAGATGGCTTAATTAGTATTGCGCCAGTTTTTAATGAAATGCCGTATTTTTTGAGCGAGGAGTTTTCTTTGGTCGATTGTTGTATGGCCCCGTTGTTATGGCGGCTACCGTTATTAGGAATTGGCTTGCCAACAGAGGCTCATTCTGTGTTAACCTATGCAGAACGTTTATTTGTGAGAGAATCATTTATAAGCAGTTTAACAGATGCTGAAAAAGCTATGAAAAATATGAGACCTTTATCATGATGACTTCTACTAGGCCCTATTTAATTCGAGCATTTTATGATTGGATTGTCGATAACGACTGTAATCCTTATATTGTTATTAATGCAAATATGGAAGGGGTGAACGTCCCCGAAGAATATATCGAAGCCGGACAAATTGTGTTGAACATTGCTGTTTCTGCTGTCAATGGATTGGTGCTAGGGGATCATGCTATAGAATTTCAAGCGCGCTTTGGTGGAAAAATTCGCCAGGTCTATGCCCCCATTGGGGCGATTGTTGCCATATATGCCAAAGAAAATGGCCGTGGTATGGTTTTTGCAGAAGAAGAGGAAGAAGAAGGCTCGCCTCCTTTACCTCCTCCAACAGGTCCCTCGTCGGGCGATAAGAACAAGGGTAAGAGCAAGAGTAAAGTTGATAATAAGAAAGGCGGCGGCAAGGCTAGTGGTGGGCATCCGCATCTTACTGTTGTTAAATAGTAAATATTCAGGCAGTAGGCTTGAACATTTACGATCTTTCGAATATTTGCACAACTTTTTCAACCCCCTCTGTGGACCGTGCAATTTCAGTAGCCTTGATTTCTTCGTCTTCTGTGATAAGCCCCATTAAATAAACAACGCCATCCTCAGTTATAACTTTAATACGTGCGGGGTTAAGATCGCGTTTACCAAACATTCTGGCTTTAATTTGTGTTGTAATCCAAGCATCTTCAGATCGAGTACTCATGGGAATGGGTGGTCTAATGGAAAGTTCATTATGAACTTTTTGAACTTTGGAGATTTGTAAAATCTCATTTTCTACTTCACGTTTAAAGTTTTCATCAGGAGTTTGTCCAACAAGTAACAGAGTATTATTATAACTAATGGCAGAAATATGACTCTTCTTCCAAATATCTTGATTTTGTAGACAAACTTTTAATGCTTTGAGTTCATTCGCCTGATCCTCAACTATAGCACCAGTGCTGCGCCGGTCATTAACCATGGCAATACCTGTGGCTGTCCCTGAAACTGCTGCAACAGCACAACCATTAAGTTGGATAACGGCACTTATAGAAAGTAAAATAAGCATGAACGAACGGGCATTCATTACTCTCGTTTGTAATTTAGAAAGAACGTCAATAAGTTTCATAAATATTCCTCTATAGGATTATAGGATCAAGTTTGAAAAGCATTTTGTATCCATTCCAGTTTAGGTAAACCATTATCAATGGTAACGCCAACGACGTCAAATCGACAAGTATATTCTCGATACATGGGCCTAAGTTTTAGATAGATTTCTGCCGTTCGTATTAATTTTCTTTGTTTTTTCCAATCTACGCTTGCCAATGGGCCGCCATACAGATTATTTTTTCTAAAACGGACCTCTACAAATACTAAAGTTTGTTTTTGGGCTAAGATAAGATCAATTTCTCCAAATCTACAATTAAAATTACGTTCGAGCAGAAAATAGTGGTCTTGTTGGTGAAGATAATTGGCAACAACGCTTTCCATAATATATCCCGTATGACGAGAGCCTAACTTAGGCTTAGCCAGCTTTGATTTCGGCTTAAACTTAGGTTTAATCGGGAACTGCGATACCATGCTCAAATTTAGCACACATTAATTGTCGTTGAATTTTTTGGCCTTCTTTATGCAGTAAGCCTGTCATGCCTTGGGTGGGGCATACCGGTAACCCTGTTTGAGCTAATTGTGAAGCTAACTGGTAAGCATCCATCCCAAGGGCGAAATAACGTGGATTATTAGGACTGCTGGGCCAGATTTCCGCTAACATCGATTTGTTTTCTTGCTGTTCCATCGATTGATTAATGACCCAAGGCATGTCACAGAAATGAATACCGTCGAGATCTTGATCTTGTTTAGGTGAGGGTTTACCCGAATATACTGAAGAAGTAGCATATACGGGTAAGGCATTTTTTTGATAGTGATTAATCAATGGCGTTAATTGGCGCGCCAATTCTGGTGAGGCAACCAGAAAGATCATATCGGCTTTTTTAGGTGATTTATTGGATTTTTGCAAGGCTGTTTGGATGAGCGTGTCCAGATCTTCTTTAGGATTTATATTGAGAATCTGAATTGTTTCACCACCTTTATGAGCCCATAGTTTTTGAAAGGTGGTACTTATGCGTTGACCCCATTCATTATTTGGTGCAACGACGATGACCTTTTTGTGTCCCCGTTTACTGGCATTCGCTACGGTAGAAGCTATTTCATCTTCCGGCATCAAACCAAATTGAAATAATTTATCAGATTTTTTAGGGGCAGTTTTTTTATGATGACTCGCATCCTGAATGGAATTTAATGCCAATACAGGTATATCAAGTTTGATGCCTGCAATGGCTTGAACTTCAGCTTTAGTTAAAGGGCCTACAATAAAGTCCGCCTTTTCTGCGATGGCTTGTTGGTAGGCATTTTCAACATTGTCGCCTTGTCCAGTATCATAGACTTGCACTTTGGGATCTGAGGGTGAATGTTGCAAAGTTTTATAGTAAGCCGCTAAAAAACCATCGCGGATGGTTTTTGCAGCAGCTGCATGGGGGCCTTGGGTGGGAAGTAATAGGGCAATTTTTTGCCCAGGTTTTGCGCCCACCCCCATTGTTAATAAATGAGGATTCTGAGCATAGGGTGCTAAAAGTGAATTCAGCATGACTTGAGCTCGTCGGGAATCATTCTGTAATAAAGCTAAACGTGCTTCAAGTAAGTTAGTTTGACTTTGGGCATCTAAATGCGTTCCGGTATTTTGAATAGAGCGAATCATTTCTCGGGCTTCTTGTAATTTTGCTGCCTTAAGGTATTGATCTGCTGCGCGTAACCGATATTCATATGCTACAGGTTCAGGAGCACTCTCTGCTAAGGCAACATATCGGCTTGCCTGGATTTTGTGATCTTCTGGGGTGAGCTGTTCTGTCGGGTGACTCAGCAGGGTGGTGCAACCATAAACAATCAAAACCGAACTTGCAGTTAAGGTAATTTTAAAAAACCGAAAGATTAATTGTATTTGATTCATACTTAGCATAATAACTTTATCCTAAAGCTTTAGGTTCTATTAGGCTCCATTATATCCTGCCAGGGTTAGAAAAGGAATTCCGTATTTTGTCTTATTTATTACTATTAGTTGGAAGCCTTATTTAAAACCTGTATGGGTGGTGTTGGTGGTTGATCTATTTGTGGCTGAGCTACTTGTTGTTTATCGGCAAGGGTTGGCTGTTGATGTGTACCAGAATTTTTATGAAGGCCAAATACAACGGGTTTAGCAGTAAGCATGATTTGTTTTGGATCCAAAAACTTTGTTTTTTGAACAGCTTTTTGTTTATCTTGCATTTCTAACAAAATAATCTTTGCTCTTTCTAGCGCACTCCAATAATCCACTATGGGTTGATGTTCTTCGTATTCTAAAGTCATGACTAAGTCATGTATTTTGTCTAAGATGGGATCAAGAACTCGCAATTTAAAGCCATAAAACTCTTTTGGATAATGTTTGTCATGGAAAAAATCTTGGAGCCAATCCATAAAATTTTTGCGATCCAAACTTTGTGAAACAAATTCTCCAAAAGATATATCGAAAAATCGATATTGTATTTTAGTCTTCGATCGTATTTCGCATATTCCTACCATGTGGGGACGGGAGGTGGGTCCTATTTTTTTTACCTCCAAGGTTAATCCTAAAACGGATGATGAAATTGAATTTGAATATGGTAGTGCCGAAGATGCCACTTTATCTGCTGTGGTTTTACTGCGTTCATTTTGCAATTCATCAAATAATGCAAGCGCTTTTTCTGCAACCACCAACCCCTCACAAGATGAGGTTTCGAAAACTCGAGTGGGTATCAAGTTTAGCAGTACTTCAATATATTTTTGATAGAGAAAAGTTCTGGCATTTAAAAAAGATTCCCCCCTGAAGGAATAATTTGCTGGAAAATTTTTGGGGAAACGTTTTTCGTGGAAGAGTGTTTTTAATAATTTCAAGCAATTTGATAATGCCGATGAGGGTTTTGCAGGTTCTAAAGGTGGATTTTGATACATTTGAATGGCCCATTCAATGGTAGCCCCGCCACATTGTGAAAAACTTAAATGAACCAGAGGATCTGAAGATTGGTAAAGATAACGTATAAAGACACATTCATAAACTTCTGAACCCTCATAGAGATTAAGCAAACATTTTAAAGCATGCTGGGAAGGGAGAGCCCAATATTTTGGAAGCTCTTTTTTTACATTTTGAAAAACCTTCGTTTGATAACCTTTGAATTTATTAGGAAAAACAATGGATTGGCTTAATTCTTCGAAGGCCTGGAATAAGATTTTCTGAGTGACTTTCTTTAGGCAGTTTTCAAAAGTTTCATGCTTTTGTTTTAAGAAAGTAGTGGGCCGCTGATTAAATTCTTTAGCGTATAACATTTCGAATTTTTTTAATAATTCAAATGTAAGCGCGGTAGATAAGGCTTTTTCTATATCTAAACGAGGCAGGCACAATCTTTCTTCTGCAGTCAATCGGGATAATGTCGTATTGTTAATGGGGTACAGAGCATTCATATGCGAATCATTTTTATTGCCAGCGACAGCAGCTGTTATTTTATCTGTCTTACTGATATCTAGTTTCTTTTTTGTGCCTTCTTGGACCTTCTGTTCAAGCAGTATTTTAAGAGAAGGAAGCCGATGTCTTTCCGTTAAGGTTTTCGTAATACTCTCGAGATCTTTTTGTAATTCCTCAAATCCTACCATTGTTTAAATCATCCCTGCTATAACAAAGTAATTGAAGCATACTCCCATGGAGGTCCAGTCGCAACAATAACATTAAGGTCTCATTAGGGATTACTGATACAGGCAAATGCTCTAATGCTCCAAAGTTATGTGTCTTGACCCCCAACTTCATGCGACCTAACGTGATGCTACACGTAAATGTAGCTATTTTAGGAATGAATTTAGGGGATGAACCTTATAGAAAATAAGAAGTCGAATGGTTAGGATATTTTATATATGAATATACATATAACATATTAATAAAAAGTCTAGTTTTGGAGGTTTAAGATGTCTAAGTATTTCGGTGATTTGAATCTGCAAGTATTGCAACCTGTTCGAGAAGCATTAACTAATAAAATGAATATAGCTAACCAGCATCTTATTTTATTGGATAAGGAAAAATTAGTAAAAATCCATACAGAGAAGAAAAATAAAGATGAGGTTGATAAGGAATATAAATCTCGAATCAGTAAATATGAAGAGGAGCTTCATGTGGCAAGAAGTGCTCTCAATGCATTGGAGTCGGTGCGACATCGTATTTGGCAATTGATAGATGCTGTTTCCAAGGTAGATCGGATGGGAATGCCATTAAAACATGTATCGAGTGGGGAAAATGAATGGAAACCTCTAGATGCTGATATAAAAGTTCTGCTTGCAAAATTGAAAAATATTCTTTTACAGGAAATTGATCAAAGCCTGTTGACAAATATCAGTGATTTCTCTAAATTTGTAGAACGTGATCTTAAAGCTAAATTAGGCGGTCACAATAAAAAAATATCGATAACGAAAGCAGAATTAGATAAGCTTCAAGCCTTCGCAGGTCCAAGACCTCTTGTGAGAGCATCTCCCGATTATCCAAGGACAAGAGAGGATGCAAGAGCAAGGCTTAAAGAGCAATTGGATGTACAAGCAAAAGCTCATGAAGAGTCGAGGTTACGTGCAGAGGCAAGAGCAAAAGATAGAAAAGTAGCTGAGGCAAAAGTAAGGGCAGCAACAACACAAACTAAAACACATACTCCTGCCAAATCACCTCAAACAGCAAAATTCAAAACTCCAATTAGGACATCGGTATCAACAGCCATTCACTCTCATGCTCATGCAAGATCAAATACGGAGGAACGCAAATATAAAGCCCAAAGTGTGAGCACAAGGACTGCGGCTGCAGCTGCAGCTGTTGGTAGAGGACCTGCGGATAGAGTGAAAGATAATAAAGGGAAAGATAGTAACGATAGAAATCAACACGCGCCTGGAACGACTGCAAGCGCAGGCCGAATGGCAAGGGGAACAGTGGGTGCTAGACGTAAATTGGAATTTCAGAAATCAGAAATCAATCAGAAGCCCATTCAAAAACCGATTTCAAAATCTGCAAGGAGTACAGTTCAGAAACCTCATTCAGGTGGAAAGCCTTCAACCACCCCTATGAGGAGTGCAGCAGGAATACCTATAAGGACCAGAGGCACGCCTCAAAGAATAACAGCGCCTAATATTTCATCGAGTGGTTCTTCCACTTCTTCACGAAGCTCCACTAGAACCCCGAGCCCACTTCATACGCCACCGAGAGCAACCAGCCCATCCCCAATTTCTAGTACGCCTGCCACCCCTGTAGTTCCAGGCTCCTTTACTGATCAAAAATATACTGCAGCAGCAGCGGCTGCCGCTACAAATCCCCAACAAGCGGGTACATACAATCTTACTCACAGGGATCAAGAACAGCTTAGAAGAATTAGACAAAGAGAAAGAAAAAGGACAAAGGATAGAAGAGATGAACAAAGATCTCAAGAAGCGCAGGCACCGCTATTCAATGCTGCCAGTGCCCTAAGCACGCCACAGGTATTTCCTCCAACACCCAGACCACCTATTCCACCCTATAGTGCTCCAGCTCGCTCTGTTGGAACGCCAGGACTAAAGCCTCATGCAAAAAGTGATGAAATTAACGTTTCACAATCCCTTATTTCACAACCTATTATTGGGCCAGAACCCTCTTCTGGATTAGATAATAAGATAAAATTTGAAAGAGAAGAAAGAATAGCTGAATCTACCTGGGAAGGGATATTGAGGCAGAGACAAATAGTGAATAAAATGATATTAGACCTTCAAGAACGTTGTCCGGGAGTAAAGATAGAACCACTACCACTAGAAAGAAATCTTCCGGAAATATTAGCGAAGGATCCGCTGGCAATGAAACATTTTCCCATAGCTATGACAGTATTGGAAAGCCAAATGATAAGAATTCATGAGGATAGAATAATACATAATAAATATTCAGAAATGTATGAAGCCGAGCAAAGCTATTTGTTGGATCAAAATAATAATTTGCAAGTACAACTTGAAGCTTGGAAGAAGCATAGTGCAGCTTTGGCGCTTGAGATTCAAGAGCAGAATGCAAGAAATCAAAGGCAGCAAAGTGATGCTAGCGCAGAATATGAAAAATCAAAACTCGATGCAGAAAAAATACTTCATGAACATCAGCAACGTTGGCTGATAGAAAACCAAAGCATGATGGAAGAACATAATAAACAATTGCGTTTTGAAATTGATGCAAGACATAACGACGAGCTATATAGAATAAAGTTGCAAGCCGAAGAAATGTTGTTTCGTCAAAAAGCTGACTATAAAAGATTGGAAGAACTTTATGCAGAAAAAGATCGTGAATTACATAGAGAGAACGCTCTGCATATGCAAGCACAACATGATCACAACATAGACCGTTTGAGGTATGATGCGATTTCGAGAGATAATGCAGCCTTAATGAAACAATTGTCCGGAACAGGAGAACTCATCAAAGAGCTCCAAGCAGAAAACGAAATGTATAAAAAACGTGGAGTATCTGCAGCAGGTTCGGCAGGTGCCGGAGTTTTCGATACAAGTGAAGCAGCCAATGAGTTTGCAATAGCGAGTTTAACAGAACAAAACAGACAACTGACTGAACAACTTAAACTACAAGAGGAACAAAATATTAGATTAAGAGAAGAAAGGGATGCTTGGGCAAGGGAAAGAGATGCGCTTGCTAAACAATTAGAAGCAAGCGAGAGAGAAAATAAAAGACAAAGAGAAGCATTCGCAAAAGAATTAATGGCAGAACGTAATGCCCGAATCGAGGCAGAGGCGATTGCTGATAGAGAAAGAGCAGCGCAAAAACAAATGATGGAGGAGCGAGAAAGATTGGTAAAACATATGGAAGGCTTAGAGGGAGAACGTGATGAAGCTTTAGATAATCAAAGAAAATTAACAGATGCTCTACAGGCAGTGCAAAAAGATCTTGATGACTTAAGAAGAAGAGCAGGTGCTGAAATTGCAGCGGCGAATAAAGCTGCTACAGATGCATTAGCTGCACGAGATGCGGCAAACGCTCAAAGAGATGCAGCGATAGCCGCACGAGATGCAGCAATCGTTCAAAGAAATGCAGCACAAGCTGCACAAGCAGCTGCAGCTGCCGCAGCAGCAGTCGCTTTAAAGGCAGAACGTGATGCTAAATTAGCCGCTGAAAGAGATCGGGATAGATATAAAGAACATGTTGATATGTCCCATGGAAAACTACCGCCTGGTAAGGGTTATAGATTTTAATTAATCATAAAAAATTAATTAAAATACCTATGCCGTAAATAATGCTATCTCTAGGTTTAAGTAATCCTCCATTATCTTCTTGTGGTGCGATTGATTTAAGTCCTGCTGTATTTTCCCAACCAATTTTAAATCGGATACTACTTTTCTCATCCAATTGAATTTGTAGTCCTGTTGCTAGTGTCAATACTGTTTGGGTTTTTTTGAAAGTTCTTACAAATTCACCTTCGGTAAAAGCTACTGTACCAACGCCAGATTGATTTTGTACTAATTTATCACGCGCAAAAAGTTCAACTCGACTAAAACCGATAGACCCCAGCAAATAGACGCAGTCAGGTAACATAATTGGTAAGAAACCAACAAGGTCACCATGCCAACCTTTATAACTAGCAGTTCCTCTATGAACTGCTGGTGGAAATTGTACGGGAATTCCTGAAGCAGTTTCTCCACCACCTAATGAAGAAACTAGAGTTTCTGTAGTACTAACCCTATAACCACCTTCAATACCAATATAATCATTAAACTTTAGACCCAAATAAACATTAATTTCTGGATAATCCTGTTTAAATACCTTTTTCCCAAAACCTGGTGCAAAATTTGTATTTCGTCCTTCCCCATCAACTCCAATATAGGGCTCAAGAAATAAATCCATCGGAATAGGAATACATCCTGCACCAATAGCTAATGAAGGTAATATAGAAAAGATCAGGGTGGAAAAAGAATAAAGTGTCTTTTTAAAAAGTCGTTTCTTCATACTATGTCCCCTCTATATACATCATAAAACAGCTTAATATTTCCTATGGCATCACTTATCTTTAACACCGTCTATTTTTTGCTTGAACAAAATTTCATACAGCAGAAGCTGTCCTGATTCCGATATTGTTAAAGAAAGACTAGGCTATGAAATCTTTTTTGTCCAAGGAGCAAAGATATCTTTACTTGGTGAATAACTTATATAATATACATAACCAACTCATTATTTTATGAACAAACTCTTAATAAATCATTTTATTCGATCATTTTTCATTCTATTAATTTCTTAACTGAAACTTTATTGATGGAGTTGGACAAAGAATAACTGTTGATTCTTGATCAAGATTTCGTAATAATGGAATAATCTAGATTGATTATATTGATTTGTGTATCTTCAAGTATCAATTTTTACAGGAGGTTATTATGGCGGCAAATATAGATGATGTTAATTCTGACATAGATTCCATTCGCTCATTAGATGATACGGAAATACAATTATCAATGAAAATATCTAAATTAATGGAAGATCTCCGAAAAGCCAAATTTGATTTTGAAACACTAAAGAATGAAAAAGAACTGCAAGAAAAACTGGCGAAAGAAGCTCAGTATAAGGAAAATTTGGCAAAGCAAAAACAGCAAGAGGAGCAACTGCTGCTTGGACAAGCTTTAGATAAATTAAGTGCTGAAAAGGCAGCTTCGGAAAAAAAAGAGGAAGCTGCACGAATGGAGGCAGAAAAACTTAGGATCGAACTTGATACGGCTCGACGAGAGCACGAATCAATGATGATGACTGAACGTAGATTGAGACAGTTAGCCGAAAAAGATCGTGATCGATATAAAACACAGACACAGGCCAGTTCAACGGGAAAATTTCCACCAGGAACACCAAGAATGTAGATAGATAGAATTATTGCGATATACAAGGTTTTATTAAAATATTGCAAAGATCATTTGGCTTGATGTGGATAAATAAACAACTTGTATTGATTAATTTTTCAAGTAAAATGATTGCTTGTTCAGGTCAAACAAGTATTTATTGTGATCTTATATTAAAGACTTGACTATAAAAGGGATTTATTTATGAAAGAAATAACGGATATACAATCAAAATTAAATCAAGATTCTATGCCAGTCCCCTCTGTTCATTCAACACTTAATATGTTTTCTGGTAGCAGAACAATTTCTACGCCTTTAGCACCAGTAGCTACAACTGGGGCCAATGCTTCTGTATCTGGTTCTATATCAAAAGAGCACGGTATTTCTAAAGTTTCTCATCAGCCTATTAATACGTTAGCGGTATCAACATTAAAGTTTGAAATACAAAAATTGCCAAATGAACGAGGTCTTAAACTTTTATTTACACATAGTTTTAAAGAAAGTTCTGCGACTTTTGAACAAATATTTCAATTGAATGCTCTTAAGGAATGGGATATTAAATCCATAAAAGCTTCAGCTGCTTCGGCTTCTTCTTTTTACTCCATTACGTTAAGTCCAGATGCTCAAACTGTTCATTTTTCTTTACTTGGAACAGATGGACAAATCGCGATGGACAAGGAGGGTAACTTAACTGTAGGGCCGTTCAACAGTTCCTTCAGGATAGCTTTACAAACAGAAGGTAGTATTAAGGTTGATTCGATTGTTCAAGTTTTTGCCCTACATTTTCAGGCGAAAGACATAACCATATTTCAGCCAATTGAAACTAACGAAAAATTACGTTTAGATATCAAAGGGACATTAAGCAATCTGAGCATTTTACATGCAAAAAAGTCAATTATTATCCGGGTCGATGCATCTCACGGAAAATTACCGCGAGGACATATGCTCCAGGTTCTTAGATCATTTTTCTGTAGCACCTTACTTGACAAGATTTCAATAAAACTATATCATTATAATGATACAGTTTTATATTCAGGTAGGTGTCTATACACATGTTAAATCTACTTAAAATCCTTTTAGCTGAACAAAAGGAAACTTTTGATCGTGTCAACCAAGGATTTAAAAGAGATATTCAATTTCCCAAAATACCAAATAAGATAAAAGTTGCCATAGGTATGCGACGGGTCGGCAAGACATTTTTCTTATATCAAGAAATAAAGCGTCTAGTAGAGGAAGAAAAGATTCCTTGGGAAAGATTTTTAAATCTCAATTTTGAAGATGATAGGTTATTACCTTGCTCACAAAAAAACTTACGAGAGTTGCTTGAAGGTTTTTATAAACTGTATCCAGAAAATCATAATCATACATGTTACCTTTTTTTAGATGAAATCCAGCATGTGGAAGACTGGTCTTTGGTCATACGACGTTTTTTTGATTCCAAAAAGGTGCAAATTTATCTATCGGGCTCTTCCGCTAAACTGTTAAGTAAAGAAATTGCCACCGAACTTCGAGGCAGGTCAATCTCAATTGAAATATGGCCGTATAGTTTTGAAGAATATCTACTTGTTACTAACATGACTTTTAAATCAGGCTTGTTAGGTCAACAAAATCTCGATCTGTTATATCAGGCACTACGATATTATTTACATCATGGTGGATTTCCAGAAATTATTTCGCTGCCAGAAAATGACTCTCGACAAATCTTGCAGGATTATGTGGAATTGGTTATTATGCGGGATATTATTGAACGATATAATATTAAAAACATTGCATTGATTAAATATATGATTAAAACTTTATTAAAAAACACCGGTTGTAGTTTTTCAATCAACAAACTTTATAACGATATCAAAAGCCAGGGCATGTCTGGTGCCAGAGCCGTGTTATATGATTATTTGAAATACCTTGAGGACGCTTATTTATTGTTTTCTGTTCCTCTTTTTTGTGAGTCTTTAAGACAGGAACAAACAAATCCTCGAAAAATTTATGCTATAGATCCCGGTTTGGTAAAGGCATATACTTTCAGTTTGAATGACAATTTTGGTCATTTATTTAAGAATCTTATCTTTCTCGATTTAAAAAGAACCAATCATAAAATTTACTACTATTTGACAAAAGAAAAATATGAGATTGATTTTTTTGTTGAAGCTCCAGATGGAACTAGAAAAATTTATCAAGTCGTTTGGGATACGACAGATCCAAAAACAATTGAACGAGAACAGCGCGCACTCGATATTGCGAAAAAAGAATTAAAGGTTGAAGGTGAAATCATTACGCCGGATAGCTATATTGAAAAAATATTTCTTAAGGTACAATTGAAAGAATAGTCTAAAGGTATAGATAGTAATCGGATAATAGAATGAAAGGACAATTATATATCGTTGCCACTCCAATCGGCAATCTGGAAGATATTAGCCAAAGAGCGATATCTGTTTTAGGCACAGTGGATCTGATTTTGGCGGAGGATACTCGGCATAGCAAAATCTTATTATCTAAGCTTAATATCCAGAAAGAAATCCGTGCTTTACATGAGCATAATGAACATGAACAGGCAGAAAAGGTTTGTCGTCTCATCATTGAAAATGGCAAATCTTTGGCTTTAATTTCGGATGCAGGAACGCCATTAATTAGTGATCCGGGCTATGTATTGGTTCGTAAGGCGCAAGAAATGGGCATTAAAGTTATTCCCATCCCGGGTCCTTCAGCTTTAATAACGGCTTTGTCTGCAAGTGGTTTAGCAACCGATCGTTTTATTTTTGAGGGTTTTTTGCCGGCGAAAAAAACAGCTCGGCGCAAACGTTTAGAAAGCCTTAGCAACGAGGCTCGCACTTTAGTATTCTATGAGGCCCCACACCGAATATTAGACACTCTAGAAGATATGTGTGAAATTTTTGGTGATGGTCGTGAGGCTGTTTTGGCGCGAGAATTAACCAAAACCTTTGAGACGATTCGTCGTGCCAGTCTTAGCGATTTATTTCATTTTGTGAAGACTGATTCAGATCAGGAAAGAGGTGAGATTGTTTTAGTAATTGCGGGGATGACTCAAGAAAAAGCTGTGGATGACATAAGTGAGGAGGTCTTACATATTCTAAAGATCTTATCTGCTGAATGTCCGCCAAAGCAGGCGGCATCCTTGGCTTCGAAAATAACGGGGGTTTCAAAACAGGTATTATATGATTACATTGCCAAAAAAGGTGCTTCCACTTAGTATTTTAATAATTTTAGTATGTTAATCATTTAGAATTTATTTATCTGATATATTCCTTTATTTATTTATTTATTTATTTATTTATTTTTTATCTTTAGATTTCTTTTTTGATTTCTTTTTGGCTTTGGTTTTTTCTTTTTTACTTGCTTTGGCTTTTTTCTTAGATGAACCTTTCTTGCTTGCTTTGGGAGTTTCTTTTATTTCAGGCAAGCCCAATGCGGTTTCAAAAAACTTAACCACCAAGGGGGTTGTGAAACGCGTATCAGCATTATGTAACACTACTATCCCCAATTCTTGATCCGGCATAAACGCTAGAAAATTGGTAAAACCTTTTACCCAACCTGCATGATAAACCAGTTTTTGATCTGCATAATCAATAATTCGCCAACCCAAACCATAAGCAGGATTTTTGCTGCGACCACCACTTAATAAACTATGCGTAGGTATCATGGGTGTCTGCATTTTTTCTAAAACTTTACGTGAAACAATTTTTGGATAGCCACCCAGTTGTGCTTTTAAAAAAATGGCCATATCTCTAATAGAAGAATTAATGCCGCCGGCAGGTGCTACTGCGTAGTACCCTTGAGAATAAGGTTCAGCAGGGACAAGGCCTTTACCACTACGTACGTGGGGGCTAGCATGATTGAGACTGATAAATAAGCCCTCAAAAGTCGTTGAAGTATTATGCATATGTAAGGGATCAAGCAGATTGGTTTTTAAGGCTTCTTGAAAGTTCTGATGGGTTGCAGCTTCGATGATTTCACTAATTAATGCATACATTGCATTATGGTAATCATACTTCATACCAGGCTGTGTGACGACCCGGGTTTTTTGTAAGGTAGCCATAATATCGGGGTAAGGGGTAAAAGTTTCAATTAAATGATTAAAACCAGAACGTGGTACGCCCGAAGTATGGCTCAGTACATTCTTGACTTTTAATAAATCGGCCGGTTGATTTTGTAAATTAAAATTCGGTAAATATTCTGATACAGGACTATCCAAATTAAGATAGCCTTTTTCTTCTAAAACAACTGCTAAAGTGGAAGCAATGGGCTTAGAAACCGATCCCAATTGAAAAACTGTGTCTAAATCCACCTTATCTTCCTTGCCAATGCTGCGTACACCATAACCATTTATAAAAATCACATGGTTTTTATAAACAACAGCAACCGCACAGCCAGGAATTCTTCTTTTCTCTACATTATCTTGGATTTGTTCTTCGACTTTTTTAATAGCCGTCACAATATCCTTAGCCTCTAGAGCAGATACTTCTGTTGCAACCAATAGGGTCAATGTCATTAATAACATCGAGAATAAAAGCTGTCCAGCTAAAAAATAGCTAGACACTTTTAAGGAAAAAGTTTTGTTCGGGAATAATGGATACATATCATTATCTTAGCATTTAGTTCTAAAATTGCTTCTATTGATTACCTATGCGACCTCTTGTTATGCTGCTTGCTGGGAGTTGGCCAGACAGTCGCGCAGGGTTAGCAATTACCTAGGGAGGAAAGTCCGGGCTCCATAGGGCAGGGTGCCAGGTAACGCCTGGGAGGCGTGAGCCTACGGAAAGTGCCACAGAAAATATACCGCCTAAGTCTTGCTATTGGAGTAGGTAAGGGTGAAATGGTGCGGTAAGAGCGCACCGCGTTGTTGGTAACAGAAATGGCAGGGAAAACCCCACCCGGAGCAAGACCAAATAGGAATCCATTACAGTGCGGCCCGCACTGGGTTCGGGTAGGTCGCTTGAGGCATATGGTGACATATGTCCCAGATGAATGACTGTCCACGACAGAACCCGGCTTATCGACTGACTCCTTTTGTCATTAATTCAAATCGATCATAGTTAGAATTGATAGTTAGTTATCTGTTATTGTTATCATATTAACTTTAAAAATGTGGAGTTGAATTGGTGCCGGAAGAGAGAATCGAACTCACACGATGTTACCATCACCAGATTTTGAGTCTGGCGCGTCTACCAGTTCCGCCATTCCGGCACAGATAGCGATTGTACCAAAACTCTGAGGGAGATCAAGCTTTGTTCTATTTTATCTAAAATTAATATTTGCTGTCTGCTTAGATAGTACACTATTATGAACTTTATTTTGATGAAACCTTGATATCAGATTTGGCTTAGGCCTAGGAGAAACGAATGAAAAATTTACTTATCAGACTTTCTAAGAATTTTAAGAGATTCTTTATCGGTACTGTGGCTTGCCTCTTTTCAAGCCAGCTACTTGCAGCCGATGCTGCTACTGGAACTGCTCCAGGGGCAACAGATGCCGGCTCTGGCATGATGTCTCAGTTATTATTATTAGCTGTTTTTGCTTTTGCCCTTTATTTTATGATTTTGCGTCCCCAAAGTAAAAGAGCCAAACAGCAAAGGGATTTGATCTCCGGTTTACAAAAAGGGGATGAAGTGATTACCGCAGGTGGAATTTTAGGAAGAATTCAACGAGTCAAAGATGATTTTATTGTTTTGGGTATCGCTGAAGGGACGGAAATCCTAATTCAAAAACAAGCTATCGCAGGCACCCTACCGAAGGGCACCATGAAAGATATTGCCGTTTCGAAGGCTAATTGAAGCTACTTCTATACTCTTATACTCTGGTTCAAAGGGGGAAAATAATATCCATGGCGACTTTTCCACGTTGGAAATACAGTTTAATTGTTTTTATTCTATTGCTTGGACTGGTCTACGCACTTCCTAATATATTTGGTGAAGATCCCGCGGTACAGGTTTCTGGTGTAAAAGGAAAAATAATTGATGAACAAACGCTAGTTGAGGTGCAAAAGATTCTAAACTCAGATGATATTATCCCTAAATCTGTGGCTATTGAAGAAGAAGGCGGATTATTAGCCCGCTTTAAAGACACAGAAATCCAATTGAAAGCAAAAGAAGCCATCAAAAAAGGTTTAGGTGAAGACTATAGTGTTGCTTTAAATTTAGCACCCGTGACACCGCATTGGCTGCAGGCTTTAGGGGCAAGCCCTATGAAATTAGGGTTAGATTTACGAGGAGGTGTTCATTTCTTAATGGAAGTGGATATCAATTCTGTTATTGAACGACAGTTAGATGGTTATTATTCTGAGTTGCCTAATATTTTACGAGAAGCAAAAGTTCGGTATAAAAAAATCGAACGAACCTCTTCAGGATATCGAGTAGCTTTTGAAACAGCCGAACAACGAACAGAAGGTCATACGGCTTTACAACGTCGTCAAGGAGAAATGTTATTTTCTGATGAAAATACCGATGATTTATTTGATTTGAGAGCAGTATTATCGCCACCAGCCTTAAAAGAAATTCGCGATAATACAATGGAGCAAACGCTTGCAACTTTACGGAATCGTGTCAACGAATTAGGGGTTGCTGAAGCCATTGTACAACGTCATGGTTTAAATAAAGTGGTGGTGGAATTACCTGGTATTCAAGATACAGCCTATGCGAAGGATATTTTAGGTAAAACAGCCACGCTTAAATTTATGTTGGTTGATGTTGATCACGATCCCGCAGAAGTGCTAAGAGGCAAGCCGGTTGTAGGTTCAAAAATATATTATACCCGAGACAACCATCCTATCCTTCTTAAAAAGCAAGTGATTTTAACCGGTGAATCCATTACCGGTGCTTCAGCTGGTCAGGATGAAAAGGGTTTACCAGCTGCCATGATTCGTTTAGGTGGAGATATTTCTTTATTTACAAGAGCCACAAAAGAAAATATTCATCGTCCCATGGCGACAGTCTATGTTGAATTAAAAGATCATCATACGGAAGAAACGGTCATTAACGTAGCCACCATTAATAGTGCTTTAGGAAATAATTTTCAGGTCACCGGTTTAAAAATGCAGGAAGCTCGAGATTTAGCATTACTATTAAGAGCTGGTGCTTTACCTGCAGCGGTCTCTATTGTTGAAGAGCGTATTGTGGGTCCCAGTATGGGACAAGAAAATATTCAGATGGGAATGATTTCAGTTGCTGTAGGAATGGGTTTAGTATTAGTTTTTATGGTGATGTATTACAGCGTTTTTGGATTAATTGCTGACTTAGCGCTTATTGCCAATCTAATATTACTAGTCGCCTTAATGTCTCTAATTGGTGCAACGCTGACTTTGCCTGGTATTGCGGGTATTGTGCTTACTTTGGGGATGGCCGTTGATGCGAATGTGCTTATTTTTGAGCGAATACGAGAAGAATTACGTTTGGGGATGTCTCCGCAGGCCAGTATTCATAGAGGATTTGAATTTGCTTTTGCAACGATTATCGATTCCAATTTGACCACACTTATTGTTGGAATTATTCTGTTTGCCGTGGGATTCGGGTCCAGTTAAGGGATTTGCTGTCACTTTATGTTTAGGGATTTTAACTTCACTCTTTACTGCAACAACTGGCAGTCGTGCTTTGGTTTATTTATTATATGGTAAGCGTAAAATTAAGCGCGTGAGAGTAGGTTTATAATGGTTAATCTAATAGATTTATGTAAATTTATGAAGGTAGGACATAATGGAATTTTTTAAAAAAGACACTCATATTAATTTCATGGGGTTAAGACGGTATACAGTGGTTGTTTTAACCTTTCTTTCTCTGGCGTCACTTGTTATTTTATTTACTAAAGGTTTAAATTTAGGTTTGGATTTTACCGGCGGAACACAGATTGATGCCCGTTTTGAAACTCCTCTTGATCCTTCTGTTATTCGCAGTCAATTGGAACATTCTGGTTTGCGGGGCGTAAAAGTACAGCAATATGGTTCTACTCAAGATTTTTTAATTCGTGTCGCCAATCCTAAGACTGAGGCTAATGAAATAGTTAAAACGGATGCACAAGAGCTTAAGGTCAGTCAACATGTTAGATCAATATTACAACATGAATATCCCAATATTGATATTCGTCGTATAGAGTTTGTAGGTTCAGAAGTCGGTGAACAATTATTTGAACAAGGAATCATTGCCGTTTTGATGGCTATTTTTGCCACTATGGTTTATATCGCACTTCGATTTGAATATCGTTTAGCAGTCAGTGCTGCAGTAGGCTTAATTCATGATGCTATTTTATTGCTGGGGATTTTTGCGTTATGTGGTTTTGAATTCGATCTCGCAACCTTAGCTTCTGTGTTGGCAGTATTGGGTTACTCTTTAAATGATACTATCGTGGTTTTTGACAGGGTGCGAGAAAACTTTAGAAAAGTTCGAAAAGGATCTCCTGTTGAAATCATGAACTTATCAATTAACCAAACTCTTTCTCGTACCATCATGACTTCCTTACTCACACTCTTAGTTGTATTGGCGCTGTTGTTTTTCGGTGGTGAATCCTTGTTTGGTTTTTCCATGGCATTTTTCTTAGGAATATTAATTGGAACGGTTTCATCCATTTATGTTTCAGGCGCGCTTGCCTTATGGATGGGATTAACCCGTGCCGATTTGATGCCGAAGCCGAAAGTGGAATATGAAGAGGGATCCTAGCCAACGGTTCCCGCAGAAACCACCAGCCCTCTTAAACTCATTCCTTTGCAAAAAAAGCTCATAAGACTCTTAATTTTAATGGAAAACATACTTCTGAAAAGGCATACGTTAATCTCACGATTTTGAGCACCTCGGGTATAGTGATGATACCCCTTTATTTTCATCCAAAATATAGGGCACAACTACTCTAAATAAGCGTTACTCAATAAATAATAATGCAATTGTCACTCGCGCAATTAACGCCTTTAATAATCAATAGGATACAATTATGTCATCACAAGCAATAAGACATATTACCTATATTAAATACCAAATAAATGGCTTCTAATAACAACTTGACACCCTTTATTATATCTGATATTCTGGGAAAAATTATTCTTCGCACTTCATAATTAATATCATCCGCTAAAGGAGCCATTGTATGTCTGCAACTGTAAACACCCTTGCAATCCAAAACCTTATTCAAAAAATCAAAGAAGAAAAAATGATGGTTTTATTTTCTGCCTCGATGGGATTGGAAGGGACTCCATTTATTTCAGAATGGCTTAATGGTCTTTCTAAAACCCCTCAAACAGAATATTCAGTTTCAGCTGGAGAACTCGTTACAGGTACAACTAAGGACCAGATTACCGCTGCCCAAACCCGAGCATCTGAGATTGTTGACAATTATGACAAAGCTCTTGAAAATTTCCGCGCAAAAAATAAAAGTGAAATTGACAAAGCATCAATCGCTTTAAAAGCCTACGTTAGTGGTATGGAAAAATTGGTAAAAACCCAACAGGAACCGCCTAAACCAGGAAGAAAATTTCCTATTAAACCAATTGTTGGAGCATCTTTTATAGTACGGACTGCAACAAACTATGAACAAGATTTGGCAGATTACAAACAAGATTGGGATAAATACCAAAAGGAAATGGAAGAATATGAAAAATCATCTTTCTATGTTTTCAAAAAAGCAATTTGTGCATTAATTGTAAATGGCAATGAAAGGGAACTATTAGAATACCTAAAGATTAATCCTGCTATTGCACTATTTATGATAGGAAATATTGATACTCTCAAAACCACCAGCGAATCTTTTTTTGATTTTAGTCAAATAAGGCTTGCCGTTAGCAAAAGTAAATTTAAAGCAATTTCACATCCAGTAAAAAAACAAAAAGCAGACCTAAAAACATCTCGAGATATACTTAATAAGATATTGGAAGATAGTCATTGTAAGCGTATACAAGGCCCCCCAACTCCAAGCAATTTGAACCACCAGCCATCAGTTTCTATAACAGATAATGTTTTACATACTGCTACCGCTAAAGTAAAAACCGCTACCGCTGCAGCAAGACCCAAGCTAACGGAATTTGCACAAAATTTAGTTTTGAATGCTAGCAAAGATACAAATAAATGTTTAATAGTACTAAAAAGTAAAGAATTATGTGATCAAATCCCTGATAGCATTTGGGCTGAAATCCTTCAAACACGATTTAAAGCAAATCCTAGTTTCCCTCGCGAAATTTTAAAGTTGTTGTTTGTACATGAACATTTGGTAGCGATGACTGCTAGAATTCCATTACTAGAAGATGCTGTGTTGTATGATGGTATAATACCAAATAAAAGTGATGATCCCGCTGATGATAAATCAGCTACAGAACTTGCCAGTATTTTACCCAGACAGGCATTAATGCAGAAATCCAATAATGCAGCTGGTTTAGCCACTGTTAAACCACATGCATTAACATCAAAACCCGCTGCAACAGCAACTTTCTCCGCTGCTGCTCCGAGTAGTCATAATTTAACGAATCAAAGTATGAATTCGAAACAGACAGAAGAGCAGCGCGGTTTTTTAGTTGCTTATCCAAACACGACCACTGCTCTGAGACCAAGTTTTCTCGTGCAGAATAAGCAGGCAGAAGCAACGACAGCTAATATAAATAACGCTTTGGAAACGGTTAATACTGATCCAAGCAATAGGGCAGCAAATAATTAATGACAAATTTTTGCGAAATGGCAGATTTCGCGAAACAGGACCAGCACCATTTTCTATCCCATCATATTTATTGGTGCGGTTGAATAATTCGTAACAACTCAGCTTGGATTTTTCGGGTTCCGGCAATTATTTTTCCAGTTGAAAGATAATCAATTCCACCTGTAAAATCACTTAAGAAACCACCCGCTTCGCGTACTAATAAAACGCCAGCAGCCATATCCCATTCTTTTAAACCGCTTTCCCAAAATCCATCTAATCTACCGGAAGCAACATATGCAAGGTTGAGCGCAGCTGAGCCCGTGCGTCGAACGTCCGCGCAAACAGTATATACTTCCTTAAAAACATTAAATTGTTTATCTATATATTTATGTCTATCATGGTAGGGGAAAGAAGAGCCAATCAATGCTCCTTCTAGAGTATCTCGTTTTGATACGCGGATACGACGATCATTTAATTGAGCGCCCGTTCCTCGAGTTGCTGTATAGAGATCTTGACTTATCGGATCATAAATAACGCCATGTTCCATTTGTCCCTTATATTTGATACCTATTGACACAGCAAATTGCGGAAAGCCATGGATGTAATTCATCGTTCCATCTAAAGGATCGATAACCCAAGTATATTCATCGCCAGGGTGTTCTCCTGTTTCTTCTCCTAAAATTCCATGTGAAGGATATGATCTGCGAATGGTTTCAATAATATCTTGTTCTGCAGTTTGATCTACCATCGTCACAAGATCGTTAATCCCTTTTTGATGAACAATCAATGAATCTCTTTGTTCTATATAACGAGTGATGATATTACCCGCACGTCTTGCGGCCTTGATTGCGATATTCAGTAATGGATGCATAACAGAAACCTATTTTCCGAGATAAGAAATAATGGTGATGCCCATACTAGCATGATCACCACAATCAAGGAAGAATGGATAGAAATAAAGAATTGATGTAAGTTCAATAACACACATGTTGTTTGCTGTAGCTTGGTTATATCCTATTGGCATTAACTTTCTTTAACTTTCTTTTTTACTCTAGGACTGAGTCCTTGTTTTAATTCCTGTTGGTAATAAATATATAAACCCAAACTGACTGCAATAAATGAAATCCAAAAATAAGTAGACATCACTTCGCTTAAGAATAAATAGCCAAAAAAGGCGGCAAAAATGGGTTGCGATAGTCCGGCAAGAGATAAGTAGGTGGCCGTAAAAAAACGAAGCAGGTAAGAATTTAGATTATAACAAACAATATTCGATACCAAAGTGAGTAGCAGGAAAGACTGTAAAAATGGCCAAAAATCGTTCTGAGACACAGGGAAAGGAGTCCAATTTTCAACTAAAAAGGAATGTATAAATGAAAACATTCCACCCACAGCCATGCTGGTGGCATTGGCCATAACAGGTGAATAGCCCCGATGCTTAATGATAACCCTCATGGTCATCCAACCGATGGCATTGGTGGTGGCTGCGCCTAGCATAGCAAGTTCAGCATAGGAAAAGGGCCCCAGATGACCTGACAGATCTTCCATTTTTCCGGTATGAGCAATCAAAATAGGCAAAAAGCCAAATAAACCAAGGCTTAATCCGATACATTTTAAGGGGGTAAGCTTTTCTGAAAACCAGAAATAAGAAAATAGGGCTGTTGCAATAGGCGAAAACCCATAAATAAAACAGGCCTTACCGGATGACATAAATTGCAAACCCCAAAATTCCAGGGCATTAGTAAGGTAGACACTGGTAAAGCCCATAATAAGAACGGGCCAAAAATGTTCGCGTTTAAATATAAATTCCTTGCGATGAAAATAATATTGATAAAGTAATAATAGCAATGCAGCGAGTAACATTCTGCCACCGGTAATAAATAATGGAGGGGCATATTCTAAGGTAAATTTTCCGATCGTAAAAACAGAACCATATAAGGCACAAAGTAATAGAACCAGAAACTGGAGTTGCACAACTGACCTCGTTATATCTATGAATAGATCGGTTACACAACAGTATAGCATAGACATTCATTATAAATGATTGATTAGACAAACGTTGTTTTGATAATATCAATGTAATATCCAATGATAGGCGTGTAGATTAAACAATTGAATATATTATCTCATATACGAACCGTACTCATTCATAATTCCCATCCAGGCAATATTGGGGCAAGTGCTCGTGCCCTTAAAAATATGGGCTTATCACAATTAACTTTGGTGGCACCTAAAGAATTTCCTTCAAAAGAAGCAGAAGATCGGGCTTCTCATGCGGAGGATATTCTTGAAAACACCAAAATTTATAGAACCTTAGAAGAAGCATTAACGGGTTGTACTTTAGTTCTGGGTAGTAGTGGGCGACTACGAGAATTATCCTTGCCTATTTTCTCACCCAGAGAAGCTGCTGAAAAGATCAAACAACATTTGCAGACACAGTTAACGGCAGTACCATTAATAACAGCTACTAGAGCGGTAGCATCTGAACCATCTGTAGCCTTTGCTACCGATGTCGCTATCTTATACGGAAACGAACAACATGGATTATCCAATGAAGAATTGGGATCTTGTGCTGCACAAATTGTAATCCCAACCGCAGGTATCTATGCGTCTTTAAATCTTGCCCAAGCAGTGCAAATTATAAGCTATGAGATTTTCTTAGCATTATCTGAGATGAATATCTCCTCTGTTGGTAGTAAGAAAAACCTAAATTTAAAAGAAGGGAATATTATGAACAACACTTTGCCAAATTTTGAATCTTTAACAGAATTTTATCATGCATTAGAAAAAACCCTCATTCATCTACACTATTTAGATCCTAAAAAACCTGGAAATATGATGCTTCGATTAAAACACTTGTTTTCTAGGGCTTTGATAGATAAAACGGAACTTACCCTTTTGAGGGGGTTGTTATCGGCTATTGAGAATAAGACAAAATAATTAGGCCGGGACTCGTAACCTGAGTGGTTGACCCTCTCAACCACTCAGGTATAATACAACTCAGTATGACTAACTCAGACCTCAAAAAAATGGCTCCTCCGTCCATCTATATGGATTATGCGGCAACTACTCCTATTGATAAGCGGGTGGTAGAACAAATGCTGCCCTATTTATGGCAAGAGGCGAGTTTATGGCAAGAAGGGGGCAATTTTGGCAATGCAGCATCCGAAAGTCATGCCTTTGGTAGACGGGCAGCAGGCGCAGTCGAAGAGGCGAGAATTCAAGTTGCCTCTTTATTGAACGTCGATCCCAAAACCCTTATTTTTACTTCTGGGGCTACTGAGTCGATTAACTTGGCTCTTAAAGGGGCCGCAGCATTTAACAAACGATTTGGAAATCATATTATCACTTGTCAGACAGAGCACAGGGCCACTTTAGATACTTGTGCTCAGTTGGCCAATGAAGGTTTTGAAGTCACATATTTAAAAACGGCGGCTGATGGACTAATCCATGTTGATCAATTATTAGCGACATTGAGGCCTGAAACACGATTGGTTTCTATTATGCTGGTTAATAACGAAACGGGTGTCATTCAAGATATTGCCGAAATTGCGGCCATAACACGAGCACGTGGTATTATTTTACATGTGGATGCTGCGCAGGGAACCGGCAAAATTCCCATTGATCTTTCGCAATTGCCGATTGATTTAATGTCTTTTTCAGCGCATAAATTATATGGGCCCAAAGGAATTGGAGCTTTATATATCTGCGACAATCCGAAAGTTCGTTTGCATGCACAAATGCATGGAGGCGGGCAAGAACGAGGTTTAAGACCAGGAACCCTCGCCACGCATCAAATAGTGGGTATGGGCGCTGCTTTTGCCATTGCAAAAGCTGATATGCAGGCAGAATCTCAACGCATTACCCGCTTGCGAGAAAAACTGTGGTCTGGCATTGCTTCATTATCGGATGTTCATTTAAATGGACATTCTACGAAACGTAGCCCCGGCATATTAAATGTATGCTTTGCCACTATTGAAAAAGAAATCTTATTAGCAGGTCTTGCAGAGGTTGCGGTATCATCTGCATCGGCCTGTGCGGCGACCACCATTGAACCTTCGCATGTATTACGTGCCATGGGTTTAAAATCGGTATTGGCGCATCGTTCAATACGATTTTCTATGGGCAGGTTTAGCACAGAAGCCGATATTGATAGAACAATTGCATTGATTAGGAATTTATATTTAAAGTGAACCAACTTAAATCATTGGTGAATTTTCGAGAACTGGAAAAAATTTTAGGAGAAAATGATGAATGCGCATAACCCTACTATCCATCTTACCGCTACTGCCGTGTCCCATTTTAAAAACATGTTGCTAAAGGCTCCAGAGTTTCCTGGCATTCGTTTAGGAGTTAAAGAGGGTGCAGGCTGTTCTGGTTTATCTTATATTGTGGATTTTATAAAAGAACAGAAGAACGATGATATAGAATTAAAACAGGATGGTATCAAAATTTTGATAGATGCCAAAAGCCTTCGTTTTTTGCAGGGTATGGAAGTGGATTGTCTGCAAGATGAATTGAATACACATCTTAAATTTAACAATCCAAATGTAAAAGGCGAGTGTGGTTGCGGTGAAAGCTTCAGTGTTGATGAATAATCATGGAGCATTGAAAGGCGAAGGGTACATAAAAGTTTATAAGATGAAAGAGACAGACATGACAGACAGAGCGCAGTAGTATGAATCCAAAAATGACAGTTGAAGATGCTGCCCGAATTCTGGGAAAAAGCCAGGCAGCCCTCTATGCAGAGCTAAAAAGCCGTCATTTAGATTTTGCTTCAATCGATAATTCATTTTATTTGGGTCATCAAACGGCCAGGGAATTATTTCAATTTTCTTTTAAACCCAAGGTGGTAGTTTTTCAAATATTAAAGGGTGGCACTGGAAAAACATCGATAGCATTTGAATTTGCCGTTCGTGCTAGCCTTTATGGGGCAAAAGTATTATGTATTGATTTGGATCAACAGGCTAATTTAACCCAAGCATTTAACCAAAATGCTGAAATTGTTCCTGTGATGGTAGATAGTTTGGCAGACGGCTATTCTTTGATGGATTCATTTCTAAGCGCCTCTGAAGGAATTGATCTTATCCCTAGCCGCATCGAAAATGCTTTATTAGACGAAGTGATTCGTAGCAAAGCATTTGCCCTGGAAAAGGTGTATCGGAATCCTTTGCAAATATTAAAAAAATCTTACGACTTAATTGTGGTTGATTGTCCTCCAAGCCTAGGGCAGTCAGTGGCAGCTGCAGCCCTCGCAGCAGACTTACTCATTGCACCTGTAACAGCTGAAAAATTTGCTCTTTCCGGGCTGAAAGCAACAAATCAATCGATAGAAGAATTACAAACAGAATTTGGGATCGAAATCCCTTTTAATATTATTTTAAACAAATTTGATCCAGAAAATTCACAATCAGTTGATACTTTTACTGGGTTAGCAGAGCATCCAGATTATCAACATAGAGTGTTAGATACTTATATACGGTTGTCTCATAGTATCCCCTCGGCGGCTTTGAAATCTGAGTCAATTTTTGAATCCATTGCAGCGGATGTAGCTAAAGATGATATAGATCAGTTCACCCGCTTAATTTTAGACTTACATAAACCGATACCTGAACCTGTAAATATGGCGACTGGTTTAGGTTATTCATTAGAACGAAAACAAACATTAGCGTTTTGTTAAGAACAAAAATTTTAGTTTTTGTTTAAGCTTAAACTTTTTATTCTTTCAATTTTTCAATTTCGGTTTTAGATAAACCTGTTGCAATAATAATCATATTAATGTCTGCCAAAAATAAAACTTCTGACATACAGTTGACATACAGTGTCATATAACTATCTATTGTGTCATGTAAAATAATTTTTTAAATTTCATTGATTGACATACACCATAACTTATATAGTATTTTTCCAGTAAAATTTTAAAATACTATATAAGTAATTGTTTAAAAGAAAAAAGTTTATTTTAGTTCGTAAACTTTCCTTGACAGGATAAGGTCAAATTTCTATAGTGTAATAAAGTGGGGGGGAGTGGAAAAAAGTGGTGAATTGTGTTCTCCTATGGCAGTTGCCAATTTAATCATTTTTTGTTGTTTTGGAGTCTTTGTGTTTAGAGGTGTTAATGCTATTCAGCTAGATGAAAAGGGTCGGATTAATTTCCCGTCTCGTTATCGTCAGCGCCTTGAAAACGAAGTTAAAGGGCAATTGATAGTCACCATTGATACCGAACTGCGCTGTTTATTGTTATACCCATTACCAGCATGGGAAAGCATCGAACAAAAAATAGAAGCATTGCCGAGTTTTAATCGTCAGGCACGCCGGATTCAGCGGTTATTAATTGGTCATGCCACTGAAGTGGAGTTGGATGGGCAGGGTAGAATTCTTATCCCACAACTCTTAAGAGATTATGCCGAATTGCAAAAATCGATTGTATTAGTAGGGCAAGGAAAAAAATTTGAAATTTGGAATGAAAATTCATGGAATGAATCTAGGAAAGTTTGGATTGACGAAGGAATGGAATCGGGAGGGGAATTGCCGGGGGATCTAGAATCATTATCCTTATAGATATCGATTTAGATATTTTGATTTGATATTTTTGAATATGAAGAAAGTCGTAGTGAAAGAAATATGAAAAATAAAGAAGATGAACATCAGTCTGTGATGGTGAAAGAAGTGTTAGAAGGATTAAACATTCAAAAACAAGGTATTTATATTGATGCCACCTTTGGGCGAGGAGGGCACAGCGAAGTTATTTTGAATGAATTATCCAAGGAAGGTCGAGTCATTGCCATGGACAAAGACCCAGAAGCCCAAAAAGTTGCTGAAGCATTATCTGTTGCTGATCCTCGTTTTGTTTTTAAAAGAGGCTCCTTTTCGGGTATATACACATTATGTGAAGAATTAGGTTTGCTAGGAGAGGTAGCTGGTATATTGATGGACCTGGGCGTCTCTTCACCTCAATTGGATACCGCTTCTCGAGGCTTTAGTTTTCGTTTGGATGGACCACTCGATATGCGAATGGATCCAAGCGTTGGGATTTCCGCAGCGGAATGGTTGAATACGGCAGAAGAAGCTGAAATTTCTAGAGTCTTAAAAGAATATGGGGAAGAGCGTTTCCATAGACGCATGGCTCGTGCTATTATCAATGCCCGAACGATGAGCCCGATTACAACGACTTTTCAACTCGCTGAAATCATTTCAAAGGCGAATCCTGCTTGGGAAAGGCATAAAAATCCTGCTACCAGAAGTTTTCAGGCCATTCGTATTTATATCAATCGGGAGTTAGAAGATTTAGCTTTAGGATTAGAACAGGCCCTAGAGGTGTTACAGCCCAAAGGTCGTTTGGTGGTCATTAGTTTTCATTCATTAGAAGATAGAATTGTGAAACAATTTATACAAAAAAATGCGCAGGGTATGATTTTTCCCAGTTATTTACCCATCCCCCCACAACCTATGGGGAAAAAATGTCATCGCATTGGTAAAAAAATGAAAGCATCGAAAGCTGAAATTGCAGCGAATCCTCGGGCACGCTCTGCTATTTTGCGTGTTGCTGAGAAGGAGGCTGCTTAATGTTTAAGAAACACACGCCGTTTAAGAAACACACTATGACGCCTATACCAGCCACTAAAATCTTACGGGGCCCTTTAGAGGCTTTATTTTCTTTTAAGGCCCTTTGTATTTTCTTTTTAATGATTTGTGTATTGTTGTCTGCAATGGCTGTGATTGTAAGTAAGCATTTAGATCGCAGCCTCCATATTCGTTTGCAACAAGTGCAAAAAAATCGTGATGATCTCCATGTGGAATGGTCTCGCTTGTTGTTGGAACAAGGAACTTTAGGGTCTGATCCCCGCGTTGAAAAAATTGCGAGAGAACAATTGGAAATGAAAGTACCTGCTGCTCATCAAATACAGGTGATGCGGCCATGAAATATTCATTAAAATTTTCATTTCGATATAGTCTTTTAGTGATGGCCTTATTTTGCGCAGTCGTTGCCATGGGCTTTCGTGTTATTTCCTTACATATTTTCGAGCAAGACTTTTTGCGTCATCAAGGGGAAGCACGAACAGTGCGTGTGGTTTCAACTTCACCCTATCGCGGCAGGATTACCGATCGAAATGGGGAACCTTTAGCCATCAGCACCCTAGTAGATTCGATTTGGTTAAATCCTAAAGAATTTATCCCAGAACATCCTAATTTGCTTGCGCTATCATCTCTACTCGATCTCTCGATGGATCAATTGTTAGAAAAAGCGTCTCGCCATGCGAATCGAGAATTTGTGTATTTATTACGCCATGCAGCGCCACAGTTGGCACAACAAGTGAAGGCTTTAGAGGTCCCTGGTATTCATTTAAAACCAGAATATCGCCGTTATTATCCTGCTGCGGAAGTGACTGCCCATGTATTAGGCTTTACAGATATTGATGATCATGGACAAGAAGGCTTAGAGTTAACTTTTGATGCTTGGCTTTCAGGCAGTCCCGGCAGTAAAAAGGTAATAAAAGATAGACGTGGGCGTGAGGTACAAATTCTGGAAGGTATTCAAGATATGCGTTCCGGGCAAGATGTTGTGCTAAGCATGGATCAACGTTTGCAATATTTAGCTTATCGAGAATTAAAAGCGGCTGTGCTCGAAAATGGGGCCAGCGCGGGTTCAGCCGTCATTTTAGATGTGCATACAGGCGAAATTTTGGCGATGGTGAATCAACCTTCATTTAATCCCAATCTTCGTCTTAAACTACCTTTAGACGGACGTTTTCGAAATCGAGCAGTCACGGATGTGATGGAGCCAGGTTCTGTCATCAAAACATTTAGTGTTGCATCTGCATTACAGAATGGAAATGTGAAACCTACTACGATGATAGATACTTCACCAGGCTGGATGATGGTCGGTGGACATCCGGTACGAGAAGATAAGCAGAAAAATTTTGGACTCATTAATGTCTCCACTATTCTAAAAAAATCCAGTAATGTTGGGGTAAGTAAATTAACCTTGGCCTTACCTTCTGAAAGTTTATGGCAAACCTATCGTAATTTGGGCTTTGGTGCTGTGACGGGTTGTAATTTCCCTGGTGAGGCTTCGGGATCATCCTTACAGCGGCCACCCAAACAAAGTTCATTTATGCTTGCAACGCTTGCCTTTGGTTATGGTATGAATGTAACCCCCTTACAAATAGCCCAAGCATACGCGGTATTAGGTGCAGGTGGTAATAAACATCCCGTGACTTTCTTAAAACAACCCAATAAACCGCATGCAGAACAAGTGTTGGATCCCGTGGTGGCAAGACAAGTGGTCGATATGTTGGCCGAGGTTGTTTCAGAGGGCAGTGGCAGAAAAGCAAATGTGTTGGGCTATCAAATGGCCGGTAAAACGGGTACAGTGCGTAAAATCAATCCAACAGGAGGATATTTAGAAGACAGTCATTTGGCTGTTTTTGCAGGACTTGCGCCTGCTAGCCAACCCCGATTTGCGATCGTCGTCGTCATTGATGATCCCAAAGGGAACAGTAACATTTATTATGGGAGTCAGATTGCTGCGCCGGTTTTTTCAAAAATCGCGGCAGGCGCAATGCGGATTTTTAATATTGCACCCGATATCGTCGATTCACAAAATTTACGTGTTGCACAATTTGAAGAGGGTGCAGTTCTGCATGAATGAAATTAAGATTAAGGGCATGGCTTTAGACAGTCGTCGAGTTAAACCTGGAGATTTATTTATTGCACTTTCTGGTAATGTTGAAGATGGACGGCGTTATATCCCGGATGCAATAGATAAAGGAGCAGCAGCAGTATTGGTTGAACCTTTTGCAGCAATAATGGCTGGTGGGATTCAGGCACAAGCGCTGTCCAAAAAGACAAACATTCCTATTATTGAATTTTCACATTTAAGAAATAGTATAAGTGCCATGGCGGGGCGTTTTTTTTCTGATCCCTCGAAAGAATTAAGCTTAATTGCAATTACTGGCACCAATGGTAAAACTTCTTGTTCTCATTTCATTGCGCAGATATTAGAAGCACAGAAGCATCCTTGTGCTGTTATGGGAACTTTAGGCAATGGATTTTTAAATGCATTGCATAATTCGAATCCAATCACAAATACCACCCTGGATCCCATTAGCGCACAACAAGAACTGGCCGCATTAAAAGAACAAGGCGCAGCGGTGGTTGCGATGGAAGTTACTTCGCATGCCTTAACACAGGGCAGAGTGGAAGGATTGCATTTTAAAACAGCCATTTTTACAAATTTGACCCGTGATCATCTAGATTATCATCATGATATGCAAAGTTATTTTGCCGCCAAAAAAAGGTTATTTACCGAATTTAACCCAAGCAATGTCATTATCAATGTGGATGATGAATATGGCCAAACTTTGCTAAATGAGATAATGACTCTAAAACACAATAACAGTAAATCCTTTGCCAGTATGCGGGTGTTTGCTTTCTACACAAATTTAGAAAGGGGAAAACAATTACAATTACATTATCAAACAAGAAGTCAAGGGAACGAAATAGATTGGATTATTGCAAAAGATTTAACATTTACAGATGAGGGTCTTAGAGCTAATATAGAAACCCCCTGGGGCAAAGGCGAATTACTGTGTCCATTATTCGGACACTTTAATTTGAGTAATGTTCTAGCGGCATTAGCTGCGGTTTGTGTAGAAAATGTTCCATTTGTAAAAGGGCTAGAAGTTATTCAACATCTGAAACCCGTTGCAGGTCGAATGATTTCCTTAAAAAATAATCCTAAAGGTCCGAAAGTGGTCGTTGATTATGCCCACACCCCAGATGCACTTTTACAAGTATTGCAGGCGCTACGTTTGCATTGTCGCGGCAAGTTATGGTGTGTTTTTGGCTGTGGAGGCGACAGAGATCGGGGGAAACGTCCTGAAATGGCAGCTATTGCAGAAGCATTCAGTGACAAAATTATTGTGACACAAGATAATCCCAGAACCGAAAACCCCGATATCATTATTCAAGATATTATGCAGGGTTTTAAAACACCTAAAAAAATTATCCTGGAACCGAATCGCAAAGAGGCCATCGCTCTTGCCATAAACAGTACCGAAGCAAAAGATATCGTTTTAGTCGCAGGAAAAGGGCATGAGGACTATCAAATCATTGGCACTGAAAAATTTCCCTTTAGTGATCAACTTGAAGCAATAGAGGCATTGAATAGGAGAATCTAATGATAGAATTAAAATTAAGCACCGCTTGTGACTGGATGAATGCAACTCTTTTTGGAAGCGATCAATTATTTAAGGGGGTTTGTACAGATTCAAGAGCTGTGCAGCCGGGGAATCTATTTGTGGCTATTAAAGGCGAAAATGTAGATGGCCACGATTATCTTTTGCAAGTGCAAGCCAAGGGTGCCGCTGCAGCGATTGTTGATCACCACCAAGCCCATATTTCTCTACCGCAATTAAAAGTCAATAATACAATTTTGGCTTTGGGTCTTTTGGCAAAAAAATTTCGTCAAGGTTTTTCCCTTCCTCTAGCAGCCGTGACTGGCAGTTGCGGAAAAACCACAGTAAAGGAAATGTTAGCCAGTATTTTATCGGTAGGTGGACCTATGCTTGCTTCACAAGGTAATTTAAATACAGAAGTTGGACTCCCCTTAACTTTACTGCGTTTAAATTCTTCCCAACGTTATGGTGTCATTGAAATGGGGGCGCGTCAAAAAGGAGATATTCGTTATCTGATGAGCTTAGCAGAACCCGATGTAACTTTAATCACCAATGCCGGGGTCGCACATATAGAAATTTTTGGTAGTGAACGTGGAATCGCAGAGGCCAAAGGTGAAATTTTTGCATGCTTGAAACCAGAGGGAACTGCTATCATCAATGCAGATGATTCCAATGCAGAATATTGGAAAAATTTATTGACATCGCAAAGAGTCCTTACCTTTGGTTTACAGTTGGAATCTCATCCTGCGAAGCTATCAGCAGATTTTTCTGCATCCAATTTACACGAAACGGCAGATAATACACAATTTGATTTGCTAACCCCAGAAGGCAAAAAACGAATCACCTTAAAGGCTTTTGGTAAGCATAGTGTCAGTAACGCTTTAGGCGCCGCCGCCACGGCTTATGCTCTGGGTATTCCGATAAATGATATTATTCTAGGATTAGAAAAATTTGTACCAGTCTCTGGTAGATTACAGCTAAAACTAGGTAAGAATGGTAGTCAGATCATGGATGATACCTACAATGCTAATCCCGTTTCTGTAAAGGCAGCATTGGCCGTGCTAGCAAACCGTTCAGAAAAGAAAATATTTGTGATGGGGGATATGTTAGAATTAGGGAGCCATGCAGCAGAACTGCATCGACAGATCGGAGAAGAAGCGCGACGTCTAGGGATTGATAAAATGTATGGGGTAGGACCTTTAACTTTAGAAGCCATTCAAGCCTTTGGTGCTAAAGGCCAGCATTATTCCGATAAGCCAGCTTTAATACAGGCCATATTAAAGGAAGAATCGGATGGTGCGCATAGCAGAATTTTAGTGAAGGGTTCTAGAGGTATGAGAATGGAAGAAATAGTGCAAGCATTAATTCATACAGAATCTCAGGGTACTGAAAGCGAAGTAAAGGAAAATAATCCATGTTAATTTGGCTTTCAGAATATTTACAACACTATTTTCACGCCTTTGGAGTTTTCCAATATATTACTTTGCGTAGTATATTGGCGGTATTAACCGCATTATTAATTGCCCTTTGGGTTGGCCCTATTATGATTCGACGCTTAGCCCAATACAAAGTCGGACAGGTTGTTCGCGATGATGGCCCGAAAAGCCATTATAGTAAAGCTGGCACTCCAACCATGGGAGGTGCTTTGATGCTGATAGCAATTAGCATTTCGACTTTATTATGGGCAGATTTGAATAATTTTTATATTTGGTTATTAATGGCTGTTACTTTAGGCTTTGGAGCGATTGGCTGGGTAGATGATTATCGAAAGCTGATGTTAAAAAATTCTAAAGGTTTGTCTGCTCGATGGAAGTATTTTTGGCAATCTTTGATAGGTCTTTCTGCAGCCATTATTCTATATTTAAAATCCAGTAGTCCTGCAGAAACTCAATTATTGATTCCTTTTTTGAAAAATGTCGCCATTCCTTTGGGTTTTTTCTATATTGCGCTAACCTACTTTGTGATTGTAGGGACAAGTAATGCCGTTAATTTAACGGATGGCTTAGATGGACTTGCCATTATGCCCATTGTATTGGTTGGCGGCGCTTTTGGCATATTTGCTTATGTAACTGGAAATATCAAGTTTTCTGAATATTTAGCGGTTCCTTATATCGCGGGTGTGGGTGAGCTTTCAATTTTTTGTGCTGCTATCGTCGGCGCGGGGCTTGGTTTTCTTTGGTTCAATACTTACCCTGCACAGGTATTTATGGGAGATGTTGGAGCACTCGGTCTAGGTGCTGCATTAGGTTTAATTGCTGTTATGGTTCGTCAGGAATTGGTATTATGTATTATGGGTGGGATTTTTGTGGCTGAAACCTTATCTGTCATTCTACAAGTCGCCTCCTTTAAACTGACCGGTAAACGGCTATTTCGAATGGCCCCCATTCATCATCACTTTGAATTAGAAGGTTGGGCTGAACCCAAAGTCATTGTAAGATTTTGGATTATTACGGTTGTATTAGTATTATTTGGTTTGGCGACCTTGAAGTTAAGATAATGAAAAATATTACTATCATTGGCTTAGGCGCAACAGGATTTTCCTGTGTTGAATTTTTTTTGAAAAAAAACATGCCCCTAACCGTGATGGATACACGCGAGAACCCACCTAAATTATCTGAATTGAAAGATCGTTATCCAGAAGTTAAGATTTATCTAGGTAAGCTTTTGCCAGAAATTTTAGCCAAAACAGATTTGTTAGTTTTAAGTCCGGGTATTGCTAAAGATGAGCCCAGTATCACGAAATTTCTCAAACCTAAGGCAGAGGTCGTTGGCGATATTGAGCTTTTTGCAAGGGAATTAAAAGCCCCTTTAGTGGCAATTACGGGTTCTAATGGTAAAAGTACCGTTACAACTTTGGTGGCTGAAATGGCCAGAGAGGCCGGCCTTAAAACAGCCCTCTGTGGCAATGTAGGGATTCCTGCTTTAACCTTATTGGGTCAAGAATATGATTTGTGCGTGCTTGAGCTATCTAGTTTTCAATTAGAAACGACAGAGTCATTAAAACCAGCTGTTGCGACTATATTAAATCTGTCTCCCGATCACATGGATCGATATTCATCGGTTGAAGATTATTTTGCCGCAAAAGAACGCATTTATAGGCATGCTCAAAAAATTGTTGCAAATCGCGATGATGCTCGAGTATGGAATCATCTTCCGAAAAATATTCCCATGATTTCATTTGGATTAAATGAACCTATAGAAGAATCATCCTTTGGGTTATTAAAAAAACAGCAGGAAGAGATGATTTATAGAGGAAAAATCCCTTTATTAGCCCTAAGTGAACTTAAATTATTTGGTCGGCATAATGTTGCTAATGCTCTGGCAGCACTGGCGCTGTCTGAGGCGGTTCATATACCTTTAGAAGCATGCTTGGCAGTACTCAAACGTTTTGCAGGATTAAAACATCGTTGTGAATGGGTAAGAACGATAGAAGAGGTACATTGGATTAATGATTCAAAGGGAACTAATGTAGGCGCAACGGAAGCGGCTATTCAAGGTCTTGCGCAGGATATCCGAGGAAAATGGGTTTTAATTGCCGGAGGTTTAGGAAAAAATGCCGATTTTAGCCCATTAAAGCCCTTAGTGCAGCAACATTGTCGTGTGGTGGTATTAATTGGCGAGGCCAGTCATGAATTAGAAAAACAATTTTCCGATAAGGTTTTATGCTTACATGCCAAAAACATGAAGGATGCCGTTGAAATCGCTGCAAAGACTGCAAGGCCTGGCGATGGCGTATTGCTCTCACCGGCCTGTGCCAGTTATGACATGTTTCGAAATTTCGAAGAACGCGGGGATGTGTTTAGAGCTCAGGTTATGGCCCTTTGACCACCCCATCTATTTCTGTAAAATCGCCAGCATATCATGACCACAATTAAACCATCTCGCAGGTAGATTCAATAATTCTGGAATGATTTTACCTATTTTTTGCGAGAGACTCAGACGGCCGTTCTTATTTTTTTCAAAAAACTTAAATGCACGTGTTTTGACATAAATGGGTTTAAGTTTGCAAATGGAAGCCAACGTTTTGATGGAATTTTTATTGAAAAAACTAATATGGCCACCATGTTTTCCCATATCGAAATATTCCCAATGTTCTTTCATTACCTTAACTGTCCAGCTATCTGTATTGCCGGTTCCAATCATGATTAATCCACCGGGTTTTAAAATTCGTTTACAATGATTTAACAGGGATACAGGATCTGGAATATGCTCTATCACTTCAAATAAAGTAATAACATCAAAACTGTTTTCGGGTAAGAGAACACTGTCGATTGTTCCAATATGTATTGTAAATCCCAATTCGCGGGCAGACATGGCTGCCTTTTGAGCAGGCTCTAATCCTTCTGCTTGAAAACCAAATTTTTGTACCACTTCTAAAAATGAACCGCTAGAACAACCCAAGTCTAATAATTTGATATCTCGCCGAGGTTTATTTAAATAACGTTGAATTAACTTTAAGCGAAATATGCCAACTTTATTGGCTCGTTTAATTGCCTTACCACTGGGCGCAGTGCCTTCTGGGGTATCAAATTCCTGCATGGTTGAATCATACACTTCTTGAGTGCAAGAACTGACTAATTGTCCGCAGGTCTTACAAGCTCTCAAAATACCTTCGGGTAAAGAAAAGGTTGAATTAACAAGACTCGAGGAATGCCCTAAAGGGCAATCCGGTAAATAAAATAGCTTACTCATTTACTTATCCTATTGATCCTCAAATGCTTCCTCAAAGATTGTGAGCATATAATACCATTATGGATAGATGGGGTCAAAGCCGATGCTGGGACCGGTTCACATAATGCTGGTGTGAACTAGAAGTTCACACCAGCATTATGTGAACCGGTCCCAGGGAAGGGATAGACTACTCCATCAAAGAGCTAAATGTAAGTGTTCATTCTGTTCATGAACCTGCAGTTCATGTTTTTGTTCTTGCAACTCCAATTCTGGAACCACTTCTTTTAACAATGCTCGCAGCTCATCTTCTTGATAGGCCGCACAAGCCTGCTCCATCGCATCTAAAATCCCATTAAACCAGGCGGAATTAAAAGCGCGTGCTTTTGCTTGAAAAATCTTTTCATGTTCTGTCACAGCCAAGGCTTCGCTGGGATGGAATAATTCTTCGAATAATTTTTCACCAGGACGTAAACCCATATAACGTATTTCAATATCAATACCTGGTTTCTTGCCTGCTAAACGAATCATTTGTTCCGCCAAAAATTGAATTTTAATAGGTTCGCCCATATCCAATACAAAAATTTCTCCACCTTGTCCAATGGCATAAGCCTGCAAAATTAATTGACAAGCTTCTGGGATAGTCATAAAAAAACGCGTAATCTCTGGGTGCGTTACGGTAATGGGTCCACCTTTTTCTAATTGCTGTTTAAAAATAGGGACTACACTGCCGGCGGATCCTAAAACATTACCAAAACGTACAGTAATAAATTGAGTTTTACTACGACCAAAAAAATCATGGCATACCATTTCAGTGACCCGTTTGCTGGCCCCCATAATATTAGTGGGATTCACAGCCTTATCTGTTGACACTAAAACAAAATGGGGTACGTCATATTGGACTGCTAAATCGGCAATCACTCGGGTTCCTAAAATATTGTTTAAAATAGCTTCTCGGGGTTGGCTTTGTAGCATAGGCACATGTTTGTAAGCAGCTGCATGAAAGATGATATTAGTTTTATTTTTGAAAAGTACCTGATCCATTGCAGAACGATCACGTACATCTAATAGATGACAACTTACTCTTAGTTTAGGAAAAGAAGCCAATAATTCTTGTTCTAAAGAAAACAAATTAAATTCAGAGCGTTCAACGACTATCAAATGTTTTGGCTGTAATCTGGCAATCTGTCGGCACAATTCAGAGCCAATGGAGCCGCCTCCACCCGTAACCATGACCACTTGTTCTTCGATAGCGGAACGAATCGCAGTCCAATCTAAAGAAACAGGATCTCGGCCTAACAAATCTTCTAAAGAGACTTCTCGTAATAAATCAACGCTTACTCTACCAGAAATTAAATCGTTTACGCCAGGTAAGGTACGGACAGGACAACCTGTGCCATGACAATATTCCATAATCAAACGCATTTCTTCTGATTTTGCATTCGGTGTAGCAATCATAATTAATTGAATATTATATGCCGCTACAATATGGGGGATGTCTTTGCAGCGTCCAACCACTCGAATGCCATGAATTTCTTGTCCTTGTTTGCTTTTTCGATCATCTAAAAATGCAACAGGTTTATAACGCCTATCGGCATTACGCAACAAGTCGCGCACCAACCCTTCGCCCGTTCTTCCCGCTCCAATCACCAGTACTCGTTCGCCCGCTGAATAATAGCGTTTGTATTCTTTTATCCAACGTACTCCAAAACGAGATCCCCCTAACATCATGACCATGAGCATGCCATAAATAGGTAAAACAGAACGTGGAAAACCAGTTAAATGGGTAACCACATATAATAGAATGAAGGAAAAAATCATGCCCAATAAAACCGCTTTCAGGATTCGAAAAAGATCTGGAATGGAAGCAAACTGCCAAATGCCTCGATACAAACCTACACTCCAATAAGCGCCTGCTTGCACAACTAAAACCGGTGGAAAAAAAAGAATGGCTATATTTAATGCATCTTGTGGGATGCCATCCAAATTAAATCTTAGCCAAAAAGCCGCAAACCAAGCGATGGGTATCACACAAATATCATGCGCAATAACGATCAACTTAGAGCGGGATGGTATCCAACTTTGAAGAGCCATTTAGGAATCTCTCAATAAAGGTTTACGTTTTTCAATCCAAAGGGTTACAAGAGTTAATAATACTAGGCAAAAGACAAAACAAATACCTAAATACTCTGGTTTATAATCTGCATAGCTGGCAAGCAGTAGCAGTATCATATTCAAACCAATCACCCCAAATAACAATTGATGTTGCGAAAAGCCGGCATGATGCAAACGTTGATAAGCATGGTCCCGATGTGGGGATGCAATATTTTTATTAAAGAAAAAACGCCTAAGTAAAGTCAAAGTGGCATCAAACCAAAATAACCCATATAAAATTAACCATAATGTGATAGGAATTTGATATATCCAATACCCGCCAATCGCTAATAGACTCATTAAACATCCTAAGCAGTAACTACCGGCATCCCCCATAAAAACGGAAGCTTTTGGCCAATTCCATACTAAAAATCCCGAAACTGCTACTAGCATGGTCAATGCCAATAAGGATAATTCAAAGGCTCCATGTTGATAGCAAAGGAAAGCTCCCCCACCCAATACAAATAAAGCTTCGATTGCCGCAAGCCCATCGATACCGTCCATGAAATTATACAAATTGACAGACCATGTTATGACAAGCAAACCAACAAGAATAGGAATAACACCAAAAATAAATCCAGATACTGTAAAAAACTGATTGAATACTGATAAATCGTGGAGACTCATTAACAAGAACATGAATAGAGTAGATAAACTTAATTGCATGACAAGACGAGATTTAGCAGACAAACTTTTATAATCATCCCAAAATCCTATTAGTCCAAAAAGAAAAGGGGTGGGTAAAAATAACAAGAAAGTTTTGCCTGAAATGACTTGAGTTTGATATCCAAAAATGCCAGATAATAACCAAAGACACATAAATACAATGCCAGCCCCACGTGGAACCAGGCCCTTATGAGCGCTCCTTGCGTTTGGAATATCGATAATGCCGCGCAGCGTAGCATAACGTATATAAAGACCCACTAATAAAGTAGAGACTAAAAAAAGACCTAGTTCAAAGAGAAGTATGATATTTTGGTTATTCAACTAATTTCCCTCAGCATTTGACAACTCAAAATGCGATTGTACCATTAAAAGATGATCGATTTCACTTCCAAATCTTTGCTCTTCATTTTTTCAGTGCTACTGCTGGTATCAGGTTGCGGAAGGGATGAACATTATTCAGGTTATATTGAGGGTGAATATGTTTATATTGCAAGCAGTCAGAATGGACACCTTGCCACACTCAGTGTTCAACGTGGCCAATGGGTTAAGCCAGAAGATCCTTTATTTGAATTGGAATTAGAAAGTGAAAATTTTCTCGCCAATGAGGCCCAACAAAACTTAAAAGCTGCTGAAGCACAACTGGAAAATCAAAAAAAAGGTAAACGAGACGTTGAAATCACAGCCCTTAGAGCTACTCTTGAACAAGCCAAAATTTTGCAACAGATTGCCGAAACAAGATTTAATAGAAATAGTAAATTAGTCAAAACGGGTGCTGTTAGCCAAGATCAATTTGATGAAAGCCAAAGCGTTTATGAACGTAGCAAATCAGATGTGATAGAAAGGGAAGCAGAATTGGAATTGGGCTTGCTGGGGGCTAGAGTGGATGAAATCAGTGCTGCAGAAGCCAATGTTAAAGCAAAAAAAGAAGAACTCGATTTAGCCAATTGGAAGGTGGCACAAAAAAAATTATTTTCAGAGGGTGATGCTTATGTACAAGATACCTTATTTAGAGTAGGAGAATGGGTGCCTGCTGGGAAACCTGTCATTTCTTTGTTACCTCCTGAAAATGTGAAAGCTCGGTTTTTTGTCCCCGAAAAAGTTTTGGCAACCATACAGGTGGATTGAATCTGTCAATATTATATGTGACTCCTGCGAGAAACCTATTCCTGCGAAAATCAGTTATGTTTCAAGTGATGCAGAATTTACGCCCCCTGTTATTTTTAGTCGAGAATCTCGTGAAAAATTAGTCTACATGATAGAAGCTCGTATTCCTAAAGAGCAAGCTAAATTGCTGCATCCAGGTCAGCCCATTGAAATTTATCTTGCAAAATCTTAATTATGGAAAAGAACAGTGCAGAAACTGAATCAAATACAGCCAATACCCAAAAATATGCTATTGATGTTGAAGAAATTTCAAAACATTTTAATGGCTTATGTGCTGTTGATAAATTAACTTTACAAATCAAGCCTGGAGAAATTTTTGGTTTTCTGGGTCCCAATGGTAGCGGAAAAACCACTGCTATCCGCATGTTATGTGGTTTATTAACACCTGATGCAGGTTCAGGCACATGTCTTGGATATGATATTATTAAAGAAAGTTTATCTATTAAGAAGCGTGTCGGCTATATGCCTCAAAAATTTAGTCTCTATACCGATCTGACCATACGAGAAAACTTAAATTTTATGGCACAAATGTACAATATCGAGAATCGCCAGCAAAAAGTGAATGAAACCTTAGAGAGTTTGGGATTAACAGAACGTCAACATCAACTGGCCGGATCTTTATCAGGTGGATGGCAACAACGTTTAGCATTAGCAACCTGTTTAATGCATCGTCCGCAATTATTGTTACTCGATGAACCAACTGCAGGTGTGGATCCGGTAGCCAGAAAAATGTTTTGGGATAAAATAAAAGAACTTTCAGAAACAGAGGGTGTTACGGCTTTAGTCAGCACACATTATACCGACGAAGCAGAGCAATGTAATCGTTTGGGCTACATTGCCTGGGGGCATCTTATTGCAACGGGTAGTCCAAATGAATGGAGGGAAAAGTATAAGAAAGCCAACCTGGGAGATGTTTTTGTATATTTAATGCAAAATGTCGAAAAAGACCCGTTAATAGAAATGAATTTCATATAAATCGAGATTAAGATGAACGATATCAATAACATCTCTAACAGTGAATCTAACAATAACTTTTCTTTTCATCGTTTCATGGCAGTGGTAAATAAAGAATTTATTCAAATGTATCGAGACCGATTGACCTTTGCCATGATGATTGTCATCCCTTTAGTGCAATTAGCCCTTTTTGGTTATGCCATTAATACCAATCCCAAATCTTTGCCCACCGCAGTCGTTGGCGCTGACAATAGCATTTTTGCACGCAGTATCGTTCAAAGCTTAAAAAATAGTGGTTATTTTGATATTCAAAGTGAAACGATTAATGAAAGAGAAGCAAAAAAATTATTACAATTGGGCAATGTCCAATTCGTGGTCACTTTTCCGATAGATTTTGCAAGACAATTAATGAGGGGGGAAAAGCCGAGTATCCTGATGGAGGCGGATGCAACCGATCCTGCAGCCACCAGCAACGCTGTTACAGCCTTAACCAGTCTGAATCAAATTGTCTTAAATCATGATCTAAATAACGGCTTACAATTTCTAAAACCTGAGCAAAATACAGCCCCTTTTGAAATCATTTTACATCGACTCTATAATCCTGAAATCATTACACAATATAATGTTGTGCCCGGATTAATGGGTATTATTTTAACCATGACGATGATCATGATAACCGGGCTTGCTATCGCGAGAGAAAGAGAACGAGGCACTTTAGAAAATCTTCTAGCAACACCTGTAAATCCACTAGAAGTGATGTTCGGAAAAATCATTCCCTATATATTGGTTGGTTATTTTCAGGTTTTTATTGTGTTATTGGCAGCTCATTTTTTATTTCATGTGCCCATGGAAGGTAGCTTATTATTATTGTTAATTGCAGTGCTTGTATTTATTATAGCCAATTTAGCTGTGGGCATTTTATTTTCAACCATTGCTAAAAATCAAATGCAGGCTATGCAAATGACCTATTTTTTCTTTCTTCCTTCAATATTGCTTTCAGGATTTATGTTTCCCTTTCGTGGTATGCCTGTTTGGGCGCAGGCTTTAGGGGAAATTCTTCCCCTTACGCATTTCTTGCGAATCGTTCGAGGTATATTACTAAAAGGTAATGGTTTGATGGATATTTTACCTCAAATATTGGCGATGCTGTTGTTTCTGATTGTTGTGATATTGATTGGACTCAAAAGATATCGCAGAACCTTAGATTGATGATTAGATTACAACTACAATCGGGGCCTTGATATTGGACGATAGAGTACCTCTACTATCTGCAGGAGCTGCGGAGAAATCTTAAAAGAATGCACCAATATTTCAGCTCCTAATAGTTTGTTTTTAAATGGTACTAACCTATTATTATCAAATAAGTTTTTAATACTCTGAAGAGTTTCCTTATCAGGAAATTTAAATTCAACTCTATATGGCTCACCTTCAATATGAACACGAAAATTATCTTCGACTATAACTTGTTGTAAAGCTTCTTTTAAAAGTTGACGCATAAAATGATGAAGTTGTTCTGTTTTTTTTAATTCTTCACTGGTTTTTTGTTGAACTGCACGATTTTTAAAACCAGTCAACATATTATCTTCCCTCCCAAACAAGGTAAATTTTCTAAAATAGATTAATGAAGTATCTTAACCTTCTTTAAATAAGACATCAAATTAAAAAAGCATTACCCCGTCACTGCGCTACTATCCTTTGCTTCAACCATACCGGATAAACTTTCTAAATCACCCATTCCCACAATGTGATAACCGGAATCAACATGGAGGATTTCACCTGTGATACCAGAAGCCATATCAGAGCTTAAAAAGACGGCAGCATTACCGACTTGTTCGATAGTTACATTTTGACGTAATGGAGCTACACGTTGGTTATAGTCAAGCATTTTGCGAAATTGTTTAATACCAGACGCAGCCAGTGTACGGATAGGGCCTGCAGAAATGCCATTAACCCGAATGCCTTTAGGACCAAGGCTTGCAGCCATATAGCGGATATTGGCTTCTAAGCTGGCTTTGGCAAGGCCCATGACGTTGTAATTTGGCATGGCCTTTTCGGATCCCATATAGGTGAGTGTCAGGAGAGAAGCTTGTCGGCCTTGCATCATGGGAAATGCAGCTTTGGCCAGGGCAGCAAAGCTATAAGCGCTGATGTCATGCGCGATACGGAAACCTTCGCGATTGACATGTGTTAGATAATCACCTTCTAGCTGATCTGCTGGAGCGAAAGCAACCGAATGAACCAGAATATCAAAACTATCCCAGTGACGGCTTAAGTTTTCAAAGGCTAAAGTAATTTGACTGTCTTCTGCGACATCGCATGGGAAAGCAATATTAGAGTCCCATGCCTTGGCCATTTTTTCAACTCGATCTTTAAATTTTTCATTCTGATATGTAAAGGCCAATTCTGCGCCCTCACGATGCATGGCTTCGGCGATTCCAGCTGCAATAGAACGGTCAGAAATTAATCCTACAATTAGCGCGCGTTTACCCGATAAGATACCCATAGTTGTACTAACCTTTATTAAGAAAGTTAAAGATATCCAATCATATCAAATCAGAGGCAGGATGTCAGCAAATAGAATGGAATCAAAGCCGGACAATAGACAAATTCGTTTTCGTCGTAAACGCGATAGCTTCAATAGATTTGTCTATTGTCCGGCTTTGACCCCATTTTTGTTGTTAGTTTTATTGCTTATTTCTGGTTGTGAAGAGCAGGAATGGAATAACCCCTATCCCTATGAAAAACCTGACTCACGAACGCTGTATTCTGCTTTTTCAGAACGCCCTAAACATTTAGATCCGGCCATTTCCTATACTGTCAGCGAAGCGGCCATTATTTCTCAAATTTATGAACCCCCCTTGCAATATCATTATTTAAAAAGACCTTATGTTTTAGAACCGCTTACAGCAGAGACGATGCCAGAAGTTCAATATTACAATGAAACAGGCCAGCTTTTACCTGCAACTGCAAGTAATGAAAAAATTGCTTATAGCGAATATATTATCCGCATAAAGCCAGGGATTTTTTATCAGGCACATCCTGCCTTTGCCAAAAAGCCCGACGGTCAATATCGATATTTGAATTTATCTGAAAAAGAAATCGAAACCATCCATTCTTTTGCTGATTTTAAAGAAACTGGGACCAGAGAATTAATTGCAGAAGATTATATATATCAAATAAAGCGTTTGGCTGAACCCAGTTTAAATTCACCCATTTATGGTTTGATGTCGCAATATATAGAAGGATTATCTGATCTTAGACAAAGTTTAATGCTTGAAAGACAACAACAGGAAAATAAAGCAAAAAGCCAGGGTACTGCATTTTTAGGACTTGAAAACGACCTGCGGCCCTATTTATTATTAGGGGCATCCGTCATTGATCGATATCAATATCGAATTCGAATCAAGGGAAAGTATCCTCAATTTCGTTTTTGGTTAGCCATGAATTTTTTTGCGCCTATTCCTTGGGAAGTCGCATTGTTTTATGCACAACCTAGCTTGCAAAAACATAATATTTCTCTGGATTGGTTTCCGGTTGGAACAGGTCCCTTTCTATTAGCTGAAAATAACCCTGATAGACGCATGAGTTTAAAGGCCAATCCCAATTATAGAGAAGAATTTTTTCCAAGCCAGGGATCGGAACAAGACAAAAATCTGGGGCTACTAGTAGATGCTGGTAAAAAAATGCCGCTCATAGAACAAGTGGTTTTCAGTTTAGAACGAGAATCCATTCCTTTCTGGAACAAATTTTTACAGGGCTATTATGATATTTCGCCTATCGCTTCAGATAATTTTAGCTCGGCCATACGCTTGAATTCGGAAGGAGAACTTGTCGTAACGGATGAACTACAAAAAAAAGGTATACGTTTAAATACTTCTGTCTCACCCAATGTGTTTTATTGGGGCTTTAACATGTTAGATAAAACCGTTGGCGGGGGCAGCTTGCAGACAAGAAAACTACGGCATGCCATTAGTATGGCATTTGATGTGGAAGAATTTATTTCAATATTTCTAAATGGTCGAGGCGTGTTGGCAAAAGGTCCCATCCCCCCCGATATTTTTGGATATGAAACACAGCTTCAATCATCTGAAATTGGAGCAAAACCAATCGCAACAAACAATATCAGCAATAAAGATTTGACAAGCAAAACAAGAACTGATCATAAAGCTGCCCGAGAAAAGGTAATAGCAAAAGCCAAAAAATTGTTAAACGAAGCAGGATATTCTAAAGGCTTAACATTATACTTAGATACAGTGGCCAGTGGAGACCCTGATGAAATTGCCATACACGCTTGGTTAAAAGATCAATTTGAAAAAATTGGTTTGCAACTGGTAATAAGAGGATCTCAATACAATCATTTTCAAGATAAGATTTTACAGGGCGATACTCAAATATTTTCCTTGGGATGGAATGCAGATTATCCCGATCCTGAAAATTTCTTATTTTTATTTTATGGTCCCAATGCTTCAGCTCAGTTTGGAGGCGAAAATAAAACCAATTATAGCAATCCTGAATATGATCGTTTATTTGAAAAAATGCGCTTACAAGAAGATAGCCCTGAACGCTTGCAAACCATTGCGGAAATGATCAAAATATTGCAGCAGGATAGGCCTTGGATTTGGGGTTTTTTTCCAAAATCATTTGTGTTGTATCAAGGTTGGGTAAGAACTACAAAACCCAGCAGTATTATCAACAATAATATTAAATATTTTAATGTACATCCTGAACTAAGAGAAAAATGCCGAGCGATGTGGAACCAACCTTTACTTTGGCCCTTGTTTATTTTATGCATTTTGCTCGCATTGTTTTTAGTTTGTGGCGGTATCTGGTATCGATCGAATCAAACTAAACAAAAGGAACGAAAATAAATATGTGGGTATATATTTTAAAAAGAATTTTATATGCGCTACCCATATTAATCGGGGTTAATATTCTGACATTTGCCTTATTCTTTTTTGTGAATTCTCCGGATGATATAGCTAGGATACATTTAGGCGGGAAATATATCAGTGAGGAAGCAAGGAGTAATTGGAAAGTGGTACATCGGTATCACTTGCCCTTATTTTATAATAGCCAAGAACGGGGTATGCAAAAAATAACCGAGACCATTTTTTTTGAAAAATCCATGAAGTTATTTGCTTTTGATTTTGGCGTTTCCGATATAGGACGGGATATTAACCAAGCTCTAAGAGAACGCTACTTACCCAGTTTATTAATCGCGGTACCTTCTCTTTTTGTAGGCTTATTGATTTATATTTCTGTGGCACTTGCTTTGGCCTTCTTTAGAGGAACAGTGTTCGATACGGTTGGAATCTTTTGTTGTGTGGTACTGCTTTCTATTTCAGCTTTATTTTATATTGTATTGGGTCAGTTTTTGATTGCAAAAGTGTTTCGATGGTTACCCATTTCTGGCTATACAGATGGGTTACGCGGTATTAAATTTCTCTTGCTACCGATCCTTATCAGTGTGGTGGCCGGGATTGGTTCTTCTAGCCGTTGGTACCGGTCTATTTTTATTGAAGAATTGCATAAAGATTATGTTAGAACAGCGGGTGCTAAAGGACTTTCAGAAATAAAGATATTATTTAAACATGTATTAAAAAATGCGCTTATCCCAATATTAACGGGCATTGTAGCCGTTTTACCACTTTTATTTATGGGGAGCTTATTGTTGGAATCATTTTTTGCTGTTCCTGGCTTAGGGAGTTATACCATTGATGCCATTCGCGAACAAGATTTTGCCATTGTAAGGGTGATGGTATTTTTAGGGACCGTTCTTTATATTTTAGGATTGTTATTAACCGATCTTTCTTATGTTTTGGTTGATCCAAGAGTGAGATTTAAATGAACTTCGTTGTTTATTATACGGATGCTTTGGTTTATTTATTAGTTATCGCAAGCATGGTTTTACTGTTAATAAATAGACGTTCTGTTCTGGTTAAAAGAATATTTCAAAAAATAATGTCACGTTCTCGTTATATTGTCACCACAATAATATTGTTAGCTTTTATATTTATTGGCTTTTTAGATACGATTCATTTTAAGCAGGGTCAGGATCCTACCACGATTATAAGTTTATTGGATAAGATATTAAGTCCATTGCCTGTACAAAAAGAAGAGACCTATTCGGCACCTTTTGCAACCCATAGCTTTGTGCCCGATATTATTAAAACCGAATCTGGCAAAGTAGAGGAAGTATACCCAAGATTAGAATTTGCCGGACAAAAGCTGAAAGATCCCATCCAAGATAGAACCCTAGATATATTACAGCGTTTAGGGAAAGGGGGAGCGCTTGGCATTATCATTACCCTATTGTTATTTTTTTGTATCAATCCATTTATTAAAAAAAAACTGGCTTTACCAAAAATGACCAAACAACCTTCCCTACAAACAATGCATCATAATACCATTTTATGGAGCTTTTGGCTCACTATTGGATTGGTTATTTGTTTGATAACAATTTCTGCTAATTTAATGTTTGAATATCATATTTTGGGTACTGATAAAGTGGGCAGAGATGTCTTTTATATTTCTTTAAAAAGTATACGAACTGGTTTAATTATTGGCAGTTTAACCACATTGATTATGTTACCTTTTGCTCTTGCTTTTGGAATGTTAGCGGGATATTTCCCAGGACTCGTTGATGACGTCATCCAATATGTCTATATTACCCTAAGTTCAATTCCAGGCGTGTTATTGATCGCTGCTGCCGTGGTTTCTTTACAAATAAAAATTGAGGCTAATCCAGATTTAAAGTTATTGCTCTTATGTATGATATTAGGCCTAACCAGTTGGACTAGTCTTTGTCGTTATGTGCGAGGAGAGACATTAAAACTACGAGATTCTGAATTTGTATTGGCAGCTATTACTTTAGGGGCAAATAAAGCTAACATACTTTGGCGACATATTTTACCTAATTTAATGCATATTGTGATAATAACGCTCGTACTTGATTTTTCTGGTCTAGTCTTAGCAGAGGCAGTGCTCACTTATATTGGCGTGGGTGTGGATGCGGCTACTTATAGTTGGGGCACCATGATAAACGCAGCCAGACTTGAAATAGGGCGTGATCCCATCGTGTGGTGGTCTTTAACGGGTGCCATGGTATTTATGTTTGTTTTAGTTTTTTCGGCTAATATTTTTTCAGAAGCGATTCAAGATGCCTTAAATCCTAGGAGGGAATAAGAAGATGCTGTTGAAGGTTGACATGCTTAAAACATATGTAGAAGGTCAAATGGGCCAAGAAGAAATATTAAAAGGGATCCATTTTGAAATTGCGCCTGGCGAAACCTTTGTATTATTAGGCGAATCGGGTTCGGGCAAATCAATGACTTCTTTATCGATCATGCAATTATTACCCCGATCTGTTTTTTATGGTAAAGAGTCGCGGATTTTTTTTGAAGGCATCGATTTACTATCTTTACCTGAATCTAAAATGCGAAAAATAAGGGGTAATGAAATCGCGATGATTTTTCAAGAACCCATGACTTCCTTAAATCCCGTTTTTACAGTGGGGGAACAAATTGCGGAAGCATTATGTTTGCATCGGCATATAACGCGAAAAATAGCAGCTAGGGAAACCTTATCTTTGCTAGAGGCTGTCCAAATAAAGGATCCGTTACGTGTACAAAAATCTTATCCGCATCAACTTTCGGGCGGAATGAAACAACGTGCAATGATAGCCATGGCATTGGCGGGTAGACCCAAATTGCTGATTGCAGATGAACCGACTACCGCTTTAGATGTGACAACTCAGGCACAAATTTTACAGCTATTAAAACAATTGCAAACAGAATATCAAATGGCCATTTTATTTATTACCCATGATTTAAATGTGGCCAAAAAAATGGGCCAGAAAGTAGGTATTATGCATCAAGGTCTCTTGGTGGAGCAAGGTGATATAGAAACGGTTTTAAATTCACCCAAAGATGTTTATACAGAACGATTATTACAGGCCAAACCCAAGTTAAGTAAGGGTCAGGCTCCTCATACGAGTGAAGAAGTTTTATCGTTAGATAAATTATCGATTTATTTTCCTATAAAAAGAGGCATTTTTCAGAGAACGGTATCGGTGGTCTCTGCGGTTGAAGATGTATCTTTTCAAGTAAAAGCAGGGGAAACGTTAGCATTGGTGGGTGAATCGGGTTGCGGTAAAACAACACTCGCAAAAGCAGTATTATCACTCACCAAACCTAGTAAGGGACAGATTTGTTGGTTAGGAGATCCCATTCAGAAATTAAATGCTCGTGCATTAAGAGAAAGAAGAAGTGATTTCCAAATTATCTTTCAAGATCCCTACGGCGCGATGGATCCAAAATTCCGGGTGCTCGATATTATTGAAGAAGGATTGCGTGCATTTAATGTAGGAACCGATGCTAAAGAACGGGAAGAACGAGTAGATGTTTTATTAGAACAAGTGGGGCTGCGCCCAGAACATAAATATCGTTACCCTCATCAATTTTCAGGTGGACAACGACAACGCATTTGTATTGCAAGAGCCTTAGCCGTCGGCCCGCGCTTTATTGTTTGTGATGAACCCACCAGTAGCTTAGATGTGACGGTGGCAGCACAGATTATGGATTTATTAATTCAATTGCAACAGGAATTTGAGATTTCCTATCTGTTTATTACCCATAACATGTCGGTCGTACGCGCAATGGCTCATAATGTGGCTGTTATGCAAGCCGGTAGAATAGTAGAATATGGATCTTGCGATGAGGTTTTAAATAGCCCGAAACATGCTTATACACAAACCCTTTTAGAGGCTGTAACGGCCTGAGCGGTGACTGGGACCGGTTCATTTAATGCTGGTGTGACCTAGAAGTTCACACCAGCATTAAGTGAACCGGTCCCTAACCCTTTAAAATCCCATAAGTCACTATCCATTAATTGACTTGGCTTAATGTTTTGTAATGCATGTAGAATGTTGCTGGGGATTTTGGGGTTATCTAAACTTAATTCATCAATTAATTTTCTTACTTTAACTCGAGCTAAATTGTTTTGTGAACCACAAAGATTACAAGGGATAATGGGGAATTTTCTTTCTTTTGCATAGGCGATAATATCTTTTTCTTGGCAATAGGCGAGGGGGCGGATAAGGATATTTTTTTTATCATCGCTCAACAATTTGGGTGGCATGGCACTGATTTCGCCTTTATAGAAGATGGACATTAATAAAGTTCGAATCAAATCATCGCGATGATGCCCCAAAGCAATTTTAGTAAAGCCATTTTCTTCTGCATAACGATAGATAATGCCACGACGTAAACGAGAGCAAAGGCCACAATAGGTATTGCCCTCTGGAATTTTTTCTTTGACGATGGAATAGGTATCGCGATGAAGTATCTCGTAAGGAATTTTGGTTTTATCGAGATACTCTCGTAAAGCCCGATCATCCCAACCCGGCTGCATTTGATCAAGAATTAAAGCAAAGATTTCAAATTTACCTCTCGCGCGGCTCTGTAGAATTTTCAATAATACCAAAAGAGTATGGGAATCTTTGCCGCCCGAAAGACAAACCAACACCCGGTCTTTGGCTTCTATCATATTAAAATCTGCAATGGCCTTGCCGGTATAATGTAAAAGTTTTTTTTCGACTTTGGATCGAAAAACAATTAAGGGTTCTGCAATGATGGAAGTGGAATGAGTTTCGATCGTTTTGGGATCGGATTTAATAACTTCTGACATAGATATAAGGTCCTCCATCCCTGGAACATAACCTTATTCTGCTTTTGTTTCAAGAGATTTCATTAACTTTTCTGCATTCTCTGTTGGTAGCAAGAGTTGCTGTGGCCCCTTTGGATGGGTACTTTCACGTCTATAGCCTGGATTTAATCGCTTCACTTCATTTAGATGGATATCGGCCATTTTGGAAACCTTATTGAAGTCCAGAGCCCTGCCAGGATGCACAGGAACGAAATAGGGCTTATTTTCGATAGGTGGCAGCGAAATAGCATGTTTTTCTGGGTGTGCAACAACTTCTGCAAGCGCCAGTAATTTTGGAACATAGTTTTTAGTTTCTTCAGGTAATTCTAAAGACCAGAAACTGGTAGATTTCCCTGCACGCGCATTACGCTGAATTGCTTTACTCACTCTACCTTCACCAGCATTATAGGCGGCCAAGGCTAACATCCAGTTATTACCAAATTGCTTATGTAAAATTTCTAAATAATCTAAAGCAGCGTGAGTAGATGCGGCAATATCACGGCGGCCATCATACCATTTATCTTGCTTTAACCCATAGTAGCGGCCGGTTTTCGGCATAAATTGCCAGATACCGGCAGCCCCTTTAGGAGAGTTTGCTTGCGGTTCAAAGGCGCTTTCAATCATAGGCAATAAAGCTAATTCGCCTGGTAATTTACGTTTTTCGAGTTCTTCCACAATATAATATAAATAGGGTGATGCCCGGTTAGTCATTCTAGTTAATTGTTTTTCACTATTGCGATACTGGGCCACGAAATGTTGGATACGTTTTGGATCGACGGTGTTTTTATGTCTTAGACTCATATCGTAATTTTTGCGAAGACGACCCCAGAGCTGTGAACGATTAACACTTAGGGATCTTCTAAAGCCAAAGCCTCCACTATGGTTAGCTTTCGAGGCCGAGGTTTGGGAAGTTTTGGGAGCCTCGCTATAGGTTTCCTCATATAAACGATCACAGGCGGTTAAACTTACTAATAAAAGACCTGCTATAAAAACAATTTTTACTGAAGTATGTGTAAGGTAACTTATAATTTTCATTTCATCCCCCTTGTTTTGAAACCCAAAATTAGTTTTAATAATTTTTAATCTATTGAAAATTATTAACTTTATCTTGATATATCATTAAATGGGACTCGAATTTTACTTTTAATCTCCTAACAATAAAAAAGCATCTTTTCGAGCGTTGGTATAGTAATACTGTATTTGGTTGCTTGGGTCAACCCGTTATATGATCAGTTATCTAGGCAATAGTTGTTTAAATAAATAAAATTTAAAACAAAATCCCATTATTTCTTTAGTAAAAGCAAGGTGTTATATTAGCCATGATATATAGAAAAATATCTTAATTTCAATATTTTTAGCCAAAAAAGACTAAAAGTTAATAAAGGATTACTTGATGTTTTGATGAAAAGTAGGTGTAAATGAACGTTATTCTAAAATCCAAATATAAGCCCAATAAAATAGTAAAACTAAATTTATTCAGTTTCGGGAAGATACACAAATACTGAATTTTTTCAAGACCTTTTGAATACTTTAAAACAAAAATAAAATTTTAAAAATGATCTTTCCATTGTCGAATTGCTAAAAAAATCTGAGATTTAGATTTAAATGTTGTCTTGAAATGAGCTTCAACGGCTTTTATTACATTTAGTTGGTCGGTTCTTAAGAAAGGGTTTGTTTCAAGCTCAATTGAAAGTGGGGCAGGGACGGTGGCTAAGCCTTGTTCACGTAAATGTTGGACTTCATCTAATCGATTTTTAATAGCCTTATTTTCTGGTTCTATCACTTTAGCAAATTTTAAATTTGCAAGTGTATATTCATGTCCGCAGTATACTTCTGTACTGGAAGGCAGGCTTTTTATTTTAGCTAATGAACTATACATTTGTTCAGCTGTACCCTCGAAAAGTCTACCGCATCCTGCTGTAAAAAGCGTGTCACCTGTAAAAACAAATTCTGAGTTGTAATAGGCAATATGACCTAGCGTATGACCAGGAATATCTAAAATTTTCAGCGTCAGATCAAGCTCTTTGAAGGAAACCTGGTCGCCTTCTTGAAGAGGATGAGTTAAGCCTGTAATGGGTTCATGGACTCCTCCATAAACCGGTGCAGCCGTTTTTTCGACCAATTCTGAAACACCACCTGTATGATCCCAATGATGATGCGTAATCAATATTCCAATCAGATTCAGATTATTTTTTTCTAACAAATCTAAGACAGGTTTAGCCTCGCCGGGATCGACCACAACTGCTGCTTGCTTATGTTGATTAACCAATAACCAGATATAATTATCTTTAAAGGCAGGGATTCGAATTATCTTTACCATAGTTTACTCTTCGCATATGCTGATCTCTTCCCATCTCTATCTAGGAGTCTAGTAGATACATGCCACATAAACGAATGGAACCCTGGAAGGCATTACGTACCTGGTTACTGGAACCACTAGGTCGTGCATTAATTGAAATGGAAAGCCAGAAAGTACAGCAGCTCATCAGTCGATTATTTGGCTACCACGTGCTTTTATTGGGTGAGCCCCCCTTTTTGAAACTGGTCAGTTCAAGTCCTATCTTACATCGAGTATGGGTGCATTCGGAAGGGATAACTTGTGAGGAGGGCAGTCCAATTCAAAGTCGTCAGGATAAGTTGCCCATTCTCTCTGATGAAATCGATCTACTTTGTTTAGCTCATAGTTTAGAATATATTCAAAATCCACATGAAGTACTGCGTGAAAGTTATCGTGTTTTAAAATCGGAAGGTCATCTATTAGTTTTAGGCTTTAATCCCTGGGGCCTATGGGGAATTTGGCGTTTAATGCGACATTTTCTTAAACCAGTTCCATGGGATGGGCAATTCATATCACGCTCGCGATTAAAAGATTGGTTAGCCTTATTAGGTTTTGATTTACTAAAGATTGAAATGTGCTTTTTTCGCCCACCTATTAATAATGAATCGTTTTTGAAGCAAACGAAATGGTTGGAATGGTTGGGTCGTTATTGTTGGCCTTTTTTAGGCGCCAGTTATATCATCTTAGCGCAAAAACGTGTGCTAACGTTAACTGCATTAAAGCCTGCATGGGCAAAGCGTCCACGTGTTGTGCCGGGTAGATTGGTTGAGCCAGCGACACGATTATAAATGCCTTGGGTATAGATGGCCCTCTAACGTTCATCTTTGTTTTTTACAAATCTCCGAACCTACTTCTTTTTTATCTGCCCAAGTCCAAGAACCCACCAAGCCACCATCAGACTGAATTTGATAAATGATCAAACCTGATTTTTTTTCATTGCCGGGGGACCAAAATTCAGCAGCCAGAATACCTTTAGAATCTTTATTCGCTATACCCGTATTCAATATTCCCGTCCCATTAAATTTATCGCCTTTTGTTTCATACCATTTAAAACTATAGGTATCTCCCGTTTGTGAAATAATTAATTCACCAATGTAATCTGATTTATTGGAAGCATCGGTGCCTGTGCAGGTATAGGTACCCGTAGGGATAACAGGTATGGGTGGGGGACCTACTTGAGAAAACGTTGGATTTGTTAAAAAGCTGAGTATTGTGATTGTGATGGCTTGTAAAACCCTTATTCCTTTCATACCAAAGCTCCTATTCCAACGTTTAACATAATAAAATAAACCTACATAATCTATTAGCAATAATAGATTATAATTATCCTATTCTTAGTCAGAAATTATAGTTAGCGTTTACTATTCAAGCAAATCATGGTCTAGGTATTCTTCCCGATAGGATGACATCCACAGTTTCACTTATAATATAAAACTAGAGAGCCACCCTTAGATATCTTTAAGAAGCCAACAGGAATCCCATGCCAAACAAAGTCTATGATGTATTGATTATCGGTGCCGGCCTATCGGGCTTTGTTGCTGCCCAACATTTAACCAGTTTGGGTTACCATGTTTGTATGCTAGAGGCTCGTAATCGATTGGGTGGGCGTGTCCACAGTCGGATCTTAAAAGATCACACAGTCGAATTGGGGGCTGCCTATTTGCGAGGGAAGGGTAGTGGCACTGCACCCAATCCTTTATTAGGATTATTAAAACGTTATCAGATTCAAACCACCCCTCTAGATCCCTTAAATTCTGATTTTTATAACAGAGCGGGAGAAAAATCTTCTCTCGCAGAATGGCAATCTACATTGAAAGAACCTATTGAAAGAGCGAATAAACTTATCCAAGATGCCAAATTACCATCTAAAACACCTAAACCCTCTCTTGCCAGCATTTTAGGCTATGCTGCAGAAATCCCCCCTCAGGGTTCAAAAGAATTCAAGGTAAGACAATTGATTACAGCCACTGTTTTGCAAAATACGGGTGCTGCTCCTAATCAAGTGTCTCTACTTGAATTAATGTATGATGGGACCTTTACGGGTTCCGACGAGTTAATTGTCAGTGGCGCCCATAAACTCATTGATGGACTCCATCAAGAATGCCAGGCCACACAAAATTTTAATTTATTTTTGAAAAGTAATGTTCAAGAAATTCAACATGCACCTCAAGATTCTAAATTCAAAGTAAAAACGGAAACTGGGGAAGAATATCAAACAGAAGCTGTTTTATGTACCGTACCTTTAGGGGTGTTAAAAAGAAATCACATAAAATTCCTTCCCGGTTTATCAAAAGCAAAACAAAAAGCCATTCGACATTTAAATTTAGGTGAACAAAATTATGTTGTTCTTGAATTCAATAAAGCTTTTTGGCCTGAATCTGTACATTATCTCTACCCCAACGATTCCGATATCAACCAATGGCCCTCATACCTTAACCTTGTTCCTTTTACGAATGGACGCCCTATGTTGCTCGCTAATCTCTACGGTAATGATGCAAAATTTTCTAAACAAAAAGAAAGTGATATTATCGACAAAGTCTTAATGCCATTAAAAAGAGTTTATAAGGATAAAGTAACGGATCCCATTGCTGTGGATATTTCTCATTGGGATTCTGAACGCTTTACAGCAGGTGCCATTCCCTATTGCGGTTTATTATCCACGGATGAAGATTTATTAGCGCTGCAAGCACCTGAACAAAATGGCTTATATTTTGCTGGGGATTACACGCATCGAGGACAAAGACATAGTCTTAACGCGGCCTACAGTTCTGGTATTAAGGCTGCTTTGGAGATGCATGCTCAATTAATAACGAAAGTAAATCTGAAGGAACGACTGGCAAATAACAGGGATAAACCAGGCAAGCCAAGTAGAAACTCATAACGATTAATCAATACATTCTTACATTGGATTTCTAACTTATTCTTAGTGTATTATCCACCATTCCCCACCTTTAAGAGCTCGATATAGTCTTTTTATCCAAATTTTGGTATCATAGAGTTACTTTAAGCACAGAAACGACAATCATAATTTGAAAACATTTACGCAAGCGACAACATGGTGGTATAATATATGAAACTAAAGACAATCGTTGCCGAACTTCAAGTCTTAAAAGATAATCAAGAAAGCAAAGAAATTATCGAAGCCTTAAGTAAGGAATTACCCAAAGCCCAGGTATGGGTGTTATTCAGAATGGGTATCTGTTATACCCAAGGCATTGTTGTAAAAAAACATCCTGATTTTGGTGCTTATTTATTAGCTTGTGCTGCAGAACAATGGCGACGGAAAGCCAAATTAGGCGATGCACAGGCATCCACACTGCTGGCAGAGTGTTATGAGCATGGGTATGGAGTAGAAGTTAATCAGGCTGAACAATCACGCTTAGAAGCAGAAGCCAGGCAGCAACAAAAAGAAACAGCCGAATATACGCTAACCCATTATTTTAGTGCTAAAACTGAGACAAATAGTCTTACTAGAAAGGATGTTTTTACTTTCCACATAGAAGAAGAATTGAGGACATTAACATCCGCACAAATTAAAGACCTGGAAGATACTGTAAAAGATCTGAAGAATGCCCAACCATTAACACTTTGCAAATTGGCGCTTTGTTATGCTAAAAGCTATGGCGTTAAATCCAATGGCGATAAAATTGTTGAATATCTAGAGGCAGCCATGTCTAAAGGATTTGTAGAAGCCTTTTATCTTTTTGCTGTGATTTTTCCTCTACTTATTAATCCAGAGTATAATGATACAGAGAAAAATAAAATTGCTGTTAAAAAACTTATATTAGCCGCAAGAAAAGGTTGTACAGAAGCACAAAATCGTTTGGCGAGAGCCAGTGAGTATGGGGAATTTGGTTTATCTGTCAACTTAAAACATGCATTCGACTATCATCATAAGGCAGCGAAAGCTGGACATATGTATTCTGCCGAACAAATAGCTATTTTCCATATTAATGGTACTGTCACAGAGATAGACAGTTTTTTAGGCTTAGATTGGCTAGGGAAGGCATCATTATTAGGAAATCCTATAGCAGAGCAGAGTTTGGCAGACCTAGGCCTTAGCATTCAAAGAGATAATCAGGGTTTACCTATTTACGACTTTGCTGCGGGCTATGCTGTTACTGCTCCAAACATCATGGATACACGAGCTATCCCTTCATCAGGAATTCATAACCCAGCAACTCTTGCGACAGCAGCCGTTAATACTGCTACTGCTGCCATGGTTGTTCCCGCTATAAAAACAGCTGAAGTGAGTGACAAAAAACAGATAGCAGAAGGCTCTAAAATTAATTTTGAAGCCATCCATACCCAATTGTCTAAAGAATACCCAGAGCGCAAACCAGAACTATTGAACTGGAGCATCCTTGAAAAAGAACTGACCAGTCTAAGCAAGGCCAGTTTTATTGCATTAGAAAAAAGATTAGCGCGTCATGAGCCTATTGTACTCTTTAAAGTGGGACTTTGTTATCTGCGAGGCATACTAACCGTTCAAGACCCCGAATTGGCGCAGTATTTTTTATCCGCAGCAACCGAACAATGGAAACGAGGAGTCGATATTGGAGATAGAGTTGCTTTGTTGAATATGGCCCAATGTTATTTCTATGCTTTGGGGGTTGATGCTAGCACAGAAAAAGCGCTTCAGTTGATTCAAAGAATATCAAGCCAACAAACCTCAAAATATATGCTCACTCATTTTTTTAGTGTTTATCATACAAGAAAAGCGAGTGCTAAATTGACCCTGCGCTTCTACATAGAAGAAGAATTAAAGGCAATGACCGATAGTGAATTCAGAGCCATGGAAAAAAGCGTCAAAGATTTGGATAAAGTGCATCCCCTTATTTTGTGTAAATTGGCATTGTGTTATTGGAAGGGGATTAAAACCAAACAAAATGGGAAAAATGCGAATAACTATTTAATAAAAGCCCAGGATCTTGGCTTTATAGAAGCGTACTACCTTTATGCAAGGTTGATAGCTGAAGTTGCGATTGATAGTTCTATTGGGATGAGTGAAGCATTCCAAAATAGTGCCGTCATTTCAAATTATAAAGAAGCCGCCCGATTGGGTTGTGTTGAAGCGCAATATATGTATGGAATGGCAAATGTTTTTGGATATAATAAGTTACCGATAGACTATAAAATCGCATCAGAATATTACTTAAAAGCAGCTGCTGCAGGTCATCGTTATGCTGCGGAGCAAGTAGGCGTGCTTTATATCAATGGCTTTGGAGTTGCACGTAATAAATCTCTAGGCGAATATTGGTTCCGACGGGCATTGGAGTTAGGCAATCTTGAGGCACAGCAAGCCTTGGCGAAGATTGGTTCAACGATAAAAAAAATCGACCATTCATCTATCAAAACACTCAAAACATTGACCAGCGATGTTAAATCAAAATCTGAAAGTTCAAAATTAAAGTCTGAAGATTCAAAATTATCAATGGAAAAGATGGCTGCCGACCTTTTTGCAGACTATGCCGAAAGTAGGGCTGAAATACTTTTTTGGCCAATGATCGATCAGGAACTCGCTGCCTATAAAAGAGAAGATTTTGAGGATTTACAGCGGGTTCTGGAGGCTTACCAGCCCATGGCGCTTTTTAAAGCAGGCATTTGTTACGATCGAGGAATATGCGTTGAAAGTAACCCGGAAATGGGACAACAATTCTTATTGGCCGCAATAGAACAATGGCGACGAAGGGCAAAATTTAAAGATCGTATTGCTTTATATAATATGGCTCAATGTTGTCATTATGGTTTAGGAATGGCACTTGATAAGGCTGCAGCGATTCAATATTTAGAAAGGGTGCAACAGAAAATTTCGCCGCGCTATTATTTAAGTGGCCATTTCAGTATGTTTGAAATAGAAAAAGAGGGGGATAATAAAAAATTGTCTCTATCTTTTCATATTGCGGAGGAGCTCAGGAAATTAAGCGTGGCCGATATCCAGAAAATGGAAGCCATGCCTCATCGTTCAGATATATCGAATGCATTGTTGTTATGTAAATTAGTCTTTTGCTACTGGTATGGCATCGTGGTTAAAAAAGATGCTGATAAAGCCCATAATGTCCTAAAAGCAGTATCTGAAGACTTTGCTGAAAAGTATTTTCTTTATGCTATTTTTCTCAACCAAGCAACCGAAGTAATTGGAATAACCCAAGTTGAAAAAAATAGACTCATCAAAAATAATCTGGAACGCGGGGTAGAATTGGGTTGTGTTGAAGCACAATTTACTCTTGGTGCTAAATATGTTGAGGGCGAAAGTTTTCCTAAAGATCTGAATAAGGCCTGCGAACTTTATAAGTTAGCAGCCAGTGCTGGATATGCTAAAGCGGCACAACAATTATGGGCATTTCACTCTAATAAATTAGTGAAAAACTTAGATCCAAAAACCTGCGCGTTGTGGTTAGAAAGAGCCGCTTTGCAAGGTAATCTTGAGGCGCAGAGGTGTATGCTCGCTGTTTATTATTATGGAGCACATCCTTTCCCCAAAGATTATCAGAAGACCAGCCTTTGGCTTAATCACTTAAGAAGCATTCCACTTGAGAAGATGAATGCACAAGAAACTCTAATATCGATAGGGATAGTGCTTTTTTATCGGAATTCTATTGTTGAAGCAATACCATACTTTAAAAAAATAGCAGATCATTACCCTAAAGCCATGTATTGTTTAGGGCGTTGTTATGTTGATTTAGAAAGGACGCTCCAAGAAATGTTTGAAGGATATAAGCTTATTAGGAAAGCGGCAGCAGTAGGTTTTAATGTTGCTAAAGACCATCTCGATGGGATGTACAATAAAGGCGCCAAACTTGCTCATGATTCGGTTTTTAAAAGTGGATATCATTTAAGTCTAAGCAATAAAACTCATTTTGAATTCAGTAGTCACCTTGGTCTTGCTACCGTATTAAAAAAACTGACGACTGCAGAATTTCAAACCTTAAATAATATCCAGGATAATGTGGAACGTGCCGATCCCGTGCAAATCTGCAAATTAGCTTATTGTTATTTTGCAGGTATAAAAGTGAAAAGGGATTTTCCAAGAGCAATTACTTTGACATATGCTGCCATTCAGAAAGGATTAATAGCAGCCTATTATTTAATGGGTATGATTGCAGAAAATATAGAGGAAAAGAGTGAAAAGGCAAAAGCCTATTGCTTTTATTTAGAAGCCGCTGAGTTGGGATGTGTAGAAGCTCAATTTGAAATGATCCGAGTCAGCCGTGAGATATTAAAAAATCCGGTGGAAGTGGCGAGTTGGACCCTTAAGGCCGCAAAGAACAATTATCCCATTGCCATGACTCAGTATGGGTATGCCCTTTATAAGACGGAAAAAACCAAAGAGGCATTTGAACTATGGGAAAAAGCAGCAAAGCTTGGCGAACTCTCTGCTCAAATCGAATTAGGCAAGGCTTATTCTATTGGAAACAAAGGTGTGCCTATAGAGTATGCCAGGGCTGTCACTTGGTTTGAAATGGCTGCAAATCAAGGCCATATACAATCTAAACAGGATGCAGGTATCTGTTTTTATAAATTAAAAAACTTGGCTAAGGCTAAATTTTATTTAGAGCAAGCTTTAGATGCGGGATATGAGGATCAGGAAGTTGTTTTAGGTTTGGTTTATAGAGACAGCAATGAACGCGATAAAGCCTTTAGACATTTCTATAATGCAGCACAAAAAAATATTATTTGGGCCATGTACTACCTTTGGCAATGCTATTTTAATGGTAATGCACCCGGTGGTAAAAGCGAAGGCAATGATTATAAAGCCTATAGGTGGCTGAAATGTGCTGTAGATAAGAAACTGCCACAAGCTTTGGCTGCCTTTGCAAAACACTACACCACCTCGAAACAAGCGACCATCACGGGTAATATTGTTATTTCCGATGATCCTAACGAAAACAAATTTGACTTGAAAAAAGAAACGGAAAGAGAGTTTTTTGAAGTTAGTTTAGAATTTGAAAGACGAGAAAAAGTTCGTTTAGCAAAAGAAGCCGAGACAAAAAAACGTAATGAATATTTTACCAGCGAAATTAGTAGGGCGGAAGCTTCTAGAGAACCCTATAAGATGAGCTTTAAGCTATGGCGGGTAGATAAAAAAGATAAAATATATAATGATTTGTTAAGACAATATCCTCATTTTAAGAGCTTGCGATTTGCCCAGCTAACACCTAAAGGCATTGCTATATTAAAAACAAATCTAGAATCCATTCAAAAAGAAGGTCGCATCCCATCTGCAGTTTTTTCTTCATTAATGAAGGAGATGGTAGAGCATCAAAGGTTTTTAAGTTTACAAGACGAATATCGAGGAAAAATAAAGAAAAACCTAGAGCTAGTTAGCATTGCGTTAGCAGAAGGTCCTAAAAAGACAGACCAAATTCAAAATCTTGCCAGTATGTTAACAAGCATCCAAGAACGTTTAAAAGATAAACAACTAACGGAAGCTGTTCGTGCAACTGCTGCCGCTGCATTAATACAACAAAGCCTACATTACGAAGACAACACCAGGGCTTTAGATTATTATTATGATGCCTTAGAAAAATGTTATAAGCATCTTTCCAAAAAAGATCCAAACGGTATTTGCGCAAAATGCAGTACAAAAAGTTGAAAAATTATTAAGTATTCTTATAAGAAGTAGACAAACATATCTGGATTCTGCAAAAAAACTAGATGACTTGGGCATTGAATTAAGTCGAACTTTGAAAGACTTAGAAGCACAGCTGCAAGCACAGTTACAACAACAAAAATCTGATGCATCCTCAAACCGATTGCCTACAGCAGTACCCGCGGCAGTGCCAATACCGACACCAGCCCCAACCCTAGCATCAGTGCTCATCCCAATAGCACCAACACAAAAGCCCGAACCATTACCTTTGGTTGTAAAAGTATCTTTGCTGCCAACACCATCGCCAGCAGCGGCAACGATGGCAATACCACCTAGGAATAAGAAAGAGTCAGTAGAAAATTCCACAGAAAATACCACCAGAAATTTATTTAGAAAGCGTTTAAAAGTAATGGCAAGAACAGAAAAAGAGAACAAAAAAATAGCTAAAACTCTAAAATCATCTAAGTCGACATTACCCAAGTTAGAATTGATGGGTCAAAAATCAAAACTATTTGAAAAAGCACGCGCTGAGGATGCCTTTTTGGTGGAATTTAATAATCTTAATAAAATTGTGAAAGTGACCATTAATAACAAAGATTCTAAAGAACGACTTTGTTTGCAAATGGCTATGATGGGACATTTGGCAAGCTTTTTTAGAGTATGTAGTAAAGCAAATAAACGTTTTGTATCACCTAGATTAGCTAGTAAGCTGCGAAATAATTTATTCCATGTGCAGGAAAGTGCCTTATTGCCAAGAGAAAACACAATAGAACTATTATGTGAGTTTGCTCGTTTATGGATCAAATTTTACCAAGAATTTGAAACTGGTAAAACCGAAATCTTAACTTTTGAAAATGTCACTGCACGCATCAAATCTACTTTAATCCCTGCCTGGATTAAAGATCATGTGATGATGCCCATGCCTGTTTGCAATGGCGAGATTAATGCAACTATTGGATCGATTAAGGAAATAGACAGCCTCACAAAATTATCGTTATTCAGGCTCAGATGTGAAGCGAGAACTTATTTAATCAGCCGAGGGCATGCGATTACCTCTGAAATGCGTTTTCGACTCAATAGATATGTCCATCCTGGTTTAATACGACAAATATTAATGCAGAATAATTTCAAAAATGAAGTGATTGCAATGGAAATAGTACAGGAAGCGCGTCGTTTAATAAAAGAATTCGTGCCACTGACAACCTATGCTTTAGAGTATCGACATGGAGCCTCGGAATTGGCAAGATCTTTGGGATTAAATTTGATGTTACCAACATTAACAACGGGTGGCTATTCAGATTCTTCAGGCTCTGCAGTTCCTGCAGCTTTAGTAGGCTCTGGAGGGGCAGCAAATCGTACAAGAACAACAGCTACGAATGCGCATTATTTTGCACCGAGTACCCATTCGCCAGTGTTGTTATCTAATCCTTTATCTCCTGGTCAAACTGCTGCTCCTGCTGGTGGTGCGAGTCCGTCGATTCATACTCCAAATAATGCGATTCTGTCCAACATGGCCCCAGCAGCTGGTACAAATTGTAAGCTCAGTTACCATCGTTAACCAGTGTCGGTAATTAAATATCAGAAACCCAGATACTGATTGAATATTCAGATAGAAAAAAATATGGAATAAGTTAAAATACTATATCAGTCTGCCCATTACTATAATAATCTTTGGGCTGAAAAAACAACGATGGCTAATCTAAGTAAATTAGCTAATCAAAAGGCCTCAATAAGTACCTCTTAAACATTGTTGTATGTTGGGGTACCCCATGCTTTTGCTTGCGGTCTGACCCCATGTGTGCATAAATAGCGGATGACGATGAAAAAGCACGAAGTGGTTGAACTCTACGTAGACGGCGCTTGTCGCGGTAACCCGGGCCCAGGGGGCTGGGGTGCATTGCTACGCTTCCGGGGCAGCGAAAAAATATTAAAGGGGGCGGTGCCCAATACAACCAACAATCGTATGGAACTTACGGCAGCGATTGAAGGATTAAAAGCCCTGACCCGCCCCTGTATGGTGTCTATCTATACCGACTCAGAATACGTCCAAAAAGGGATGACGCAATGGATAAAAAAATGGCGAGTCAATCAATGGAGGAATGGGGACAATAAGCCTGTAAAAAATGTTGAGCTTTGGCAGGAGCTAGACGCCCTTTGTCATTTTCATGATATTGCTTGGCATTGGGTGCGTGGACATAGTGGTCATCCAGAAAATGAACGAGTTGATGAACTGGCACGTGGTGCCATTGATGAATTATAGGGGCAATGATGAGACAAGTCTTACTAGATACAGAAACAACAGGGCTTGAGGCTGCCAGAGGTCACCGCATCACTGAAATTGGTTGCCTTGAAATGATCAATCGTCGTTTGACTGGCAGGAAATTTCATACCTACCTTAATCCTGAAAGGGAGGTTGATCCAGGTGCAGTTGCGATATCGGGTATTACAACAGAATTTTTACAAGATAAACCTAAATTTCATGAGGTTGTCGACGAATTTTTGATCTTCATTGAAGATGCAGAATTAATTATTCACAATGCGCCTTTTGATATTAGTTTTATTAACGCAGAACTTACATTATTGCAACATCCCTGGGGTTCTGTTAATGCTTATGTGCGGATTTTTGATACTTTAGCTTTAGCCCGACAGATGCATCCGGGGCAAAAAAATAATTTAGATGCGCTTTGCCGTCGTTATGGAATTGATAATTCACATCGTACCTACCATGGCGCATTATTAGATGCCGAAATTCTTGCTCGTGTTTATCTTGCTATGACTGCGGGACAAACTCATTTTGCTTTAGACTCTGATATCCCATCACAAAATTCAACTCAAGAAAAGCAACAACAAAAGAAAAAATTAATACGAACGCCCGGTATCCAATTAACGGTTATTCGTGCTAATCAAGAAGAAAATACGGCGCATGAGGCGAGAATGAAAGAACTATCAGAAGCATAGCTCGTATCCCTCCTCCTTATAACGTTGCATTAGTGTTAAAAGTTTTTCATTGGGGAAAGGTGGATTTTCAATCAAATCAAAAAATAATTCACTATCCCGATTAGATAAAGTAATAAATTTTTCATTATTTATTTATAATATTAGCTTAACAACTAACAAACAAAAGTTTGAAGGGACTAAAATAGTTTTGCATTCCACCACAGATGTACGGCAATACTTGCAATATAACCTAAAGTGATTGCCCAAGACCATTTCAGATGTGAAAAAAATGTATAATTTTTTGCCTGGCCCATTAAAGCAATCCCCGCAGCAGAACCAACCGACAATAAACTACCGCCAATACCAGTGGTTAAAGTAACGAGTAGCCATTGCCCCTGAGACATGTCTGGGTGCATTGTAATCACTGAAAACATAACAGGAATATTATCAATAATTGCAGACAAAATACCAATAAAAATATTGGCAGGTGTTGCTTGAAAGGGTTGTGTAAGGTATTTGCCCCATTCTTGAAATAATAAATTAGATAGATCACTCAAGTAGCCTAAAGTGGCTAAGCCTCCCACACATAAGATAACACCATAAAAAAATAATAAGGTGTCCCACTCGATCCGTTGTATCATCGGAAAAATATCAAACAGTTCTACCCGACGATTGAATTTGGTGTAATAGGCAAAAAACTGTAAAAAACCTAATCCCAACATCATACCAATAACAGCTGGAAGATGGAGTAACTGGTGTATACCGATGGTGATAATAATCGTTAAAATAAATAAAATAACTATCCAGAGACCTCCGCTCATTATACCTATTTTCTCTTGTATTTTGGGGGGATGACCTTTGGGAACCGCAAAATGCAGGCAAAGAGCAGGAATGAAAAAATTAATCAAGGCGGGTAAAAACAATGAAAAAAACTGTTTAAAGGGGACAATTCCTGCCTGCCAGACCATTAAAGTGGTAATATCTCCAAAAGGCGAAAATACCCCTCCAGCGTTTGCAGCAACAACCAGATTAATACAAGCGAGAACAATAAATTTTGGTTTCCCTTTCCCAACGGAAACAACAACAGCAGACATAGCCAATGCAGTGGTTAAATTGTCGGCAACTGCAGAAATAAAAAAGGCTAAGATGCCGGTTATCCAAAAAAGTTGCCGATAACTTAAGCCCTTTAATACTAACCAAGACCTTAAAGCCTGAAAAATCTTTCTATCTTCCATGGCATTGACGTATGTCATGGCCACCATGATAAATAGAAATATCATGCCGAATTCGAGTAAGTAATTACGGATAGCTTCATTGGCAACATGCTCGAATTCTAAGCCTTGCGATTTAGCTAGCCATGCGGTTAATAACCAAATAGTACCGGCAGCCACCATGACAGGCTTAGATTTTCTAAGTTGAATAAATTCTTCAATAATAACCAGAACATAGGCAAAAATGAAAATAATGAGTGCAATGATTGCAATAGGATTTGTCGTGACATTTTGTAGAATAATATTTGTCATAAATTGAGCATACCAAATAGTATTTTTCGGTGCCTAAATTACAAGTTCATTGGCCTTAAGTAGAGTGCTTGAACTATTTCCCTTCTTCAGAAAATACTGTCCAATACTTTTTAGACCCTGAATTAATACAAGAAGAGTAAGCACAGTGGCAAAAATATAACTTGCTTGAAAAGTGGGATAGCCTTTTTGGATGGCTAAACTACCTAAGCCACTGGCTCCCAATAATCCAGCAATGGCAGAATAACTAACCAATTGTACTAGGCTGCTAGTGAAAGCATGCACTAAGTGCGGCCAAGTTTCTGGAAGAAGAACTTTAAGTATAATTTGCAGAGTGCTTGCACCCAAAAAAGATGTTAATTCAATTAATTTTATTGAAACTTGATTAAAAGCCTGCTCACATTGATGTGCGAAATAGGGAATCGTTGCAAAGCTTAAGGGTAAGATGGCAACTGCCCAATGCTCTTCCTTGCCAAGTAAAGAACTGGTAATAGGCATTAGCATAATCATTAATATCACATAGGGAAAAGATTGAGTAGAATGTATAATGCTGCTTAGTATTTTATATAAGCTATGCTGTGCGAAAACATGTCCTGGCCTAGTTAGGTTTAGAATCAATCCTACAGGCAGTCCTATCAATAAAGTAAAAAAGCCTGCAACAGAAACCATCAAAAGGGTTTCATAAAGGGCACTAATGAGTTCTTGTTGCATAACCTAATACCTCAACAAAAAGTGATTGACTTTCTAAAAATTCAATGGCCGCCTCCAGAGAATGATGGTCATCTTGAACTTCAACTATCATAACACCAATAGCTTCATCTCGAAGATGTTCTATATGAGCCTGCATAATATGAATGGTTAAATAATATTGTTGAACAATATGTGCTATTAATGTTTCTTTGTTGTCTATACTGGTGTTGTTCATACTCGTATTCATAAAGGACAGTCTTAATACGGGATTGGATAACTCACAAGGCTTAGGTTTTAAGCGTCGTCGCAATGCGGTGGGTAGTTCTAATCGAGTTGAGGCTTTCACCCATTCTTTCGATAATGCTGATTTTGGTTTTGCAAATAAAGACAAGGTACTGCTTTCTTCTATTATTTCTCCTTGATGCAAAACTGCCGTACGATGACAAATCGTTTTAATAACATCTATTTCTTGTGTTGCAATCAAAATCGTGGTTTTAAAGCGTTCATTGATTTCTTTAAGTAATTGTAAAAAAGCTTGGATGCTTTTGGGTTCTATTTCTGATGTCGGATCATCACATAATAATATTTTGGGTGTATGCACTAAGGCACGAGCCAGTGCGACTCGCTTTTTTTCGAGAGGATTTAAATCCTTGGGATAAACATGAGCCTTATCTGTAAGACCGACCAAGGATAACAATGATTGTATGATAGGATCCCTTGCGGTTTTGCTTATCTTAACTAACTCAAGAGGAAATGCGATATTTTCGAAAACAGTTTTAGAATCTAGTAAATAGGTTTCTTCTGTGACGAGTCCTATGGATTGTCTGGCATAGGTAAGATCAGAAGCATTCAAAGTGGTAAGGGAATAATGATCAACTATCACAATGCCCTGACAGGGACGTTCTAATAAGGCAACACAACGCAGCAAAGTCGTTTTACCTGCCCCTTTTTTGCCAATAACGCCTACAATTTCACCCGGCTCTACATTAAGAGAAATATTTTTCAGGATCGGTGATATAGAAGCTTTTGATTGGAAGGTTTTTTCTATTGAATCTAAAGTTATCATGGATTCTCAATATCCTTTAGGTTGTAGACATTACGAGATGTCGAGGGGTCTTATCAACTGCTACTAAACATTTGCAGTTTAAACTTAAAACAAAGATTGAGCAATCAAGTTTGGTGTGTCACTAAAAATTGCCCAAACGCCTTTTTGAAAATACTGCTTTGCCAGATTTGGATCGTTCACTGTGTATAATAGAAGTGGAAAAGGTTCTCGTACTAGTTCCTGCAAGACTTCTTCAGATAATAAAGCATGATCACAATGAAGACTAAAAAAATGACCTCTTTGGAAGATCTCTAAGGTATTATTTTGTAAGTTATCAATATTATAACCTAAAGGAATATTAGGTACACGATTCCGGAGTTCAAGTAGAATGTTTGCATCAAAACTTGAAATCAAAGGGGGAGAAGAGGATTTAGGCCAAAATTGTTCAATGACTCTTAAAAAATTCTCCAAAGAACCTTCTGGTAATGCTGATAATGGAGTGCTTGAAGAAGTTCCTAAACCTAGATTATCGGGTTTTAAGTTTTCTGCCTGCGCTGAAGTTACTGGTAGTGAAGGTGTTTGCAGTGAAGGTAATTTTATCTCAATATTGGGTTGTAAGCCTAAAAATGCTAATATTTCCAAAGCTTCACTTAATAGGGGGATAGGTTCAGAGAAAGAATCTGGCGCGAATTCTTTTCCAGCTTTTAATTTTTGAAGATTTTCCCAGGTGGTACGAGCAATCAGACCTTCGCCATTGCTGGTACGCTCTAGATTATCATCATGCATGATGATCCATTCCCCAGTCGCGCAAGGTTGAGTATCAAATTCAACCCAAGATAATCCTAGTTTTTTTGCAAGTCTAAAACTGTTCAAGGTGTTTTCTGGCGCAAGTATTCCCGCACCTCGGTGGCCAATGGTTTTATAGGTTGGAGCATGAAATGGAAGGGGCTTTATCTTTGGCATGTAAACTAACTCCTATTTAATGCTCAGAGTTTAATACTCAGATGAATGTCTGGGTGATTTTTTCTGACATTTCTGGTAAATTGATACTAAGTGTATGAACAAAATTCATTTGCTTTGAGTATATATGAGGAAGAGTAAATAGTGATAGTGATAGTGATAGACTTGGGATTAAAATAATGAATGCTGCAAATGTCATGGGAATATTACTGTTTGTAACTGCTATCTCAAGCATTATCAATTATCGATATATTAAACTACCCAGATCAATAGGCTTAACCTTAATAACACTCGTGCTTTCATTATTAGTTGCAGCCTCAGGTAAATTAGGTTGGAACGTACATGCCGCAGCCGATGAACTGCTTATAGGCATTGATTTTAATGAAACCTTTATACATGGTATGTTGGGATTTCTATTATTTGCAGCCGCATTAAACATTAATACAGCTGAACTGGCTAAGCATAAAACCATTGTCGGTTTATTAGCAACAGTGTCTGTGATTTTATCTACAATCGTTGTTGGCTTTGGTACTTTTGTTCTCACTGAATATTTAGGAATGGAAATACCCCTAGAATATTGTTTGGTTTTTGGGGCCTTAATTTCTCCGACCGATCCTATTACGACTCTCGGCATCTTAAAATCAGCTAATGCTCCAAAATCTTTGGAGATGAAAATAGCTGGCGAGGCCTTATTTAACGATGGTATGGGCATTGTTTTGTTTGTTGTATTGTTGGGTGTCGCAACGGGTTCAGAAGAAACCTGGACGGCACAGGGGGCAAGTTTATTCTTTGTGCGTCAGTGTTTAGGAGGCTTGGTATTAGGCTTTGCCATGGGCTGGTTGGCTGCAACGATACTAAGAACAATTGATAACGACGAGGTAGCCATTATCGTGACATTAGCCGTTGTAACAGGTGGCTATTCCTTCGCACATTATGTGGTACATGTGTCTGGTGCAATTTCTATGACAATGTCTGGTTTAATCGTTGGCAGGTTGCTACAAAAAGGCAAAATGAGTAAAGAAACTATCCAACGTCTAGATAGTTTTTGGGAATTAGTGGATGATCTTCTCAATGCAGTTTTATTTGTGCTGATTGGCTTAGAATTCTTAACCTTAAAATTTACTTTCAATACTACTTTGGCATCGATAGGGGTTATCGTGATTGTGATTGCAGCACGTTGGATTTCTGTGGCCGTTCCTGTGGGTTGTATGTCTATTTTTCGAAAATACAGTCATCATGTAATGTTGGTTATGACCTGGGGAGGTTTACGAGGAGGAATTTCAATCGCCTTGGCACTGGCTCTTCCACAAGGAAAGGTTCGAGATTTTATTTTGGCCATCACTTATGCTGTCGTGTTATTTTCTATTACTGTACAGGGGTTAACGGTAGGCAAATTAGTGCAGACTCTTACAGGGCGTTGCCCACAAGCAAAAATAATGCCTGAGCCAGAAGAAGTAGTGGCGCTTGAACATGTTTCTGAGTCCTAATCATCGTCTTGCATTATATGCCGCAAGAAAATATCATAAAAAAGTTTACCCTTTTGCAGGATGGGTAGAAGGCCTTTGGCAAATGCTAAAGGATCAGAATAACGATAGCGAAATCAACAAAACCAAAAAAACTAGTGAAACTAATGAAATTAATGAAACACGTGATACACAGCCACAACCATTTCAAACCATTCCGAAGTTATTAAATTCATTAGAACAAGTGACGCTTTTCGAAGAGATTATTAACCATTCTACTACTTTGGACTATCCTTTGTTGAGAAGAGAAGCCACGGCAAAATTAGCAAAAGAAGCTTGGGATTTGTGCTTGCAGTGGGAACTTTCATACCAAACTCTAAAATCCTATGCGCATACTGAAGATCATCATGCTTATTTACAATGGTCAAAAGCTTATCAAGAAAAATGTCAGAAAAATAATTGGCTGAATACGGCAGATTTGTTGAATTATGTTGGGGAAGCAATAAAAAATAATAGCTTGATTTTGCCAGAAAAAATAACCTGTTTGGGTTTTATGGAATGGACACCACAACAAACAAGGCTGCTCAAACTATGTGAGGACAAAGGCTGTCGAATAGAAATGCAATCTTTATTAGAGGCTGCACCCTTAGATATTTCTCGCATAGCATTTGCAAATGAAGAGGAAGAATTAAAGCTGGCCTTGTGTTATGCAAAAAGCTGGTTGATAAAAAATTCTAAAGCACAAATAGGCATTATTATCCCAGATTTAGAGCAAAAGCGATTTGCGGTTCTGCGTATCCTAGAAGAAGTTTGTCATCCAAAGGAATATAATGTTGCTGCTCCGATTCCCTTAGCCCAATATCCCATGATAGATGCCGCTTTAATGGGTTTAGGCTTAATGCAAGCAGAAATCCCTTTTGAAGACTTAAGTAAAATCTTCCGTCTAGCTTTCTTAGGCGGAACCCCTGAAGAAATGTGCTTGACGGCACAACTAGAAATCCAATTACGCTCTTTGGTGCGCGGTAAGCATATACTCTCTGAATATGTAATTTTTTTAGAATCCATTCTGAAACGCTGCCCTAAACTTCAAGCTTGCAGCATCGTTGCAAAATTAAAAAATTGTCTTGCGCTAAAACCAGCTTTTTTTGGAAAAAAAACGCCCGAAGCTTGGAAGAATTTATTAGTTGAATTCTTAGCTTGTCTTGGCTGGCCAGGGACACGCATTTTAAATGAGGAAGAAAAAGCACTTAAACAACATTGGGAAACTTTATTGGATGATTATTGCAATATGGAGGCAGTATTAAGCCAGCATAGTTATGCTGAGGCTTTAAAACAACTTAGACGCCTTGCCAGCAACAGACAATTTTTACCACAATCTCATCAAAGCTCCATTGATGCGCCCATCCAAGTATTAGGCTTATTAGAAGGCTTGGGTTTTCCTTTCGATTTTCTTTGGGTAGTAGGATTGTATCGTGATGCCTGGCCAAAAGAACCTGCAGCCAATCCCTTTATTCCACTTGTATTGCAAACCATGCATCAGTTGCCAAGAAGCTCGGCAACGAGAGAATTAGAGGTGGCAGAACGCATGACTCAGGAATTATCTTGTGGTGGAAACAAGGTGATTTTTAGTTATCCTAAAGTGGTCGCAGAACAAGCAACATGCATAAGTCCGTTAATAACACATTTTCCAGAAATAACGGTTGAGGAAATTTTAGGGGTAGGGTCCACTATTGCTATAAATATGGAAAACGAGGCTCCCCAAATTATAAAAGCAGATATCCATACCGAAAAGATTTACCAGCAAAATCAAAAAGGAGGCGAAACTGAAGACCATCAAGATTTTCTGGAACAAGATGTTCAAACAGATCAAAATATACAAAAATTTGAGTGGGGTCCTGCTTCGCCTGAAAATGAAAGTGCAGTCGGTGGAACAAAAATATTAGCATTACAAGCGGTTTGCCCCTTCCGCGCCTTTGCGGAAATTCGTTTAAAAGCAGAGCCATTAATAAATCCTGCGATAGGGTTGACTGCGGCTGAACGTGGAGAAATCATCCATCAGGTTTTAGTAATATTTTGGCAAGCTTTAAAAAATCAAGCGGCATTACTTGCATTAACAGACGAACAACGCCATCATCGTATTGAACAAGCGATTCATATTGTTTTCGAACAAAAAAGAAAATCTCATGCTTCATTTTTTTCGAGTTCTTCCTTTACGGAACGATATTTAGAATTAGAAAGGAATAGGATATTGGATTTAGTACAACGTTTTCTAGTTCTAGAAGCGAGCCGCCCTCCATTTGAAGTGCTGGCTCATGAGGTGCCAGAGGAACTAATTTTAGGGGGTATTCGACTTAAATTACGGATTGATCGCATCGATAAACTTGAAAATGGGGATGAATTATTGATTGATTATAAAACAGGTCAAGTACAAGTATCGGAATGGTTTGGTGAAAGGCCTCTTGCTCCTCAATTACCACTCTATTGTATTGCGAGAAAACAAAAAGCTTCAGCTGTTGCCTTTGCAATAATTAAACCCGATGAAGTAAGGTATAGAGGCTTAAGAGTAGATCATGAAGAAGATATTGAAATTATAATCGGAACTGGGGTTGAGGATGAAATTGAAGATGGGACTGGATCTAGAGCAGCAACTATAAACAGAACCGGAAAAAACGAAATCGGAAATGCAACAGGAAATGGAACCAAAATTTTAGGCATCGATACAGCAACCAAAATGAAACGCTATGGGGCTGAAGAAACTTGGGAATTGCAAAAGTCTGTTTGGGAAAATCATTTAGAAAAATTGGCCCAAGAATTTAAAGAAGGAAAAGCTGTTGTAACTCCTCTAAAAGGGGAACAAAGCTGCAGGTCCTGCCATCTTAAATCGCTTTGCAGAGTTGGTTTTCCGCTTTCGCGGGAATTGTAAAAACCTAAATCATTTCCATCCATCGGTGGGTTAGGAATTTTGGAAGTGATTCGCAGCTATCAATCGGGCCCCGATTTGACTGAATTTGCGGTTAAAAAATTTGCCTAAAAGCTTGGCTACTAAGTCTGGATATATGGAGTAATTTATGTTACCTTAGTGCCTTACACATATAACTTTTGGAGACAAACATGCAAAACGCTAAAGAAACGGCAGAACAAACCAGCAAATTTTTATCTATGGGAGCCACGGGCAAGGGAGGATCAGCAGGAACGACCTCTTTTTCATCCCAAGTCCCAGCCCAAGCCCCAGTAGCAGCAACAGCCGGTGTTACTGTGGCAGCTCCTATAGCAGCGACTCAAGCTATGCTAGTGGTTCAGAAACCAGCAAGTCCTTTTGACTTAACAAAGGAAGAGAAAGCCAAGGTAGAGCATTGCAAAAAGTTAGAACAACAAGCGAATCAGGCAATAGAGGAACTAAACAAAGAATTGGCTCCTCATTTAGCAATTGTGCAAAAACTACAGAATGATTTGGCTGCACAGAGGGCTACAGTTGAAAAGGCTAAGCAAAATATTAAAGCTATTCATTTGCCTAATGATCGAATTTTGAGCAATGCTTTAAAACTTAAACTTCCAACAATTAAAGAAATTGTTAGCATAATGGATAGATTAGCTCAGACAATCAAAATCCATTTTCATAATTGTGAGGATTTGCATGGTATACATACTTTAATGAATGCTTTTCTTCCAAATCAATTTAAAATTGACGAGATTACTGGTGGATATGAAGAATATCGCGAGGGCCCTTTCAATCAAACGGTTATTCGAGTTCAAATACAATGTGCCGATCGAGAAAAACTGTTGCAAGGGTTACAGCTTGCTGCTTCTGTTCCTAAGGTTAGTTCTTATGAAGGGCAATATAGATGTTAATGGAATGTAGAATGGTATTTATTCAGCAATTCGTTCCTCTTCATTACGAATATGATAGCAATTAATAATCAACAATTTTGTTACTGGCTCCAAGGCTATTTCGAAATAGCCAACGGGCCAGTAACGATTAAAAAACCTCAGGTAGAACTTATTGCAAAAACTTTGCAAACAGTGTCAGAACCTTTATGGCCTCTATTAGAATGGTTGGTAAAGGTGTGTGAATATTGCAAAATACAGGAATATCATGCTGATACATTAGCATATTTTCAGCCCTTGATACAAAACACTTTAGCGCAATTGTTTCATCATGTCATTGACGAAAGCTATGACACAGAAACCTCTTCTGAAATCCGGCAAATGATTCATGATGGGAAGATAGACTATGACAAACGTTGAATTTCGATTATGGGTAAAGGGCTATCTCGAACTTTCTGAAGAGCCTAAAATTAACACCAAACAACTGCGTATATTGAATAGCCATGCCAATTTAGCACATGATACCGATGGCAAACTGGATGTTGATATTCAGCAGTTTTTAGATGAATGCCAAACCGCATTGCAAACCGATAATCTAGAGAATAAAGATTCTCTAGATGGAAGTCAGGATATTTCCATCTTATTGGCTAAGCTCCCAAGCTTAAATGCTATGCTGTTAACTCTGTAACCGTTCCCGCCCTATCCTAGAACGCCCATATTTTGTCAATTTTGCGCTAAAAATTTAACAAAAATTGCTCCGCTTTTTTGTTAAATTTTTAGAGCAAAATTGCCGAAAATCTGGACGTTGCATAAATTCAATCTTAAAGACCTGAACATGGGTAAATAGTAGGGGGCTACTTGTTTTTTATGGAATCAATATAAAGATCAACAAGTCTATATAAAGTAATATACTGATCTGCCTTACCTACCATATAGAGTCTTTGCAAGGATAATTGCATCACTATTTTCTCAATACTAATATCCAATTGATCGATACTGACGCCAGCCGCCAATTGCCGGTCTATTTCCTGTAACAGCAGCAATCCGGCGATAAATGTACCTGTTCTTCCCACCCCGTTGGTGCAATGACAAGCCATTAATCCATTTTCAGTGTCCATGTTCTTTCGGACAGATTGAATTAAATTTAATAAAGCCTGTGGCTCCATGCCTTTACCATCTTGCCAGGAGTTTGTGAAATAGTAGTGGATCGGAAAGGTCTTTTGGATACCAGCTAAGGGAACATGCATGAATTGTTCAGATGATTTTGTATTTTTTTTAATACGTCCTTGCCAATAGGCAAAGGATTGTTTTTCGTTGCTTGCAGCCTCGGGCGCAAGTCGGACTAATTGAGTTACCTGGAAATTTTGTAATAATTTATAAAATTGATTCACGTTTTTAGCTGTTGGAGCTTCAAGGGCTAGGAACCGCTGTCCATTTAATGCAATCAGGCTGGCATTATAACTCCCATCGGCTTGATTATATTGAAAAGCAATTAGGTGAGGTTTTCGGTAGAAGCCTTTTTCTAATAAATCTTGAGCCACCATGAAATCAATCCGTGAAACCAGCAGTTCACCCGTTCCTTCCGCATACCAACTATGATTACGCCAATCTTCTATACGCTTAAATTCTTCAATAGTTTCATTTTGATTTTTATTAGCGGACCAATTTTGAAAATGCTTCCCTTTTAAAAATAAATTGGAACGATCCTCAAACCCCTTTTGAGCGGATTGAAACTTTGTGTCGCGTTCATGGATAGGTAAACTTGGGAAGCTTCCTAGCGTTCTGATTGGCTGGGTAGTATAGTGAGTTGTCTCTTTTATAGAAGCCTTTGCTGAGGTCATTAGAATAAGACCACCCAATAATAAGGCTGTAAAATAAAAAATATTTTGTTTACTCATGTGCATATCCTGTATTTATTTGCTTATTGAAATTTATGGTCAGGTGGCTCACAGGATACCCGAAATATACTTTAATGTCTATGGCTGGTTTTTTATACAGCTTTTCTCACAGATGGCCGGATTTTTGTAGAAAGTCAAAATATTTACATGTGATAGAAAGATGGGTATATTGAACCCCTCAAAAAACTCGTTTTACAAATAATATTGGATATAGTCCCATTTCAATTATTCAGTTGGAGAACTATTTATCATGAGGGCAACTCAAAACATCGCAGTAAGCACTGCTAAAGATCTCAGTGATAAAAAAACCAGTTATGATAATACCAGTTATGAATTGGGCTATCAATTAGAGCATGGAATTGGAGTTAAAGTAGATATTCTGAAGGCCATTTACGCCCGATTAAAAAACGTTTGAGAATATCACTAAAAACAGGGAGGTTTTTTGTTGCTTACTTCAGGATATGGAACAGAGTCCTCGGTTTTATCGTCGGATGATCACATTCGTCAAACGGCTTTAGACATTCGTGAATCGTTTATTGTGCAAGCGCCGGCTGGATCGGCAAGCAACTTTATTAACAAAACGCTTGTTACGATTATTAGCTGCAGTGGAACAAGGGCCTGAGGAATGTTTGGCGATTACTTTTACTCGTAAAGCAGCAGGGGAGATGCGTGATCGCGTATTGGCGGCTCTTGAATATGCGAGCTCATCTCATCCTGCTCCAGAGGAAGGCAGCACGGAATATCAAACTTGGTTGCTTGCTGATAGTCTGCTAAAACGCGATAAGGCGTCTGGATGGAATTTACTAAAAAACCCATCCCGTTTACGTATCCAAACAGTGGATTCTTTTATGTGCGAGCATCACCCGGCAGATGCCTATATTATCTCAGTTTGGTGCCCCCCCAGCTATTGTGGAGGATAAAGAACCTCTTTATCAGGAAGCAGCTGCCAATTTACTTACGGGTGAATCAGACGACAATACTAGCCATGCTATCACTGCTTTATTAAAACATTTGGACAATAATTTAGAAACAGCAACACGATTATTAGCTGAAATGTTAAGTTTTAGGGAGCAATGGTTACCCCATATCGGGTTGACGGCTTCTATTGCGGGAGCCAGAACACTTTTAGAAAAAGGCTTGCAAACGGCTATTCTAGATAATTTGCATAAATTGCTTCATGCCATACCCAACAATCTGGCATTAAGACATGAAATAGTGTTCATGGCTCAATATGCTGCAAATGAATTGGCTGCAAATGAATTATCAGCTAGCTCTTCCGCCATTCTATCTTGCCGGGATTTACAATATCAACAATGGCCGGGACAAAATTTAGAAGATCTGCCTCTTTGGCTAGGCATTGCAGAATTATTATTAACAGAAGAAAATACTTATCGACAGACAATTACGCAAAAACAAGGTTTTAAAGCTAAAAGTCAGGCAAAAAATAAAGAAGATAAAATTCAGCTTCAAAGCATGAAACAAAGAATGCTGGATGTATTAAATAATTTGGCAGCATATCCAGATTTTCGAGAAGCCCTAGAAGATTTACGTCATTCACCCTTAGCGCATTATACCGAAAATGAATGGGATGTTATTGATTCATTAGTCACCTTATTGCCTGCTTTGGTAGCAGAATTAACTTGGGTGTTTCAAAAGACAGGACAAGTTGATTTTGCTGAAGTATTATTGGCGGCCAGTCGAGCCATGGGCTATTATGAGGAACCTTCGGATTTGGCTTTACGATTAGATAATCAAATACGTCATATTTTAGTGGATGAATTTCAAGATATCTCAATCCCGCAATTAAAACTATTGGAACAACTTATTTTTGCTTGGGAGCCAGGGGATGGGCGTAGCCTATTTTTAGTGGGAGATCCGCAACAATCCATCTATCGTTTTCGCCAAGCTGAAGTGGGGCTTTTTTTGCAGGTTAAAGAAAAAGGCATCGGAACAGTGAAACTAAAGCCTCTTACCTTAACAACAAATTTTCGTTCGAGCTCCGATGTTGTAAATTGGGTCAATCAATATTTTTCTAAAGCTTTTCCAAAGCAAGATGAAATTGGAACGGGTGCGATTGCTTATAGTCCTTCTGTGGCTGTAGTTGCAATAAAGTCAAAAAACACAACAAACGAAACCATCAATAATACTTTAAATGCGATAGTAGAAGAATCAATAGCTTTTAAAGAAGTCAATCAAGAATCCGAAGCACAGGAATTATTAGAAATCATACATAAAGTTAAGGAAAAGGAGCCTCTGGGTAGCATTGCTTTACTGGTGCGCTCTCGAAATCATTTGAAAAACTTAATTCCATTGCTTAAGCAAGCAGGACAATCATATCATGGCGTAGACATTGAACCCTTAAAGGATAAAGCTCTATTACAAGATTTATTATCTTTAACCAAAGCTCTATTGCATTTGGGAGATAAGGTGGCATGGCTCTCCTTGTTGCGCTCACCCTATTGCTGCGTATCCTTAAATGACTTATTCTTACTTGCAAATCATGAAGTCTCCCTCCCACTTTGGTGGACCCTGCAGTCTTATCAGAAAGTAACAAATTTGTCTAACGATGCGATCAATAAATTGAGTTATTTTGTTCCATGTTTGCAAGTCGCCTTAGCAGATAGAGATCGGTATCCTTTGTCTGTTTGGGTTAAAAATACCTGGTTGCAACTTAGGAAGGGCCGAGAAGAATCTCCCGACTATCAGTCGGGAGTTCTTCAAAATGAATATAAATATTATGATGAAGGTGAATATTCTAATTCCATAGCCAATGAGCAAATTCAAGAAACTTTTTTTGCTATCTTGGAAGAAAAAGGTTATGCCCATGATTTTTATGATATCACTGTATTAGAGAATCGTCTGGAAGCGCTTTATGCCAAATCTAATAACTTGGATCCAAATGCAGTGCAAATAATGACTATTCATAAGTCAAAAGGTTTAGAATTTGATACGGTCATTGTGGCTGGCATTGGCAGGACTTCTCGATCCGATACTGAAAAATTACTACTTTGGGAAAGTAGGGCCTCGCTGATGAGTGACCCTTATATAATTTTGGCACCTATAAAGCCGTCAACCAAAGAAGAGTCTAAAATCTATGCTTATCTAAAAAATGAAAATAAGAAGCGCGCCCACTTTGAAGAACAACGATTACTTTATGTGGCATCAACGCGAGCTAAAAAGCGATTGTTCTGGTTGCAACATGAATGATTCTAAGATTTATTGACATATAACGATTATTGATTTAATCATGTGTCGATAATGCTCTAAGATTTCTTGATTCTTTAAAGGTATTTGTAAGTATTTTCCTTGTTCAAGAATAATATTTTGCGTACAATACCGCTTCTATAGTATTGACTAGATGAAATGAATGATTGATTGATAGGAGTAATGTTATGACAGGTACCATCCAAGGTAATCAGGGAGGGGCGGAATTCACCGGTCTTCGCAAAATCTTTTGGCCTATTCACAACCATGAGTTGAAGAAGTTTCTTCCGATGGTTTTAATGATGTTTTGTTTTCTATTTAACTACACGATCATGCGAGATACAAAGGATACGCTGATAGTGACTGCTGCGGGTGCCGAAGCCATCCCATTTTTAAAATTTTGGGGGACATTACCTATATCGATCTTATCTTTGTGCTGGTCTATGCAAAATTAAGTAATTTAGTAAAGCCCACCACTTTATTTTATTCGATGATTTTGCCATTCTTAGTATTCTTTTCTTGTTTTGGATTTTACATTTATCCCAACATTGAAACATTAAGCCCTACTGTAGCAGCAGATGCCATGGAAGCTTGGACTGCGGTCAATCTGCCGGCACGTATGCAAGACACCGTGACAAAATTAATTGAGGTGATTCGCGTTTGGCCTTATGCATTGTTTTATGTTTTATCAGAACTTTGGGGCAGCATGGGGATTTCGCTTTTATTTTGGCAATTTGCGAATCAAATTACCCGTTCAGCCGAAGCCAAACGTTTTTATGCAGGTTTTGGACAACTAGGGAACCTCGCCTTAATCGCTTCCGGTTATACCATTATTCATCTTTCTAATATTCGTAATTCTGTCCCAGAAGGTGTGGATGCTTGGGGTGAAACCTTAATCTGGTTAATGGGCGCAGTGACCATCTGTTGTTTGATTATTATGATTGCTTATAATTGGATGAATAACAACGTATTGACAGATCCGAGTTTATATAATCCTTTAGAAAAGGTCGGAGCTACCAAGAAATCTAAACCAAAACTTTCTTTAACAGAAAGTTTTATGTTCTTAGTTCGTTCCCGTTACCTGGGTATGTTGCATTGCTGGTATTGTGCTATGGCGTTTCCATCAATTTAATTGAAGTCGTTTGGAAAGCCCAATTAAAATCCAATTCCCCAATGAAAATGATTACAATACTTTCATGGGATATTTTTCCATGTGTACTGGTATTGCAACCCTTTTCTTAGTAACAATCGGTAGTAATATCATTCGTCGTTTAGGATGGTTAGTGGCTGCATTATCAGCCCCTATCATGATCTTAATCACTGGGGCTATTTTCTTTACTTTTGTGATGTATAGGGATGGTTTACAAGGGGTATTGCCTTTCACTCCGTTTGGATAGCCGTTATTGCAGGTGCTGGCCAAAATATCTTGAGTAAAGCAACCAAATATTCCTTGTTTGATCCAACGAAAGAAATGTCTTACATTCCTTTAGATCAAGAATCTAAAGTGAAAGGAAAAGCAGCGATCGATGTAGTGGGTGGACGTTTAGGTAAATCTGGTGGTGGAATTATTTTGCAAATCGTCCTTATATTTGGCGCCATTGCCGATAATCTACCTGTGCTGTTATTTTTCGTATCGCTTATCGTTGGTGTGTGGATTGTTTCTGTCTTTTCTTTGAACAAACAATATCAACAGAAATTGCGTGAAGCTGGTGAAGAGGAACAAATCGCTCAACAACTTGGTGCAGTACCAGCGAGCCAAGTTACTACTCAACCTGCCTAATCATAAATATCAAGTGTTTATAACATCGGGGTCGGCTTGCCGACCCTTCTACTGAAAAAAGACATTATTGAAATGGAAGATGAACATTATAAGGTCATTAACCCCATTATAAAATGGCTATTAGTATTAGATAAATAACGTCCATACTTGTTATTGTTTCACTCATTCTTAGTAACAGAATTAAGCAAAAAAAATGCGTCCCTAATGTAGGTCGCTGCAGCATAAGCTTAGGTCCCAAATTGCTGTTGCAATCCCCAAAAGAAAGTCTAGGAAAAATTTTATAAGAAATTTAGATTCTGGTGGTTTTTTTAGTTCACTGATAATCGAGTTCTATGGTAGGATTTCATTAATTTATTACACTACCTCTTTAATTTGGAGGATCGTTTGAACATGAAGTTAGTCGATAATAATTCTTCAAGATGGCGTTATTATTGTCTGAGCTTTATATAGGATAGGAGATATTTATGTCTTTATCATTAAATGAAATCGAAAAGAAGAATTTTGAACAGGTTATGAAATTTCTTGAAAATACTGAAGATGAGGATTTAGATTTTTCTTCAGAGACATATTTGCCTGGTCAAGCAGCTTATTTTAGAGCTTTACAGTTGGTAGATGTAAGTTCATCAGCTTTCAAGCTACAAGCAAAGTTAAGTTCAGAAGAGGAAAGATTATTGGTTCTTTCATTAAATGCTGTGAAACCACTAAATGAAATAGAATGGGCTAGATTAAACAATACTCGAGATCTGCTCGAATTATTTCAAATGAGAACTCGCCTAGGAAAAGCAAACAACGAGGCAATTGAAAAACAGAATGTACTTAATAAATGTATAGGTTTCGGGGCTTCTGCTATGTTGGCGCCTGTGTCGCTGCCAGTGGCCGCGGTTGCAGGAGCTGCAGTATCTCCTATTGTAGATTTTGTTTCTAAGGCACAAGATGAAAGTTACCGTATAGGTCCTGATTTATTAAAACATTATAAAGGAGATTTGTTAGATTTATTAAAAGAAGATGTTGGAATTGATCTCAGTCCAGAAGCTTTAATATATATTCTAAGGGAAAAATTAAATAATAACAATTTGACAGCGACTGTTAAAGAACAGCTTGAAAAATTAATAAAAGAAAAGGAAGCACAACGTGCTCTTAATTTATCGAACATTGCTTTAGCTCTTAAGCAGAAAACAGCAGAATATTCAAAAAAAACAGATGAAGCAAAAAAAGCGCAAGAACAGTTTATGGAATTGATTGCAGTCTGTAAGCGAGATGCGACCTCAAACGAAAAATATGTGCTTAACACAGAACAGAAAAAACTAATGCTTTCTTCTGCTACAACATTAAAAAATTGGGGACAATGCGGTCTTGAAGTTTCTAAGTTGGCTGTAATGTTAGGTGGAAGTCAAAAAACATGGAGCACAGTTGGCAATATTGGAGTCACAATGGTTGATATATCTCGGCATATGGAAGGCTTTGCTGCTGCTAGCTCTTTAATAAGCCTTGCTTCTATTGCCAGTGGGATAGGGGTGGTAACGGGGATTATTTCCATGGGTATATCTTTGTTTAGTGAAGGAGATGCTGCAGATCCCAATCAAGCGATTTATAATTCCGTTCAAGAGGTGCGGAGGGATATTCTTAATGCGATTGGGCAATCACACAGCATCATTATGAGTACTCTGAAAGTCTCTTTTAAAAATCTAGAAACTCTTATTCTGAAAAATTCTCTGGGCATCTCAGATTCCCTTAGAAAACTGGATCAAATAAGTATGCAAGTCGATCGCATAGAGAAAATCATGGTTGGTTCAATAAAAGAATTGCATGCCCAAAACTTACAAAGTACATTATGGGCAATCTATTATGATCTTGAAAATGAAAAACCTCGTGAGACAAATGATAGAAAGAAATTTTTAAGTGAATTATCTGTTTGGATAGATTGTCATTCCAAATCCCCAATCCAAACATTCATGTTGCGTGATGACTGTCATACATCTAAATGTTTAGAAATATTGTCAAGTAAAGATTTTGATATGGCGTCAACATTTCCTTTTTTCATTGCACAATTAAGCCGATTGTTGCCCAGCAATCAAGCTCTAAGTAATAGTGATTTCCATTCCTTACCCAATGTAACTATACTCTCAACAGTAAGTAAAGTATATGCTCGTACAGTTATGAAATATAACGTTGCTGAGAATAACGATATACCTTCTTTGATAAGAGGCATAAAGAATTTATATAAAGTTAAAAGAATAATTAATAGTATCAAAACTAATACCGATATTTTTGATGATTTATTTCGTCAATTCAATCAATTACGTTATTTGGTTGGCCGAGAAATTAACCAAGTTTTGAGTGAAAAACTCAATAAAGACTTAGGAAAAGAATCGCTCGAGACATGTGTAATAAATTATACTAAAAAGGAGTCAATAACAAAATTGCTTGATGAGCTTGAATTGCGCCGAATAATGCTTTCTCGGTTATGCGAGATGTTAGGAGAGCAGGAAAATTCAGTCTTATTACAGAGAGTAAGAGCATTAGAGACCAAATATATAATTCTTAGTCGTACAAAAGAGTTTTATGATATGGCAGCGAAACGTGCTATTACTAGTGCAGCTATTGGTCAATTGATTGATCTAGAAGCTGATTTGAAAAACGGTGCCGATGTGAATCATGCGGATACTGATTTTTGGCCAGAAATACCTGCAGTGCCAGCAAGACCAGCACCAACATGGCCGAAGATAATGCTTACACTGAGAAATAATCGTCTTGAAACCATTAGTCTAATGCCACAGCCTGCTATTCCTCCAATTCCCGTTACTTGGGGGCAGCCTATCCATTATATTACTATGCAAAGTGGATCCAGCAGTATCAATAAGATGTTAGCCGATAAAAAAATGATATCGGAATGGTCTTTTGGATCTGCCGCGCGAATGTTACATTTACTATTTAAATCTGGTATAGCATTGCAACAAGATATTGCTACTAAAGCGGATTTGAAGGAAAGTTGGGGTGTAAATATTAAACCTATTCAAATCATTCTAAATAACATGCGTTTTGAGCTTGCCATTCTTTATTGTGCCAATGGGGGTGATATTGTTGAAACGAAAGAGAATTTTATTGATGGTTACATGAAAGCTAACGAAAATATTTGGCAGGCTATCGTTCAAAAATATCTTGTAAAAGATATGAATAAAGTGGATGGAATTTTACACAAAGACAAGCTTAGAATGGCCTATAAATTTTACAGGTCAGTAGAAGAAGGTCGAGTTATTACTCAGGAAGGTGTAAGTCAAGATTGTCTATTGTGGCTTGTTGCTATATTAGGAGATATTAAACCAATTCAAATGTTTAAAAACTTTAATGCAGATCCTAATAAAGTTATTCCAACAATGTTATTCTCGCCGTTCATGATGGCATGTTTTTGTGGAAATGAAAATGTGGTTGATTTTTTACTTAAAAGATCAGTTGAATTAGATGCAGAATTTTCTGTGATTGATCCACATCCAAAGACAAATGGAGATGATAGATATGTGAAGGATCAACGCTTTATAGCTAGAGATGGAGTAAAGCCAACCGCACTATTTTTGTCTATTTTCAGTAAACATTGGTTTATTGCAAATAAATTAATTGCTTCGGGCTTTAAACCAAGCGCAGAACAAGAAAAACAAGTAAAGGATGGATTATTGACAGTTAAACCTAATCATAATAATGAACAGAGGGAGTTGCATCAGAATTTAAAACGATCTTTTGGTGTCAGCGCTATATATGCTATTGCACAAGAAGCTATAGAAGATTTGAAGTTTGCTCGGATGAGTTTAATCCTTAAAAAACATGAGCGTCTAAATGAAGGGAAAGCAACGCTAGTAAAAAACAAGGAAGAAGCTTCTAAGCTTGATAAAGAAAATAAAGATTTAATCGAGAAATTAATTAGAAGTTGCAATACTCTTTCAGATAATTTACCTAGTCGTCATGCAGCTCTAAACCAAATGAATGTAATGACACTCAACGACATCCTGAAATTGATTGAGGAGAGATCTTCTATATTGCTTGCAGAATGTTTGAAATCTAACGATGCTGCTAGGGGAGCGATGATAAAATCTATATCAGAGTATTTAGAGAAGGTGAAATCTAATTTAGTGAAGTTAAGTGCTATTTCCAAAAATAATAGTGAGATGGAAAAAAATATGCAGGAGCTTGATGAAATATTAAAAAATGAGATGAATGACCTTGCAACGGCAGCAGCAGCGGCGGAGGCAGCTAAAAAAACAGCAGTTGTTAAAGCGGCAGCAGATGCGGCAGAAAAAGAAAAGCAGGCGAGAGAAAAGGCCACATTAAACCAGGTAATAGTCCCTAGAAAGAAAAATTTTTGGTTGGCTTTTGCGAGTGCTGTTGCAAGTACTGATTTCCCATCCTCAAACGGTATAAGTACTAATGTTCAAGCTCTGCCTATGGTGTTTTCAGCTGAAGCAAATAAGAATGGTCTTGGAAAGACAGTAGCAACAGCGCCACCAGTGGCAACACCAGTACCAGTTGTGCTTGGAGCCATCAATTCTTTCCACCAGCTGTTAGCCGCTAAGAGGAAAAGCATTTTTAGCAGTTAGTATGAAAAACATTTAATTTTTAAGCTTTCAATCCTAACAATAGCATAAGCTTAGGTCCCAAAAAAGCCGCAGCAATTCCCGAAAGAAAGCCAAGGAAATGGCTTTCCCAGGACACTTTCTCTTCCTGTGGGAAAATACCCAGGAAAATACTGCCAAAATAATATATCACGAGTAATGCTAGCAGTCCCGCTGTAAAACTGGGTTGAAGATAGGCATTGACAATAATATAACCAAAATAACCGGAGATAACCCCACTAGCGCCAATATGAAGAGCACGTCGGCCAAGCAACCACACAGAAAATCCTTCTAACAGCATAATGGTGGCAGTGACAACGAAAAAGAGGTTGGTGCCCTCGGTTAAGATGGCAAGCCCTAATACAAATAAAGGAATTGAATTGAAAAATAGATGGCTAAAATCCCCATGAAGAAAAGGAGCAAAAATTATTCCAGGCAATCCAGAGATATGCCTAGGATAGATACCCAAACGATTGAAGGGTGATCCCAACATCCAATTCACAATATTAATGAGCCAAAGTACACCCAAAGCCATGAGCCATGGGCCCATATAAACTTGGCTCTTTTCAATGAATGAACTTAGTTCGTCTGCAAATTCAGTGAGCATAGATAGTAACTTCCGTTTTGGTTTTACATAAACAATTACTGGGTTAATAGACTAATTATAAAGCTGACAAGCAATCATAGTACAAAAAACGGATTCTTTTGAATAGAAAATAATTAAATAATTGCGTTTAGTGTTGAACGGTTCAAATAAAAATATCTGTATAAATACATAGCAGATGGCTTGCTGCTAACTGATCGAGGGTAGAGGGCTTAAGTGGGATGATAAGAAAAAATTTGATTTATTGTATCTTATAGGATACCATTAGTATGTATCCACAGCGATGGGGTATCAGAGTTTCGATTGGATATCGGTCCGGGATATAGATTATATTTTGGAGAAGAAGATAAGGGCACAATCGTATTGATTTGTGGCGGTAATAAATCGACGCAAAAAAAAGATATTAAAAAAGCTATTTTTTATTGGAAGGAATATGTATTGAGATGAGATAAAAGGAGCGAAGATAACCATGAAAAAAACTACTAAAACTTGTCTGAAAAAAGGAAGCCAAAAATGGAAAAGCAAAGACAATTTATCTACTAAAAAAATAAGGAAGCCTTTACAGGAGATAAAGAGTATTAGTTACCAAGAATATTTAATTGATACACTTAAAGATTCCAAAGAAGCTGCAGGTTATTTGAATGCTGCACTTTCAGGGGGTGATATCAAAGTTTTTCTTTTGGCACTACAAAATGTGGTTCAAGCACATGGTGGAGTAGCAGTTCTAGCTGAAAAAACACATAGAAGTCGCACAAGTTTATACAAGTCATTATCTGAGAATGGCAACCCATATCTAAAAAGTGCAAATGAGCTGCTAACAGCTATGAATATGCATCTTGCAGTTGTTCCTGGATAATGGAGAGGAAAAATGGTGGAATTGATTATTGACGCTAATTGCAGAAGTGACGTTTCTGCACAAAAGAAGAAACTCTCGACAGAACAATTGTTGGCACGGATATCTGTTTTAAAGCTGATGAACCAAGGTTTTTCTCTTAAAGGAGACATTTCTAAACGAGATGATCTTCATGATCGATAAGCACTTACTCTTGTTGTTTAACAAAATTAAATTGATCTAGGTGTAGAATTTCAAAGCCAAAACCCACATAATCGCTAATAGAACTTTTTGAATTTTCAAGTTCAACAACTTAGTTAGAGTTAGTAGAGGGATTATTTTTGGTTAAGCAAGCACGAGTTCTTGGTACATTCACCCTAGCAATGATTACTGTTGCTGCCATCATTAGTTTAAGAAATCTGCCATTGTCGGCGGAATTTGGTTTGTCATCTATCTTCTATTTAATTGTTTCAGCCTTAGTATTTTTTATTCCCATCGCCTTAGTAACTGCAGAACTGGCGACAGGTTGGCCAAGACCAGGCGGAAATTATGTCTGGGTCTCTGAAGCTTTTGGAAAAAAATGGGGATTTTTTGCCTTATGGATGGCTTGGATGGAGAGTATAGCCTGGTTTCCTGCGATTCTGGCTTTTACGGCAGTTATGCTAGGGCATCTATTAGCCCCACTTTTTCCAGGTCTTGAAGAGAGCAAATTATTTTATTTTGCAGTGATGATAATCGTATTTTGGGGCGCGACTTTTCTCAATTTTTTGGGAATAGAAACTTCTGGGTGGGTGAGTTCTTTGGGGGTGATTACAGGCACGCTTATCCCAGGTGCACTTATTATTGGTTTAGGATTGTGGTGGTTTTTTGCCGGCCATCCTGCCCAAATCATTTTTGATTGGGATGCCATTATCCCTGAATTTCGCTTAGATACCATGGTGTTTTTTGCTGGCATATTATTGGGATTAGCAGGGGTAGAATTAGCGGCCTTCCATATTAGAGAGGCTCGAAACCCTCAAAAAGACTTTCCGCGGGCTCTGGCTATCGCCATTGTTATTATTATGTTGGTAAGCATTTTGGGAACACTATCGATTGCCATTGTAGTGCCACAAAAAGAAATTAGTTTGTTATCAGGCCTTATTCAAGCATTTACCGTTTTCTTTGATCGTTTTGATATGCTCTGGGCAGTTCCTATGATGGCGCTCTTAGCATTAATTGGATCTTTGGCGGGGATCAATACTTGGACTATAGGACCAGCCAAGGGGCTATTAGTGACCGTGCAAGATGGTTTTTTGCATCCTGCCCTCCAAAAAGTGAATAAAAAAGGTGTCCCGACTGGGATGTTGATTTTTCAAGCCTGTATAGGGACTGTGTTATCTTTTGTTTTTTTATGGATGGATAGTCATTCTGCCGCTTATTGGGTATTAACTGCTTTGGCTGCTCAATTTACGGTTGTACAGTATGGTTTAGTTTTTGCTGCTGCTCTTAGATTACGTTACTCCCAACCCAAAGTTGCGAGGGCCTATACCGTTCCTGGTGGGAAGCCAGCTATTTGGATCCTAACTTTCATCGGGATTACAGCTTGTCTTTTGGGCTATTTAATTGTTTTTATTCCTCCGGCTCAATTGAATACGGGGGATAGAACTGAATACCAGACCCTGTTGCTAGTGAGTTTTATACTATTGGCGATACTGCCTATTGTTATGGCAGCGCATCAACGGCGCATTAGAAAAAAACATCGAGCCTAGTAGCAAAATGTCATGTGGCCACATCTTGGCCATCTGGGATCTTATAGAATCTAAGGAATGGACTATACTAAAAGCCAATGAGTTCGAATGTTTTAACATTTAAAGAAGCCTTAAAACAAGAAAATCCCCTACAAATTGCAGGGGCAATAAATGCCTGTGCTGGTTTATTGGCCAAACAAGCAGGGTTTAAAGCATTATATCTTTCGGGGGCAGGGGTCAGTAATGCTGCTTTTGGGTTGCCAGATTTAGGAATCATTAGCTATTCCGAAGTAGCAGAAGAAATTCGACGCATGACAAGCTGCATTGAATTACCTCTTTTAGTAGATGGTGATACCGGCTTTGGAAGTACCTTGACTCTCCAACGCATGGTTCAGGAGTTTGAAAGAGCAGGAGCTTCCGCAGTCCATCTTGAAGATCAACAATGGCCCAAGCGTTGTGGCCATCGGCCTGGAAAACAAGTGGTTTCAAATCAGGAAATGGTCGATCGCATCAAAGCGGCTGTTGATGCTAGAAAACATGATAATTTTTTAATTATGGCGAGAACCGATTCCCTAGCTATAGAAAATTTAGACACAACCCTTGCTCGTACCCAGGAATATGTAGAGGCTGGTGCCGATTTGATTTTTGTTGAAGCAGTCAGTGCTTTGGAAAATTATCGAGCCTTTGTAGAAGCGGTTTCAGTGCCAGTATTAGCGAATATAACAGAATTCGGGAAAACACCGTTACTTACTCTGGATGAATTAAAATCCGTTGGCATTAGAATGGTGCTTTATCCCTTATCAGCCTTTCGGGCTATGAACAAGGCTGCATTACAGGTTTATGAAACCATCAAAAATAATGGCACGCAAAAAGATTTACTTGCCTCTATGCAGACTCGTGAAGAGCTCTATACATTATTAAATTATTATCATTATGAGGAAAAGGTGTGAGGAGAAGGGGTCAGACCCCAACATACAACAAAGGAGAGAAGGAAAATGGATGGAGGAGGTCTAGCTGGGTTGGTCGCCGGTGAAACGGCGATTTGTACGGTGGGGAAAGAAGGGGTTGGACTGACTTACCGTGGTTATTCAATTGAAGATTTAGCTGAAAAATCTAATTTTGAAGAGGTTGTTTATTTATTAATCAAAGGTGTTTTGCCAAACAAAAAAGAATTGGAAGAGTATAGGCAAGAATTGCAACTAGGACAAAATTTACCTGAAGAAATTTGTACAATATTAGATACGTTCTCAGAAGATGCAAATCCCATGGATGTTTTGCGAACTGCCAGTTCTGCCTTAGGGATTTTTGAACCCGAATACGATCCTCACTCTATGAATCTCAAAGCCACTGCAGCAAATGCTACAAAAGAACTCGCACATTCTAAAAATCAAGCCATCACGATTGCGACTCGGCTAATGCCGTTTTGTGCATCTGCTTTGTTATATTGGTTTCATGGGTCAAAAGGTAACCAAGTTTCAGTCACAGCAAATAAAATAAATCCGCTAACGGGAGCACATTCTTTAGCAGAACATTTTCTGCATTTGCTCTATGGTAAAGCGCCCAGTGAAGAACAGATCCATATTCTGGATGTTTCTTTAATCCTCTATGCAGAACATGAATTTAATGCCTCTACATTTGCTGCAAGAGTTTGTGCCTCAACAGAGTCAGATTTTTATTCATCTATTGTTGCTGCCATTGCTACTTTGCGGGGCCCTTTGCATGGAGGTGCCAATGAAGCTGCCATGAAATTATTGCTGAGTTTTAAAAATCCGTCTGATGCTGAAAAAGGTTTGTTAAAGCGTTTAGCAGCAAAAGAGTTGATTATGGGTTTTGGACATAGGGTCTATAAACATGCTGATCCGCGTTCGACGATAATAAAAGTGATCGCTGAAAAAATTTCAAAAGAAGTGGGAAAAAGCGCATTGTTTGCAATAGCAGAACGTATCGAACAAATAATGTGGCAAGAAAAGCATTTGTTCCCTAATCTCGATTTTTATTCTGCCGTCGTTTACCATTGCTTGAACATACCGACCTCGCTCTTTACCCCCTTATTTGTGATATCGCGTATTTCAGGTTGGTCTGCGCATATTCTCGAACAAAGATCCAATCATAAACTCATTCGTCCCTTAGCAGACTATATAGGTCCAGAACCCAGGGCTTATATTCCTATAGCAGAGCGGAAATAATATTTGCAGGAAAAAAAGATGAATACTAAGGATTCTAAGGGTAATCACCCTCAAAATTATGATCAACTGCTAGTAGAAATTGCAGACTATGTACACGATGTTCCGATTACCAGCGATCTGGCCTATCAAACCGCTCATTGGTCTTTGCTTGATAGTTTAGGTTGTTTGTTACTGGCCTTAAGTTCATCGAAATGCCAAGCATTACTAGGTGCAACCATACCAGGCACAATGGTTCCTTTGGGTGCGAGGGTTCCCGGAACTTCTTATATACTCGACCCCATTAAAGCGGCATTTGACATAGGAAGTTGTATTCGTTGGTTAGACTATAACGATACTTGGTTGGCTGCTGAATGGGCACACCCTTCCGATAATTTGGGGGGGATATTAGCGACGGCGGATTTTTTAAGCCGTCAATTAGATTCCGCCAGAAAAACAAAACAAGACACGGGTTTAATTCATTCTATCCAGAACAATATTAAAAAAATAACGATGTTTGACCTGCTCACCATGATGATTAAAGCTTATGAAATTCAGGGCATATTAGCTTTAAATCATTCCTTTAATCGTCTTGGGCTCGATCACGTTATTCTGGTGAAAGTGGCAACAACCGCGGTTGTGTCAAAATTATTGGGTTTATCCAAAACCCAAACAATGGATGCGCTTTCAAATGCTTGGATAGATAATAGTAGCCTTAGAACATATCGTCATGCACCCAATACTGGATCCAGAAAATCTTGGGCTGCGGGAGATGCTACAAGTCGAGGGGTTGCTCTGGCATGGATGACTATGCGGGGTGAACAAGGTTATCCTTCGGCACTTTCTGCAAAAAAATGGGGTTTTCAGGAGGTTTTATTTAAGGGACAAGCATTAACTCTCGCCCGACCCTTGCAGAGTTATGTGATGGAAAATATATTATATAAAGTCGCATTCCCAGCAGAATTTCATGCTCAAACAGCTGTAGAAGCCGCTTTGCAGCTATACCCACTGGTAAAAGATCGTTGGGATGATATTGAAAGAGTAGAATTAACGACACAAGAACCTGCCATTCGTATTATTCATAAAGAAGGCCCATTAACGAATTATGCGGACCGAGATCATTGCTTACAATACATGGTGGCAGTCGGTTTATTATATGGAGAAATAATGCCCGAACATTATTCAGATGAAACAGCCGAAAATCCAAAATTGGATAGGCTCCGACAGAAAATGCATGTTAAAGAAGATAAAGCATTTAGCCAAGATTATTATGATCCCGAAAAACGGTCCATTGCTAATGCCATACAAATTTTTTTTAAAGATGGCTCTCACACAGAGCTGCTACGAATAGATTATCCTCTAGGGCACAAGCGCAGAAGAAATGAGGCTTTAAAATTATTAAAAGACAAATTTCATTTGGCCGTTAGAACCCGGTATACGGGTTTACAAGCTGATAGAATAGAAGTTTTTTGGGATAAACCTGAAGATTGGTCAAACATGACAGTCAGTGAATTTATGGAAGTTTGGAAAATTTAATGGAGTAATCCTATGGGGCGCTGGCTAGGCTTTAGTTTGTCAAATATCAACAGCCCTTATTTTGGTGGCCACAAAGTTTTACTAAGTGTATATTCTAAAATTGAACTTATAGGTATAAATACCTGGAGACATCGATGAAATTGGAATCAATAAAATATTCGGAACTTAGTAGCGAATCAAATGAATGGAGGCTAGATGAAGTTACGCTGGGTACAAATAACTTAATTGTTGGTAAAAATGCAACTGGGAAATCAAAAACACTAGCGGTAATAAATGATCTAGCAAAATTATTACGAGGAGATATTAAGCCAACAAACTTTTTTTCAGGTGATTTTGATTTCGAAGCTAAGTTTATAGATGAGGTTGAGAATAAGAAATATGAATACCTCCTTACAATAAAACAAAATTCAATATCAAAAGAAATCTTTATTGTTAATGGTAATAAATGGCTAGAGCGAACCGAAAATGGTACAGGGAAAATTTGGGCCAATTGGGTATTGATGTAATAAAAGATGACCTCTCAAAAAGAAAAATGCCTTCAAAAGATTTAAGTGATATATATTGGCTTGAACATATTAATTACGATAAAAGCAAATATATAATAGATAGAATTTTGTCTGCAATGGATTTCTCTAATCTGAAAAATACTGTACGTCAAAAATTTTCAGATTTACATCTTTTGTATGATGAATTAGAATTATTTTTTTCACTTTAGTCTGGCTCCCACTTTTGTGGTGACACGACCCGGCATTTAGTGTAGAAGCGGCAGCCATGAGCAAACTATGTAAACTTCGAGAAGAGGATTTAAGAAATACCGTTGTCCACTTACACTCGCTCGAGTCGGCGCTTACTTTTCTCAATGATACCAAGACACCGCGAATTAAGTTTTAACATTTCGATGATTGAATTTATGGATAAATTAGTCAAATAATACATTAATATTGTGAAATCAATATTCAGTTTGTCTATGAAAAGCTTAGCGCAAACCTTTATTTTTTGTTTGGGCAAACTAAGATATCTCTAATATCATTAATAAATTCCGGTGAAACTTCATTTTCTTTTTTCACCTCTTCTTTATTATTGATTTCATAAGAAAATGTTAAGGATTTATCATTCAGAATTGGCTCTCTGCTTGCTAAGGAATTAGAAAAACTTGGAACTTTTAAAGTATTGTCTGAGTTTTGATTATTTGCATCATCACTTTTCATATTATCCATATTTTTATTAATGTCATTATTTCCAGTATCGCTAATATTTTTGGAAAGCCCCACGCTTTGGCGTAGAAGATTAATGTCTTCTTCAATTTTTTCTTTAATCGAAGTATTCAAAACCCCAGAATTTAGGTTTGAATCCTCTTTAATGGTTTTTTTGGAATCATCTGCCACTCACCAAAGTCCTCTTTATTGATATGAATTACAAAATAGGACCTAGTTTTAAATTAAAAGTTCCAATATATCCAAACGGTCATATAATAAAATAAGTAGTTTCAAACGCGTGTAGCCACAAACAATTATTTATGTGATTATGTTGTGGGAACCCTGGGACCGGTTCGCATTGTGTTGGTGTGACCTTTAGTCTCAGGTCAATGAGACTAAAGGTCACACCAACACAATGCGAACCGGTCCCAGGCTTGTGTTATAAGGGTGGAGGTTAATATATATGCTAGATATCATGGAACCTAACTTAAGACAAGATTATATTCTTTGGTTTAAAGATATCACAATGAATGATGTGAATAGCGTGGGTGGTAAAAATGCCTCGTTAGGGGAAATGATTTCACAATTGTCCCATCTGAATATTAAAGTTCCCTTAGGATTTGCTATTACCGCAGATGCCTATCGGGAATTTTTGAAACAAAACAACCTGCAAGCTTCCATTACTAAATGTTTAGAAGATTTAAACGCAGAAGATCTGATAGCATTAAAACAAACTTCGGCAGATATTAAAGCGTTAATCTTAGAAAAGCCTTTCCCACCCAATATTGAACATGCCATTCGATCTGCTTTTGAAACTTTTTCATTGCAAATGGGTAAAGATGGCACAGTAGCAGTGCGTTCCTCTGCAACTGCTGAAGATTCTCCAGAAGCCTCGTTTGCTGGGCAACAAGAAACCTATTTAAATGTGACAGGTATTGAAAATGTATTGATTATGGTGAAGCAAGTATATGCCTCGCTTTTTAACGAAAGAGCGATCAATTATCGTATGCATTATGGATATTCAAATGCTGATACCGCCATCTCTGTTGGGATCCAAAAAATGTTGCGTAGTGACTGTGGTGCCAGTGGGGTGATGTTTACATTAGATACAGAATCGGGTTTCGATAAAGTCATATTAATTAATGCCAGCTATGGCCTAGGCGAACTGTTGGTTCAGGGTTCGGTTAATCCCGATGAATTTTATGTTTATAAAGAAGCTTTGAAAGACAATAAAAACGCCGTCATTCATAAGCGTTTAGGGAGCAAACAATTTAAAATGGTCTATGCAGAAGGACAAGCAAGACAAAAAGGACAAGATGAACAATTTCAAACCGTTAAGATAGTGCCTGTCCCAGAAGCCTTGCAAAAACAATTTGTTTTAAGTGAAGCAGAATTAGAATTTCTAGCAAAACAAGCCATGCTGATTGAAAAGCATTATGGTTGCCCTATGGATATTGAATGGGCCAAAGATGGTCTCGATGGCGAACTTTATATTTTACAAGCTCGTCCAGAAACTGTTAAGAGTCGTGCAACATTGCCTTACGCTTTGAAATATATGAGTTAAAAAATAGGGGTTCGATTCTGGTGCAGGGTCGAAGTATTGGCCAAAGAATCGATCATGGTATAGCAAAAGTTGTGACTACCGTGGATGACCTTCATACAATTGAAGCAGGAGAAGTGTTAGTAACTGATATGACAGATCCCGATTGGGAACCCATTATGAAACGCGCAGCTGCTATTGTCACCAATCGAGGCGGGAGAACCTGTCATGCCGCTATCATAGCACGTGAAATTGGTATTCCTGCGGTGGTGGGCTGCAATACGGCAACAGAATATATTAAAACAGGACAAGAAGTGACTGTTTCATGTGCGGAAGGAGATACGGGTTTTATTTATTCAGGAAAATTGGATTATGATATTAAGCACTTCGATTTAGAAAAACTCCCAACACTTCCTGTGAAGATAATGATGAATATCGCAAACCCCGAGCGTGCTTTTGATTTTCAACGTTTACCCAATGCGGGTATTGGTCTTGCTCGCTTAGAATTTATGATTGCACAAAATATTGGGATTCATCCTAGTGCTTGTTTGAATTTTCAAAATTTAGCTCCCGATTTACAAAAAATAATAAAAGATCGTATTGTGGGTTACGAATCACCCATAGCATTTTATATTGAATAAACTGACGGAAGGTATTGCTACTTTGGCTGCAGCATTTTAGCCAAAACCAGTGATTGTACGTTTATCGGATTTCAAATCAAATGAATATGCTAACCTTTTGGGCGGTAAGGAATTTGAGCCAAAAGAAGAAAATCCGATGTTGGGATTTCGAGGTGCATCTCGATATATTGCTCCTGCTTTTAAAGCTTGCTTTCATTTAGAATGTGAGGCGCTTCGAAAGGTTCGAGATCAAATGGATTAACGAATGTGGAAATTATGATTCCATTTGTTAGAACGCCTGAAGAAGCCAAAGCAGTCATCGATGCATTAGCAGAACAAGGCTTAAAACGGGGAGAAAATGGTTTGCGGATTATTATGATGTGTGAAATTCCAACAAATGCAATCCTAGCCGCAGATTTTTTACAATATTTTGATGGCTTTTCTATTGGTTCCAATGATTTAACCCAATTAACATTAGGTTTAGATCGCGATTCAGGTTTAGTTTCGCGTCATTTTGATGAACGAGATCCAGCGGTTAAAGAGCTTATTCAACAGGCTATTGTCGCTTGTAAAGCTGCAGGTAAAACCATAGGCATTTGCGGCCAAGCACCTTCAGATTATCCTGATTTTGCCCTATGGTTAATGGAGCAAGGAGTAGATAGTATGTCCCTAAATCCCGATTCTGTGATTGCGACCTGGATGAAGTTGGGCGGCCATTAGAGATGAGAGGCCCCTTAAAAACTGGACAACAGAACAGTCTTATGTTACTATTTGTCTTGTTTAACTACCTTTTTAGGGTGAACTATGAGCAAACTTACTAAGCGACAGCAGGAAATTTTGAATCTTATCCAATCTCATATCAGGGCCACAGGTTCCCCACCCACCCGAGCGGAAATCGCCAAAACCATGGGTTTTCGTTCGCCCAATGCCGCTGAAGATCATCTTCGTGCCCTAGCCCGAAAAGGGGCTATCGAATTGGTGCCCGGTACCTCTAGGGGTATCCGCATGGCTCAAAGTGCCGGAATACCTATTGTGAGTAAAATTCAAGGAAAAACGGCTGTTCTCGCGGAAGAAAATATCATGGGAACTGTTTCTCGTTTAGATAGAAACCTATTTCACCCGCAGATAGATTTTTTATACCGTGTGTCTGGCAATCCACAGCAATCTCAAGGAATAGTAAATGGTGATTATCTCGCCATACATCAAACCCATGACCTCAAACCCAATCAGTTAGCTTTGCTTAGAATCAATAATGAATTGACTATACGTTCTTACAGCCCAGAGGTGCAATCTCAACATCCTATTGTGGAGGGGCTGGTTGTTGGTGTAATTAGAAGTCTTTCGAATATACAACTGTCTTAGGGAGAATGGTCTACACATTTCTTAGGGCGAGACTGGGGCTTATCCCTGGTAGGCGCTACACCATCAAAATACAATGATTTTTTATCGCGAACCTAATATAATAGGTTATGAATAATAGTCGTAAAACCATTATTGTCGGAATGTCTGGAGGGGTAGATTCCTCTGTTGCAGCCTTGTTGTTAAAACAACAAGGTTATGCTGTTGAAGGCCTTTTTATGAAAAATTGGGAAGAGGATGATGATACACTAAGCGGCAATTCATGCTCTGCGTCAGAAGACTTGGCGGTAGCAGAAGCCGTTTGTGACAAACTAGATATTCCCTTACATACGGTTAATTTTGCAAAACAATATTGGGATTCGGTTTTTGAAGATTTTCTGCAAGAGTTACGTTTAGGACGAACGCCTAATCCAGACATATTGTGTAATAGAGAAATTAAATTTAAGGCCTTTTTAGACTATGCCCTGAGTTTAGGTGCAGATGCTATTGCGACCGGACATTATGTGAAGCGCTCCAATGAAGCTTGTAAAGACTCCATTAATAATAAAAATCAGCAACACAGTCCCTATCAATTGCTAAAAGCAAAAGATGATAATAAAGATCAAAGCTATTTTCTGTACACGATAACTCAAAAAGCCTTACAACATTCAATATTTCCTTTGGCGGATCTATTAAAAACAGAAGTGCGTCAATTGGCTGAAGCTTATGGGTTACCCAATTATCAAAAAAAAGACAGTACCGGAATTTGTTTTATTGGCGAAAGACCCTTTAGAACTTTTTTAAGTCGATATTTTAAAGATGAACCAGGCCCCATTTTGACTCCAGAAAAGCAAATGGTGGGAGAACATCATGGCTTAATGTACTACACGCTGGGGCAACGACAAGGCTTAGGAATTGGCGGAAAAAGCAGGGCTCTTGACGCGCCTTGGTATGTCGTTGGAAAAGATCAAATGCAAAATGCCTTAATTGTGGCGCAGGGTGAACATCCTTTACTGTATCGAAACGAATTAGAAGCTACCGCTTGTCATTGGATACAAGGACCGCCCCATGTGTCTGAATTTCATTGCCAAGCAAAAATTCGTTATCGCCAAGCCGATCAAAATTGTTTAGTCAAATTCAGTAAGTCGACCCTTGATTCAGATAACATCAATATGGACTGTAATATGAGCTGTGAGGTATTTTTCCAAAAACCCCAACGTGCTATTACTTCCGGACAATCTGTCGTTTTTTATGACAATAACATATGTTTAGGCGGAGGTATTATTAAATGAATGATAGAATAAAAGAAAAAACATTAGCTTTAGCAGGCGTATTTCAAACAGCGGCTTTAGTCAAGCAATTAGCCAGAAATGGTCGGATGATCGAACCTTTTTTCACGCATAGCATTGATAGCCTTTTCAAAACCGACGCAGAAAATGTGCCCGAAGTATATGGGGGTGTAGAACAGGTTCGTTTAGGACTTGAAGAATTGATTCGCTTGTTTAATCGAGAAAATTCAAAAACACCTAAAGAAGGTGACATTGCTCGTTATGTTCTTTCTTTGTTGCATTTGGAACGTAAATTAGCCAAAGATCCATCTAAGCTTACTGCTATCCAAACAGGAATTGCGCGCGCCAAAAATCAAGCAGCCATTTATACCACAACCCACGAAAATGTCATTGCAAATTTAGCCTCTATTTACACCGATACCATAGGCAGCTATAAATTTCGTATTTATGTTGCGGGTGAACCCGTCTATCTTAACCAAAATTATATATTACATAAAATTAGAGCATTACTTTTTGCAGGTATTCGATCCGCAGTGCTTTGGCGTCAAATGGGTGGAGGTCGTTGGCAATTGCTTATTTCAAGAACAAAAATAATACAGACTGCAGCGCAATACCTTGAAGCTATTAAGGAAATAGAACTGACGCATTAAAAGAGGACATGAATAAAAAGAAAACGTGATTTCTTATTCTTTTACTTAGTCTCTTATTCTAAAGAATCTAGGGGGTTGCTGTTTTTATCCAAAGGATGGTGATGCGGTTCATCATCCGTTAAATCGGAAAATTCATCTTTATCTACTTCGTAGGGGCCGGTCCAATCTTTAGGTGCGGAAATCGATACGACTTGCATATTATACCATTCATCCAAGTCTAATTCTTCGACTTCACCATCAAAATATTGAATTTCTATTGTTCCAGAATGACCATCCTCGGTCCCAACATCACTCGCAACAATCTCAAATTGCAGTGAATGCTCTATATCCCAATACCAGCTCCCAACTATGGGAGCCTCATGTACACGTATCATTTATTCCTACTCCAAAAATTTCATGAATATATTAACTCTTATACCCTTATAATAGTTATTTTACCAACAAATTTATGTGACGGGTATAAAAAGATGTATAAAACTAGTAAAAATTGTTATGTTAGGTGTACTATCAATAATGTAGATATATATTATAAAAACGGGAACCACTATTTCCCTACGTTGAACGGGAAGGCTTGTGCAGACCTCCCCCTTTAAAGGGGAGGTAAGCAAGCCAATAAAAAAAGTAGTTTTCTCTACCGAGAAGAATCTCCCGACTACCTATTGGGAGTTCTTCAAAAAATAGTATGGCGTATGAAAGGAGCAGATGATGGTAATTTGGGTCCAAGGATTAGCGGCATGGTTGGCAGTCTTTGGTCTTGCCTACTTTCGAGCGCCTATCATTGCTTGGTCATTGGCAATATTAGGCAGTTTATTCGCTTTAGAATGGATGATAGGACCTCCCATTCTTCTGAGTATTTTTCTTTGGGTAACTGCAATTGCTTTTATAATTCTCTTTAATGTAACAAAATTCCGGCAGCATTATTTTTCCGCCCCTTGCTATCGTTGGTTTCAGTCTGTGCTACCCCCCATGAGTGCCACTGAACGAGATGCCATTGATGCGGGTGATATCGCTTTTGAAGCAGAGTTGTTTCAGGGCTCACCCCAATGGAAAAAACTTTTTAATGAGCCTAAACCCAAACTCAGCGAAGAGGAATTAGAATTTTTAGAAACTAAAGTAAATACGCTTTGCGAAATGCTAGATGATTGGTCTATCACAAATCAATACTTAGACTTGCCAGAAGAAGCATGGGAGTTTCTAAAAAAAGAAAAGTTTTTTGGACTCATTATCCCAAAAGAATATGGTGGCTTAGGATTTTCTGCTCTTGCCAATTCTACCATTGTGCAAAAAATTGCCACTCGATGTTTATCAGCTGCCGTCACTTGCATGGTTCCTAATTCTTTAGGACCAGGAGAACTATTATTGGAATATGGTACCGAGGCTCAGAAAGCCTATTATCTTCCGAGATTAGCTTTTGGTGAAGAAATTCCTTGTTTTGCTTTAACAGGACCAGAAGTGGGCAGCGATGCGACCTCTATCCCGGATACGGCAGTTGTTTGTAGAGGTAGCTTTGCAGGAAAAGAAATGCTCGGGCTTCGATTAAATTGGGATAAACGTTACATTACCTTAGCACCTGTGGCAACTCTACTTGGGCTTGCAGTCAAAATGAGTGATCCCGATGGTTTATTGGGGAACAAAAAAAATATAGGCATCACACTTTGCCTGCTGCCGACGGATATTCACGGAATTGAAATTGGTAAACGTCATTTCCCTTCCAATCAGGGTTTTATGAATGGGCCCACTCGAGGTAAAGATGTTTTTGTGCCACTGGATTTTATTATTGGCGGCAAAGAAAAGGCCGGCCAGGGTTGGCATATGATGGTGGAAAGATTATCTGCCGGTAGAGGCATTTCTCTACCTGCTTTAAGTACGGCTCTTGCTAAGCATTGCTACCGTACAACGGGCGCTTATGCTCGTATCCGAAAACAATTCCATACTTCCATTGGTCGTTTTAAAGGTGTTGAGGCAGCCTTGGGAAGAATTGCAGGATATACATATATATTAGAAGCAACACGCTTGTTAACCTTAACGTTTCTTGATCAAAAATTAAGTCCTGGGGTGGCCACTGCCATTTCAAAATATCATATGACCTCTCTTTCCAGAACCATTGTAAATGATGCAATGGACATTCATGGAGGAAAAGGGATTATGTTAGGACCGAATAATTATTTGGGTCGTGCTTATCAAAGTGTCCCCATCAGTATAACAGTAGAGGGGGCCAATATCTTAACGAGAAGTTTAATGATTTTTGGCCAAGGCGTTATACGCTGTCATCCTTATCTTCGCGATGAAATGAAGGCTTTAAACCAAAAAGATCAGGAGCTAGGTTTAAAAGTTTTTGATCAAATATTAGGACAACATATTTCCTATACTTTATCCAATTTTGCTAGACTTATTTTTCATTCTTTTACAGCTGGGTTTTTTGCGGCTTCTTATCCATTGCAAGCATTGAAAGGTCCTATTCGACAATTATCACGGATGAGCCTTGCACTTGCTTTTGTTTCTGATGTGGCTTTGTTTATTATGGGTGGCAAATTAAAACGCAGTGAGCGGCTTTCGGCAAGGCTTGGAGATGTATTAAGTTATTTATATTTGGCCTCTGCGGTATTAAAATATTATCAGGATTCCGGTGAACAAAAATGGGATATTCCCTATGCTAACTGGGCTTTGCAAACCTGTTTATATCGCATCCAAAATGCATTTTTCAAGATTTTTTCAAAACTTTAAGCCCAGAAGCTTAAGTTTGCTTTTACGTTTTCTAATTTTTCCTTTCGGGCGGCCCTATAGTCGACCTCACGATAAGTTAGACCATATCCTAGCGCAAAATATGATGCATCCTTCTGAATTTAGAGATAGACTAACATTATATTGCTATCACGGAAACCAAGATAAAGATGCGAGTGCTATTTTAGATTCTGCATTATTAGCCATGTGCCATGCTGAACCTCTATTAAACAAAATGGAAGCAGCTCAAAAAGCAGGTCTGCTTTCCAAAGATCTAAGTTTCGAGGTTACTGTTCAGGGAGCGCTTCGACAGGCTATTTTGAATGAAACTGAGGCAGCCTCCTTGCTGGAATTTGAAAAGTTACGGAAAAAAGTGATTGCCGTGGATGAATTTGAATCGATGAACTAGGAGCGGAACGATAAACATGCAGAAAAATGAAAAAGCCATTTATATTGTGGATGGGGCAAGAACCCCGTTTACGAAAGCCTTATACAAGCCTAACCCTTTTTCAGCTTCGGATTTGGCCCTTGCCGCTTCCGGTCCATTATTAGCGCGTCAACCTTTTTCACCCACAGAAATAGAGCAAGTTATTGTGGGTTGTGTGGCACCTTCCGCCTCTGAGGCTAATATTGCACGTCTAATTGCTTTGCGTTTGGGGACCGGTTTTAAGGTAGGCGCTTATACTGTGCAACGCAATTGTGCTTCAGGTTTACAAGCTATTGATTCAGCTTTCCTTGAAATGATTGCTGGAAGATATAACTTAACCTTAGTAGGCGGTACGGAATGTATGAGTCGTGCCCCTCTATTATTACAAGATAAAATGATTGCTTGGCTTGGCAATTTGCGTTCTGCAAAAAGTATTTTTTCAAAATTGGCAGTTCTTGTACAATTTCGGCCCCATTACCTTAAGCCTGTTGTTAGTCTATTAAAAGCCTTAACAGATCCCATTGTCTGTTTATCCATGGGGCAAACCGCTGAAATTTTGGCAGATCAATTTAATATCAGTCGACTCGAGATGGATCAATTTGCTATGCGCAGTCATCAATTGGCCTTGCAAGCACAGAAAAAAGGATATTTTAAAGAAATTAATCCTTTATATGATTGGGCTGGAAATCTAATTGAATTCGACAACGGGATTCGGCCTGATAGTTCTATTGAAAAATTAAGTCGTTTACCCGCAGCTTTTGAAAAACCTTTTGGAATCGTTACGGCTGGGAATAGTTCTCAGGTGAGTGATGGTGCTGCTTTTGTTATTTTAGCCACTGAAGAAGCGGTGAATAAATACAAATTACCCATATTAGGACGTATAGTCAAAACTGCCTGGGCAGCATTAGATCCGGCCATCATGGGCTTAGGGCCCGCACATGCCATTGCAAAACTTTTAGAAGAGACCAGACTTTCCCTGAAAGATATCGATTATTTTGAAATTAATGAAGCTTTTGCCGGCCAGGTATTGGCTTGTCTAAAGGCGGTAGAGGACGAAAACTACTGTCGAACTCAACTGGGCTTGAAGGACGCCTTAGGTGTTATTCCCTTAGATAAATTAAATGTAGATGGCGGTGCTATTGCGATTGGACACCCTGTAGGTGCCAGTGGCGTTCGCTTGGTTTTGCATTTGTTAAAAATTATGGAAAGAAACAATGCAAAAAGAGGTATTGCGAGTTTGTGTATTGGCGGTGGGCAAGGGGGTGCCATCCTATTAGAAAGAGGAGCAATGTAGATGGAACCATTATCATTATCAAATTTAACCCATTTAAAGCATTTTTCGCTGCATAAAGACGAACATGATATAGTTTGGTTGACATTCGATCGCAAAAATTCAAGTACCAATACCCTCAATTTAGAAGTTTTCGCAGAATTCAGAACCATTTTGCAAGCCCTTTCAGAACATCCTAAACCAAAGGGACTCGTTTTCCAATCTGGCAAAAAAAATGGTTTTCTTGCTGGGGCAGATATAAAACAATTTGAACAATTTGAATCGGAAGAAGAAGCTTTTGAATTAGTTCGTTTGGGTCAAATCATTTTTCAAATGTTAGAGGATTTACCCTTTCCAACGCTTGCTTTAATCCAGGGATTTTGTTTTGGGGGGGGGTTAGAATTAGCTTTAGCCTGTCGCTATCGCATTGCAGAAGATAATCCGCAAACGAGATTAGCTTTACCAGAAGTGATGTTGGGAATTCATCCTGGGTGGGGTGGTACCATACGCTTACCTCGTTTAATTGGATCTCTAAAAGCTTTTGATTTAATCCTATCGGGTCGTAGTGTCTCTGCAACCGACGCTTTAAAATTGGGTTTAATTGATGCCATACAACCCAGACGCCATTGGCAGAGAGCCGCAGAATATTATCTATTAAAAGAACCACCTGTTCATAAACCCAAAGGTCTAGATGCTATTAGCAATTGGGCAAAACTGCGACCCATACTTGGGAAATGGATGCTTAAGAAACTGTCTGCCAAAGTGAATCGAATGCATTATCCTGCCCCTTTCGCTGTCGTTGATCATTTTGTGGAACAGGGTATAGGTAAGGAAGCTTATCTTGCTGAAGCAAAATCGCTTGCACAATTAATGCTTTCAGAGTCTGCTCGTAATTTAGTGCGGGTTTTTCATCTGAAAGAAAAGTTGAAATCACAAAATCGTGAGGCAATGTTTAAAATCGACACCATCCATGTTATTGGTGCAGGTGCGATGGGCGGGGATATTGCTGCGTTTGCAGCCTTAAAAGGAATAGCAGTCACTTTACAAGATCAAAATCCAGCAGCAATTGCCAAAGCTTTAAAAAGAGCCCTAAAATTGTTTCAAAAGCAATTAAAAAAACCGCATTTAGTTCGGGCAGCAATGGATAGATTAATGCCCGATAGTGAAGGCTTTGGTATTAAAAGGGCCGATCTCATTATCGAGGCCATTGTCGAAAAAAGTGAAGCAAAACAGGCCTTATTTTTAGCCTTAGAACAAGAAGCAAAACCAGAAGCTATTTTTGCTACAAATACCTCGACAATACCTTTAGAAATATTGTGTAATCATTTAAAGAAACCCGAACGGCTAGTGGGTATCCATTTTTTCAACCCAGTGGCCAAAATGCCTCTCGTTGAAGTCGTAAAAGGGGAGAAAACGGATCCATACACACTAGACTGCGCAATGGTTTTTGTGCGAATGTTGGATAAGTTACCCTTAGTTGTAAAAAGTTCAGCTGGATTTCTGGTTAATCGTTTACTGCTGCCTTATTTATTGGAAAGCATGTTATTGATTGAAGAGGGTTTGCCTGCACAAGCCATAGATAAAGCAGCGGTTGATTTTGGCATGCCTATGGGCCCTATCGAATTGGCAGATACGGTTGGCTTAGATATTTGTTTGGATGCTGCTAGAACCTTAACGGATACATTTGGAGGTCGCATACCCGAACAGGTTCGAAGGCTAGTTGAACAAAAACATTTGGGCAAGAAAACTGGCCAAGGATTTTATCGATATAACAAAGAGGGTAAGGCGATAAAACCAGCCCTTGATCCGAATTATCGTTATCCTGAAGATATTATGGATAGATTGATGTTGAGAATCATCAATGAAGGTGTCGCTTGCCTTAGGGAAAAAATTGTGGATGACGCAGATTTTCTAGATGCAGGGATGATTTTTGGTGCAGGATTTCCTCCCTTTCGAGGCGGACCTATTCACTATGCACTGGAACAAGGAAAAGTGTTATTATTACAACGTCTGAATTTATTGGTGCAACGATATGGTGATCGTTTCTTGCCAGATAAGGGTTGGGATAGCATTTAGGTTATTCTTTGGAAATGTAGGAACAGTGATAATTTGACAAGTTGTTATTTAGGGTCAATATTATGACAGTTGACCATACTCTTCGCGATTGGGATCTGTTTTTTTGCTGTGAGTATAGGCTAATAACCTACTAGGTTTTTATTAAAGGAGTTTTAAGATATGTCACAAAAGAATCGATACAAACAAATTATTCGCTTTTTAGCGACAGGTGCATTGGCTTCCGTTTGTAGTCCGGTGTGGTCTGCTGCCTACCAGCTGATGGAACAAAGTGTGACGAATCTAGGAACTGCATATGCCGGCACCGCTTCTTTGGCTGAAGATGCCAGTACGGGTTTTTATAATTCAGCCGGTCTCACTCGCATTTGTGAAGAACAAATTGCTTTTTCTTTAATTGGTATTAAAACAACAGCAAAAATTAACGCTGCCCGTGCCTTAGATACTTTAGGCAATCCCCTCACCAATCCAGTGCCGCCGTCCTCTGCTCGCATATTAGGAGATGGTTTATCACCTGGATTACATTATGCATATCGTTTGAGTGATGCCCTTGTGTTTGGCTTAAATGTGGTCATGCCATTTGGCTTAAAAACCGGCTATCGAAACGATAGCGTTGCGCGTTATTCCTCTACTCGCTCAGAATTACGAACCTATGATATCGCACCTAGTTTAGCTTATTCATTTTGTAATGGCCTTTCAGTAGGGGGTGGCTTAGATATTATGCATGTTTTTGCACAGTTTGATTCAAGTATCAACGTATTACCTCCTGGGGTAGGAAATCCACCCTTTTCAGATGGTTTTAGAGAAGATAAAGCTGAAAATTGGGGTTTAGGTGGGCACATCGGTGCTTTATACGAATTTGACGATTGTACTCGAATAGGCGCAAATTATCGCTCAGAAGTACAAGTCAGAACGCGAGGCGAATCCATTGAACAATTTTCTGCAACCCTCGCGCCTACTATATCTCATTCCAATCTACAAGCTTATACCCGCTTGCCTGCGACTGCAGTCATTTCAGGAATACATCAAGTATGCGATTGGGCCATCATGGGCGATATTCAATGGACACAGTGGAACTGCTTTAAGAGTTTGGTCTTAAGAACCATGGATAGTAATCAAACCTTTATCCAAAATTTTAAAAATAGTTTTCGTTTTGCATTAGGAACGCATTATCAATGGGATGATTGCTGGTTATTTCGTGTGGGTACGGCTTATGATCAAACCCCCGTTCGTAATCAATATAGATCAACCCGAATTCCCGATTCCGATCGCTATTGGCTTGCTATTGGTGGACGCTATACCTTTAATCCTTGCTTACGATTAGATTTCGGTTATTCTCATGTGTTTTTCAGAAATGCAGTGGTGAATGATGTTGCGCCGTTATCCACCAATCCTGCATTCCAGGGGCTACAGCAATTGAATGGTACCGTTCGTAGTGCTGCTGATCTGCTAGGTTTGCAACTAACATGGGATTTAGCTTAACAACTTTTAAAAAAATTAGTGAGAGTAGGGTCTTGTGCTAACTGGTTTCTCATGGTAAAACTATTGTGTTCGTCAGGGACACAATAGTGGGTTCAAAATAATCTTACTATTGTGGTGTCTGGGGCTAGCCCCCATAACCTTAACAATGGATTTAAGACCTATGCCACGGAAAACAGATAAACGCGAAAAATTGATTGGAGCTGCCAAGGTGTTAATTCACCAACAAGGCTTTAATTTAACAACTCTAGCTGATATTGCCCAGGAAGCAGATGTACCCTTAGGCAATGTTTATTACTACTTCAAAACCAAAGATGCCATTGGTGAAGCCGTCATTGAAAGACGTGCCGCTGAAATTGCAGAATATTTACGCCATTTGGAAGAGAATTCAGACCCAAGAGCTCGTTTAATTTCCTTATTGCATTTCACTACGGAAGAAATGGAACTGACTGCTCGCTTCGGTTGTTCCATTGGTGGTTTATGTCAGGAGCTTGGCAAACAAGGTGGAACGCTCGCTGATCAAGCTGCTAAGTTATTGCATGACATTCTAAGTTGGTCTGAGGCTCAATTTCGTACTTTAGGGTTTGGTGAAAAATCCAATGATTTAGCACTCAATTTGGTTTCAAGCATTCAAGGTATGCATTTATTAACCCATACCTTTAAGGATCCAAAATTGACTGTTCGTCAAGTTAAAATGACTCAGGATTGGTTAGAAAAACTGTCATCTGCTAGTCAAGCAAAATCTGGCTCAACATCCAGAGTGGCTGAAATGGCGTGATATCCTTTGTTATTGGATAATGCTTGATCATCCCCGCGAAAGCGGGGATAGCGGCAAGTCAAAGAGTTCGAGTCATAAAGAGTTCAAGTCATTATGTTTGAAACCAATCAAATAACCAGCAACATTAAAGATTTTAGGCAGCGCCTGCAAGATCTTCGGAGGACACTTTGACTACGATAGTCAAACTGAACGTCTAGCCGAAGTGTCACGTGAACTTGAAGATCAAAGTCTTTGGAACAATCCTCTGCGTGCCCAAACGCTAGGAAGAGAACGGTCAGAATTAGAACGAATCGTTTCTACATTTGATAGTTTAGAAAATAGCCTGAAAGAAGTGAGTGAATTGTTTGATCTCGCCCTTGAAGAGCAGGATCATAACACCATTTCAGAAGTATTAAATGATATTGATCGTATAAAAACTAGGTTAGAAACCCTAGAATTTCAGCGTATGTTTCCGAATAAAATGGATCCCAATAATGCTTTTCTTGATGTGCAATCGGGCAGTGGCGGCACAGAAGCTCAAGATTGGGCAGAAATGTTGTTGCGAATGTATTTACGATGGGGTGAACGACGAAAATTTAAGACGACTCTTTTAGAAGTATCTGGAGGAGAAGTAGCTGGCATTAAGAGCGCCACTATTAAATTTGAAGGACCCTATGCCTATGGTTGGTTACGTACCGAAACCGGTGTGCATCGATTGGTTCGAAAATCGCCATTTGATTCTGGTAATCGTCGTCATACATCCTTTGCTTCGGTTTATGTTTATCCAGAAATTGAAGATGATATTGAAATAGAAATTAATCCTGCAGAAATTCGAGTGGATACCTATCGTGCAAGTGGTGCAGGTGGGCAGCATGTGAACCGGACAGATTCGGCAATACGAATTACGCATTTACCCACGAATACGGTTGTACAATGTCAGAGCGATCGTTCACAGCACAAAAATCGGGCATATGCCATGAAGCAATTGCGTGCAAAATTATATGGGCTAGAAGAAAGTAAACGCCGCGCAGAGCTTAAAGTGTTAGAAGATAGTAAAGCCGATATCGGCTGGGGATCGCAAATCCGCTCTTATGTTTTAGATCAATCACGTATTAAAGATCTTAGAACCGGAGTGGAGACGACGGATACAACAAAAGTGTTAGATGGCCATATTGATGAATTTATTGAGGCCAGCTTAAAAGAAGGGCTGTAGAGGGTAATAAGAGATGTCTAAAATAAATACAGAAAACGAGCAACCAGATAGCGATAATAAGTTGTCTTCTGAAGCTAAAGACGCTAATGAGCAAATGATGGTTCGTCGTCAAAAATTAAAAGCTTTACGAGATTTAGGAAAACCCTTTCCAAATGATTTTCGCCCCAAAGATTTGGCACAAACGTTACATGAATTGTATGCAGATAAAACGGCAGAAAGTTTAGAAGCAAATCCTATTATAGTTTCTCTAGCAGGAAGAATGATGACCCGTCGGGTGATGGGGAAGGCCAGTTTTGTGAACCTTCAAGATAGATCCGGCAAAATTCAATTGTATGTCAAAAAAGATTTATTAGCCGAGTCACAATATGAGATGTTCGAAAATTGGGATTTAGGCGATATTTTAGGGGTAAGGGGCCAGGTTTTTAAAACCAAAACCGGTGAATTGAGTATTAAAGTAATTGAAATAAGATTATTAACCAAAGCTCTAAGACCACTGCCCGATAAATGGCATGGCTTGGCAGATCAGGAATTACGGTATCGTCAACGCTATCTAGATCTGATAGTCAATGAACATGTTAGAAAAACTTTTAGGATTCGTTCACGTTTGGTTCAAGGGATTCGCCAATTTTTTGTGGAGCAAGACTTCTTAGAAGTCGAAACGCCCATGATGCAACCGATACCCGGGGGAGCTACAGCAAAACCCTTTATTACCCATCATAATGCTTTGGGCATGGATTTATATTTACGCATAGCGCCAGAATTGTATTTAAAACGCTTAGTTGTTGGGGGTTTAGAACGCGTATTTGAAATTAATCGAAATTTTCGCAACGAGGGATTATCGACGCGTCATAATCCTGAATTTACCATGTTAGAATTTTATCAATCTTATGCCGATGTCACTGACTTTATGAACTTTACAGAAACGATGTTAAGAACCGTAGTGCAAAAGGTTCTAGGTTCAACAAAGGTGATTTATCAAGATGTCGAGATTGATTTTGGTAAACCCTTTGATCGACTTACCATACAAGAAGCTATTCTAAAATATAACCCACATTTGGTTTTAAAGGATATTCAAGATAAATCCCGCCTGAAAATACTATTGGAAAAAGCGGGCGTCAAATTTGATGCAAAGTGGGGTTTAGGCCGTTGTCAATTAGAGTTATTTGATATAAGTGTTGAGAGCAAGTTACAACAGCCTACCTACATTACGGAATATCCAACTGAAATTTCACCCCTAGCCCGTGCAAACGATAATAATCCTGAGATTACAGATAGATGTGAGTTATTTATTGCCGGTCGTGAGTTGGCCAATATTTTTTCTGAGTTAAACGATGCTGAAGATCAGGCTGCACGCTTTCAGCAACAAGTATTTGATAAAGAATCGGGCGATGAAGAAGCCATGTTTTATGACGCCGATTATATTGTGGCTTTAGAACATGGCCTACCGCCCTGCGCTGGCTGTGGAGTCGGCATTGATCGATTGGCGATGGTATTAACCGATTCACCTTCTATTAGGGATGTATTGTTGTTTCCTCATATGAGAGCGCAGCAATAGGTTAACCGCTAAAATAATTTTTTTGTTTTTATATGAAAATACATTGCGTAAAGTATATGTAAAACCGAATTTGGTCCAAAAGAGTATTTTTAACGAGAACCTTAGAAGAGGTCTTTTATTCAGGTAGTCTTTGAAATATTGAGATGCAATGAGCAGTAATGTAGAACCTAAAAAATAAAAAATGGTATAAGGAAATGAGTAAAATTATTTTTCCAAGTTAAGCAGCTTTTATAGGGCTCACATGAATGCGTGAACTGTGCTTTAGCGTTACCCAAATATCATAATCACGTTGCAGGCTTAACCAAAAACGCATATCCGTTTTGGGCAATAATTTGGATAATCTAAGAGCCATATCTGGACTAATCCCAGAGTGACCATTAAAAAGTCTAGATAAAGTGGTTCTATTTACACCTAGTTTTTTTGCTGCAGATGTAACCGTAAGATTTGCACCATTTATTAATATATCTTGTATAATTTCTCCAGGATGCGCGGGATTGTGCATATTCATATATTTTCCTCTCAATGGTAATCTAAATAATCGACTAAAATTGCATCTTCACCTGGAGCAAGAACTCCAAGTCTTAATGCCTATGGATGAATTGAGCCAATACGTTGCCGATAAAATTGTAAAAGTTTGGCTTTTAGATGGACAATAGGCCTTTATCATACTGCATATGGTCGTTCTAGGATAGGCGTGAACAGTTACAAATTCTGAGCGGAGTCTCTTCAATGGAACCGATAAAGATGTACTTCGGAATGTCATCGCTGGAAATAAACTCTTTAGAAATTTCCAGAAGCATTTCTGTAGTATGATTTTCTATTTTTGCTGATGTAATAACAAGGCCAATTTCGGTCTGTTTATTATTAGCATCTTTTGCATACACCAGAGTACCAGGCAAAATCGTTTCAAGGCCTTCAATGCTCGCGCGAACCATGGTTTTTTTAATATTGCCTCGATATTCCATTCGGGCAATAATTTCTTGTCCACAATAACAACCCTTGTTAAAACTCACTCCCCCAAGTTTAGGTAACTGAATGTTGTGCGGGAGTAATTGTTCACTTAGCTCTGGCCATACTTCAGGTAAGCCATCTTGGATATCGGCTAATTTCCAGGATTCAAAGCTTTGCATTTGGGTTTTTGGCAAGTGATTTAAGATGTTTTCCAATACAGCATTAGGCCCAATGACTTGATAACGGTTACTGGAATGTGGGATTTTTATTATTTGTAAGTCAGCATTATCGAAGTTAAGGGTTGATTCTGATAACAATGTTTGAATCCTCTTCAATTGAGCATCGAGAAAGGGATTTGCAAGGCCATTCCCCAGATTTATTAATCCTAAGGTTCCTAAAGAAGCACGCTCGTCAGTTATGCTGACCTTGGAAAATTTGGCGTATTTTTTTAATTCAGCGATAGCAAAATCAATCTGTAGTTTAGGGGCCTGGAGATAGAAGGCGTCATGATATTTGTAAATTCGAAATAGAGACCTTAGACGGCCTTTTGGGTTGCAATGTCCCCCTAATTGGAAGAGGTCTGTGGAGACTTTTTGAATGTCACAGGTTAATTGGCCTTGAAGAAAGGTTCCGGCATCTGGACCTGAAACCTTCACAAGACCGTAATATAACCTAAGATCAACATAAATTACTTGTCCCATGATTATACTGTACCATAGATTATGGCTGAAAGAGGAGAGGGAGAACGGAAATGGAACATAATCAAATACGTTGGCAATGTCGACGCGGCATGTTGGAATTGGATCTGATACTACTTAAGTTTTTTGATGGGTATTTTGAGGAACTGACGAATGCCGATCAGCAGTTATTTATTCAGTTGTTACAAGAAGCTGATCAAACACTTTATGGTTGGTTAATGGGGCAAACCTTGCCAGAGGATCCAAAATTGGGTCTATTGGTTCAAAATATACTCAAAGCAAATGGATTGGTACGTATACATGCGTGATTATACATGGAAGCTATAGAATTTCATTTTGAGGAATCTCGATTTTTAGCACTTCTGCTCATTTTTATCTATATGGCACCCCTCTCTTCACTTTTTTTATTAAAAGTACATATTGGATACAAAATTTTGATGATTGGTTTTGTACATTATTTTCTCGTAAAAAATTGGAAAATTCACATTAATAGAAAAAGTAGACAGGCAATCGTTAGGGTCTGGCAAGACACCAAGGGCAACTGGGGTTTGCAAACTCGGCAAGGGAAAGGGTATAGAGCAACTTTATTGCCTGAGACATTCAAAAGCCATTTTTTAATTGTGTTACGTTTAAAAACAAAACTAAAAATTTACAATGTATTAATACCATATGACTCCCTTAGCCAAAACGAATATAGAATTTTGTGCCGACATTTGGTCTTTTTCTAAAATTTTGAGGCCAGGTCGTAATAAGCAACCTGGCCCCAAAGTATTATGTTATTTTTTTCGTTGCTGTAATCGTTTTTCAACTTCATGATCAACTGCACTCATAATCGTCACTGCACTGACAACACGAGCTGCGCGGGGAACACAGCCTCTGAATAGTGCAAAAACTCCATTTTTCATGACGATTTCCTTGGTTGCAGCGTAGGCAGACAGCTTCCTATTGCCAAGCATTTCTTGCTGCTTGGTTTTAATGGTATCAAAAGCATGCGAAGCGACTGCTGCCATAGCACCAGCGATAGGAGCAGCTGCTTTCTTTACTTTGCTATTTTCACCCAAATTAGAGCTTATTGCATTTTCTACGATACCTGGTGCAGCCAAGAAGCCGATTGTGAAAATTCCATCCCTGATTGCCGTACACCCATACCCTGTCCATAAGATCCATCTTCCATAATTAGGAACAATATAGGCAAGTGCTGCTCTTGCACTTATCATTTTTGTTGACATTTGCGTCATCACCAGTTCAGCTGGAGTGGCAACCGTTGCTGCAGCAGCACCTCCTACGAATGCGGATGTTACATCAAGCAATTGTTTCCGAAGTTTATTATTGACTTGGTTTTTATCTCCTTGCTCAGGAACATCATGCACAGGGTTTACCTGGATTAGTCTAGCAGCCGCTTTTGAAGCTGCCAAAGCCATTGCAACTTGAATGCCAGTAATAGGCACCATACTTAACATGTTAATACCGACACCTTGATAAAGCCCTTTTGGATGCATGGCATATTTTAATTTTGTTATGGTATCTAGTTTTTGCGCTTTCTCACTTTGTAAACGTGTTTTGATTGTCCATAAAGGATGATCAATAGCGACTTCCGTTGCACCCATCAAGCTTCCTTTTACCAACTTTTGCACAACTTGGAACATAGAATGGCTGATACTATTATTTCCATTTGCTGCTGGCTGGCTAGGATTGGTTTCAACGACATTCTCCTTCATTTGATTTGCGGTTTCGTTTGCAGTTTTCATGATTATTCTCCAACTTTTTTGCCAATGGAAAGCCTATAAAATTTATATAAAAATTTTATTGCGCCCATACTCGAAACGTCGAATATTCGAAACATCGAAAATTCATTCGCGACGAGTGGTATAAATGAACGATTATTCCGACACTTTGCCTATAGAGTCGGAATAATCTTAATTAGTCTCTATAGGCAAAAGAGGAGAAGAGTAGAATAATGAAGCTAAAAAAGAGTGAAATGACTGGGGTTTTTTGCACAATAGCGTAAGACAATACTGGATATTGCCTACTGTAACTTTTTTTGCTATTGTACTGATGCATTATAAGGTTCCAAAATTAATAATTTACAAAAAATAATGTTTTTCAACACTATAAATTTATTCTAACAACCTAATATTAACATTGTCAACACTTTTAGCAAATTTTTTCATTTATATTTTATATGACTACTATTTTCAGTATCTGGTCAGGGAAGATGCACAATTTTTCAGACAAAAGGACCTATATGAAATAACATTGAATTAATTTTTTAAGACAACTAGACTTCTTTATAAGGAGTTTGACATATATACCCAAAGCATTTCAAATTGCAACAACACGTAACTTGAAAGGGCAAAGGGTTATAGTGCAGTAACAGGGACTGAGATTACGAGGAGCCAGTCCTAATGAGCGAACTTCAAATAGATTCAAAGTTGTTAAGATCTGCTAAGCGTGGTAATACACATGCTTTTGGGGAACTGGTTACCCGTTATCAATCTAGAGTCAATAAAATTGTATCTCGCTATGTAAAAGATCCCAGTGAAGTATCGGATGTCTCGCAAGAAGTTTTTATTAAGGCCTACCGGGCATTAAAGAAATTTCGGGGTGATAGTTCTTTTTATACTTGGCTTTATCGTATCGCCATTAATACCTCCAAAAATTACATTCTTTCTCAAGGACGTCGTTTGCCAGATATCGATATTTATATTGAAGATATGGAGCGATTTTTAAATAGAAATAGCCCAAGAGAGCATGGTACCCCAGAACGTCTTCTGATGAGAGATGAGATAGAACATGTGGTATACGATACTATCGATCATCTCCCAAAAGAATTAAAAACAGCCATTATGTTAAGAGAGATGGAAGGTCTCTCTTATGACGAAATTGCAGTAGTCATGGATTGTCCAGTAGGTACAGTACGTTCACGGATTTTTCGGGCTCGCGCGGCTATAGACAAAAATGTTCAGCCCTTATTACAAGAATAATCGCTTACGCTCACTATCTTAGAACGCCCATATTTTGTCAATTTGACTCGCGCCAGGGATGGCGGGGAGTCAAATTGAGGAAAATCTAGACTTTTTCATAAATTTAACCATATGGCCTGAACACTTACCAAGAGTAACCTAAGACTCTGCAGCTTTGTCTTAACGCTATTTTTTCGCGATTGTAGCTTTGGTAGTGCTTGCAGCGGTTGCAGTAGCTGTTCCGGAAAGAACAGTGGCAGTTCCCGCAGCTGCAGTCGCTGTTCCTGTCATACCTGCATCATGAGTACTCGCAGTTCCTGCAGCCGCCGTTGCGGTTGCTGTTTCCGAGAGTTTCGAATTTGCATTCCCAATAGAAAAATCAAAAAGTTGTAATAGGGTACGTTGTTTAGAGTTGTTTTGTTCTACTGAGCTCTCCGATAATACGGGCTCTTGCCCTTTATGAGAAACATTGGATAATTGTTCAAAATAATCCTGTGCTACTTTTACATCCTTTTTCATCTTGGCTAATAACATATCATAATATAAATAAGAGGTAACAATTGAAAGAACTTGAGGGTCATAATTTTGATTATTGAGCATAAAATTTTGTAATTCGTTTGCCACGGTTGAGATCCACAATGCAACTCTTTGCAATCGCTCTTTAGATAGAGGTATTAGATGGTCATTATATTTATCATCTTCATTAGGGGCCAATTCTATGCCCTGTGCCCAGTTTGTTATAAAGTTAAAAAAGGGATGTGGAATAGAGTTTTTTGCTATAGGTTCTAAATAATAACGAAACCTCCAGCCTTCTATATTTGCCTTTTGAGCAACACAGGAACCGACATTAAATGTAAAATTCATGTAATAACGATGGCCTTGAATTAATCTAAAATAACCTTCTAATGTTCGATTACTATTGTTTTCATTTGGAGCTTGTTTTGGAACAAAACCTAAAGCATTCGGATTGCCATTTTCCGAATAATTACGTATAGTAATATTGCTCGTAATAAACTCAGGGTTCAGGGACCATTCCTTTTCGTTTATTGCATCCATAAATGTTGGATTAAAAACATTTAATGGCGGATTAACCTTATCTATTGGCGGATTAACATAATTTAACATGACACGTTCTTTATATTCAATTGATATCTCACCGAATCCCATACCTGCATTAAATGTTGTTGATTGTGGCAGCACTAGAACCTTTAGGCTAATACGCCACGTCGCATCTTTGGTCGGGGTATTAGTATTGCGAGGGCACAATATTACTACCATATTTAAGGGTTCGCCATATTTTAGGTAGTCTCCACCCTCTAGTTTTTCTGGCTTATTCTCGGGTGAAAACTTATTCATCCAATTCCAATCAGGAATAAAAGTTATTGTTATAGTCACAGGAATGGGGAGGGGGCCGTGTACCTGTGAAGGACTAATACGTGCCACTGGTGGATTAATAGGGGTAGGCATTGAAACAGTAGCGGTAGCGGTTGCTGTTTGCAGTCTTGCAAGTTGGGCTAAACGGCCGGCTGGCGCAGTTGGAGTCGTTCTGTTAACTGAGACTGCATTACTAATACTATTAGATGACATGGACATTTATTATTCCCCCTTATTAGATAAGATTTATACATATTTATACATTAAATGTAACACGATACTTTAATGCTGAACACCAGATACTAATACCGGCGTAGCTATAAAGTCAACTTTCTAAATTCTTAAGATCTCCCGACCGATAGTCGGGAAAGATTCTTCTTTCTATGCTTAGCAACGAGTTCCAATACTATATTTCCCGCTAATTAAAATGAACTCCTGGTTTTGACAACTGCAGTCGTGGTAGCAGTTTCAACATGTCCAGCAGTAGCGGCAGCAACAAAAGCCGCTGTGGGCTGTTTTGGATTTTTTATTCCAATTGAAAGATCAAAAAGTTGCAACATGGAACGTTTGTTTGGATTTTTTTGCTGTAAAGACATATTTGAAGATGCCTCATCATCCCTTTCCTTTGTTGAATTCCTTATTAGTTTATGAAAATCATTTTCAATTTTTGAATTATTTTTTATCATGTTCATTAAACGTTGAGGGTATAGGTAGGAAGTAATAATTTTGAAAGCTTCGGATGTAGAATTAGCAGGGCCTAATAAGAAATTATTTAATGTTTCTTCTAAACTTGGGATAGACGATGATATTTCTTCTAAGGTTTGTTGATCATTCATTATCCTCATTGATCTTCGTTGTATTCCACACAATATAGATTCCGAATATAGATAAGCTGTAACGATCCCAAAGACCTTAGGTTCATAACTGTCTTCAGAATTTAGCATACCATTTTGTAATATTTCTACCATGGTTGAGATGGATAATACAATTTCATTTAATGTTTTTTCATCTGTCTCATCATATTCATCTCCCGGTAGCTCCACCCCTGGTGCCCAATTTGTAACAAAGTTGGTAAATAATCTACTATTTGTAGTAGAGCAGCAGCAGAAACCTCGTGATCGTATGTAAATCATCTGTCGCCACGAGTGTAAACCAACTAGCTTGGCAATGTTAGAACCTTTATCAAATGTAAAATTCATATAATAATGGTGGTCTTGAATAAATCTAAAATATCCTTCTTTTGTTTGATATCTATTACTTTCACTGGGACTTTGATCCTGGGCATAGCATAATGCATTGGGATCTTCCTCTTCTGAATAAGGGCGAACGGTAACGGATATAGTTTTCTTATCATCATTTTTACTTACCCTCCAGGATTTTTGCAAAAGCGCATCTTCAAATCGTGGATTAAATCCATTTGCGGAACGTATCAATGCACGCTCCGCATTAAGATTAATGGAATGTTCATGCGATGCTTTATTTGTGGGGGTTTTAGAATTAGGTAGAACAAAAGCTTTTATGCTAATACTCCAATCTGCATGCTGTGGCAAAGTGTATGCCGGACCGAATATCACTATCATCTCTACAGGTCTACCATATTTTAAGTAATCTTCAGGTTTTTGATTGTTTGGGTTGTAAGTTGCTTGAGGAGGAAGCATGTCAACCCAATTCCAATCAGGAACAAATGTGAGCGTAATCGTTTTAAGATCAGGAAGAAGTCCAATTTCAGGCTTGGCCGCTTGGGTAATCGTCTCTGAAGATGTTTTTGTAGCTGTTGCAGTTGCACCTGCATTAGAGCCAGCCGTTGTCGCCGCAGGTACTGAAGCATCAGCGATGGTTTTATTAACTTGCTCACTCATATTGCTTGATGGGGTTGCCATAGGTACCGCGTCTCGTTGGTGTAAATGTGGTTTCATACTTATATCATATGCAGCTAACTATACAGCAAAGAGATCTGGAGTACAACTGTTAATGCAATCACCTTTAAAATACGCTAGACTAGGGCCTTAATCCTTGCCTCTAATCGAGGATAAGACCTATGGGCTTTATTTTTTGTTAATAGATTGAATTTTATATTGATTTTATGATGAAGTATATTAGAAATTTTTCGATTATTGCCCATATTGATCATGGCAAATCCACCCTAGCCGATCGTTTTATTCAAATTTGCGGCGGGCTCACTGAACGTGAGATGTCTAACCAAGTGCTGGATTCGATGGATTTGGAACGCGAACGGGGCATTACCATCAAGGCGCAGTGCGTTTCACTCAAATATAAAGCATCAGATGGCCATGACATACCACTTAAATTTTATCGATACCCCGGGACATGTGGATTTTGCCTACGAGGTCTCTCGTTCTTTAGCCGCTTGTGAAGGGGCATTATTGGTCGTAGATGCTGCCCAAGGGGTAGAGGCGCAAACCGTTGCCAATTGTTATACGGCTATTGAACAAGGCTTGGAAGTGTTGCCAGTCTTAAATAAAATTGATTTACCGCAAGCCGAACCTGAACGTGTCATTAAAGAAATAGAAGAAATTATTGGCCTAGAAGCGCAGAATGCTTTACAGATCAGTGCTAAAAGCGGTTTGGGTGTTGCTGAGTTACTTAGAAACCTTAGTAAAAGAAATTCCGGCGCCGGTTGGCGATCCTGATGCGCCATTACAAGCGTTGATTATAGATTCTTGGTTTGATAGTTATTTAGGTGTGGTTTCGTTAGTGCGTGTGAAAAATGGGGTAATAAAAGTCGGCGATAAAATGCAAATGATGTCTACGGGTAAAGTATATGAAGTTGATGAAGTGGGTATTTTTACGCCTAAGCGACAAAAAAAAGAAGCTCTTATAGCAGGTGAAGTGGGATTTGTTGTTGCGGGTATTAAAGAGATTGATGGCGCACCCGTTGGTGATACCATTACCTTGGCGAATAGGGACCAGCTTCTAAACCGCTGACCTGGATTTAAAACGGTACACCCCAAAGTTTATGCGGGCTTATTTCCCGTTGAATCTGATGACTATGAAGCCTTTCGCGAAGCTTTAGCTAAACTACGTTTAAATGATTCTTCGTTATTTTATGAACCTGAAAATTCTGAAGCATTGGGGTTTGGTTTTCGTTGTGGATTTTTAGGTTTGTTGCATATGGAAATTGTGCAGGAACGTTTAGAGCGGGAATATGAATTGAATCTAATTACCACAGCTCCAACCGTTATTTATGAAATAGTGACTGCGAAAGGGAGAGGTTGTTATGGTAGATAATCCTGCAAAATTGCCGGATCCTTCTCTGATTGATGAAATGCGAGAACCCATAGTAGAGGCCAATATATTAGTACCGCAAACATATTTAGGTAATGTTATTACCTTATGCACGGAAAAACGAGGCGTACAAAAAAAATTACTGTTTTTAGGAAACCAGGTTTCCTTACCTATGAATTACCGATGAACGAAGTGGTATTTGATTTTTTTGATCGATTAAAATCAGTCAGTCGCGGTTATGCTTCTTTGGATTATCATTTTGTTCGTTTTCAGGCAGCTGATTTGGTCAAATTGGATATTTTAATTAATGGTGAGAAAGTCGATGCTTTAGCGTTAATTGTGCATCGCGATAAGGCCTATCAACGCGGTCGAGAATTAACGGAAAGTTTGAAAGAATTAATTCCACGGCAAATGTTTGATATTGCCATTCAAGCGGCCATTGGTGCCCATATTATTGCTCGAATACGGTCAAAGCATTAAGGAAAAATGTAACGGCAAAATGTTATGGCGGAGATGTTTCGCGCAAAAGAAAATTATTGGAAAAACAGAAAGCTGGTAAAAAACGAATGAAACAGGTGGGCAAGGTGGAAATTCCACAAGAAGCCTTTTTAGCGGTCTTAAAAGTGGATAAGGACAAAAAATGAGATTTATAGAAATTTTATTAGCAGTAACAGTTATCACGGGACTTATTTGGTTATTGGATCGTCTTTTTTGGCGTCCAAAACGGATGATGAATGTATTTCAAAAAAAATCGGGGGCAAAACAGCAGGATAATGAACCTATCATCGTTGAATATAGCCGAGCCTTTTTTCCTATTTTATTACTAGTGCTGATCTTACGCACTTTTTTGGCCGAACCATTTAGAATTCCTTCAGGTTCTATGCATCCTACGTTATTGGAAGGCGATTTTATTTTGGTCAACAAATATGACTATGGCTTAAGGCTACCCATCTCAGGAACCAAAATTGTAGATATCGGTAATCCAAAGCGCGGTGATGTCGTGGTTTTTAAACATACAAAACGCGGTGAGTCCATCGATATGATCAAACGTGTGGTTGGGCTACCGGGTGATCGTGTAGAATATAAAGATAATGTAATTTATATCAATGGCGAGCCAGTCAAACAGGAATTTGTGAAAGAAACGATCGATAAAGAGCCAGGCCAAAATATGGGCTGGCCAGTCAAAGAATATATCGAAACTTTAGGAAATATTCGTCACGATATCTATGTTCAGACTGAAATGGGTCAATCACCTTCTCATTATCGATTTAACGATACAGTGGTGCCAGAGCACAGCTATTTTGTGATGGGTGATAATCGCGATAACAGCGATGACAGTCGATTTTGGGGTTTTGTAAAGGATGAAGACATTTTAGGACGGGCCATTATTATCTGGTTAAGTTTTGATACTTCCAAAACAGGTTGGGATCGTCTTCTTCATAGTATTCGTTGGAATAGAATTGGAAGCGGTTTAGCTTTGAAAGACACAAACAATGAAGATAATGAAAATGTTATAACAAAGACTGTTGATGAAACTGACGATAAAGTTACGGGTAAAGCTAAGGAAGCAGTTTCTGCTGTTAAAACGAATAGTGGTAAAGCGAGTGAAACAAAGACCAATACGAGCACCCATGAAATACAGGATGTAAAAGCCAAGAACAGTAATGAAACCAAGTCCTCAGAAGATAAAGTGAAAGAAGACACAGGCAAAACGGGTAATAACTTGCAAAACGATAAACAATCGAGTGTTAAACAGTAAAGAGATAAACAGCAAAGTGATAAGCAAATGTAGGATGGACGATAAGTTTTTACCGCTGGTCCGCAAATTAGGACATTCGTTTTCGAATCCTGAATTGCTTTATTCTGCCTTAACACATCGTTCTAGGGGTGCAGCGCATAATGAACGCTTGGAATTTCTAGGGGATTCTTTATTAAGTTTTACAATCGCAGCTGAACTTTATCAACGCTTTCCAAAAGCCCGAGAGGGGGATTTAACCCGCATGCGAGCTCTTTTGGTGCGGGGTGAAACATTAGCAGAAATTGCGAGAGATCTACAATTAGGTGAATATTTGAATTTAGGCGTGGGTGAAAAAAAGAGTGGGGGGCATGCCAGAGATTCCATTTTGGCGGATGCCTTAGAAGCTTGTGTGGGTGCTATTTATTTAGACGGCGGTTTGGAAGCCTGTAAAAAGTGTATTTTGTCTTGGTTTGTGGAACGTCTGGAATCGCTTCGTTTAAAAACCCCCCAAAAAGATGCAAAAACACGCTTACAGGAATATTTACAAGCACGGCGATTACCTTTGCCAGTGTATAAAATATTAAGTATGGAAGGGGATCCTCATGAACCCATTTTTAGGATTGAATGCAGTGTTGCTGTTTTGGGTACACCCTTTATAGGATTGGCAAACACTCGGCGTAAAGCTGAACAAGCCGCAGCGGATGCTGCGCTAGAGGCATTACAAGATGGAAAAAAATAAGACTCATCATAGCCATAATAATCATAATAGCCATAGTGGTTATGTTGCCATTATAGGTAGGCCCAATGTAGGCAAATCTACCTTATTAAATCAAATTTTAGGGGAAAAGCTAAGTATTACCTCTCGAAAACCTCAAACGACACGGCATCGAATTTTGGGGATTAAAACCCTAGGTAATATGCAGGCCATTTATGTGGATACCCCAGGAATACATGTGGCAGAGCATACTGCTTTAAATCGTCATATGAACAAAGCTGCCAGAAATGCATTAAATGATGTAGATATTATTCTTTTTGTAGTGGATGCTTTGAAATGGACGGAAGAAGATGAATGGGTTGCTGGTCTTTTAAAAAACATTTCTAAGCCCGTTATTTTGGTTATTAATAAAACAGATACATTATCAGAAAAGGAACATTTACTTTCTCATATTAAATCTTTATCAGAAAAGCAAGCATTTTTGGAGATCATTCCAATTTCTGCCAAAAAAGGGACTCAGGTAGAGAAATTGCAGTCTATCATTGCCAATCTTTTACCGGAAGGTCCTTTGTATTTTCCAGAAGATGCACTAACCGATCGCAGTATTCGTTTTAGAGTGAGTGAAATCATTCGAGAAAAATTAATTCGTGCTTTAGGGGATGAGTTACCTTACAGTTCTACCGTTGAAATAGAATCTTTCAAAGAAGAAGGCAATATTCAGCATATTGCTGCCATCATTTGGGTAGAGCGAGAAGGACAAAAACCGATTGTGATAGGGAAGGGTGGGGAGCGATTAAAAGAAGTTGGGATTCGTTCTAGAAAAGATATTGAACCTATATTAGGAAAAAAAGTTCATTTAAGACTTTGGGTTAAAGTGCGAGGAGGATGGTCGGACGATGAACGCGCTTTAGCCAGTTTGGGTTATATCGATATACCATGATGCTCCGCTTTGATTCACAGCCAGCCTATATTTTACATAGCAGACCCTATCAAGAAACCAGTTTGTTATTAGATTTTTTTACAGAAGAATTTGGGCGAGTATCCGCAATTGCTAAAGGGGCCAAACGTCCAAAATCAAGAGGGCGAGGTTTATTACAACCTTTTGTTCCTTTGTTGATTAGTTGTGTTGGCAAGGGGGAATTATTAACCTTAAAAGAATATGATGCAGTAGGTGCGCCCATTTTACTTTCGGGTCGTCGTTTAGTTTTTGCTTTTTATATCAATGAATTATTAATGCGTTTATTGCATCATGCTGATGCGCATCATGAATTATTTAAATCCTATGCAAATACTTTGCTTCGGCTTAGAGATTGCAGCGATGAAAAGGCGGAGCAATGGCCCTTGCGGCTTTTTGAAAAATCGTTATTGAAAGAATTGGGATATGAATTACATTTAACAAATGAAGTGGATTCTGGAAAGCCACTCAATCCGGACCATTATTATTTGTTTGATCCGGATCGGGGGCCAACGCTTGTTCCTTTTAAAACACAATCGAAAGTGATATTTAAAGGAAGCAGTTTATTGGCCATTGCTACAGAATCACTGACAGATGAAATGGTATTACAGGACGCTAGACGTCTTATGCGTTTGGCATTGAGTAGTCACTTGGGGAGTAGGCCTTTAGAGAGTCGGCGATTATTATGAGCAAGAAGCAAGTTTTACTTAGTCTTTGTATATGGAATTATAAATGAGTATTCTGGGTATTGGAACTGATTTAGTCTCTATCGCACGCATCGAAACCATTTGGAATCGTTTTGGGATGAATTTTGCTCGTCGTATTTTAACCGAAAAGGAATTACAAAATCTAAACAATAGCAAAGATCCCATTCATTTTCTTGCAAAGCGTTTCGCTGCTAAAGAAGCCGTAGCCAAGGCATTGGGTACTGGTTTTAGACCGGAAGGCATATTATTAACCGAAATTGGCGTGTTGAACGATGATTTGGGAAGGCCTTATCTAGAATTTATAGGGCACACGGAACAAGTATTTGATAAACTAGGAGCAATGACACATATTAGTTTAAGTGACGAACGTGAATACGCAATGGCTTTTGTAATTTTAGAAAAAACATAAAACTTAATTTTTTTATGTCTTAAAACCCTTCGCCTTCAAATAGGCATCTGCATAGCCCTTTAAAGAAGTATCTTCTTTTTTAGTTAAGGAAAAGGTTAATAACATAGGTCTAACAAAATCTCTGCTGCGAATAAAAGGGGCAATAGAAGTGACTCGTTCTGAAGCATTTTCTTTTTGCTGTGAATATTGAAAATAGAGAACAAATCTATTCACATAATCCTGATTGGATCGGTATTTTGAATGGGGTGTTTAGGCATCACATTAACATAAATAAAACTAGAAAGCTAGGATACAGATAATATTTAATTAGAAAAAAATGATTAGAAAAAGATGCCACAGTAGAGGTTACTGGGGCAAAATTTGCTAAGCTAGCAAGGTTGTTGCTAGCTTCAGGTTAAAATATTAGGAAATGAATTTTAGCCTGTCAATATCTGTATAACTCCAACAATGACAGCCGAATAACTTACTTTAAGTATCACTTTTTGCTGGGGCCAGCGCTCTTTTTAGTTGCTCTATCTTGCCAAAGGTCCAGAAAATGATATTCCGTAACAGAATGCAGTGGTAAAGTATACTCTGCAATTTCATTAGCTATACCGATTTTATTTTAGCTTTTGTCAACTAAACAAATTAATTCCGAATAAATTCATAATTATATGAATCACATCGGGTTTATATGTGATATTGCACTCTTATTTTCAAATGTCCATTTAACTTTCACGGACATTTAGACATTTTTGAGCCGATTAGGGTCTTTAATCGGCTCAAATTTAACTTGATTTTGAGCCGATTAGCATTTATAATTGGCTCATGAATCTACAGTTGGCAACAAGAAAATTGGCCTCATTTTCAATATTCTATAGAACCTTTACAGGATCTTAATTTTAAAATCGCTGAAAAAATGGGGTCGCTCAGTGGCAAGCATGCTGGTTTGCCTTCCGATTTGCAAACAGAACACCTCATTAACCTCATGGTTGAAGAGGCTATTAAAACATCTGAAATTGAAGGTGAGTTTATTAGCCGCTTAGATATCCGTTCATCCATAAAAAAACATTTGGGTTTAAATCAAAAGATTGAAAAAATAAAGGATAAAAGAGCAAATGGAATTGCCGAATTGATGCTTGATGTCCGAAATAGCTTTAAAGAACCCTTAACAGAACAAAAACTCTTTGACTGGCATCTAATGTTATTATCAAGCTCATTGAATCCTAATTTGATGGTTGGGCGTTGGCGCGAACATAAAGAACCTATGCAAGTAGTATCTGGTCGCCATGGTAAATGGCGGGTTCACTTCGAGGCGCCTCCATCTGAGAGAGTCCCTAAAGAAATGGCAGCATTTATTGACTGGTTTAATAATACTGCCTTGGAGAAATCAAAGGCCATGCAATTTCCTCCTATTCGTGCCGCCATCGCACATTTATATTTTGAATGTATTCATCCCTTTGAAGATGGTAATGGTAGAATAGGACGAGCAATTGCAGAAAAAGCTTTATCGCAAGGTTTTGGTTACCCTCTTATTTTAAGTTTATCAGGGGCCATTGAATCAGATAAAAAGAAGTATTATGATGCTTTAAAAGAAGCATCCAGCACCCTCAAAATAACAGCCTGGATACACTATTTCTTAGAAGTTATTTTAAAAGCTCAATTAGATGCAGAGGCCAATATCAATTTTATTCTAAAAAAAGCCAGATTTTTTGATAGAATGGCTGATAAATGCAACGAGCGTCAAATGAAAGTTATAAAACGAATGATGAAGGCCGGAATAAAAGGATTTGAAGGGGGCATGAGTGCTCGAAAATATATGAAAATAGCAGATACTTCGAAGGCAACGGCCACTCGTGATTTACAAGATTTACTCATGATGCAGGCGTTTAAACAAATGGGCAGTGGCCGTAGTGTTCACTATGACCTAAATTTAAATGGAGATTTTGATGGGAATTCTTAAGGGGACTTGAGAGAATTTTTCTTTGGAATCTCTTGGAGTTGTATGAATGACAATGATCATGGTGTTTGATATCGAAACGGTACCGGATGTACAGCAGGGCCGAAGGTTATTAGATTTATCTGCAGAAACTTCGGATAAAGAAGTGAAAGAGGCATTGATTGAACGGCGCTTGAAACAAACTCAAGGAACCTCAGATTTTTTGCCTCATTATCTGCAAAAAATTGTGGCTATTTCTATTGTTGCCAGAACCGAAGACTGGGTGAAAGTTTGGTCTTTGGGGGATGAAGCGAGTCAGGAAAAAGAATTAGTATTGCGATTTTTTCAGGGGCTGGAACGCTACACACCTTGGTTGGTTTCTTGGAATGGGGGGGGCTTTGATTTACCGGTTCTACATTATCGAGCGTTACTACACTCAATTGCTTGCCCGCGTTACTGGGATTCAGGCGAGCAAGATCCCCAATTTAAATGGAATAACTATTTAAGCCGTTTTCATCAACGTCACACGGATTTAATGGATGTATTAGCCGGTTACCAGAACCGAGCAAATGCCCCCCTAGATGAAATTGCTAAAATGTTAGGTTTTCCGGGGAAAATGGGCATGAAGGGAAGTGAGGTATTAGAACAATATGAAAACAATAATATAAAGAGTATTCGGGATTATTGTGAAACCGATGTATTAAATACCTATTTAGTTTATTTAAGATATCAGTTGCTTCGTGGTCAATTAAATGCAGAATCTTTAACTTTTGAGGAAGAACGCTTAAAAGAACATTTAAGAGCGAGCGAAAAGTCCCATTTACTGGAATTTTTAAAACTTTGGGACGAGGGAGCTCAAGCAAATATTCAAGGAGGAGTTCAAGCGGGGGCACAAGAACGCAAATGGTAAAATACCGAACGAACCATCCTTTTCAAGTGAACGGCAGTTTTGATTTATCGGTTTGGCTAAAAGAAATAGAAGAAACTTTTTCAGGTGAAGATCTGGAATTGATTTCAAAAGCCTGTGAACTTGCTAAAGAGCAGGGTTCCAATATTCAAACGCCGTTACAGGTATCTTGTTACCATCAGGGTTTGGCTACGGCAGATATTCTTTATCATTTGGGACTCGATTCCGAGACCATAGCAGCAGCCATTGTTTATGATTGCTTTCGCTATGCAAAGCTGTCTGAAGCGGAAATCATTAAAAGTTTAAATCAAGGGGTTAGCCAACTTATTTTGGGTGCTAACAAAATGCAATCTTTCCATACTGATCGGAAAGTGCAACAAACAGAAAATTTACGTCGCTTATTATTGGCAGTTGTTGAAGATATGCGAGTGGTTTTATTAAGTCTTGCAACCTATACCACAGAAATGCATGCAGCCATTCATACCAATGATGACATTCGTCAACGTTATGCGATTGATGCGCGCGAGATTTATGCGCCTTTAGCGAATCGACTCGGCATTGGTCAGTTAAAATGGGAATTAGAAGATTTAGCGTTTCGTTTCTTAGAACCCGTCGCCTATAAAGAAATTGCCAAATTTCTGGATGAAAAACGGGTTGATCGTGAAGACTTTGTTTTAAAAGCAGTCACAGAAATCAAAACGGCTCTAGAGCTCCAACACATTCAAGCAGAAATTACAGGTCGGGCAAAGCATATTTATAGCATTTGGAAGAAAATGCAACGCAAAGGCGTTGGCTATCACGAAATTTATGATGTTAATGCGGTTCGAATTTTACTCTCTACCATCACGGAATGTTATGCAGCCTTAGGTGTTGTTCATAGCATTTGGAGACATATCCCTAAAGAATTTGATGATTATATCGCTAATCCCAAAACCAATGGTTATCGATCCTTGCATACAGCTGTTATTGGACCTTTCGGTAAAATTATTGAAGTGCAAATTCGAACAAAAGATATGCACAAACAATCGGAGTTGGGAGTCGCGGCACATTGGCGATATAAGGAAGGCGTTGCCGAAGACGAACATTATGAAACAAAATTAGCGCAATTGCGCCAAGTTTTACAATGGCAAGAGGATTGGGTTAACGACAGTGCCATCAATGATGCCTTCCGCGCAGAAGTATTCCAAGATCGTGTCTATGTATTAACGCCAAAAGGTAAGGTGATGGATCTCCGTTCCGGGGCAACGGTATTAGATTTTGCTTATCATGTGCATAGTGAGATTGGAAATCGATGTAGAGGGGCGAAAGTCAACGGGAAGATGGTTCCTCTTACCCATATATTAAGAAGTGGTGACAGAGTTGAAATCATTACCAGTAAGACAGCAAGCCCGAGTCGGGATTGGTTAAATCCGCATTATGGTTATTTGGCAACCGTTCGAGCGCGGAGCAAAGTATTACATTGGTTTAGGCAGTATGATAAGGAATTATCCCAAAAAGATAGGGAACACCACAAAGAAAAAGATCACCCTGTTAGCCTAACATCGCTTGATGCAGAACGAAAAATGCATGCAATAAAAGCGGCTCAAAATCTGAGTAGTTCATTAACAAATGCAGATGTTCATGCACTCATAAAAGCACAGGCCCAAGCAGAATCACAAACATTAACCCATGCAGAAACCAAAGCCAGATACAGAGCGGCGGATATTATTGTGGCCGGTGTTGGAAATTTATTCTGTCAAATTGCGCGATGCTGTAAACCTGTCCCAGGGGATGATATTATTGGTTATATTACCATTGGTAAAGGGATTTCGATACATAAGAAAACCTGTGCCAATATTTTGCAAGCTAAAGGACGACAACTATCACGATTGATCCAGGTAGAGTGGGGCGAAACCATACATAATCTGTATTCCATAGATGTAGTGATTACCGCGTATGATCGGCAAGGATTAATAAGGGATATTACGGCGGTATTAGCCAATGAAAAAGTGAATGTGAATGCCATTCGTAGTTATTCTAATAAAGATCAAAATAGGGTGACTATTATGCTTTCCCTAGAAATTTCCGGGAAAGAATTGTTAGAAAAATTATTTAAACGACTTCAGCAATTGCCCAATGTTATTTCGGTGCAACGAGGTTGAGCATCTCATAAATCCTTATAACCCTGAAATCATACTAGGAGTAGGCATGCTGGGATCTATCTTATGATGTTGATAATACGTTTGTATGGCCTCAACCACTTCTTCGGGCTCGTTCACTATTTCAATAAACTTCAAATGTTTTTCATCGATCATATTTTCTGGAACTAACGTTTCATGAAACCAACGTAATAAACCACGCCAGAAGGGTTCCTTAACCAAAATAACTGGGATTCTTCTGGTTTTACCGGTTTGTATTAGGGCAAGAATTTCAGCAAATTCATCTAAAGTGCCAAAACCACCTGGCAAAACAACATAAGCTGCGGCATATTTTACAAACATTACTTTACGAGTAAAGAAATGACGGAAACGTAAGGAAATATCTTGGTATTCATTCGCAGATTCATAGACTGGTAATTCAATATTTAGGCCCACGCTAAGTGATTTTCCTTTATACGCACCTTTGTTTGCTGCCTCCATAATACCAGGCCCGCCACCCGTCACCACCGAATATCCAGCGTTAGATAGTAATTCCCCAATTTCTTCTGCCATTGTGTAATAGCGAATGCCGGGTGTCATGCGCGAGGACCCGAAAATACTCACAGAAGGCTTAATGTGAATCAAACGTTCATAGCCCTCAACAAATTCGGCCATGACTTGAAAGATTTTCCAGGATTCACGTGAAAGCAAGGAATCGTTCACACTAGGGTTAATAGGTCTAGAATTAGAAGATTTTGTCATATATTTACTCCCCGATACCCCAATGATTCAATTTATTACTGGCATCATTCTATAGATATCGGCATGGCTTGTCTTATCTTTGAAGTCTTTGAAGAGGATTTGAGTATAGTCAAGAAGCCATTCACTTGTTATACTGCGCCAGTCGGAAGCTAAAGCCATAGGTAGGAGCAAATTATGCGAATAGTTTTGTTAGGTCCACCCGGAGCTGGTAAAGGGACTCAAGCAGAGTTCATTTGTCATCACTTTGGTATCCCTAAAATATCCACGGGTGATATGCTTCGCGCAGCAGTCAGTGCTAACACACCAATAGGTCAGACCTTTAAAAAAATAATGGAGGAAGGGGGGCTTGCTGGGGATGATCTGATTATCGATTTAGTAAAAGAACGACTTCAGGCTTCGGATTGCAAACCTGGTTATTTATTTGATGGCTTCCCAAGAACAGTCCCTCAAACCATTGCCATGGAATCTTTAAATATGAAACTAGACGTGGTGATAGAGCTTAAGGTGCCAGATGAAGTATTAATATCGCGCTTGTCCGGACGTCGGATCCATTTAAGCTCCGGTAGAGCTTATCATATTAAGTTTAATCCCCCCAAAATAGACAACTTAGATGATGTGACCGGTGAGCCACTCATTCATCGTGAAGATGATTATGAGGAAACCATTCGTAAGAGACTACAAGTGTATCATCAACAAACGGAACCTCTCATTCATTGGTTCAAAGAACGGCAATCGTTTTACCCCTATTTTGAAATTTCAGGAGAGGAGAATTTGGACCATATTCAGAAAAAAATAATGGACATCTTGCAAAAGATAATCCCAAAAGAATAGGGGCTAATCTTTTCAAAGAAAATGGAGGGTAGGGCTTTATGAGTGTAATAGAATTGTCACGCGAAAATTTTGACGCTATGGTCACAGGCCAACCCATGGTGTTAGTGGATTTTTGGGCGCATTGGTGTGGTCCTTGTCGGGTTTTTGACCCAGTGTATCGCAGAGTTTCAGAAAAACATCCAAACATTACCTTTGCCAAAGTGAATGTTGAACAAGAACCAGAACTTGCAGAAGACTTTAATGTCCGATCTATCCCAATGTTAATGATTTTTCGTGAAGGTATTGCTATTTATGCAGAATCAGGTGCCCTCACAGAACCTGCTTTAGAGGATATTATTCAACAGGCTCAAATGATAGATTTATCAGAAGTTAAGAAAACCATAGCAGAGAGGGGAGCAAAATCATCGGAAGATAGTCAAGCCCAAGATGAATAAAGAAATGAGTGGCAGAAACAAATGACAACCCCTACTCATCAACAGAACAGCGCTGTTCTTTTAGTAAACTTAGGTACACCAGAGTCACTGACTGTATTTGGGATATATAAGTTCTTAAGAGCTTTTTTATTAGATAGACGGGTCATTAATCTACCGCGTTTGCTTTGGTGGCTTATCCTTCATATTATCATTTTGCCATTTCGAACGACTCGTGTTTTAAAACTTTATCAAAACATTTGGACCCAAGAAGGATCCCCGCTTCATGTTTGGACTGAGCGTTTAGCAGCCCAGTTGGAAAAAAAATTGAAAGCAGCAGATGCTACAGGGACGCAGGAGAAAATACCCGTTTATTATGCCATGACCTATGGGACCCCAAATATTCCCAATTGCTTAAAATTGATTGAAAAAAATCATACCCATCGCTTAATTATCATTCCTTTATTCCCGCAATATTCTTCTACAACCACTGGGGCCATTTTTGATAAAATCACTGATTATTTTAAAAAAAATCGCTATATTCCTTCGATGGTCTTTATTAATGAATATGCAACGGAAGAAAGTTACATAGAGGCATTAAAACAAAGTATCGTAGAACATTGCCAGCAATATGGTTACCCGGAAAGATTATTATTTTCTTTTCATGGTATCCCAGTTAGCTATGAACAAGCGGGGGATCCCTACCCCACACAATGTCGAAACCTTGTTAGTACCGTGGCTAGTCATTTAAATCTATCCGAAGAGACTTGGGAATTAGGCTTCCAATCTCGCTTTGGATTGAATCGATGGCTTAAACCATCAACGGTAGGTATCCTAAAACGCTGGGCTTTGGATGGGGTAAAATCAATCGCGATCGTAAGCCCCTCATTTTCTGTAGATTGCCTGGAAACTCTAGAAGAATTGAATATTCAATATCGAAAAACATTCATTCAATATGGTGGGAAAATCTTTCAATATATCCCCGCCTTAAATGATTCAGCACAACATATTGAAGTCCTCAAAGCCCTTGTCGATAAATATTTTTAAAAAAATTGCATCAAAGAGATGTACTTGAAGAACTTTTGTGCTATGTTTGTATTGTCCGATTGTTTACAGAAAGCCAGGAGATTAGTAATGGCAAAAGCGAAACGAGCAAAGAAGGCAAAGTCAGCGAAAGCGGCAGAGCCAAAAGTAGCAAAAAAACGTTCCACTAAGAAGGCTGCGGCCAAAAAAACCGTTGCGAAAAAACGCAGCGCAGCGCCAAAAGCCAAAAAGGGAACGGTAGCCAAGAAGGCAACAGCCAAAAAGGCTACATCAGCCAAAAAGCGAACAGCAAGGAAAGCTTCCGCTAAGAAGGCTTCTGTTAAGAAGACTTCTGCTAAACGGAAAAAAACCGGTGCAAGTCGTAAGAAAGCAAGCAAAGCGAAAGCTACGGGCGCTAAAAAACGACCAGCACGACGCGCGACTGCAGCAGGTGGCGCTAAACGTCGTGTATCCAGACGGCGTAAAGCTGCTCCCGCTATCAAGGCCGCTGCTTAATTTAGCAAAAGCCTCTCTTCGAGCGCCGTACTCTGCAAAGAGTACGGCGCTTTTTCTTTTGGGTAACTAACAGAGTTACTGCCACCATTTACATTATCCTTTTTTTCATTATCATGATGTTTTGATATTAACAAATAAAGATAGGTGGATAGGTCGTCCATGCAATTACTCACGCCAGTTATATTAGCCATTGAAACAACCACAGATATTTGCTCAGTGAGTCTTTCTTTGGGTGATCGAATCTTAGATCGATGCGAATCCGCTCCCAGAGAACATACACGTTTGCTATTGCCCATGATAGATAGTCTACTTCAGGAAGGCGGTATAAAACTTTCTGATTTGAATGCCTTCGCATGTACGGTGGGTCCAGGAAGCTTCACTGGGGTTCGCATTGGAACCGCTGTCGTTCAGGCTTTAAGTTTTGCATCTAATAAACCTGTTGTTTTGATTTCAACACTGCGCGCCATCGCGCAACATGCTTACCTAAGCGAGCATCATGAACATGTGTTTGCTCATTTGGATGCAGGACAAAAAGAAATATACGGAGCCTGCTTCGCTATCGATCAGTTTGGCATTATGCAAGCAATAACCAAAGAAAGCATCCTTAATCCCAATCAATTGCTTTTACCAAAAGGTAACTGGATTTCTGTGCATGACTTGCCGAATGCACGTGGCTTATTACAGATTGCGAAAATGGAATTTGCAAGAGGTAAAGTGGTGTATGCTGAACAAGTTCAACCTGTTTACTTGGATAGAGAGCATTTGTTTAAGAAAAGTGGATCCTTATAGAACGGGTAGCATTAATTTTTCTAATATTTTTTCATATAGATTTGTTAATTGATTCAGCTCTGCTACAGAAACATTTTCATTTATTTGATGAATGGTTGCGTTACGGGGACCAAGTTCAATGACTTCCCCACCTGCGGCGGCAATAAAACGGGCGTCTGATGTTCCGCCATCGGTGGTTAAGGCTGGTTTGACTTGCTGTAGTTCTTCTATTGTCTCTATAGTTGTAGATAATAATTGTCCTTGGGGAGCTAGAAAAGGTTGGCCAGAAACTTCCCAGTCAATGCTGTAATCCAGTTCATGTTCGTTGAAGATAGCCTGCACTTCTGCTTTTAGTTTTTCGCTGGTTTGTTCGTTTGAAAATCGGAAATTAAATTGGCAATCTAAATGTCCGGGGATAACATTGCATACGCCAGTGCCTGCGTTAATATTGGATATTTGACATGTGGTGGGTGGAAAAAATTGATTTCCTTCATCCCAGGTTTTACTAAGTAATGTTAAAAGAGGTTTCATAGCCAAGTGAATCGCGTTTTTAGCTTTATGAGGATAAGCAACATGACCCTGCAAACCATGGACTTTTAGATATCCGCTCATGGAACCTCGCCGCCCAATCTTGATGTTATCCCCTAGTTTTATCTGGCTGCTGGGTTCACCTACAATACAATAATCGATGTAAATTTCTTGATTAATTAAATATTCCATCACTTTTTTTGTGCCATGATGAGCAGGACCTTCTTCATCACTCGTGAGTATTAACGCAAGTGAACCCAGATGATTAGGGTGTTTTTCTAGAAAGTTTTCAATACTCACCACCATGGCAGCGATACTTCCTTTCATATCGGCTGCCCCCCTACCAAAGAGATAGCCATTTTCAATACTGGGACTAAAGGGTGGCGTTTTCCACTTGTTCAATGGCCCCGTGGGAACCACGTCGGTGTGACCTGCAAAAGCAAAAAGAGGGGCTGCTTCACCTCGGATAGCAAAAAGATTTTCGACGTTTTCAAAGGGTAAAGAATAAAGGGTAAAACCCAGTTTTTTTAAGCGCTTCGCAATCAATGTTTGACAGCCTTCGTCTTTGGGCGTGATAGAAGGTCGTTCGATTAAAGCTTTGGCCAGTTCAATGGTTTTTGTGTCAGATGACATTCTTTACATCCTCTTAAAATGCAAGTCCCAAACCCAAGTTATTTTTGTCATAAAACTGAGAAAAAATATCTGCAAGGGTGGTTACAGATCATTGTTTAAAGACCCCAAATTATGGCACAATATGTCTACCCACTACACTACTCACTCAATCTTATATTGTAAAGAGGATTCCGTTTTCCTATGAAAATCAAAGCATTAAAACAGAGAGCAGAAAAACACTTCCTGAAACATAAAACGCTCGTGTTAGCTCTTACCGGTATCATATTACTATCTTTACTCTCTCATGGGCTATATCAATGGATCATGGGGCCCAAGAAAGCAGAAACTCCAGCGGGTCTTGCGATACAAACCGTACGAGTGAAAACGATTGCCATGCCCAAAGTCATTGAAACGGTGGGAGTTCTATTACCCTTACGAGAAGCCAAACTCACGGCCGCCATGACAGGGAAGGTCGATAAGATATTGGTTGAATCGGGTTCGAAAGTAAAAAAAGGCACAGCCTTATTAAACATTGTGGGGATGGCCAATCTGCTTGCACCCTTTGATGGTTTTTTAACAGATTGGAAAGTAAAACCGGGGGAATATGTTGCCTCGGGTACAGAATTAATTGATATTTTGGATACCGATTCTCTTTCTTTACACTATCGCATTCCTGAGCAATATGCAGAAGACTTAGAAAATGGACAGAATATTTCATTCACGGTTCGAGCTTTTCCTAACCGAGCATTTAACGGAAAAGTGAATTTTATTTCCCCTCAAGTGGAACGCAAAACACATACCATTCTTGTGCATGCCAATATTAGTAACAGCGAACAAGATTTATGGCCAGGCATGTTTGCACATTGTCGACATATTTTAGCTATCGAAAATGAGGCCTTGGTGCTCCCTGAATCCGCTTTGAACTTATCGCTGGAGGGGTATGAACTATTGGTTGTCAAGGAAAATAAATTAACGCGTATCCCCGTGAAAATCGGATCACGTGATAAGGGTCGTGTTCATATACTGTCAGGTATACAGAATGATGATCAGGTTTTGCTCACAAGGACCGATGCCACGAAAGAAGGAACTGTCGTCATTGCCCATGATTGGACAGGAGATTGGTAAATGGGTTTTTTTCAAGCCTTTATTAATCGCCCCATTATGGCAACAGCCGTTAATTTACTGTTACTCATTGTAGGTTTGGTTGCGTTTGAGCATTTGGAATTAAGGCATTCCCCAAATTCTGTTCGCAACGATTTCATGATTTGCACGCATTATCCTGGTGCCAATAGTTTAGCTGTGGAACAACGGGTGACTAAAATATTAGAAGACGCTTTATCCGGTTTAGATGGTATAAAAAAACTTTCCTCTGAAAGTTCAGATGGCCACAGCCATATCCATGTTAAATTTAAATCGAATATCCCTCGTAATATAGCCATGAGTGAACTGCGCGATCGTATATTTGGCGTATTGAGTTCTTTGCCCGACGAGGTAAAACGTCCTGAAATTCAGGAGGGCTCTGAAGGTAGTCGGCCCATTATCAATATTGCCTTTGAAGATAATAGCCGCAGCACCGCTGCACTATCTGATTATATTCGTCGGGTAGTTGAAGATCGATTACGTTTAATAGAAGGCGTTTCAACTGTCGAATATTGGGGTGATAAATTATATCAAGTGACCATTCAACTGGATCCCGCACTTTTAATGGAACATAGAATAACGGCTAATGAAGTGGTACATGCATTAAAACATGAAAAACCCTTTGCTTCTGCAGGAGAAATTGAAAAAGAAATCGGGAAAAAAGCGGTGGTGTTATCTGCTGCCGTTGCTGCCCCACAGGAATATGCGGATATCATTATTAAAACCACAAAAGAAGGCTCTATAAGAATTCGAGATGTGGGTGAGGTCAAAATCACAGAAAAATCTACCCACCTTAGAATAAGAGTCGATGGCGATCCCATGGTGGTATTGGGGGTGAATGCTAAACCCCAGGCTAACCCATTACAGGTAGCCGAGCGTGTTAGGAATTTTGTTAAAGAATTAAATCATTCTATTCCCAGCAGCATGAAAATGTTCGTTAGTTTTGATGCCTCTGTGCCTTTTGAAGCTTCCATTACTTCTGTAAAACATACACTCTGGGAAGCTCTCTTTTTAGTGGGTATTATTGTAACCGTTTCGCTAGCTTCCGTACGGGCAGCTCTATTTCCCATGATTACGGTGCCACTCTGTTTAATTGGATCTTTTGCCTTAATGTGGATATTCGGTTTTAGTATTAATCCTATTACTTTGCTTGCCTTAGTTTTGGCAGTGGGGTTGGTGGTGGATGATGCCATTGTGGTAGTCGAAAATATTCATAGGCATATGGAAGAGGGATTGTCTCCGTTGCAGGCCGCCCGTAAAGGCATGAAAGAAATTACCTTTGCGGTTATTGTCATGACAGTCACTTTAGCAGCTGTTTATATGCCAGTTGCTTTCCAGGCCGATGACACTATGGTGATGTTTAAAGAATTTGCCTGGACCTTAGCCGGTGCAGTCATTATTTCCGGCTTTGTAGCGTTAACGCTCACGCCTGCATTATGCGGAAAATTTTTGAAAAAAGCAGAAAAAGTTCGGGCCTGGGATAAGCTAACGGATCTCTATCATCAATCCTTACAAAAAGCTTTAAATCATCCTCGTGTGGTTTGCGGTTTTGCATTAGCCATTGCCTTATTAGGTGTTTGGGGTTTTATGCGTCTTCCTGCTGAATTAATGCCCTTAGAAGATGAGGATTATATTCAAGGTTATTTTGATTTTTCAAATGCTGTGCCGGATGCCTTACGTCATAGTTGGTTTGATGAAGTCGAAAAAATATTAAAAACCATCCCTGAAAAAAAGCGTATTGCAACGGGCGATTGGCAACAGCGTTGGGTATGGTGGAATCTACAATTAAAACCAAGAGCAGAACGGGATAGAGACTTTAAACAAATTTCAGCTGAATTACAGCCTAAATTAGCTAAAATCATCGGGCCTAGAGTGGGTATACAGTTAGGGGAGGGTAGTGGGCTAGATGGGGACGATTCCTTAAAGGTGGTTTTGCAATATGCTGCTTCTTATGATCAAATAATAAAACTAGTGAAAGCCATTATGGAGGAAGCTGAAAAGAAACCAGAATTTCAACGTTTGTCTAGCGAGGAAACCTGGGATACTTCTAGAATAAAGGTTGATGTCGATCGATCTTTTGCTCAGGAGGTAGGTGTGCATCCTGAAGTCATTGAAGATACTTTATACACATTTTTATCGGGAACCAAAGCTAATGTTTTTAACTTTCAAGGCTTTGATTACGATGTTATCGTGCAGGCCAGCCTGCCATTTCGTTCTGATCAGAGTAGTTTGAATCAATTTTTTGTTGCTGGAGCTGAAGGTCAATGGATTCCTTTGGGAAGTTTAGTAAATATTAAAGAAGTCAATGAACCTCAGAAATTAAAACATTATGAACGTATTCGAGGAGCCGCTATTTCCATTGTGACAGAACCCAGAGTATCACTTGAACAATCCATTAAAGCTTTAGAACCGATCATAAAAAAACATCTACCTGTGGGTGCCAGCTATCATTTTGCGGGTAAAGCGGAAAAATACCAAGAATCCAAACATGCCATGTGGTTAACCTATGCTCTGTCTTTGATATTTATTTATCTGGTTTTAAGCGCATTATTTGAAAGTTTTATTAGCCCCTTTGTGGTACTATTAACGGTTCCTTTATCGATAACGGGTGCCATGTGGGCAGTGAATGCCTTTGGTGGAACGAATAATATTTATACTTCGATAGGACTTGTTACCTTGGTAGGGCTTATTACCAAGCATGGGATCCTCATCGTGGATTTTGCAAATCGTTTGCGGGCTAAAAATATCCCCATTATAGAAGCCGTACAAGAGGCAGCCACTAAACGTTTACGTCCTGTCCTCATGACAACTTTAGCAATGGTTTTTGGTGCCGTTCCCTTAGTGTTTAGCATTGGCGCGTTTGCCAATGCCAGAATCCATATTGGTTGGGTCATTATTGGGGGCATGATTTGCGGAACCATTTTTTCTTTATATGTGGTACCGGTTGTTTATAGTCTAATTGGAAATGTAGGAAGGAAACCCCTTCTTACAGAACTTTGAACGGGAAGGCTTGCGCAGTTCGCACCCCCCTTTTATACCCTTGACGTTTATCTCCCCATGTTCCACAATACATACATGTTGTGCTTTTTCTTGTGTGTAGTCCACAAGATATTGGGTTAGTAAGCCGAAATTGGAAAATATATTAACTGTGTGGAGATTCGATATGGATACAAACGTAAACTCATTCAATTCAAGAAAGAATCTCGCTTCTGATGCTGCCACTACGTCCGAGGTCAAGTTTCAAGCAGCCAGCCATATGCCCATCCCAGGTAGTTTAATGGTTATCCGTAGGAATGGGGCTTTGGCATCTTTTGATAGCTCAAAAATTGCTTCTGCGATTACCAAAGCTTTTTGGGATGTAGAAGGGACTGTCAATCAGAATTCAAGACGTCTAACTGAAATCGTTGAAAAATTAACCGATGAAATCATGCAGGCCTTTCTGCGCCGTTTACCGATTACAGGCGGCACTCTTTCTATTGAAGATATTCAAGACCAAGTAGAATTAGCATTAATGCGCAACGAGCATCATCAAGTGGCTCGTTCCTATGTACTCTATCGAGAAGAACATCGAAAACTGCGTGAAATGAAACTGAGTAAGCTCGGTACAGCAGAATCTTCCCTCAGCATCATTTTAGATAATGGACAAAAAGCTAACTTAGATGTTGATGAATTAGAGGCTTATGTAGAAGATGCCTGTATTAATTTAGTAGAAGTTTCCGCAGCACCTATTATTAAAGACACCATCAGAAGTTTATTTGACGGCATCCCTATTCGCGAAGTGCGAAAAGCATTAATTATGTCTGCCCGAACCTTAATTGAACAAGAACCCAATTATAGTTATGTTGCTGCCAGATTGTTATTGAAAAATTTACAAAGAGAAGCCTTGCGTTTCTTGAATTTGCCGGTTCCCAAAACTTCAAAAGAAATGACTACACAATATGCTCCAACCTTGGCCGCCTCTATTCGTCGTGGCATTGAAGTAGAACTCCTAGATCCGAAATTGCAGTCGTTTGATCTGGATCAATTAGGCCATGCCTTAAGTCCAGAGCGGGATTTGCAATTTACTTATTTAGGTTTGCAAACTTTATATGATCGTTATTTCTTACATAAAGATGGTGTGCGTTTTGAATTACCACAAGCATTTTTCATGCGCGTTGCGATGGGGCTTGCCATTGAAGAAAAAGAAAAAGACACGGGCCATTGAATTTTATGAATTATTATCTTCTTTTGACTACATGAGTTCCACCCCTACTTTATTTAATTCGGGTACTCTTCGTCCGCAATTATCCAGTTGCTTTTTAACTACCGTTCCTGATGATTTGATCGATATTTATAGTGCAATCAAAGATAATGCATTATTATCGAAATTTGCTGGTGGATTAGGTAATGATTGGACTCCAGTGCGTGCTATGGGTGCGCATATCAAAGGAACCAATGGTAAATCTCAAGGTGTTGTGCCTTTTTTAAATGTCGCGAATGATACAGCTGTTGCTGTAAATCAAGGTGGTAAACGTAAAGGTGCTGTTTGTGCTTATCTCGAAACCTGGCATTTGGATATCGAAGAATTTTTAGAATTACGAAAAAATACCGGTGATGAACGACGTCGTACCCATGACATGAATACTGCCAATTGGATCCCAGATTTATTTATGAAGCGTGTTATGAAGATAAAGATTGGACTTTATTCTCTCCTGATGAAGTACCCGATTTACATGATATATATGGCAAAGCTTTTGAAAAAGCTTATACTGCATATGAAGCAAAAGCCGTACGAAGGTGAAATTCGAAACTTTAAAAAGATTTCTGCCGTCAACATTATGGCGTAAAATGTTAGGCATGTTATTTGAAACAGGCCATCCTTGGATTACTTTTAAAGATCCTTGTAATTTGCGTTCGCCACAACAACATGTTGGCGTCATTCACAGTTCTAATCTTATGTACAGAAATTACTTTAAATACTTCTGATAGATGAAATTGCAGTTTGTAATTTAGGTAGTATTAATTTACCTGCACATATCACGAAAACGGTCTTGATATCGAAAAACTTAAAGCGTACCATTAAAACAGCCATTCGTATGTTGGATAACGTGATTGATATTAATTATTATTCCGTTACCTCAAGCACGACGTTCTAACTTACAACATCGCCCTATTGGTTTAGGCATAATGGGCTTTCCAAGATGCTTTATATAAATTAAAAATTGCCTATGCATTCTGAAGCAGCAGTTGAATTTGCAGATCGATCCATGGAACTTATCAGTTATTATGCCATTGAAGCTTCTATGTGATTTGGCTGAAGAACGCGGTGCTTATGCAAGTTTTGAAGGTTCTTTATGGAGCAAAGGCATACTGCCGATTGATTCCATTGAACTGATTGCAACAAGCACGTGGCAAATATTTAGAATCAAGATCGCAGTCAAACCTTAGATTGGGAAACTTTACGTAAACGCGTTCAAACCGTGGGTATGCGTAATTCCAATGTGATGGCGATTGCACCAACTGCGACTATTTCCAATATTTGTGGTGTTGCGCAATCGATTGAACCGACTTATCAAAACTTATTTGTTAAATCGAATTTATCGGGTGAATTTACTGTCATTAATCCTTATTTGGTCGCATGATTTAAAAGCATTAGGATCTATGGGATGAGGTCATGGTCAATGATCTTAAAATATTTCAATGGCAGTGTGCAAACCATTGATCGTATTCCTGCAAGAATTAAAAATAAATTATGCCACTGCCTTTGAAATTGATCCCAAATGGCTTATTGAAGCCGCTTCGCGACGGCAAAAATGGATAGATCAAGCGCAATCACTTAATCTTTACATGGCGCAACCTTCTGGTAAAAAATTGGATGCTTTGTATCGTTCAGCTTGGATACGTGGCTTAAAAACCACTTATTATTTGCGAAGTTTAGGTGCAACCAATGCTGAAAAATCCACGATTACTGATGGTGCTTTAAATGCGGTAACTGCCAATAGTAGTCAGGATACAACCAATACCTGTCAGCTATTGCTTGTTCGATTGATGATCCCGATTGTGAGGCTTGTCAAGCTAATAGCATCATTTAATCTATTAATGTAGCTTAAACATCTATATGAAAGGACAACTATCGAAGTATCTGCAATGTCTAATTCTGCCCATGCTGCTAGCACGGGCCTAGAAATGTCTTGAAATGGGTGCTGCTCGTATTCAAGTCGATGATAAAAAAATTATTAATTGCCGCGCTGATTTAAATCAATTGGTGCCATTTAAATATAAATGGGCTTGGGATAAATATTTAAATGCTTGTGCTAATCATTGGATGCCCAATGAAATTAATATGCGTGCCGATATGGCATTATGGAAAAGATCCAAATGGCTTAACTGAAGATGAACGTATAATTATTAAACGTAATTTAGGCTTTTTCTCAACAGCAGATTCATTGGTGGCCAATAATTTAGTGTTGGCTGTTTATCGTCATATCACCAATCCAGAATGCCGGCAATATTTATTACGTCAAGCTTTTGAAGAAGCCTTGCATACCCATGCTTATCAATATGTCATTGAAAGTCTTAGGCATGGATGAAGCGAAGTATTTAATATGTATCGTGAAGTACCTGCGGTTGCTAAAAAAGCGGCTTGGGCATTAACTTACACTCAAAGTTTAGGCGATCCGAATTTCCATACCGGCACTCTTGAAAATGATCAACGTTTATTACGTGATTTGATTGCATTTTATGTCATTTTTGAAGGTATTTTCTTTTACGTTGGTTTTACGCAAATTCTTTCGATGGGCCGACGTAATAAAATGATCGGAACTTCCGAACAATTCCAATATATTTTACGTGATGAATCCATGCATATGAATTTTGGTATTGATGTGATCAATCAAATTAAAATTGAAAACCCACATTTTTGGACGCTGATTTCCAACAAGAAATCATTAACATGATTAAAGAAGGCGTGGAATTGGAATATCAATATGCAATAGATACCATGCCGCGCGGTATTTTAGGTATTAAATGCAGAAATGTTTAAAGATTATTTACAATTCATTGCCAATCGTCGTTTTGCGCAAATTGGTTTGCCGGAGCAATATCCTGGTGCAAAATCCTTTCCCATGGATGAGTGAAATGATGGATCTTAAAAAAGAGAAAAATTTCTTTGAAACTCGCGTCACCGAATATCAAACGGGTGGCAGTTTATCTTGGGACGATGAAAGTTAGACGATCATACAGTTCTGGATATTGCAGAAATTTAATCTTAGTAACCTGAACTTACGATGAAAGCAATTAAGACTTCGGTCTATGAAAACCCAGAAACTCAAATAGAACGGCGTCTGAATGTTTGGGACGCCGCTGTTTTTTTAATTCTTTTTGGCATTTTTATTAGCTTAAGCTGGGGCGCTAGTCAAATGGCAGCACCCTATAGCTTAGGTAAACCTCCAGAAATTTCTCTTGCGCCAGCAAACCTTCCAGGCTATGCCATTCATTCTGTCTTACGAATGTTAATTGCTTTGATTTGTTCTTTATTATTTACCTTTACCATAGCTCCCTTAGCCGCAAAAAATAAGCAAGCAGAAAAATTTATTTTACCTTTATTAGATATTTTGGAATCCGTGCCCATATTGGGATATTTATCCATTAGTATTGTCGCTTTTATTCAGTTGTTTCCCAATAGTTTATTAGGACCGCAATTAGCAGCCATCTTTGTTATTTTTACCTCACAAGTTTGGAACATGACACTTAGCTTATATCAATCGCTTAAAACCGTACCCAGCGAATTGAAAGACACCGCAGCCGTTTTTCAATTAAATCCATGGCAAAAATTTTGGCGAGTCGAAGTTCCTTATGCCATGCCTAGCCTGGTATGGAATACCATGATTTCAATGTCAGCGGGTTGGTTTTTTGTGGTGGCCTCTGAAGCCATTTCAGTGGCCAAGCAAAATATTTTGTTACCGGGGATCGGATCTTACATTAGTGTGGCTATACGTGAAGCCAATTTAGATGCAGTTTTCTATGCTATTCTAGCCATGTTTTTGATTATTTTAGTCTACGATCAATTGTTGTTTCGCCCGCTATTATCTTGGATGGCTCGTTTTAAATCAGAACGTGAAGAAATAGAAGAAGCGCATTCTTGGTTTTATCGCTTATTAAATAAAGGACGTTTTTTTAAGGGCAAAGAGACATCACGGCGTTTATGGAGTGATTTCTGGATAAATCCGCCGTTTATTGGTATAAAATTCAAGAATAAAATAGATGGAATAAATTCTAAATCTAAATATGGAATTGCCAAGGGAATCAATGCCAAGCGGGGTGCCTTATCGATAAAATCTAGAGTGGTTTCCGATACCCTTATCTTTGCTTGGTACAGTGTATTATGGCTTGCGATTGCCATCGCTTTGTTATTGCTTTTTCAATTTATTACAGAAAGTGTCGGAATATCCGAGATTTTACATGTTTGCTCCCTGGGCCTAGTAACCTTATTAAAAATCATGATTTTAATTGTGCTCGCCTCAGTTCTTTGGATTCCAGTAGGTGTATGGATAGGTTTAAATCCCAGAATTCGGCAGTTTTCACAACCCTTTATTCAATTTTTAGCCGCTTTCCCCATTAACTTAGTTTATCCCATCGCTGTGACTTTGATCTTATATTATGATTTGAATATTGAAGTTTGGACGACGCCTTTAATGATTTTGGGTACACAATGGTATATTTTATTTAATGTGATTGCGGGAGCCGCTGCTATTCCTAAAGATTTACAATTGGCAGTTAAAAACTTTGGATTAGGTACTTTTCTGAAATGGAAACGTTTAATTTTACCTGCCATTTTTCCTTATTACGTGACAGGAGCTATGACAGCGGCCGCAGGTTGTTGGAATGTCAGTATCGTAAGCGAAGTATTATCTTGGGGAAATGAAAAATTAGTGGCAACCGGGCTTGGCAGTTATATCACCGAACATACCATCGCAGGGGATTTTCAAAGAATTGCTTTAGGCATTGGCATAATGTGTGCGTATGTGGTTCTCCTAAACCATCTGATTTGGCAAAAACTATATCATCTTGCTGCTAGTCGTTTTGCTTTGGCTTAATATATCGTCACGGGTTAATATTCGTGATATTCCTCATGTTTCTAGTATTTATTTTATTACTATTCAGAATCTAATAAAAAGAGTTGACTTCAACAATTAAATTATGCAAGGATGAAAACTAACAAGCATAGTATGCAAATCATTATTTATAAGTTAGTAAGTAATTCAACTTTTTAGATGATCTAGTGAGGTTTTTATGTCCGCAGCGATTGATGAAATGCAAAAAATGCAAACTGAACTTTTTGATTCTCAAATCAAAGCAATGCAAAAAGCCATCCAGACCCATATTAATAACAAAGAGTATGGAAAAGCGGTATCATATTTGCAGAGTCAAATTCAAAAATCCAAGATATATGAAGAACAAGCTGCGTTGTATCGGGAAAAATCTGCGTTTGGTGCAGAAATGAGTTCAGAACAATTTGAAGCATTTAGAGAACATCGTGTTCGAGAAGATGCTCATAAAACCAAAAAAGATAACTTTGAAAAAATGGCTCTTGATTTAGGCGAGCGTTTAACAAGTCTTAATCCAAAATGCGCTATTAAAGCTTACCAATTAATACAGTATATTGGCTATTATATGGAAGATATTCAAGAAGAGGTCGGAATACCGAATGCAGCCTATGTTAAAGCACAAGCTGCAATTGCGAAAATTTATTCATGTTTTCTTGAAGAAGCTTCGATCAGTGTTGAAGAACATCATAAATGTGCAGCGGAAGTGTTAAGAGCAACTTACAATGCCGAAAAAGGAGTTGGACAAGAATATAGTGGAAATAATTCACAATTTTTTTCTAAGTATATTCCAGTGCTCAGCCAATATTGGGGATTAGAGGTGGCTTTTCCATCTGAAGCCATGACGGAATTGGCAAACAAAAGCGATGCTGTTCAAAAGGTATTTATATCCAAAATATATGTAAATATTATGGAAGCCATTCGAAATAGCTTTGATTCATTAAGTAAAGGCAGCTTTGAAAAAACTATGATTGACGAAATTCAGACTATATTTTTATCGATGGCGTATGCAAAAACTGTAAAAGAACACGATGGACATAAAATTGCATTGTTGGATTTGTTAAAAAGCAGTTTGGTTCCCAAAATTGGATGGGTCGATTCATTAAAAAGTTATATCAGTCCTAAATTAAATGCATCAACACCCAGTATAGCAGCAGATATTTTTTCAGATTTTGATCGTTCTGGTGTAACCGGAGACTTTTTAAGTCTGACATTACCGCTTTATTTGGGAGATTATTTATGGAAACTAAAACATAAAACAAAGGCTGTTGCCAAAAATTCAGGAACTTCAACAACTTCAGGAGCCCCAGCTGCTTCCACATCAGCACTCGCTTCACAATCTGGAGCATCTGCTAGTGCTGCTGCAGGCACTGCCATTGTAACGGCTTATACAGCCAGTGCGTCCAATAATGTTGTCCTACCTCCAAATCCACCCATCACAGCGGCAGTCGCTGTAGCCTCAAAAAGATTGAAAGGTGATTAGGGGGCCATGTCGTTACCTGTTACATGTTTCTTGAAACGATATATACCTATTACACAAGCACTAGTGTTAAATACAGCATATGCTATATTTAATCTGTTACACTATATCTCTTTCATAGTGCCCTCGTCGCTGTGTGAATTTACACATTTATCAGTAAAAAGCACATCTAGAACTATTTTTAACAGTAAAAGTCAAATAAATAATGTAAATTTAATAAAATCATAGAGATATTATTATGAATGAAGATATTAAAATAATGAATGATCTTAACATTCTTAAAAAATTCATTGTTGAAGGGAATTATAAAAAAGTTAAAGAATTAATGGATATTTTTCCTGAAAAAGATAAAGGTTTGCTCAGAGAATTAATAAAAAAATATGATGCTGAGGGAGATTTTATTGAGAATTGCTTATATACACATAATTTTACCCTGGCAAAATTATTAAAAGAGCAAGGTGCGAGCGAAAAAATTGCTTTAGAGGTTTTTTTGTATTATGCCATTGTCGACGTTGACGAACACTTAAGTTGTTTGAAATTTATTATAGAAGAGTTAACATCAGATCTTACTTTTAAAGATCGAAGTAATAGATCTATAGTGAGTTATTGTTATGATGAAAAAACCCCGCAACAAATAAGAGATCTAATTAAAAATAATTTTGCTAAGCAAGTTAAGGCCTGGTCTGAAAAAGAGCTTTCTATGTTTTTGGAAACGGCCAAAACCTCTCATGATTTATCTGGACTAGATGTTGTTATGTTTGTTCAAGGCAAAACAAGTAAAGTTTTGAACGAATTCATTAAAGAAATAAAAAACAAGCCAGAATATTTTTTTAACTATGTAGAAAAACATCCGGAGTTAATATCGCCCGAATGGCTGAAATTTTTAGAAGCAGAAATTTTTAATAACATCACTTTTGATGAAATAGTCACTTGGTTGCATATGAGTGATAATCCCAATCCTCTGATTTTTGAACTTTCAAAAATACCTCGTATTAAAGATAAGGTGATGGCGGGGGATTTTACTAAAAAAATACAAACCATGGCAATTCTTAAAATAATAGCAAAAGACTCTAAAAAAATTACTAAAGAACATTATAATATGCCGATTCTTAAAATAATAGCGATGGATCCAGATAACTTTCCCAATGAGTTTAATCAACACATAATAAAACATATTTCTGAAAAAGAATTAAATGAATATATAAATGGGGTCATGGAAGTATTAGATACAACTCTCGTTATTAATTTAATTTTAAATAGAAAATATGAAATGTTGCCGCTACTTAATAGAAGAAAAGAATTAAATGTGAATGAAATAGATATTTTCGGAAATTTACCAATTTTGATGGCAATAACTCAAAGTACATTTCCCGCACTCAAAATGCTTTTAGATCCACCTTTTTATGCAGATCCTAACAAGCCCGATGGTAGAGGAAATTTAGCTTTAATAGAAGCTATTCGTTTAAATAAATTTGATTATGTGAAAAAATTATTAGAAATGGGGGCGGATACATTGAAAGTGGATCGTAGCGGTATATCACCCAGACAAGCAGCAAAGCAATATGCAGCGAAACATAAATCTACTAAAATTATGCTGCTGGTTGAAGAATATAGTCAAAGAGCGTTGCTAAAATCTTTGGAGGACTTGCTTAAAAAAGGTAGTTTATCCGAAGCAAAAAAAGTGATTCGAGAATATTTACGAGAATCACCCCTACCAGAGAAACCAGTGCCGGAAAAAAGAGATTGGAAAGGCAATGAGGAGCAATATAAATTACTCGAAGCCATAGCTAAAGAAATGCTAGAAGAAGATGAGAAGCGAATATCAGTAGTGGTTAAAAATATACAAGAAATACTAGGAAAAGAATACCTAAAAAACCTAGACGATATACCAAAGCAGCGCATCGTTGAAATAAATGATTCTATAAAAAAATTGTTCTTGCCTAGTGCCGATCTAAACGACTTCATTAAAATAGAAAAGTATTTGGTCAAACATAAAATAAATCAGGTGGTGAAAGATTTGCTTTCTGACTTCAAAAAAGATATTATTTATGGTAATGCTTATGATATTTTGCTTAAAACTTGGCATGATGATCCTAGTAAAACAGTTAGGGATTTTTTAATTAAACAAGATTGTTTAACTGATGATTATTTTTTATCTTTTTTTAAAAAAGCAAAGGATGCTCGCTTTCTACCCCTATTTGCAAGTGTATTTTATGGTGCGGATTGGACCTCTAAAATATACAAAATTTTTAAGGATAAACCCAATGTTTTGTTTGATAAAAAAGTGGATTTTGAAACGAAAAGTAAATTTCATGATAAGTCCATCTTTCATTGCGCAATTGCAGATGGTGACCTAAATTTCGTAAAATCCTTTTTTGATAGAATGGATGATAAAGCTAAAATTTTATTTTTTACTAAACAACATACCCCTTGCCCAGTTGCTGATGCAGTGCGATCAAATAAACCAGAAATCTTGGAATTTTTCTTAAAAAATGGTGCAAATCCCTATTATGGCTGTGATGGTGCTGCTACGAAAACTTTACTAGAGTTAGCAGGAGACAATGTGGCTTTAATAAATCCCATTAAAGAAGCCATACGGAATTATACCAAAAAAGAAGTGGATAATAAAGTAAAAAAGGAGGGCGGCAATAAGGTTGTGAATGAGAGACAAACAGAGTTAGGAAAGCGTGTTTCTCATATATTGGGTTTAGGTAAAATTAAATTAAAAAGAAATACTCAACAAGAACATGAATTAAGCTATCAAGGTTCCTTTAGCAAAAATGCTATCCCTTGGGTTATGCATGCTTTGGAAAAATACAACGAAAATGTAACCGAGACTATTTTTATGAAGATTGAATCGGCATTTAAATTGGCACAGGATGTTTTGGTCGATAATAAGAAATATACACAAGATGTTATTAAGGATTACCAGGCGGGGAACTTAATTGTTTTGCCTACTCAGTGGGTAGGTCATGCCACTTGTGTTGTTTTAAAAAAGGTGGGTACAGATACGCTTTTATCTTTTACCAATAGAGGTTTGGGCGGTGATCAAGCTTTTGGAACAAAAGTTTACAAGGTTAAAGCAGGCGCTGATATTAATCATTTCATAAAAAAAATGTTAATTGATGTTTGCTCAATAGATGGCAGGCTACTCAAACCAGAAGAAACCAGACAATTTCTTGAATCTAGTTTAGAGTCGGTTGTCGATAGGGATAATCCCTTGGATAAATTGCCCCAAAAAGGACAGAAATGGGGAACCTGCGGGGTCGCCAATCGTAAGGGGGCTATACTCGGAGCAATTTATTTACTCGAATATGAAAAAATGCTCCTAGGAAATGATGAACTGTTAAAATCCAACCCGCTCTCGAAAGATATCAAGCAAAATGACGAACTTGATAAATTAAAGGAAAAATGTAAAGCCAATTCTAAATTGGCATACAAAAATTTTACAAATTTTATTCGCAATGAAGAGTTAGATAGATTAATCGAGGAAATAGAACATGCCAAAGTGGGTGGTGAAATCGATCTGAGTTTTTATTATGATATATTAGTGAATATCGTTTTAGAACATAAAGAATTTGACAAAAAAAATAATAATCAAGGCAAAAGAATATTACAAATTTGGGATAAGCTTCCTGCAGAATATCAGGCACAGATTCGCGAACAAATAAAAGATTTTGATGATCTCAAAGATGCTTTTATCAAAAAAATGGGATTTCTCCCCCATTATCAAAAAACAGTCACTGATAAAGTGGCGTCAGAAACGGCTTTAGCAGCACAAGCTAAAGACGCTATTCAAGCTAAAGGTGATAATTCGGTAGGACCTACTAAAAATTCCATTTAAAAGGATTCAGGGGCCATGTCGTTAAAGATGGTGGGTAATTGCCGTTGGGTTATATTCGCATATCCATATGAGTATTTTGGCATACATCCAAAACAGCTTAATTCTTTCAGCTTTTATATCTGAATTATCTTTCAACATCATGTTCATCGAAGAAATATTCAGGTTGTCTTGCGTGTGCTCACTAACATAACCATCTGGGAACATCTGCTCAACATTACTTTTTTGATGCGCATAATGCTCATCTCTCTCAAACATAATTTTTCCTTACTGAGTTAAATGTGCTCTTAAAAACATACAAATGAATGCTGAGTTGAAAAAAATATATAACAGTTTTAACTCAACATCCTTTGTACGCAATTTGTTCTGACAAGCATGTCAATGCGCGTTTGTTTTTGCAACATTTTGGCTTTCAGGTGATAGAACTTTTTTCAGAACATTAAAACTATCCGTTTGCACTTTAAGAGAGTTAGTGAATTGTGTTAGCATTTTTGAATTAGATATAAAGTGCATATTTAGCATGCTTTTCAATTCATTAATTAATGTTTGCGTTCTAGCTCCCCACTCTGTGCTCATGCCCACTTTTTTAGCAACATATTGTGCAACATTGCCTATATTTTGGCCGATATAAAAATTAAATGGATCATTAACCAAGGTATTTTCTGCATCTTGATAGTCATCAATAATTTTATTCAACTTTTCAAAATGAAAAGGACTCGTTTCTCTGATAATATTTTGGAATTTATCAGATGCCTCCTTAGCATTTTTAGTTTTATCTATATTGCTTGCCTCCGTTTTTTTTATGTATTCATCAATTTTTTTCTTGCAGCTTAAGGCGATTCTTTTTAAGTTAATAAGCTCTATTTTTTCTTTCGCCTTTTTGTGTCCCAAATCTAACGCTATTTTATAGCATTTCTCTGCTTCATCCAAATTCAGATTTAAAGCATATTTTTTTCCGTATTCTTCAATCTCGTTGTATTCCCCTAAAGAAAATGCTGCATTCATGTGATTACCTTGAAGAGCCGCCGCTTGCAAATGCTTAAAAGCATATTGAGATTGTTCCTGCTTTAAAAGTAACCATATTTCATAATCCGCGCTGTGATTTTCTTTTTCAATTTTTTTACCAAAGATGATATCTGGATTGCAAACATTGTTCTGCAAACAAAAATTAAATGCTTCGTAATAAATGGTATTACTACCGGCTAATTCTCTATATATATGGAATACAAAATATTGTTTCTGTTGATCAAGGCCCAATATTGCGGTCTTAAGCTCTTCATTTACTTCTTTAGCATTTGAAATTACTGAAGGACTAATCATCTTTTCGCTCCCGAAAGAAAATGATAAATCTTCAGCAGGATTTGATATTACAGTGTGCTCTTGATTGTTGGCAAAATTTGCAGACTGAGTATTCGAGATAGGGCCAGATATAAACTGTCGCTCTACTTTAAATTTCTCCAGGTGCTCTTTTAGATTTGGTTTTTCCAAAAGTCTATTGAGCCCTTCTCCTGCTTGCACGTAATCATTTCCAAGTGCCAAATAATAAAATTTGACAGCTTCCCCCTCATCTTTTTCAACGCCTATGCCTCGTTCATAGCAGCCACCGAGAAAAAATTGTGCTTGGTTATATCCTTGATTGGCAGATAATTGATAATATTTAAAAGCTTTTTTCTCATCCTTCTCTATGCCAAGACCATACTCATAAGAACGACCTAGAAAAAATTGGCCTTCTGCATTCTTTTGGTCGGCAGATAATTTATAATATTTATATGCTTCATTTATATTATTATCTGTGCCCAAGCCATTCTCATGGCAATAACCTAGAAACGTTTGTGCATTTGCAATATTATGGTCGGATGCTAATTTAAAACATTCAGTTGCCTTTTTCACATCCTTAGTTACTCCTTTGCCATAATAATAATTAAGTCCAATCTTGTAATAAAGATTCCATAACTGATTTTGCGCTTTTTCAAAGTTTTGATCAGCAGACAGCTTATAGTATTTTATTGCTTCTTCTTGATCCTCTTTTATACCTCTTCCAAATTCATAACAGTACCCTAAATGATATTGAGCAATAGCATTGCTTTTGGCAGCAACTTTTTGATATAACTCCGCTGCATCTTTAGTGCTCTTACCAGCAATTTTGTTCAAATCATAAAGTCTCGCTAGATTCATTATGGCTGGTACAAAATCTTGTTTTACAGCATTTTGAAAGTGTTCGTATGCTTTATTAAAGTCCTGTTTTGTCCCAATACCATTTGCATAGCACATTGCAAGATTATATTCAGCAAATACAAATGTCTCGCCATTTGTTGCATTTTTATATATTTCAACTGCAGTCTTATATTTCTTAAAGGCTTCAGCTACATCCTTGTTTACTTGATTTCCGTGCTCTAGACGACAACCTTCATTGTAGTGGTGACACGCTATTTTAAGTTTTTCACCTTTATCTTTGTGATCTAGTGCTTCTTGTGCATTTTTTTTGTCATTATCGACCTCTTGAAAAAGCTTGTTGTTTGATTCGTTAACAAAATCAAAACGTGAAACTGCTGCACTTGGCGCCCCATTTATTACTGTACACATGTTCAACTCCTAAAATCTGTTCAAATTTACTGTTACTAAACTGTCAAAAGTAAAAGCTACTTTTGTTGAGAGGAGCATATCTTTGAAGAATTTCCGATGTATATCCCGGGCAATATGACCCGGGTAGTTTTCCCGGAACTTATCGATAATGAATTTTATGTTTTTCTATTGAGTTATTGTCATAAAAGTTGGAAAATAGACATTCTCAAGATGAGGTGCTTTCAATATGATTTACAATAATGATCAAGGCTGCTAAAAATGAACTTATCAGGAATGCTTACTGCTGAAATATATGATAAGTACCTAACTACAATAGGTGGGAAATCTTTTACCCAAAGGGAGGTTGAAATCCTAACCTGTGTAGTTGGCTTATCACTGGATAGTAATCAAATATTTGATGGCGAAAAAACGGTTACTGAAATCGCCAATAAAATATCTTCAATTTTATCTACAGCTATCCAACCAATTGATCAGAAGACCGTCTTTAATGCCTTGGGTCACATCCGATCAAAAATTGGCTGTAAGAAAACAGAAGGGCTGATCCCCTTTGTAGCAAACTCCGAAAAATTTTCTGTTATAAAAGAATCGTATAAGAGTATATTCATTAATGATGCCTTTAAAAAGGAATTAACAAAAATAAGTCAGTCATTAAAGTTATCCATCGGATATCTACTCATCTCGACAACAGAACAGGAAGCGCTTACAGGAAAAAAGGGTTCAAAACTGCCGAGATTACATAGATTAAGAGAAGATTTAAAAATATTACGTCTAATGCCAAGTTCCTGCATTATTAAAAGTCCAGTTAAACGTTCTACGGATATTTCTGTACTTGATAAGATAAATTTAGCTGATAATACCAAAATTGTTTCTTGTCTTTCTAAAAAATTTATTGAAGATTCTTATTTAAGGTTATCGTCTAATCAAGATGTAGAAGAGCAGTTACCACCCATTCAAAGTTTACTTAATTTAGAATACTTTGACGTGAATGACGATGGAAATTACTATTTTCGCATTTTTGAAGTAGTAAAAAAATTGCTCCATGGCAAGAATATTGATGAACATATTCAATCCTTTAAAAAAGAATATGAAAAAATATGTAAGATGGATATCGCAAGCCCAATTGACGACAAAAATAAATCAAACTATTCAGTCTCAGAAAAATAACTCAGAATCTAATAAAATTAACCAACCCAAAAAGTACAAAAAGAGTCTACTATGGACGATCGGAGCCTGTCTTAGCATTCTTATATCTGTGTTATTTTTTAACAATATTTTAGATGTTGAAACTCAAAATGAAATTAGAAAATATGCGGGCTTAACTATTAATCATGATAGATATCCTAAAATAATTAGTCAAATCCAACGAGGCAATCACTTACAATCTATTTCTTGGAGTTTGCCAAGACAAGATCAAATTTTTATTGGTCGGAAAAATGAAATTGAAAACATATCCAAAGCTATTAAGCAAAACGAAAAAAATAGTAAGTTAAAAGTAGTTGTTTGTACTGGTCTTGGTGGCGTCGGAAAAACACAGTTGGCGCTCCAGTATGCTCATCATTCTAAAAATGCTTATTCGATGGAACCTTGGTGGTTCAATGCCCGTGATATAGATACATTGCATCAGGAATACTTAAAATACGCTAAAGAGCTTGGTTACGAGAGCAAACCAAATAAGGAACTGATAGAAGACCCTGCAACATCAGAAGCTCTTACCTCAAAGAATAATCATTTAACAACTTCTGTAATTGATTATCTACATGTTTATTTAAAAAATAACCCAGGTTGGTTGATGATTTTTGATGATGTTCAAAAATATGAAGATATTAAAGATTTTCTCCCAAAAGAGGGTGGCCATATTCTGATCACTTCTCGACATCAAGAATGGCCAAATAGCTATCAAATTATACCTCTAGATGTTATGACTGAAGAGGACTCCATTAAATTAATAAAATCTATAACTACTTCAGTTCACTATACTGATCAAAACGATTTAAAAGAGCTTGCAAAAACACTCGGATATTTACCAGCACAGATTGCCTGCGCAAGTGCTTACATACAACAAACTAAAATGTCTTTCAGAGAATATATAGATTTATGTCATAAGGATGATAAAGTATTATTAGAAAGCACCACGGTCCCTAAAGGGGGAACTCATAATGTACCCATGAACGTTACATATAATATTACGCTCGCTCACCTTTTAAAGGAGAATCTGAAAGAATATAAGCAACCTCTTGCATTGTACTTGTTACTTTCTTCTGCTTACATGTCTTCTGATAGTATACCCCGAAGTCTATTATTAAACATTTTAAAAACACATATACCAGAAAAAAGTAATGCAGAATTATTATTAACAGATTTACTCACGCAGTTACACCAATATTCAATGATTAGTTATTCGGATGAAAGAGGTCAAGCTATTAAAGTACATACCATTGTACAAGCTGTTATTCGTAATCAGCATATATCTCAAAAATCTAATATTCTGGGCTATCCAAAATTAACTTTAGACTGGTATAGCCATTTACTTACAGGCTCACATGCCGAATTTGAACAAGCTCAAAGGAACTCACATGATACTTCAATAAAAAAATTTATGTTACCCCATTTGCAATCTTTACAAAGATATTATGAAGTTTTGTGGCCAGAAGAATATACGAATATAAATTTTGTTCAAACAATGAATAATATAGGCGCAATATTCTATGATATAGGCGAATACGAACAAGCAAAACCCTATTTTGAGAGGGGTCTAAGCATTTTAGAAAAGTATCATAAAGATAAGCCTTTGACAATTGCTGAGACATTAATACATTTAGGCAAAACAAATCGTGAGCTAATTAATAACCCCCTAGTCACTCTAGGCAAAATGCAGTGCCAAAAAGCTTTTAACATAATTGATAAAAATCTTGGAAAAAATAATATTAAAACTGCTGATTCTCTTGATTGTTTGGGAAAGTGTAATATACATTTGAGTTTAACACATATTAAAGAAGCAATTCAAAATTTTGAAGATACATTACAAATAAAAAAAAGACATTTAGGTGAAGATCACCCAGAAACGATCGAAACTTATCAATTCCTAGGAAAAGCCTATAGAAATGCAGGAAATTTTATTAAGGCTAAAGAGATTCATCAAGATGTCTTAGAAAAAAAGAAACAACTTTATGGTAAGGATCATATTAAAATAGCACTTATTCTAAATTTTCTAGGTGGAGATTATACTGAATTAGGTGATCCTAAAAAGGCGAAAGAACTTCATGAACAAGCTTTAACAATCCAAAAAAGAGAATATGGAAATTATCATCCTGAGCTTGTAGTTACCTATGAATATCTTGGGAATTGTTATAGAGAATTAGGAGATTTTAAAAAGTCTCTAGCACATCATGAAACATCACAAAAGATATTGACAAAGATCTTTAATACAAAAGATAATATATATGTTGCTTATAATTTCGATTGCCGAGGCAGAACTCTCAATGCAATGAGTCAGCCTCAAGAAGCTATTGAATTACATAAACAAGCTTTAAAAATTAAAAAAACAATCTATGGTGATAATAATATTAATCGTGTGTTTACACTTACATCCTTAGGAGAAGCTTATGCTCATGAGAAAATTAAAGATTATCAAGAAAGTATTCGGCATCTAGAAGAAGTAAAGAGGATATACGAAAATGAGTATCCTGGTGATAACAACCCTAGATTTGCAGCTGCTCTTTTTTCATTGGCTAAGGTTTATAATGCAACTGGAAATAATGAGAAAGCCAAAATTGAATTAAATCGAGCTCTGAAAATCAGAACAGCTTGTTTTGGACCAACACATCGTCTTACTAAAGCAATAGAGGAATCATTAGCCTCTATTTAATTAATAACAACGGTAGACCTGGAAGATGCCTGTATTTTTGACTAACTAATATAGAGTGAAATCACTTGAATCTAAAGAATGATGCACGATAACCCTTTTTTTGCGTTCTCGAACGACTCATCTTTTGCCATTTCAGTTGCAGTTATCTTATTAATATTAGTTTGTTGCTCTATAATAGACTCTTCCACCTGTTTCTTTCCATTAGTATTCTCGGGCTTGTGGATTGACACAGATACATGCAAAGCTGCATTAAGGTACACCGCTTGAGGCACTTGACCGTTATCTGGAGATGGTGCCAGAGTAGAACCTAAATGTTTACTTCGTTCAGAAATTCCATTTTCTTTCTTGGAAAGTGAAAGACAAAACTCTAGTAATAGTTCTTTAAATTCTGGTTGAGCCAAGGTTGTTTCGCTCAAAATATTTTTTAGATGCGGATTGTTTTCATTGACAAGCCAGAGTGTTAAACTTTGCATCAGTAGTTTACTTGCTTCTACTTCTAGAGGTTTTAGGCTTACATTGCTAGCTAGCCAAAGGAATTTCTGATTATACATATGATAGGTGCTGCCTGAGCGGTCACTTAACCAATATGTAAGGAAGCTCCTCATCCAAGCACCCCAACCTGTGACGGTATTGTTTACTTTTAGACCAAATTCTGTCAGCTTTAATAAATAATGGTAGCTAAGTTCATAATCTGTTGAAAGTACTTTTACTAAACTTGCAAATTCTGGTTTTTTTTGTAGCAGAGCTTCTGCTTCAGAACACGCATACTCAAACGTTTTGTCTTCTATCAAACCAAATAGAATTTTTTTGATAAACTTAGCAAGAATTATTTTCAGATCATTTCCTGGTGGAGAAATTAAGATTTGAGTTTTTGTGTTGCTATTGATTTTTGTTTGAAGATCTAGAAATCTTTGTTCAAACTCATTTTTCAATTTGAAATGAGGTCTTGGTGTTTGCGGTTGTCCGTATGTTGCAATAAGTAAATCTAAATCCATACTCATCAAAATCGCCTGCAACTTTACTTCTTCTTGTTTTTTATCAATCGACTCAGTGGGAAACGAAGTTGAAGCGGCTAGAACAGCATCTCCATGCTTAGGACAATTACCTTCATAAGCCGTTTTCGATTGTTCACCTTTATCATTACAGACTTGCATTTCCTCAAATTTTTTTTTGTCGTTATTTTCCTCTTGAAAAAGTTTATTATTTTGCATAATTGCTGAATCAGAACATACTCCTGTTGCATTTGCCAATGGTTTATCCACTGACAACTTATTCATTACAATAGCCATTTTCAACTCCTAAAATATTTTTTAAATTTGCGTTACTAAATTAACAAAAGCAGAAATCACTTTTGTTGAGAAGAGAATACCCATGAAAAATTTTCACGGTAAATCCCGGGTAATATTACCCAGGTACTTATCCCGTCCGCGTTTTATAAAGAATTAAACATTATTTTATTGTGTTATTATCATAAAATATTTTTGTAGACGTTTTTTGGCAATCTCATTCACCCGTTTAAACCGGGGTCAGCTATTCAACTTGTAATAGATAATGCCAGATGGATATAATCTGAATTTTTCCGTAAGAAACCAGAATCTCTTCTGTTTTGCTTCTTGTCACTAAGTAACTTTCTGTTAATGATAATTCTTGCATGCTTCTTCCAGGGCGTCGATTTCTCTCTAATACGATACCAATTTCACTATTATTTGTATTTGGTATAAATTTTAAACCAAATAATACTATTTTCGGTATAAATTTAATTCCATTATTGCAACCAATTGATTAATAATATAATTTTAAAAAAATCTTAAATAAAATCAATTGATTAAATAATGTACTTCCTTATTAATAATTGTTTTGAGCAACGTATTTATTGCTTTTAATAATAAAGAAATAAATATGTTGCTTACAACTTGCATAGCAATAAATATGTTGCTTACAACTTGTATAACAATAAATAAATTGCTTATACTTAGATAAGCAATTAATATGTTTCTCAAATATTAAGAAGGTTAACTGTAAAATGCACTTTATTATACTTCAGCAGCTCAAAAAACGGCGGTTAGAATTAGGTCTTAAACAAAAAGACATGATGTTGCGTATTGGTCTTTCTCGTCAACAATACCAGCATCTAGAATCGAAAGGTAATCCAAGATTGGACACATTAGAACTGATTGCTAAGGGATTAAATAGCGAATTAATGCTGATCCCCAAAGAAAAAGTGGACGCTGTGAATGCAGTGCTTAAGGAAAATCAAAAAGGCCGAGATAAAGATCTATCTCTTAACCCCTGGGAAGATTTGTTAGGGGAGGGTGATGAACAATAACAAATCCGATGAAGCCCATATGCTCAAGCTGACCTTGCATGATAGACTTGTGGGCTATTTAGTAGGTTTTCACGATGGACGAAATGTTCTTAGTTTTGCTAACGAATTCAAGAATGACACAACGCGGCCTACATTAAGTTTAATTACCAGTCCAAAATTTCGTCATTCTGAGAAGATTATGGCTGAACCATTGGTGACGAGACAAAGGTTACATCCCATACTATCAAATCTGTTACCAGAAGGGGCCATGAGGGAACTGATTACACAAGGACTTAAAGTTCATATTGATAATGAATTTTATATTATGTCCTACCTCGGTGAAGATTTGCCAGGAGCGCTGGTAGCAGAACCTATGGATCCGGACAGGGTCCCAGAACTCGGTCTTGCTCATGATAGAAAAATAAAACTCATAAAGTTTGATAAATTCAAAAAAAAAATAAATTTTCCTTGGCTGGTGTGCAGATTAAATTTTCAATGAAAAAACAAGATGGTCGCTATAACTTATCTAGAGGCGATATTCTTGGGGATTGGATTATAAAAACGCCATCAACAAAACATAACGACGTACCTATAAACGAATATACTGGAATGAAGTTAGCGTCACTCGTTGGGGTCGATATTCCAGAAATACAATTGATAGAAATAAATAAATTAGACAATCTACCCAATATAAAACTACCCGATGAAGCACTGGCATTTGGAATTAAGCGTTTTGATCGAGACAGCAATATTAGAGTACATATGGAAGATTTTGCACAAGTATTAGTAAAATATCCGAATGAAAAATATAACTCTGCTAATTATGAACAAATTGGGAAAATTATCTATGAATATTCCAATGATGGTTTAACCGACATTCAACAATTTGCAAGAAGATTGCTTGTTAATATTCTCCTTGCCAATGGGGATGCACACTTAAAAAATTGGAGTTTTCTGTATTCTGATAAAATAAACCCAAGACTTTCCCCAGCCTATGATATCTTAACAACAAGTGTATATATAAAAGACGAGAGACAGTTTGCTTTAAATCTAGGAAAAACTAAGGATTGGTATGAAGTTTCATACGCTCATTTTGAATCTTGGGCAAATAAAGTAGGAGTGCCTTGGCGAGCCATCAAACCTCATCTTGATGATACATTGGCTAAAGCCAGAAGCCTATGGTTTGACGAATTAAAATTGCTGCCTATGAATGAAAATCATAAGAAAAAGCTCATCATGCATTGGAATCATCTCCATGAGAATTTTAAAATTAAATAATTTTCTTAAGCCGCAGCTTCTGCAGCCCTCAAAAAAGATAGAAAACATGATTAGGGCGAAGATATAAAAACTAATGACTAAAGACGCGTTTATAACACTCCGCGTCTTTAGTATTGTTTGTCTAAGTATTTATTCTTTCCAAGAAAACTCAAGATGTCATTATTGTAATTTATGCACATCTCGATTTAATTCTGGATCTCTGTACCCTGCTCTGCATCTTTTGACTGCTGTGTAACCACCAAAGGCAGCAGAAAGGGCACTGGCGATAAACAAAAGAAATAATAGGAAAAAGCCTTTAGCTTCTTCTTTTGCTTCTTTTTCTGTTTTGACCGTAGTATCCGCTTTATGTGCGGTAGCGATTGAAATTAATGAAGTATTTTGATTGGCATTTATATTCATCTCAGCTTTTTTCGCATGGGTCAAAGTATTATATTTGGACTCAGTATACTGCGTTCCATAACCCAGAAGAAGAAAACTTATAATTAATGCCAGACACCATGTTATAAAACCATATAATAGACCATGGCAGCCATTGATACAGTTTGGCCGTCCTATGAAACCTGCAACCCAGCCTGCAATAAACATAGCAATCATGCCTGCTAAAACTATGGCAATATAACCGCCATATGCAAATGCTTTGGCCTCACCTTGTGTAGTTGTTACACTATAGGCTGAAAGGCCTATTCCCATACCAAATAAATCCAATAAAAAGGTTAAGCCAACTGCAACAACGGCTCCAGAAAAAATCGCTTTCCAAGAGATTCCACAATGAAAACAACATTTTCCATGTTTTTCATGAACATTGATTTCACGTTCAGCCACTATTTTTTGATTCATATGTTTGCCCCTTATGGTAATCTATATACGTAGTTTAAATATGGCTAATGAGCCATATTAGAATTAATAAGCTAATAGGTATGCCTAATAGCCAAGCAAGAATGTATCCCATAAATTCTCCAAAGTTTTATATACTATTAAGTTTGATGTGTAAGCATTAAGGTCAAACTAATTAAAAACAAGATGATGAAAAAGAAAAAGATAATTTCTGCAATACCGCCTGCTGTTTCAGAAAGTCCTGAAAAACCAAGGGCACCAGCCAGTAAAGAAATGACTAAGAAAATTATTACCCAAGTAAGCATAGCCTCTCCAAAAGTATATTTTAATATTTTAAACATAGGCTATTTTGTTGTGCTTTTGTGGATAATATTTTGTATATACCCTTTGTCTTTCAAGCCGCGACTGTGTTGCCGGCAAAGATATCGCAGCGATGATACTAATTTGTATGCTGCGCTGCTCATTTTCGCCAGCGCCTTGTCGCAACTTGAAATGCTTTGGGTATATTCAATGTATATGCAAATAATGTGAATTTTTAAATCATGATATCAGCAAACAACAGAACGATAACCTGTTATTCTGGTAATAAAAAAATAAAACAGTTGAGTATTCCTAAAATAATTCAACAAGAGATTAATGCCGTTTCATCCTTTAAAACAGCCTGGCATTTCAATACCGTCGCCTTTTCAAAAAATAAAGTGGTGGCGGGGACTGATATGGGTAGAACACTTTATGTCTGGTCTTCAACAGACGGTAAATATCTAGGTCTCTTGCAGGGTCATCAAGATATCATTTTACAAATTAAAACATTAGGTGATGATATGATTATCTCAGCGAGTGCAGACCAAACTATTCGAGTTTGGTCACTACAGAATATGAGTTGTTTAAAGGTACTAAATGTGGATGGGGCAGTTCCTTTAACAGTTGATGGCCGTATTAGACAGGATAACAACTTTTTTATTATGGCAGGTCTTGCCAATGGATCTCTCCGTTATGAAAAAGTACTCAATTTGGCTCCAGTAGCAACTGCAACTGCAGCTGCATTAAAACAATCAGTAGCTAAATCACCAGAAAATCAAAATACTACCATCGAGGGAGTCGTTGCAGTTGCCACTGGTCCAGCAGCTTCAGCTTCTATAACAAACACTTATGGTTCAGGTGGTGGGGCAGGCAGTTCTGCTATCGTACCATCTGCTCCCCCAGCAGTTTTGGTTTTCAATTCTGCAGTCAATCAAAAAACTGCTGGCGATTATGCAGCAGCAAGTGTTGTTGTACCATCAGCTCCCCCTGGGGGCTTGGTTTTTACTTCAGAATTTGATCCAAAAACAACCATAGAGGGTGCAACTTCAACTGTTGGTAGAGCCATTTCTGCTGCAAAAACTTCAGGATCAGCGGAGCGTATAACGGGAGGCACTTTGGTTTTCAGTTCGATAACAAAGGGACCCGCTTTATATGAAACAACATCAATCTCATCAGCGGTTCATTCCATATCGGATGCAAAATCAGATGCAAATCGGGTACTCCAAGAGGCTTTCATATCAATGGGGGTTGATCCTGGAAAAAATGCTACCGATTCTTGTTGTATTTGCTAATGATGAAATGAATCGTAAATAAAGATGGATAATTAAGGAATAAGAATAAAATTCCCACAACTTGTATGTTTAAGAAAACATACAAGTTGTGGGAAAAGGCTACCTAGCCAAGGGGAGGGAAGTTTAAATAGGTTACTTAAACTGTTTCCAACCAATTGATCAGGTAGTTGCTTTGCTGTTCGATCACTTTAGGATCTTTGAAAGTCATCGTTAATAAGCAAATACCTTGAAGACCTGACAATAAATTTAATGCCAAGGTTTCAGAACGTTCGCCTTTACCGAGATCTTTAAATTGAGTTTCAGACCATTTCAGCACATCTTTCAATAAATCAGATGCTGCCAAAGCAATCTCGCCGGTTTGACGACATAATTCTTGACAAATGCTACCTAACCAGTCGCCAAAAGTCGCTGTTTGGTTACCTTCAGTAGAATGAAGTGTAATAAGAGATTTTAAACGTCCTTTACTGTTTAAAGTATTCCATTCAGCAAATTGGGCTTGAATCATTTGTCTACGACGTGCAATTACAGCCAAGACAATGGATTCTTTGGATTTGAAATAGTAATAGACATTGCCAAGTGGCACATCCGCTAAAGCGGCAATATTAGCCAATGTGGTAACGTTAACGCCTTGTTCGTAGAAGAGCTTATCAGCTGCTTCAACAAGTCTAACGCGTTTATCAGTTCTTTTGTTCATGTAAGGTCCCCTTTTTCCGTGCAATTACATTTGGATAATTGTATAACTTTGACAAAAGCCATTATACAAACATTTTAATTATGTTCAATACTGTACAAAGGTATAACTTCTGACTTAAGTTGACAAACTATTATACATATATATGGGTATTCAGATCAATATAATTTTAGATATTCAACTATTAATTAATGTAATTTATGCCAAAGGGTGAGATAGATAGGATGTATAAGACAACGGGTATGTCTCAGGTATTAATTAAGGTTTTGGGTCTTGCATTAGAAAAAAAATGTCAAACGAACCCGTCGAAATTTTTCAGGCTTCAGATTTTTTTATTAATGGGGAATTTCCAAATATACCATAAATGGATTACAAAAATAAGTTTTCTAACTATGTTAATGGCAAAAAATTGGATATTGCAATTGACTGATTGTTTCTGAGAAAATCTATATATACCTCAATTTAGTCTTTAGACTTCCAAATCTGACTAAGAAAATCAAATTATAAACCCATTTATTTGTTGATATTTTTGATGATTCATTGAATGATGTGGGTATAGAGGTATATAGAAAAGAGTTGATATTGAAGATATTATGAATGTTTGAGGATAATCACCTATGGAAAACCAGACTATGCAAAAATTCCCTATGACTGTTCAAGGTGCAGAAAAATTACGCGAAGAACTACAGCACTTAAAATCTGTGATGCGTCCGCAAATTACAGCAGCCATTGCTGAGGCAAGGGCCCATGGTGATTTACGCGAAAACGCGGAATATCATGCGGCTAAAGAACAGCAGGGCTTTACTGAAGCCAGGATTCGAGATATTGAGAATAAGCTTTCTAACTCACAAATTATTGATCTAAGTAAAATGATCAATGAAGGGAAAGTCGTATTTGGTGCAACGGTTCGCCTTATTAATTTGGATACAGAAGAAACGGTTCTTTATCAAATTGTGGGTGATGATGAGGCCAACTTAAAAGAGCATAAGATTTCGATTCATTCTCCCATTGCTCGCGCGCTTATCGGCAAGCTGGAAGGGGATGCTGTGGATGTAACGACCCCCGGCGGTGCTATTTCCTATGAAATTGCCAATGTTTACTATGTTATTTAGTTTAAACGTTCATACACTATCTGCTGTTTAACCCAAAATAGTGATGGAAAATACTGAGAGGGTTATGGGTTTTATACCTAATATTATGTTTTATTCAGGATTTTTTCTATAAAAAATGGCAATATGTCCAATTATTTTAAGACAATCAGCACTGAGTTCTAAAGCCAAAGTTTGGGCTATATCTTGAAGCTCTTCTTTATTATTGGCATTAATTCTCAATTTAATCAATTCATGAGTCTTTAATGCTGCATTCGTTTCAAGGCTAACTGCTTTTGTAAGACCTTTTTGTCCAATAATGACTACTGGGTTTAGATCATGCGCCTTGGCAATCAATTCGCGCCTAGTTTTAGTTGAGAGTGACATAGTGTATAATGCTCCAAAAGACCTATATTAGGGAAGGGGTCAAAGCCGGACAATAGACAAATCTATTGAAGATCTAAATATTTATGGCGGAATAAGATTTGTCTATTGTCCGGCTTTGACCCCATCTCATCTTACCTATAAAGTTATGAATAGTCGATTCATTTTGTGTTGATAAACATGGCAAAAACGAAAAGCAAAAGCAGTTCTCGCTGGTTAGAAAGACAGCATTCTGACCCCTATACCCAACAAGCAAAGAAATTGGGATATCGGGGTCGCGCTGCATTTAAACTTTTAGAAATCCAAGAACGCGATAAAATTTTAGCTAAAGGCATGACAGTTGTAGATCTAGGTGCCGCTCCAGGTGGATGGTCTCAGGTCGCGATAAATATTATGGGTCAGACAGGACAATTAATTGCCTTAGATAAATTACCTATTGAATCATTGCCAGGGGTCGATATAGTACAGGGAGACTTCCAAGAGCCAGAAGTTATGGAACAATTAAGAGCTAAACTTAAAAATCACACTGTTGATCTTGTAATTTCAGATATGGCCCCCAATTTAAGTGGTGTGAACTCGGTTGACCAACCGCGTTCGATGGGGCTAGCGGAACTGGCTCTAGATTTTGCTCAGGAAGTATTAAGAGCCGATGGAAACTTTTTAGTAAAGGTTTTTCAAGGTCAAGGTTTTGAAGCATTTTGGTCTATGCTTAAAGGACAATTTAAACAAGTGGTCATTCGTAAACCTAAATCTTCTCGTAAAGAATCAAGAGAGATTTATGTATTGGCGAAAGGATTTAAAGGGTTAATCCCAGAAAGCTCTAAGGGGTTCTAATTTTGAACGACATGCTTAAAAATCTTTTATTATGGTTAGTCATCGCTTTAGTGCTGATGTCTGTTTTTAGTAATTTTGGGCCACCTCCAAAACAAGTCACAAAACTTGCCTATTCCCAATTTATGGAAAAAGTAAAATCAGGGGATATTAAGCAAGTAACTGTGGACGAAAATAGAAATGTGAGTGGTTTAACACAAAATGACAAAGCCATTTCAACTTTTATTCCACCTCTGTCTGAATCTGATAAGCAAACCATGATTGATAATGGCGTCGTTTTACGTGGTAAGCCCACGGAACAGCCCAGTTTATTAATGAATATCTTCGTAAGCTGGTTCCCCATCCTCCTATTTATAGGGGTTTGGATATTTTTTATGCGCCAAATGCAGGGCGGTGGCGGTGGCCGTGGTGCCATGTCATTTGGACGTAGTCGGGCTCGTTTGCTAGGTGAGGATCAGGTTAAGGTCACCTTTGCAGATGTTGCAGGTATTGAAGAAGCGAAAGATGAAGTTCAAGAATTAGTCGAATTCCTTCGTGATCCCGCAAAATTTCAAAGTTTGGGGGGGCGAATTCCACGTGGTGTATTAATGGTGGGCCAACCCGGTACCGGAAAAACATTGTTGGCCAAAGCAATTGCAGGCGAAGCCAAAGTTCCCTTTTTCACCATTTCTGGCTCCGACTTTGTAGAAATGTTTGTTGGGGTTGGTGCTTCCCGTGTTCGAGATATGTTTGAACAAGCCAAAAAGCATGCGCCCTGTATTATTTTTATCGATGAAATCGATGCCGTAGGACGCCATAGAGGTGCAGGTTTAGGCGGCGGCCATGATGAACGTGAACAAACATTAAATCAGTTATTGGTTGAAATGGACGGTTTCGAAGGGAATGAGGGTGTAATTGTTATTGCGGCTACCAATCGACCCGACGTATTAGATCCTGCTTTGTTAAGACCAGGTCGATTTGATCGACAAGTGGCTGTTAGTTTACCCGATGTTCGGGGACGCGAACAGATCTTAAAAGTCCATATGCGAAAAGTCCCTATTTCAGAAAATGTAGATGCCAGAGTGATTGCCCGTGGAACGCCTGGATTTTCTGGTGCAGACTTAGCCAATTTGGTTAACGAGGCAGCTCTGTTTGCTGCGCGCAGCAACAAACGAAAAGTAGAAATGGCCGAATTCGAAAAAGCGAAAGATAAACTCTTAATGGGTGTAGAACGTCGCTCCATGGTGATGAGTGAACAAGAACGTAAATTAACGGCTTATCATGAAGCAGGTCATGCTATTGTTGGGCTTTCCATGACAGAACATGATCCCGTTTATAAAGTCAGTATCATACCAAGGGCACAAGCTTTAGGAGTAACGGTATTTTTACCGGAGGCCGATCGCTATAGTTATAGTCGTCAACGTTTAGAAAGTCGTATCTCGGGTCTTTTTGGTGGAAGAATTGCTGAGGAACTCATTTTTGGGAAAGATAGCGTTACCACGGGAGCTTCAAACGATATTAAACGTGCAACCGATATTGCTCGAAATATGGTGACTCGTTGGGGCTTGTCAGAACGTTTGGGTCCATTGACGTATGGTGAAGAAGAAGGCGAAGTATTTTTGGGCCATAGCATGAATAAAAGGCAGGATATTTCCGATGAAACAGCTCATGTGATTGATGAAGAAATTCGGTTAATTGTGGATCGTACTTATCAAATAGCAAAAGATATTTTATTAAAGCATCAAAATGAATTGCATATCATGGCTGAGGCTTTATTAAAATATGAAACAATCACCATTGAACAAATTAATGTTATTATGCAACAAGGAAAATTTCCGCCTGAACCAAGTGATTGGAATGTAACTGATAAGCCAAACTCACCTTCTGATAAAGATTCAGATACGCCGCAGGCTCATCATCGCAGTCCTGATAGTTTTGAAAACCCAAATCCTGCAAAAAATTAGTATGAAAAAATATTTTGGAACGGACGGCATTCGTGGCCGCGTAGGCGAAACACCCATTACAGCGGATTGGGTATTAAAACTGGGCTGGGCCTTGGGGCATGTTCTTTCTAACTTGCATACCAAAACAAAAAATTCTACGGATCATCGCTGCAAAGTACTTATCGGCAAAGATACTCGTGTGTCAGGCTATTTATTTGAATCTGCCTTAGAAGCAGGACTTTCTTCAGCAGGGGTAGACACCTTATTGGTGGGTCCTATGCCAACACCTGGCATTGCTTATTTAACGCGTGCGCTAAGAGCCTCTTCAGGTATCGTCATTAGTGCCTCACACAATCCCTATTATGATAATGGAATCAAGTTTTTTTCTGCCGAAGGTAGCAAATTGCCGGATGAAATGGAACTGGCCATTGAAACTGCCCTCGAACAACCCATGCAAATGGTGGATTCACGAAAATTAGGCAAAGCACAACGTGTACAACATGCCGAAGGTAGATACATCGAATTTTGTAAAAATACATTTCCTGTTTCATTAGATTTACAGGGTATAAAATTAGTATTAGATTGCGCCAATGGTGCCACATATCGTGTTGCTCCTATTATATTACGCGAACTAGGAGCAGAGATCGTTGAAGTGGCCGTGACCCCCGATGGTTACAATATCAATGAAAAATGCGGTTCTACTAGCCCAGAATTATTAACAGAACGTGTCTTAGCGGAAAAAGCAGATTTAGGCATAGCATTAGATGGCGACGGTGATCGATTAATCATGGTAGATCATCAAGGTGAAATTGTAGATGGCGATGAATTATTATTTATTATTGCTAAATGGTATGCAGACACCAAACGCTTAATGGGTGGAGTAGTAGGTACCCTCATGAGCAACTATGGACTAGAACTCGCATTAAAAGAAGCAGGTATTGCATTTTCCAGAGTGGCGGTGGGCGATCGCCATATTATGGAATTTTTAAAGAAAAATGATTGGAATCTGGGTGGCGAATCTTCTGGACATATCATTTGCTTGGATGCAAACAGTACAGGTGATGGTATCGTTTCTGCATTAAGAGTATTGGCTGTGATGCGTTTATGTAACCGTTCCCTAGCAGAATTAAAACAAGGTATGATCAAATTGCCACAAACCTTAATTAATGTGCCAATCATATCCAATTCTGGAACAAATAACGGAATAAAATCTGACATTGAACACCCACATATCCAAGCTGCAGTTCAATCAATAGAATCAAAATTAAAAGGGCAAGGCAGAGTATTGTTGCGGGCATCAGGAACTGAACCAGTTGTCAGAGTGATGGTTGAAGGACAAGATCATACATTAGTACAGGCTTTGGCTAATGAATTGGCACTGGTTGTGCAGGGTGCTTTTGCTTAATTGTTTACTTAAATTTTGAAAAAATGTAACTGATAGGTCATTTACTTCTCTATGTTTAAGTTCACCTACACCAACATAGTGTTTTTTCTCAAAGTCTTATTGTTTATTCTTGTTATCTTAATTCTTATTTGTGTTTGGTATGTACGAAAATTACAATCTTATGATAGTCAATATCTCAGTTATTCTAGTGAACTTCGAGTTTTAACTCAAAAAATTGGGAAAAGTGTAGGAGAAATATCGGCTTTTGGATTTGAATCAAGTTTTACTGAATTACAAACTCGTCAGGCAGAGTTTGATAAAATTATTAAGCTGTTAATTCAGGGCGAATATAATAAGATTGGAACGCGCATTTTACCGCCAAGCCCTCTTTATATTCAACAAGGAAGTTTAGCTAAATTAGATTCATACTGGCAAGAAAAAGGCAGGCAAATAGACATGATCTTATCTAATAAAGATTTGATTATGACTTCACAAAAAACCAATGAAATAATGCAGGCGAAATTGGCAAAAATATCTTCTTTGTATTGGGATGTTCTTAAGAAAACCCCAAAATCAGAACTTACAATTAAAGTTTTACTTGATATTTCTAGTCAGGTTGAAACTATTAGGCAATTAAAAAGTGAATTCCAAAAATTATTAACCATTACCATTTCTGGAATAGAAACCGAAAAGAGGCTTCCTACGGAAATTGATGCATTTGCTAAAAGAGCAAGAAAAATCCGAGATGACAATAAAAACATAAACATTACCCCATTGCTAGATAATATTACTTTGGAAATTCAATCTATTGAACAATCCTACGAAAACATGATTAAAACTGGATTTATATTGGATACAGTTTTTTATGCTACTGAAAGTTTAATGAATGACAATCTCATGTTTTTAGGATATACTACCAATTTATATGATGATTATGCTAATGATCCCCATCATAGAAAAATTACTCATGCAACTATTTATATTCTATGTATTTCTGGGCTTTTAGTGCTTATCTTAATTGGCTATCTACTTAACCGTCAGTCCAAAGTGGGGCAAAGCTTAACGGAAAGGAAAAATAGAAAAATAAATCAAGATATTGATACTTTGTTACAAGAGCTTTCCAATTTGGCTGGCGGTAATCTTGCTATTAAAGCTACAGAAAATAAAGGTATTACCCTAGAAATTGCAAAGTCAATTAATTATGCCATTCAAGCGCTTAGGAAGTTAGTACAACATATTAATTTTTCATCTCAACAAGCTTCTAATTTGAGTCTAGAAACTCAAAAAATAACGACCGATCTCGCCTTATCTAGCGATAAGCAGCTCAAAGAAATCATCAAATCTGTGTATTCTATACAGTCGCTCGAAAAATTAGCAGAAAAAGTTTCGCTTCACGCTAATGAATCTGCTGCTGTGGCGCGTCAATCAGTGGACCTTGCTAAGAAAGGGTCTCTCGAGGTTCGTAATACTATTAACGGGATGCTGCGTATTCAGGAACAGATTAGAACAACTTCTAATAAAATGCTGCGACTAAATGAAAGTTCCAATGAAATTGGGCAAATTATCACTATGATTGATGGAATTGCAGATCAAACTAATATTTTATCTTTAAATGCGGCTATACAAGCTGCCATGGCTGGAGAAGCGGGCCAGGGATTTGACATTATTGCTGATGAAGTACAGAGCCTAGCAGAAAAAGTAAGGCGAGCAACTCAAGAAATTGAAACTCTGGTACGCTCTATCCAATTAGAGACCAGAGAAGTCATCGATTCTATGGAAGAAACACGTATTGAAATGAAGCATGGTAGTGAATTGGCGCGAAATGCGGGTAAGTCGCTTGAAAAAATTGAATCTGTTTCCCAGCATTTAGCAAAGCATATTCAATCTATCACCCAAACTTCTGAAAAACAACGTAAAATGACTACCACGATGGCCAGAATGATAACCATTGTTGAGGAAATTTCAAAAAACTTTGCAAACGGGTCGACTAATACTGCAGAATTTACAAGAAAACTTACCGAGCTCGTCATTGATTTACGTAGCACTGTTTCTGGATTTAAACTTTCATCAAATACTATTCAGAGTAAGGATTAACTTTTTAATGATGAAATTCAATTATACTAATATCATTTTTTTTCTCAAACTATTATTGATCATTTTGATCATCTTAACCTCATTTAGTATTTGGCAAATTAGAATAACAGATTTCAATAAAGGTAAATATCTTGATTATTCAAGTGAGCTTCGAGTTTTAACTCAAAGAATTGGTAAGCGCGTAGGGGAAATATTTGCTTTTGGATTTGAAAATAGTTTTACATCCTTGCAAACTCGCCAAGCCCAATTTGATAAAATTATTAAGATACTTATAAATGGAGAATATAATGCTGATGGCATGGTAATCTTGCCCCCTAGTCCATCCTATATACAACAGGGCAGTTTAGGCAAATTAAATTCTTATTGGGAAGAAAGCAGTAAACAAATAGATATGATATTATCTAATAAAGAATTGATAAAGACTTCTCAAAAGGCCCATGAAAATATTCAAGCGAAACTAGATAAAATATCTTCAATCTATTGGGAGGTTTTGAAGAAAATTCCAAGTCAAGATCTGGGTGTTGATATTTTGCTTAATATATCCAATCAAATTGAATATATTGAGAAATTATCCGGTGACTTTCAGGAGCTTTTAACCCTTACCATACTTACTCCGGAAATACAAACGAGTTTGCCTATTAAAGTGAGAAACTTTGCAGAAACCGCAGATAAGATCTATGATGAAAATAAAAACAAAAGTGCAGTCCCCTTGTTAAATAATATTAATACCGAAATTCTTTCTATACAACAATCTTTAGACGATATGCTTAAAACCGGTTTTATTTTAGATTCTGTATATGATGCAGCGCAAAACTTATCTCGTGCGAACCTTAAATTTTTAGAATACACAGACCACTTGTATGATGATTATACAAAGTATTCAAAGCATAGATTCATTACCCGTACAATCATTAATATATTAACTGTTGGAACTATTCTGGTGCTCATTGCACTTGGTTATTTACTGAATCGGCGTGCTAAGTTAGATTTATCCATTACCGAAAAGAAAAATAGAAAAATAAATCAAGATATTGAAACACTTTTGCAAGAGATTTCCGACTTAGCCGGTGGGAACCTTGCTATCAAAGCAACCGTCTGTAGAGGTATTACGGAGGAAATTGCCAAGTCGATTAATTATGCTATTGAGGCGCTTAGGAAATTGGTTTTACATATTAATCTTTCAAGCCAAAAAGCCTCTGATATGTCTTTAGAAACACAAAAATTAACCCATGATCTGGCATTAGCCAGCGAAAAGCAACTTAACGAGATTATAAGAACTGTCCAGTCTATACAGTCCACAGAAAAATTAGCAGAAAAAGTTTCTCTTCACGCCAATGAGTCTGCCGTAGTGGCTCGCCAGTCAGTAGAACTCGCTAGCGAGGGAGGTATAGAGGTTCGCAATACTATGGATGGTATGGTACGCATTCAAGACCAAATTAGAGCTACTTCTAATAAAATGTTACGCTTAAATGACCGTTCTAATGAAATTGGTCAAATCATAACTATGATTGATGGAATTGCCGAGCAAACCAATATTTTATCTTTAAATGCGAGTATACAAGCTGCCATGGCTGGAGATGCGGGTCTTGGCTTTGCAGTCGTCGCGGATGAGGTGCAACGACTGGCTGAAAAAGTGAGATATGCTACTCAAGAAGTTGAATTGTTGATAAACTCTATCCAACAGGAAACCCAAGCAGTCATTGGGTCAATGGAAAAAACTCGCATTGAAACCAAGCAAGGCGGAGAATTGGCTCAGAATGCAGGTGATGTGCTTGAAAAGATTGAATTTGTTTCTAAAAATCTCGCTAAACATATTCAATCGATTAGTCTCTTGGCTGAAAAACAGAGCAAAATGTCGAGCAGCATTGCTAGCATGATGAGCACTATAGAGAGTATATCGAAGAATATAGCTGTAGGTTCTATTAACACAGCAGATTTTACGAGCAAATTAACTGGAATAGTTTCTGATCTACGAAGCTCTGTTTCTGAATTTAAACTTTATTCTAGTTCGGAAGAGGAGTAAATGCTCAAAAAAATAGCTTCTAAAAATTGGGTCAATGGAAAGATTTAGAATAGTTCTAAACTGTTTGGTTGTCGAACAAAATATAAGGTTTTATTGAGAGAAGAACCAATAGAACAGATGTGACTCTAATATTAAAGTTCTCGAATGCGCGGTCTTTAACGATGGCCAAATGATTACTTAGGAACATTTGGCCAATGGTCCAGGCTTGATCCCCCTATATGCTTGCGAATAGGTTAGCTCTAATCTTAAACCTTGCAGTAGTTGTTCAACAATTCTTACATTAACTCGATGTGGATAGAAAAACTTTCCCTTAGTATCTTTTAGCTGTGCATTTTTATACTTTTCAAGGATTTGTTGAGCGCTTAATAATGTATCTCTATCATTCTTTAAGAAGGCTATTGTTGCATCTACATAGGCATTCCAGCCTTTTTCAACCCAGCTATTAGGTTGATGTTTAGAAAGTTGAAAACGTTCTATAGCAGTTTTATAATCTCCTACTTCCGCATATATTTGTCCAGCATGAAAATAAAGGCTCGCTTTATCATAAGGTTGTAATTTGGCACATGATTTTATGTATATATCTATAAGTGCAGCAGCATTTATTACATCTAAAGAACGCCACCCCTGATCAGATTGATCAAATTCCCAGAAATCCATTTTAAGCATAGCCTGTTCTTTTAAAGTGAGGGAATTGTTATTCTGGTAATTTTTATAGAATAATAACAATCCAAAAGCTGTAATGGCAGCGGTCGAAATTAAAATTTTAGAAATGTTGGAATGTTTGTCCATATAACAACCTATTTTAAGTTTAATCTTTGAATAATTAAAGAAATATTAAACAATTTTATGCTCCTCCTTTGGAATTTTTGGTTTGAATCATCGTTTTGTTTTTTAAGACTTTCGGGCGCTGCTGACATAAAAAACACCTTTAACAAAGATTAAACCTGAATTATCACATCAATTTGATTTCTAATCAAGATTGCTATAGGTCGATAGCAGGGTCTTTCCATGATTAGCTAACTGCCATAAATTCAAGTATTTTACTCGCTCTCTCTTTAGACCATCCAGACGCCTTTCTTGCTGTTTTTATTGCTATTTTATCCCCAGTGGCGTTTTTGTACCTCTTTATCATATTAATAACAAGCTTCCTAACTACTGCCATATTTTGTGCTGCATTCTTGGCCCCTAAGCCAGAATGGTCCTCTTTAAATACAACATCCAGTTGCCAATGCAACTTATTCTCTATACCCCAATGCTCTCGCGAGTATCGTAAGTGATCTTTCGCACAAGCCGGTGTACTCGAAATATAAAATACAGTTTCTCGTTGTATCTCCCCCTTAATATGTCGTTCTCTTTCAATACAACATATGCTCTTTATATCTTTCCAAGCTGGGTGCCCTTCTTTCAACCAATCAATCTTATCTGTACTCCAGCATTGTCTTAATTCAACACGACCATGCCCCTTATCTACCTCTTCATAAAAATCCAAATTTTCTCTGTTCATAAAATAACTTTTGGCTTCTGCCAAAAGCGTCCCTTGATTCCCTTTTAAAGCTAAAAAATAATCTGCATCCTTTGCTCTGACTTTTCCTACAATCTCTTTTTGACAATTCAAAGCATCAGCAGTAATCACTGCTCCTGAAATATCCAAATTATCTAAAACCTCTGGAATCTCAGTGCTTTCATTAGCTTTGTTTTCAATGTCAGCTTGTGCCAACACAACACCAAAACGCGTTGCAAAAACATGTAGCATATGGACGTTGCTACCCTTGATTCTCTTTCCATCCAAGGCAATGACTTCTCCTTTCATGTTTTGCTGTTTGCAAAACCAAGTAGCGAATCCTTTGAGAAAAGTTTCCATTTTTTTCTTTTCTACTAAGCCAAATATTCTTGGCATCACGCTTTTCGAAGGAACCCCTTTTTCAAATGGAAAATATCGTTTCAAAAAATCAATATTTCCTTTTCCAAAGTCCACCAGCTCTGCCCAACTTTCGGCACAACATAAAACACCCGCTACGGCTAAAAACAGTATCTCAGGTAGGGGGTATAAAATTCTGCCGTCTTCTCGAGGGTCCTCTATGGTATTGAAAAGCTCAATAAATTCCTTTTCACTCGTCGCTAAAATAGCCATAAATCATCCTTTTTGTACAAAAAGGTATAAAGTACACTATTTTTTGCAAGTTAGCTAATCATGGGAAGGCCCCGTCTCCTCCCTCAGTCCCTCTTGCATTTGTAAGTGAGCTGGGGTGATAATGAGAATCTTAGGCAAGGGCATATTTAGACTGATAAGAATAATAAAAAGGCTGGTTATAGATACACATTGGCTAATATCACAATTTGGCCATATGCAGTGTCTTGGATTATTGTGGGGTAAGTAAGAATGGGTACGACAACTCAGGCAATCATAGGTTCCCTAAACGGCAAAAATCCTACCGGCTCTGCAATAGTTGGAGCTGGGTTTGCTGTAGTTTCTAATGCATTATTTTCAACCTTTAGTCCAGCGCTAACCATATCACTCACAGGTGCTACTAATTTATACTTTTCTTTTGCAACGTTTAGAGAAATTTCAAAAAAAGTTAGTGAAGCTCAAAGAAAAGCAGTGGGTCTTAATTTTCCTCAACCAATATTTGGGTGTGTTAATTGTTATCGCTATGGAGTCCCACTTCTTCTAATAGGTGGAATAGGGACAGCTGCAATGGCGGGGTATGGAGCTGCAACCATTGCTGCTTATCAAATTGCAAGTACAGGAACCTCAGCTTTGATGAGCTGTGGCTGGGTAACCCCCATTAACTGGATATCCTCAGCCTTTATTCCAGCGGGCACAGTGATTACTAACCTATGGTGGGGTCATAAAGCACCCGGCGAAGTAGAAAAAATATTAAAAAAAGAGCCCTGTTTTATAGCCGATATTTCCGTCCATTTTTCCGAACTGGAAAAACTAGAAAAACTTGGGCTCGGCAAGCAATTTAAAGATTTTTTTGAAAAGTGTCAAAGCATCGCACCTCGTTCAGTAGATATAGTTAAAGTTAAAGCTGAAGTGATTGAAACAATTAAACAGACCGCTGAAAAAGCCAAACAAAATTGGTTAAAAACTGAGGAAGAAATCAATAAACATAATAAAACTTTAACTGAATTGGAAGACCGAAGGAAACAATTGCTTGAAATTATAGGGGAGTGGGGTACACAGTTAACAACAACCTTAGATAACTTAAAGAATAAAAAACAAGAATTGGAGAAAAGGGGGGAAGTTTTAGCCCAAGAAGCCAAAAAGATAAATGGAAGATTTCCTCTTGAATATGATGATGAGAATAAATTAAATCTTGAAATACACAATATTCTGAAGGAGATCATGAAGAAAGATGAACAGTTACCAAAAGAAACAAACGATAGAGAAAAGCAAAAACTAGAACAAGAATTATTGGATCTAGAAAACAGGAAAACTCTCTTAGAAATAATCAAAACTCAGTTTAAAATAAAAAAAGAAATCAAGTTTATTGAAGAGCAAGTAAGCAAAGCATTGCAATCAAAAAATATAGATATTTGTAAGTATGGTGATCTCGGAAAATTTCAAGAAAATTGGCCAGTGGTTATACAAAAAGCAAAACATGAAAAAGAAAAGACTGGTAATAATATAAATATGCTAAAACAACAAGTTTCCAAATTGCAAGAAGAAAGTATTAAATGGCAAGCAATTTCACAACGAGTTAGGAGGTCTTTGGAGGCTGTCAAAAATCAGTTTTCCTCGGGAGACCCTCTACAGATGCATGAAAATATAAAACAGATAATAGAGGATATATTAGAATGTGCACAACATACCTTGGACGTTTCATCAACAAATAAAATATTAGAAGATTATTTTTCAACAGCAACTGGTGTAGTTGTACCTATTATTTTCAGTTATTTGCAAGAAAATAATAAATCTTTCAACCAAAAATACTCAAGTTATTTTGCGCATGTTCCCAATGCTCCTGCTAATCAGAGAGACTTAAACCTTATCAGTTTTGTTCAAGTATTTAATGATGTACTTACATCAGTGGGTGATCTTCCTGCACAAGATGAAAAGAGGGGTAGAAATGAAAAGGGTGAACCAATTTCACCACCCGTTTTACCTTTTATGTCATTGCTTGATGAGCGGTCTAATCAAGCTCAGGGTGATAAAGTATCAATCAGTGTTTTGCCTAGCCCATCAACGAGTCAAGGCAAGGTTATCAATACATTGAAAAATCAAAGTTAGGCGAAAACAATTGTATTAATACCTTAACTAAGGAGATAAAATGGCTAAAACGCAGAGTGAAATGATTGAAAACCTAAAACTAGGCATTAGTCTTAAAGAAGATATCAAACAAATACAAGAATATATTAATCAGATAAATTTAAGTAACATGGAAGATCCACAAAGTATATTACTGATAGCAGTTATAGCTAGGGCATCTAAAGATATTTTTGAAGTGCTTATTACGGCATTCAAAAGAGATGATATTTCTTTAGATCTCCCCAATGAATATGGTATGACAGCTCTAGACTCTGCTTTTGTTCGTAAGCATTTCGATGGAATTGAAGCCTTAATTATGGCAGGCGCTAATTATAAACGAATGGTGCCTGGACGCCCTATAACTTACTTAGATTTTTATACAACATACAATCCAACGATGCAAGATAAAATTAACGCTGTCATTGAAAGACGAAAAAAGACAGATCAACAAGAAGCAAATTCATCATCGATTTCAGTGCTCTGGTCAGAAATAGTAAGCTTTTTTTATACTCCGACTAAGGCTAAATATGTTCCCCTAAGTACAGTAGCAGCTAAAGATGATGCTGAAGTCGAAAGTATGCCAGCAGCATCCGCTGCTATGGTAATCAAAACCGCCGCTGATCTTAAACAGCGTTACAATAGTAGTAAAAAACCGATGTCTCTTAATAAGAAAGAGGCCGATCAACATGCTAATGATCATGGGGCTGGACCAGCAGCTGGTTCAAGTGGAAGCAGTGGTATCCAAATTGGTCAGATAAATATTGTAGCAGGTCTTGCAAAATCCAAATCTTCTGCGAAATGACTTATGTCATTATAATAACAGTCTTGAACTTTTAGAAATTAAACGGTCAATGCCTGCTGTTCCTGTGGTACTTTGAATTGTTGTGCGCCATAGATTGGAATGGGGGAGCGCAAGTGCTGTTGCCCCTGCGAAACCTCTCGTAGCTTCAAAACCAGATTAATTGGCACTCTTATTAGCTTTGCATCATTCCTCATTTCGTTAGAATGAGTGAGAAGCATTGTGCGGGTTTTGTGCGTATTAGCTCCGCGTAGTTGTGATAAGTGCAGTGAAATGCTGATTTTCTGCAACAAAAAAATTACATATAAATCAAGTGCAAGATGTTTAGAGTGGGTGATTAATAACCGATCTGACGCGAACAATACTCGGATCTAAATCATCTGATATCACATCATTATATTGTGGAGAAACTAGATGAGAGGAGTAATTGAGTAACAGTCGACCTCAAGAAGATGTTGGGGTAAAAGACACGTAAGAAGAATATCAGTTGTGAAGACTAATCATCAGGCTAATAAAGTTAGTTAGCAAATATTTCCATTCTGAGAATGAAGAACTAGCCAATGGACCAAATTCATGGAGTTCATGGAACTTCCACTATGTCATTTTAAAGTGGTAATAGAGTATAATCTGAACTTGTCCTTAGCAGGTAAGGACGAGTTTTCATTTATTTTGGGATTTAAATTCTTAAGTTTAACACTTAAATAGAAGGAAGACCAATTTATGTTTAAAGTTGCAACCGTTGCTGCAGGCAGCTTAGATAGTGATAGTGCAAAAGCAAAGAAGAATTCTGGGGAGGAAGCTTCATCACAAGCAAAAAATGCTACAGAAACACCAAAAATAGACAGTGTTGTTCCGGCAGTTGCGGCTACAGCTGCTGCGGGATTACCTAAAGCTCAACCAGTTGCTTCTTCTAAAATAAATTAATTCAAAATTCTCGATCTCATGGAAAGTGCAAAATGTGAAAAGGGTGCTTGAAGCTATTTTGGAGGAGGCAAAAGATAAGTTAATCAAGATACGAGTTCAAGCAATGGAAATTGATAATCAGGTCTGTACCAAAGATAATTTGAAAGCAATTTGGTTGTTAGGACAATGCTATAGCATGGGGATTGGTTGTTAAAGATGAGAAACGTGCTGCAGAACTCTATCAATTAGCAGCAAATCAAGGAAATGCCGATGCGCAATGTGAACTAGGAAAATGTTATGAATTTGGCAAAGGGGTTGTTGAAGACCAAAAGAAGCCCAATGAATATTTTATGCTGGCTGCAGAAAGTAGTATGGAAGCATTATATCTTTTAGGACTAAAATGCGATAATAAGAAAATAGCTTTTGCACCTTAAGTTCAAATTGTAAGGAGAGTGTTATGGACAATTTTTCTGACAGGCCCGATATGAGTATAGAACAACCTCATACTCCCGAAGATTGTTATTCAGATGGTTATTATTATTATGAGTGCCAAAATTATGATACAGCATTTAGAGCATTTAAATGCTCTGCTGACAGAGGTCATTCAGAAGCACAATTTATGGTGGGACTATGTTATGAAAATGGAAGAGGTGTCGATAAAGATTACGTTTCAGCATACAAATATTATAAACTTGCCGCTGCACAGAATGCTGCTGCTCGGTGCAACCTTGGATTATGTTATGAACTCGGCAGAGGCGTTGAAAAAAATAATGTTTTAGCGTCTATGCACTATGAATTTGCTGCTAGAGGGGGGGATGCTATTGCACAATGTAGTCTTGCCAATTGTTATGAATATAGTATTGGGGTTCCTAAAAATCTTGAAAGAGCTTTTTATTATTATGACCTTTCAGCAAGACAACACAATCCAAGAGCACAATTTCACCTCGGGCAGTGTTATGAGTATGGTAAAGGGACACAAGAAAATAAGAAGCAGGCTTTTGAATATTATAAGTTGGCAGCCGAACAAAAATATGTGCCTGCTCAATTTGACTTGGGGTATTGTTATGAATATGGCATAGGGACAAAGGTAGATAAAGAATTAGCATTCAAAAATTACCAATTGGCAGCCGCACAAAAACATAGTGAGGCTCAGGGTCGGCTCGGTCTTTGCTATGAATATGGCAAAGGGACTGCAGTAGATTTGAAGTTAGCATTTGAAAATTACCAATTGGCAGCCGCACAAAAAGATAAGGTAGCGCAACGTCTACTTGGGCTTTGTTACGAGCATGGTAAATGGACTGCAGTAGATTTAAAATTAGCATTTGAGAATTACCAATTCGCTGCGGCACAGGGTGATACGGTAGCTCAACATCGACTCGGACATTGTTATGCACATGGTAAAGGAACTTTGGTCAATGATGAATTATCATTTAAGAATTTTAAATTGGCAGCAGACAACAATGATGCCGAAGCATTAATGAAATTAGGGTTGCATTATCTACATGGTATTGGTGTAAATAGTTGTAGAAAAAGTGCAATTGAAGCCTTCAAAAAGGCTGAGCAACTAGGGAATTCGAATGCTGTTGTTTATCTTGGATTGTGTTATGAAACTACAAAGATTGAGCAAGATATTAAAGAAGCTATAAAGCAATACACTAAGATTGTTGGAGATAATATATTTGCCCAAGTTAATCTTGGATTCTGTTATGAACATGGAATAGGTGGACCCTATCCTATCGACAAAGCCGAGGACATCTATCATTTATCAGCTAATAATAAGGCATATTTGGAATATATGCTTGGATATAGACATGAATATGCTATTGGTGTTTCATTGAATATATTCAAAGCATTAAGACATTATGAGCGAAGTAGTGAACTAGCTTCATTGGATGCTAGCCTTGCTTTGAGAAGATTGAAAGACAAAATAGATAAGCAAATCATTTCTGATGATGTCGAGTTTATTAAAAAATATTTAGAAATCTCTGATAATGCTATAAAGGAAATTCAGGATAAATTAATTTTCAAAAAAGCAATTGACGCCAAAGCGGGAAAAATTGTAAAACTAATTTTTACAAGTTATCAACAAGAATTAAACTTAATTAACTGTGTTGGAAAGACTGCTCTTGATTATGCTTTAAATCAAGGCGATAAGAACATAAAAGAGATAGCAGAGTCTCATTTAGAACAAATTATTGAGGATGGTTTGCGATCAAAAACTGTGGGATTTGATCTTGATCAATCAAATGAAATGGATGAAAAGGCATTCAAAGATAAAAAGGAACCAGAACAAGGAAATCTTAATCAAGCAGAGAGATCCATTGCTATTGATTGGGAATTCTTAAAGCACTTAAAAAATGATAAAGATTTATTAGATTTTTATGATACTATAAGAAACAAAATTGAAAAATTCTCAAAAAACATAAAGGAATTGGACGAAGAGAGGATAAAAGAATATAGCAGCAAGGAGCTGTTAGCATATTGTCAAAAATTAGATGAAGAAAGCCTGAAAGCCCCGGATCTAGGCGTGCCTGTTCAGGGCGATATAGAGAGAATGCAGATTGAATTACTGTCTATTAACCAACAAGTTAACTCAAGCAAGATAATGCGTGAGTCATTGGCAAATGGTTTTCTAGAACAACCTGACTCATCACTACCTAGACAGAATCAAAGTAATACTAGTCCTACCGATACTAAAACTTCGTTCGATAAAGTTGATAACGAGTATGATATAAGAGAAATCAATAGTTTAATTCCAACAATTGAAAAATTCACATTGTTAGACGTCTTTTCGCAACATCATACTTCAGTTAAAAACATAATTGATCTTGTTAACATCGTTCGAACAATAATGGGTGGCCAATTTAATAGTCTAAATGAGTTAATTGATAAATTGTTAACAATTAATAAAGAATTAAATATAATTTCTTCAGATTGGTTGTTAATATTAAAAGGGTTATTAGATAATTCATGGATGAGTCTTGTGAAAGGCACTAAAGAGTACCTAGAAATTGAAGCAGCAGTAAGGAGACTGTTTCCCAATCAAGTGCAAAAGTTTAATGCGTTATTAGAGATAAAAAAATGCCTTGAGCCTTACATTAATGTTATTAATGTAAATGGAAAGACAAATGGACAAATAAAATATCCTTGTAGGAAAGGAGAGCAAGACCAAAAATCAAGTTTAGAAAGTTTTGCAAAGGAAGCCGCACACATCATTAGGCAATTATTAATCCTTCTAGATGATGGATCTCAAAAGCCATCATTACAAAAGATATTATTTAATTTCTTGTCTGAGCAATATTCTGAAGCCACCAGGTGTCTATATGAATATTTAAAACAAGAAAGTAAGTCTAACTATGAACTTTTAGGAGGTGGATTAACGCTTTTCATGGTCTTTTTTGGTTCTAAAATTCCTATTAATAGTTTAGATAGGCAATTTAATATTGGAACCATATTACAGTCTTATATAAATAATTTTGACAGTAAATCTAAAAAAGGAGTAGAGCAAGAATTAGAATCCTTTGTTAAATATTGTGACTTGGCAAGAGAAGCTATAAAAGAAGCTAGGATTATGCATGCCAGGGGCGAAACGAGTGAAGAAAAAAAATATAAGTCTATGCACAAAGGTATTTTAAAAATGGCTGAATCGTATAAGATAAAACTAGATAATAGGGATAAAAATGAATTAGAAAACAAAATTAAATTGAATGTTAATTTAAAAGATGTGTTGAATGTTGGCAGCAGGGATATAGTAAGTCCAGTCAGGGTTGCTGTACTTTTATATGAATATCTTGAAAGAGAAAACCCAGTTGAAGCAAGAAAATTTTTAATTTATTATAAAATTCTCGAGTGCAAGAGTCGAATGGAAACAGCAGCAGAGAACAGTTTAGAGTTTGTAAAAATTTTATCGGAATGTGGTTTTGAGATATCAGAAATTATAGAATCAGAAAAAGGTCAAAATATTTTTACCTCGCTTACTTTTATAATGCAAATTGTTGCTTTAATAAAAGGTAAAAGAATTGATAAGGATAATCTTGAAAAAATACTTGCCAGTCAACTAGGGAAACACAGTGGCCAAGAAATAAAAATTATTATAAATTTCCTTATAATCCTTAGAGTTTTTTTTAATATTAAGCATGATCCAAAACAATCCAAGAAAGATTGGTGTTCTTTTTTTGTCCATGTTTTAGATGAATCAGAGCGCCTCCCATACTTTCATAAAAACATACAATTGTTTGTCTTTTTAAGAAAAGCTTTGAATTTATATAAATATTCACCGAAGGAGAATTTTGAACCGCAGGCGCTTAAAAAGGAGCTGTACCAATTTCTCGGAACAATGAAAAATTCGGAAAAAATTTTAGGAGAAGGGTGCCATTTAGCGATTCGATTTTTAACCTCAATGGGTGCCATACGGTTGAACCTGAACAATAAATCTGGTGGAGATTTTCGGATTTTATTACTAGAATATCTTATTCCTTTTGCAATTATCTGGCAGCAAGAAAAATTGGCGATAGGTTCTGTTTTTGCTAAGGATTTCCTGAGCTCTTTAAAAGTTGAAAAACAAAAAAACACTAAAATAAAAAAAGCTGAAGGTAAAATAAAATTCTGGCTAGATTTGTTGAGTGAGGTTAGCGGCAACTTGATTGTATTGCAAAATGAGGGATTGATTACGTATGATATTAAATATTATGAATCCTTTATAAAATTTATAACAAGTGCCTATAAAGGGGGTAATTTTTTAAGCGATATTTACTCACGGATTAAAGACACTGCGGTGGCAAAAAAATCTTTAGAGTTTATTACCACGTTTTTAAGTAACAAATTCGGAGAAAAAACACCAATGGTACAGAGCTTCAAGGACGTTTTAAACGTGTTTGAAAATTTTGATCCCAAAAAAGCCCAGGAGAGTTTGAATAAACTGAGTTCCTCTATGAATCAGAATTCCTTACTTAAGAATTTTGCAAATCCATCTTCATTCTCGCCATTGGCTGTTTTAGGCATTGCTAATATATTTGCTACCATCTATTATGGAGAAAAAACCCTTGAAAAATTAGGAGTTATTGATGAAAAGTTAGATGTGGTTATAAAGGATATTAGGCGGTTTGAACAGAACACTTACAAGTATTTAGATGCCATTAAAGGACAACTGGGCTCACTTGAAAAAAATATTGATGAATTAAAAAGAAACTCGCATTGCATCATTAACGAATTGATAAGTACCAAACAACAAATGATGAAAGCTTTTAATTCGGTTAGGTCAGATATACAAGGTGTTTCAGCTCGGATTGCATATACATCACAACAAACTTCCTTCGATGTATATTATAAAATTCTTAATGATGTTGGACATGCTTTAAAGTGTGACGAAAGCAAAGACTACTTAACGTTATTAAGGGATATAACTAAACAATTGGTGCCATCTGAAATTAATAAAAACACAAATGGGTATGCTTTTGTTAATGATAAAGATGTAGACAATGAATTTTTGAATGCAAGTTTTAATGAAAAAAAATATTATCTTAGTAACTTGTTGGGGTATATTTTTCAAGATGAAAATTTACCTCATCTAGGTTATTGGTTTAAATTATCTGAAGCATTAATACAATTTGTTACTCACTATAAGCATGTGTCCATAGAGGATACAAATCGTCTTTATGTTTTTGATGAGACCATTAAAAAATCTTGTGAAATTATTAATTACTTAACCTTTAAAAATGAAAATGCTATAAAGAAAATACACGAACTTTTCACGTTGATGGGAAACCCAGATTCCAATATCCGTATTATGGCTTTAAACAGATTGAAGTTGGTTGCGCATCTGTGTGGAATACCTTTAACAAATCTAGGGGAAACGGAATACTTATGGAACAGCAATGCAAATCCTTTTCGAGATGCAGTGGTAACTGTTTTAAAGAAAAAGTTAGGAAAATCTGACAATCAAAGTCGTTACATCGATAAACTTAGAGATTTAATAATAAAATTGAGAAGTGCGCAAGCATTAGCTATAGGACAAAGCCTTAAAAATAAGTCAAAGAGAACTAATACATCAGGGACTACCCCGCAATATAATTTAAGTAGAGGATCTCAAAATAATGAAAACTCGCTATATATTTTTAGTAATTCAGCCAATGCAAATGTTCGATGCGCGAGAGGGTAAAAAGGATGGCAAAAGAAAAGGATGATATTGAACTAATTTTACATGCCAGAAATGGAGATCTTAAAAAATTTAAAGAGAGTTTTGGGAAAAGGTCTACTACAGATCTTGGTAAAATGGATGCTTATGGAAGGACTGTTTTTCATAATGCTGGAATTTATTTTCAGGTTGATTTATTAAAAGAACTTTGTCAGATCCATATTAAGGGATTGGAAGACCTAGATGATAATAGTCATTCTGCCTTTAGTTTAACTTTTCAGAGATTTTTTTCTGGTAGTGTAGGGGGCATGACAAAAATAGGCGGGGAAGAGGAGCCTACTATACAATATTTACGAGGAAAATACAGAGATCTAATGTTTGTTAATAAAATGTTAGCCGAACAACTTCAGCATTCAAATAATGGCCTTAAAGAAGAAGCGGCCATTATGCATACTCTTATCACAACACCAGCATTAAGAAATCACATGATTTCTGGATTTGAAATTAAAGGAGAATACAAAGGTTTTAAATATCACTATAAGTTTATAAATAAATTTTTTGAAGAATATTTGGGTATTGTTCAAATTGAGGATGAAATTCAAAATAATAGAATATTAATTTGTTTTGATAGGTCTAATTCTTTTCAAAAAAAGGAGGCATTAGCAAGAAGTATTCCTAGAGAGTTATTTTTGGAAGCATCTTCTTTTATTGCTCAACCTAAAGCTGCTAATTCATTTATTTCTGGTGGAAAACAAATATTAAAAAAAGTATTTTTTGGTGACAACCAAAATATAATTTATAGTTTTGGTGCTGCAGCTAAGTTTGCAAGATTATTAGAATTGAAACTTTCGAACTACCCAACAAAAATGGCTTATTTTTCTTCAAAAAAAATTGAAAACCATGTCGAGTCAAATAATAATCATAAATCTGGAGCAGATAAAGTTTATAACAAAATAGTATCAAGGTTTAAATTAGAAAAGCAAAAAGAAAATGTCATCTGTTTGCACAAGGAAGATAAAGAAACATATGAATACATTAAAGAAATTGACGAGTATATTTCGGTTGAGGATAAGAAACTTAATGAAGAGATGCTGGATCAAAAAAACATTAAAGTTAAAGTAGAATCAGTTTTAAAAACATTTCAAAATAGCTTGATTCATATTATAAGAGATCCTTTGTATGAAAAACTGCTTGGATTTTCGCAGCATGAATATATTGCTCATTCTCTTGCTTATATGCATTTACCTTCCGAAACACCCGTTTTTCTTTTTAAGAGCTCTAAAGTAGAAGACAATATTCAATATGTCTCCTATCGGATTATTCATAATGATGGTTTGTATTGTTATGCCCTCTTGCCTAAAAATCATCAGTCCTCTTCTTCTCCGATTAAAGTCATTTTGGCTTTTCAAGGCACTGATCCCTTGGATAATACAAGTCTTGCCAGAGATGCCAATACAAGATCGGCGGGATTCCAAAGAATTTTTCAACAATATTTAACTATTGTATTTAGGCTACATGCCCTCTTAAAGTCCAAGAATATTAATTCCTATGAATTCGTAATTGTTGGTCATAGTTTGGGCGGTGCAGATGCACAGAACATGGTTGCTGCATTATTAACACTCAAAGCTCAAAGCGTTTATCTATCCTCAAATGAAACAACGCGAACTCTAAATCCTCATTTAGTAAAATTTATAGACCGAAGAAAACCTGAATACACCAGTATTTTTATTAATAAATTGCGGGGTATAACCTTATACGCCTACAATACCGCAGGGGTCAGATTTTCGACAGCTGAGCTTGCAAGATTTTCAGCAAGCTTTATCCATCAGAAAGATCCTACTTTTAAAGTATTCATTAATCATTTAAGAGTCTCTAACGATCCTGTTAATTTTGTTAATCAAACCATACTGCATGATTTTGAAATTTCTTCTGCTGTGGTTAATTTATTATTGTTTACTGGGGAATCTTTCTCTTCAGCTCATACAAATTGTCAGTTTCAGAATCTTAATAAAGCCCTAACCCATTATTATTTGTACCAAAATTATGATGTTAATTCCGATAAAATCCTAAAGGAAAAAATTTCTTCATTTTTAAAGCTTGAGATAGAAAGTGAGTTCCTTAATAATATCAGAGGAATAGCATTGCAGAACAAATCGAATATGAAGTTTCAAAATGGTGTTTTTAATAATACGGTTGAGGACACCTCTGTTGAATCGGTTTTTGCTAGTGATAGCCACCTTGATCTTAATTTGTCATTAGATTGCCTTTTTGCTTGGCAACTACAAACTGAAGAATATAGAAACAATAATTCAAATACCAAGGAAAAAGAAGACACCTTCTATTTTAGTAACTCAGACGGATCTCAAATATTTTTCTCCTTAAAACCTACTAAGGCAGATGGCGATTGCTTCTTTCATGCAATAGACAAAATTCAAACCTTTAATAGGGAAATCTTGGTTAAGAAATTGATGGCCTCATCTGAAAATAAAGATGTGCTAGAAGCTTTTGCGTTAGAAATTCGCCAATTTCTATATCTTGGTTGCACTGGAGGCCATCCAAATGCTGCGGAAAATAGTGCCTGTCAGCAATTGTTAAATAACGGCAAATTTTCTAAACTGGTTGAGGAATTGATAAAAACTGAAGAGCTGACATGTGACTTACAAATTAAAATAAGAAACGAGTTAGGCCAGGTCAATACCTATGGAAAAAAACCTGAAGAATTACTCGACATGCTACATAAAAAAGGATCGAATTTAGCTTCCGAATTTTTACAATTATTAAAAAACATATCTAATATAGAGCGAACCACATTTAGTTACTGTATCAGGAAGGACATATTTGAAAATTATGTGACTCTATATTTAAACCAAGCAAGAGGTTTTATTCCGTTTTCAAGAGATTTTTCAGACAATAAAACTAAAAATTGTGTACAAAGTAACAGGGATTCGTTAACGACTATACTAGAGGATTTTTTTCCTTCATCACCTAAAAAAGAGATACCATCTGTTATTATTAGTTATATACAAGGAGACAATGAACCTTTTAATCAAAAATGTCAAAGTTCTTTTGTACGTCATCCCAAAACAACTGTAGATATTATTAATGTTTTATTTAATATGAATGTACAAGTTTATATGTTAAAAAATGCGAATAGCTCTGAATTGATAGCTATTACTGAACAGCGGACAGGGGAATCCACTCCTATATATCATGATGGAAAAGGACACTTTTCAACTCTTATATTTCATGCAAACGAGAATCGCTCATTTCTTAAAATTTCTTCATCTTAAGGTAAATGTACCTCTAATGAATAAAATTATTTGAAATTGGATACTTAATACTATGGAATCTGTGCTTACCGAAATGCAAAGTTTGTTAAAATCAAAAAATGTTATTAATATTAATTTCTGAATAAGAAGGAGGCTTAGAGATTCTTCTGCGTAAATTTTGAGCATTTCTGTAGTGATAGATTGTGATTAGTTGTGCATTACTTTTAATTATGGTACAGCAGAAAAATTAATAAAAATCAAACATCATTTATTTTGATAAACGGATTAATAATCCTTGTGTTTGTAGTTTAATTTCCTCTCGGCTACCAAGCCAAATCCAGCGCTAGCTCTGATCTCGAAAACCCTTTGGGAGGTTACGAGAACTAGAATTAATAGGTGGGATAATGTCGCCTGCCTTAACAGACGGCGTCAACGCCAAATGAATCATTTAAATATCATGTCCCTGTTTATTTTCTGGCAATAAAAGGATATTATCAAACAGTGTATTATATAAATACAATATCTGTGTAGACGCAATAACTCGGTTTTGAAAGTCTTTAAGAATTTGTATAGTTGCCTAGAGATCAGCATCGACTTCAAAAGCATAATAAACCCCTGGTGAAAGAACTGTAGTTTTTCCTGTTTTTTGATCATGGCTGCTCATTCCATCCCAAGCTCTAACAATCAAATATTTCCCTGAAACATGGATAAAATTTGGTCGTCTATTCGGATGAACTTTTGGATTGTTAATATAGAAATCGGTTAAATGCGTTAATAGCGTTTCATATTTAATACCATCGGTTGCATAAATAATTTTCAAAGGCCAATCTTCGTAATTTTTTATATTAAAGCCTGGAGGTATGTATGCATCCAAAGATTTTGTTTTTTAGGGTCTTGTATCTTGGCATTAATCACTATCTTCTAAACGTTTATGACACACTTTCTCTTGCGGTTCGATTTTATATTTCGCAGGGCCAACAAATCCTCTTTCTTGTGGCAGATAAATTATCTTGACTTCAAGTTCACAATCCTGAATTGCAATCATATATCCCGAATCAGTTTTGATGATGCTTTTTATCGGGTAAGGTGAGGCCAATTTTTTTTCAACCTCAGGATCACTTAAGATCGCCATTAATTCCTTTGTGCTTTGATAATAAGGAGGCAGGGCTGCAAAAGTAGTCCCAATATAGTTTAGCAAAGCAAGGGTCGTCATGAACTTTAAGATTTGTAGCATACTCATTCTCGATAGATCCAATAGCACAGTGGTAAAAATTGGGTCAATGGAAAGATTTAGAATAGTTCTAAACTGCTTGGTTGTCGAACAAAATATGTTAGCTGACTTATTATTTTTACATTATCATTAATTTAGTGAATAAGGCAGGCACATTGACATAGTGTAGATGATTCAGTACCATAAATAGATAAAATTGGATTGTCAGGAAAGTTTATGAAGCTTCCTATCGGAGTGAGTGATTTTCAAAAAGTGATCGAAGGTGGTTTTGAGTTTTTAGACAAAAGTCTATTTATTCAAGATGTCATCAATGATACTGATGTCATACTCATTACTCGTCCAAGACGTTTCGGAAAAACTTTACTTTTATCAATGCTGAAGTATTTTTTTTCGAATGGCGAACGAGATAAAAAAAATCATTCGTTATTTCATAACTTGAACATCTCCCATAGTGGCCCCGATATTTTATCCCACCAAGGAAAATATCCTGTCATTTTTTTAACTATGAAGGATATTAAAGCTACTCATTTTAAGGATTGTTATCAAAGTTTTTGCGAATTGATCGCAGGATTGTATGAAGAACATAGTTATTTATTGTCCAATCCTAACTTTTCAGCAAGTGAAAAGAAAATTTATGCATCCATTTTAAATCAAGAAGCGTCACTTTCTAATATTCAGACTTCCTTAAAAAATTTAACAAAATATTTGCATCGTCATTATCAAGTTAGACCTATAGTTCTAATAGATGAATACGATACGCCTATTCAACAAGGATATGCTCATGGGTATTATATAGAGGTGATGGGTCTGTTTCGTAATTTTCTGGGTTCTGTTTTAAAAGATAATACGCATTTGCATAAAGCAGTGCTGACGGGGATCTTACGAATTTCAAAAGAAAGTTTATTTTCAGGTTTGAATAATATCAAAGTCTATTCACTTTTGAGTGAGCGATATGCAGAATATTTTGGTTTTACCGAGTCCGAGGTCTTAGAAATTCTGAAAAAAGCCAATATGCAGGAAAACCTAGATTCTGTAAGGGCCTGGTATAATGGATATCAGTTTGGTAATGCAACACTCTACAATCCTTGGTCCATTATCAATTATGTTTCAGATAAGGGCAAATTGCAACCATATTGGGTAAACACCAGTGATAATACTTTGATCAAAGATTTAATGTTTGTTTCCAGCTTTGATTTTAAGTCACAATTTGAATTACTATTGCAAGATATAACGATAGAAACTATTATTGACGATCATCTGGTTTTACAATATTTAAATGCCAATGAAACAGCGGTTTGGACATTGTTTTTAATGGCTGGGTATCTGAAAGTAGTCGAACAAAAATTAACTGATCAAGGCTTATGGTGTAAAATTGCAATTCCAAATCGAGAGATTCGAAATCTTTATCGGCGCATTATAGAAACTTGGCTTTCGGATGGACGTGCATTAAATTGGTATAATCAATTTTTGGAAGAGTTGTTAAATGGCAATGTTGATAGGATGCAAAAATATCTAAATGATATTTTGCTACAAATTGCTAGTGTTTACGATATGGCAAGAGAACCCGAAGCTTTTTATCATGGTTTGATGCTAGGGCTAACGGCCAGTGTTCACCAAGATTATGAAATAAAATCGAATCGTGAAGCAGGATTTGGTTTTTTTGACATTATGGTTATACCTAAAGATATTCAAAAATTGGGCATTATCATTGAACTTAAAATCTCTGAAGAAAGTCATTTAGAAAAAACCGCAAAAATTGCTTTACAACAGATTATAGAGAGGCGATATGCGAGTGAATTGGTTGCTCGCGGCATACAAAATATATTAATGCTTGGCATTGCTTTTTCAGGAAAACATTTAATGATTTCATATCAAACTGAGAACTCATGAGGTTGTCGATTTCAATTGCCAAAAAAGAAGGAACTATGAATGTAATTCATCCAGGAGGGACCGAGCAAGCCTTTTCTTTCAAGAATAAGACTTGCTCCCCTCACTTCTAAAGAATTATTATGAATAAGTCCATTATCTGCAATTACACCTAGAAAACAATAAGATATATTCCCTATAAAAAATAAAATATATTTAGGATTAAATGAGCAAATTGATATAACTTTATAGAGACTTTTGGATATCAATCTGATATTCTCGGCCTGTAAATAGTAAAAACGTTATATCATAAATTAAGTTATACAACACACGAGGGTCTCATTATGAAATTTAGAAATTTAACTATATTGTTGGCAACTATCTCATTAGCGGGTTGCTTCGATGGCCCAGAAAAAGATAAAAATGATTCGTCTACTCCCATTAATGTTGCTGGCAGTGACACTTACACTAGCACGACTGCCTTAAGTCAAAACACCGGAAATAATACCTATACTGCACAAACTGTTGCACCAGCAACTGCACAAGTTGCCGGTAGTGCGGTTCAGCCCACTCCTGCTATAAGCGCATCAGCCGCGAATACTAATCCAGCAGTAGCAGAAGCTTCCAATGCCAAAAATGTTCCCATAAGTGCCAAGGGGCCAACTCCTAAAACGACTACAAAATCAAAATCGCCTGTAGTTCTCAGCCCTGCTAAGCGTGCGGCCATAGAACGACAAGAAATTGAGAGAGAGCGGGCACGGATTCGTCATAATGTGCGTACAAGAGGTCGTCTTGAACGGGAACTGCGAAACTATGAATTGGCTATTCAAAGAGCAGAAAGAGATCGCCAATATATCAATGACGCCAGATTGAATAACGAATATCAACGCAACATTCGTGAACGTATTCGTTTACAACAAGCCATTCGCGATCATCGATTTGCCGCAGAACGTGCAGAAGTAGCAGCACAACAGGCAAGATTGGCCAGAATAAGAGCCGATCGAGAAGCCATCCATGCCTATGAAATGAATCGAGCTGGTGAACAACGTCAATGGCAAGAAAATCAACGAGTTTTGGAAGAAAATCATATTCGCCAAATGCGACAAGCTGAACAAGCTTTACGTAATGCGCAAAATGCTCATAATGCTCGCCAAATTGAAGCTGCAGAACAAGCCTTGCGTGATGCACAAACTGCCGAGCGAAATGCCAGGCAAGCTCGCATCGCGGAACAAGAACGTCATGCTCGTCTTGAACGTGAAGTAAGGGTCGAACAGCAAAGATTGCAAGATTTAGAAGTAGCTGCTAATCGAAACCGCGAGGCACAAGCGAACCGTGATCGCGAGGCACAAGCAAATCGACATCGCGAAGTACAAGTTAGACATGGCCGTGAAGCTGAAGCTCAAGCAGCACAAGCTGCGCAGGCAGCCGCAGTTGCAGAACAACAGGCTCATCAGGCAAACGAACGGCGTGCTGAACAAGTGCGTGTAGGTGAAAGACAAGCTGCTGTAGCACAACAAGCGCAACAAGCAGAACAAGCTCGTGCACAACAAGCCGCAGCTGCAGCAGATGCTGCTCGTAAAGCTCGTGATGCCCAAATTGCTGCAGATGAAAGAATGGCTAGACGTTTGCAAGATGAAGAAAATGCAAAAGCCAGAGATACGCATGCTCGCGAAGTACAAGCTCACGAAGCGCAAGCGAGACGTGATCGCGATGCTCAAGTTAATCGAGACCGCGAAGCACAAGCCAAACGTGAACGTGATGCACAAGTAGCTCAAGCAGCAGCTGCAGCAAGACAAGCTGCTGTAGCACAACGAGCCCAACAAACCCAACAAGCAGAGCAGGCTCGCGCCCAAGCTGCTGCGCAGCAACAAGCCAGACAGGCGCAAGCAGAAGCGGAAGCCGCTAGACGTCAAGCAGCAGAAGCTGCTGCACAAGCAAATGCTGCTCGCGAACAAGCTCGTCTTGATCATGAACGAAAATTGCGCGAATCTGAGGCAGCTGCCTTAGAACGAAGCCGAGCCCGCATTGAGCGTGAAGCACAACAGGCTGCACAAGCCCAAGCAGCACGTGCTCAGGCAGCACAAGCACCTATTGCTGTGCCCCCAGCACAACATGCAGTAGGCTCTTTAGAAACAAACTAAACACCAATGGTACCGTGTCTCAAAGTGTTGGTATGATATTTTTATATCAAAACTAGGGCTATCAACTGGCCCTATAAGGATCGGTCCTGGCCCAATAAGGACCGGTACCATCATCTACCGTATCATTGTATAATATTCGTACCAACACTTTGAGACACGGTACCATATGTTACAAGCATCAACAGCCCAAACGCTTAGAAAACCTTGTGTTGTCGCGAATTGGAAAATGCAGGGTTCAAAAGAAAAAAATCGAGTCTTGATGAAAGAACTGATGGCTTTGGCAGCGGAAATGAAAAACCTAAATGCCATCGATATCTTTATTTGCCCACCCACTATTTATCTCGAGCAAATCTCCCATCTCATTACAAACCCCATTTTTCAATTGGGGGCACAAAATGTCTACTTTGAAAAAAATGGGGCTTATACCGGGGAAACTTCAGTATCAATGTTAGTTGACTTAGGTTGTAAAACGGTTATTATTGGCCATTCCGAACGTCGCTGTTTGTTGGCAGAAACGAACGAACTGATTGCAAGAAAGTTTCAAGCAGCGTATCATGGTGGGCTTATTCCCATTCTGTGTGTCGGGGAAACTGAAGAAGAGCGCGAACAGGGTAAAACCTTCGATATCATTCGCAAACAGATGCATGAAATACTTGTCTTGGCTGGCATTTCTGCATTCAATAAAGCCATGATAGCGTATGAACCCATTTGGGCAATAGGTTCGGGAAAGGCTGCAAAGCCGGAAGATGCCCAAGAAGTTCAGGGGTTTATCAGAAGCTTGCTTGCAGAACATGACCCAAAAACTGCAGAAAAAACACGCATCCTTTATGGTGGCAGTGTTAAAGGAAATAATGCCGCAGCCATATTTGCCAAAGCAGATATTGACGGTGGCCTGATTGGTGGGGCTTCATTAAATGCCCAAGAATTTTTAGCCATATGTCATGCAGCTATACCCAAAGCATTTTAAGTTGCGACAAGGCGCCTGTGAACATTTGCAGCGCAGCATACAAATTAGTATGTGAGCAGCAAATCGAACAGGCAACACAGTTGCAGCTTGAAAGACAAAGGGTATGTTATGAGCGCAGACACATGAATATTAATTGGTTCAAGTTGCTTTAAATAGTACTAGAACCCAAACAAAATTGAACGAGAATTGTATGGAACAAATTGTAACAATCATTCATATCTGCGCAGCATTAGCCTTGATCGGTTTTATTTTATTGCAACAAGGTAAAGGTGCTGAAGCGGGTGCTTCCTTTGGCGCAGGGGCTTCGCAAACCATCTTTGGTAGTCAAGGCACTGGGTCCATCATGACCCGTATCACAGCTATATTAGCTACAACTTTTTTCTTAACGAGCTTGGCATTGGGCTATATTTCATTACATCATAATAAACCCATCAGTATTGATAAGCTGGTTGACAAAGTAAGCCAAGCTCAGACCGAAGTAAACCAAAGTGCATCTGAAACCACTCATGATAATGACATTCCCAAGTTACCTTTAAGTCCATCGACTTTGAGTCCAGCAGCCGACCATAGCTCTGATAATGTAAGTAAATAATGCAATAATAGATAACATGCATGTAAATGTTAGGATCAATGTTAAGGTTAAGATCATTGAATTTATGTAGGGATTGAATTTATGCAGGAGTGGTGAAATTGGTATACACGCTACCTTGAGGTGGTAGTGGCGCAAGCCGTGCCGGTTCGAGTCCGGCCTTCTGCACCAACGACTTTGCTTATTTCCTAATTGGACCAGTAATTGGGCCCAATCCTAGATTAATCACCAGTTCTGTTTTATACTTCAACCCATGCTTGAACAATACCTTCCTGTTTTGATTTTTATTATTGTTGGCGCACTGTTTGGGGTGCTTCCTATCGCGCTTGGTGCGCTTCTTGGCCCACATAATCCTAATCCTATTAAAACAGCCCCCTATGAATGTGGATTCCCTCCTTTTGAAAATGCCCGTTTGAAGTTTGATGTGCGGTTTTATCTTGTCGCAATATTGTTTATTATTTTTGATTTGGAAATTGTATTTTTATTCCCTTGGGCAGATTCTCTAAATACTATTGGTCCGACTGGTTTTATTGGTATGGGGGTATTTTTGCTGTTATTAATCATTGGCTTTATATATGAATGGCAGAAGGGGGCGTTAGAGTGGGAATAGAAGGCGTCATGAAACAAGGTTTCTTTACCACAACCCTTGAAGAATTGGTTAATTGGGCAACCAATTGGGCGCGCAAAAACTCCTTATGGCCAGTTAGTTTTGGTTTGGCTTGTTGTGCAGTAGAAATGATGCATGCCAGTGCAGCACGGTATGATCTGGATCGTTTTGGAGTGATGTACAGACCCAGTCCTCGCCAATCTGACGTCATGATTGTTGCGGGTACTTTATGTAATAAAATGGCACCAGCCCTAAGACGAGTTTATGACCAAATGGCTGATCCCAAATGGGTAATATCCATGGGTTCCTGTGCGAATGGGGGCGGCTACTACCATTATTCATACGCAGTGGTACGTGGGTGTGATCGAATAGTGCCTGTTGATATTTATGTGCCTGGCTGTCCTCCAACAGCGGAAGCTTTGGTTTATGGCGTTATTCAATTACAAAATAAAATTAAACGCTCCAATAGAATTGCCAGAACTTAAAATATTGTCAAGATAGAATTGTCAAATAGATTTCTAACAGAAACCTTTGTTGATCGATCGAATAGGGTAGGGAGAGAAGATAGAATGGCAGCAGAACAGTGCCAGATTTTGAAAGACAAAATCCAAGAAAAATTGGGAGCACTTATTTCTGTTTCCGAACTTTCTTTCGAAGAATGTACGCTCGAAGTATTACCTGAAAATCTTATCGAACTCTGCCTTAATTTGCGAGATCTTCCTGAATTTCACTTTGAAACGCTTATCGATATATGCGGGGTTGATTATTTGCACTATGGACTTTCAGAATGGTCGACTACCGAAGCAACGGATATTGGTTTTTCCAGAGGTGTTTATCAACAAAAAACGGATATTAAATGGAACAAACCCCGTTTTGCGGCGGTTTATCATTTGCTTTCCCTTCAACATAACCAAAGACTCCGTATAAAAACTTTTATAAACGACGATCCTCCTATTGTTCCATCGGTTGTAGATATTTGGAATTCAGCCAATTGGTATGAAAGAGAAGCTTTTGATTTGTTTGGAATATTATTTGACGGTCACCCAGATTTAAGACGAATTCTTACGGATTATGGATTTATTGGGCATCCCTTTAGAAAAGATTTCCCATTAATTGGCAATGTGGAAATGCGATACTCAGCAAAAGAACAACGTGTCATTTATGAACCCGTTAGTATACAACCACGAACCCTAGTACCCAAAACTATTCGAGAAGATAATCGTTATTTGGGTGAGAAGCAGGGATAAACTTATGTCTGAAATTCGAAATTATACCTTAAACTTTGGACCACAACATCCTGCCGCGCATGGCGTATTGCGTCTGATTTTAGAACTCGATGGTGAAACAATTACTCGCGCAGATCCCCATATAGGTTTGTTGCATCGTGCAACCGAAAAATTAGCAGAGTCAAAACCTTTTAATCAAAGCATTGGCTACATGGATAGATTAGATTACGTTTCCATGATGTGTAATGAGCATGGTTATGTGCTTGCCATTGAAAAATTATTGGGGATAAAACCCCCACTACGAGCACAATATATTCGCGTGATGTTCGATGAAATAACGCGTATTTTAAATCATTTACTCTGGTTGGCAGGTCACGCACTGGATATAGGGGCGATGACAGTTTTCTTATATTGCTTTCGCGAAAGAGAAGATTTATTAGATTGTTACGAAGCTGTTTCGGGTGCCAGAATGCATGCTACCTATTATCGTCCTGGGGGCGTTTATCGTGACTTACCAGATTGCATGCCAAAATATAAGCCTTCGCGTTGGCATTCTGAAAAAGAAACTAAAAAAATGAATCAACTTCGTTCTGGTACTTTGCTGGATTTTATTTGGGATTTTACCGATCGCTTTCCAAAGTATGTGGATGAATATGAAACTTTATTAACTGAAAATCGTATTTGGAAACAAAGAACCGTGGGCATTGGGGCAGTATCAGCGGCACGTGCTTTACAATTAGGTTTTACTGGCCCTATGTTACGTGGCTCAGGGGTAGCCTGGGACTTAAGAAAAAAGCAACCCTATGCCGTTTATGATCAACTGGATTTTGATATCCCCATCGGAAAAGAAGGGGATTGCTATGATCGTTATTTAGTGCGCGTAGAGGAAATGCGGCAATCGAATCGCATTATTCGTCAATGTGTCGAATGGTTAAGAAAAAATCCGGGCCCCGTTATTCTTGCTGATCATAAAGTAACACCTCCTAAGCGCCTGGAGATGAAAAATGATATGGAATCTTTAATCCATCATTTTAAATTATTCACAGAAGGCTATAGCGTTCCTTTAGGTGAAGCCTATGCGGCCATCGAACACCCCAAAGGAGAATTTGGCGTTTACTTGGTTTCAGATGCTGCCAATAAACCTTATCGGCTTAAAGTGCGAGCTGCAGGCTTCCCACATTTGGCAGCTTTTGATGAAATGGTACGAGGGCATATGTTGGCAGATGCCGTAGCCATTATTGGTACGCTTGATATTGTCTTTGGAGAAATTGATCGATGAAAAAAGAAAATAATAGCCAAAACAAAAATATACAAATATTATCAACTTCAGCTAAAAGTAAGATCGATCAATGGCTAACGAAATTTCCAAAAGATAAACGTCAATCAGCAGTTTTATATGCCTTAAAAGTTGTGCAGGAAGAACAACCTGGTTACTACTTAAATGAAGCCGCTATGGATGCCGTGGCTGCCTATTTGGGTATGCCCAAAATTGCTGTTTATGAAGTGGCCAGTTTTTATACGCTATTTGAATTAAGCCCCGTGGGCAAACATAAGATCTCAGTCTGCACTAATATCTCTTGTATGCTGAATAACAGTGACAGCATTATGCAACATCTGAAAGATCGCCTTGGTATTGATATCAATGAAACCACAAGTGATGGCCGTTTTACATTAAAAGAAGTGGAATGTCTTTGCGCCTGTGGGGCAGCACCTGTCATGCAGGTGGGTGATGTGTACCATGAGTATCTCACCCCTGAAAAAGTAGATAGCATATTAGCGGAGTTGGAATGAAAACTATGGCTAACGAAGTATGCTTTAGAACGCTCCACTTACCCGAATCTTGGAGCTTGGAATCTTATTTAAGTGTGGGTGGATATGACGTTTGGAAAAAAATCCTACAAGAAAAAACCAAACCGGAAGCTATTATTGAAGAACTTAAGATCTCTGGTTTGCGCGGCAGAGGGGGTGCAGGTTTTCCCACTGGTCTCAAATGGAGTTTTATGCCAAGGCAAGCCCAAACTCAAAAATATTTAGTTTGCAATTCAGATGAAGGTGAACCAGGCACTTTTAAAGATCGAGATATTCTTCGTTTTAACCCGCATCAAGTACTAGAAGGTATGGCCATTGCCAGTTATGTGATGAATGCCAGTGTGGCATATAATTATATTCGGGGCGAATTTATCGAGCCTTTTAACAGGATGGAAAAAGCTTTGGCAGAAGCACGTAATCTTGGTCTTATTGGTAAAAACATTCTAGACAGTGGCATCGATATAGAAATTCATAATCTATTGGGCGCAGGTGCCTATATTTGCGGGGAAGAAACCGCCCTCATGGAATCTATTGAGGGAAAAAAAGGCTTCCCTCGCTTTAAACCGCCTTTCCCTGCCAATTATGGAGTTTATGGTTGCCCAACCAATATTAATAATACAGAAACTTTGGCGTCGGTCCCAGTTATTTTACAAAAAGGGGGTAAATGGTTTGCAGAGCTTGGGAAACCGAATAATGGTGGAACTAAAATATTTTGTATGTCAGGACATGTTAGCAAACCGGGGAATTATGAACTCCCCTTAGGGATACCTTTTGAAGAATTATTGAATTTAGCGGGTGGTGTAAGAGGGGGTAAAGCTTTAAAAGCCGTGATTCCCGGTGGCTCTTCGGTTCCGGTATTGCCTGCTGAACTCATCAAAAATGTTACCATGGATTTTGATTCTTTGGCAAAAGCAGGTTCCATGCTGGGCTCGGGATCTGTCATTGTGATGGACGAAACCACATGCATGGTACGATGTTTGGAAAGAATAGCCTATTTCTACTTTGAAGAATCTTGTGGGCAATGCACACCTTGCCGTGAAGGAACGGGTTGGTTATGGCGAATAATAAACAGAATCGAACATGGAGAAGGTAGGATAGAAGATCTCGATTTATTAGATTCCGTTGCTTCCAATATTATGGGACGCACTATTTGTGCATTAGGGGATGCAGCTGCAATGCCAGTGCAGAGTTTTTTAAAACATTTTCGATCCGAGTTTGAATATCACATTCGACATAAAAAATGTGCAGTGGGTTAATGGATTAGGCAAAGGATTTGTAGGTAAAAAAATGGCACTGATAGAAATAGATGGCAAAAAAATAGAAGCCGAACAAGGTTCAATGATTATTGAGGCGGCTGATAATGCGGGTATTTGGATTCCTCGGTTTTGCTATCACAAAAAATTATCAATTGCAGCCAATTGTCGTATGTGTTTAATCGATGTGGAAAAAGCAGCTAAACCACTGCCTGCCTGTGCCACCCCCATTACGGATGGCATGAAAATCTGGACTCGATCACAAAAAGCCTTGCATGCACAAAAATCAGTGATGGAATTTTTGCTTATTAATCACCCTCTCGATTGTCCTATTTGCGATCAGGGTGGAGAATGTGAATTGCAAGATATATCCCTAGGTTATGGGGCAGATGCTTCTCGTTATAAAGAAGGTAAGCGTTCTGTTTTAGATCAAGACTTAGGACCTTTAGTATCAACAGATATGACACGTTGCATTCAATGTACACGCTGTGTTCGCTTTGGAACAGAGGTAGCTGGCCTTAGAGAACTTGGAGCTACAGGTCGAGGCGAAGCATTAGAAATTGGCACTTTTATTGAAAGATCGATGATATCGGAATTATCTGGGAATGTCATAGACATATGCCCAGTAGGGGCCTTAACCTCAAAACCTTATCGTTTCAGCGCCAGAGCCTGGGAATTAGCACAAAAACCCAGTATCGCAGCTCATGATTGCGTTGGCTCACATATTTTTCTGCATCTTCGAGAAAATGAAGTGATGCGCGTTGTTCCAAGAGAAAACGAAAGCATTAATGAAGTTTGGCTTTCAGATAGAGATCGTTTTAGCTATGAAGCCCTAACGCAGGGTCGTCTTGAAAAACCCCAATTAAAAGTAGAGGGTCACTGGAAAACCATCGAATGGGCTGATGCGTTGGAATATGCAGCGGCAACCTTATTAAAAACGAATTTTGAAAATGGAACTGCTAATTTGGGGGCTTTAGTTTCCCCGAATGCCACCACAGAAGAATGCTATTTATTACAGAAACTCTTAAGGGGATTAGGATCTCATAATATTGATCATCGCCTAAGACAAATGGATTTTAGTGATCAAGATATCTTACCGCTTTTCCCTAATGCCGGGTTGCAGATTGCAGATTTAGAATCGCAAGCAGCCCTATTGTTGGTAGGTTCTGATATTCGAAATGAACAACCTTTGCTAGGTCTTAAATTACGAAAAGCGGTGGCGCAAGGTTGCAGAATAGCATTGATCAACCCAAGCGATTTTTTAATGAATTTTGAAGTGGCAGATAAAATCATTGTGGAACGTGGCGATTTATGTTATGGCCTGGGTTTAGTCGCAATAGCATTAATTGATATCACAAAAGCAAGCCCCCATACTGAAAAGCAACATCATAAATCGAACCCTAGTAACAGATGGTTGGAAAAACTCATTCCTTCTGATTCGGCAAAATCAATTGCAAAACAATTATTAGAAAATGAAAACACCAGTATTTTGCTGGGTACCTTGGGTTTACATCATCCTGAAGCATCCCGACTGCGTGCTTTATGCCATCTCATTTCTGAATTAACAGGTGCAAAATTAGGCTGTTTAAGCGATGGTGCAAATGGAGCAGGTGCTTGGATTGCAGGTGCTGTCCCACATCGTTTACCGGGTGGTGAGGCTATATCAAATCCTGGTTTAAATGCTGCTGATCTTTGTGCTGCCTCTCTAGAGACCCGGATCCTATTTAATCTAGAGCCAGAATTAGACTGTGTAGAGGGATCCAAAATAATTAAGCAAATTAAACAATCAAGCCATAAGCAAACCGTTATTGCTTTTACCCCATTTGAAAGCGAAACTTTAAGATTCGTTGCCGATCTTTTATTACCCATTTGTCCCTTTAGTGAAAACAGTGGTTGTTATGTCAATATGGAAGGACAATGGCAAAATTTTATAGCTGCAGCACAGCCGCTAGGGGAAGCAAAACCTGCTTGGAAAATCTTACGAGTATTGGGTAATTTATGCCAATTGCCTGGTTTTGATTATGAAACGATAGAGCAAGTTTTATATGAAATAAAAAGTTTCTGTGATGTGCCTGAATCTTTACAGAGTTGGCAAAGAGGCACACTAGAAACACATGAAGAGTCTTCCTCTAACATAAAAAATAATACCAACAATAGCCATTCTCATGGTTTTGTTCGATTAGCCACAGTGCCCAGTTTTTCAAATGATAATTTATTGCGTCGGGCGCCTGCCTTGCAAAAGGCTGAAAAAGCAAGACAAAAGGGATTGGTGCAAATCAATGGGTTTGAAGCAAATAAATTAGGCCTGAAAACGGGAGATTTAGCACGTGTTACAGTTGCTGATATTAATTTAGTGCTTCCCGTACAGGTTAACGATCAACTACCTAATCAAACCGTTCTTATTCCTATTTTACCAGAAACGGCATTACTGGAGGCAGCTTATACCTCTGTGGAGATTCAAAGTGCTTGATGACACACTGATGATTGCTTGGATAGTGCTAAAAATTTTAGCGGTGGTGCTACCGCTTATGTTAGCTGTAGCCTATCTAACGTATGCAGAACGTAAAGTCATTGGTTTTATGCAGGTTCGATTGGGTCCTAATCGCGTGGGGCCTTTTGGATTGTTACAACCCATTGCAGATATTTTTAAGTTATTTTTGAAAGAAATCATTGTGCCACGTCGAATCCAATCATTATTTGTTTATCATTGCACCTATGCTGGCTTTGGGACCTGCCTTAGCGGCTTGGGCGGTTATTCCTTTTGATTATCAATGGGTGATAGCCGACATTGATATTGGGCTTTTGTATTTGTTTGCCATGACTTCCCTGGGTGTATATGGCATTGTCATTGCCGGCTGGGCTTCTAATTCTCGGTATTCCTTTTTAGGGGCTCTGCGCTCTGCTGCACAAATTGTGTCTTATGAAATACCGATGGGTTTTGCTTTAGTGGGTGTTTTAATGGCTGCTTCTAGCATGAATTTGTCGAAAATTGTTTTGTCGCAACAGGGTGGCATATGGCATTGGTTTTGTATTCCCTTATTCCCCTTATTTATAGTGTATTGGATATCTGCAGTGGCAGAAACCAATCGCTTGCCTTTTGATGTAGCAGAAGGTGAATCTGAAATTGTGGCTGGCTTTCACGTAGAATATGCGGGTATAACATTCGGTGTATTTTTCCTTGCTGAATACTTAAATATGATTTTGGTCTCTGCACTAGCGAGTATTATGTTTCTGGGCGGTTGGCTGTCGCCTTTTCAAGGCATTCCCCATTTAGAATCGCTTTTTGCTTTTGTCCCAGGTATTATTTGGTTTTTAGGAAAAGTTGCATTCCTGCTGTTCACATTTTTATGGTTACGGGCCACCTTTCCACGCTTTCGATACGACCAAATCATGCGCTTGGGTTGGAAAGTGTTTATCCCCATCACCCTAATTTGGATAATAGTCTTAAGTTTTGCAATTTATTTTAAATGCCCACCCTGGTTTGTGTAGAATAGGGGAACGAATATGAGAATGGTAAAGATATGAAAATTGTAAACAAAAGCCTCGAATGGATAAAAACTTTCACCTTATGGGAACTATTGTTGGGCTTAAAATTAACCGGAAAATATTTTTTTGCAAGAAAAATTACTATTCAATATCCAGAAGAAAAAACGCCTCAGTCGGTTAGGTTTCGGGGTATTCATGGTCTAAGACGTTATCCGAATGGCGAAGAACGCTGCATTGCTTGTAAACTCTGTGAAGCAGTTTGTCCCGCACTGGCCATCACCATTCAATCAGAACAACGTGAGGATGGATCAAGGCGAACCAGCTTATATGAAATTGATCTCTTTAAATGTATTTACTGTGGTTTTTGTGAAGAATCTTGTCCAGTGGATGCTATCGTTGAAACAGGATATGCCGATTATCATTTTGAAAATCGAGGTGAGAATATTTTGACCAAAGAAAAGTTATTGGCCTTAGGGGATCACTATGAACAAGAAATTGCCAAAGATCGAGCGATAGATGCGAGGTATCGTTGAAAATGACATTATTGCAAACTTTATTTTATTGTTTTTCAGCCATGACTCTGCTGGCTGCCGTGATGGTGATTCTTTCCAAAAATCCAGTGCGAGCCGTATTATTTTTAGTTTTGGCATTTTTTTCCATGGGGGGCGTTTGGATCCTCTTAGAAGCTGAATTTCTGGCCATGACGCTCGTGTTAGTATATGTTGGGGCTGTCATGGTACTTTTTTTGTTTGTGGTTATGATGTTGGATGTAGATATTGCCGCATTACGTTCCAGTTTTATACGCTATTTGCCAATTGGAATTCTGGTTTCAGTTTTAGTAGTAATTGCCTTGGTTGCAGCTTTGGTAAAAGAATCATTGGGCAGTGGATGTTAATTTATTAGCAAAGCCATTACCTGCCAATTACAGTGAAGTGAAAGAGTTAGGAGAACTGCTCTATACCAAGTATTTGTATCCTTTTGAAATTGCAGGTATTTTGTTGCTAGTGGCAATTGTTGCAGCGATTAGCCTAACCTTTAGAGGACATCGAGGCAGCCGAATTCAAGTTCCGAGCCATCAAGTTGCCGTTACTAAAAAAGATCGGTTACGCATTGTTCAATTTCCAAAAAATAAAGAAAGCAAAACAGAAGGCTAAGAATATGATTCATTTATCGGAAATCTTAGTACTGGCTGCCTTACTTTTTGGCTTAGGGGTGGCAGGAATATTCATTAACAGAAAGAATATTATTTTATTATTAATGTGTATTGAGTTAATTCTTTTGGCGGTCAATACCAATTTTATTGCTTTTTCGCATTTCTTAAATGATGATGCAGGTCAAATTTTTGTGTTTTTTATTCTAACGGTGGCAGCCGCAGAGGCCGCGATTGGCTTAGGCATATTGGTGGTTGTTTTTAGAAAATTAGATACCATCGATACCGAAGCATTAGATAAGCTAAAGGGCTAGATAGGATGTTATTTTCAATGAAAACCTTGTCTCTTTTAGTTATTTTGTTACCGCTTTTGGCAGGTGCTGCAACGGGATTATTAAATCATAGAATCAGTCGCAAATTTGCACATCGATTGACTATCTCTGCCGTATTTTTCTCTTTTCTTTGTTCCGTTTGGATTCTAAAAATCTTGCTCTGGGATCATGCAGCAGCTTTTGAAACGACAGTTTATACCTGGGCACAAAGTGGCACTATTCGTTTTCAAGTCGGTTTTTTAATTGATCATTTATCGGCCTTGATGATGGTTGTGGTTAGTTTTGTTTCATGGATGGTGCATATCTATACCATCGGTTATATGAAAGATGATCCAGGATATAGACGTTTCTTTTGCTATATTTCCTTATTTACATTTGGCATGTTAATGCTGGTGATGTCTAATAATCTCTTACAATTATTTTTTGGTTGGGAAGCGGTGGGGCTGATGTCCTATCTATTGATTGGATTTTGGTATCAGCGTGAATCTGCCATTTTTGCAAGCTTAAAAGCATTTCTGGTGAATAGAGTCGGTGACTTTGGCTTTTTGCTTGGAATTGCTGCGATTTTTTATTATTTTAACAGCCTGGATTATAAAATTGTCTTCGCTGGAGTGAACCAAGTTCCGTTAGGTAACTTTGATTTTCCCATATGGCCGAACTATGACATTTCGGCCATAACGGTTATTTGTCTTTGTTTATTTGTCGGCGCTATGGGAAAATCGGCACAAATTCCGTTACATGTTTGGTTACCCGATTCCATGGAAGGTCCTACCCCCATTTCTGCCTTAATCCATGCTGCAACCATGGTAACGGCGGGTGTTTTTATGCTGGCTCGTATGTCGCCCTTATTTGAATATTCAGAAACCGCATTAAATACGGTGATGATTATTGGCAGTTTAACCTGTGCGCTAATGGCTTTAGTGGGCATTGTGCAAAGCGATATTAAACGTATTATTGCTTATTCTACCTTATCGCAATTAGGTTATATGATGGCAGCTATGGGTGCTTCTGCCTATGCGGCTGGTATTTTTCATTTAATGACACATGCTTTTTTTAAAGCTTTATTATTCTTGGCGGCGGGTAGCGTGATTATAGCCCTGCATCATGAGCAAAATATTTGGAAAATGGGTAGTTTGCGGAAATATCTTCCCTTTACTTATTTTTCCATGTGGGTGGGGAGTTTAGCCTTAATTGGCTTTCCATTTTTTTCTGGTTTTTATTCTAAGGATTTAATCATTGAAGCGATCGGTGCTTCGCAGTTACCCGCGGCTAGCTTTGCTTATTTTTGTGTTTTAGCAACGGTATTCGTTACGGCATTTTATAGTTTCCGTTTGATTTTTGTTGTATTTCATGGACCAGAGCGATTTGAACCCAGCTTAAAAGCGCATTTGCATGAATCTTCTTGGGTGGTTTGGTTACCGCTTTTGTTGTTGGTTATTCCTTCTATTGTGGCGGGTGCTGCTTTTATTCAAGCAATGATGAATGGATTTTTTGGAAATGCCATTACGGTGCATGCCAACCATGATGCATTTGCAGAATTGCAAGCGTCATTTAGTTCAGTTTGGATGATGGGCCTTAAAGGTTTTCAAGGGCTTCCATTTTATTTAGGTATGGCTGGGTTGTTAACAGCTTGGTTATGCTATATTGCTTTTCCGAGGCTACATTTTCAACTTCAAAAAATGTTCAGATGGCCTTATGTTATTCTGCAAGAAAAATATGGTTTTGATGATTTTTATCAAGGATGTTTAGTGCCCTTTGTGCGCGGCATCGGATTAATCTTTTGGCGCCTGGGTGATCAAGCTATTATCGATGGTGTGGCTGTGAATGGTTCTGCTTTAGCAGTTAAAGGTTTATCTCGCGTGATGCGTCACCTGCAAACAGGCTATTTGTATCACTATGCTTTTGCCATGATTACTGGGTTTCTGCTCCTAATTGCATGGCTTATGTTGGGGAGTAAGTAGGAGCTGAATAGTTAGGAGATTTAGGTTTATGTTGAGTTTTTTAACTCTTCCATTACTGAGTATTGAAATTTGGCTGCCGATTATTGGTGGCTTTTTCTTATTAAATTTAGTGAAGCCCCATACACATGATTTTGCTAAAAAGCTTGCTTTGGCCATTACCATAATAAATTTGGCCCTCTGCATACCTTTATTATTAGGCTTTGATAATCAAAGTTTTCAAATGCAATGGGTCGAGCAGCTGCCTTGGATACCGGCTTTTGGCATTCAGTATTCTTTGGGCATCGATGGTTTTTCCTTGCCTTTAATGATTCTCACTGGTTTTACCACACTTATTGTAATCATCAGTAGTGATTCTGTTAAAAGTCGAATTACCAAGTATTTAGCTGCTTTTTTAATTATGCAGGGCTTAATCAATGGGGCCTTAGCAGCGCAAGATGCCTTGTTATTTTATTTTTTCTGGGAAGCCATGCTAGTTCCCATGTTTTTGATTATTGGCATATGGGGTGCAGAAAACCGCATTTATGCGACCCTTAAGTTTTTCTTGTATACTTTTTTAGGTTCGGTATTATTACTTATCTCGCTTATTTATTTGCATGTTAAAGCCTTGGAAGCGGGTATTCCATTAGTAGAATCGTTTAATATCCTGACTTTTCAACAATTACCCATCGATATTGAAACGCAAAAGTGGCTATTTTTGGCCTTTTTCTTGGCCTTTGCAGTAAAGGTTCCCATGTGGCCCATTCATACTTGGTTACCAGATGCGCATGTGGAGGCCCCAGCAGGGGGATCAGTGATATTGGCAGCCATATTATTAAAAATGGGAGCTTATGGTTTTCTACGATTTTTGCTTCCTATTTTGCCAAATGCAAGCCAAGGTTTTGCTTGGCCAGTCATAGTGCTCTCATTAATTGCGATTGTGTACATTGCTTTTGTAGCCATTGTGCAGCGTGATATGAAAAAATTGATCGCTTATTCTTCTATTTCTCATATGGGTTTTGTGACGCTGGCGTTCTTTTTAGTATATCCTATCATGGGCCATCATTGGGATCTTGAAAATGCTGTATTGGGAATCAACGGTGCTATGGTTCAAATGATTTCCCATGGCTTTGTATCTGGAGCACTCTTCTTATGCGTTGGGGTATTATATGATCGCATGCATTCCCGGTTAATAAAAGATTATGGCGGTGTGGTGAATACCATGCCGATTTTTGCGAGCTTTTTTATGATATTTGCCTTAGCTAATGTTGGGTTGCCGGGTATGTCGGGTTTTGTAGGGGAATTTTTCATCATTCTTGCTGCCTTTAAAGCTCAATTTTGGTATGCCTTTGCTGCTGCCACCATTTTAGTTTTAGGAGCCGCTTATACACTATGGATGGTGAAGAGGGTAGTTTTAGGACCCGTAAATGGGGAGGCAGTCGCTTCTTTACTGGATTTAAACAAATCTGAGATCACCGTCTTTATTTTATTGGCATTGGCAATATTTTCATTAGGCTTATGGCCAGGCCCATTAGTTGATTTAGTACATGTTTCAAGCAGTCATTTGGTGGAACAAATGATGCATTCAAAGATGTAAAGGTTCTGTATGAACTCTAGGTTGTTAAGTAATCTTGATATAGATTGATGGATATTATATGATGATAGACTATTCTGATCTTTTTCTTGCTGCACCTGAGATTGTCGTTGCTGCGATGACCAGTATTATATTAATTCTGGATCGATATGTTGCAAAAGTATCTTCCAGGATTACCTATTCGCTGGCTCAAATCACTTTAGTGATTGCTTTTGTTCTTACTTTATATAACTTCGGTTTACCCAGCAAAGTGATTTTTCAAAATCATTTTATCATGGATGATGTTGGCAATGCCATCAAATTGATATTATTTGTCTATGCTTTTTTTGTGTTTATTTATTCCCGAAAATATTTATTTCAAAGGGATATGCTGCGGGGTGAATATTTTGTATTAAGTTTATTTTCTATTTTAGGCATGATGGTCTTAATTTCTGCCAGAAGCTTTGTGACGCTTTATTTAGGTTTGGAATTGCTAGCACTACCACTTTACGCCTTGATAGCTTTTAGTAAACAGTCGAGTTCGGTTTCAGAGTTTAATAAACTGGATCATTATGAGAAAAAAGCACCCGAAGCTGCCATGAAATATTTTGTCATGGGCGCTTTGGCATCCGGTATGCTTTTGTATGGTATTTCTATTTTATATGGGGTAACGGGTTCTTTAGAAATTTCTAAGGTTTCTGAAGCGCTATTAAAACAAGCGGGTAACCCTAATCTAACGGTCATGCTAGCTTTAGTTTTTATCCTGGTTGGTTTAGCCTTTAAATTTGGTGCTGTACCATTCCATATGTGGGTTCCAGATATTTATCAAGGTTCCTTAAGTTCCGTAACTTTATTTATTGGCACGGTCCCCGAGCTTGCTGCTTTTGGCATGGCCATTCGCTTATTACAGGATTCTTTTGGTTCTTTATATCTATATTGGCAACCTTTATTAATTATTATGGCTGTATTGTCTTTAGCTATTGGTAATATTGCGGCTATTGCACAAAGCAATCTTAAACGTATGTTGGCCTATTCTACCATTGGCCATATTGGATATATCTTTTTAGGGTTAATTGCTGGCCCAGAAACAGGTTATGCAGCGGCTTTTGCTTATGTCATTATTTATTCCATGATGGCATTGGCAGCTTTTGGCATTATTATTGCAATCAGCCATCAAGGCTTTGAGGCAGAAAACATCAACGATTTTCGAGGTTTAGGAAGCACCCAACCTTGGACAGCCTTTTTGATGATGTTAGTATTATTTTCTTTAGCGGGCGTACCACCCACAGTTGGATTTTATGCGAAATTTATTGTTTTAGAAGCGCTGTTAACCGCAGGTACTGCAGGAGGCGCGAGTAGTGTGGTGAGTGGTTTAGATTTTGTAAATAGGCTTGGAAACTCCAGTTTTGTCTGGCTTGCAGCCCTTGCCGTGATTTTTAGTGTAATCGCTGCGTTTTATTATTTACGTGTGATCAAAGTAATGTTTTTTGAACCTAAAGCTGAATTTCAGGCGCGAACGGAGCGTATCTCGGGTTTTAATATGGCCATATTGTCTATTAATGGTTTGGCTATGTTGTTTTTCGGAATTTTTCCTGCACCTATTATTAATTTTTGCATGCAGGTTTTCAAATAGATGCGGACCCTTTAAATAGGCATCAAATATCCGAAATTAAATCGCACCGCTGGCTGTCTAGGTGCAGGATAATAGTGCTGCACACTATAAGCATTGCGAGGCAGTCGATAGTGTTTTCGATAGCGACGGTTAGGGATATTTTTCTTATCAAAAAACGCTACAACTCGTCCACGGTGAAATTCAATGACTTTGGTGTGATAAGGTACGCCATTATAACTTCTTTTTGAATAAAACCATTGTTCATGTCGATTGTTTAAATAGACTTTAGCTCGTGGATTTCCCAAGGTATATTTGACTTGGGAATAAGTCATGCCTGGATGAATTCTCGCCATAGGATTTCTTGGGGCAGCAAAAGCCGAGCTGATGCTACTTATAAGAATAATGACCATCGCAATTAAAGCGGTTGTCTTTATACTAATAATTTTCATATTTATCTCCGGTTATAATGAAGTTAAGTAATTATGTGTAAATATTATAAATAAATGGATAGGTCAATAATACTATATAAATAATCAGCTATTATAGGTTTTACTGCAGGTGGCTAATTTGAGGCCAATATTTCATTCTCTATATTGAAAATATATCTCAGTCCTTCTTGCCAAGGATAAACAGTCACATGTTGGATTCTTTTCTTACGAGGATCTTGGGAAAGACAAATTGCTTCACATTCCCCGAAATCAGAACTTAATTTCAATAATGAATTTAAATCTTCCTCACCGACTGCCTCTTTACTTTTAATTTCAACAAAAATAGGCTTAGATCCAGGCCTTTCAATAATGAGATCAATCTCTAAATCAGAGGCTGTCTTCAAATAAGACAACCTATATTCAGATTGAAAGTAATACTTTAATTTAATACATTCAATAATAATAAATTGTTCAAATAATTCACCATAATAACTGGTGCTCGGTACTGGGCTTATGCTTAAGGTTGCAGATAATGCACGTGTTACGCCCAAGTCAAAATAATAAAATTTTGGGGCTGCTCTCAGCCTTTTTCTAAAAGAATGATCAAAGGGCTCTAAAAAATTTCCTATTAAAGTATCTTCTAAAAGAGTAAAATAACTTTTCACTGTTTTATCATCTACTCCTACATCTCTGGCAATATTTGCATAATTAACAATTTTTCCATTTGATTGTGCAGCAACTTCTAGAAAGCGATGAAAATGCTCCAAATTATTCACCAAACGTTCAGACCAAATTTCTTCCTTTAAATAAGTAATTGTATACGATTGTAAAAACTTTATTTTATGAGAATCACTTTGAAATGCAAAAATTTTAGGTAACATACCAAAGCACAAAGTTTGTTTTAAATCAAACAACTTCCCTAATTCTAAATAACTAAAAGGAAATAAATTATAAGTAAAGGCACGGCCTGCCAACAGATTAACACCCGAGGCCTTTAATTGTTTTGCACTAGATCCCGTTAAAATAAACTGCTTATCACTTTTATCTGATTCTAAAAGTAGATGGACGACATCCAGCAATTTTGGCACCTTTTGGATTTCATCAATAACAATATACTGTATTTCAGGGTTAACCGCTAAAACGACCTGTCTTAATTCTCCTGGGTTCCTTAAAAAGCGCATTTCTTCTAATGGATTTAACAAATTAATTGTCAAGGTATTATGTGCTTCAAAAAGGGTGGTCAATAAGGTACTTTTCCCAGTGCCTCGAGCACCGAAAAGGAAAAAGCTATAATCCATTGGCAATTGAAGGATTCGTCTGATCATTATCTCACCTTTAATACGCGGAATGCATTCCGAATATGCCTCGAAAATTCGGAATGCATTCCGAGATTATAAGAAATATTTTGATAAAAAACAATAAACTTTATAAAATATTATGAATTATACTTTAATTACTGAATAAATATACAGTTTTCTGTATGTTTAGCTAGTTAAATTAAAAATATAGTCAGGGCAATCGCGTTAAAACCCCAAATACTTGCAAACAAATGTAATATGTCTTAATTACACATCAAGCTTAAGCGTATTCACCATCTGCCTTTTATCAAAAGGATGCGCATACGCGCAGTTTTTAATTGGGCAGTTATTTCAAATTAGAAATTCATAATACCTCCTGCGATTTATTTGTCAGTATTCGCATTGTTAGATTATTGTAAAATCCGAGTCAGGGGTGTCCTGATTACTTTTTCAGGGACGCCGTGAACTCATCCATGGGGGCTTGACGACAGCATCCCTGCTGTCGACACCCTTCAAAAGTAATCAGGACACCCCTGACTCTCGCGCCTTAGTCATGTAATACCATCATCGAATGACTATTTTTCAAGAATAATGCCTGTTCGATTACATTTATATTTTTCGTCATTTTTTATTTCATATTGGATACAAAGCAGAGTGGAATTATATTTTTTTTCAGATGGACTCTGGACCGAAGACTGGCTTCCACATCTTTACCATTCGACCAGTCTTCGCGAAAGCTTCGGCTGGTTCGCGCGAGTCTACCGAAGTGTGACACCACATAGGTGTCGACATAAATGACCACCAAAATAGTAAAGCTAATATATCTGTCAAGGTGTGTCTCTTATTATGATTGTTTTTGAATCTGGATCTTCCAAATTTTCAAAATTTTTAAGAAAACTAACCGATAGAGAAATCATGTTTGATCTTCTAACCAAAAAGCAGATATTACTATAGAGAATATCGTTTTTCGATGGTGTTATTACGTGACTAAAGCGTAAGAGTCAGGGGTTCCGGATTACTTTTGAAGGGTGTCGACAGCAGGGATGCTGTCGTCAAGCCCCCATGGATGGGTTCACGGCGTCCCTGAAAAAGTAATCAGGACACCCCTGACTCGGATTTTACAATAATCTAACAATGCGAATACTGATAAATAAATCGCGGGAGATATTATGAATTTCTAATTTGAAATAACTGCCAAATTAAAAACTGTGGGTATGCGTCTTCTTATTTAATTTCTATTTTCTGCGTTTTTTCTTTTTGGGATTTTTCTTTCCTTCTGGTGCTGCTTGACCATTATTTGCATCTGCAGCTGCGGTGTTTAGAGCCGCAGTGCCCGTACCTGCAACGTTAGCAGCTGTTGCAGTGGTATTTTCAGCTAATAAGCTTGGTTTTTTCTTAATATCATAAGATGGTCCACTACCCGCCGAACCACTCACTGCTGTTCCACCACTACCTGCCGATCCAGTGGAGTTCATCTTAGAATAAATGAGTGCTTGATTGGAATGACGAAATTCATTTCCTAATTTGATATATTCTTCGTTTACTAAATATGCATAAAGGGTAGGATCGGGATTTACTCCCAATAAACCTCTGACGTTCGCTTTAACATAACTGCTTGTGCTTCCCCAACGGGCTTTACAACAGCGGCTCACAATATTATGACAATCCTCATTTTTATTAATGCCTTGATATCTTGTCAATCGCTGCAGATTACTTTCTTCCTTCTTTACCCGGGCAATACATTCATCCAAAGTCCATTTTTGTATGGAAAACATGGGTTCTTTACTTTTTTGAACGATATCATCCAAAAGAGGGGCAGCAAGGACTTTGCTGACCTCTTCCCAAGTTTTGCTTGAATAATCAACTTGCGGTGCAATCTTAAAAAAATCACTCAATTTTTTCACAGATTCCTTTATGGTGTTATTTATCCCTCGGATTCGTTCTAAAATGTCGGGGGTGGCAATCTCTGGAATAGGCTCGAAATAGCTATGTTTAAGCAATACATTGCGAAGGCCAGTGGCAGCTTCAACCGGTATTTTGATTTCTTTCCCAGCTAAATTTTTACTTAATTCCATTAATCGGCCGAGCAGATTGATAAGCAATTCCTGTTCAATCCATAAATCGTCCAAGGACAAATTGATATTGGACTCAGACAATTTAAGAAACTCTGTAACCGTTTCTAATAAATCCTTTTCCTCTTTGAATCTTACCAACAACGGAACTTGCCAGTCTTCGGCTAATACCCTAGCCGAAGGTTTTGGAGCAAAGTTTAATTTTTGCCTATCTTTTTGGCTTTGAGCGTAGCAATATAAAATTTCATCGGCGATTTCTCTAGACATTTTCCTATCATGTTCAACCTTTTGTTTTTCCAGAAAATCTTTGTGATATTCTGCAGTGATTTTTTTCCAATTTTCTCGCTCAAGCTTGCGTTTTTCATTATATTCTTTTTCATCCAGTTGTTTTTTCAAAGTTTCTGTTGCTAATTCAGATGCTGATTTTGCAATCGCTTGCTGGTTTGTAGCAGCATCCTCTTTCTTTTGATTGCTTTCGGTATTTTTGAAGTTTTGAGCAGCTTCGTTTCGTCTTATATTTATATCTTGTTCTGCTTCGAGTTTTTCCACAATTTCAGTCAAGAGACTATTTTGCAGCTTGATGTTATCTAGTTGTTTTTTACAGGCGTCCAAATCATCCTGTAAATGCTGAACATGTTTTTCAATGCTTTCAACATGCGTTTGGCAAATTCGGGTTATTTGCTGTCTTAAAAACTCATATTTGCTCTTCAAATTACTTGAGAGTTCTTCAACCACTTTGAATGCAGTCGCACTTTCTGCAACTGCTTTATCAATGGAACTCTTTACAGACGCAGAAGGGGAGGGCAAAGCCGCAATTTTAGTCTTTAAACCCTGTAGCACAGCTCTTAAATAAAAAAGACTATTATTGGGTAAATCTAGCATGTCTTGGAATTTGTTAGGAAACACTAAAAAATGAACAAATAAGGTCTCATTCTTTTGCTTTTGGTCTAACCAAAGATCACGTTCTACTTTAGGATCAATTTTGCTATTGGCTTGTAGAGTCTTGGATAATAACTCTGCTTTTTGTAAATCGATGGTTGTTCCAACTCCCCATCGATAACAAATTGCTGTTAAATTTTGTGCATATATATGCCCTAATTGTTGCGAGTTTTCAAAATATTTCAATGCCTTGTCGAAATGCAATTGCTTCAAATGACATATTCCTAAATTGAATAAACATGCAGCTTTTATAGCAATATCATCTTCATCAGATGTTCCATATATTTCGGAAAAAGGAACAGGGTTTTGTAGTTCGAGCAGCAAAGTTTCATATTCGCTGATAGCTTTATCTACATTCTTTGGAACTGGACCCCCCATTTGCCAATATTCGGCTTGTCGAAAACGAGCTTCTCTTATTTTGGGGCTAGTCATTACGTAATATTTAAATGCCAGATCATCATTTTGTTCTGTGCTAAAGCCAAATTCATAGCAACGTCCTAAGTAAAGTTGTGCCAGGATGGATTCATTTTTTAAACTTGAAAATAATGCAAAAGCTTTAGCTTTATCTTCGATACAACCAATGCCATATAGGTAATGACGCGCAAGTTTGATGGTTATGTCTTTATTGCCTAACTGATAAGATTTTTCATAATATTCAAAAGCTTTTTTGAGATCCTGCACACAATTCCCAAGTCCTAGCTCGTAATATTGACCCAAAAAAGCCATGGCTTTAGGATCGTTTTTACTGGTTGCTAAAGAAAATAATTCAAAAGCTCTTTTTGGATTTTTGGAAACTCCTTGGCCGTCAACATAACATAATGCGAGCTCCGTAATGGCTGAAATAGAACCATATTCTATAGCTTCATTTAAATATGCAATTCCAAGACGGTGTTCATTTTTAAGCAGACATTCAATACCAATCTGGCATAAAGCTTTTTCATTTTTTTCTTTTGCAGCCAAGGTAAGGAAATGTATATATAAAGCTTCGTCTTTAGCTTTGCCTTCGCTATAATATTCTGCAAGGCTAAGACAGGCATTTGGATTTTTTCTCTCAGCCGACTTTTTTGCCCAAAAAAGATATTTTTCTGTATTTTGTGATTTTTTATAATACATATAGAGCTGGGTTTCCGCATAGGATACCCTTGGGATATCATTTCCTGCGGCTATTGTTTCAAGTGCCTCTAAAACTGCTTTAGTTTGTAAAGGCCAAATGCCTTCCTCGAGTTGACATCGTAGTTCGTGTACGCAAGTCCAAGGCCATTCTTTATTATTATCTTTTTGAAAGAATTGATAGGCAAGTTTTGGATTTTTTGCTATACCAATTCCCTCCAAATAACAAACTCCAAGGGGGCCGTAAAATTGTTGCTTAGCTAATGTCATACAACAATTGAAAATATCTAAAGTATTGAATAGGGGATTTTCAGTGTCTGAAAGATAAAAATTTGCTAAATGAATCAAAGCATCTCTTTCATTTCCCTCTGCCCCCTGAACAAAATATTGCTTGGCTAAAGCGTAATCTTTTGACACCCCGCCGTGGCCTAAAAAATATAACCAGCCTAATGCAGAAAATATTTTATGTTTATGATCATGTTGTGCTTTCTTTTCATTAGCCCATTTTAGCCACAATTCAAATACACCATTTGGAATCATTTTAAGTGCGCCATTAGAATAATTGTGTGCTAATTCGATTGCTGTATTGAGGTCTCTAGCACCCCATTTAAATGCTTCTGTTAAATAATAAAGTGCCTTTTCAAAATCATATGACCCTTCAATTTTTGTTGTAAAATGCTCAAACAACATAAAACAGGCTTGACTGCGTATTTTATTATGTTCTGCGTTATTTTTAGTATCATTATGTGCGGCTTTTAATAGCCATGGAATTCCTTCAGCCATGTTTTTCTTATCTTTATAATAATAGAATAAGGCATTTTCTGACGCGATATCCCGTTTTTTAACCCTTTCCATATGAAGTTTAAAGCGATTATCTAATGTTCTTGTTACTTCAGGGGTCTTTTTTAAAGTTGACATAAATAAAGCAAGTTTGTCTCGGAATTCCTTTGGTTTATTTAAAAGTATCTCTGTAAATCCAGCAGCGGTTATTTGGCCACGTTGTACTGCCTGCATTAAATCCAGGATTTCTGCACTGTAGATATTATCTATGGCAGTACTAATTTTATTTTTCATGGATTGTGGCGTTTTAGACATATTTATCCCCCCAGAACGTTAATTTATTATCATCAATAATGTTATTATTTTACAGATCTGAATAGAAGGGGTCAAATGTTTCGTCTATAGGGAATATCATTCATTTATGAGTTAGTTAGAAACATTCTTATTTTTCAACCTTGTATGAACTATCAATAAAAACCTAACTAACTTTCATTAAATATAAATGTAGAATGTATTGCTAAGACCATACTGTATATATGATGAGTGTTATTTCTTTGACAATTAATTAAGCGTGGTAATGGCTTATATTAGTAAACTATTTTTTCTTTTTCTTCTTTTTGGAGAGATAGCGAGGGTGGAATTAGCAGGTTCTTAACAATGCGTAAATCAACCCTTGCAATTGCAAGCCAAAGGCGATACTATATCAAGAATCAAGATTTAACGCGGGGTGGAGCAGTCTGGCAGCTCGTCGGGCTCATAACCCGAAGGTCGTAGGTTCAAATCCTACCCCCGCTACCAGAACAACTTAATAAGAAGCCCCTATTTGGGGCTTTTTGTTAAAAGGTAGCAGGAAAAGTGGGCGTATAGCCCATTTTTTGTTTATTGGGTATGGGTAAAAATTTGGGTTGATTTGGGCAAATATAAAGCGTTTGGACTGGGGTGAAGAGTTTAGTGGAAAAGGTTACAACCCTTGAGAGGCTGATTGAACCTATAGTAACTGGCCTAGGCTATATCTATGTGGGCTTACAACAGTTTCCACAAGGGAAACACTCCTTGCTACGGCTTTATATAGATAAAGAACCCAATGGGGTTAGTATTGATGATTGCAGCCTGGTAAGTCGGCAAGTAGGGGCTTTATTAGAAGTAGAAGCTCCAAACTTTGCTCTTTATACCCTAGAGGTATCTTCACCAGGGCTTGATAGGGTGTTATTTAGCCCAGAACAATTTAGGGAATACCTAGGTAGACAGGTATCGATTCATTTAACTGTGGCCATGAATGGCCGCCGAAATTTTAAGGGCATAGTAAAGGACGTGCAAAATTCTGTGATTTGTATAGAAAGCGACAATGAACTCATAACTCTTTCTTTCACAGATATTCATGAGGCTCGGCTTGTGCCGGAATGGTAGGTCAAAAAAATGGCCTGTAGGGGTCTAACATGACCTGAATAGATTCGTAACGAGGCTTAACATGAGCAAAGAAATTCCACTAAAGCTAATGGTAAACGCCGTCTCTAACGAGAAAGGCGTATCAGAGGAAGTCGTTTTTCAAGCAATTGAAGCGGCTTTGGTTACCGCCACTAAGAAATTACATGGCATTGATTTTGATGTGCGAGTGGTTATCGATCGAAAAACAGGTCGTTATGAAACTTACCGCATGTGGACAGTGGTTCCCGATCCCACAGAGGAAATTCCCTTAGAATTCCCCTTGAAGCAAATTCCCCTTTCCGATGCAAAATTACGATCCCCCGATCATAAACCGGGTGATATTATTTTAGAGCCTATGGAATCCATTGAATTTGGACGAATTGGCGCCCAAACTGCGAAACAAGTTATTTTGAAAAAAGTGCGTGAAGCCGAATTCGAAAATATTGCAGATGAATATCGCAAGAAAAAAGGCCAGCTTCTCACAGGTGTCGTCAAAAAAACCTCTAGAGAAGTGGTGATTATGGATTTAGGCAGCAGTGCAGAAGGTATTCTTCGTCGTGAAGATATGCTTCCCCGGGAAGCTGTTCGCCCAGGTGATCGTGTTAGAGCATATTTATTGGATGTCATAACCCAAGTCAAGGGACCTGAACTGCTACTGAGTCGCACTTGTAACGAAATGTTAATCGAATTATTTAAAATAGAAGTGCCGGAAGTCGGAGAAGGGATTATTGAAATTAAAAGTGTTGCAAGAGATCCGGGTCACCGGGCAAAAATTGCTGTCAAAACCAATGATGGTCGTATTGATCCCGTCGGCGCTTGTGTGGGTATTCGGGGTGCCACGGGTTCAAGCAGTATCCAATGAGTTAGGCGGTGAGCGCGTAGATATCATTCTTTGGAATGATAATCCTGCGCAATTGGTTATGAATGCGATGGCGCCTGCTGAAGTGGTTTCTATCGTAGTGGATGAAGACGCCCATACCATGGATGTAGCTGTGGCAGAGGCACATTTATCCCAGGCGATTGGTCGCAATGGCCAAAATGTACGTTTAGCGAGTCTTTTAACCGGCTGGGAATTGAATGTTATTACAGACAAAGAAGCAACGGATCGCACGAGCGCAGAGCAAGAAAAATTAGTGGGAACATTTACGACCCATTTACAGGTAGATGATGAAGTTGCGAATGTTCTAATAGAGGAAGGTTTTACAAGCCTTGAAGAAATTGCCTATGTCCCTATTCAGGAACTATTAAGTATTGATGGCTTTGATGAAGAGATTGTAACTGAACTTCGTGAACGAGCTAAGAGTGCTTTACTGACAGAAGCCATTGCCAGTGAAGAAAAATTAAGCGAGAAAAAACCTGCGGATGATCTCTTAGCCTTAGATGGAATGTCTCAAGAGTTGGCCTATAATCTGGCAAATCGTGGGATATTAACCCGAGACGATTTAGCTGAGCTTGCTGTTGATGATTTAACAGAGCTTGCAAAAATGACAGACAAAGACGCGGCGAAGTTGATTATGACGGCGCGTGCACATTGGTTTGTCTAACTGGAGGAAATTTGATGACAGTTGAGACCGTCGAACAAATGGCTAAGTCCATCGGTATTGCTCCAGATCGTTTGCTATTACAATTAAAAAATGCTGGTATTCCAGTAGGAAATACCAGTGAAGCTGTCACTGCGGAACAAAAACGAGCCTATCTAGATTTTCTTGAACAAAAACATGGCGAAACACCTTCCGGAGAACCTAAAAAAATTACTCTGAAACGTAAAAGTGTGAGTGAAATTAAAGTCCAACGATCTGGAGGCCAGAAAGGCACTGTGAGTGTGGTACGAAAAAAACGTCATGTTTATGTGAAACGTGAACCCTCTCAGGATGCTGCATTAGAACCGATATTAACCGAAGTACCAGCGGAAGTAGCCAGCGAAGCCGCAGAAACTAAACAAACTGAACAACATAACGCGGCTGCAACAGCAACAGTAGTTGAAAAAGCTGCAGAAACGAGCTCGAAAGAAAACCTTGTAAATATAGTAGAGCCTTCTGCAGAAGGCGGCTCGCCAGCGATAGAAGTTTTAGAGAATGCCGTCGCGACACCTAAATCCATAGAGGAAAAACCAGAGAGCGGAAAGCATAAAGGACGCGGTCGCAATAGTTCCATGGAAGATGAAGCTGCTGGACGGGGTCGACATAAACCGAAAATTCGTACTGAGGCCCCACCCGATTGGCGGAAAATAAAAGATTTACCCAAAGTGGGAACAACCATTAATCTTGCAGATGACGTAGAAGAAGAGGAACGTCCAGCCTATAGCGGTAGACGTCATCGACCAAAAAAATTCAGAGACTCTCAAGAAACAGTTAAGCTTAAAAAAGATCTACAAAAAAAACATGTTTTTGAAAAACCTGTAGGACCACTCGTTCGAGAAGTGAATATTGGTGAAACCATTACTGTTTCTGAATTGGCACAGCAAATGTCGGCAAAATCGGGTGATGTTATTAAAGCGCTTATGAAAATGGGTGTTATGGCTACCATTAATCAATCTTTAGATCAGGCAACTGCGGTATTACTCGCAGAAGAATTGGGCCATACCATTAAACTTGTTAAAGACAATACCATTGAAGACACATTAACAGAGCAGTTAGAAAAAGCGACCGGGGAACTACAGACTCGTCCGCCGATTGTGACGGTTATGGGGCATGTTGATCATGGTAAAACTTCTTTACTCGATTATATCCGTCGGACACGGGTTGTTGCTAAAGAAGCCGGGGGAATTACCCAGCATATCGGTGCTTATCATGTTGAAACCAGCCGTGGTGTATTAACTTTCTTAGATACCCCGGGTCATGCTGCATTTACTGCCATGCGTGCTCGCGGTGTTAAATGTACAGATATTGTCGTATTAGTGGTGGCGGCTGATGATGGTGTAATGCCACAAACCGTTGAAGCCATTCAGCATGCACAAGCGGCCAATGTACCTATCGTGGTTGCATTGAATAAAATTGATAAAGCAGGCGCTGATCTGAATCGTATACATAATGACTTAGCTCAACATGGTATTGTTCCTGAGTCTTGGGGCGGAGATGTCATGTTCTACCCTGTTTCTGCAAAGGAAGGAACCGGTATTGATGCACTATTGGAAGGGCTTGCATTACAGGCTGAAGTTTTAGAATTGAAAGCGCCAACCACTGGACCTGCAAAAGGAGTTGTTTTAGAAGCTAGATTAGACAAGGGCCGCGGTCCTGTCGCGTCGGTATTAATTCAAAATGGGACATTAAAACAAGGAGATATGATCCTTGCAGGGCTAGAGTATGGACGAGTCCGTGCCATGATAAACGAAGTGGGTAAACAGGTAACCGAAGTGGGTCCTTCAATGCCAGTTGAGGTATTGGGTTTATCCGGCACACCTGCTGCTGGCGATGAATTTATTGTTGTCGCAGATGAACGAAAAGCCCGTGAAATTGCTTTACATCGTCAAAGCAAAAAACGACATGATCGTATGCAAAGGCATGAAGTCTCCACCCTGGAAGGCATTTTTGATAGAATTAAACAAGGTGAATTAAAGAACTTAAGAATTGTATTAAAAGCAGATGTTCAGGGTTCTGTTGGTGCTTTATCTGAAGCACTCGAAGGTTTATCCACCGATCAAGTCAAGGTAAAAATTATTTCTGCGGGTGTCGGTGGCATTAATGAATCGGATGTCAGTTTAGCGATGGCTTCCGCTGCAATCTTGATTGGTTTTAATGTTCGTGCCGATGCAACAGCAAGACGTTTAGCCGAAAATGAATCTTTTGAAATTAATTATTACAGTATTATTTACGAAGTAGTGGATGGGGTGCAACGAGCCATTAATGGTCTTTTAGGCCCAGAATTCAAAGAACGCATCTTAGGGTTAGCTGAAGTTCGGGATGTATTCCGATCCGCAAAACTCGGTGCTATTGCAGGGTGTATGGTCATTGAAGGTACGGTAAAACGTGGTTTCCCCATACGAGTGCTACGAGATAATGTTGTTATCTATCAAGGGGAATTAGAATCTTTAAGACGTTTCAAAGAAGATGCAACCGAAGTTCGTAATGGTACAGAATGTGGTATTGGCGTTAAAAATTACAATGATGTGAAAGTAGGCGACCAAATCGAAGTGTATGAAACAGTACAAGTTAATCGAGAGTAGATAAAAGACATTCGCGTAAATAGAACAAGAGTCAATAAACAAAGTAGATAAACGAGAGTAAATAAATACAGTGAAAAAAAAATTAAATGCGCCCAACAGAGGTTTTGATCGGATGGATAGAATTGCAGATTTAATGCATCGATCCATTGCGAAGTTATTGCGCGAGGAATTTAAAGATCCGCGTGTAGAATTTGTAACAGTGGCATTTGTAAAAGTAAGTCGAGATTTAGCACATGCTAAGGTGTATGTTACAGTGTTAGACGAATCAAAAACCCTTGCAACCATTAAAATATTAAATGGGGCTGCTGGTTTTTTCCGTAGCCAATTAGCTCGTATGATGTCGTTACGTATCGTCCCAAAACCACAATTTATTTTTGATGAATCGATTGCCAGAGGAACTCGTATATTATCATTGATCGAGCGACAAGTTGGGTGAAAATAGGTTCTTACAGAGTGACAGCTAGAGTAAATATAGGATAAATACAGAGTGAAAGTGATGCATCCAAAAAGAAATATTGATGGGATTCTTATTTTGGATAAACCCAAAGGGCTTACTTCCAATGCTGCTTTGCAAGCAGTTAAGCGTTTATATAAGGCAAAAAAGGCCGGCCATACTGGTAGCCTTGACCCAATAGCAACCGGTTTATTACCGATTTGCTTTGGCGAAGCTACGAAATTTTCCCGCTTTTTATTAGAATCTGATAAAACCTATCGACTTGAAGCCAAATTGGGTGTTCGAACCGACAGCGGTGATACAGAAGGGACAATCATACAAGAAAGACCTGTGCCCTCATTTTCCTTAGAGGAATTAGAAAAAGCCCTAGATCATTTTCGTGGTCGTATTTCACAAATTCCTTCCATGTTTTCGGCTATTAGAATTAATGGAAAACGTTGCCATCAGCTTGCAAGACAAGGATTAACAGTAGAGCGCACAGCGCGTGAAATTACCATTTATAGTGCTATTTTATTGTCTTACGAAAATGGAATTTTAAGTTTAGATGTTAAGGCAAGTAAGGGAACCTATATCCGAACCCTAGTCGATGATCTGGGAGAATTGTTAGGTTGCGGTGCGCATGTGATTTCTTTGCGTAGACTCGGTGCAGGACCCTATAACGCCGATCACATGGTGAGTTTGCAAACCCTAGTGGATTGGGAGTCAGAAGGAAATTGGCAAGCATTAGAAAATCAAGTCTTACCTTTAGAAAGTTCTTTATCCCTATGGCCAGAGATTAATATATCGGAAGCCGCTGCTTTTTATTTAAGACAAGGACAACCTATGGCTTTGCCCTATTCTCCTAAATCCGGTTGGGTGAAACTTACTATAAAAAACAGTCGCTTTTTTGGGGTAGGGGAGATGTTGGAAGATGGCCGTGTGGCCCCAAGGCGTTTAGTTGCAGATCTGAGGTAAATGAATGTAGAATTATTTTGAGGTGAATTGATGACTGTTTTAAATAAAATGACCCTTGATGAATTGGAACTTGAAAAGATACTCTCTCGTTATCCTCAAATATTAAGAGAACAACTTGAAACTTTGCTTCAAAATACTCAAAAAGAATATGAAGAATTACAGTCTTACTTGCTAACTAAAAGAGAAAAGATGCAAGCATCTCTGCATCAGATTTCTAAAAGAATATTTATGGGAGTTTCCGCAGCGGGTCAGATGGTTTTTAGCGAGGGGGCTAAAGCTGTGATTAAAACAATCACTACAATAGATCCGGATTCAACCAATCTTGATAAACTTGAAGCTGAAAAACTTCTGAATGAAAAAATAAAACAGCTGGTGGAATTAAATGCCAGAATTAAAGAAAATATAGTTTCATTCACCGTATCACTGAATAAGCTAGAAAAACCTCCTGAATCTTCTTTATGGACTGATCTTACTGCAATATGTTGTGGTTATAAAAAAGAAGAGTTGGCTTGGTTTCGTCTGGATGCCAAGATTCATTTGTTGAATGCTATCTGCCAAAATATGGATAAGTTAATCAAGCCGAAGATAGCTGTAAATAATATACCAAAGATAAATGGTATTCAACTTTCGAATTTCTCTAATGGTATTCATTCTCGTATTGATTGTAAAATTAGTTTATAATACTTTATTTTACTTATGATCTTGAGTATTTTTGAACAATAAATTAAACAATGGGAGAGAAGATGAAAGTTGTTTCCGATGTTATTAGTTCTGCCGATACCGCTATTAAAACAGGAAAAGACATTTATGAATTGTTTGGTAATGCTCTTGGAGAAGCTATTGTAGATGTTTTGAAAGAAGGCGCTAAAAATGAGTTAGTACCTAAGGGTATACTAATTACTATTGAAAAAATAGTTGAAAAATTTGGGGCAAGTATTATTGGTAACCAGGTTATTGGCCAGCTTATTACACAAACAATTGGTACAAAGGATTGTACTAATTTACATGATATCTTATCGGGTAGAATTCCTCGTCTCAAGCTTATGGGCAAAAGAGTTGGTAATGCAGTTATAAACAGACGTGACCCAAATAATTTTGAAGAAACTCTCTCTCAATTTATAGGTGATATGGGGGGATTTATTTTAGCGGGAAAAGCTGTCGAAAAACTAATTGATCAACAGGCATTGGGTGGACAAATTCTTTCTCTCGCAGTGGGTCTGCTCAGCATCGAAATTACACGCCAAATGGGTCAGAATTCTGCAATTAGAGTAACTCCGTATGTTACCCCCTATTTAAAAAACGATGTACTGATACCTGAAAATCAAGCAGAATCCATTGCACAAAAATCAGGTAAAGCAGCTACTGTCTTGGTATGTGCATATGGGATTTCATTGACATCATTTGCTTCAGTCATTCCTCCACTATTGGCTGGTACTGCTGGCTATAAAATGCTGGGTCCTTTGATTGGAAATGCTGCTGTTAAAGCAACAAGAGATACCGGTAAGCTCTATTCATATTGCTGTTCTGTAGCAACAATGCTAAAAAATTCGTTTGAAAAACTCTATATTGAAAAGAGTCAAAAGACACAGAATAAAGATAAATATTCAAAAAATTTAATTTTTAAAGATGAGGAAGAAGCTATATTACATCTTCTTGGGCCAGGACACGGGAAACCCAATATATCAAAAAGGGGATGAAGCTTAAACTATCTATGTATTCGCAACAAGCTACAAGCTGTGATTTGAAACTGGCTGGGTCGCTTGATAGACCTAAGAATATTATTGTTATCCTCATTGTTTTTAAGTTTTTTAGAAGATCAAAAATTGTAAAATAAGATTATTTGGGCTGGTATTCTATACAGCTATACCTAATATAATACATGATTGTTTTGTTGACATTTGATGCACAAATAGCTACATTAAAGCATGGAAACTATTATTTTCGATTTTGATATTAATAAAAACTCTAAACTCAAATTAGAGAGGGGCATTGGTTTTGAAGAAGTTATTTATTGCATTCATAATGACAAAATACTTGATATCAGACCACATCCTAATCAGAAAAAGTATTCAAACCAAAGCATTTATATTATTGAGATTAATGACTATGCTTACATTGTGCCATTTATTCAAAAAGGTCATACTATTTTTTTGAAAACAATTTTCCCAAGTCGCAAAGCAACTAAACTATATTTGAAAACTAATGAGGATCGATATCATGAGTAAAAAACGTAAAGTACCTCCGACTACTGATCTGGATGAATACGAGCAGGAAATTGAGGAGAGTTTTGAAAAAGTCCAGCCTTATTCTCGAAAAAAGGTCAGTATAGAAAGCTTAAAAGCTAAAAATGCAGCTGCGAATTTTATGCAAAAAAACAAAAGAATCACTATTCGAATATATAGTTCGGATTTGGAACGTATAAAGAGGCTTGCACTAGAGGAAGGCTTGCCATATCAAACTTTCATTACAAGCGTATTACATAAATTGTCAACGGGACGTTTGGTTAATCATCAGAATACAGGAGATTAAATTATTTTTATACGGTTAAGAAACTATATAGTATGATATTACGCATATCATATTATGTGGGATTATAAAACAAAAAAATATTATAAATCAATATATTATATATGTTGCTGAGTACCTATGTAACTTTTTTTTCACCAAAAACTAAATTGCAAAATACAAGCAAAATACATTTCAATATTCCCATTAAAAGTGTATAATGGCCCATTCGCTTTGTGCCAAGTGGTACAGTTGATGAATTATTTAGTTGTTTGACTTATTATATTAGGAGTTTTTCATGACAGTAAATGCCGAGGCCAATGCCCGCATCATTCAACAATTTCAGCGTGCTGCTGGAGACACTGGGTCACCAGAAGTTCAAATTGCTTTGCTTTCAAATCGAATTACTTCGTTAACCTCGCATTTGAAAGAACATAAAAAAGATTTTCATTCACGTCGTGGATTAATCAGCATGGTGAATCAACGTCGTAATTTGCTAGCTTATCTAAAGCGTAAAGATAAAGACGCCTTTTCACGCGTTGTGCAAGAGCTTAATTTACGAGGGTAAGATATTGGGCATGATGCAAGCCAAGCTTATGGGGCGTATCATGTGTAAAAACTCATTGCTTTATTCCGGTATAGGAAGATATATTTTAGAAATTTTAAGGACTACCAACTGTGGCTGTTATTCAAAAAAAAATTCAATTAGGTGATCATATTCTAACCATAGAAACAGGACGCATTGCAAAACAAGCTTCGGCCTCTGTTTTAGTGAGTCTTGATGATACTTCTGTTCTAGTAACAGTAGTGGGTATTTATAATCCGGACGATGTAAAAGACTTTGTGCCGCTTCGGGTAGATTATCAAGAACGTTCTTATGCTGTTGGTAAAATCCCCGGAGGATTCTTTAAACGTGAAGGACGTCCTTCTGAACGTGAAATTCTCATTTCTCGTTTAATAGATCGACCATTACGACCTTTATTTCCGGCTGGTTTTGGTCATGAAGTTCAGGTTGTTGCAACGGTGATGTCCCTTAATCCAGAAATTGATTCCGATATCCCAGCCATGATTGGTTCTTCAGCGGCAATGGCATTATCTGGCATTCCCTTTAATGGCCCTATGGCAGCAGCAAGAGTTGGCTATAAAAACGGACAATATTTATTAAATCCTACTCAAACCCAGTTACAAGATTCCGATTTGGAATTAGTAGTTGCGGGAACTGCCAGTTCAGTATTAATGGTGGAGTCAGAAGCCAAAGAATTATCTGAATCCGTCATGTTGGGCGCCGTTATGTTCGGCCATCAGCATTTCCAAAAAATCATAGATGCCATTCAAGAACTCGTTAAAGAAGCAGGGACTACTGCTTGGGATTGGGCTTGTCCTATTGAAGAAGTGGAATTGGCTAAGCAAATTCGTTCTTCTTTTGGGGACGAAATTTCTAAGGCTTATCTCATTCGTGAAAAGAAAGCCAGACAAACCCGTTTAAAAGAAATTCAACAGCAAGTTATTGAAAAATTTACCAACCAAGCAACTCAAGGTGCTCAAGCTACTGAAGAAAAAACAGTGCCTAAAGTTGAAGAAATTAAGAGCGTTTTAGATAGTCTAGAAAGTGAGACTGTTCGAAACCGTATTTTAGCTGGGGAACCTCGTATTGATGGCCGTGCACATAATGTTGTGCGTCCTATTACCATTGAAACCGGTATTTTGCCTCGTACACATGGAACAGCTTTGTTTACGCGTGGTGAAACACAAGCCATTGTCGTTGCAACGTTGGGCACAGGGCGAGATGCGCAATTAATTGATAGCCCGCTTGGAGAGTATAAAGAATCCTTTATGCTGCACTACAATTTCCCTCCTTACTCTGTGGGGGAAGTCGGTATGGTTGGCAGTCCTAAACGACGTGAAATTGGTCATGGTAACTTGGCAAAACGTGCTATTCGTGCAGTTCTTCCATTTGACAATCAATTTCCTTATGTGTTACGTGTCGTTTCTGAAATAACAGAATCTAATGGTTCTAGTTCTATGGCAACTGTCTGTGGAAGCAGTTTAGCGTTAATGGATGCAGGTGTACCGATTTCTGCTGCCGTTGCCGGTATTGCCATGGGTCTAATCAAAGAAGGTGACAAATATGAAGTTTTAACTGATATTTTAGGTGATGAAGATCATTTAGGCGATATGGATTTCAAAGTGGCTGGAACCAATAAAGGTGTTACAGCGTTACAAATGGATATCAAAATTGATGGTATTACTGAAGAAATTATGCGAGTTGCCCTTAATCAAGCCAAAGAAGGCAGAATGCATATTTTATCTGAGATGAATAAAGTTTTAGATGCACCCAGAAAACAACTTTCTTCTTTTGCTCCACAGATTTTTACCTTTAAAATTAATCCAGATAAAATCCGCGATGTGATTGGTAAAGGCGGAGCCGTTATTAGAGCACTTACAGAAGAAACAGGAACCACAATTGACATTCAAGACGATGGCACTGTGCAAATTGCTTCCCAAGATCAAGCATCTGGAGATGAAGTCCGTCGACGCATTGAACAAATTACAGCTGAAGCCGAAGTGGGCCAAATATACGAAGGTAAGGTTGTTCGCATTACTGATTTTGGTGCATTTGTGAACTTTTTACCGGGTAAAGACGGTTTGGTTCATATTTCACAAATTTGCAATAAGCGAGTAGAAAATGTTGCAGATGAATTGGAAGAAGGCCAAATTGTACAAGTGAAAGTGATCGAAATCGATCGTCAAGGCCGTATTCGCTTAAGTATGAAAGCGGTACAAGAAGAAAGTATGGGCCATCAATATTAGATATGATGCAGCGAAAAATTTGTTACTGTCAACAGCATTTCAATTTGAAATATGGAAGCATTGAATGTAAATCTTTTTTTACAATTTAATTTTCACAATCAATATCAATAAATCAATATTAGTATCAATATCTGCTATCCAAGATAATCACACTTTTAAAAGTTAAGTTGCTTAATATTATTAGAATATTTGTCATAATTATATCCTTGGCTATACTCTCACTTACACAAAATTTCATCTGGAGGTATTTTTATGCCAAGTTATATAACCAAGAATAAGCATGATGGTGATCCCTATAGTTGGATTGTTGGTTCATTGGATCCCGCAAAATTGGGGACAAGAATTCCCTATGTTAAGGCTAACCAGATGAACTGTAATCAAAATTTAGTTGGTAAGATTACGAGCATCGAGCTTGCAGACTTGAATAAATCGCCCAATTTTTTGATTCACATTACTTTTGCAGATAAAAAATTACGCTCTCATTATCTTTATTATTTAAACCATATAATTAATTTTCCATTAGCGGATTCAAATAAGACAGATAAAAACTTTGTGACATTTACCATACCCACTCATCGATTGGTAGAACATATCATTCCCATTTTTTCTGCGATGAATTTGATAGAGGCTATTCCACAGAATTTCATGATGTATTTATCACGATTTCTTGGATTTAATTATCTTGAAGAAATTGAGCAAGCGATTGTACATGAACTGCTTCAGGGTTGTAAGGAAGGGCCAATGCAACGTCCGTATTTTGAAAGGGCTTGCATATTAGCAAAGGCAGCCAATAGTCCCGAAATGTTTGCAATTATTGCCACATTTTGTGCTAGAACATTTTTAGAGCCCTATGCTTTAATTGCTGCCTATGATGGTTTAGAATTAATAAAAAATGATGCCATGATTGTTCAACATGTTGCTCAAGAGACAATCGATACACTGAATTTTCGGGCGGGTATAGCACTTAGAGCCTGTAATGCAGAAACTATTAGACAAATTCTTAAAGAATCTGCAAGTCATAATTCAAAAATGATTGACTCTTCTCTATTGAGCTCCGATAGAATTCAAAGAGAAGATATAAACTTACATGCAGGAATATTGAGTTTGGAATTAGATATTGATGAATACATCAATCAAAATGGTCAGGAGAAGGCTTTCGAAGGCGAAAATGTATTAGAAGATGCTCGATGGATAGAAAAAATAGAGTCTAAACGTTTGCAGTTTGCTTTAGGGCTACTCATTAAAATTACCAATTCTGATTCAAAATATTATGCAGAAGCCCAAGAAGTATTGTCGCAGATTTTTGCAGATTTTTCTGAGTCTCAAGTACTTCCTATTCAAGAGAGATTACCCATACTTGGAGGTGATCGGGTTTCAAGCACTATAATGAACATTGCGGCAAAAATGAAACAAACCAATATAAAACTTAAGGAGAAGGAGAAAATAATTGCTTCTAAGCCTGAAAGCAAAGCGGTTAATGATATATTAACCGGATATAAAATACAAATTGAGAATTTGAATGAAAGAATGAAAAAGATGGATAATATCCTAACAAACAGTAGAATCGAGCATGAAAAAAAGGTTTCTAAGCTGCAGGAAAATGAGATGATAAGTTCTGAACGAGTGCATGCACTTGAAAAAGAAAAGCTAGAAATAATGAAGAAGTTGGATGAAATTACACGACAATTGTTCGAGAGTGATGAGGCACTTGCTATCCACAAAGCTGCATTAGATAAACGTGAATCACGAGTTAAGCCTCTCCCAAAAGTACCTTTACCTAATTTGTTTCAGCAACTGAAAATGCTCATGAACATTAAAGCTATTCAGTTAAACTGGAAGATGTTGCCTGCAATGACAAAGCGCTAATCATTTTTTTATTGTAAAAGCCGGCAATAATTTCGGAACCGCCTTATTTTGCAAGGTCACGTAGTTTGGTAAGCCATGATGATAAGGCGGATAAGCTTCGCCCTGAATTAAGGGCAAAATATATTCTCGGCAAGCGCTTGTTATCCCGAAGCCATTTTCATTAATGAAGTTCCTGGGCATTTTCTTTTCTTGATTGGCAACGGCTTCTAAAGATACTTCTCCTATTTTCCAGCGATAAGGTTTTGAAGGTTCATTTTCTCGCACAATAATGGGCATAACGGCATTTTTGTCTTGTAAGGCAAATTCAACTGCTGCTTTACCAAGTGCATAGGCTTGTTCGACATCGACTAATGATGCAATATGCCTTGCAGATCTTTGTAAATAATCTGAAACGGCCCAATGATATTTATAACCTAAATTTTGTTTGATGATTTCTGCAATGCGCGGGGCTACACCCCCTAATTGGGCATGGCCAAAGGCATCTTTACTGCCGCTTTCCGATATAAATTGTCCCTCTTTATTTTTTAGGCCTTCAGAAACGACAATGGCACAATAACCAATACGTTCCACGATTTCTTTAACACGTTGACAAAAAGTTTTTTCATCGAAAGGAATTTCTGGGAATAAAATAATATGCGGGGGATCATTTTTCTGCTCAGAAGCCACACCACTCGCTGCAGCAATCCAGCCTGCATGTCTGCCCATTACTTCTAAGATAAAAACTTTTGTGGAAGAGCTGCACATGGATGCCACATCTAATCCAGCTTCTCGAATGGAAACCCCTACATATTTGGCAACGGATCCAAAGCCAGGACAAGTGTCGGTAAAGGGAAGATCGTTATCAATGGTTTTGGGAATTCCAATACAAGTGATGGGGTAGCCCATTTTTTCGCTCAGCTGTGAAACTTTATAAGCGGTATCCTGAGAATCGCCTCCACCATTATAAAAAAAATATCCAATATTATGTGCTTCAAAAATATGAATAAGACGTTCATATTCAGCTTTATTTTCCTCTAAACCTTTTAATTTATAGCGACAAGATCCAAAACAACCACCGGGAGTATGATAAAGCCCTCGAATGGCTTCGGGGCTCTCGAGAGAGGTGTCAATCAAATCTTCAGCCAATATGCCCAATATTCCATTTCGACCTGCCAATACTTTCCCAATTTTTGAGGTGTGTTTTCTGGCAGTTTCAATAAGCCCACAAGCGCTGGCATTAATAACGGCGGTTACGCCGCCGGATTGGGCATAAAGTGCGTTTTTAGGGGTATTGTTGGCCATGGTTCAAGGTTCTCCTTTAATAACTTACCATTTGGTATGTTACCAAATGGTAACATACCAAATGCTAAGTTAAAGTGTTTGGATTTTTTTCTGGTATGGCTGTATTTATATGCAGCAAATTGATTTTAAAGACGATACCATGATATGTATATGATCCAAGTAAACACAAAGGTCTTTTAGAAATGAATAGAAAAAAACTGCATAAGGTCCATATTTTAGGGATCTGTGGCACCTTTATGGGGGGCATGGCTATTCTAGCCTCCGAACTCGGTTATGATATTTCGGGCTCAGATACGAATGTTTACCCACCTATGAGTACCCAATTAGAGGCTCAAGGAATATCCTTAATTCAAGGTTTTGAAAAAAATCAGTTAGATAACATTTTTGAGGATACAAGCATTGTAGTAGGCAATGTTATGTCTAGAGGTTATCCTGTTATTGAGGCATTACTTGATCAGGGTATCCCTATGTTGTCTGGTCCAGAATGGTTAGCCAAATATGTTTTACCCAAACGACATGTTCTCGCTGTTTCAGGCACACATGGTAAAACCACCACTGCAAGTATGCTGGCTTGGATATTAGAACATGCGGGTTTAAAGCCCGGATTTTTAATCGGTGGCGTACCCAATAATTTTGGATTATCCGCCAGGTTAGGCGAGGGTGAATGTTTTGTGGTAGAAGCAGATGAATATGACTCTGCTTTTTTTGATAAACGTTCCAAGTTTATTCATTATCGTCCTCGTACTTTAATAATCAATAATATTGAATTTGATCATGCTGATATTTTCGCAAATTTAGAGGCTATCAAAACTCAATTCCACCATTTGGTTCGCACCATTCCCCAAAAGGGTTTAATTGTACATCCGGCGGAAGATTTAGAGGTAGCCGATGTATTAAAAAGGGGTTGTTGGACACCTACAGTGACAGTTCATGCTGTTCAATCATCAACACAGACTGCTTTAGAAAAAGAAAAAAAAGAAAATATCAATCAAAGTAGCTTAAATCAAAATAAATTATCTCGAACGGGCTGGTATGCAGACAATCAATCCGAAGCAGGAGATGCGTTCGATGTATACTTTGGAAAAACCCGTTACGGACGAGTCGAATGGGCTTTATTAGGACAGCATAATATTGCAAACGCATTAGCTGCCATTGCAGCGGCCGGTCATGTAGGTGTCACTCCAAATCAAGCTATTGAAGCATTAAAACATTTTCAAGGCGTGAAGCGTCGATTAGAAATCAAAGGTGTTCGAAATAACATTACGATTTACGATGATTTCGCGCATCATCCAACAGCGATTGCCACAACATTAGCCGGTTTGCGTGCAAAATTGGGGCGCGAGGCTAAAATTCTTGCCGTGCTCGATATCCGTTCTAACACCATGAAAGCAGGGCATCATAAGGATGAGTTACCAGCGTCAGTGCAAAGTGCAAACGAAGTTTATTTTTATAAATCACCCGACATTCACTGGGATGTAGAATCGATATGGCAAGTTGCCAACAAACCAGGCGGTGTTTTTGCAGATAAAGAGACTTTAGTGAAAGCATTACAGCGAGCAGCGCTTCCCTATGACCATGTCATCTTTATGAGCAATGGAGGTTTTGGCGGGATTCATAATGAATTTCTGCAAAACTTGTAAAAATATAAGTGATATAATGTGTGAAAGGTTACTATTTTTAAGCTTCAAAAGCAAGCTTAACATATTGAGACAAATGGGTTTTTGCTTCGTGTATATTCATCATCTTCATAATTTTTCCCCTGCTAAAGTCTAGTCTCCATATTAAAGTCAAATATTTAGCAGTAACAATAACAATATTTAACCGCCAGGCGCTATGCCTACTTATTCAGGAGACATAATAGATATATTTCTATTACTGACTTGTGGTATATTTTGATTTGTTAAAACTCTTTAGAAAGGTCTCCATAAAGGTGGAGTTTGACAGCATAGATGTTGATGCATTTTGTTATCTTAGTTATCTAAATTAGACATATGCACCCCTCTTCGGATAATAATATCAATTTTTTTATCCAGCCTAACTGTGAAAAGTTTGTAAATGAATGATTACGACATAAATAATAGGAGAATAGATAATGAGCACCGTTTCTAGTGAAGTAAATAGTAAAGCAAATCTAACAGCAAAACATGCTGGTGATATTCATACACAAAGAACGTCACTTCCTGCCGCTGCGGCTAAGACGGCTGCTGTCTCTGCAGCCGCAACCCCATCCAACAAGCCAGATGAAAAATCTCGTTCTGAAAGTGGCCAACGATTACATACGGTTATAATGTCAATCATCAATATTAAGTCACGAAACTCTAGAGATTTAGAAAATTCTTTAAAAATGATTAATAATTTTTTTAATGATGAACAAAATGCAGTGGCTTTGCTTGAGAAAAGTGTAAACCATTGTTCGCATTTGCTGGATGCACTTCATTTGCCTTTTGAACGTATAACAGACTCTAAATTTGCTGCCCTGGTTTCAAGCAGATTATTGGAAGAATTAATTAAAGAATATTTTTACGCATATCGTAAAAACAGAATAACAAAAGAAGCCTTTAGAGCGGTATTAGTTCAGCAAAATAAATCTGGCTTTAGTATTTTGCATCAAGCTTTGATATCGGCAGAGCCTTCGATTGTGCAGGCTGTGGTTGGTTTAATACGGGAATGTGTCACCAAGGAAGTGATAGATAAAAAGGCCTTGGCAGAGCTAACAACGGCGCGAAATGAGGCTGGTTTTAGTATTTTGCATCAAGCTTTGGTATCGGCAGAGCCTTCGATTGTGCAGGCTGTGGTTGGTTTAATACGGGAATGTGTCACCAAGGAAGTGATAGATAAAAAGGCCTTGGCAGAGCTAACAACGGCGCGAAATGAGGCTGGTTTTAGTATTTTGCATGGAGCTTTGAAATCGGCAGAGCCTTCGATTGTGCAGTCCGTGATGGGTTTAATACAGGAATGTGTCGCAAAAGGGGTAATAGATGCCAAGGCATTGGCAGAGCTAATAACTGCGCGAAATACAGCGGGCTATAATATTTTGCATGATGCTTTTAAAACGGCAGAGCCTTCGATTGTGCAGGCGGTGATGGGTTTAATACAGGAATGTGTCACCAAGAAGGTAATAGATACCAAGGCCCTGGCAGAGCTAATAACGGCGCGAAATACAGCGGGCTTTAGTATTTTGCATGAAGCTTTGGTATCGGCAGAACCTTTGATTGTGCAGGCTGTAATGGGTTTAATAAAGGAGTGTGTCGCCAAGGAGGTGATAGATGCCAAAGCATTGGCAGAGCTAATAACTGCGCGAAATACAGCTGGCTTTAATATTTTGCATGAAGCTTTGATATCTGCAAAGCCCCCAATTGTGCAGGCTGTGGTTGGTTTAATACAGGAGTGTGTCATCAAGAAGGTGATAGATACCAAGGCCTTGGCGGAGCTAACAACGGCGCGAAATACAGCGGGCTTTAGTATTTTACATGAAGCTTTGATATCGGCAGAGCCTTCGATTGTGCAGGCTGTGATGGGTTTAATAAAGGAGTGTGTCACAAAAGGGGTGATAGATAAAAAAGCCTTAGCGGAGCTAATAACTGCGCGAAATACAGCGGGCTTTAGTATTTTGCATGGAGCTTTGAAATCGGCAGAGCCTTTGATTGTGCAGTCCGTGATGGGTTTAATAAAGGAATGTGTCACCAAAGGGGTGATAGATGCTAAGGCCTTGGCGGAGATAATAACGGCGCGAAATGAGGCGGGCTTTAGTATTTTGCATAGTGCATTGGCGTCAAGTAAGATTGAGATTGTTCGTTCAACGGTTGCATTGCTAAAGACGGCATTATCTTTAGAAGAGTTACAACGAACAGCGATTTTAATAAGAGCTAATACTGCGGGTTTCACACCCTTTCATCAGGCTGCTTTATCAGAAAGCCTAGAGATAGTTAAAGAATATGAAACATTTTTACGAACTGTATATGGCCAAGAGGCCCAGGCAGTGCTTGTAACATTATTAGATCAAAGGACGAAAAGTGGATATAAACCGAGTGCTAAGCGAAATCGCGAGATTAACACTTATCTTACAAGCTTAAAGACTGTGGATAGAAAAGAACGGGTGGATAGAGAAGTTGCTCAGCCTAGGAATGCAGGTGGTGGTTCTGCTGTTGTCAGTGGTGACGGAACTGCTGCAGGTGGTGGCGCTGTGGCGGTTGTAGGAACTGGAGTTACAGCTGCAGCAGCAACTAGTACAAATATTCTCTCTTATCAATACAATCAACGAAGGAGAGCAAGTACTGGATTGTCTGAATTGAACGATTCACAGAGAGAGCAGAGAAAAGAGCGTGGAGATAATAGGAATGAGCGTGGGGATAAGAGGAAAGGAACGTTTAGAGAAAACGAATATACAAGAGATGTAAGTAGTGATCATAGGAAAGATAGGGATAATGACTTGGAAGCTTATCGCTATCATAATTCCAAAGCAGGAGCTGCTCGAGTCTCTGAAGCTCGCAGGAATGATATAGGAAGAACGGACAGAAATGGTCCGACACCTTTGAAAAGACAAAAGCGATAAGTTTGAGGATAAATGATTACAGTATATCTAACAAAATTAGTTCACCAGATAACATATATTATTATTTTAGCTTTAATGTTATAAATGGTTTAATATTTAAATAATTTAAGAAATCAACCTGATAGACGCATATGACATTAGATTCCGCACAACCTCTTTTACAATGGATTGCAGCCAACCCAACCTGGGCTGGGTTTGCGGTTTTCTTAATTTCTCTTTCAGAGTCTTTGGCCATTGTTGGTTTAGTGGTGCCCGGGGTCGTATTAATGACGGCTATCGGAGCCATGATGGGGGCGGGAATTCTACCTTTTTGGGAAACCATGCTTTGGGCAATATTAGGTGCCATTGCGGGCGATGGCATCAGTTATTGGTTGGGTTATCATTATCATGAACATCTAAGGGATTTTTGGCCTTTCAGACAATTCCCACAATTACTTGCACGTGGTGAAAAATTTTTTAAAAACCATGGCGGTAAAAGTATTATTTTTGGTCGTTTCGTAGGCCCTGTTCGACCCATGATACCCGTAATTGCCGGTATGATGGACATGACACCCAAACGTTTCCTATTTTTTAATATCGCATCTGCTATTGTCTGGGCACCTCTATATAGTTTACCGGGAATTTTGATAGGGGTTTCTTTAGGCACACTTTCCCCAGAAGTGGCAAGACGAGTCGGCTTATTAATTCTATTACTACTGCTGATTTTATGGCTTATCTATATCGTTTTCTTGAAAATTGGTTTGTGGACCGGCAACAATATCTCTCGTTCTATAAATAGACTTTGGTTAAGTGTACAGGCATCGAAGCGCTTGGTTTGGATGCATAAATTGCTGGCTTCAAGGTTGGGCACTGAGGAAGGGCAGTTAGGTATACTTATCCTTTTCTTTTTGAGCTTATTGGCCTTTGCTTGCATAACGCTTAATGTCATAAACTTTGATGGGATTGCTTTATTAAACGAACCCGTTTATCAATTTTTTCGTTCGCTATATGAGAATAAAATAGTAGATTGGATTGCTTTCTTTACTGGACTAGGGGATACCCATCTTTTATTGATTACTGGTTTTGTCATTGGATTATTTTTGATTTGGCGAAAACGTTATTCTGCTGCATTATGTTGGTTTTTAACCGTTGGTGGGGGATTAGGCATTGGATATTTTTTTCGTCAATGGGTAGCCATGCCAAGACCCGATGGCCTCGTTTATCTATTTCATCAATATTCATATCCCAGTGGTCACGCATTGGCTTCTACTTTAGTATACGGTCTAGCTGCTGCTTTTATTCACCCCGTTTTAAATCCAAAACATCGCTATATTCCTTGGTTAATTAGCATTCCTTTAATCCTATTTTGTGCCTTTTCAAGAATTTATTTAGGGGTCCATTGGTTCACAGATATCCTGGGTGGTATCAGCTTAGGGATTTGCTGCATTTCTTTTGCGATGTTTTTCTTTCGCCGTTTTGAAAATCGTTTGCCATTAATGCGTATGATTTTAATTCCAGGAGTAGCAGCCATCATTCTAGGTATGACTTACTATTATTTTCATTCTTATCCTGTTCTAAGAAAGGAACTGACACGTCAATGGGCAGTTCACGAGTTTCAAACCGAGGATTGGTGGAATAATAATGCAAAAATGGATCGAATACATCGTAGTGGATCTATTAGACGTGTAGCCACTATTTTTAATATCCAATGGCTAGGATCTATTAAAGACATTCAGGACTTGTTAATACATCAAGGCTTTAAACTAATTCCCAAATTAAATTTTAATTCGAGTTTGACATATCTGGTTGAGAAACCAAATCCAGATCTCGTGCCTGAATTGCCCAAATTTCATCGTGATAGATTGCCGGTTTTAATGCTAACACGTACAGTGACAGACAAAGAAAACACACGGCTAGTATTGCAACTTTGGCGTTCTGACTTTGTGAATGAGAACGGACTACCTCTTTGGGTAGGAACTTTACGGGAAGAAGAAGAAACACATCCTTTACCCCTAACAACTTTATTTCAGGAAAAGCCAGAAAATAAAGAACTTTTGGAAAAAATAATGTCGGAGTTAAAACAAACTCCCAGAACAACCTATAAAGTGATTCCTGCTAGAAATTCAGATACAGAAATTTTATTAATTAAAACTGAAATAAAAAAGGTGCGCTCCTAAATTACAAAAGAGCTGCTTTTGCTGTCGCAATAGCGTTATCTTTAATTATTGTTGCAATAGCTTGGTTGATTTATTGATCTTTATTAATAGAGGCAAACTAGGGGTCGGTTTTCTGCCGACCCCCACAAAGATTAAATAGTACTCGTTACGAATTTATTGTTATTTTAAAAGCCTATCATTCTTGGCATCATTTGCTAGAGTGATTATCCCCACTCCATTTGCTCCAATACCATTTGCAGCAAGCCCATGCGAAATAACGGTACCGTTTATATTAACACCCGTATTACCGCCAGAACCAGCGCCCGCACCTGCACCATTGGCATGAACATAACTGCCGTTCATAGAAAAATTGGAATGATTAGCAGCAGTCGCATTTGAATTTATCGCCGTGGTGCCTGCGTTGAGAGCTACCACAGTTCCAGCTGCACTAGCATTATTGATTGGGCTAACAATTTTCGCAATAGCGGATGTCTGAACAATTGCTCCATTCGATAGCATTAAAGGTTTTAAATTCAAAAGTGCTTGATCAACGAGTTGGCCACAACTTTTGACATTCGCCTGTAATTGAGGCAGAAAACCCATCATCTTATCTTTGTCTATTCCAAGTGAAACCAAGGAAGGTAGATCTAATTCAAAACTGGCTTGACACAGCAGCTCTAATCTTTCCTTAAGTTTTTTAGTCTGTTTGTCGCTTTGGGTTAAATTTTCAGGAAGTGAGAAAACAGCTAACTTTGGTTTTAACAACTTATGTTGTTTAATAACACTTTCTGCTTTATCTGCTAGCTCATTTACTTTTTTCTTTGCATTATCTAATAAAATGCGAATCTCCCCTATTAGCCGTTCGGCCTGTTTTTTATATTCTTCCTGTGCTTTTGCATTCTTCTTTGCTTCCTTTAAATTCTGAATTTTAGATAACAACTTTTCATGAAGAGAGTTCTCAGCAAGTAAAATGTACTCCTGAAAACCTTTAATTTTTTTGATGATTTTTTCAAGTTCATCTTCGGCTTTTGCAAAGTTTTTTGCTAATTCTGTCGGGTCGAGTTTAGCTTTATCAGCCAATGATTTTTCTAATCCCAAAAAATTTTGCCCCATTTTTTCTAGTTTTTCTTTCATAAGAGTATCTTCCATTAAAGGTTGTACAGCAAATTCAATAGAGGTTTTGAGGGTGGCTGCCGATTTGGCTACCGTTTTGGCTGATGTTTTAGCCGCTTTTTTTGAGAGTAACATATCAATCTCCTTCCGTTAAGCTTTGGTTTTATCGGGGTATTCACATAAATCCCGAATAATACACAGGGGGCAAAGGGGTTTGCGAGCCCTGCAGGTATAACGTCCATGAAGAATTAACCAGTGATGAGCATCCTTTCGATACTGGCTTGGAACCACTTGCAGTAGAATTTTTTCTACTGCAAGTGGCGTTTGGCCTTTCGCCAATCCAGTCCTATTTGATACTCGGAAGATGTGTGTGTCAACGGCGATAGTATCGTAGCCGAAAGCGGTGTTTAAAATAACATTAGCGGTTTTTCGACCCACCCCTGGAAGACTTTCTAGATCTTCTCTGTTTTTTGGAACTTGTCCATTAAAGCGCTCGACCAACAATTGACAGGTTTTAATAATATTGCTGCCTTTGCTATTATATAACCCAATTGTTTTAATATATTCTTTCAGACCCTTTTCACCTAGTTTTATTATGGCCTTTGGAGTATTAGCGACTTTAAATAATTTCTCAGTTGCTTTATTAACACTCACATCTGTTGCTTGTGCAGATAATATAACTGCAATCAACAGTTCAAATGGTGAATGATAAATAAGTTCAGTCGTCGGATGAGGGTTTTCTGCAGAAAATCTTTTAAATATTTCAAGAACTTTTTTGTTATTCATTGTTTTGTTCATCGCTTTTTTGATTGTTGTTTTTGTTGCTTTCTTTTTGGTCGCTGCTGTGGTTTTCGTCTTTTTTTGCATTTACCCTTTCAATGGCTGCCCCAATTTCTTGACGAATTTTTGCTTGTAACTCAGGATTATTTTTGGCATTGATTAATTGAGGCTTTTGTTTTTGTATGAGACGCTTGCGCCTGGCAATGTAACGTTCTTTAGCTTTACTCGCGCGTAGTGCCTTTGCATTTCTATCATCCATTTCGGGATTTTCTATCATCTCAATGCAATTCATGGGGCAGGGTGCTACGCATAATTGACAGCCAATACATTCGTCATTTAATACGCTGTGTAGGAATTTAGGGGCACCTAATATTGCATCTACAGGGCATGCGGGCAGGCACCTTGCACAGCCAATACATTCTTCTTCACGGATAGTTGCGATTAACATATCAAATATAAACTATTAATATTATATTGATAGGATTATTTAGCCCGCATGCCAGGTTCTGCTCCCTCATGAGGTTCCAATATCCATAAATCTTTGCCGCCAGGACCCGCTGCTAATACCATGCCTTCTGAAATCCCAAAACGCATCTTTCTAGGGGCAAGATTGGCTACCACGACAGTTAATTTTCCAATTAAATGTTCAGGATTATAAGCTTCTTTAATACCTGCAAATACTTGCCGCGTTTCACCACCAATATCTAAGGTCAATTTAAGAAGTTTGGCAGCATCTGGTACGGATTCAGCATTCATAATTTTAGCGATTCGCAAATCAATTTTTTCAAAATCTTGAATATTAATCGTTTCGCGCAGGGGATCCCTAGAAAGATGACCGCTCGCCATAATGGAAGAGCTATTTGCATTATCCTTGCTAGTTTCAGTGATTGTAGCTGTATTAACAGTTGTTTGTTTAGGGTTGACTTCTGCATCTTTAGCAGATACATTTTTGGAAGTTTCATTGGATGATTCTAGCATAGCGTTCACCTGTTTAATATCAATGCGTTGTAAAAGAGGTTTAAAGGTATTAATTTTGTGTTTAAGTAGAGGTTTTTCTAGTCCATCCCAAGATAAATTAACATTTAAAAATTGTTCAACTTCTAAAGCCAATTTTGGAAGAATGGCTTTTAAATAAGTCATTAACACTCGGAACAAATTAAGACCCATACTGCAGACTGCCTGTGTTTCCGAAAAGCTTACTTCAGATTTTATTAATACCCAGGGTTTTTTATCGTCTATATAACGATTGGCGCGATCTGCAAGCGCCATAATATCTCGAATTGCATGGCTATATTCTCGATCGGTAAATTGTTTAGCAATATTATGCCTCGCCTCGATGAATTCTGCATAGAGTTCAGGTTCGCTGCAGGTGGCTGACAATTGACCTTCAAAATATTGGTTAATAAAGCCTGCGGTTCGGCTTGCAATATTAACTAATTTGCCCACCAGATCTGCATTCACACGTTGTGTAAAATCTTCCAATTGAAAATCTAAATCGACAATACCACCACATAATTTGCTGGCGATATAATAGCGAAGATATTCGGGATTTAAATGATCTAAATAATCACGGGCATTGATAAAGGTACCCCGGGACTTAGACATTTTTTGCCCATTCACCGTTAAAAAGCCATGCACAAAAATTCCACTCGGTGTTCGAAAACCACTGCCTTTTAAGATAGCGGGCCAAAATAAAGCATGAAAATAAATAATATCTTTCCCAATAAAATGATAAAGTTCTGCCTCACTCTGTTCACCCCAATAGGCCTCGAATGTTTCAGCTACTGGGTCTTTAGATCCGGTCATTTGCTTCGAAATTTGCTTCGAAAATTGCTTAGAAAATTGCTTCGTAATGAAATTTTTAAAACTGGCCATATAGCCCATGGGCGCGTCTAACCATACGTAAAAATATTTCCCTGGTTGATTGGGTATCTCAAAACCAAAATAAGGAGCATCCCGAGAAATATCCCATTGCTGTAAACCAGCTGCAAACCATTCTTTTAATTTTTTTCTGACCTCGAGTTGCAAATGATCTTGTTGCGTCCATTCCTTTAGAAAAGTTTCATAATGATCTAAACAAAAAAAGAAATGCAAAGATTCTTTTTCGATAGGGGTGCTACCCGAGATAACAGAAATGGGATTAATTAAATCGGTTGGACTATAAGTGGTTCCACATACTTCACAGTTATCGCCATATTGATCTCTTGCGCCACATTTAGGACATTCTCCTTTAACATAGCGATCGGGTAGGAACATATTTTTAACGGGGTCATAGAATTGGTGAATTGTTCGCTCTGTAATATCACCCCGATTTTTTAAGCGGGTATAGATTAAAGTAGCCAATTCTTTATTTTCTGGGGAATGGGTACTGTAAAAATTATCTAGATTGATATGGAAGTCGTTTAAAGTAGTTGCATGTTCTTGATGATACTCATCTATCAGTTCATTTGGCTTGATGCCGCGTTTTTCAGCTGAGAGCATGGTTGGAGTACCGTGAGTGTCATCGCCACAGACAAAGATACAATCATGTCCTAGTAGTTTCTGGAAACGTACCCAGATGTCCGTCTGGATAAAACCCACCATATGACCAAGATGCAACGGCCCATTGGCATAGGGCAGGGCATAAGTGACCAACATTTTTCTAGAAGAGGGTGTGGATGATGGGACTTTACTCATATTTTGGGTATCTAACTTCTATATCTATCGCCTTTGGATTATTACAATCTGAATTTTGAAGAACTTCCGACTAACAGTCGGGAGGTTCTTCTCGGTAGAGAAGACTGCTTTTTAATATGGTAACTGTTTTTGTTTGTCCTGACAAAGTATATTTGTGAGCTCTACGGGTATTTGTAGAATCTTTTGGGATGGATATTTATAAATTCTTTTGGGTATACTAATTGATTATGTTAATATACCAAAGCATGAATACCAAAATTGCACCCTCAGGAACTGACATTCAAAATACTTTACAGAAAATACCTGATCCCTATCTTGGCATCGGGTTTACTGCTTTCTCTGCATTTCAAGGTTTTAATTGGGGGGATACAGTTGGATCCAACGAATCCCCGGCATCTCAGGTATCCCCGGTATCCCAGGCATCTCAGGTATCCATTGAACCTCAAAAATCCAATCAGTCCCATGAACCTCAGGTATCTAATACGCTTCAACTCAATTTCAAATTTAACTATCCGTTATCTAGCACTGGAACGCTATTTTCTGAGGCCCTATGTAACATTTTTAAAGATATTTATCCAACATTAGAAATAAAACTTAATAATACCTGGAAAGTACAGCGACATGTCATTCAAAAAAATCTAAAACCCATAAAAAATGTGAAAAATACCATTGCAGTTGCTTCTGGCAAGGGAGGGGTAGGGAAGTCTACCACTGCAGTCAATTTAGCGCTGGCTCTTCAAGTGGAAGGAGCCAAAGTGGGTATTATAGATGCTGATATTTATGGCCCCAGTCAACCACGGATGTTGGGTATTCAAGAACGTCCAGAAGTCCGTGATAATAAACGCATCCTGCCAGTTATATCGCATGGTCTACAGACTATGTCCATGGGCTATTTGGTGGGTAATGACGCCCCCATGGTATGGCGGGGACCTATGGCCAGTTCTGCTGTACAACAATTAACCCTAGAAACAGAATGGATCGACCTGGATTATCTCATTATCGATCTACCTCCAGGCACGGGTGATATCCAATTAACCTTGGTGCAGAAAATTCCCTTGACCGGCGTAGTCATTGTTTCAACCCCACAGGAAGTTGCTTTGCAAGATGCCAAAAAAGCTTTGAACATGTTTCGTAAATTGGATATTCCCATTCTTGGAATGGTTGAAAATATGAGTTTACATATTTGCTCTGAATGCGGGCATGCAGATGCTATTTTTGGATTGGCTGGCGGGCTAGCAATGGCAAAAGAATATGAGATACCCTTCTTGGGGCAATTACCGATCGATCGACGCATTCGAGAAAGATCGGATGAAGGCTTACCCATTATTATTGCGGAGCCCGAGGGTAATATTGCGAGACTCTATAGAGACATTGCTCGCACAATGGCGGCACAGCTTTCTTTGCAGCCTAGAGATTATCATGCGGGGATTTCACCACTTGTTGTGAAAAATTGAGTTACGAAAAAGTTATGATATTAAAGAGTTATGATATTAAGGAGTAAAAATGCCGATAAAATCTGATCAATGGATAAGACGCATGGTAGAAACTTATGGAATGATTGAACCTTTTGAGGCTTCTCAAATTCATGAAAATGAATCTGGGCGTATTGTCTCCTATGGAACTTCCAGTTATGGCTATGATGTGCGTTGTGCGCCTGAATTTAAAATCTTTACCAATATTAAATCAACCATTGTGGATCCAAAAGCCTTTGATACAAGTAGCTTTGTTGATTTACAATCTGATATTTGTATTATTCCCCCCAACTCCTTTGCTTTGGCTCGAACAATAGAATACTTTCGTATTCCAAGGGATGTTTTAACTATTTGTGTGGGAAAATCTACTTATGCTCGCTGTGGTATTATTGTAAACGTAACACCTCTAGAACCAGAATGGGAAGGGCATGTGACCTTGGAATTCTCGAATACGACCCCCTTGCCTGCTAAAATTTATGCCAATGAAGGCGTGGCGCAAATGTTATTCTTACAGTCTGATGAAGGCTGTTTAACTTCCTACAGAGATCGAAAAGGAAAATACCAAGGCCAGAAGGGAGTAACCCTGCCAATAACCTAGGTTAAAATATCTATGGTTTTTGGCCAGATAAATGGGTAATATTCACAAGCTTAATAACCTAAATTAATCAACCCTAAATTATGGGAAAATTGGTTATAATTTTTGAAAAATTTAGCTTTTGGGCTAGTTTCCTCGTTTTTTTGGCCGAAGTAGAGAATAGGGCAATGGACCAGGTCACCGGTTGTGGCCTTAAAATTTGTAGACTTAAAAGCTTAATTTAATCTTGACCCTAACTAGTATCGATTTTATGATAGAGCTTTAAATTTTTGCTTAGTAAGCTAAAAGTTTAGTTTGCTGAAAATGATGAAAGTATAGGTGAACCAGCTGTCCACCTAAGTGTATTGATGTGTAAATTATTTAATGAGAGGCAAAAGGTATGAGCATAAATAATAGTACTAATACAATGACACCAGAAGAATACGATAACCTATGCCAGGAGTATATGAATGCTCTATATCAGGGCATCTCAGGTTTTATTAGCTATGAACCTGGTGAGAAAGAAGAAGGTGAAAAAAAGAAAGTCTTCCTAACATACGGTGAAATGCTCTATCCCAGTGTTGGCAAAATTATTAATTATTTGGGTGATATCAATGAAAACGACGTCTTCTATGATTTAGGTTCTGGGATTGGTAAAGTCGGTTTACAATTTTTCTTAAGAACCCCTATTAAAAAAGCACGTGGCATTGAATTTTCAGCCACGCGTAATAAATATGCAGAACATGTTTATGCTCAGGTTAATAAAGAATTTCCAGAATTAGTGGCTGGTCGAACACTAGATTGCATTAATGGCAACTTTTTAGAACAAGATATTTCTGATGCAACTATTATCTATGCCTGCTCTACTTGTTTCAGTGAAGAACTATTGGCTGATATCGGTAAAATGATTGACGAACAATGTCCCAATATTCGTTATATAGCAACCAATAAACATATACCCAGTAAATTACCCTTTGACCGAGCCCTTGAAGTGGAATGTTCTTGGGATAAAACTAAGTGGCAAATTTATGGTTCCCCAAAGGGTGTTGTTCATGAGCCCATGAGCCCTGATGGACATGCCTGAATAAGAGATTGAATAAGGATTGGGGTCAAGTTCGGACTTGATCCCAGCTTCCCCCCCACTAGTGAGCTAGATCTCGATAGAATAACAGTCTATATTTTTATGCGTAAATTCCCTATAATAGTTATTGTAATCGGGGGCGACCCGGGTTCGACGTGGGTTGCAAAGCCCTAAGTGCATGCCGAGCAGGTAGCTTAATCTCGTAAAACTTAGCTGCAGGCATATAACTGCCAACGAAGAAAACTTCGCAATAGCTGCTTAATAACCAGTAGATGCCCTCTGATCCAATTCGTAGTTGTGCGGTTGGACCCAGGGGTCGATTTTCACAAGATGCTCGCTTTACCTTGTTCGGTGGTAGCGCTAAGACTAATCGAAATCGCTATATGTTTTCCTCGCCTAATGGCTAGCAAATAGTTAAATCTAATGATTGGGATAAGCATGTAGAAGCTTTCGGTAGAGTGCTTGCGGACGCGGGTTCAATTCCCGCCGCCTCCACCAGTTATATAACTAAATCAAATATCTCTTTGCAATTTTTCTTCATTCCCGCATATTTTATATTCATTATTTTAGCTTTATTACGATAGCTTTTTGATCTCTTAACACTCATCATAATGTCGTTCTGTTTAACGATTGATCATAGGCTAATAAATTAAAATGCTAAATATCTGGGGGCAAGATTGGGGGCAACTCTGGTAATACTTTTGGGGTTGCCCCCAATTTTTTTTATTTATCCTTTTCCTTTTAAAAAGAGATTTTTTCACACAAATATTGAAATTATTATAAAATTGATATATATTTAAATCTGATAAAGAGGAAAAATCTCTTTTGGAGCTAAAATGCTGATTAAATTTACAGTTGAAAATTGGATGTCATTTCGGAATCAAAATAGCTTTTCGATGATCGCTACACGTGAAAAGCAACATAGATCACGTTTACCATTTATTGAAAAATATAAAATTAATATTTTACCAATCGCTGCCATTTATGGTGGTAATGCATCCGGAAAATCCAATTTCTTTAAGGCATTAGTTTTTGTAAAAAAATTAATTGTTACTGGAACGCAACCAGATAATTCTATTCCAGTTGAGCCGTTTTTGCTCGATGTCCAGGATAAAGATAATCCAACCCACTTTTCATTTGAGTTACTTATCGATGAGATAATCTATGAATATAGCTTTGTTACTACGAGAAAATCTATATTAGAAGAAAAACTAGTAAAAATAAACAGTTCATCTGAGACAGTTCTTTACCATCGTTTTAAGGGCAATCCTAATTTTGATACTTCATTGGCGAAGGATCAATTTCTTGATTTCGCATTTAAGGGTACACGTGATAATCAATTGTTTTTAAATAATTCGGTATCCCAAAAAGTAGAAACATTTAAGCCTATATATGATTGGTTTAAAGATAATTTAATGTTGATTGGTCCAGATTATAGACTTGCTTCTTTCGAACATTTTTTTGATGAAGAAAATGATTTATATGCAAAAATGAATAAAATATTACCGCAGCTGGATACAGGTATAAATAATTTGGCTACACAAGAAATACCTTTTGGTAGTTTTCCTATGTCAGAACCGTTAAAGAACCGGCTTCTAGAGGAAGTTAAAGAAGATACTCCAATTCAAATTTCCGATCAGTTTGGAACGCGATTTATTGTTACTAGAAAAAATGGAAAAATAATAGTAAAGAAATTGATTGCTCATCATTTAAAATCAGATGGGAGCACAGCCATTTTTGAAATTCAACAGGAATCAGATGGGTCACGACGAATGATTGATCTTTTGCCTGCTTTTTTAGAGATTTCTGCTGAATCTTCCACAAAAGTCTATGTTATAGATGAAATAGATCGAAGTTTACACAGCATTCTTACACGCCAACTGCTTGAATTGTACTTTGAAAATTGTTCTTCCGAGTCTCGCTCTCAGTTATTGTTTACAACTCACGATGTTTTATTAATGGATCAAGAACTTTTACGTAGGGATGAAATGTGGGTCACTGAAAGAGATAAGATTGGTGCTTCTTCTTTATTATCGTTTAGTGAATTTAAAGATGTACGGTATGATAAAGACATAAGAAAAAGCTATTTACAAGGTCGCCTGGGTGGTATACCGCGAATATTAATTGATGCCACTTTAAAAAACTCGAATACCCGTTCAAATGCGAGCAAAATTAATGGTGAGTAAACGAAGGATATTTGAAAGACCGTTAGGTGAGAGACGATATAAAAAGTTATTCGTTATTGCAGTTGAAGGCGTTAAAACTGAACCACAATATTTTGAAATCTTTAATAAAAACAACGAACATATTATTAAAATTAAATGTTTAAAAGGTAATTTTCAAAGTTCTCCTTTCCAAGTATTAAAAAGAATGAAAAATTATCTAAATAAGGAAGGCTTAAAAAAAACAGATCAAGCATGGATTGTGATAGATATGGATGAATGGTCTAATGAACAGATTGCACAAATCTACGAGTGGTCAAAAGGTAAAGAAAATTATGGACTTGCAGTAAGTAATCCAATGTTTGAATTTTGGTTACTTCTTCATTTTGAAGATGGTACTAAGATTGCAAGTGCAAAGGAATGTTTGGAACGATTAAAGCGACATTTACCTGAGTATAGAAAAGGGCTTGATAGTCGAAAAATCACTCATGAAATGATTCATGCCGCCCTCCGTCGAGCTAAACAACGAGATAACCCGGTGTGTGTAGACTGGCCAAGAGCGATTGGAGGGACGACAGTATATAGATTGGTGGAGAAACTCATTATTAGTGGGGATTATTGATGTTCGATTTATCTGACATTTCTTTTGGTTCCATACTATCTACATTTAGGAAAATTCCAGGTCAGGTGACAGGTGCGTTGGCACTAGCTGGATTTGTATATATTATAGCTCTAGATTTTAATGATGAGAGCTTTATAGTTTTTCAAACTCAGTGGAAAGACTTGACAATATTTATGACAATTATTTTTTCATGCCTTACATTAACTAAGTGGATAGCCCTATATCTTGAACATAGAAAAATTATAAAAAACCGTCTTCGATTAAAGCTATTTTCTCAAGATAATAAATGTTTGTTACATTTAGCAAAGCAACAGGATGGTAGCTTTATATCACAAATACAGTGCAATATAGATGTGAGTAACCAGTCTGATTTTCCGATGAGTCTGATAAAGCCGTCGCTTATTTGTCCGAAAACAAAGGAAGAGGTAAGCACCCAATTTCTTATTACGAAAAGATTCATGCACAAATATTACACCAACATATAAAATTTTCCAAATATAAATATCAGCACCAATGCCAGCGATAACTTCATCGTTATCTTTAATAACATAATGTAAATTAACGACTTCTGGTTCTTGAGTTGGTGGAACACATTTTTTATTGTATTCAAAAAGCTTCTGATCGATAATGTGATAAGCATTTTGTGCATTACGGTATAATTTATAAGAGGTATTTGAAATAGGTTCGGCATTTTGTTGCTTTTCCAGAACCCAATCAGGAACGGACTGGGCTGCTTGATTAACTGCCAAACTAGAAGTATCTAATATAGTAACATTAGATTTTTCATCCCAGCTTTTTAGATGATCCCAAGTAGTAAAATCTAAACCTTCCCAGCAATTTTCCTTTACTACGTTCTGCATCCACTGTGGATCTTGATGATGCATGCGAAGCCAAGAAGACCAATTCAGCATATTTTGATCGGTGCTATATAAATTTTGTTTTTTGAGTCTTGTAATTCTTTCAAAATCCACAACATCAAGCAAACAAAATTGAACCTTATCCAAACTTCTAACAGATGGACATGCTAAGATTTCTCCTAAAACAATCTGGCCTAAAAGACAAACGTCATTTTTTTCTAACGATAATTTTTTTAACCATTTTTCAGTTGACTGCTGGCGCCATTTTTTATCAGCATTTTCAGGGACCCCTACGTCATCAAAATCGAATAGAGGAGCATAATTTGTCAGTCAACCATATAATAATATTCTAGGCTTCTCTTTAAATATATCCGCTGGTTACTCTAGTCGTCTTATAGGTATTAGCAATAAAGTTTTAACACTTTCTAACATTTTCAAAGCAGCTCACGCTATAGCGTGCGCTATCACGCATTAACTTAATATAAGTAAGCCACCAGTTTGACTGGTGAGAATTTTCTTCCTCGAGGGAATATTATTTATCATTCTTGATAAAGTGTATCTACAAATTTAAACAAAATATTTTCACACTATACATATGTTTGATAGTAGGGTAATTTTTTTGATAATTTCAAGTAAACTAACAAACTTTTAGATATATTTATTTTTGCAATTCGTTTGCAAATATTAGTGAATAATGCTAATTTTTGAAAACGAATTGCAGGAATATTATATGACCCTAGAGGATTTCATAGTTGGCTTACAAAGTAAGGGGCAATATTTCTTCTTAAGAGAAGAAGTTATGCGTGCCTTAAGTTGCAGTAAAGAGGCCTTTATACATGCAGCAATAAGATTAAGATTAAAGCATAGGCTTTGTAATATTAGGGCTGGTTTTTGGGTTATTGTCCCTCTCGAATATAGCTCCTGGGGTGTACTTCCAGCCAATTGGTTTATTGATAACTTGATGAATTACCTGAAAACTCCCTATTACGTGGGGTTACTTTCTGCAGCAGCGTTATATGGTGCCGCTCACCAACAACCCCAGCAATTTCAAGTCATGGTTTCAGAGCCAATAAGACCAATAATAAAAGGGAGAGTGTATGTTAAATTTTTTAAGAATTCATTGGTTTCAAGAGTTCCTATAAAGAAACTACAGACTGACACTGGGTACATGAATGTCTCGACCCCGGAAATAACGGCTTTAGATTTGGTTAAATTTTATAGAAAAGCCGGTCATTTGAGTAATGTTGCAACTGTGCTTTCTGAATTGGTAGAAAAATTAGATATCGATGAATTTGTTAAAGTAGCCATACCTAGTCTGTATGAATGGCCTATATTACAACGCTTAGGATATCTGTTATCTTTAGATGTGGTTGGCGGTAAGGTGTTTGCGGATCACATTCTACAATTAATCTCTCAGCAATTACCTCGTTTTGTTCCATTAATAACTCAGGATAGTTACGAAGATAGTAAAAAGGATTTAAATTGGCGTATTTATATCAATGAAGAAGTGGAGTTAGATTTATGATTGATAGAGCCTCTTTAACGTTATGGCAGAACATTGCTCCCTGGGGTAATGGTGCGCAAATAGAACAGGATTTAATTTTATCAAGGGCCTTGGTGGATATTTTTAACCATCCATGTTTATCTACAGCTTTAGCCTTTAGAGGTGGAACAGCCTTACAAAAACTATTTTATGACAAGGCGACGCGTTATAGCGAAGACTTAGACTTTGTACAAATTGAAGCAGGAGGTATTGGTGGTGTTTTAGACGGACTTAAAGAGGTATTAGAGCCCTGGTTAGGGAAACCGAAAAAGAAATTTGGTGAGGGCAGGGCAACATTATTATATGGTTTCGAACCTTCTCTTGAACCTCAAATGGACAAAATGCGTGTTAAGCTTGAAATTAATACGCGAGAGCATTACACGGTGTTAGGTTTGATTCGAAGAAATTTCGAAGTTGATACGCCTTGGTACACCGGGAACGCAGATGTTACGACTTATCATTTAGAAGAATTGTTAGGAACAAAATTAAGGGCACTGTTTCAAAGGAAAAGGGACGAGATCTATATGATTTGGCATGCGCACTAAATGACTTAAATTTTGATATAACCAAATCAATTCAATGTTTTGATTATTATTTACAAAAGCAAAACCTTAAAATTTCACGTGCTGAATTTGAAGAGAATTTGTATCATAAATTAAAAATAACTTCCTTTAGGGAGGATATTCAACCCTTGTTGTCAAATGCAAATTTTAACGACGAAAGTTTTTTAATGCATTTCAATATAGTGCTGAAAGATATTATTCAGCAATTGCCAGGAGAGCCATGGAAGGGCATTGTAGAGAATCAAAAAGCATGTGATGTTGTTATTTGATGGGAAATACATCTAGTTATTTTAGGAGGTAAATGTTTTAAATAATCTGAAAACATTTCATATCCCTATATTGTCATTTTTTGATAATATAGGGATATGAAATTGTCAAAATTAATAAAAAATTCCAATAAAATATCAGTCGTGGTAAGCAGGCGCCTTTGACTTGGTTACATTTAGACCGGATCGGTTTTTTTGTTATTGAAGCAGTCAAATCATAATCTATAGCGGTTGCATAGATATCCGTTATTTTTTGGTAGAATTTTCGTTCGCTAATACGAATTTCGCGAATCCGTTGTAATTGTTCTTCAAAGTATTTTTCCGTAAGCACTGAACCATTATTTTTTAACCGCTCATCGTCCATAACGTAAGCTTTAATAGTGAACTCGTCAATAATATTGGTTGCCCATTTCCTAAACTGAACTGCTCGATCCGAATTAACCTTATATCCTACCGCGATAATAACTTTAAGGTTATAGTGCAAAATATCGCGTTCTACTTGTCGTGAACCCTCTTTACGAACTATTCGGAAATTCCGAATAGTTGCATTTTTGTCAAGTTCACTATCTGTATATATTCTACTTATATGCTCATTAATGGTGTGTGGTTCAACATTGTACAAAACGCCCATCATTTTTTGAGTAAGCCAAATGCTCTCATCAGCATAAAAAGCTTCTACTCCACACTTACCTTCAGAAGCAATAAAAGTAAGATATTCTGCGGCACTACTGCGTATGGTAATGGCCTTTTTATCTTTAGATTTTACACTCATATACTTCCTATCAGGTTCGCTGAAGAAGTAGAAATTCTAACATAAAATAGGATATAGTGCATGCACAATGTTTGAGGAATAATCTAGAACATTTCATATCCCTATATTGTCATTGTTTGACATTATTGGGATATGAAATTACCAGGGTTAATTAATGCAACAAGTCAAATGGCCTTGGTTTAGATTTAAATTGATATAGAAAACTAAATAAACTTTCATCTAGGAGTTGCCATCGAAGAGCAAGCTTATCAAGAAGGGCGTTCAACACAAACTCCAGTTAATCCCTCTACAAAAATAAAGGATAGATTTCGTCGGCAATTGCGTTATCGAAGTATGGAGTTAAAACGTGCCTAACCTTCTTAACCAAGATCAATTAAAAGAACTAGTTTCTATTGCTGCAGAAAGCTTGGGTATTCGATATCCATCTATTCTTGAAAAAGATTATTATGTTACGCGTATCATTCATGCTTTATCTGGTATTGAGAATGAGTGTTTTCGTTTAATATTTGCGGGTGGAACTTGTCTGGCTAAAGCACATAAAATAGTAAAACGCATGTCGGAAGACGTTGACTTTAAAATTCAACTTAAAAATAAAGATATAACTTTTAGTAAAAGTAAAATGCTAAAAGAAGCAAAAACGTGGGTTTTTTCTGCATTCCAACTATTAATATTATTCCGGATCCTCAGATTAATTATTAATTAGGGGGAAGTGCGGAAGTATCGGGGAAGTCGGAAAATATACACGAAGTACTAGGTTCTTGAGCCAACTTGCCAAGTAGAACTTAGAATTCTGGTCTAATTATTAAAATTTTAGTATGATGTCAATGAACTTTGGATGATCTATGCTGCATTTGTATCAAAACCAGAGTCTCACCGTCATTCAGCAATAGGCACAATATGTAGGTTAGTAAATGAAGGTAATTATTTTTATTATTTCAATTTTATTCTCTTTTACCTCAGTAGCAGAACAGAGTAAGCAAGTTATCCACCCCAAAATAGGGGTGCGTACGGTAACTTTTTTTGATAAATCCAGAGAACGCCCTATTATCACTGAAATTTTCTATCCAGCCGATCCTAAGGCTCAAACAAAAGTTCCAGAAAGTGTATGGAAACGAGAACCTGAGGCGAGAGATTCCTTGCTCAGTATTGAAAAGGATAAATACCCACTCATCCTTTTTTCACATGGCTATCAAAGTGATAGGTTCAATAGTATGTGGTTCATCTATGGTTTAGTTAAAAAGGGTTATATAGTTGCTTCTCTGGAGCATTACGGTGAAACCTGGCATCAATCTTTACCAAAAGAAATTCTGAAACCCTGGAATAGGCCAATGGATGTCTCATTTGTTATCACAGAAATTTTAAATGATTCTTTTTTAAAAGGTAAAATAGATGCAGATAAAATTGGGTTTGCTGGATTTTCTAAAGGTGGATTAACGGGGATATGGCTTGCTGGTGGGCAAAGTGAAAATTTTGATGTAAAGAAAATACTGAGCAAATTTCCGATACAGGCCATTGAAGAGGAACCATCAATAACAGATAACATAAATTTTGATGTTGCAAAAAAATCCTTTTTCGATCCGAGAATTAAAGCTTATTTTTTAATGGCTCCCTCTTTTGGTTTTATTTTTGATGAGGCAGGTTTAAAGCAAATTAAAAAACCCGTTTTTATAGTCAGCGGATCAGAAGATGAAGTAGTCAATATACATGAAAACGCCGAATACTACGCAAAATACATTCCAAAGCATACCCTTTGGATAATCCCTGGTAAAGTGGGTCATTATGTGTTTTTAAGCGAACCATCAATGTTCGGGAGAAAGGAGCTTTCTTCAAAGCTTATTATAGATGACTCATCAGTTAATCGTGCAAAAATCCATAAAGATGTAGAAGCTGCTGTCATCAAATTCTTTAATTCAAGCTTGAATCAAATTGGTACATAGATTAGGTATTGTAATCATTAAATAAATATTAAGTGGATAGTATGACCAAAATTATAGCCATTACAGGAGTAACAGCTGCAGGAAAAACAACGCTTGCTAAAAACTTAGCAAGTAATATACAAGCTACTATTATTGGTTGGGATGATTTTGATAGTATCTCGGAAGGCCCCGAAGACTATGTAGATTGGTATAAACGCGGTCAAAATTTTGATGAGTGGAATTATGAAGCATTAGCTCAGGTTCTTCTATGCTTAAAGGGTGATAAACCTATTATCCATCCAACACTTGATATATTACTCGCTCCAACAGAATATATTATTTTTGATGCACCCCTTGGGTTTTTGCATAGGCAGACAGGACAATATATTGATGTCTGTGTGCATATTGAACTGCCTTTGGATGTCAGCTTAAGTCGACGCCTCCTTCGTGATTTTAAAGGTAAAGTTAAAACTAAAGATGAACTTCTAGAGGAACTAAAATTTTACCTCTTACACTCTAGGCCCTTGTATTTTGATGATGCTTTAAAATTAAGTGCAAATCTTGTTGTGGATGGGATGCTCGCAACAGAAGCACAAGTTAATGAAATTAAGAGATATTTAAATGGAGAAGAGAATGAAAAATAATATTATCATTTTCATTATAATACTTATATTTTTATCAACTCCGAGCCTTATTAATCAATTCTTGGATTTTTCACTCATATGCTTCCTACCATGTAATCGATGCAGTTGGCTTGAAGCAAAAGACCTAAGTTTAAAAACTTAAAAATTATTGATAATATCCGTCAAATGGGCTGTTTAGAGTTAAAGGGAGAACCGATTTAAGCTGATTATCCGGACAGCCGCCTGTAACGAATCTTGCCATTGATTTGATTGTGGATGCGGATTAGAATGTAAATAAGCCTCTGTAATTATTTGGGGGCAACTTTGGGGGCAATTGAATTGAATGAAAAAAAATAAACATTATATTTCAAATGTTTATATGATTATTTCAATTCCCGCCGCCTCCACCAGCCTTCGCTCTGCGAGCTTCAGCTGGCAGGCCAGTTTTAAGAATTGACACATTGTTATGGATAATTATGCAACCCCCTATTGGAATCAGTGATTTTCGCAAGTTAATTGAAACCCGAGATTCTGAGGGAAGACCTTATTTATTTGTAGACAAATCATTATTAATAAAAGAAATTCTGGATGATTTAGTCGAAGTAAAGCTCTTTACGAGACCTCGACGTTTTGGTAAAACACTGAATCTTTCTATGTTGCATCATTTTTTTGCAAAAGAAGTTGATAAAAAAACAACTGATACTTTATTTCAAGAATTAGAAATTTCCCATTACCCTGATTACATGAAGCAACAGGGGCAATATCCGGTCATTTTTTTAACATTCAAAGACATTAAATCTAGCACTTTCAATGCAGCCTATGAGGATTGTATTGAACTCGTTAGGCAAGTCTTTTTAGAACACGAAAAAGAAATTTTATCTCCCCATTCAAAATTGGGAGAACGGGATAAAAAAGATTATGAATTGTTTTTAGATAGAAAAGCATCGGACAGTTCAATAAGAGGATCTTTAAAAAACCTAACCTACTATTTAAGTCAACACTATGGGGTTAAACCGATTGTATTAATCGATGAATATGATACGCCAATTCAAACTGCCTATCTTGGAAATTATTATCAAGAAATGATCACCTTTATGCGAGAATTTTTAGGTGCAGGATTAAAAGACAATACACATTTAAGTAAAGCAGTCTTGACTGGCATTTTAAGAATTTCAAAAGAAAGTTTATTCTCGGGACTAAACAACATTAAAGTATATTCTTTACTTAATACTCACTATTCGAATTATTTCGGGTTTACTGAAGACGAAGTCGGTCAATTATTGAAAAAATCGAATCTTAATGACAATTTAGAATCGGTGAAGGATTGGTATAATGGCTATCAAGCAGGAGAAACTGTACTCTATAATCCTTGGTCAATTGTGAATTATATTCGCGAAAAAGGTAAGTTAAGTCCATACTGGGTAAATACAGGTGACAATACACTTATAAAAAACTTATTTATAGGTTCAAGCATAGATTTCAAATCTCAATTAGAAAAGCTGTTACAAGGACAAGCCGTAGAGCGTATCATAAATGAAAGTATTATTTTTGATCAATTAGAACACAGTGAAGCCGCACTTTGGACTTTATTATTAATGGCTGGATATTTAAAAGTTGTCTCATTACAAGAAACAGGCCAGGGGCCTTTATGTCGTTTAGAAATACCAAATAAAGAAGTGAAAGACTTATATAGAACTATTATTGCTGAATGGTTGTCAGGGGTTGACGATGTCAGTATTTTTAATGATTTTTTAAAAAATTTACTACATGGAAATATGGAAGCATTTGAACGCCATCTAGAAAAGATAATGCTCCAAACTGTTAGTGTTCATGATCTAGGTAGTAAATTACCAGAAAAATTTTATCACGGCTTTATGTTAGGCTTAATCTCTGGCATCGATCAAAAACATTATCAAATCAATTCAAATAGGGAATCAGGATATGGACGTTTTGATATTATCATCGTTCCGAAGGACTCTGAAAAACTGGGTATTATTATAGAAGTTAAAAGCGAAAAAAGTGCTAATTCATCTGATTTAATCAAAGCGGCAGAAAAGGCCATAAATCAAATCGATGAAAAACGATATACTGCCATGTTATCACAACAACAAATAAAAAATTGCCTTAAAATTGGTATCGCTTTTAGTGGTAAGCATCATGCGATTTCGTATCGGCACGAAGAATTGCATATTCATTAAGGAAAAGGAGTTATTCCGGATCCTCAGATTAATTATTAATTAGGGGGAAGTGCGGAAGTATTGGGGAAGTCGGAAAATATACATGAAGCACTAGGTTCTTGAGCCAACGACGCTAGGTGATGTCTTTGCAAACATATACATAGGAACCATATTTGCTCCCACGTAAGGCTGGAGTCTTACCACCAACGTGGTTTATCGATGCTTTAATGAACCATTTAAACTGTGATTAGTTAAGACCTGACAAGGATGCTCGGGATGCAACTTTAAACCAAAAATGGAAGGTATTGGTTAATGATATTGTTGAGATAGATGAATGATTCCACAAATTGATATTTTGAATTGGTATGAAAATGCTCCTTGGGGCATGGATGCACAAGTTGAGTAAGATTTGGTGCTTAATTCCCAAATGTAAAAGTATACATTTTAAGTCCTGGTTCTGAAGTAATGATCTCAAGTATATTGTCTGAAGCATGGTCCATTTCAACCATTGTGTATAATTTAGAATTTAATATTGGTTTCTCATTTTTAATTTCTTTACCATTCAATAATATTCTTATCATAATTGGCTTTTCTCCCATTACACCCATCACAGCAAAAACTCTTTTTGCGTAAAAACGAATTTTGATGGCAGCATTCCTTTCCGAAGAAATGATTTCTTGAGGCTCAATTATCCAATTGCCTTTCAATGCCCATTCATTTAATGCTAAACTTTGAGGGAAAGAATAAAGCCTTTTTAGATCTTTACTGGTTCCCTCAGGACTTCTGAAAGATTGGCCTCTTTCATATCCTAAATAGGTTTCTGGTGTTTCTTTTTCTAAGTTTGTCTCTTTATTTTCTGTAGTTGGCATCGGGGTTTTGATACCTAATAAATAACGTATATTATTTTCAGTAGTATCATAATTACCCTCACCAAAATGCTCATAAACTACATTTCCGCTTTTATCAATTAAATAATGCGCAGGCCAATAAAGATTATGATAATTTTGCCAGGTTCCAAATTGGTTGTCAAGTGCAATGGGATATTTAATGTCATCATTTTTTGCAGCCATATTAACATTATTGTAATCTTTTTCAAAATCAAATTCAGGACTATGAACACCTATAATGACAAATCCTTGATCATGATATTTTTGGTGCCAATCTTTTAAGTAGGGTAATGTTCGAATGCAATTAATGCAAGAATAAGCCCAAAAATCGATAAGAACCACCTTTCCTTTTAGTTCTTCCAATGTTAAAGGTGGGCTATTTATCCAGGCGGTGATGTCTTTCAACTCAGGTGCTTTATAAGGGGATTTCAATCCTTTTTGCAAGTGATTTCCCAAAGATTTCTCTTTTGTTTCACCTGTTACTTGCGGCATGCTTATGTTTGCGTAGAAAGCATTTCCATAAATCATCCAAAATATGCTTAAAATAATAATCAGACCCAAAATCTTACGAATGAGGATGGCATGTTTTTGAAAGAATGAAAATTGCGTCATAATTTTATTGCCAAATAACACAATAATCAACATAGGAATAGACGAACCCAGTGCAAAAAATAATATCGTGAGAAAACTGCTAATAGTGGATTTTTGAAGAATAATTTGAACAATCACAGTAGCCAAAATGGGTCCTGCACAAGGTGTCCAGATCAAACCCAAAAGGCAGCCAAATAATATTCCACCCCAAAATCCGCTTTTTTCCCGATGTCCGTTTAATCGCGATCCCAGATTGACTAGACCCTCAGTCCAAAGACTCAATTTGTCCGAAAGAAAGTTGGACATCATGATGAGACCCAAAATGATCAAAATCCCAAAAGAAACATTTCGGATCCAATTTAAATTAATACCAGATATTTCAACGAGTTCTTTTGAAAAAAAGGTAAAAAGCGCAAAACTTAAAACAAAACCTAGAATAATGCCATAGGGGTGCCTTTTTCCACTTGGCAATGAGGCAGATAAAATAATGGGTAATATAGGTAAAATGCAAGGTGAGATAATTAAAGCAAGACCTTCTAAAAAAGCAAGACTTATATTAATATAATCAATCTCCATAAGTTTCATTCCAATCCGTATGTAATCAGAAGGCTGTGCATTTCAGTAGTATAGCAAAGAGTTGTTATATATACCCAAAGCATTTCAAGTTGCGACAATGCGCCTGTGAAGGTTTGCAGCGCGGCGTACAAATTAGTATCCTCGCTACGAACCGAAGCTTCCAACGCAGTCGCAGCTTGAAAGACGAAGGGCATATATAAGGCTAAGGCATTTTTCACATACTGTTGGACAGCGACAGCAACTTCATAATCATCTATATACAGCCCATCTATACAGTATTGGAAGTGACTGTTTTCGATTGGAATTTGCTGGTGGAACGTGTTTATTAAAAACTGCATCCACCGATTGCTGAATACAGTTAAATAGCACATTATGTATAATTACAAAATTATGTATTGATAAAATAAATGTCGAAGTTTTTACTTGATATTCCTCCTAGAATAGATTAGATTATCTCGGGAAATGATTAATTTAAGAAAGAATTTACGTATGTATACTAAACTGCAAAGTAATATTAAAGATAAACTAGCTGCTAAAAATATCTCAGTTAGCGAACTTGAAAGAAGGGCTGGCCTAAAACAGAGTGCTATTCATAATATTTTACATGGGCGGTCCAAAAACCCTAGCATTGATACCATTAGAGGTATTGCACAGGAATTAAATTGCAGCATTGAGGAATTAATTGGGGAAGAGTCAATCTCCAATTTACAGCAAATTTCGAAATCGCATGACTTGGATTTATTAGGTTCTGATCCAGTTGAAGTTCAAGAGGATACCCACTGGAATGCAGAATTATTTATTAGTGCTATTCAGGTGATTAATTCCATTATTGAAAGAAATAATCTTAAACTCCCCAGAAAGCAAATTCTGGCTTCTGTGGACGAAGTTTATAAATATTCAATTGGCATATCGGAAGATATTGATAAACGCTTTGCAGAATGGATTATCCAAAAGCTAGTATTTGAAAAGAGGCAATAAAAGGGGTTAAGTCTCGGTTTTTAACAATAAATTTAGTTTATTCATTTTTTGACTTTCCTTCCTGGCTTTATTCGAAGAATAATGGTAGACAATGAAAGTAATCATGTTAACAATAATGCCTAAAAGAGTTCCTACCAGGGTGCCATCCACCATATCGATAGTCGAAGAATGATGAATGAAATTCCAAATGGCAACCACCGAAACACCGGTGATGGTAGAAACAAGAAAAGCTTTATAATTGGATTTAACACCAAAAATGGCGGCAATGAAAGGAGTAATAATAAATGGCGTCCAAAATTGATAAGAATAAAGTAATATATCAATGGAGCTGGATAAGGTTAAACTAATACCAATAGCCACTGCTCCGATAATAACTGTTAATAAGCGAATAACAATAAATTCACGGTTCTTATTTTTACCGATCACATTCAGTGGGGAAAGAATATCATTGGAACAGGCGATAGCGATGCTATTTAATAAAGAATCTGCGGAAGACATAATAACCGCAAGCATCGCTGCAATGGCTAACCCTTTCAGTCCTGCTGGCATCACTGTTTGGATAACGTAAGGTAGCGCAAAAGTTGAGGATAATTTGGGCTCTAAAATAAAAGCCACTATGCCAATAAAACCAATCATAGTAAAAAAGAAAACCGAAAAAATTGCGCTAGAAAAAGTGCCTAGTTTTGTTGCTTGGGTCGTTTTACCAATGAGTAGGCGTTGAATATAGGGCGGAATTAAAGTTTCGCCTAGAAAGAAGCTTGTGAAAAGAATTGCCGTAGTCTTAATATCTAATGTACCAGTGAGTGAAAGATGGGTTTCTGGTAAAGTATTGAGGAATTGTTCTAAACCACCAATTTCGTATATACCAAAGATTAATACTAAAGGTAATATAAGAGTAAAGATACTAAAATGAAGGATATCCACTGTCACTACAGATTTCAACCCACCGAGAGTCGAATAGATAATAACGATACTAGCGGCAAGCAAAGCGCCTACAGCAGGAGGGGGACCCAGAAAAATATGTATTAAAGTGCCACAGGCTGAGACTTGTGCGCCAATAATGCCTCCGCAAACTAAAACAGAAGCAAAACCCGTAATGATCTTTGCACGTTTACCAAAAGATTGCTCCATAATATCCCCTGCAGTGACTACGGAACGAAAAGCTTGCATGCGGGGCGCAATAATGAGGGCAATGAGTACTTCTTTAAGGCTAAAACCAGCAATAATCGCGATATAAATAATGCCAAATAAGAAGGTTTTCTCAGCAAGGCCTAATGTAAAACCACCCCCGATAAAGGATGCAGAGATAGCAATAAAAACTATCCCAGCAGAATATTGCCTTCCACCGGTTTTATAGTCTTCAAAGGAGGTACTTTTGCTGACCCAAACGCCTAATAGGAGAGCAACAAAAAGATAACCAAAAACAATAATAATATCTAACATAGCTTAAACTCTAATATTATATGCATATACTCAAAAAATGTTTGTATACACCCTTCGCCTTTCAAGCTGCAACTATGTTATTGCTCAGCTTATAGCAAGAGGATATTAATTTGTAGGCCGCACTGCAAGCCTTCACAGGCGCCTTATCGCAACCTGAAATATTTTTGGTATAGTTACAAAAAACATAAAAACTAACTTGCATATTATAACGTTTTTTCTTAATCTGTATCTAGTTTTTATCAAATTTTTTATCGAACAGTAAGTATCTTCGCTACAAACCAGGCGGGCATCAAAGTCGCGCTAGAGAAGAGGCAGCCAAAGAATGGTGAATATAAATGATACAATTTATTAATATTAAGTTTTTTAACTGGAGAGCCAAAAAAATCTCGCCTCTATCACTCTCGAGTGAATATTTTATTTATTCCTTATTAATTTTATCAAGCATTTTTATTGTGTCAGTTTTCTTATATTGTTATAGCTATAGCTTGTATGTACAAGAAAAACAGGAAGAATTACAACAAGCTTCAGAGAATATACATCGGCTTGTTTTTCAGGTCATGGAAAAGAATCAAGACTTAATACAAAACTTTAATCACATTAAAGAAGGTTCAACTGCCGCAGTCTCTTTGACAGCTCTGCAAAAAAATACCAATGAACAGATTAATAAACTCAGTGAAACTTCAAATATTCATTTCATGGTGGTCAATGAGCAGTGCCATAGCTTATTTCAATCTGGACTAGAAGTGGAACCCAAATTAAAACAAGAATACTGTCAGAGAATTTTTTGGAAGTCTTCCAAAAATAATGCGGAATCCTTATTAAGGCCCTATGGCGAAACCAATGAAGGATATTTATTTCATAAAAGGGTTAAAAATCATCCTGAGTTTACAATTATTACTCGTTTCGATAAAGCGAAATTAGAAAAAGACTTACATCGACAATTTTTTCCGCGTGTTTGTGAATTGCTCTTGATGGGGTTATTTTGCCTTATCATACTTTATTTCTTCCGGCGAAAAATTATTATGCCCATCTCAATTCTATCTGACCATGCGATACAAATTTCTAAAGGGAAAACCAACAAGAAAATACCCAGGCAAAATTCGATTGAACTATTTAATTTGGCAAAAGCTTTGTTACTCGTGAAACGCTACATTAAACGCAATGAACTTTATCGAGAAAAATTGGAAAGGATTAATGAGATAGTAAAGACCTCGGCAGAAGCCAGAGAAGATTTTGTGAAAAGCCTGAACAAGGAATTTCTTCATTCTCTTAAGGATATCTTAATTTGTACAGAATTATTATTAAGAGAAACAGAACAAAATGTTACCAAAGAAGAAAGGGCGGTCAGCTTAAAATGCATTGACAAAATTCGCGAAGCAGTACGGAATATTAAATCAAAAACCTCGAATACCCTAAATTTAAGTTGTTACTCCTTTAACAATGTTGTCAATGAAGCGATACAGATTAATTTAAAAGCGAGTTTTGCCAGAAAGATCACAATTAATGCAAATCTGAGTGATTATTTACCCATATTATATGGGGATGTATTAAAAATTAAACAAATTATTGTTCATTTGCTTTCTCAGTCTATTGAAAATTCAACAGAGGGTCAAGAGATAGTACTGACCACCACCTATTTGTCGCAAGATAATCATGGGGCAGTGCAATTAATGATAAAAGATTTTGGTTTTGGTTTAAGTGATAGTGAGCTACAAAGAATGCAAAAAAATATTGGTTGGATCACTGAAGATACTTTGTTTAGTAATATGGATAATTCTTTAATAGAGAAAGTAATGGCACAACATGACGCCAGTATTTTTATTGAAAACAAATTACATGAAGGTCGTACTATCTTCTTAACTTTCCCCATTCAAAAAGAATATGAACATAAAATAGGGACTGATTCCAATACAAAATCGAGTAATGTGTTTTATTTTCCCAATTTAAACTAAGGCCTTTTGATAATCAAACTAATTAATTCAAATAACAAAATAAAAACAAGTATATTTACAAAAAAACATAATAGCTATTGTATTTATACAAAGAATGGTTTATTGTCGTTTCTTGAATGAAAAATCATTATTGAGTAGGAGTGTTAACTATGTCCTTTATATTTCGTGGTGGCAAAGTCATTTTACAAAAAATTAGACAAACAGCGAGTCGATATCCTAAAACAGTCGCAACGGCAGCAGTAGCAACAACCGCAACAACCGCAGTCTTTGCAAGAAAACTTCAATTCTTAAATAACCAAACAATTCAAGGCCAAGATGAGTTTTCTAACCACATTCGTGCACAACATAAGAAGTATCTATTGAGTGGTATGGCCGAACCTTTTATCAGCCAAGATAAAGAACTCATGGATCTATTCCAAAATCATTTTTCTTCTTTAAACCATTTACTTCCTAGGGATCCTAAGCAGTTCGCTGAAAAAGCCGCTTTAAAAGCGTCGGTCAAAATTAGACCTCTTAGCGAATGCCCTGTCAAGCTCAAAGAAAATCAAGATACAGTCATTGCAGTGGGGGGACATCCTGCCTTAACGAGTTTGGTTGGATTAACAACCGAAGGTCTCAAACAAATCTATATTAATGATGAACGGCTTTGGCCGATTGCTAATGGATCTGCCTGGCATATAGAAGAAGATGCAGATGCAGAAGCTCCAACCACGTATCGACCGAGCCAATTTATTCCGATACAAATTGCGCGTGCTATTTGGCCTAAACGCGAACATAGTTATCAGCACATTGAAGCCAGTGGTCAATTTCCATGGCGTACCTTAGATTGGGTAGGTTTTATTACAAATCCTAAACAATGGTTACCCTCGCTTAGAGTCGCTTGGGCTTTTCAAAAGAAAACAGCTGCCAGTCAAGCAGTCAGAGAAGCTGAATTAATGGCAGTTGCAGAGCAATGTGCTCTGAATGAACCTGTATATAAAGAATTAAATGCTAGGTTCGGTGACAAATTATTATTATCGGGAAGTGGTGGCACTATTGTAGCAAGAACCGAGCAAGAAGTTGCGGATCTACGTACTCAAGAACTAAACTTGGTAAAGGAAAATCGAAAGCTGGTTTTTCTTTCAAAAGAAGAAATGGCTAAACGAGGTTATCCTTTGCAAGGTTTAGCTTTTGCTGAAAAAACTCATGATAGAGTATTATCTCCAGAATCGAAAAAGATGATGGCAGACTATATTAAAAAAACAGGTGGAGAAGTGATTGATGGTACCGTAAAAACAATTTATGCTGATAAAGCGAGCAATAATAATACAATTCATGCTGAGATGGCAGGACATACACAAGCCATTGTGCATTATCAAACTCGTGACGGCAAAGATCATTACACTGCTGGCCAATTAATATTGTCCCTAGGTAAGCAAGAAATTCTGGATCATAATGATAAAACCTTGTTCGATGTTATCAGTGCAACAGGTTCTTCGGGCCTAGCAGCCGTTTTTACTAAACCGGGGGTTAGCTTACCAAGAGCCGCTGTTTTTGGTGGAACAAATCATGTCATTACTGTCTCTGAATCACCCATCAAAGTAAAGTATGAAAACCAAGAACGATTAATGTATGTCGTTCGCTTTACTGCTGGGGCCTGTGTGGGGCCAGCGGATCGGGGTAGAGAAGCCACACATCACGACGCTAGCATCAGTCTGGGGTTAGTGAGTAGTCTCAGGCATGTTTACCGGGATGATTGTTTGATAAAACCTTTAACAGTTTATGGTTGCAATCGAGTGGTCAGTCAATATGGTCAGGGACATTGCAATGAGACTTACAAGGGGGTTCGCGTTCTATTTGGCTTTGGTGGTGGTGGCTTAACGCGCGCACCTGATTTAGTGGCCAGTGGTCGAATTCTAGTAAAAAAACCGAATGCCGTTACCGCACCTCTAACTGCAGCGGCAGGGACTCAATTTAAATTTTAATTTGTGCAATATGAGATATTTATAGGAGAATCAGCATGAAAATTACGAGACGAGGCGTAGAAATGAATACAGTAGGTGAATTGCCAGCAGTGGGCAGCCAAGCACCTGCTTTAACAGAACTAAGAGATAAGGAAGGTAAAATTGTGCAAGAAGTCAATTTTGCTGGTAAATATCGAGTATTAAATATCTTTCCCTCTATTGATACGCCGACTTGTGCAAAGACTGTGAGGGAATTTAATCAAAGAGCAGCTCAATTGTCTAATACCGTAGTCCTTTGTATTTCGAAAGATCTACCAACAGCGCATCGAAAATTTTGTGCGGCAGAAGGAATAATAAATGTTGAATCGCTTTCGGCCTATCATAATAGTTGCCACTTTGGCGATGAATTCGGGGTGCGGATAGTAGACGGGATAACGACTGCAACGATGGCTGCAGCTGGAACTGAAAATGCTGAGACTCTTGAGCAAGCATTTAAAGACTTATTTGCTAGAGCATTAATCGTTGAAGATCCTGATGGCAATGTAATTTATAGCGAGCTGGTAACCGAATTAGCGAATCAGCCTAACTATGAAAATGCCTTGGCAACCATTGGAACGGACCGTAAGAAAAAAATATCAGCGGCTAGTGCTCAAAATAGCAGTGGAACTAAAGCTGATGCTACTACTACAATAACTGTTACAGCAGTCGCTACTAAAGATACTAAGGACACCAAAGATAAAAAAGATGCTAATGATAGCGTAGGTGATAAAACTGCTAAAGATGTACTTGCTTTGCAACAGAAGAACACAGCAAATATGGATTACAGAACTGTTTTAGGTGATTTAATGCTGGCGGGCTGGAAAAAATATAAGCCCGCACAAACTCAAGATAAGCATCTTTTTATTCGAACAGTTTCCTGTTTGGATGAAGATCTAACAGCGGATCCTAATTTCTTAGAAAAATTTGATAAAGAATGTCATGACAATTCGACGTATGGTTTGTGTGTATCTAAAGATTTGCCACCTGCAATAGCTAGACTGACTGTAGGAAAAAAACTAAACCATGTAACGGTTGCATCTGCTTATCAAAGAGACAATGTTTTTGCCAAACTATTCGCCGTAGATTCCAATGATTTTTTTGTATCTTGTCTCAAGGTGATAGACCCCACGGGGAAACCATTATCTGCGGTTGCAGCGAAAGTCACTGCAGCTCCAGTTCCAGCAGCAGCTGTAATTGCCACAGCAACTGCTGCTCCTAAAGCACCAGACGCTGCTGCGAAATCTACAGCCTCAAATACTGCAGTTACGCTAACCTTTAGCTCAGCTGGACAGGCGAGTGCAAATTCAAACGCTGCAATCCTTAAATGTCGCATTGAGCATGATAAATCGCCTTCCCCCATCGAGGTAAGTGGCATGCAGGTTATAAAAGTATCAGATGATTACAAAGTCATGAAATACTTTATGGATGCGCATTATAATATGGAAAAGCATGGTGTTGTGCATATTGTTATGCAAGATAATAATGAAGATGGACATGTATGGTTAAATGAGGAGGGACCCTGTGTTATGCAGGAACGTCTCTACCTAAAATTAGTTGAGAAATATAACAATACCAAGATTAATGATAGTATTGTAAAAAGAGCTGAGGAAATTGCTGCAAAACTAGAAGCTGAAAGAGCGAACATTGGATTTGGCAACTATCAGAAAAGAGAAGTTCTTAGGTGGCCTATGGATAAGATCCCACCAGAATACCAGGCCTAACTATTTCTGTTAAATCTTCAAGTCATTAGGGAAGAGGGATTAATAAGGGGACAGATTCAAACAAGCGATAAGTTGTTTTATCGCTTGTTTGGATCTGTCCCCTTATTGATCCCAGCCTTGAGCTTTCAGTATTGAATATTTGACTAACTAAATATTTTTTCGCATCTATACCGACTTTAAGTTTCTATTGCTTTATTTTTCTGTTGGAATTATTATATAGCAAGTAGTACAACTGTTTAGATTTATATGATAATTAATCAGGAAATGCTCGATGCAAATAACATATCAATGAGTGATTCAATGAACCCTAAACAAACAGAAATTCCTGCTGCTACAGCCGCAGTTGCAGCTGCTAGCGGGACTCATGGAACCCAAGATATTAATGGAGCTACTGAAAGATCATCTTATTCGTTTGCCAGAACCTTAGAGATTGGACATGCGGATGTTAATGCTACAGCCATATCCAGGCTGTTGGAGATACAACAAAAACAAAATCGTGATCTGGCTGAAAAGAAGGCAAGATTAGCAGATATCAAAGCAAAAAACGAAATGCTAAAACAAAAGAAAGAGGCAGACGCCAAACTAGAGGCAGATAAAATTTGTAACGAAATTTTCGCTAATAAGGCCCAGTTGAAACAATTAGAAGAGGAAGAAGCAGCAGAATTAACAAAAAATCAAGAACTGGAAAAAGCAGAATATACTTCCCAATTGGTGCTGCTATTTGCAGCGAAACAATTAGAGAGTAGTAGTGCCGGAAGTGGGGCTGCTACAACAGAACTCCTGCTACTGGCACTCACGCTGGCCCAAGTGGATTATTGAATCATGGGTAATAAAAGTACAGGAAAATGGCTGTGATTGGCTAATAATTTGATGTCGTTACAAAATATTTTTATTTTAATCGAAAGTAACCTATTATATTAAATTATGATCTAATATATTAAATCGGAGGATTGATATGGCTACAAACTTAACCATTAATGTTATTGCTCCAACGAAAGCAATTAGTAAAAAAGATACTGCAGAAGGAAAAGAGTTCTGTATCTTTTTGGCTTTACCAGGCACTGTAACTATGGCTGATACAACGAGTACGATGCAGAGAGATCTCCCGTTAACATTCACTCACAAGAAGGTTACGCAAAATAATGTAACCAATGTTTTTACCTCCCCTGCAACCGCTGTTTCCACTATATCCGATCCCGAAGCGGGGAGGATATTCGATTCGAATTCAGATTCTGGTGAATTCATAGAAATACCTAATGATATTCCAGTTACTTCAAAGGATATTAAAACACATAACAAAATCATCGCAGATGCCGAAACTGCATATAATAAATTTAAAATGGATCTAGATAAAGCTAATATTGATCTTAGAGCAGAAGAACCAGTGAAAGATAAGATGGAAGTACAATTTCAAACAGAATTGTATAGTCTTCACTTGAAGTTTAATAAAATTCTTTCGGAATATGATAATATAAAAAAACAGTTAATCGATATCCATAAAACGGAACTTTTGGCTGTTGTTAGTTCTGAGTATCTTGATAATTTTGCTATTAACAAAGTTGAAGCACTATATATAAATCAATATTTGCTTATTAGGAAAAAGTTATCAAGGCTGATGATGATAAGTAATAAAATAACAAGAAATAGCATACATAGTTATGCCCGAACTTTTGAACAGACTGTTGGTCTACCCTTAAATACTGTATTATCAGATAAAGATAAAATTTCACTTAACAATGCTTTGGGAAAATCAATTGAGACAGGAAAAGAACTTTTGAAGATGCTTATTGATATTAGTGAATTTATAAAATTAACTAAATCTTGTTACCCAGGTTTAAATCAAAATGATATCTTTAAAATTGTTAATCAAAATAGATCTGAAATGATTGCAAAATTTTCCGACTTAATGGGCACAAACAACGATATAGAATCCCCGTTCGATGGATTCGATAATGTAGTGTATAAATTGAAACGGGAATTAGCAGTTGCAGCCGCAAAGAAGCCAGCGATATCAACCAGTAATAATGCAAAGAATAAATGCATGACGGGTTGTGTAATATCTTAAGATACGATGTCTTATTTGCAAATAAATTCATTCAGTCATTAGATGCTTTACTACTGGCTCAAGAATTTATGGACTTTATATCCTGCAAAGGACGGGATACAGCGGTGGCTGAAATACGATTTCTATTTTGTCTAGATTGTATTGGCTGACCAAAAGTTAGGGAATTAGGGGAAGATACACAGGATGCTTCATTCATAGACGTTGCAATTTGTGTGGCTTCGAAGTCAAAATTGAGTTTTCGGATTCGCTCCGAAATTAATGTTTCAGTTGTTTCTAATTGCAATTGAACTCTCTTGCTTTTCTCCCATTTTTCTTTCAGGGCAGATTCAATTAACGCTGCTCCAATAATATGTGTTTCTCTTTCCTCTTTTATATCATTTTTTAAGGGCACTTTATTAAGGCTTTGAGATTTCAAAAGAATGCCTAATTCTTCTGAATCTGAGTCACAGAAAATGTCGGCATGACTCTTATCCATATTACTTTGAATCATGTTCTCTACAAGAGGCTTAGTACCATTCGTGATTTGATAAGTAAGTTCAGATATTCTTTCACCCATCCATGTATGAATATTCATTCGATTCGCAACCAACTCTTCATCTTCCACGCTATTGTCAATTGAATAAACGGTAGAACCCATTCCTACTATTAATAAAACAATATAACTAATTAGAGAGACAGTAAATGCAAATTGATCCCCCTCGTTATAAAGCTCCATTAAAGTGTCTGCTAAGACATATAAAAGACTAACAGAAAGACTGGAAAGAACGGTCGTTTGAAAGATTCCTTCTGGTTCTAAGCCACAATAATGCTCGCAAAAAGTACAACATCCACAAGCACAATTTCCGTTGTTTTTGGTTGCAAGTTTTTCTCCGCAAAAAAGTACGATACCAAGTGGTACCGAGATAAAAAAGGAATAACCATATTGAAGGGGTACTAAGCTTGGATTGATTTGTTCAGCAATAGAAAAGCAGACTGCTTCTAGTGAATCAACGACACCGATGTATAGAAACAATTTTAGAGTGGGATCAACATAGCGAAAAGTAAAGTTGCCTATTATTTTAATAATATTTTCTATGTAAGTGCTAGCCCCATTCTTGTACCCTTGTTTAAGCCAATTTTTCTTTGTTAAAGGAGAAATAATATTTAATGCAAAATAAGAGCATGATCCTACAGCTGCAGGAACAATAAAATAGCGTATAAAATAACCATTACTTCCAGTAGTACATTCCTTTTTACCTTGTTCATTGATTATCCAATGTTCAGGAGGTATACAATAAATGGAAATACCGACCTTCACTAAAAATCTAAAGTATCCTCCAAAAGCTTCAACGTAGGAAAATAGTAGCCTTTTTAGGGTGTCTGCATAACAGGATCTACTGCAAAGTTCAGTCCCGAGGTTAAAATTTTGAAAAAAGGTAATTTCTCTTTCAAATGCAAGATCATATCGGGATTTAACTTTTTGCTCAAAGCGAATTCTTTCCTGCATTCTTTCTTCTTTGTTCGGGATACTATCAATCATTAATCCAGAGAATATAGCGCCAATGAATGCAGGTATGACAGACAACATCAAAGCATTACCTTTAATGGCTGATTGCTCGCTTGGCCAGGGACTTGTAACCTCCATAACGATGCTGAAGCTTGCAACGCCCGCAATAATTGTAAAAATGCACATATTATTCAAAAGCAGAAATCGACAGACCCTGGGATCTCTCCCAGTTGCTTTATTGGCTTTAGAACGTGCATCATCCATATTTTGATAAAGTTTTTTATATATTTCATTTGCATAGTAAGAGCTTTGTTTTTCAAGAAAAGCATGCACTGCTTCTATTCCTTTTGCTGGATTTTTTGTGTGGTCTCTATTGGTCTGGATCTTATCAAGTATTTCTTTGGCTAGTATTGTTTGACCATTTGTACTATTGACCAAGCTTTCATTACCATTTTGTGATGTTTGAAGCTGAATATTTTGTATTGAGAATAATAGTTTTATGAGTTTTTCTATATCATTATTATTATCATTAGGATACTTGTCTCCTTTGACTAGGCGCTTGAGTAAATCATATTCTATCTTTTCAAAATGGATTAAAATATTATTGAACTCGATACTAAAATCTACTTCATCATCTTCTTCTAAATCAACATCATGGATGACTTCCCAGTTTTCAGAAGTTTTATTATTATCTTCATTGTAATGCTTGTTATTATTACTTTTGCTATTATTATGATCAAATTTTATATTGACAGCGGCCATGCTCTTTACTCCCAATTACTTCACTTACAGGGTTTAAGTATCAAAGAGTATCAGATAGTGAATAGAAGATGAAGTCTGAAACCTTATATTCAACTTTGAACGGATAAAAGTTAATAACCTAACATTGTAATTAGCATTGTGTTTAAAATGTCACAGCATTTTCTTTTATTTCCTATTAATTCTAAGTTAAATAAGGCGGGTATTTACACGAATTACTACTGCTGAGCTACATGGTGTGTGGGATACATGAGTGCTATTTCGTTCTATGAACGCTAATTGACTTCCCCCCATAAAATAATGTATGATACTAAGCAAAACCACTAGAGTGAATGTACTTAATTAATTGATTTATTATCATTAAACACATAAGGGCAATTTTATGGCCAAACCTAAGAATCAAATGTTAAAATTAGCAGAACGTTTTTCTTTATCTGAAGAATTAACAAAGCACATAATTGTTCCTAACTTAGATGAGCCAAGCTTACATGCACTCACTTTGACGTGCAAGCAGTACCAAAATCAATGTTATAAGGATAAACACACCGATAAAAAAGTCGCGGCTGAGATGCTGCATTGTGTGTTGAATCCTACTCCCCCCAATCAAAAGCGATTTTTAGAGCTGCTCTCTACGCCCAAACGAGATAAAAATGGCCCACCCCTTTATCTTATCCAAAATCATGGAGAAGAAGTCTATTTTAATAAAGCAAAAGCAAGAAAAACCAAAACCACTCGATACAGCACGAATGTTCTTGAGGCTATCCTTAGAACTAAAAATTTTCATCTTGCCAAAACATTGTTTAATTGCATTCCAGCACAAGAGAAAACGGATAACTTAAAGAAATATATAAGCGTAATAAAATCGCAAGAAATTTGGGGCATGCCCGAACTCCAAATTGCCTACCAAAACTTTCTTGGTCCATGGGAAGCATTACATGATCCAAAAAGAGAGGATGAATTAGATAGACTTTGCGGGTCCATTGGACAGGCACTTAAAGAACATCTCCCCTGGTTTTCAATTTGCCTATTTTGTCATCCTGTCACCCACACTAATGCCGACTACACAGAAGCCCCTAATTGGACTTGCGTTCTCTTTGATAATTCGGAGCTTGATTTAGATTTATTGGGCGATGGTTCTATTTGTGCTTTATATAAAGGCCATTGGGCCGCGGCTAGCGGCGCGGGGGGGGGTGCGTGGGGGGCGTCGGCGCTTGCTGATGCTGCGGCTTTTGCAAGCCAATGTAAAGTGCTTTCATCAGAATTGGACAAAACTATAAAACTGTATAGTCTTGACGAGCCTAAACCCGACTCGACAAAAAAGCCTTTTTTTGGATAGTCTGTCCAGCTTTTTTCATCAAACTTGAACTTATAGATTTGTTTATTTAGTTAAAAACTATTTTAATGACCTATATCGGCCCAAAACCGATGATAGTCACCTAGTTTTAATCAACTATACTAAATAAATATATGTAATGCATAAATAGATGTAATGACTAAGGAGAATCCATGAAACCAAATACTATATTGCCCTTTATTATGCTGGCTTTAATAGCCCCAAATAGTTTTGCAAATGATCAAAGCACCCCTATGAATACCTCAAATATTTCAGCTAAAAATTCACAAAATGAGCAAGAAAGTGCCATTGAAATAATATTGCAAGAGCACAAACAGATCCGAGAAAAAATTGCAAAGATCGATAAAATCTTAAAATCGGATATAAAAGAAAGCCGTTCCCTATTTAAAGAATTGAAGAATTTTTTGATAAAACATGAGGCCATGGAGCAAACAGTATGGTATCCTGAGTTAGAAAAATATGGAGATCTAAAAGATATTATCAGTACGCTCAAAAAAGAAGAACAAAATGCTAGCGATGAAATTAAGCGATTAGATAGCATAACAGACGATAAAGAATGGACATCTAAAGTCAAAAAATTATTCAAAGATGTTGAGCATCATGCAGAAGATGAAGAAACAAAGCTTTTTCCGAAGGTCAAAAAACAACTGGATAAATCCCAGCTTGATAAGATAGGCACTAAAATTAAGGCTTATGAAAATCAGGATCAGAACCAGGATCAGGTTCAACCTTAATATAAAATCTTGATATAAAATATAGTATTATTAACTTGGGATTATGTCTTTCATCTTTTATCGTATGGAAAGGATATAGTCCCATTCCATTTTTGAAACGGGCAAAATAGATAAGCGGTTTCCAGGCTGTAGAAGACGCATTTGTTTAAGTTTTGGTTGAATTTTTAAAAAGCTCAAAGGAATTATTTCTTTAAATTTCTTGACTAGATGAACATCTACCATAAACCAACGGGGTGCTAGCTTTGTGCTTCTGGGATCATAATAAGCAGATTCTGGATCAAAGGAAGTAAAATCAGGATAAGAACTTCTTACTATCTCAATAATTCCTGCAATGCCAGGAACATCACAACTTGAATGATAGAAAAATGCTTGATCACCTACCTGCATTTCATCTCGCATAAAGTTTCTGGCTTGATAGTTGCGAACGCCTTCCCAGCATGAAATTTGTCCTTTTAAAGCCTTAAGTGTATCAATGCTAAAGCTATCAGGCTCTGATTTCATTAACCAATATTTCATACAATTTTCATCCCAGGGGAAAGACTTCTGCAATCATTGACAATACTTTTTTTAAGATGTCCCGTATAAATCATGCAAAGTGAAAAAGCGAATAGTAGCATGGGTACTAAACTATATTGCCCCATGCCAAAATTCAGGACAAATTGCTCCTTATGGGCAATAAAATAGACTAAATATATACTTGACATAACAAATAACAGCCCTGTAGCAATTAGATACCCATAGAGATAAGACATATAAATAGACCAAAACATTGAAAGAATATAAAAATAAATCATATCATATTTTTTTGTAAATAACAATGAACAGGTAATAAATATAATGAATGTGATGCCAAAAGTTTTTTTGAATGGTTCTTGTGAAATTTTTTCTCTAGTGAATGGAATGGTTACCCAAGAAAGCAAGAAAGCAGATAAAATAAATATTGCATTAAAATCAGCCAACCATAAAATAATATAATTAAATAATAAAATACTTTGCTTGTTGCTTGTGTCCATGATAAGTGCAAAAGCGATTAATCTTAATAAACTTGAAAAAAGTGTTACGAATAGATTAATCTTGATAAAATTTAGAACTTCACACCAGGCAGCAAATGGTCTTATGTCCGAAGAAAATACTGCTTGACATAAAAAAGCAGTTAGGCAACCAAAGCCTATGTCGGCCGTTAGGTATAAAATAATTGATACAGCTGAAAAGCCTTTTAAAAAATAAGCACAAATTGAACCCAATATAAGACCCAGTATGGCATTGCTGCCAAATAAATAAAAAGTAATAAAAGCAATTCCCATAGGAGGGTAGTAGGGAGACACTGGTAATGAAAATGACATATTCATGATGGTTAAATATTGAAAGGCAAAAACCATTGTTGTATGAGCAAGATATCTTTTACACCTTATTAAGATGTAGGTTTGGAAAAAGTTGTGATGCTGCTGAGAGATAACACTTGTAAGTTTAGCAATGACATCTGGTCTATGTAATTTGTCTGGGTTATTTGTTTCATTAGATATTTCATGGGGTATTTTATTCATAATTTATTTGCTTCTTGAGTAAATGTAACAAGCCGCTTTATCCCAAGTGGTATGTAGAAATAGTTTTTGAGTTATTATAAAATGATGGAGATTGGGCAATTTTCGAAAAGACACCACTTTTTGAACAGTATTCATATTATTTATTTTAGCTTCCATTGCAGTCAACAGATCTAATGAAAAAATGGCGGAACAAACATAAATGATATTAATAGGGTTTAAGAAATCATGTTCTAAGAAGTCGTCCTGCCATAAATTTAAATGTCTGTTGTTAAACGCATCCGGAATCTGCTGTTTAATTTTTATCTTAACTTGCTGTGAAATGGTGCATCTTTGTTTATTTATTTCAATACCCGTTACAGAAAGAGCATTGGTAGTGAGAAATACTTGGAAGACAACTTTGCCAAAACCCGATCCAATATCTAGGAAGTGATCATTTTCTGTTATTTTTAAATAGGGTAGTAACTTTTCAAGACTATAATAATATAATTCACCATAAATCTCATTTAATTTTGAAGAGATAGGTTCTTTTATTTCCGCCACGAAGGGTTTGTAGATATCGTCAAAGTAGGATTGGATTATTTCAGATTGCTTCATTCGATTTAATACTTCCTATAAATTAAGGCATGCATATGGTTGGTCTGACCAGACGTTCCCCCTGATGCACGCAATAAATTAACTATGTTTTAGTGTGTGTCTGCCTTTTATTGCCCAATCTATTGCAGTTTTACCACTATAATCTTTTTTGTTAATATTGGCTCCTTTCTCCAATAAAACTCGAACAATATCGATATGTCCATTTTAGCTGCTTCTTCCAGGGGATTGTAAGATTTCAACTTTGAACATATTTTAGTTTAACAGCTTGCTAAAATGTTTGATCCAAATTTGATCCAAAATAGAAAATGTCTATCTTCATCGATATTGAATATCTAAAAAACAGATACTCTAATCCTTGTGTGTCCATTATAATGTCATATTGACGCAAATGGAAAGATGAATCGTAAGAAAAATGACCCAGTACGGATTTAGATCTAATCTAAACCGATTATGAAGGACACTTTGAACATGGGAAAAACTCGATTAGAAGCATTTAGCGATGGTGTGCTGGCCATACTCATCACCATCATGGTTTTAGAACTAAAAGTACCGCATGGCAGCGATATTGCGGCTTTGCAACCACTTTTTCCAATATGGTTAAGTTATGTTTTAAGTTTTGTATATTTAGCTATTTATTGGAACAACCATCATCATATGTTATATCTGGTAAAGCATACTAGTGCCACCATACTTTGGGCTAATATGCATCTCCTTTTTTGGCTATCTTTAGTGCCTTTTGTGACGGGTTGGATGGGCGAAAATCATTTTGAAGCCGCTCCAACCGCTCTTTATGGGGTTGTATTATTTATGGCTGCTATTTCTTACTGGCTGCTACAAAGAGCCATAATCGTCAAACAAGGTGAAGCTTCTATATTAGCATTAGCTATTGGAAATGATATTAAAGGTTGGTTGTCTCTTGTCTTGTATCTAATTGCCATTCCCTTAGCATTTTATTATGAATGGCTGTCACAAATGATTTATGTTTTCGTTGCATTAATGTGGTTGATTCCAGATAGACGCATTGAAAAAGTGCTGGCTGAGTGAATCAGTGAGTGATTACAAAGTAAGTATCATATATGCACTCAGGCTAAGAGCAATCAGCATTGGATAATGTTTAGATGATAAAAGCGAGTTGACTAATTTGTTTTGGCAAATTAAGTCGTGGTTTTTGTTTTACATCATCACTAGACTAATGCTCGTTTGCTTTGATTTTTGAATGGTCTACACTCTATTTAGATATTTGTTAGATATACCTCAAGATACTAGATATCTTAATATTTTATGCATAAGGAACCCTACATGAGATCCAAAATAGAAACTGAATGGATTTCTATCTTGATCTCAAATTTTCTAATACTCATGTGTTGCATTCTGTTAACAGGTTGTATCAGAAATATGTCAAAATGTTTGGACAAAAATGACGAAGTAAAACAAATTATAACGCCTATAAGTAAAGAAGTGACGCATTGCCATTTACCCATAGAGGGGACTTGCCCTGGATGGTTAAATGGTACTTTTGTACGTAATGGGCCCGTTTCTATAGAAATTGATGGTCAGAAAATGTGTCATTGGTTTGATGGTTTAGCCATGATCCATTCTTTTACTTTTCAAGATGGTAAACTTAGCTATAGTAATAAATATTTAAGAACAGAAGCCTACGATACTGTTTTTCATGAGGGCAATTTTAATTTTTTAGGTTTTGCCTCTTTGCCTAAGCATCCTATATTAAAACAGATTAAAGCTTTTTTTAATCCAAACTGTCCGCCTTTACAAAATGCGAATGTTAATGTGGTAGAAATAGCACATAATTATAGTGCTTTAACGGAAATTCCTTTGCCTGTTCGCTTTAATTTAACAACTGCAGAAACTTTGGGCCCGCTAGAATTTCAGGATGATTTACCTAAAGCCAATGTTTTCGATTCAGCACATCCACACTATGATAGAAGAACCCAAGAAAAATATAATTATATAGTCGATTTTGGTCCTAGAACGCAATATATCATTTATCGATATCATCCTGAACGACCCTGTCGTGAAGCCATTGCTAAAATCCCAGCCTATAGACCTTCTTATATGCATAGCTTTGCTATGACTGAACATTACTTTGTTTTGGTAGAATTTCCATTAATTGTGAATCCCATCGATTTACTATTCCTAACTAAGCCATTTATAATGAACTATTATTGGAAACCAGAGCAGGGCACTCAATTTACTATTGTGGATAGAAGAACCGGATCTGTGGTTAATAAAATCAAGCATTGTCAACCATTTTTTGCTTTTCATCATGTGAATGCTTATGAAGAAAAAGACAATATTATTTTAGATATCGTCACTTACCCCAATGCGGATATTATTTCACAGATCTCTGATCATGGTTATCTTTCCAGTCAAGCTGGAGACAATAGTGAAGTACTCATAAAAACAAAATTGATGCGTTATTGTCTTTCGCCAGCTCAAGGGACAATTAATTCTAAAGTTCTATTTGCCGGACCTTTTGAGTTGCCACGAATTAATGAACAGTTTTCTGCCTACGCCTATCGCTACGTGTATGGATCTGACCAACGATCACTTCGTAACGCAAATGATCTAAGACCCTTATATAAAATTGATACTAAAACCCAAAAAAGGCTTCTTTGGCAAGAACCTGGCCTGCTTCCGGGCGAACCGGTATTTATTCCTCGTCCCTGTTCGAAGGATGAAGAGGATGGAGTGATTGTATCTGTGGTGCTTGATGATAAACACCATAAAGCATTTTTATTGATATTAGATGCAGAAACATTTAAGGAATTAGGCAGGGCTTATGCGCCATTTGCAATACCAGTTGGGCTTCATGGACAGTTTTTTAAGTAGTATCCTTTCGTTCTGTGGCGATGATAACCGCTTGTGGTGATTAAATCAAAAGACCTCTTGCGCCTGCAAAAAGGTATGAGGCATAATCAAAGTTTCTATTTCTATTAAGGAGGAGTGTATACGATGGCTAAAGATAAACCAGGAAAAGAGGCTAAAAAGAAAGGCCTAACAGTGTTGGAAAAGAGAAAAAAGAAGCAGGAAAAGAAAGCAGGAAAGTAGTTAACTAATTTATTTTATTGAATTTTGACACATTATAGAGGAGGGGGTAGCCAGTGCTACTTGCCTCCTTTTTTTGATGACCTATGATATTGAATAACAATGATAAATGGTTTACGGCGCAATAATTTGAACTATTCGGGCCATATTAAGCCAAATTAAATAGATTTATTAATATATTAATGAATTGCTAATAAATAATTGTATATACAATTGATTACTAAGGACAAGTAAAATGTCTGATGATCAAAAAAAGCTTAATGAAACCATAATGAACCTTGAACTGAATAAAAAATTAAATGAGATAGCGCAATTAAAGAAAATCTTATTAGAAAAGAATGAGGGCAAAAATAAGACTGAAAACGAAGTTTTTGAATTAAAAAAACAAATTGAAGGTTTGCAAGTCGATTTGGACTTGTTGTCTGAAAGAATCCAAGAAATAGAATTAAATAATAAAGAGGATGAAAAAAATTATAAAGCAACATTGGATGCAGCTACAAAAAGAAAAAGTGCAATACAAAATGAACTGCAAACCCTTGAAAAGGACAAAATGCTACTAGAGAATCAATTGGCAGAATCCAATAAAATGAAATCAACACTAGATGCCACTATTGCTGAGGCAATAAATAAATCATTGAAAAGGGTACAATCTTCTAATCAAATTGCTGTTTTGAAAGCAATGGATGATGTTATAATTCCTTTAAGAAAAGACGTGTCAATCGTAGTAGAACTTGATAAATCCATTCAAGATAATGAAAAAAGAATACAAAATGCTTCTGAAAAATTAAACAAAGCATTGGAAAAAGATCTTGTTGGACAGAAGTTAAAAGAATTAGAAGAATACTATCCTGTTCTAATTAGAATGATGCACCCAAATGATCAAACGGGTTATGAAGGAAGGCATGCCTTAATTCCAGTGGGTCAATACGGATTAAAGTGGGTTGCTAAAAACGTATTGGCTGAATATACCCTTAAAACTGGGCCACACAAAACAGATATAAACATAGATACTATAAAAATATTAACGGAATGGAGTGAGAATGAGCCAATTATACTTTCTGACAAAAGCGATCCAAAGATAAAGACGGCTATAGAGGTTGCATATGATGTATGGAGTAGGACAGCTGAAAAACATTTTAAAAAAAATAAAGAAGCAGATGATCTGAGAGGCGCTCTAAAAGCATTAAGAGAGAAACAAGATTCAATGAGAAAAAAATTCCATGAATTGATTTCGAAAGAGGATTTAATAACCAGAGAAGGAAAGTTAAAAGCTGCAGAAAAACGAAAATCGGATCTAGCAACGCAATCAATGAATATCGAAGACCCTGTCATAAAGAAATCTCAAGATGAACTTGCTAAATTGGCCGAAAAAATCAAAAAATTAACATCAGATAAAGACAGCCTTTTAAAACAAGAAAAAATTCTTCATGAATCTTTAAATAAAATTGAAGAACCTAAGCCCATAAAACATCAAATAACTGAATCAAATGAAATGGAATTTGAAAAAAAACAAAAAGAATTGCGCTCTCTACAAGAAACGGCATCGAAAAAAGCGGATGATATTAGCCTAATAACGCCAGAAATTAATAAGCTTGAAAATGAAATAGCAGATTTAGAGTTAATTGTTAATGCTGCAAAGACTCATGAAATGGCTAGAAAGGTTCAGGAAGAAATTGCCCCCTTTCTTGGCTTTGTAGATGATTTAAATGGCAATATATTCACAAGAAATGATGTAAATAATGCAAATAATGCTGTGTCGCTTTTAAAATTAAACAATCAAAAAAATACGGATGCATTTTTAAAAACATGGTCTCTTGATTTAAAGAAAAAACTAACCGCTTTATATTTAGAAGACAATAATTCAACACAAAGAGCCCATTTGCTTAAAGAGCTGCAGGATCACATTAATTCATTAAATAACAAGCTAGAGCCTCATCTTCAAGTAGATTCGCCTGTTAACTTAGATAAGGCATATGAGGATCCAAGTAAAAAAATATTATCTGATGTAACTGGCCTAATAGCTCGTAAGTTGGATGCCTTTTTAAAAGGTAATGCACCAAAGATATCCGATGAAGAAACCATAGAAAAAATAGATACCTGGCGCAGACAGAGGGAAGAATTTTTTGCAAAGCAAACTGTCCAAGCTCTTTTTGCGTCTAAAATTGAATTAGTTAATAACCTATATGCATCCGCAAATAATTTATCGAATTTGTTATTAAGAAAGGATATTATAGATTTTGATACCCTGGAAAAATTTGAAAAATATTCTAATATTGTTGGCAAATATCGAGCGGCTTGGTTGGGATTGTATAAAACAGCATTACAGAAATATATTGATGATCCCATCTATATAAAATTGGTTGCCACTGAGTTAGAAAATTTTAGACTGGAGCTGCAAAAAGAACTGGATCCGAATGACGAAGCCGGGCAGAAAATCCTTAAAGATTTCTGTGATACTCTACAACAAGATATTGATTTGATCACGAAGTTTCATTCTGAAAATGGCGCGATTCCCATAGTGGATATGCATCAGGGTAAATTAGCTGAATGGAACAAGATTAGAACAGATTATTCTAAGCAACATGAAGAAAAATGGTTAGATGAAATACTCAATTCAAAGATTCCAAAAGCCTCCGAGAAAGAAGGTGAATCAATGGTTGTAGAAATGCCAGTAGCACAAGAAAAAATAATGGATGAGCTTGAACCTCAAAGAATTAAAGAAGCAGAAGGGCTAAGCCCTCAATTTTCGGGATTGAAGACTGCTCAGGATTATACTCAGGAGCAAGTGCAGTGGGTTGTAAATGAAAATCAGGAATTACATAAACGAATTGTAGATCAAAATGAACAAATACTAGCGCTAGATAAGCGAATAGCAGCTCAACAAAATGAGGTGGATGGTCTTTCCAAAGGCAGTAAAAGTTTAGCAGAGGAAAGAAGTTTGTTGCTGGAGGCTCTTAAGGCATCTAATGACAAAGTTGCTGATTTTGAACAAAAAAATGCACGAGAAATGGAGAAGGCAAGAGCAACGGTAGAAGAAACAACAGCTAAACTTATCGAGAGTAACAAAAAACGAGAAGAAGAGCATGTCATAGAGTTGGCTGCAGCCCAAACTGCAATGAAAGCTGCAGAAGCAGCAGTTAAAGCACTAGAAGATAAATCAACTAAAGAGCTAGAAGCCCAGCGACAAGCAATTGCTGCAGAACAAGAAAAGACAGCAGCGGCGGTACTAGCAATAACAGAGGCTGAGAAGCAACAGGCAGCAGCTAATCAAAAGGCAATTGATGAAGCCAATGCTGCAACATTAAAAGCAGAACAGGATCTTGAGAAAGAAAGGCAATCCGCTGCGACTGCGAAAGAAGTTGCTGCGGCAGCGCTAGTTGTTCAAACTAAAGCATTTGAAGAACAAATGAATCGTGCAAAGTTAGAAAATGAACAAGTTGTTAAAAAAGCATTAGCAGATGCACAAAAAACTGCTACAGAAAGAGAAGCGGCAATTTTAGCTAAAGAAAGAGAGGACTCGGCTGCAAGATTAAAAGCACAAGAGGAATTGTTGAAAACACAAGATGAACACTTTCGAGCTGAACTAGTACGAATAGAGGCTCTGAGACGTAATGCCGAAGCGAAGAGAGAAGCAGACTTAAAAGTTGCAAATGATGGTATTGAACAACAAAGAAGACAATTGGCTGCTGAAAATCAACGTTTAGTAGCTGATAATCAACGTTTGCAAAATTTAGAAACTGAAAATCGACGTTTACAAGCGTTACTTGCAAATCAACAGCAGCCGCAACAACAGCAGCCACAACAACCTCTCGAACAACAAGGATTAGCTCCTCCAGCCCCTGCACCCGAACCCCAACCACAGCCGCAACCGGAACCAGGACCAGGTCCCTTAATACCAGAGGTAGGACTAAAAATGGAGATGGATGCTGCCCCAGGGCTTGGTGCAGAACCAGATGATCAAGAGGAGAATCAGGACAATTTAGAATTTGCACAAGCCGAAAGGCAAAATGTTCAACTAGGACGGGGTCAGGGTCCGCAAGCGGGTGGTATTTTTGACATGTTTGATATAGTCAAAAAAAGAGCAACAAAAATTGGTCAAAAATCAAAAGACAAAAAAGATGAAGCGCCTTCTCCTGCGATAGATGACGGTGCATGGAATAATTATGTAAAGAAAATGCATGATACCATACATAAAAAAGCGCATATAAATATAAGAGGTAAAACTGAAAAAGAACTGCAAGATTTATTCCAGAAACGAAAAAAAGAAGTTGGAGATCAATATCAATATAATGAAGAGCAATGGAAAGAAAATCTTGAAAATAAAATAGATCTTTATCAAGGCTGGCAAGTTGCTACCGAGCCAGAAACTGCAGACATGAGCTTTCAGATTCAAAACGAGAATGCCAATACCCATGAAATTATGACTAAAGCAACGGTAAGTCGAAATAAAGCTAATAATTCAATAGAATTTGTGGCGGAAGATGCAAGACCTGACGACGTTACAATTTTGCTGATGCTAGAACATGCCAGAGAAGTCGCAAAACGAACAGGTAAATGGATAATAAAAGTTAGTGATTGCGCAGGAATACCAGAACAAGCTCGTAAATTAGCAATACTCGCTATTGAAATGAAATTAACGCCTCAGTTTGATGAAGTTTCAAAACAGGCTTTAGATAAATATCTTGTTGACAATCCTGGTCTTGAAAGGCCAAGATTTCCAGATAATGAGCCTCGTCCAAATAACAATAACTTAAGATTTAGAGGCAGAGGCCATTAATACTCTAAGCTAAAGTTTCTTTAGTTTCTTTGCATGGCGCTGTTGTTCGCAAATAATAGCCTTGCTCTTTCTCGAAATTCCAAAAAACAACTATAATATGAGCAGATGTACATGTCTGTTTGAGTTTTTATTGAATATGAATAGGTCGTAACATGAAAAATAAATCTTTTTCTTTATGCCGCTCCATTAGGGTGTTTGTTTTACTGTCTCTCACGCTAGTTTCAATAGCTCCAATACTTTCAATAGCCTCAACACTTGCATCTTCCGAAATGACCATTGCAAACCGACATAATCATAAAAAATCTATGACCAAAAATCAAACTAATGAGGATGCTAAAAACGCTGTCACTGATCCTAATTCACTTCCACAAACCGAAATTCCTGTTCTTACAACGACAACGGTTTTAAAAAATTTAATTGTACCTTGGGAAATTCGTTTTCTAGCAAAAGATACTTGGTTAATTACAGAAAGACCCGGCTATTTAACTCTTTTACGAGGAGAGTCAGTTAAGCGTTTTAAAATTCCAGAGGTCGAACATGTTGGAGAAGGTGGACTATTAGGACTTGCTATCCATCCAGATTTTAATACCAATCATTGGATTTATTTGTATCGAACCACTCAAAAAAATGGAAAAACCTATAATCAAGTCATTCGTTATACATTAGATAAGAGTACATTAAGCCATGAAAAAATGATTATTGATGATATTCCAGCCAATAGCATTCATAATGGTGGCCGAATAGCTTTTGGACCTGATAAATATTTATACGTTACAACAGGTGATGCAGGCCAACAACAGCTGGCACAAGATAAAACCAGTTTGGCTGGCAAAATTTTACGTGTGGATAGTGAAGGGAAAATACCAGAATCTAATCCCTTTAATAATGCGATATATTCTTATGGTCATCGAAATCCTTTGGGGTTAGCCTGGGATGATAAGGGAAGACTTTGGGCAACAGAAAGTGGGGCAACAGCCTATGATAAATTAAATATCATCCATTTAGGAAAAAATTATGGTTGGCCTAATATTAAGGGTAAAGCTCACCAAGCACTTAAAGATTTTGAAAAACCGGCTCTCACTTCTGGCGCAAGCACATCTTGGGGCCCAGCAGGTCTTGCCTTTTGGAATTCTAAACTCTATTTTGGCGGTTTAAAAGGAGCCTCACTTTTTGAAGTCGATCTAAATAGCAATCCTTTAAAAGTAACTCAATATTTTGAGAATCAATTTGGCAGAATACGGGCAGTAAATGTGGGTGCAGATGATGCCTTATACGTGACCACGAGCAACCAAGATGGTCAAGCCACTGAAAAAAATGCAGAGGATGATATTGTTATAAGAATTCCACGCCCCAGAAGTCGAGGGGAAGCAGATAATGCCAAAATTGATGCAAAATTTCCGGTGAGTCAATCTTTTAGATAGCATTATTAAATATATAATTTCTTTTAAATTTTGACCTATTTATATTTATATATATCTATATTGATATTTATTTTATTAATTCTAGTTTTCAAACTAATTGCGCTATAAAAATTATTTCAAAATTTTTTCATTTCCTACTTGATTAATGTACGAGAATCAAATAAAGTAAGAATTAAGAGTAGTCGTAAATTTAACATTTAAATAGTAACAAAAAGGAGAACCTTATGCCATACGAAGTTCAAACACAAAACAATTTAATTAAAGTCCCTGAAGTCGTGAATAATACCATGGAAGTCGTTGTAAATTCAGAGAATAATACCCATTCCACCCTTCATATGCAAAAACTACAAGATAGAATGAATCAACTAGAAAAAGCGGTATTGGGGCTTGGTAAAAAAGAAAGTTACGTTGCTGCAATGGCTGTAGATTTAGAACACATCATGATGGTACTTATTAAACGTTTAGATAGGGAAGGACAGAGTCTAGCATCCTGAATTAGGATGCTAGATTTGTACAATAGTCATTTAATATTTTTTTCTGGCACTGAGAATTTTGCTTGAGACTACCAACCAAGTTAGAATTCGTAGCGAGTATGTCATAAATCATAAGTCAAAAGCTATTTAAATATATATTTAATCAGGTTATGATCTTTAAAACCAGTTTTTGGAGAAAAGCAATGAGTTCTAGTAGTACGAATATCAGTGATATCAACCATATTGAAGCAGGGGAAGAAATAACAGGTAAAATAAACAAGCTAGACAATCCAATGAAAAACAATCGTAAACATAATAATAATCAAGATGCTGTGCTTACAAACTCTCGTTTGATTGCTTGGATGGTTTGGATAATAGCTTCTATTTTCTATAGCTACCAATATGTTCTTCGTGTGATGCCAAATATCATGATGCAAGACATCTTGCAACAATTTAATATCGACGCAGCCACCTTTGGACAATTTTCAGGTGTTTATTATCTGGGCTACTCTTTAATGCATTTGCCTATAGGGATTGCCCTAGATCGATTTGGACCGAAGAAAGTCATGCCATTCTGCATATTATTAACTTCTGTTGGATTGCTACCCATTCTCTTCACTGATTTTTGGGTTTATCCCATTTTGGGACGCGCATTAATAGGAATTGGCTCCTCTGCTGCGATATTAGGCATCTTTAAAATTATTCGCTTAACATTTAGTGAAGAAAAATTTACGCGTATGCTGAGCTTTTCAGTGACAATTGGTTTGATTGGGGCAATCTATGGGGGTGGACCAGTCAATTACCTCTCTGCACATTTGGGCTATAAAACCGTGGTTGCTATCTTTGCCTGTGTTGGGCTAGGACTAGCCTTAATAACCTATTGGATAGTACCCAATTTAAAATCCAACGAAAGTATATCAATCTTATCAGACATTAAGGAAGTGTTTTCTTCCAAAAAAGTGCTGGCTATCTGCTTTCTATCAGGCTTGATGGTGGGTCCCCTAGAAGGATTTGCCGATGTCTGGGGCGCTGAATTTTTAAAACAAACTTATGGTTATGATAAAACCTTAGCAGCCAGTTTGACATCAGCCATTTTTTTAGGGATGTGCTTTGGTGCCCCCATCATCAGTTTTATAGCTGAAAAAACCCGGAGTTACTTAGGAACAATCATGGGAGCCGGATTGGTAATGGCCTTATGTTTCATTATCCTCTTATTCGGCAAAATAGAGGCCACTGGGCTTAGCGTGATGTTTGTAATCGTTGGGGTTTGTTCTGCTTATCAAATTATTGCGATTTATAAAGCATCTACCTATGTTCATATAAGAGTAGCGGGATTAACTACAGCTGTTGCCAATATGATTATTATGATATTTGGTTACTTCTTTCATGCAGTTATCGGTTGGTTAGTTAATTTATTAGGAGGTACTGATAACCCACAGGCATTTATATATGGTATAAGTGTGATACCATTGGGCCTAGCAATTGGAGCGATTGGCTTTTTTATTCTGTATCTCGGCGATCGAAAAATCTTAACAGATAGACATTAGATCTTGATTAGCTGCCGATTAGCCTATTCTATTTCACAACATCAATTTCTTCATAGGTCTTAGTCCATTTACCCTTAGTCCAATCCCACTGGGTGCATTGGCCTCCAAGACCTTCAATAATTTGATATTTTTTACAAATCCAATGTCCAGCAGCCCAACCACCTCCTTGGGTTTTGACTGTGGTGTCTTGAAGATTATATTGACAGATTTTATGGCCTGCATGCCATTCATGATTGATCCAGCCAGACTTCAATATTTTACATTGCAAATAACCAATGGGTTCAGCTTCTTCCTCATTGACGGCTGGTTCTTTACTTGTGATATTAACAGAAGAGGGGGTACTGGCGGTCTGTGCAACAGAGCAAAATGAAAGCAGAATTGCCATGGCAGATAGGCAAATAGTGTGTTTGTTTAAAGCGTTTTTCATTGCATTCCTCCTTATGTTCTCTGTTATTATAGTACTAGACCTTAAAAGCGGGTATAAATAACGGGAATCCTATTGGAACAAGTTAGAAGAAAGGTCTATGATATAATCAATAAGGTAATTGACTGCCCTCATCGTTTATTCATAGCCTAAAAGGAATCTTTGTGATAATTTCAGCTATAGGAACCGCAAACCCCAAAAACTGTCATGAGCAAACAGAGGTGATTGCTTATATAAAAGATCACTTAAAATTGTCTCCAGCAGAATATCGATTTCTTAAAAAAATATATAATGCCACTGGAATACAAAATCGATATAGCGTATTCAATGATATTCATTTTTTTAGTCAAGAATCATCGGCTACAGAAGCTTCCATTGAACCACCTGCATTCCCAACAACCAAAACACGTATGGGCATCTATAAAGAACATGCTTTAACATTGGCACTTGAAGCCATTGATGATTGTCTAAAAAATGTTCCTGATCTCAATCTTAAAACTATTACTCACATAATAACGGTTAGCTGTACGGGGATGTATGCACCAGGTCTTGATATAGAAATAATTAATAAATTACAATTGTCTTCACAAACACATAGAACATGTGTTAACTTTATGGGTTGCTATGGAGTATTTCCAGCCTTAAAAATAGCTCAATCCATTTGTAAAGCTTCAGCAAAAGCAAAGGTGCTTATTGTAAGTGTTGAACTATGCAGCCTACACTTACAAAACCAAACACATATAAAAGATAACATTGTCGCTTCAGCGTTATTTGGTGATGGTGCAGCGGCAACTTTAGTTGAAAATCTGCCTTCCGGAAATTCTTACCTAAAACTCAACGATTTTTATTGTGATATTTTTTCTGAAGGCAAAAATGATATGGCCTGGGAAATTGGAAATTTTGGTTTTGAAATAAACCTAAGTGCTTACGTTCCTAAATTAATCCAACATGGCATCAAACCTTTTATGCAAAATGCTTTGCAGTCTTTCGGTATCAGCAAGGAAGATGTTCATTTTTATGCCATACATCCTGGCAGTCAAAAAATTCTAGAAACCTGCGATATCGCATTAGAAATTACAGAAAAACAAAGTAATTGCTCTTACGAAATTTTAAAAAAATATGGTAATATGTCTTCGGCGACTATTCTCTTTGTATTGAAGAAACTTTGGTCTGAGCTAAAGACAAAAAAATGTAATGCGAATATCTTTAGTTGCGGCTTCGGTCCCGGATTAACCATAGAATCGATGATGATACAACATCATTGCGGTTCTGTTCATTAAGTGATTGGAAAATAAGATGTCTGCAGTAAACACAACGGATGTACCCACACATACTTTATCGGTTTTGGAAGTCGTCAGCGATGAAGTTAGAGAAATTTTACATTGTTTATTTCATAGCATTCTATTTCATCGAGCTTTGGGGCCAACGACACCGCTTGATATAACTATGAATCAGCTCAATATAGATTATATAAAATGTGACAATGCGGATCTCAATAAAAGGGTTGACGAATATATTGAAAATGTATTGAAACAACTAAATACTGGAGTTTTTCTTGGAGTGTTAACCGTTGTATTAACCTTTTATTCCAACGAAAAAATTTCTGGTGCCTTATGGGACACGCATAATAAAAGACCCTGGGAACATTGGATAGTGGAGCTTAAATTGGTTAAAACACAGAAGGAAAAATTAAATATTATTTATCAAAACAAAATAGATACCGATGCAGCGCATAAACAAAAGGTGATTAATACAGTGCTGCAGCAGAATTTTGCTGCAAGCGGATGCGTGCCACAAGTCACAAATGCTGCTCAAATGGCTGTGGCTGATATCAAAAAATGTGCCGAAAAAAATGCTGCAGCAAAAAAGAAGCTAGAAGCAATAGAAGCAAAGCGATTAAGCAACCTAGGAAAAAAGGTACAAGAAAATCTATTTTATATTTCAGAGCAAGCCGCCCTTTATCCAAAAGAAATAGATTATATTCCAAAAGCTGCAAAAAACGAACTCTGCTATCCCTTTAAAATTGAAAGAATTATGGATTTAGAGCCCAATCTATTAGCTACAATGGCTACGGCTGTTTCGAATTTACTGATTTTACCCAATTTTACTTTAAAATAGAATCACTTACTACAAGAAAAGAAATACAAATACTTTATTTATTATTATCTATACTTATATTGAAATAATTTATTTTAATAGGATAACTATGAGCTTACCAAGACCTATCTGGAAAGGATCTATATCATTTGGATTGGTGATGATCCCCGTAACTTTATTTCCAAGCGATGCTCATTCAGAACTACATTTTCATTTATTAGATAAACGCAATCATGCACGAATACGCTATGAAAGAATTAATGAAAAAACTGGAAAGACAGTTCCATGGAATGAGGTTACTAAAGCTTATGAATTTGAAAAAGGGAATTACGTCATTATTAATGAACAAGAATTAGAAAAGACAGCTTATGCAAATTATAACTCAATCGAGATAGAAAGTTTTGTTGAGAAAAAAGCTATCGAGCCACTTTATTTTGAAAAAGCTTATTACCTTTCACCCAGTAAGCAAGGCGAAAAGGGCTATGCGTTATTACAAAAAACCCTCGAGACAAGCAAGAAAGCAGGCATTGCAAAAGTTGTAATACGTTCCAGACAACATCTAGCGGCCGTGTTTCCTTATCATGGCACCCTAATTTTAAATTTACTAAGATTTCAAGAAGAAATTCGAGATTACAAGGAGATTCAAACGCTTGGAAATGAAATAAAAAAATATAAAATTTCTAGCAAGGAAGTAGCTATGGCAGATCGATTAGTAAAAAGCATGTCTGGGCCTTGGAAACCAGAACAATATCATGATGAAAATAGAGAATTATTGCATAATTGGATTGAAAAGAAAATTAAAACAGGAAAATCTATAGCAGAAGATATCCATGAAAAAGCAAAACAAAAACCTGCCAAGGTAATTGATTTTATGACATTGTTGAAAAAAAGTATAGAAGAAAAAGAAATGAAGATAAAGCAGCCTTCCAAAAGAACGAATAAAAAACAGGCTGGTAAAAGACGCCCTGTAGAAAATGGCCTCGCACAGGGCAAGAACAAGAAGAAAAGAATAAAAAAATAATATAAGAGTAGCACGATGAGCTTAAAGAAATATCAAAGCAAAAGAAATTTTAAAGTGACTGCAGAACCTAAGGGTAACGTAAAGACTGTTAAAAATACTAAGAAATCTAAAAATGATTCTAGCAAGAAAGATTCTCATCCTCTGCTATATGTGATACAAAAGCATGCTGCAAGCCACTTACATTATGATTTACGTTTGGAAATGAGAAATGTTCTAAAAAGTTGGGCTATTCCTAAGGGCCCTCATTTAAACCCTAATATAAAGCGTCTGGCAGTGGAAGTGGAGGATCATCCCATAGAGTATGGGTCTTTTGAAGGTACCATTCCGGCTGGAGAATACGGGGCAGGGACGGTGATGCTATGGGATAATGGCCATTGGATTCCGGAGGGTGATCCAGTGCTTGCCTATCAAAAAGGGGATATGACTTTTCAAATAAAAGGAAAAAAATTAAAAGGTGAGTGGAAATTAATCAGAATAAAAACCAATGGTGATAGCAACAAGAAACATTGGCTATTTTTTAAAATCAATGACTCACAAGCAAAAGAGGATTACAGTATTGTTGACAAAAAACCTCTTAGTGCACTAACCCACAAAAACCTCGATGAAATAAAAAAAACAAAAAATGACCAGAAGACGAGCAGCAAAAAAAACAATAAGCTAAAAACGAAAAAAATCCAAAAAAAAAAGAAATAAAAATTTCAATTGATTTCAAACAATATCCCGCAGCAAAAAAAACATCCATACCTACCAGTGTTAAACCGGAGCTATGTTTTCTGACAAAGAATCCCCCGGAAGGATCTGAATGGATCCATGAAGTCAAATATGATGGTTATAGATTAATGACCATTATTAATCATCAAAAAATTAAACTATTAACAAGAAACGGGTTAAATTGGACCTATAAATTTCCTAGCCTTGTGAAAACGATGGAGGATATCCCTATTTCTAGTGCTATTCTAGACGGTGAATTAGTTGCGGTAGATAAACATGGAATGAGTCATTTTCAATTATTACAAAATTCAATTCGAGACAATTCTGAGGAGCTTTTGCAATATTATATTTTTGATTTACTCTACTGTAATGGGTATGATCTACGTAAACTGCCGTTGCTTGATCGAAAAGCTATTTTGAAAAAATTAATACCCAACAACGAACAAACCAGCGTCTTGTTTTCTGAATTTATTCAAAATAATGGGGCTTTAGTATATCAAAAAGCCTGCAAAAATAAACTCGAAGGTATTGTTTCTAAACATATTCAAAGCCCCTATGAACAACATCGATCGCGACAATGGCTAAAAACAAAGTGTATAAAACGACAAGAATTTGTGATTGGCGGGTTTACCCAGCCTAAAGGTTCGCGTCATGGATTTGGGTCACTCTTGATTGGACTTTATAACAATAGGAAGCAATTCATTTATCATGGACATGTGGGGACAGGTTTTGATAATGATACTTTACAGGGATTATACGCAAAATTAACCAAATTAATTCAAAAAAACAATCCCTTTTACGACCTACATGAACATTCTATTATTAAAAATGTAGTATGGGTGAAGCCTGAATTGGTTGCCGAACTGGAATTTACCGAATGGACAAAAGATTCTATATTAAGACATCCTTCTTTTTTAGGTTTAAGATTAGATAAAATGGCAAAAGGGGTGAGGGCAGAGCACATAGAAGCAACAATCCCTGTTTCTGGAATAAATCTTAGCCATCCCGATAGAATCATTGAAGTTTGCAGACCCGTTACTAAGCGTGAATTAGCAGAATATTACCAAAAAATATCGGCTCACATATTACCACATTTAATAAATCGGCCATTAACATTACTGCGTTGTCCATCTGCTTCTAAAGTAAATAACAAAAAAACTTGTTTTTATCATAAGCATTATGTTAAATCCTTTGCAACAGGTGTTTACCCAATATCAATTAAAGAAAAAGAAAATAACAAGGAAGAATATTTAATGATTAAAGATCTTCAGGGCCTTATTGCCTTGGTTCAATTCAATGTAACGGAAATCCACCCCTGGGGAAGTAGCATAAAGACCCTTGAAAAACCTGACAGAATAACATTAGATTTAGATCCAGATGAAAATATCCCCTGGAAAAATGTAATAAAAGGCGCTCTGGTTATTCGCAAGGAACTCAAAAAAAGTGGCTTAACATCCTATGTTAAAACAAGTGGTGGAAAGGGATTACATATTGTTATTCCCATCATGCCTAAAAACACTTGGGCAGAAGTAAAAAATTTTACGGAAACCTTTTCTCGCTATATGGCAGAAAAATATCCAACCCAATTTACCGCAACAATAACTAAAACTAAACGTCTTGGAAAAATATTTATTGACTATTTACGAAATTCCCGTGGTGCAACCGCTGTTGCCCCATATTCTACCCGAGCAAAAGCAGCTGCTCCAATTTCTACACCTGTCTCGTGGGAAGAGCTAAAGAAAATTAAATCTTCTCAGCAATTTACGGTTGCAAATATATTTAAAAGAGTTAGTAAGATAAAAAAAGATCCATGGCAAGGATTTTTTCAATGTAAGCAGCAATTGCCCATCTCAACCTAAGTTCTTAGCCATTTTTGAATTATGATTTGTGCATCTGCCGCTTTCTGAAAACACTAAAACTACAAAAAATTTTTAAAAAACAATTGGATAACATAAATTCGTCTTAATCCGAATAACGAAAATATAGGTTGTAAAAACAAACTAAAATGGATATCATACTTATCTAAAAGTAGCGTTTTATATTCAACAAAATTAAATGTTTTATATCCATAAATTTAACAATGCAATATTGCATTAAGGCTGGAGAATTTATGTCAACACCAAATCCTTTATCAGCTCTAAATACAGATGATGTGAGTACGAGAAAAATTGCCTCTGAGTCACATCAGAATGTACGACCTATACTTCATCAAAATCTATCAACACCTGGGGAGGGAAGACTTGCAATGGTAACGACGACACGTTAAATATCGATAATGAACTACAGACATCTTTATCATGCTGGTAATTTTTGTGATGTTTTTAAGCATGTACTGCTGATAAGTCTAATTGAATTTCTTAAAAAGAAAGAAAAACCATTTTGTTACCTAGAAACGCATGCTGGGGCTGGCCGTTATGATCTAACCTCAGCGGAAGTGCAAAAAACAAAGGAATATCAAAATGGTATTTTAAAATTGATAGAACAGAATCTCAAGCTGAATAAAATACCACAATTGATCGAAGACTACGTAAAAATTATACAAGCTCAAGGCTTCCCAAGCTATTATTCAGGCTCACCAATGATTGCGAAAACTCAGTTACGACCTGATGATAGAATGATTTTAATGGAGCTGCATCAGGCGGAATATCAGGCTTTAAATGGTTTATTTAATAATGGATTAAATAATATAGATGATAAACATATTGCTATTCATCATCAAGATGGTTATCTAGGTTTAAAAGCATTTTTGCCACCTAAAGAACGTCGGGGTTTAATATTTATCGATCCACCCTATGAAAAAGAAACGGAATGGGAAGATCTTACGCATCATCTTAAGATGGCTTATAAGCGTTTTTCTACAGGTGTTTATGCAATTTGGTATCCCATAAAAGATAAAAAAATCGTTGCTAATTTTCATAGAAGTTTAACTAATCTCACTGCAGATAACCACGAAATCATGATCGCTGAAATCAAACTATATCCTGATGATATAATGACAGGTTTGATTGGATGTGGTGTGGTTATAATCAATCCGCCTTGGCAATGGGCTGATGCATTCTCGGAAGTTTTACCTTGGTTATGGCAGATATTATCGGTTAATAATCAAGGATCATACAGTTTGCGATTACTCGACTAGCTGGAATTTGCTATCTTATATATTTTTTTTTATCTAACGTTTTTATATGGGAATCGAGGGCCTATTGCTATTCCGGGCACGCGTGAATCCATCCATGGAGCTCTCCGGTGCTATCTGCGGCGGACGGCCCGTCATAGCAATAGGTCCCCGCTTCCTCGCAAGGTCAACGTAAATTCATCCCTTATAAGCACAATAAGATTTTATTGCCGTAGAATTTTAAAATAATTTTTCCTGATAGATTTCTTTGTCATTAATAAATACCCCAGCAATAGCCGCATTACCAAAACGATCAACGGCTACTTTAACGGTCATAACTTCTCCCGTTTTGGGTCTTTCAAGATCTTTTCCTTCACCTTCTGGAATAAAATAATTTTCAATGCCATAATTAACAAAAATTTTATCTGAACCTTTATCAGCATCGGTATATTTATATTCAACTTGCCCTTTAATAACCACATTGGGTGGATTCACTTCCGGTTTCATGCTCTGAACAGATTCTGCTACCCAATATTTTCCTTTGGGTGCCAACACCACATAAACCGTATCATTACTTTTAATTTTTTCCGTTTGCTCTTTGCTGATAGCAATTTCTCTTATTTTATAACCCAAATCAACATAATCGCCACTAAATAGAGAACGCGGATCAATGGGAGCAGTTTCTAAAGTAACTATTGTACCCGTGTTTAGGGTCCATTGCCGAATGGCTATCATGGATACCAATACAATAGTTTGGATGACAATGATAATGATAATTTTAACTGCGATATTCATTTTAAACCTCACCATAAACTTGATTCCTTACCCTTAATTGTTCTTTATTCCTGAGCCTTTATTTCTTGGGTTAATATTCTTCTTTTTTTCTCAAGAATATAGCTACCCAATAATAATAACACTCCGCCTCCCATAAAGAAAAATGACCGGTTCAATAGGTCCCAAAAAACGTCAAAGTAGCGCGCAACAATAAAGAAGGCAAAGAATAGAAAAGAAAGATTAATATAAATTTTATCTTTAAGTTCATAACCAATGGCAATAAACCAAAGCATAAAACCAACAAAAGTAAGATTAAAACCTAAGGCTAGCCATGAGTGATTGAACTGAAAGTAATTTAGAATCAGTAAAGCAGATAGTGCAACAATGAGTGATCCCCCAATAATAAGAGTATGCTTGGAAATTTTGAGCATAACTTTATAAAACCAAATGGAAGATAAAGTGAGCGCCAAGATAAAAATAATGGTCAGATCTAAACTGAAGTTAGGTAATTGTTTTCTAACTTCCACAAGATAGGGAAAACTTAAATAAAATACATTGAGTAAGAAAAAAAATTGAGCATAATGTTGTAAAGTTCCAAGCCCAAAAATGTCTTTTTTCTGTTGACTAGCCAGACTTAAACCCCAGACTGTTAAAGCAGCTAAACAGCAAAGTCCAAAATAATAAGAGAAATAATTGGGCTGAGAAGAACCGTAAAATGGATAATTTAACCAAAGAATATTATCTGATAACCAAAGTATTAATATAATTAAGGCGACATGCCAAGAAAAATGCCATTTTTCTTTTAATATTGGTAAAATATTTAAAATATAAACGGGAATAAACATCCAATGTATTGATCTTAGAAAATATTGACTTTCTGTAACGCTCCATATTAATACTAAGATTAAACTTAATATGATACAGGCTTGCTGACGAAGTAAAAAAGCTACTAGCCAAGCCCCTAAAGACCAAATGAGTATTCCATTGGGGTAATGTGCATCTATATGATAAATTTGAGCAATAAGCCAGATATTGCTGCCAAAAATAACTACCCCTAAAAACAACAACAATTGACCAAACCAATGTAGAGAAGGACTTTTTTGTTTGATTATTAACAAATATCCAGCAAGCGCAAAACTTACCCAGAGCCCCCCGAATAGCAACGCTAACTTGACAATTTTAGGGATAACTTGCCAATTGGAAGCAAAGAATAGAATAATACCAACAGCTAATAAAATAATGCCCAAAAAGGAAAAAGCATAAAAACTGGGCTTTAAGGTTTTAATTTCATTGTCATCATTGCTGATAGTGGCAAGTATGGCCGCCTCATTTTGAGAGGAAACTAAGCCTTTTGCAACCCAACGCGGTAACTCTTGCTTAAGACGAATCAAAAATTCATTATTTTTCATCTCTGTTCCTACCTTGTCTTTAAATATCTAACCAGTGTTCAACATGCCCGCAGCTATACCAGTAATGCTCACTAATAGAGCTTGCTCTAAAGTGTAATGATGAGCAGGTAAAGTTGTTTCGTTGTCCAGATGTTTTCTTGACCTTTCTAAAAGGATAATTTGCAATAAATGCAGAATTAATAAATAAGGTCTTCTAACGGTGATGGATCTTTGTAAAATAGGATCTAATAACTTCGATTCATTTTCATGCAACATTTTCATAATAAAGTGTTTTGTTTCTTCATAGGATTCTCTTAATTTCTCACCTAACGGCCATAAATGTTGGGGTGCTAAACGATATTCATATTGTCTGGATATATTTGGATCCACTTTTGCAAACACAATTTCCAGCATGCTTAACAGGGAAGCAACATAAGGCCATTGCTTACGGGGTTTTTCAATATTATCAAGACCTGAACGATTGAGCTCTTCTCGTAAAGCATCCCCAATACCATACCAGGCTGGTAATATTAATCTATTTTGCACCCAAGCAAAAATCCATGGAATGGCTCTTAGGTTTTCGATATCTTTGGATGGGTGTCGACGAGAGGGACGGCTCGCAATCGTCATTTTGTCTAGCTCATTGAGGGGGGTGACTGTTGCAAAATAGGATAAAAAATCAGGATTATCTTTGATCAAAGATCGATAAACCTGACTAGAAGTTTGTGATAAATTATCCATGAGCATTCGCCAAGACTCTTCTGGTGGTTTTGAGGGCAATAAGGTTGCTTCTAAAGTTGCAGTTGTATAGATTGCCAAAGTTCTTTCAGCAATTTTTTGTAAACCAAAACGATAGCGAATCACTTCGCCTTGTTGCGTTACGCGCAACGCACCGTGAACAGAACCAGGTGGTTGTGAACGAATCGCTAAATAAGAAGGTCCGCCCCCTCGACCAACGCTTCCCCCTCGCCCATGAAAAAAGATGATTTTGATACCAATTTTTTGGCTTAAAGTGGTCAATGCTTCTTGTGCACGATATTGTGCCCAAGAGGCAGCCAAAAAGCCTGCATCCTTGGCTGAATCAGAGTAACCAATCATCACTTCTTGAATACCGTTACAGGCAGTAGCATATTCTGGGATGTTAAATAAAGCTTCCATGCAATTGGCTGCATTATTTAAATCTTCTAACGTCTCAAATAAAGGCACAATATTAATGGGTCTAGACATGCCAACGGCTTTTTGTAATGCAAAAACCAACAGTACATCCGAAGGTTTAGAGGACATCGAAATGACATAACTGCCAAAAGATTCGCGCGCATTTTCTACGATCACTCGAAATATTTTCAAATAGTCTTCAAGTTCTTCTGAGAGCTGAATTTTTCGAGTGCGAATGTTGTTAGCTAATATTTTTGCAGGAGAAAATTCATCTCCTCCTTCTGTAATCATCTCCAATAGAAAATGCTGTCGTTCTTTTTCCGTCCAAGTTGTATAGGGCGATAGTTGAATGGATTGCGTCAAAAAATCCATCAGGGCCCTATGTTTTTCAGCGTTTTGCCTGATATCTAAAGGTAACAATGTTAATCCAAAAGCATAAACCCGACGGATGACATCCAGCAATTGGCCAAAAGCTAGCACTTTAGCGCCGATACTTATTAAGGAACGATAACAGATTAACAAAGGTTCTAAAAAATCTTCTGTTGAAAGATAGATTAATTCAGTAGAGGGACAAAGCTCCCTTTCTTCAATTTGGCATTCAGCCCAATATTTTGTTCTTAGAAGTTTTTCTTTCACCCCACGTAATAATCTTCGATAGGGTTCTGTTGCCTCGCCAACCAATGCACGAAGTTCCTCACTGCATTCTTGTAACGATAAAGATTCATGCAGAGCTGCTATATCTTTATGATATAGTTCTGCCGCAATTCTTCTTGCCATGAAAATTACTTTTCGAGTGACAGCAGCAGTAACATTCGGGTTTCCATCCCTATCTCCTCCCATCCATGAAGCGAAGCGTAAAGGTGTTTTATCGATAGGTAAAGGTTGTCCAGTTATTTGACAAAGCTTCTTGTCTAAATCCCTCATATAATTGGGCAAAGCATCCCAAAGACTTTCTTCTACTACCGCAAAACCCCACTTTGCCTCTTCAATGGCACTCGGTTTTTGGGGACGAATTTCCCCAGTGCGACATAAAGCGGTAATTTCTTCATGCAAGCGTAATATGATTAAGTCTCTTTCATCCGGACTTAAATTGCTTTGGTCTAAATATTCTAAATGTTTTGCAATTGAATTATGTTTATGGATTAATGTTCTTCGAGTCACTTCTGTTGGATGTGCTGTGAGAACCAATTCTACTTTAAGATTACATACGGTATTGAATAAGGATTCTTTGGAAATTCCTGCATTAATAAGCGCCGGCAAAACAGCTTCAAGTGATCCAGGTTGAGCGGGATGTCCTACTTCCTGATGCCAACGTCGTCTGCGAATTCGATGATATTGTTCCGCAATATTGGTTAAATTTAAAAATTGAGAAAAAGCCCGTGTGAGCGCCATAAGTGTTTCGTTATTTAAGGGTTCAATTATTTGCCATATGCTATCAATCACTTTCGAAATGGTTTGTGGCTTTGAATTTGCTTTGTAAGCTAATCTAGATTCTTTAGCAATTTCAGAAATTATTTTAACGACTTCAGGTTTTAGTTGTGCCTCAAGCGTTTTATATAGCAAATTGTCTAATAAATCGATATTGAGATATAATGCTTGATTAGGATTATCCATGAAGATTCTTAAATCCTTGTTGACGCCATGCTTCATAAATGATAACAGCAACCGCATTTGAAAGATTCAAGCTGCGAGACTCTGCTTGCATAGGAATTTTTATCTTTTGGTGATCAGGATAACTTTGCAACATATTTTGTGGCAAACCTCGTGTTTCTGGACCAAAAACAAAGCTGGCACCCGGCTTAAATGAGACTTCTGAGTAATGTTGGGTTGCCTTGCTTGAGCATAGATAGAGTATAGAGCTATTTTCTTTTATACTCGAATACTCATCAAATGAGCTATAAAGCTTAATGGGGTAGGGCAGGACATAGTCAAGACCTGCCCGTCGTAAATGTTTATCATCCAAAGAAAACCCCAAAGGTTGTATAAGATGTAGCCTGCAACCTGTATTAGCACATAGTCGCATAATGTTGCCGGTATTGGGCGGGATTTCTGGTTGATATAAAACGATATTAAACATAATATAATGCTTAGACTCGTAACGGTTATGAAGTTTGATATCCTTGGAAATTATACATGAATATATTGTCACTTGATCTTGAATTAAACCAAGATCCTAAAGGTTCGAAAATCATTGAAATTGGAGCATGTTGTGGGAACACTGAAACAGGAGAAATCTTAGAAAAATATTCGTCTTTTGTCAATCCGAACGAAAGTTTACAAGAATTTATTATCAAACTAACTAGCATCACCCAGGAACAAGTTGATTCTGCTGGTACCATTCTTGAGGCTTATCAAGGTATGGTGACCATGGCAAGCAAATATGATTGTTTACGCATGCCTATAGTTTGGGGCATGGGAGATGGGTATGCACTGAGAAAGGAATTACCTGCAACTTGCCAATGGAATTTTGGTAGACGAGAATTAGATGTGAAGGCGGTATTTCAAGCTTATCAAATGGCAAAAGGAGAGAAAATACAGGCGGGTCTAGCTAAGGCAATGACTAAACTCGGTATACAATTTTCTGGGAAAAAACATCGAGCGGTTGATGATGCAATTAACACCTTTATTATTTATTGTCGTTTGTTGAAATGCTTTGCATAAGTTAACTCTAGTGTACCCCTAGATTTTAGGAGAAATGAATATGGAGCAGCGCTCCGACTTAGAAAAAAAATTACTGAGCATAATCCAGAAATTTATTGCTGAATTTAAATCTGAAAGAGCTCAACAGGCTGTCCAATTAAATGCCTATCTTGAAAGAGATTTAGGAATTGACAGCTTAGCGCGCGTTGAACTTTTCTTAAGAATCGAAAAAGCTTTCGACGTTTCTTTACCCGCAACTGTGATGATTGAAGCAGAACGAATAAGTGATATTGCAGACGCACTACAAAAAGCTGGACCCATTAGACAGAAGATTGATCGTGAATTTGCTGAAATATTAGAATCGGGATCTCAAAAGGATGTATCATCTGCCAGAACTTTGGTTGAAGTCTTAATGCAACATTGTCATGATCATCCGAATAGACCTCACATTTATTTAGAAAATGAGCAAGGGGAAGAAAAAATCATTCGCTATGGCGAGTTACTTGAAAATGCAAAAAAAGTGGCTGCAGGTTTATTAGAGTTAGGAATAAAAAATAAAGATACCGTAGCGATTATGCTACCCACGAGTGAAGCATTTTTTTATGCTTTTTTTGGAGTCTTATTAGCAGGTGCTGTGCCGGTGCCTATTTATCCTCCCTTACGCCCAGACAAAATCGAAGAATATGCTTTGCGCGAGGCCAACATATTAAATAACGCGGAAGTTCGAGTTTTAATTACTTTCAGCCAAGTAGAAACGCTTAGCAATTTGTTGAAAATTTTTATCCGGAGTTTACATGCCGTTACGACGGTGGATTCTTTAATGCTTTCGAAATATCGGGTGCCAACCGTTATATTAGAAAGCGCGGATCCTGCCCTGATCCAATATACATCGGGGAGTACCAGTGATCCCAAAGGGGTGTTATTAAGCCATGCCAATTTGCTGGCAAATATTCGATCCTTTGGTAAAGCGGTACATTTAACACCCCAAGATGTGGGCGTGAGCTGGTTGCCCCTATATCATGATATGGGTCTCATTGGAACTTGGTTTGGAACCTTATACCATGGTTTTCCCTTAACCATTATGTCTCCCATTCTATTTTTATCAAGACCTGAACGTTGGCTTTGGGCCATACATTATCATCGTGGAACCGTATCTGCCGGCCCTAATTTTGCTTATGAATTATGCGTTCGTAAAATAAAGGACGAAGATATTCAAGGCTTAGATTTAAGTTCTTGGCGTTTAGCTTTTAATGGTGCAGAGATGATCAATCCAAGTACCCTAACACGCTTTTCAGAAAGATTTGCACCCTATGGTTTTAAAGCAGAAACATTTTTCCCAGTCTATGGTCTTGCTGAATCTACAGTCGGTTTAACTATGCCTCCTCCCAATCGCTTACCGCGCGTCGATCACATTCAACGCCTGGCTTTTGAACGCGATCAACGAGCTATCCCCGCAAACCCAGCAGACAACACTATTTTAAAATTTGTGGGATGCGGAATGCCCATTCCAGATCATGAAATTCGTATTGTAGATAAAGATAATGTCGAATTGCCAGATAGAAAAATTGGTTTTTTGCAGTTTTCTGGTCCTTCTGCGATGCAAGGATATTATCGAAACCCTAAAGCCACAGAAAAAATATACCATGAAGGTTGGTGGGATTCCGGGGATCTCGCTTATCTTGTTGAGGGTGAAGTATTTATTACGGGTCGTGTTAAAGATATTATTATTAAAGCCGGTAGGAATTTTTATCCCCAGGAAATTGAGGAAGTGACGAGCCATGTGTTAGGTGTGCGTAAAGGTTGTGTGGTTGCTTTTGGTGCAGAAGATTCTAAATGGGGTACAGAAAAGCTCATTATTGTTGCCGAGAGCCATGAAACTAAAAAGACGGCCAAAGACAAAATAATAAAACAAATTTTTGAAAATGTATCTGTCGTTTTAGGGATACCGCCTGATCAGGTTATTTTAGTACCGCCAAAAACCGTTCCTAAAACTTCTAGTGGAAAATTACAGCGTTCTGCTTGTAAAAAAATGTTTATGGATGGAAAATTAGTCAAAATGGGCCTACCCGTTTGGGCACAAATAATTAAGCTAAGTCTGAAAGGGATGGGGATTATCGCAGTCAGATATTTAGAAAAAATAGCCCGTATTTTTTATACTATATATATGGCCTTAGTCACATTGTTTTTACTGCCTCTCATATGGTTTTCTGCTCTTGTTTTACCTAAAAATGTTGCCATGGGTACGGTAAAAATGTTTATTCGTTTATTTATCCTGTTATCAGGATGTTCCTTTAAAATCATTGGAAAAGAGAATTTACAAGCAAATAAGCCCCTTATTTATGTTGCTAATCACGCCAGCTACCTGGATTCCTTGTTTTTGTTAGCCATTTTGCCACTGGGAACCATTTTCGTTGGAAAAAAAGAATTGCAGCAAACCCCCCTTATTAAAACAATTATTCGGAAATTTGGATTTGTCACGGTCGATAGACTAGATTTTGCGAAAAGTATATCCGATAGCAAAATAATTGAAGAAAGCATTCACCAAGGAAAATCTGTATTACTGTTCCCAGAAGGCACCTTTGTATACACCACAGGATTAAGACCGTTCAAAATGGGCGCTTTTAAGTTGGCTGTTGATACCGGAAGACCATTATGTCCCATTGCGATTCAAGGGACTCGCTTTATTATGACTGAAAATAGCTTTATATTAAATCCTGGCAAGGTTACCATGACTATTAGCCCGATCATTGAGCCGCGCGGTTCGGATTGGAACGAAGTGTCGCGTTTACATAGTTTGGTCCGCGCAGAAATCGCCAAAAATTGTGGTGAATTGTCTATTAATCTGGTAATGGCAGGACCAGAGGGTTCTTAAATCTTAAATTGAGATCTAAGGTGAAGTCACTTCTGGTAATTCTTATTTTTTGATAAAATTGGCCTAAATACGATTAATTTTACCTCTCTAGCAGTAAAATATTGATTCTTTTACGTGTTTAGACTTTTATATGCTAATAATCATATATTTTACTGCTAAAACAGTAAAATATATGATTATTTGATATTAATATTGTATTTTTTTTAAAAAATTGGTATATTTACTGTTAGGGCGGCAATTATATTACATTGGGATATCTGTATGTTAAATCAGTTGTTTTTTAATAATTTAGCAGAGACATTAAAATACCATAGAAAAAGAAGTGGTTTAACTCGAAATAAACTGGCAGACATGGCGGGTGTAGGTAAAACTGTAATATATGATATTGAGCATATGAAGAAAACTGTGCGATTAGACACTCTCGTCAAAGTCCTAGATATATTAAATATTTCGATTGAATTAAAAAGTCCTTTAATGCATGAATTAAGGAAGGAAGTTGATGAGAATAGCTAAAGTCTTAGTCAATAAACGGTTGGCAGGTCGATTAATAGAAGAGGACAGTAAGAAGGGGTATATTTTTACATATGAAAACAATTACCAAGGCCCACCCATTTCTTTAACAATGCCCATTGATCAAAAAACATATGAATTTAAAGAATTTCCTCCTTTCTTTGAAGGTGTTTTACCGGAAGGTCCGCAACTCGAAGCATTATTGCGTAGAGCAAAATTAGATAGAAACGATTATTTTGGGCAGCTAATGATCGTGGGAGCAGATCTGGTAGGGTCGGTCACCCTAGAGGAGGAACAAACCTCATGAACGAAATAAAACATATGATATGCCCAATTACCTATGAACCTTTGCAGGAAGGTGAAAAGTACTCTAAGAAAGGACTAAAATTACTTTCTCCAAAACTACTGCTTTTAAAGGACTTGCCATTTAGTGCTAAGGAACAAAGAATGGAGGCACAACAACGTGCTGATAAAATGTCAATTCAAGGAGTACAACCCAAACTTAGTGCGATCTTAGATTTGAACAAACAAAGTTTTGAAATATGCGATGTGGGTGGAAAATTTATATTAAAACCACCCAATGAATATTATGAAGAACTTCCTGAAAACGAAGATCTAAGCATGCGTCTTGCTGCAAGTATGATTGAAGTACCCTTGCATGGTTTAATATATAGCATAGACGGGAGTTTAACCTACTTCATAAAACGTTTCGATAGACTGTTAAAAGATCAAAAATTGGCTGTAGAAGATTTTAGCCAGTTATCCGGTGCAACAAGAGATACCAAATATCAATCGTCAATGGAAAAAATTATTCCTATTATTGAAAAAAATTGCACATTTCCTGCGATAGAAAAATTAAAACTCTTTACAAGAACAGTCTTTAATTACCTTATTGGAAACGAAGATATGCATCTGAAGAATTTTTCTCTTATTACACGGGAAAGTAAGGTTGAATTAGCGCCAGCCTATGATTTTATTAATACGACAATCGTACTTCAAAATATTAAAGAAGAAATCGCATTACCACTAAAAGGCAAAAAAAATAATTTGTCTAAAAATGATATTGTTAAATATTATGGTATGGAGAAACTAAATCTCAATAACCGCATTATTAACGAAACATTAGAACGTTTTAGTGAGGAAATCCTCAAATGGAAAAAGCTGATTGCTTCTAGTTTTTTATCTGAAAAAAACAAAAAAAAATATCTGGAGGTTTTAGAAAAACGCATTAAAATATTATGCTTAAGCTAATACTAATAATGATAACGACAAGCGAATAAATGGAGTTCATTATTTTCTAGGCGATAAATTAAGCGATGTTCTTGATCAATACGGCGACTCCAACTACCTGCTAATTCGTATTTTAAGGGTTCTGGTTTGCCAATTCCTTCATAGGGTGATCTGAGTATATCCTTTATGAGCAAATTAAGACGTTTTAATGTTTGTTTGTCATTTTGTTGCCAATGTAAATAATCTTCCCAAGCATTAGGGTGAAAAATTAACTTCACGATTATTATTCCTCATCATCAAGCTTGATTTGTCTCTCAATACCTTTACCAGCTTTGAAACTTTCTAAACTTTCCTGCAGTCTTTGTGCCATTTTTGGGCTTCTAAGTAAATAACAGGTTTCTAACATCGCGCGATAATCTTCATGTGATAATATGACAGCATTATCACCATGTCTTCTGGTAATAATAACAGGTTCATGTTGTTCACAAGCTTGATCGACGATAGCTTTTAGATGTTGTCTAAATTCGCTATAACTCACTGCATCCATTATTTTATCCTCAAAAAAAATTGTATATACAAGCAAATAATGTTGTACAAACTAGTTGTACAATTTAAGAATAACAGTTAATTTGATACTTTTCAATCGGAATAGGTTAATAAAGAACAATTAATAGCCAGCTCAAGTTACAGGAAGATGATAGGTCATTCTTCAAAGGACTATTATTTATCCATAATCTCTGTATAATCAACTGACTATTGATTGAGCTGAGTAATTTATTAGAGAAAAGTTGATATGGCCATTATACGTTTAGAACAAATCTCGCTTTCTTTTGGTGAAGCACCGCTGCTGGATAAGGTCGATTTAAAAATTGAGCCTCGGGAGAGGATCTTTTTAATTGGTCGTAATGGTATGGGGAAAACGAGCTTTTTAAATGTTATCTCTGGAGATATCAAGGCTGATGATGGAAAAATCTACCGTGATTTTGGACTAAAAGTGGCTGGATTATCACAGAACTTACCTAATTTTTCGGATATTTCTGTCTACGATTGGGTAGCTTCTGGCTTGCAAGAGGTAGGCACGTTATTGCAAAAATATCATCAATTAACGCAGGAAGGGGCTACATTATTCGAACAATCTGCAAATGAGTCTCTGCATGCAAAATGGTTAAAAGACATTGAAGATATTCAAAAAAAATTGGAAAACAATCAGGGATGGGAATACCAAAATATTATTGATACGATCATGACGCGTTTAGAATTGCCTGCAGACAAAAAAATGAGCGCACTATCCGGTGGTTGGCAAAGGCGAGCGGCTTTGGCAAGAGCATTGGTTTGCCAGCCGGATCTGCTTCTATTAGATGAACCAACAAATCATTTGGATCTAAAAGCCATAGAGTGGCTAGAAGAATATTTGTTGGAGTTTAAAGGCGCCCTTTTATGCATTACACATGACAGATCATTATTGCGCAAATTAAGTACGCGTATTATTGAATTAGATAGAGGCAAACTAACATCCTTTGATGGTGACTATGATAGATATCTTATTGATAAAGAACAGCGCTTAGAAGTAGAAAAAACTCATGCTAGACTTTTTGATAAAAATTTGGCGAAAGAAGAAGCCTGGATAAGGCAAGGTATTAAAGCACGCCGTACCCGAAACGAAGGTCGGGTCAGGGCACTAGAAAAATTAAGAGAAGAATATGCACAGCGCAGAGTTCTACAGGGCAATCCTAAATTTTCTAATAATGCCGTGCCACTGTCGGGTGAATTAGTGGTTAAAGCCGAAAATATTGGATTTAAATATAATGAACACTATCTTGTTAAAAATTTTTCATTGAATATTTGCAGAGGCGACAAAATTGCCTTAATCGGCCCAAATGGAGTTGGAAAAAGTACTTTACTAAAAATTCTTTTAGGCGATTTGAAACCCCAAGAGGGTAAAATTCAATTGGGAACCCAACTTCATGTAGGTTATTTTGATCAATTGCGATCGAGTATCAATATGGAATTATCCGCCATAGAAAATGTGGCGGGGGGCAGAGAAACCATTTCTATTAATGGCAAAGAAAAGCATATTATTAGTTATCTTGGGGATTTTCTATTTACCCCGGAACGAGTTCGAACACCCGTAAAGCATCTGTCTGGGGGAGAATGTAATCGTTTACTGCTTGCTAAACTATTTAGTTTACCCAATAATTTACTGGTATTAGATGAACCTACCAACGATTTAGATATAGAATCTTTAGAGCTCTTAGAAGATATTTTAGTGAATTATAAGGGTACATTATTAATAGTGAGTCATGATAGAACTTTTGTGGATGAAGTAGCAACCAGTACCTTATATTTTAGTGGAGAGGGTAAAATAACAGAATATATCGGCGGTTACCAGGATATTCCAATTGCTCATCTTTCCAAAATAAAATCGTCTTCCTCGTCTCAACCTCGAAGTGACACCTCGGGATCTATAGATTCTAGGGAAACAAATACCGCTTCGAACACAACAAAAACAACCTCTATCTTTAACTCCAAAATGAGACGAGAATTGGAAGAAATTCCACAGAAAATTGCTCATCTTGAAGCAGAACAACAGGCTTTGCAAGTTGAAATGGCCTCAGAAAACTTCTATAAGGGGGATAAAACTCATATCGCAGCCACTATAGAGAAACTTAAAAAAATAAACGAAAAATTAGAAAAGGCTTATCAGCGTTGGGAAGAGTTAGAGGCTTTAAAGAATTAGTACAGATTATTATGAACAAGTATTGGTATTCAACTCAAAACGGTGTAATACATGAAGCAATGGTTTCCCATAGTCATATTATTTTATTTGAAATTGCCGTGGAAATGAAAAGAGCCTTTTCATCTGCGGTTACTGTTACATCTGCGGTAGTAACATTAGTTGCTGCAGCTGCGTTGGCACTAGCTGATGTAACTGGAGCTTTTGATTGGGTAACATATTACGAAAAAATTCATAATATGTCTTAGTTTTTTAATATTTTGTATTTCAGTCATTCCCTTAAGTTAATCATAATTTATTAATTCATAAATCCCTGGCAAGTTACGATAGCGCTGCTTATGATCTAAACCATAGCCCACGATATACCGATCTTCCAATTTAAAAAGCGTATAATTGGGTTGAAAATGAGTAACAGGAGCTCCGTTTTGCAAGAATAATACCACCGCTAAAGATTTTATACTCTTCGGCTCTTTTTCTTTAAGTTTCTCGACAATGGCGAGTAATGTTGCACCTGTTCCGCAGGCATCATCAAGCACTAATACATTTTTCCCTTTTAAATCTAACTTTTCTATCCCTTCTAAAATTATTTGACCCATCCTGTGCCCATTGGCATCATGAGTTGTCGCTTTAATATATTCCAAAGTAAGAGGCGTTTTTAGTTCTCTCATCAAATCTGCAGTCACGAGAAGAGAACCTTTTAAAACCATAACCAATGTTAATTCTTCTCCGAGATAATCCCGATCGATTTCTGCTGCGACGGTTGTCAATCTTTTTGCGATATCGTGTGCAGAGATCACTAATTCCAGTTCATTTTTTGCAAAAGTAATCGATGAATAAAAAACCAAAAGTAAAGTAATAAGATTGCGTAGAGAAAGCAAGGGGCTGTAAAGGTTACTTTTAGTAGAAGATCTGTTTTTCATTTGTTTTCCAGGTTCAAAGCCGTTTGTGATTGAAGCCGTCTTTTTTTCAATTCTGTAATATTGTGATAAGCTCGATCAATCTCAGCCTCGCTCACTTTGCCTTCTTTCACTAACTGAGCAATGGTATTGATAACAAGAGTGGTATTATCTTCATAATTATTAGAAATAATAAACATATCGACACCTGCATTGATTGCTTTTTCAAAAGCAATATCTAAAGGATATTCTTTTCTGATGGCGCCCATTGTCATATCATCGGAGACAATCACACCTTTGAATCCCAATTTATCTCGTAACAATTCTTTCAATGTCGCTCTGGATAGTGTTCCTGGACACCAAGTGCTGCTGTTTTCAATAGGGCCTTTTTTACATTGTGTTTGATCAATTTGGCCATTGATAACATGGGTTGTCATGATTAGATCCTGATAACCATTTTTAATAAGAAGCTGATAGGGCAATAATTCCTTGTCTTTTTGATAGGATTGTGTGACATCGACTAGCCCTATATGGGTATCGTCTTGACTGCTACCATGTCCAGGAAAATGCTTAAGTGCTGTTATAATACCTTTTGCATTGAAGGCTTTTATAAATTGCTGTGCTTGATCAGTCACTATAACAGGATTAGCAGAAAAACTTCTACCTCTACCACCGATAATAAAATTTAAAGGATTAATATTTATGTCTAGGCAGGGAATATAATTACAATTAAATTGGCTATTGATCAATTCGTCTGCCATTTGATTAGCATATTCTTCTGTTTGAGCAAGGGCCTTTATTTTTTCTGATGGATTATCTAAGAATCTTTCTTCATTAGCGCCTAATGCTTGAGGAATAAACGTTTTTAAAGGAAACCCAAGTTCAAATGGGAGTCGATCTACTGTACCGCCTTCTTGGTCAATACTTATCAATAAGGGAAGAGGAGGTAGATGCTGTTCTTTACGAACACGTTCAGAATATTGCTGTAGGGCTGTATTTAATTTTTTCACTTGTTCCGGATTTTGTATGTTACGATCTCTTATAAATGCCTTAGTTTTATTTTTACGAAAAGCGCGGGTAAAGAGGATAACCCCTCCTATATGATACTGCTTAATCATCTTCGCAATATTTGAATTTTCCTTAAACAAAATCCCATTGGGATCTTCCCAAAGGATTTCCCCATTAGAATCTTGTTTAAGCCCACCAAAACCCACAATTAACATTTGCCCAATTTTTTCGCAGCCTGCTTTTGAAAGCTGTTGCTCGCAAGGTTCTAAAGTAGGTATTTTAGTTTCTGTATTGGATGGCTCAAAAGGAAAAACAGAAATAATTGCTAACGTTATGAAAAAAAGATTGAGTCCTAAAAATCGCATTCGGTCTTTCCTATTGAATTATGCCAGATGAATATAAGCTATTGTTCTTAAATATAATTATTTTTTTGCTATCAGTCAAATTTGTTTATAACTCTTTGCTAATAGGTCTTGCATTTCTGTTGGGTTACTTTTCTATTTTTGCAAGACTGCCCCACTCGATTGAGGGGCTTATATTATGTTATTGTAATAAAAAGATGACTGTATTTTTTGTCATTGTGAAAGGATTAAGAAGTTGAGCCAAGCAAAACAAGATGTCGACAATAGTTTGAATGAGTTCATAAAGGATAGACAAAAAAACTTAGCTACCTGCATGCCGGTTGGAGCAGCAGTTCTGCCTCCGTCTAATGTTAGTATGTTATGGATGACAGACCAGGCAAATGGTCATAATGCAGCATTAAATCAACAGTTGCGGCAAAAAAAAGTGACTGAAAATTCTAATGTGACTGAAGCTGCATTTAAAGAAATTATAAGACAATTGGATGAAGCTGATAAATGTTTTTCTAAAGAAAAATACGAAGAAGCTTATGGAAAATACGAAACTATTACTAAAATAGCTCATAGTATTCCTGTAGAGTGTATAATGACTAATAAACAGATAAAAGACTCAGTGATCTCAGCCTATATTTCAATCAAAACCATTCTGCAAGTTAGAATTGGGGAAGATATTGAAATAGAAAACAGTGCGAGACTTTTAGTTAGTATTCTAGAAGAGGCAAAGAAATTTGGCTATGTGTCTAATGGTAATAGTCCTGCTTTTAAGCTTAAACATTTGAGTAAGTAATTAATTTTAATAAGGAAATGGATATGAAAAATGAAATGAATATCAAAAAGAGAAAACTAGGTCACTCGGGATTGGAGGTTAATCCCATTGGCTTAGGAACAATGCCCCTATCCATTCAAGGTCGTCCATCAGAAGCTTCTGCTATTAAAGTATTGCAAGCTGCTTTTGAATCTGGGATTGATTTTCTGGATACTGCAGATGTCTATTGTCTCGATGCGCATGATATCGGTTATTGTGAACGTCTTATTGCCAAAGCCATTCGTAGCTGGCCAGGCAAAAATAGAATAATAGTAGCAACGAAGGGTGGAATGGAACGCCCTCAAGGTGCCTGGACAACAAACGCAGACCCAAAACATTTAAGGCAGGCTTGTGAGGCCAGTCTAAAAGCCTTAAATATCGAATCTATCGATCTTTATCAGCTTCATGCTCCTGATCCTAATGTCCCATTTTCTGATTCCATTGCTGAATTGGCTAAGCTAAAGGAGGAAGGAAAAATTAAGCATATAGGGCTTTCGAATGTATCTGTTAAAGAAATTAAACAAGCAAGAAAATTAGTTGAAATTGTTTCTATACAAAATCATTGTAGCTTACATGATCTCATTCCTTTTGAAGATGGTGTCATTGAATATTGTGATAAAGAAGGTCTAGCTTTTTTTCCTTATAGTCCTTTAGGTGGAATATCGGGGAAGCTAAGAACCGCAAATCACCCCGTTATTTCAAAAATTGCCAGAAATAGTCATGTTAACCCTTATCAAATCGCTTTAGCCTGGTTATTAGCCAAATCTCCAGTAATTATACCCATTCCTGGTGCAAGTAAAATAGAAAGTGTCGAGAGTTCTGCAGCAGCCATGCATATCTCCCTGTCACCGGAGTTAATAAAAGCGATCGATGATAGAGTTTTTATGCACTAAAAAATAGGGCGTCGCTGTCTTTTGAATATGGGATTTGTAATTGGATGTGGGATCTGCGATGAAATAACTGTACTTATATATAGTCAAATTTCTAAGTCAATAATTGTAGTTATCTTATTTTCAAAGTAATAAATTTATGCTAAAGTCGTCTTTGGTGATTTTTAAGAAATTATATTAGGATCTATATCAAGATCCTTATCATTATTTTATTAAAATTAATAGTCTTGAGGTTCACAATGAAAATGAATCATTTACGGAAAAAAAATAGGGATAATGCAGATTCACAACCCGAAAAACCCTTTCCAGCCTTTACTATAAAAAGGCCACCAATGAACAATAACAAAGAAATGACGACAGCAGCTGTTCCCGCTGCTGCTACGGGGAGTGTAGTAGCTATTGCAACAACAGCTGCTACTGCTGTAGAGTCTAGCGATTTAGATGCCTTAGATATATTGGAATTAGAGGGAAACTTACCACCCATATCTTCAATACTGTTACCATCTACACCTTATGCCGCTTCGCCTATAAGGGTGCAAGCCACAGCTCAAACGAAGGATTTAGCCGCAGAAAAGGAAACTGTTCATGAAAAAATCATTCGCGAACTGAGGTTAGAAGTTCAAGATTTGAAAAATAAGCTTTTGCTAGAGCAAACTCAGCAAAATAATAAACAAACTGAAATTGTTCAACTCATGGAAACGATTGAACAACTTAGGAATATGATTAGAAGTTCTGAGATGCGGCTAGAAACTATTGCCACAGAACTTAGTAACCGAATTGCTTTGGAAGAAAAACAGAACAAGGAATTAGAAACAGACCAGGCGAATATAAAACGAAAAGAGGAAGCAAGAGAAAAAAATATTCAAAGATTAAATCTACGGCTAAAAAATAAATCGGATTCTGAGCGTAGGTTGACGCAGGAATTAGCAAATATGACAACCGATCACAGTCAGGTTTTACGTGAACAAGAAATGAAAAATCAAAAGGATAGGGTAAAACTTCAAAACAAATTTGAATCTTTGTCAATAGAAATTAAATTTTGTCAAGAAAAAATTTCGTCCATGAATGGCGAAATTGTACGATATAAAGAGGCTAATAGAAAACAAAAGGAAGAAATCAATCAATTAAAACAGGAAATAGAACTCGTAAAGGCAAGAGAAGCTGCCGCCAACATAAGAGCCGATCATAATATGAATGAAAAAGAACGAATCCAACAAGACAGAAAAAAGTTAAGCGAACAATTGATAAATGAAAAAGCAACATGTGCACAGTTGGCTGGCAAGCGGCGTTTGAAAAAACTTCAAAAACATCAATTAATCAATTATCCGCAACAGAATAAATCCACCCAAACTGCATTAGTAGAACCGCAGTATTCTCAACAAAAGCAACAGAAAGAGGAGCAAAAACAGCAACTAGAACAACAGAAGCAGCCGCAGAAACAACAAGCAGAGGGCATTGCACAACAAGCATTGCAGCAAAATCAACAGAATCAAACATTAATCTTTACGAAGAAAAAATTGGATCCAAATGCAGCTCCTTTTCCATCCCCCGCCGTTGCGTCGCAAGCTTATTATCCACCCGCATATTCAACATCAGGTTATTATCCCTATCCTAATCCTCATGCTAATCCTCATACAATAAATATGCAGCAAAATGGAGCGAGACAACAATATCAATACTACTATGTTCCTCATTCTTCCCATAGACAAATGAATGAACCTTCAAATCAGATCCCAGCCATTACAGCAAATGGAATCCATTATCAATATGCAAATTATCGACAGCATATTAGCCATCCGCCGCAACCTATTAACTATCACCCTATACAAGGCGAAAACTATATAAGACATTCGTCTTAGGGTATGCGCCTAACTGCTTATTGATTCATTCAAAAGTATACTTTCATTTCTGATATTAAGAAGTAATTGGAGATGAAAATGAGTGCAAATACATTTATCCTAAAAGATTATTTAAAAAAATTGAAAGTTTTAACTAAAAATATGCAAGAGTCGCTGAATATACAAAAGAATGTTGATGAAAAGCTTCAGGAGGAAATATCAAAGCAAAGGAAAATTGAAGAAGCCAAACTAAAAATTGAACAGGCGAAGCAAAAGGAAGAAGAAATAAAAAGAAGGCAAGAATTGGCGAAAAAACGCATGGAAGATCTCAAATTGGCTCTTGAGGAAAGAATGCGTTTAGATGCCCTAGATTATAAGGAATGGACTGTTATCGAAAATCTTATGCCGCAAGATTCATCACAAAATAATACAATGCTTTTAGTTTGGAACAGAATGCAGGTGGCAGCAGGGGCTGCATCTGCATCAGCAGCACATTTGCTTCATTCAGCTTCTGCGACAGCGGGTGCAGCATTAAATAATGGGGCGATACTAGCAGCAGAACTTTTTCAGAATAAATGATAAAGCCTAGTGAATAATGTGCCTTAATTTAAACTTCCTATGACATTTACATCCCTGATAGCTTTTAAAAAAACTATCAGGGATGTTTTCGGCTACTCCCAAGTCACCACACCATTCTTTAAGACCATTTTCTTATTTCGATTAGCTACGGAAGCAGTTCTTGTAGCTTCTTCTTGAGCTTTTCGAATCTTTAGCATCCTTTCTGGCTGTTAATATATCTTGCTTTAGCTTTTCTCTTCTTTGTTGTTCTATTTGAGCTTGTTTTTGTTTTATTTGTTCATGCGACATTTTATATTGATTGAGTAAAGGGATATTACGTTTTTCTGATGTTCTTTTTCTATCAGGCTGTAGCAAAGCACCTGACGATAAGTTTGTCGATGGGTTTGCCGCCGCCTCAGGTGCAGCTGTAGCTATAGGGCTAGCTGCAGCTGCTGGTGATGGGGCTTGGATTTGTCTTTGGGCTAATGGATAAAGATGGCAAGTTCCAGCTGCAGGGAGGAGGGGTTGCTGCTGGATTTGTTTTGAAATAATGCCAGAAGGTATAGCAGGTGTAGCTGGGGTAAGATTTGCCGGGTAATGGTTTGTAGCTCCTACTGCATCCAATCGATACTTTGAATCACAAAAGGGTCCCGATATCTATGCCCAGTTTCAGCATTTACGCTATTTACGAGGTTAGGTGCTGCAGCAGCAGTTTTGTCCGCTAACGCTAATGCACTCAGTGCCTCTAAATTCTCGTCGTCATCATTATTATTACTATTTTTTATATTAACGATGGCTCTCGCCTGTTCTTCTATTTCCTTAGGGTCGCCTACTAAATTAGCATCTTGTTGGACAGGAATGATACCATTGGCGATTTCTTCTCTTTCTTTAATGGCTCTTAATAAATCAAGATCTTGCTTTGAACTTCCTTTTCCAATATCAATATTGATTGCACTTTCTGCAAGAACACTCGATAAATCCATATCTTGTTGATAGGCTTTTGCTGCTCTGGCCATTTCTTCTGCTTTAGCAGTTTCTTCGCTTGCTTTTAGAATAGATAATAATTCAGAATCTTGCTGAGGAGCTCTTACAGCTTTGGCACCTTGTTGAGCTGCTTTTATAGCTTTGGCTGCTTCTTCGGCAGCTTTGGAAGCTTCAGCACTTTCACGTAATGCTTTTGCTAAATCTTCTTCCTCTTTGCGGTTTTTATCTGCTTGTTCTTTAGCAGATTTTAATGAAGCAAGTCTTGCTGCGACGTCAGCTAAAAGTTCTTCTTGTTTTTGTTGTTGCGCATTTGGATTTACATTCACTTTCAAAGAGTCTTCAATGACCCGTTGCATTCTAATGCTGTTTTCTTCAGCTAGATTACGTTGTGCGGGAGATAGATTTCGGAGTGAAATTCGATTTGGATTAGCTGCCATAGTATCACCTCTATAATAAGATATAAGTTGAATGTCTTTATTTTTCCCCTTGCCGGTTTAGTAGGCATTTATAGGGTATATAAAACAATATAAGATTTTATCGTAAGTTTATATAAGATAATTACCTTAACATACTTAAAACGCAAAAACAAGGATTTAGAAGCGGTTTAATACGGGTTTGATTATTGCTAAAGTATGTAATAAGTCAATATCTATGGGTAAAATAGCTATTGACGTTCCAAGAGGACTGCGGTATTTTGATTTATAAATTAAGGTTTATAAGGCTTAATAGAAGATTTAAATAAAAATTGAAAAATACGAGATTAAACAAGTTTACAGAAGTGGGGAGAGCAAATGAGTGCAGCTGCAACTATAGTAACGACACAAGTAAAATTGATTTAAAAAATAGAGTTGAATAGAAGAAGAACGACTGGCGGCTGAGCGAGCGCGAACAGTAAAACAATCGTACTCGCATTCTTATTCGTATCGATAGTATGTTCGTACCTAAGTTGCGGGGCTAGGGGGCTTTGGAGCTTCTGACTTATCATGGTTTGCTGACGGTGAAACCGGGGGGGTTGGAGGGCTTCGTAAGGATTCTGCTGCTGCCTTAGCCTTTTTGTCATCAGCATCTTTATGTGCTTGGTAATATTTTAAAATAGGCAACTTTTTATTTATCTTACTTGCCAGTTCGAAAGTATCGGATTTATATTGTTCACTAAACCCTGGCGATATCTCATTAATCGTATTTATTAATCCTGGAGACACATAATTAATAGCTCTTATTATTTCATTGAATACACTTTTCCACCAAGAATTTTCGGGAAGCGCAGCAGTTTCTTTAATTGTTTCTTTCACTGCATTTGCAGCAATTGAAAAAGTTGCCTTAATTTTATCATTTTCTATTGCTGTTGTAAGTTCATCTTGTAATTTTTTGAGTGCTATTATTTCAGCCACAGTGTCTTTATGAAGATTTGTTAATGATTCTTCTTCAAACTTCACATTACAATGATAATCATTTTCCGCTTTATTATACTCAAACCCAGACCCAAGAAAATAGTTCACTCCATTTGCTTTGCAAATTTCCTTCAACTTTGTCGACACTTCCTCGCAAACTTCTTTGAGCCCTTCTTTAAGATTTTCTAAATGTTTTTCTATTTCTAATTGTAATTTATTGGCGAGCTCCAAGTTTTGTTTTTCTGCCTTAATTTTAGATAATTCAATATCAAGAGCAATTTTTTCTGCTTCAAGCTCAGCTTGTAATGCCTTCTCTCTTATATTTTGCATTTCTTGTAAGGCTTCCAGCCTCTGCTTTTGATCTTCAATTTTTTTATTAGCCATAATTCATTCACCCTTTAAATGGTAAATATTTATTATTCAAAATATTAGAGTAAACTCATTGCTGTAAGTTCCTTTTTTTGTTGTATATACCCTTTGTCTTTGAAGAGCTCCCGACTAATAGTCTGGAGATTCTTCTCGGTATTGGCCAATTTTATCATCATGGGGTATAGTAGAGCTCAAACTTCAAAATTGAACCCTGAAATTCTGGAGAACTTATGCAACCAGACCTTTCAAAAGAACGGCGCATGACATTCCTGACCAGCTTGGGGTCTGCCATCGAATATTACGATTTTGTTGTATATGGAATGTTGGCTAAATATCTAAAGGTAGTTTTTTTTCCTATTACTGATGATTTAAGCGCGCTGCTCCAATTTTTCTCAATCTTTGCCTTAGGGTATCTTGCAAGACCTTTTGGAGGTGTTCTATCTGGAATACTGGGTGATCGTTTTGGAAGAAGGCCAATATTTCTTTCTCTAACATTCTTAATGGCTTTGAGCACCCTTACTATTGGCTTTTTACCTCGGTTTTCAGATGCAGGGATTTTTTCTACAATAGCTTTAATTATATGTCGTTTATTGCAAGGTCTTTCATTTGGTGGCGAACTTCCCGGGGCAACCACCATTGTGGCTGAATTTTCTCCCCTGAAGCGCAGAGGTTACCGCGCCAGTTTTGTGATTGCCAGTGTGAGTCTCGGTGCATTAAGTGCTAGTTTTATATTATTCATCATGACTCGTTTTTTTACTGAAAATGAAATTTTGGCTTGGGGTTTTCGGATTCCCTTTCTGATAGGGGGTGTGTTGGGCATTATTCTTTTTTTAGCACGAAAGAACATGATGGAAACACCCGAATTTCAATCTTTGGAAGTTCAAGAGATACAGCATAAACCTTTGAAGCAACTTATTTTACATAAGAGAACTTCTGTTCTTATTGGATGCGGACTAACGGCATTTTTAGCTGCGATGGTGGTGGTTAATTTATATTTTCCCTATTTTATTCATCAGTACTATCATTTTCAAGAAATGGATATTTATTTCGCTATCACTCTCAGTTTAATTTTTTCTGCCCTCATTTTTCCTTTTATGGGAATATTATCGGATCGATTCTCCAAGCAAACCTTATTAAAATGGGTAACGCTCAGTTATGCATCATTGTCTATTCCCTTATTTATGATATTGTCATCTCAATCGATTTATTTTCTTATCCTCTTTATGATTATTCACCAATTATATATTGCCATTTTTTCGGCCTGCTATTTTCCAATGCTTGTGAATCTGTTTCCGCCTGCCATACGCTATACTGGGATTGCGCTTTGCTATAATCTGGTTTACGTGATTATGAGTAATCTTCCTTCTGCATTAACGGCATTATTGGCAGGGTATCAGACACCTGAAGTTGTGCCCTTGGTATTATCTGGTTTGGCTATGCTTTCCTTATTTGCAGTATTCTTTGAAAACCAAAAGAATATCAAGCAGCCGATTTTTGCTTCGAATATATAACCTAAAAAACAACCTTCTATTCTACTAATAAAAATTTTTTGCTTATATATCAAAAAGATATAGAAATAAATTATAAAAAATGGGGGTAGTCTAATTAACAAATAGATGGTCAAATAACAAAAAATTATATTTTCTCATATTTTTCCTTGCCTTTTATTTCAAACTCAGATTACTCTATAAAGTCTTTTAAAGAACTTGGCTAGGGGAGGATGGATTAACCTCGCACCTTAAGATGGTATTTAACAAGAAATTAGGGAGGTCAACTATGCCGACAACTTCAGAAGCAACTAGCAAAGCTTGTAATGAAAAAGGAAAGGAACAAGAAAATCAATATCCTAGTCCGATTAGCACAACAAGTCCCAACTCTGCGAACATGTCTCAGTCAGGTTCAACTTCTACCCCAAGTCCCAACCAAGCAAGGAGGAATTCATTTATTAATAAATTTTTATCTGATAAACAAGGTGGGGTCTCACCACGAAGAAAAGCCTCTATTCCGCCAGGAATATCACCATCGATGCTTCCTTTAAATGCAGCAAAGGCGGTAATAGTTCCCCCGTTGTTGGATTTAGCGGACGACAATAACGATACAGATAAAAATCCTAGCCAAAAGTTAGTTCATTCGGGTAATAATGTTAAAAGAGCGAATATAGGTTTAAGTTCCACTTAAGCAGAGATGCGTTCATGTATACCCAATAAAAAGGCAGTCTTATCGTTAGAGAAGAATCTTCCGACTGTTAGTCGAGAGATTCTTCAAAGGCTAAGGGCATACACCCAAGACGAAAGCTATATTCAAATTCGGAGATTCTTTTGAAACAATATACCCATACTTTTGTTTATGCCTTTGCCATTTTTTCCATGTTTTTTGGCTCTGGGAATCTTGTATTCCCACTTGAAATTGGGCAGTACACTGAAGGATATTGGTTTCTAGGCTTCTTAGGTTTATTTTTCTCTGGAATTATTCTCCCTTTCTTGGGGCTTTTTGTCATTAAACTGCATCGCGGAAGTTATCATGATTTCTTCGCTGAAGCAGGGGCAATTGCTCGCATTGCTTTGCCACTTTTCACACTATCCTTATTGGGCTCTTTTGGGGTTGTGCCACGCTGTATTACAGTTGCGCATGGTGGACTGGAATATATCTTTCCCGGCTTTCCATTGGGAATTTTTAGTGTACTTTTTTCTATTGTTTGTTTTGCCGCCTGTATAAAAGAAAATTTTATGATTACAATCCTAGGTAAGTGGATGACACCGCTTTTACTTATTTCATTAATCCTATTGATTGGTCTTGGTATCTATCATGCACCGATACTTGAAGAAAGCCATTTAACAAGACCCGTGGCATTTAAAAATGGTTTTTTAACGGGTTATCAAACCATGGATTTGTTTGCTGCTTTCTTTTTTTCAGCGCTCATTTTTAATCAAATTCAGGCAAAACTGAAAAGCACTAACGACAAGGTAGTATTGATGGCAGCGCTAAAAGCCAGTATTATTGGATCTAGCCTTTTGGCACTTATATATCTGGGCTTTGTTTTTTTAGGCGCTCATTACAAATCCATTACCAATGGAGTATCACCTGAACTTCTTTTACCCACGATAGCTTCTTCTATTATGGGAGAAAATGCAGTAACACTCATTGGAATTATTGTTCTTTTTTCATGTCTTACTACTGCTGTAGCTCTGAATAATATTTATGCACACTATCTCTGTGGTTTATTTAATTACAAAAAAGATAGGTTTATTCTGGTTCTTTTAGGAACTACAACACTTTCTTTCATTATTTCACTGATGGATTTTCGGGGGATAGCGGCAATATTAGCGCCCTTGTTAGAAGTTTCCTACCCCAGCATCATTGCTTTAACACTATTAAGTATTGTCTTAAAGGGTCATAAAAGACTTAAAATGTATTTATTTTATGGTGTGCTGTGCTGCACCTTTCTTTGGCCTATATTAAGGGTTAATTGACATTTTTCTTTGTTTAATCAGAGAATTCGATATTGATTGACTCTGATCACTATTAGACTATTAGTAGGTAGGTCCAAACCCAAATAAGTGGCCCAAAATGACCCAAGCCTATATCTTTTTTAGGGGCGTTGTGGTATATTGGTTCATCTTAGTTTTATAATCTATATGGTGGATTAAATTAGGACCCTACACCTAATCTAAAAAACTGTGTATATGAATGATCAATTGTAAGATAAAGTCGACGCCTTACTTGATGGCAAGATACTGAACAATGTAAAGGTCATTAATACCAACCCTCCTGGCGGTATACCTATTTACTAGACCTTGATTTTTAGACCCTGAACCAATATATTTATTAGAGATAACGAAAAGAGCCTTGAGCCTAAAATAGAACTCTTTCCTTTGAATATTATAATTATTATGGGAGTAGATGATGAGTATAGCATTAGAAACATTAAATGATTCTATTGAAATCAGAAACTGAATATTATTCTGAAGCATTATACCCTATGGCTGTTCAAGTTGAATGTGACAAACTTTACAAAATGAAGCTTGGATATATTTATAAAATGGGGTTATTAATAAATGAAAGATTAAATCTTAATCTGTTAATAACAGAAGCTAGATTGGATCCCAAAATTATAGTAGAAGAAGAAAGTATGGATGCTAACCATAAAACCAATCAAGAGCAAGCTCGAACTAATACTTGTAAACCTAAATTACCTCCAATAGATAGGAGGAATGGTAAAAATGGTGGTATTGCGATATCTAAGAAAATTTTAAGAATCTTACCTAGCGGACCCATCTATCTGGAAGAAGCAAAAACAGAAATAGAAAATTTGACCGTTGAAATTAATAAACTAGAAGCGAATATATATTTTATTACCTCAAAAATAGAAGGTTTAGAAAAATTGTTAAAAGAAGTGGCTTTAAATACGTCGCCAAAATCTGTTGTTAACCTTGCATCAGATATACATTCAAAAGAAAATGCTGATATACTTATTGCACCCATGAAGGCAGAACAGATAATTAAAGCCAATTTTGATAAAACAATCGCCGAAAAATCAAAAGCCATACATATGAATGGAAATGGCCATCCTCACAGCAGATTTTCAGAAGTTATATTCACATATAAACCTAACGAGAATACGCAAATTGAGGATGCTGTTATTTCTTCTGCACATACTGGTTCTGATCTGCAATCCCCTCGTCTGCAATCACCTAGAAAGTATCGTTTAGATCTAACGGACCCTAACTAATAAAAACTGCATTTAAATGGTTCGGCAACTTGTTCAGAAGTCTTCGATTTAGGTAAAATAAAAAACTTATATGTGAAATATTCAATTATCATCCTAGCGCCGTAGAGTCATGGATGGATTCATTGCGATATACCCGAAATCTATGTGCGCATCATTGTAGATTGTGGAATCGTTGGTTTGTCTTGTCCCCTAAACTTACCTACTTGTGACGACCTCCTGGCCATGGGTAAAACTCCACGTGAAATCACTGGAGAGGCCATTGGCAATCGTCTAAGAGAACTTAACCTGAAACCAGGCAGTCTTACCTATCGTTATCGATATTGCGATAGTTGGATGGGGGAGAGGGATCGGGCAATTCAAGCTACGTCGGAATATATATAGCTATTTCTTCAAAGCTGGTACTAGTAAAGATGCTGTAGCTGTAGTTGGATCAGGAATCGGAATCGGGTCAAAGAGTCGAGCCTGAACCGGAAATTGAATCGAAGCTGGAATCGGAGCTGGAGCTGAAATATCCGGCTCAGCGTTTACCCTAGCCGCTGTCCTAGATTCTACTTCTTTTTGAATTTCTCTTAATTTTAGTTGCTTATAATTTTCACGTACTGCATCGATTTTCTTTATACACTCAATTTCGTAAAGTCTTAATTGATTTTTGCATTCAAATAAAACCTTTTCAAGTTCATTAGAATTTTTAGACATGATGATTTCTCCTTAGTAGATTGTATCATTTCTCAATAATAAGTTTATGCCTTTTCCTTAATTAAGGACTAATCTAAATTAAATGCTTTAATTAAGCAATACTATTAATTAAAGAATGTTAATTAAAGAAAATAGGCTATCCTTTATTAAAAGTGTTTAAACAAATTTAAGTGGGTATTTTAACTATTTTAAATAACTGATTTAATATCCAGATATGTGCCCAGCCAATAAATATAGTATTTTTTTTGGAAGTGCTAACTCCAAAAAGGAAGGAATTATGGGAATAGTAACTCGGTTTTTCTAGCCAGCTAATAAAGCTATTTTTTATTTGGCCCTCGCGGTACTGGAAAATCAACCTTAATTAAGCGTACTTACACGGATGCTGTCATCATTGATTTATTAGAGCCAAATTTATATCGTGACTATTTATCAAATACAGATCGATTAAAAGAAAGAGTGCTGCCCTTCAAGACACAAAAACATTTGTGATAGATGAGATTCAAAATACCTGAATTACTTGGCTCAGTTCATCAATTAATCGAATTAAAAAAACCTGGCAATTCACTGCCTAGCTGTTACTTTATATTGTTCGCAAAATGCAAGGGCCGTTTGGATGTTTTTATGGATGGTATCCATTTGTGATTGAATTTCAGGGACCTCTGCCTTTGCTTTTGTAAATTGAGGATCGCTTTCACCTTTAGACAAATGCAACTGCCATAATTGCAATTGTTGTTCTAGAGGATATATGGGTGATTCTGTATTCGATATGAAATTTGAAGCAAATTCAGCTTGTATATGACAGATTGCAGTTCTAAAATCTTCTTCCTGGCAAAGTCCTCTGAGAATGATCATGCTGTTAATCATTTTATCGACATTTTTATGAAGCTTAGAAATTATTATACTAGCTAATTCAGCTTCATCCTGAGTCAATAAACTCTTATTTATTATAATAATAAGATACATCGTTAAAGATTCCGCAGGAATACCATTGTCTGAAATAAATTGTATCAATGAAATCAGGGTATCTTCGAATATTATACTTTTTTCTTTCAGTTGTTTATCTTTTGTCTTATTCATTTCTTTCAGAGATGCATGAACAATACTATACAATAACTGCATCTGTTGATTTTTTTTAGCCCAGTTGTTTATCTCTTCGTTTGTTGTAGACATTATCAGATTCCTCTTTTTGTCCTAACAATCATTCATTAATTCATTCAGTCATTTATATTTAGTTTATCATAACTAACTTGTTTTAGAAAAAGATGGGTTTGTACATCAACGTATATATCCATGTGTATATCCATTTGCAAGTTTAAGAGTTATTTAATAAACTTAATATATACTTTAACTCAGAGGTTAGTCAATGTCTTATGTATTTTTACCCATTTTTGAAATTGTAAAGGGAAGTACACCAGATGAAATAATAAATAAATTAATAGCCATCCGGCCACCCAACATAGCGGGCGGACAAGATGATCATACATCAGCTTGGGCTTTGTTACTTCAGGGGCTATACACTCAAATAAAGTCTGCTTTTGAGACTCGGAGGATGCACCTAATTCCTGTCTTTACAAAGTTAAGCGAGATATCTCAGCAAGAAGTAAGACTCTATTCGGATTTCATAAAATCTCAAAACTTAGTAGAAAAACTAAAAAATATTTATAAAAATATTTATAAAGATACTCCAACCATGGCAAAGTATGATCGTTTATCGGCGGGTTCTCCTGCTATGCATATAGAAGCAATAATAGACGACATTTCCGAGAAAATCCTACACACTCCGGTTAATGCAAGAAACAAAGGTTTAACAAAAGAATTTTTTACCATATGGGGCCACATGATGCCCTATTTTGAACTCTGTAATTTGCAGCAGGAATTAAGTAGTACTGTAACAAAGGCACGCGATCTTTGGACAGATTTCCTGAAAGAGGCAGACGATTATGCTGCAGATGATGTTTCAAAACAAGCTGGTTCAACTGCTGGAAACGCCTCATTGAAAGAATTAGAGAAGTCACGCAAAATTTTTTTAGATGGCAAGTATCGTGAGTTCAAATTAGCTATTTTAGGTTTAATTACGAATGCTTCTGCTCAATTTTTAAATAAACTTCCTTTTGCGACTTATAGAAAAGTGCAGGATGTTTCGGGTACATCAGATTTGGGTGGGACAAAAGTAGCCCAGGCTATGAAAACACTGAGAGAAGCAGTGATTGGCAAATCCGCAGAAGATACCATTATTAAAGCCATGGGAACACTGTTGGATTATCAGCTCCTCGGCTCTGATATAGATAGGAAAACAGAGAATGATGCCTCTAAAGTGGTCTTAAAAGGTAAAAAAAAATTTATTAATAGAGCTGTCTATTTATCGTTAACTCGAAATAATGATCCTATAATATTTGCACATGTCGCGGCAAGACATTGGAGAAATATCTGCAGAGCTTTTCCAAAATTTGAAAATCAAGACACTATAAAAGATCAATTTATTCAATATATGTTAGAAAAAAAGTGGAAGGTTTCTACAGATCAAATAAAGCATATAAAGGAAATTGAACGAATAATAAAAACAGCTGCTGATTTTGTTCCTCGCCCATTACCTGAAGTCGATCAACGTGCCTTATCTCCATTAACCATTCCGGAGGTAACCGTTGCCCCGAGTATCGGTGCAGTATTTAAAGCAGCTCCAACAGCTGTTGCTACGGGATCATCTGCAGGCGCTGGTGCGGGAGGAGGCAAAAATGTTGGGAGTATCTCTGCTGCTGATGATAGCACCGTAACGAACAGATACCCTTGGCTGAATGCTCTAATAAAAGATGAGGCTTCCTCGGCTATTCCTCTAGCTACTGTAGCTCCTTTGGCGGCTGCTGGCGCAGGGGGAGCTGCGGGCGTTGGGGGCGCTTCTGTTGCCGATGAAGGTACGTTGAATGATTACAATGAATTGAGGTTAAAAGAGCTAGATGAATCGAGCTTAAAAGAACTACTAGCAGCTTTGGAAGAAGCTGATACACATCTTTCTAAGGATGAGGCTTCGCTGCACATTGATACAACCACTGATGCTGGTCCTTCAAAAATTGTTCCAAGAGGGACAGCAGGTGCTAGTGGTGGAGGTGGTGGAGGTGGCGCTGGCAATCTCATTTCGGCAAAAATGGACGATGACGATGCTGCGATTGATGACTTTTCAACTGACGACAATACGGATGCTCCTCCCCCTCTAACAGGGGTAAGGGTTGGTGGAGACGCTGGGACTGGCGGGGCGGCGCCTCGTTCATCGATTCCGTCTAAGCGGAAAGCATCCGCCTTCATGGCTGCGGCTCTTCCCATGCCTAATCCCATGCCTCACCCTGTGTCTGGTTCAGGTACGGGGAGTGCTGTCTCTTCAGATACTTCACTTGGCAGTGGCACTACTGCTGACAGCGTTTCCGAATCACCTTTAAAAAAACTCAATACTACAGGGAAGACAGACACCCCCACGCCTACAACGCACTCTGCCCTGGCTGCAGGGGCTGGAGCTACAGACCCAACTTCTTTTAATCCAAGTCTCAATGCACGTCTGAATGATGCTACATCAAATTTGAAAGATGCTACATTAAATTTGTCAGCAGCTAAAGCTCCCCACGCCCCAACTAGCCCTCCCGCTAAGAGCGCTTTCACACCCAGTCTGTCGTCAGTGCATTCAGCAGCTCCGCCTCCACCCCCAGCACCATCGCCAGCTGCAGGTGCTGCCGATGGCGCTGCTGCTGGGAAGGGGAAAACCACTTCTAAACCTATTAAGCCATCTCCACCACCCCCACCATTACTGTACCGGCCTCCCCGATAATCATCGAGTAAAAGGAGGGGATGACTGTCATTATATCTAACGACAATTCTATATACCTTGGCTGAGCTTGATTCTTTTAATTTTTTCTTCACGTCCAGTTCATTTATCCTTAAGATTTACGTTAGTTATCTGGTCATGAAATGGCGCATGAGATCCTCTTGAATTTTTCAATAAAAATTGAAATAATGCAACGTCTCCTAAACTTACCTAAGTAATCTATGCAGATTGAAGGTATTGATTAGTAACGAAGGGCAGCGAAAAGGATTTGTATGCCAATTAAAACCTCAACACAACTATCGTCTAGTTCTAACTTAGTTACGAAAAGTACAGCTGCAGTAACAATAGCCCAAGATGTTTTCAGTGCCTTGGGTTTTGAAGATAAGCGCGCAGACATTATAGCAGGTAACTTGGCACATAATGGTATTTATCGCACACTGAGTTCTTCCATTGAGCTTTATAATAGAGACCCCAGTCCTAAAAATAATATTATCCTCACTAGGGTTTTAAAGAAAGAGATTAAACGGCTCAGATCGGAATATCATTACATAAAAGCAAAGCAAGACAAATATCAATCAGAGGCTAATAAAGTTACTGCTCGTCCGGCTACACAGTCTACTCGATGGTACAATCGACTGTACGGCAGCTTAAAAAGCAGCGTTCAAACATTTTTCGGTTCCGATAACCAATCTTTAGTCGAGAAATATGCTGAATTAGCGGAAACACGACAGGTACAAATTGATAAATTAACTAAATATCTAGATGAAATCTCTAAAAAAACGGTAAAACAACCCCTCCGCTTAAACTCTGAAAAGGTAAAAATAGTACAAAAGAGTGTGTTTCCTGCAACAATTAATTTTGCAACTTTGAATGGACTAACAGGTGTTAGTTTTACTTTGCCAACAACAGCTGGCGACTCTCCCATCAGCTCCGCCGTCAGTTCCGCTGGAGATATTAACGATGATGGTATCACGGATTTCATGGTAGGTTATCCTATTTTTTCTAATGGAGTTGGATCTGTTCCTGGATTGACTTGTGTCATATTTGGACATTCTGGTGATTGGATAACACCATTTTCACTTAGTAATTTAAATGGTATAAATGGTCTAATCTTTAACGGCGAATACGCTTGGGATCAAAGTGGTAACTCAGTTAGTTTTGCGGGTGACATTAATGGAGATGGAACTGATGATCTGATTATTGGGGCCCCTGGAGCAAACCAAGTTGGTACAAGCTATCTAATATTTGGACATTCAGGCAACTGGGTATTTCCTTTTAGCCTTGCGAATTTAAATGGCACCAATGGAGTTAAATTTATAGGTGAAGAAAATATCAAAGACAGTGGTTTGTCAGTTAGTTTGGCTGGCGATATCAATGGAGATGAGATAGACGATTTTATCATTGGGGCTAGCGGAACAGCTTATGTCATCTTTGGACACACTGGAAATTGGATCTCACCCTTTAGCCTTTCAGCTTTGAATGGATTAAATGGCATCAAATTTATTGCAGGAAAAGTGGGAGATGGCACTGGCCTATCCGTTAGTTCAGCTGGGGATGTCAATGGAGACGGGATTGATGATCTTATGATTGGATCTCCTTACGCTAATAATAATATTGGAACTACTTCTCTTGTATTTGGGCACAGAGGCACTTGGTCTACTCCATTTTTACTTTCCAGTTTGAATGGTCTTAACGGTGTAATATTTACTGGAGAAAATCCAAATGACGAATGTGGTATTTCCGTTAGTAAAGCTGGGGATGTCAATGGAGATGGGTTGGATGATCTCGTCATTGGGTCTCTTTCCGCTAATAACGCAGACGGAACCGCTTATCTTGTATTTGGTCATATAGGCAGTTGGTCGACCCCATTTTTTCTTTCTAGCTTGAATGGTTTCAATGGAGCAAAACTAATTGGAGGGGGAACTTCCGTCAGTCAGGCAGGTGATATTAATAGTGATGGAATTAATGATCTTTTCATCGGTGCACCAAAATACAATGCCAATGGCGGTAATACAGGAGCCAGTTACGTTGTGTTTGGGTATCCTGGAGCTTGGGCTACTCCCTTTAGTCTCTCCAATTTGAACGGGGAAAATGGAATCATTTTCATTGGATATTCTACAGAATATAGTGGAGTGAGTGTTAATACCGTTGGAGATGTGAATGGAGATGGATTAACAGATCTTATGGTTGGCACTATATCAGGAACGAGTTCTGGGACCAATATTGTTTCAAATCTTGTTTTTGGAGACAATCCTTCATTATCTAATAATCAATTGATTATTACTGAGGGATCCGTATCTTGGCTGAATAATACAAATTTAATGACGAGATATAGTAGTAACCCTGTTCTAACCTTGTTTAGTATTACGCAAATTCAACATGGCCACTTTGAACTGGTTACTCAACCGGGAAGAGTAATCAACAGTTTTAATGAATTACAAATTAGTAATAATCAAGTAGGCTTCTTTCAAGATGGCAGCTGTGCTGTGCCTGCTTATCAAGTTTCAGTGGTTGATGGCGGTATTGCATTATCTTCAACTCCTGAAGACGCTGAAATTTCTTTTAATCCCATTATACCTAATATTACGAATAATTTATTAGCTGCTATTCCAGGCCAGCCAGTGATCCTAACTACTTGGAATTTAAATGCCACCAGCCCTGGAGATTTACGGGTCAATATTCGTTATACCGTAAGTTCGATCGAACACGGACAATTCTACTACATAAACGATCCAAGCAAATCTATAACACAATTCTCTCAACCAGAAATCGATGACAACAAAGTACAATTTGTCCCTGATAAATCTGGTATAAAACCCACTTATGTTTTGGTGGCTCAGGATAGTTGCGGTTGGGTATCTGATCCATCATCGGCTACGATTTTTTTTCATTATTTCCCAGTATTAGAAATAAATCAGTTGACAATCAATCAAGGCCAGCAACTTACATTTACTGCAGCCAACTTATATGCAATAAATCCAAATAATGCTAACATAAGCTCGATTTTGTTATTTGTCATCAGCAAAATACTGAGTGGACATTTTGAAATGATATGTAATCCAGGTGAGGCCATCAATTCTTTTTATCAAAAAAATATTACAGATGGAATCGTACAATTTATTCACGATGGTAGCAATCAGGCACCCAGTTATGATGTTTCTGTCGATGATGGTATTTTAAATACTGACTCTGAAGCTGCCACTATTGTATTTAATCCGACTAATCCTCCAGAACCAAGCAATTCTTCTTCTGATGATTCTATTATTAAGGCCATTATTGTCGGCACTGTAGCGGGTGGAATTGGAATAGCTTTTGCAATTGCTAAATTATATATAGAAAAGAAAGCTAAGGATTATATGGAAGATGAGGAAAAGGATTCTTATCGCAAAACTGTTGTCGTGCCCATCAGTAAAGAGATATCTCGTCATATAAAAATGGGTAGCTTTTTGGGGTATATGAATCAACAAACCACTCAAAATCTAGTTTTAGCTGTACTAGAAGTTATTTCCAAGCTAGAAAATATAGGCATTAATGCAGAACGACAAATGAAATCAGAACCTCGGCGTTCACGTTTTATGATTCAAACAGCGTTTCAAACTAGAAGGCAATTACTTGGACAGGAAAACACCAGTTGCTGTAATTGTAATAGTTGTTCTTGTACACCTGAAGTAACGCCAGAACAAATTTCTGACAATGCTAATGCCATAGCAGCAAGCATAAAAAGAAAACTTAATGGCAAATCGGCCTCCCATCCAGACGACAGTTTACGTTTACAAAGCGGTGGTGATAATCCAAAAATGCAAGAAGATTCTTCATCGATGCATAATCCTCTATTATTATCTTCAAAACTGACACGATCGCGATCTGCATCTTGGGCTTCTCTAATTGTTGATTCAAATAATAAGCAACAAATAAATGATGCGAGCTCGAAAATCGACATAAAACTTAATTAGATACCAATATTTTTACATTCTTTGACTTCATTAGCCTCATCTAAATTGTTACAAGGGATCCACTAACTCTATGAGTTTTTACTGTGACAATTACTGTGACAAGCTATGACAGTTACTATATAAAAGCTGGTTGAATATACAATTGATATGCCAATCCTTAACCTAGTGCTTTCTTATTACTATTAGCACCACCATTCTGAGCAACTATTAAAGGGATTGGGTTTGAAGCAGCGGTGTCACTAGCTTGATGTGCTGCTAGAAGTGGCATAAAAGCAGTTTGAGCGTCTAGTTGATTCGACTGAGCCTGTGAAGCAGCAGGTATCTTCATAGTTGAAATCGCCGCAGTATTCTGTGATCCTAATAGGTTTGCCATCTCTGCAGATCCCTTCGCCGCAGTTGCTAATGAATCTTGAGTTTCGGCTTTCTTTTTTAAGGCCAAAGTTTTATCTTCGTTATATTGTCTCATATTTTCAATTAGCAATTTTTTCATGGCTATTAGTTGTTGTGGAATTATAATAAATTTTGGTGATTTCAAAGTGGCACTTAGGCTCTTCAAGAGTCCATCGGCTTCATTTATGCCTTTAATACTATCAATGATTTGTTGAATTAACTTGGTCTCTAAAGTATTTATTAAAAAATTTCTTTTCCAATTAAATAATACATAGTTTATGTCCAAATAAAAAGTATGGGATTTGCTTTGGATTGGAGAAATGATCAATTTTGGGTGGAATTATGAAAACACCCAAAACTCGTCGTGAAAGAGAGATATGGCGAGTTTGTGATGAACTGGTTACCGAAGGAGCTCTAGGCAATAAAGTAACAGGTGATGCCATTCGAGAAAGACTGTTTGAACTAGGGTTCAGTAAAGGGAGTCCGAACGAGATATATAAGTATCGAAAAAATTGGCGAGAGGCTAGGGGGATTATTGATGAAAATTTCAATGAACCTGCCCTGAACCTGAACCAAATTGCATTGAATGATCCCATTGTGCGTGCCATAGAGACTGTACGAAATGAAATTCGAATTGAGGCTCAGACAGAAATTGAAAAGATTCGAATTGATGCCGAGATACAGGTAAAAGAGTTGCAGAGAAAACTTGAAAAGGCCGAATCAGAACTCGCTTCTTTGTTCGAAAAAAATCAAAGTCTTACAATAGAAAATGGACAATCTAAGCTAGACTTTCAAAATATTCAAACCGATTTTATTGAAGAAAAACAACTGAGAATTGCTTTTGAACAACGTGCAAAGACTCTAGAGGATTCCATAAAGAGCTTAGAACAAGAAACATCAAGGCTTTTGGAAGAGTTTAAAAATAGTCATATAGAAGCCAAGAAGGATTTAAATCAACGCTTGAAAGAAAATGAAGATAAGCATCATAAAGAAATAGATAACCTCAGAGATATCCATGAAAGACAACGACATCAATGGATGGTTGAAAATGATGCGCACAAGATAGTAAATAAGAACCTTGAAGTAAAACTAACTAAAGCAGAAAGCAAAATTGAGATTGATGCCCAAAAAAACCAAGAATTAATATTATCTATCAAAACTCTTGAATCTAAAATTGAATCATTAAAACAAGAGAGGAAAAACCAATATGATATCCAGCAAGATTTGGAGCATAAGTTAATTATCTCTGAAACCGAAATAAAGCAAATTCAGGTTCAATTCAAGACCAACCAAGGCTTGCAGCTTGAGTTACAAAAAGGATTACAAAATAAAATTAGATTAATAGGTCAATTAGAAGAAAGAATTCTGCAGCTCCAAACCACAAAAGATAAATTTAAAGACGAGGCAAATTTAACTCATGCTGAGTATTGATTGTCAATTTTTACCTACATTAAACCAGATTCCAGAAAGAGTTTTAGCTTTGTTCTTAAGTGGGGAGTAGGGAACCAATAGAGAACTTAAAGGCCAATGCCAGATTGAGGCCATGAATGACTACGAAGCAATTCTTTGCTGGCTGAACGAATACAAGAATACGGCAACTATCTATCGAAATTATCAAAAAGAAGCAGAACGTTTATTACTCTGGTGCATTTATCAACGCAAAAAACCCTTATCTAGTTTAAATAGGGCTGTATGGTATTAAATGTAAGTGTCAGAGACCCTTTTTCAATTATCCACAATAGTTAGCCATCAAAAGATGACATTTTTAAATTACTAAAACAAGACATTACTACTTTGGGTTTACACTGTCATTTCGCACAACATTTGTTATGTAAATATCTGTACCGCCGTACCCAGCAAAGAACGGTTCTTCATACTTTACATGCATGCATTTTTCCTTAAAGTCAAAATTATCCCTGATTTAATAAAAATTCCTCTAACGAAACCCCAAAGATCCTTTCAGTTTCAAAGATGTTTTGATTAATAACAGTAAGCGCTCCCTTATGGAAGCATTTTAAAAACCAAATAAAATTAGTGGGCAAACATTTTCCTGATTTTACTTCGATATAAGTGCTTTGATTGGGTAGTACAAAATCGATTTCATGTTCTTTAGATTGCCAAAAATTTAAGTGATCGGGTAAGGCTTCAGGATCTTGAATACAAAGTCTACGCCATATTTCTTGAGCAACCGTCCATTCAAAAATAGCCCCTAAATCAGAACCCATTTGTTTTAATTCTTCGATGGTTCTGGGTTTCTTGGGATGCCAACAGATTGCCATTAATAAATTAGTAAAATGATATTTACAAGGCTTACGAAAAATAGAAATTTTTCTTTCAATATCATAAGGGAAAGAGGGGATGACTGTCATTAAATCTGAAAACAGCTCTATATATCCTTGAGCTACTGTATTATTAGATAACCCGCTTTCTCTTGCTAACTTTGCTTGTCCAATCGGTGTTCCTGCCATACGATACAGACTTTGTAAAATGGCAAGCACATGAGAACGTGAACGACCTTGTGCTGAAAATTCGCCAAAGATCCAATCACTAATGACAGAAATGAGATATTCAGGTAGTCTTCCAGTTGTAGCTAGAGTATTTGCTCCGATAGGGGACCCCCCTGATAATATATAGGCCATCAAAGTATCTGTTTTAAAAAAGTCACCACATTTATCTTTAAAATTAGGATAAGAAATAGGGGTAAAAATATAATTAGTTCGGGCAAGCTTTCCCTTTCTACCAGGAAGTCGTTCAAAACCTCTTCGTAAATCAGAAGCCTTAGAGCCAGTGGTAATCAACAATATGTTTTTAAGTTCTCCAGCATCAATTAATCGTTTAATCCCTTTTTGCCAATCTTGAATTGCCGTTATTTCGTCAATAAATAATCTTTTTATATTGGATTTTGGTGTAAATAATTGGATCAGTACTCTTATTTCCTCCATGAGTTCCTTGCTATCTTTTATTTCGTCACCATTTAGATAAAGTGCTGTGCCTTTACCAAATTGTTTAATGGTGGAAAAAATTTGTTGTTCCAGCCATGTGCTTTTTCCATATTGACGAGGACCACGTATCAAAATTACTCCCGGTTCTGTAGGTAATTTTGGAAGCCCAAAGTCAGATTCAAAAATAAAATCCATTGATTTTAAATTATCAAGATGGGGTAATACGTCATTTTTATCGATGTCACCATTTATAAGATGTTGATTTATATGGCCATTATCCATTTGACCTCCAATTTAGTCATTCCTAACGTTATAAACGTTAGCATAGCTAATTTTTAGAACGTTAGCAATACTAATTTTATTTAATTGGCCTTTGCCACCAGAATCGCCCTTTCTGTTTGGCCCTCGAGGCACTGGAAAATCAACCTTAATTAAGGGTACTTACACGGATGTCGTCATTATTGATCTATTAGAGCCTATATATAGTCGTATGTAATTAAATGTTGTACATACAACGTAATATTGTGTGTAATCTCTTATATGCACATTTTTTCATGAGTGCCCAAACTCAGATTATCAACTGGTCAAACATCCAGACATTGCGCCTAATTAATAAATAAAGTATTCTTTTTGGAAGTACTAACTCCAAAAAGGAAGGAATTATGGGAATAGTAACTCGGTTTTTCCAACCAGCTAATAAAAGCTACTTTTTATTTGGCCCTCGAGGCACTGGAAAATCAACCTTAATTAAGGGTACTTACACGGATGCCGTTATTATTGATCTATTAGAGCCTAATTTATATCGTGACTATTTATCAAACCCAGATCGATTAAAAGAAAGAGTGCTCGCCCATCAAGACACAAAAACATTTGTAATAGATGAGGTTCAAAAAATACCTGAATTACTTAGCTCAGTTCATCAATTAATCGAATTAAATAAATCTTGGCAATTTATCCTAACCGGATCCAGTGCTCGAAAGTTAAAAAGAGCAGGTGTTGATCTCTTAGCGGGCCGTGCACAATTGAAACATCTTCACCCCTTTATGGCAGCTGAAATACCAGATCAGTTTATTTTAGAAAAAAATTTAAAGTTAGGTATGCTACCCCTTATATTAGATTCCCAAGATCCTGCAGGGGATTTAAAAACATATATAGCACTTTATATGAAAGAGGAAGTACAAATGGAAGGCTTAGTTCGTAAAGTAGAGCAATTTAGCCGATTTTTGGAAATAGTCAGTTTTTCTCAGGCAGCCCAGATCAGCTATAGTTCTATTGCTAGAGATTGTCATATCAGCGCAAAAACCGTGGAGAGTTATGTCCAAATTTTAAAAGATTTACTATTATGTTTTACTTTGCCCATTTTTACAAAAAAAGCAAAACGAATTTTAAGCAGTCATCCTAAATTTTATTTTTTTGATGTTGGCGTATATCAATCAATACGTCCACTTGGGCCATTAGATAATCCAGAAGCCATTGGTGGACATGCTCTAGAAACGTTGGTAGCTCAACATTTACGCGCCTGGTTAGATTACTCAGCGAAAGAGGGTGAATTATTTTTTTGGAAAACAAAAGCAGGCTTAGAAGTTGATTTTATCATCTATGGTGAAATAGGTTTTTATGCTATTGAAATAAAAAAATCAAAAAGTATTCATCACCAAGATTTACGGTCCCTTCAAGAATTTAAGAAAGATTATCCTGAAAGCCAGGCTATATTAGTCTACGGTGGCAATGAAAGACTTTTTATGAATGATATTTTATGCATACCCACAAGTGAGTTTTTACTTAATTTAAAACCAAACTCATTCATAGCAAATGCTTAATATAAAATCTTTCATATTCAATTGTACAATTTATCTTCATTTTCTCCAAACAAGGGAATAACGGCCTAACCTGGCCGAAAGAGCGAACCCAAACAATTAATAAAAAGAATTAAATAGAGACATCGGGAATTGTTAAATTAATTTCATAATGAAGAGATGTTTTGCCTCTACAATTCGAACTTTTGATTGAATATTATCAAATTGAAAAAAGGGAAGATCTCATTCTTATTGGGGGTAAAATGGGCAGCAGAGGATGTTAGAGAGGAAGTAAAGAAATGTTTCCCTAATGATCCTTTCGCTTCAGTTTTGCAACTAGAAACTGCAGTTCAGCAAAAAGAAAGCATTATTCTAAAATTTGCATACTCTTGGGTAATGATTTTGGATTAAATAAATTATCAACTTGAACAATAGTGCATGGATGAAAATCATTGTTCTCCATCCTATGATTTTGTGACTGATTATGAGTATTATTGGACATTCGGTACATATAACGTATGTAATAAAACGTTGTACATACAACGTAATATTGTGTATAATCTCTTACATGGGCGAAATATCTGAAAGGAGCTGAAAAAATTGCCAAAGCCTAAGTGTGTTTATAGTGCGGGTCACAAGCAAGATGGTTGACACATTAACAAAATTATGGGATAATACACCTTATAGAGTGATAGATGATTGTTTATAGTTCGCGTGAACATATGGTGGGATATATTTAATCTGTTGATATTTATAATATTTTAAGGATTTGTATGAGTAAGATTTGTAAAATTAAGAGACTATTGACAAATGGATCAAGAGAGCGGATACTTATAAGTAACATGACCCGCAACGCCTCTCAACGATGCGCAACCGAGCGGGTCTTTTTTTATGTCTAAAGAAAAATTCATAAAACCTGCAATCCCCATCTCGACTCAGATAAATCTTTTGAGCAAAAGAGGACTAATCATCCAGGATGAGTTATTAGCTCAATATTATTTATCCTATATTGGTTATTATCGTTTATCTGGCTATGCCCACTTCTATTTTGAAAATACTATTAACTCAGATCCGTCTTTCAAGCCAGGCACAACTTTTGAGCAAATATTGGATCTTTATATTTTTGATCGTGAATTAAGGTTACATATTCTGGACGCCGTTGAGCGTATTGAAGTAGCATTTAAAACACAATTATCAAATTGGATGTCTGAGAAGTATCATCCTCATTGGTATTTAAAACAGGAATTATTCATTCCTACATTTCATTACAAAAAATTAATCGATACTATTGAGAAAGAAACGGGCTATAAAAACCACAAAAATGAGGGAAGAAAAAGTCCTATATTTAGTCATTATTACAATAAATATGATGATCCTCCTTACCCACCTAGTTGGATGTTGACTGAAGGGCTATCTCTAGGAATGTGGTCGACAATGTTTGAATATTTAGTTGATCGTTCAGATAAAACTGCCATAGCCAAAGGCTTTAATTTACGACATGAAATATTACAATCTTGGATGCAAAGTTTAAGTTACTTAAGAAATATTTGCGCACATCATTTAAGGCTTTGGAACCGTAGTTTTCATATTATGCCTTGCGTTCCACATAGCCTACCTGTTGCATCGAAGCTCCCTTTTATGAAAAGGCATGTACTTTACCCTCAACTAGCGATGATACATATCTTAGTGGATATGGTATCTAAAGGGAATCATTGGTCTGTTAGACTTAAAGATTTACTGGAAAAACATCATAGCATCCCACTTGAAGTAATGGGTTTTTCAAAAGATTGGCATTTAGATCCATTCTGGCAAAGTAAGAATATTAATTAAGGAGTTAAACTATGGGAAGAATTGGTATCACCTATGAGGCAGTCGAATTGCAAGCTGACACTTTTGTGGCAAGGGGGGAGAGCCCAACCCTTGAAAAAATAAGACAAGTTTTGGGTGATAGAGGGTAGTAATCTTACGCTATCTAAATTATTACAAGGGATCCACTAACTCTATGAGTTTTTACTGTGACAAGCTATGACAATTACTGTGACAAGCTGTGACAATTATTCTGACAAAGCTGGCTAAACATATAGTTAACTTGTTCAGATGAGAAATTAGGAGATGAAATGGCAAGAACCGGTGTTACTTATGAAGAAATCGAATTACAAGCCGAAACGCTTATGGCGAAAGGGGAGAATCCTACCCTTGAAAAAATAAGACGCGCCTTAGGTGATAGGGGCAGTAACTCTACTTTATCAAAGTATATTAATGAATGGCGAGGGCGGCGAGCCAAAGCAGTGCCAACAATACATACAACTATCAATTTATCAGACCCTGTAAATGAAGCGGTAAATCGGGTTTGGCAGCAGTTAAAAGAGGAGGCCGAGGCTGAGATTGATAGGGCCAAGGAAGAGGCCAGAGAAACTATTGAAACTGCAAATAAGGCTAAGGCCCAGTTAGAACTCGAAAGAAATCAAGCATTTCATGAATTGGAAATTATGAGAGGCAATTTAAGTAATGCTAAGGCTTATAATTTGACTTTAGAATCAAACCTTAATCAAACCCAAAAAGAGCTGGCAGTCACAGTGGGTCGATTAGAAGAGGTGATTAATCGTCATGAAGAGGTTAAAGCTGAAAAAGAAAAACAGCTACTTGAATTGGCACAAAGTAAGGAACAAAATATTAGTTACTTGAAAGAACAAATCGTCTCTCTCAATCTGATTCACCAAAAAGAAATCAATGATCTTCGTACTACGATGGAAGAGCATCGTCATCAATGGCTAGTCAAAGGAGATGCTCTTAAAGTTGAAAATGCTCGTAAAGAAAGTGCCATTAAAAAAATGGAAGGAGTGGAGCAACAATCCCAACACTTCATAATTGAACTTAAAGAGCAATTGAAGAGTCGGGATATCGAACTACAGAATGCTCGTGAGGACTTAAAGATATTGACTGAAAAATTATTAACTTCTGAAAAGACTCTATCCTCAACTGAGACCTTACTGATAGAAAGTAAACAGTGGGTTGAGCTGCATAAACAAGATAAAAACACATTAGAAGAAACCTTGCGACGGGAACAAGAGATGATTGGTCGCTTAGAAGAAAGATTAAGACAAATTGAACAATACCCTAAGATAGGGAAAGGGAGAGTTAAAGAAACATAATGGATACTTTAGCACTTCATACCTGGCCTACCCAGTTTGGCTCAATTGCCAGATAAAATAAATCACCCTGAACTGGACGGGACAAAAGGGACTAATCGTGCGCCATTTGAACAGTGTCAAATTAGAGCCTCAAATGATTACGAGGCTATACTATGTTGGCTTAACGAATATAGACATAAGGCGACTACTTATCGAAGTTATCAAAAAGAAACAGAACGGCTTTTGCTTTGGTGTGTTTGCCAGTATGGTAAGCTATTTTCCAGTTTAGATAGAAATGATTTTGAAGCATATTTTAATTTTTTAGATAATCCGCAGCCAGTTGAACGATGGTGCTCTCCCAGGGGTAAAAAGGCCCTGAGGGGGAGTGCTGATTGGAAGCCATTTGAAGGTCCCTTAAGTAAAGCTGCCAAAGAAACCGCCATTGTTATTATTAATTCACTCATTAATTATTTAGTTTACGCTCGCTATCTTGCATTTAATCCTCTCGGGCTCATGCGTAATAAATTGGGCAATGGAAGGAATGGGGAAGAGCAGAGAATAAAGGTTTGGGAGAGGATTTTGGAAGTAGACGAATGGGAAGCGATGCTAGAGACTTTGGAGGCAATGCCAGAAGAGACGGCGAATGAAAGAAAAGATAAGGAACGCCTGAAGTTTTTGGTTGCCATTCTTTATTTTTTAGGCTTGAGGATTCATGAGCTCGAAACCCATACCTGGGGAGCTTTTAGGAAGGTACAAGGAGCTTGGTGGTTTTTTGTAAGAGGGAAAGGGGATAAGGAGGCTAAAATTCCAGTCAATGGAGAACTTTTACAGACAATCATAAGATACAGGCAGCATTTTTTGAATGGACTGCCAGAATTACCTGAGGCTCATGAAACCGGACCTATGATTCAATCTACGCGCAATGGTAAACCTATTACAGCAAGGCAGATGAATCGAATTAAAAGATTTGGCAATAAAGACGTCTGAGAAATTTGTTGGCCAGCAAGAGAAGGTTGCAAAATTGAAACGGTTTTCACCACCCTGGCTAAGGCATTTGTCTGCGACAATGCAGGATAGGGTGGGTATTAAATTTAAGCATATTAAGGCTAATCATAGACATGAAAATGAAGAGACAACTCGACGTTATGTGCATAGTTTTGATAGTGAGAGGCATTCGGATATGGAAAAATTAAGTTTACTTTGGCAAAAAGTAGATGAAATGTAAATTTGATGTATTATGGAGACCTTATGATGAAGGACTTACAAAATATATTAAAACAGCAAACAAAGTAAAAAAATTGAATAGGAGCTTTAAAAGAAGTTTTTCTGCAGGGCATGTTCCGAGGTCAATTTTAAATTATATTGTTGCTTTTGACGGATAGAATTCTTAATTAACTCGTCTATCAATTTTGGGTCAATAGTGTTTACAGTTGTGGACATAGCCTAACTCCTTTAAGTCAGATATTTAATATACCTGAAAAGGCCACTGTCATTTACACACTAAAGTTTACAGTCCCCAGCCGGGGTTACTCGACGAATTCCTTGAACTGAACTTGATTCTTCTAATTTTTTTTCATGTCCAGTTCATTTTTCTGTTGGTCGCTTTCGAGGCTCCTCTTCAAACGCATAGTCTGAAATTATGATAGAAGTTTCAATTGAAGTCTGGAGGTAGTGGGTGTTAAAAGACCATAATATTTTCTTTTGAAGAGGTGCAATAGGGGCTAATGCGTCCAGTCTTTTTTTAGACTTTATATTTCCTCTTTGAACGGATTTTGCTAAACATTGCCAAGCTTTAAAAAGGCTGCGTTCTACCCCTTCGGCATGCTCATAATATAAAGCGAGATAATGTTGTTCATCAGGATTGCCTTTTTTAGAAGCAGCTCTATAAAAATCTGAATTTCTCTGGATATCTTTAGGAATTTCAAGATGCGTTCCAAAAGAAGCTCCTAAATTTTGTTGGGTTTTTAACTGTTCTTGCGTGGTGGTAACTTCAAAAAGCTCAGGCATTATATCTTTATACAGCCTAAAACCATATTGATCTTTCACAGACATTCGATACAATTCCATGGCTTGCTTGATATCTTTACCAAACCCAATCTCAGCTGTTCCCTGACTGTTTACTGAGTCACCAGTGACAATACCATTTTCATAGCATACAGACAAATTATATTGAGCATCAGCATGACCACCTTCAGCAGCCATTTTATAGAGTTCAAAAGCCCTTTCAGCATTTTTCTCAATTCCTGTACCCTCTTCATAGCATACTGCTAAGTTATATTGAGCATTAGGAAAACCATAACCAGCTGAAATTCTATAACACTCCACCGCTTCCTTGATGTCCTTTTCAACTCCAAAACCATTTTCATAACATATTCCGAGCATGAATTGTGCTTCAGGATGTCCTTGAACAGCTGCAAATTGAAAAAGCTGAAAAGCCTGTTGTATATTTTTTTCGATTCCTATACCTTCGTAAAATAAAACACCAAGAATGTGTTGCTCATCTGCTTCAAGTTGATTAATACTAATAATATAATTTTCTATAATCTCATCAAGAACTTTTCTTGCATCTCTATCCCCCTTTCGAGCAGATTCATCATACAATCTTGCCGCTTTTAATATATTTCTAGGGACAACGTCTCCTCTGTCATAACAAGCAGCAAGATTAAAGAGGGCAAATCCAACTCCTTGCTCTGAAGACAATTGATATAGCCCCATTGCCTTTTTTAAATCTTTCTTGACACCTTTACCATGCTCATAGCAGTATCCCAGGTTAGCTTGAGCTTCAGCATCACCTTGATTAGCAGCTAACTGGTACAGTCTTACAGCTTCTTTTTCATCTTTAGGAACTCCTAAATCATGTGCATATAAGCCTCCCAAAGCATTTTGTGCATAAGCGTATCCTTTATTGGCAGCTGCTTTATAAAGCTTTATTGCCTCACCAAGATTTCTATCTGTTCCTTCCCCCTCTTTGTATGCAACACCGAGATTGTATTGTGCATCAAGATGTTCTTTCTCCGCTGCAAGCTTAAATAGTTCAAAGGCTTTTTTTAAATCTTTATTAACCCCTACGCCATCTCGATAACAAACTGCAAGGTTAAACTGTGCTTCTGGATGTTTACTATTAGCTGCCATTTGCAAAAGCCGAATGGTTTCTTGTTGGTCCTTAGGTACCCCTCGACCATGTTTATAATTAATAGCTAAGTTACACTGAGCTAAAGTATAACCTTGATCGGCTCCTATTTTCCACAGTTCAAATGCTTTCTTACAATCTTGCGGAACTCCCAAACCTATATCATAACATAGTCCTAGATTATAAAGAGCACATAGAGCTTCAGCATTGCCTTGTATAGCAGAGGCCCGAAATAGCTCTTCGGCTTTATTCAAATCTTTGGAAATTCCATTACCTAGATAAAAACAAACACCTAGATTAACCTGAGCATCCGCATTTCCTTGACTAGATGCTAACTGATATAAACCAATTGCATTCTTAATATCTTTATTAACTCCTGTACCATTTGCATAGCAAACCCCAAGAATGACTTGTGCCTTCGCATAACCCTGCTTAGCAGCCAGTTGATAAAGCTCAAATGCTCGCTTTCCATCTTTCGTAACTCCAATACCTTCATCATAGCATCGCCCAAGCAACCAGATGGCCTCCACATTCCCAGGTAGTTCCACATTATCTTTTGTAACCACTTTGTTTGCAGCACTTTCCAATTCTCGTATGGCCTTTTGAATAGAGACATCTTGTTCTGCTAGAATCGTTTCAACGACCTCTTTAACGGCTGTTAACTGTGGCGATAGAGCCTTTTGGGTTATTTCTTTCAAAAATCTAGTCAATTGATCTCTAATATTCCAATCCAATTTCATAGTATTTCCTTTTCCTAAGGTGGATAATTAGACCATACTATATCGCAAAAGGCCGTGAGTGGGAATCAATCAACATATTTTTTTATTTACGCGACAAAATAATCCATCGTCGTCATTTAAACGTTGTTGAATCAAACGATATTTTAAGAGTACTCGATATTGGTTTTCAACTTTTAAAAATTATTCGTACACTACCTCATGGCCATGAAGTAGTGTAGTTCTATGAAATTTGTTTGAAATCAACTTACAACTCGAAATACCAATATAGATGAAGAAAATATTGGAGAAATAATTTTTTTTTCGAGCTGATAAGGATCAATTTGAGATTTTTCCTCTAAGAAATAAAATCTCATGTATTGTTTGAATATCTTCCTAGACCAAAAATTAAAGCTCCTGCAGTGGTAGTTGAGGAGTTGGCTTCTGACGTCAAATTCATCAAACAAATTTCGCATAATGTATATTATGTTAAATTATTTATATGGTTTATACTTTTCATGTTTAATTAATAATTACTCATTAGCTGTTCAACTGCGGCTAACTCTTTTTGACTAATAATATTATTTTTCAAAAGTTCTCTGTTAAAGTGCAGGAAAGTGATTCCCAAGTCCGGTTTAATTGTATTGCAGCATCTATCGCATCAATGTCATTAGATAAAAATCTAGCATTTAATTCTATCGACAAAGGAATTGATTCGATTTCTCCTAAATCTAATTCTCCACTATCCTGTAATTCATAGAATACTTGCATTGCAAAAATGTTGTTAATGCGCTGATTAGTAATAACATGTTCCAAGGTTGTAGACGATGCATGATTATTGATAGAGTCTAGAATTACTTTTCGTAGTCTTGGATATTCTCTTGAAATCCTTCTGGCATTATCTGTTATTTCAAGGAATACTGCGTTGGCGATCTTTATTTGATATTTCTGATTTGAAAGAAATCTTGCGAGCAAGTTACATAGATAGTAGTATACAAATATATTTGCATCGGCAACAATAATTTCCATTAAATTATTGCCTTAACTTCTTGTTGGGTAATGTCTAACATTTCTGAAGCAAAGAGATAATTCAATTTCCCTGTCCTAATGCCCTTTGCGATTAAGTTTTCTAATAAGGAATTCAGATTTGTGGAATCAGCCATATATTTTTCTGGAGCATATCCAAATGATTTTAACAGATTGGAATCATGCACTTTTAATTCATCATATTTTTCTTTGCCAATAAGTTTATTATCATATAAAACAAATAATATCATTGAGTAACTGACTTTAAAATATTGGCATAAAGGAATAAGATGTTTTTGTTGTAAGTCTATTAACAATAAGCCCTCCTCTTGGATATATTGAAATAAGGAATCAATGGGTACAAGTAGCTCTTGCGCAAAAGAGTCGGATAGTTTTTCTTTTATGCTGCTATTGTCATTACTTATGTCTATAGAAGACTCCTCAGGGAAAAAGAAGTGGTGCCCAAGTTCATGAGCTATAGTAAAAATGTTTCGTTGCTTTGTATTGTGAGATGAAGAGTAAATGATTAAAGGATTCCCCACCGCATCTCTATTATAGATGCCCCAACATTTTTCTCCAAGGGCCAAGCTGCAAATAGGAACCCTAATAAAATGCCAAACTAGGTTTTGAATATCTGTTATGGGAGCAAGACCAAGATTTAGATGTTTCCTAAGTTCAATAGCAACTTTTTTTCCTAATTTTCCTGCTTCATGTATTGAAGAAGGATTAAGCAATTCTGCTGTTTGGCAGAAAAAATCTGCAAGTGTTAATGAAGATTCATTGAGACGTTTCATGACTTTCCCAATTTTTCTCAAAATAGGAAGAATATTTTTAATTTCTTTCTTTATAACCTCGGTTAACTCACCAGCTTCGCTCCGATACTCAAGGTTATCAAGAAAACCTTTCCTATGGTTACTATTTGATATTTGTGTTATAGCCGAGCTAAATAATCCCATAGGATTCAGCTGGTAGACACTGCATAATTCATTTATAATTTCAATGCTTAACTTTTGTTTTCCGTTCTCTAATCGTGATATGAAGGAATTATCCGATTTACCTATTTTTCTGGCGACTTCATCTCCTGATAATTTTAGCTGAGACCGTGCTTTTTTTAAATGTTCAATAATCATTTTCTCTTGTATATTCATTTTTTAACTTCCTAAAGGTTTAAGATGAAACTAAAGGCTTAACCCATACAATGCATTTATAGCATAAAAAATATTATGATGCAAATTAAGCATAATTAACCTTAGCAGAATTCAGAACACTATTAAGAACTTGGCCTCAAGGGTATGGGATTTTGGTGACATACTATGTGCATATGCGTCATAGGTTAACGCGCGTTTCTACAGTAGCTGCGACAGCAGTAGCTGGAACAGCTGGAAGCCAATTCACTCCTAATAAAAATTAAGCCCTGTGTTGTTGGGTGTAGTTTTCTACAGCCAACAACAGTTATTCTGTCAGATTATCCTAATATTATATTTACAAACTAGCTAACTATAACTTTAATTAAATATCATGGATGACGAAATTTCGAAAGGATTCGACCTATAATGTATACCGGAAATGGTCCTGTGACTAATTTTAAAGCCTGCTCTAAAATTAGTATTTTGTCTGTCCATAAAAAAAAGATGGCACTTATTAGCTTTGTTGTTATCTCCTGTTTATGTTTAAGCAGTTGCTGGATGGTGGGTCCTGATTTTCAGGAACCTCTTCCCCCCTGTAATGAAACTTATACAGAGAAACCCTTGCCCTGCAAAACCACCTCGGCACCTATCAAAGATGGTAAAGCCCAATATTTTGTTCTATGTAAAAAAATTCCAAAAGACTGGTGGACCTTATTTCGTTCTAAAGAATTATCAGAATTGGTTGCTAAGGGATTAGCCAATAGCCCTAATGTAGAGGCAGCACTTGCTGCCTTAAATCAAGCAGAGGAAAACATGATTGCCTATGGTGTATCAGCTATGATACCCAATGTTACTGGCCAAGCCTATGGAGGAAAACAACGTTTTAGTGGAGCAACCATTGGTGAGATAGATCAACCCTCTTTTACATTTAATTTATATTCTGCAACCTTGAATATTAGTTATAACTTAGATATTTTTGGTGGCGCAAGAAGACAAATAGAATCACTTGCTGCTCTTGTAGAGAATAAAGTTTTTTTAGTCGAGGCCTCTTATCTGACTTTGGCATCCAATATTGTGACGACAGCTATCCTAGAAGCTTCTTTACGAGAACAAATTCAAGCCACGCGGGCATTAATACTCATTAATGAAAAACAATATGAGATAGTAAATAAGCAACTTGGATTAGGTGGAGCGTCTTTATCGGATGTGCTTGCGCAAAAAACGCAGCTCGAACAAGTCCGGGCAACTTTACCGCCTCTTGAAAAAAACCTTTCTATTACTCGTCATAATTTGGCAACATTAGCGGGGTTCGTTCCAAGTGATCATTGTATCCCTACATTTCACCTAAATAAATTATTTTTACCGGAAGTATTACCCTTAAGTCTACCTACCGAGTTACTGCGTCAACGTCCAGATATCCGCGCTTCTGAAGCATTGCTACACCAGGCCTGTGCTCAGATTGGTGTAGCAACAGCCAATCTTTATCCTCAGTTTTCATTGACAGGCAGTTATGGAACCACGGCAAATACGGTTCAAGATCTTTTTAAAAACTTATCAAATGTGTGGAGTTATGCGGGGCAAGTATTACAACCCATTTTTAATGGGGGTTCACTTTATGCTACACGTCGCGCCACACTAGCGGCTTTTGATGTTGCAGCTGCACAATATCGACAAACGGTTCTACAAAGCTTTAAAGATGTAGCAAATGCTTTACGTGCCATAGAAATAGATGCAAATGCTCTAAAAACACAAGCCGCAGCAGAAAAAACCTCAAAAGAAGCACTTCAAATCGTTCAAGGGCAATTTAAATTAGGAGGAGTCAATTATCTAAATCTACTCAATGCAGAACAACAATATCAAAGGGCGGTTCTTAGTAGAATACAGGCACAAGCAGCACGCTTTTCAGATACCGCAGCCTTATTTCAAGCCCTAGGGGGTGGATGGTGGAATGATGAAAATAAATGTTGTGAATAAAATTAAAAACTATCTTGAGAATTTAATAATAAAATTAAAAATTAAAATATACTATTTCAAAAACAAAATCCAGAAGAATATCCAAGCGTTGTATTTGATAATAAAAATGTCTTTGAAACATTTTTTTAAAAATCAGTTGCCAGATGCAGCAACTCAATATTTTAAAGAAATCAAGGGTAAAGAGTTGTTGGCTAAAATACATTCATCTCGTCCTATGGTTATTATGCTAATTTTGGTTGGATTATTTTTTGGTTGCATTTTTGCGTATATTACTATAAAAAATGCGATGATAAATAAATTTTTGAAAAGCAGTGCTGAACCCCCAATTGCTGTATCATCTATACGAGCAGAAAACCAAAGTTGGCAACCCAAGTTTAAAGCATCCGGGAGTTTACGAACCATTCAAGGTATCGATGTTACTACAGAAATCGCAGGCATGGTTCGACATATTGAGTTCACTCCGGGTGCAAAAGTAAATGCAGGTGATGTTCTCGTGCAATTAAATTCGGATGCTGATCTTGCCTTACTGCATTCCTTAGAAGCGCTAGCAGCACTGGCTAAAATCACCTATGAGCGCGATAAACTGCAATATGAAATAAAGGCAATTAGCAAAGAAACTTTAGATACTTCCGAGGCGGATCTAAAAAATAAAGTGGCTCAAGTTGAACAACAAGCTGCCATGCTGGCCAAAAAAACTATTAAAGCACCTTTTAGCGGTCGTCTTGGAATTTCAGCAGTATATTTAGGACAATACGTTAATCCCGGAGATAAAGTGGTGACCTTGCAAACATTTGATCCTATTTATTTTGATTTTTATGTTCCACAACAGATCATTAATAAAATAGCGGTTGATCAAATAGTGACTATTACTTCAGATGCAATTCCAGAGAGTATTGTTACGGGAAAAATCACCACCCTCGATCCCAAAGCGGATCCGCTGACACGTAATGTGCAAGTAGAAGCAACGATTAGTAATCCCGAAAATAAATTATTACCGGGTATGTTTGCTCAAGTTGAAGTAAACATTGGCGCAGCTCAGCAACATTTAACCTTGCCTCAGTCCGCCATTAGTTTTAATCCTTATGGGGAGCTTATCTATCTTATTAACCAAAAGGGAAAGGATAAAAACGGTAAACCAATTTTAGCTGTCAAGCAATCGTTCGTTACAGTAGGTTTGTCTAGAGGGGATCAAATCGCCGTATTATCCGGCCTAAAAGAAGGTGATGTGGTTGTTACCGCAGGGCAACATAAGCTAAAAAATGGCAGTGTGGTAATTATTAATAATTCAATACAACCGCGGAATGATCAGTTGCCTAAGGTTGTGAATAATTAAAAGCTAAAGTATTGTGACTCATTTTACTAAACTAAGGAATAATATAGCAGAAAACTAACAAACATTTGAACTATTATTGAATGCTCATTAATAAAATAGTTTTATAAATTATTCTCCGGAGAATAATTTGTAAAAACAAATTGATTGATAGCTGCAAAACAGGCATCTCGGATCTCTGTAGGGCTAAAACGCTTGGCATCTTGCTCGATGACGATATGCACTTTTCCAAATTTGTCACGTTTACACGAAACAATTGGCTTATTGTTTCGTGTTAATACAATAGCTTCTAAAGGATCAACAGGATTTGATTTAACAATATTTATCAATCTTTTTAATGTCTTAGAAGCTGAAGGCATCGTTCCAGTTATTTCTTTTTCATTTAAGATGGAATCTGCTTCATTCATAATTAAGGCAAGTAAATCTGCTTTTTTCAAATAGACTGACAGTAAATAAGCATATTTAATCGGAATATCTAGCTTGTTATTGAATAATTTTTGTACCCAATCATAATCAAAAATTTCCGAAGCGCTTATCATTTTTGAAATATTTCCTTGTGAAATTCCTAGTGCTTCTGCCATTTCCGTCTGGTTTTTAAATATTTTTGACTGAAGTTGTTGGGCAAAAGAACAAGCTCTCTCAAATTCTGTAATATCTTTAGAATTGGAATTTTCCGTATGCATCAATATGGTACAGGTTTTGTCATCCAGTTCTGCAACATAGGCCCATAGTTTTTGATTTGGTATAGTAGAACAGGCAAACCATCTTCTGACACCATATATAATCTCATATTCAAAATTTGGGTCCTGTAATAATGGCCGTACTAATGCCGGCTGATGTTGCCCATGTTTTTGAATGGAACTGATTAAATCGTTGCATCGTTCAATCGTTAGCCATGCCATATCTCTATTATGGAATTGCCAGGGTCGGCAGCGTTTGGGATCAAGCGCTATGGCAATTTTTTCTATTTTTTCTTGAAAAATTGGAAATCCCCCAGGGCTTTCTTCCATTTTTCTTTGACTATCTACGTTTCTATCATCAATGACGGCTATCTCTGTTGGATCATTTTTAGGTGTATATCTGGACATTAATAAGACTCCCAAATGAGCTGCATGAACTTCAAAATTGGAAAATATACTAAGAGAAAACATCTCTTAGCAAATTAAAAGACTGCCCATTGTATACTACTTTTTTTTGAATTAAAACTCTAGAATATTCAGAAGATATATATTATCGCTTTAATCATGCTGTCTTTTTCTTAATAAATATAGGGCTTGATAAGAATCCATTAATTTGATAATTTGCCGCCAGGAGGAAGAAAAAATGTTTGAAATCCATATGGAATATTAAAGCTGACAGCCCTTAATGAAAATAAAAAAAATGATAAATTTAAAAGGCGAAGAAATTATTTTGCGAAGCTAACAAGCAACGATTTTTATTTTGCTTACATGGAAAGCGATCCATTAAATTGTGTGTTTAATATTTTTTGGCATTTACAATTTAATAATGCACATTAAGATTAACTATTATTGCTAACCGGTAGCAAAGTTACCAAGCCGGTATTAAAATCATAATAGGCACCTACTACATCAATTTTGCCTGCCTTCATAAGTTTAGCAATCGGGCTTGATTGTTTTATTAAAGTAACACTATGTTGCACATTTGCTTTAATAGCATCTACTAATTGTGTGGCTGATGTGGAATTAGATTTATCAATATTCTTCAAGGCTGGTTTTATTAGCTCTGCTATAGATTCAATATCCTGAGTTTGTTTAGCCAAGACTGCTTGAATGGCGCCACAATTTTCATGACCCAAAACCATAATGATGGATGAGTTATTATATATAGCTGAATATTCAATGCTATCAAGCTCAGTTGTAGAAACGATGTTGCCTGCCACTCGAACAACAAATACATCCCCTATTCCTTGATCAAAAGCAATTTCAGGAGGAATTCTAGAATCGGAGCAACCTAATATGACAGCAAAGGGTTTTTGTTTTGCTGCAGTTGCTAAACGCCTCATTTGATTTCTTTCTGGGCAAGTGGTTTTATCCTCTGCAAACCTCTTGTTCCCTTCCATTAATTGTTGCAGCGCAGCTTGGGGACTTAATTGGACTTCAGGAGTTTTGAGTTCTGCTTTGGCTCCTTGGTTTTGATTATTGCTAGCATTATCGGTAGCAAATGCTGAACCATAGCAATTAAGACTAACAACTAAAATTAGGAGGCTTGATACTTTCATTGAATGCATTGTGAAATCCCTTAAATTAAATACTCATTGTATTAATAGCACAAAATATGTATTTACCCAGCATTTCTATATCAAGCCTATTTATCCTTTATTTTTTAGTCAAAATGATAACTATTATTACTATTTGTAATCATTTTCATCTAAAAATTTATTGACATTTTTTTCGGCTTCATCCCGTTTATAGCCATAACGCTTTTGTAGCTTTCCAACTAGCTCGTCATATTTTCCTTCAACTGACGTGATATCATCATCCGTGAGATCACCCCATTGTTGTTTTAATTTGCCTTTGATCTCTTTCCACTTACCTTTAAAAATATCTTTATTCATATTGTTTCTCCTTTTGGTTGTTGAAAATAGTTATTGATAATTCTGGCTAGAGTAATAATGAGCAAATTAATTCTAATTCTAAATCTAATTCTTTAGAATATACTTTGAATCTAGACTCTGCGAATAAGTGCCATAATCACTGCAGCTAGAAATAGTATAAAGAAAATAAAAAAGATGACTTTTGCAATTTCTGCTGCAGCAACTGCTATACCTGTAAAACCTAGCACACCTGCAATAATAGCAATAATTAAAAAAATCAATACCCATACTAACATGATACTCTCCTTAAAAAAAGTGCAAGAAAAAAGTGCAAATTTACTTATCCCTACATGATGATATTTGCTACTCAATATGCAATTCAGTATCTCTTATACTCTAATATAGTACTTTTTATGGACCTAGTATCTTTTATTTATGGTCATATAAGATTTTACTGAATATTTGACCAACTATAACCAGGCTGCTAAGCTAAATTGTAGTCAAAATGTGTAGGGTCTACAAAAGGATTTATTTTGTGTTGTTACCGAAAGTTGTGATTCATTATTTAGGACTTTAAAGGAGGTTAAGATGACCAACAACCAAGTGATAATTGAAAAGGAGAAATTAGGACATAGATGTTGTAGTACTATTTCCTGGGCTTCTATTTTTGCGGGTGCCTTTGTGGCTATTGGACTTAGTTTCTTATTATATGCCTTTGCAACAGCGATAGGACTTTCTGCTTTTACTGTTTCTGCTGATAATATTACATCAGTAGCGATTGGCGGGTTTATCGCCATGCTCATTGGTGGAATTATCATTATGTATGTAGCAGGGTTAGTAGCTGGTTTTTTAAATCATTGTTGTTGTCCCGGTCATCATTGTACAGGTGCGTTATCTGGTTTCCTTGCATGGTGTTTGGCTTTGGTTATTTCCGCTCTATTAGCAGCACAAATGGGTCAATTACTAAACGTCAATTACATAATCTCTCCGGCAACAAGCGCAGGCGCAGGTATGGCCCCCAGCGTATATAGTGCCATGTTACCAGGGAAAATGGCGGAAAATATGACGAACACTACAGCTAATACTGCCAATAATAAGCCAACACAACACCCACAAACAACAACTATGCATGATGAAAAAATGGTTGGCAACATTGGAAAAGCCCTTTTCCTAACGTTCCTGCTATTCTTCTTCGGAGCGCTTGCAAGTGCCTTTGGTGGCCATTATGGTATGAGATGTTGCAGAAAATCTGAAAAAATAGATAGACTGTAATAGAAATGAAAAAAAATAATTTTTTTATGTTAAGGTCATTAGCAAGGTCAGCCACTGCGGCTGGCCTTGTTTTTATAAGAGCAAGGGAGGACAGAGCATGCTAGTATGGGCAATTTTATTTTTTCTTTTATCAGTAGTTGCGGGAATACTCGCTTTTACTGGTGTGGCAATCGCTATCACTTTTTATGCCAAGGTATTGTTTTTTATTGCAACAATATTTTTTCTACTTTTCCTTATTATTGTACTGTTTAGAAAAGCAAAAGAAAAGCCATAAACTATATTTAAATATGACGACCCAATGGCAGATATGAGAATGTTTTTTTGTCTATTGTTAATAATAATATGAAAATTTAAATTTATTTTCATTATAATAATTTTTCACAACTATGATAAGGGGGTTTTATGAGCTAACGTGAGGTTGCATTTGACTCCCCCTGCATGATTGCCTTTGTATCTGGAGTTGTAATGGTGGTTGGAATATTGGTGTTCTTTTCTGGAGTAATCGTTACATTGGCATGTTTCTCTTCAGTAGCGACATTCGCATTATTAGGAAATACTAGGATTGGCTTCTCTAACCCAATAAAGGGAATATACCCTATTAATATCAGCACTATTAATAAGATCAATAGTAAACCCAAAATACCACTGGGTCGATAACCCCAACGAGTGCTATAGGGCCAAGAAGGTATCGTTCCTATAATAAGAACTGCAATAATCAGTAATAGAATGAGACCTAACATAAAATCTTCCTTAACCCCGTTGGGATTAGCCGTCAAAGCGAATAAACTTATTATTCAATATAGTTGAAATAATGCTGAAAATTAGTTATTAAGCACACTTTTACTCATGGCAATATAACAATAAAAAGTGAACGACCTATTACAATAGAAATGTTCGAAAATCTCTTTACAATCTTCATTAAAAAAAGTAGTATAACTTAAACACATTCAATAAAAAATGATTAGAACTTACAGGTGGAATTACGCCCCTGAGTTGGTTGCATATTAATAACCGGAGATAAAGATATATGAGTGCAAATTTAAGTAAAAACTTTAAGAAAGTTATAAAATCCCTATCTAGTAACAAAACAGAGGCCACAATTAGCGGAAAATTTTCAGAAGAAGAACTGAAAACAATTACAGAAAATTTGAAAAAAAACACCAGCCTCAAATCATTAGAAATTCACGGAACGAATAAAAAAAAGCTAGACGTTGCAGACCAACAAATTCCTCTTTTTTTGCAGGCACTATCCGATAATACCAGTCTTCATTCATTAATAATTAGTGATGCTCAATTATTCCATCTGGATTTAAATGGCTTGAATAAGTTGCTCCACAAAAGCCCTACATTAACTAGTGTCCTTTTAGGTAACGTAGCTATGGATGCTGACACAACAAATGATTTGGCTGAGGGACTTAAAGCTAATGTTTTATATATGTTACAATTAATTGCCGTAACTATGCGTAATGCTTCTGCCACAGCGTTTATTGCAGCGTTAGGAATCAACAGTAGTCTTAGAGTTCTAGAAGTTGATATAGAGATGTATGCACAAGACCAATTGGCATTCTATCGAGCATTGCCAAGCTGTAGAAGCTTAGAGGATTTAAATATTTCCCTTCCCTTAGAATCTGAACTAAGGGATAATTTTACTGCATTTTCTTTAAGTTTAAATACCGATTCAAATTTAAAGAGGTTAAAAGTAAATTATCTCAATAAAGCTTGCTTAGTATCATTGGCGAAAGCTCTACGTAATAGTAACATAGAAAGTCTTGATATTCATAAGGGTGAACGTGCTGCTTGGGATGAGTATGTCGACGAAAATAATGTTGTGGATTATTCAGGTTTGGAAGTTTTGGCTTCAGAGCTTGCAAATAATCAAACTCTGACAAACTTATCTATTGATTGGAATAGTATTATCTCAAGTGAGGTAGGATTAAAGCTGGCTGCAGCTTTGAAAACTAATACAAAATTGAAAATTCTAACGCTTAGTGTGGTAGATATGAACATAACAGGAATCAAGGCATTATTGGATCAAATTGCAAAAAATAGCCGCATAGAAGAATTGTTTTTAGAGGGGGATGGATTTAAAAAAATAGCATCTAACTTGGCTGTCGAATTGGCTAAATTGCTCAAAAGTACTACCAGCAATCTAAGAAAATTGACGTTGAAAAAAATTATTATGACAGATGATAATTTAAAATTGCTGACAGATGCTCTCATTTCCAATGTCACACTGATAGCCCTAAAAATAGAACAAAAGAGTTTTAGCTCTCAAGATATCAAGAGATTGGCTGAGGTACTTAACGGCAATCATAGCCTGCAAGATTTGGAACTGGGTGATTCTTTTGTTTTTGGTTTAGAAACAAATGATGTAAAAGCACTCTCGGATGCTATTGCATTTAATCCTACTTTAATTAGTTGTGGGGCCTGGTATGATAAAAACTCTAATGCATTTTCGGTACTGGTTGGTGAGGAGGACCTTAACCCCGATGTAGAACAATTGAATGAACGAATTAAAAGAAATATTCGTTACTTGAGAAATTGGACCGTAATTAGTTTCTTCTTGGCTTTTGCGAGAGCAAATTTTGGGCACGCTTTCCAATATAGTGGTTTGCCATTAATTTCTACCATTTTAAACATGGCTCTTCCCAACAAGTCTTTTTTGCTTATAGACAAGAATGTGAAGGACGACGGTGGAGTTGCACATTCCAGCATCGAAAATCGTTTTAATCTAATAAGGTTTACTGATTCAAAATATTTTAAAGCACATTTAAATGATAACCTGCCTCATAGGCCCCAAACGGCTGTAGTGGAGGCTGCGAGTGGTCATGACAACAATACGGGGATACATAAAAGAAAACGTCTATAAATTAGATATTTGAGTATCGGATAACTATATGCCTACTTTATAGCCAAGTTTTAAATTTTTTAATATACCATGTCTTTACAAGTTGTGTGACTATACAATAGGACAATAAAGTCAATATTAAATATATAAAATAACTATTAGGTAAGGGTATTAAATCGACACTTTGGCCAATATTTGAAAAAGGCAAATAAACCCCCAAAGCAATGATAATTATCGTTGTTACCATGACGGGCAACGTGGCCATACTCTGGAAAAATGGGATTTTTTTGGTTCGAATCATATGGACAATTAAAGTTTGGGATATTAAACCTTCAACAAACCATCCCGATTGAAACAAAGCCTGAGTTGCAATCGAATTAGCTTCATAGACATACCATAATAATGCAAAAGTTGTCATATCAAAAATTGAGCTAATAGGCCCTATAAAAACCATAAAACGTGCAATGCCTCCCGCATCCCAGGTTCTTGTTTTCATCAAAAATTCTTTATCCATTCTATCCCAGGGTATAGATAACTGGGAAAAATCATAAAGCAAATTTTGAATTAATAATTGTAGAGGCAGCATGGGTAAAAAGGGTAATAAGGCACTGGCAATTAAGACACTCAAAACATTTCCAAAGTTTGAGCTGGTGGTCATTTTTATATATTTGATAATATTACCATATACTTCTCGACCGATAACAACCCCTTCCCCCAAAACCAGCAAACTTTTTTCTAGAAGAATAATATCGGCAGATTCGCGTGCGATATCGGTTGCAGTATCGACTGAAATCCCGATATCTGCATCACGTAAAGCTGGTGCATCATTAATTCCGTCGCCCAGAAAGCCAACGATGTGACCATTATTTTTTAGGGCTCTAATGATCCTTGATTTTTGTAAGGGGTTCAATTTTGCAAATACGGTTGTTGCTTCTACCTTTTTGGATAATTCTAAATCAGTTAATTGATCAATTTCTGTACCTAAAATAATTTTTTCAAATGGTAGCTTGACTTCATTACAAATTCTTTGCGTAACAATTTCGTTATCTCCGGTTAGAATTTTGATTCTAACATTATGACTTTTTAAGTCTTTTATTGCCTGATACGCGCTTTCTTTCGGTGGATCCAGAAAAGCCATTAATCCCATAAAGATAAAATTATTTTCATCGGCTAATGAATAAACCTGATCATTTTGGGCTGCATTTTTATAGGCTACTGCTATTACACGAAAACCTTCTGAAGATAATGTATTGGCCAGATCTTGCAATTTTTGAGCTTTTTCTGCAGTGTTTTGAACAAATTCTCCATCTTGTTCAATCATTGAGCAGATATCCAAGACCTGTTCAATTGCACCTTTGCAGATCAATAAATTCTTATCCTCGCCTTTTCTAACAACAACGGTAAGTCTTTTTCTAATAAAGTCAAAGGGGATTTCATCAATTTTTTTGTAATCTTTTTCGATATTTAAATCGCGCATCATTTGGCCATGATCTAAAATAGCCTTATCTAGCATATTTTTTAGGCCGCTTTGGAAGTAACTATTTAAAAAACCATATTCTAAAACTGTAACACTTTCGTTACCATGGGTATCTAAATACTTTTCAAGAATGATCCGATCCTGCGTTAAAGTTCCAGTTTTATCAGAACATAATATATCCATTGCGCCAAGTATCTGAATAGAGTTTAGCCTTTTAACAATAACTTTAAATTTGGACATGACAGAGGCCCCTTTTGCCAAATTGGCTGTCACAATCATAGGGAGCATTTCAGGTGTTAAGCCAACAGCGACAGCGATAGAAAATAAAAAGGCTTCCTTCCATTCTTGTTTAAAAATTCCATTTATGATAAAAATAATTGGCACCATAATACTAATAAAACGTATTAATATCCAGGTAACGCTATTAATGCCTTTATCAAAGCTAGTTTCGGGACGTTGTCCTAAGATATTTTTTGCCAATGAACCAAAGAGCGTATTTTCAGCCGTTGCTACGACGATAGCCTTAGCATAACCGCTAACGACACTGGTCCCCATAAAACACATATTACTTAAATCAATGGGGTTAAATTTATTTTCATTTATATCCAGATTTATTTTATTTTTTATTTCATCGTTAAGCTCGTATTTTTCAACAGGTATGGATTCACCTGTTAGGGTCGATTGGCTAATGTACAAATCTTTAGAACGAATTAAACGTATATCAGCTGGGATCATATCCCCAGCAGAAAGATAAACGATATCACCTGGCACCAATTCTTCGATAGGAATTTCATGTTTTTTAGAGATATCTAATTTAGATTCTTCATCCGTAGGTGAATCTTGTCTTCTGACGGTGGCATTGGTGCGAACCATAGAGCGCAATGCTTCTGCAGATTGAGCAGAACGATATTCTTGGATGAATCTCATCAATACACTAATAATCACCATTACAGTAACAACAATAGTCGCTCTAATATCTTCGGTAATGTAAGAAACAAAACCTAATATTAATAAGACTGCAATAAACGGATTTTTAAAATTATTGATAAGCATCCAATACCATGCTAGGGGCTTTTCTCGGATAACTTCATTTTTTCCATAGCGAGATATTCTATTTTCAGCTTCTTCGAAGGTTAATCCATGGCTTTTGCTGTTGAATTCATCGTAGACTTGTTGAATGTTAGATGCTGCTATTTTTAACAAAAAAGGGGTCAAAGTGTGACTTTTGTCGACTTTTTTAGGTTTAGTAATAATACTATTCTTAATTTTGTCAATAACAGAGAAATGATTCATGGCTGGTCTCTTCTATAATATAATAGCTACCCGAAACCTAATTTTTGGATCATTCTTTTAATATAGTAAAAAATAATGCTTAGGGTGGCAAAACCTGTAGGAGTAATATAAATGGAATATGGGGTAATATACACAGGTTGACAGTTAGCAAGCTATTCAGTAAAATAAAAATTATTTATTTATCATGAAATCCACATGAGATAAAATATATTAAATATCAATAGGTTAAAGATTTTAAATATATTTACACATAAAGGTTATTATTATGGCAGCAAATCCAACACATATGTATGATGCGGCAAAAAGAGCACAAGAAGTACTTGATGCTCAGAAAAAAGAATTAGATGTTTTATTAAACGATGCAAAAGGCTATGTATCCACTGCAGAAAATGCTATAGAGGCCATTAAGGATCAAATTCGCAATTATAAAGAAGCATTCGAAAAAATTCAAAAACGGAAGCATGAAGACCAAATAAGACGTGAAAAAATTATAGATGACTATGCAGAGAAAGTAAACAATCTCATTAACGCATTAGAATCAAGCGCTAAAAAAAATGAAAAGGATTTAAAGGATTATATCGAAAACCAAGAAATGGAAGATAGAATTGGTTATGGGTTTGGTGCAACTACAACTTTAGCTCTTGTAGGAATTTTGACACCCTTCACTGGAGATGATGCTATATCCATAGCAGGATATTATTTACCTATAGGTATCGCAATTGGCCAATCCAATTACAAATATTTTGTGCCTGTTTATAATAAATTAATGGGTGTTTACCAATATTGTTGTAACTCTTCTGAGAGCCCAACCCCTGCACCTACTTCACCCTCATTATCATCGCCCGAGAAACCTCGGCCAGCCCTTGTTATTGATATTAATACTAATCCTAGTCATGCTAGCCAAGCAAACAGTCCTAGCCATGAAACTGCAGCTCCTATTCGCAAAACGACTGGTTCCCTATCAGAAAATGTATATCGTCTCGAAAATTCCGATAAGCGTAGTGAGGATATGGCCCGATCTCAACCAATAGTAACAAATAATAATGCAAGTCAACCGGCCAAATCATTAAAGGTATCGAAATCGGACAAGGAAATAAGAGCGAAAGTCAGTTCTGATAAAAAGTCAGATAAAAGATCTGCAACTATTAATTTTGCCTCAGCTACTTTTGCTGCAAGAACCCAAATTAAAGAAAGTGTGGCAGAGACAAAAAGACAACTCGATATCACAAATCAGAATACAGCTGATTTTCTTGGTGCAACAAAAAGATTAACGGATGCATTAAATTTAGAAAAACAACAGATGATAGATTCCTTAGACAAAATTACTAACGAAGCCAATGCTGAAATAGTAGCTGATAAGCTAAAACTCGAGAAGTTCCAAGAAAATATTGATAAAACTAAAATAGACCATGAAAAAAGGTCGAAAAAAGCGCAAGACGCTTTAACAAGCTATATTGAAAAACAAAAATTAAAAGTGACAACAGGAAGGAAGCTTGGACTAACCATGGCAGGTACCATTGCTGCTGCAGGAGGTGTTCTTGTCGCCACGGGAGCTATTAGTTCCATATTACCGGTATTATCAGGAGCATCTTTTGGTTACTCTGCCGCTAATGCCTTTGGACGTTGGAAATTTGAATCAATCAATCGAGCCTGGAATTATTTGACATGTGTAGTAGCGAATGAAGTGACTACCACTTCAACCACAAATACCCCTAATGCAGGAAGGTCACCTCAGGGTTCACCATCGGTTACTCCAAATCCCTCCCCTAATATGAGTCCTTTAACGAGTCCTTCCTTAGCAGTTAAGGATTTACAGCTTCTACAAAGTTCGCCAAGTCAAAATGCTACTGAAGTTAGAATTACCATCAAGGACAACACATTAAGTCCAAATTTGACTGCTGCTGGTATTCCTGTTACTAATGCTGCTGGGCTTAGCGGCTCAGTTAGCATTCCTATAGCTAACATGGATAGAAAACATAGTCTAGATGCTAATGTTAGTGCTGCTACTGTTTCTTCTCCTATCATTACGCCTGCAGTACTTAATGCAGCGTCTTCGCTAACGATAGATTCAAATACTAGCAATCCAATGATTGTTGCCAAACCAATACTTCTTTCAAGTGCAGGTAATAGTGCCGGCAGTAGCGCTAGTTCTAATGGTAATACCAAAGCTAATACGAATACTATGGCTGCAAAACCTGCTCTTATGACATTAAGTGTCCCCGGCCAGGTACAGTCTGATAGTCAAGTATCCATTGACACAAGCATCGCAACAGCTTCATTGCAAACAAATCTTCCGCCCATAAAATTGAATAATTCCACGAAGGGAAGTAATTCACAACCGGGAAGTAGGCCCGGATCCGCAGCCAATTCTAGTCGTAAAACTGTTTCCGCTAACTCATCAAGTTATAAGGGGAGTAGGAACAAAATAATTAAATAAACTAAACAGCTAAAGCTATCTCTTTACTGCAGATGCACGGTTTACGGCATTCCATGAGCTACTGTAGCTTGTTGTTGCTGAAATTGATTGCGTATTTTTGCTAACTCCTCTTCTAACTGTCTCATTCTTTGTAATGCATACATAGGTGTCATTGTAGATGGTTCCTGTCTTGGTTTTTGCATTGCGGCAAGCGTCTTTATTGCATTACCCTCCCCTTGTTTTGCTGCCCTTTCCCACCATATCTTTGCTGCTGCATTATCTTGTTTAACACCATAACCCTTGTTATACATGAATCCTACTGCATACTGCGATCTGGCATGCATTTTATTTGCTGCCGTCTGCCAATGTCTAAACGCTTCATTATAACTTTTGGAAAGACCCAGTTCATTGCCACTATAATATGCCTGGGCAATTCTACAGAGCGCCTCAGAATGTTCATTCTTGGCTGCTAAGTTATACCAATTATATGCTTCCTTTTCATTTTTTTGAACTCCAATACCATAAAAATACATGGTGCCAAGACTACATTGAGCTTCCACAAAATTTTGTTTGGCTGCAAGTTCCACTAATCGGAAAGCTTCTTTTTCATCTTTTTTTGTGCCTCGACCTTTACGATGCATCTCAGCAAGAGCATGCTGTGCAGCTGCATTTCCCTGATCGGCAGCTTTTTTATACCATATAAAAGCCTTACCCTCATCTTTAGGTACAAATTCATTTCCGTTTGAATACATTTCAGCAAGATTAAATTGTGCAGCCGCAGATTCTTTAGCCGCTTTTTCAAACCATTCAAAAGCTGTTTTTAAATTTTTGCCAACTCCTTGGCCCAATTTATACATTTCACCTAAATAATTTTGCGCTTCAGGATAATTTTGTTCAGCTGCACGCCTATAGTATTCGCAAGCTTTGACATCACTGCGTTCAATGCCCATTGCTTCTGCATATCTATTACCAACGTAAAATTGAGCCTCTGGATTTCCAGCATTTGCAGCTTCTAAATACCAATGAAAGGCTTGTCTTTCATCTTTGGGAGTCCCCTGCCCTAACGCATACATAGTAGCGAGATTCATTTGAGCTTCGATATTATCTTTCATGGCTGCTTTCATAAATAAATTAAAAGCTTCAGTCTCATCTTTCTTAGATACACCAAGCCCTTTTTCCAGCATCATTGCTAGATTGTTTTGTGCTTCAACATTACCCTGTTGAGCAGCAAGATTAAAAAATTCATATGCCATTTTTTCATCTTGTTTTGTTCCTAGCCCATTAAGATATATTATACCTAATTGATTTTGAGCGCTTGGATGGCATTGTTCAGCAGCTTTCCTGTACCACATCAAAGCTTTGTTATCATCTATTGAAACACTAATTCCAACGGCAAACATTTCAGCAAGATTGATTTGTGCCTCAACATGATCACTATTGGCTGCTTGCTCAAACAGTTCAAAAGCTCTAGCTTCATTCTTCTTGATTGGTTCTTCCCCATAACGATATAAGATCCCAAGAAAATATTGGGCATGGCAACTTCCTAACTTGGCTGCTAATTCTAATTTCTCTAATCCCTCTTTCTTGTTTTCTGCGACACCTTCTCCCAGAAACTCCATTTGGCCAAGATAGTTTAAAACTGCATTATCTGTAGGATATAACTCAATGACCTTATTAAACCATTTATAAGCTTCAGAATAATTTACAACAACGTCTTTTAGAACTTCCCGAACAACCTTTGTCATATTATCCATGTCTTTGCCACCATAATAATACGCCAAAGCAAGATTGTACTGATTTTCAACACTCCCATTTTCTGCTTCGTGCTCAAACTCAGAAAAAGTGAGTTGGAATTTGGCCTTCTTTTTCTTCTTAGTTTTTTTAGCATTTGCTGCAGGAATTAACACTGTGGTATCAGACAATAATGTATTATTGCCTTTTGACATTTTTCTTGTTAAAGAAGGTGTCGGAACAGAAGAAGTGATGGAGGTTGATGGAGTACTATTTGTTCCCGCTTCTTTTTTAATCTTTCGATAAGTCTCCAGAAATCTTTCATTCACTCTTTCATAGTGACCACGGCCATCAAAAACGACTGCAACACTAGGGTTACCTCCCTCATTATAATCATCTGGTCCAACATTTATATTCTTATAACGGTTATGATTATAAAATTTTATGTTTATATTGAAAACATGTGCAATAATTTTTAATTCTAAAGGTAATAACCATTGTGAAGGCCGCTGCACATAATTAGCATATTCGTTTAAAATATTTGCATCGACGAGTTGGTCTAGATCAAACCCTTGGTTTGATTCACGGGTATAAGTTTCAAAATGCGTATTTAATGAATCAATCGACATTATCAATCCATATAATACTCCTCCGTCAATGTTTAAACAATGGTGAAATTTTTGTTTGTAGCTAGTTAGCTCTTTTTCATTTTTCGTATGCGTCATTATAAATTCACTAATTTCTTTATAACTTTTTAAAAGCGCTTCAAATGTATTCCAAATATCATCTAGTCTTTTATGATTACTTTTTAAAAATCTAGAGTACCTATTTTTTAATGTGGGCAATCTTGAAGCGCCTTCTCTTCCACCCTCTAACTCTTCCATTAAAATCGCTTGAATGCCCCGGATTATGAGAGGATAAATAGGACTATCGTTTTTAACTTTGCGGATAGCGTCAGCCATCTCTTTCCTTTTCGTAGGTACATCGTCATATGTAACAAGCCCCCCTTTAAATTGGCCAAAGGTAGCATGAAAGGCGCAATCCCCTTCACCTCTCGTCTTAATGGAAAATTGATGTTCATTATTGATATCAGAGCTGGCTTTGTGATTTTTATCTTGGTCTGATTTTTCCTTTTCAGAGTTTTCTGACGGAGTTTGAGCGGAAGCGGTCGATGTTTTTTTGCGAGTAGCAACTCGTGCCAATAAATTTAAACTATTGGAGGAACGTATAAAAGGATCCGTTGGGACAAAACCATCAGAAGAATCCAGAAAAATTATATCCGGATCGCATTCTGCTTCTTTATCGGACTTGCTGGTTTCGTCCTTTCTTAACTTTTTCGAAGGTCCTTCTTCACCTATTCCATTTACAGCTTTATCTGGCAAAGAACTATCAGAAGCGACAATTGCTTTAGCCTTTCTTTTGTTAATGCCCCCATTCTCATTTTCATGATGGACATTCTGTGGATCCACAGTATTCTGCAACTGTTTCTTTCTTGCTAATGCCTCTTCCTTTTCTTTTAGCTTTTTCCCTTCAATTGAAAGATGCATTTTAAATATATTTACATTTATTTCATCTTCATCAAGCTCTTCAGCGAATTCTTTTTCTAGTTTTTGAGTTGCAGCAAAATTAGCAATAGTCGCTTTTAATTCAACATTGGGATTAAGGATTTTATTTTTAAGTGGGTTTCCAAAAATGTTATAATCCCTGCTTTGTAACCACAATTCTATAGCTCTACGTTCGTAAGTAATGCCGTCTGCTGCCATGACGGGATCCTTCATAACATAATTTGTGATTGGACAAATATAAACGCTTGGAGCTGTTGTCTTCATTGAATACCCTTTTGTAGCAAAGTAAAATTTGAAAACAAATGCTAATTTAGGGAAAGGATATTGTCAAATTATTTTATGACCAAGCATATATTGCTATAATTAATGATATGTCGAATTAAGTAAATGTTTGTAAAAACCTATTCCAGTGTCGTTATGCCTAAAGCTTTTAGGCGGTCTTCCAATGGTGGGTGTGTTGAAAATAAGCTATTGAGTGATTGTAATGGATGAATGCCAGCATAACGGGGATCATAAAAATAAGAAGCGTTTCGAACCTCTTCATGCGGGGTGGTAGAATATTCTTTTTTGTAAGTTGAAAAATGGTTTAGGGTGTCTTTGTGGATTTTAAGTAATGCTCTTCCTAAGGGTTCATTATCCCGAGTAAGCTCTACTGATCCAGAATCAGCCATATATTCCCTAGTTCGACTTAAATACAACATTAATAATACGGTTAAAATAGGCAAAAGAAAACGAATTAATACAATAATAATAACTAGGCGATCATCACGTTCTCTAGCATAAAGAATGCCTCTAAATAAAATATCAACCGCAATTAATATAAGATTACTTAATAGTGCGACTGTTATCGTTAGCCTAATGTCGTTATGTCGAATATGAGATAGTTCATGCGCCATGACGGCTTGTAATTCACTTCGATCCAACTTTTCTAATAAGCCACGGGTAATGGCGACCAAAGCGGTTTTTTCGCTCATGCCGCTCGCAAATGCATTCATATAATCGGCTTCAATGATGCAAATTTTAGGCATAAATCGAAGTCCAGCTGCGATTTTTAATTCTTCCACCACATTATACAACTGTTTTTCTTCGAACTTGGTAGAGTCAGAAGTAACAACGGTATAGTCTGTTCCAAGCATGACCATGTTTCTATGAAAAAGAAATGTTACTAATAATGAAAAAAATGCAATGGTTATCATTGCAAAAGTTGCAATAGGAACGGTTTGAAATTTCAACAGATTAATAATTTCCTTTTTTATATCTGCATATTGAAAGCTGGATGGCGTTGTGGTTGAGTTTTGGAAATTGTAGTAATTAATATAGTTTTGCCCAAATTGATAGGGATTGAAATTGTAAAAAAATAAATCCATCAAAAAGCCAACAGCGATATAGACGATAATGAATATTATGATGACATTTCGAGTGTTTCTGTCGTTATTTCTAAGTAATGTTCTCCAGTCAGGCGCTTTTATTTTATAGCCTTGTAATGAATCACTAGGCTTCTGTTCCAATGCCTTTCTCCCGAGCTAATAAACTCAAAATGAATAGAAAAGATTATAATTTAGCTGTATATTGTTCTCGAGCAGCAACCGTTTCTGCCGATAATTGCCAATATTCGAAGTTAATATTAAGTTTAGACACTAATGAAACAACGATGCTTTCAAAGAATGACCTTTTAGTGGCATTATAACGTTCAATGCTATCGTTTAGAGCTTGCTTAGCAAATGCCAATTTATTTTCAGTGTTGACAATTTCTTCCTGTAATTGCATGGCATTTTTGCTGGCCTTTAGATCGGGATATTGTTCGAAGAGAACATTAAGATTCGAAGCAATTCGGGATATCCCATTTTCAGCTTCGATTCTTGCTTTTTGATCACCTGCAGCAGCAGCCGAAACAGCTTGACTTCTTAAAGCCACAACATCCTTTAATGTTGTTTTTTCGTAATCCATATATTTTTTTACGACTTCAATTAACGATTCAAATACTTTAAAACGTCGATCGAGTTGAATGTCAATTTGTTTTTGATTGTTTCTAATGGCTTCGATCATTCGAATTAATTTGTTATAGATACCAACAAACCATAGAAAAATAATTGCAAGAATGATGATTATCCCAACCCATATGTTTTGCATATATTTGCCTCAAATTTTATTACAATAATCTATATATAATATATCCCCATATATTAGTATCGGCTAAATTTTTAGAATATGAAGTCACGTGTTATTACTTATCGTTATGACCTATTCCAAATTCTGTAGATTATCCCCCCTTGTTATTTTGCGTTTTATTTCCAAGAAACGTTAGTAATTCCACCGGGACAGGAAAAATAATGGTTGAATTTTGTTCGTCCGCAACATCTGATAGGGTTTGCAAGTAGCGTAATTGTAAAGCAGTGGGTTCCTCTGCTAGAATCTTGGCTGCAGATAACAGTTTTTCTGAAGCCTGGAACTCACCATCCGCATGAATCACCTTGGCTCTTCGTTCCCTTTCTGCTTCAGCTTGTTTGGCAATCGCTCGTATCATAGATTCATTGATATCGATATGTTTGATCTCGACCATGGATATTTTTATTCCCCAGAGCTCTGTTTGCTCGTCTAGTATTTTCTGAATATCTATATTCAGTTTTGTTCTATCAGATAACATTTGATCTAATTCATGTTGTCCTAGGACAGAACGTAGTGTCGTTTGCGATAACTGGCTGACGGCTTCCAAATAGTTTTGAACTTGGATGATGGCATGTTCTGGGTCTATGACTCGGAAATAAACAACAGCACTGACCCTAACAGAAACATTGTCGCGAGAAATAACATCTTGTGGTGGCACATCCATTACAATAGTTCGTAGCTCTATTCTGGCAATTTGTTGAATAAATGGAATGATAAAAATAAGACCCGGTCCCTTGACCTTCGTGAAACGACCTAGGGTAAAAACAACCGCCCGTTCATACTCCCATAGAATACGAAAACAAGTAAATAAAATGATAATAATTATCAGAAGGCAGAAAAATAGCATATGCATCATAAGACTCCAAGTCTTTTATGAATATTTATGATTAACGTTTCTTTGATTATATAGTTTAGTCTATATTTGACAGGGTCTGAGATAGGGATATGTTAATTTTTTTGATAAAATCCTCTATTACAACGGCAGGATATTCCTTCCTGGCACCTATTCCCCAGACAGGCTTTGGCCAAGCAAAATCCTGTTTGTATCGGGCAATAATGTGAATATGAAGTTGTGGAATCACATTTCCTAAAGCAGCCATATTTATCTTATCAGCCTGAAAAAAATTCTGTGCCCATTTTGAAATGCTGCTAATTTCATGGAATAATTGGATCTGATCTTTTGCATCGAGTTGATATATTTCAGTTATATTAGGTTTTCTAGGCACTAAAATAAACCAAGGAATTCTATTATCATTCATCAATAATAACCTAGAAATAGGCAGTTCATCGATAAACAGAGTATCAGATTCCAATTGGGGGTTAAGCGTAAATGTCATGAGTATTTCCTAAAATAAATCTATACTCTTCGTCTTTCAAGCTGCGGCTGTGTTGCCTGTTCAATTTGCTGCTCACATACTCATTTGTATGCCGCGCTGTAAATCTTCACAGGCGCCTTGTCGCAACTCGAAATGCTTTGGGTATAGAGAGTCCTATTTCTACTTTGTTACTGATCCAGAAAACGCGCTAAGATCTTTTCTTTAACATTTTCTCGCTCAGATAAGGGATCAATCTTCACGAAAATATCAACCACCCCAATACCAGAGTAGCCCGTTGCTTTTATTCCTCCCTCAACATCCATCTTAAATCGGAGCTGGCCAGGTGCATAGCGATGTCGGCAGGCTTCGGAAATCCCAAGGACAACTTTCTTGACCCCAGGGAGCTCTTCTAACCAGAGTATATTGCGCTTAAGATGTTTATCTACACTAGTATGTTTACCTTTCATTAGGTTTTATTGGCAAATGTTCTCTGGTGATGTTTCAATAACTGCTTTTGCAGAGACTTCTTTCGTAAGGGTGGGTGTACCACAATAGCGAACTGTACCCTCTTTAGGGATGGTTATTTTCAGTGTTTTGCTTGCATTTAAGGTGGCTATACCAGTTCCTTGAATATCAATAGCCACATCTTCACCTTTTAACTCTGTTCCAATAAATTCCCCTGCGCCTTTAATTTGTATTTCTTGGGTATTGGCTGTTCCATGCGCTTTTATTTTTCCTGCGCCCTGAATATTGGCAATTAATTTTTTGACATTTAGATTCACATTCATCTCGCCAAAGCTCATGATTTCCAGTGTTAACTCGTTTGTGTTCAGACCTTCCTCAATAAAAACGGTTGATGAACTTAGTGATTGTATGCTATCCAGATCTTTAATTGTTAAATAATAATTAATTTCGGCGCGAGAATTTTCTTGTGCACCTTTAAAATCCAGACGTAATGTTTTTTCATCTACTGTTGCGCTAATTAAGGGTAATAATGCGGCATCCGTTTTTACAGAAAGGCTCTGTTCTTTGCCTTGTTTGATATGTAGATTACCGATGCCGACTGCTATTATTTTATTAAAATAAGGTAATGTTTTAGGTTGAGTAGATACATTTCCTGATCCCTCTTTATTTTGAGGAGGATCCTCTGGATAAGCTGGGAACGAACATAGACATAATAATCCAGCTAATACCCAAATTAATGATTTAGTCATATTTTTCATAGTATTTTTACTTCCCTTATTTGTTTGAAGAACTCCCGACTGATAGTCGGGGAGATTCTTCTCGGTAAAGAAGGCTGCTTTTTTATTGGCTTACTCACCTCCCCTTAAAGGGGGAGGTGAGTGCAAGCCTTCCCGTTCAATATATTTTCCATTTTTTTACCTACAGAGATTAACTTACAGGGATTAATGATGTCTACCCCGCTCTTCTTGATGCCCGCCACCGCTAGAACCGCCCCCTCCCCTTGGGCTTGGCGCCGCCGCACCACCACCCGCTCTATTTGGAGCAGCCCCCTCTTTGAAATGTTGTTCGCCACCTCTATTGACTGGAGCATAATTGGGCTGATAATGCTGTTCTGCCCCTCGATTTATCGGAGAATAAATAGGTTGATGTTCATAATGGGACTCCATTCCTCTATTTTGAGTCGAATTAACCGATGGCAGTGGAACTCTAACCTCATTAGGGTAAGTCCTAACTTCATTTGTTCTTGATTCACGATTATAAGATCGTGCTGCACTTGATGTTTCTCTTTGGTTATAATAATTTTCATCTTCATAAGGTAAATAGTGGTATTCTAAAGGAGTGTGTTGCGGCGTTACTTGAATATTCTTGGGAATTGCATGTTCCGGATATTCAGAAACAAAGCCCCCTGGATGCAAGGCTTTAGTTGCTGTAGTACTAGGATTTATTGCGGTGCTAGGATTTATTTGTCGAATATTTGGACGGGGTAGTCCAGCAGAAGTCTTGTTTTGTATTGTGTTTGTAACCCCATTTTTTTCTCTTAAAGTTCCTTGTTCGCCCGTAATAGCAGACGAGAATTTAGGAGGAGTATTTTTTGCTATCGTTTCGCGTTCTAGAGCTGCTGTTGAAGGTTTTGCAATAGCTGTTTTAGCATGACCAGTAACACTCGAAAGTAAGGGCTCAACATTTGCTTTAGTATGTACATTACTGTTCTGTACAACATTATTTGGAACGGTTTGCAATGCTCGTGAAGCAATTGTACCTTGTCTAAAGGCGGTTCTTGGGACTGCTGTTACTGCCGTTTTCGATAAATTTCCAAATCTTGTTATCGGGGTATGATTTCTATAAATATTTGTAAGGCGTCTATTGTCTATACGTATATTGCCTGCATTGATATTAATAAAATAATTGATACCAACAGGATAAGGTGGCCAAAAATAGTCAAAGGGACCTAAAGGAAACCAACCAATATTCGCACCTAAGTTAAGAAACCCTACAAGGGCAGCAGCATAAAAAGGTGCAACATTATAGGGCCCTGGAACCCAATACCAGCGATCACTATATAACCAACGACCGTAATGGTAGGGTGCAAATCCCCAAGGTGCTTCATCAATCCATGTCCAACCCCAAGGATCTATCCAAGACCAACTACCACTTTGGTATGGTACCCAGTCATCGGCGACATTGCTTGGGTACCAGACTGGCCCATAATCTGCCAATTGAGTCCATACCCCATTTGTCTCTAGATCTTCATAGCCAATGACATCGGATGAAACATATTGATTTGTGGTTACTACACTAGACTTTTTATCGCGATCAAAGCACCAGTGATCAAAATCATCTTTGCTCAGATCCAAAACTTGTAGATTGGTTAAATCAGATCCATCAAAACTTAAAGCTTCATTTTCTTTAATAGCATGTGTTGCATTTTCTCCATATATAGTTGCTTCCCCACGGAAAACTTTAACAATTGTTGTGTGAGCTTCTGGATCGACGTCTACACGATAATGCCCTGGGTTTTGAATAACAAAGGCCAAATTGGGGGTATCAATTTCAACAACTTGATCTGGGGATATTTTTCGGATGCGAATATTGATGCTACCTTCTGTTACTTGAAATTGGGCAATCCGATCATCCAAATTAAGTATAGAAAGATTAGTTCTTGCGCCAACACAAAGAGTAGGCCCGCCTAATTGTAATTCTGCAAGGCCATCGTCGCCAACCCATAATCGATCCCCTAGAGTTAGGGGACGATTTATGATGCCCTCTAGCCAGTCTTCACTGCCCGAAGGCAAAAAACTAACAGAACCTACTTTTTGACTAAGTCTGGCCACCCTCCCCGGAGGGTCTGCTAAGACTTGAGTAGGTAAAAAAATAAGAACAAAGCTGAAAATCAGGACCCATATGTCTTGCCCCATCTTTAGGCTTTTGAATTTTATCATATTATCCCTAATTTACCTATCCCTCTTGTAGTTTACAACTAAGCTAAGAATAGCTGAATGCCCCATAATCTTCCAGCATAACGCTTATTTATGTAGCTTGAACATAAAGCATTACTTGACAATTATCTTACGGGTTCAGAGCCTGGTGGGTAAACATATACAGAGGAAAAAGGCACCGGTGAAATCTGTTCAGAAAAAACCGGCTTGGTAACTATTACTTGAGTTTGCACAGGTGTGGGTAGTGGCCTAGGAATAAATTGAATATCACTTGGTCTTTTAAGTATAACAGTTTTTGGAGCGCTAGTTTCGGAGAAACCAATAATATAGCCATTTTCATCTCGCACCACCCCATTATTATACCAACCCAGAAATTTACCATTAAAACCATAAATTGCACCTGTTTCGCGGTTAATATAGGCTACCGGCACACCGGAAGATAGATAGATAGAATTGGCTGTGGGGTCAAGAAAACCGGCAAATTGACCAGTAGCATCATATAATACTACATCGTTCTGAGCAAAAGCGGGGGTTGAAAAATTGAAAAATAAAGATAAAAGAAACAATATGCCAGATTTTTTCATCAATTACCCCTTAAGTCATAATAAGCACAAGATAACTTATTTTATATATAAGTATAGTTCTATTCTTATCAATTTATTGATACAAAATCCATTGTTGGAAACATGAATAGGGGTAGCTACACCTTGCAAAATCCATTCGAGACTATTTAAACCATTTTCGTAATGCTCGGTCTAATATTTACCAATATATAGGCTTATTATTATGTTAGCAGAAAATGGATATGAGTAACAAAAACCTTAATACAACTGTAAATTCTAAAATTTTAACACGATCATCATCAACATCAAGGCAATTATTTGGTGATGATGGTAAAAATCTATTTGAAATTATTCAAGAATGTAATAATGCACAAGATTTAGAACTTTTAATGAAAGCAATTCATAATGTCAAAGAATTTAAAGATGAAGTGAACGAAGAGATTCTGAAAAAAACTAACTTACTAAAAATTCATGATGCAGCGTCAGAATATAAAAAAAATATTCGAAGTGAGATAGGAAAATTAAAGAAAAAAGCTTTGCTTTATAGTGGCGCTGTTAGCACATTTAATAGCATGATGGCCAATCTACGCTCACCCCAAGAAGTAGATGTGATCACAGAGACCATCGATGTTACAAAACAATTGATTTTGGGGGTGGGACCTGATGTGGCTAAAGCTTCGGATCCGGTTCAATTAGAAAAATCCATTGCCATTTTAGAAAGGGTTATTAAAAATGTTCAGAAAGAAAGCAGCTCGAAATTAGATATGGATAGACTGATGGGGCTTTTGAGTTTTCAGGATTTTTCTTCTGTAAATTCACCAGAAAAAATTGCAACCACTGAAAGGATGCCTGAATTAATTATAAAAAACGCTAAAGGAAGAATTAAAGAAAGAATTCAATTCAAAGAAAAGGCACTTCTGGTCTGTTTTGAAAGAATGAGTTCGGCTGATAATGTTTCAACAGACGTCATTCGCAAACGATATGAAGCCCTAAATGCTTTAAGAGTTTCCGCAGAATCCGTAAAACATAATTTTGATGATAGATTAAATGTTTCCAATGGATTATATATTACTTCGACTGTATTTTATGTAACCAGCATGCTTTCTATGATAGGAAGAGGTATCCCTGGTATCAATTTTATTGCGGAACCTATATCTAAATCAGCAGATTTTTTAAGTTATTTCTTTCATTCTATTGCACAAGCAAAAGACCCTAATATTCCTAAGGAACAAGTGAATCAGAGTAATTTACAACTTAAAGAATATGGAATCGCTGAATCGGCTACTGGTGCCACAGGTTCTTTGGCACTACTTTCAGCTATCGTTTTAGGGCCTATTCCACTCGTAGTAGGTACAGCTTTATTAGGTGTTAGCTCCACAATCGCAGTTAGAAATGTTGGAACCGAACTTGATTATGTTAAAAGACAGTTTATCAGTGAACTCGACAAAGAGTTGCTGAAACATACAAAGTATTCAGAAAATCTTTTATCACGAGGCAGAAACAATAAATTAACAACCCCGGAAGAAAAAAAAATATATTCTGAGGCCATGAAAGAAGAAAAAGGCATCCTAGCAAATCTTAAGGAAAGAGGTAAATTGGGTACGCTTAAGTCTAAACGTGAAAAAGAACTCTATCGAGATGCTATGAAAATATCTTCCTTAGAACATAAATATAAATCAAAAGCTATGTCTCTTTTTGGTTCTGCCTTCTTGATGAATGCAGCTATTTTGCTATTGGTGGTGGCCAGCATTTCTTTTCCACCGGCAGGGCTTGCAATCGCAGCAACAGCGATTCTAACATTTACAGTGCTTGCAGTATCTTCATCGTTGATGTCGGCTCGGGAATTTAAAAAGCAACATAATTCTGACAAACTAAGTCGTGCCATGGCAAAAGAGATAGACGAAGATGAAATTCATGAGGCTATTCAAACGATAAAAAAAGAAGGGAACCTGATACCAGCGCCAGATATACAAAGCAAAGAACCTAGGATAACTTTTGGGGTTGATTTAAAAAAACGTTTAGATAGTTCATCAAAGAAAAGAAAACAACCATCTCCTGAGTTAGAAGTAGAAAATAGTGCTGATATTCTTCAAGAAGAACCCCCTAAAGCAAAACAAAAAAGAGAGCAGGATTCGAGCTTAGATAAATCATTAGATATCCTCACAGAGACAAAGTCTGTTGCAGAAACAAGTCCTAATCATAAAGGTCTTGAATCGGCAGGATATATTCCTTTTTATAAGGGAGCACAACAGCACACCCTTACTCATAAGGATGATAAATCTTCTGATAAACCTAAAGGTCCAACATCCCCCTCCCCTCATCCAACTAACGATAGAACCTGATTCTTGTTTATCGATCTATTTTGACATTAAGTTGAACTTCTAAAGCATGATCCATTAGCACTTTCTTCTTCTTGTGAATGTCATAAGCAGTAGTAGGAGAACTTACTCGCAAGGTTGCCGTGGGATCAGATGCTGAACGTTGCAGATTTGTTCTTTCACACAAGATCTTTGATTCGTCAACTTTCTTATTTCGGCTATTGTTGGAATCATTATCTAAAACGGTATGAGCAACTTCTACTCTGGCTTTTTCCTCGTCCTTCTTAATAGCTTCTAATCTCTGGATGGCATGTATATTGCCAGCATCGGCTGCAATTTGATAATGTTCCTTAGCTTTATCTAAATGTATATCAAGGTAAATTCCTTGTTCATAACAAAGGGCCAGCTGATCATGGGCCAAAATATCGCCCTTTTTAGCTGCTAATCTTAATAATTGTATTGCCTGACGACAATCTTCTTCGATAAGGCTATCAAGAGTAGGATTTAATAATAAAATTGCTAATTTATATTGTGCTGGGGCATAGTTTTGCTTGGCAGCATTTTGGAGTAATGAAAAGGCCTCCTTTTTATTTTTTATGACGATAGCACATCCTTCCCATAAAAGGTTAGAAAGTACAAATTGAGCATAAGGATCTTTTGTATGTTTCACTAAAGACTCTAAATCATTGAATGCCGACAGGTTTTGGCCATTTTGAATACAGATTGCTAAGTGATCAATTGCTTTCTGAAGATTGCCATCCATATATAGTCTTGCAAGCGTATAATGAGCATGTAAGTGATTATCATTTGCTAAAGACTCGAGCTTATTTATAGCCTTTACGTGGCCATTGACAGCGGCTAAACCATACATCTGAATGGCCATACTGGGTTCAAGATCTGTAATAACCTCGGTTTCATAAAGATGACCTAAAACAAAATAAGCTTCAATATGACCTTGTCTTGAAGCTTCTTTATATAAATTAATTTGTGCATCTTGTTTTACTTTTTTTTCTGCCGCTGTTTTTGCCTCTTTGCTCGCTTTATTATTTAAGTCACCAGCAGGAGAACTTAAATAGGGCTGAAGAGCTTTTGCATGATACGTTTGGGCTAAGCTATAATCTTGCTCTACCCCATTCCCTTCTCTATAACAAATAGATAATGCATAGTTTGCAACAGGATCATTTCCCTTGGCAGCTTTCTGATAACAAATCAATGCTTCGGCTAAATTTTTCTCTCCAGCCAAACCAAATTCAAGCATGATTCCTACATGGGTAAGAGCAGCTATATTTCCTTGACTTGCTGCTAAGCTAAAATAATGCAAAGCATATTCCTTGCCACTTTCTGTAGTCGATTGTAAATAATAATATTCAGCTATTTTAAATTGAGCAATGGCATGGCCTGCATTGGCAGCAGTTAATAAGATATTGACATTTTCTACATGAGTTTTTAAATCTCGTGCTTGCAGAATTGCGGGATTTTGGATCGATAAAAAATGTTTATAACATTGGTTTAAGTCCATCCCCCCTTGTAAAGCCTCATTATAATATTTTTCTGCTATTTGTATATTTTGTTGCACACCTTGTCCTTTTTCATATAGTGCAGCTAAACAAGCCAAAGAAAGAACATATTTACTCTCTGCTGCGATTCGAAAATGATATACTGCTTTTTTATAATCTTGGCTAACACCTTTACCAATAAGATAGTATTTTGCAATATAATAAGAGGCCCAGACATGATGCTCATTTGAGCCCAAAAGAAAATATTCTGCTGCTTTTTTTATAGCATCAGCTGTATTGAGTGTTTCATAACATATCCCTAATTCATAGTATGTATCCCCTAGAGCGACATCTGGATCATATTCATCTTTCAGTGATTCTTCAAACCAATAAATGGCTTTTTCTAGATTATTAACAACCCCAATCCCCTCTTTATATACAATGCCTAAATTATATTGTGCAAGTGCATTTCCGTTGGAAGCAGATAGATAATAATATTCTGCAGCTTTAATAAAATTAGCGGCGACTAGATCACCAAACCGATAAGCATCTGCCAATTTATCGATGGCAAAATCGCAACCTTGTTGCGCAGATAATTCATAACATTCTAGGGCTTTCTGCATGGATTTTTCTATGTGAATACCTGATTCATAATATGTGCCAAGTCGATAACAGGCTTCGGAATTATTCATGTTTGCTGCGGCCCTATATAACATAATTGCCTTTTCATGGTTGAGTGGTATGTTCAAAGTGCCCAGGGCATAATGATTGGCCAAGACACATAAAGCAGCATCATGATTTTTTTTGGCGGCCATGTCATAGAGTTCTTTTGCTTTTTTTGTATCTTTTTCTACAGCAAAACCTTGTTCATAGCAGACAGCGAGCTCAAATTCAGAATTTGCATGACCTTTTTGCACAGCTTTTCTTAGGCAACTTAAATATTGGGCAAAATTATTATCCTGCTCTCGTTTATAATAGCAAGAGAGACTGTAATCCGCTTCTGCAGACCCCGCTTCGGAGAGTACGATTAATTTTTCTAGTGAATTTTTGCAACCTCTCTCAGCTGCCAGCCCATAGTTGGCTATGGCTTTCGTTATCGATTTAGCAATAACAAGGCCTTCTTGGCAGTAATTTCCAAGTAGATATCTGGATTCGTTATGCCCTACAGCGGCCGCAATTTCAACAAATTGAACGGCCCCTTCAGAAACCTGTTTTTCTAATTCACTCCAATATTCAGCAGATTGTTTAAGAACAGGAAATTCTGGCAGCATCTCCGCCTTTACAATGCGCAATAATTCCTGTGCTCTTTTTTCATCTTTTGCTACTATAACTCCTTTCCGATAATATTGACTGAGCGCAAGTTGCGCAATGTTATCTCCGAGCATAGCTGCCCTTTCATAATATGCAACAGCCTGACCTGAATCTTGTTTAATATAATAACCATCCTCGTAATAGATGCCCAACTGACACAATGCATTGGCTTGTTTTTGTTCTGCAGCCTGATTAAAATGTTTAAAGGCTTTTTGGATATTTTTTGGCAAGCATACTCCATTTAATTCTAAAAACCCTAATATAAATAGGGCATCAGGATTGTTAGACTCCGCTTCTTGTCTTATTGTATAAATTGCTTTTTGAAACAATGCCGATTGGTCTGATATGAGAATCTTTATTGCCTCTAAAATAGGCTCTTGATTAGATGTAGATACATGTTTTTTCTGGATACAATTGTGAAAATAATTTAAGGCTATCTTAACTTCATGTTTTATAGGCATATTCTAATCTCCAAGTAATCGACTTTAATTTAATAATAAGAATAAACTGCAATCTAAAATAAATGATTAATTTAAATAAATATTAATGGATTATTAATCTTTGTTATGACAAAATATCACTTTTTATTGACTATATCAAGCAATTAATAATATAGTTTACGGGAATATACCCTTTGCTTTTGAAGAACTCCCGACTAACAGTCAGGAGTTCTTCTCGATAGAGAAGATTGCTTTTTATCGGGTATGCACACATCTATTTGGAGTTTTTATATGTCTATTATTGCTTCGCATGTTGTCTCATCCTATACCCAAGATATAAAGCAAAAATTGGAAATCACCAAACCAATTGATCAAAAAATTTTTGTGGAGTTTATTAACCACGAAGGTTTTGAAGGATTCGATCCAAAGAAGCCTGAACAAGCTATTCACTTCTATCAAGAAAGCATTAGAAAAATGACAAGTGCCGACTTCTGCCAGTTGGCAAAAAATTATTTAAAATTAGCTGTTTGGCTACTTTATACTAATAGCCATCTAAACATGATTCAAAAATCTTTAAATCTATGTTTATGCGCGGTTGAAAAAATTGAAAGCCAAAATTTGATTACAGAAACATTATTGAATACTCTAAGCCTAACTGCGCCAATATTGGCCAAAGTTAATGAATCCTACATGGTCTCTATAATATATAAACTATTAGAACTTTATTCGATTCAACCCACTATTCATAATCATAATAAAATTAGAAAAATAGCCTTAGCACCAGCTGCAACCACAGCACAGACCACATCTCGCGCCCAACATGTTGTAAAAGAAACATTAGAAATTGTTGCTATTCGTCAGCACATACAACTTCAAACAGTATTCTTACATTATCTTGCTGTTAAAAAAGATAATGATGGTATTAATGAATGCATCAATAATCTGTCATTAGTATTAGATAGTCAAAAAAGGAACAATCTTATTATAATACAAGAAAATGTAGTGGTTTTTGTAAAAATACTTTTTTGGTATATAGAAAGTCTTTATGAACGAAGTTATGATTATAATGCTAGGCTGGCCGCATTGTTTTTAAAAAGTTATCAGTTATATCAGAAAATTTTAGAGCTTCGATTTGGTATTAACAGCACTTTTCCCGATAATTTATCTGTTTCCAAAGGGGAAGCTGAAATTCTTTTAATACTAGCAGAACAAGGGACGCTGATTGCCTTTGAATATGGACGTGAAATGGCTAAACGCATACCTTTCGGCAAGCCTGATAAACCCGATTATCATGCTATCGTATCACTCGAATATCTGTATCCTAACGAAGTACTGGCTGTTACACCTGGTCATTACCATTATTATCCAGATTCTCGAAGAGCAAATAAACCAGATTATTATATAAAACGTGAAGATCTGGAACCTCAATTAGTCCACGCAAGAGATGCTTTGCGTCAATTATTTTTTCTGGCTGCAAAAACCCAAAGCCAACGAATTTTCCCCCTAAGGATTTATCAATTGTCAGATTGGGTACCGTTTCTTCTTTCAACTAATGTTAGAACCAGCATACATGAAGAATTACTATCTTATAAAAATAATAACTTACCTTTAGAAAATCAAATTATGCTTAAGTTGACTCATGTTAAAACATTTTATTGTACAAAATATTTAACATGGGTGCATCACCGAGAAGATTGGGAAGAACGCCAATTAACGAGCTTAGTGGATATAAAGCAAAGAACGTTCTCATGTATTACGGAAGCTATAAGTTTATTAACTAGCCTTAAAGTTCATAAAGATTCTTCTGCGCATCAATGGATAGCCAAACAAATTTTTGAATTATCCTATTTGTTCTACCTTCGACAGGATTCTAAAACAGAATTTCTGGCATCGTCCCTTCAATTACAAAAAATATTAAAAGAAAAATTCAATATTCAAAATCCATTTTTCCTGGCTAAACAGCTTTGCTTACAACTCACTTCTTCTCAAGCCCTAGGGAAAAATATTGAGTATTCAGATTTGCAAACCTTAGTCAACATATTAAACTATATTATCCATCAGGCCAAAATGCCTTCCAGCGAAATAGCTTTCGAATTTATCGAGATGATCAATCTTTTATTAGCAATAATCCTTCAAAAAGACAAATTCTTGTCCAATCCTGAGGCCATTATTAAAACTACAAGTTTTGGATTATATAATGCAGTTCTGACTGTTGCTCACAAATTTCAAGGTTTTCATGGAGAAAACACAATCGGCAACCTATTGCACTTTACTTATTTAACCATACAACGTGCATCAATTTCTAAAGAACTGATTGATCAATTGTTATCATTGCTTGAAAAAAATATGTCTCAGAAATATCCTAAAGAAACTATGGGAGTACTCATAAAGACATTTGACAATGGTTTGGGAACAGCTAAAATTTTAATGTCTAGAGAACAATTTCCTGAAGCCCTTCAGCTCTGCCGTTTTTCTGAACATTGCTTGTTTTGGATGGACAAGTTAATTAGTTCTTCCTTTGACTCCACATCCCTTCAAGAATCTTATTTCGTTGTAAGACTATTGATAGCAGAGATAGCGATCGAATTATCGCCCCCTAATTTCGGAAAATGTAACGAAAATCTTAGTTGGATACATGGCTCGAAGTATTACAATCATCATATCAGAAAAAATAAACCAAAAATGGATAAATTATTTGAAAAAATACAACTGAAGTTTTATTCCCATAATGATAATATGGACTATTTATTTTTTGAATTTCAACACTTTTGCTTGAAATGTAATAGTATAAAAAGGCATGTCATATTAGAAACCATTCATGACAAGACCTCAAGTTTAAAATTGGGAGCCGAATCCGATAGTTCAAGAATCTTATCCAGAAAAATAGTTTCTGTTTTATTAAAAATTATAGACCTCTCTAGTTTAGGTTCATTAAAAGATGCTAGTACATGTGTGTTGATTGAAATAATTATTAATGATATTAAAAAATTTATCTATCCGAGTGATATACTTTTGCAATTGGAAGTAGAGCTGGTATTCGCACAATACTTAATGCGAAATAATAGATTTTCTGATGCGAAAGAAATTGCGCTAAAAATAATCAGCAGACTTTCTGATCAGTCGGGAGATCTTCAAAAAGAGCAGGCTGAAAAACTATCTTCAGAACTACTTAATTTTGTATATATTTTTTCTTGGAATGTGATCGAAGAAAATCGATCTCACCCAAATTACCCAACCGAGGAACCATCTTGTCGAGAGATACGACTTACCTTAAGAGATAAGGCTATAAAATTGAGCCAGGATCCACAAACTATTTTTCTCGCCAAAGCATTTCAATTAAGTGACTATTTTATAAAACCTCAAGATTTAAACCAAATTGCAAAAATTTTAGCTGAGTTTCAAAGCGTCGATAATAATGACTATTCCACAACGGATCCTATGTTAAAATTTGATTATAAACATATCCCCTTTAGTTTTCTTAGGGGATTAGAAATACAAATTTCTGTAAGGCAAGTTATTCGAGCGAATGACATTACAAAACATGAAACTGATACAATCGTGCAGCGAATAATTAAAATTCTATATGAAAAAATAATATTAGACGATGCACTACATCATACAATGATTTTTATGAAGCTTTCTGCATACTTGTCTTTAGACAATAAAAAAGCATTGATTGGTCTGCCTTTAAATGAAGAATTTTGCGAAAATGAGAAATTAAGTTATTTTGCGCAAACTTTATGGGCATACCAAAGGTGTGGCTATAATATTCTTCAGTACCTCTTAAGTTTGTTGAGGCATCATTCTGTTGATAAAAAAATTATTCGAGCCTTATTAGGCGGTTCTCTAGCTTCTGATAATTCTATGGTAGAATATATAATGCCAAAATTTCTTAAGCTGTTTTTATTTGATAATCTAGAATTTCTCTTTAATACAGAACAGATCGAAATTGATCAAATTGTCCCGATTCCCTCTATCAGTCTTGCAATGGAGATAGCAGGCAATTTAAAAAATGAAATGGCAGTATTGCTAGATAATTTGGAACCTTATTTTTTTCCTAATTTAGAATTATTATTTGACGTTTCAAGCATTATTCTACAATATTGTGCAGAAGAGTTTAAGGATTTTGGCGAACAAAATTTAATTGCAAAATTTCATAGTAAAATGTATCATTCTTTACAGAATGTATTTGCTCATATAAGGGAACAATATGTAAAAGAAGTCCCAACTCACAATTCCCTAGTGAAACCAAGTCCCAAAGAAAGACAACATAGAGCCTTTGCAGGAAGGTTGTTGTTCTTCTCAGAAGCTTGGGGCGGCACCGCTGCTGCTAGCCCTGTTACTTTATCTTCAGCACCCGATGCGTCCCAAGCAAGTGGCAGCGATCTTCAACCAGGCACTGCAGCAAATAGCAGTTCTAGTGCAAATAATATCAGTAGAGGTACGAAACGTAAGATTACAAATTAGCATTGTCGATTGACAAAATATGGGCGTTCTAAGATAGCACATGAACAGTTATCATCTTAATGATAAGGCCATGGAAGGCGTAACCTTAAATACTTTTCTTAGTCCCAGGTAAGATCCAGTGCTAATAAGGAACATACCAATGAGTGGCCCAAATAATAATAACCAAGGTTGAACTTTAACCACAAGATTAAAAATATGTCTGCCTATATAAATATAGGCAATAGAAGCAGCAATAACAGCTATAAAACCTGAAATGCCTCCCAAAATAAAAAATTCACAAAATAACATTCCAAATAATTTTTTACGTCCTACCCCTAGCGCTCGAAATAAGATGGCGTTGTCTTTTCTTTCTTCGAGATTAACTATCAAGGTACAAAATAATAATAAAAAAGCCAGAATGCCCGTCAATAGCCAAAGATACTCAATGGCGAAACTTATTTTTTGAATCATATTAGCAATATTTTTTAAAATAAGACTCATATCAATTAAATTGACGGCGGGAAATTCTCTTAGAATCTCTCGTAATATAGAGCGTTGCTCAGGTTTAAGATAAAAGCTCGTAATATAAGTAAAAGGCATTTCGTCTAATACTTTTGGAGGGAATATCACAAAAAAATTAGGATGAAAAGTATCCCAAACAACTTTTCTTAAACTTTTTACCTTGACAATCCATTCTTTCCCTTCTATTTGGAATTTTAGGCTGTCATTTAAGTGAATATCTAAGCGCTGTGCAAAACCTTGTTCAAGGGAAACCAACGCTTTTCCTTCATCTGCTTCGGTAAACCATTGCCCCTCCACCACTTCATTATCAAGAGGTAAATGTAGATCATAAGTTAAGTTTAGCATTCTTTTTAATTGTGCTCTGCCCTCTTTTTCCCCTTTGGCAGTTTCTATCAGTTCGTTATTGATTGCTATAAGTCTGCCTCGAATAATAGGATATAATTTTTCCGATTTAATATTATTTTTTAATAATAAATCACGAAATGGATCTGCCCTATCTGGAAAGATATTAATTGCAAAATAATTAGGCGCCTGCGCTGGCACTTGTTTTTGCCAGGTGTTCATTAAATCGGTGCGAACCAAAAATAGTAACCAGGCGCAAGTCATCACCAATGAAAAGGCCAAGACTTGTATGGTATTTTCAAATGGGAAGCGCATTAAATTGCTAAGGCCATAACGAAATTCTACTCCAAAGCTACCTGCCCAATGACTTAGCCTTTTTTTCCATGCGCTGAAAGTGGAAACCAGTCCAGATTCTATACGACCTCTTCTCTGCCTAAAGATCCATAATGCAGATACTTGTTGCAATTTTAAAAGATTGGGTAAAACAAAGATAAATGTGAGCAACAGTCCAATGATGACTGACATAATAAGGGGTTTAACCCAAATTATAGCAATATTTTGTGTGAGTAGATTTTCAAAATAGCTTTTAGAAAAGAAAAATAATCCTGCTCCTAGAATATAACCCACAGCAGTAGCAAGGATACTGTAAATAAACATTTCTAGCATAAAATGCTTAAAAATCCAACTGAATTTCGCACCAAAACATTTTAAAATAGCCACAAACTGGTATTGACGCCAAGCAAAACGTCTTGCAGCCTGAGACACTGCCAAACCTGCAATGAACACATTTAAAACAATAATTAAAAATAAATAATCTTCTGCCTGATCAAGTAGGTTCTTAACTACTGGACGCGTAGATTTGCTATCCGTCCATTTTTCTGTGGCGGTTAATTTGGGTTGTAACCAGTTTTCAAATGTTTCTAATGTTTTGGTTGGGCCGCTTAAGAGTAATTTATAGTTCTGTCGACTCCCAGGACCTATCACCTTAGTTTTTGCAAGATCTTCTAGATTGATAAGTGCCCGAGGAGCCAGGGTTAAACTATCTCCGCCCCGATCGGGTTCAAAAGTAAGAACCTTCGTTACCTTAAGCGGTAAGTAACCAATGTAAATATTATCGCCTATTTCAATATCTAATAGAGAAAATAGATTTGCTTCAAGCCATACGCTTCCAGACTGAGGTATGCCCTTTTGAACTTCATCTTCTCCATATAAAATTTTGCTGCTGCGCAACTCGCCTTTCAAAGGATAATATTCATCAACGGCTTTGATTTCTGCTAAAGCCAATTCTGTATTATTGCCACTATCTTGATTATTATTGCTTTGATAGTTATTGTCTTGATTATCTCGTGCAGCCTTATCTGGATTATTTTTTACAAGCATGCTATAAAAAATAACATTTTCAGAGTACTTCAAGCCTAAGTTTTTAGCTTTTTGTATTATTTCAGGTTCAATTGGCTGAGGTGAGCTTAATACCCTATCTCCCCCCAAAAGAATGCCGGTATTATCTTCTAAACCTGCGCGTATCCCTTGGGTGAAAAATAATATAGAACTCACGCAGAGTACTGAAAGCAAAATCGTTAAAATCAATAATTTCAGTTCAGGGTTTTTTAAATCTCTTATGATAAAACTAAGTTTCATTAGAAAGTCTTCCTGAGGCAATATGCATGCTTTTAGATGCAATTTCATTTACAGCCGGATCATGTGTCACGCAAATCAATGTGGTATGATATTTTTCATTAAGTTCTGATAGCAAAGTAATAATTTGATCGCTTGTCCCTTGATCTAAGCTTCCAGTGGGTTCATCGGCAAACAATACCCTCGGTTTAATTGCGAACGCTCTTGCTATCGCAACTCTTTGTTGTTCCCCTCCTGATAACTGGCTAGGATAGTGATGCAAACGATCCATAAGACCCACGGCATCTAAATTTTCCAAGGCGATTTCTTTAGCATGAATATTAGCAGTCAACTCTAATGGTAATAGAACATTTTCAAGCGCGGTATAACTCGATAGCAATTCAAAATTCTGAAAAATAAACCCGGCAGAATTTAAACGTAACGCGGCGCGTTTATCTTCGTCAAGGGAATCCAATCGGCTCATATCCCAAAATACTTCGCCTTTGGTTGGAATATCTAAACCTGCTAGCAGACCCAGCAGAGTTGATTTTCCTGAACCTGAAACACCCAAAATGGTCACAATTTCCCCGGTCTCGATCAGGAATGAAATATCCTCTAGAATGGTTAGGAACTCTCCACTCTTTAAGGGTACTATTTTGGTTAGATGATTGGCTCTGATTTGCATGAATTTCTATTCCTTTTGTCTGAAAATCCTCTTTTACCTATGTTTAGCTTATCCTTTATCAGGCTTTGCGAGTAGTCCTTCTATAATATTAGTTGTGGGAGATAGTTTAAGCGCAGCCTACGGAATCGATCCGAATAAAGGCTGGGTTCCTCTTCTTGCAGAACGACTCCAGAACGAAAAGCTGCCCTATAAAGTGGTTAATATTAGTACCAGCGGAGACACCAGTCGCAATGGAGTTGAAAAGCTAAAACCAGCCTTAAAGGAATACAAACCTGCTATTGTCATTTTAGGCCTTGGTAGTAATGATGGCTTGAGAGGACTTTCAACAGATGCCCTTTACAATAATTTAAGTGAAATGATTGAACTTTCAAAAAATGCCCAGGCGCGCGTATTGTTAATAGGGTTTTTAATTCCAGTGAATTATGGTCCTGTTTACCGATCAAAATTTGAACAAGTTTATAAAGATTTAGCGGATAAATATCAATTACCGAAAGTACCCTTTTTGTTAGATAAGGTGGCATTGTCCCCTGAATTCATGCAAGAAGATGGGCTGCATCCCAATGAAAAGGCACAACCCATTATTTTAGATACCGTTTGGGACTACCTTAAAAACATGATTTAAGAAAATATAATTTAAGTTACTCAGCTAATCACATATAAGTTAATTTTTAAAAATATTCTACACTGAAAGAATGTTCACTGATTGTGTTCATTTATTTAGGCTTCAGGGCCCTAGGTTCTAGGCGCTGGCTTATCGGTAAAATTTGATATTTGGATACCCATATGTTTATGCAAAAAAAATATTTCTTTAAAGAAGATTTAGTGGCTAGAAAAAAGATAGTAAAATTGGCTCATTCATTATCTATTTTTCTGCTCTGCTTTTTATGTCCATACCAAAGTTTTTCAGATAATAGCGGCGCTGTAGGCTATAACTATACGCCTTGGGCAAGTTTTTCTACGAATCTTAAAGAATGCTCTTTAGGCCAATTTTCTCTGCCAGATCCCCAGGCTATTACGCTCTTACAACTACGCTTACAAAGTGTTAGCAATTTAGGCCCTGCCGCAGAAGCAAAAATTTTGAGCGACATCCAAAATGCGATGGTCACTGTCGAAATTTATGGCTGGATCAACGATAGATGTCATATTGTTTATAGAAGCGCTCGACAAATTCAAAATGCAGACAATCTAAATATGGGTCCTTTGGGTTTTGAATGTAATTTTACCAAAGATGAAATAGTTGTGCTTGCTGGCATTGCTAAAAAATTGGCTGCCAATGAAATACCGCTAACCGGGGAAGATCCTACTGCCAAGATAAAAGGGAAGGCCTGTAAAACTTTGGTGGATCAAGTACCACCTTCACCCTATACTAATGTGCCCGCGCCACTTTACTTTGTAAAATAGATCCAGATATTACCTTGATAATATTTGACTATATTTTTCCTAAAGGTATAGAATATTAAAGTTTAAACATTTAAGAGTTTAAGGGAAAGGATAAGGAGTAAGATATGAAGTATTTATCTCATATTTATTGGATTTCAGGTAAAATAATTTTTACCCTATTCTTATGCAGTTTTTCATTAGCCGTTCACGCAAAGTTAAGTAACTCAAAAATAGCTGAGCTCAATGAAATTCAAGACTTAAAAGCAATTGAAGATACGAGCAAACCTTTATTACGATTGCCATTTGAAGCTAAGTGGTCACCTGCGCCTGATAAAACCCTTCCAGCGGGTGCAGAAATGTTTGTTCTAGAAGGCAACCCTAATAATCCGGCCCCTTATATTATTCGAGTAAAACTACCTCCCAATTTTAAAGTCCCCGCCCATTGGAATTTAAGTGATGAACATTTAACTGTGTTATCGGGTGCCTTGAATTTAGGAATAGGTGATAAATTAGAAGAAAAGAAAGCTAAACTATTAACGAGTGGGAGTTATGCCAGAATACCAGCCAGAATGCATCATTTTGCTTGGACCAATGATGAAGAAACCATCATCCAACTTAATGGCATTGGGCCATGGGGACTTAACTATTTAGAACCCATGGCCAATGATCAAAATTGGGATAGCTCACAAAGTGAGGATTAATTGCAATTTTGTGTTAAAAATTGACAATATGGGCGTTCAAGGATAAGGCGGGAACGACTCCTAAAACTTTAGGAGCGTTTGCCTCGACTAATAAGCAATACCAAACACCCGCCAAAAATTGCAGTAATGGCGATGGAACTTAAGGAATAGGTATAGGCATGGCTATCGTAGACTCTTATACCATTTTCTAAAGCGCCATTCCAGAAGAAATCCATACTTTGACCAATCAAGCTATGGAAGAATGAACCTCCTAGCATATTGATACAGTTCAGAAAAGCCACTGTTAACCCAGACAATTGCTTTGGCACCAAGCTTACGCCAATCGAAAACACTAAAACTTGATAGCAACATAAAATGCCAATTATAAAGAATAGAATGTAAGAAGTGACTAGAGATAAATGAAGACTGAAAGATAACAGAATAATAAAAATAAGTCCCATTAATATGCCCGAGGCACTGGTAACCCAATAATTGGATCTTAGCTTATCTGCAAGATAGGCTAATAAGGGTCCACCAAACAACATTCCAACAAAAATGATCGACACTAACTGAGCCGCATCTGCTTTTAATAATCCCCGAGTAGTCATTAAATAAGGTACGCCCCAGACATCGGCAAAACCTTCTAGAGAACCCACCATAAGAAAATTTGCCAAAGCCAAGAGCAATATTTTTCGATTAGTCACAATAGCCATTAACCGTGTTATTAATGGCACATGGACAGTATCTCCTGCATCAAACTGCGTCATTTCAGTTTCTGAAGCATTACTATCTACATGATATGATCTTGCTGGCAAATCGGGGGATCGAACCAGCAAGTAAATCAATGTTGTAATAAAAAGACCTATATATCCGACAGTCGCTAACACAGTTTCATATCCATATAATGTAATCAATGTTCCTACAGGTTTACCCCCATAAACAGCACCCAGCAAACCAAAGGTAAAGGTCAATCCAATCATTTTGCTATAGTTTTTGGTATTAAACCAAAGAGTAATGACCTTAGATGCTCCTAGAAATCCTGCTGCAGAGCCAGCTCCAATTAAAAATCGACCTAATAATGCCATACTCCAAAGTTCTGCATATATCAGTAATAGTGTGCCCAAGGAACAAGCAAAAGCAGCAACACTAATAACCAGCCTAGGTCCATAGCGATCAAGTAATAGAGCAACTGGGATCTGCATGCCTGAATAGGCAAAATAATAAATGGCTGCAAATATGCCGTATTCGCTAGCATCAACGGAAAACTTTTGCATAAGCTCCGGCATTACTAAACCGGGTGCTAAACGCATAATAAATTGGTAAGCAAAAAATAATGTGGATACTGCCCACATTAACCAGGGTATAAAACGAGAACCTTGTAGTATTTTTGACATAAATAAATCCTCTTATCTTAGAGTTTGTTGTCTAGAAGTATAAAGTAAAAGAAAAGATGTGGGACAAAGGTACATAGCAGCTTTAGCTGCTAATTTTTAGAATAATTTGAGACAGGTATTTTGAGTTCATATTTACATCTTAGCATAAGCTATCTAAAGAGAACAAGCGTTCGTTAGAAATTTTTATAAAAGTAAGTTGTCTTCCCTAAAATGCTGCAAATTGGAACAAGGTCCCTTGAAGGATTAACAGGAATATCGCAGTATACTTGTCACTTTAATAAAGGGGTTGTACCAGATGATTGCTGAACATTATGAGTAACTTTTTGTTTAATTCTTCGATTAACTCCGCTATTCGGTCTTGAATGAACCGGTGTTACAAGCATGGGTTTTGCATGGAGATGTCCTGCTGTATCAATATGATCTATCATATAAGGAAGACCATATAAATACAATGCAAAATTTTGGCCTGGCACGGCCATTGCATATGCGGAGTTGACAATCGGTCGAACAACAGGATTTTGTTGCAGTATTCTGTTTTGAACAGTAGTTGACTGCGATGCTGCAGCTTCTTGTTCTTGCTTGATTTGTGATGTGCTAGCAACGCACTGGGCGTTTTGTGTTGAATAAGGAGTTGCTTGTGAAAAAAGCATGGGGTTTTGATTAGATATAGCCGCAACTCTAGCATAGGAATGATCATTTTGCCTGTTTTGATTCATCAGATCATTCATATTTTTATTAAAGATGACCATTTTCGTCTGCTCATCATACATTGTTTGCATGGCGGCAAGTGCTTGCATCTTAGCTTGTTCTTCGAAGGCTGCTTTTGCTAAGGCTGCCGCTTCTCTTGCCTGTAATGCATGATTTTCGCTTTCTAAGCGTGCTATGGTATTCGTAAGCATATCATTAGTAATTTTTTCTTTTTGTAGCATGTTCATTCCAATATGATACAGTCCTTGAAAATCTAATAGATCATTGGCAGCTTTTTCCTTTAATGACTGTTTTTCTGCCAAAGCGGCAACTTCATTTGTTTTTGATCGAGCAGCTGCTTGATTTGCAATTTGTTCCTTTTCTTTTGCGCTTGCTATTGCTGCTATTAGATTTTTTTCTTTTCCCTGCATGGCCATTAGTTCGTTCCTAAGCTCTGTTACTTGGTTTTGAGTTGTCGTAATGGTAGCTGTTAATTCTTTGACCTTGTTAATCTTTTGGCTTTTTGTTGTCTCTAGCTCCTGAGTCATATTTTTTATGCGCTTATTTATTTCAATTATTTCGCTCTCGTGCGCAGTTTTTTGAATAAGCGTTGTTTGAAATTCTTTTTTAGTTTGAACCAGCGTTGCTTGACATTCAGCAAGGCCTTCATATTTAGATTGTAGCTCCGCTAAACGTTTCTTTTGTTCTTCTGTTAGCTTTTTTAGATTTCTCTCTGCATCGATTGTTTTCTTCAAATTTTGTTTTGTAGATTCTAAAGCAGACTTTTCCTTAGCTAATTCGTTAATGGTTGATTGTCTTGACAATTTTAGAGTTTGAACTTCAATTAAAATATTATTTTTTTCAAAAATGAGTTCTGCTATCTTCTTTTGTAACTCATCTTTTTGATTTTTTAAGGCAGTTTTGGCGAGTTGCAATTCTGATGCAATAGAATGATTATCACTGTCTATTTTACGATTCTGGTCCTCTAATTTACGATTCTGGCCCTCTAAGTTTTTAATGACTAATTCCTTCATTTCATTTTCTAGATAGGGTGAGACCATCTTGGAATAAAATAAAACCATCGATAAATTATTATGCTTTTGATAGTAATGGCATAACCCTTCAGCAATTTCCTTATTGCCTTCTAAAGCCATACGATTTAGCTTTTCATGGTCTATTTTGCTGTTTTCATTTGCCGTTATTTTTCCAAACAAACGACATAAGTCTAATCCTGCATTTGCTTTAAGCATGCCATTGCTTACTACTATTTTAAATAAATCTGATGCTTTTTCTAAATTTATAGGCGTACCCTTTCCTAACAGATGACAAAACCCTAAATGATAAGCGGCCAGTAAGTCACCTTCTTCAAAGGCTGCACGGTAACAATTGAATGCAAGTGACATATCTCTGTTAAACTTACCTAGACCATGCTCAATAAAATTGCCTCTTTTTCTTTGCAAACGCGCATTTAATAATCTATGTTGCAGGAATTCCGTTGCTTGATGAAAATCTATTGGAACACCGAGGCCTTTTTCATAAATTTCAATCAAATAATACATTGCTTGTTTACAGTTGGCTTTCCTTAACTGATCAATGACTTCACTAATATTAGCAAAAGATTTCTTTTCAAAATTTTCGAGCATTTCACAAATAAATAATTGAAAACGGAGTTTATCATCCAGCATTTTTGTATTTTCAAAAGAATATAAAATTTCTCTTGCTCTTTTGAGATCGGGCTCTGTTCCCTCACCTTCAAGATAACAACGGATTAATTTTTTCTTTGCATCTACATATCCTGCGTTAGCTGCTATCAATAAATGTTGATAAGCCTCTATTTTAGATTTTAACTGGACTTTCGTTTTTAAAAAACAACCCAGTTCATAATGTGCTTTAATATCTCCATTGTTTGCAGCCAAGGTATACCAATTCATTGCAAACAATATATTTTTTTCAACAATCGTTTTTTCATTGTGGGACACACCACTTAGAGCTAGAGATCCTAACATCGATTGTGCTTCCTTATGATTAAGATTGCCAGCCTCTTGAAATAATGCTATCGCTTTATGAATATCTTTGGGAAAATTAACTGACCCTTCAAAAAAAATTTTAGCTAATTCATAACAAATTATGGCATTTGTCTTGCCCATTTTTTTTAGGTTTTCATAAGCCAATAATAAATATTGATTAGCCATTTCAGAATCGATTTTTAATCCCAATTTGCCTGTGTTATAGCAATTTGCCAACTCTTGGCTTGCCAGATAATGACCTGCTCTTGATGCAGCTTCCAACAAGCTCAATGCCTTGTTATTGTCTTTTGCTAATATGTTGGGAATCCCCTCCATATATTTTTTCCCTAAAAATACGGCAGCAAAACTATCCGTTTTTGAATGCTCCTCTAATATAGATAAACCTTCTTTAATGCTAGGTTGATTCTCAGCTAATTTCATCAAACAACAGGCCAGATCAATTTTCGCTCGCACAAATTGAGTTTCAAGGCTTGCTTTACGAAAAAAAGCAATTGCTTTTCTTAGATCTTTTTGTACATATACATTTTTATCGGTGCAATAATACTGACCTATCTTGTAACAACTTTCAACCAACATGCCCTCAGGACAAAGGGACACGATAATTTCTGCAGCCTTTTTGAGATCAATCTCTGTCCCGATACCTTCTTCATAACAGGCAATTAATGTTAATTTTATTTGATCGCAAATATGTAAAAAATATTGCTTTGGATCAAATTTGGCACTCCCTTCATAACACTTAGACCACAATTCTTGATCTTTTTGCTTGTTATTATTTTTTTCTGCAAGCAATAAATACTCGAAGCCTTTTTTCGGATTATATTCCATCTTTGCTTGATCTAATAGGCATAAAGAAAGTGCATGTTGAGCAAAAAAATAACCCTGATCAGCAGATTTTTGAAACCAAGCCAGAGCTAATTTGTTATTTATTTCAACCATGAGGCCAGATTCAAAGCAATTTCCTAAATTAAATTGGTAAGCTTTCTCCCCTTTGAGTGCCATTGTCACGGTTTTGGAAAAATAATTTTTATTTTGTTGATAATTGGGGTCATGGGAATTTGAAGTATCAGGCGATCGAAATAGAGCCATGATTTCATCATATTCTTTGTTTCCTGAATCGGAATCAGCCAGCGTTTTGCTAGCAGTGGCTGTAACATTTTCTGAAGCAGATGTAAAGGTAGAAGACTGTGCTGCAGCAGCAGGTCCAGGCATAACCAGCCGCAGAATTTCATTAATAGCGGCCTCATTTTCCAAGGAAACCGTAACTGCAGGTGCAAGGCCACTGATTGAAGATGCCCCTATCGCTAGAGCAGCACTGCTTATGTTGTCAGCGCTCTCCTTCATTTTAGATTGCTCTATAGCTGCTAATTTTTTTTGTTTTCTTTTCAATTTTTGCTTTTGTACTTTATGCATAATGGACCTTTCATTTTCCTTTTTTCGGAGTTTGTTTTGCACTTACTTGGGTTGTAGCTCCACCCATCCTAATATTTATTATGCCGGGGCTATAAACGGAATTAAAGGATGGATAACTATAAATATGAGAATGTATTTGTTGGCTGGGCTCGATATTGACTTTTAAGGTCTCTGTATTGAGTTTCATATTGATATCGATTGGCGCCTGTGCAGCCATTTCATTCTCCTAAATTATTGTAATTTCTATAAATAATAATCAAAATTATGGAAACTAACTTTATCATGTTACCCGTTTTTTAATGTTATGTCCATACTTTTTCCTAGCTTATTTACATTTTATAGCTTAATTTATTTTTAGTCATGCAGCTATACACAGTGTGCGGTATGTTTTGCAACCCCGGCTTGCCACGGGATTTGATAATGTTTATTATAAATGCTTTGGGTATTATCATCATTTTTTGGCTAAGTATCTAGATAATGGCAGTAGCATTTGTTAACAAAAATTTTTGGAGCGCAGCTAAGGCAAGATTCAACCTCTTTTGTCAACAGCGTTTTATTCGTCGTTTTATTAAATTTTCTCTTATTACTTTTGCTTTATTATGTGCGTTTTGTATCTTTTTATCTATTAGCCTATCTTATTTAGATCCAAATACATATAAAGAAAAAATAATACAATGGGTATTTGAAAAAACCGGGGAAAGCCTCATAATAGATGGCCCTATTCAACTGAGTACCTTTCCTAGCATAACGCTTGTGGCCGAAAAAGTAAGTCTTAAAGCGAAACCTGGAAAGCATAGTCCTATTTTAAAAACGGAACGTCTTAAAATTCATCCTAAATTGTTTTCTCTTATTTTCCTGAATCTTATTTTTAATGTAGAATTCGAAGAACTTAAAATTAACACTTTTCCCATTCATCACTTTAAAACAAACTTTAAATTCAAGGATGGAATAACAGAACTTGCTGCCTCGAAAATTATTATCGATAAAACACAAGATGCAGAACCTGTTGAAGTCGATTATATAAAAATGGATAGCAACCCTCCTCTTCCCAAATATTACTTAAAATTTCAGAGCAATCATTTTCCATTACTTCTTTTTCTAGATTTGATTGAATCGAATACAAAAATGTCTGGAAAAACAACTATAAATATGGAATTAACCTCTGAAGGTCTTAGTTCAGAACAGATTATTGGCAATATCAAAGGTCAATTTGAAATAGAAATTAATCAAGGAAGAATCGATGGCATAGATTTAATTGCTTCTCTAAAGGAAGCAAAATCATTGGTGCAAAGTCTAGGAGCAAAAATATCCAGCAGTTTAGCTACTGTATATGACTCGATTGCGCATAGAAAAGAAAAAAAAGCCGGGAGCACTGCTTACGAAAATATTAAAATAAAAGGGACTATTGATCAAGGTATTGTGAGCAAAGATTTTAGTATGAGTCATGATCATTATCATATTCTGGGGGCGGGAAAAATCAATCTTGTTAAAAAAACCATCCAATATCAATTAGAAGCTCGTTATAAAGCGCAGGGGGTCATTCAAGATCAATATCTCTCACAGGCTGAACTTATACCTTTAAAAATCTATATTAGTGGAGACATAAATAAACCTAATATTAAAGCAGATTTTAATAGTTATTTAAAATTCATAAGACAACCCGATTCTGGCCAACAGTCCAAATCTGCTGCAAAAACTCCTAAAAAACCATTAAAAAAATTAATGGATGCATTTAGACATAACAATGGGTAAAATAGTCTATTCTTGAATAAGAGGAAAAAGTTTCATATGCTATTTTTCGCGAATGGAATTTGGATGTTTTGGAGATGGTAAGAACTTTATCTTTGACCTTGATCTTTATGTAACATGACCTTTATCCAAGTAGAGTATGCATCTATGACAGACATTAAAAAATCTTTGGTAGTGCCCTATACCTCGACACAAATGTATGACTTAGTCACGAACTTAGAAAAATATCCCGAGTTTATTTCCTGGTGCAAGGGGGTAGAAATACACAGCCAAGCTCCCTATAAGATTAAGGCAAGTTTAAGGGCAGTAAAGTTGGGTATGGATTTTACCTTTCCCATTATCTACCAACTTGAACCTAATCAATCCATTAAAATATTTTTATTAAACAAAGGCCCATTTCGGAATATAGAAGCACTTTGGCGTTTTCAGATTGTGAACAATAACGCCACACAACTGGGTTTAGAAATACAATATGAGTTGTCCAATACCTTTTTGGGCTGGACATTAACCCCCCTCATTAAAAATGAGGTCAATCATATATTAAAGGATTTTTCTAAAAGAGCTGTGCAGATATACGGTCCAAAGGTGTAACTTCTTTTTACAAGAGCCTGCATCATTTATTTTTTACTTTGTTATTTTCTGCAATAAAAGTTGAGTATTTTTTATAATTTTTCTATAAACATACTACTAAATACTAAGGCAATATTTAAACAGTTAAAAAACGAGGGAATGCAGCGCTACAATTCCCTCGTTTATTTCCAAACCAGATTACTCTAGTTTGATATGGACTTTCGATTAAGAGTCACGATTTTTTATGTCATGAAATTCTTAATCTATTTCCAATTATCTTTCTTGTGGATTTTGTGGTTTTTTTGGATTTTGTGGGGTTTGTTTTGATGGGTTCATATCAATTCTCCTCATAATTTGTTTAACTCAAAACTTAGTATAGACGATTAAAATCGATTATTTTTGTTTTTTTGTAAATATTTATATGGGAAATTCAACGTTTTTATTTATTATGGTTATATATATCAAGCATATAAGGGCAAGTCTCGCCCTCATTGAACTCTTTTTTTTTTACATTCTCTAATTATTGTGTTACTGTTATATCTACGGACTATGACCTGACTTTGGAGACCTTAAATATGAGTACCAGCAAAAATTCATCTTCCTTTTCTCAACTTAGCAATTCAGATAATAAACAAAAGTTGTTGAAAGGCTTGTATATTCTTTTATTTTTAGCCATTGGGTATATTTCTGTTATTGTCATCCTAATAGTCACACTATTGCAATTCATTTTAGATTTTATTATGAAACGGCCTAATCAAAACCTCATGGATTTTTCAAAGAGTTTGTCTTCCTACAGCTACGAGGTTATTTCATACCTCACCTACGTATCCGACAAAAAACCATTTCCCTTTAATCCTTGGCCGAAATAATAGCGAATAATAGCGCTATAAATAAGGGTCCGAAGTCATAGGCTCAGCCATTACAAATTCTAAAATAAGAACAACCTACTCCCTTTTCGCAAAGAGAGTAGGTTGTCTTTTTTATACTTCTATTTCGACACGATTACCACCAGCCGAAAAATCCACCGCCGCAGCAAGATCTTTGGCAGCAGCTTGGAACATAACGGTAGCAGCATCGTACTGGAGCGCATGTTCTATAGCATACGGGTCTGCAGCAAGAAGTTCTGTAGCTGCAGCAGCTGCGATAGGTATGACAGCTGTGGTGATGCTTAACATGACAGGCACCATGATGACGGTGATGATGATGACGATGTGCGCTTGCTGGTACTGCAACCATACTTAAAGCTGCAAATGATAGCAAGGCTAATGCAAGTTTCTTCATTTGAAGTACTCCTTATTTATTAAAATTTGTAACTCGGATGAATTACTACAAACTGGAGTATAGACAGTTTTTTGACGGTTTTGTGTAAATGTTTGTTAATGTGCATTTGCATTATTACTTTTTCTTTGTTTTAAGACAATTTTTTATGGATAAATATATTATTTTTTTTATTGAGTTTTTTGCTATTATTTTCGATATTTTGGCCTTATTTTAGACCAAACAGTACGCCTGTATTGCCACCCGCCCAACAACTATTACCAATACATTGATAGGTCTTACTGCAGAGCTCTTTAAAGATCACTTCATCGCGAATTTCAGTTTTCTCGTAATCTTTGGGTCGACAAAATTGTCCTTCATATTGACCTTGAACACGAATCAAGCCTATGACATAAATCTCGGGTGACACAGTATAGACTCCTTTATCAGGATTGGTTGAATGACAAGATATATAACATCCAGGGTTTTTGAGTGAGATATTAGCAACAGGGATTAATTTTGCTCGATACCCTTTTGAGGGTACTACCAAAACATCTCCCTTCTGATTAACATAAATTCTTAGCCTACAGGGCAAAGGATCCCTAGCAAAGGCGTGAACCGCATATCCGCCAGACAACAAAAATAGAGCTAATACCATATAAAAAATAACATGGAGATTATTCATTAATATTCTTTTCATAATTTTGTCCTTTATAGGTGTTTACTTATACATCTTTAAGTTTAACAATATATTACTTTTTTTGTGTTCCAATAATATTTATTGGACCTGTTGATTTTTCTACTCAGTCTATTATAATACCTATTTTGATTGTGATATTATGGTGATATTCCAAGCGAGCTAGCTTTCTATATTTCGCTAGGCATGAGGTCCACTTACATTTTATATAGAAATTATGATGACCCATATGAATACAAATTGGCCCCCAGCTTATACCATCCGAAATTCAAATCGAGCTAAACAGGTTATTCTACAAATTTCTCCTAAAAAAGGGTTAGTTGTTATTGTTCCAGCACAACGTCGCCACCCCAAAATTGAAGAGCTGCTACAACAAAAACGACAATGGATTCAAAAAAATCTTTCGCATCTTCAAATGAACCAAGAACGTCTTGCTCCGACTTTTATGGCACCCTCTTTATTACACCTATATGCTATTGATAAAACTGTGAGATTTGATTATCAACAAACAGAGCATAAATTTTTTAAAATAACGCCTACCATGTCTTTACTTTCTGATTCTGAATTATCATATTTAGTTTCAGGTCCCATTGGGCAATCTTTGTTATTGATTAAAACCCTCAAACGTCTTTTAAAACAAATTGCACAAACTTATTTAACACCTTGGTTAGAAAGTTTAAGCTTGGAAATCCAGTTCCCTTTTCAATCTGTTTCCATTCGCAGCCAATCTACTCTTTGGGGTAGTTGTACTGCATCTAAAAAAATTAGCTTAAATGTGAAATTACTTTTTCTGCCTCGTATACTCACTCGCTATGTTTTACTACATGAGCTTTGTCATACTCAATATTTGAATCATTCAAAACGTTATTGGAATTTACTTAAGCGTTTTGATCCGGATTGCTTAACCCATAGAAAATTATTACGCAGGGCAGGACAATATTTGCCGCATTGGATCGAGGATTCTGAATAGAGTTTTATAACTTTAGAGTTCTAGAATTTTATTATTGCTTGACTTGTTCATCAGCAAATCTTAAGCTTAAATTTTAATATTCGAGTATTCTATGGAGGGATTGCTATGTATTCTGGTACTGATTATTGTTTAACAGGGCCTAAAAGACCCAATTTGAACGTTTTATTATTGGGTATCAGTTTAACTGCTTTTCCCATCGTTGCATTTGCTAAAGAAACAGTGATTACACCAGTTAAGGTGTCAACTCAACCGGTGGCGCCTGCTGTTCTTACTCCCATCATTACCCCTCCATCAGCCACTTCTGAAATGCCTAGTATAGTTAATACATCAACTTCAACCCCTGCTCTACCCTCTAAAACCCCATCAACGGCTACCACAATAGATACTCAATTAACGGCTGCTGAAAAACAAAAAATGATATTAGATTTTTTGAAAAATGCTGCAGCATACATTAAAGAGAATGGAAAAGAATCTTCCTTAGCTGAATTTAATAAAAAAAATGGTATTTTCACTAAAGATTCTTTATATGTTTTTGCTGTTAGCTATGATGGTGGTATCCTAGCGACTCAGGATTATGATCAAAAAATTCTAGGAACAAATCAATTAAATTTTAAAGATGCGGATGGTGTTAATGTTATTCAAGGTTTCATCGAGAAGGCAAAATCAGGCGGTGGCTGGCTTCTTTATAAAACAGAAAATCCTACCAATAAAACTTTACAATGCAAAAACAGCTATGTTATGCCTGCTAACGTTTCGGGTAATAGCGATTATTTAATTGGAGCTGGTTATTATTATCCCATATCATCTAAGACTGGAAAATGTGAGTAACCGTTCACGCCCTATCCTAGAACGAAATTTTATTGAATTCGGATAAGTTCATCCCAACAAGTGGTATACGCTGGGCTACGTCGCCCGCCTAGCTTATACCAATGTCGCCCAAAACCCTCCATCCCGTAACGTAAAGTACCACTTCCCATCCGATCATTAATTTGATCTAAAGTGCTCATTAGTTTTTCGCTTTGTTTGCTTTTCTCCACATTAAAAAGATCCAGTTGCAGATGATTTTTATTGATCAAATCCAACAAAATAACACCTGCCTTATGATAGCGAAATCCGGGTTGGTATATTTGTTCTAGTCCTTGTTTTGCATAAGAGAGTAATTCTGCAGTGTTATCGCTGGCTGTTTCCAAGGTTAAAGTGCAGCTATTTTTATATTGATCATCTGTATTACTAAAATGATTGGTGCGGATAAAAACCATTAGGGTTTGTGCCAGTGAATTTTGTTTTCGTAATTTTTCGGAAGCTCGGCTAACATGGGCTGCGACAGCAGACATTAAGAGGGGTAGTTCTTTTATTTTTTGGTTAAAACTTCTAGAGACCATAATTTGCTTTTTGGCGCTCATTTCGTCGCAGACTTCAATGCAAGATATACCGCGAAGTTCTAGAACAATTTGTTCTAATATGACATTAAATTTACGTTGGATCCATCGGTTATCTGTTTCTTTTAATTGTGCCGCCGTTTTTATATTCATATCTTGTAATTTGGCGGCCCATTTTGAACCAATCCCCCAAATATCTTGCACAGCAATTTGAGGAAGAATAGCATTTTGATAGCAAACATCGCTTATATTAACAACAGGACCTTTATTAGGCCATTTTTTGGCCACATGATTTGCAATCTTAGCCAGTGTTTTAGTCGGGGCAATTCCCACAGAAACAGGCAATCCTAATAAGCGCTTTAATCTATGATGAATTTTAAGTCCCATTTGCGTTAACCGTTGTTTATTAAATCCTGAAAAATCCAAGAAAGCCTCATCAATAGAATAGATTTCAATGCGCGGTAATAACTGCTGTAAAACACTCATAACGCGATCGGACATGTCCCCATATAAAGCATAATTTGAGGAAAAAACTTCAATGTTATGTTTTTGCACCAGTGGTTTAATTTCAAAAAAAGGCGCCCCCATGCGAATACCTAAAGCTTTTGATTCATTTGAACGAGCAACCACACAACCATCGTTATTCGAAAGTACTAATACGGGTCGTTTTTCTAAGGCAGGCATAAAAACACGTTCACAGGAAACATAGAAATTATTGACGTCTACTAAGCCCACTTGAGCTTGAGGTATTGAAAGCTTCGTCATAGGGCATGAATAACATTGGTAACGACCCCCCATATGCTAAAATTCATTTCTTCCGTGATTTGAATGGAGGGATACTGAACATTTTCAGCAAGTAATTTTAGGGTCCCTTTCCCAACTTCTAAACGTTTTACGGTAAGTTCACCGTTTACCACCGCAATGACAACCTTGCCATTACTGGGTTTTAAAGAACGATCGACGACCAAAATATCATTCGGATAAATGCCAGCACCTAGCATAGATTCCCCTTCCACCCTCACAAAAAAGGTAGAAGCAGGGTGTTTAACCAAATGCTGGTTGAGATCGAGTTTGGCTTCAATATGATCATCTGCTGGGGAGGGAAAACCTGCGGCAACTCGGGTAGCATAGAGAGGAATAGAGGCTTTCTCGTCTCTTTCTTGATAATAGGTTAATAAATCTTTTACTTGAGGCAAAAGACTACGGGGCACCCGTAGAGGTTCTGTAGGTTCTCGGTATTTACCTGTCCCTTTCGGACGCCCCGAACCAGGCCGAAAGCCTCCTGACTTTGATTTTTTAAGCATATTTGCTTCTCCTCTAGGCCTTGAGCACATGTACCACTTAGAGCATGAACCACTTAGGGCCAGTTGAGATTTCGCTAGGCTGAGGCAGAAATCTAAACTGGCCCTCAGGTTATTGTACAAGAATCAATTTCAGTATGACATACATTTCTATTGAATGCCAAGTGTTCTAAAGATTAATTATTATAAAGTCTACTAAAGTGGTTTGTTAGAAGTACTCACTACTCGTTAAGTCTTTTATTTTCGATGCAAAAGCAAGTCGTCATAAATTTTTGCTGTTTGACTTAAAATAAATATCCCGACTAAGATGGCCAAGTGAATGCATACCCAAAGCATTTTAAGTTGCAACAGAGTCGCCGCTTCAAATACGAAGGGTATAGATTTGAATATTTCTAATGACTAACTCAGTGGAGTAATAAAATATGCTAAAAAAGGCAATTTGTTTAATGCTTATGACCACTAGCCTATGTGGTTGTATGGATATGGGACCCAAACAAAGAGCAGGACAGTTAATGGGTGGTGTTGCAGGTGCGTTAATCGGTTCACAAATTGGGCATGGCGATGGCAGACTCGCCAGTGTCGCTATTGGTACGTTGGCGGGTTCTGCATTCGGGGGGATGATTGGTGAAAAAATGGATCGGGATGATAGGGCTTTAGCTCAAAGAACCATGATGAGTACTTTAGAACATGCACCTGATAACCAAGTACATAGTTGGAGAAACCCAAACACCAGACATTCAGGTAATTTCCGGGTCACTTGCACCGAAGAATTACCAGAAGATAATTTAGTATGTCGGGATTATGTACATACTGTTATTATGGATGGCCGTCAAGAAAAAGTACATGGTAGAGCCTGCCGTGATATGCGTGATCGCCGCGGTGAATGGTTTGTAATGGATTAATTAATCTTAGGAGATGGGGTCAGCAATCGCGCGATCCCATCATCCCTACTTATCTAGGATAGCGGCAAGCTAAAGCGAAACACTGCTCCCCCTGCAAGTCTATTTTCAGCCCATATTTCGCCTCCATGTGCTTTAATAATATTACGAGCAATAGCCAGTCCCAATCCTAATCCTCTTTCTGGACTCAACCCTTGACCACGATAAAACTTTTCAAAAAGTTTATCTGCTTCATTGGCTAAAATGCCTTCGCCGCGATCTGCAATACTAATAATCACTTTATTTTTTTGAACAATGGCATAAATATCTATGGGCGTTTCAGGTAAACTAAATTTAATGGCATTATCGATTAAATTAATAAGGACTTCCTTCATCAAAGTTTTATCAAAAGGAATGGTGGTTAGTTCAGGATCAAGATGCAAAAAGACGGGTTTATCGCCCAGTTTACTTTGTAAGGAACGTAGGGTCTCATCTAATAAAATTTCCAAAGAATGATCTAATTTCCTTAGTTTTAATTGTTGCGGATCGGAATAGGCAATATGTAAAATATTATTAACAAAATGCTGAATAAAGCCCAATTCAATATAAATTTCTTTACCAAAAGCAAGGATTTGATCTTGGCCAGAACATTCGGCATTTACAATTAGTTTTTTGATCGCTTTAATCGCTAACATAGTTGGTTCATGTAAATCTCGAGAGACTGCTTGAAGTAATGCCGTTCGAATTTGATTTTCAGATTGCTGAAGCTCAGATTTTTTAGACTCCTCTTCTAAGCGATTCACTTCTAATGCCAAAGCAATTTGTCTTGTACAAGATTCTAATAAATGAATATCCTCCAAAGTAAAATTTGTTTTGGGTGGAATAGGTCGTACTGCCAAGACGCCTAAAATATTTTCAGAAGTTTTAAGTGGAAGGTAAATGGCATCCGCGGAAGGAAGCGTTTCTGTGCCAAGTCCTGCAATTTCACCAGAATCTAATACCCATTGCGCAACGGCTATTCCCTTTTCATTGGGTTTCTCAAGCGTTCTAAACCGAGCACGAACCATTAACCGTCCTGCTTCGGGCAAAAGCGCAAAGATCTGACTATTGAATAGATCAGAAATATAGTGAAGTGCATTTTCTAACAGATCATCCATTCCACGAGAGGCCACTAACTTTTGCGTTAGCGTATTAATAACAGCTGAATAATGTTCTCCAATACGCGCAGATTCCGCTTGACGTTGATAAAGAATGGTTAAATGGCTCACCACATAAGAGGCTAATACCATGATAATCAAAGTGAAGAAATATTGAGGATTTAAAAAAACAGTACTTAAAGGGGGCGGAATAAAGAATAAATCATATAGTAACAGGCTGACAACAATCGTTAACAGCGAAGCCCCAATTCTTCCAAACAATGCAACGATGATGATGCCTAGTAAATAGATCATCATCAAATTCGAATGTTCTAAGTATGGCTCAAGTAAAAAACTGCAAGTGGTTGCTAGCAATACCACCAACAAAGAAAGCCCATAGATTTTCCAAGGCAAACCTTCTCTAGCTTTTCCAGTTAGCTTTAAAGGATGAAGTAGTTTAGACTGGCTTCGAATATAGGGTGATGCGGTTACAACGTGTACATTAATTTCACCGCTCTCGCGCACAATTTCATCCACTAGGCTGCCGAATAGAATCTCTTTCCAACGCGGTTTTAATTGCCGCCAAACCATGATCAAGGTAATATTTTGTTCTCGAGCAAAGCTCAAAATTTCTTTAACAATATCAAAACCAGACAAAACTTTAGTTTGTGCGCCCAATCTTTCGGCAAATTTCAAATTTTGCAATGCTTGATTTCTGTGTTTTTCAGAAAGACGAATTCGGGGAATATCGACGTAAACGGCTATCCATTTAGCTTGCATGGTGGTTGCCAATCTTTTGGCTACTCGGATTAATCTTATCGATTCTTCACCCGGTCCTACGCAAACTAATATTTTTTCGCTTAAAGGCCAGATGCTGGTAATGCCCTCGCCTCGTCTATATAATAATGCTTCAGAAATCACCCTTTCTGCGGTTGCCTTTAGTGCGAGTTCTCGTAAGGCAATTAAATTGCCGATACGAAAAAAATGATCCTTGGCAATTTCGGCTTGCCTAGGGAAATAAACTTTACCCTCTTTTAAGCGTCTGAGAAGATCCTCTGGGGGTAAATCGACCACTTCAATAGTATCGGCTAAATCGATCATAAAATCGGGCACGGTTTCTTTGATCGGAACATGAACAATTTGAGAAACGATATCGCTATAACTTTCGATATGCTGTACATTCAGTGTGGTATAAACATCAATGCCCCTGTCTAGAATTTCTTTAATATCCTGCCAACGTTTATTATGGCGTACCCCGGGTACATTGGTATGCGCCATTTCATCCATTAAAAGCAAGCTTGGTTTTCGTAATAAAGCCCCATCTAAATCAAATTCTTGTAAAGTCTTATCTCTATAAAGTACGGATTGTTTCGGCAAAATTTCAATATTTTTTAGTTTTTCTTCTATTTCCGCCCGCCCATGGGATTCCAGCACCCCAGCCACAACATCAACACCGGCTTTATGCTTGCTAATAGCATCCTCTAACATGGTATAGGTTTTACCTACGCCCGGAGCGGCTCCTAGATATATTTTAAGCCGACCTCGATGAGGCCCTTCTTCTTTTTTAAGTTTTTGTAATAATACCTCCGGACTAGGCCGCTTATCATTCATTTTTCCACCTTGTCCATAGCATGTTGATCCAAAATGAGATTAAGTTCTAGAACCTTAAGTCTTGGTTCACCCCAAATATTTAAAAAAGGTTTTTGTATTTGTTTTTCAATAAGCCCCAGTACTACCTGCTCAGAAATTTTTCTTGCCTTAGCAATACGAGCCACTTGATAATAAGCAGCTAAAGGACTTATCTCTGGATCTAAACCGCTGGCTGAAGATGTAACTAAGTCAATCGGTATCTGTTTAATAAGCATCGTATTAACAAGCATCGTATTGTTTTGAAGTCGCTTAATTTGATCTTCTATATTCCTAATTAATTGCGGATTAGATGGGGCAAGATTAGAGGCGGAAGAATTTTCTGCATTATAAGGATAAGGTGTTGTCGCTGAAACTCTACCCCAGAAATATTTGGGATCCGAAAAATATTGCCCAATTAATACTGATCCAACCACTTTACCTTGAACAGAAACAAAGCTTCCATTAGCTTGCCAAGGAAATAAAACTTGACCAATGGCAGTTACAATCAAAGGATAAGCAATTCCCAATAGTAGGCTCAGCACTATCAAAAGCAGGAGTGCGGGCCTAATTTTATCCAATATTAATTTTAACATTTATAAACCCAAACCGACGAGCAACATATCTATTAATTTTATACCTAGGAAAGGGGCTGTTAACCCACCCAAACCATAAACTAAACCATTTTTTCTTAATAATTTTGATGCTGATTCATGGCGGTAAGAAGTGCCTTTTAGTGCAACTGGAATTAACAAGACAATGATTAAAGCATTAAAAATAACCGCTGATAATACTGCCGAATGCGGAGAATTTAATTGCATAATATTTAATATTTTTAATTCTGGATAGATGCTAATTAATAATGCAGGCAATAAAGCAAAATATTTGGCTAAATCATTGGCAACACTAAATGTCGTCAAGGCGCCTCGGGTCATTAATAATTGTTTTCCAATAGAGACCACTTCAATTAATTTGGTGGGATTGGAATCTAAATCAATCATATTTCCGGCTTCTTTAGCAGCCTGAGTTCCTGTATTCATGGCAAGTGCCACATCTGCCTGAGCCAAAGCCGGTGCATCGTTGGTACCATCTCCTGTCATGGCAACCATATGCCCTTCTGCTTGTAATCTTCGAATCAAATTAATTTTGTCTTCTGGTTTGGCATTCGCGAGGAAATCATCCACCCCAGCTTCCAGTGCGATTGCAGCAGCCGTTAAAGGGTTATCTCCTGTAATCATAATAGTTTTGATACCCATTTGTCTGAGTTCTGCAAAGCGTTCACGCAATCTGCCTTTTACTATATCTTTAAGATGAACAAGACCCAAAACTTTCAGGTCTTCAATTACAATTAATGGAGTACCCCCTTGATTAGAAATAGTAGACGCCATTTCTTTTACATCTGGGGGTATACTTCCTCCCCTTTTTTCTAAATAAGATTCAATGGCCAATTCTGAGCCTTTACGTATTTGTCTCTCTCCTAAGTTGACTCCGCTCATACCACTTTGAGCGCTAAAGGGGATAAAGCTGGCTTGCTCCTCTGCCATTTTTCTTTCTCTTAGTCCATATTTTTCTTTTGCTAAAATCACGATACTTCGACCCTCGGGTGTTTCATCTGCCAAAGAGGCAAGCTGTGCTACTTCCGCTAATACCTCTGTGCTTACGCCTTTAGTGGGTAAAAATTCCATTGCTTGTCTATTACCCAAGGTAATAGTTCCTGTTTTATCTAATAGTAATATATCCACATCTCCTGCGGCTTCTATTGCCCGTCCAGAAAAGGCTATTACGTTAGATTGTATCATGCGATCAATACCAGCAATTCCAATAGCAGAGAGTAAGCCAGCAATCGTTGTAGGAGCCAAACATACAAATAAAGCAATCAGGTAAGTAACCTTAACCAGACTGCCAGAACCTACAGCCTGCACGCTGTAGTTTGAAAAAGGCAATAAACTACTGCAAACCAATAAAAAAACCAAGGCAAGGGCAGCAAGCAATATGGTTAATGCGATTTCATTAGGGGTTTTGCCGCGTTTTGCGCCTTCTACCAATGCAATGATTTTATCTAAAAATGTTTCCCCTCTGCCTGCTGTAATGCGAACAATAAGCCAATCTGAAATAACCTCTGTTCCTCCCGTAACAGAATCCCGATCTCCCCCACTTTCACGAATAACAGGGGCGCTTTCTCCAGAAATAGCACTTTCATTGACAAAGGCAATGCCTTCAATCACTTCTCCATCACTGGGGATCATATCACCTGCTTCAACTAACACCACGTTGCCAATCTTGAGATCAGCCGCTTCTGTCCAAGTCCATTTTGAATCTCTCTTTGGTTTATCTAATTTTTTTGCTTGCAATTGACTGCGCGTATTACGTAAAGTTTGAGCCTGAGCTTTTCCACGTCCTTCTGCTAATGCTTCAGATAAGTTGGCAAAAAAGACGGTAAACCAAAGCCAGAGACTGATAGCAAAAATAAAACCTGCAGGCGCCTCACCTACACTGATGAGGGCTTGAAAAAAAAGTAGACTTGACAAAAATGCGCCTAAATAGACGCAAAACATAACAGGATTTTTGATTTGTACTTGCGGAGTTAATTTTTTGCAGGCATCCCACAATGCCATCTTAATAATTTTCAAGTTCCATTGAGAAAAAAAACGACTATCCGTTCCCATGATGGCTCCAAAGCTGTAAATGCTCAATCAAAGGACCTAATACCAGCGCCGGGAAAAAGGAAAGCGCAGCTATCATTAGGATAATACTTACCAATAATATTACAAATAAAGTAGAATGGGTCTGCAAAGTTCCCAAACTGGTTGGAATACGTTTTTTCTGTGCCAGTGAACCTGCCAATGCTAAAGCTGGGATCAACAACCAATAGCGTCCAATTAGCATAACGAAACCACCGATAATATTATAAAAGCTTGTGTTTGCATTTAAGCCAGAAAATGCGCTGCCATTATTGTTTGCCATTGACGTAAATGCATAAAGAATTTCTGTAAAACCATGGGCCGCGGGATTCAAAATCGATGCAACTCCCATTTTTGTAGTAAGAGAAAGAGCGGTCACAGCTAAGACAACCAATGGCATGACTAAAATCGCAAAGGAGGCCATTTTCATTTCAAAAGCTTCGATTTTTTTGCCAAGATATTCGGGCGTTCTACCCACCATTAAACCTGCTACAAATACAGTTAAAATAATAAATAGCAACATGCTATACAGGCCAGAACCTACCCCGCCAAAAACAACTTCACCTAAATGCATAAGCAATAAAGAAATCAAACCGCCTAAAGGGGTAAAAGAATCGAGCATAGCATTGACTGAACCATTAGAAGTTGCTGTGCTGGCAGTGGCCCAAAGTGCAGAGCTGACAATTCCAAAACGGGTTTCCTTCCCCTCCATATTTCCACCGGGAGATAAGCCAGGATGATATTTTTGATCGATAGATAAAGATGAGAGCAAAGGATTTTCATTTTGTTCAAAACAAATACTGCACAGCTGTAAGGGAATAAAAATAATGAACATAGCTATTAATATGGCATTCCCTTGTCGACGATCATTCACCATAATCCCAAAAGTAAAACAAAAAGCGATTGGGATCAATAGTATGGCCAACATTTGCAATAAATTAGTCAAGGGATTTGGATTTTCAAAGGGGTGTGCAGAATTTGCATTAAAAAAGCCACCGCCATTAGAACCTAATTGCTTAATAGCCAGTTGTGAGGCAACAGGTCCCATGGCAATTATTTGTTCTGATATTTTACCTGTTTCTTTATTATTGATTTGTTCAATTTGTCCCGATGCTGCAGATTGCGTTGTCATGTTATTCGCATTCACTGTGAAGGGTTGTATCAGGGAAACTTTTTGATAAACTTTAAAATTTTGAATGACCCCTTGCGAAACAAAAATCAAAGCAAAAATAAAAGATAAGGGAAGAAGAATATAAAGAATGCCTCGCAGGGTATCCACCCAAAAATTTCCTAAACCTTTACTTTCTGTTCGAATAAAACCGCGAATAAAAGCAACCAGAACCGACATTCCTGTTGCTGCTGAAATAAAGTTTTGCACAGTAAAAGCCAGCATTTGGGCCCAATAGCTCATCACCGTTTCGCCAGAATAGGCTTGCCAGTCGGTATTCGTCGTAAAGCTAATGGCTGTATTAAATGCGAGATCAGGTGGAATATTGGGGAAAGCCTGTGGGTTTAATGCATTCCAAGTGATGAATCCTTGGGTTCTTTGAATCAGGTAGATGATAACTAGCCCTAGAAAGTTAAAGACTAGCAATGAACCCAAATAATGTTTCCAGTTCATGCCTTGTTCAGGTTGAATACCCGATAGGCGATAGATAGCACGTTCAAAAGGACCTATTACTTTATCGAAGCCGCAGGGTTTGTTTTCATATACCCTTGCCATATAGGAACCCAAGGGTTTAGCACAAATCAATAAGGCGAGAAGATAAAGTAACCATTGAAAAAATGCCATTTTTGTCATGAAAAGCCCCAAGGGGGGCCATGTCGTTATTTGTTACATTACTACAGGGCCCAGGTGCCTTGTAACAATGAACCATGTAACAAGTAACGACATGGCCCCTTTATTAATATTAAAACAACTCTGGCTTAAATAAAGCAACCAATAAATAGACAAAAAGTATTAAAACAAGCCCTGCACATAAACCGTGGAGCAAAGTCATTGTCTTCTCCGATACAAATAATTAAAAAAAGCTAATAGCGCAAAGCAGCTTGAAAAAAAACCAATGAATAACAGTAAAAATACCAAATCTTGCATTTTGTTTGAAACTCTATAAGACCTAAGTTTTATTATAGGCTGAGCTTTAGTGATTAACAAAGGGCCAGGGGCAGCCAAGGGACCATACTAGCCTTGGGTCCCTACTGGTCTTTTTGGCGGATGGCGGCCATCTCTTTGGGGCTTCCTTGAACGCAGTCCGGAGTCAACCTGTCAATGATTAAAATGCCATTCACATGGTCTATCTCATGTTGAATCACTCTCGCTAAAAAGCCATGGGCTTTTGTTTTAATCCATTTTCCGTCAGGCGTTTGACCTTCATAATAAATGCTTTTATAGCGTTTTACTTTACCCACCTTTTCAGCCACAGAGAAACAACCCTCCCAGTCAGCAAAAATGCCATCCGCTTCGATGGGGGTATAGGAGGGGTTAATAAGAACAGTGAGCGGCACTTCTTCTATTGCATCGACTCGGTAGGAAATAGCTTCTTCCGGAACTAAGTAAACGAGGATTTTAACATGATGGCCTACCTGGTTTGCAGCTAATCCCACACCATCAATTTCTACTACCTTTTTTTTCATGGCTTCGATTAACTCAAGCATATCTGGGGAGAGAGGAAATGCAACGGCCTTACAGGGTACTTTCAGCATATCTTTGGCATTTACAGAATGTTCAATCGTGACCAGTTCTAAAGACATCTGTTATGGTTTCCCCTGTTTGATGAGCCAAGACCCGCGCCAATTGATCGGCTTTGGGGTGCTTTATATTAAGAGACATATTGGTATCCTCCTTCTTTATAATTATACTTATTCTTCCTTCCAAATCAATCTTCCAAATCAATACTGTTTAAGTATCTAGCAATTTAAAATTGTACGTTTTACTCGTTCTTGATATATTATCAATAGCTAATGAGTAGTAGATCTGGCATATTTTAAAGGAAAAATGAATGAAAGGAATGGATAAGTTACTTTCCGGTTATTCCCGCTTTCATCAACATCTTCTACACCAGGAAGTAGGTGCTGATTCTTATTATCAAAAACTACTCAAACAAGATCAAAAGCCCATTGCCATTATTATTGGATGTTGTGATTCGCGAGTGGATCCTGCCATTATTTTAGACTGCGACCCAGGTGACCTATTTGTTATTCGAAATGTAGCAAATTTGGTACCCCCTTATGAAAATGATCGACATTATCATGGCACCAGTGCCGCATTAGAGTTTGGGGTATGTAGCTTAAATATACCCAATATTATTGTTTTAGGGCATAGTGAATGTGGAGGGATTCGATCCCTTTTAGAGGAAAAACCGAATAAAAAAAGAACCTTTATTTCGAAATGGATGAGTTTAGTTAAAATACCTACTGCTACCCAAATGAAAAAATATTCACCCCTGACATTCAAGCAGAAAGAAGAACTTTATAATAAAAAATCTCTGATGGGTTCACTAAAAAATCTAATGACTTTTCCTTGGATAAAGGAAAGAATAGAGTCTGATACCCTTCGTTTACATGTTTGGTACTTTAATTTGTTAAGCGGTAATTTAGAGAAATATGATTCATCAACAAAAGAGTTTAGAAATATTCTCGCACAGGTAGCAAAAAAATAGTATTCAAGCCCAGTTGAATTTATAAAAATGGTGCGCAAACACCTAAGCTAAGGACCTTAAAATCCAGGTAGGAAATAAACTATTTACTTCAAAAAAAGTTTGTAAATAGTTTTTAGAGCAAAAAGATAAGTGTTGAGGGATGTTTGCTTGGGCATTTTCTAATACTCTTCCCATATTACCTGTCAATACTAAGGCAGAATCTAGATTAGCATTTTTTGCGCCTAAAATATCGGTTTCTAGTGTATCACCTATCATTAGAATTTTTTTCTGATCATGAATTCCCTTCTGTCTTAAGATATAAATTGCCTTTTCAAAAGCCGCAGGGCATGGTTTTCCATAATAATGTACGCGTCCACCCCATTTCTCATATTTTTCAGCTAAAACCCCGGCGCAATAACGCAGTTTATCGCCGTTGGAAACAACTGCATCAGGGTTTGCACAGATAAGAGGAAGATTAAGTCCAAGTGCTTTTTTAAGAACAGTATCATGTTGATTGAGATCTTCATCTTCTTCTACATAGGCAGTCAACAAAACAAAATGAGCATGCTCAATGTCTTCAGTAACCTCTACAGTCAAACCCGATAAAATATCTTGATTACGCTCTGCACCGAGATGAAAAAAACATTTCCCCAATTCTTTAAACTCGCTAAAGATAGCGTCATTAAAATTGATTAACTGATCCCGAACCACATCACCAGATGAAAGTATCATATCTGAAGTAAGATTGATCCCTAAATCTATTAATTTCTGGACTAATACAGATCCTGGGCGTGGTGCATTAGATAAGAAAATAATTTTTTTATCTTCGGCAATTAAAGCATTGATCAAGGCAGCTACGCCTGGAAATGCCTTGATGCCATCATGAATCACTCCCCAGATGTCAAATAAAAAGCCATCATAATGCTTTAAAATGGCTTTCATATTGAGCAAAATATCAAAATCACATTCTTTTGATGATATGGGGAATGATATTTTTGTTTTATCTAGATTATCTAGATCTAGTAACATGCTTGTCTACAACCTTGTTCTCTTGTTCGTTGCTACTCATTATCTGGATAATACTATGATGGCACTGGTTATAAGAGTGGTTACTAAAAAATAACCGGTATCTATCATAAAAACAAGCAATGGCTTTTTAGCCCAAATAACACCAGAAAAATGCGAAGTTGCTACAAACCCCAACCACATCAAAAATCCAAGAATCAATGCTGTTTCCAAACTCGAAATGCCAAGCATCATTTGTATAGCTGCGATGGTTAATACTAAAACAACGCCCACTAAAATGGCGCCTAGATAATGACTGGGTAAGGCTTTCATTTTGCTCATATCAAAATGGTGTGCTATTGCCCACCGAGTACCAAAAATTCGTGGAGAGTACCATAAAGCCCCTATCAATTGATTGATAATAATGGCAATCACTATCCCTACATAAGGTATATTTTCCATACATTGTCTCCCAATATGTCTCAAACGGAATTCCAAAATTAAAGCGAAATAACATCCTGCAGTAATTTGTTCAAAAAATCAAGAGAACTGAATGTATAGACAGCCCAATATCTGTTTCGACCTAAACCTTAATATATCTTAAGGTAAGTGAAAAATGCTTGCATCTTTAAAGTTAGCATTTTTGTGCTAAATTTAGTTATGTATCTTAACAAAAGGGAGGCTGGCTATTATGACTAAAATTTGGACCGTTATAGCCAATAGTAATATTTGTCGCATTTATGAATACAATCGAAGTGAACATGAGCTAACCCTTGTTAGGGAATGGGAACATTCTGCCTCTAGGCTAAAGGGCCAAGATTTAATTACAGATAAACCTGGGCGCTATCAACAACCAAAATCTGCCCGTAGTGCCTATGAACCTAATTTAGATCCTCAACAGGTTGAAATTGCCATTTTTGTGCATGAAATTGCGGATGTATTAGAAGCTGGGCGTAATTCTTTACAATATCAAAATCTAATTTTTATCGTTCCTGCCCAAATGGCTGGACTTATCAATAAAGTAATTAATAAAAATGTAAAAGAATGCGTCCTCGAAAATATACATAAGGACTATCTGCATTTAAATGAAACAGAGATTATGGATGTATTAAAAACAGCACTAAGGCGACCTAAATATTAACTGATTGCCATCCAAGCCAATGAAAAAACATAAAGCACTCAATGCGGACCAGCTTCGAAAGCCAACAGACGTTTCTCTGTTAGATTTTGAAACAACAGAAGAAATCATCGCTGAAAGAAACTTTGTAGGACAAAAAAGGGCACTAGATGCCTTACAGTTTGGCATAGCCATTGAGGGTGAAGGCTATAATATATTTGCATTGGGTGATCCAGGCGTTGGAAAAAGAGCCCTCATTCGTTCTGTTCTAACGGAAAGAGCCTTAAAAGAACCCACCCCTTCCGATTGGTGTTATGTCAATCATTTCGTAAATCCAGAAAAACCGTTTGCCATTGAACTTCCAGCAGGATTTGGCAACAAATTTCGACAGGATATGGAACTTTTAATGATTGATCTCCGTAGCTCGATTCCCGCTGTATTTGAAGGTGAGGAATATCGAACTAAAATGCAAAACTTAACAGATGAGATAGCGACAGAACAAAGCCGAGAACTTAAGAAGATTAGCGATGCAGCTAAGAAGGAAGGATTGGCCATTGTCAGTACCTCACAAGGCTTTGCAGTATTGCCAGTTAATCATAATAACGAGGTAATGGCCGAGGGAGAATATGGAAAATTACCAGAAGAGGAACATCAAAAAAAAGAACAGTTAATTAACCACTATAGTGAAAAAATTGCTGAGTTTTTAAAAAAAATACCCGGAATACATAAAGAAAGACGTAATAAAGAAAATGAAATAAAACAAGAATATGCGCATTTGTCTGTAGTGCATTTTATTGATGAATTAAAAGAAAAATATCAGTCGTTTCCTAAAGTGACACAATATTTAGAAGACATGCTGCATGATGTTATTTTAAATATAAAAGATTTTTTAAGATCAGAGGATAACACGCAGCTTTCTTTCCTTATCAATGAAAAAAAAAGATTTTCGCGCTACGAAGTCAATGTCATTATTGACAATTCTCATTCTAAAGGCGCGCCTATTATTTTCGAACAAAATCCAACTTACCAAAATCTTATCTGTCGAGTTGATCATGTTACCCAATTAGGAACCCTCTACACCGATTTTAGCCTCATTAAAGGCGGAGCCTTACATAAGGCCAATGGAGGATACTTAATTATTGATGCAGCTAAATTATTTCATCATCCTTTTGCTTGGGAAGGCTTAAAACGCGCATTATTTGCCCGTGAAATTACCATTGAACCACCTGAAAAAATGATCGGTATGATATCTAGCCCCAGTTTAGAACCTAGTCCTATCCCTTCAAGAGTAAAGGTGATATTGTTTGGAACCAGTAAACTTTATTATTTATTGGCAGCACTCGATCCAGAATTTAACGATCTCTTTAAGATCGCGGTTGATTTTGAAGATAGCATAGATCGTAGCCCTGAAAATGTTAAAGCCATCTCAGAACATATTGCAACACTCATAAAAAAAGCCAAAGTGCGGCCTTTCCACCGTGATGCCATTGCTGCAATTTTAGATCAGAGTTCGCGACTTTCTGGTGATAATGAAAAAATATCCAATCATTGTCGCAGCATCAATAATTTAGTGCTAGAAGCAGCATTTGTTGCGAAGGAAAAATCGCATGCAATCGTGCAGGCAGAAGACGTTATAAAAGCCATTGCCAAACAAAATTACAGAATGGATAAAAGTAAAGAAGAATTATACGAATTATATAAAAATGAAAATATTATTGCAGAGACAGAAGGAAAAAAAATTGGACAGATCAACGGCCTGGCTATCGCAGAGATTGGATCCCATTTAATTGGAAAACCCACAAGAATTACCGCCAAAGTTCACTACGGAACCAATGGTGTTATTGATATCATGCGCGAATCAAAATTGGGTGGGCCCATACATACTAAAGGCGTTTTAATTTTGTCTGGTTTTATATCCGGGCGTTATTATACAGAAGGTTCATTGGCGCTCTCTGCTTCTTTAGTATTTGAACAATCCTATGGCGCTATTGATGGCGATAGCGCTTCTGCCGCAGAGCTTTGTGCTTTACTTTCGGCTCTTTCTGAAATTCCTTTAAAACAAAGTTTGGCCATAACAGGTTCCATTGATCAACATGGGAGGATTCAAGCCATCGGGGCTGTCAATGAAAAAATTGAAGGATTTTATGATATTTGTAAAATCAAGGGAATAACAGGAAAACAAGGAGTCATTATTCCTAAAACCAATACCCGAAATTTGATGCTAAGGGAAGATATTGTGCAAGCCGTTCGATTAAAAAAATTTAATATTTATACCGTTGAAACTATTGATGAAGCGCTTTATCTCTTAACAGATGAAATTGCTGGAAAACGAAACAAAAATGACAAATTTCCTAAGGGATCTATTAATTATTGGGTTGAAAACCGTTTAAAACTATTTTCTAAGTTGCATAACAACAAAAAAGAAAGAGTAAAACATGAATATAGATAGTATTCTCTCCACCATTGGCAATACACCAATGGTGAAATTGAAAAATATTGTTCCTAATCGATATGCAAACATTTATGCAAAATTAGAATTTCGCAATCCCTCTGGCAGCGTTAAAGATAGAATGGCAAAATATATTATTGAAAATGCAGAAAAACAAGGCCTATTAATTCCAGGGGGTGTTATTGTTGAAAATTCATCGGGTAATACCGGCGCTGCACTCGCGATGATGGCTGCCATTAACGGATATCGCTGTATTATTACTATGCCAGATAAAATGAGCAAAGAAAAAAAAGATTTGATGTTGGCTTTTGGCGCAGAAGTAATCGTTACCCCAACGGATGTGCCTGCGGATTCACCTGAAAGTTATTATAGCGTTGCCAAACGCATTGCCAAAGAAACACCGAATGCCTACTACCCAGATCAATACAATAATCCAATAAATATTGAGGCGCATTATCTTAGTACCGGTCCTGAAATTTGGCAGCAAATGCAGGGTAAAATTGACATACTCATTGCAGGTGCGGGAACAGGGGGGACCATTAGCGGTGCAGCCCGCTATTTAAAGGAAAAGAACCCCAGCATTAAAGTTATTGCGGTTGATCCCATCGGTTCTATTTTTTATGATTATTTTCATCATAAAACCTTGATTAAACCCCATGTGTATAAGGTAGAGGGCATTGGTGAAGATTATCTCGTAAAATGTCTAGATTTTGATGTTTTAGATGATATTCTGCAAGTTGATGATCAACATTCTTTTTTAATGACACGACAACTTGCCAGAGAAGAAGGCATTTTTGCCGGAGGATCGAGTGGGGCGGCTGTTTCTGCAGCTATTCAATATACAAAAGATCTGCAGACACAACAAAATATTGTTGTTATTTTACCGGATTCTGGGGACCGCTATTTAAGTAAAATTTATGATGATCATTGGATGATTCAGTATGGTTTTTTACCAAAAGCCAAGGAGACACAATCATGAAGTTTGAAACGAAGGCTATACATATGGGTGAAGAACCTGATTTTAGAGCAGGTGCTACAGGAGATGTGGTCTCTGCCGTTCATTTTTCCAGTACCTTCGCGCGAGAAAAAGTTGATTTTCCAACCGCTGGTTATGAATATTCTCGTTCGCAAAATCCTACTCGATTTGCCCTAGAAACACGTCTGGCGGGTCTTGAATCTGCAGATTATGCCCTCGCCTTTTCTTCTGGCATGGCAGCAGAAACATCTGTTATCTTGTCCCTTTTACAAGCCGGGGATCACGTCATTGCTTTTGATGATCTCTATGGTGGTTCCAAGCGTTTATTTAACAGAGTTTTTGGTGAACGATTTAATATTCAATTTTCTTATGTGGATGCGAGAAACTTAGAAATAGTCGAAAAATCTATTCAAAAAAATAGTAAAATGATCTGGTTGGAAACCCCTAGCAACCCTTTGTTAAAAATATGTGATATCGCCTCTATTGCTGAGATTGCTCGTAAGCACAAACTGTTGCTGGTTGTAGACAATACCTTCATGAGCCCCTATTTCCAGAATCCTCTAAAATTGGGTGCAGATATAGTATTACACAGTACAACAAAATATATCAATGGCCATAGCGATTCTATTGGCGGAGCAATTATGTTAAAAAATAAAGAGCTCTTTGAAATATTAAAATTTCATCAAAATGCTGTTGGTGCTATTCTTTCACCCTTCGATTCTTATCTGGTATTGCGTGGTACAAAAACGCTGGCCTTACGCATGAAGCAACATGAAGAAAACGCAATTAATATCAGTCATTTTTTAGAAAAGCAGCCTAAAGTACAGCGTGTTCTTTATCCGGGCTTAAAATCGCATCCTGAATTTGATTTGGCCAAAACTCAAATGACAGGTTTTGGCGGTATGCTTTCTTTTGAACTAAAAGCCGATTTGCTCACTGCAAAATATTTTGTAGAAAACTTAAAATATTTTTTAATTGCCGAAAGCCTAGGCGGTGTTGAATCTTTGGTTGAAATTCCAAGTATTATGACACATGCATCTTTGCCTCCTGCAGAAAGAGAAAAGATTGGCATAAAAGATGGTTTAATTCGGCTATCGATTGGGGTTGAGCATATTGACGATCTCGTTCAAGATTTAGAACAGGCATTCTATGCGATTAGAGATTAACATTCAATATAATAACTAAGTTTATTTGCAAATTGTTTATATAGGGGATAAAAGATCGATGATGTTTAGAAACCGCGAGGAAGCTGCAGATCTTTTGCTAAAAAAACTGAGTTCATATAAAGGACAAAATCCACTCGTGCTCGCTATTCCACGAGGCGCTATCAAAATGGCTGCCATTATCCAAAAGGGGTTAGAGGGCGAATTAGGCGTAATTTTGGTGCATAAAATTGGCAGCCCTAGTAACGAAGAATTTGCGATTGCTTCCATTGGTTTATCCGGGGTTATCCAGCGCCAACCCTTTATAAGTAGACTGGGGATCCCAGATTCTTATGTTATAGCAGAAGGGCAAAGACAACTGGATATATTAAAGACCCGATTTAAAAATTATGGATTAAACGCAGAAAAATATAAAACGTTTTTTTCTAATCGAGTAGTAATTATTGTAGATGATGGCATTGCAACGGGTTCAACCCTTATAAGCGCAGTAAAAGAAGTCCAAAGACAAAAACCCAGTAAAATCATTGTAGCAGCGGCAGTCGCTGCCACTGATGCAGCCAGAAAAATTGAAACAGAGGTAGATGAAGCAGTGATACTTCATATCACCGATGAATTTTATGCCGTGAGTCAATTTTATCAAAGTTTTGACCAGGTCAGTGATGATGAAGTGATTGAAATTTTAAAAAAACAATAAATGCAAGTACCCTGATATTTGTGCTCATTGACAAAATAGTAACTTTCAGCTATTGATTAATGAGTACACTGTGTTTGAAGTAACTATTTCTAGCATTTAACTTGAGGATTAAGCTATGCCATTATTAACAGTCATCATTGTATTGGTCATCATTGGGGTCTTATTATGGCTGATTAATAGGTTTATTCCTATGGCCTCATCCATAAAAACCATTTTAAATGTTGTTGTGGTCATTGTCGTGATATTATGGTTGCTTTCTGTCTTTGGAATTTTGCCCTCTAGTATAGGAAATATTCAGTTGAAATAGGCGTGAAGCTAAAACAACTGTTCACGCACTGTCCCAGAACGCCCATATTTTGGCAATGTCATTCGCGCCATCCCTGGCGCTCACCCTCCGGACGCACTAACGTGCGTCCAAAACTGCTTTCCAGCAGTTTTGTCGCCTTGAGCGATTACAGCAAAAAAGCCTAATTATTGCTTGAATGAGGGTATTTGCGCAATAAACCAATCTTTGGCTAATTCGGCGACTTGTTCCAAAGCACCTGGTTCTTCAAAAAGATGGGTTGCGCCGGGAATAATTTTGATTTCTCTCAAACAGTGCATTTTTACAAAAGCTTCTTGGTTTAAATCAATTACAATTCCATCATTTCCACCGACTATCAATAAAGTAGGTACATTTATGTGGGTCAAAGCAGAAGCGGCTAAATCTGGACGCCCTCCTCTAGAAACCACAGCAAAAACCCGACTAGGCTCTAGAGCTACTGCTTGAATCGCTGCTCCAGCGCCGGTACTGGCTCCAAAGAATGCAACTGGTAATTTAGAGCTTGCTATTTGTGTTGTTAACCAGTCTTTTGCTATGTTTAATCGTTCAGCCAGTAAGGCAATATCAAAGACATTTTTCCGGTTTAATGCCTCCTCATCGCTCAGAAGATCAAGCAATAAAGTTCCAAAATTAGCTTGCTGCAATACTCGAGCCACAAAATTATTGCGAGAACTAAAGCGCCCACTACCGCTGCCATGAGCAAAAATGACAATGGCACTTGGGTTTTCTGGCAGGCCTAAAATACCGTTTAAGTCGATAGTAGAATTCGATATAACGACTTCCTTTTCAAGCTTATTCATTTCAAATTGCATTTATTTAAGATCCTATGTAACAAAATACAGGTTAGTAAAATGATTCCAATCAATATTAAGGTTAATATTGTTGGTATTTGAACCCAAGGTTCTATTAACATTTTAGTACCTATCAAAATCAATATTATGGCAATTCCATAGTTGAGAGATTGAAATCGATCTGACATATTAGCAAATAGGAAATATAAAGATCGTAAGCCTAAAATGGCAAAAATATTAGAAGTAACCACTATAAAGGGATCAGTCGTAATGGCAAAAATGGCTGGGATACTATCTAGTGCAAAAATTATATCACTCAGTTCTATCAAGATAAGTGTTAGGAATAAAGGGGTAACATACCAAACCCCTTTTTGCACAATAAAAAACCGTTCTTGATGAAAGCCTGAAGTGACGTTTAAATGTTTTCGTAACCATTGAATAAGGAAATTTTTATTCAAATCTATTTTTTTATGATGACTAAAGCACATTTTAATACCTATCAATATTAAAAAAGCTCCAAAAAACCACATCAACCAATGAAATTTTATGATTAACCAAACCCCTAAAAATATCATGCCAAGCCGCAATACAATGGCTCCTAAAACGCCCCATAATAAAACTGGTTTTTGAAGTTCTGCAGGTACTGCAAAATATTTAAATATCATGATAAATACAAAAATATTGTCTATTGAAAGTGACTTTTCTACTAAAAAACCAGTAAAAAATTCTAAGGCTTTTTGGTTGGCAAATGCTAAGGAATCTGTATTGTAAAGATAGATCCATAGTAAGCAATTAAATAATAAGGCGAGCCCTATCCAAATAATAAACCAGATCGCTGCTTCCTGATTTGAAATTTTATGTGCCTTTTTCCCTCCTAAAAAAAATATATCGATTGCTAGAAAAATTGTAATCACAATAAAAAAGCTAGGCCACAGCCACCCTGCAGCTATTGTTTGCATAACGTTTAATCCTTAGTCTCAGCGGTTATTTTTTTTGGAAAACGAAGGGGTAATAATATGAATAGACCAACCACAAGAAAAATTAAAATACTAGAAAGCCCTATTCTTTGGCTAGAAAAAATATAGGTGACAGTTCCCACCAGCCAAGGCCCTAAGAAGGCAGTTACTTTACCCGATAAGGCAAAAAATCCAAATGCCTCGGTCATTCGTTCGGGTGGTGCGATATGAGTCATTAAACTTCGGCTTGCTGCTTGCACGGGTCCAACAAATAAGGAAAGCGTTAAGCCAAAAAACCAAAATAATGCGATAGTGTCTACCAAAAGCAATCCAATTAAAGCAACTGTTAACAATATTAAAGATAATGTGACCGTTTTTTTAGAACCAATATAATCATCTAACCAAGCAAAACCAGCAGCGCCTAATCCAGCCGCAACATTCATGGCTATACCTAGTTTTACAATATCAGTAGGACTAAAACCAAATTGACTGGCGGCATAAATACCTCCAAAAGCAAAAATTGTATTCAATCCATCCATATAAAGCATATTAGCCAGTAGGAACCACAATATTTTTTTATCTTGTTGTAATATCAGAAAGTGTTTGACTAGGTTTTTAGTTCCATTTCCTATGGCTTTCCTAAGTGTAATGGTTCTTTTTGCTTGATCGGGAACAAACAAAAAAAGCGGTATCGCAAATATCAATAGCCATAGAGCAACCAGAGGTCCACAGAGACGAAGCCGCTCTGCTTTGCTTGCACCTAATGATATCCAGCTAGAATCTGCCTGTAGGATGTATAGCGCTACGATAAGAGAGATCAACCCTCCTATATATCCAAAACCCCATGCCAAGCCTGAAAGTCTACCAATATGGCTTTCTGCAACTAAATTAAACATCATAGCATTATAAAAAACAGTCGCGATAGCAAAACCTAAGTTTCCTAATATTAATAAACCTAGGGTCCAAGTGATATATTCAGGGGAGGGTTCAGAAAACCACAGCAAAAATGAACTTAAAATTGTTAATCCAGTAAAAAATGCAATCCAAGGTTTACGACGACCCTCTTGGTCAGAAATGGCCCCTAAAAAAGGGCTTAAAATAGCAACAATTAAACCAGATAATGCCAGTGCATAGCCCCATTGCTCTGTACCCTTTATGGCATCCATAGCAATCATTTGGGTAAAGTAACTTGCGAAAATAAAAGTTCTAATAATGGTTGGGAAAGCAGCATTAGCCCAGTCGTAAAGACTCCAGGAAATAAGAACGAGCATAGAAGCATTATTATGATTGTTCATAATAAATATAACCACAACAGCTATTACAATTGACCTATTATAATATCATAGCAGTCAAACTATTAATTTTCTAATCATTTACGATACTGTTTTTGTTAATTATAAAAAATAAAGAGGAAGTTAAAAAAGTATTGGAATTAATTGCCAGTGAATTTCCGTATTTGGACCTGGGATGAGAATAGAGGTTACTCGCACCATCCCCGGTGCGAGTTCTCTTTATCTAGATATAACTTTTATATCCTTCCTTGAATTTATTTATTGGAAGCTACAGCTGCAGCCGCTGCACCAGGGCCATCCGTTGAAAGATCATCTGTCATGAGGTCGTTTGCAGCTAAACCATTAACGCCTGCTGCGGCCTTTGCATCTTTCTGGTAGGTTAACGCTGGTCCTGGTTGTATATTTTGAGCAGCAGGCCCTGGTGCTGCTTGGTTTGCCTCTTCTGCTTTCTTCTTTTGAAGATCTGCTTCACGCTGCTGCTGCAATTTTTGTTTCGCCTGAATCCCTTCCATTTGAAGCCGCATAGTTTCCATCTGCTGCTTCATTTTTTCGTTTTCTTCCTTAAGCTTTTGCATCTCTTCCTGCAGCTTTTGTGCCGCGAGTGCTTTCGCTGCTTGTTCTTGTTCCTGTTTGAGCTTATCTTCATTTACGTCTTTAGAGGTGAGTGCGTATTCAAGTTCAACCTCTCCGGTTTTATTTGGCGATCCACCCGAAGCAGCGACAATTTCCTTCGCTGCTTTTTGTTCTACCCCAGTAAATAAAAAGCCTTTATTTTCGTTGGAAGGACGCTCTAGAGCCCAAGTATCATCGGTAGGTCGCATTACAAAGTAGTTTCTTGATTTACCGTCAATATGTAGCTTGGCCAATATACCAAATTGACCTGGTTTATCCATTCGAACGCGATAGTAGGTTCCAGACTCAACTTCAATATAACCACGAACGGGTTGAGAGACTGTCCAATTAGGAAAATATTCACTTCCTTTATTAAGTTCGATGGATATTTTTACGCTCCCTGCATAACCTGTATTAAAAGATCCGTTAGCGGGTATCTGACCGGGTAATACCATTTTGAGCGCAGAGATACGCCAGTCCGAAATCACAGGGGGTGCAGCGGTTTCACCAAAAGTTTGGCGTGTGGCGCGACCTAACTGCGTGATACCCAACATATTTATGGGGGCTGGCGCTGGTGCCGGGGCAGGTGCTGCAGCAGCCATAGGCGTTGGTGCAGGTCCTCCTCGTTGTGCCACTGAAGATGTTGGGGTAGCAGCTGAAGCTGCATGTTGTAATGCCATAGCACGTTGCATTTGTTGCTGCAACAAAATTTGTTGTTGCTGTTGGTACTGTGCTGCAAGAATCTGTGCCGTTTGTTGTTGCTGCAAAGGGATCGCGCCTGTTAGGGTTGGCGGAAATGCAGAAGCTGTGGGCGTGTAAGATAAAGGACTTCTTTGGGTAAGGGGTCCCATGGACATAGTTCTAACAGCAGTGGCAGCGCCAGTAAGTGCACTGTCACTCAATAAGAAGCTTATCGCAGGTGGTATTACAGCTTCTGCAGAAGCACTAGCAGCCGTGGCAGTGGCAGAACCAGAACGCTCTTGCGATTTTACAGCACTGCTTGCCAACTTAGCATTTTCTTCCTCAATTTGATCAGCAACTTGGGCATCTTGTGCTTGCTTTAGCTCTCGCTCATCTGGATTCAGTTCCACACCCCCTGCCCATTTGGTTACAAAGTTGGTGAATAAACGTGAACCCGTAATGGATTCTGTATTGGATTTTTGAGGTTTTTTAACACTCAGATAAAACATAGGGCGCCATTTATGCAACTCCACCAACTGTGCAATGGTAGAGCCCGCTGCAAAGGTAATATTGAAATAATAAAGATGGCCTTTTACGACTTTTAAATAACCAGTGCTTTGGTGTATCGATACGCCTGGTTTTCTTCGAACATATACCAAATCACTATTGAATTTTTGTGCCTTTTCGTCTTTGGAATTTGGATCACCCTTATAGGGACGCATTGTGATAGAGGTTGTGCTTATATCATCTTTGGTGCTTAATCGACAACCAGAGGGCACTACACAATGTTGATACTTAGCAAAAGGTTTGTCATGATTCCACAATAAGGCCCGAGAACCTACACCGATCGTTTCTTCATCTGCTTTTTTTGCTATGCCAGTTAATGGATCCATCGCATAGACATTAAACTCAAAAGACCAATAGGCATGCTGAGGTAAGGTATTTTCCGGTCCGAAGACAACGCAAAGAGAAGCAGGTAGAGTGGAAGTCATTTCGACTTGATTCCAATCGGGCGCCCAAGTCACGGTAATGGTTTTAGGGGTTGGCAAGGGACCAATGATGCTGCCCGAGTTGCCAGTTGTAGCAGCAGTACTACTTCCATTTCTGTTACTAGCTGCAGTACTTGCTGCAGGTGCAGAACTTGCTCCGCTACCACTGCCTGAGCCTGCTGTTTGTGAAGATACTGCAGTCATCACTCCGGATGCCATAGATGAAAGCCCATTACTGATAGCATCACTTAAAGATTTTTGTGTTTGTTCAGCGGATTGCGACATAAGTTTCTCCAGATTGTTTAGTTATAGCTCAAAAAATTGATTTCAAGTCATTTTACATATTTATTAAATGCATTACAACCCTCCCCCTTGCGCCCCATGGTTCTTAGTTATCTTTCTTTCGGCAAGTATTAAGCAAAACGAGTTGCAAGATCTATACTTAATAATTAATAGTCTTGTAAATGCACCTAAAAGTTGGTCAAAAAATTTACGTTGATAAATTAATAGAGTAAAAGGAAAAAATATATGAGCACAATCAAAACCATTACTGAATGTTTATCTAGTATTATTCAAAACTATCAGCACTTAGAAAAGCAGCCCAAAAAACTAATGAACGAAATTCTGCATTATCATGAAAAAAATCCCTCAGCAAAATTACAAATAATGTTGTTAGAAAAATTGAGGGACTATATTGGAAATAATCTCACAAATCCCCATGAACAAAGAATGGCTGAATTAGGTGCTCTATTAATTTTAAAGGCTTTATTATCAGATACCACCCCAGAAGGTAAAGTGTATTATTATTTAATTGAAAAACTGGGACTTAACAAAGAAATTGCGAAAGTTTTAAAACATATTAATCCAAGCGAAGAAATGGACCCCACTCATGCCGATTATATTAACATATCAGAGGATGCCATTCGATTTTGTAAAAGTATTCTTGAAAAACCCGAAGTCACACAAACATTCCCAGCTGCTTTTCTCAAAGATTTATTTAGCACAATCGCTATTGAATTAGATTACGATGATAGGTTGTTGTACACAATTAATCCACCCAAAATGTAAAATGTGGGACCGGTTCATTTAATGCTGGTGTGACCTAGAAATTCACACCAGCATTAAATGAACCGGTCCCAATAAGCAGCCTCTTTAGCATAATAAGTAATAATAAAATCTGCGCCGGCTCGACGAATAGCAGTGAGTACTTCCATAGCTGATGTTCGTTCATCCACCCAGCCTTTTTCGGCGGCAGCCTTTATCATGGCAAATTCCCCACTGGTATGATAAGCCCCAAGAGGCAATTCAGGAAAATTTTGTTTAACCCGACAAATAACATCCAGATAGGTATGGGCGGGTTTAACCATGAGCATATCTGCCCCTTCTGCAATATCTAAGGCACATTCGCGTAAGGCTTCCTTACTATTGGCATAATCCATCTGATGTGAACGTCGATCACCAAAACTTGGAGCACCTTGTGCTGCCTCTCTGAAAGGTCCATACATGGAAGAAGAATATTTTGCAGAATAGCTTAAGATGGGTAAATGCTGGAACCCAGCCCCATCAAGGCCATAGCGCAAGGCTTGCACCATGCCATCTATCATGCCACTCGGTGCTATAATATCAACCCCTGCCCTTGCATGACTAATAGCTTGTTTAACCAGTAATTCTAATGTAGCGTCGTTATCAATGATTGAAGACGTCGGATTATGACTAGCCTTTGCATCATTCGTTAAGTTTCTTAACCATACACCGCAATGCCCATGATCCGTATATTCGCAAAAACAGACGTCGGAAATAATCAAAAGATTAGGTGCCCATTTCTTTATTTCTGGGATAGCCCTTTGCATAATGCCATTATCTGCATAGGAATCGGATCCGATAGCATCCTTATGTTCCGGAATACCAAATAAAATAATATTTTTAATGCCTAGGCTTTGAATTTCATTGATTTCTGCTTCGAGGTTATCGATGCTATGTTGAAAATGGCCCGGCATGCTAGCAATTGGATTTTTAATTCCTTTACCATGGATAATAAATAAGGGCAGAATAAGTTGATCAAGATTTAATTGCGTTTCACGCGCGAGACTTCTCGTGTGAGGTGATAGTCGTAAACGTCTTAATCTTGTTTTCGGAAACATTCCCATATTATTTTTTTGCAATATTCTTCCCCTAATTCGGGGTCAAAGCCGAACCAATAGACAAATCTTTTTTTCATAAAAGCGATATCTTCATAAAGGTTTGTCTATTGTCCGGCTTTGACCCCATTTAGTTCTAGGTTAACTCCCTTGGCCGCATAGGAGCGCGTCTTCGAGCTTGTTGCCCATTATTAGATCCAAATCTTGGTTTGGCAAATGTTTTTACATGAGCACCTGGGCGGACATGACGACGACCTTTTGCTGGGGGTGCAGATTTAGGACCACCGAAAGCCATTTTACCAGCTTTTGGTTCGAGACCTGCAATGACTGTTCTATTGAGTTGCTGGCCTGTAAAGCGTTCAATCATCACTAATTGTCGCCAATCTTTCGGTTCAACCAAAGAAATTGCGGTACCCGTCTCCCCTGCTCTTCCCGTTCGACCAATGCGATGAATATAGTCTTCAGCAGATTTAGGTAAATCATAGTTAATAACATGTGATACTGCTTTCACATCTAATCCACGAGCTGCTACATCTGTTGCAATTAATACTCGAATTTGACCGCGTCGCATGCGATTTAAAGTTTGTGTACGTTTACTTTGCTTCATATCGCCATGGAGCGGTGCGCACATAATTTGTTTACTGCATAAATCATAAGCTAAAGATTCGGCTGCACGTTTGGTCGCAGTAAATACAATGGCTTGCCATACTTCTGTTTGCTCTAAAAGGTGCGACAGCAAAGCAAATTTATGCTTAGAATCATCGGCCTGATGCACAATCTGTGAAATTAATTCATTTGGCTTAGAACAAGAAGCCAATTTAACGCAATCTGGATTTTTCAGGATACGACGTGCTACCTGCAACACGGAGCCTTCTAAAGTTGCAGAAAATAACAATATTTGTCTTTCTGCTGGTAAAGATTTAAGAATTTTTTCAATATCCTTCATGAAACCCATGTCTAACATACGATCGGCTTCATCGAGCACTAACATTTCAATACGAGAAAAATTAACACGGCCTTGATTCATATGATCTAATAACCGACCTGGAGTTGCGACTAATATATCGAAAGGTTTTCTCAGTAAATTTTCCTGGGCATAGTAAGAAACGCCCCCAGTAATGCTACCAAAGCGAAGATCGGTAAAACGCGATAATTTCCGAATACAATCGGTGACTTGTTCGGCTAATTCACGAGTAGGAGTTAAAATCAAAACTCGAGGTCCTGCTCCTGGTTTTTTAATCGAGGCAGTTAATAATTGATGGATAATCGGCACCACAAAAGCCATAGTTTTTCCGGTGCCTGTGTCTGCCGAGGCCATCAAATCCCCCCCTTAATAACAAGGGGGATAACTTGTTTTTGAATTTCTGTTGGGGAGACGAATTTATCAGCGCTTATGGCCTTTAATAATCGGGGTTCTAAATTCATTTCTTCAAATTTAGTTTCTAAGTTTGTGCTTTCTGCGCGGGTGACGTCAATAGCTTTAGCTTCGCTGTGTATATTTTTTGACAAGGTAAACTCCTAATAGTCCTTTATCTTTAATCACTGAATAAAGACAAGGCACTGTTTTATAAAAAATACCTATAAAACAAATCTGAAGTAAGAGAAAATTCACTAATGAGATTGGATGTTCTCTATGGGTGATAAGTTACATAGGCTCTATTTAGCTAAAAGACTAGCAACTTATCTTGAATGAGATATAACGCGCAGGCCTAGATAGCAAAAATACAAGTTTTTATCTTTGTATTGTCGTACTTTACATGATTTTAAATCAAAAAGCAAATCTTTATAGGTTATATTTCTGGTTTATGGATGATGCTCTATTATTTTATTATTCTTTATCTTCTTTATTCTTTATTGAAAAATGTTTGCATGTATCTACACTTATATATGGTATGGTGTCGGCCGATTACAAATGGAAAAAATATGTAAGTAAATTATGTATCCTCTGTAACAAGCCGACTGAGGTAGATTATTATTAAACAAACAACAAGAATATTAGGAAGATGTCTTAGGTCCTATAAAATATTAAATCAATAGTTGCTCAACTTCTTACTTTAATTTTTTTTAATAATTACTATATTTTTTTATGGTGAAAATGATATTCTCTGATCACTACTTAAAACTTTAAGTTAAAAAGGGATTTGATTGATTACTCTAAGGAGAAGTTAGCCAATGTGTTGTAGTTGTAGTTGGTTGCCCAAAAGTTGTCAGTGTTGTCATACCAGCAATGCAAAACAAACGAGTCAAGCAAAACATAAAACGGATATTAGCAAGGATGTTGATAGTAATAAGCCCTCACCCAGTTCCCCGATAATGGTTCGGGACCCTCAAAATCATGGAGCCCATACTAACAATACTATTAATGTAAATGCTGTTATAGTAGGGAGCCCAGCTGTCGCTGCTGCTAGTGCCATAGCCACAGCTGCCAGACCCCGAGACAGCATTTTAAATCTTCCTATTACAGTAGAACAACCCACAGCAACCCCAACCCAAGAACTGATTTCTCCCCCAAGCACCCCAAATTCTTTGCCCATCACACCGGCATTTTCCAAACAACAAGTTAATCCTAAACCTCTGTTTATCCCTCCTCAACAACTGATGACTTATTTAATTCCCACTTCAAGAAGTACAGCAACAACCAGTTTAAATTCACCTTCTGGTTCTGGCCTAGCTCCAAGCCCAAACTCAAATCCAAATTCAAATACAGGTTCGCCCCCATGTGCAAGTCCAAATTTTGGTTTAGATTCAGGAATTCATCACGACAGCCAGCATTCTTCTTTTCCAAACCGAGATAGTCTAATTTTGACGGGCGGACAGGGTATTTATAGCTTTATGCATAATTCCAGAGCTTCAACAGCAAGCTTGGCTTCAGATCAATCTCATCCATCTCAAATACATTTTCAGAAGCCTTATAGCTCAAATACAAGCCCTCAAACCTTGAGAAAAGCCGCTAGTCCTACTCGTCCCATGAGATTACCTCCCATAGATTGGGAGCCTAAAAATTCACCACAAAGTCCTAAAGCCAATTTAGTAAGTCTGAGAACGCCAAGGGGTGGTACTGCAGTAATCAATGTTACCGCCGCAGCTATAACATCAACAGCAATGGTATCAGCTACTACAAACAAACAAATGTTATAATTGAATTCATATTTAGATATTTTTAAGAAGCTTCGGATTGCTCCGTCAATACTATTTTATCTAGTTTTTCTAGGCGTAAAGTATTTCGTTTATTCCAAAAATAAATGGGTATTCCAGTGACGGGGATTAAACAGGCCAGAGCTACCATTTTGATGCCAGAGGCATAAAGTGCCCAAAGGCAGAACAATAAAGCAGTTAAGCCAATAACAATACCTAAACTATCTAAGCTTCCTTCTTTGCGAATTTTTTGCCCTAGGATTTTAAGATAACTTAATACCGATAGAACATAGACAAAAAGAAAGGCTGTAACTGATATATCAATAATTCTATTGATTTGATCCACCAAGCTTAAGTCGAGCATAAAAAACAAAATAGGCACAATTCCCAGTGAAGAAATGATAAGTCCCCAAAAAGGAGCGCCGGCTTTATTTTTGGTTTTAAAGAATTTCGGGAAATGTCCATCTTCTGCGGCGCCTAATGCAATTTGTCCACTGGTAAGAATCCAAGCGTTTAGGGTACCCAAACAAACAATTGCGGCAGCAACGGAAATAATCCAATACCAATTCCCCCCAAAAATAATGGAGGCAGCGTCAGCAAAAGGTGCTTTTGACGCGACCAAAGCGGCAGGGGGTACCACGGCCATAATGACAAAGCTGCTAAAAATATAAACAAAAGCGACGATAAGAGTTCCTGCAACGATGGCCATTGGAATGGTTTTTTTAGGATTTTTGACTTCCCCAGCAGGTGCTGTAGCACATTCCAAACCAATGAATCCCCAAATGGTTAAAAGTGCTGCAGCATTTAAGACTTGTAAATTGGGTTCTGGTGTTGGATTAAAGGGTACAAAATGATCCAAATTAAGATAAAAAAGGCCAAACAAGGGCACCAAAAGTAGTGGGACTAATTTTAGTAAGGTGAAAATAAACTCGGCTTTTCCAGCCCGATTAACGCCTTTTAAATTTAAAGCGGTAATAAAAAATAAAATCATAATTTCTAAGAGCAAATTTACAAGGGGGCTTTGCTGACCCCAAACTGGGGATAAATAAGTTACAACAGAAATAATAACAACCGGTGTGCTTACCCAAGAAATGATCCAGTAGGTCCAGGCTGAAAAAAAGCCAAAAGCATTACCAAAAGAGGCTTCAATAAAGGTGTGTGGACCTCCGGTTTTACTGACTTCTGAAGACAATTTGGAGAAAACAAGAGCCAAAAGCAAAGCCCCAAAAGCCGTTATTAACCAACTGGAGAGCCCAATAGCTCCAAAAACGGCAAGACTGGCTGGAATAAGGAAAATGCCAGAGCCTATTTGGCTACCGGCCACCAAGGAGGTTACCGACCAAAACCCGATTTTACGATTTGCATTGGCATTAGCACTAGTTGTATTCTCAGTTGCCGGTAACATGTTGAATAATCACCTTTTTGTTAAAAAACCTGGTTCCATTATACTCTTTTTTGAAGTAAAAAAGCTAGAGAGATAATTCATAAGAATAGATTTATCAAACTATCTAAAAGCAAACGATTTAATTGAAAAAAATACTTAAAATCAAACGGTTAGATAATAAACGGGCACAATATTCTTTGAACTTTTAACTCCGCAATTAGTCTCATTTTTAAGTGCTTAAAGAGAAGTATATATATTATGTCCAAAATGACATCTGACGAATTATTTAAAGAAATAGAACTATTTAGTTTATTAGGCATAAAGAAAGAGGATGTCATTTTGACGCCTGGAAAAAAAGAAGGAGAGTACGATGCTAGAATGAAAGGCGAGCCTATTGAAAACAAGCTTGAACTCTATAAATTTTGCCAAATAAAACTGGAGGAGTATAAGGATAAATTATTAAAATTGCCTCGCACTGCCGAATATATTAAATTAAATGAAGACAATAATTTAGCAACAAATCTGTCAAAAAAAATATCTGAAGAAATTAAGGGATTAATGCCAAAAAAAATTTTAGACAAGGTAACTGGGCTTAATAAATCCTTGCAGGAAGATCGCTCATCATCTGACACATTGTTTAGTTTATTAAGCACGATAAAAGATTTAAAAACAGATATTATCAAACAAGTAAAATTAATTCCTTCTCTCAAGCAGTTTATTCATTTCACTCTTCTTCAAGGGATACCAGGTTTAGCTATTTTGACTTTATACATGCAGCGTTCATTGTTATCAAAATTAAGAGCGAAGGATAATGAGGATATAAAAGTCCAGGTTCTTGATAAAATATTGGATTTAGGCTCATTAAATAATACTTTTGCACAAAAAGTTGTAAACGCAAGGAAAACGCCGAACGAAATTAGTAAAATATTGCGAGATTTAGGTGACCCACCTAATACACAGCAAATATTTTTTGAAACGGATGAAAATGATGAATTCGGCCCCAAAAACCCAAAACAGCGAAAATCAAATGTGATTCTCAAAGGAAAAGAGGCAGTCAATCGAATAATAAAAGTGTTATCTAACCAAACTCTAACCCTAAAACAATCCGCTGAAATATTTTTAAGAATAAAGCTGGCTGCAACCATGCATTGGAGAGGGATAGGGGAAAAAGGTCATCAAGTGTTAAACACACAGATACGGAACTTTAATGGAAATCTCAGCAAAATTGCTAATGAAATAAAAATAATAAATACGGAGCTTGAGAAAATTATAAAGCGGGGTGACAGCGCTGAATCCAATGAATATAATGACAAATTACAAAAACTGGCCAAAAAAATAGCAGAATATGATGTATTAAAACAAGATTACAAGGACTCTCAAGGGATAACCATTCGCATAGGCAAGCAGAAAGATAGAAGCCTTGCATCGTTATTGGATAAAAAAGGTAAAAAAGCATATGCCATGCTTAATACAACAATTCTAATGCATGATAAATTGTTAAATCCACATCGTAAACTGCTGGCTTCAGTCAAGAACGATAAAGATGCGACAGCAAAAATGCTTGGGAAGGGAAAATTGTCCAAACAGCAAATTAATAAAGCACAGGTTAAAGCGAAGGAAGCACATCCTCCAAATGTCCCAAGCGCTAAAGGTTCAACACCACAAGCACAAAAAATACCATTAGCAATTCAGCCCAAAAGACCCGCACCAGCGATACCTACAACTCCATCCATCATTCATACCGCTGCTCTTAAAACATTAGCAGTTCCATCGAGGCCACCTCGACCTTCGGTAGTACCTACATTCTTACGACAGGCATCCTTAGGTGCATCCAGCGCACTCGGCACTTCAAAACCGGCGGCAGGCACAACCGCTACATCAGCAGATAATATAGGCCTTGGTCATAAAAGGCAGCGTTCTGCGTCATTACCCCAGCTTTCTTCTGCTGCTTCAGGTATCCCTAATGCCACGGATGTTTCTAATGTCTCAGGCTCATCTGCTGCACAACAAAGTGAAGATTTGGCTAAACGAATGCAAGGTGTTATTTCTGCACCTAAAATAGAGTCACCCGAATTACCTCAAAGTTCGAGTGCTGTGGTTAATGCTCATGTTACTCCGTCTGCAGATACGCATACTGCCTCTATACATAGAGGTTTCGAAGTCATTACAAAAACACCCACTGAAATACATAAAATTCTTTCTCAATTTGTTACTACCAAAAGCAGCGAGAAAGATAATGAAGTGATGCAAGCTATAGAAGTTTCACCCCTGCTAACATCAGGGAATGGCAATGCCGTTGCAGTGGTTATTTCAAAAAAAATACCAGCCACAGAAATTAATGATAAACATATTGAAGCCCTATATAAAGTTGCCATGGAAGCTTATCGTTCCGACCCCACTCAGCAGTTCACCATTAAAGGATTACAACCCGATAAAGCGATGGCACTTTATAACTTAATGAAAACGATACCTGATCTGGTTCAAAAAACCAAAAGGGATGAGAACTCCCCACCTCCTATTAAAATTAGTTTTTCGGAATTGGTGATGAAAAATGCATTAATAGTGCAGACTAAGACCCAAGATAATAAATTAATAAAAACGATAGAAGATATGGTGAAAATTAATAAGCAATTTCAAACTGAACCAACAGCACCATCACATAACACTCCTAAAACTGCTACATGATTGAGGACTGAGATTGGCAGTTAGTTCAAATATTTGACCAAACACATTGGAACAAAAAAAAAGGCCATCATCATGATGGCCTTTTTTTGTTACAAGATAAAACGATAAAGTAAGTAACTTTATTTTGTTTTAGCCATGGTTGCCATACGTTTTTTCATTTCTTTTGGGGTAACATCTTCTATGTGAGTTGAAACAGCCCATCGATGTCCAAAGGGATCGATAATCGATCCAATTCTATCACCATAAAACATATCGGCAGCAGGTCTTTCGAGTTTGGCGCCCGCCTTCACAGCCTTTTTAAGAACAGCATCGACCCCTTCCATATATAAATGAATTCCGACTGGGCTGCCGCCAAAACTGCCAGGGGCTTTGGCATTCATTTTAGGTGCTTCATCCGAGAGCATAATTTTTGAATCACCAATTATAATTTCTGCATGGGCAATTTTTCCATCGGGCATAGGCATTCTCATGAGCTCTTTGGCATTAAAGACTTTTTTGTAAAAGTTAATCGCTTTTTCTGCACCCTTAATAATTAAATAGGGGGTGATAGTTCGATAGCCTTTTGGGATGGCTGAAACCTGATTTCTAGATTTCAACTTAGGTTTAGATTTAGTATTTAACTTTGATTTTGTGCCTGTTTTGATTTTAGTCATTCTGGTTTTAGCTGTACTTTTGATATTGGCTTGGTTTTTAGCTTTTGATTTGGTTCTGATCTTTACATTCATCCGGCTTTTAGTTGCGGGTTTTATCTTTACTCTTGAACTTAATCTTAGCTTAGATTTAGAACCCATCTTCGATCTGGGTTTGGTTTTTAATTTTGCTCTTGCACGCATAACATTCTCCTTTTAGTTCATCCACAATTGTAGCCGTATCCAAAGAATATACCCAAAGCCTTTCAAGTTGCGACAAGGTGCCAGTGAAGGTTTGCAACGCAGCATACAAATTAGTATGTGAGCAGCAATAGCTTCGCAGGCAACACAGTCGCAGCTTCAAAGGCGAAGGGTATATAACTTCCTAAATTGACATTTAACAATATTTTTAATCTACAAGCAAGCTATTTACTGCTTCTCCAAATCGGCAGAATACTGCCCTTCTGCAGCTAGACTATTTAGTTTGGCTCTAAACGCAAAAATTTCCTGGGCTTTATTGGTATTGTCTGACTTTCCTGCCCATAGCTTTAGGCAAGGCTCCTGTAACGCGCGGGAATAGGAAAAACTCACATTCCAAGGAAGTTTTTTATTTAATTGATGCATAGCATTTAAATTTTGCGTGGCTTCTTCGGGGCTTTGGCCACCAGACAGAAAATTAATGCTTGGAACAGCAGCAGGTACGGTTCGCTTTAATGCGCAGATAGTGGCTACAGCGACTGTCTCGGGTTTGGCTTTTTCAAGACTCTTCTTACCGGGTATCACCATACTGGGTTTTAATATTGTGTATTCTAACAATACCTTATGTAACTGTACGGCATTGAAAACGGCATGTAATACATGTTCAGATATAGTAAAACAGGTTTGCAGATCGTGGTCGCCATCAATCAATACTTCGGGTTCAATAATAGGGACAATCCCAAGGGCTTGGCAAACAGAGGCATAGCGAGCAAGTATCTCGGCATTGGTGTTGATGGCTAAAGTGGAAGGGGTATTTTTTGTGATTGAATAGACGACCCTCCATTTTGCGAAACGGGCACCTAGTTTTTTATAGTCTGCTAATCTTTCCGCTAAACCATCTAAACCTTGGGTAGTATTTTCATCTAGAGTACCTGTCAGATGAATTAATCCTTTATCTACTTTAATCCCTGGGACAATGCCCTGCTTATTTAATAATTCAGGAAAGGCAACCCCCTTACTACTTTTTTGCCCCAAAGTTTCTTCAAATAAAATCACGCCAGAAATATATTTTTCAATTCCGGGGGTTGTTAATAATAGCTCACGGTATTCTCTACGGGTTTCTTCTGTGCAAGGAATGTTTAAAACTGCAAAACGTTTTGATATTGTAGCAGTACTTTCGTCCGCTGCTAGTAAGCCTTTTCCTTTGCTGGCTAAAGTTTCAATGGTGTTTTTAAGTTCTTGAATAGTTTGCTCGGGCAACAATGTTTGAAAATTAAATGACATAAAATAGGCCTCTTTGCTTTCAGTTGAGCAGAATATTAGCACAGAATATTGTCCAAGATGTGAATCTGTGAGTTGAAAATGTTATAGGCAAAGAATGATATTAGCTTCATGAACCTGAAAATGAATGTGAACATGAAGAAAATTTTAGCCATACAAATTACTCAATCTATATCTTTTAGTAGAAATTGTGACTATAATAAAATCATCTTTGGGCTTTCGGATAATATGAGATTCAAAATATGTTTAATATATTCAAATTGAGATTCAATTCAAATATCGCCATTTTATTGGGGCTTTTCCTGGGTGTTTTAACTGGTTTTTTAGATTACCCGCTACTTAATCAATCTGCTGATGTGATTTCCAAGATATTTATTAATTTACTTAAATTAGTCAGCGCGCCGATTATTTTTCTTTCTATTCTTGCTACAGTATCGGGCATGAATAACATCAAAGAATTTAAACACATCAGCAAAAAATTAATTAAGTATACCTGTTTAACCACCTATCTTGCAGCTTTGATTGCCTTTTTATTATATGTATTGTTTGATCCGGCCAATTCACATTTATCAACTCAAAACCAAATGATAAATGCAGATGCCGGCAAAGGATATTTAAGCTATATATTGCAAACTATACCTTCTAATATTATTACTCCTTTTAGTGAGAATAATATTATTAGTGTACTTTTTCTGGCTATTTTATTGAGTCTCGCGACTTTAGCTTTACCAGAACAACAACGCGCAACCTTGCATAACTTTCTAGCCAGTATGAATGCTTTATTTATTAAGGTGGCCTCTTGGGTAGTACAACTGATACCAATTGCTATCTGGAGCTTTATCACCCTCTTTATTAAGGAAGTTCAAGCTGGATTGAATGTTAAACATATTTTCTTTTATTTACTCACCATTACTGCAGCCAACCTCATTCAAGGTTTTGTCATCTTACCTATTATTGTAAAAATGAAGGGAATTTCCCCCAGCAAACTTGCCTATCATATGCTCCCTGCCCTTTCATTGGCCTTTTTCTCAAAATCTTCCAGCGCAACCTTACCTATGACTATGCGCTGCGCCGAAGAGAGAGCGGGCATGCCCAAAAAATTATCGAATCTGGCTTTCCCACTTTGCACCGCCATTAATATGAACGGATGTGCTGCTTTTATTCTGACTACTGTTTTATTTGTATCCATGAGTAATGGCATGCAATATACACTTGTTGAAATGTTTATGTGGACTATCATTGCTACTATTGCTGCTATAGGTAATGCTGGTGTTCCGATGGGCTGCTATTTCCTTTCAACAGCTTTTCTGATAGCTATGAATGTGCCGCTTAATATTATGGCAATCATTCTGCCCTTTTATGCCTTGTTAGATATGCTAGAAACTTCTATTAATGTTTGGTCTGATTCCTGTGTCGTCGCTATGGTTAATCAAGAAATGCATGAGGTAGTTGATATAACGCAAGAAGAAGCCGAAGCGATTGAGCAACCATAATTAACCTTTAGTCATTGCGACATTAAGCTATTTAGGTATGTATGATGTTTAAAAGGGACTCCATTAGAAAAGTAGAAACCGAAAAAGCTCCCAAAGCTTTAGGCCCTTATTCACAGGCTATTATGGTGGACAACCTAGTTTTTATATCGGGACAAATTGGAATAGACCCAGCAATAGGTAAAATCTTGGAACAAAGCATTGAAGGCCAAACGCGTAGGGTTCTGAAAAATATTGAAGCAATTCTAGCTGCTGTATCACCTGGTTTAACTTTTGAACAGGTAGTTAAATGCGAGATATTTATGCAGGATTTAAAGGATTTTCAAGCTATGAATAGTATCTATGAAGAGTTTTTCTCACACCCGATTCAACCAGCCAGACAAACCATTCAGGTTGCAAAGTTACCATCTGATGCCTTAATTGAAATTTCTTGTATTGCTGTTAAACCACCACTTTAAGGAATTTTTATGAAAAAAGTTGTTATTTACTCTAAAGACTATTGCCCCTATTGTGATCGCGCTAAAGATTATTTCAAAAGCAAACATATCCCCTTTCAAGAAATCGATGTCACACACGATGAAGCGCTATTTGAAGAGATGCTAAAAAAATCAAATGGCCGTAGAACCGTTCCCGAAATTTTTATTGGCGATCATCATGTTGGTGGCTGGGATGATTTGAATGCTTTAATTCAAGACGGAAAATTGCAAGAATTATTAGAATAAAGGGCTATTTGCCCATTGTTTCTCTCATATTGCCTTCCTAGAAAGGATATATAATAAAGTCTTTCTCCGCTAAATAACGAGTTTATCTTATCCAATAAACCTAATAATCTTCTTGTCAATTCCAATTACAGATCATTAACTTTGTTTGCAAGCTCACTGTCTTGTTTGCTAGTTGAAAAATATTACAAGTAAGGCTTGATTTTTGATAAATTACACATTAGGGTTGTGTCACTTTCGCTGAGAATTGGGATCAAGCCTTTAAAAATGCAATTGATGTACTTGCAGCATGGCTTGCTGCAGCTGAACCACAATTTATTCATCCTCCTTCGACTCATAAGGATTTGGAACACTTAGAGGGCACACTTATTCCTATACCTGTTGATGAAGAGATATTGGCCTCGTATCAAAAATTAATCAGATTTAATGTCATTTTTCCTTCAAAAGTATTAAAAAACATCGATATTTATAGAAAAAAATTAGGACTTAAGCGATCAACCTTTTTACAAATCGCCTCAGAAGAATATTTAGAAAGACATCATAACCAATAGACCCAACAGAATAAAAATCGGAAGGGGTTATAGTTAACCTTTTGAATTAATATTGTTATTTTCTCTTTTTCTTCTTTTTGGAATGACTTCCCTTCACAGTATTTACAGGCAACTGCATAGGGGGTGGTTCAGGTAATTGAGGTTGAACTGGTACAGGACGATGTTGCTGGATACCGCCTCCAGCTGAAAAATCGGCTTGTTGTTGGGCGGCAGTCGTTATTGGTGCTGCTTGAGAAGTAATTTTCAATAAGGACCGCATGGCAGGCGATGTCATCACTGAACCTCCTACACTCAATAAAGAAAAATTCAGTTGACCCTGTTCATCTGGTATAGTTGCAACGCTTAAGCTTCGTTTGATAAAGCTTATTTTTGCTGTATTATAATCATCTATCTTAATGATAGTTTGACCAATATTTTGAACTTGTCGATCGGAGGTAGACAAAAAAGTATTTCTTATGACTAGAATATTAATAAAATCGCCATTCCATAATCCTTCAACCACCCAATTAGGACCTTTTCGCAGGTAATATTGTTTGAATACATTCAATAACTCATCAGTTAATGGAATATCTGTAATATTTTCACGAGAGAACAAAATCCAAATTCCATTTATCCATTCTTCTTGTGTAAGTTCTAATGATTCCAACCGTTTAATGAGTAATTGAACAAATATCGTTTCTTTATCCATGCTACTTTTATTCATGGATTTTGTATTGTCGATTTTTGTTTTTATATCTGCTGCTTCTTTTTCAGAACCAGAAACAACGCTGGCGTCATTTACAATATCAACATTTAGCAGAGAAGAGGCGGCTGGGTTTGAGATGCTCGCCACAGTGCAATTGTTCATTGTTGCCTTACAGGAACGAATGATTATAGAAGAAACGGCTTCTCTGAGCATTTCATCTAAAAGCTTTGAATGCTTAAGATTAGTTTGCTGCAAATCCTTAATAAACTTTGGATTATTATCCTGCGCCTGTACAATACATCGAGATGTTTCGCTCAATCCTGCCAGCACGGTACAGGTTTGTTCATCTCTTAAATACATATCAAGAACATTAGGATCTTCCATAGATTTAATACATAAGGGTGAGACAATTTCATCAAAATCGGGGGTACTTAATACATCAAAATATTGGCAATAAATCTCGCCAAAATCCCATGATTTCAAATGGTTTCCCCATTTTTGAAATATGATTTTACACATATGGACATTATGTTCAAATATTGTATCATTTTCGGTTTTATGAAGACCTTGAGGTACATTAAGCATTGAGAGAATGGGTTTTAGTCCTGCTATTAGTACTGTTGTGAGTAAGTGACTCAGTTCAGTTTCCAGTTGATTCATTTTGACAATATCTGATAGTTCTTTAACAGGCAGTTTAACAACCCAAGTAGTTAAATCTAGAGTTTGCTCTAAAAACATAAGTTCACCAATCTGTATTAGACCTTTACCATGAAAAGTGTCTTTCTTTAATATTAACCTTACTATATGCACGTTAAGTTCCGTAAATTTATCTTTTCTGGGTAATGCTATGCTTGCGTCTTGCGTGGTCTTAGGATCGACTAACACTAATGAAGGATTAATAGTTTTGGATTGGCTGCTAGAGCGGGCTGCACCGCTGGCTGTCGTTGCTGCAAGGTGTGCTTCAATAGCCATTTCGGCTGCATTTTGTTTTTTAATTCTGGTCAATTCGTTTTGTAATTTCTCCATTTCTTTACTATACTCTGCTTCAAATTGCGCCATTTTTAACATATGCTGTTTCAGTTCAAAGTCATATTCAACCTTTTCTTTATAGAGTATTCTTTTCAATCGACTATTTTCTTTCTCTAATGCCTCAGAATCTTTTAATAATTCAAGCTTCTGTTTATATTCAGGCTCGCTCAACAATAGCAATTGATCTCGTTCTTCATTTATACTCTGAATTTTTTGCTTAACGGCATTTGAATCTTTTATTAAGTTTTCCACTTGTTTTGCCGCGGATTCTATATGCTCTTTTCTACCAGTTTTGATTTTTTTTGCCTTTATAATGGTCTCTTGATTCACCATATTTAATTTTTGGATATTTTCTGTATGTTCATGATTTAATTTTTGAATGCTTTTATTAAGCTGATCAGTTTGCGTATTTATTTTTTCCAATAAGCTCTTTCGTTCTTCATTCGCAACTTCCAGTGTTTTAGTCAGGGGCTCTTTTCTGACCTTTGCTTCTAAATTAATTTTAGCAATCAAATTAAAATGCGCTTCTCTTAAATTTTGAAATTTTTTATCCATGCCAAGTAACTGATTATTAAGATCCTCTATCATTGCTGAATATGTTTGATTGCTGTTAGTTTCTTTTTGTTTAACCATTTCAATTTGGACCATTATTTCAATAGCTTGATCTCTATATTTTTTTGTTTCAGCCGAAAATTTTGTTTCTATGTCCTGCATCTCGGATTGGGCTTTTGTATCTAATTTTTGTAAATCCAAAGCAAGTTTTAGCACAGAGCTATGCTGTTTCTGTAATTGATCTTGCAAAAGTCTATTCTTGGCTTGTAGTCTCATAATATTGTTTTGAACATTTTCTGCGCCAATTAAATAGCTTTTTAGGGATGGATTCTTGATGAGATCATCTTTTTTAAATTTTGTCCGACACATAGGGCATGTACCCTCATCATTGTTCATAACATCAAGAGCGCACTTACTACAAAGCGCATCTCCGCAAATTGAGATAGACTGTATTTCATTTTCATTAACATCAAATTCCAAACAAACAGGACAATGATAGCCAGCAAAATCAAGAGAATCTTTTTTAGAAACCACGCTTCTAGCAGCATCGACTGCGGAATTTGCACCTATGGCAGTAGCAACTTGGGGTGTAATTGGAGCTTGATCTTTAGCTTGAGGTAATAACGATGGATTTACTGACATTATCTTGCTCCTTTAAAGCGTCTATATTGATTGTATTAGTCACTGCTGGCGAAACTGTTGTTGCTGCAACTGCTGCGTTCGCAGCCGAGCTTAATAAAACCACCGGATTCGGGGTTTTTGAAGTTTGTAACTTTTGTTTTTCTAATGCCAGTTGATCTTGTAATTGTTTCTTTTTCAGGTTCAAAGCTTCTATTTTTAGTTTATGATCAGCTTCCTGTTGCTTTAAAGCATTTTGCAGTTTTAATTTTTCTTGTTCCTGTGCTTCTCGTTTGGATTTTAGTTCCCGCACTTCTGTATGTAGGTTTTGTTTCTCCATTTTTAGTTTATTTAAGCCTTTGGTTAATTCTTCAACCGTTGTTTTGTCTGACGCCAAATCTTTGGCCAAATCTTTGGCTTTCTTTTGCAAGGCGGTTAATTCAGTTGTTTCTGCTTTTTTTTGAGCTTTGCTGACCTTTTTTAGATTTGATAGTTCTTCTAGATGCTTTTGATTAATGGCTTCGACTTCCACTCCATGCTTTTTAATTAATTGCTTTATTTGCCTGGTATTTTCTAGATCTTGTTTAGCAAGTTTTTCTCTTAGCGCTTGAATTTCAATATTCGTTTGTTCTATTTTTTGAATTAAAGTGGTTGTATCCGCTATTTCCTCTTTTTTAATTTTTTCCAGTTCAAGGCGATAGGCTTTTTCAAATGTATTCATTTTTCTTTGTTTTTCAGCCAAATCGTTTTTTAGTCTTGCGGCTTCAGCGAACATTGCCTCATGTTCTTTTGTGTTATTTTTTAAGACAAGAAGTTCAATTTTTTCAAGCGTTTGTTTCAATTCTGCAATTTGATCCTTTTTTATTTTAATGTCTAAAACATAGCTTGCTTCTGTAGCTTTTACTTTAAGTTGAGTCAATTTTTTGCGTCCTTGCAGTTTTAGTTCATATTCAACAACCAGCTGGGTCTGAATTTGTATTTGTGCTTCTAGTGCTTTCGCATCTTCATGTAATTTAATAATATGATCTCGAACCTCGCCTGCTCTATTGATGACTCGAGTTAAAGCAGGATTCAATTTCAATGTTGCATATTTAATCATGGGATTGTTGCAATCTGCAACAAAACATTTTGCAGGCACCTGTTTATATAAGTTTATACAGTCAGCACAGAGCGCGTGTTCGCAATTTTCGTTGGTATAATATTGCTTATTATTGAATTCCAAACAAATGGAACAGCCTATCAGATTAAAATCAGGATCCATATTTAAATTTGTATCATATAAACTCTGGGTTGTATTTTCAGAAGTAGATCCTGCTGCCGTTGCAGCTGTTGATTTTGCTGTCCTTGCAACTGGTTTGAGGTTTGGAGTAGCCATCGGAGGCGAACTAGCAGCTCTTCCCGTAGAAGCTGCTGGAGATATTTTATTCTTATATAGTTCTGCATTTTCATTCGCATGTTTAATATCTACTATATGTTTAGTATCCCTTTCAGGTGTCTTATCAGAAGTGGTAGATGTTTTTGAATTAACATTCTGTGCAGTTGCAGACATTATCTATCCCCAGATATATAAATTATATTATCACCATTATTTAAATTTAAGTATTCATTAAAGTTTATCATGGCTCTAAATCATAAGCTATTGAAAATTTAGCTATTATAGGTGAACATGCAGAATATCATAAAGAAAACAAACTTTCAAGGACATACAGCGGACATTTCTATTTAGCAGCGAGATGAAGGGTAAAAAGAAGAAAAAGAACTGAATTTTAATACAGCCTTTATTGATTACCCCTGGATGGTCCTGAATGACCCAGGCTTGTGGTCGATGATCCATGAGCCATGAGCCATGAGCCATGAGAAAAATGTTACTGTTCTAATCAAATGGGATAAAGCTTAATCGTTTTTTAAATATGATATACTATCTAAGATCCTTTTAGTTTTTACTTTTATTCTTTATCTTTTATCATTCTAAGGATGGTTATTATGAAAAAAAAGTCCCCTCCCACAAAAACAGGAAGACACCCTCTCAAACTTGTTAAAAATCCAGAGGCAAAGGTTTTAAATCTTATTGAAAAACTTGAAAAAAGTACTGAAAGACGCCTTTCTGGCTTTGTGCAAGAACTGGTTAAATTAAAGAAAAATCAAGTTAAGTTGCAAGAAAAAATAGCAAAAAAAGCTAAAAAAACAGAAACAAAAAAGGAAACAGGGAAAAAAGGAAACAAAGAGAAAAAAGCAACGCTTAATTCAGATTCTAATTCAAACCCCAACGCCAAAAAGCCCAAAAAACTCAATAAAAAGAAAAAGCCTAATCCCTTTAAGTTGGTTGAAAACAAGCCAGAAAATTAAAACGGAGGGTGGGGTCAAGGGCCTGTTGAGATTTCGCTAGGCTGAGACAGAAATCATTGATCTGCAAGCACCGTAGCGCAGTTTACTTTGTAGTAAATGAGCAGCGGCGCGCAGCAGATCAATGAGTCCTGTCCAGCATAGTAGAAATATCACAGGCCCAACTATTCTACCCCAAATAATTTTCTTAACCCCTGTGTGAGTGGATCCCGACTGCTGCGAGTTTTTTGGGTATCGGTTCTATTTGTTCTAGCACGTGGATTTTGAGAAACGCCAGGTCGGGTATTTTGTGGTTGTCTTTGCATATTAAAGTTAGGGTTATTAGACTCCGTTCGAGCGGTAGGTCTGTAGCTATCTTCAGTAATAACCGATGAGTTAGCAGAGGAATTTCGATAAGAGTTTGAGGGATTTGCTTTTACTTTAGCGGGTACATCTTCATCATCATCGTCGTCATCTATATTAGAAGCAAAGCCACTTCTTTTTTCTTTGCTATTGCGTCCCTCTTCATCGAATTTCACCACCGTATTCTCTAATAAGGCCTGATTATTATAGCGTTTTAGGCCGTCTGGTGTTTCTGTATATTTAAACATTTTTTCGGTTCCGTTTTCGACGATATCACTTGGACGCACCCAAAACTCAGTAAAAGTGTAAGGAACTCCATTACCAGCAAGATAGCTAGGTCTATCTACAACCTGGAAATGAAGGTGCGGTAATTGAGATTGACCGCTATTGCCAATTTGTCCCAATACTTGTCCCTCTGTTACTTTTCCACCCACTTTTACTTTAATACTATCGGGTTTCAAGTTGGCATAAAAAGCAAAAATTCCTTTAGATAATTCCAATACTACATAATTTCCGGCCATATTATCTAAATTGAATTTACCGAGTTTTTGGGTTTCTTTTTCTGTTAATTGTGGTTTGTTATCTGGAATGCCATTTTTTATAGCCACAACAGTTCCTCGTGCTACTGCCAAAACGTCTTTTCCATAGGCATAGTAACTTGCATTATCATGCTCGTTGCCTTGAAAAGTTTTGCCATCTAAGTCTAATTGCATAAAATCTATGGCATAGCGTTGGGCGAAATAGTTTTGTCCATTTAATACCATATGTGCTACTCGATTAGGAGATATGGCTGCTAATCCATTCATAGCAACCCAATAGTCACCTCTAACCGGTGGTCGTACCATTACAGTCATGGCCTTATTAACTTTTAAGGGTAAGGTTTTTAATTCTGCCTGAGTATTATCATCTTTTTTGGTAATAAATACTCTTTGTATAATATCTTTTGGTAAATCATTTTGAGAATTAAATGGCAGTAATAGGTAGACTAGTTTCATGCCACCGGGTGGAATGACTAAGCTATCACAGGGTGCACTGTCTGCGCAGGTATTGCGAATCATTTTTCTAAGCGCATTTTTATCAAAGCCCAATAAGGGTGTATCTGTATCTTTATCATGAATTTGTATTGCATCTAATGTAATATCGGTATTATAAAAATTGGTTAAATATAGTTCATAAGTTAGATAGAATCTATCTAGGGCAGCAAAGGGAATAGGAGGATCATAAATATCAACCATCACTTGCGCGGGTTGTGTTTCCTCATTGGTTGCAAATACTAGGCTCTGGCTAAATAAGCATCCATATAACATTAAGCTTATTGATAACAGGCAAAAGTCTAGTTTTTTAATTCTCATTTTTTCTCCCCTTTGGTGCAATGTCACAGGTTACGTGTTATAACAGCAATTTCTTTCCACAGAAAAAGATATTTCTACAGAAAGAGAATAACGTAGCTATTCCATACAAAAATAGAACAAAATTGCGGTTGTCACATGATGTCTTATCGGAGTTAAAAACAATTTTATTAGGGGTTTCTTGAATACCTTGACAAAAATGAGTTGCGCAACCTAAATATGCTATATTGTGATCAAGACTTTGATTTAGACTGTGATTAAAAAATATTTATGAGTTGAACGGCAAGGTTCGGGAGTTCTTCAAACCAGGTAGTTATGGGGTATGGGTTCAATAGGATTCAATAATGGTGAAGTCGTTGGAGATTGAATGAAAACGAAGGATAAGAAAGTATTATTTAATATCATTAAAAGAACATGGATACCGTATATTTATTTATTATTACTGATTGGTCTAATGATAATTAATCCTATTGTTACGATTATTCCTATGGTTTTTGCACAAGAAACGGCTGTTGAAAAGGCAGGTCCCACTACTGTGCCTGTTAGCAAGGCCCAACCCATATTGCTCTCAATACAATATGGTAAGGGTGGTCAGGTTCAGGAATATCCCATTAGTAGTGGTGAGGCTGTTTTTGTTCCTGCAGGCGAACCGAATAACCCAAGCATCAACGTAAATCCCCAGGAAGCCAAAGAGTCAGATGCTTATCGACAACAAATGGGCGTGCTTTCTGAACAAATTGCTCAAAAAATTTCTCTTATCCAAAAAAAACAACAAGATGTGAATAATGAAGTGTACCCTGTATATAAAACCCCTTTACAAATTGAAGTTAACAATTTGCAAAATGATCTAACAGTGCTACAAGCTAGAAAAGAACAATTATCGGCACAAAGAACGGCAAAAGAGGCTTCCAAACCCACTGTACCTCCTACACCACCTACTAAAGTTGCCTCTGGATTCACGGTAACCCCGATAATAGCTAGTGGCAAGGCAAAAATCACCGTTCAAACGCAGGGGAAAAATCAAACTCAGACGACCATTGAAGCCGCTCCAGACGTTTGGGTTCAAATTTTTTCAGCGGAGAAAGGTCAAAGTCAGGATATATGGGCGAAAGTGAGTCCGAGGCAATAATCCAAGATTTCTCAAATCACAAGAAATCACAGGATCTTGCAAGTTTAAGCTTATGGACCTCTTAGTTCATGTATAGCTCTTATATATTCCCAAAGCATTTCAAGTTGCGACAAGTCGCCTCAGATCAGTTTGCAGCGCAGCATAACTGATCCCTCTCACAAAGGCCGAGAAACTAGGTACTATCGCTTTTCGAAGGACGCCGTAAACCCATCCCTGGGAGCTTCGCAAAAACTGTCCCTGTTTTCGAGACCTTCGAAAAGCGATAGTACCGAGTCTCCCTCCGCGTCCCAGAATATCAGAGTTTTTTTTGTATTGAACAACGAAAAATCCAGTTCAAAAGGAAAGAGCCCGTTAATATTTTATATGGATTATTTTTTAACTTTAATATAGGTGCCTATTAATTGAGCTTCAGCGATGATCTTACCTTGCATGGCTTTTTCTACTTGTGCTTTGGTAGGTGGAGATTGATCAAACAAATTGGATAATTCGCTATTTAAAGCATAGAGTTTGAAAAAATAGCGATGTTCTCCGATGGGTGGGCATGGGCCACCGTATTCTTCTCTTCCGAAATCGTTGATACCTTCTTTTATTAGGTAATCCTTCTGCCATTTTCCATATATATTTTCCGGTAAACTTTTTAGGTCGGGGGGAATATTATAAAGAACCCAATGCACGTATGTTTTTGTGGGCGCCTTTGGATCGGGAGCGTCGGGATCATCCACAATCAATACTAAACTTTTGGTTCCTTCTGGTATCGAAGACCATTCAAGGGGTGGAGAAATATCTTCTCCTTCGCAGGTATATTTTTGAGGAATGCGTTCATTGTGTTGAAAGGCTGAAGATTGAATAGTAAACGTCATGGTTTGTTCCCCTATTTCATTTGGATTTAATATTGCAGCATTTAGAGCCTTACCGTTCAAAAATAATGCAGAGAATAATACAATAAAAACAATAAAAAGAGAAAAAATACTTTTATTCATTGATATTTTTCCAATATTTATGTCGGATTGACCTATGAATAACCACCGGTTTCGGTCGGTGGGCTAATATCAGGATTTTCTGGATCATGTAAAGCCGCTAAAACGGCTTGAATTTCATCTAAAATATCAGGTTTAGAGGAGTGCATATTTTCATCTTCTGCAACCTCCTGTAGTTGAATATCATATTTCCACTGATGCAAGATCTGAATTTTAACAGCTTTACTTAAGGTTGTATTTTCACCTACTTGAATAGGTCTATTAAAATATTCTGGATAATGATTAATCACGTGTTCAACGTTTTTTATTTCTTTTAAAGGTCCTTTGACATTATTAGCCATAATAATTGCTCTCTTTTCCCATCTGCATAATAGGATACCTATATTATAGAATAGCAAAATAATGAGAAAAAATTCCTTAATAATTTGAATGATTTTGATGGTATGAATGACCTATAATAGCAGTTACTTAGTATTTATTCTGATCTTTGGATTTGAATAGTGATAAATAATTTTCTGTTGTCTTTTCAGCGATGGTTTCTAAGGTCTCGCCCCTAAGTCCAGCAATAAATTCTGCTACATGTCTAACCAAGGCAGGATGGTTCATTTTGCCTCGATGGGGGACTGGAGCAAGAAATGGGGCATCGGTTTCAATCAGCAAACGATCGATAGGAATTTTTTTTGCGACCGCTTGTAATTCTGCTGCATTTTTAAAGGTTACTATGCCAGAAAAGGAAATATAAAATCCTAAATCTAAGCCTGCTTTGGCTGTTTCCCAATCTTCGGTAAAGCAATGAAACACGCCGCCCACCTGGTTTGCATTCTCTTCTCTTAAAATTCTTAAGGTATCTTTCCTTGCAGCACGGGTATGGATAATAATGGGCTTTTTGCATTGAATGGCTGCTTGAATATGATTTCGAAAACGTTGTAATTGCCAGGGTTGTTTCTCTTCGGAACGGTAATAATCTAAACCGGTCTCGCCAATCGCGACTATCTTAGGATGATCTGCAAGTAAAAGCAGATCTTCAGCTGTGGGTTCTTTATCGATTGGTTCGTTAGGGTGCAAGCCCACCGAGGCACTCACCTTAGGATATACCCTTCGCCTTTCAAGCTGCGACTTTGTTGCCAGCTCGGTTCGCTGCTCACATACTAATTTATATGCTGCGCCGCGAACTTTCGCTGGCGCCTCGTCGCAACTTGAAATGCTTTGGGTATAGCGATTCGCAATTTTAATAATTTCTTCAGTATCTGCTAGTTTGGTCCCCACACAAAGCAAATTACCTACTTCTGATGCTTCGGCAGAAGATAATACCCTATCGAGATCGCCTTCAAAATCGGCCAGATCAATCATATGTAAATGGCAATGAGAATCACTTAATATCATCATGCATCCGGTTATTGAACTTTGGGCATAATCGCGAGCTTGAAGTTATTATATATGAATTATTCTGACAAGCAAAAATCTTTTTTTATAACAAATCTGGTTTAATGGCCTATATAAAAATACAATACTAGGCATTGACTGCTGCCATGATTCTTGGTAGCATCCTTTATGAAGGATTGCTTTTTAATTTTCTTTTCTAATGTAAGCGTAATTTATTTTAATATTTAACTAACTAAGGAAAAATTGATGTCATTTAATCCCTATTCTTCTTCCGATTCATCCTCTCCGATGATTTCAACTGGTACTGCTACTACACTAGCATCTACAGCTACACCCCTAACATCTACATCGACATCCATAGCATCTGCGGTGGCACCTAAGCCTGCCGCCACACCAACAGCAATATTTTCTGCTGCAGGAATGACGCCTCCGTCCACATCTGGCTCAGCTGGATCAGCTACTGCTGCAATAGCTGCAGCATCAACCTCCTCTTTTATTGCTGTGGACACAGATACAATCAAAGAAAACGTTGAGGGAGGAATCCAAGCTACTTCTCAAGATGCATTGAACAAAAAAGCAGCCTTTCAAAATAAGGTTTATGGGCCTTTACTAGAGCCTAAAACCATTTGTGTATCTTTTAAATTGAATTTGGATAAATATGAAGGATATGCTAGGGCTCTTGCGTTCATTGCCCCTGCGAATGCAACTCTATTTGACCATCCGGCATGGTCTTTTGGATTTAATTTATTTGTAAAAGCTCCATCAACAAATCCCTCAGGGAAGCAGAATGGAGAACCCGTAAGTAAAGAATCCGGCGCAATTTTGTGGTGGGATGGCAAGCCTTTTTATAAATATAAAGATGCGGTGGTACCTTCTAATTGCCAATTAAGTACCAGTGATAATTTGAAAACATCTTCTGTCATATTGTGGCCCTATATCCCTCACGAAAACTCATATGTGACGCAAAATTTCACAAGTCATTTGGTATATGTTGAAAAAAAACAAAATATTTCGAAAGACCAAAATGCAGAGGGTTACTTCGAGGTGGAACAAGGTCATTCTTATCTGTTGAATATTACCTTTGCAGAAGGATCTACTATTGCTCGGGAAGTTGCTGAGAAGCAGTACACACCCAGGATTTTTCTAAGAAATGTTTTAGGTCCTGATAAAAAGTCTCAATATTCTAATCAAATAACCTTATCGCTTTTGCCCAGTACAACCATCTGGGCAAAAACCGCAAACTCTCCAACAGTACATGAACTAAAACAGGCACTCAATGCAATTGAAAAACTAAATGAAGAAAATGAAAAGTTAAAAAAACTCTATAAGGATGCAATTCAAAAAGCCAAAACAGCTGTAGATGCTGCGAATGAGCAAGAAAAACAAAAAATATCTGATCTCCAAAATAAACTTCTGCAATTAGAGAACGAAAAGGAAGCCCATAAACAAAAATCTGACAATATTCGCAAACATAGCGCCGACCTAGAAAAAAGAGAACAAAAAATCAGCAAGGAGTTGTCTGAATTGCGTGAGAAATTAAAATCAAATGAAATAATAATGGCTAAGCTTATTGAGGAGAGAGGTAATTTAATAAAGGAAAAAGAGGATATAGAAATAACGCTCCAAGAAAAAGAACAACAATTATTAAACTTGCACGAAAAAGTAGTCCCTGAGCTTACACAAGAAAGAGATAATCTAAAGAAAGAAATACAAAATATAGAAAAAGAGCTTAAAGAAAAAAAAGGGCTTGCAGAAACATTGGTTAAAGAAAGAGATGATGCACAACAAAAGTGTATTGTACTAAATGGTCATCAGATGCAACAACAAGCAAGATTAACACATCAACAACAGTTATTAGCTGCAGAAAAGGATGCCCGAGCAAAGGCTGAAGAGGCTCTCTCTCAAAAGCAACAAGCTGTACAAGAAGTTGTTTGCACAATAACGCAAGCACAGGAAGACTACAAACTGAAAATAAAAAATCTAGAACAATCGCTTCAGCACACAAATGCGTGTTTTGAAGCAGAACAACAAAAAAACGCGGTGCTCAATCGAATTCTGAAGGCTATACAAGATAAGCAGGCCCAACTAGATGCAGAAGCAAGATCAGAAAAACTGCATTTTCAAACTCAAATTCAGAATCATCAAATTAAGCTTGGCGAACGAGCAGCAGAAATAGTCAACTTGACGGATATAATCAGGGCATATAAAACAAAAGAAGCTGCCATAGCAGAGCTAGAAAACACAAGAAAAAAAACGCATGACACTGAAAGACACTTGCTTCAACTTCAGGTTGATAAGCTAACTGCAGAAAAAATGAGTCATGAGCTTCAAATTAAAGAACAAGCAAACGAAATAACCAGCTTGAAAAACCTAATGAGCGCCCATAAAGCAAATGAAGCAGCTATAATAGCAGAGGCAACCCAGAAAAAGGATGCAGAGCTGCAACAACTTCGAAAATATTTTGAGGAAACATTAGCAAAGCAACAGCAAGAAATCGAAGTCTTGAAATTGAGAAATCACGCAGTACAATCCAGCTATCGCACCGAAACAGCCACAGCATCTAGCTCAAGTGGCTATATTTCTCTATCTCATAATGTACAAAATTCCATCATAGGTGCAGCCTCAGGCACAGCAAGGCCAATAGCTATGCCATATGTAGCTGAGACTCATGCAATTCAATATGTTCCGCTTCCACTTCAACTGCAACCTGTGCCTAACTCGAATAGTTATGTAGTATTGCCTATTGCAGCTACGTCTGCAGCAGCTATGCAACAAGGATCTATGCTAGAACAAGGGACTAGTGGTACTCAGGGACCTTGTAGTACTGATGCTTGTGCAATACCATTGTTACCATTGCAACCAACGCTTGCCAACCCTAAGGACCTATCTTCACCACCGATGTTGTACCAGTACAACAATAACCCAGTGCCATATGATAGTATCCAACAAGATGTAGTGAGTTATCAAGACATTCAACAGAGCTTGTCTCCAAAATAATCATTCATTTATTTTTGGAGTTGTTTCATTCCAAGTCCAAAACGAAATATCTTCATCTTCTTTCATAACCTCCACTGCCAAAGCAGCAGCATAATTATTTCCTATGGGAATTTCACGAATACTCCAATGAAGATCACCTGCTACAACGGGCCGATCATTTTCAATTTTATTTAATTCTATTTCAATCTGCTTAATTGGAAATGATAAACCTAGCCCCAAAGCCTTTACTATAGCTTCTTTATAAGTCCAATATTGATAGAAGGCATGCATTTGTTCATCTGAAGAAAAACTTGATAGGAGATGATATTCTTTTTCAGTGCATATCTCTTTAGATAGACTCAAAAAATCGATATTAGGTTTACAAAATTCGACATCTATGCCCAGACGTCTGTTTTTTGAGAAAGCATATAATACATATTCGTTGGAATGTGAAATATTAAAATGTATGTCTGCGTTCTTTAAATAAGGTTTTCCGTATTCGGAATATTCAAATTGGATTTCTTTAGCTGGCATATGCAAATAGCGCGCTAAAATATTTCGTAGCCCTCTCCTAGCGATAGAAAAACCTACTTTATCTTTTTCAAAATGAAATCGAGATGCTCTATTTATCTCGTCGCTAGATAGATTTTGGTATAAGTCATGAACATTATTGTTAGCCTTTGGTAGCATCAAACACCAGATGTGTATGTCATTTGTAGTATAGAATTCCGGTAAGTCTGGTCCAAACGTCCAATTGATTTGTAAGGAATTCATTTTTGATGAGAATAGTGTTCAGTTACGAAAAGATTGGAGCCTGCTAAGCTCTAGCTTTTTGACATTTAATTTATATTCTTCTTCCTCAGCACTATCTTCCACGTCCATTGCATTGATAATAGATTTATATTTATTAGGAACATATTTTTCAATAATCATAAGTACATTTTGTGTCATGAGAGGTTTTTCAAGAAAATAGTCTATTTCATATTCAAAAAGTTTAGGATCATAAGAAGCTGAAGTATGTGCTGTCAAGGCAACAATGGGTATTCGATAGTCGGAACTCATATTGGATCTAAGTGCACGAATGGCTTTTGCAACATCAACACCATTCATATCGGGAAGGCCAAGATCCATAAAAATAAGGTCGTAATCATTATTTTTAAAAAGCTCAAGTGCTTTTTCGCCAGTTTTGGCATAGTCAGTTTGACAATTTAATGACTTCAAAACAAAATAAGCAACCCTCTGCGAAATGAGATGGTCTTCAACAACGAGAATTCTTACTTTTGATTCCATAATGTGGATCCTTTTTGATTTTACTGCTCTAAAATCAAGTAAAATTTTACCATAAATTTATACAAATTAAAAGAGCTTGTTACCTCAATAGGCCTTATCTATGGGCTGAAAAACAGGCTCTAATTTAAAAGGCAGCGTACACATAAATCGAGAACCTCGGCCTAACTCACTTTCTACATTAATTTCACCACCCATCTCCTGCACAAATTGCTTCACAATATGCAGACCTAAGCCATGCCCCTTATATTCACCCTGATGGGCAGGTGATATTCGATAGAATTTTTCAAATATCATTTCTAATTTATCTTTTATAATTCCGATACCAGAATCCTCTACAGTAAAGGCAATATAAATATCTTCACTATTTATTTTTTTCACCTTCTTGACAAGAACCTGAACATAGCCATTTTTAGTAAACTTAAGTGCATTGCTCACTAAATTAATTAAAATTCTTTCTAATTTATAGGAATCTCCGATCAAACCATGAGGCACATCAGGCTCACATTGAATCGAAAATTGAATATTTTTAAGTTTTGCAACAGGGGTTTCTAAAGTGGCTATCCTATTTAACAATAATTGCAGATCAAATTTTTTCCCAGATACCGGGAAGGCGCCTGATTCCACTTTTGAAAAATTTAAGACTGATGAACAATAATCGAGTAATTCCTGGGTACAAGATGTAATGTCTTTGATAATTTGTCTTTTATTAGGATCTTTCTCCATTTTAAATAGAATTTTCGTCATACCTAAAATGCCGCTAAAAGGAGTCCTAATATCATGTTCTAAGTTTCGCACAAATTCTGTTTTAAGTTTATTGGCAGCTTCTGCTTCTTCTTTAGATTTGATCAGTTCCTTTTCAGTTTTCTTCTGTTCTGTAATATCGACCATGATTCCGGCAATGGCAATAACTTCACCATGTTCATCTAAAATGGGAACTTTGCTTAAAAGATAAACATATTTTCGACCATCGGCCATTTGTAAATGATGTTCATCATCATATCTTGGCAATTTTGTTTGAACAATTTCTTCATCGATTCTACGAATCTCATTGGCCGTTTCAATATTTATACCTAAATCAAAATCTGTTTTTCCAATAATTTCCTCACGACTTTTTTTATTCATCAGCCCAACAGATAACTCATTGCAATTAACATATACAAAATTTCTGTCTTTCCAAAAAACAATACAAGGCAAACAGCTAATGATTTTTTCAAAATAAGAATATACTGAATAAACATAATCATCTGCTAAGCGGTGCGAGCCAATATCGTAACCAATTAATTTTTTACTGACGGCAGCAAGATTTTTCATTTGATTTTCAAAAGATTTTTTGTAAGTAATATTCGTTCCAATAAAAATAACTTCCTTTACAGTATCCTCTTCATCCACATTAGGAATAATTTTCCACTGTAATACACATTCTCCATTATGAATATCATTTTCTATGTCAAAAATTGGAACTTTGTTTTTTAATTGTTGCATATTATCATGCGAAATAGCCGGCATTATATTATTTTCTTTACACCATTTACGATAACATTTATTAATAATTTCCTTTCTTTTCCATTGAAACAATTGTTCAGCTGTCTTGTTAAAATCTAGAATCTTAAAATCAAGAGACAAAAAAATAAGTGGCAGTTCACCAAAATCTGAAAAATCGAGCAGTATTTTTCTTTCAGAGGTTGCTATTTTTAAGATGTTATTAGACATTTTCAAGCTCTATAGAATTTTGTAATTTCATTAAAATGGAATTGAGCTTCTGAGCCAATGACAACACAAAAGGTGGCTGCAGAATAGTTTCATGATCCCCAGCACAATCAATAACTTCAATTCCGCCTTTAGCAAATTTATCCCAATGATTTATTCTGTGATCAACTTTCTCATACTCAGATAATATTTTTTTAGCTTTAAAAAGAATAATTTTTTCTGCAACATCCGGTATTGAATAGTTTTGCAATAACTGCATTCTTTCCCAGCTTAAATCAATCAGTTTCTGATTATTATCGATGTGAGCAAACTGTAAAAATAAACTTTTCTTAAACAATTTTTCATTGAAAAAGGTTTCAGAAAGTTTTGCCCAAGCATCAAAAAGAATCAAAGGTTTTACTTTTTCGCCGCTATCGCGAAGCTGTTTGGCAATTTCCACTGCAAGAATTCCGCCAAAAGAATGTCCAGCTAATAAATAAGGACCTTGCTGCTGAATTTCTTGAATACAATCTTTATAATAGGTCGCCATTTCTATTAGATCAGAAAAAATAAGATGTTCACCATGAAGATTTGGATCTTGCAAACCATAAATAGGACAACTAAATTTTAAATGTTGGCTTAAGGCAACATAGTTAAGAATAGTACCTCCGACAGGGTGCAAACAAAACAATGCTGGATAAATTTCCCCTGAACGAATATTCACAAGGGTCGATTTCAACACTTTATTTGGCATCTGTTCCTGGAGAGCGTTTGCAATATTTCTAATATTACCTAATTCTTGAAGTCTTTTTATACTTATTTCAATGTTAAAAGTCTTTTCAATTATTGGCAAAATTCGTAACATTGTCATGGAATGTCCACCCAATGACATAAAATCATCTAATACACTGATCTTATCCATTTCAAATATTTTTTGCCAAATAGCCTGCAATTTTTCTTCAGTATCATTAACTGGAGGAACATATTCATTATTTTCTATAATCTCTATATTTCCTCTGCTTACTCTATTTTCTCTTATTGAGTCATAACAGCCAATCATACACTCTTTCATTTTTGAAACCGATTGTAACAAAAGTTGAAGGTCTTCTTCGCGATCGGGACGTAAACAATATTCGTCAGAATGGATCTGCTCAAAATGCGAACCTGCTTTAATCTTAATAACTTTTTGTCCTTGGTTCAAAAGCATCTTCACTAACTGCTCGTTCATACCTAAGTTATCAGATAACACCATCCAGCATCCCTGCTTAGGGGATACCTCTTTATCTTGTACAATGGAAGGCAACAAAACTGGATTATTATCGGGATAAATCCAATATTTTTTACGCTCAAAAGGATAGGTAGGTAAAGGTACTCGAGATAATTTTTCCTGCTGATGAAAATGCCTCCAATCAATTTTTAGTCCAAATCCCCACAATTTCGCTAAAGCAGCTAGGACACTAAAATCATTCGATAAGCTATCTTTAAATGAAGGTAAGGTATTTTGCACAAGACAATCTTGCTTTTTCTTAATTATATTTTTAGCAAATTGACTGAGCGTCGCCCCTGGTCCGACTTCAATAAAACTATTATAACCTTCTTTTATAAGCAATTGTAAGGTTTGCGAGAAATTAACGGTTTGTCTTAAATGTTGAATCCAATATTGAGCGTTCATAGAATTGTTGAGTTCATCAATCCATTGCCCCGTCAAATTCGATACAATAGGAATTTTAGGATGTTGAAAGGTTATAGAATCTAAGGCTTTATCAAAATCTTCTAATATCGGTTCCATCAAGGTGGAATGGAAAGCAGATGATGTTCGAAGTCGCTTTACAGGGATATTATTTTGTTTAAATTCTTGCTCTAATTGTTGAATAACACTGATTTCTCCAGATAACACGCAACTGGAAGATGAATTAATGGCAGCGATACTCACTGGATGCATAATTAGATATTCTGAAAGTTCTTCTACCGACATTTCAATTACCAACATCAAACCAGGCTCGCAGCTTGACATTAACTTCGCTCGTTGTTGGATCACCCGCAAGGCATCATCAATACCTATCACGTCAGCAATGCAAGCAGCTACATATTCTCCTAAACTATGCCCAATCAATGCATCGGGAATTATTCCAAGGCTCATAAGCCATTTTGCTAATGCATATTCTAAAATAAACAATGCGGGTTGTACTATAAGTGTGTTATGATAATCTTTAATATCAACATCGAGTGGAGAAGGTTTAGTGATTAAAGAATGCACTTGTGTTTTAATGCCCTTATCTAAACCCATACAACAACTATCAATCCATTTTGCAAAGGAGGGTTCTGAATGATACAGAGAATATGCCATTCCCGGATACTCTGAACCTTGGCCTGAAAACATAAAAACAATTTTAGGGCGATGATTCAGCTTTATTTGAGTATCCATCACCGATTGAGGAATGCTTGAAGGGGAAGCCATTACGTTTTTAAGTGCAAAAGAGGCCTCTTGACTACTTCGGCAAAGCACCGCTCTACGGAAAGAGAAATCTGATCTTCCAACTTGCAGCGTATAGATAATATTTGCAAAATCATGCTCATTATCGGCATCCTCTAAGATATTAATGAGATTTAATGTGCTTTTATCTAGAGCTGTTTTTGTTCTTGCAGATAAAAGCAGAAGTTGATTTTTATTGACATTCTTGTTTTGATTGTCTTGTTCAAATCTTTTTAAGTCGGGTCTAATATATTCTTCTAAAATTAAAAATGCATTCGTACCACCGATAGCGCTGACATTGATCCCCGCACGACGTGGTGTCACACTATGATGTTCCCATGCTCTTAATTCCGTATTAACATAAAAAGGCGAATTGTTAAAATCAATATGTGGATTCGCTTTTTTGAAATGAAGCGTTGGAGGTATAAGATGATTTTTTAATGCCATTACCGTCTTAATTAATCCTGCCATTCCTCCTGCAATGTCTATATGACCAATATTGGTTTTAACAGAACCAATAGCACAAAATTGCTTTTTGAGCGTTTGTAATTGAAAGGCTTTAGTTAAAGCTTCAACTTCAACGGGATCGCCGATTTGTGTCGCTGTTCCCCAGGCTTCAATAAAACCAATAGATTCTGGGTTAATGTTGGATGTGGCAAACGCAGCCGAAATGCAATTCGCTTGACCATTCACACTTGGCGCATAAAAACCTAATTTATCAGCCCCATCATTATTAATGTTTCCTCCCTTAATAACTGCATAAATAGTATCATTATCTTGCACAGCTTCATCTAGGCGTTTTAAAATGATTACGCCTAACCCGTTGCCAAAGACCGTTCCCTGTGCATCTGCATCAAAAGTTCTACAGTGCCCGTCAGGGGATTCTATACCATCCTTTTGATATACATATCCTGCTATTTGCGGTAAAACAATACAAACGGTTCCAGCAATTGCCATATCGCACTCAAAATTTTGCAGATCTTTACAGGCTTGTAAAATCGAAACAAGAGAAGAAGAACAAGCAGTAGCAAGATTGATACTGGGTCCAGTTAAATTAAGGCGATAAGAAACTTGAGTACTTAGGGTAGCATTTGTGTTTGCAACACGCAGTTGTAACCAATCAAAATTTGTAGATGCATCATTATTCTTTAAGACGTTATTTTGCAAATAGGTGCTATCCAACATGCAGGCATAAACACCAATGGTTCCATCGTATTTTTCTGGAACATACCCCGCAGTTTCTAATGCTTCCCAAGTTGCTTCTAAAAAAACTCTTTGTTGTGGATCTGTTAACTTAGCATCCTGAGCATTAAATCCAAAAAAATTGGCATCAAAACTTTCAATATTATTTAATATTCCTTTGGCAGGTATGTAATTGGGATCATCTAATAATTCAGAAGAAACTCCTTCTGCATACAACTCCTCTCGCGTAAACCTATGAATAGATTCAACACCATTCTTAATATTGGTCCAAAATGTTTCAATATTATCTGCACCTGGGAAGCGACCAGCCATCCCAATAATAGCTATATCAGTCGGAAGAAACGAATTTTCTATACTGATATTATTTTTCTGCATGATTGAATTCTATTGTAAAGTTTATGTTTTCGATTAGAGGCTTTATTAAAAGCTTTTCTTAGGGCAATATCATTTTCTTTTTGCCCACCCTCTTCAATATATTTTTCTATATACATGGCTAATTTTCGAATGCTAGGATAAGTCAATATATCGATAATACCAATTTTATTCACCCCTCTTTTGCCTAATTCGCTATTTAAAGATGCACACAATTGCAGCAGCATAAATGAATGTAATCCTAACTCAAAAAAGTTTTCTGTTGTTTTTACTTCGGGTATTTCCAGTAGGGTTCGACAAATATTGGCAATCAGTTCTTCTATGGAATTACTGGGCTTATCTGCAACTTTTTGTTCTAATAGCCTACCAGGAATGGTTAACAAAGAATGTCTATCTACTTTACCATTATTTGTAAGGGGGATGTGATCAACCTGAATAAATTTTGTTGGCAACATATAATGCGGCAAATAACTTTTCAAATAATCATGCAAACTATAATGATCTTCATCTGAATCAGGTATAAAAGTTAAATAGGCAACCAATCTTTTATCGTCTTCTGAAACATTTTCAACGAGTACGACAGCTTGATTGACAGCTGGGTGTTTTGCCAAAGAAGATTCTATTTCAGAAAGTTCCACTCTTCTGCCACGAATTTTTACCTGTCTATCGATTCTTTCAACAAAAGTAATGCCAACATCAGGCGACCAGTAAACCAGATCTCCTGTTTTATATATTCGTTCTTTTTTATCCCATGGGCTAATTAGAAATTTTTCAGAAGTTTGAAAATCATCATTCAAATAACCGAGAGCTAGTCCTTCACCAGCGAGATACAGCTCACCTACGACACCCGAAGGTACAAAATTTAGTTTTTCATCTAAAATATAACAACGGCTATTAGCAATTGGAAAACCAATAGGAACACTCGTTTTAATTTGACTTAGGTGTTGAACATTAAATGTTGTAGAAATGGCTGTGTTTTCAGCTGGGCCATAGCCATTGATAATGTTTAAATGATGTAAATGATGTTTTATTTTTCGTTTGAGCAGAATCTGAATAATTTCAGGGTTGGCTTTTTCTCCCCCAAAAATTAAATATTTTATGCCGTCTAAACCTTCTGGACAATTTTTTATGACCAAATTTAATATAGGTGTTGAGATGATCAAGATTGAAATTTTTTCCGTTTTTAGAATTTCTGAAAAATTACTCGGGGATAACAATTCTGAAAAGGGTATGATATGAAGTCTGGCTCCATTTAATAAGGCGCCCCATACTTCAAAGGTTAAAATATCATATGCTGGATTGGCAATTTGTGCAAAAATATCAGTAGCCTGAATTTTAATATAATTTGTGTCTCTAATTAATCTTGCAACTGCACGATGCGGGATCATGCAGCCTTTGGGTTTGCCAGTGGTACCCGATGTATATAAGATAGATATTAAATCGTTTGTAGTAGCTGCAGCACTAACAAGATTATCCGCATTTTTATGAGTCGATCCTTTTAAAAATTGATCAACCATCAGGAATATATTAGGTTGTTCATGATATATATTAGTTAGTTTACTATTTTGAAGATTTTTTGTACGGGTCAGTACTTTAATGGGCTGACAATCCTGAAGAATTAAATTGGTTCGATTAGCAGGTTCTTCAACATCCAAGGTTACATAAATCCCCCCTGCTTTAACCGTTGCTAAAATACTAATAATTAACTCAAGTGAACGATCTAAATAAATGGCAACAGGCGTATTATGACCTACTCCGCAGGTTCTTAAATATTGAGCCAAGTAATTTGCTTTGTTGTTTAATTCAGCGTAGGTATATTGAGTGTTACCATCTGATACAGCAACATTGTTTCCGTATTTTAATACGGTTTCATCAAATAATTCTGAGATAGATTTACAACTAGGGTAAGCATTGGCAGTATTGTTAAACTCTGTCTGACAAACTTCCCAGGGGACACGGACTTTCTGGGTTTTTGCTATCATTGGCTTAAGACTCCTTTAATGGGCTACTCCAGAACGATGCACATTACAGTCAAAGAAGATAGTACTGTTTTTCGAAACACTTTACTAGCCCTTCAAGGTCCCTTTGTAATCTTTTTGATAGATAGCTATTATTTGATATATTTGTTGATATGTCTTTGTATATTACATGCAGAAAAAAATAAGATTATATGGTAATATGCTGGAATCTTTGATTATTTAGGATAAAGAAACCTGTGAAATCTAATAATTTTAAAATATTACTAGTTGAAGATCATAAAATTTTAACAAAATTTATGACAATGGTGTTCAGTAGTGCGGGTTGTACTGTTGATATAGCCAGCACAGGTGAAGAAGCCCTAAACCTTTTTAAAAACAATCAATATCATCTTATTTTAATGGATATAGGCCTACCTGACGGTAATGGTTTATCCTTTATAGAAAAAATGAGGAGTTCATCAAATTTAAGTAAGGCCTCTACTCCTATTGTAATTACTTCTGCGCATTCCGATGAAGAATATAAAATAAAGGCGCAGAATCTTGGGGTTGCAAATTTTATTGTGAAGCCTTGTAGTGTCGAGGATTGTCATGCGCTCATTAAAGAATATTCCCCCAGCTAATGTGGGGCCAATGTGGGGCCATTTGTCCGAAGAATATTCACAATTCTGTCACTAATTTTTCTTTTAAATGGTTAAATTCATTTATTAAACGATTGTAATGTTCTTGTATAGATTCTGTATGACCTGTTTTTAAATAATCATCGAAGCCTATGCAGGCTTCCTTCAATCTTGGAACACCACAATAACTTATCCCACCGCGTAATTTATGTAAAATAGATTGGGCCTTATCTAAATCTAAATTTTTGCAGGCTGTTTCCAGTAGCGATACTTCATCAGAAAAGCTTTCGACTAACATCGTAATCGCTTCTTTGGCAAAGGCTTTGTCTCCTCCCACAAGCTTTGCACCCAGATCTAAATCGATTATCTCATTCATTCTAGATAAATCCAAATGATGGCTGTTACTCTCGGTGGTTTTAAAAGCAAACATAGAAAATATATCCTCTATCTTATCCTTAACCAATGGTTTTAATGATACTGCATTCATACCTGCATCAATACAATCTCTTTTATTTTCGCTACTGATATGTGCTGTTAGACCTATTATGGGGGTGCGAAAATTTGGTAAGTGCCCTAATGAGCGAATTTTTCTAGTGACTTCGCAACCATTAATGTCTGAAAGTCCTATATCCATAAAAATAATATCATATTTATTTTTTTCAGTTAGCTCCAAAGCTTTTTCCCCGCTTTGGGCAATATCCACTTGATAATTCAAATCGGAAAGAATCGTTTGGGTAACACGAGCAGTAGTTACGTGATCTTCCACTAACAAAATTCTTCCATTCTCTTGGCTATTATAATCGTATAAATTTGTTTCCTCTTTTATGTTTTGTGATCTTACTAAATTTTGAGCTACCGCTCGATCTGCTTCATCATAGAGTGCTTTTATTTTAGATAAATTTTTGGTTAACTCCTCAAAATCTAAACCGGATTCTTTAAACATATGAATTAAAATAAACTTACGCATTCTCGAATAGTTATCGGTATCTTTCTTACCTTCTTCCGTTATTTCATAATAATAATTTTTACCACTATAAGCAGATTGTGTTTTTTTTATCAAGTTCATTTTAAGAAGCTTATTAATGCTATAACGAATATTATGCGTATCGTTTCGATTTAATAATCTTTCAATATCCGTTAGAGTTTTGGGTCTATTTTTCATTCTAATAATATGCAAAATGGCAATTTCATTACTGGATAAAATATTACCATTCGCATTTTTTTCGCATTCTTCCTGCCATCTTTGAAAACCATAAAAGACTCTCCAAAGCTGCAGTTCAAATTCTGTTACTTTTATTTCATCTTCATTACCGGCCAAATGCCAAGTTTCTAGTGAACTCATATATCCCCATCCTTCCTGGCGACCTACTTACAAGGCCTAGTCTGGCCCTCAAAAAGTAACACCCCATAACTGAAGTATAACAATTTATTAACAAATTAAAATATTTTTACAAACATCTTGCAAAATATTTTTTCTTTGATATTATTTTAGTAATGATTTGATAATATTTTATTAACAAATCAGTTTTAAGTGTATCGCCTACATAATAAAAAAACAGCTGTATATGAAGTTTGATGTTAGGTCGTTATTCGCAATGTAGTTGTGTTCTTAGTGTTTATAGATTTCTTAACAGACGTGGAGGCAACAATGGATATCGGTACAGTATCATCATTAGGACTAAAAAATTCACTGGATATAAACGATGGATATATGGATTATGAATGCTCTTCCCTTTCTCCTCCTATTCAAGAAAAAACAGATTCCCAGGAAAACATCGTTGTTAAAAATACATTAGAGGAAGAAGATTCATCTGACCCAACACGTATTTATATGAAAGAGATGGGTAACATTGATCTACTTTCTACAGAAAATGAGATCGCAGCTGCCAAACAAATGGAAGAAGCCGCTCGTGAAATTTTACTTAATCTTTCTCAATATTTGCCTATTTTCGAACAGATTAAAAAGGAATATGACAGAATAGAATCGGGTGAAACAGAACTCAATCAAATGATTATTGGTTTCTCACATTATGGACAACCTTTTCTTTCTATAGTGGATAATACGGCAGTATCTCTTGACGATATAAAAAAGGATATAGACCAACAAAAACTCAAACTAGGGCTTAACGAGTTATTTTCTTTACTAAATTTCACTAAAGAAAGCATAGCAGCCTCCGGTATCATGCATAATAATACAAATACAGCCCTCAATAAACTACAACATTGTTTTGCCTCCTTTAAATGGTCTCCTTCTTTTTTAAAACAATTAATAAATAGTTTCAAAATAAAAGTGACAAATATTAATGCCGATCCATCAGATGCCATCGAAAAAGAATCAGGCTTAAGTATTCAAACCATAAAAGCTTTAAGCATAAAGCTTTCGAAAAGCGAAAATAAATTAAAACAAGCAAAAAAGGCAATGATAGAAGCCAATCTGCGCCTGGTCATTTCAATTGCGAAGAAATATACAAACCGTGGTTTGCAATTTTTAGATTTAATTCAAGAAGGCAATATTGGTTTAATGAAGGCAGTTGAACGTTTTGAATATCAAAAAGGCTATAAATTTTCCACTTATGCGACTTGGTGGATTCGTCAAGCCATCAGCCGAGCCATTTCTGATTCTGGTCAAACCATTCGTGTTCCTGTTCATATGAATGAAACTCTGGTGAAGATAAAAAGAACTCAAGCTAGCCTCACACAAGCATTGGGTCGCCGCCCCACCACCGCGGAACTGTATGGTAAATTAGATCTCAGCAAAGAAAAATTTCAACAAGCTTTAGATCTTGTAAAAGAACCGCTCTCTTTAGAAACACCTTTTCAAGAAAATGAAGATTCTTGCCTAGGTGATATGCTTCCGGATGAATTGACAATGTCTCCTCTGATGCAGACTGAAACCGATGAACTACATAAAACAGCTGAGCTTGCTCTGTCTGGCTTATCTAGCAGAGAAGCCAACATTTTACGTATGCGGTTCGGTATTGGCAACCAAGCAGAACATTCCTTAGATGAAGTGGGCCAGAAATTTAATATTACTAGAGAAAGGATTAGACAAATTCAGGCCAGAGCCTTGAAAAAATTGCGCGCCAGCTCAAACGCAAAGTCATTGAAGAGTTTTCTCGACAGCGACAATACCGATAGAGCAATGCACTGAACAAATGTTCTTCTCACGTAATACAAATATCTGCTAAAAAAGATTTGAATTCACTGTGGTCTCTCGGGAAGCGAGAGCCTATAATGTAATCGTGGTCCTTAACGACAGCACTTTAGCGTCATCTTCAATGCTTCCCGATCCCATCCTCCCCCTAAGGCACTCACGAGCGCAGCGGAGGCAACCATTTGCCTGCCTTTCAGATCAATATAGGTTTTTCTGGCGGTAAACAATGAAATTTGCGCGAGCACAACGTTCGTATATTGCTGCGTACCCGCTTTATATTGATTCATTGTAATTCTTAAAACTTTCTCGGCAGTTCCCACTAATTCTTTTTGTTTGACTAATTCATCTTTAAGATAATGTAGTGTCGACAGGTTATCCTCAACACCCTGAAATGCAGCTAATACGGTTTGTCGATAAGAAGCTACATTTTGATCATACGTAGCATTGGTCGCTTCTAATACAGCCAAACGCAATCCTCCATCAAAAATGGTTTCAGCTAAGTTAACGCCCAATGACCAAAATTTTGTTGGTTCTGAAATTAAATTGCCTAAACCAGAACTAGAATAGCCATAGGTGCCTGATAATGTAAGACTGGGATAGAAAGCTGCAATTGCGACACCAATTTGGGCATTTGATGCCGCTACCAAGCGCTCAGCAGCCGCAATATCAGGCCGACGTTCTAAAAGCTCGCAAGGAATTTCTGAGGGGATATTAGGTACATCCTGTCTTAACGGTTTGGGTGCCAAGGCAAAACAGGAGGGAGGCACTCCAACTAATACAGCAATGGCATGTTCATATATGGCACGGTTAATACGATTATCAATGGCTTGTGCTTCAGCCGTATTTAGTTGTGTCTCGGCCTGTGCCACATCTAGGCTAAAACTCACCCCAGCTTTATATCTGTTTTTTGTGAGTTCTAAAGTTTTTCTATAATCTACAACTGTATTATCTAAAAGTTGTTGGTCAGAATCAACATTTCTGAGTTGATAATAAGTTTGCACTAAAGTGGTTTGCATAGACAGTCTAACAGCGGCCAATTGTGCTTGGCTCATCTGTGTTAAGTAGGAATTGGCTTCTACAGTTCGACGCACAGTACCCCAAAGATCCGGTTCCCATGTAGCCGATAATGCAGCCGTATAAACGGTATTTAAATTGCTGGTATCAGTGCCAAGGGTTGTCACTGTACTAGTCGAACTCGTAGTGGTTGTAGCATTACTTGTAAATGAACCAAATGAATTTTTTTGCCGTATGGCAGAGGCATTGGCTGTAACAGTTGGGAAATAAGCAGCCCGAGCTTCCTTTAATATGGCACAGGCTTGTCTATATTGTGCTTCTGCAACTTTAATATTTTGGTTAGAAACATCTATCTTTTCTAATAAACAAGACAATTCCGGATCATGATATATTTTCCACCAATCTCCTCTGTCGCAGTCATCACAAGGTGTTGCAACTTTCCAACCAGGAGCTGCTTCTTTAAATTCTTCAGGTATATCTACACAGGGGGGTTCAACATAATTTGGCCCCATCGTGCAACCATATAAAAATAAGCATAACAAAGTAATCCACATTCTCATCATGTAAACCTCTAAGCTTTTAAACCTCTGCTAACGGTTGTAGTCCTATGCCCTTATTTCCCTTATTGTTTAAAAAATCATATTTATTTGCAAACCACAATCGCATACTTTCAAATTGTAAATAGATCACCGGTGTTGAAAATAATGTTAGCATTTGACTCACAATTAAACCTCCAATAATTGTAATACCCAATGGCCTTCTTAATTCCGAACCCATCCCCGATTCCAAAGCTAAGGGAAGTGCTCCAAACATGGCTGCTAAAGTTGTCATCATAATGGGTCTAAAGCGTAAAACAGCTGCCTGATAAATGGCTGCAATCGGTTTTTTGTTTTTATATCTCTCAGCATCTAAGGCAAAATCAATCATCATGATGGCATTTTTCTTCACTATACCAATTAAAAGAATCATACCAATTAAAGAAATAATGGTTAAATCTGTTCCCGTTACAATAAGTGCCAAAAGTGCCCCTACACCAGCAGAAGGTAAGGTTAATAGAATGGTAATAGGATGAATTAAACTTTCATATAATATACCTAAAACGATATAGACCGCTAATAAGGCGGATAGAATTAAGTAAGGTTCTGTGGAAAGAGACTCTTGAAAAGCTTGTGCCATACCCCCAAATGTACCAAACACTTCCTTAGGTAAACGTAAATCAGAGACCACGTTCTGAATGCGAGTAACCGCTTCCCCTAAGGAATGACCTGGAATTAAATTGAAAGAAATGGTGACAGAGGGAAACTGCCCCTGATGGTTCACTGCTAAAGGAGTCGTTGAAATATTATATCTTGCAATATTAGATAAAGGTACTTGTTTGGAACTAGAAGATGTCACATAAATTTGGTCTAATGTGTCTGGATTTTGCCAATATTTTGGTGCCACTTCCATCACAACGTGATATTGATTCATATACGTATACATAATAGCGATTTGTCTTTGACCAAAAGCATCGTATAGGGTATCATCCAATAGTTGTGGACTAATGCCAAAACGAGAAATAGCATCATGATCAATTTCAATATAAGTTTGTAGACCTCTATCACGTTGATCACTATTCACATCCACAATTCCAGGTATTTTCCTAATTTTTGCTAATATTTTTGGCCCCCATTCATTTATTTGTTCCAAGGTTCCTGCTTGCAAAGTATATTGATATTGTGCATTACTGGTTCGCCCACCAATAACTAAATCTTGCGCCGCCTGCATGTAAAGTGTTGAACCCGTAATATGCGATAGATTTTTACGTAATCTAGCGATTATCTCATCTGCGGAGAGCTTACGTTCATCCCTAGCTTTTAAAGAAATATAAATTGATCCCGCATTGCCGCCTGTTGCAACAGAACTTCCAACGAAACCCACAGCATATTCTACTGCAGGATCTGCTTTTATGACATCAATATATTCTGATAATTTTTGTTCAATTATTTGAAAGGACATGTTTTGTTCAGTTTGTAATTGCGACACTATTCTTCCTGCATCTTGTTGCGGAAAGAATCCTTTCGGAACTAGTATGAATAAGAGGATTGTCAAGACAATCATGCTTATTGTAATACCTAACATAATATAATCATGCCGCAATGCCCATATGAGGCATTTTTTATAAAAATTCCGTATTTTATGTGTAAATGTTATCTTCTTGATTTCTCTTTTTTTATTAACCACCAGTAAACGAGAAGACATCATGGGTGTTATTGTGAGCGAAACAAAAAGAGACATGAGAATAGCAATAGAAAGTGTTATTGCAAACTCCCGAAATAATCTTCCAACAATCCCACCCATAAATAATATAGGAATAAAAACAGCAATTAATGAAATACTCATCGATAAAACAGTAAAGCCAACTTCTTTTGAGCCTTTAAGAGCCGCTTCTAACGGGTTCATACCTTCTTCAATGTGTCTGGAAATATTTTCTAAAACCACCACCGCATCATCCACAACAAAACCCGTCACAATGGTAAGTGCCATTAGGGATAAATTATCTAGGCTAAATCCCAGCAATTGCATAATTGCAAAAGTTCCAAGTAGCGATAAGGGAACTGCAATACTCGGAATTAAGGCGGCTCGTGCATTATTTAAAAAGAGATAGACAACCAAAATAACTAAAATTGTGGCTATAATTAGGGTTAACTCTACTTCTTTTAAGGAGGCTCTAATTGAAGTCGTTCGATCCATAACAACTTCGATATCAATACCTTTTGGAATAGCCTCTTGCAATCTTGGTAACATATTCCGCAGTCTATCCACTGTCTCAATAATATTAGAACCAGGTTGTTTGTAAATAATCAAAATGGCCGATGGTTTGCCGTTAGAAATGCCCGCATTCCGTAAATCTTCAACAGAATCTATAGCCTCACCCACATCTTTAACTCGAACAGGTGCACCATTACGATAAGTAATAATAAGGGGTAAGTATTGCTCTGCCTTCAGTAGTTGATCATTACTGGCTAGATTCAGCATATTCTTTTCTTGTGTAACCTGGCCCTTCGGCAGGTTGGAAGTTGCTGAACTAATCGCCTGACGCACTGTTTCTAAACCAATATTATAGCTATTTAATGCTGTTGGATTTAATTCAATTCTAACACCGGGAAGGGAGCTGCCGCCTACGGTAACCTGACCCACACCTTCTACTTGTGATATTTTTTGTTGTAGAATAGTAGATGCTGCATCATACATTTGACCCCGGCTATATATGGGAGATGTCAAGGCCAGCACCATAATCGGTGCATCCGCGGGGTTAACCTTTCGATAGGTAGGCAATCCGGGTAAGGTTGGAGGTAATTGGCTTAAAGACGCATTAATTGCTGCTTGCACATCCCGCGCCGCACCATCAATATTTCGATTCAAATCAAATTGAATGGTAATTCTGGTTGAACCCAATGTGCTTGAGGACGTGAGCTCAGTTACACCAGCAATATGACCCAATTGACGTTCTAATGGAGTAGCAACAGAACTCGCCATAATTTCTGGGCTAGCACCTGGAAGAGAAGCCTGTACACTAATAGTTGGAAAGTCCATTCTAGGTAAAGGTGCAACTGGTAGAATCTTAAAGGCCACAATTCCAGCAAAGGCGATGCCGATTGCAATTAATGAAGTTGCAATGGGTTTTTGTATGAAAGGATACGAAGGATTCATATTAGATTAGCCTAAAATCCATTCGCTTCGAGTATACTCTTCGCGAATGAATTTTAGGCGTTGTTGCCTTCACCATCTCGCAATCCTCATTTACTACAATGTAAACTCCGGTTGCTCGAGGCTCGGCGCCTAGCCTAAAATCCATTCGCTTCGAGTATAATCCCTTAGATATTTGGAACATATTCTTTTCCTTCGTTTGAAATAAATGCACGTTTTACATATTTTTGGAAATGCTTTGACAATTTATCAAATGCTAAATAAATGACGGGTGTTGTATATAAAGTTAAAATTTGGCTTACCATTAAACCACCGATAATGGCAATTCCAAGTGGACGTCTTAACTCCGCCCCCATTCCCGATCCAAATGCCAAGGGAACTGCACCAAATAATGCAGCTAAAGTTGTCATGATTATCGGTCTAAAACGCAATAAACAAGCTTCATATATGGCATTTAATGCTGTTTTGTGATAAACTCTTTCTTGTTCTAATGCAAAATCGATCATCAATATTGCATTTTTCATCACAATACCAACCAATAATATAATGCCAATAAGCGCTATGATGCTCAGTTCGTTACCTGTTAAATACAAGGCTATGAGGGCACCCACACAAGCAGAGGGTAAAGTTGATAGTATAGTGATAGGATGAATGTAACTTTCATACAGAATTCCTAATATAATATATACTACGATAACCGCTGCCAAAAACAACCAACCTTCATTTTGCAAGGAATTTTGAAATGTTTTTGCAGATCCTTCAAAACTCCCCTGAATGCTCGAAGGCATGCCAATTTCTTCATTTGCACGTTTTACGGCCTGTATGGCATCACCCAAAGAGGCACCCTTCGTAAGATTAAACGAAATGATTGAAACTGGAAACTGGCCCTGGCGATTAATTAAAATAGGACCGAGCCCCTGTGACAGTGTTGTAAAAGCCGTTAATGGAATGGCTGTGCCTGTAGGTGAATTAAAATAAATATTATCGAATGCACTAGCATTTTCTTGCCATTTAGGTAACACTTCCATGACCACACGATACTGATTCAATTGGGTAAAAATAATAGAGATCTGTCGCTGTCCAAATGCATCATATAAAGTATCATCTATATTTTGCGTACTAATTCCAAGCCTTGAAGCCGTGTTTCGATCATAAGTTAATATCGCTTGCAAACCTAAATTTTGCAAATCACTGGTTACATCTTGCAATTCACGATATTTTCTTAATTTGTTTACTAATTGTTCACTCCAAAAAGTAACTTGTTTTTCATCCACTGCGCTGATACTATATTGATATTGAGTCAAACTGATTCTATCGTCGATGGAAATGTCTTGCACGGGTTGCATATAGAGTTTTGCTCCAGGTACTTTTGCAAGTTTTTCTTGCATTTGGATGCTAATTTCTCTTGCAGATAAGTCTCTTTCTTCAATTGGTTTTAAAGAAATAAGCATGCGGCCCCGATTCAAAGTAGTATTAGTACCATCGATCCCAATAAAAGAAGATAAATTTAACACATTTGGATCTTGCAGCACGACATCTGCCAATGCCTTTTGACGACTTGCCATTTCCGAAAACGAAACAGATTGAGAAGCTTCAGAAATGCCTAATATCATACCTGTATCTTGTATTGGAAAAAATCCTTTTGGGATTAAGTAAAATAAAAGGGCCGTTAGCAAAACAGTTGCCAAAGCTATCAACAATACAAGGGGCTGATAATTAAGTACTATTTTTAGTGAGGCCCCATAACGAGAAATACAAAAATCGAAAAAATTTCCCATTGATCGTTCAAAACGACTTTCTTCCTTCATAGTTCGATTGCGCAAAATACGAGAGCACAACATGGGCGTTAATGTTAATGAAACAAAAGCCGATAATAATACCGTAATTGAAAGTGTTAGGGCAAACTCACGAAACAATCTACCAATGATATCCTGCATAAAAAGTAAGGGTATAAGTACCCCTATCAAGGATAGGGTTAAAGAAAGAATAGTAAAACCTATTTGTTTTGAGCCTATCAAAGCAGCTTCCATCGGAGAATGCTTGTCTTCAATGTATCGCGAGATATTTTCAATCATCACAATTGCATCGTCTACCACAAAACCCGTTGCTATGGTTAAGGCCATTAGAGTAAGATTATTAAGACTAAAACCAAGAAGATACATGGCCCCCAATGTACCAATTAATGAAAGTGGCACTGCAACACTGGGGATAATGGTTGCAGGTAAATTTCTTAAGAATAGAAAAATAACCAAAACAACTAAAATAATAGAAACGAGCATTTCAAATTGCGCATCCTTAACAGATGATCTAATAGACAAGGTACGGTCGCTTAATATCGTTACATCAATAGATTTTGGCAGCGTCGAGCTTAGTTTCGGTAATAGATCTTTAATGCGATCGGCTACTTGAATCACATTACTACCAGGCTGCCTTTGTATATTCACAATAATCGATGGGGTATTATTCATCCATCCTGCCAAGCGCGTATTTTCAACACCTTCAGTCACTTTAGCAACATCGGATAAGCGTAAGGCATTTCCATTATTATAAGCTAGAATTAAATCCTGATAATCCTTGCTTCTTAATAGTTGATCATTCGCATTAATAGTATATGCCAAATATTCCCCATCAAAATTCCCTTTTGGAGCATTTACATTGGCTGCGGAAACAATAGAACGAACATTTTCCAACGATAATCCATATCTTGATAAAGCAGTGGGATTCAATTGAATACGTATCGCCGGACGATTTCCACCACTCATACTCACCAAGCCTACTCCACTGACTTGAGACAGTTTTTGTGCGAGCCGCGTATCTGCTAAATCTTCTATTTCTCTTAACGGTAATGTTTTAGAACTTAATGCCAAGGTAATAATAGGCGTATCAGCAGGATTGACTTTACTGTACACAGGAGGATTGGGTAAATTATTGGGTAAATAAGTTGTTGCTGCATTGATCGCTGCCTGTACTTCTTGTTCTGCAACATCCAGAGTCATATCCAAATTAAATTGTAATGTAATCTGCGAAGATCCATTAGAACTACTCGATGACATTTGATTTAAACCCGGCATTTGTCCAAATTGTCGTTCTAAAGGCGCCGTTACGGCCGAGACCATAACTTCCGGGCTTGCACCCGGGTAATAGGTTGAAACTCGAATAGTAGGGTAATCTACTTCTGGTAAGGCAGAAACGGGCAATAAAAGATAGGCAATGGCACCGGATAAGAGTAATGCAAACATTAATAATGATGTGGCAATAGGTCGGCTGATAAAAGGTCGAGATAGGCTCACACTCATATATTAATTTGCTCCATTATTTGAGAATTTTGCCTTTTGAATGAGATTTTCTGACGCATGATTTTGATTATTTCTCGGTTCAGATTTGATAAGCGTATTCTCTGCCAGATTATCACCTCCCTCTACTACAACTTCTTGATTAGGTAATACATCTCCGGTAATGGCAGCATTATTTTGAACTGTGGCGCGGATGGCTATGGGTTTTACATTAGCAAACGATTGATTATCCTTTTTGTTGACTACATATACAAATGCGCCGTTGGCTCCATATTGCAACGCAGTTTTTGGTACAACAATTGCGTTTTGTAAGGTCGATACTTTTAACTGCACATTCACAAACTGATTGGGGAAAAGTGTTTTGTCTTCATTTTTAAATAAAGCCCTTACTCTTACAGTACCTGTTGTGGTATCAATTTGATTATCTAGGCTCAAAACAGAACCTGTGGCCAACAGTTTGTTTTGGGCCCGATCATAGGCCTCAACCACAAGCCCTTTTCCTCGATCCATATTTTGTAACACTTGTGGCAAACTATCTTCAGGAATTGTGAATACCACTGAAATGGGTTGGATGGTATTGATGATCACTAAACCTGTGGTATCGGTTGTTTGCACAAAGTTTCCCAAATCAACCAAGCGCAATCCAACTTGTCCATCAATGGGTGAGGTAATATGACAATAAATTAAATTCACTTTAACTTGATCAATTTGTCCTTGATCTAATTGCACCGTTCCTTCTAGCTGCCTTACCAGCCATCTTTGGGTTTCTAAGGTTTGTTGTGATACAGAATCCTGTGCGAAAAGAGTTTCATAGCGTGCTAAATCTATTTTAGCATTGGCTAATAGAGCCTGATCCCTAAGTAATTGTCCCTGGAATTGTTCGAGTTGCGCTTCATAGGGTCTAGGGTCTATGAGTGCTATTAGCTCGCCTGCTTTCACTTCTTGACCTTCGGAATAATAAATTTCTTGCAGCCGACCATTGATTTGAGTTTTTACAGTTGCAGTATCTAATGCAGTTACAATTCCGAGCGCCGGAATAAAAATGGGCATATCCATTTTTTTGGCTGTACCTAAGACAACCGGCACTGGTTTTACAGCAGATTTTTTGGAATGATGAAGCCAATGGATCAAGCCTTGTATCAATAAAAAGATGATAGCAAGTATAATAATCCCAACAACCCAAGTTATTATTTTATGGCGTTTATTATTTGTAATGGAATTATTTTCTCTTTGCACTTCTGGCGGAATCTCGGCTGCCTCAGATGTTGATTCTGGATGCTTGCCTATTTTAGAAGCTATATCAGAATCACTATCTATTTGGTGATAGGACAAATTTTCCTCTTGATGTAGGGGGTCAGTCTTTGGCTTATTTTCATTAGCGCCATTATCTGACCAATCTTCATCCATGTATTTTTCCTTAACTACTAGTGTACCTTCCCTAATATTAAATTTTATACTAAATTCCTAACTTAACAACTAAATCAACTAACAAAAAATATTCAAAATAAAAATACTTTTTCCACTAAACTTAACTCTATGAGCAATGAGACTCTTGAAAAATCGCCTCAAACTTCAACCACCGAAAATACCAATATTCGGGATCATTTGGCGAATGAAAGAACTTTTCTAGCCTGGATAAGAACCAGTTTAGGGCTAATGGCGTTTGGGTTTGTGGTTGAAAAGTTCAGTTTATTTTTAAAACAGTTAGTCTATTTTTTGAGGGTGCCAGATCTAGCTCTGAAAGACATTTCATCATCTACTTTGCAAGAGATTGTATCCCCGAGTTTACAAGGTTACTCTTCTACATTTGGCATTTTGCTTGTTGCCTTTGGCACGCTGATGGGTATTTTTGCTTACGTTAAATTTGCTAGAATTGAAAAACAAATAAAAATGAATGCCTATAGACCCTCTTTGGGTCTTGATTTGATACTAGCGCTATCAGTGTTGTTGATTGGTATGTTTTTAGTGATATACTTAACCTTAAATAGCTCTGCTTTTAATAAATAATTTTGCGGAGCAATATGTTGATTTTTTCTAATATAATATTGTTTGAATGATGGTGTTATAACACTTGCATTCATTTCCTTATCAAAGTGCAATTGATGTTCTGAATTTAATTTTCTGGTTACTGCGCTCTGATTTGATGAAAATGCTATAGCATGATTGAACTTTGATTTGCCTAAAATGGCATCGAGTCTTCGTTCGCAATCTCTAACAAAAACTTGTCTGACATAAGGATTGTTGGGGATCTTGTCCTTCGAAAATTTATCTTTTTCAAGTTTATTATGACATTGTCTATTACGCGGATTGGCAGGAGTTACATAAAGAAATGTTGGCAGAAAAGAAAAGGGATGACTAGAATGCCCTAATATTGTATGCGATTCTGCAGGGGCAAACAGTTTGGGTTTTGAATTAAATTTGACTAGGTGAATAGTTTCTTCTTGCACAGCAGTTGCTGGACTAGAAATATATCTTTGAATATCAGTATGAATGCTTTCTGGACAAGTTTGCAATTGACTACCTATATCCCATAAGAAATATTTTGGATTAAATTGATATTGCTGTTTCATAGACAGAGGAAATTTATGATAACATTGTAATAAAGTATCTCGGATTCTATCTTCCATCCCTGGCGCTTTATTGCGCAAGAGCCAAGACATATCTTCAATTGTTAAGGGTTTGTCTTGGTATAGTCTCTGATAGAAATTGGCATCATGATAGCGATCAAAGAAGCCATTTACAAAATTCTCTTGTGTTAACTGATTGGCTTTTGCCCTTTTGGCGATTGCTTCTTTATGATGCCAGACATAGGAACCATTTTGTAATGCTTGTTCTCGAGATTCTATTACCTCGTTTAAGAGTGGAAAAAAGTTTTCCCGATTATCATAACGCAAATATGCATTGAGATCCAGCATCACGGGTTTAATTTTCATTTTATTAATAAGGTTTGGATCAAATTTGTCAACTAAACCATCTGAATATCCAGCAATTTTTAGTGCAGAATGGACGAAGTGAACACAATTTGTACTGACCAAAACATAAGCACTTTTTTCTTTAGTTTTGGATGAAGTCCAATTGGCTAAACGAAGCCAGGCTTCTTCTGTTATAGGTAAGCGTATTTGAACCGTTTGAAATTTTTTCATGGATCGACCCGTCTTGAGTGTTTCATTGAGTACAGCTCCCTCCCCTGCAAATGCAGTTAAAACACCAGGCTCTTTTGGGTAAAAACCCAAAAGTTCTTCTTTTATATGAGTTCTTTGTTCATTATAAATAGGAAATTTTCCATATACATGACCTGCAGTATCGCCCATGTCAATATTAACGATAACACTTCGATTGTACAAAATATCTCTTAAGGCTTTATTATTATTTGAAAGTTCAATTAATCTTTGCTTATCTGGTTTAAAGCCCATTTGAATAAGACTGTCTATTTCCTTTTTGTTCCCAGCGCGCGACGCTTTAATATATTGTGCATATAATTCAGATTCTTTCATATGAATACCCTGTTGATTGATTTCATCTAGGGTTATTTTATTAGGAAAATAAAATTAGAAAAATCGGGTATTTAGCGGAAAGAGCGGAAAGAATTGATTCAATTTATTAAGGTTTATTATATTTTTTTAATACAGAGTTGAACACTCATCTTCAGTTCTGTTTTATTTTCGCGGTCCTTTTCTGGTGAAACAACTGCATGCAAATTCACCTGATATTCTTTTGATTGCCAGGCCATTAATTTGGGACCAGCGCTGGTTCTTTTATGATCCCACTGTATTCGTTTTTCAATATTCTGATTCTCAAAAGGGGTTAAGGATTTTTCGAAACCAGCAGCGGGTTTCCAACCGGCCGATTCTAATTTCTGAACAATTTCTTTTATTGCTTGTACACCGTCTTCTATCTTAATTGCCTCGGGGGTTGTTATAATGGAAAGTTCAATAAATTCCTGAGTATCTCCCTTAAACTTAAAATTTCCCCAGGAGGCTTGTTCTAAAGTAAATCCCAGTTTTTTGTCACGAAACTCAAATTTTGCAGGATGATTAACAAATTGTGAAATGGTAATGATATTAGAATCTAAGTCAAGTGTATAAGGCAGCTGCATGGTTGATTGTTGAACTAACTTTTTGGCTGTGCAATCAGAGGAAAAAATAATCTGCCCGTGTTTGAGATGTTCTAGGGTTCCTCCAAAATAATGCTGAATGTAATGATTCGTTTGTTCTAAGATTGCACTTAGCTGGCCTTTTTTTGCCAAAAAATCAATAACAAATAAGCCTGATGCAAAAAAAACCATGAATAGCATGGTGACTATAAAATACATTCTTTTGTTCATCACAACTCATCCTACCTATAAATCCTAAAATGAGAATTGTAACGCCGTTGCTATCAAATAAAATACGTTTTATAACCTTGTTCAAACCCTCAACAATATTTAAGCTAATTGCTTTGCCTCCATACGCCAACGAGTGAAGACTAGCCCCCAAGCAATAAGGTCTTGAATCAATATTAAACTGGAAATAAAAGCAATTTGACCTGTTGTGACAGGTACTGATTCCTTAAACCAAGCCCAAGGGGCAAGAGCCGGATACCAATAATCTGGGAGATCGGTATAAGACAATAATATGGGTATTAGGGTATAGAGGGCAATTAAGTAAACGATTGCTGCCAAATGAGCACGCTTAGCATGAAAATTAAAAGTAATGTAATAAAGAATGCCAATATCTCGCAGCAAAAAGAAAAATAAAGATATGAAAAATCCCATAAAAATGAATATGACTTTGGGGTCTGGGAAATCAAAATGCTGCCATTTGAAAAGTAAAATAAGTAATAAAATAAGAGATAGGATGGTAGAAAAAATCCAGGGAGGGGTTAGAGAAAATGCAGGGATGATTCGGCATTCCTTAATGTACTTTACAAGACGAAAATAGTGCACAATATTCTTGGGGGTAAAAAAGGCAGCATAGATACTTCCTTGTAAAGCAATGAAATATGCAGTCCCAAGCCAGACCATTGTTAAGTAAGATTGAGGAATGTTAAGTTTGGCGGGATAAGAAGTTCCAAACCATGTAACCGTAAGGTTAGATTGTGGAATTTCCTGACCGGTGACAAAATAAACAAATCCACCCACGTAAAAAATCCAGATGAGAACAAATAAAGGCCAAGCCCAGGGTAGGCTTCTCATTTGTAATTCATTACGTAGCAATCGATAAATGCCAAAAAATAAGCAAAGACAGAATAATATGAGAGAACCAATAGCAAATGTTTGATAATCTAGGTTAAGACCGTACCAGGTATGAATCTTAAATAATTCTGCCAACGCTTGTCTTCCCATAAGAAATACTGCATAGGCAACAGCAATTGTAAAAAGCTGGATCAAAACCACTCTGGCGCGTGAATTTAAAGGGCTAATTCTTTGAAACAAAAGAGATGTAAATAAACCAAAAGTCTGCGCAAAAATTCCAATCAGTAGATAATAGACAATATCATAAGAGAGATTCGAATATTGTATCCCTTCGTTGGCAAATAACCCGGTGATGCCAATTGCGACAAGGCACCAGAATGCACCATACCAAACAAAAATAGTGCTTCCAAAGATCTTACCCCATGTCATAGACCATGGCCCGAGAGGCGTCATACGTTGCGAGTCCCAGGTATGTTCACGCAATTCTTGAAATATGGCATCGGCAGATAAGCCAGAACCCCAAACCACTAATAAGAGGAAGATTATATTTAAAGCAGCGTGTGGGACAGACAATCCTATCTGATCATTTTGTAAATAGACAATAAAGAAAATGGCAAGTAAAAAAGCAGGCATAGCAATAAGCCGTTGAGCCGTAAACACTTGCCATAGATTTCGTTTAAATTCAGGATTCATGGCTAAATCCTGACATAACTTGCATCAATATTCAAGCATTTGTTAAAAATTGAAGCGATATGGCATTAAGAGCTGGCAACAGTAAGTTAAATTATTATGGTATGATTTCTTTATATATTTACCTCTTCCTATAGAGAAGTTGTAACTTTCTGTATAAATCGTTAAAATTTAGGCAGTCTGTTAAGATCTTTACCCAAGTTGTTAATTCAGGAGATTTTTCTTGATTTCAGTTCAAAACCTAACTTTTGATTACCCTGGTAAGCGGGCACTTCAGCATGTCAGTTTCTCCATTGAACCTGGCAGTATCACAGCTTTAGTAGGTCCCAATGGTGCAGGCAAAAGTACCCTTATGCGATGTCTGGCAGCTCTAGAAACGCCAAGTGCGGGTTCAATTCACATTGATTCTTTAGATGTACTTGAAAATCCTCGTGAAGCCCATGCTCTTATGGGTTACTTACCCGATTTCTTTGGTTTATACGATGATCTTTCTGTTGAACAATGCTTACGTTATCATGCGATGGTACAAAAAATTTCAAAGCAAGAGCAGCAAGCCGCTGTTGAAAGAGTTGCCATACGCATGCAAATTCAAGATTTATTATTTCAGGAAGCCAAAACTCTATCCCGCGGGCAACGTCAACGTCTAGCAATTGCTCAGGCTATTATCCATCATCCTAAAGTATTAATTCTAGATGAACCTGCATCTGGTTTAGATCCAGAAGCACGTTTTCACTTATCACAATTACTGGTTTTACTTTCAAAGGAAGGCATTACTATGCTGGTTTCTTCTCATATTCTTTCAGAACTTGAAGATTATTGCACTCATATGTTAGTACTGCGTGATGGTAGAATTGTAAAGCACTGCGCGATCGATGAGTCTTCCAAACGCATGATAGATATATATTTAGAAACGTCCACGCATAACACATAATGTTTGAGCATCAAGGGGGTTATTTACTCCAACATTATTTAACAGTTATTAATGGAAGGCCCATTGCCAAAAATGTTTATTGACTGCCCTATAGCTTGTTGGTTTTTCAATGGCTTCCTGATCTTTCAAAATAAAACTAATTGCACCATCGCGTACACTATCGAATAAAGGAATTTTTAATTGACGATAGCGTTCTAAAATTTCATTTTTTGGATGACCGTATTGGTTTAAATAGCCAACAGGAATCAAAGCATAAGCCGGATTGACTGCTTGAATAAAATCCAGACTGGAAGAAGTTCGGCTTCCATGATGCGGAACAACCAATAGGGTTGATGCGAGTTTTTTATTTCCAAAGGTATTGGGCTTATCAAGTAATTTTTTCTCCGAAGACTGTTCAATATCCCCTGTTAATAATATAGCTTGTTTTCCGGCACGAACCTGCAATACACAGCAGTGATCATTTCGTTTGGCAGTATGGATTGTATCGGGATGAAGCATCTCGAAATCGACTCCATCCCAGTGCCAGTGTTGCCCTGCATAGCAGGGTTTTATTTTAGGATTCATTAAACTTCCAAAATTTTTTAATTTAGATGTTGGTGAATTCGTATGCGATTGGACTACTTCCATTTCACTCGTCAAAATAGTATCCACAGGCATTTTTTTCAAAATGGAAGCAAGACCGCCGATATGATCATTATCACCATGGCTGATTACAACTGCATCGATCTTTTTTATTCCTTGGCTTTCTAAAAACGGTAAGACAACTCTTGAACCAGTATCGACTTCTGGTCCAAATCGAGGGCCTGTATCAAAAACCAAAACGTGATGCTGTGTTTGCAATACCGCTGCTAGGCCTTGCCCAACATCCAATAAAGTAAATTTGGCAGTTCCTAAAGCGGGTGCGGTTGATCCACTTAGAAATAAGGGCAATAATGCTAGGCAACCCAGAAAACGTCCCGGCATACCTTTTGGCATTAATAGCAGGATAGTGCCCATAAAAGCTATAATAAGTGAAATATTAGAAGTTACTGCTGGAATCCAAATCGCCTTAGGCATTTTGGCAAAAAAGTTTAGTATGGGCCAGAAATAACTAAAGCTATTTTCTGCAATGGTTAATAAAAATTTTCCAGCAGTCTCTGAGAATATCAAGACTAAACTTCCCAATAATGCAGGAGGAACCACTGTAAAACTAACCCAGGGAATAGCAAGTATATTGGACAGTGGGGAAACCAAGGATATTTGATTAAAAGAGGCTACCGTTAGGGGCATTAGTCCTAAAAAAATCACCCATTGTGCCCTCCCCCATTTCCACCACAACCCAGTGGGATATAACCGGCCCTTTAATCCATATAACATCATGCCGACTGCTACAAATGACAACCAAAACCCTATTGATAAAGTAGGAAAAGGGTCCAGTATCAAAACTACTGCTAGTGCAACAAAGTAACTTTTCCAAACATGGCTTAAGCGGCGATTGAGCATACCCGACATAAATAATGTAATCATGACGAGGGCACGCTGGGTTGAGATGGAAAACCCGGCTAATGCAGCATAAATGGCAGCAATGCCGATGGCAGCAAAAGCTGCAATCCAAACAGCAGGAAAAATGAAGGAAGCATAGGGCAAGCATCTATAAAGTAATTGAATCATTAAATAGGCGACTGAAGCCACTAAGCCAACATGAAGGCCAGAAATAGCCATAAGATGAGCTGTGCCAGTATCGCGAAAAACAGCCCATTGCTCTTGACTAATTCCTTCACGAACTCCAAGCACCAATGCCGTTATAAGGGGACCAAAAGTTCTATTTTCCATATGAATTTTTATTTTTTGATAAAGAAAGGCACGCAAACGGTGAACAGGCATTGAATACCAATGGCTGCTTAACTTTTTTGGGCTGCAATTGATTTGGCCTATATTATTTTTTGCCATTACATTGTCCAAAGAGGAGCTTGCATTTAGATTTGACTGTTTATTCCTATTCCTCTTGGGTAATTTTAAAAGTATTCTGCCCTCCGCTTGCAAACGATTTTGAAAATAATACTTTTCCTTGTCGAAACTGCCCGTGTTTGAATAGCTCCTTGGCTTTTTTAATTTAACCCAAAATTGCCATTCATCCCCTACCCGCAAATCCTCTGCCTTAAATTTTTCATTTCTCTGATGGCCTATTTTTAATCCACTTAATGCATTCTTATTTTTAATAGGCTGCTTTGCTTCATAATATGAAAGCATAATTCGACCGGGATTGTTCCAAAGCTCTCTTGCTAAAGTATTTTTGACATCAAATTCAAAGCGAACTCCTCCATCTTGAGTCTCTGGTAAACTGACAATAGTCCCCACTACCTGAATCACTTCCCCTGCCAAATTTTCAGGCAATCGTTTGGCTAAATTTATATAAATATGAACCCACATCCAAAAATAGCCCAAAATAAAAGTCAGCATGAACCAGAAAAGCCGTTGAGTGATGGGTTTCATGATGGGCAATAAAATGTTTTTATTTAACTGAATAAGCCGCCAAACCATACTCCCTTGGCCCGGGATTTTTTCTGGGCTTACATATAGTTTTTTTTGAATAAACTTCAATAGATTTGCCAGCAAAAATGTTAACAACAGTAAAAGCATAGCTATTAATATCGAAACTTTAAATGAAGGAAGTTCAGAATAAAAATAATGACTACATATACCTAACAAGAAAAATACAATATATGAAATCATAGTTTATCCATTCTCTACCCGTTTCTATTTTTCATATCCTATTTTAATAAAAAGTATTCTAAAGACAATCCGCTAAATATCCGATCCATTTTGCATTACAAAAAAGTTATGATGGTTTTATACAGTTAAAATCTAATTTAAATAAGGGCGGGTATGTACTCAGAAGAAACCATATCACACGCGGAAGAAAAACTTATCCTTGAAAGCACCATTCAAAAACAAACACCTGATTACGATGGCGCATGGAAAGATATTTTGGAGGCTTATCTCCAAGAGTTCATGATCTTATGCTGGCCTGAAAAATATCAGGAAATTGACTGGGCAAAAGGCTATAAAATGATAGAAAAAGAATTCACCGGCTTTATCCCTAAAAATTCTAAACAACATTTAGATAAACTGGTAGAACTTTATCTGAAAAATGGTAAATCGACACTCATTTTACTTCATCTTGAAATCGAGCGAAGCAATAAAAATATCTTCTTGAAACGAATCTTTGATTACAGGCTTCTCTTAGAATTCTATTTCCCAAATCAAACCATAGCAACGCTTGCCATCTTGATTGACGATAGTAAAAGCTGGCGACCTACTAAATTCCGTCAAGAATTTTGGAATTCCTATGTAGAAGTCGGGTTCCCTTATATTAAAATTTTGGATTTCCAATCTAGAATTGAAAAACTCGAGGCCTCTGATAACCCTTTTGCCAGTATCCTTTTAGCACAATTGGCTGTATCACAAAAAAAGAACAACAAAAATAAGTTGGTAGACAAAATAAATATCATAAAACGCTTATATGAAAAAAACTTTTCGAAGGATGATATTATTAAAATTTTCTATTTTTTAGAAAGGACTATGGTATTACCACACGAGTTTGAATTACACTATACCAAAGAAGTTAATAGAATTGAGAAGGAGAGAAAAATGCGTTACATTAGTTCCGTTGAGCGTAAGGGCTATCAGCAAGGTGAATGTGCAATTTTGCTTGATCTAGTACAACATAAGTTCACAACCATTTCAGATTCTTATCGTCAACAAATTGAACAGGCCGATCCTGTAACATTACGAAAATGGGGAATTCGATTATTGGATTGCCAATCTTTAGAAGAGGTTTTTAAGTGATGAGATTTTTATTAATATTAGGTAACTCATTTATTGCAATATGAACGTACGTGAGGGAGATTAGGCACACCAGCTAATCGACCTACTCTCAATGTGGGATCTAATAAACAGCCCATATTCAAAATCACTAATCCTAAGCAGCTTGCAATTGCCCGCCATGCAGGATCAAAGTGCGATCCAGTTTCGCTGCCAAAGCAACATCATGGGTGACTAATATAATACTGGTTTGCTGTTGTCGATTTATTTTACACATCACTTCAAAAACTTGATCGGCATTTTCATCATCTAAATTGCCAGTAGGCTCATCAGCTAAAATACAAACCGGGTTGTTAATCAGGGCTCTTGCAATGGCAACTCTTTGCCGTTCGCCACCTGACAATTCCCCGGGTTTATGATGTAATCTATCTTTTAAACCCACCTGTTCAAGAATATCTGCTGCCCGGGCCTTAACCGTTTTAAGATCGACTTCTTTAGCAATTAATAATGGCATCGCTGCATTTTCAAACGCCGTAAATTCTGGAAGTAAATGATGAAATTGATATACATAACCAATAGAACGATTTCGTAAATGACAGCGCTCTGCTTCATTTAAGGCATGAATATTCTGTCCATTTATCAAGACTTCACCGGCTGTTGGGGAATCTAACCCACCTAGCATTTGCAATAATGTGGTTTTACCTGAACCTGAACGCCCCATAATAGCTATTTGTTCTCCCCTTTTCACATTTAAGGAAACACCGGTGAGAATCTTCAACCGCACATGAGCATCGATATATTCTTTTTGCAGATCTCTACATTCTAAAACCATCTGATCCATTTTATTATTCAAATTATTCATAACGCAATGCTTCTGCAGGTTGAATACTGGCAGCACGCCAAGCTGGATATAAAGTGGCCAGAAACGACATCAATAAGGTAATGGCTGTAACCCCAATTACATCCGTCATATGCACTTCTGAAGGCAAGAAATTGACCAGATATACGTCTTTTGAGACCAATTCAATATTAAAGAAACGTTGTAGGCTATCAGTCCAGCCGGTAACGTGATAAGCCATATATAAGCCCAAAACAACGCCAGATAATGTCCCCATCACACCCACCATACTACCCTGCGCCATAAAAATACCCATAATACTTCGACGGGTAGCACCTAAGGCGCGCAATATCGCAATATCCGATCGTTTATCTGTAACCATCATCACAAGGCTTGAAACTAAATTAAATGCAGCCACCGCAATGATCAATAATAAAATAAATAACATAACCGTTTTTTGAATTTGTAGGGCTTTAAAAAAGCTGCCAAAATCTTGTGTCCAATTGCTTATCCAAAATTCGTGATTCAAGGCTTCATAAAAGGCACTAGAAATTTCTGGGGCCTCTAATTCATCTTTGAGTTTTAACTGCACACCCGAAACGCCACCATTCATATGCAATAATTTATCGGCATCCTCTAAATGAATAAAGGCTTGCGAACCGTCGTATAAATCCCCAATTTCAAAAATGCCAGCCACTGTAAAACGGCGAATTCTAGGCATCATGCCTGCAGGGCTCACGGAAGCTTCAGAAAGAATAACGGATACTTTGTCCCCAAGATTCAAGCCCATATTATTGGCTAGAGTTCTGCCAATCACCATATTGTAATCATGCGCTTTGAGAGCATGAATGTTGCCTTCTTTCATACGGCTTTCGAGTGGATAAACTTCATTGATTTCTGTGGGTTCAATGCCCTTGATTAACACGCCCTGCACTTTTCCGGTAGAGCCATTTGAAAGCATACCTTGCCCTAAAGTAAAGGGAGCTGCCCCAATCACACGAGGATTTGAGATAAGAGTCTTTTTAAGAGATTGCCAATCGAGTAAGGGACCTGAAAATTTCCCAACCGTAATATGGGGAGTGCCCATAAGCATTTGAGCCCGAATTTCGTGATTAAAGCCATTCATCACAGACAATACCGTAATTAAAACGCTGACCCCAAGGGCCACGCCAATAACAGAAGTAAGTGAAATAAATGAGATAAAGTGATTTTTGCGCTTAGCGCGCATATAGCGGTAACCAACAAACGCATAGAAAGGATTAAACATAAAGCAGATTGTAACTCAAGAGGGTAGTAAACGGGAAGGACAATGTGCCCTTCCCTTACTAATTCTTGCCTTGGCGAAATCTATTGGCAATTCAGAGTATCTGCTCGCTTAGTACCACTACTCATTGATGAATCATTATCGCTATCATCATCCAAAGCTTCTATCATAGCTCGACCATTATCAAACAATACTGAATTTGCTTTGGCCTTTGCTTTACGTGCAGGGGTAAATGGTGCCGGTGCCCCTATTGGATCACGACGTTTCACTTTAGGATTGCCAGCTGCAAAGCCCTTAACATCAGCTACCTCGCGATCCATTTTGCCCTTATCAAGATCCCCGTCTGCTGCTGCATCAGTAAATCTGGCTTTTGCCCTAGCAAGAGCCTCTGCCAAATCTGTTTGAGTTTTCAAGGCCGAATCCACTTGTGCATTAAGCTCATTTTTCTTTGCATGACACTTTTCAAATAATTCTTTCTCATTTTCATGTCTATGGGCATAGACCTTTTCCTGCCATTGCTGCAATAAATGTCGATGTAAAACAGGATTCACATGACGCAAGTGTTGTAATTTTTGCTTAAATTTGCAAAATTCAAGTTCATCACGAAAACCTTCTTCATCTAAGGCACGACGTAATTCATCCATTACCCTAGTTTTTGGAATAGAACTATTTAGCCAGAGGCTATTTAAACGACCTTTGATAGCATCCGGTAAGAATTTAACATATTCAGCAAATAAAGGGCCATCGGGATGATTTCCAAGGTCCGATGCTTGAAGATCAGCAGCAGGATTGGACTTTCGATTGGCTTTGGCTTGCATTTTATGAATAGCAGGTACCATCCCCACAAAGGCTTGGCCTATCTTCATGATAAAGGAATGTAGACCAAAAAACGCAGATATTAAAGTACCTAATAAGCCTTTTTGATTTCCTGGCATAAGCTTTGACACAACATCCTCGTCATTCGCCATGTTGTTTTTAGAATTCTCTTTAGGTTTAAAGGGTTCCATGAAAGCATCAAAGATTTCCTTACCGTCATCCGTAAATGCGCCGCCCTTCAACAAATCTGCAAAACCACTGAATGGGTTAGCAGAGGCATCGCCATTTACATGATCATTTTTATTGTTAGCTGCATTAGCATTTTGAGGGATAGGATTTGCATCCGCGTGATGAGGAGCAGCCCCTCTTGCAGCTAATTGTTCTGTTTCATATTGTCGCAATTCGTTAGAAAGCGAAAACTCTTTTACTCGTCGAGCTTTTAAAGCATAATGGATTCGATTGCGAACCGCTTCTGCATCTGGAGAACCAGCAGGATTCGGCACCCCAGCAGGGCAACCATATTGATATAAATTAGGATTAACCAAAGGATAATAATCATCATGTTCTTTTTTGAGTTTTGGATTTGCATCTTCATATTCAAAATGTCCACCACCCCAATACCATAATTTTAATGTCGGGAAACGATCCCTTGGTCTTAATCTATATTGAACTTTAAAAGGTTCAGAAGATGGATCATGTTCAACTTCATCCCAATCAGAAGTTCTAGCATAATATTGCTGCAATTCTGCAACTATTTTATTTCGGGCCATATTCCTAACAAATACATTATTCATTAATTGCGGGGGTGCTAAGGCCAGCAACTTATCCGCCAACGCCACAAAATTGGGATTGGGTTCTTTTAACTCATTAATTCCTGCTTGAATGATCGTTCTTTCAATTTCACTTAGATCTTTTCCTTGACGATATTGTTTGCTCAATGCATTGCCACGCGCAAATACTAATTTTTTAAAGTGTTCCATCGAATACATTTCAAGACGAATACCAAAAAAGTTGGCAAGTGGCATGATATCTCTTGTCTCTAAATCCACACCAGGATTTACAATAGTTGTTCTTAAAGGATCACCTGCAAATGCTTCATTGTAAGGTGCTAATACTTCAGGCAAACGCAGCATTTTTCTTAATACCGGTGCCAATATAATTTCACGATGATAAGGATTATTAATACCTGAAACAGTCTGAGTAAATTCAGATAAATTTAAATCGGAATTATAATATTCATTAAATGCGACTCTAAATGTCTCTAGAGCATCTCTTGGCACTTGATTATTCGCTATACATGGTATCAATTTATGCACAAGGGAATTAAGCGCACAGTTATGCTGAAAAGCACCCGTTTTTGCAATCAGTTGTCTATTTATAGTCATTTGTCTGCCCCCTGTATCCTATCATTGATGACTTATTAAACTGCATTTCTTCTGCTAGATGATGCTAAACTGGTTCCACTATTGATATCATCTCTTAGGCCATCAGCAGGTCTATTATGTGGCCCACGACCAGCTAAAGCATTTGCAACCACACCACCCGATGCACTAGCCGCCAAGCTTGCTGCGGCTGCGCTGGTTATTCTTTTCTCAGGAAAATCGCGATTTAATGTAGCCATACGTTTCGCAAGTGGATATTCAGCCGCAGCTTTTGCTTGCTTTTCACTAATTCTTTTTAGCATGTCTTTGAGAGGAAGCATGGATCTTACTGGCGTTACAGAGGCAGCACCCGCAGAACCAACAGCGGAATCTACCTGTACTTTCCGCTTATCTGCATCAATGTTATCTCGTTTGATTTTTTCTAGATCATGCTTAAGTACTATTGCAAAGTCTCTACGTATCTTTCCTTCGGCCCCTCTAAGCATTTGCTCTGCGGCAGCTTTTTCATTTTTAGTCTTCTCATGCATTGCATTATAGCGGTCTGCCACATCCTTTTCGATCTTACCCGCTTTCTGCAGCTCTTCGAACTGAGCTTCAAGCTGTTCCAGCCCTGTTTTTTTCTGAGCATATTCAGATTGTAACTTCTTAACTTCTGGGTCGTCCTTAATACGTGTATCCATATCTAGCTCTGTCTTTGCAATTGCATTCAACATGGCTTGACGAACTTCATAGCACTGTTTTGGAAATCGATGATCAATTTCCGAAGCCTCACGTAAATCCACGCAATGAATTTCTTCAAGTATTTTTCCATATAATGCCTGTGCTTCGCGCATTCCAGGATGAGCAAGCAAACCTTTATCTTTAATGGCATATTCAAGACCTCTTAATGATTCGTCCATTTCAAAATAAAGGCCTTCTTCAGCCATAAAACCATGCAAGCGATTTAGGGCTAGATGATGCCATCCTCCACGCCAAAGTCTTGATAAATAAGATTTCTCATTACTCCATTTAGCTTTGGGCGCAGCAGCGCCTGCACTAGGGGCTCTCCTTGCTTCAGATTTAACCTTAACGTCATCTAACTTTCGCAAACACAATTTAAAATTGAGGGTTTGTAAGTCTTCACTCAAGTCGACATCTGCAGCACTTGCTAATTTATCCTTTAATGATTCTATAACCTGATCTCGTTCTGCAGCTGTCTTTGCTGCTCTCCAATCCTCCACCAATTTGTTTCTTACCGCTTCATCGGTTAATTTTTTTCTGTAATCGTCAAAGAGATCTGCCTTTTCCTTTTGGAGTTCTTCGCTATCTAAATCACGATGTGGATTCGCATTTTTCGATTTATCTTCTGAAAACCCCATTATCACTTCAATAATTTTCGTTAAAAATGCACCAAAAACACCCACAAGAACGGTTAAACTTTGCGCAAAGGAAGGTCTTTGAGCCTGTATGTCTTCACCGGGTTGTAGTATTTTTGGGCTATCGTAATATGTTCCAAAGATATTACCGTTGTTTCTATAATCTTTGGGAGTTCTGTCAGCAACTGCAGCAGGCTCTTCGACGATATCGCCCCTATCTTTTCTATTTACTGCAGCGGGTGCTGCGGCAGCAGCAGCAAAAGCTGCTGCTTTACCTGCTGTTGTTAATTCAGCAACATCTTTTTCATCTTTACAGTCCCTATAGTCATCGTCTTGGTCTGCAGCTAAACTACTAACGGAGCCTCGATATGCAATGCTACTATCCAGAGAATCTTTGGAACTTTTGGAATCTGGAGCTGGAGATAGAGCAGCACTGGCAGCGGCAGCTGGAACTGGAGCAGCACTGGCAGCGGCAGCTGGAGTTTTTCCGAATCTTCCTGAACCAGATGGCCCTCTGGCTTTTATAGCTGCTTTTCTTCCAATAAGGCGCTTATGTCTTTGAATAGGATCCTCGTCATCCACTATATCTATACCTATACCATCAAAACCAAACATAGGGACAGGATCTGCAGCAGCACCTACCCTAATTGGATTTGCGGTTGGAAATTCAAAGCTCACCTGATCTGAATCCGCGAAACCTGAATCCTCGAAGTATAATTTTAATGTGGGTCTATTCGGATCTTTTGCTTGGGCATAAGGTAACAGTTCTTTTGCGGGTTCATCTAATGCATGTTTATAAACTGCTTGTAGTCTGTTTATTTCAGGTTGTAAATCTAACTCTGTAGCTGCTCTTGCTTCTGGGTTTATCTTATTATGTAATCTGGCTTGTCTTGCCCTTTCTCTTTCCCCTTCAGTCCAATTAACCAAAGCTCGTTTGCGAAAAGTCGCATAAAATTCTAAATTAAATCCAAGTTTGTTCACCACTCTTAAAAATTTTTCATCACCTTTACCAGAGACATTAAACTCTTTTTTCATTAGATATTCTAAATTGCTGATAACTTCTTCAAGTTCTTTCTCGTTGACATCTGGATTTTCTAGATTTCTATTTATTTTTCTAAGCAGCTGTTCTTTTTTTGTTGTAACTACTTCAGGACGGTTATCATAAATTGGGGTATTAGCCACCGAAGGGTGATTTTTTTTCTTCAAGCGTTCGAAATGGGCATGGTCATAGACCTTAAATTGTTCATTGGAGATATTACCTTGCCTTAATTGTTCTAGAAAGAAGTACGCAAGACATTCAACCGATTGCCTACCGGGATTATTAGGTTCTGATGTGACTTTTGCTTGTCTGTTAATATCAAAAGGCATATGTCTCTCCCCATGACTTGTGTTCAATGATATCTAAATAATTATATTTTCCCCTTAATGACCCCTATTAGAACATATAAAAATAAAAAAATCAAGCGCTTTAAGCTTTCTAACTTATTATGCGCTACATATGCACCTAAAGCCTAAGCATTTTAAGCCATTAAAGTTGTACCCAAGCCTAGCCGAAATTGAACTAGACAGTTAAGAGACGTAGAATCCATGCAAATTTTAAAACAAGAACACCTCGAATCACTTGAACCGACAGGTAATGAACTCGAATTTCTAGATCGGGAAGATAATGCCCCCGATCCCACTGACATCTACCTAAAAGAGATAGGGATATCCCCGCTATTATCCAAAGAGGAGGAGATACACTATGGTAGACTTGCCTTACAAGGAGATAAAGATGCCCGTAAGCGGATGATCGAGAGCAATCTGCGCTTAGTGGTTAAAATTGCACGTCGCTATTTGCGCTCGGGTCTTGCTATTTTAGATTTAATTGAAGAAGGTAATATTGGCCTTATGCGGGCAGTCGAAAAATTTGATCCCGAACGAGGTTTTCGTTTCTCTACTTATAGCGCCTGGTGGATCCAACAAACCATTGAACGCGCCATTATGAGCCAAACCCGAACAATTCGCTTACCCATACATATGGTTAAAAAGCTCAATGGCTGTTTAAGAACCACTCGAACTTTATCTAAAAACCTGGATCATGAACCTACGGTAGAAGAGATAGCCGAAGCCTGGGGTGAAAGTACGGATGAAGTAGAAAAAATGCTCTGTCTAAATGAACGAACCGTTTCTATAGACATGCCCATTTCCGAAGAAGTCAATAAACCCATCCTAGATACCCTTGGGCAAGACGAAGATAATCCTGTAGACTGTTTAAATCATCATAAATTACAACAATGTCTGGAAAAATGGCTTAATGGCTTAACCCCAAAGCAAAAAGCTGTTTTAGAAAAGCGTTTTGGGTTAAATGGTGAAGAACCCTTAACACTGGATCAAACCGGTAACGAAATTGGCTTGACCCGTGAAAGAGTGCGTCAACTACAAACCGAAGCGCTTAAAGTATTGCGACATGAAATAGAAAAACATGGGAATGATTTAGACACATTATTAAATTAATTAATATTAGTTATTAACCCATAACATTCAATATTCTGCTCAAAAAAACTGCTTGACAAATTTTTTCATCCCTGTACGATAAGCCTTGCATTTTTAACGAGAAATTATTTTGGTAGTAGACTAAAAACGTACCAGGCATGGAGACAAGGACTTTAGATGAAGAAAATTATTTGCACAACCCTTATAGCATTTTCCACTTTCAGTTCCACCATGATATCTGCGAGACCCAGCATTGCAAATCCAGGTTGGTTTGGTGATATTGGTTTTGAAGGACTTTATTATCATTATCGAGAAGATTTTAATAATAATTTTATTATGAGCGATAGTGGCCCTATGTTAGGACTTTATTTTGCTTTAGGATATCAACCTGAATGCACAGCGTTTAGACTGCATGTAGATGGGCATATTGATGCGAGTAAGAGTATCCATTATGAATCAAATGCAACGGGTAGTATGGACAATGAGAGCTATGTGATTGCTGAGCTTCGTTTACTCGGGACCTATTCTTGGGATTTACAAAATCAAATGAAAATAGAAGGCTATACGGGTTTAGCAGGACGTTCATTAATTAATGATGATTATGGAAGAACTACAACTACCGGGGCTACAGGTTGGTTAAGAACTTCGCGCTATTCCTATATCCCCATTGGTTTAAGACTGGTGAATGATTTTGAAGATATGCAATTGATTTCACATCTAGAATATGACTGGTTTATTCGGGGTAGGCAAACGAGTTATAATTCCGGCGCTTTTATTCCTAATTATCAACATCAAGGTTATGGGGCTCGTATGGGTGTCGATTTATTAATTCCTTCGAGCTATGGCTGTTTTGATTATAATGTTGGAGCTTTTCTAAGATACTGGAATATTGATGATTCTACCTATTTTTATAATTCGCATGAACCCCCTAATAGAACTTATGAAATTGGTTTAAAATTGGGTCTGTCATTCTGATGTATCCTTTAGATCCTTGTATCATACTACATTTATATTCAACCTCAACCTGCTCAAAGACCGATCGTCCCCTGATCCAACATTGGGTTATCGGAGCATGATTGGTCTTGGCGGGGAGTCTGAAGTAATATTATGGATTTTAGGATTGAGTTCCTTTCTTATTTTTATCACAGTAATCTTTGTCATTCTGAATTATTTTAGTCAAAATCGCAGGCAGCAATTTCAATTATTTCAGCTGCAAAACTTGGAAATAAAATTGCAAGAACAATTACACAATCAATTACAAAATCACTTTCAGAATCAGTTTCAAAATCAAATTTTACCTCAATTGCAATCTCTAAAAGAAGATAACATAGAACGCTTTGGGATATTTAGCCAAAATTTAGAACGTCGTTTAGGCGAAAATAATGTACAACAAACCCAAACCAGCACAGATATGCTACGTCTTGTAAGCGAAAATCTATCTCGAAATCATCTTGAAATCAGCTCTCGCTTTAAAGATCTCAGCATTCAATTAGATCAACGTTTAAATGAAGGCTTTGAAAAAACCACCGCAACTTTTAGTGATATTGTAAAACGTTTAGCTTTAATCGATGATGCACAAAAAAAATTAACCGAGCTTTCTACTAATGTGGTCAGCCTGCAAGAAATTTTGGTGGATAAACGTTCCCGCGGTGCTTTTGGTGAAGTACAATTGAAAAATTTGGTACAAAACATGCTCCCGCCTGACCATTTTGATTTTCAGTATACTTTATCTAACGGTAATCGAGCCGATTGTATTTTATTTTTACCAGAACCCAGCGGAAATGTTGTTATTGATTCTAAATTCCCTTTAGAAAATTTTCAGATCATGACGGATTTTGCTAATGGCGATGCCGATCGGAAAAAGGCATCACAATCTTTTAAACAAGATATCAAGAAACATATTTCCGATATTGCCAGCAAATATATTATCTCTGGAGAAACCAGCGAAGGCGCTATCATGTTTATTCCAGCCGAAGCAGTTTTTGCTGAGATCCATGCGCATTTTCCTGATTTAGTCGAAATAGCTCATCGATCCAGCGTTTGGCTCGCCTCCCCCACCACCTTAATGGCTATTTTAACAACTGCCAGAGCCGTCTTAAAAGATTCGGCAACCCGCAAACATATTCATGTTATCCAAGAACATCTGCGAGCCCTTGCAACAGATTTCAATCGTTTTGAAACACGCATGCAGCATTTAGCCAAACATATCGAAAAAGCCAACAAAGATGTTCAACAAGTGCAAACTTCCGCTAAAAAAATCACCCGACGTTTTGGGCAAATTGAACAATGCGATATTGAGCAAGGATTAGACAAGTTAGAACTGGATATTGATTTAGAATCAGCAGAAATGGAAACAGAAAGCAGCGGCAGTGTATAAGCAGTAAGGCATAAGGGCGGCTGGATCCAGGTCACTCATCCATATCTATAAGCTGCCGATATATATAAAGCAACATTTCAAAAGCAGGCCACTAAAACAATGTTAGGCACACTGACCAAATGGATTTCTGATTCCTTTACAAATTGGCTTACCTTTGATCATCCCTATGAAGGTATTCCACTTTGCGATTTCGAGCGCATTCGATATGAATTACGTCCTTGCGACGTCTTACTCATTGAAGGAAGAAGTCGAGTCAGTGAAATAATACGAACCATCACCCAAAGTTCTTGGTCGCATGCTGCACTTTATATTGGACGACTGCATGATATTCAAGATCCAAAAGTCCGCAATTTAGTTTCTGCACATTTTAAAGGTCCGCCCGATACCCAATTATTGGTTGAAGGGATTATGGGTAAAGGTGGACTTGTTTCTGATATCATGTCCTATCAAAAAGACCATATTCGACTTTGCAGACCCAGAGGTTTATCTAGGCAAGATGCGCAGCAGGTCATTTCCTATGCCATACGAAAATTAGGTCACGATTATGATGTTCGCCATGTCTTAGATCTAGCCCGTTTTTTATTGCCTTGGACATTATTTCCAAGACGTTTTCGTTCTAAATTATTTGAATATTATCCTGGAGACAGTACAAAGACAGTGTGCTCTACTTTAATTGCAGAGGCTTTTAATCATGTCGAGTTTCCTATCCTCCCGCTTGTAAAGCAACATGAAACTAAGGGCATAGAACTCATAACCCGCAACCCAAAACTTTATACGCCGCGGGATTTTGATTATTCACCCTATTTTGAAATCATTAAATATCCTTTTGTTGAATTCGCAGACTACGCGATGTATCGTCAATTACCTTGGAATCGCGAAGGCTTAATAAGCCATGACCGAGTCGGTATTCGAGACAGTATAAAAACGTCGCTAAAAACTCAAAAAATACAGCCTAAAGATAATGCTCTGGATATTCAAGAAGAAGAAATAGAATTAGAGCTAAAAAAGAAGAAATCAAAACTTGTTTCTAAAATAAAGGAAACATTAGAGGTTATCAAGACAAATGCAAGCACTACAAACAATGTTGGTCTTGAACAGAAAGATTTAAACGATGAAATATCAAAAATAAGTATAGAAGAAAATGGACAACAAAAATTAATAGAAGCCTGCGATATTAAAACTGAGGTGCTGCCAAAGATTCCAACCACTCCATCAACGCCTCAATCCTAGCAGCCCGGAGTTTACTAACGGAGACGGCAGTATCAGACCCGGGTTCCATCTTTACTGGGGATAAGGGTTCAGGTTCTTTAAATTTAAGTTTTTGCGGCCCTTCAAGCGAGAATTGTTTTGGCTTTTCCTGAATGAGTTGAATAATTTTTGCGGGATCTACCTTTGGATTAGGCCCGAATTCTATCCGCCCACCCGTTGACCCTGCATCAATTTTTTGAATGCCTAATTTTTCTGCAAGCAAACGCAACTCTGTCATTTTAAATAAATATTGGGTTTGCTCTGGAAATTTTCCAAATCTATCGATCATTTCTACAGCGATATCCTCCAATGCATTTTTGTTTCTTGCACTGGCAATTCGCTTATATAAAACCAAGCGAGAATGCACATCGCCTAAATAACTTTCTGGAATAAAAGCAGGGACATGTAAATCAATTTCCACATTTTTCTTTAAGGGTAGCTCTTTACCCGGATCTTTTCCCTCTCTTAGTAACTTTGTCGCATGATCTAATAATTCCATAAACAAAGGGAAACCAACAGATTGAATATTACCGCTTTGCTCTTCACCAAGGAGCTCTCCTGCTCCACGAATTTCCAAATCATGTGTGGCTAAGGTAAAACCCACGCCCAGCTCATCCAGCGATTCTATGGCTTCTAAACGTTTTTTGGCATCCGAACTTATTTTAGTATGGGATGGAATTAAACAAAAAGCATAAGCTTGATGATGAGAACGACCCACTCGCCCCCGTAATTGATGCAATTGTGCTAAACCAAATTTATCGGCTCGTTCAATAATAATGGTATTGGCAGTTGGAATATCAATTCCGGTTTCAATGATAGTGGTACAGACTAAGACATTATAACGACGATGATAAAACTCCGACATAATATGTTCAAGCTCCCGTTCGCGCATTTGACCATGGGCAATGGCAATTCTGGCTGTTGGGATGAGTTTTTCGAGATCTTCTTTGGTTTTATCAATGGTTTCAACAAAATTGTGTAAAAAATAAACCTGGCCCCCACGATGGAGCTCTCGTAGGATAGCCTCTTGGATTAGGGCAGAATTTTTTTCCCTAACAAAAGTTTTAACAGATAGGCGTTTGGCAGGCGGTGTGGCAATAATAGAAAGGTCTCGAATGCCAGACATCGCCATATTTAAAGTTCTGGGAATAGGGGTTGCAGTTAGGGTTAATATGTCTACTTCAGCGCGCAGTGCCTTAAATGCTTCTTTTTGTCGCACCCCAAATCGATGCTCTTCATCAATAATCAATAAACCCAATGCTTTAAATTGAATAGAACTTTGCAAAATTTTATGGGTGCCAATAATAATATCAATGTTTCCTGTTTGCAAATCTTCAATAATTTTCTCTTGTTCTTTAAGACTTTTAAAGCGGGACAAAACATCCACTCTTACAGGAAATCCTGCAAAACGATCCTTAAAGGTTTGATAATGTTGTTGTGCCAATAAGGTTGTGGGTACCAATACAGCAACCTGCCTTCCATCTTCCACCGCTAAAAAAGCCGCTCTTAAGGCAACTTCTGTCTTTCCAAAACCAACATCTCCACAAACCACGCGATCCATGGGCTTAGCTTGTGTTAAATCTCGTATGACTTGCTCTATGGCCTGTAATTGATCAGTGGTCTCTTCAAAAGGGAAGACTGCGGAAAAATGTTGATATTGTTCGTCTGGGGCTTTAAAGGCATATCCTGATTTAGCTTCTCTTTTTGCATATATTTCTAATAATTCTGCTGCGACATCGCGGGTTTGTTCCAATACTTTCTGCTTAACTTTTTGCCATTCAGGGGTTCCTAAGCGATGCAAAGGTGCATGCTCTAAGTCTACCCCACTATAGCGGCTTAATAGATGCAAGCTAGAGACAGGTACATATAATTTATCCCCGCCTGCATATTCCAAACAAACAAATTCCCCTTCTTGATCCGTCAGTTTAAGTTGCTGCAAGCCTAAAAAACGGCCAATGCCATAATCAATATGAACAACCGCTGCACCTGGTCCTATTTCCGCTAAACTTCGTACTTCAAGATCTAATTCCACCAAGGGACGTTGTTTCCCACGGCGCCTTGGCTGCGGTACGCGTTTCCCTAGAAGAACAGCCTCAGGAATAATGGCAATGGATTTTTCTGACAATATCATCCCTTCTTCTAAAACGGCTATGGCAAGACTATAAGTATTATTATTCTTCAAAGATTCAGTCCAACTTTCAACTTCAACCGGTTCTTGATGAATTTTTTTCAAGAGATCTTTCAAAATTTCGCGCCGCCCTGCAGATTCTGCGGTAAATAATACCCGTCCTTTAAACTCAGATAAAAATGTCTCGAGACGAAATAGGGGCCGCTCGTGCCTAGCCTCAAGATTTAAATCGGGAAGTTTTAAAATGCTATCCAAATTCTTAGAAGGTGAACTGCTTTCTGTTTTTAAGTTTTGTAGTAAACGAACCGTAGGAAAATGTTTAAATTCAGCAAACAATTCATTAACAGCCAAAAATAAAGTTTTAGGATCTAAAATGGGTCTTTGCCTATCATGCCGATATTGTTCATATCGATCTTTAACATATTGAATAAATTCCTCCGCAGAAGTTTCTAAATTATCCACTAATGCCAGCATCATCCCTTTAGGTAGATAATCAAAAAGCGTGGCAGTTTTATCAAAAAATAAAGGCAAATAATATTCTAAACCCGGAGATGCATGCCCTTCTGTCACATCTAAATAGATAGACGCATTATTGGGTGCCCCTTCAAATTGTTCTCGCCAATGCGTTCTAAATGCAGTAATCCCTTTCTCGTCCAGAGGAAATTCCCGAGCAGGTAGCAAACGTATTTTTTCTATTTTCTCTTCTGAGCGTTGAGTTTCAACATCAAAAGTTCGAATACTATCAATTTCATTATCGAATAAATCGATGCGAAAGGGAGTTCTGCTACCCATGGGGTATAAATCTAAAATGGAACCTCTCACCGCAAACTCCCCATGTTCAAGAACCTGAGAAGTACAACGATAACCGGATTGCTGTAATTGATGCCGGGTTTTGTCTAAATCTAATTTGTCGCCCTTTGCTATCATAAGCGTATTTTGCATTATAAATTCTTTAGGACAAATTCTATGCAGTAAGGTTTGCACAGGAACAATCAATACACCTCGGCTTAATTGAGGTAAATGATACAAAGCCCTTAAGCGTTCAGAGATAATATCTTGATGGGGGGAAAAGCTGTCGTAAGGCAAAGTTTCCCAATCTGGAAAGCTATATATGGGAAAGGGTTCTTCGCTCGAATTTTTCAAAAAGAATTCTAATGCCTTTTCTAATCGGGAAGCCGCTAAAGAATCTGGGACAATAGCCAAAATCCCTGCATGAAGCTCATCTGCATATTCTTTCGCCAGATTGGCTAGGGTAAAAGCAATACCTGAACTTGTAAGGCTTTCTATAGTTTTGTTTAACATAAAATAACATAAATCCAAACCTTATAAGGTGCCTGAACCGATGGAAGAAAGTCAACATACTACAATCAATAACGAATAATTCTATATAAGCATGGTAAAAAAACCTCTGATTACATTGCCGCAGGTGGGAGCCTGGGTGGTCTATGTGAGCATGCGTTAATATCAGAACTCTTAATATCAGAATCAGTTGACAGTTTAAATAATACCTTTTACCTTCTAATCTCTAATATCATCCAATAAATAGGAGGTTGTATGGGTGTTCATTCTGGTGAAATGATCGATATTACCGCAAAAAAAGTGTTGATATCTGGCATTCCTTTAATTGCTCCCGTCATTCGTTTTCTTGGCATTGAACTGACTTCGAAAAAACCCATTGAAACAGGCTTGGCAGCTTTTTTAAAATCGAAAGGACTTTATATTATACAACGTCCCAATGATGGTCTTGTTCATCTGACTGGTTTGGCCGAAATCACAAAAGATGAGATAGACAAATTTCTTTCATTACAAAAAACTTCTGCTGATACAAAAACTTCTGCTGATACAAAAACTTCTGCTGATACAAAACAAATGAAAGATCAAACAGAAAAAACTGTCTCTCTTAAATTTAATTTAAAATTTGATAGAAAATTTAATGAACTAATTAAAAGAGCAAAGACCAAATCTCATAAAATGTATGTATTATCCAATCCTGATCTACAAGGCGGCGGTAAAGTAATAGGACCCAATCCTTCCCAAGTTGTTCATCGCGATGGTGATCAAGATTTTATTTTTCCTGACGTAAATAAAAAAGATAAAAAAAGTATATTAGAAGTCAAAAATGCATTAGTGTCATCCGAAAAAGCAAATATTCAAACCAGTAAGCCTCCTCATATATTACAAGTTTTTGGAGAATGCCAACAATTTTTTGGAACTCATTTTCATGGTTTTCTTACTGAACTTTGGTCTCCCGGTTTTATTCAGCTTCATTCTAAAGAAGCAACCCATATTAACAATGCCTTATTGCAAGCAAAAGGAAAAATTACAATTGCTTCAGAAACTGCCGTAATCCTTCAATTTGCTGACAACATACAAGCGTCATCGAATCAAAGACCCCAAGCAGCCATTGAAGTTGATTGGATGAACTTAAGTGATAGCTCCGTATATCCTTTTGGTTTTACTAATACATTAGGGCCAATGCTTAATGCGGCAGAAGCTCTCGCAACAAAACGCCCCATTGTCTTTAATACTATCGCACAACCCAACTCTAGTGGCAGTGCCGCAACTCCTGCCGCCACTACCGCAGCAGCGCAGGGTTTAGTACCTAGGAATAGTGGCACAAATAATGGCGCAAATAGCGCAATTGAAAAAACAAAAAACGATACCCCCATTTTGGTGCAAGCTACAGCTGTCGCTGTTGCACATGCTGCTACCTCACCTACCCCAACGCCGACCATAATCTTTACTACACCTAATGGTAATGATTCTTGTACCACTAATGGTTCTTCTGCTGCTCTCCAATCGTGATGATTGTGCCCACAGCAACCCAATCAAATAATTCTATGAGATCTGAATTTCTCATCCGAATGCAACCATGTGACATCGGAACTCCTATCGGGCTTTCATCGGGGCAACCATGAATATAAATATATCGTTGCATAGAATCGCAAGAACCTAAACGATTTTTTCCGATTTCTAAACCACTTAACCAAAGAATTCGGGTTAGCATCCAATCGCGATCAGGAAATTGCTTCTTTAATTCCGGACTATAAATTTCTCCGGTCATTCTGCGCCCTACAAATACGGCATTATAGGGGGCATCTTTACCTATTTTTGCGCGAATCATATGTAGGCCGCGCGGAGTTTTAAAGCTATTGCGTTCCTCACCTACCCCTAAAAATGCCGTGGAAACTGAATACTGCTTTAGTACATTATCATTTTCTCTTGCAGTCAATGTTTGCGAAGGTACATCGACCCATAAGTTTTGAATTAAACTTTTTTTATTCACCTAAGCCCCTCATTGAAATAATCTGAATATCTAAACTTCGATTACCCCGATAAAGATTTTCCCGCAATGAAAAAGCGACGTGAACCCTCTCTCCCACTGCTACCTGAAACGATTGCTGCACCGAACTACGAGCTCCAAACCATATACCACTAAAGTACCTCCCTTCCAATTCTAAATTAACCCTTACATGCAAACCATCCCCCACGGGTCGCAGCTCTCTTAGTATCCCGTTGAGTTCAAAAACGGGTGGTTCAAATTCACGACCAAAGGGTTCCAACACCTCTAATTGATTTAAAAAATCCAAATGCAGTTCACTCGAAGATAAAGGTCCATCAGTCCATATAACTGGATGAAGGGGTAATTGTATTTGTAATTGTTGTTCACAGGCTTCCTCTAACAAAATACAAAAGCGTTCGAAATTATTTAATGCTAGGGTTAATCCTGCGGCACCTTTATGCCCACCAAAAGCGATAAGTAATTTTGGATCAGCTTCTGAAACAGTCTGAAGCGCATCGCGCACATGAAAATTTTCAATTCCGCGCATAGAACCGGTAATAATGTCAGGAGCCCCTGGTTTTATCGCAAAAATAACCGTTGGACGTCCAAATAGATCTTTAATCCGGCTTGCAGCAATACCTTGCACACCCGGATGTCCATCTGCTAAAAAAATAGATAAAACAAACTGTTGCTTAAACATTTGCTGTTTGGCTATGATGATAGCTTGTTCAACAATTTGTTTTTGAATAGATTTTCGTTCTTGATTTTGACTTTCAAGTGATTTCAACCACTCGCCCGCTTCAGCATCTGTTTCTGCTAATAAAAAACTAACCGATCCAAATGCATTGGCCAAACGGCCATCACTATTTAATAAGGGTCCAATTTTAAATCCCAAATCTTCTGAACGACATGGGCCTTTCAAGACTGTCTTCAGGGCTCGCCAACAAGGCCGCGTACCAGCATCAATCAATTTTAACCCATAAGAAACAACCGCCCGATTATTGGCGCTACGCGCAATGCTCACGCAATCGGCAACCGTCCCAACTGCAACAAAATCCAAAGAATCTGTTAAGGTAGGTTCTTTATTAGGTAAATAATGAAGTTCCATGAGCTTTTGCCTCACCGCTGCCATAAGCAACCATGCCACCATACAACCAGCAATATAGGGATCCCCATATTGACATTCTGAACGCGCAGGATTTAAACAAGCATAAGCCGATTGCGGGCAGCCTTCCAAAGGAATTTGATGATGATCCGTTACAACCACATCAATTTCCTTCGTTTTTAAACGTGCTATTCTGGGTTCATCCGTGGAACCATTATCTGCAGTAATTAATAATGTCACTTTGGGACTATCATTTAAAATTCTTTCGGCAACTGCATCTGAAAGACCATAACCTTCGGTTAATCGGTGCCCGATATAGGAACGAATTTTTTCTTTAGGATGATGAAATCGTTCTACTAAATTATGATACAAAACAGCATGGCTGGTTTGGCCATCGCAATCGTGATCAGTTTCTAAGCCAATGATTTCTCCTTCTATAATGGCTTTGGAAACCCGCTCTGCGGCTTTCTGCATGTCCAATAAGGAAAAAGGATTGGTTAATTGGCTTAAACGAGGTGAAAGCGCCTGCAATAGGGGAAATTCAGTTGAAAGGGGTCTGCCTGCAACAATTCGGGCAATAACGGGATGCAAGCCTAGAGAAATACCCTCTTCTTCAATTTTTGCATCATAGGCCCTGGTTTTAATTTTTGGGCTGGGGATGTCTAGTGCTGTTTCCATAAATCTCCAATACAATAATACAATACTGATATAGGCCGAACAATGTTACTATATATTGTTAATTTGAGACTATCACCTAAGGAAATTTAGTTAGAAAGGAAATAAAAATGGAACTCACATTTGATCCAGGTAATGCTACTTATCAGATTATATCTTATCAACCTGGATTAGTGACCATCAAATCAAAAACAGAAGAGGAACTCCATAAAATCCCTTTTGTGATAATGCCAGAAAAGCTCATTACTTCCTGGGGACCTTTGCATTTTATAGATTTAAAAATAGAACATTTTCAAACGCTCATCCCCTATAAACCTCAAGTCATTCTCCTTGGAACAGGTGAAAAAATGCAATTTTTGAAACCTGAACTTTTTGCATCCTTGGCTGATCAAAATATTGGTATCGAAGTAATGACTACTCCTGCCGCTTGTCGAACATATACTATATTAATGACAGAAGGTAGAAATGTTGCCGCGGCCTTATTTCCATAATGAAGTTCTTCCGAAAACATTTATGCAAAAAGCAACAATAAGAAATACTGCTACAGCCCCAATCCCTTAGTATAATCTAAACTACTGACTGTTCGCTGAATCGCCCTGTGGAAGCTCCAGCAAAGCTTGTCAACCTGAGTCCCCACACGTACAATCTGCCCCATGACATCACAAAAATCACGATGGTCCTCACGTTTTGCCTTTATTATGGCCACTACCGGTGCCGCTGTTGGCTTGGGCAATATTTGGAAATTTCCTTATATGGCAGGCGAAAACGGCGGCGGTCTGTTTGTTCTTCTATACCTGCTTGCCATTATTTTAATTGGCATTCCTATTATGATGGCGGAAATTTTAATAGGACGATTGGGACGCCAAAATCCTGTCAGCACACTCAATAACCTTGCTGTTCATGCAGGCAAAACTCCTCATTGGCAATTATTGGGGTGGTGGGGAGCCCTCGGCCTCATATTAGTTTTATCTTTCTATAGCGTCGTAGCAGGCTGGTCTATTGGTTATCTCATAAAAGCTTGGTTTGGGGAGTTTAATGGATTAGATCCAGAAACTGTTCTGCTGCAATGGAAATTCTTTTTGGCTAATCCCTATACGCTCATTTTCTGGCATAGCATTTTTATTTCACTCACACTCTGGGTAGTTGCCAAAGGCGTTAAAAAAGGCTTAGAACGTGCCAGTAATATCATGATGCCAGGACTCTTTTGCATTTTAATTCTATTGGTTATTTACGGAGCAACGGTAGGAAATTTTCAAGCTGCCTTTGATTTTCTCTTTAAACCCAGTCTTTATGAAATCAATGCAAATGCCGTGATATATGCTTTAGGACATGCCTTTTTCACCTTGGCTATTGGCGCTGGTACAATGCTGGTTTATGGCAGTTATTTGCCAAAAGATACCCGTTTGGCTTCTAGCGTTTGCATTATTGCACTCTTAGATGTGTTAGTAGCGCTTTGTTCAGGTTTGGCTATTTTTTCATTAGTTTTTGCTTATGGACTTTCTCCTGAAGGCGGCCCGGGACTTATGTTTAAAGTGCTCCCCATTGCCTTTGCAAAAATGCCTGCTGGACAGTGGATTGGGGGACTATTTTTTCTATTACTTTGGTTTGCAGCCTGGACTTCTTCTATTTCTATGGCAGAACCTTTAGTGGTACTGTTGGTTGAACGCGCTCATTTGAGCCGTAATCAAGCATCGCTTTTAATAGGCGTTTTGTGTTGGTGTTTAGGGTTACTCGCTTTATTATCTTTTAATGTTTGGGAAAATTTTAAAATATTTGGCCAATTCACTATTTTTGAAGCCATGGCAGATTTTACCACCAATATTATATTACCGGTTGGCGGAATATTATTCACTCTTTTTGCCGGTTGGATAGTATTACCCAAAGAGGCAAAACGCGGCCTGATGATGGATAGTGATTTATTATTTCGTATTTGGCAAATATTGGTGCGTTATGTTGCTCCTATCGGAATCATTATCACTTTTGTTTATAATTTAATATAGCCTCAGCTCTTACCAGGTGTTGCCGCAGTTTGAGCTGTAGATTTTGCAGCTTTTGACGCAAGGTCCGTAACTTTAGCCACCATCTCATAAAAGGAGAGCAATGAAGTACCCGTTCGTGTCATGGGGTTGATCCTCTTTGCAGTTGCCGCGTTTGCAGTTGCAATAGAAGCTGTATCGGTTGCGGCCGTTGCCGTTGCTGTATTTAGAGTAACTGCAGCAGAAGCATTAGCCGTTTTGGAAACAGCGGCAGCCATATCATCAAACATAATGTTAAGTTTATCTTTAGCGAAGGCTTCAAAAGTTCTTTCTTCAACTATGTCTGAGACATAAACACCATTGGAATCCAACTCATCCGCCACTTCTTTATGTTTCCAAGCCATATTTATATTAAAAAGGGGGGTTTGATTAGCTTGATTTCTTTTATCCTGCAATAGAAATAGGAACGCAGAATCGGGTCTTTCACCATTCAAACATTGAACAACGGTTGTTCCTTTTTGAAAACTGGGTTGAACAATAAACCGGTGAACTCTCATTCCATAGCAACCTCCCTGGCCTTTAGCAACAAAACGATAATGATATTCACATTTTTCAGCTAGTTCTTTTATGTCTAAAGGACCAGTGCTATAGAATATCTGTCGTGACTTATGAACAACAATATTAGTAGAAGCCTTAGGGGTTGCACGAACAATAGCAGAGGAATAGGCCCCGCGATTATAAAGTTCAGCATCGGTTACAGGATCAGCTGAATAAGGTGGATGAGATTCCATAATCGTCCTAAAAACGTTCGTCTCTAATGCAACCAATTGATAGGAGGATAGCATTGACACTAATGATGGTGAATTTGCACTATTTAATGTATAAGGTGACAGATCAAAATGCAATCCCATATGATAGGCATCATATAGATAAGGTGAAAGGCGTTTGGGGTAGCAATACTCAATCACAATATTCCAAATATTGGCTGCAGTCAAATCAAATTCTTTTATAGTAGGTAAAGAGGCTAAGGCAGTGCCCGTTTCTATTCTACTTCTATATTTATCGGGTGATAAATAATGATGACAAGCTGCGGAAGCAAATCCAAGGCTATATCTTTCTTCTAGCATACGAAGAGCAGGCTTTACAATTTTTTCTTGAATATGAACAGCCCAAGGGTCGATGGGATCGCCATCATCATCGTACGAAACTACTAGATCCTTGCTGTAGGGATCATAAGTTATTTCCTGATGATATTGCTTCCACGCATACACCATTAAAAAATGCTCTTTATCCCTGTATTCACGATAGGGCAGTTCCAAAAATTGCTCAAGACATTGTTCTGCCATGTCATCAAAAACAAGTGAAAATAATGGAAGCACTGCTTCGCTAATAGATGAGCTAAACTTTGAACAATTTTCAAGTTCAGCTACTAGCCAATCAAAAGTTTTCATGTTATTTATTTGATAGTTTGGCCCGGCTTTAATTAATGCCTTGATAACATTTTTGTAATACTGCACTTCAGCTTCAATAATTTTAATTCTATTTTCCAAATCAAGAAAATCTGTATCATTTTTATCAGAAGTTTCTATATGTCTATTCTTAAAAGTAAGAACGATTGTTCGTACCACACACATTAAAGGTGTTAAACCATTATGACCATGAATATCGATATTTAATTGCTTATCCTTGACTTTTTGGTTAAATTCTAGCGCAATATTAAAAACAGGCAAAAATTCAGGATGATGCACAATAATTCCCATTAATCGATTCAGAAAAGATTCCTTTTTCACTCCTAAAAGTGTTGGATCATCGATAATGGCTCCTCTTATAATAAGTTCAAAAATAAGATTGGCCCTTTTAGCCGAATCGGATGGAGACCAAATAGGTTGATGAGCGTAACGAGCATTAGGACTTTCTAAAAACACCTTAGAATAATGGTTATCTTCCAATAAAGCATAATAAACAGGTGTTATTCTTACAATATCGTTACCAGATATGGTTATATTAGGATTCGCACCCAATTCTAATAGCTGCGTTACAAAATCAATATTTCGTGCTTCAATGGCATGAAATAAAGACCGTTCTAACTTTGGGCATTGACAATCTATCAATAATTTATTTTTTTCATTATCTGGCCCTTCTTTATCTTCAATGAATTTTTTTAAATTTGGAAAATTTTCCAATCTCATTTCCCAGGTATTTTTTAGGTCATTTTTTTCTTTTTCAGATAGATTAGCCATTTCCTTATCTTGCTTTAATTTTTGATGATCGCGATATCTTTGCAGAAGAATAGCATTTTGATCACTTAATGCTTGTATAGCTGCGAAACGTGATTTTCTATCTAATTCTGCCTTTGTTTTTGCATCTGCTTTGTCAGTTTTAGAAAGTGAAGCAGCAGTGGCTGACATTATTTTTCTCCCGTGTATATAAAAATTTGAATAGGGGAGTACTTTAAAATATTTTTCTTGAATAAGTCAAACGACTTATTTTCTAGCTAAGGTTTTTTCCACCCCGCCGGTTCAGAATGCAACGGCACAATTCATTGTTTCATCCCCATTTAACTGGAAGTGTTGAAATGAAGATCTTTATGTGTAATGCCGAGTTTTTCCTAAAATAGCAAAACTTAATTCACTTTTGCCCACATTTCATCCAACTCTCTCTGATAACCGCCCGATAATATCGGGAAACGACACCAGGTTTTGGGATCTACATTTTCATCATCCAAATGGAAACTGGGTGCCAAGCGCTCGCGTTTCCACTGATTGTGAGTCCATAATTTAAAGAAACGATCTATGGCTGCTGCCAGCTTTTTGGGTTTTTCTTTTGGAAATTGTTCCATGGTTTTAATAAGAATCTCGGAAGCTGACAATTTATCTCGCACAAATAGGCGTTCAATAAAATCTAGCCATTCAAAAGGCATTAAATCTTCTTCATCTTTTTGATGTTTGGCCAAGGGTCTTAATTCTGCGGAAGGGCTTAGTGCGAGGGTGTTTTTTAAAATAGGCAAGGCCCCTATTCCTAGCGGTCCCATCTTTTCTAACCATTTTAGCCATTGTATTAGAAAATATTTATCAATGCCCGCGATAGGACAAATACCACCTGCGGTATCGCCATCCATCGTGCAATATCCTGTTGAAGCTTCCGAACGATTGCTAGGACAAATGACCAGAGCATGACGTAAATTGGCGAGCAACCATATAGAAGGTGCTCTAACACGTGCCTGAATGTTTTGCATAGCGATATCATCCGTTTCAAAAGTCAAATCACATTTAAGAACGCCTGCTATCAATTCACAATAGTTTCCAACCAATGCATCGATTTCAATTTCAGCAAAAGAGGCAGAAATAGCATGGGATAAAGCTTCTGCTGACTGCTTTGTTGCCTCTGAATTATTCACTGTGCCTTGAAACAAGCAGTAAAGAATATTCTTCATTATTATTTTGAGGAGATCATCTCTGTGGAGTTCATCCAGTTCTCTGAGATGTGCCTTTGTTTCTGAAATTTTTGCAAGCGATGGAATCCATGCTAATCTCTCCAAGAATTGGGCAGCACCCAAGTTTTGCATGCCTAATAGAACCATATAATACACAAGACAAGCACAGGCGGATGAATCTGCGCCTCCACTTAAATTCAGAGCAAAACCATGGGCTTTACTTTTACGAAGATAGTCAAACAAAGCCAAGGCAACTGCACGAGTAAATTCCTCTTCTTTAATATAAGGGCTCGTTTCAAACGCTTGGTCACTTAAGAATAATGCCTTTGTTTTCTTAGAAAACATTGTTTTACTTGTAGGTTTTTTCTGGAGCATGGACCTGCTTTTTCTTACTACTTTGGTACGATAAATCCGTAGAGATTCAATATCAATGACGGTTGATGTGAGAACATAATCCTGAAAAGAAAAACGCGGACCTGAGGCAAGTATTTCTGTTGCTGCTGCTATGATGGTGTCTCCGTCATAAATAATCCGCCCCGCTTCATTTCCCAGAAGATTGGCATAGAGATAGCCTACTCCAAAATTGCTTGCTGCTTCTATGGCCTGATTTTTGCGGATATTAGACTTCCCAAAGGCAAAATGACTGGCACTTGGGTTTAATATCAGATCGACTCCTCTCTGTGCAAGGCTAATGGCTGTACGCGGAGTTACCCAAGCATCCTCACAAATTTCAAAACCAATTTTGATGCCATGCCAATCAAAAATAGTATCACCTAATGGATAGGTGTTGGGATGATGAGTCGCAGGATTTGAAGATCCCGAAGATCCTGCAAAATCCAAAACATATTCAACGACAAGCCCTTTCGGCCAGGGTTTAAACCAACGCGGCTCATAGTGCACACCACGACCAGCCAAATTTTGTTTGGCAACAAATCCCTGAATTTGGGTATCACTTATAAAACAAATGGTATTGTAAAGGTGTTCTTTATGCCAAAGAGGCAACCCCACAGCAATTGCCAGATCTTGGGTATGAGGTAATAGATCTTCTAGTATTTTTAAAGCCATTCTTGAAGTGTCAAGAGATAAAAAAGTATCTTCGCAACCATAACCTGTAATACAAAGTTCAGGGAAGCATAATAGTTTTACGTTTTTTTCGCGCGCTTCCATAATGGCTTTGAGTATATGGTTTCTATTATTTTCCCAATCTAAAGGAGTTTGATTTAAACTGATTGCAGCCACATTCAGATTGTTCAGAGACACAGTCATTTTTTTATTCATGTTTACTTTCTCTCATCAAAAGAAGTGGTACCGGGTCTGTTTGGTGTAAATGTGCTTACACATTTACACCAAACAGACCCGGTACCACAGAATTAAGTATTGATCCATTTTACAGGGTACCTTTTTTGCGGTTTCAGCATCTTGAATTCTGAGGGCAATTTTGCCAATTGATTTTTAGTGCGTACTTGGATGCTGAATAAATCGGCTGATTCATATACCTTTTTACCAAAACGAAAGATAGGGCATAGAAGATTATCTAAAGATTTTTGAGCATGCAAAGCAGTTTGCTTGGAATCATATTCATTCAATGATAAAGGTTCAATTTTATACATTTCATCTCTTACAAATAAACCATTCTCTGCAATCCTTCGCAAAGCAAAAACCCCTGCTATGGTTTGCTTGATGGGATCATCTGTTTTCTTAGCCTTATTTTGCCAAACTCCTTTAGCATTTTGGATTGAAACTAATTTGTATACCCCACCCAAAGCAGGCTGATCATAGCTTGTTACCAAACGAGTACCCACTCCCCATAAATCAATTTTCGCGCCTTCGGCTTTTAATTGCTCAATCACATATTCATCTAAATCGCTGCTGGCTAATATTTTTGTTTTTGTAAAACCTGCCTTATCCAATAGTGCTCGAGCAGCTATGCTTAACTTGGCTAAATCCCCTGAGTCCAATCGTATTCCCAAGAATGGATAACCATCTGCTTGCAATTTTTTGCCAACTTCTATTGCATGTTTAACTCCCTCTAAGGTTTGGTAGGTATCCACTAAAAATACAGAGTTATGGGGTAAAGTCTTTGCATAGGCTTCAAAAGCCTCTGCTTCGCCATCAAAAGCCATAATCCAACTATGCGCATGGGTTCCGCGAAGATCAATACCATATTGTTGTCCCGCCAATACATTAGAAGTTGAGGCCACTCCCCCCACAAACGCGGCCCTCGAAGCCATTAGGCCTCCATTGGGCCCCTGTGCGCGACGCAAGCCAAATTCAATAATGGGATCACCTTTCGAAGCTATGCAAATACGACTGCCCTTGGTTGCAATTAAAGTAGAAAAATTAACAATATTAAGCAATAGGGTTTCTAGAAGCTGACATTGCCAAAGTGGTCCTTGCACCCGTATTAAGGGTTCTTTGGGGAAAACCAAAGTCCCTTCCTCTAGGGCATCTAGATGAATAGTTAGACGTAAATCAGCCAAGGCTTGTAAAAAGTCCTTTTGAAATAAGGCCGTTGAACCATCAGCCGCAGGTAAACTGGCTAAAAACTGCAGATCGTTATCGGAAAAACGATAATGTTCAATCACATCAATGACATCTGCTAAACCACAGGCAATAGAATACCCTCCATGAAAGGGTTGTTCGCGAAAGAATAAATCAAATACTGCCTCGCGATTATGCATGCCCAGCTTCCAGTACCCTTCCGCCATTGTCAGCTGATAGAGGTCAGTATGGAGGGCAAAAGAGGGTATGCTTACGTTCATCCATTTCTCTCAGGTTTAATTACCAGTGTTCTATTCGACTTATGCTAAAAACTATCCATTGTCAATGGAAGCCATTTTATTATAACTTCCATTTTGAATGGACAGTATGATTGACCTTCATGAAAATAACCATTTTTTCTATATATTCATAGTGTTAAATAACTCTGAACTGTAAATATAATAGCATATAGACAATGAATCCATGTGTTCGCTATACTTAAGTCATTGTTTTTTTGATCGGGAAGGCTTGCGCAGTCCGCATCGAACAAGGGGAGATGAGCAAGGAGAACAGGATGTTCATAAAAAATACCAGTCAACAATTTGGATTGGTCAGTAAAATTTTTCATTGGATCATAGCTTTGCTTGTCGCTGTCCAATTTTATTTAATTATTCATGTTAGCTTTTTGCCCAAAGATTCTCCCTTAATTGGCTTCCTGATTGGGGGGTTACATAAACCGATTGGCATGCTAATCCTACTGCTGGCTGTTCTTAGTTATTGCTGGAGAGCCATCAATATTAGTCCAAGCTATCCGCCAAGCATGAAGCCCTTTGAAAAAGTGGCTGCAAAATGGGTGCACAATTTATTATATTTGTGTCTGATTGTGATGCCATTAAGTGGGCTTATTATGTCGGTAGCAGGTGGAAGACCCCCGAATTTTTTTGGCTTGTTTCAGGTCCCAGAATTTATGGAAAAAAACCAAAGGCTATCGGATAATTTTTATGCTGTTCATCAATATACTACATATGTATTGATTGCTTTGATTGCAATTCATATTTTAGCGGCATTAAAGCATCATTTTATCAATCGAGATACTATATTAAAACGAATGTGGTTTTAACTCGCATCATGGCTTATTAGGTTTTGATACATTGACTGTCATATTCTCATAAACTTTTTCTAATGTTTTTTCTATTTCAGTTGGTTTGTTGATGTCTGGTGGTTTCGGAATAAAAACAGAAATTTTCTTTGATTGTAAAAAATTTTCATAAATCTTTTTACCTAATATGTCTAGAGCCTGTTGTTGCTCTGCAATGTCTGCCATCAATTTCGTATTTGTATATTTCGGATTAATCTTTTTTTGATCAGATTCTAACTTCGATTTTTTGGATTCATAATCTCTCATTTGTTTTAAAAATTCTTCTTTATTATCTCTTGCTGTGACGTCTTTTTCTTGAATTTTAGCGTTAAGTTTTTCATCTGCCACCTTTTTTTGCATTCTATTCATCAGTGCTTGCGGAGTGAAAGACGCAGATGATTTTTTCCCTGTCGTTGATGGACGAGGGGGAGGAACCGGTGGTACAGGTGGATTTGGAGGTTGAATGGTCATTGCACTAGGGGCTACTGGAGCTGCAGAAATTGAGCTCTTCGATGGTCTTGGTGGCAACGGCGGTGCAGCTTTCGATGATGAAACAATTGAGGCTCGTACTCCAGTTGCAGCAGCCGAATTTGCAGTCACAGAGGGTTGACCTGGTGGCGGTGGGGAGTTTGGAGGTCTTGGTTGCCTAATATTGGTTACGCCTGCTGGAGCAGCTGCTGAAGATTGTACTTTAGGTGTAGCCGGAGTTACTGAAGGTGGTTTTGCAGGAGGCAAGGGCGGCTTAATAACTGTTGCTCTTGTCGGGGCAGTTGGCGCAGGCGGAACGGATCCAGATACAGCTGCTGCAGTCGCTATTGAAGATGGTTTTGGCGGTATTGGGGGTCTAACACCTGCTGCCGCAGTTGGTATAATGGGTGAAACGAGTGCAGAAGGTGCCGAAGCTGATGTAGAAGGTACTCTGTTTGCTGCTGGAGATATTGCTGGAGCCACAGCTTGAGGGCTCTTTTGAAGTTTCTTTTTTTCTTGTATAAGCTTATCCAGTTTTGTAGATAATCGGATATCTGGATACCATTCTCTTATTTTTATTGCTTCCTCTGCGTAGTTTCCTCTTATTGTTTCACTAGGATTACCATCTTCTAGAATTTTTTCTATTTCTTTTATACGCTTTACATTTTGTTCTTTTATTATCTCTGCTTGCGTCTTTTGAGCCGAGACGGCTTTTCTTGCATCATTATCCAATCGCTTTTTGGCTGCGGCATCAATGTTTACTTCATATGTTTTTAAAGTTTTTTGAGTAAACTGATCTTTTCTTGCATTAAGATTTTCAAAAATTATTTTATTAAAAATTTCTTTACCTTTCCCTTTGCTAGCTATATTATATTTGTTTCCTGCAAACATCAATGTCTCGGATGCTTTTGCCATAGCTTTAATGAGATTATCAGCTGATACAGTACTTGATTGTACATTAGCATTTAGAAATGGTTTTATTGTAATTGAGTTCATTTTACCAAAAGTTGGCTTTTTTAAATTTATTTGTAAAATTACATTGCCATCCTTTACTACATTAAATCTATTTTCTAGTGCTTTGCCATCCTTTGTCTTCGCAGCCTCAATTTTACATCCCTCACCCAGAACATCTTGAAAAGCTTTTTCAGTTCCAAATCCTTTCAATGCTTCTAGAGTTAATGTCTTTTCAGCCACATTTGTAATATGAATTTTTGGATATCGATCTTCCTTTTTCGAAAAGTTTTTGACTAATTCCTGAGCATTTTCTCGCTGTCTTTTTATTTCATTTATATTTTTTAGGTTTGCTACAACCGCACTTAAAGACTGGTTAATTGAATCAAAATTAATATTACTTTGTCTTTCTGTATCAAACTTATCGGCTTTATCAATGAGTTCTTTCATTAACAATTGATGTCTTGGCCCCCTTTGCACAGGCTTAATCACCACATCAGCAACAAATGTTCTAGTAGCTTGATTGGTTTCCTTTTTAAGCATCTCAGTAATCTCTGACTGGACGATTGTGCTATCTGATAATATTTTGGCGTATTCTTTAAACTTTTCATTATATAATTTGGATGTGGCGGCCAATATCCTGGTGGTTTTCTGAATGTCATTTAGACTTTGGTTAGCAATTATATCTTTTTTTATCGTTTCCAACTCGGTAATAAACTCATTTGAAACCCTTTTTAAATCGTTAAAATAATCCTTAACTGATTTCATTTTTCCATCATGACTTCTATATTGATGGCTCAAATATTTTTCTAGAGATCCAAGCGCAGACATTGCTTCCTTAGTTCTATGGTCCAAGAACGGTTTTTCATTCTTAATTAATCTTTCTGTTTCAGTTTTTATCTTTCTTAGATAGGGTTCTTCTTGGTATAATTTTTCATACTCAGCGTCAGTTAATTGTTTGCCTTGATTTGCTTTTGTAATTTCTGTTTTAATCGTACCAGTAGCCTTTTTTTTCGAAGCCTCTTCAAAATCGTCCTCTACTGCCTTAGTAGCTGCCGCCCTATCTTTATCCACAAATGCTAACATTGAATTTTTGTATTTTTTTTCGGATTCGATCATCTCATTAAATACTTCATAGAACAAATCTTGGCTGGTTCTTTTAGCAGATGGTGTAGTGGCCATATTTTCTTCCAAATATAAATAATTTATTATTTAGGCATCCTGCATTGAGCTAAGTTCAAATATCATAATACTGCATATGCACAGTGCATATATACTCAAAAATAAATCGGTTTTTTTATCATTGTTTACATAGGCCCATCTTTTTTTACTGCGGCTTTTGGTTCATGAGCTTCTACCCATGCTTTGTCTACTATAGCACTTCGAATTTTTTCTTCAAAAGCGGGATCTATTTTTAATGCCTTTGGGTCCCTACCCGCAAATTCTCCAAATTTTTGTATTGCAGTCTTGGCTGATAAGCCCTTTAATTCGGGAGTTTCCAACATATCATCTAAACTATTCCCAAGTCGGCTCTTAAAGACATTCTTTTCATTATCCACTTGGTGTTTAAATGCTAAGAAACATCCCTTTAATATCAATAAATCATCCTTATCTAAATCTTTATTTTTTTGTTTTTCCCTAAACAGAATCATGATTTTGTCTAACACTTCTAATTGCTTATCACGAGCAGCGTTTCTTGAATATTTATGTGCAAAAAGTGCAGCTTTTCCCCAAGCATCCTGTTCTGTATATTTTTCGGAATCTGCATATCTATTTCTCACATCTATATTCAGTAGCTCATGCATACCCATCGGCGCGACTGATTTACTAGTACTAAAAATGGCCCGCAGATTTTCTCCCAGTTCTTTTATATCTTTCCAGAACTCTTCAAACTTATCGAATAATATTTTGAAACTTCCGGTATCGGGATCTGAGAGGTTGGCTCTTAGATCTCCCAAATAATCGGAATCATGGTTTTGTAACAAATTCAAAGGGGATACGGTAAATTTATATGCCGTCATACGCGAAATAATTTCCAATGATTCCAGTTGAGTATCTATCATTTTTAAATGATGAGCAATTTGCTGGGCCAACTGTTCTTTCAACTGTTCTTTATAGCCCTTATCAATCTCAGCCCCTATTATTCGAGCTGCTCCCATACTCTCTGCACCCGCTTTTGCTTTATCTTTCAACTTCCCTAAGGCTTCCATATTGGCTAATAAAGATTTCCTAGCATTGGCGGCAAACTTACTCAATTCTTTAGTCGAAATATTTCCACTTCCGCGTAGTTCTTTATCTGCCTTCTTCAATAGTTCGAGATAGTCTTTTGCAATTTGTTCTTGATTAAGTGCTTCCCTCATTGTTTTTTCATATTCACTTTTTTGACGTAATTCATGAACCTTTAATGGTTGAAGCTCATTTATTTTAGCTGCAGCCCTAATTTCCCTAAATTTATTTTTATCTTCCCTAACTTTTTCTGCTCCCTCAACTTTTATTTTTTCTCTAAGTTTTTTACTTTCATGATCTTTTTTATCTTTGCCTTCATGAACTTCTCTACCATCAATTATTTCTAACTGTTCTTTCAATATTCTATTGAGTTCATTTGCTTCTTCTTGAGTTAATTTTGGTTTCTCTGAGTCTTTTTTAACAGCGGGCATATATAAATCCTCCGACAGTAAAGTGTATAATCACTTATTTTATTAACATGAATCACATATTATTTAATAGATCTTCACTGGCATGAATAGTTCATTTTCTTATTCAAAATTTTTGTTTACAGTTTTATTTTTATCCTGATTAATCTCATTATTTTTTAAAAACGATTACTCCAACCAAATCCTAGCATTTCTAAAAAGCTGCAGCCAAGGCCCTTCTTCTCCTTCCCAAGATCTAGGACGCCAAGAATATTGCACAGTTCTAAACCCGCGCTCGGGGTGCGGCATCATGATCGTGACTCGTCCATCTAAATTGGTTAAGCCCGTAATTCCTAATGGTGACCCATTGGGATTGGCAGGGTAGACATTGGTCTTGCGACCACGGGTATCGATATATCTGATAGGAGCCAAATGTTTTTTAATAACTAAAGATTGTATCTCTTCATTTTGAAATTCTGCATAACCCTCTTTATGTGCAACAGCAGCTAGCAAACGAGAGTTCTGCATGCCCTGCAACAAAATCGAAGGTGATTCATCAATCTCTACCAAACATAAGCGGCATTCAAATTGCTCTGAATGATTTTGCACAAAATTGGGCCATAATTCCGCACCTGGAATGATATTTTTTAACTGTGCTAACATTTGGCAACCATTTCCTGTCCCTAAAGTAAAAGTATCGGGCTGGCTAAAAAACATGCTAAATTGTTCGTTCAATCTGCTCTCATATAAAATACGTTTAGCCCACCCCCTACCTGCACCAAGACCATCTCCAAAGGAAAAACCTGCGCCTACAGCCAAACCCTTAAAATCCCTCAATGAAATCTCACCGGAGGCTAAATCATTAGTATGAACATCGATCGGGTCAAATCCAGCAGCAAAAAAAGCAGCAGCCATTTCTTTTTGGCCATAAATCCCCTGCTCTCTTAAAATGGCAACTTTAGGACGAACACCCTTTTGTATATAAGCCAAGTTAATATCTGTATTCATATCAAAACTTAAATCGATAGATAGTCCTGGATCGTCCACATCCTCTATACAATCCCATTGTTTCTTCGCGGTTCTTGGATTGTCGCGTAAAGCTTGTAGTTGATAACTGGTTTCAGACCAGCTTTTTTGCAAAGTAATACGATTTTCGGAAAAGATAATATCATCTTCATATATGAAAATAATACGATCAGATTTATCGAGAGTACCTATATCAAAAACATTGGTTAATTGATGATCATTTAATATTGTTATTACTGCATCTAAATCTTGTGTTTTGACTTGAATCACAACGCCCAATTCTTCGTTAAACAAAATGGCAATGGGATCCTCGCCTAAAAAGCTCATATCTATATTTAAACCTGAATGTGAAGCAAAAGCCATTTCAAGTAAAGTGATGAATAACCCTCCATCAGAGCGATCATGGTAGGCAAGAATTTTATCTTCTAGGTTCAGCTGCTGTATGGCCGTGAAAAATCTTTTTAGTAGACTAGGTGATTCTAAGTCCGGACAACTATCACCGATTTGATTAAAAACTTGTGCCAAAGCAGAACCGCCTAAACGTTGCTGCCCCTCTGCTAAATCGATAAAAAGCAATCGTGTCTCTTCTAATTCTGAATTTGAATAATATAAATAGGGCGTTAAGCTGCGTCGAATATCCATAACGGGTGCAAAAGCTGAAATAATCATGGTTAAAGGTGTATGCGCTTGCATAACCATTTCCTCATTACTCATAGCTATGGTAAGGTTTAATGCCGGGCAAAGTTCCAAGGCGAGCGCTTGTATGGCTTCATAAAGACCCGCTTCTGCATCTTGATCTCCCGCTGCAATTATCCAATTGGCTGAAAGACGTACATCCGATAATACTCCGATACAAGCTGCGGCTATGTTTGTAATGGCTTCTCCTAATGCCATCCTAGCAGAGGCGGCTTTATTAATTAATGCTAACAATGGCCTTTCACCCATAGCAATCGCTTCACCTTCATAGCCTATATAATCTCTTGCTATTACACCACAATCGGCCACGGGTACTTGCCAAGGTCCGACCATTTGATCACGCAGGACTAAACCAGATGCAGAACGATCTTGAATAGTGATCAAAAAACTTTTATCTGCAACAGAAGGAAGTCGAAGAATGCGCTCCAACATTTCTTTCAGAGAAGCATCCGGAAGTTCAAGTTTGAATACGATTTCCTTTTTTTGAAAAGTTTCTCGTCTTTCGCGAGGAATGTTGGCAAATAGCAAAGATAAGGGTAATTGTATCGGAGTCCAATTATGCTTTTGATCCTGACATTCGAAGAAAGGCTCTTCTATTATTTCCCCTATTATTGAAAAAGCGCAGGATTCTCGTCTTGCTAACTGCTGAAATATATTCACTTGATCTTTTTGAAGCACAATAATATAACATATCTGCGCACTATTAGACCAAAGCTCCAATGCTGAATGATGATCAATATCTTGTAAAACAAAACGACCACCTAAATGTGCTTCAAATATAAATTTTGAAATGGAAGTTGCTAAAGCACCTGAAGCTACATCATGAATTGCCACTATGGGGTTTTTGTCACCTAAATTAATACAAGCACTAACAACTTCTTGGCATTTGCGTTCATTTTCTGCATTTCCTTGTTGCACCGAAGTGAAATTCTCATTTTCCAGGCCGCCCAATAAACCTATCTGCATCCCAACTTTCAACATTTTTTTCTTCATGCAACTCGGCCGCATCACTGCAAGGCCCCCCGCAATCATAATTGGCTGTTGGTAACCTTGAATTTCGGGTTTTTTTGAATGTGCTAACTGCATTTGAAAGGTTCTAAAATACCCAGTGATAGCGGGGCGACCCACTTCATTTGCATATTGAGCTGCTCCTAAAGAATTCTCCAATATAATATCCAGTGCTGAATTAAGATTACTTGGTTTGCCATATTGAAATTCCCAGGGCTGCACAAATCCAGGAATATTGAGATTAGATACTGAAAAACCCACTAATCCGGCTTTTGGGCGAGCACCACGACCCGTTGCCGTTTCGTTTTGTATATCTGCAGCTATTCCAGATGCCCCACCAACATAGGGTGAAATCCCGATAGTTTGATTGCTACTTGCAACTTTTATTGCAAAAGCTTGCTGCTCATTAAGAGTAATATACAAATGAGTGATGGGATCTGCAACAAAAATACTTCCCATACCTCCTGCTATGACGGCAGCATGATCTTCGAAGGCGGATAATATACCTCGAGGGTTTAATTGAATTGTGCTTTTTAGCATGGAAAGCAAGGATTGTGGTTTAAAATGGCCATCTATTATCCATTGCGCATTAACGAGTTTATGACGATTGGCTTCTGAATTCAGCTGAGCATATATCATTAATTCTACATCGCTCGGATTATGCTTTAATTCTTGAAAAGCCAATGTTAAATAATTTAATTCTTCTAAATTCAATCCTAACCCTAATTGTTGATTGGCTTCATTCAAAGCATGCTGCCCTCGTTGCATCACATCAAATATATGAGATAACCCATAGTTTGTTCTATTAAGTGGTAAGGATTTTTTTATTTGTCTTGTCATAAAATGCTGTGCTGTAGCTTGAAAGGTAAATAAAACTTGCTCCTTCACGGGATCATGTAGATAATTAGAGATAATTTGTTGATCTTCCCAAGTCATTTTTTCCAAAGTTTGAATGGTATAAAAAATACCATATTCAATACGTTTAATTTTTTTTAATTGACAATGATGCACAATATCTGTAACTCGACCAGACCACGATGATTGACTTTTATAACGAGGAACCACCAATATAACCATGCCAGTTCCCAATTTAATATCAAAATCATCCTTCAACTGTTGTTCTTCTATTAGTTCGGCAAAAGATAATAAATCTGACAGTATTCCTTTCTCTTGAATGGTAAGTGAAGTTTCAGGGGATTCCTCATCAATAAAATAAATAAAATGAGCCTGGATATCGGTAACCTGAGGCAGTTTGTAGATAATCTGATCTAGCAGTCGCTCCTTGCGAAAATGCGGGATAGCAGCTGCGCCACGAAAATAGAGCATAAAAGACCTTTGAGCTTTAATATCAATATATTATAGTACGTAATATAAAATGATATATTTGATATTTGACCTCATTAAATGGGTGACTCCTTATCATACGTATATTTGATATTCGACCGCATTAAATGGGAAGCGCCTTATTAAACGCCTTATTATAGGTATATTTGACCGCATTAAATGGGAAGCGTGGGGGTATAGTTATTTCGGGGACGCGTGAATCCATCCATGGAGCTCTCCACCGCGTCCTGCGGTGGACGCCCCTCAATAACTATACCCCCACGCTTCCCCGCGGCGCCTACAAAAGTTTCAGCCTTTTTTTACAAATAATTTTTTAAACCCCAAGTAGAAAAGTTTTTTTAATAAACTAAGAGTACTCTTTTATTTTAATAAGTGGGTATAACCCCAGTTATGGGTTTTCAATGACAGCGATCCCTAAGAACAAAAGCAAACTAGTTAACAGGGATTGAAGAAAAGCTTTTTGAAAACTCTCCATGCATTTTTTAACTATTATTAGAGTGTTGGGATGATTGACGAACTGAATTGCCTTTAAAGTAACCGATTGCCCAGCAGGTGTATGAAGAGTGTGCAGGGCTTTTTCATTATGGATGGTTACCTTAAGTTGAGCTTCAATATATTCGTAAAAAACATAACGTTCATAAGTTGATGTCTTCATATTTGAAAAAATAATAAATAATCCTAGTCCAAATGCTAAGGTCAGCATGAATACATAACGCATGGCTGACCAAACATCCGTAAGGCATGCATGGTGATTTGTCCGCCACAAGTAAAATCTCGGAATGAAGAAGTTTGTTCTTCCTTTCTTGTATTTCCCCAATTTCACAAAAAAACTTAGGTGCTCTAGCTCTTATAGCACTTGAAATGTTCTTGCAAGAAAGCATATTGATTCATACATAATATCTTGATTAGCGCGGAGATAATAAGATAAAACTTGACTTAATCATTTAACCTATAACAATTTTATACATTACATAAGAATACAACTTGACTGGCAACCAATATCCGATTTTCCACCGCTATTATGGTGAACGGCTGTATTGTTAGTAACTGCAGTCGAAGAAAATACTAATGAAGGTTGAGCTGCAGTTGTAAAAGCGGGGATATTTTTAAGCATTTGTTGACAATCTTGTTTCAAACTCTCTGCATATTTTGTATGTGGATGATTAGTTCCATATGCCTTTAACCAAATAGCATGACCACGTTCTGCTAAAGGATAAGCAAGTTCTGGTTGTTTGAGAATTGTATAAGCCTCTGCCAGGCCACATAATGTAACAGCCACTTGAGAATGTTCTTTGCCATAATGAGCCTCTTGAATTTTCAAAGCCCGCTCTAACAATTCTTTTTGCTGTTTGGCATCCCCTAAGGCCCCATAGGCATTGCCTAAATTGCCTAAGATTATGGCAACGTTAGGATGCTCTTTACCATAATGGGCCTCTTCAATTTTCAAAGCTCGCTCATATAGAGGTAATGCCAATCGAGAGGAACCTTTAAGGTATGAAAACACATTTCCTACATTACTGAGCAGATTGCCTAGGGCTAGATTAGGAGTTGCTTTAGGCCAGAGAGCATCAAAATGTAGCAGCAAACTTTGGAGATGTGTAAATAAAGTTTTTTGTCTTGCCTCATTCTCTAATACTTGAGTTTTTTTGTTAAATTCATTATCAATCACTTTTAACAAAAGGCTATACCATTCCTGACTTAGCTTTGGATACTCTGGTAAAGCCAGTTTTGTTTGTTGATGTTGCCATGCTAAGACTGTTTGCATCAATCTATGAATCACTATACCTTGCTCAGTTATTTCTAGTAACGAATGACTTTGCAGTTGGCCTAATAGTTTGTCCAACATTAAATCTGAAGTTTCTGGATAAGTGTTCTTTAACCAAGAGAATAATAGCGTTCGGGGGATACTTTCTGGAGCCAGATAAGAGCACACGGTCATTAAAATACGGGCATATTTGCCTTCTGGATTTTTTTCAATGGCCTCTAAACTGGTGTTCCAAGTAATCGCAACAGGCGCATGTTCTGTGCCTAAGGGGAGAGTTTTGTCCGCTAATAATTCAGTAGAATGTGCCGCATACAGTTTTAAATATTCACTTACGGTTTTGCGGTATAATTTGATATAAGCAGACGCTTGCGCTAAAGCTAAAGGCAACCCCCCTAGAATTTCTACTAGTTTTGCTATTTCCGGCGCATGTTGTTCGGAAAGCGCTTGAACAAATTTGATCCCCTCCTCTCCTTGCAAGATTGGAACAGGGATCACTTGCATTTTAGGAGGCCAAAGGGGATCCCGAGTCGTAATTAATATTGAACCACCCGTTTCCGGTAAGAAAGATTCTATCTCTGTGTAATGATTGGCGTTATCAAACACTAAAAGCCAACCCGGATTCGTTGCTAGCCATTGTTTGAGATATCGTTTGGCTGCCTCGATATCCGGCTTATCGCTCACAAAACCCAATTCTTTTGCTAAATCATGATATTTGTCTTGTAGTTGATCTGTTTTTTCTGCAGGGAACCAGGCTTTTAAAGTGGCCTTTTGGGTTTGAAGGACATGAAGGGCTAATTGCGTTTTTCCAACACCACCAATACCTGCACAAACTGCTATTCTAGAGCCACCTTGGTTCGTTAAAGTAGATAAAACTCCAGCACTCCCGGCATAAGTTTGTTCTGTTTTTTCTTTAACATCTTTACTTGAAAAAACTGCTTCAATTGCTTTCAGCTGGCTTTCCCGACCAATAAAAAGATGATGCTGCGGTGGACAATTCCAGGCAACGCCCTGTCCTGCCTTCAGTTGCTTTAATAATAAAATTTCTCTGGGCGCAAAATGGGTTTTGAAGTGTTGAAACTCTGTTTCAAGAGAGGCCAATTTTACAGCTTGTTCTTGAATAGCTTTCCAATTTTTATCAATATCAGCTTTTATTTTTAAACGCTGCTCTTCATAAACCTTCGCTAGAGCATCCACTTCTTTTCTTAAATCTGAACCAAAGCTCGCTTTAGTCGGCTCATCAAAAAAGGTCCCCTCTAATGCCATGCCCGTCCCTAACACATCTTTAAAGACACTCGTATATACTTTGGCGTAGGACCATTGAGTCTGCAAAGCTTTAAGCCCTGTATAATCGCAATTTGTATGCGAAGATAAGTCTAATACAGCCGAATTTAAACTATCTCCGGTTGCTTGTATATTCTTTAAAGTAGCCCCTACTAAAATCAAACCCTGACAATTACCCAGCTTACAAAATTCTAAGGTGCTGCGACTAAAATCACTACCCGCAAAATTGGCTTTCGATAAATCTAATATTTGTTGAGCCGTTCCCTTAAGCGTCCCTCTAAAAAACGCCACTGCACCAATAAATTCATTTAAGCTTAAAGTTTTTCCTTGTGCAATTGAAGCTAGGTACTCATACACTTCTTTTTCTGTGATATAGCGAGTTTGAGCCTTACATTGATTATTATAAAAATATCTTTCTTCAAAAAAGGAATGGGATGTATGTTTAATATAACTATAACCATCCGTTTTAGGATGTGCCAGTGCTTCTAATATATTCGCATCTGGCAATTGCACATAGCCAGCTTTCGGACGCTTATGATGGATTTGTGCAACCAGAGGAAGATCAATTTTAAAAAATTTAACGAAGCCATAATGTACTTCATACTCGGACCGTTGCTTTTTACGCAAAGCCTCTATTTCTTCTGCTGTTTTTCCAGCTTTTGGATCATGGATAAAATATTCTTTGCCCACTATAAAACCACAGCGCCCATAAAGACTTTCAGCGCTTATCGCTTCATTATTCTCAAAATGCTGTCTCATGTTATTAAGTAATGGAATTTTAGTATTGCTAAAGGTTAAATAGCCCTTACCAGAACGCCCCATGATGAGTCCCATCAATAAATGGGATGTTTCAATCGGAAGATGCTTTCGGCATAAGTATTCTAGAATTCGTATTGCTCCTGTTGCAGCAAATAACATTAAGCCTTTTTTATCATCAATAAAATGATTAATGGCCATCTCCCAACGACTAGCCGCTTCTCTGGCACAGTCACCGGTGATTATTCTCAATTGAGCGCTATCAAGTTGCAACAATGACTGTAAGGTGTTTCGACTTTCTTCTTCCTTCTTTTTCTTTTCTACCTCTCCCAGTAAATACAATCCTCCTGCACTGGCTGCAGATTCAAGCATACTTCCAACAGTAGGAACTTGACCAAGGAGGCCACTCATGCCTTGTACAAGCAGCTCTTTGATTTGTGCCTCTAAGGTTTTTCAATCAGGAATGCGACCCTGAACCACATGCATTAAAAATTCAAGTTCCGCTAATAATGTTTTTTGAAGCGTATCTCGATAAAGCGCTTGCTTAGCAGAAAGAGAAATAACCTTGGCTGGAACTTGTGTTATTGGTACCATAAATCCCCCGATTCTAAATTCTAAAGACGTTAGAACATATTACATAAATTTGACTTCGGTTGTCAATTCAAGCGGGAATAAATTCAAAAAAATAGTTGATAATAATCATGGTATTGCCCGTAAATAAATCGGCACCAGCCATAACGACTAAAGGAAAGTGCAATATTGGCAGGCAGCTGCAGAACAAAATCATCCTCAGGCTTAAAAATACCTGGGATTATGTTATTACCATGGAATAGGTGTCAATAAAGACCCGTATAAAGCCCTTGAATTATTTTGCGAATCTGCACAGCAAGGAGATGAGCTCAAGATCCTAAAATGGCGATTGATTATTACTTGTCTTCGATAGCACAAGGAAATTCCGCTGCAAGGAAAAGCTACGATCGGTTGCAGGTAGAAGTTTCAATATATAAAAACCAAAAAAATCCTGGTGTCATTGGAGTTAAGACTACGGTGACTCCAGAATATGAAACTCAAATTGTTCAACCCACCATTACGCATCAACCCACTGTACAACCATCTGTCCTATTCAGTGCTCAGTCCAAAGCTAGAATAAAAATGGATATGGTAATCCAAAATATTGTGGCACTTGCTCATCAACCGAATACATCAGTACAGGTTCAATTTAAGCGATTACAAATCGGGATATCGGCAAATGATACAAACTAAAGGCCAAAAAAAGCAGCCAGGTTGTTCCCCCGGGTACCAAAACTAGCTTTACTGTGTACTAGATTCTGGACCTTCTTTAATTCTTTTGCCGTTGAACATTGTTTGGGAGACTTTTTTTAATGAATGCCGAACGATTCATTGCTAGTTTTGCTTTATTTATTTCTCCTAGAGCATTGTATGCTGCGCCAAGGCTCTCTAACGTGACAGCAACATTAATGTGATCTTTACCAAAATATTTTTCCCTAATACTGAGCGCTTTTTCCAAATAGATTTTTGCTTGTTTTGCATCCCCTAATTCCAAATGTATAGCGCCAAGATAGGTTAATGTTTTTCCAATATAAATATTATTATAATTAGGTGATTCATTAGATTGGATGATATATGCACGCTCCAATAGATTTTTTGCATGTTTAATATTTTTTAGTTCATGATAAATTATTCCTAAGTTGGTTAAAGTATTGGCAACCATAATATGATCTTTTCCCATTAATTTTTCTTTTATTTCTAAGGCACGTTCTAAACAATTTTTGGATTCCTCGAACCTCTCTAAGTCTCTATAAGTGATGCCCTTGCTTGGGTCTTAGTACGATTGGATCAGTAGTATCTGCTGGTTTTAAAGCTATCATAGATTGGGATGAAGAGAAAAAACATAAACACGTCGCTCTGTTTTTTACTAATAAAGATGAAGGAAAAGAATTAGCCCATGAAATCTCCAATGATGTAGCAGAAGAATGTATGGATTTTTTAAAAATAATCAACGTATCAAATGCAGAAGATTTAGGAAAGCATCTAGGATTGGTGGCCTATGCGGTAATTTTAGCGACAAATCCAAATACACACAAAGGAAATATCAGGCAGTTAATGAAAGAAGCCATTCGTTCAGATAAACTATATAAAGAATATATGGGGAAAGTCCAAAAGCATACGGCTACAGCAGCGGCAAAACCAAATGCCATAGTTGCTGCAACTGCAGCAACCGCGGGAGCCGTACCGAACGCATCAAAACCACCGGTTCCCCCGAAACCCATTATTCCTACAAAACTTTCTTTTTAATTTCAAAAAAGACTTTGAATTTTTTCTGTGGCACTTGCTCATCAACCAAATACATCAGTACAGGCTGGATCTAAGCGATTACAAATCGGGATATCGGCAAATGATACAAACTAAAGGCCAAAATGAGCCACTTACACTATCTGCTATTAAACTAATCGAGAAGTGTTAATGAAAACTCATAACTGGGATTAATTGAATAAAATTTCTGGGAAAAAAGTTAAGCATTCTAGGGCGTAGCAAGGAAGCGGGGGCCTATGGCTATGACGGGCCGTCCGCCGCAGATAGCTCCGGAGAGCTCCATGGATGGATTCACGCGTGCCCGGAATAGCCATAGGCCCCCGCTTCCCTGTGTGCCGTATCCTGGATGCCATATCCATATGCCATATCCATGTGCCATATCCAGATGCCATATCCAGAAGCGTATATAGACCCCACTTCCCCTATATTGCCGTATATGATTTCAGTTTGAGGCACTGACAAGCCAGCCACGCCTCATAGTCCATTAAAATTATGTATAAAATACCAAATAAAGGCTGCAATCAACAAAGTTGCAGGGATGGTTATTATCCATGCCCACACAATTCTACTGGCAATGCCCCAACGTACAGCAGAGACTTTTTGAAAGGTTCCAACGCCTACTATGGCTCCCGTAATGGTATGCGTAGTCGATACAGGAATGCCCAAATAGGTAGCTAAAAATAAAGCAAAAGCAGCGGCAGTTTCAGCAGAAGATCCATGAACTGGCTTTAGCTTTGTAATTTTCATTCCCATGGTTTTAATAATACGCCAACCGCCAAACAAAGTACCCATAGAAATAATAAAATAACAGGAAATAACCACCCAAAGCGGAACTTTAAATTCATCCCCCAATAAACCCGCAGAATAAAGTAATACAGCAATGATCCCCATGGTTTTTTGTGCATCATTACCCCCATGCCCCAAACTAACCAAGGCGGATGAAAGCAATTGCGCTTTTCTAAAAACTGAATCGGTCGTATGACGAGAGGCTTTCATAAATAAACCAGCAATAATCGCCATAAACAGAAATGCAAGAATAAAACCTAGCATGGGGGAAGCAACAATTGAAATTAATACTTTGCTAACACCAACAAAATTCACTGAATTAATTCCAGACTTGGCAATAGCACCACCAATAAGACCACCAATCAAAGCATGTGAAGAACTAGAAGGAATGCCGTAAAACCAAGTAAAAATATTCCAAAAAATGGCTGAAATCAAAGCAGCAAAAACCACATTGGCATCCACAATACTGGGATCAACCAATCCCTTGCCAATGGTATTAGCCACTTGAACATCAAAAATAAAAAATGCAATAAAATTAAAAGAGGCTGCCCAAACAACTGCCCAGTGCGGTTTTAAAACTCGAGTAGAAACAACCGTTGCAATGGAATTAGCTGAATCATGAAAACCATTTAAAAAATCAAAAATTAATGCTAAACCAATAATAATGACAATAAATGTAAAACTGTAATCCATTTAGGAATACTCCAACACAATATCCTTAATAATATTGGAAACTGTTTGGCATCCATTGAGAATCGATTTAGAGTATTCATAAATTTCTTTGATCTTAAGTAATTGTCTCATATCAGCTTCTTCTTCAAATAACCGAGAAACGCCGCTTAATAATAGCTTTTCAGCCTCTCTTTCATAACGATTGACCATATCACATAGCTCTAAAATTTTAGAAGCATTTTTAAGAGAATTTAAGTGCCCTGTTGCAGTTTGAAGCACCTTGGCCGATTGTAAAGCTAACTCAGCAATGGAAAGGATTTCTTGGGGTAGCTTTTCTAATTTATAAATATGAATGCGTTTGGCTGTTCGTTGGATGGCATCGGCGGTATCATCTAATTTTTTAACGAAACGATGAATATCATACCGATCAAAAGGTGTAATAAAGGTTTTATGTAACTTTTCAAGGGTTGTATTAATGATGGCATTGACCTTTTCTTCATGTTCCTCAATCGCAACCACGTAATGTTTTGAATTTTCTAGATGACTTAAGAGAGTTTGAAATTGTTCTGATATCTGCAGCAGTTCTACTGCAATTTTGCGAAATTGCTCAAAAAAATCTTCTTGTACGGGAAAGAAATATCTTAACACCTGTTATTTCTCCTATATTCCTATTATTGCAAAACGACCTCATTTAATTGACAAAACATCTTGCATATCATAAAGTCCGGGCGGTTTTTGTAAAAGCCATTTGGCAGCTTGTATTGCACCCCTTGCAAAAAGCATTCGACTTTCTGCTTTATGCAGAATCTCAACTCTCTCATCGGGCAGCGCAAACAGCACCGTATGATCACCCATAATATCAGCCACCCGACTCGATGCAAAATTAATCTCTGGAATAGGCAAATTTTTTCCCCAAGCTTCTGCAATAATTTCACCCATCTTTAATGCCGTTCCAGAAGGCATATCTTTTTTATTTAATCGATGCGTTTCATGAATGGCCACCCCAACCTTTTCATTTAAAGCTTTTGCAGCAATTTCCAGTAACTTGAAACAGACATTAATACCAATACTCATATTAGGCGAATAGACAATCGGGATGATTTTAGATGCCTTTAATAAATGATTTTTTTGATCTTGTGTTATACCCGTCACCCCAATAACCATCCGTTGTTTGCGTTCACAACAGATAGTCAGATGCTCGTCTAAACAATCGGCATTGCTAAAATCGACAAAGACATCAAAAGGATTTTGAACAGAGGCAAGACCAAAAGCAACAGAACTATCTAAAGAACTCTCTATTGCTGGCTCAACACTAGAAGAATTAATTCTACCCCTCGTTGAAGCAGCTATAGGTCTTAAAATTGTGGCGATCAACTCAGTTTGAGGATCTTCTTGAACAAGTTCGACAACACAACGACCTACTCGTCCACGAGCACCAGCGACTGCGACTTTAATCAATTAAATAGATCTCCCATATGGGGCCATTTGGGGTAAAGAATAGCAGAGGCAAGGTATCAAGATTCTATCACAACTGTCAACATATACCGCTCCTAAAAATCTGAACAAATCTATTCGGATTTTTTTCTTGTTTCATCCTCAATAGCCCATAAAACGATGTTTATAAGGTCTTACATCAAGTCCGCAAGCTTAAAATCCCGACGAGCTTTCGGTATTAAGCCTAGTATATGCCCCATAAAAGTCCTTGTCTATCCGTTAAATATCTGATCATTTAATAATATTTGTTTATATATGATTAGATTTCTCGATACAGTTACTACCCCATCACCTTTCAAGCTGCGAAGGTTTAGGTTTTAGATTTCATTTCATCAAAAAAGTGCTTGACCCGTTGAAACCAGGAAGAGGCCTCTGGACTATGATGTTGAACACCATTAGAAACCATACTCTTATCGAGTTCATCCAATAATTCTTTTTGGCGTTTATTTAAGTTAATCGGTGTTTCAATGATGACTCGGCAAAGTAAATCTCCCGGCCCTTGCCGTCTTACGTTGGTCACACCCTTACCACGAAGTTTAAATAACCGGCCCGTTTGCGTTTCGGCTGGTATTTTTAATTTAAGTCGTCCATCTAATGTAGGAACCTCTAATTCACCACCTAAAGCAGCTGTGCTGAAACTAATAGGAACCTCGCAATACAGATCAATTCCTTCCCGAGTAAAAATGGCATGTTTTTTAATATGAACTTGCACATAGAGATCACCAGGCGGCCCACCATTGGTTCCGGCTTCTCCTTCACCCGCTAAACGAACTCGATCCCCTTCATCAACTCCAGCTGGTATATGAACGGATAAAGTTTTTGTTTCCTGCACACGTCCATGACCACGACACTGAGTGCAGGGATCGGTAATCACTTGACCAGAGCCTCGGCAGGCAGGACAGGTCTGCTGAATAGCAAAAAACCCCTGTTGTACCCTAACTTGACCAATACCTTGGCAAGTCTGACAGGTTTTGGGTGCTGAACCACTTTTTGTACCGGCACCATGACAAAGATTGCAAGTCACCAAAGTAGGTACTCGAATTTGTATCGTTGCGCCGTGTACAGCTTGTTCTAAAGTAAGTTCTAGATTGTAACGTAAATCTGCGCCATGCTCTGCGCGTGATCGGCCATGTCCACCACCACCGGCACGTCCACCAAAGATATCCCCAAAAATATCCCCGAAGATATCAGCGAAATTACCAGCACCAGCCCCTCCGCCAAAACCTCCGCCGGCAGAAGGGTCCACTCCAGCATGGCCAAATTGATCATAGGCAGCGCGCTTTTGGCTATCGGACAGAACTTCATAAGCTTCGCTCATGGTCTTAAATTTTTCTTCCGCCTTTTTATCTCCTGCATTTCGATCAGGATGATACTTCATCGCCATTTTGCGATAGGCTTTTTTTATCTCAGCATCACTTGCATTACGAGCAACGCCTAAAATTTCATAATAATCTTCTTTTGCCATAACTACTTTAACTTCCTATTTTGTGCTGCTCAAAGCAAAATGGACTTTAAGCTTAAAGCTTAAAGCCCATTTACAAAGAGTATTATATTACTTCTTATTTTCTTTCACTTCCTCAAATTCAGCATCCACAACCTCTTCTTTACCTTCATGGCTGCCATGACCACTATCGCCTGCATTTGAGCTTGAACCCATATCTGCACCACCAGTTGCGCCCATATCGGGTCCCATACCGGCCCCGCCTGCAGCACCTCCTTTTTCAGCATACATGCGTTCAGCTAATTTTCCTGAAACGTCGGTCAAAGCTTCTGTCCTGCGCTCAATTTCATCTTTATCATTGCCTTTCATGGATTCTTTCAATGCTTCAATAGCAGCCTTAGCGCGTGATTTTTCTTCTTCAGACACTTTATCGCCAAATTCCTTCATGGATTTTTCAGCAGCATGAATCATGCTATCTGCATGGTTACGTGCGGTTACTAATTCATGGAACTTCTTATCTTCTTCTGCATGCGCTTCTGCATCTTGACCATTTTTTGATTTCATCTTCCGATAAACCACTGGAAGCTTTAATCACAATCGATTGTTCTTTTCCTGTAGCTTTATCTTTAGCCGAAACATTAAAATACCGTTCGCATCAATATCAAAAGTCACTTCAATTTGTGGCATACCGCGAGGTGCTGGTGGAATATCCGATTAAATCAAATTGACCTAAAAATTTATTGGCGGAGGCTTGTTCACGTTCTCCTTGGAAAACATGAACCGTAACCGCGGTTTGATTATCTTCAGCGGTTGAAAATACTTGGGTTTTTTTGGTAGGAATGGTGGTATTTTTTTCAATGAGTTTGGTCATCACACCACCCATGGTTTCAATCCCTAAGGAAAGTGGTGTTACGTCTAATAACAAAATATCTTTCACTTCACCAGATAATACACGCTGCCTTGAATAGCTGCACCGATTGCAACAGCTTCATCTGGGTTCACATCTTTACGTGGTTCTTTGCCAAAGAAGTCTTTAACCGCTTCTTGAACTTTAGGCATACGGGTTTGTCCACCCACCAAGATAACATCAGTTGATATCTGAAATGGATTTACCAGCATCTTTTAAAGCCGTTTTGCAAGGTCCAACGGTGCTGTTGAATTAAATCTTCCACTAAGGATTCCAATTTTGCACGTGTGAAACGAATGTTCAAATGCTTAGGACCGCTGGCATCTGCCGTAATATAAGGCAAATTAATATCGGTTTGTTCGCGAGAAGAGAATTCAATTTTTGCTTTTTCTGCAGCTTCTTTCAAACGTTGCAAAGCAATAGGATCTTTTGTAAATCAATGCCAGTTTCTTTTTTAAATTCATCCACTAAATAATCAATCAAACGCATATCAAAGTCTTCACCACCTAAAAAGGTATCACCATTGGTGGCTAATACTTCAAATTGATGTTCACCATCAACTATCGGCAATTTCGATAATGGAAATATCAAAAGTACCACCTCCTAAATCATAGACAGCGATGGTGGAATCCCCTGGTTTCTTATCCATACCATAGGCTAAAGCAGCAGCCGTTGGCTCGTTAATAATACGTTTAACTTCTAAACCTGCAATTCGCCCGGCATCTTTTGTGGCTTGACGTTGAGAATCATTGAAATAAGCAGGAACCGTAATAACTGCAGACTTCACTTCCTGTCCCAAATAATCTTCTGCAGTCTTTTTCATCTTAATTAACACTTCCGCGGAAATTTGTTGCGGAGCTAATTTCTTACCATCTACCTCGACCCAAGCATCGCCATTATCGGCCCGAATAATTTTATAAGGCACCATATCCATATCTTTTTTAACGACTGGATCATCAAAACGACGTCCAATAAGCCGCTTGATGGCATAAAGAGTGCGTTTTGGATTGGTAACACTTTGATTTTTTGCTGTTCTACCCACTAATTTTTCGCCATCTTGGGTATATGCAACAATAGAAGGCGTGGTACGTTCACCTTCACTGTTTTCAATAACTCTAACGGAACCGCCTTCCATGATAGCAACACATGAATTAGTCGTTCCTAAGTCAATACCAATAATGGGTTCTGATGCGATTGTCATTTTATCGTGCTCCCCTGTCATATCTTTGTTCGTTAACCTACGCTCAATTTAAAGTTTTCCAAAAATTCTATATACCTAGATTGGGTCAAATTCTAAAGTTTCAAGGCCCAAGTGGACTGTTAAAGGTTGGATTTGACCCCCCATGACACTTACTCTGCCTCGGGGGCCTTTGTAACGACAACCCGTGCAGGTCTCAAGACGCGATCATTCAAAATGAAGCCAGCTTGAGCCACCACAACCACCGTATTAGGTGCAAGCTCACTATTTTCTTGCATGGAAATGGCTTCATGTTTACTAGGGTCAAAAACTTCATCTTTAGGATCAAGACGTTTAATCTCAAATTTTTCCAAAATATCTAAGAATAATTTTAAGGTGAGGACCATACCTTCTTTATAAGCCGCATCACCGGCTTTTTCTGCCACTAATATTCCATGCTCTAGACTATCTATCACCACTAAAAGCTCTCGAGCAAATTTTTCAATGGCAAATTTTCTAGCATTTTCATTATCTAATTGCGCGCGACGCCGAATATTATCCATATCTGCCCGTGTGCGCAGAAATAAATTCCAATTTTCTTCTGCCTTTTGTTTGGCTTCTTCTAAAGCCTTAAGAGGAGATAGGCTTTCTTCATTAGGAGCTCGGGTATTGTTATCCGATACTTTAGCTTCCGCACTAGCTTCTGCATTTTCGGTATTCATATTTTCAGTCTTTGGGTCCTTTTGAATCGTATTTTCTTCATTGGGATTGTTGCTCATTACGTATGTCTCCTAATTTGGGTCTAATATCTTCTTACAGTTGATTGTCTAAAATTTCTCAAGTGACGAGGCATAAATGGGGATGTTGTTGACCTAAATCAAGGCCAAGGATGATAATTTTAGAAAAAGTTAGTCAGAAACTATAGGTTGGGTATCAGCAAAGATAGGATACCAGCAAAGTTGCAATTCATAGTCTATGGGAACTAAACTTGGCCAGGCCAGTTTAAATATTTAACGTGCCCTAGCCATGAAGAACGAGGTTGGAGACCCCATGGAACAGACCTTCAATAAAATTGGATTATTTGCAAAACACAATAGTCATGCCATTGTCGATACCTTTGAAAAAATCATTAGTTTTTTAGCCAACCTCGGTTGTCAACTCTCCATTGAGGAACAATCTGCCAAGATATTACCAGGGCATCTGCAGAAAAAATTCCCCCTTATTGGACGAGAACTGCTCGGGAAGAACAGTGAACTTGTGGTTGTTGTGGGTGGGGACGGCAGTTTTTTAAATGCCGCCCGTGCTGTTGTGCCATTTGAAGTTCCCATGTTAGGGATCAATCGCGGCCGTTTGGGTTTTTTAACCGATATCCTCCCCGAAGAAATTGAAACAGATCTAAAAGAAATCTTGCACGGACAATACCGTAAAGAGCACCGATTTTTATTGGCTGCGAAAATAGAAAGAGAAGGTAAGATCATTCAACAAGGTGAGGCATTGAATGATGTTGTGCTTTTTGGTGGCAGTTTAGCTCGTATGATTGAATTTGAAGTTTATATTAACGAAGATTTTGTGCTAAGACAGCTCTCGGATGGCTTTATCGTTGCCACCCCAACAGGTTCGACTGCCTATGCCCTCTCAGGCGGTGGCCCCATATTGTACCCCACTCTAAAAGCCATAAGTTTAGTCCCCATGTTACCTCATATGTTAACCAGTCGCCCCATAGTGGTTGAGGGGAGTAGCAGAATCGAATTAAGAATCTCAGAAAACAATCAAACCCCTCCCAAATTAAGTTGTGATGGTCAATTACATTTTGATTTGCAGGTAGGAGATTGTGTGCATATTGAAAAATATCCGAAAGATTTAATATTAATTCATCCTTCCCATTATGATTATTATGCTGTTTTAAGACAAAAACTGGGTTGGAATATTATGGGGAAAGGATAAGGAGCTAAAATGTTAACCCATTTATCCATTAAAAATTTGGCTGTGGTGCTGCAATTAGAGCTCTCATTTGATAAAGGTATGACTGTCTTTACCGGCGAAACGGGTGCGGGTAAATCTATTTTAATCGATGCCCTAGGATTAACCCTCGGTGAGCGAGCAGAAAGTGGTCTGGTTCGATCGGGGTGTCCGATGGCAGAAATTACAGCCATTTATGACCTCAGTCGTCTTTCCCATGTACTCGTTTGGTTACGAGAACAAGAATTTATACAGACGACAGAAGAGCAAGAATGCATTATTCGTCGCACGATCTCTGCCGATGGCAAATCCCGAGCTTATATGAATGGCCATGCAGTTCCTGTTCATCAATTAAAGGAATTGGGTGAATTGCTCGTTAATATTCATGGACAACACCAACATCAGTCATTATTAAAATCGGATTATCAACTCAAGCTTTTAGATGCCTATGGAGATCACCAGGAACTATTAACTGAGTTGCGTCATATCTATCAAGAATACCAGAAACATGTAAAGGTACAAAAAGAACTTCTAAGCTTACAGGGTCAGCAGGACAAATTGAACTTGCTTCAATACCAAATCCAAGAATTAGATGAATTAAATTTACAAGAAAATGAATTGATTAATCTAGAGGAAGAACAACGCAGGCTGAATCATGCCGATGAATGGTTAAGTCAGTGTGATAATGCTCTTAATATTCTTCAAAATGAGGATGCTGAGAATTCTGCTCCCATAATGGCTTCTCTTAATCAAGTTAATTCCATTTTGTCCTCTCTAAAAGTATCTTCTCCCTCTTTGAAAAATTGCAAGGAATTGCTTTCACAAGCTCTTATACATCTTGAAGAAGGCAGTCATGAATTAATTACTTTTAAAGAAAGTATTGCTATCAATCCTGAGCGACTGCAGGCGGTTGAAGAACGTTTAAGCCAAATTCACAGTTTGGCTCGCAAACATCGAGTAGGCCCAGAAAATCTTTTGGAACATTACAAACTGCTAAAGGAGGAGGCTGAAAAACTTACCCATGTACAGAATAGTTTGAGTCAGGCTTTTGAAAAAATTAAAGAGGCTGAAAAAAATTACATTGGCATTGCCAAGCGTTTAACAGCCTTAAGACAAAAAACCAGCAGGCAACTTACAAAATTAATTACAGAAAAAATGCAACAATTGGAAATGCCTAAAGGTCGTTTCGAGGTGCTAATAACAGAAAAAACAAAAGGTCAATTTTCTGCTGATGGATTGGATGAAATAGAATTCTTAGTGAGTACCAATCCAGGTTTACCCTTACAACCTTTACGCAAAATCGCCTCAGGTGGCGAATTGTCTCGCCTAAGTCTTGCGATACAAGTAATCACCGCACAAAAACTAACTACACCTTCACTGATTTTTGATGAAGTAGATGTGGGTATTTCTGGCAAAACAGCGGCCATAGTGGGACAATTATTGCGACAATTAGGGCAGGAGACCCAAGTTTTGTGTGTGACGCATTTACCCCAGGTTGCAGCCCAAGGAGAACAGCATTATGTCGTCGAAAAGCAACAAAGCCAGACTAACACGATTACCCATATCAGAAAGCTAGAAAAACAAGATAAAATCATGGAAATAGCACGTTTATTGGGTGGCACTAAAATTACGCAAAATACCATCGCACATGCAGAGGAATTATTAGAAGAAGTATAAGGAAATGGTTATTTCCCACAATGCGAGTAAATTGGTTCAGATTGTTAACGTTTTAATGTGGATTTTTGTACTTCGTTCGGCGGCGTTGAAGTTTTGTTAGTTACCCAGTCATTAAGATTTTTCAATGCACTTTCTGCTTCTTCAGAAAGATCTCCTCTCTTTCTTTGCGCTTCCAATAGTCCTAAAATTAATTTTAGATTTTGTTCTGGCATAATAGGATTATTTGATTTTGCAAATTCCACTAGCCCATATTCTGGTGTCAGTTTTCCTAGATTATCTACATTCTTAAGTCCTTCGATGTTTAATGCTGCCATAATAGGTTCCAGATATTCTCGTTTAATTACTTTTGGCGGCATTGAAGTTTTGTTTGTTACCCAATCATCAAGATTTTTCAATGCTCTTTCTGCATCTTCAGAAAGATCTCCTCTCTTTCTTTGCGCTTCCAGCAGTCCTAAAATTAATTTTAGATTTTGTTCTGGCATAATAGGTCTATTTGATTTTGCAAATTCCACTAGCCCATATTCTGGTGTCAGTTTTCCTAGATTATCTACATTCTTAAGTCCTTCGATGTTTAATGCTGCCATAATAGGTTCCAGATATTCTCGTTTAATTACTTTTGGTGCTTGATGCTCAGCCTTTGGAGCAGACTTAGATGAATTAATAGAATTATAAGACGTCAAAATGGGCTGTTGCTTCGCTTGTGCCTCTGCACTAGCTTGTTTCAAAAACTCTGAATTAATATACTCATGATCCCGTTTTAATTCTTGTTTCCCAGTAGGTATTTCTTGACTAGATTTGGACGCTTCTGGTGATTGCTCTGCCTGTGCGGATTTTTTGGGTTCAGGTAACTTTATAATGCCAAATTTTACGAGCATTGCAGAATAATTACGCGCTGCCGTTTGGCTGCCTATATTCAAAGCGGTATAGGGTGTCGCCCCATATCTTTTATGTATCTCTTCCATTCCATCTTTTTGAATATATTTAAAAGCCTCAGAAACAAATACTTGTCCAAGCCCAACTCCATCAGCTGTTGCATGCCAAGTAAAATATTGACTCACATATTTTGCTCCTGCTACCGGACCATAGGGATGTTTATTAATTGCCTCCTCTATATGTTTCTTAAGTGTATCAGGATTCCCTAATAGTATTTCTCTAGGGGATTGTCCTATTTTTATAGGGTTTAATTCTTGTTGTCTTTGCAAGTCATCAGGTGCTGGAGCCACATTAGGCTTTATTCCCAATGAGGCTATAAAACCAGGAAGATGCTGATAGTCCGGAAGTTTAAATATATTATTAATAAACTGATTATTAATCATACTATAATTATTGATGATCGAAGACCATTCTGCGATAGGAATTTTAGCAACCAGATTTTGAGAAGCAATAACACGCAAAGCAATGTCCTGTGAACTTTTTACCGCAGCAGACAAAGCATTTTTATAATTATTGTTAATGATGGTATTTTCCGTACTAATATCACTCCCAGGAAACCCCAGTGTCCTCCTGTAGTGATAAGCAATTTCAAACATATCTTTGGGTTCAAGGTAGTTGGTGATAGTAGCAGAACGAAATATTGTATTTGCATTTTCTGGTGATTTTAATGCTTCATTTTTTAGCCATAAACTAACTTCAGTCTTTCCGCCAGCTTGGTCTAAAATACTTTTACGTAGCTCCGTACTAGGCTGATTAAATAGACCGACCACATCTAATTCCATAAGATTTGGAATGGCTGGAGCAGGGGCAGATTCTGATGAAAATGAAAAGGGTTGAAATTGATTAGAGAATTCATACTCATTTTTCGTCTTTTCTACAGGCGGTGGAACCTTTACTGCCGCCTCAGGGGGTATGACGGCTGCCGCAGCTGGGATTGCAGCGGTTGGCTGTTTATCTTTTGGAACTTTTATGGCACCAACACGATCGTCTGGTCTACCTTCAATAACCCTTTTTCGCGCAGCCTCTAATTTAGCTTGTGCAGCTTGTTGCTGAGCTATTGTATATGGCTGTACCTCCACCTCATTTTTCGAAGTTGGTGAACGAGGAATAAGACTTCCCTCCTCACCAGATTGAAGCTTAATCTCCCTTTCTGCATTAAATTGTTTAGATTGAATATCATCTAATAAAGCCTTAGCCTCACTCAATTCACTTTTCTTTCGTTTTTTTCTTGCTGCACTTGTTTCTCGCCGTTGCAAGCTATTTTCAAAGCTCTCCGCAGCGATTCTCAACGAATCTATATTTTTTTCTAGAAATATTGAAATTTCAGGATTTTCCTTTAAAAACTTCAATAATTTATCTTTGTTATTATTCGTTAGCAAACGTACAACTGCTTGTTGATAATTATCAAATAATGCCATTTTTTTATTATACTCATCCATTTCTCGTTCATATTTTGCCCATTCCTCTCTTTTTTCTTCAATCCAAGCCTCTTTTTGTGCTTTGGGTATTCTTCCCGGATCCCCCACAAGCCATTCTGGTTTTTGAGGAATATCCATATCCGGAACTTTTAACAAGGGCTGTAGTTGATCTGAGAAGTTTCTAATGTCCTCCATATGGAGCTCGTTCTCAAATCTACTCCCCCAGGCTTCTATATCTCCACTACCAGCCATATGCATTGAAGCAGAAAACAATTCTCCCATATCAAGAATCTTTTGTGCAGTTTGTTCATTAGTTACCGCACGAGGATAGGTTGACATACACACCACCTTTTACTTTGTTACTAATTTTTTATGATTTATCTAATTCAACATAATATTAATATTATTTTTGATGATGATTTATGGGGTTGGTTCCTATGTATTCTTTATAAAATAAACAAATTACTTGGCTATACACATTTACTAGAGCTAAATTAGAGTTAGTGGTAATTTATTATTCATTATTACAATTTTCACAAATTCCGAAAATATAGAGATTATGATTTGTCATTTGAAATTTCATTTTTTTTGCAATGGCTAATTGGCGCTCTTCAATAGTGGAATCTACAAATTCTTGCACTTTGCCACATTTTATACAAACTAGATGATCGTGATGTTGACCATCATCTAATTCAAAAACGGCTAAGCCACCTTCAAAACGGTGACGAATGACTAAGCCAGCTGATTCGAACTGTGTCAATACACGATAGACAGTAGCTAAACCAACATCTTCACCCATATCCAGCAAGGTTTTATAAATATCCTCAGCCGACCAATGACGCGATGCTGAGCTTTCAAGAATATGGAGGATCTTCACACGAGGGCCTGTAATTTTTAAACCAGCCTTTTTTAAGTCCTTATTTTGCAAAATAATGTCTCCTTTTTAACATATAACAAACTAGGAAAAATTTAAGGTAGTCCCTTACTAAAAATTCGTTTATAATGGCCATATTGACCCATATGAAATGAGATTTAGAGGATTAACTCAATAATGTCGCAGCTTAGAACGCTTATCTTAACTACTTTGGCGCTCACTTGCCTAGGTCTTTGTGCATGCACCTTTCCTCCAAGAATTTATCGAATGGATGTTCAACAGGGCAACATTTTAAGTGAAGAAATGGTTGGTTGCATTAAGCGCGGAATGAGCAAAAGCCAGGTACAAGAAATTCTGGGCACCCCTGCCCTAGCCCATACTATTAATACCAATCGCTGGGATTATTATTATTTCTTTAAGCCAGGAATGGGTGGTCAGCAAATTGAAAGGCGCTATACGGTGTTTTTCAAAAATGATCGTGTTGTTGGCTGGGAATAATTGGCTGAGAATAATTGGCTGAGAATAAATAGAACCTAATTCAGAGCCTAATATTGACTTCTCTTCCAGCTCTTCTTCATCTTCAAAAAAAACTCCCTCATAGGTTTTTTTTATTCTTTAATTCAGATTTAAACTTTTTTTGTAAAGCTCTTTCTTTCTTAGCCCGTGCTCTTCTGGCTTCTTTCGGATCAATTTTTAATTTTCTGTAGATTTCAACCCGATCGCCATCATTTAATAATGTATCGAGTGATTTAAGCTCACCAAAAATACCCACTTGATATTTTATTAATGAAAGATCAAAACCTAATTCTGGATATTTTTCTATGATAGCCGATTGAACGATAGCATCCTGGAGCTGACTCCCAGGTTTCATTAGAAGGGGGATTATTATTTGAGATTTTTCTCCTGCAAACGCCACTTCGATATTAATTTCGTTTCTTTCCATATAAGGCTTCTGCTCGCAAACAAAAAGCATCAATAAAGGTATCCGTAAGATTTTTTAATATCGGGCCAGCAGTCATATCTAAAATTCGATTTGAAAAAATAAATTCTAAATCAAAACTTAATAGACAGCCACCTTTGTCTGATTCATCAAAACGCCAAAAACCTTCTAGATGTTTAAATGGACCTTCCAGCAAGCGTACTTCAATCATTTTATTAAGTTGTAATCGATTCACTGTACTAAAAGAATGTTGTATTCCCCCTTTGGATAAATGAATTTTCGCGCGTACTTCATCTAAATCACGGCTTAATATAGTAGCGGCGTGACATCCAGGTAAAAATTCAGGATAACGTTCAATATCATTTACTAACTCATACATATCTGCAGGAGCATATAGTACTTCAGCTGTTTTCTTGACAATGGTCATGACCGTCCCTTATTTCTTTGTTTGGTATCCGATATTACACCAATATTTAAATGAAATGTAACTAAAATGTATCTAATTCGAATATCTCTCCAAAGCATTTTTATAGACTTCACTGCGTTCACGTTTACCCACTGACAACACCAATATAGTTATTTTACTATCATCAACCTCATAAACTAAACGATAGCCAGAGGCTCTCAGTTTTATTTTATACAAATTCATACCACCACTCAGCCGATCTTTTGGAACGTGAGGATTCTGTATTCGTTCTGAAAGCTTATTCTTAAATTGTTTTTTTAAGGAGGCACCTAATTTTTTCCATTCTTTCAAAGCCAAAGGAACAAATTCAAGCTCATAAATCTTCAAGTTTCACCTTAATCGCCTTATGCTTTTCCTTAATTCTAGATTTTGCGAGCTTGAGCAATTCTAAGTTTTCAACTGCCTCAAGCATACTCTCATAAGCCTTAGCTGGGACAATATATGCCATAGGGATATTATGATTTAACAGAGCAATTGTTTCACCATCCGCCTCTGCAAGTAGAGCGCTGGGATTTTTCTTAAACTCAGAAATACTCGTTGTTAAATTTGCGTGTATGGTTTCCATATGAGTTACCTTAATTATGGTCTAAAATCTAGTCTTAATTATAGTCTATTTTTAATCCATTTTAAAGCACTTTTTTATCATATAGGTATTATATTGAATATAAATTGTAAGAACTTACATAATATCAATATAAACTCATCATTCAAATTCAAAAAGTGCTATATAAAAAAACAGCCTATGTTTTCATTCTATAATTTAGATTACAATGCTAACACTATGAAGAAAGCAAAAGATTCTAAGCAACAAGATAACGCGGCAACCAAAACGATTGCTCTTAATCGCAAAGCCCATCACGACTACTACTTCGAAAAGCGATTCGAGGCAGGGGTGGTTTTGCAAGGTTGGGAGTTAAAAAGTCTGCGTGCTGGAAAAGCTCAAATCGCCGAAAGCTATGTGCTTATCAAGAAAGGTGAAGCCTTTATTATTGGCTCACAAATTAACCCACTACTTTCTGCCTCTACCCATGTTAATCCGGATCCTACCCGGACGCGCAAATTACTCCTACACAAAAAAGAAATTAATTCCCTCATTGGTCTTACAGAAAGAAAAGGTTACACCTTAATCCCATTATCTATTTATTGGAAGGAAGGTCGAGCTAAGATTGAAATTGCTTTAGCAAGAGGTAAAAAACTTCATGATAAAAGAGACTCTGAAAAAGATCGGGATTGGCAAAAAGAAAAGCAGCGTTTATTTAAGAAAAAAATAAAATAATATGAAAAATGCTAGCCATAAACTTTAGCAATTTAAATGTCAATTAAAACTATTCATTAACTAACTCAATATGCAAGATATCTTCCTATACCTATAGTGCCAAACTAATATATAGTCTAAAATGATATACTTGAGTTAAAACCAAATCTAGGTGATTGACTAAATGAAACGTCCATTTTATACAAAACTCTATTTCCAAGTGCTCTGTGGCATTGCACTGGGTGTGTTCCTTGGCCATTTCTATCCAGAAACGGCGACGAGTCTTAAACCTTTGGGTGATGCTTTTATTCGTCTTATTAAAATGATGGTGGCTCCTATTATCTTCTGCACCATTGTTGTCGGTATTGCCAAGATGGGCGATATGCGTGAAGTGGGCAGAGTCGGTTTTAAGGCACTCTTGTATTTTGAAATTGTCTCTAGTTTAGCTTTGATTATAGGAATTGTGGTTGCGAATATTTATCAACCAGGCGCTGGGATGAATGCAGATGTCTCTACCCTAGATAGCGCTGCTCTTTCTGGCTATGCTATTTCAACCCAATCACACACAACCGTTGATTTCCTCATGAATATTATTCCACTAACGGTAGTAGATGCCTTTGCTAAAGGCGAGATTCTCCAAGTATTATTATTCTCTGTTCTTTTCGGTGTGGCATTATCACATTTTGGTGATAAAGGTAAAGTTCTTATTAAAATTTTGGATCAACTTTCCCATGTTCTTTTTGGTGTGATTGGGATTGTCATGAAAGTTGCCCCGATAGGAGCCTTTGGTGCAATGGCTTTTAGTATTGGACAATATGGTTTTAGTACTTTACTCCCGCTTGGAAAATTAATGATTGGAGTATTGATAACTTGTATATTATTCATTACCCTCGTTTTGGGGCCCATCATGAGATATGTTGGCTTTAGTCTTTGGAAATTTTTAAAATATATCAAAGAAGAAATTTTTATCGTACTAGGAACGTCCTCTTCTGAAACTGCCTTGCCTCGTATGATCACCAAATTAGAAAATTTAGGCTGCGCACAACCAGTCGTAGGTTTGGTTATCCCCACAGGTTATTCATTTAATCTGGATGGAACTTCTATTTATCTGACCATGGCCGCTATTTTCATTGCCCAAGCCACTAATACACCTTTGTCATTACAAGAACAGCTGTCGTTATTGGGCATACTCATGCTAACCTCTAAAGGTGCTGCAGCAGTGCCCGGAGGTGGATTCGTTACCCTTGCTTCTACACTTTCTACTATCGAAACACTTCCCTTAGCGGGTCTAACCCTGCTCTTGGGCGTGGATATTTTCATGTCTGAAATTCGTTCAGTCACCAATTTAATTGGAAATGGCGTTGCCACTATTGTGATTTCTAAGTGGGAAAAAGCCTTAGACAGCAAAAAAGCCAATAGTGTGCTAGATGGTGAAACTGATATGATGGCCGAAGAGCCTGAAGAGGTTTCTGATGATGAGATGGATGAAGAAATATCTCCGCTGCAGGATAAATCAGGAAAATTTGATTAGTCGTCAGTAAACATGGATTTTGACTTGGTTTAATCATAAATTTATCATAAAAAGGAATCTCATGAAATTACCAGTCGGTTTAAGTGATTTTCAAAAAGTAATTGAAGGCGGTCATGAATTTGTAGATAAAAGTTTATTTATTCAAGATGTTTTAGGAAATACAGCAGTCAGAATCCGGGCTAGGCTTTTATGATATTTGCATTCGCCACTTGTATTTGGGTATCAGGTGTTTGGGTATCAGGCGCTATTTCCTCAACTAGCGCTGCGCTCGGCATAATTTTTGGTCTTGGATGATATTCAAATAATATATGCGATTTTATTTCTTGCAGATCATTATCAGCAGAGAAACAACCATATTCGGCAATAATATTGCTTAATTTATCCTCTATAGATTCCTTTTGCTGAGCTGCGGTTTCTGTAACTGAAGTTACCAAAGCATTAGGAAAGCATTTTCTTATTTCTAGCTTAGCATCCTCTGCCGCTCGTTTTACTAAAGCAGCCCAATCATAGGCATATACTGCAATTAAGGTACAGATTTCAGGCACAGGTATGCAGCTTAAGGATTGCCCAACTGCATTTCTTAAAGGTGTCCATAAATATTGGTAATTAAATTGTTTCTGTTGAACAAATTGCACATATTCTTCATCAGCATCGAGATCATCCTCAATTCCATATTGATAATATTTATATGCCTCTTGAAAGTTAACTGGAGTACCAATGCCAAATTCATTGCAATAAGCCAAATGCATTTCAGCAAATGTATAATGCCGATTCGCTGCTATTGTTATGTATTGTATAGCCCGTTCTAAGTTAATTTCACAGCCCATGCCATGGTATAAAAAGAATCCAAGGTTATAATATTGATGAGGAGATACATAGGAATGTTTTTCTACCACTGCATGTGCTGCAATGGAAGCTTCTTCCATACACTTTTTTGTTTGTTCAGTTTTTTCCTTAAATAATTTTATAAGTTTCGGAAGTGGTTCAATATAGAAACTAACCCCATAGGCTACTGCATTATAATATAATCTTGCTGCCATATCATAGTCTACACTATTTCGTTCGACTAATTCAGCCAATCTAATGATAGAATCTCCATGTTCAAGCGCTCGGGCACGCTCCCAATATTCGATTGCCTCATTTATATTTCCTGTAATCATTTCAGAAATAATTCCAGCACAATCATAAGCATATTTATTTCTCTTTTCTAACAAGGGCTTCAATAAATCGCTCAATTTCTTTTTATTTTCGATAATCACTGGTGCATTTTCATCTTCGGCGTTTTGAATCATTAAGGCAATATGCAGACTTTTCTCACGAACATATAAAACACTTGCAATAGGGGATATATTTTCTTCGTGAATGGATTTTAGAATTTCTATACTCTGTCCAGAAGCTGCATCCTCATATTGAAGCGCAAATATTTTAGCAATATGTATTCCCTGATTTGCAGCCAAGCGAATATATTCTTCCGCTTTTTTTACATCCTTTTTAACACCTACTCCAGACACATAGCATGCACCCAAAAATACGGTGGCTAACATAAGATTACTTTCATGCGCGGTTTTAAAAGCCTCAAAACAGAGTTTATTATTTTGCTCAGTTCCCAAACCATATTTATAACAAAATCCAAGCAAAAGCAGGTAATGGTAATCATTTTTATTATTTTCAACAGCTGTTCCTGCAGCGGCTATTTTGTGATTCAAAATTTCACTGGCTTTTTTATTAATCAAATTAAAGGTATTTTCAAGGATGGTATCTTCACTTTTTAAAAGATCATGAATAATTTGAATCAGATCTACCCTTTTTTCTACTTCATAATATTCAAGCAAAAGATCGAAATGTAAGCGTGCTGTAGCATGTAATTTCATTTTTACCCCTATTAAATAGTTTATATTATCATAAACTAGTTTTTGTCAGTTAACTTTTCTATTCTGTTGTTTATATTTTGTCATTATTACATAGAAAATGATTATGGGCTATGGAAGAGCAAAAGCAAATAAACTAGAGGAATACAATGTATCCGTAAATACTACTCTACTCAAGGCAGTCATGACTGCTGCCAAAAGCAATCGGAATCTTGCAGGGATCAAAAACTCGATTGCAGCTTTTTGATTAAGTCTTCTGGAATGTTGTCGCGTATCCAAGTAGAGAAGTCACCAAGCCAATGTGCCAGTGGTTCTGCCAGAGGTTGAAAGTGTGGGATTAGCATGGATTGTTGCCATTGTTTATCTTTTGCAAGGGGTGTTGGGCTTAGAAACATAACGGCAAGGGCAATTACAATGGCCCCTCTTCCTAAACCAAACAATACCCCAATAAGACGATCCGTCGTGCCAAAACCTGTAAATTTTATTAAGCGCCCAATTAAAAAACTAAAAATTCCGCCGGTTATCAGAACAGCGAGGAGTATCAAGACAAAAGATAACATGACTCGTAATGCAATAATTGAAATGCTAGAAAATAAGAGTTCAGATAAAGGAACAAAAAAGTACACTGCAAGCGTAATGGCAGCAACCCAAATAATTAATGACATTGCTTCGCGAATAAAACCACGCCAAAGACTCACTAAAACTGAAAGGCCGATCAGGATTAATATGCCACAATCGACCCAATTCGTATTATGTGTTATGCTTTGTGCATCCATACTGTTTTCCTTAAGCAATGTACCTCTTCAGTGATGAGTCAGTTTTGCCAATAACCCTGCAATACGGTCTCTCATCTCTCGTCGATCAATAATCATATCAAGGGCACCTTTCTCTAATAAAAATTCACTGCGCTGAAATCCTACTGGTAAAACCTCACGAACGGTCTGTTCAATAACTTTTGGCCCTGCAAATCCAATTAAAGCTCGTGGTTCAGCAATATTCAAATCCCCCAACATAGCAAGACTCGCTGATACCCCACCTGTACAGGGATCTACCATCACAGAAATATAAGGCAAACCATACTCTGCCATTTTTCCAAGCGCCGCACTGGTCTTGGCCATTTGCATCAAAGATATTAAGGATTCCTGCATCCTGGCCCCACCACTACAAGCAAAACACACTAATGGAATTTTATGGGCAATACATGCGTTCACAGCTTGAACAAACCGCTCCCCCACCACAGCCCCCATAGAACCACCAATAAAAGCAAATTCAAATACACAAACGATCAGCTCCGCATCTTTTAACTTGCCCTTCATGACTATCAAGGCATCCTTTTCTCCGGTATCTCGTTGGGCAGCTGCTAATCTATCTTTATATTTTTTGGTATCCCGAAATTTGAGTCTATCCTCAGGAACAACCTCAGTAGCTAATTCCTCCCTTGCATTAGTATCTAGAAAGAAATCCAAACGCTTACGAGCAGAAATGCGCATATGAAAATTACATTTAGGACAAACTTCTAAATTTCGTTCAAGTTCTGAACGAAATAAAAAGGCAGAACATTCAGGGCATTTGATCCAAAGCCCTTCTGGGATATCCCTTCTTTTGGTTGAAGACCTAATTTTGGATGGAAAAAGTTTTGAAAGCCAACTCATACCAGTTATATTTCCTCTTAGCAATATTTTTTCATGACATTAAAGGCCCTATTGAGATTTCGCTAGGCTGGAGCAGAAATATCAACAACCCTGAATAAACCATGGACCTAGGCCTAATTGATTCGCTTTTGGCAAATCGAATTCTTCAGGATATTCTACTGCCACTAAATATAAACCATTGGGTGGAGCAGTGTATCCTGCTTGTCTTCGATCTCGTGCAAGTAAAATTTCTTTTGCCCAAATGGGTGGCTTCATGCCTGAACCCACCATGATTAGACTACCGACCATATTTCTAACCATATGATGTAAAAAGGCATTGGCAGCCACATCAATAATGAATAGATCGTCTATTACTCTTACTTTTATCTCTCTCAAGCAGCGATTGGGTGTTTTAGCTTGGCAACTCGATGCCCGAAAAGATGAAAAGTCTTGCTCCCCTAGCCAATATTGCGAAGCCTCTTGCATTGCTTCACTATTAAGTTTCTTATAATACCAGCCTACCTGCCCTTTCAGCAAACTTGGTCTAATGGGATGGTTATACAGCAGATAACGATAACGACGTAGAATAGCAGAGCGTCGAGCATCAAAGGTGGTAGGAACTTCTTTTGTCCAGAGAACCCGAATATCAGGGTTCAATAGGGTATTAGTGCCCAGGACCCAAGCTCGATTAGTACGTACTGCGCTGGAATCAAAATGAACCACTTGAGCCGTCGCGTGCACCCCTGCATCTGTTCTGCCAGCAGTCGTAATTGTAATGGGATGTGCAGCAACCTGGCTTAAAGCCTTTTCAAGCGTTTCTTGGATAGTAGGGGCATTAGACTGGCACTGGCTTTGCCAACCATGAAAACGGCTACCATCATACTCAAGACCTAATGCTATTCTTTTCATTGAATTTATAGTCGTGAAATTATAGCCTGACAAACAATTGATCCGCTAAATCTTTTTCCTGATCATTTCCATTCAACAAAATTTCTTCTAATAATAGTTTGGCATTTTCCTTATCATCTAGCTCTAAATAGGTTTGCGCCAATGCTAACTTTAATGACATCTCACTTTTCATAGGCGTTGAATCTATTGATCCTATTGTATCTGCAGGTCTTATAGTATCTATCTGATCAATAGGATCACTGATCTGATTTTGGAATATCGGACCCATTGATCTACCAAATCGCTGATTAAAATCTCGAATCGCGGTGTCTTCCCAATCTTGTTCATGATTTAGCTCTTGATCTTCATGATTTTGCCCAAGATCTTGAGATTGTTGTAGTAACTCTTCCATTTTTGTTTCTTCAAGCTTAGCTATCATCTTACCCATAACTTGAGTTTCTTTGTTGCCTCGAGTTTCCTGTGCTTCTCTGAATTCTATAGCATCTGGATTGGGTATTCCAAAGAAGACAGGCAAATCTATAGCTTCAGCATGCATAGCCTCCGCACTTAGAGAATGTGCAGTATAAGAGGCATTCAATATGGGCTCTTTATGGATATTTTTTTGAAAATTTTTTCTTGGAAAAGTATTTTTTGAACTTTTCTTTTTAATAAAGAAACGAAATACTAATGTGAACAAAACACAAAATAATATCACACCGGTTACAACAATTGCCATTAATAAATAATCTTCAACACGATCTTTAGAATTAGATTTTCCCAAAATTGTTTCAACTGTTGCTAAAAAAGCCATTTTACCACGAGATAGAAAATCATTGGCCGAGATGGGAGCCTTTGTATTCTTTTCAGAGAGACGTTTTGCTTCAATGGATGAAGCATCCTGCATCTTTTCCCCACTATTTTCTTCCGCTATTTTTTCTTCCCTGCTTGATTCAAGTTCACTTTGAAATAATTGACTATCCAACACAAGATGTTCTTCTTCAAGATTTTGTGTGGAAAAAGCAAAATCATATTGAGGGACAGATAAAGCCCCTAATGCAAATAGTTGCGATGGCAAAAAACTTAGGATGATAATAAGCATCCACTTAGACATCCTATGCACACAATGATTACTAGTCATTTTTGTTCCACTCATCATTTTCTTCATTCTCTTCACCAACACCTCATTTTATTATTACATGTTAAAGATAAAACTTCTTAAATATATTCAGCAATAAGAATCTCAGCAATTTGTATTGCATTTAAAGCAGCTCCTTTACGAATATTATCAGACACCACCCAAAGATTAAGGCCCAACGGATGAGAAAAATCTTCACGCACACGGCCTACATACACCGCATCAGTACCCGAAGCTTCTGGAATAGGAGTAGGATAGGCCAAAGCTTTAGGATCATCCATTAGAATAACCCCTGGTGCATTCAATAATAATTTCCGAACTTCAGATAACGTCATTTTATCACGGGTTTCTAAATGGATGGCTTCAGAATGCCCATAGAAAACAGGCACACGTACCGCTGTTGCATTCACGTTAATAGTGTTATCTTCAAAAATCTTCTGGGTTTCCCAGTGCATTTTCATTTCTTCTTGAGTATAACCACTTTCTTGAAAAAATCCAATATGGGGCAATACGTTAAATGCAATTTGTTTAGAATAAATTTCAACAGTGGCAGGTTGTCCGTTTAATAATTCCGCCGTTTGATTGGCTAATTCTGTAATCGCATCTTTCCCTGTGCCAGAAACAGATTGGTAGGTTACCACATTAATACGTGATATACCAACCGCATCATAAATGGGTTTTAAAGCCACTAACATTTGGATAGTAGAACAATTTGGATTGGCAATAATGTATGTTTTTGTATAATCGGCTATGCGATTGGCATTCACTTCCGGGATAACTAAGGGTACATCTGGATCGAGTCTATATTTCGAGGTATTATCGATTACGATGCATCCTTCACGAGTCGCTTTAGGGGCATACATTGCTGAAACTTCTGCACCCGCTGAAAACAAAGCAATATCCACATTCGCAAAATCAAACTCTGCTGCATCTAGAACCATCAAATTCTTGTTTTTAAAAACCACAGTTTCACCCGCAGAACGCTCGGAAGCCAGTGGATAAAGTCTATTAACTGGAAAATCTCTTTCTTCCAAAATTGAAAGCATCGCTTCTCCCACCGCTCCGGTCGCACCTAAAATAGCGATATCATAGGTTTTATCTTTATTGCGTTTGGGAGTTGGCACAGAACTCTTATTAAGTTTTGTTTCTGATATTTTTTTAGATGCTTTCTTAGCTGCGTCCGTTTTTAGGATATCTGACTTAACTGTTTGTTTCTTCTTCTTTAAGGTTGATAGGGATACCTCTTGCTTAGTTTTTTTTAGCGCTTTAATATTTTTGATATCTTTCATGTCTTGACTACTTTTGATTTTTTTAACCATTTTAATACTCCCATTATTCTACCCCTGCGAGCGTCTCTCTTTTCTATACTCTTTGCATATTTATCTTTTCAAAAACATGACTGCCAGCGATACAACTGCTATTAATCCTAAAGCCAACATGCCTATTGTTGTAAAACTTTTACTCAAATTTACACGAGAAAACGCTTCTGGATTGCCCTTAATACCTCGATAGAGCATCCACATCAATAATGCAATTCCAATTATCGTTAATATCTTTGTAAACATTTCTTAACCTCAACTTGGGGTCAAAGCCGGACAATAGACAAATCTTTATGTTCAAAATATTATTATTTCACTAAGATTTGTCTATTGTCCGGCTTTGACCCCATCTTTCGCTCTTAATAGAAAAACCCCTTGCCCGCCTCTTTCAAATTCCAACCAGATAAAAGGAATATCCGGATATGCCTTTTTGAGGGCCTGTTCACTATTCCCGAGTTCAACAACTAATATCCCATTTTTATCTAAATATTGAGGAGCTTCTTGCAATATCCGATGAACGATTGATAACCCATCCTGTTCTGCTTCAAGGGCAAGTCTAGGCTCCCATTGGTATTCAGCTGGCAAACTCTTCATTTCTGCAAGACTTACATAGGGCGGGTTACTTATAATAATGTCATAGCGTTGCGAAGAGCAAGCCTCAAATAAATCAGATTTTAATAAGTGTACGCGATCCAAAAGCCGATGGTCTTTTACATTTCGTTTTGCAACTTGCAATGCCTCTTCAGATATATCAATGGCATCTATTTGGGCTTTGGGGAAGGCGTAGGCACAAGCAATGGCAATACAGGCACTACCGGTGCATAGATCCAAAATTCGGTGGACGGGCTTATCTTTAGGCCACCAGGGCAAAAATTGCTTTCCAATGAGCTCACCAAGCGGCGAACGAGGGATAATGACGCGTTCATCAACATAAAATTTCAGCCCGGAAAACCAAGCTTGCTGACTTATATATGCTAATGGAATGCGTTCTTCTATTCGACGTTTAACTATTCCTTCCCATTTTTCTATTTCTAGGGGCGTTAAAATTCGAGAAGTGACGCTAGCATCTACATCGGCTGGGAGATTAAGCACAGCCAAAGCGACTGCCACAGCCTCGTCCCAGGCGTTATTGGTGCCATGACCAAAATAAAGCTTGGCCTTCAAAAAGGCTCGCTCGGTTTTTTTTAATAGCTTCCCTAAGGTTGCTGTTGGCATGTAGACCCCGTATGATAGGCGATAAGTTATGGGGGAGGCAGTTTAAACCTAATGAGGTCCTAATGCAAGAACAATACTATACAATTAAAAAAAATCAACCAGTAAAGCTGGAATCGATTGCTGCTGCAAAGCAATGTGTTGCTCTTTTTTATAAAATAGAGTCCCCGGATGTTGATCAATTTTTTAACCTGGCTGCAGCTCATTTTACTTTGTCACAACAACATACTCTTTCAAACAAACACTGTAGAATGCATTTAAATTCCAGTATTACACTCCTCCAAAAGATTCGTCCCCTCAATAACAGCACAAAGAATAAAGGAGCATGGCTTTCTTTATTGGCCAATAGTTATGCCAAACGTGCAGAGCTTTCTGAGATGGAAGATGGTTTATCTCAAGCTTTAAATGATTACTTAAGAATTTTAGACCTTTTTGAAGCCAATACTATAAATAATATTCAATTCCATTCTATGAATAGTAAACAAAATAGTGCAGCGTCATCCTCGGCAATCGATTTTACATCGAACTTAGACAGATTGTTAATTGCACAAACAGCACTTTCAATAGCCGATCTTGTAGTCAACCAACTTATTTCAGAAGAAACTTGTGACTCTCTTAATATAAAAAAACCTATTTATTATATTAACCTGGCTTTAGAAACCCTTTCAAAACTCCCAAAAGAAGAAGATGAAATTATCATAACGCTTGCATTTGCACATCAAATGCTTGCTCTAGCTACAGCAAGCCAAGATTTCAATCTGGCTTTGTCGCGCTATCGTATCTCACTTTCACATGCATTCTCTGCCACACCGAAAGCGGCATGCCAAATCCTAGGCGATCTTTATAATAGCCTTGGTTTATTATATGAAATGGACTCACAAGATTTATTAATAGCTCCAGATTTAAATAAAGGTTCTGATCATGCTATGATATATTTTTCGATAGCGTTGTTTTTTTGCCCCATCCCGGATTTAACAGAAAATAATATTCTTCCTGAATATCCGGATTCTCATGAACTTATCGATATCATATTAAATAGCATACATCGAACTTTAGATCTCTACCCTTACCCATTAGGTTTAGCTGTTATGGAAGATTTCATTGACGCCCTTATTTTCGTTTATTATTGTATTATTGACCGTTGTCTTCCTAATGAAGTGCTTGCTAATCGATTCACTCAAGCTGACTTTTTAGATTTTTTTGCGCAACATATTTATTGGTTGGTTTCTGAATATAATAGACGCATCAACAAACAAAGTAGTTTATTATCTTATATTGAGGATTCTGAAAACAATCTGGGCAGTTCTGTCTCAAATAATTTAGAGGTATTTTTTAACAAACCCAAAACAAATAATGTTTTTCAATTTAAACGTCAGGGCATCTGCACATAGGTTAGATAATTATCATTTATAACTATTCTACTTACGTGTTGGCTTTTGAATAGGGAGACGACACCGAAGCTGCCGGGCCCGCGTTAATGGATCTATTACCATAGCCACTTGTGGCGGCTGCAGGTGCAGGTGTAGCCATTACTCCTGCAGTAGCAGAACCCGAAGCTGCTAGCAGCCTGTTATATAAAATAGGTGCAACATGACTTTTTTGATTTGCCGAGTCTGCGAGTTTTTTAACATCCTCATGATTGCTTTTGCCGTTTGTAGAAGAAGATCCGGCATATTCCACCATTTCCATTTGCTAAAACTGTAGCTTTTGGTTCTGAAGATGAGCGATAATCCGTTTGATTTAATTGACCATTAAAAAGCAGAATTAATTGTGATTGGTTTTGAACATCAGCCCCGCCTTCTAGTAAAGCTGCTTCATAATAGCCTTGAGCTACCATGTCATCTTTAGCAACGCCAACTCCATTTTGGTAACAAAAACCAATGCGATGACGAATCGCAGCAGTAAAGAAGCTCTTGTTTTTTCTACAATATTCACTTGGGTGTTTATCATCACAGACGGCTTCTAATGCTAAAGTATAGCTCGCATAAGCCTCATTTAAATCTTTTTTACCGTTGTTACCCATTTCGTAATGCAGCCCCATGATAAATAAACCCAGAGGGTGTCGTTTTGTTGCAGCTTGGGAATAGTAATTATGCGCTAACTTGGAATTTGCTATTTCTTTATTATTGTCATAACAAACGCCAAGCATATAGAGTGCATCCACATTTCCATAGCTAAATGCCAAATCAAAGCTTTTAATGGCTAATTTTTTATCCTGATATTTAGAGTAAGCTATCCCAAGCTGATAAAATCTATCTGCAGCTTCTGGGCGAGATGTAGTTTCTCTCACAATGTTTGCCATTTCGTCAATAAACCGATCTAAATCAATTTTTTCTGCCATGACACTTTTTGCAGCCAACAACTCTTTCTCTTTTCTTAAGGTCTCTTCATCTTGCTTTCGAAGCTTTAAAATTAAGGTTTCTCTTTCCCTTTTGATCTCCGCTACGGCAGCTTCTAGTGAAGTATGTTTGGCAAAAATCTGTTCTCTTTCATTTAATATTTTAGCTAATTGAGCATCGCTAATGATTTGTTTGTTGCACATGGCCTTTTCAAAGATAGGGTTAACCTTTTTGTAGTGTTCTATGACGGATCTTAAAGCAATATTAGGTATTAATTTTGCATTTTCTAGAGGTTCATTTGTCATTGGATTAGTAACTGTCCCATTTTTTTGCCTAGAGAACCAATCCTCAATCGCTTTTCTTTCATAAGTATGACCATCTGCTGTAATGACCGGATCAATCATTACTTCACAGGTGATTGGGCAATTAAAATCTTCTGGAAAAGAAAATACAATCTCTGATTCGCTATTAGAAAGATCGATTCTGTCTTTAACATCTGCATGAGAATTCTCAGCATTTTGTTTTACATCTTTAGGTGTATCTCCCATCACTGCTAAAGCCGCAGATTTTGGTTGTATGCTGGATGCTATTGCTGCCATATTGATACCTCACTAATAACAATATTAACTATTTAATTTATATAACATACTTGTTCGAATGCTGATAACTTACAACTTACAATAAGTATTTAATCAAATAAACCATAGTATACTAGTCATCTATCTTTTAACAATAGAGAACAAATAATTTAACCAAAATAATTAAAGAGGGTGTATATTCAAGCAAGAGCATCGGCATAGTAAAAGAGTAAGTCTTCGCAACTGCTTTGAGAAATAAGACAAGCCACCATTAAATCATCTTTTTAAATTCATCTTCTGTTAGAATCTTTACTCCCAAACCTTCCGCTTTTTTCAATTTCGATCCCGCTTCCTCTCCGGCCACTAAAAAATTGGTATTTTTTGAAACGCTATCGGTTACTTTTGCCCCCAATTCCTGCAAACGTTCTTTGGCCTCTTCCCTTGTGAAGTTGGTTAAACTGCCCGTTAATACAAATGTTTTTCCAAATAAGGGCAGAGACTCTACACTTTTCTTAGCATCCTGGCCATTTTTTATTTTTACGGGCCAACGCACCCCGGCTTCTTTTAATTGCTTAATAATACTGATATTGCGTTTATCATGAAAAAAACCATGAATATGTGAGGCTACAACAGGGCCAATATCGGGGATTTCCATTAATGATACTTCCGTTGCCTCAATTAATGGGGGTAAATCCCCAAAATGATTGGCCAATAGTTGTGCTGTAGCTTCCCCCACTTCCCGAATGCCTAATGCATAAAGAACCTTTGCAAAAGGTCTTTCTTTACTATGCTCTATTGCTTGCACTAAATTTTCTGCCGATTTTTTACCCATGCGTTCCAATTCTGCTAAGGTTTCCACTTTTAGATGATAGATATCAGCCACGCTCTGTAATAAGCCTTTATCCACTAACATTTCAACAATTTTAATCCCTAGGCCATCGATATCCATAGCACGTCTGGAAGCAAAATGAACGATATTTTCTTTGCGTTGGGCAGCACAAACAAGCCCCCCCATACAACGAGCGACAGCTTCCTCAGGCGCTTTAATGACTTCGGAACCACAAACAGGACAATGCCTTGGCAGCGTGATTTTCTGGACTTTTTTGGCTCGTCTATCTAGAACGACGGAAACCACTTCAGGTATCACATCTCCCGCACGACGCACAATAACAGTATCTCCGATACGAATGTCCTTCCGCTCTATTTCTTCTATGTTATGTAATGTTGCATTGCGTACCAATGCCCCTCCCACGAATACCGGCTCTAATCGTGCAACGGGAGTGATAGAGCCTGTTCTCCCCACTTGAAATTCAACATCTAATATTGTACTTAGCATTTCTTCTGCTGGGAACTTATGTGCAATAGCCCAGCGAGGCGCTCTTGAAACAAAGCCTAATTGTTCTTGACATGCTAAGTCATCGACTTTATAAACGATACCATCAATTTCATAAGGTAGACTATTGCGGCGCGCTAATAAACTTCGATAAAACTCGATACAACCTTTAACCCCTCGCACATTTTTATTTTCGGGACAAATGGGAAAACCGATGTTTTTTAAAAATTCTAAATTCCCGGATTGAGTGCTGATTTTGAGTTCTTCATCACCTGTGCTAGCCAAAGAATAAGCAAAAAAACTTAAGGGCCGCGATGCTGTTACCTTAGAATCTAACTGTCTTAAGCTCCCTGCTGCGGCATTTCGAGGATTAGCAAAACTCTTTTCCCCATTTTCCAAAGCAGTTTGATTTAATTTTTTAAAATCTTCTTTTAAGATAAAAACTTCCCCTCTTACCTCCAAAAAATGGGGTAGTGAGCTCATTGATTTTTGATTGTTTTGGCTTTGGTTAGATAAGAATAATTGTCTAGATTCTCGTTGTTTTGTATTTTTTAGTTGAATAATTTGAGTATCAACAATTGTTAAGGGTATAGTTGCAATGGTGCGTAGATTTTCTGTGATATCCTCGCCTCTTGCGCCATCCCCACGCGTTGCGCCCTTAACAAATATTCCATTTTCATAAATCAAACTAACCGCCAAGCCATCTAGTTTAGGCTCGCAAATATACTCAACCTGTTCAATATTAATATTATCACGCTCTAAACGTTCCTTGAGCTTTCTGTCAAAATCGATCACTTCTTCTTCATTAAAGGCATTGTCAAGAGACAACATAGGAATTTGATGTTCTACTTGACCAAAATTTTTGACTGGCTCCCCACCGATGCGCAATGTAGGTGAATCCAAGGTTTTTAACTCGGGATTGGTATTTTCCAGATCTATTAATGCACGAAATAGCTTATCGTATTCTGCATCAGGGATTGTGGGAGCATCCAAAACATAATATCGGAAATTATGTTCATTTATTTCACGCCGTAAAGCCAAGATTTGATCTAAAACGGGCTTCTTGACTGGGTTTTTAGGATTAGGTGTTTCTGAATTTGCCATAGCTCGCTAGCATACTATATTTCAATAGTGGGGTCAAGTAGATGCTTAAAGGCCTAGACTCAAAGCAAATGGAGTATATTATAGAAACTGGTCCCTATTAGGTTAGCCTAATCCCCACTCGGTTAAAACATGGATATGAACAACAGTATTGATGGCAATTTATGGCAATCGAACTTCAAAATGAACAGAAAGCATTAGAGCAAAAGATAGTTCAACTACTGAAAAACCTTATGCAGCCTAACACCAATCGTATCAAGACCGGCATTACGATATTAATGACCCATGACAATGCCGCTTATGAACAGATAGTCTCAAAAGACATCCAACAAGATCTATTAGAAATTAAAAAATTACTTCAAAACCCCAGTATCTATGCCCCCATAAGCTGTAGTACGGAGGATGGTAAACATGGGATTTTAGAACATATCAAAGAATTTACGCTACAAAATTTTAAGATCCTCGATGATCGACTGAGTATTTTACCGAATGCAAATGCCGTCACAAAAACCATTCAAGGTGGGGAACGACTGAAATCTGGGATCCATACCTCTGCATTAAGGAACGTGGTTACTGCAGCCCATTTCCAAGATAAAATGACCCAAAAATTCTCCGCTGAAGGGTATTCTGGAGAAATTCTAATAAAACTCGTTGAAAATGCTTCAGAGAGTATGGCAAGGCTGCATACCGCAGTAGCGGATAACGATATTTTAACTGTGATTCGCGAATTGGGTGTTCAAGGCGTGGATGTCAATCTGCCTAACCCCGATGGCCTACCTCTATTACAGTTAGCCGTACGTGAAGGTCATGCCAAAATAGTTGAACTTTTACTTAAACAACCGGGAATTGATGTCAATCGAGTCAGTATTAATGGTTGGACAGCGCTGCATTTTGCTGCCCGAATGGGTTTTGCCGACATCACCAAAATGTTATTGGAAGCCCCCGGGATTGATGTCAATATCGCCAATAGCGATGGCTGGACGGCATTGAACTGGGCGGCCTGGCAGGGCTCCCTCGCGGTTGTGAACGTATTACTGACAAGCAAAGTTATCGATGTAAACAAAAGAGACAATAGCCAAGGGACCCCCCTACATTGGGCTGCTCGCAATGGTCAGGCCGATGTGATTTCAGTATTATTGGATTTTCCGGGAATCGATGTTAATGCCCAGGATATCGATAAAAAAACCCCACTGCATTATGCTGTTGCTTTTGATCACGCATCCGCTGTTGCTGCCCTTCTTACATCAAAGCGAATTGAGGTGAATCTACAGGATATAGACGGCTTAACCCCTCTGCATTGGGCAGGCAGAAATGGGAGTTTAGAATTGGTAGGATTATTACTGAAAGTAGCAAATATCAAGTTAGATTTAAAAGACCATAATAATATGATCCCCGCTGATTGGGCCAAACATAACGAATATCCTGAACTTATCCCAATGCTATTACCCAAAAAAATAAAACTCCCCTCTTTCCTTCAGATCTATTGGGATAAATTAAAACATAGTTTTCTACAAGCCTGGAATCGAGGCTAGGCCCAAAGGACATAGCCCATAAGAAAACCTTATAAATTCATCATCTTTAGCATCAGATGACGCAAAGAGTAGAGTTTTTCTTAAATCAAATACTGATTTTTCTTACAATTATTTCTTCTTACCGCTCTTATATATAAGAATAAATTGACTTAAAAATGGCATTATGTCGGTCTAAAAAATTTATTTTGCAAATTTTGCATTTTTTGAAAATTTTAGTCTAAGATTAATTTCACTGACACTGGAATCTTTGATTACTAAATGGAGTTAAACAACTAAAGCACCACGGAGCGTAGCATGACAAGTAACATTTCGATAGATCTGGATTGCGCTAAGGCCATACTAAAAACCTATCAGCAGGTCAATGATACGACCTATGGGCAACATAAAAATAAAAACCATCGCCCTAAGACTACACATAAAACATATAGAGCTAAAGCAAAGGAATCTCAAAAAGATTTACAAGTTGAACTCAATCAATTGCAAGAAAAATATACACTGCTACAATGTGAATTAAGCTCTAAAGAAGAATTGGTAGCACGTTTAAATCGCCAGTTAAGCGATAGAACTATGCATTTGGAGCAGCTACAAGCAGATTTCGAGAACGCGATCTATCAGTTTAATCATAAATTGGCACAAAATACTCAAAGTATGAATGTGTTTGAATAATTGTGATTTCAATAAGGATCATATACAAATTAGTGCCCTTGTCTGTGCTTTTGCTATTATTTGGTTGCATCTCCTATTGTCCGCGACCTATAAACGCAGATGATTTATCCTGTGTATTATCTGAAAATGACAAATGTAAATTGGTAGAACAAGCAACACTACTTAATCATCCTCGTATCAAACCCATAGCATTGGATTTTTCTAAACCCCTTAGTATTAGGGAATTAGCCGTAGTTGCGGTTTTAGCAAGCCCAGATCTCAAAGCATTGCGAGCAAAAGAGGGAGTTGCATGTGCACAAGTTTTTGATGCAGGTCTGATGCCAGACCCACAATTTGCAGCAGGCTATGTGCCTAATCTTTACATTTATCCCGGGTTTGTGAATGCATATTTCTTCAACTTAAACTGGGATATAGCTGCTCTTCTAGTGAATCGAGAAAAAGTCAATATAGCTAAAGCCCAGGCAGATCAAACACGTTTAGATGTGGCCTGGCAAGAATGGTTGCTTGCTAATCAAGTAGAATTATTAGCCACCAAGCTTTATTTTCTTAAGAAAAGAGGGGAAATAACTGAAAAAGCCATTCAGTCTTTAAAAAAACTATTAGATACAGAGAATGAAAATCAAGAAAAAAATAATACCCAATTAGAAGAACATGTCACACACCAAACAACCTACTTAGATTTTGTGGATCAATTGGCCACCAATGAGCGTGCCCTTCAAAAAGTAAAAATCGATTTAAATCAAATTTTAGGATTATGCCCTACTGAACAAATTGCTTTAAGATTGGGCCAAATACCCCGCTTTAAAGACTGTGGGTCACATGATATTTTTGAACAAGCAAAAGTTTACAGACTAGATTTGCTAGCCTTGCAAGCAGGATACTGCAGCCAAGAGGCAAGATTACATCAAGCTATTATGGGTCAATTTCCACATTTCAATCTTAGTCTTGTCTACAATAGGGATGATACTGACATTCAAGCCCTGGGTCCCAATATTACTTTTGATATTCCTATTTTTAATCGTAATCAGGGCGCCATTGCAATTAATAAAGCAACCCGAAACCAATTATATTTAGAATATATCGCAAGACTAAATCAAACGCGTTCAGACATTACCGCTTTAGTAGCCGATTTAAAACTCATCAAAAAAGAAGAAACCATACTCAATAAACAATTACCAGAAATGCAACAAGCAGAAAAGCAAATGCGAATAGCTTTAGAAAACAAAACTGTTGCAGAAAGCAATTATAATACTGTTTTCACAAGCTTATTAACAAACGAATTACGGCTATTGGCACTTAAACAAAGTGCGGCAGAACAAATGATTGCCTTACAAATTGCAACTGGGCGATATTGTGAATAATTTTCTTTAAGAATAGAAATTCGCCTCAAGTGGCAGTAGAAATGCAATCTCCGCCATTGTTTTTAGATTGATAGAGTGCTTTATCGACTGCCTGAATCAATTCGTCTGTAGTTTGACCATCTTTCGGATAAGAAGCCACTCCAAATGAGACGGTTATACCTGAGATCAATTGACTTCCCCTTTGCACAGATATCGATTTAATCGCAATTCGAATGAGTTCAGCTCGCTCCAATGCAGAATGAACCGACGTTTCAGGTAACATAATAATAAATTCTTCACCACCATATCGACAGGCAATGTCGTATTTGCGAATATTTTGATTTAATAGATTCCCTAAAGATTGCAGAATATAATCACCCAATAAATGTCCATAGATATCATTAAATTTTTTAAACGAATCAATGTCTAACATAATAATGGCAATCATGCTATTTTTTCTTTGGGTCTTTTTTATTTCGATATTAAGGTAATTAATAAAAAACTGGTGGTTGTAAAGCCCAGTCAATAAATCGTGGTTAGATTTTTCTTTATATTCATCCTTTAATTCTGAAACTCTTTGCAAAAGGCCCTTATAGTTATATTCGAGCTCAAGATGTTTAATCGATAAAGAATGTCCTCGTCGAGCTACTAAGGACGAAAATATACAAAAAAGTAACATGGCAAAAAAGATTCCAATATAAATTTCATTATGATTCCAGATTTGCAGTAATTCCCAAATCAATACAGGGATGGTCACTATGTAAATAAATAATATATTAGCTAAAAAACTTGGGGTTAAACCTAGCACTGCTCCAGCCACAATGCCAGAAATCATTACTAAAATAAAAGCTTGCTGGATAATATTGTTTGGCATTAAAAAACTTCCTAATATCCCTGTTAGCAATGCAAAAGACGAAGAACCTAGAACAAACAACCAATAATGATATTTCCAATATCTCTCTTGCAAACAAGTCTTCTTATACCAAAGAAATAAAATGATTCGATAAATAGTAATGATACAGATGAATAGATACCAGTAAAATAAATACTGCATTTCAATGATATAATAGAATTGCCAAACAATGATTGATGACACCAAAAACATGGTTACTATACTAATTGGAACATTATAATAAAGTGCTTCAGTCAATGATTTGTCAATAAAAATCTTCGTATTTACTTCATGTTTTTTTTTCATATTATTAAGTTTAGCATCTTTTTAGACCTAAATCTTTTTATATATTTACTACTATTCCATATTCCTTTCAACCTATAATCTTTGAACCTGCTCTATATTGATAGAGCTATGTTATTATGATTCTTTATGGCTAGAGACGGATACAAAAGGAGCAAACAAGATGAACCAGTACAACATTGGTGTTATTATCGGCAGTCTACGCAAAGAATCATTCAACCGTAAATTGGCCAATGCGATAATAAAACTGGCCCCACAAGAATTTTCTTTCAAAATATTAGAAATTGGCGATCTTCCCCATTATAACCAAGATGATGATGCTAACCAAGCAGAATCCGTCAAAAGGTTAAAAATTGAAATTAAAGTCTGCCAAGGACTACTCTTTGTTACCCCTGAATATAATCGTGCCATTCCGGGGGTGCTCAAAAATGCGATTGATAATGCTTCAAGGCCTTATGGTCAAAGTGCCTGGTCTGGCAAACCCGCTGGCCTTATTGGGATTTCCGTTGGAACTATTGGTAGTGCTATCGCGCAACAACATTTACGCACAACAATGGCCTACCTAGACATGCCAACATTGGGCCAACCAGAAGTTTATCTTCAAGCGAAAGAAGGTTTATTTGATGAATCAGGAAGCATCGGCATTGCAGACACTAAAAAGTTTCTACAATCTTGGATGGATCGTTATGTTGCTTGGATCAAAAAATTTAATGATTAATATCGCGAAGAGTATACTAGAAGCGAATGGACTTTAGGATAGGCGCCGAGCCTCGAGCAACCGGAGTTTACAACTTAGTAAATGGGGATTGTGAGATGGCGATGGTAACAACGCCTAAAGTTCATTCGCAAAGAGTATTAGGGGGGCATGCGTATAGCGCCGTCTAATGGCATCACATCTCCATTTATCATGGGATTCTCGATAATATGAGCAACAAATTTTGCAAATTCTAAAGGTTGTCCGAAACGTTTCGGGAAAATGGTGCTGGCTAAAAGATTCCCTCTGACTTTTTCTGAAGCATTTTGCATCATGGCTGTTTCGAAAACCCCAGGGGCAATGGCAACCACTCTGATACCAAATTTACCCATCTCTCGAGCCACAGGTAAGGTCATGCCGATGACTCCTCCCTTAGATGCACTGTAGGCAACTTGACCAATTTGTCCCTCATAAGCTGCAATGGATGCAACATTTATGACTACCCCTCGTTCTTCAGTTTCTGGTATGGGTTCCAGTTGCATCATGCCTGCTAAAGCCAATTCCATAACAATAAAGGTCCCTACTAAATCAATTTCTACCACTTTTCGAAAATGATCCACTTTCATGGGTCCTTCTTTACCAACGATTCGTCCGCCATCTAAAATTCCCGCACAATTGATACAAACTCGAGGTGTTCCCAATTGATTTTTGATCTGTTGCAAGGCGCTTTTTACACTGTCTTCAGAGGTTACATCACAAACAAGTCCCAGTCCGGAGATGGATTGTGCGATTGCTTCAACTTCTGTTTTATGGATATCAAGCACAGCAATTTTAGCACCCATTGTGGCCAAATATTGCGCAGTTGCCGCACCAAGACCCGATCCGCCACCGGTGATGACGATCACTAAATTTTTTATTTCCATTATATTGCTCCAGTTTTTCTAAAACCGAACAGAATCAATGACTATGGCCTTTTGAAATACCTAATATATAGGATTCAACATCTCAAAAACCGTGGTGCCTCAAGATATCTATCGAGAGAACTGAAAATTTCTACAATATTTTCTTAAAACTGAAACATCTATAATATTTCCTGGTAAAATTGTTTGTTATGTTTAGATATATAAAATTTGACCCAACACCATTGTACAGATATATGTAATTTCTTGAGTTCCATGTTATATTTTGTTATGAAGCACGTTACCTGTTGTTGCGACTTATTTTTGCGGAGATTTTGAATATGGAAAATGCAGATCCAATCGTTATTGTAGGCGCTGCCAGAAGCCCCATTGGGGATTTTTTAGGCATATTTTCAACGATGCCCGCACCTAAATTAGGCGCTGTTGTGATCAAAGCCGCTATAGAAAGAGCCAAAATAAAACCAGAAGATATTGACGAGGTTATAATGGGTTGTGTCTTATCAGCAGGTATTGGACAGGGCCCTGCCAGACAAGCGGCCATTTATGCAGGTTTACCCACTTCTGTTCCTTGTTCAACCATAAACAAACTCTGCGGCTCTGGAATGAAAGCTGTTATGCTGGCCCACGATTTACTACTTTCAAACAGCAACAAAATAATAGTAGCAGGTGGTATGGAAAGTATGAGCTCTACGCCCTATTTACTTGAAAAGGCTAGGACTGGTTATCGATTAGGCCATGCGAAAATTTATGATCATATGCTCATAGACGGATTAGAAGATGCCTATGAGAAAGGGACAGGGATGGGTGTTTTCGCAGAAAGAACTTCCGAAAAATACCATTTTTCCCGCGCCGAACAAGATGAATTTGCCATTACTTCCCTTAAGCGCGCCCAAGAAGCCACACAAAAAGGCTGGTTTTTATCAGATGTAGAAATTGTACCGACAACGGTTACGCCTTTGAAAGGAGATACTCTTATTATTCAAGAAGACGAGCATCAGAAGCATGTTAAAGCGGAAAAAATACCAACTTTACGACCCTCATTTAAAGAAAACGGTACGGTTACAGCTGCCAATTCTAGTTCTATTTCAGATGGAGCAGCGGCTTTAGTGCTCATGCGCTTATCAGAAGCTAAAAAAAGAGGGATTAAACCTATTGCCAAAATATTAGGACATTCTTCATTTTCACAGGAACCCGCTTGGTTTACAACTGCACCTATAAAAGCAATAGAACAGCTTTTAAATAAATTACATTGGACAGAGGATAAGGTTGATCTTTATGAAATTAACGAAGCTTTTGCTTGTGTTACAATGGCAGCCATGCGAGATTTAAAATTATCACCTGATAAAGTTAATGTTCATGGTGGCGCATGTGCATTAGGACATCCTATTGGGGCCTCTGGTGCACGAATTATCACAACACTGTTAGGTGCTCTTAAGCAACGAAACAAAACCTTTGGGCTTGCTGCCTTATGTATTGGGGGTGGCGAGGCTACAGCCATTGCCATAGAAATGTTAAATTAAGGCCTTTGACATTTCTACTAGGCTTTGCAGCTTAAGCCTAGCGAAATCTCAACAAGCCTTAAATGCTTAAAATAACCTGGTGCGCAATACCATCTTCCACTAAAGAAATTGTATTGCCTTCCAACATAACATTATCTAATTGCAATGAACTAGCTTCGCCGTCTTTTTTATGTTTAACTGCAATCTTATATAATGTGCTGCCAAAATAATATTCTACGCTAAAACCATCCCATGTATCTAGCAAAATAGGCGTCAAACGTAAATTCTTACCTTCTTCTAATCTAATTCCCAAAAGTGTTTCTGTGATCAGCCGATATAACCAACCCGCTGAACCTGTATACCAGCTCCAACCACCACGACCAATATGAGGCGCTACACTGTAAACATCTCCTGCAACGACATAGGGTTCAATTTTATAGCGATTGATTTCAGCAAGCGTTGCGACCATGATTGATTGGATTGAGAATATTAAAAAGTTGCCAAGCTAAGTGCTTTTTCACCTAATTCGGCAAATGCCATAGCTGCCCAAACAGCAGCATGGGTATATTGACCGCCATTTTCACGAATACCAGGAACATAGCCTTCGATATAACCCGGATTAGGTTTTGATTTGTCAAAGGGTGGATCAAGCAGCTTAATCAAATTTATCTTCATTATTGACTAAATAATGATGCAACGACAACATGGCTTGTTTAGCACGTAATAGGATCTGCTGCACCAGATAATACTGACCAACTCTGAGCAATGGAATCAATTCGGCATTCGTTATTGCTAGCAGAACCAAACGGTGTACCATCATCAAAATAAGCACGACGATACCATTCGCCATCCCAACCATGTTGCTTCTAATTGTTGTTGTAATTGTTCTCCCTCTTCATACACATTGCTCAGCAAATGCATTATCACCATAACGCGCAGCAAGCGTTGCAAAATGTTTAAGACACTATATAAGAAAAATCCCAGCCAAACACTTTCACCCTCGCCCTTCTATACCAACCAGATTCATCCCATCATTCCAATCACCCGAGCCCATCAATGGTAAACCATGTTCACCAAATTTTAAACCATGTATTAATAGCACGCACAGCATGTTGATAAAGACTGACTGGCTTCTTGTTCCTATTGGGCAAATCATAATAGGATTCTTCATCGGCATTTAGGGCCGTCCCTGCTAAAAAAGGAATCGTTTCATCAAGCATCAGCCATATCGCCCGTTGTTTCAATATAATGGCAAATTGCAAACGGCAGCCATAAATAATCATCTGAACAGCGTGTACGCACACCGCGGTTAGCGGTGGATGCCACCAATGTTGCACATCGCCTTCTTCAAACTGATGCGCAGCACATAATAATAAATGTGCACGAAATAGTTCAGGTGCGACTATGTGCCAATGCCATGACATCTTGTAATTGATCGCGAAAACCAAAAGCGCCTGATGATTGATAATAACCAGTACGTCCCCATAATCGACTTGATAATACTTGATATAACAACCAACCATTGGCTAGCAAATTAACAGCTAGGATCAGGCGTAGTCTACTTTCACAATACTTTAATGTATTGTTGCCAATATTGACGTACAGAAGCTAAGGCAGCTTCAGCAGCCATGACTTCCATGATAACGTTGTACTAATGTATCGGCTTCTTGTCTATCTTTTCCTGCACCTAAAGTAAATACAATTTCACGCGTTTGACCTTCCGCCAAATCAAAGACTAATTGAATCGCACCACAAGGATCTAATCCTGCGCCAACACGTCCTGACAAACGTTTACGTTTTAATGCATGCAGGTTGTTGCAAGTGTCCCATTACGGCCTAAAAATTCAGTACGATCTCCGGTGACAGTACGTGCAGATTAATTCTAAATTGAGAAGTGCTCGCATCAAAAAAAGCGGTACGTTCACCAAATTCAGTATTATAATGATTTTGTGCGAACAATGCCCCACTTTGCGATAATTCAGTCACCACATGCATGGCGTTTTTAGACGGTAAATCACCCAACACCCATGCATACATAACCAGTGGCAGATAATCGACGCTGACGCATGGAATCATTGCGAATTTTTAACACTGCAAATTTAACAGGTGCATCCAATGCGACATACATCCATAATTCAGAATGAATGCCATCTTCAATATGCTCGAATACACTGTAACCAAAACCATGTCGAATTTGATAATCGCCCCGCCCGCGGCAGGGTAATGCTGTAGGTGACCAAACATAGTCCGGTTTCATCATCACGTAGATAAAATGCTTCGCCTGCCGAATCTTGTAATGGGATCATTGTCCCAAGGCGTTAAACGAAATTCATGGGCATTTTCAGTCCAGGTATATCCTTGACCACTTTCAGATACCAATGTGCCAAAATTTGGATTAGCAATCACATTAACCCAAGGCGCGGGTGTTGCAACATCCTCTTCTGTTAAACGGATGATATATTCATCGCCAGCACGTGAAAATCCACCAAAGCCATTAAAAAATTGTAAATCTTGTGGAAGTGCTGGAAGTTTGTGAGCAACAACATTGTGTGGCAAATTTATTACGGCTTTAATAGTGGCATCAATGGAGGATTGAACACGACGACGATTCAATTGTTCTTTTAACGTGCCATGTTTATCTGAAAGAATAACTCGTGCGACGGATTGCAACAGAATACGATCTTCTAACGAGTACTTGTTCTGCAACGCGACTACAATACTGCCAGCATGATCTGTAGTTGTGGCTAGCAGTTATCAAACTCATAATTTGATCTTGTAATAGTTTGTCGGTAACTGACTGCGTTCTTCATTCAAAATAACCAAATCAACAATCAAGCCTTTGCGTCGCCAATAAGCTTGAGCTTGAATTAATTGCCGAACCAGTTCAATATTGGCTGCATCTTCAATATGCAATAAGACGATCGGTAAATCACCGGAAATGGAATAACCCCATAAACCGGATTGTCCACGTCGTTATTACTTGCAAAGATTTGGCTGTCTGCACGACGCGTGTTGTTGCTATAAATGATCGCAGCTGGCAAGTTTTCCATAGAGTTGCGCATCTTCTTCGGAAATATTAAGTTGATGTAATAGCACTTGACCATGCGTCCAGGCTAATCCGAAAATACGATTTGCTAAACGACGATCTTGATATTTTTCAACTAAATGCAATACAATGTCACGTGTTTCCGCAATACCAGTGAGAAGATCAAAAGTGATTAAATCATCAGGTTCGAGTGTCACTCGACAACGAATAGCGACAATAGGATCCAATACTGCGCCCATGGTATTAGAAAGATCCCCTTGTTCAATCATCGCAAGTGGTGCAGCTAGCATGTACGACCACGGCCGACAAAACGTGCACGATCTGTTTCAAAAGATAACGTAATAGGGCTCTTCACTGTATACATTCAGCAGATGACAACCAGGGCGAGTTTATCTTCATTCTGTGGCCGGCGTGTAGCTAAAATAGCTTGTTGTTCTGGCAACAGTTCTGTTTCTACAAATAAATTACTAAAAGCGGGTTGCGCAAGATCAGCTGCTTGCGGCGTTAAAACAATTTCACCATAACTGGTAAATTCGATGGTGCGACGAATTTTAGAACGATTATGAATTCGTAATCGACGTAATTCAATATCATCTTCTGGCGATACCACAATTTCGGTATGTATATCAAGCTGCATATCACTTCGATTGAATTCAGCATGTGCTTCTGAAAATACAGCTTTAAAATTCTCAATGCATCCTTGTAGGTTGATAATCAGTCGACCAAAATTCTCCTGTAGCCACATCACGTACATAACTAAACAATCCCCAATTATCACAGGTACTGTCTTCACGCCAACGTGTCACTGCAATATCTTTCCAGCGACTATAACCGCCGCCTGCTTGCGTGAGCACTAAATGATAACGTCCATTGGATAGCAGTTGAACTTGGGGTGCTTGTGTATTGGGACTATTAAATACACGCATAGATGCTTCAGGACGATTAGAAACAGTGCTACCATATTAGGTGATTTTGGTATTTGTAAATACGAAGCGGTTGGTTTAGGAATACGTTCTTGCAATAACAATAGGGTAGCTTGAAATAGCGGATCTGCAACAAAACGCCGTTGCATGGGTTGATCATGCAGTAGATAAGAAAAAGCTAAAAAGCTCATACCTTGATGATGCGTCATAAATGATCGTACAAGGCTTTTTCTACTATCCCGTGGTAAACGTGCCGGAGTAAAATCAATGGCTTCATAAAAACCAAATTTTCCTATGGCATACTCTGTCAGCTAACCGTTGTAAATTGAGACAGGCTGCTTCTGGTGCAACCATCAATGCCATGGCACTGGCATAGGGTGCAATGACCAAATCTTCTTCTAAACCACGTTTAAGTCCTAATCCAGGACGCCAAACGCTCGATATAAATAATTAAATTGAGTATCAACTGCATTAAATCCTGATTCCGAAACCCCCCATGGCACACCACGTTGTTTCCCATAAGCAATTTGTCGACTAACTGCTGCTCGATAAGTTTGATCAAGTAAAGTACCTGGATAAGTAGGCATAACCAGCAGCGGCATTAAATATTCAAACATCGAGCCACTCCAGGAAATAAGATCGGTTCACCCCCACTTGATACCAATAATCGACCCAACGCAAACCAGCTTTCTTGTAGAATTTGTCCTTGAGCAATGGCAACAAAATTTCCCAAACGTGCTTCGGAAGAAAGCAAATCGTAACTGCTGGAATCTTGCCGTTGATTATCGACATTAAAACCAATCGTCATTAAATGACTGATTTCATCATAGAGAAAACTAATATCCATTTGTGCTAGGGAAAATGCAGTATTAGCAGTTTATGAATTAAATGGCTGATATTTTTAGCTTTCTTAATGCACTCACTATCTTCAATAGCTATGATGCCATCCATAGCTACTTAAGTTGTGATATCTTGCAAAGTGGCATTTACCGTTAAACCAGGCAGATGAGCATAAGAATTTTATTTCATCTCTTAAGGCACAGCATTGCTTCAATAAGCTTTTTTGACCATTCCTGTGTTTCAGATAATGTATTATCTGTCTTCGATTCCATCCTGGCGACCATCTGCTCCGCCACTTGACATAAATTCTTCACAAGCCGTTAGTGCTGTAGGCCAGCTGGTAAAAGCTGATCTGGCATGCTTGTAATAATTGTTGAAAATGACTAAACGCCGGCATTAAAGATTTATTAATTTATTGGCTAGCAACAATTACAAGTATCTTCTAAGCCCATTAAATAATGTGGATTCAACAGAGGCGCATCTAGAAGTTCAAGCAAACCTTGACGCAAAGTTAAGAGATGACCCGCTAAATTTCCACTATCAACTGTAGAAACATAGCGTGGAACAAGGGCGCTAATGTTTCAGTATCATACCAATTATAGAAATGACCGCGATATCGTTCAAGCTTATCCATCGTTTGCAATGCATTGATCGGTGCGTTCAATCAATTCTGACGAGGCTAATATAGCCAAAATCATAGGCAGTTAAATTGGCTAAAAGCGATAAACCCATATTGGTAGGTGAAGTGCGTCTTGCTAAAGCTTCTACGGGTGCTTCTTGATAATTATCTGGTGGCAGCCAATGATCCTCTGCGGTAATAAATGTTCAAAAAAACCCCAGGTTTTACGTGCCATGATATGCAAAAACCGTATTTGTGCTGAACCTAATTTTGGCTCTAAATCTGTTAAAAGGTTTACTTAACCAAAGTGCAAGCACGGTGACCTAACCAAAGCAACAGTAAGGGCATCGCAAATAACAAAGATTCTAATCGATTATCTAGAAGCATCACCACTGTCGCAATACAAGCTGATATGGGTCCCATCCACATTATGGAAACCCAAACTGCTGGGGTATCGCGTATATGTTGATCCACTTGATCAGATGGTATCCATTCCAACAAATGGCGCTTAGAAACCACATTCGCCAACACGTACGCACAATGGCAGAAAGACTGTACCAGGCTTCATGCGGCAAACAGGCTAAATAGAAAATCAACTGCGCAGCTACGACGACGTATAATAGGTATAATATTTGCAATATGTTGACTAGCCAGGTGTCGTCTGGTTTATTAAGCAATTCTAAAATTGTATTGACTATCGCAGGCAATAAGAACAATAGCCAATATGATGCCAAACCAAAAAGTATTTTCCGGTAATAATGTCCAACTTAAGCATAATAATGCTAATAAAGCAATAGGAACTAAACTGCGTCGTAAATTATCGAAAAGTTTAAATTTAGATAATAAAGATAGTGGATTAGCAATTCTTTCGACCCTTAGCGTTCCATACCTTAGGAAATAACCAACCTGCAATTTGCCAATCGCCTCGAATCCAACGCATGCGACGTTTTACATCAACCAAATAACTGCTAGGTGATTTTTCATATAAAGGTACATCACTCAAAAAACCAGAACGTAAATAACAGCCTTCCAGTAAATCATGACTCAAAATATGATTATCAGGAAACCGGTTTCCCAAAACTTGTTGAAAAACATCAACATCATAAATTCCTTTACCAATAAATGAACCTTCATGAAATACATCTTGATAGACATCCGAAACCGTTCGGGTATAAGGATCAATACCAAATTCATTGCCGTAGAGCCACACATAACGGGTTGGGCCTGCGCTTGGCAATGCTTCCGCAACTCGAGGTTGTAAAATACCATAGCCCTCTGTGACTAGCTGTTTGCTATTATCATAAAGGGGTTGATTTAATGGATGCGCCATAGTCGCCACAAATTGACGTGCTGATTCACGAGATAATTGTGTATCACTATCCAATGTAATAACATATTTGATATGAGCTCAATTCAGCTTTTGATCCGACTATCAACATGAAATTAGTTTCATCTTTATTTTCGCAAGGAAATTATTTAAATCAGATAATTTTCCACGTTTTCTTTCTCTGCCCATCCAAACTTGTTCGTTTGCATTCCATTGTCGTGGGCGATGAAATAGAAAGAAAATATCTCTATTTTCCTCAAGATAGTGTTCATTCAATTGGATGATTCGTTTCTCGATCAGGGCCAATAGTGCTGCATCTTCTGGCATATGGTCTTCTTTTGCATCATTAAAATCGGTCAAGAGCGCAAAATATAAATTTTTATCACGATTTCCAAGAAAACGAACTTCCAATGCTTCAATCAAAGTTTCGATTCCTAAAGCACTTCCCAACATAGCGGGAACGACAACCAAAGTACGATTGGCTGCAGGAATGCCTTCTGTAAAATCCATTCTAGGAAGCGGCTGTGGTTTAACTAACATCGTTGCAGCTAAATTAACCAATGCCACTGCTAGTTGACTGCCGCAAATCACAATCACTATGCCCAGCAGAATAAGCCAGATAATACCCACGCCACTTTGACTTGCTTTAAACAATAAAGGGATCAAGATCGCAACTGTAATCACAAGAATACTACCAATATAACTGAATAATGCATTTTTTTTGAAAAAATAGCATATTTTTTGCCAATAAGAACGCTTTAAATGCAGCGTCTGCTCTAATTGCGATAAACCCTTGTCAATCAAATAAAATCCCACATGATAATATCTTATTTGTTTTGGGTTTTTACGAAGTTCTGGCTTTGTTGCATCCAATTCTTTCCTCGCGAGCTGAATAGCAGCCAATGCAACTTCTTCTTCAGAAATGTCGCTGGCGCGCGATAAACGTTCCACCACATGACGATAGCGATCACGGGTACCAAAATCCATTTTCTGATAAATTTGGCTAGGATCACTCCGAAGGGTTTTCTCAACAACACTCATGCTTTCGACAAAATCACGCCAATTGACTTCGGCTAAATGCCTAAGTCCAGCAATACTATTACTCACCGTGACTTGATTAGCTGCCTGTTGTTTATTTTCTTCTTGAACCAATTGTTCGATAGATAGTCCTTCTTCAGCCAAATGTTGCTCAACCCAACTTAATGGTAAAGCTAAGGCTGCACCTCGTAATCGCCTTGCTAATTCAGCTACAAAAGCACTACTCATTAGAGGATCCGATCGGGCCATATCGGCAATGACAATCACAATCTTCTTTGGATCGGAAACCGCTACCTCTATCATTCGATTTGCCCATTGACTTGCGAGCATCCGATCATTTTTATCAACGACAATTCTCTTACTGGCACTGCTTAGATTTTCAATCAATGCAACGCCTAAAGTGATGGGTATTGCCCATAATTCACCGAGTGTTAAATTCGTCACGCTTTGATAGGCAGAAATAAAGCGATTTAAATTTTCTAAATCCCAACGTCCATCCCCATGTTCAATAATTTGCAGTGCAATATCGTAAATTCTGGGATAACCTGGTAATACTTCCAGCCAACTGAGGTAAGGCCCTGCCATATCCCTTAGGAAGATGGCGTCGAATAGTGTGAATTTGCTCTTGAATTAAATAGAAATTATCAAGCAACCATTCCTTGCGGGTGAAAACTCATCATGATCAGCCGATTTTTTATTCAAGAATCAGACAAGATTTTATTGATAGCAGCTTCACTTTCAGACAATCGACGCAGCAACATATCTTGCGATGTTTTTTGCGTAAGCTCATGTGACAAAGCAAGCGTAATACCAAAACGTTCCATTTGATCTGCAGTAAATAGCTCTGCAGGTAAAGGCGGTTCGGTACGCCCCTCTACTGCGGCTTTACTTTTTAAGTGCAGCCATTCTTGGATGCTATTGATCAGAGCATTACTATCCATGGGTAGTGTTATCCTTTTTGTTAGACAAATACCCCCCAGTGAATCCTGCCCGTTTAAGCCCATTGATAATATAGGGACATTTTTTCATTAAGCTCCATAATAAGCCAGTACGATAGTTTTCAGTCATCAAAACAATAGGTCCTTGATTAATACCAAAATGCCAAGGTGATATCCAACCAGATGGAAAAGATTTATTATGAAAGGTTTGATTGAATGTGGCTTTAAAACCATACCGATTGCCCATTTTGAGTTTTAATTCATAAATACAATGCTCAATCACTGGCAGTACAATCTCAGGCGCAAATGGCAAGGAAGTGACTGCTAGCCCAGGGTGAAATAGTGCCATCATCAGGACCATAAGGCACTCCACGTGCAATATAATCATAAAATTGCCGTTGAATGCCATTTATTTTACGTACGCAGGGCCAGGTCCATCACTGGCTGTAATCCCCCAGCAGCAATGACTATACCCTACAAAATCTGAGTGGATTTTGGATGCATATTGTTGTTGGATGTAGGTTGCGCGTCGGCTATTTTCAAAATAATCACTCTTTTTTTCACGCATAAATGCATCTTGAATGTCGCGAAAATCAATCCAAATATGCGAGAGTTGATGGGTAAATAAGGATCCTGCATATAAATAATCGTATCCATAAATTTTTTTCCATTCATAACTTTTGACCCAAGCTGTATAGCTGTTTTCAGGTAATGGATAAGTAGGTGAACCTAATCCTAAAATATAAAGCAACATGGCTTCATCATATCCTTCCCAACGATAAGGGAAGAAATCCACTTTCTGGTTTCCAACCATGCGTTACGGTTTCGCCTTGATTTTGTGCCCATTGCCAATCAACGCGACTATAGAGCGCTCAGGCAAGTGTACGAATTTCTTGTTCTTTTGCTGTATTCGCATCGAAATAAATACTTGCCGTTAACATGCCTGCAATTAAAAATGTACTGTCTACCGTGGATAATTCGCAATGCCATGCTCGTCGCCCAGTATTCATATCAAGAAAATGATAATAAAAACCTTTATACCCAGTGGCATCTGGTTCTGGACCTTGCGGACTATTCCAAAAAAACCGTAAAGTACTTAGAGTTCGTTCGGCTGCTTGGTGCGCGACATAAAACCCCGCTCTACCGCAATAGGATAAGAGGCTAACGCAAGCCCGTAGCTGCGATACTGGCAGGCCAGTTTTCTGCTGTTTTATCTAGAATTAATCCATTAGAGGGATTTACTTCATGTAAAAAATAGTCAAATGATTCACATTGAAGTGCTTCCAGTTCAGCCTCGATTGTTAATTTCATTTTTTTCAATTTATTATTCCTAAAATTCCTTTTGAAACCTATATATACTCAAAGCAAACGGATTTTAGGCTAGGCGCGTATCTCTCCGAGCAAGCGCAGTGAATTATGAATACATGAGCATTGCGAGTGGGGGTGTGCAACAACGCCTAAAGTTCGTTTGCGAAGAGTGTACTGAATTAATACATATGCTGTCCTCCATTAATTGAAAAATTAGAACCTGTAATGTACCCAGAACTTTCTTCTGCCAAAAATGCAACCACTTTTGCGACTTCACTGGGTTCTGCTAATCTTCCAACGGGTATTTGCTGTATGATTTTATCGAGTATTTGTGCCGGAATATCCTCTAACATAGGGGTTTTTACATGGCCTGGAGAAACGGTATTCACCGTGATTCCCTTTTTAGCAACTTCATAGGCCAATGCCTTGGTGAAGCCATGCATGGCAGCTTTTGCGGCACAATAATTTGTTTGTCCGAACTGCCCTTTTTGACCATTGATAGAAGATATATTAATAATACGACCAAATTGATGTTCGATCATTTTAGGAATAACATGGCGCGTTACGTTATATAGCCCATTCAAATTAGTATTGATAACGTGATGCCATTGTTCCGGAGACATTTTTGTTAAGGTTGCATCCCTTGTTACACCAGCATTATTCACTAATATATCTATTTTTCCCAATTGTTCTATGACAGTATCGACCATTTTCACTGTAGAATTAAAATCTGATATATCACCATAGCTTACAATGAATTTATATCCCAACTCCTTTTGACATTGCTGCCAATGCTCTGCCAGAATATGATCGCCTCCTTTATTATAACTAACGGCAACGATAGCCCCCATTGATGCAAAATGCTGCGCAATTGCCGTTCCAATTCCACCCATTCCCCCTGTGACCAATACCGCTTTATGTTTCATTGTTCTTCCTTGTTCTTCCTTTTATGCCTAGACTAGAAGAAATGCCAAAAGACCCGATTTTCACTCAAAAAAATACATATATTTTGATATTAGCTTATTAAATAACTTTGACAAATCCATACCGTTTTAATACTATTAATTATCAATAACAATTTTTTTAGGCCTTAAAGCAAATGAGCAGATGGAGATGAGTCAAAATCTACAGTCAACCCAGAATGAGCAAGAAGAATTTACTTCAGAAATAGTTAAGTTGTTGGGAAAATTAATTTTTATTTATCAAAACAAGTATTCTATTGAGTTTCCTGGCGCCCTATTACAATATTCCCATCTTTATGATCTTTACACGAAAATTTTAATAGATTATTCACAGCATCCTCAAAATAACTTTGATATTATTCAGAATTTCTTGATTGATGCACGCGCGCTTTTTTCTTCTCTTTCAATGGCTATCATGCAACCAAAACACACTGTTAACAACTTTGTTGTTGGCCCCATGGATGATAAGCGATTTAACAACCCTGCATGGCAACATAATTTATATTTTTCAACATTAAAGCAATTTTATTATTTAATGGCTAAATACAGTCTAAGATGGTTAAAATCATTGGGATTTTTGGATAAAAAATCACGTCAACAATTACATTTATATATTAAAAATGGTCTAAATTTTATGTCCCCAAGTAATGGCCTTTGGACCAACCCTGAAGTCCTAAGAACCACTATCGCTTCTGGGGGTGAAAATCTAATCAAAGGATTCAAAAATTATTTGGAAGATTTAGTATTAAATTCTGGGCGCCCAAATGTTCGAATGACAGACACTAAAGCATTCCAGGTAGGTAAAAATATAGCTATAACACCTGGAAAGGTGATTTATCAAAACGATTTGATGCAACTGATACAGTATACGGCTACAACGAAGGAAGTGTACGAGATACCGATACTCTTTGTACCACCCTGGATCAATAAATACTACATTTTAGATCTTTCACCCGATAATTCTTTGGTAAAATGGCTAGTGGAACAAGGTTTTACGGTATTTATGATTTCTTGGGTAAATCCTGGTGCCGAACTTGCACACAAAGAATTTTCTGATTATATGAAAGAAGGTCCCCTTGAAGCTATTGATATCATCCTGTCAAAAACGCAATGTCCCTCTATTCATACGGTAGGCTATTGTATTGGTGGCACCTTATTAAGTTGTGCGCTCGCTGTCTTGGAAAGTCGTAACGAAAAAAAAATTGCGAGTGCCAGTTTTTTTATGACCCTACTCAATTTTTCAAACCCTGGCGAATTAGGCATATTTATTGATAAAACTCAATTAGATGCACTCGATAAAATTATGAAAATAAAGGGTTATTTAAATGGACGTTTATTAGATATGGCTTTCAATGTACTAAGGCCTAATGATTTAATCTGGCCCTATTTTATCAACCATTATTTATTGGGGGAAAAAACAAAACCCTTTGATATCTTATATTGGAATTCGGATTCATCCAATCTCCCTTATAAAATGTATAGTTTTTATCTTCGTAACATGTATTTGCACAATGCATTATATCATCCCAATAAACTTGTATTAGACAATATTCCGATTGATTTAAGCCAGATAAAAGTACCTGCTTTTTTTCTAGCCTCTGAAACCGATCATATTACACTTTGGCGATCGGTGTATCGATCTACTTTTGCCCTAGGGGGTCCGAAAGAATTTGTGCTTTCGGGTTCTGGTCATGTGGCTGGCGTTATCAACCCCCCTTATAAAAACAAATATCATTATAAAATAAGAAATCGCACACACGTTAATGAAAAATTACCTATGAAAACAAAGGATTGGTTAAAAGATAGCATTGAGCATAAAGGATCGTGGTGGCCTTATTGGAAGGAATGGTTAAAGACGATTAGCTCAAAGAAAATCGCTGAAGTACCTTTAAAGAATGATCCATTTCTGGAAGATGCTCCAGGGTCGTATGTACAAAAAAAAATCTAATACTCAAAGCAAACAAATTTTAGGCACAAAACTGCTATCCTACAGTTTTGTGCCTAAAATTTGTTTGCTTTGAGTATATTTTAAAGGATAATAGAGACTAATGACTTGCTTTCTGTTGGGATTCATCTTCTTCTTTATTATTGGTTTCTTCTTTAGCGAAAGGATTAAAACTTTTAGCTTCCAATTCATCCACATATTGGCGGTAATCTCTTAGGCCATTTTCCAATATTTTCAATATATTCTGACCATACTCTAAAGCTCTTTCACCCTGCTCAATAAAAACTGAAAGCTGAACTTTTGGAATATCCTCTGGTTGGCTAGCCTTAGATATCTGTTGTGAAGCACGAACATAGGTTGAAATACAGTCGTTAAATAATGCCATGTTTTCGTGAATAGTATTTTGAATGATTTTATAGTTAATTCTTTGCGTATCATTATAAAATTCAAATCCGATTCTTTCTTTCGAACTTGAAGGGTTAAAATTTGACATATTTCCCCCTAGGTTAATTATCTAGTCCGGGCGATTTTATTGTTTATTTGCTTGTACCGACGGAAATGTCTTTAATGTTGTATTCATCATTTCCTGCATCCATTCTTGTTGATTTTTATAAGCATTTTGAAATACACTAGACATATGGTCCGTAAATTCCATTAGATTTCGCATTTGATCTGTCATTAATTTCATTTGTATATTGGAATAATCTTCAGGTTTTTTGACACCTGGAAGTATCTGTACCCCTTTCATCATTGTTGACATACTATCTGTCATAAACGAAGTCCATTCACGAGCAGCTTGATCACAGGTTTCATTAGTGATTTGCTGTAATTTTAATAGAGGACCCCAAAGTGTACTTGCAGCCATCCCTTCTTTTGTTGACCATTGACTAAAATCATTATGGAAATTAAACATGACATTTTCTCCCAAGTTATCTGCTGCAATTTAGATTGCATAATTACATATACGATAAGTATCGTCTATTTTATGAGGGATCTCAAGTAATAAAGCTAATGAAAAGATATTGTATGAATAGATATTAAGCTAGGTGCAAAAAATATATTTTAGTTTTCGCTTAATACAGCTATTAAATCGATATCCTCATCATGTAAATCAGTTCTAGAGTGTTGCGGGTATATACAAATTGAATCAGGAGCAATGTCTGATTCATCTTCACAATTGGCTAACAATGAAATAGCATGATGTTTTTTTGACAATTCCATTCTTCCACCTTTTATTTATACTATATACAAATAAAATAATTTATAAATCAAATATAGACCATTTTGAGCGGAGATGGGCAAGCCAATAAAAAAAGTAGCCTTTTCTACCTATTGCTAATGCTACCGGTGCCAGTGCCGCTTCCGATGCGGGTATCAAAGTCCAAAGTGATGAAGACCCAAAACATAAAGGTGAAAAACGCAAAATTGCTAGCATCGATGTGTCAGCTACAGCTGCCTCCGACATAACTTCTGCTCCTGCGATGGCTCCGGTAACGGGTGGTGTTGCTGTCGTTGAAGATGATGGTAAAGCTGTAAAAGAGAGAGAGCGGAAAAAGCATAGAACAAGCTAAGTGTTCACGATACACTCAGCTTTTTTGCCCTTATAACCCCATCACTTCTTTTTATTCAGGTTTTGCTGGAGGTTGCGCAGCATTCTGTTGTTTACTCTGTTTAATCGCCGAAGCAGAAGCAGCAACAACAGATCCACCTCTATATTTATCAGCAAGACCTGCAGCTGCCGGAGAAAAAGCAATGGGTCTGCTCGAGGTCGAGGCCACCGGTTGTTGATTCATATCATTCGTCGATTTTCTGTTTTGGCTAGCAGCAGCTTTAGCCTGTTGTTCATTATAGGTTTGAATTTTATATTGTTTAAATTGTACAATACCAACCATGTCTAAAATTAATTTTTCATCTGCATTTTTTGGCATGAAATCTCTTTCAGAGAGCGAAGAAATCAGTTGGTTTCCACCAGTAAAACTTGGCTCGAAATGTAATGCTTCAAAAGCTATAGCGCTGGGGTCAGCTGGGAAATGGTTATCAATGACTTCACAATCATCCAGGAAATTAATATTTGCAGTGACAACAGGCTTAATAGTTTGGCCCAGATCATTAGCATTATTATGAGCAGTTTCATACCGAGTGTCTAAGGGAATTGCAAAATTTCCAGCCTGTAAACTTTGTGAGCCTACATTTTGAGGGGGCATTTACAGTAGGTGTTTTTGGGGTAGCAAGAGATAATAGACTCGCTAATTCTATCGCATGACGAATTTTTTGAGTAGGATCCAACTCCGGATTATGGCTGTATCCTTCAGGGTTTTCAACAAATCGAATCACCTCTTTTAGAACATTGTGTTGATATACAATTTTTCCCATCTGATGAACTTCGGGATTGACTATATTTCTAATGCAATAATGATATATGGCTTCTATTCTCTGAACGACGTCCGGTTTGTCTTCCAATTTTTTAGCAGCATCAGCCGCCACTAATTGGATGGTTTTCATAATGGCTGGCATTTCTACTGCTGCTGCCTGCGCAGGTTTTGCAGCCGCGGATTGGGGCACATTCGTTTTTGGATCCTCTTTACGAAATTTTTCTTCCATGCCTTTTTTGTCATTTTTTAAGTGATCAGCCTGAATTTTTGTACTAGATTGATTATTTGCGGGGCTCGGCTGGATTATTGTTGGGTTTTCGGATGTATTGTTGATAATTGCCCCGGTGGCATCGAAAGCTCTATCCTCCTCATCTAATTTTTTTTGTTCGAGAGCGAGTTGTTCTTTAATAAATTGCTCTGGATCGCTGCCAATTTCTAATGCAAATAGCCTAAAACGTTCTATTTTTTCTAAATGTTCTTGAGATATAGGAGCAGTTTTTACAGCGGATCCAGATTCTGATCTTGGGAGAGATGTAGCTGCGATAGCAAGCGGTGGCGCCATAAAAGGCACAAGGGCAGGTGCAGGTGCAGATGCAGATGCAGATGCAGATACAATACCAGATGTAGCACTGTCACTTAATAAACTTTGCGTAGCCTGAACCGGCATCATTTTTGTCGCTTCAAATTTTTCTTTAATATCTACTGCTTTTGCACTCATGATCAATCTCCAATATTATTGCCATCACATAAAATGGTTCAAGTTATATTATCAAGTATGTTAACTAATTTATTTTGTATATCATAAATTTGATATTAGATTTCGATATTATCATAAATAGGCATTAAAAAAAAGTATCATGAGGTAGAAATTTTAGGACAAATCATTAGTATGGAGTATCCATTGAGTGGCATCCAGTAATGAAGTAGCAGTAAAATCAGCTGGAGGATTTGGTTTCTTTTCAGCGTAATGTCTATCGATCCAAATAGTTTTACAAGGCGCATTTTGACCTGCTTCAATATCACGCCATCGATCTCCTATCATATAACTTTGATTTAAATCAATGTCGTATTTTTTCGTTGCATCCAATAATAACCCAGGTTTAGGTTTATAACAATCGCTGTTTTCACTATAACAAATAAATACGTCATCCAATGGCAGTTCTTGTCTGATTTTATTATAAATGGCATCGACATCCGCCTGCGCCATCAAACCTCGTTCTATATCTGGCTTATTTGTCACACAAATCAATAAATAGCCCGCTGCTTTTAATACTCTCAATGCAGGTTCTACCTCTGAAGGAATTTCTAATTCAGCAACAGTCCGTGGAGCCTCAGGTTTTCCATTTCGTACGATAGCAGTATTCAATACCCCATCTGAATCTAGAAAAACCGCTTTTTTCTTCATATATCTCTCCATTCACTTTGAGTATCTTCATCGACATTTGCTAGGGGCTATTGAGATTTCGCTAGGCTGGAGCAGAAATCATTGATCTGCGAGCACCGTAGCGCAGTTTACATGGTAGTAAATGAGCAATGGAGCACAGCAGATCAATGATTTTTGTCCAGCATAGTAGAAATATCAATAGCCCCTAGAGCACTGGCTGCTGCATCGTCTAAAAACCAAACCGTCTTACTATTCAGACAATGAATCAATTGGGCAGGATATAATATAGGATTGATTGGCCCTGCCAACACTTTGGAAATCGCCCCCGCCTTATTAACCCCGGTCACCAAAAAAACAACGGCAGCAGCATGATTAATGGCTGGTGGGGTTAGAGTAATCCGTTGGTAAATGCCCTCTTTGGGATGCCAAACAGAAGCAACCCAGGGTAAATGGGTTAGACCATCTGCATTTTTATACTGATATTGACAATATTGAGCCACGAGTTCGTTCATGGGCATTAATGAGGCAGTATGTGCATCCTCTCCAAGTCCCAAATAAACCAAGTCAAACTTTGGAAATGGATGATCTTGTATGCCTGATATATTATGTAATATTTTATCATATCTTTTGGCAACATCGTTGGCATAACCAAACTCTATTGGAATTCGATAAATATTATTAGGATCTATAGGTACTTTTGAAAACAAACTGTGAAAAGCCATATAGTAATTACTGGCCTTATTATCGGAAGAAACATAGCGCTCATCCCCAAAAAAAAACTTGATTTTATTCCAGGCGATTTTATCTTTATAAGACTTATATTCTACTAATGCATTAAACAAGCCTTTGGGTGTGTTTCCCCCAGACAATACAACGGTAAACTCACCTTTTTCTGCAATGGCAGAATGAGCTCTTGTTGCAAAATCTTTCGCGGCCAATATAAATAAATCTTCTGGGGTTTTAATGATATGGATAATATTTTTTTCGGTCACAATAACCATTCCCTGCCATCCTTTTTTAACAGATCAAAAGCTGCCGAAGGCCCCCAAGATCCCGCTGCATAATTAGGAAACTCATGTGGAACCAAATTCCCCCATACATCCAAAATTGGTTGCACAATAGACCATTCTGTTTCAACCATTTCAGCATTATTAAAAAGTGTATGATCTCCATTCATGCAATCATACAAAATGGTTTCATAACCAGTTTGTGGTTTAATTCCAAAGTAATCACTATATTTAAATCTCATATCCACTTGCCCCAAACGAAGCCTTGGGCCCGGAATTTTTGCATTAAACTGCAAAGCAATCCCTTCTTCGGGTTGGATATGAATACGTAATAAATTGGGTTTTATATTTTTCCCAGACCCACCAAATAAGGTAGAGGGACCTGCTCTAAATTGAATCACAATTTCTGAAGTATGAGTATTAAGTCTCTTCCCTGTACGCAAATAAAATGGCACTTTTAGCCAACGCCAATTATCTAAAAATAATTTTAAAGCAACATAGGTTTCAGTGGATGATTGGGGTGACACATTTTTTTCAGAACGATAACCCACCACATCGATACCATTAATTTTTCCGGGACCATATTGCCCCCGTACGGCCTGTAAAAAAACTTGTTCGGGTGTATAAATTTGAACGGCATGTAAGACTTTTGCTTTTTCATCTTGTATATAACTTGCAGAAAAAGAAACAGGAGGTTCCATAGTGATTAAGCTAAGAATTTGAAATAAATGATTAGGAACCATATCACGCAAAGCACCTGCATGTTCATAATAGTCGCCTCTCAGTTCAACTCCTAATGTTTCCGCACAGTAATTTGAACATGATCAATATAACGACGATTCCAAATGGGTTCAAAAATACCATTTGAAAAACGAAAAGCAAGCAAATTTTGAACAGTTTCTTTTCCTAAAAAATGATCGATACGAAATATTTGGTTTTCATTCACTAATGAGTAATAGTTCTCGATTCAATTTTTTTGCTGAGTCTAGATCATGGCCAAAAGGTTTTTCAACCACAATTCGTCTAAAGAATTTATTTTCCTCTTCTTGAAGCAATGTTGCTTCACTTAAGCCTTTGGCTATAGTTGAAATATAATCTGGAGGAGCAGCAAAATAAAATAATACATTACGTGTTCCAATAGAGCTTCCAAGATCATCTAACTTTTCTTTTAAATTTGAATATACATTTGCGTCGGTGAATTGGCCTTCGATATAATAGATGCGATTCATTAAATCTATACCATATTGTTTTGCTTTATGGTCCTTCACAAACTCATTGACATTTTTTGTTAGTTTTTCTCGAAAAGATTCATCTGTATAAGATTCAACAGCTACACCGACTATACAAAATTTTTCATCTAATAAGCCCTGGCTTCCTAAATTACAAATGGCAGGAAAAAGCAAACGTTTTGTCAGATCGCCTGCAATGCCAAAGATAACCATCACACATAAACTTGCGGGTTCTTGAGTTTCCATTGGTTGGAAATGCCGCTCTAGGGGGTCGTTGTTCTCAAGCATATTAACTTACCTTGAATATCTCTTTTAACTAATTAACAATTTATATAACTTCTCTAAACCAAGTGTTGGATCTTTGCCAAGATGAACTCGCAGCACTCTCCTGCCCCGCTCAGCCAGAACTTCAAAATCTGCTTCTGCCTGAGCATCAATAACTAAGCCAAACGAATAGTCTAACCCAGGTATTTGTAAATCTTTTGCGTGCAGAGCTGTGATTTGCAAAAATACCCCGCTATTCGGACCACCTTTATAGGCTTGGCCCGTTGAATGTAAAAATCTGGGACCAAAACCAAGACAAGTCGCCACTTTCTTTTCATCTCGAATCCAAATCCTACAGCGCTGTAACAAGGCCAGGTGCTGTTCAGACATTTCAATAAACGCTGATAAATTTACATAATCACCTGGTTTTATACGGGCAAGATGCGCTTTCAAATATTTTGCAAGGCTTTCGTCCCCCGGGATCGTATTCAGCAATGCTTTAATTTCTTTGATATTGCGTGGATCGCTATAAAGTTGAATGTCATCGTCAGCAAAAAGCAATGTTGGTTGTTGAATTTTTTTTCTGTGCTCATAATCACTTATTAACTTAGCGGCGAGTACTTTGCTGCCTTCAACATCGGGTTGATTAAAAGCATTAATACCAATAATACTGCCTGCAACTGCGGTAGCCATTTCCCAACGAAAAAATTCAGCAGCCAGTTGGTATTTATCTTCTAGTACAAATCGAACCACCACATGTCCGATATTCTCAAGTGCTTGTATTTTAGCATCCGCATCATTTTTGTTATCATTTTGAAGAGTCATGTAGATAAAAATGCGATCATGACCATAATTTTCGGGTAGACCCAAGGGCTCCTCATCAATTGGAATTAAACCTTTTCCTTGCTTACCGGTGGATTCAGCCAATAACTGTTCAAGCCAGGCACCCAGTGCCTTTATAGCCGGAGAAAGAATTAAAGTAATCTTGTCTTTGCCTAGATTTGCGCAAACACCTAAAATGACCCCTAATACAACACCAGGGTTTTGCTTGGCCGGAACTAAAGCCGCACAGGCTTCTACCATGTTCTGTGCATCTCCTAAAAAAGCCTCTACATCCATACCCATTAATTCTGCTGGCACCATCCCAAAATTAGACAATGCAGAATAGCGGCCTCCAATACTAGGCTCACCGAAAAATAAACTTCTAAACTGATCCTTTTTAGCGATAGTTTCAAGTTTGGTACCAGGATCCGTAATAGCTATAAAATGATCTCCAACCTCTAAGGTATCTAATATGCTTTGTAAACGCGAATAGAAATATTGCTTAAAAATATTAGGCTCCAGGGTACCTCCAGATTTACTAGAAACAATAAAGAGGGTTTTTGTTAAATCAATGCTTTCTTCTAAATGCCTTATTTGCATGGGATCAGTGGAATCCAACACATGTAAAACAGGGTAATTTCCTATTTGTCCGAAAGTTGCTGCTAGTGTTGCAGGGCAAAGGCTTGATCCCCCCATGCCTAATACAACGAGATATCTAAACCCGGAATCGATTATCTTATGTTTTAAAGTTTGAATAAACGGCAATTCTTTTAATTCTTTTTCTGCTATGGTTAGCCAACCTAACCATTTTCCTTCGTCGGTATTTGTCCAAAGACTGGCATCACCAGCCCATAAATGTTGCACTTTGTTTTCGTTTTGCCATTGATCCAATTCTTTATTGATCTCTGTTAATATTGTTAAGGGCAATTTATCTAAAGTGGCATCCCTAATTTCTCTTTTTTTATTTATCATAATTTACCCCTCAATACTTCCATCAGTTGATCATAAGCTTTATTAAATTTATCAACGCCTTCATCCTCTAATTGTTCTGTAATCTTATCTATATGGATGTTAAGTTCAGGTAATTTTTCAAAAACCCAATTCACTTGATCCAGTTCTTGTTCTATTTGTTGTTTTGGTTTGCCATGATCCCGGTAAGCTTCTAAAGTTTCCATAGGAATGGTATTAACTGTTTCGGGTCCAATAAGTGCTTCAACATATTTTACATCACTATAGGCCGGGTTTTTAGTGCTAGTACTAGCCCAAAGCAATCGCTGTGCCCTAGCACCCTTTTCCGCACATTTTTTAAAGCGTTCATTATTAAAAATTTCAATATAAATTTGATAAGCTGCTTTTGCAGAAGCAATAGCTATTTGGCCCTGTATTTTTTTTGCTATTTTCGATTGTTCACTATTCGTATTAATAACGAACTTTTCCAATAACGGATCAACCAGCACATCAATTCGACTTAAGAAAAAACTCGCAACAGAAGCAATGCTATCAAGCCTCTTACCTTCTGCAAGTCTTGCTTCTAGCCCTGCAATATAGGCCTCTGCCACTTCACGATAACGTGGCAAACCAAATAGTAAAGTCACATTAACATTAATGCCTTCGCTAATTAATTGTTGAATGGCTGGAAGCCCTTCGGGGGTTGCTGGGACTTTGATCATCACATTAGGACGATCTAATGCTTTCCATAATCGACGCGCTTCTTTAATAGTACCATCTGTATCATGCGCAAGATGTGGATTTACTTCTAAACTAACATAGCCATCCTTCGCACTTAATTTATCATAAAGGGGCCGAAATTCATCTGCTGCATCTTTAACATCCTGTTGTGTCAATAATTCATATATATCCTCAAGTTCTTTATGTTCCGCGGCCATTCTCTTAATATCCTGATCATAATCCTTACCTTTTGAAAAGGCGCTTTCAAAAATTGAAGGGTTGGAGGTCATTCCATGCAAACCATCTTCCTCAATTAAATGCCTTAATTGGCCGCTATGAATCAAATCGCGCTTTATATAATCAAGCCAAATAGACTGACCTAAGGCTTCTAATTGTTTTAAAGGGTTTTGTTTCATTTATTTCTCCATACTCTTTGCAATTTAACTTCTCTTTGAGTTTTTCAATAGTTCTAAAATTTGCTTGCAAACATTATCAACAGAAAAGCCATTTTTCTCCATCACTATTTTACCGGGTGCTGAAGCTCCAAATTTATCAATAGCAATGATTCTACCTTTATCTCCTACATAGCGTTCCCAACCTTGCGATACACCCGCTTCCACTGCAAGCCTTAATGGAATAGTGGGGGGTAGCACACTATCGCGGTATTTTTTCGATTGAGCTTCAAATAATTCCCAGCTGGGCATTGAAACAATTCTTAAATCAATTTTTTGCTTTTTATAGTTGCTTTCCAGTTTTAGTTTTGCTGCCACGATTAATTCGACTTCAGAACCGCTGGCAATGATAATTATCTTTGGTTTACCCTTCAGCGGATCAGCTAATATATAGGCACCACGACGTAAACCCTCTGCTGAAGCATATATTTTTCTATCTAATATTTCGACTTCTTGTCTGGTTAAAATTAGGGCAACGGGCTTTTCACATGATTCAATCGCAACTTGCCATGCAACAGCCGTTTCATTAGCATCTGCGGGACGAATAACAACGAATTCTGGAATTGCTCTTAGGCTTGCTAATTGTTCTATTGGCTGGTGGGTTGGACCGTCCTCGCCTAAGCCAATGCTATCGTGCGTCAAGACATAAATGACTCGAAGCTTCATTAAGGCTGCAAGCCGAAGGGTGGGTCTCATGTAATCTGAAAAAATCAAGAATGTTGCTGCAAATGGGATGATGCCTGGAAAGGTAGCAAGCCCATTACTAATACCACCCATGGCATTTTCTCGCACCCCAAAAAATAGGTTACGACCTGCATAGTTCCAGCCGCCATCCAATTTGCCTTGCATGTCTCCTTTTGCCATTTTAGGACTTTCAAAATTCCCAAAATTAGTAAGTTCTGTTTTAGTCGAAGGATTTAAATCTGCAGACCCACCCATAAAACCAGGTATATTAGGACAAATGGCTTCCATAATTTTGTGTGAAGCATCGCGCGTCGCCATTCCTTTTTCTTTTTTAGAATCTTCTGGACCAAAAGAGGGTATATTTCTATTCCAGCCCTTGGGCAATTCAGCCTTCATTAATTGACGGACTTCCTTGGCAATCTTTGGATATTTTTTCGCAAAGGTGGCTAACAGAGATTGCCAATCTTTTTCTAAGTCTTTACCTTTTTTAACTGCCTGACGAAAATGCTGCAAAGCTTCTTTTGGAACATAGAAATTGGGCGATTGTGGCCAACCTAATTTTTGTTTGGTTAATTTAACTTCTTCAACGCCCAAAGGCGAACCATGCGCTTCAAAAGTATCATGTTTATGGGGTGAGCCATAGCCAATATGCGTTTTTATCAAAAGTAAAGAGGGGCGTTCAGTTTCTTGACGTGCACCATCAATTGCCTCGTAAATAGCATGTAAATTATTGCCATCCTCAATACTTTGTGTATGCCATCCGTAAGCCTCAAATCGTTTTGCACAATCTTCGCTGAATGCCAAATTTGTAGATGCGGATAAGGTAATTTCATTTCTATCATATAAATAAATCAATTTACCCAATTTTAAATGACCTGCCAAAGAAGCTGCTTCTGAAGCAATACCCTCCATTAAATCACCATCGCTGACGATTCCATAAGTAAAATGATCAAAAATATTAAATCCTTTTCGATTATACCGAGTTCTTAAATTGGCTTCTGCTATGGCCATGCCAACACCATTTGCAAAACCTTGTCCTAATGGCCCCGTTGTTACTTCAACACCCGGTGTTAGTTCTTTTTCAGGATGACCCGGTGTAATACTGCCCCATTGACGGAATTGCTTAATTTGTTCTAGAGAAAGATTATAGCCCGTTAGGTATAAGAGACTATATAGAAGCATTGATCCATGGCCAGCCGATAAAACAAATCGATCCCTGTCATACCATTCTGGATTGGAGGGATTGTGTTTTAGAAAATGCTTCCATAATACATAAGCCATCGATGCAGCGCCCAAGGGTAAACCAGGATGCCCACTATTGGCTTTTTGCACCGCATCAATAGATAATGTACGAATGGTATTAATGCACAATTCATCTAGCTTATTTTGTTCGTCCGGCTTATTCTGTTTCATTTTTTCTCCCATTCTGTATGAAAGCTACCTTTTCTATCCATTCGTTCATAGGTATGCGAGCCGAAATAGTCACGTTGTGCTTGTATCAAATTACTCGGTAACCAATTGCTGCGAAATCCATCCAAATAAGACAATGATGCCATAAGTCCTGGGGTTGGCAGCCCAAATGAAATCGCCTTGGCAATAACGACACGTAAACTTTGTTGATTTCTTATTACTTTTCGAGATATATCTGGGTCCAATAATAAATTACTAAGCTGATTATCTTTTTTATACGCTGAAACGAAATCATTTAATAGTGCAGCACGGATGATGCAACCTCCCCGCCAAATTTTTGCTATATCTTCAAGTTTCAAATGATATTGATATTTTTTTGAAGCTGCATTTAGGATTGTCATTCCTTGGCTATAGACTACAATCATTGCAACATAAAGCGCATTTTTCAATTCTTTAATCCAAGACTCTGGATCACTCTTCGGATCATTGGTTATCTTATCATGCAAATGGCTTGTTATATTTTGATAGATGGCATTCATATCGGAACGTTCTTTTACGAACACCGATAAATCTCTCATGGCAACGGCTGCATCGATGGTAGGGGCAGGCACTTGTAATTCCATTGCTGTTTCTGTAGTCCACATGCCTGTGCCTTTTTGCTTGGCAACATCCAATATGACATCAATTAATTTTTTCCCGGTTTTATCATCCATTCTATCAAAAATATGTCCGGTTATTTCTATTAAATAACTATTTAATTCACTTTTATTCCATTCCAGATACACATCTCTTAGCTTATCATCATTTAACCCTAATCCTCTTTTCATAAAATCGTAGCTTTCTGCTATCAATTGCATAATCCCATATTCAATACCGTTATGGATCATTTTCACAAAATGACCAGAAGAGCCTGGCCCTAAATAGGTAACGCAAGGTTCTTGGTCTGCCTTGGCGGCGATTGCTTCTAAGATTAAACGAATGCGATTATAAGCTTCTTTTGTTCCCCCCGGCATCATACTCGGTCCAAAACGAGCGCCTTCCTCTCCACCAGAAACCCCCATCCCCAGAAACTGAAATCCATTTGCTGCTAATTTTATTGTTCGTAAATCTGTGTCTTTAAAATAAGAATTCCCCGCATCAATGATAAGATCACCTTTCTGCAGATAAGGCAAAAGTTCTTGGATAGCCGAATCTACAATAGGCCCTGCCGGCACCAGCAATAAAATCGAACGAGGAACCTTCAATAGCTCAATAAAAGCTTTAATATCCGCAGCAAAATGAATCAAGGGCTGCGTCTGTTCATCTTGAAAGGCTTTATTTTTTTCTGGGTCTTTATCATAGCCCGTCACCTGAAACCCTTTGTCTGCCATATTTAATAATAGGTTTTTTCCCATAACTCCTAAACCAAGCACTCCTATTTCACATAATGGTTTGTTTGTCATATTGTTTTTCCTATTGTGTGTTTGTGTTGTTTGTGTTGTTTTTGTGATCACTGCTTAGTGCATCGTTTATTATTCTTTTAGCATCTTCTAGAATTTCTTGTAAATGCTCAGCGTTCTTAAAGCTTTCAGCATAAATTCTATAGATATCTTCTGTACCAGAGGGACGTGCAGCAAACCAACCATTTTTTGTACTTATTTTCAAACCCCCTATCGCTGCATTATTTCCGGGTGCCTTGCTTATAATAGATTGAATTTTTTCACCTCCCAGAACAGTTGTCTTCACTTGCTGTTCAGATAATTTTTTTAATAAAGCTTTTTTCTCGGCAGTTGCAGGCGCATCCTGTCTTTCGAAATAAGAAATTCCTAATTCTTGTTCAAGCTCATGATATATTTCACCCGGATCACGTCCCATTTTTGCTGTTATTTCAGCAGATAATAGCGCAGAAATGATGCCGTCTTTATCGGTAGTCCACACACTTCCCGTCATACGACTAAAAGATGCTCCGGCACTTTCTTCCCCACAAAATGCAAGCGATCCATCAAAAAGACCCGGAACAAACCATTTGAAACCAACAGGCACTTCAAATAGTTTGCGATTCAGTTTTTTTGCAACTCGATCAATCATTTGACTACTGACAACGGTTTTACCAATTCCTGCTACAGGATTCCAATGAGCCCGTTGTTGGAAAAGATAAAATATGGCTGCTGTAAGATAATGATTTGGCGGTAAAAGCCCTTTGGATCGTGTCACGATGCCATGTCGATCGTGATCTGTATCACAGGCAAAAGCGATATCAAATTGATCTTTTAATCCTATCAATCTTTGCATGGCATAGGGTGAAGAAGGATCCATACGGATCTGCCCATCCCAATCAACGGTCATAAAGCTAAAAGTAGGATCAACAGTTTGATTCACGACGGTCAGATTGAGTCCATATCGTTCTGCTATCGGTGCCCAATAATGAATCCCTGCTCCACCCAATGGATCTACGCCCATATTAATATGGCTACTTCGAATAATATCCATATCAATTACATTGACTAAATCATTCACATAGTGATTTAGGAAATCATAATAATGGGTCGTTGCAGCATGTAGAGCTTTAACGAATGCTATTCTTTTTACTTCTCGTAACCCATTTTCAAGTATTTCATTGGCTTTTTGCTCAATCCAGTTCGTTATTTTTTGGTCAGCCGGTCCCCCATTGGGAGGATTATATTTAAAACCCCCGTCATGGGGTGGATCATGTGAAGGTGTAATCACAATACCGTCTGCAAAGTCTAATGTGCGATTATGATTATAAATAAGTATGGCATGAGATATTACAGGAGTTGGAGTATATTCATTATCTTTGGCAATCAAAACCGCCACCTCATTTGCTGCCAATACCTCTAATGCCGTTTCAAAAGCAGGCAAAGACAATGCATGAGTATCCATACCTAAAAATAAGGGACCATTTATTTGATGCAGCTTACGATAGTGACAAATGGCTTGACTAATGGCAAGGATATGCTGTTCGTTAAAGGTCTTTGTTAAGGATGACCCTCGGTGACCAGAAGTGCCAAAGATGACCCTTTGCTCTGCTATTTGGGGGTCTGGAACCAGAGCAAAATAATCCAAGATAAGCTTTTTAACATCTATCAAAAGGGAAGGTGGTGCGGGCTTGCCAGCCAATGGGCTTATGGTATGGGTCATATCTGTCTTGCCTTCACTAATATTAATATTTGGATCATTCACAATAAGTCATTATATGAAGTATAGCCATTGCGAGACAGATGCTGGGACCGGTTCACTTTATGCTGGTGTGACCTAGAAGTTCACACCAGCATAAAGTGAACCGGTCCCAGCACCTCCCTATTGACAAAACTATGTTTGTATGTCAAATTGACTTAATCATGAACAAATCAATTCACGGAATGATAAAGATAGGCCTATTTGGATTTTCTGCACTGTTATTCTGCTTACCAATCAAAATACATGCTCTTGCGGTGAATGAAAGCCAAACCATAAAACCCACCGAAGAAGGTTATGTAGAGATAGAAAAAGGGAAGTTATATTATCAATCTTTCGGAAAAGGTCCACTCATTATTTTATTACATGGCGGTCCTGGTTTAGATCAATCTTACTTATTACCTCAAATGCTCGAATTAGCTAAAGATCATCAGCTGATACTTTATGATCAACGAGGTTCAGGAAAATCCCTCACAATGGATATTTTCTTATCCAATTCCAATATAAATATGATGCAATTTGTAAATGATTTAGAAGCACTGCGTGCACATTTAGGTCGAAGAAAATTTATACTGATGGGTCATTCCTTTGGCGGTTTATTAGCCATGCATTATGCGATAGCTCACCCAGATCGGGTTTCTTCATTAATTTTACTGAATCCTCTGCCCGCCACTTCGAAAGGGCTCCAGACTTTTATCACAGAATACAATAGAAAAATCAGCCAAATAAAAGAACAACTCGATACATTAATGTCTTCTAAACATTTTTTGGCTGGCAATCCTGATTCTATTGCAAATTTTTATCGCATGTTGTTTTCAGTTTACTTTTATAATCCTAGTCAAGTTACAAAGCTCTCGCTTAATTTCTCACTTAAATCTACCGTTAATTACTTTAATATCACCCAAACTTTTATGGAAAATTATTTCCTAAAGCCCATAGATTTATTACCCGAATTAAAAAGAATTAAGTGTCCCACCTTAATTATTGCAGGAGATTCTGATCTTATCCCTATTTCAACTGTGAAAGATATAACAAAAGCGATTCCAAAATCAAAAGTAATTATGATAGATCATTGTGGTCATTTTCCTTATCTTGAGAAACCCGATTATTTTTTTAAGGCGTTGAGTCTATTTTTAGAGGAAACTTCAAAAGAAAAATAATAAAAATAATTAAAGATATAGCTATAATAGTTTGACAACTGTATTTATTATCTAAAGAAAAAAATAAATAAGATGCTATACTCAAAAAATGTTAAAAAGAATATCCATAGACCTTATTTATTTACTCATCAATAGTTGAAGGAATTATGTCAATATTTGACAGGATTTTAGGGCGTTCCCTTTCCAATGGAGCGTGTCGTAAGCAGGGTCAGACTTTAAGCATCATAACAGGAGTGCCTGCTCTTGGGTTAGATGCCCTATCTTCCGCAGCCTATGGACCTGAAGCCGCCTTACTCGTTTTGTTACCTTTGGGTGTTGTTGGCTTTCATTATTATTTTCTTATTTCTTCCATGGTGGTTGTAACACTGCTATTACTCTATTTCTCTTACCTACAAACTGCAGCTGCCTACCCTAACGGCGGGGGTGCCTATGTCGTTGTGAGTGATAATCTTGGAAAACGTATGGGGGTATGGGCCGCAGTTGCCTTATTATTGGATTATTTATTGAATGTCGCCGTTGGAATTTCCGCTGGTGTGGGTGCCATTGTTTCTGCCGTTCCAGAACTTCATCCCTATATATTAGAGATCTGTCTATTGGTCCTCTTCATGCTGACAGTTATCAATTTACGAGGGATTAGGGAATCTGGCCTAGCTTTTGTCATCCCAACACTTGTTTTTATTGCATGCATTGGATTATCTATTGTCGTTGGAGTTTTTCGATCCTGGGTGAATGACGGTCATCCCATTCCAATTGTAGCACCCACAGTAGTCCCTGCAAAAACGGCAACGCTCAGTTACTGGTTATTATTAGGTGCTTTTGCAAACGGTCTTACCGCAATGACTGGTGTTGAGGCAGTTAGCAATGCAGTCCCATTATTTCGCAAACCTACAGTTCGCAATGCACAATGGACCTTAACCATTATTGTGGGACTTCTTGGCCTATTTTTATTAGGACTTGGATATCTTTGCCCAAGTTATCAAATCAGTGCCATGGATGAATCGCAACCAGGGTATAGAACCATATTAACCCAATTAGTCGCGGCCGTTTTCGGTGAAGGACCCCTTTATTATGTGGCTATTGTAAGCATTTTTATTGTTCTTACTTACTCTGCACAAACGAGTTTTATGGATTTTCCGAGAGTGTGTCGTTTATTAGCAGAAGACAGTTTTTTACCCCATTTTTTTGCAGATAAGGGTCGACGACTTGTCTATTCATATGGCATTATCATTTTATCGCTGGTTTCAGCTGCTATCCTTATCCTTTTCAAAGCCATTACCATGGATCTTATCCCATTGTTTGCAATAGGCGCATTCAGTGCCTTTTTCTTTTCCCAAACAGGAATGATTGTTTATTGGGTAAAGCAGAATAAAATGAAAAAACATGGTTTTAAGCTCTTATTCAATATTTTAGGCGCTATAACCACATTCATTGCGCTTATTATTATTGTGTCAGAGAAATTTGCTGAAGGGGCCTGGCTAATCGTAGTGATTGCCCTATTATTAGTGATTTTATGCTTCAAGATCAAACGACATTACGATAAGGTTACTGCAGAAATTCAAGAGCCTTTACAATTAGACATTTTCAAATTAAAAAGTCCTGCTGTTATCGTTCCAATCGAAGGTTGGGATAGAGTTGCTGAAAAAGCGATTCGCTTTGGGCTATTAATGTCTGATGATGTGACGGTGTTAATGATGACTAAAGATAAAGAGGATAAAAAACATTCCATACGAAATATCTGGGCAAAAATGGTGGTCAAACCAGCAAGAGAGGCACATGCAGCTATTCCTCACCTTGAAATCGTGTATTCGCCCTATCGTCAGATCTATAAGCCCATTCTAGATTTCGTGCGTAAATTTAAAGAAAAAAAGACCGATCGTATTATCGCTGTCATTATACCAGAATTAATTGAACCTCATTGGTATGAACAAATCTTGCATAATCTACATGCCGCCTGTTTACGTACTTTGCTTTTCTTAGAAAGGGATCAAAGAACGGTTGTGATTACAGTCCCATGGTATTTACGTGAAAAACCCGAGTAGGGGCTTTGAGTAAAACCTTAATAGGTCCCTATGGCTAGCAAGTACATCAAGCTAGACATTCCGATACAAATATATTATTTTCAGATCGATTGATAACCCCAACTATCACCTTTTGTGAGCGAGCCCAAATTATGTTAGAAAACTTAGATGATATTTTACTTACCCTAAACAACCCTCATTGGGATGCTGATTTCAGCCATTCTGAAAAAACACAAGCAATTCAGGCTTTAGAAGAAGGAAAAATCATCTATTTCCCAAATCTTAACTATGCTTTAAACGAAAAAGAAAATTCCCTCCTTACCCCTAAAATTTTGCAAGGAAAATCTAAAAATATTTGCTATAATCCCGTAACAAATCGCTTAAAATGGGTCGCCAAAGATCCTAAGCCAGCTCAATATTTATTAGAAATGATGCAACGCTTTATGAGCGTTTCTTATGGTTTAATTCATTCTCTTATCCCACATTATGAATCATCCTTGCAATTAGGCAGAACCAGTTATAGGCCCATTGAAATTGCGGGCCGCAAAAGCTCTATTAGAAAAGACGATACTAGATTACATGTAGATGCATTTCCAGCAACTCCAAATCAAGGCAAGAGAATTTTAAGGGTGTTTAGTAATATTAACCCTAATGGTCAGACAAGAATCTGGCAAACGGGCGAACCGTTTGAAAACGTTGTTCAAAAATTTCACTCCAATTTTTCAATGCCCTTTCCTGGAATGAATTTCTTACTTTCTCTTTTGAATATTACCAAATCTAAGCGCAGTCTTTATGATCATATAATGCTGCAATTACATGATCTAATGAAAATGACCGATGCCTATCAAAATAGCGTAATAAAAACTGACGTAGCATTCCCGTCAGGAAGTACTTGGATTGTGATGACAGATTCGGTTTCTCATGCGGCTTTAAGCGGGCAATTTCTTTTAGAACAAACATTTTATTTACCTTGGAATAAAATGTATAATCCCGAGCTTTCTCCATTCCGAATTTTGGAACGTATATTAGATAAAAAACTCAAATAAACATAAAAAACTACACATAAAATAAGGGCTTTACTAGATTTTTTTATATCAGTTTTGCTTTTCTTTATAGTTTTCTTGCTAATAAAGCAACCATCACGTAATTTAATCCTAAAAATAACAGATCAATACCCACAAATAAACCAATAATAAATAATCCCGATACTGGCCATTCTGCTAATATTAATATTCCAAGGAGTAAAGTTAGAATACCACTAAATAGAATCCAACCGCTTCTGGGCAATTTATAGCGCAGTGCATAAATAATTCTGAAAATTCCTAATATGACAAAAACTATACCCAATAACATGGTGAGTGATAATGAACCCAACATAGGTCTGAAGATAAATGAAAGGCCAACAAGGCAATATAATATTCCAGCAATCAATTGAATATAGAAACTCCCTCCTTTCCCTCTCCAAAATTGTATGGCATCTAGAATCACAAGAATGCCAGAAAAAAGGAGCAAAAAACCTAGGAAAATAACGGAAATTAAAGTGGTAAAGCTTGCAAAACTAATTGCCAGCAATCCAAGTATAATTAATGCCACTCCCCAAGCCAGAAAAAAACCCCAGTTTTTACCATAATCCGCCACGGGTTGGGATGAAACTCCAAATAAAACTTTGTTAGCATCTTTCATATGTATTGTCCTATATGATAATATACACCTAGTGTAATATGTTCTTAATCATTTATATAATAATTATCTAATACTTTACTATAAGTATAGATAATAATTTAAATTACTTGGATAATTCTTAATTATCATTAACTTGTCGATAATCTTTGCCGATACTATCTTGGCCCTATCGAGAGGATTATGTATGATACAAAATGATGATTTAAACAAAAATTCCGCATCCCCGTCCAGCAATTCGACACAAACCATTAAACCCATTCGCGGTAATCAGGGGGGCGATATTCTAGGACCGACCAATCCGCAACGTGAAGCACAAAACCCTGATCGGCTTGCACCGCCTCAAACCGATGCTGGCACCCTACCTAACCTTAAATGGTCTTTCGCAGATAGTCACATGCGGTTACTAGAAGGCGGTTGGGCAAGGCAAACTACCATTCGTGAGTTACACATCGCCTCGGAAATAGCGGGTGTGAATATGCGTCTTAAAGCCGGCGCAATTCGTGAACTCCATTTTCATAAAGAATCAGAATGGGCTTACATGATTAAAGGTTCAGCACGTATTACGGCAGTCGATCAAGAATATAGAACCTTTGTGGATGATGTGAACGAAGGTGATTTGTGGTTCTTCCCCTCTGGTATTCCTCATTCTATACAAGGTATTGGAGAAGATGGCTGCGAATTTTTGCTAGCCTTTGATGATGGTCATTTTGATGAAAATGCAACTTTTCTCGTGAGTGACTGGCTTGCTCATACGCCTAAGGAAGTTCTTGCCAAAAATTTTAATGTGCCAGAAAGTGCTTTTGAACATATTCCAGAAAAAGAACTCTATATTTTCCCATCAAAATTGCCAGGGCCATTGAATACCGATCGTTTAGTAGGCGCAGGGCCTGTTCCCTTGTGGTTTAGCCATAGAATGTTGGCTCAAGAACCAATTAGAACAAAAAGTGGCACGCTTCGTATTACAGATTCAAGCGTATTCCCAGCATCAAAAAAGATTGCCGCTGCTTTAGTCGAAGTGGAACCAGGTGGCATGCGTGAAATGCATTGGCATCCGAATGCAGACGAATGGCAGTATTACTTGTCGGGCCAGGCCAGAATGACTGTATTTGCTTCTGGAAGTGCAGCGAGTACTTTTGATTACCAAGCAGGTGATGTGGGTTATATACCCCGTTTTTATCCTCACTATGTAGAAAATACGGGTACAACAACCTTGCGATTTCTGGAGATATTTCGTAGTGACCGATTTGAAGACGTATCCTTAGCACAATGGTTAGCCCTTACCCCGCATGATCTGGTACGGGCACATCTGAATATTGATGAATCGGTATTGGCCAATATACCCAAACATGATAAACCCATAGTACCAGATTAATATTCACCATGTCTGAAGTAACTGAATTTTCTGAATTAAGCAAAAATACACAGATTAAATCCTCTATTTTAAAGCGAGGCTTTTTGCAAGGGCTGAAGTTTGCGGGTCCTGGTACTTTAGTTGCAGTTGGATACATAGATCCGGGTAATTTTGCAACGGATCTAGCTAGTGGTTCACATGCAGGCTATACGCTTCTCTCGGTCATACTTATTTCTAGTTTAATAGCCATGCTGTTGCAAATTATGTGTGCACGCCTCGGAATTGCAACGGGAAAAGATCTCGCCGAAATGTCGCGCGAAGCATGGCCGCAATTTGCATGGCCTTTCTGGATTATTACCGAACTTTCTATCATAGCAACGGACCTTGCTGCCGTAATCGGTTCAGCCATTGCACTTAAATTATTATTTTCAGTTCCCATCATTATTGGCGTTATTCTAACAATACTGGATGTATTCCTCATTCTAGCATTAGATCGTTTTGGTTTCCACTTGCTTGAAAAACTAGTTGCAGGTTTATTATTAATTATCACCTGTGGTTTTTTTTATGAATTGGCTCTAGCAGAACCCAACATCCGTGAAGTGTTACTTGGTTTTCTGCCAACGCCAGATATCGCATTTAAGCCAGACAATTTGTATTTGGCTATTGGCATTGTGGGTGCAACAGTAATGCCGCACAATCTTTATTTACATTCAAGTTTAGTCATAAAACGTTGGCCAGATAGCAATAAATCTGAGGCAGCCTCAAACGCTACGTCTAACACCCTCCTTTCTTTGACTGCGGCAATGTTTCTCAATTCAGCACTGGTGGTGCTTGCCGCAAGCGCCTTCCATTACAAAGGCAACACTCATATTTCAGAAATTATGGATGCCTACCATTTATTCACTCCTGTTCTTGGGAGTTCTGCTGCTGCAGTTATTTTTGCCATTATGCTTCTAGCATCAGGACAAGGAGCAACTATTACGAGCACCTTAGCAGGACAAATTGTAATGGCGGGTTTTGTTCGACTTCAAATGAAGCCATGGTTACGGCGACTGCTAACGCGCAGCATGGCATTGATCCCTGCTTTAGTTGTGATTTTATATTTTGGCGAGAAAAAAATTACTCATCTAATGATTTGTTCACAAGTATTTTTAAGCTTGCAGTTACCTTTTGCGATGGTGTCATTATTGTTATTAACTTCAGATGCAAAACGCATGGGTCAACTAGTCAATAAAACTTGGATGAAGGTGGTGGCTTTTGTTAGTGCGATCCTGATTATACTTACAAATCTAATATTAATAATGCAGATAATATAATATCCATAAAAACTTCTATATTATTTATATAATGCTTAATATATTATTCTTTTGCTTGCTGATTATCTAGAGGCTCTATATGTCCAAAGGAATTTATTAAATTTTTTAAAGAAATTGCATTTTGTTCTATCCTAAATAATATATAATATTTTATATTCTTGGGAGAAACTGCATGGAAAAAAATAGTGATAGAAATCTGAAAGATATGAAAATTGCTATCTTGGTCACGGATGGCTTTGAGCAATCTGAAATGACTGAGCCCAAAAAAGCATTAGAAAAAGTAGGTGCAAAGCCCCATATTATTTCTCCGAATCAAAGCAGTGTAAAAGGATGGCAACATAAAACATGGGGAGATGAATTTCCGGTGGATGTTAACTTGGACAAGGCAAAGCCCGAACAATATGAAGCTTTAGTTTTACCAGGGGGGGTTATGAATCCAGATAAGTTACGACTTTCTGAAAAAGCCATTGCATTTATTAAACACTTTGTGGATAAACATAAACCTATCGCAGCTATTTGCCATGGACCTTGGACACTGATTAATGCCCATGGGGTAAAAGGAAAAACCCTAACTTCTTGGCCTTCAATAAAAGCCGACCTACAAAATGCAGGGGCACATTGGCAAGATAAAGAAGTCGTTAGAGATGAAAACTTAGTTACCAGTCGAAAACCAGATGATTTGCCGGCCTTTAATGAACAAATGATTGATTTGTTTGCATCCAAGTTTAAGCATTAATTGCCGAATTTTCATAGTTTCAAGGATTCCAGCCTACGAGCTGAACATTTATTAATTTTTATTTGGATTATTTTTTTTCTTACTTAAACTTTGGGACATTGTGATTACTTGGGTGCACTTGCTCTCCACTCTTATCCTGTTTTAAATTGGATCTGACTAGGGATGCTGTAGGGACTGGAGAGTGATTCTGTTGCTTATTTTTTTCTAAATCTTCTGAATTTCTTTCTATATTAGCCATTCGATTTGCCATATTAGCCGACAATTCGATATTTGCTCGCCGATCTTCAATAGCTGGAGTAGTCTTTATATTAAAATATTTTTTTATGCGATCTATTTTGGATGCTCCACTGGTTTGATTCATAAAAAAATTATCGAAGAATTCTATTCCAGTTTTTTTTCCGTTAAAATGAGCTAGATCGTCCAATCTCACATTATGACCTCCTTCAACGTTTGTCGCATGCATTTTATTATATTTCTTTAATTCCTTTTTTTGCGCGTCTGTTAAGGGAAGCAGATTAATTTCTTTCTTTAACTGCCTTCTTTCCTGCTTCATAAATTCATCTACATGTAACGAGGCGCTATGATGAATGATGCCATCTTCAAATTGAGAGGTTGATTGTTGTTTCCTTCTAACATCTTTTATACCTCTAGCCACAAGGTATTCTTTATGAGTATTTGGAATGGATCTATAGGCGCTGGCGGCATCAATTTCATAGCTTGATAACTTTAGTAGCCCTTTAACAATAGGTGCGATGAACAAATCGACTAACTTATTTAAAAATTTATATCCTCCAGTACTTTTGTTACTTTTAATAAATCCAACGGCTGCTTTAGTTAGGGTAGAAAACGATCTGTCGTTAAAAAGATATATTTTTTGTCCTTGTTTATGGAAATGTTCTGCCACTAACGTTGCAATACTACCGCCTAGAGAACGGCCACTTAAGGTTATTTGTGAAGCGGGTATTCCTTCAGATAATAATCTTTGCACTTGTGCAATACCATCTTGAACGAGTTTATCCTTAGATGAAGGTGTCCCCAAACTCTCTCCCACGCCACGATAATTAAATCCAATCACATTGCACTTAAGTCTCCCTGCAGTTGAAGTCAGTGAATTCAGCTCGTCTTCATAATGCGTTGCATTAGCGTTAAAATTAATAATAAATTTTTGTTTTTTTCTTTCCTTTTCACCTTGAGTTTTGGAACTAATTTCTAAAGTATCTAGCTCAGCAGAATCGAAGGTTTCAGATATTTTCACTTTTACTTTTGTAAAAGAATATAGTTTTGGGTCCGAACTCAAAACCTTGTCCCGAAGTAACTCTTTTCGATTTTTTGTATCAGTTTGGGCAGGCAAAATGAGTTTACTGATAAAACCAAAAGGCCAAAGTGCTTTTTTAAAATCAATATATTCAGGAGGTTTTATCGGCCAGCCAACTACTTTTGATAGTAACCTGGAAGACCCTATAACACCATCGGTAAATGCAATACCAATGCCAGATATAAAGGTAAAAGCCGCAGCAGTAGTATTATTTATAACAAATTTGATGGGTTCCCAAATCCATCCTACTGTTCCTAAATAGACTTTCTCTTTTGCTGACATAGGTTTAGGAGAATCTATGAACTCTTTATTTTGCACTATTCTTGTCGGATAAGCTTCAGTTATTTTGTTTAATAAATTATTTTTAATTTCACTACTTAATTTTGTATTGACCAATATCTGAAATTTAAATTTGTCCATCTGTTCATAATGTTCTGGGTCAAATGGAAATCTGAGGTTCAATAGGCCATTTATTGCTATCATATTGCCTGTTGATAGATTTTTAGTTAATAACTCCGTTACAGCTCTAAATCCTAAGGGTATGGAGTGACTCTTAATAACCTTCAAAGCGTTATCCCATCCCTCGGAATCTAGATCATTAGACTTTAAATAATCTTGCATGTAGATGGACATCGCATGTTTATCAATTCCATGTTTGTCAATATCGTCACTCCTAGCAGCACTAAATAGGATATCCATATTATCTAAATTTTCTTCTGTTCTATTGGCAATCTTCAGTATTTCACTAAACCAATTTTTTGGTAAAGAAAAGGATTTAGCATGATCTAACAAAACCTCAATCTTTTTGGAATTATGAGCTAAATTTTGCTGCGATCCCGAAATCAATGGAATCAATAGAGTAAATATATCAATTGGAATATTTGCATCTTTAATAGCTCCCATGAATAATGCGTCTATAACTCTTTCACTATTTTTCTTTTTTAATATTTCAGAAATAAAATCACTGAATGCTTGAGTTAAGGCGCTTGGATATTTTTTATTTATTTTATGATTTTTTATTTGATTAAAAAATTCCTGAATCCTATTATTAATCTTTTTATTATCACTCAGAAAAAACTCTTCTGTCAAAGCAGAATTGAGACTTCTAAATTCGGGGTATTCATTAGAAAGTGCCACTTAAGAGCCTCCATTTACCATTGATTTTTAATAATTTTTAGACAATTTAGTAATGGAAATGTTCCAAAAAGTGGGACAATCAAAATTTCAATAGTTTTTTTAAAACATGGTTAAAATCTTATTTTTTCTTATTTATGTTTATTATCTTTGCAAAAAAACGTGAATAATCCCTCAGTTAGGATAATTGCAAATAAGCTATAGATTCAATATGTGCGGTTTGAGGAAACATATCTAGAATACCCACTGATGTTAATTTATAGCCTTTTTTGGTTAAAATCCCTATATCTCGAGCCAAAGTCGCGGGATCACAAGAAACATAAACAATCGATTTTGCCTCAAAATTTGGAATCGTTTTCATTAATTCTAGAGCACCTGCTCTTGGAGGATCGAGCAAGATTTTATCATATTTTTTTTGTGCCCATATTTGGTTCATAATGGGCTTATTTAGATTGCTGTTAAAAAAATCTATATTTTGAATTCCATTTAATTTTGCATTTTCATAACCTTTTTCAACTAATGTGGAGCTCCCTTCTATAGCTATTACATGACCTGCCTTTTTCGCTAATGGGAGTGAAAAATTTCCTAAGCCACAATATAAATCTAAAACTAAATCATCGGAGGTTGGATTAAGTAATACCATTACATGGGAAATCATGGCTTGATTCATTTCCGAATTCACTTGAATAAAATCTAAAGGATGAAATAGTAGTTTTAGATCAAATTTGGGTAAACTATAGCTTAAATGTTCTGATTGTCGCGGTCCCCATAATAAATCGGCCGGATAATGACCTTGCTCTGAATGATCATTTTTAAGCTGTAAATAAAGAAAAAGATCTTTTTCTCTAGCAAAGTCCTCTAATAAGTTTTGATCCTCTGCCTGAAAGGTTTTAACATGTTGAATGACCACTGCTATATCATTGTCTCCCATCGATATAATAAGCTCTGTAATGGAACGATTGGCGACTAAACGCTCAATGAGAGCCTGCAACGGAGGAATGAGTTGAGATAGTTTTGGGGTTAATACTTCACAGTTCAGAATAGGAGCTATTATATGACTCGATTTTACTTTATAGCCTAACTCTATTTTTTGACTTTTTACATTATAATGAACACCTAATCGTGCCCTACGACGATATTGATAGGGTGCTCCCTGCAGCGGAGCTAACACAATTTCAGGCGTCACCAAACCAAAATGCTTCAGTTGTTTAAGCAATAATTTTTGTTTAACTTGAATTTGATCAGTAGCAGTCACATGTTGAAAAGCACAGCCCCCGCAAGTCTGATAATATTGGCATAAGGGCTCCGTTCTAGTTGAGGAAGATCTTATGATTTTAGTTGTACGTCCGAGATCATATTTCGATTTCTTTTTTAAATACCTAAAATTTACAATCTCTGTAGGGATCCCACCCTCAATAAATACAGTTTTTCCATGAACTTTAGCTATTCCTAAGCCATCATGCGAAAAATCAATAATTTCTGCCAGCATTTCTTCATTCATAGAATCTGGGGCCATGTCTCCAACCTATTCATCGTTTTTGTTTCTTAAGTAAGGGTTCACCTGTTTTACCTCTTTGCATATTTGCAACGCTAGGTTTTGGGTCTATATTATCCGTTAAGGTAGAACTAGCAGCCTTTTTATTCTTGGTAAATATGCTTGCCTGTTCCCCATTTTCACGCAGTTTTTGATGCATACTCAATAATTCTCTTTCCTTTTTAGATTCGCAAACTCTATCACTCCCGGGTCCCTGACCAAAACGTCGTTTAAAAGAAGTGATTATCTCAACACTCGCTGATGAAACGACTTCTGCAGCGCTATTAGGTTCTGCAACCACATTTTTAGCTTGAGGTTCTGAGGCGATTTTTCTATCAGATGCATCGGGCGCTTTTTGTTTTGCTGCTGGGACGGCATCCCCATTCTGTTTTTCATTATTGGGCAAAATATTAGGTTTGCTAGCGCTTTCAATTGCAGCGGTAAAATGTGGCGCCATGCCCTTTTTATTTTTATTTTCTATTACTGCAGTGGGCTTTATAGGTTTATTTTGTATATTTCTTTTATAGGACTCAGGAATACCAAACTGGTTTTCAATACACCAAATGATTAATTTTCTTGCAGTCATTTCTCCTAGAATAGATGCTTTCATAAGCCAGTGAAAAGCTGCAGCAGCATTTTCTTCGCCTTTTGGGACACCGATATTTTTTTTATAATAAACGGCTAAATTTCGTTGTGCTATTGCATAGCCTGCCTCAGCAGACTTTTTCATCCATTTAAAGGCTAGTTCCTGGTCTGTAGCACGAGCAGCGTTGGACTGGTTATTTTCTTCTTTTACTCTTCCTTCGCAATATAATAATGCCAGCAAATATTGTGCCGGTGCATAATTAAGTTCAGCAGCTTTTTTAAATAGTTTTATGCCCTCTTGTTCATTTTGTTCAACATGAATGCCATCTATATAGCAACGCGCAATATGAAATTTCTCTTTGGCGCACTTATGAGAATTTTGACTGGCTAGCGCTCGTTCTTTATATTTATTAAATTGAACGATATTATTTTCAAAAAATTCCAAATCTTTATAAACAAATCTAACATTTTTGGCTACTGCCATTTCTTCTACTTGCTTTACAAATTGTTCGGGAGTCGTCAATTCTAAGCCTTCTGGATTAAAATCGTATGATATCTGTAAAGCATTACAAACATCTAACCCCATTTTAGCCTTCATCTCTCCAGATTCAAATGCTTTTTTGAACCAAAAATAGGCAAATAATAAATTGTCTGCGGAAGGGTCAACACCTATACTCTTCAAATAGCAATTTGCAAGATAATTTTGGGCCATCGAATGTCCAGCTTTTGCGGCCTTTTGCAATAATGTAAAACCGATCTGTTCGTTTTTTGTACTTTTTAGAATGGGATTATGGAAATAATGTCGTGCTAAATTATATTGAGCAGGCGCATATTCACCACTCTCTAATAGCTTTTGATACCAAGCAATAGAAACAGAATGTTTTTTATTAACGTGAATCCCCTCTTCGTAACATCTTGCTATATCAAACTGTGCTAAGACGTTACCCTCTTTTGCTAAAGTATGTAGCCTGATTAATTCATTTTTATCGATTTTTATTAATTCAGATAAAGGCTTAAATTTAAATTTATTTGAGAGATTATATTCCGAGGTTTCAGATGTTTGAATTGTTTTGACCGGTATCCTTGATCGACCTACTTCTTCACTGAATTTTTTTTCTTTTTTTTGCTTTTCTTGTACTTGCTTTTGTTTCTCTTTTTCTTTTTCCAGGTTGTCTGCCATCATTTTTTCACGACGCTCTCTGGCCATTTGTAAGTCTCGCATAGCTGATTCAAATAGGCGTTTGTTTTCACTAGCCCTATATTGTGCATGTTGTTCAGCTTCCATTTGTGCCTCTAACAGCTTACTTTTTCTTGGCATTGCTTGCTCCTGAATTCTTGATTTATCTGTTCAATAAATATGTCGACTAACTAGATATAATATAATGACAACTTTCACTTCTTCTGCAGTTCCTGTAACATATACCATATATCAAAGTACTAAGGGAATATGAAGACAATTTTTTCGCAATAAATTGCACACGTACAAAGATTCCATAGATTTTGGTATTCACCTGTCATATCCACCAGCAAATAAATGAGAGCAAACACTGTTGGGCTTTTGGTCTTTTCAGCTTATTCAAAATGTTCTATTCTATTCATAAGGTTTAGTTCAATTTTGGTAATCTATACCCAAAGCATTTCAAGTTGCGACAAGGTGACAGCTTCTGATTGCAGCGCAGCATTTCTAAGCTCTTCTTCCTATTATTGTAAGGATGACCAACATGCATAAGGACCAAAGCAATCTGCAACGCAAAATCAAGATTACCTGGAAAAGTAAGCCAACAATTGAAGGTGCAGGGGTGCATCTTAAACGTGCTTTTGGTTTTCATGAATTGCCTTTACTTGATCCCTTTCTATTGTTGGACGATTTTCGTTCTGAAAACCCAGCTGAGTATAAAGCAGGTTTTCCTTGGCACCCACACCGCGGAATAGAGACCATTACCTATGTATTAGACGGTGATGTAGAACACGGTGATAGTATGGGTAATCGAGGCAACATTGGTGCTGGGGACGTGCAATGGATGACTGCAGGTAGCGGAATAATCCATCAAGAAATGCCTAAAGGGAATCGACGCGGAGAAATGCTGGGCTTTCAATTGTGGGCTAATCTTCCAGCAAAATCAAAAATGATTGATCCCAGATATAGGGAAGTCAAAAGAAATCAAATCCCCGTCATAACCACAGCCGATGGTATTACCTTGAGAATTATTTCAGGTGAAATTAATGGAACAAAAGGACCCGTACAGGATGTTGTGACAGCCCCTTCCTATTTTGATATAGAAATTCCTGCCGGTAAGTCGCTCACACATTTCACCCATTCAGACCATAGGGTATTGGCTTATGTTATTGATGGAGAAGCTTATTTTGATCCTTTACACACGCCTTTTTCTCATGAAGCTGCTGGACTTAATTATTTTGATATGAAGCCACCCTGTTCTTGCGAAAATGGTACTTTGGTTCTTTTTGATGAAGGAACCCATATTACGGTTACTACCGATAAACGTTCAGTTCGTTTTCTATTATGTACCGGAAAACCATTAAAGGAACCCATCGCTTGGTATGGTCCCATTGTGATGAATTCACAGGAGGAGTTAAGAACTGCTTTCCAAGAATATCAAGATGGTACCTTCATTAAAAAGTAGTTTCAAAGCAGGAAGCTAATCTATTTTCATGTTTATTTCTTATAAAAAGAATAAATAAAAATATAAGTAATAGGAATGTCATGATGCATTTGGTTAATTCCTCAGTTCTAAAAAAAGTAGAAGATAAATTAATCATAAAGTGCAAAATGATGCAGGCTATAATGTTGCGATTGTTCTTATAATATACCCAATTGATTAAAAATCCATAAGCGATATGGCTAATAAAAAAATTTATGACGTAGAATATGCCTGTGTTCCATAATTGATTTTCATAAAAATTTTTTATGAAAAATAATGGCAAATGCCAAATTCCCCAAATAAAGCCAAATAAAAGATTTGTTGTCAATAAGCTAAATTGACTTCTGATGCTATCTACACCATAACCTCGCCAGCCCAATTCCTCCCCAATGGGGGCTACAAAAGGAGCAATGAAAAGAATAATCAGACTTGCTAGATTCTTATCCGTAATAGCTGAAAATTCTTTGGAAATTGTGAATTGTTCTATAGCTTGGCCAGATAACAATGAAAGGGTAGTAGCCAAAAGTATAAGCAATGGCATCAGTAAAAATAATACTGGGAGATAGCTAAATTTTATTTCTCTAAAATTTAATCTCATCCAAAAATCATTGATTAATGGTTTATTTTTTGTTCCATACATCATTAGTAGCGCAACAAAGAAAGGCGAAAATAAGCCAAAGATAATTAATATCCATTCATACATTTTCATGTTTTCTTGGTAGCTAAAATAAGCGCCAAAAAATAAAAAACTCCAAGACATCACAAAAGTTATAAAATAATATTGAAAGGGTTTATTATATAGATTTGAAGCTTGCATAATCTATTTGATGGATTTTTTCCATGTAACATACCCCCCAAATACGGGGGGTATTGCAATTATCAAAAAAGCCAAAATGTTATTAAGAAGCATTAAACGCTAACTTACTGTGGGAGCTGCCGTTGGTTTTAGATTTGCATCTACTACAGTTCCAGGATTTACCAGATTCCCCTTTGATGCAGCAGCCGCTAAGTCGCTAAAAGCAACCATACTGGGTTTTGGCTTAAGCTCAGGTTTAAGTGAATTATATACAGCGGTTAATGCATTCAAAGAAACATTTCCTGTCGCTAATGCAGCCGCTGCGCCTACTGTAACCTGATCAATACCCAGAATAGCCCCATGAGAATCTGCATCGATCTTCTTCGCTTTTGTTTGCACATCGTTCAATTGTTTATATATATCCGATTTTTTATCTAGCGTTTCAAGAATTTTATCTAACAAAAGCACGGCCTGATCACAAGCTACGACAGAGGAGTGACCCAAGCTGCTAGCCGAGTTAAGATTATCAACAGCAATACGTCCATTCATATTCGAGACGGAGGCTTCTGCGATAACTGTTGCTAGTTTCTGCTTAATATCCGCTGTTGTGGGCTCTTCTGCTTGGTTTGCCGCTGTAGATTCGGCCTCATTTTTAAGAGCTTCATGACTAGTTTTAACTTGAATAGCTGCGGATGATTTATTTGGGCTAATGGCTGCTATAGACTGCACAGGCTGGCTTGGTTGCTTTAATGATTCATAAATTACGATTAATTCACTTAAGGCTTCATCACCTGAAATCAAGGCTTTAGAAGCAGCAAATTTAATTTCTGCAATAATTTTGAGTGCTTCATGAGCTTGTTTGTCGCAAGTTTTAGCGCCGACTTGTACAGCAGTCAATTGCCTAAAAATAAGAGAATTTTTATCTAATTTTTCCAAAATTTTATCTAGCAATTTTACTGCCAGATCACATGCGTTTACTGTAGATTCGCCAAAATTTGCAGCAAGGTTAAGACTATTAACCGCATATCTACCATCACTATTTGCTTTATATGCCTGATTTACTACTGCTGCAAGACGCTCTTTAAGATTCCCTGGAACGAGTGATGAGATTTCCGCTTGGGATAAATTTGCAGAAGCTTGGATATCTCCTGCTGCTTTGAGATTTGTAGTAGCTGTTTCACTTACTTTTGCAGCCGCTGATGATGCTGTTGCTGACATAATTCAATCCTCCATAATTGAAAAAAAGGTAAGTTACAACGGGGTCAAAGCCGGACAATAGACAAATCTGTTTCAGTCATAAATATTTGTGTCTTCAATAGATTTGTCTATTGTCCGGCTTTGACCCCCACTAACCCAAACTCTTAGACGGTAACATAGTAACTGAAAAAAACAAACAGCATTAGTAAAAAAATCTTTTTTGACTATAGTTAGTATGACTGATTTAACAGGAGGTTTTATGAAACATTATTTGACACTCGCAGGAACATTGTTGTTAGCTCCCTCACTTTGCTTTGCTGGAACTTTAACATCAATGAAAAAGGATGAAGTTACAAACGCAATCGCAGATAAAACGATTACCACAGTTTCGGCTGCAACGCTCAATGGGAAAGTCGTTAATAATTCTTTTACAGGGTATTTTTCTAAGGATGGGAAATCAACCGGTTCATTTGATAACAAACCCGAAACGGATCCTCAAACTGATACAGGAACATGGAAAGTAGATTCAGATGGTAAGTTTTGTTACAAATGGGATCATTGGGATAACAACAAAGAACAATGCGTTTCTTTTTTCAAGTTGAACAATGGTATTCTCGTTATTAACGGCCAAAATGGTTTTGAAAGCATGATTCTTTCTGAACAAATCCGATCAGGAAACCAAATGGGTAGTCAAAATGGTTCCGGTAATGGAAATCAAATGGGTACGGCTGCGCAATAACTTGCCAAAAGGTAGTTAGCCCCTCTATCTGCGATCTTCTTAATGCAGAAAACAGAATAGAGGGGATATATTCATTTATTAATGATCAGGCCCTTGAAATACCGCTTGTACTTGTTTTTTATTGTTTTCAGAACTCTTCCCATCCTGATTCACCACATGAAGATATTGTGGTGTAATAGCTCCCGCAGCCGCTGTATTCTGTAGTGCTGCAGCTGCATGGGTATCGGGATTGGCGTTTACATGAACATTTGTATTGACGCTTACATCAACATTTGCGAATATTAAAGCCTCCGAAAAGCCGGTGCGTTTAAATAAATGTTGTAATGCAAGAATGGTTCTTCTTGAAAAAATAACTCGATCAGTATTATGAGTTTTAACAGCTTTAGCTTTCTCCGTAAATTCATTCTCACCAAATTCCCCATATGTCCCTTCAATAACGACAGTGTAATGAGAATCGCGAAAGTCAATGGAAATATTAAAATTCTGTAGTTTTAGCGCATTAATAAGCGCCATTAAATCATCATGGGCAAAAGAATTCTGACGAGCATATAATTTTGAAAAGAGTTGCTTAATAGTGGGATTAACTCTTAACCTTTGCTTAACGCTTTCTTCCCTTGCTTTCAAATCAACGGCTACGATTTGAACTTTTGTTTGCTCTTCAACTTTCTTCTGAGCAGCCATTCGAAGATCTTCTACAACTTTAGCACGTTTTCTTAAGGCACGTTCAGCATTTAATGCCGCTCTACGTTCCTCAACAAATTTTTTCCAGTCAATCACTATTGATTGCTTATTTATTTCTGCATTTTCTTTCTGAAAAGATCTTGTAATTTGTTCTGCTTGAACAGCTACAGAACTTGAAGAAGGAGACGGATGAGAATGACCAGACTCCTTGGCCTTTACTTCATTTGATTCCCTTTCAACTTGTAATAAAAACTGCTTTGTCTCTGCAAATTTATCGTCCAATATCATTTTTTTGCCATGCAAATCATCGATAATTAAATGCATTTTTTCCGTCAAATCCATGTTATTATTTAATATATCTTGAACTGTAGAGGATTGATTCACATCAACTATTAATGAGACCAATATACTAATTTTTTCCATTGCAAGTTTTACGGATAATATAACATTTGGATGAAATGTATGTGATTTAACCTTAAATTCATTCAACAAATGTGCAGCAAGATCTAAACTAGAATTTATATTCTGCTGCAATTTTTTTATCGTTTTCAAATTTTCAGCAAACAATTCCCATTGCTTAATTTTTATGTGTAATGGCGCTATTAAATCTCTTAAGATGGACGTTAAGTTTTTTATTTCTTTTATATTCTGTTCAAAATTATTGGCTTGAAAAGCTTCTTGTTTCTTTTTTACAATCTTAGCAGCCTCAATTCCTAACGTAAATACAATTTGAGGATTGACATAATCTATTATTAATAAGCAAAGCGTGCCAATTAATGGAACATCTTTGTGGGTTTTACCTTCTTCAAATATGCTCATGAAAAGCTTTAAGAATTTATCAATAGGGACTACGAACATATTCAATGGTTTTTCAATATTGATACCTATCCTTTCATATTTATTATCATAAGCAAATCCTTCTACTATCTCAGAAAACTCCTTACTAAAAAAGATTTTTAACTTGTGAATCATTGAATTAGAAAACAACCATTCCGGTGTGCTATTAATTTTTAACATTAACTTTTCAAGATATTCATTTTCAGCCCGCCGAGCAAACCCTATTTTTTTTATTAAAATATAAAGGTCTTCCGCCTCAACTAAAGCAATTCCTGCAGTAATTCTGTCGCAAACTCTTTTGTATTGGGTTATTTCATACAGCAACTCATCAGCAATCTTTTTTTGGATAAAATCCTTCCTATTATTTATCGTTTTACGAAATCTGAGATTATGTTTTCTCATCCAATAAGTACATAATTCACTTTCGCTGGCTTCTCTTGACCATTCCATTAGTGATTGTTTATATAATATACGTCCTTGGCACTGTTCAAAAATATCTTTTAATGCTTTTGAAAAATTAAGGGATTGAGATGATATAGGTACAACCCCAGCACCATCAGCTGCTGTTTTAGAGTCTACTACTTCCTTTTCTATATCAGATTTAGCTTTTGAATCGTTTAATAGGGCTCCATTTGTTGTAGCTACCGCTACTATGCTTGCTGTTCCATAAGATTGGGCATGATCCATATTTTCTTTAGAAGTAGCCATTCCATTTTCTCCTCTTCTTTATAAAAATTAAGTAATAAAATTAATTTGATGTATAATCAAGTCCTTAGGATTATTAGTCTTCATTTTGATTAGATGTAAGATAACATATATTATCAAAATATACAACCATTATATATAACCATTTACGCTTCTAAATCTTTGTTTTTGATTAAGAAATAGGTAAGAATTTTAGCTTTATAGCCCTAATTCTTTCATTTTTTGCCTGATTTTAGGCATAGCAGCATAAGCAGTTCTTTTTCCATTATCATAAGCCTCTTTATTGTTTTTATCATTATAAGCATCAAAATTATAAAAATAGGGATGCAAAACAATATCAGCCTCTTTTGCCTGACAAGATGCATATTTAAAAAATGAAATATCAATACATCGAGCCAATAACGACATGCCATGTTTGACTGGGGTTGTGGGTGCATGAGAATTAACATTCACTGCAATGACCATTTTTGGCTTAAAGCGGCGAGCAATATTAACGGGCACAGGATCAAGGATACCTCCATCAACCAAAGTTTGCCCATATAACGATACCGGTTTAAACTTTCTGGGATCAGCGGATGAAGCCAGAATGGCCGGCGCAATAGGACCTGATCGTATTACTTCTACCTTATTCGTATTTAAATTGGTTGCGACCACAACTAAAGGTATTTTCAATTCTTCAAAATTCTTAGCGGTCACATTTTCTGTGATATAGTTCAGCAATGTAGTACCACATGAAGGGAGTTGCGATGTTTCTAAGAAATCTTTTCTTCTGATATGTAATATTTCATCTTTTATTGCGGCAATATTGGGTTTGTCACAATAAATTGCACCAATTAGACTTCCCGCGGAAGCACCCACAATTAAATCAACGGGTATGCCCTCTTTTTCTAATACCTCCAGCACCCCTAAATGTGCAATACTTCGAAACCCCCCTGTCCCTAATACTAGGGCCACCCGAATATTTTTAAGAGGTTTTGCTTTCGGTGCTTTACAGGGAATTATTATGGAACGATATGAGTTTTGAGTGCATCCGGGTAAAAATAAAATAATAAAAATTATCATAAGGCATTTTATTAGCCCTTGATAGCCTAATTTATTAAATTTTTGAATTGGGAACATTCCTTTCGTTCTCACCAAATCCCTGACCTATAACCCGTAGAATATTTAACATCTCTAACGAGTCAGCAATACTCAAAATGTCTCAAGCTTTGGCTTTTCTCTTAAAAATATATTCACATACTAAACCTTCATATATTTAATATAGAATACTATTACAAAACCATCCAAAACACATTATTTGCTATATTTAATTAGATACCAGCAGAAAATAATAGGAGATCATTTATGTCAAAAATATTAGCCTCCCAAACCCCTGCCCCTGATTTCACATTACATGTGACTGCTGATCAGACATTTTCATTGAGCGAACTTAAAGGAAAACCAGTCATTCTTGCCTTTTATCCGGCAGATTGGAGTCCCGTTTGTGGTGATCAAATGGCGCTATTAAATGCAGTACTTCCAGAATTTCGTAAATATGGTGCTGAACTTCTTGGAATTTCTGTCGATGGTGTGTGGTGTCATGATGCATTTGCCGCTGCCCGAAAATTGCATTTTCCTCTGTTATCGGATTTTGAACCTAAAGGGGATATTGCAAAGCAATATGGTGCATACCGCGATAAAGATGGTTATTGTGAGCGCGCCTTATTCGTGATTGACAAAAATGGCATGATAAGCTGGAGTTATCTTTCTCCTATTGCAGAAAATCCAGGAGCAGATGGTATTCTAGAAGCATTAGCTGCCCTACCTAAATAGGAGAACTAATATGTCACAATTAAAAATTCCGGTTACAATGAAGATCATATTCAAGGTGAAGAAAATGCCCCAATTACACTAGTGGAATATGGTGATTATGAATGTCCTTATTGTGGATCTGCTTATCCTATTGTAAAACGTATCCAAAAACATTTTGGGAAACGTTTGAGATTTGTATTTCGAAATTTTCCCATAGTCGACAGTCATCCTCATGCGGGAATTGCGGCGATGACTGCAGAATTTGCAGCAGCACATAATAAATTTTGGGAAATGCATGATATTTTCTATGAAAACCAAGAGTCTTTGGACTTGAATGACCTACTTACTTATGCCAAATCCCTTGATTTATCTCCAAAACAGATCTTCAGAAAGCGATCGAGAATGAAACTTTTGCTGATAAAATAAAAAATGATTTTATGGGTGGCGTTAGAAGTGGTGTTAATGGTACTCCATCATTTTTTATTAATGGTAATCGTCATAATGGATCTTTTGAGTATGAAGATTTGTTAGCCGCTCTCGAACAAATATAAAAGCAAGTCCGAAGAGGGGTCAAAGCCGGACAATAGACAAATCTATTGAAAACACAAGCGTTTATGACTGAGCGAGATTTGTCTATTGTCCGGCTTTGACCCCTTCCCCTCTTCCCTCTTACATATAGGCCTTTGGCGCAAATTTTTCTATTTCTGTTATGGTCTTATCCTGCCTAGATATCATAAGCGCTTGCTGGGTTATTGTTTCATCTAATTGTGTGACACTCGCACGTAATCTTCGATTTTCCTCACGCAAAGCAACGAGCTGTTCGTATAATTCTGCATTGGCTTTTCTCAATTCACTATTTTCCTTGGTAAGTTTTACCTTCTCTAGATCTGCATCCATTCCTGTAGTTTCATGCCGAAAACCAACTGCACCCGCAGTCGCTGCTGCAGGTCTAGGGAATGTTGGTGCTGAAACTTGAAAAGCGGCAACAGATGCAGGAGCAGGGCTAATAGTAGGAATAATAGGAACAGGATCGGTAAGTCTAGCTGCTACAGCTTGTCTATTTTGATCATTAGAATGTTTACGATCAATATTTGCGATAGATCCTGAAAACGTCAGTGCCGGAGTGCTGGGAACAATAGTAGCCGTCGCTGAAGGGGGCACCGCTATAGATGCAGAAGAAGGTGATGCAAGTGCAGGAACAGAGTCTCCGAGTAAATCGAGCGCGTCAGCTTCCTCTACAGGGTTAGAAGCCATGGGGGCAGCTGCAAAAGCCTGAATCCCCGAATTTCCTGAATTATGTAATGCATTGATATTAAGTTGTTTTGAGGTATCAATTTCAGTCTTAGTCTTTGAGAGCAAATCGAGGCAGTCTAGCTCATCGTCATTTCCTTTCATCATTCAATACTCCACGGGTGATATGATAATAGTTAATAAAATCATTAGGTTAATATAATTAAAGGGGGTGCTATCTATTGAAAATATATAAGCCCCTAACTCAATGATTCAATATTATCAAAATTCTGACTGAATAAGCAATAGGATAAATGGGGTCAAAGTCGGACAATAGACAAATCTTGTTCAGTCATCAATACTAGTGTCTTGAATAGATTTGTCTATTGTCCGGCTTTGATCCCAGCATAATTGGGGGTTAATCATCCATTGAATGGACCAAAAAGTGTCGCTTTCACTTTTATCCATGCATACCAGTGTTCCCGCTGAAAGGCTTAGTATTTTGTGATCTAAAGATCCTGTACACATCATTGAGATCAAAGTTTCCATAAAAGGGAGATGCCCTACCAGCAAAACTGTTTGTGGTTCAGTCTTCAAATCATCTAATAAAGGAAAGATAGAGTCCAAAGGATCCATGCCAGTTCTTGCCTTAATCTCTCCTTGATTATCAAAGGCTTTTGCTAATATTTCAGCTGTTTGTTGAGCCCGTCGTTTCCCACTATGAAAAATACCTTGGATAGAAGGCTTAAGATGCCTCAAAAAATGGGCAAGATTGTTGATCTCTTGCTCACCCTTTTTACTTAAAGGTGATTCTGTATTAATTTCTTTAGGTAGACTATCACCATGTCTTGCAATATAGAGTTTCATTTTAGCGCCTTTAATATACCTGTAAAGATAATATACATTATTTTTATTATCTAGCGCCATCATTATCTCTTGAACGGGAAGACTTGCGTAGTCCGCACCAAACAAGGGGAGGTGAGCAAGCCAATAAAAAAAGTAGTTTTCTCTACCGAGAAGAAGCTCCCGACTACCTGTCGGGAGCTTCTTCAAATTATCTTCACTATATAGCTTGAATAATAGGAATAATTTATTAATATTAATACTAGGTCAATATTAAAAGGGTTAATCTATTTTCATTTATTATTAAATAAATTATCCAATAAAGGTTATCAATGAATGTAACGGATATTTTTGTTAAACGTCCTGTTCTAGCAACAGTAGTCAGCCTAACCATTTTGGTTCTAGGCTTGCGATCGGCCATTGAACTGCCAATTAGGCAATTTCCTAGAACGGAAAACGCCGTAGTAACCGTGACAACCGTTTACTATGGTGCAGATCCAGAAATCATGGCAGGATTCATTACAACCCCATTAGAACAATCAATTGCGCAAGCCAGTGGAATAGATTATTTATCCTCCACCAGTCTTCTAGGTTCCAGTGTAATTGAAGCACATTTGAGTCTTAATTATGATTCTAATAAAGCCTTAAGCGAAATAAATACAAAGGTTAATGCCGTAATTAATCAATTGCCGAGAGAATCCCAGCAGCCTGTGATTACCGTTGCCGTAGGTGAAACCATTGATTCTATGTATTTTGGCTTTTATAGCGATGTTTTAGAAAGAAATAAAATAACAGACTATCTGATTCGAGTTGTGCAACCAAAATTGCAAGCTATTCCGGGCGTTAAATTGGCTGAAATTATAGGTTCCAGGCAATTTGCACTACGCGCCTGGTTAGATCCTGCCAAAATGTCTTCATATAACATTACGGCATTTGATGTATCTAAAGCACTTGCGGCCAATAATGTTATTTCTCCTTTGGGGCATACGAAAGGTCAAATGATTGTAGTTGATCTTAAATCTTCTACCGATCTCCACTCGGTAGAAGAATTTAAGAACATGATTGTTAAGAGTGTAAACGGTGCAATCATTAGACTTTCTGATGTGGCTAGTGTCACTTTAGGCTCAGAAGATTATGACACCGATGTCAAGTTCGATGGAACCTCCGCAGTTTATATAGGCATTAAAATAGCACCCTCTGCTAATTTACTGACGGTTATCGATCAAATCAAGAAAGTCTTTCCAGAGATAACCGATCAATTGCCCGAGGGGTTAAAGGGAAAAATTGTTTATGACGCCTCTAAATATGTCCATAGTTCTATTGAAGAGGTTGTCTATTCATTAATAGAAGCTTTATTAATTGTAACCGTGGTCATTTTTTTGTTTTTAGGTAATTTTCGTTCGGTGATAATTCCTGTGGTTGCCATTCCCCTATCTTTAATTGGCACTTTTTTTATGATGCTGATACTAGGGTATAGCATTAATTTATTAACCTTATTAGCAATGGTTCTTGCTATTGGCTTGGTTGTGGATGATGCTATTATTATAGTAGAAAATATATATCGACATATGGAAGCAGGCTTATCTAAAGTGGAAGCAGCATTATTGGGGGCCAAAGAACTCGCCAATCCCATTATTGCTATTTCTATTGTTTTAATTGCAGTTTATGTGCCTATTGGTTTTATGGGCGGGTTAACGGGTGCCTTATTTTCAGAGTTTGCTTTTACCTTAGCTGGGGCGGTGGGTATTTCTGCCATTATTGCATTAACACTCTCGCCCATGATGTGCTCAAAGTTATTAAAAGCAGATATTCACAACAATCAAAGTAATAGTCAAAAAAAGACGTCCACAAATACATTTGTACAATATATTGACAAACAATTTGATAGATTAAGGGAGTCGTATGTTCACAAGCTTGATCATGTTTTGAATTATTTAAACGTCACCATAGTATTTTCCATCCTCATTTTGATAGCCATTGTTTTATTGTATTATTTTTCAAGCAAGGAACTAGCTCCCCAAGAGGATCAAGGTATCCTATTAGCACAATCTACAGCATCGGCGAATGCATCTCTTGATCAAACGCAATTATTTACCCAGGAAATTCATAAGACCTTTAGCCGTCATTTTGAAACTGATCATACTTTTTTATTAGATGGATTTCCAAGCAACCTTAACTCAAGCATGGCAGGTATGATTCTAAAACCATGGGACGAACGAAAATCAACCGCAATGGAACTAGAGCCCATCATCCAGGATGAATTATCAAAAATTGCAGGCTTAAATATCGCCGTATTTGAACTGCCTTCCCTCCCCGGTTCAAGCGGATTACCCGTTGAAATTGTTATCGGAACTACTGAACCATTTTCCAGATTGAATGAGGTATCTCAAAAATTGCTCGATAGAATGCGTGCCACGGGGATGTTTATTTACCTGGATACTAATCTTAAAATTGATAAATTACAGGTTTCTGTGGACATTGATCGAGATAAAACCGCTCTTATGGGCTTAGATATGTTTGACGTTGGGAATGTTTTGAGTTCTATGCTGAGTGGTGCTTACATCAATTATTTTAATTTGGATGGCCGATCTTATAAAGTTATTCCCCAAGTTTCAAGAAATGAAAGGCTTAATTATGAACAATTTTTAAATTATTATTTTACCACCCCAGAAGGAAAATCCATTCCCTTTTCCACAATTGCCAGCTTTAAAAGAAAGGTTGTCCCCCAATCTTTAAATCATTTTCAGCAATTAAATTCGGCCACTATTTCTGGGGTGACATTTCCTTCCGTTACGGAAGGTGAAGCCATTGCAAGCATTCAGAACATGGCAAAAGAAATATTACCAAGCGGTTATGATTTAGACTATTCGGGGATGTCTAGGCAATATATGCAAGAAAGTGCCGCATTAATCCTAACATTTTTCTTTGCTCTAATTATTATATACTTAACCCTTGCTGCACTTTTTGAGAGTTTTCGGGATCCATTCATTGTGATGATTACTGTTCCGATGTCTATTTGTGGCGCTATGATATTTATTAGTTTGGGCATAGGGGGTGCCAGTCTCAATATCTATACTGAAGTCGGTTTGGTTACTTTAATTGGATTAATCAGCAAACATGGTATTTTAATTGTACAATTTGCAAACGATTTACAGTTAGAGGGCAAGTCCAAACGGGAAGCGATTCTATTTGCCTCGGGTGTTCGTCTGCGTCCTATCCTAATGACAACAGCAGCAATGGTATTAGGTGTTATTCCATTAATTCTGGCTACCGGGGCGGGTGCAGTCAGCCGCTTTAATATTGGACTCGTGGTAGCATCTGGAATTTCCATTGGAACATTATTTACTTTATTTGTAGTACCAGCCATGTATATGATGTTGGCCGATGTACTTGAAGTCGAAGGGGTAAAATCGACACTAGAAGAACCCATACCTGTTCATTAAATTTTATCCATTGTTTTTACAAGAAATAGATTATAAAACATGACCATGCGTTTTTTGAATCAGTTCCTCTAGTTTTTCTGCTGCTAAAGGCATTGAAGCGTAATAGCCTTGAACTTCATCACAGCTTATTTGCTGCAAATATTCTAATTGTTGTATCGTTTCCACACCTTCAGCAATAACATTCAGATTCAAATTATGCGCCATATCAATCATCGTTTTAACTAAGATAGATGCATTTTATTATAGTTAATCTAAGGACTATCCTATCAAATCTGATGATCTTTATTTTTATAATTACCTTCAACCTATCACCATAGATTTTTATTAACTGACAAGGTCAACGATAATAGAGGCAATCTGAAACTGAACTTTGTTTTATTGGAAAAGTCTATTTATTTTATGAATTGTTTTACAAAGAGATCGACTTAAAATATTTCACGCCAGTTGACAATTCTAGGTTAGTGCTCAGAGATCCGTTATTTCTGAGCACTAAAGACCTGAAAATCTGAAGACCTCATTATCAATAATATTCCATTTATTTCGGAAGGATTTATGAAAAAGCCAACTAAACAGCAAAACAAATGGTCCCAAAAAGTAACCCAAGAAAGTCATGCCTTGGCACTAGAGGAAGGTGTATTCACCTGGAAAGATCCTAAGAAAATAGCAGAATCCTTAAAAGAGTCTGCTCTTAAAAGCAAAAATCGAAAATCAACTCCTCTACAATCTTCGATGTCCATGTTGAATTTTTACATTAATCGGGCTGGAAAAACCTTGGATTCTCATCAAAAACAGAATCTTGAGCTTGCAAAAGTTGAGCTTAGAAAATTATTCAATAAACCATGATATACATGAATAATGATCGACCATACAACAACTACCAGACTATTTGATAGGTTGACACGATACATTCAATATTTTGCTACACTCAATTAAGATGTACGTAGATTATGAAAGAAATCAACTTTTGGAGAATTAAAAATGAAAACTGCCATTCTAAAGGTAACCCTATGCGGATTATTAGGATTTAGCTTAATTGCCTCTGCAGCCAGTGTTATTGTCCATGAAACTCCAGCCGCTATCACCACTGAAAATGGGGTCTACGTGGTTCCCGCTGGAACAACTGCAAACTATTATTATTACAATACCAACGACAGCCAATATGTTTGCACGAAAACTGCACCTGCAGATCTCGCCAGCGTCGAATCGGTTCCCTTAAGTGTGAAATTTGGTACAGAAACAAGCGAGGTTCGCTGCTATCCCTCTTCTAATTTTGTAATTCAATAGAAAGCAATATTAGCATTTTGAAATATGCATCTCGGGTGGCAACAGAATAAATAATTTCAATTCTATTCTGTTGCCCAACCGTTTACCTCAATCATTTATTTAATAAAGGATATTGAAGCCAGACTGAATTAAGTGTATACAGTATATTAGGGTTAGCAATTTTATTTTCCAGGAGGGATAGATATATGTTACTTGAAACAAAACCACAACTTTTCAATAATAAATTTTTGCCCCTCATTCTTGCTTATGCAGTTTTCGTTATTCCTTTCTATAGCCCCATTGCAGAATCAACTACATTAGTAGGCCCTACAGACTTATCCTCCCAAGAATTTAAAGAATTAAACATCCATGGACCTTCTAAACTCAGTGAAATAAAGGCCGATTCTTTGCGCATCAATGGTCCACTTAATTTTAACCAGTTAAAAGTAAAAGGAAAAACTGAAATTTCGGGACCTACAAGTGGTGAAGAAGGTGAATTTAAGGATCTGCTTATTCATGGAACTTTTTGGGGAAACAAAATAAAAATTGAAAATTTACAAGTCGATGGCGACGTCACCATTGAACATTTTAATATAAATGGGGATGTCAACATTAATGGCCCTCTGAAAGCCAAAAATGGCACTTTTAGTAATATTACGAATGTTTACGCACCGGTTGCATTATATAATGTGGTAGTCAATAATATCTATATTAAAAAGGATAGCAACCAGAACCATAAAGAGAGCGATCAAAACAATAATGCGCAAAATGAAGTGAAATTAGCAGGTGAAACGATTGTTTCTGGCAACATTACTTTTGAATCGGGCGATGGCGTTGTTTTTATTCGAGATAAAACATCACAATTGAAAGGCAAAGTTATTGGTGGAAAAATTAAAGAGCAGTAACCTTGTTGCTAGCGTTTAAATCCCTTTTCTAAGCCATTTTTAGACAATACAATTTGCCATAATTGATTAATTCTTGCTCTAAAAGATCCAGCACAAGAAAGTAAATAAAAGTTCCACATACGTTTGAACCGCTCATCATATTTACGTTTTAATTGGTCCCAATTTTGATTAAAATTATCATTCCATGCCATTAATGTGCGATCGTAATCGACCCCAAAATTATGCCAATCTTCCATAATAAAAAGCTTTTCAATAGCCAGACCAATTTGGCTAATGGATGGCAAATGTCCTGTTGGGAAAATATATCGATGAATCCACTGATTCGTGGTAATATCGGTATAATTGCCGCCAATGGTATGCAGCAAAAATAACCCATCTGGTTTAAGGCAATGAGATACAACTTTCATATATTGTGCATAATTCTTATACCCTACATGTTCAAACATTCCTAAACTGACAACCCGATCAAAAGCTTCTGGATATTGAATCAGTTTTCGATAGTCTAAAAATTGAAGCTTAACCGGTAACCCCTCGCATCGTTTTTGTCCTAATATTAATTGCTGCTCTGAAATGGTAATACCCATGACAGAAACTTGATATTTTTCAGCGGCATATTTGGCAAAACTACCAAAGCCACATCCAATATCAAGCACCTTCATCCCTGGTTTTAAGCCTAATTTCTGACAAGTTAATTCTAGTTTATTTTCTTGGGCCTCATCTAAATTGTTGGCCTTATCCCAGTAAGCACAAGTATAAACCATTCTTTTATCTAACATTAACTGATAAAGATCATTGCCTACATCATAATGTATTTTACCCAAGTCGAGTGATTTATTAACTGTACAAGTATCCCAAAATGAATTGGCGATTTGTTTGAGTAAATGTTGCATAGCAAAAAACCAGAATTGTGGTTTTGTTAAAATTTTTTCATTGAGCTTGGCCAATAGTATCTTATGAAAAAATTGGTCTAATTTTTCACAATCCCACCATCCGTCCATGTAAGATTCGCCCAAAATGAGCTCCGTATTAAAAAAAATGCGTTTAAAAAATGCATCATTATGTATTGTAACGTCCCAAGGTCGGTGACCATTAATACAGACATCTGCTTCTTGATGCATAAAATCGTCTAAAGCTCGTTTCATAGCCGTCCTATTACAGTACCATTTAAGATTTCTGGCAACCCATATTAAAATTTAGCAAAGAATCTGAAAATTAAAAATCGAGTGGATATTATGATTTGACCTATAACAATATGGGGGCATTAAGGCCACACATTGCAGATACTGTAGTCAATTTACACAAACGAGACGTGGTACCATACTATGTGGTCAATTTACACAAACGAGACGTGGTACCATACTATGTGGTCAATTTACACTAACGAGACACGGTACCATACTAAATGACAGGGAGGACAGGAATGAGAAGGAAGAATAATTGGACATTGTTTTCAATTCTTGCAACTGTGCTATTCAATATTGCTGTAATAACTTCTGCTGTTGCAGAAACACCCTGTATTTGGGCTGGATGGTATGCGGGTGGTTTCGCCGGAGGTACTACAGCTGCACGCATTACTAGCACTGAGCCATTAAGGCTTGATAACGGGGATTATTGGTTTCGTCCTTTTAATAACTCTTTTAGTTATAAAACCAAGCCTTCTTTTATAGGCGGTATCACATTGGGTTATAATTTGCAAATTTGCAATACTCCATTTTTAGTAGGACTAGAAGGGGAATATGGTTATTTAAATCTGCGAGGGAGCAGCGTCGATCCTAACCAGTTTTCATACGCGGCTCTTCCCAATAATAATTTGCAAAACGCTAGTCGAAATATTATCACTATCGGTAAATCTTCAGGTTATGGCTTAATTGCCGGACGAGCGCTGTATACAACGGATAACGATATCCTTTTTTATATTAAATCAGGTGTTTTTTTTACAGGCATAAAAAGCAAATATAATAGTGTAAAAACAGAAAATTTAGCACCTGTATATTTGAATTTGTCGGGCACAACAAATATTGTTGGTTACGCGATTGGCGGCGGCATTGAATATGCAATACCTTTTGAAGGATTTTTAAATATGTCTGCCAAACTCGAATATCTTTGTCTTGGAATAAATCAAAGAAAAAATGTATATGGTCATTGCACCTGTAACTTTTTATGGCGCATGATCGAACAGATCCACAGCATTCATACTATTAAAATTGGTATAAACTACAATTTTGAATAATGTCTCTGGCAATGTTTGTCTGTCTCTGGGTCAAATCTTCATTTTTCATAAATGAAATTTTCTGTATGTTATGATATGATATCATGGCTAGGGAGGGTATTGGTATCTTAACTTACCTAGATTACACAACAGCTGCATTGTTAGTAGGGTGCTAGCAAAAAAAGATAAGGAGACTACCCATTATGAAAAAACAATTATCTCATTTATTATTACTTCTTAGCTTTGCGTTTTTCTTTTTACCTATGCAGGCACATGCTCATTTTCAGAACAGCAAATATTATATTAAGGTTTATTTGAGCAATCAAAATGTAGAAATCTTTCGATATGGTGAATTAATTAAAAAAATACCTTGTTCGACAGGCATCACCCCTGGAACCACCCTTCCCGGAAAATTCAAGACCTACGATCAAAAAGAAAAAGATGTCTGGAAAGAAGCCGATGGCAGTGAAATTAATTATTATTATATTACAAGGATTAATGAAAAAAATGCTTTTCATAGCATGATTGAAGGTAACCATCCCCTCGTAGAGGAGGGGAAAAAACTTTTTGCTGAAAGGAAACCCTCAAGCATGGGATGTATTAGGCTAAGAAAAATAGATGCAGAATGGTTATATCGCTTACCTTTAGGTATTCCTGTTGAAGTCATTGCTGATGACAAGGTGAAAATTAGAAATAATAAAATCAGTGATAAGAAGCATGTTAATTTAAAAGAAGCAGATGATTCTTCAACAGAATACCTTCCGAAGTCCCTTGAAAGATATTTGATGGAATAGAGATAAGCAGAAACTATTGTAAAAGTATAAAAGCGAGTGTAATGAATGCGTATATGGGTGGATGCGGATGCCTGTCCAAAAGTTATAAAAGAAATTATTTATCGAGCCGCTAACCGCAGCAAAATTATTACGATACTTGTGGCGAATCAACCTCTTCAAACTCCAAAATCCCCCTACATTTTGAAAATTCAAGTTCCTTCTGGTTTTGACGTAGCAGACGCAAAAATTATTGAAGAATTGGAAGAAAATGATTTAGTCATTACCGCAGATATTCCACTTGCAGATGCCGTCATAAAAAAAGGAGGTTCCGCTATAGACCCAAGAGGCAAACGATATACGATTGACAATATCAAGCCTATACTATCCATTCGCAATCTCAATGCAGAATTAAGAGGAGCTGGAATGATGACTGGAGGGCCCTCCACATTAGGGATAAAAGAAATTCAGGCATTTGCCAATAGTTTGGACAAATTTTTAGCAAAACGTTAAAGAACTATGAAGAATCAAAGCATTTTTAACAAAGCGATAAAGAATCATGAAAGATCTGAGCAGTCATTGAAATATAGTGATGTCATTATTGTTGGCGCAGGCGCAGCAGGGTTAATGTGCGCAATAGAAGCAGGGAAACGTGGTCGCAAGGTGCTTGTACTAGATCATGCCAATAAAGTTGGGAAAAAAATTCTCATGTCTGGCGGTGGCCGCTGCAACTTTACTAATCTTAATATTGTTCCGGAAAATTACATTTCACATAACAAACACTTTTGTAAATCTGCTCTTACTCGATATACTCAATGGAACTTTATCGCGCTTGTCAAAAAGCATCACATTCCCTTTCATGAAAAAACTTTAGGTCAATTATTTTGTGATAATAAATCTAAAGATATTATTGATATGCTACTGGATGAATGTCGTCAGGCAAATGTCAACATCCATCTAGATACAGAAATTCAAAATATTGAAAAAAATAATGAATCCCATTTTTTCATCAAAACTAATCTTGGCAATTTTTATTGCCAATCTTTGGTTATTGCCAGTGGCGGACTCTCCATTCCTACCATGGGTGCAAGTCCCTTTGGTTATAAAATTGCCGAAAAATTTGGTATTAAAATTTGGCCAACCCGTGCAGGTTTGGTCCCATTTACTTTACATCAGATGGATAAAGAACAGCTATCACCCTTATCTGGCATTGCATTAGATACGTTTGTTCGGAATGAAAAACATAGTTTTCGTGCTAATAGTTTATTTACCCATCGTGGCTTAAGTGGTCCAGCCATTTTGCAAATTTCTTCCTATTGGCAAGCGGGAGAAAATATTTTTATTAATCTATTGCCAGATTACAATGTCGCTCTGTATCTAAAAAATGCACAGCATCAACATCCCCAAAAACAATTACATTCAATTTTAAAAGAGCTATTAACAAAACGATTGGTTGATGTTCTGTTACCAGCGGAAATTGCTAGTAAAACATTACGGTCTCTTTCAGAGAGAGATTTTGAACAAATAGCTACCAACATCCATCATTGGCAAATTAAACCAAACGGTACTGAGGGCTATCGAACCGCCGAAGTGACGCTAGGTGGGGTGGACTGTAATGCTATTTCTTCAAAAACAATGGAAGCTAATAATGTCTCTGGCTTATTTTTTATAGGTGAGGTGTTAGATGTTACGGGATGGTTAGGTGGATATAATTTCCAATGGGCTTGGTCTTCTGGCTGGGCTGCAGGTCAAGTTGTTTAGGAAATTGGGTATTAAAAGATCTTAATATGACTTTTCAATTTCAGATGCTCAATAAATTCAAAGAAGTGTGACATATTGGCAATGAATACCACGATAACCAGTAATTGCTCGGCCGCTCGGCGGCAGCCCCTCGAGCTCTTCGACTCTTTTTGTGTGAGTGACTATACACGTCAAAATGCTTACAATAAGTTTTTTTCACAATAAGCTCTCAATAAGCTCTTAAGATAAGTTATGTAACTTATTAAAAATAGTAAGTAACTGGTAACGACATGGCCTTTTTCAGTCCGACAGCTTGACATAGAAATCTGATAGAGGTAGTATAGCTTTTTAACTCATAATATGGCTTTATATCTACTAATCAGGTATGAGAGAATTGAGTAAATTAATGAGCAAATCAGAAAATCAGTTAAAAAACTATATCATTGGCTACAAAAAATTAGGAGTATGACAAATGAAGCGAAGAGAAGAAAGTACGGCGATCCATTCAAGCTCAGAAGCTGGCGAAGCTACTATGAAGCTGGCTGCTTCTACTTCATCTCCATCTGCTATTCTTGCACAGCCACTATTGCAACGCCCAGCACCTGTCAGCAGCGCTTTAACCCCCAGTTCTTCTTTACTGGATGCAACTGCTTATTTAAGTTCTTTAGCCGCTTCTGCGGCTGCTCTTGCAGGATCGGGTGGTTCAGCACCAGCGCAACATAGCACCACTGCGTCCTTAGTACCAGAAAGATTTGTCACTGCCAATAGTGGTTTTGAAATACTGGGAACAAGCTGGGACGTTTATGCAGAAGAAGATTGTGGACCCGCACCGGAGTTTATCGAGCATGAAATTGCCGCTGGCTACCGGCGGCGACATGGGGTACTTTCAACCACACTAGGTTCTGCTATTGGCTCTTATCTGCGTCCTAATTCTTCCGCGTCGGCTTTTGGTGCACATTACAGCGGCTCTAGCACATCGACTGGCACCGTTCCAGTTGATGGTACCGATGCCGCTTCTGAACAGGCCCTTTATGACAATGGGGGTTGGTACATGGGCTGGCGCGTTGAGTATGCCTTAGATACCAACGAGCTCGCAGCACTTAGAAAAATTGTAACAACCAATGGTTCACAATTACCTTCCACGCCAGATGTTGATGTTGTGGCTTTAATTAAGAAATTGCATGCCGGTGCAACTTCGGTCTCGGCTCATGCGGATCGCTTCCATGCGCAAACTCAGCAAGCTTATGGCCATGATATCCCACAACTCCGATCTAGAGTGATTGCATTGGAACGCTCTCAACATGAAACCAACATCCGCCATAAATCCATTATGGATGCGGTTAATCAGCAAGCAACTGCTGCGCGGGATAGATTGTATGAAGCAGATCGTCATCGTAATGAAGATGAAGCCTTACGCGAGCAGCAATCAAGAGAACTAGAAGTGGTGCGGAAGCAACGCGAACAGTTGGCCCATGTGTTTAAACAAATTAGAGATGTATTGATTTGCCCTATTTGTACCGAAGTAGCGGTGCTACCCAAAGTAGTAGGGGCCTGCGGCCATCTTGCGTGCCAAAGTTGTTTAAAAACGTTAGACGACGTTGCTTTTAGTTCATTGCTTTCTGCAGGGGGGGGTGCCTCTGCAAGGCAGCATTTAATGTCAAGGCGTTGCCCGCTCTGTCGCACAGAAATTATTGGAGCAGGTTTTCCGGTATTACCCCTAAAAGAGATTGCTTCTATTTTGATAGAAAATGGTTGTATCGAAGTATCTGAGATGGCTTCTGTACAAAAACAATTGGGTGACAAAACTATTACATATGAGAAGCCATCTGCAGAGCAACAACATATTATTGATCTGCAGATAGGTAGCTATGCTCAATCGCAGCTAGCAAAACATTCCGTTGATTGTGTGGTTGCCACAGTGACTCCTGATCAGTGGGGGGCAGGTGTCTATGTTTTATTTGAATCTGCCGTTAGCCGTATCTTTTTTGAAACCTTTGCAACCACTTTACATGGCAGAGCAGGCGGTGTGAATGTATTGGTTAATGCCCAGCAACGTATGTTGGCCTGTCAATTACTGGAAAAAAAACCGAAGTCGAAAACTGATGCAGAAATAAAGAAAGCACAGGATGAAGGAAATCTATTAATTAAGGTTGCAACGGATGGTCGTTTTACTGTGTCCAGAACGCCAAATCCTAAAGCAAGCGTTACTGCAGCAACAGTTACTGCTGCCCAAGCTTCGTCGGCAACTGCGACTCAGACAATGTCAGATCCAGTATCTCTGTCTTCCAATGCTTCTGGGTCTGCAGGATCAAGCAGTTCTGGAGGATTTTCAGGATCAGCTAGCAATACTGCGTCCCATGGTACTGCATCCGTTTCCTCTGCTGCGGCTGCAACAGCCACAGCTACTGCGGCAACTGTAATTTTACCGCCCCCGCCACTTGCAGCAGTTGTAGCTTCTACACCTCCTGCTTCGTCTTCAGCAGCAGCCGCGCCCGCTTCGGTTGCGGGGACAGCCACTGCTTCTAGGGCTACTGCTCCTGTATCAGCTACGAGTAATGGATCTGCCGCGATAATTTCCTCTCAGAATAATCCCATGACTCCTTCCATGTCCCATGTAATCTTAACGGCTGCAAAGCTGTCTCAAGATAGTAGAGGTAATTCTGCTGCAGGGGCGGCCAGAGTAGCATCTAATTCGGCTGCTACAGCTGCAAGTGCGTCTAGTGCGTCAAGCGCATCGAATGCATCAAGTGCAACGCCTACCGCTGTAATAAACGCCTCAAATGCAGCTACTTCAGCAGCAGCAGCCGCTGCTGCTTCATCTGCTGCTTCCCAGTCATCTTCAACACAGCAAAATAATAATGCGAAACCCAATGTTAGGAAAGGAGGCCGATAGAGAATGAGTTTAATCAATGTATAAACATATTACAGAAGAACCGGTGAAACAGCCTGAAAAAGAAATTGTGGATCCCACAATTCGGCAATTATTAGTTGCTCGTTATAGGCTGTTGCACCTATATTCTGATTTTGACATTGAAAACCGTTTACCCACTATTGAACAGATTCGAGCTGCTCATACAAATCCAAATTTTTTAGAGGCTGTTGAACAAAAGTTCGTCGAATTCGTGAATTTTCTGCGCCTTAGGGCACGGGATATGAACAATGCAAAAGACTGCCAAGAACTGCTTTTTCCAGCAGAAGAAATATTGACTGAACTTATTAAAAAGTTTGGTGGGCATCCCATTTACTGTGAAGTTTCGAATTAGAGGCTGATGGGGAGCTCATGTTTCTTTTGCTCATTAACTCTTACTCATGAACTGCCGAACCAAATCGGAAATCTCATCCGCCTTGGTATCAATTGCAAAATGCCCAGCGTCCAACACATGAACTTCTGCTTTTGGAACATCATCTCGATAACGCTCGGGTTCACCCAAATCAAAGGAGGGATCATACTTTCCCCAAATGACTAAAAGTCGCGGCTGATTTTTCTGCATCCACATTTTGCCATTTTGGATAGGCAACAACGTTTTTGCGATAGTCATAGAACAAATCGCTTTGAATTTCGATTTGGCCCGGCTGAGTTAGAAACGCGAACTCGTCAGTCCAAAGGTCTGGGTCATAGAGCTCAACATTGGGATCATTACCAAGATGGCGCGTCCGCGCGGCTTCGAAAGATAACAGATTTGTTCGCAACGCCTCTTCGTTTTCTTTGCGATTTCCCCAAAACTCACGGCGCTTTTTCCAGTTGGCGCCTAGGCCCTCATTATGAGCAACAGCATTCTGCACGATAATGGATACCACTCGCTCTGGATGCGCAAGCACCATCCGGAAACCAACTGGCCACCGTAGTCTTGCATGTAAAGGGTGTACTTTGACAAGCGCAAAGTCTCGGTGAAGCGAATCATAATCTGCGCGATATTATCAAATGTATAGGAAAAATCTCTGGCATTTGGCCAATCGCTATGCCCAAAACCCGGATAGTCCACTGCTATGAGGTGGTACTCTCGCGATAAATGATTCAATAGCGGCTCGAACATTCTTGAGGACGAAGGCAGTCCATGAAGTAGGATTATCGTTGCTGCATCTTTTGGCCCAGCTTCGCGATAAAAGATGTTTAGTCCCTCTATTTTCACGGTTTTGTATAAGATCCCTTGCCGCATATTTTTTGAAATCCCCTTTGCTTCAATTCGCTATCTGCTCTATTCGCTCTATCTGCTTATAGTTTAGCCGAAAAATTTGATATTGAAGAGATAACAAATGTTGAAATTCTGTTGCGAAATTTTGATGATCGTTGCAGGGTAGACTATAATGGAAAGCAATTCTACAAGTAGAAGGTAATTAAAAGGCTAGAAGGCAATTACAGGCAATTTTACAAAATGCGTTCTCTAAAAAGGTGATAAAATGAAAACTCAATCGCAAAAAAAAGGTAAAATCTTGGTATTAGTCTCGAGCGGTCACGGTTTGCCCTTGAAAGATGGCAAGGTGTATGCCGGCGCTGGCTATTATCTCAACGAGCTAACGGTTCCGGTTCGCGCCTTGATGATGGACGGTTACGAAATCACTTTCGCCAATCCGAAAGGCAACACGCCGGTTTTGGATGTCAATTCAGCCACTGCCGAATTCTTCGGTGGAGATGAGAATAGGCTTCAAGATTATCTTCGCTTTTGCGACAGCTTAGCTGGACTCAAAAATCCAACCCGTATCTCGGATGTCATTGCCTCGAGCTTAGACCAATATGACGCTGTTTTCGTCCCCGGCGGCCATGGCCCCATGATCGATCTTCTCGATGATCCCGATGTGGGCACGGTGATGAGACATTTTCACAAAACATCCAAGCCCACGGCAGTACTCTGCCATGGTCCCATTTCTCTTCTTGCGGTTCTTCCAAATGCAGTCGAGGTTGTCGACGCACTGAAAGCAGGCGATACCGATGGAGCCCGGGCAAAAGCTAAAGATTGGATATATGCTGGATACAAAATGACCATCTTTTCGACAGCGGAAGAACAGCAACGGGAGCCACTTGAGATTGGTGGTAAGGTACTCTTTTACCCTGACTACGCTTTACGGACGGCCGGCGGTGACGTAAGTGTGGCCGCTCCATGGAAAAGCTACGTGCTACAAGATCGCGAGTTGATCTCTGGTCAGAATCCTTTCTCTGATGAAGCGCTGCTGAAACTTCTTCTTCAAGCTCTTAATGAGAAGAAGATTTAATACTCACAATCCGATGTATACACTACACAATCCGTTATATACGGTATAAAAAATACCTAACAGATAATGACGTGCCTCCTTTTCCTATTTCTGTAACCAGTAACGACATGACCCCCATTTACTATTTATTGTTCCCATAATTTTATTCCCCCCAGGAGACCTTCTTTATTATCAAAAATTTTTACGGAAGTTGGTAATATAAAATTAATTTTTTGGGCATAACCGCCACCCAAATATAGCTTATCGTAATTAAATGTTTGCTGCCAAAGTAAAATGCCACGTTTGAGATTCGTACGCCATTTTACAATTCCATTTTCTTGCAATGCTTTTTTGCCTAATAAGGCCTCGTAAGTTTGATTATTGTGAAAAGGATGATGTGCTAGTTCCAAATTGGGTAGTAATTTTCCATTCAGAAATAGAGCTGATCCCAAACCAGTGCCTAGTGTTATGACCAATTCAACTCCAACACCCCTTACAACGCCTAAGCCCTGCATATCAGCATCATTTGCAACCTGCGAGGGACGAGAGGTCATATATTGTAATTTTTTCTGAAAAGCAAAGCCAATCCAAGAAGGATGCATGTTATCTGCAGTCATAATAATGCCTTTCTGGACCACTCCGGGAAACCCTGCCGAAACCCGATCAAATTTAACTTTTGTGAGTTGAATCATTTTATAGATGAGATTACAGACCCTTTTCACAGTTGCTGGACTGGGCGTCAAAATAATAGCCTTCTCTGATATAGGCATACCTTTAGAATCCAGCACCATCATTTTTATTAACGTAGCACCAATATCAAAGATTAATGTATAGGGCAATTTTTGTTTCTTAGCTTTATTGCTAACCATGTTGGTACCTATAAAACGTTCTCACTTGACTCAGTATTATTGAGTTTTTCAAAGATTGCTACTTATTAAATTACCAGAACCGCTGGAAGAAGTATGTCGCAAAGAAATTGAACAGGTTGAGGAAGGAAATGTCCCATCTCTTGCTCACCATTTGATTTTGGACGATACTACTAATTAAGTAAGGAATACTGCTTAACAGGATCTCCATGAAAACGGATGGAGTTCAATCTATTTAAATTGTTTGGTATCTCAAATGAAAATCCTAAAAAGTAAAAGCATAAGCATAGTAATTTTTCTTTTTTTCACTCTCAGCTCTACTTATGTCCATGCTTTGATAGAAGAAAAGAAATATTGGTTAGCAATGAATGTACAACGAAGTCTTGATGCCGAAAAAAAATGGCTTGTTTCACTTTATTCTCAATGGCGTTTTATTAAACGCGATCATCCCTTAGAATCGGCTTTTGTAGAAACAGCTTTAGGGTATCAAATCAGTCATAATAAAAGTGTTTGGTTTGGCTACCGTCTTTTAAAACATATCTCTCGCCCCCCTACTTTTCAAATGAATCATCTTTTCCAACAATTTCTCTATACAAAAAAACTGAATTTTTGCTCCATTATGACTCGTTCGAGATTAGAACAAGGATATCGAAGTAATCAAAAACAATTATCATTCCGATTTCGTCAAAGAGTGGCAATAGAGTTTTCACGACAGTTTATTGAATGCATATATCCTTTGATTTACGATGAAATTTTTCTACTATTAAATAAAACAAATTATACACCTCATAAATTCCCCGGAGAAAATCGTTTGTTTTTTGGTTTTAACTATTATCAACAAAAAAATATTTGGTGGGAAATAGGCTATATGTTGCAATATAGAGCTCATCTCCCGCTTAGTAAAAGCAAAGAAGCACGATTAGATCATGTATTAATGGTGACATTTAATTCTATATAATCATTATAAGGGTAACCACTACCAGGATTTTAGTAACAAATAACGACATGGCCCCCACTATCTCACGCTTATTTTTTATTAAAGAAGAACATTTTATTCCCCTCATGCTTTACGCGCGTACCCACTCTAATATCGAAAATATCGAGATTGTCATCAGCATAAGCAGCAGTCCCGGCACTACCAGCATTTGTATCAGAAGCCGTAGCTGAAGTCGAAGCCATAGTCGGAGCAGTAGCAGTAGCCGTAGCTGGAGTCGAAGCTGAAGTCGAAGCCGATGCTCTTCCATTAGCTGAATAAGCAAGAACTGCCGTTCCCGATGAGGAGGTTTCTACTAAAATGGGAGGGATTGCAGTATGGGTGTTGACTGAGTTGTTTGTCCCTGCTGCAGACGCTGTTGATATTAATACACTTGCAGATACGTTGATGGTACCTCTTCCCATTTGTTTTTTTCGAATGTGCTCAACAAATTTATTATGCATCGCGGTTTCAGCACCCCGTAAAGACTCTTTTATTGCCATTCTTCGTTTTATTTTATGTGCTAATTCTATTGGCAGGCTTATTGTAAAATGACATTTCTTAAAATATACCCTATTATCTTCTATTAAGTTGTTTGTTGGGGATTCCGTGTCGAATCTTATTGCCTCAATTTCCGAAGTGTCTAACTTATAGGTTTCCTCGAATGATCTTTTAAATTGATAGAGAATCTGTTTTAGTATTGCCCCATCTAGGGTAATATTTGTACCGAATAAAACATTATTTACCAAAACACAAATATTCATTTTTTTACCATTGGTGACGGTTAAAGGACTACTTGCTTTTTCAGATCTCAGCTCATTTTCAAAAGCACTGCGGAGATTTGAACTGCATAGCAAGATATCCTGAGAATAGTACTGGATATTCAAAACGGAAGCTGTTTCTGTGTATAGTCTACGTGAATATTTCCCTGCGAATTTTCCAGCACTACCGGCAGCCGTTTTGTTAATAGTAGCCGTTTTGTTATCTGCAACGATTTTCCTATCTGCAGCCGTTTTGTTATCTCCACCCGTTTTACTATCTGTAGCCGTTTTATTATCGGCACCTGTTTTGCTATCAACTGCTGTTTTGTTTTCTCCACCCGTTTTGCTATCAGCAGCTGTTTTACTATCTGTAGTCGTTTTATTATCAGCACCTGTTTTGCTATCAGCAGTCGTTTTGCTATCAGCAGCATTCTCATTCATTGACTGAGCGTTTGTTTCTAAATTAGTTATTTCTTCTAAAAATGTTGAAAATAATTCATCCTCCATTTTCGGAGCTCTTGTGTCTAAGCTAAAGATTTCATTCATATTTTCTAAATGTTCTTCAATATTCTTGAGAATTAAACTTACCTCAGTTCCTTCTTCAGATAAACAAATTTCCATAAACAAACAACAATCCTCAAGTATACATTCAGGATAAGCACCACCATATATTTGCTCTAAAGCTGTTTTGAATTTAACTCCAAGTAAATTTAGACTTTTAAAGCCCGAGCTCAAAGCTTGGGTTTTTTCTTCATTGGTTTGAAAAGCTTGAGTATCGATAGTTTTAAAGTAAGCCGTGCACACGATTAAAAGCTTTTTCAAACCTATCAATCTCGTTCGAGCTTCAACATTTAATTTTGAAAATTCCTGCACTAGCAGACTATTTGTGTTAATCATTGTCATTTGTGTTGACATTTGCTACCTCTCTTTAAGAATTATGATTGGAGAAAACTTCCCTAAGCCGAGGGCAGATGCCCGTCAATCTCAGGTGACTTGTCCCTATTATATATAAAAAGAACACCAGGAGCAATCGAATTTATCGCTTCTGCCACAATTGAGAGATTCACTTCGCTATTGCGAGCAGTTAATTTTAGAAAAAGCTGTGCTTTTAGTCAGCCATTTGTACTTACTAACATCTTTTAATCACGTCAATAATGACATCAACTCCTACCATGACATCTATTCTGCCACAGAAGGCTAGCAGTGGCTAGCAGTAACAAATAACGACATGGCCCCTAAACTCATCCTCTTATCGGTACCGGCAGATTCTTTGAATCGACCACGTGAGATTTAAAAACTCTATTCGCAGCTTCCTCTATCGCAGGGGAACAGCTAAATATAAAAGGGATTAATACGTCATCTAATCTTTCTAATTCTTTACGAAATTCAGACATTAACTCTTCTGCATTATTTTTATAAAGAGAAATTAATTCTTTAAGTTTAATCTTTCCCTCAGAAATTGCCATGAAGTGGGGAACGTTTTTAACTCTTTCAATATTATCTAAAGCCTCAACTTCTTGAACAAATTTTTCAAATGAAAGAAATTATTTTCATATCTATTTATTCGATAATTGAAAATCCAGAGCCATTGATAATTTTATTGATAAATGATACATTGTAATAATCATTTTTTGTTCATGCATCAATTTTTATGTTGTTCATTCAGGATTTAGGAGGTCCTATATGGCAAAAGATAAAAAATCAACTATTACTGTCCAGGGTTCAATTATTACTATTCTGTCAAAAGAACAAAAGGATTATATTTCGCTTACCGATATGGTTAAAAGATTTGAAGGAGGAAGTGCTCTCATTGAGCAATGGTTAAAAAATAAGGATACAATCCTCTTTCTGGGAGTATGGGAGCAGCTTAACAATCCTGGTTTTAATTCCCTCGAATTCGAGGGAATTAAAACTGAAGCAGGAAGAAATAGCTTTTACCTATCGGCTAAAAAATGGATCGATACCACCAATGCCACAGGTTTAATTGCTAGTGCCGGTCGTTATGGCGGTACCTATGCTCATACAGATATAGCTTTTGAGTTTGGTTCTTGGCTGAGTCCAGAATTTAAATTATATCTCATTAAAGAATTTCAAAGGCTTAAGGAAGATGAAAATCGTCGGTTATCCCTAAACTGGGATTTAAATAGAACCTTATCAAAACTAAATTATCGTATTCATACTGATGCGATTAAAGCCCATATAATCCCTTCATTGGTTAGCATAGAGCAAATCAATTTTGCCTATGCCAACGAAGCAGATATTTTAAACGTAGCTTTGTTCGGTCAGACCGCAAAACAATGGCGTGAGCAAAACGCTAATAAAGAAGGGAACGTTCGTGACTTTTCAACCATTGAACAACTATTGGTTCTCGCAAATATTGAAGCTATGAATGCTGAATTTATTCGCATGAAGCTTTCACAACCTGAACGGTTAAAAAAACTAAATGAGATTGCAATTTCACAGCTTAAAGTATTAACGACAAATGTTAATCTGAAATCATTAGTAAAAGAAAGTTAAGATATAATTGCCCTTTAGCTTTTTTGAACTACCGAGAATTCCTCGGTAGTTCGCCCCTAGATTGGGAAAGAGCCCATTAACTCTACTTAGAACTAACTGTGATAGTCATAGGTATGAGGAAAAAACCCGCACAAAACCCGCACAGAAAAAAATTTCGCCAAGGATTTAAGGTGAGAAACTTTCTGTAAATTATTGATTTTAAAAATGTACGTATTGAGACATAGGTGACACTAAATACCGGAGACATAGGTTACACTGTAGGCATTTACAGGAGGGCCTGGCAATGCCTTGGATGGAGTGTAAAACTATGGATGAAAGACTTAAGTTTGTTGCAAGACTACTAGATGGCGATAAGATGTTGCCTCTATGTGAAGAGTTCGGCATCTCTAGAAAGACTGGTTATAAAATCTATAACCGATATAAAAATTTTGGGCTAGAAGGATTAACTGATCGCAGTCGCAGACCTTATCGATATGCTAATCAACTTCCCTTTCAAGTCGAAAAAACGATCCTCAGAATTAAAAATGATAAACCCACTTTTGGAGCTCCAAAAATCAGAGAATTGTTAATTAGAAAATTTCCAGATATTCATCCACCCTCTAAAAGTACTGTGCACGCTATTTTAGATAGGCATGGTTTGGTTATAAGACAAAAAAGAAATCGTCATGGTAAAAAACAAGGAACACCGTTATCCGATACAAATATCCCAAATAAATTATGGTGTGCGGATTATAAAGGAGAATTTCGATTAGGAAATCATCAATATTGCTATCCTCTCACAATAACAGATTTTAGTTCGCGTTATTTACTGGCCTGTGATGGGCTGACAACTACTAAGGAGGAATATGCTTTTATTGCTTTTCAAAGGGTTTTTGAAGAGTTTGGCTTACCAGATGCCATCCGAACAGATAATGGTGTTCCTTTTTCTTCGCCAATGTCATTATTTGGATTAAGTAAATTATCTGTTTGGTGGTTGCGTTTAGGCATTTCTATAGAAAGAATAAAACCAGGTCATCCTCAACAAAATGGAAGACATGAACGTATGCATTTGACCTTGAAAAAAGCAACCACAAAACCTGCTGGAGAAAATTTTTTACAGCAACAAGAAAAATTTGATCATTTTATTAAAGAATATAATACTGAAAGACCTCATCAAGCTTTAGATATGAAATGCCCTGCGGAAATTTATGTTCCTTCTACCAAAAAATATGCAGGTCTTCCGGAAGTGGATTATCCATTCCATGATAAGGTTATTACCATCACGAGTTGCGGCAGAATCTGTTTAAATGGAAAAAAGATAAATGTCAGCCAAGTCTTTGCAGGACAAAACGTCGGCATTAAAGAAACAGAGGATAAGATCTGGCTAGTAAGCTTTATGGATTATGATTTAGGGTATTTTGATGAAGAATCATGTAGACTGGAACCTTTAACGAACCCTTTTGGGCCTAAAGTGTTACCCATGTCTCCGGTATAAACTGTAACCCATGTGTCCGGTACGGACCAAAGAATTTTGGCGCGCCCGGAGAGATTCGAACTCCCGACCACCTGGTTCGAAGCCAGTGTGTCGGCTTGTAATATCTTGATTTTGTTAATAATTTCAGCTGGCAAGCCCGCTACAAGTGCTTGATAATGCTGTACCCTGCACAACTCAATTACACAAAACCCACACAATGATTTTACAGATACATTCCCTACGAATGCAATGCTAAAATTACTATCTCTAATCCTAATCAACTTTGAAACTGACTTACCAATACGAACTTCTATTTTTTATATTGAGTTTTCTTTTTGTCCGCTTCCTTTTGTTTTTCAGATATAGGTTGTTTAGCTCCTGCGGAATAGGCATGCACGATTACCTTACCATTAGCCCCACAGGGCTTAGGAGGTATTAAAGCTTTCTTAGGGGCATCAGCAATCAACTTTACAATACTGGCTAAAATGGATTGTTTTTGAGCTACTGACAATAATAAGTTAACATCGATTGACGTCCACCCAGCTTCTTGCAAGCATCTATTCCTAAAAATAGTTTTTATAGTTTTTGAACCTGTCATCAGATTAAAATGGGGTGATCCATCGATATGAATAGCCAATCTCAGAGGAAGATATGCAATATCTATCTCTTGGCCAGTCATTCGACATATGTGATCATGTTCAAGATCCTCTTTCCGACTCTTAGTTTCAGATAGTATCTTATTATGCCAATCTATTTCTTCTTCATTAGGATTGCTTGATAAACTGAATGTTTTGAATTGTTGCTCCATTGCAGCAACTAACCCTTTTGCAAATGGTGCTTTCCCATTCCAACCCATTGTTCTTATTTGATATAATGATCTGGCATTTTCTTGGCTCATCACCAAATCTTTAGTACCCGCAATAAAGAGTATAGTTTGTTCTTCAATGGTGTAGGCAAAGCTTTTGTTTAATGCATTACTGAGAAACATATTCATCCATAGAATATTAAGTAAAGTACTAGGATCATCATTAAATTCTCGCAAATTATATGGCGCTATTGCTTCTTTAAATAAGAAACTAAAAACTTTAATGACATCCGGATCATTATTTATATCACAGGCATTATTTCTTATTATAGCTAAAAATCCTTTTATAAAGGCTGGGGTTACACTTCTTCTAAAGCCATCCTTCAAATTTTCACCTACATACCATTTGATATTTTGAGAAAACTTTTTTAAATACCACATAAAGCCTTTATAAAGATGCTGTTCGGGCTTTCCTTGCACAAAAAAGGAAAGATGTTTCCTTAAGATCTCAAAATCAAAATAAATTACTTTGCAATAAGGATTTTCCTCAACTTTGTTTCCTTTGTCATCAAATAAAATAACTCTTCCATAAGGAAATCCATTATCATTGAAGCGTTCATTCATTAATTGAAAACCATTGTCAATAGTAATTTTCTTTCCGCCAGGTGAATCTTCAAGCTTTGGCGCACCTTCTAGCGCCATAAATAAGTTATCCATTCTATTTTTTCGAAGCGATAAAAAAAGCTCCTGAGCTTCCTTAGCTCCCTTATTTCCAGAACAAAACTCTCTTAAAATAGCGCCATAGCGAGCTCTATAATCGCTATATTCCTTGGGTAACATTTGGGACAGAAATTGTGTAAGTCGAGTTCTTCTTGCAAGTGCATGTCCCATAGAATTACACATTACTGCTCCAGCATTTTCGACAGCCAAAGCATTTGGAGATAACATAGAAGGAATGGTTAATTCTATAGCTGAAATGATAAAATCCGCCTCAAGCTTTCCATTAGGCTTATAGCCCAATCTAAAACAAGCACCTCCTAATAATAGCAAAGCACTTTGCAGATTAAATGACTGCCCTTGTTTAAACATTTGCTGAGCTTTAACGAGTAATTTTTCAATGAATGTTAGACTTGGCTTGAAATCCCAAACTGATATATTGTATATAATATTACAAATAGTTGTGAGTGAAACGCTATTGCTTTCAGCCAATTTTTTCTCAATGGCTGCAAAAATTGCAATCGCCGCATCTTTTAAGAATTCATGCTTTTCTTGGTATCTCCACGCATAATCATAATAATCTAGAATATTGTTTTTGGAAAAAATTCCTAAAATACTTGCCAAGCCTTCTATATCACATCTATCACTTAGAGTATATGCATTTATTAATTCTAGAGATTTTTTTAAAATGACTTTTTTACTTTCGGATTCGCGGCTCCAATCGTTTATTTCATCATTGGCGATTATTTCAGCTATAGTTTTAGCTGCATTTTCTTCTACTGATTCTTTTCTATCTATTTGAGAGGAAGAAACTAATTGTTGTTGTATTACAGTAATACTTGCAGCCATATTATCCTCCAGTATATTTCACAAATTAAATTACTACTTATTACGATTATGCATACTGCATCTATATGTGATAATTTTTCACTGTACCTAGCCGTTTTGTATCTGACTAGCATCTAGGGCTTTAAAAACCAATTCTAATATCTTCTTGAATTAAACACAAGAAATACTATTTTGGCAAAAGTTGGATACAAAAAATGTGCATATGCCATCTTCGTTTATTAATATTAAAAAGTCGCTCAACTCATAGCGGCCAATTTTTCATAACATCTTTATTATTAAGCATTATTATTTCTGATATTTTTTCGAGCTCGAATTTTTTTAATAAGATTCCTTGCACTTAAGATGTCTTGACACAATTCCACTGATAGTGGTATTTGAACATTAGAAGGTGCATGCGCATCAGTAATACTATGACATTTCTGAGTGATCCGCATCACTTCATCACATTCATATTGCGATATTCCAACTAAATTCTTGACTTTGCCAGTAATTATTTGAGATTGAAAACGGCAAACGGCACCATCAAGAAGCTCTTTTTCAACTATCCGTTTCATAGTGGAATGTAATCGTAAGTACGCATTTCGCATGACCTTACATGTTTCAAATTCCCAATAGACAAGCGATATCGATTCCGTAACTCCAGACAAAGGTGATTAATGTAGTTGCGCGATGGGAACATTTATAATTTCCAGAGTATCATGTTCTATAGAATGCTTTGCACGACAAATGCACTCTAACTCTAATTAAGATAATTCTGATAAACTGCCATTTTCCACAACTCTACGTAAAGCACCACGCTACCACTCGGGTCGCCCAACTGACCAATTCAAAATTTCATGCAAAACTGACGTATTATTGTTTGCAGTATCACATATCAATTTCATTACTCCATAATTAACTAGCACCACTCTCCAAACTATCGTTGATATCAAGAGCTTTTAATTCTAACCCCTCAATTTCCTGTAAAGATTTACCAGCAATTCCTTGCAAATCTCCATACATACCAACTGTCGCTCCCATTACACGCGTGATTTGTTCATCTCGTTTAGCCCATTGCTTCATAATTACTTTTCTTTCTCTATCTAAGTCTTCTTTCATAGTAGAAAATGCCTCAACAATGGCTTCTACTCTTTGACGAAAACGTGAACCTGTAAGGTATTGGTATATCATTTCTGTTTTAGTTTGTTGCCCCTCAGATGCCTGCCTAGCGATAGTAAGTTCCAGTAGTGATTGACGCAAAACCATAGCCACAGGGATTGCTAGCCTAGGATGTATTACCCAAATTCCCTCAATCATTTCAAACGTTTCTATACCCTTAGGTAATACCTGACTCACGATCACAGCAATTTCAGCTTTAGCTGTACGTTGATCCTCTCTCAATTTAGGTAGCCACATATCGCTCCAATTTTTGGTGCGTTTCGTCTCCCATAAAATAACTCCACAAGATTGACCACTTGCTCCAATAACTCGGTGAAGAATATCTCCACCAAATTCACCTTTAGGAACAGGCTCTATGGAATCGAAGGGAAATTTTATTCGCAATAGGTACTCAAGTTCTTGCTCCTGTACTTCTCCTTGCAATTGTTGTGAACCTTGTTCAGCTCGACGCTTAGATTCCTCAATTTGCTTCTGCATTGCAACAATGGTCTGCTCTTTCTCCATTACTTTTAGCCTTTGCTCATCCAAAGCTTCTTTTTTTGCCTGTTCATACGTAGCAACTAAACTTGCTTGTACTTTTTTTTCAACCGTGAGTTCCAACTCACGCGTTGCATCGTGTAATTCACGTTTTTGTTTAATTAATTCGGTCTGTTCTTTTTGGGCTTCAATTAGTTTTGCTTCGCGACTAGATAATAACTCCTGCAAGTCAACCACTTCACGGCTTTTCTGATCAAGATCTATTGCAAAAAACTGCTTGGCTTTTCTAGATTCCTCCTCTACTATCTTAACTCTATCCTTTTTCAATTGTTCTTCTACTTGTCCATTCACTTGTTCATTTAATTTATTTCTTGCGTCCTTCAACTGGATTTCTTTTTCTCCTATAACTTTTTCTCTAAGAGCTACATCGTTGTCTTTTTGTGCCATTTGTTGTTCAAACCTTTTCCGTGTTGCTTCAATTAACGGAGCCGCAAGAGATTCTGTAAGTTTAATTTCAGCTTTACAATTGGGGCAAAAAATCGTTGGCTCGATCATCATTAATCCTTACTCTCCCGTGATTTCATAAGGCGTTTTATCATGCATCACCTTCATGTTTTAAAGAATACAAATAATTCATCATTTCTTCAGCATAACTTCTAATATCTTCTTCGTTATTACTTGTGATTATGTGAGAATCAGGATTTAGATCAGTCCTAAACTGATGAAATTTTAATCTAATAGATTTGTTATCGAAAATTCCATCTATCATGCTTTCTAAAGAACCACAATCAACATTATCATCCTTTATTTTTTTTGCAAATACAATTGGCAAATATAAGTTTTCCAGAAAGGGTCTTAAATCTGTTTTAATACTACTCTTATCAACTCGATTGATGTAATTGTATATTTTTAAAAACATTTTTTCATAATCACTTCCATTGAACTGCTTTATATCAAGCGATACCAGAGAACTGGTTATTACACCCAAATCTAACTGAATGAATTTAGCAGACATGTGATTTAGCTTTGTTATTTCACAAAATCTTCTAATAAGATTGGGGTAATGCGTCAGCACAAACATTTGACTCACGCTAGTTAAATATTGTTTAAATAAATTGATAGTATGAGTTACTCTATTTTCATCAAAACTGGTTACAGGATCATCAAGGATAATAATAGTCTTTGAGCGCTCATCATCACTTTTCAAACTTAATTTCACCAAAAATACAGCAAGCGCTAACGCTCTTCTATCTGACTCACTAAATACAGTGCTTAATTGTTTGCTAGGTATTTCTTTTTCATGAAATTTAATTTTTAAAGAATAAACAGGAAGGTGCCCCCCACGATCTGTTTCTCTTTCTAATTTAAAATTCTTACTGCCAAGTTTTTTAAAAACCCGATCTATTTTATCAAAGAATTTTTCTAGATAACATGACTGTTCCTCCTGCAATTTATTATTTAATTTTTTAATTTCTTCTTCAAAGTCAAGTATATTTTTTTGCAACAATTTATAGTTCACACAAGCTTCATCTGATTCAATTCTTGCTTTTTGGCGTTCTAATATTGCAATAGCTTTTGCAAGCTCTGCTATAGTTTTTTCAATAGCAGATAAATCTTTGTATTGATTTCTGAAGATATTAATTTCCTCCATCAACATTTCATTTTTTTCTTTCAAAACAATTAGAACACTATAGTACTTATTTGCGCTATCTTTAAGTGATGAGAAATCAATTTGCTCTATTTTTTTATATGGTGATTTAATTTTTTCTAAAAGTTGCACTTTTATAAGTGAAAGAAATTCATTTTTTTTCGAGTTAAGAATGTCTTCTTGAATAGAGTTAATGCCTTCCTCAAAACTTAACAGTTCCAATTGAAAACGTGAAGATTTTATCAAATCCTTGTATTGATTAATAACACTAAACGCTGTTTGCAAAGCTGATTTTTGGTTAAAATTAACATCTTGTATTATCTTTACATTGTCATTCAGTTCTCTCGATACACGCTCAAAGAAATCATTATAAGCCACATCAAAGTATGAATTATATAAATCAATTAAATCCCCAACTGTTCTCAGTTTTTGACCACAAAAAGGGCAATTCATATTTTCCTGTTCTTTACAATAGTACAAACCGGTTTTTATCCAATTTTCTGCCCCATCTTTATCTGAGAAATTCATTGAAAGATGCTGCTCTAATTTCTTAACACTTTCTTCTTTTATACTTAAATAATCCTCCGCAAACAAGGTGTTCAATGAATCTGCCACTTCCAATATCATGTTTCTTGGAACTTCTAACTTATTTGGCATTTTTAAGCTTAAAATTTTTGATGGTTCTTTTTGTCTTTCTTTTTCATTACTTAATGAAATTCTTTTTTCGTATATTTCTGATTCAAGATCGTCCTTTATTAATCCATCAATAGATAAAGCGAGAAAACTCTTTACTTCAACGTCATTTTTTCCATGTAAAAAATGAGGCAGTTTATTTTTTAGATCCTTTTTCATACTTCCTAATTCTTGCTTTTTCTTTCCAATCTGTTCCGCAAGCAAGACACCTTGTTCACCTAAAATAAAACGAGTGAAGTTTTCTTTATTGCCTCTCTCTATAGTTAACCCAGTAAAAATATTTTTATGTATAAACTCCGTTCCAAATATTTCAATATATGGTGAAATTGAATTGTTTCCCCATTGCCCGTTTTGAAACAGCAGCTCCTTTTCAGAATCAACTTCTGTCTCTTTAACAGACAACGTCACTTTTTGGCCAAATGAAGTTTCCGGAATTGTTTTTCTAGATATAATAATGGAACTATCATTACTTTTAAGCGATTCGAAAATATCTGCTAAAGTAGTTTTTCCATATGTGTTTAACCCGTATATGAAATTTATTTTTTCAAAACGAACGGAGGCACCATTTACAAAATTTGCAAACACTCCGATATTCTTTATTTCCTTAATACTCTTTAGCATTACCATAAATCAATTTTCTCTTTTAACCATTGACAACTGACAAAATCACTATTCATATATTAAAATATAGAATAGGTTCATTTCATAACAATACAGACCGCTTGACAAGCAAGTCTGCTAAATTTAGCTGCAACATTTTAACACTATTTATGCTCTCTTTAATTTGGTCACACAAAGCCATCAATTCATTAACTTTATTGACAATACGGTATTGCTCATTTAAAGGTGGCAAAGGGATGTTCAAATTTTCGACGTCACCGACTCTAAGATGCTTAACTGTCGAACCTATAGCAGATTCAGACGATCTTTCTAGAAGATGAGGTTCTGTTAATGCAATGAGCAAATATTCGTTAAATATGAAATCATGCATAGGTCTTATTAACATTGTCCGTTGCCCAAGACAATATTTTTCGCCAAATGGAATAATTGCTGCTTCACCCATAGGAGCTTCACGAGTAAACATGATATCACCTGATTCAGGCTGACAACGCCTTGACCAAAATTGATACGTCTCTTCAGATACGTATTTGAGGTCCTCCATTCTAAATTTTCTATCTCTTATATTGCTTGTTCGAATAATTGGAATTCCAGAAGAATTATATGGTGCTGTTTTATTATGACAATCTACAAGCAACCGACAGCATTCAATTAAATGAACTGTTAACCATGAGTTTGGAAGCACAAATGGTTCTTTTGCTTTTCCTAAAATTGCTAGTTTATTCTGCATCGTTCTGCATTCAGAATTTTTTCTAGAATTTTTTTCCAACCACTTAGCCCTATCAATCCTCAATCGATTAATAAGTCTATTTGCTGATTCGTCTGTCGGATTTTGCGATACGAGTTTACCCATCACAGCTAATTGCAATACGGTTTGTCTAAGGGCAATGATGCTAGTTTCTGTAGTGAATAGGATATTGAAATGTTTGGCAATTCGCGCCCAATTCTCACTAAATTCTTCGGTACTTTGCGATTGAATCAGCGTACCGAGTAGGTGGCGGACAAGTTTATCATGGGCTTCAACGGCATTGATATGCTGAGTTTCCATTTGATCGCAGAGCGTCATCAGTTCATTGATTTTAGCAACAATGCGGTGTTGTTCGGAAAGAGGAGGCAATGGAAATGGATTTGACTCAACAAACTCTTTTGGTAGTCTCTTTTGCCCAGCTGTTCCCGTCATTTTTGTCTCCCCAATCAATAAAAATTGCGGAGACTTCAAATAAGCTAATATATAGTGCGACGCAACAGTACCATTTACTGGTCGAATGATATGTAACTCTGTAGTGCCAGCGCCTATTCTATTAAGCAATCCAGAAAAAACACAAGCCTTACTATTTTCAAAGCATGGAGTTATTTTAGCAACACCAATGTCATCCTCTGAAAAATGTGTAAAGCCTTGCTTTATTTCTTTCCACAAACGAGCTTCATGATCATGGGAAGCATTAAATGTAGTGCCGATCATGGTCATCGATACGAATGAAGCAGGCAAGCTATCTTGTGCATTATTTCTTGGGTTAATTAAGCATATAGATGCTAATGACGTCCACTCCCATCCTTGTGGAAGCTCGGGCAGTGTTTTTTTCTTGATTTTACAGTATGAAATTAATTTTGGATTTTCAGACTGTATACGCTTGAGCAATTCACTAGCCTGTTCATCATTGGGATCTTGCGGGACCAGTTTACCTCTCACTGCAAGTTCCAAAATCAGTTCACGTAGTTTCTTGATACCGTAGACACTAGCTACATTATTTGAACTACGGCCACGGCCAGATTTTTTTCCTGTATCAGCTGCTGCCCAAATATCAAGATGTTCAGTTAGCAACTTTTGTATGGAACTCATACTGTTTTAACCTTTTTCTTCTCCGATTTTTTTTCTGAACCAGCTGTCAACGCAGCGTTCAAAATATCCTTCAATTGCTCGCGCAATATGGTGATATCTTCCTGCATAGCATTATATTGTGCTAATAACAGTTCGGGATCATGAATTTCTTGTTCACCAACATGTGGATTTTTGCAATCAAGGTTGTAACTGCGTCCCTTGATGTCTTCAATACTCATTTTCCAAGCATATTCATTTTCTAGGCGTTTCTTGAATCCATCTTTCTCTTTACCCCACCATGCAGTCTCAACATCAAACTCATCAATTTTCATTGGCTTGGTTTTATTATAGCTTTTCACGCCAGGAGGGTATGGGTGTTCGTAAAACCAAATGTGCTTAGTTGGCGTACCTTTGCTGAAAAACAGTATATTAGTTTTGATACCAGTGTAGGGGTTAAACACTCCATTTGGTAAGCGCACAATAGTATGCAAATTGCATTCTTCCAACAGTTTTTCTTTAATACGCGTTTTGATTCCTTCACCGAACAAAAATCCATCCGGCAATACTACTGCTGCACGGCCCCCAGGTTTCAGCAACTGCATGATCAACACTAAAAACAGATCTGCTGTTTCCCTGGTGCGAAAAGCAGTCGGAAAGTTGGTTTCAATGCCATCCTCCTCCATACCACCAAATGGTGGATTGGTAACAATTACATCCACACGTTCTTTTGGCCCCCAACCTATTAGAGGTTTAGCTAGCGTATTGTCATGACGGATATTACTTGGCACATCAATTCCATGTAGAATCATGTTTGTGGTACATAGTAAATGCGGCATTGGCTTTTTTTCAATGCCAAAAATATTGGCTTGCAATTGAGCTTCATCATCCACTGTTTTCACATCTTTTTTACGAATATGTTCAATTGCACAGGATAAAAATCCGCCAGTTCCGCAGGCAGGGTCCATAACCTTTTCACCGAGGCGAGGGTTAATCATTCGCACCATGAATTCCGTAACTGCACGCGGTGTATAAAATTCACCTGCGTTGCCTGCTGCTTGCAAATCACGTAATAACTGTTCATACATATCGCCGAATAGATGTCGTTCTTGTGCTTTGTTAAAATCAACACCTTCTTGAATTTTATTGATCACCTGACGAATCAATTGGCCTGATTTCATGTAATTGTAGGCATCCTCAAACACCGATCGAATCACAAAAGCACGCTTATCTCCACCTTTGATTTCCAAATGCTGCAGACCAGGAAACAAGTCATTATCGAGAAATTGCTTTAATGCATCCCCAGTTATGCCTTCGGCATTAGCTGCCCAATTGCGCCAACGATATTTCTTTGGTAATGGGGATTTATAATTGTCTTGCAACAACTCCCATTCCCTTTCTCGGTCATCAAAAATTTTTAAGAATAGCATCCATACTAATTGGCTCAAACGCTGAGCGTCACCATCTACGCCAACATCTTTGCGCATGATGTCTTGAATGGATTTTATTGTAGAGGAAATACTCATAGAATTTTTACCTGTTGATGCTGGTGTAAAGATTTCGTTTCAATTCATTCAATGCGGTCGTGTAAGCTTCCTTACCCCCGAAGGCTGATACTAATTCATTGGGTGTTCCCATCTTTTTAAATGGGTCTATTGTGAGAATTTTTATGTCTTCGATATTTTCAATGCCGGTATCAGCATATTTTTCCAATAAGCTTTCCAACACTTTCCGCGCCTGCTCGCCGTATTTGGTAAAGTAGTTTCGTTTCTTCACCTGTTCCGCACGTTCACGGCGAGTCATTGGAGGCTGATCAAAGGCTACATGGCAAATTAAATCAAAAGCGTCAAAATCCTTCCCTACCGCCTCGGCCAAAGGCTCTAGCAATACCCCGTGCTCTTCTAATTCTCGCAATATAGTCGCTTTACGTTCGGCCTTAGTCCACCGGCGGAGGAATTGATCAAGGGATTGATAATCTCTTCTCACAGTATTGCGTGTGTAGTCTTTAAGTGATTCAGTAATAAGCTTCCCATCAGGTCCGTAATACTGTACTCGTTCTGAAACCACATACACATCTACATCACCAATGACATATTTCACACGCTTGTTTTTTTCGCTATCTCCCAAATCACCTTGATCCAACTCATTTATTGTCGAGTCTGTACTTCCTGCATCTAACTCTATGGGATTACCGTTTTCATCAAGGTTACTTGCTATCATATCGTTATCAGGTGGGACTGGTGTTTCATCACCTTTTGGTTCATAAATCATCACTGGCTCGCCATCAAAATCTGGATCAGCAAATAGCTCAGTTGCTTTCTTGAAATCAATGATGGTGAACCAGAATTTGTCGAAATCCTCATTGATGCGTGTACCACGACCAATTATTTGCTTAAACTCAGTCATTGATTTGATATGTTGATCTAACACTATTAGTTTACATGTTTGCGCATCTACGCCTGTTGTCATCAATTTGGAAGTAGTAGCTATCACTGGGTATCGCTCTTCCGGATTAATGAAATTATCCAATTCGGCCTTGCCTTCAATTTCATCGCCAGTAATCCTCATCACGTATTTTCGACTTTCCTTTACCTGTTCGGGATTCAAATTCACGAGAGCCTGGCGCATACGCTCTGCATGATTGATGTCATCACAAAACACAATAGTCTTGGCGTAACGATCAGTTGCCGTAAGAAACTCGGTGATTTTCTTGGCTACTAATTCTGTACGTTTCTCCAGTACTAGCGTGCGATCCATGTCAATCTGATTGTAGATACGATCTTCAATTAAATAACCATGTTTATCAATCTGACCTTTGCTTGGACGCCAACCTTGCACATCCTTGTCAAGGTCTATACGTACAACTTTGTACGGTGCAAGAAAACCATCCTCTATTCCTTGCTTTAAGGTGTAACTGTAGATAGGATCGCCAAAGTAATAAATGCTAGAAACATCTTTAGTTTCTTTTGGTGTGGCTGTTAAACCCACATGTGTAGCTGAAGAAAAATATTCTAAAATCTCGCGCCATGCGGAATCTTCTGCAGCACTCCCACGATGACATTCGTCAATCACTACCAAATCAAAGAATTCTGGCGAAAACTGCTTATAAATATTCTTTTCATCTTCATTGCCTGTGACTGCTTGATACAAAGACAGGTATATCTCATAACTCTTGTCGATCTGGCGTTTACTGATCTTGGTCATTGCCTTACCAAATGGTTTGAAATCATTATTTTTAGTTTGATCAACCAAAATGTTGCGATCAGCCAGAAAGAGGATTCGCTTTTTGGTACCAGATTTCCATAACCGCCAGATTATCTGGAATGCAGTATAAGTTTTACCAGTGCCTGTGGCCATTACTAATAATATGCGATTTTGACCTTTCGCTACTGCTTCAACCGTGTTGTTAATCGCATTGGCTTGATAATATCGAGGAGCGCGATCTGTACCGTCGTCGTAGTATGATATCTCTACGGTGTGACGAGCATCAGATGTCTCAAGCTCTTTCCATTGGCAATAGCGTTGCCAAAGCTGAACCGGTGATGGGAAGGCACTCAAAGCCAACTCTTGCTCGGCTTTCTCAGCTAACCCAGTACGGTCATGCAATAAAAAAGCATCACCATTGGAACTAAATACAAAAGGCACACCAAGTGTTTCGGCGTAATTAAGTGCCTGTTGCATACCCGCACCAACACTGTGGGTGTTGTCCTTAGCTTCTATTACTGCCAATGGGATATTAGATTTGTAATATAGGATATAATCAGCTCGCTTCTGTGCACCACGGGTATGTATCTTGCCGCGCACAATAATGCGTCCTTTTGTGAAAGTCACTTCCTCACGAATTTGGCCGTGTAGATCCCATCCCGCCCCAGTTATGGCAGGAGTGATGTATTTGGAACAAATGTCACGTTCGGAGAGGCCTTTTTTGTCAATCATATTCATGATGTCCTGAACACTATGTTTAGTTGACCAAAAACAAGTTAGTTAAAAATCAAAATTATGTGCGAGCTAGCAAAAAGTTGCTATGCAGCATAAAAATGGCCAAATTAGCAAAGAATTATACACGTTGAGTGATGCCTGAGTCACTTGTTTTGCACAATTTGGTCTCATTGCTAAAATAAATTTAAAGAAAAGACTCAAAAATTTTTAAAATGAGTGCTAGTAGATCCTCATGCAACAATTTTCCCAGCACACCTATACGGAATAAGTTAGTTATCAACTATATGTGTTTTATTTATCCCAGGAAATATCTCCAGAGAACAAAACGTATTCACGAGTTTCATTTGTTCGATTGTGTTACAAGGCACTTCAAAAAGCTTCGGGTTGATTACCACTAATGCTAAACACTGAGCACGAGACAATGCCACATTTAAACGATTTTTGCTGTAAAGAAATTCAATGTTACGTGGCAAATCTTCTGCGGTGGATGTAACCATCGAAATCAAAACAATAGGCGCCTCCTGGCCTTGAAATTTGTCAACAGTACCCACCCTAGCACCTATAGGTAGAACTGATTTCAAATGATTAACTTGGACATTGTATGGGGTAACCACAAGAATATCATCCAACATTAGACCCCGCTCTTTACCGTCCTTATCTTTAAACTTTTGTTGCAATATCGCGTGATAATATTTTTTTATTATTATGCCCTCTTCTATGCTTTTTTGAGAACAATTGGTATGTTTTGCATGAGCAACATATATACCTTCGTTCGTAATTCCATCTATCGGATTAGAAAATATTAATGATCGTTGATTATTGCCAGGATGCGCATTTAATCTGCCATCATAAAAAGCCTCAGAAATAAAATTGCATATATTGGGATGAAGTCGCCAAGTATTGCTAAGAAAGATCCCTCTTTCTGGAGGAATCGTAGCGTGATCTTCCAATAAAAATTCAAGAACAGATTTACCTGCTTCGCCAGGGTGCACACCCTGAATGGGCTGACCAAGCTGCATTTGATCGCCTACTAAAATAATGTTATTGGCTGATGTCCCCATAGCAACCACATTGGCAAGCGCAACCTGTCCCGCTTCTTCAATGAAGAGATAATCAAGATGTTTATCGAAACGTTCATCTGAAAATAGCCAATATGTCCCAGCCAGTAGCGATACATTAAGCGGTATCTTGTCACTACTGCCTTCACTCTGTATACAATGACCCTTGTATACCGTATCTTCATCTCCCTTAGTGCTCTTTTTAATGCCAGAGAATTGAAAATTATGTTCTGAAGCTAGTTTCTCTATCTTATCGAGTAAATTATGAATAGCTTTATGAGAGTTCGCTGTAATGCCAATCTTCTTACCATGACGCATCAATTCAATAGCAATATATGCGCTTGTATATGTTTTTCCAGCGCCTGGTGGTCCTTGAATAAAAAGATAGCTTTCATCAAGGTTGAGTATTGCCTGTGTAGCATCAGATTGTATATTGTTTGAAGTAATAATGGGTACACCTTCGACCTTTCCTTTAATTCTTGGGATTGCTTTATTTAGAATATCCAAAACAGCTCGATAATTGACATTTTTACTAATAATGTCATTCGCAATTCTATATATGGCTTTTCTCATGATTTTGCTATCAATGGGTCCAGAAGGACCAATAGATAATCTTTGATCCAAAGGAGTTTTGCTGCCACTCTTAATCTTTACTTGACAGTTAGTCTCATCTATCTCAAAAATTGAGCCAATAGGTTCTATTGTGAAAACATTGCGAACCGTATCCCCTTGACGAAATTTATATTCTTGTATGGGGAATTGATATGTGTAAACTAATGACCTTTTTTCTGGAACAGGATCTCCAATTAATGTTAGCCCTCCAAGACAGTCGACATCGTCAATCAATTCGTCTTCAAATTTATCTTGTCGTTCAAATATGCTCCACCATTGAGGTTTAGCTTCTCTATTATGAAATTCCAATAAATCTGCGAGTAGTTGATGTTGCTGATAATTGTCTATCTCACCTTCAAGCAACTTTGCTTTACAAAATTCGTATTCAATTTCCCATTCTTTACGTTCAAAAGTAATCTTTCCATCATCTTCTTCTTGTTCACTCTTAAACCATACACAATTTTCTGGCCTTAAGGTTATTAACCAATCTCTAAGCTTGTTTGTAGAAATACAATCAATTTCATTATAACTTGCGATCTCATCTAAAATCTTTGGCTCTTTAGTTTCTCGCCACTCATTATAAGATACAATACTATCTAATGCTGTTGCCACGGCACCATCACGTTTTTCCATATAGAATGTTTCAAGATTTTTGATTGAGTATCCGGGTTCTGATGTTTGAATACTTTCACGGACAACCTTATATAGATCAACGAACTTCTTTTGACGCAGCAAATTATCCAGTTGTTCTTCTGCCAAACCATACCTGCAAGCCAGCCGCTTCAGTGCTGTCGTTTCATAATGATTGTAGTGGTAAATATGAGCATTCGGATATGAGATCAGATGATCGCTTAGAAATTGCATTAACTCCTTAAACGCTTCACATTCTTGAACGTGATCATGAGCCCAAAATGGCAAGAAAACCGCTTTATTATCTTTTGAGTAGTATATTCCAAATAGATACTCTAATCCTCCGTTTGGATATAGAGGATCTCCCTCCATATCGAAAAAAAGATCTCCAGAAGCTGGTATCGGCATTCGAGAAAAACCTTGCCCAGGCACTGCAGTTAAAATCTCATACTTATTTTCTCCAAATTTTATTTTTTGTGTTTGCAATTTAGCTTGGGCTCGTAATCGTTGGAAAACTGCTTGATTAAGATCAATAACTTTAGTATTCTCTAGTGCAAGCACTAGTTCTTCGACAGTTTTAATATTAACATTTCGCAACTTGGCAATCTGTGTCTTCTGAATGTTGGCAATAAGGCTAAGATGGTTATCTTCCTGCCATTGTTTACTACAATGATTTAACCAGTTACAAAATTTACAATATTGGCAAGGTTCAGGGTATGAGGTTACCGGCGGATTTTCAACAAAAAATTTAAAACGTTGTTTAGCTTTTCTATAGTAATATACAAAATCGTTAACTGTGAAAGAGATTTGTTCCTTACCTCCGAGCACCAAATGCATATCTTTAGGCTTAAAGTCTTGAATATTCTCTAACAGATCGCTATAAAAACATAACTGCATTATATGCTTCGGTTCGGGGTGCGCCGAAAGCTTTGTATCAAGCACTTCATAACTAAAATTTCCAAGTTTAGAAGGGGAGTTGGTTTTTATCAAAAAATCGACATCCCCACGCCAGGGATGATTATAAAGTACAGCTTGATAAATAATATCCGGCCCTGCTTGTAGAGCTTCTTCAGTTAGCCTAATCCTTTCGTGAAATGATCGGTTCGTTGGAATTTCAATTACATGCTTATTTTGAGTTTTCAATATTTGCAAGTATTGTAACTCATGTTGCAGCCCTTTTTCCTGCAATAATTTATTTACAGATGATTGTTCTACTTTAACAATTTGCTCTGATAAGTTCTTTAAATCAAGAAAAGTTAAATGATGACACGCCAGGTAGTGCACCAGATCGGATGCTGAGAATAGGTAGCCCCCTTTTTCCTCTATCTTCATTGAGTCCTCATTAGGCAAAATTAAAGATTACAAATATACATTATTATAAGGTAGTATTCTACCAAATACTTGTTAGGAGATAATTTTCTCTCAAATTGGGGGTATACATCTAATCTACAGGGTTAAAATCATATGGTATGGCACCTTTGTGTGGCCGTCGCTTTGGTAGGCGTCTGCATTAAAGCTTAAACCAAACAGCATTTACACCTCATCCCTGACCCTATTATACCAAGTTTTCAGAGCGCTCTTAAATCATTGCGTAAAGTTCTTTCAGGCAACTGATCCTGAGGTGTTTCAATAATCCCAGACACCTTTAGTTCGCCAGATTGCTCCAAATGAGCATAGTCTCCTGCTACCCTTTGCTGCTTCGGCAATTTCAGAAACAAAAAGCTAAATCAGCTGTTGATAAACCGCCTAGATTATTATCAGCTATGGCACAGGTTGCTGTATTTACCACTGCAGCATCTTCCCTGCTGTTAATACAGCAAACCAAAATGCAACAGAGACTTATGCGGTTTCTACCCACACATCACCATAAAAAATTATAGAATTGCTAGCTAAAATGAAAATTCTCATGAATATTGAGTTTGATTGTGCATTCAGCATTAATCTCGGCCGTAAAAATTACATCAGAATAGATAACTGTGTATCAATATCTATCCTTAGAAGTTGTCAGGCCTTTTCATATTCATTTTCTAGCATCTCTTTTATTTTTCCAAGTTCTTTCATAATGATATCTTCATCATCTTGTGATTCTAACCCATGAATAGAAGGAAAGAACTTCAAAAATCTTTTGAGATCTTGATCAGGAATCAATACTGAACGGCAGGACCATTTAAAATTTTCTATTATGAATCGAACTGCAAAAAATATATCCATATCACAAAATTTCGGAACATATCCAAATCTAAGATTATACATTGGCTTATGACTAGAAAAAGAATTTAATAATTGATCCAAGTGTTCACTTTCGAGTTCTTTTAAAAAAATTCTAGCATATATTTTTTTATCTTTTACCGACTCAATATAGATCATCATAGACGTCAAACTGTTTAGCCCCTCTTATGTTACTCACAAGATTATATATAGCCACAAAATCACTATAAGTTTTTTCAATGACGTTAACTTTACGTTCATGTATTGTAGATTTTTTCCAATCATCAATTTTAAGTGCTGCAAGAATAATCCCAAAAAACACAAATACCGGTTCAAATTTTCCAAGCACTGTCAACAAAGTTTCATTACCAGAATAATACTCTGTAAAAACCCATATGCTTACACCAATAATTAACATAATATTAAATGAAGAGGATTTTGAGCAAAGCAAAAATATTGGAGACAATATTTTCTGAAGGAAGATAGTTACTTGCTGTATTAGTTGTTGACTAATACGTTTAACATATGGACCAACTGACTTTATTAATGAAAAAGTTTCTAAATATAATAACGTGGCGGAGTATATAGCCGGAGGCCAATCTGGTTTCATTATTAACCCTCCCTAGACAGTTTAATTTAAGGCTATTTTACTCTGAAGAAAGAGGAAATGGAATAGCAGGATGCCTAATGTCTATGGTGTATAAAAGATAGCCATAACAACCTACTCAAAATTATTATTTATCGCCGCCTTTATATTTTAGTAAAACTCCAAACTGATTGAAACCATATGCTCCCAACTTATTAATGATTTCAACTGCCATCTTTCTCGCTGGTGTTTTAAGCAGCTTAAATAATAGAATCTTAGCTTCATCAAGCCAACCGTAAGTTCCATGATCTGTGACTCGGTAATCAACCATTAATTGAAATACTGTAGCAACTTTAAAGGGATATTTGTCGATCAAATCCAATAGGCGCCCCATTACTATGTAGTTAGGAGTAATATAATGACAAAGATTTAAAACTTCTATTGCCTGATCTAGGAGCCATTCATCATCAAACTGGATAAATTTCATCAATTCACCAAATTCGGCTAATTCAATCCGATCATTTATTTCTTTTTCCATCTTGACCTTATTGAGCCTAAAATTCCAGAACTCCTTCGATCGTATGACAATGATTGGATCTGTTTTATTCAATTCATTTCTCAGAGCGTATTCAATCATAGCAAAAGCTCTCTGTTTAAGTCGAAAATTGATCTTTAAGTACAATTTATTTAGCATATCGGATTCTAATTCAATTTCTCCAGAAAGGAAAAAAGCAATAACATGTTCCACTAGTCTTTCATCAGTCTTATCAGCTTTATTGTCTTCAATAAACTCAATACGGTTAATTGCCCACAAATAATGTTCTTTAATTTCTTGAAATAGTCCTGAATATGGTTGATTTAATATGTATGCATCCCACGCAGCAGCCCGATATGATTTTAGCATTTCATCCTTTGGTAGAATAATCTCTATTTTTGTTAAGAACCATGCCTTATTTAAAGAAAATAACCATGGAATCATGTGACCAAAGACTGCACGAATGGACTTAGATCTTTCAAAACTTAAGTTCAAATGACAATCAAAAACAAAAAATAATTCTGGACATATATCAGTTGGCAACTCTTCCTTTGAAGCCACTAAATTTCTTTTCACCCAAAACGCATAATAAATAGCTGTCTCTAATGCTACACCACGGACACTGTTAATCGCAGTGTGATAGTAGTCTTTGTCCGAAGCATATTTATCTTCCTCCTCTACTTTTGGGTCAATATCAGAGAGACCATACGAAAGAATATCCCAGACTTGTTTTCTTAAATTAAACGGCAGCTCATTTACTCCCAGTCTTAAACCTTGCTCTATAAGACGACAAGCAGCCTTCCGAGACCATCCCCAAGTTAAATCTTTATCATCTTTTTTAAATTCATCAACTTTAGACTCATCTGATTGACCACTCACCCAAAGAATGTAACTAATAATCTTATCCCATTTTATAGTTTTCTTTTCTGAACATGCTTTTGAAAAACCTTGAATAATTGCTCTAACATAAGTTTTCTCATGAATCTTAAATAGCTCAATATTGTCAACAAATTCTTCAAGTCGATCCACGACTACGGATTCCAATTCTCTGCCCAGACCATCAATTGAAGGGTTGAAGGGCCCTGTGTCAGGTGACCATTCCTCTAAGTATTGCTTTAACTCACCAAGTTGCATAAATTTCAAATCAACGGCTAACTTTGGACTTGTTGGCCCAGTCCAAGAAGTTTTGTAACTATGAAACATAGGATTCTCAAGTACACCAAATCGAATATTCAACTTTTCAAAAATCTCTTTATCTACACCTACCAAATAATCACTAATCATATAATAATAGAAATATCTAAATCGTTTATCTTTTTCCTCATCGAATTCGACTTGGTCTCTACTCTCATTTCGATGAACAACATGAGCTTCTATCATATTGAGAAATTTTTTCTGTTCAGATACATTTATCAAAGGATAAGTGTCTTTAAGCAATATGGCATATTCATGCCATACATCCAACGAATTAAAAAGCTGCTGATCTAAAATAAGTTTGGAGCATAAAGCTGGTTGTTGACTTATTCGAGCCAAATGAAGAGCAAAACGACTAAAAATGGGGAGCGATTTCGATCTTAAATAGGTGATAGTCTGTTCAATCAACTCTGGTGCTTCAGTTAATAACTCTTCGGATAAGTCTCTTATCCAATTGATTATGCTATCTTTTATTTGAACATTATATTTATTGTTTTGATTAGAACTTTCAATTGAGCCTCTCCATATAAAGCTATAGTCTTTAAATTCTTGTTCACTCTCAGAATTTTCTAAAATAAAAGCCTGATGCAGCTTTTTACAAAGTAATTTTATCAGCGCAAACTTTTCTTGCTTAGTAAAAACAGGGGCAATTCTCTTCAATGCTTCGTTGTATTCCCAATCATTACCTGCAATTGGATCGGCTCTTCGAATAATGCCATTTCCATCTAATTGCTTTTGATATCCTTTTAGTCCAAGAAGTGCATCAGTTACCTGCAAAGCTTCTTTAATATACCCTCCGTTTTTAATGTGTATTATGTAATTTACAATTTGTGATGGGAAAATAAATATGTAAGATTTAGAAGACCCAAACCATCTTTTTACTTTGCGATGAAGTTGGACCGCCACTTCTTCCTGCATATTGAGTGCGGCATTAATAAACCCTTCATGCACTCTTGGATTATCGGTATTCGATACCTTTAGAATTATTTTCATAACCTTCTCAGGTTTCTGAGAAGCAATTTTGACAAGGTAAAGAGCAGGTGGCCAGAATGGAAAACTGAGTAAATTTTCATGCTTTAAAGCGCTCCTTGGTCTGTCAAACTGTTTCAACTCATCTAAGTGTTCAAGCCAATCAGCCGACTTTATATTTTCAAAAAAGAAATCATAATCCGCAGTTCGCTGAATTTTGCCAAGGATAGCTCTTACATGTTCTTTATTAGGCGTATTATATTCACCCTCCTCAATGATTTTCTTAATTTCATCTTGAACCTCAAAGGTTCGGGGCTCAAGACAATTCAAAAGGAAATATTCAAATCGTTTGAGATTTTCTAAAAAAGTACTTTGAACAGTTGGATTATAGTGGGCAGTTTTAGTAAAATAATCGTGATAATCAACCCACTCCTTTGCCCTCATATCTTCAATATCATCTGGCAAGGGTATATGACTGAAATTTTGTTTCCGCAAAATAGATTGAACCATAGCCCGTCTATCTTTCCTGATTCTCTCTTCTGCTTCTAACATAGATTGAATTTCACACAAAAATTGTCGAAGATCCTCATTAATATGACCTTCCCACTTTGGCTCTCCTGGCCAACGTCCTTTGGCACACATTTTTTTCCATTTGTGATCCACTCTTTTAACAAAGTTAGTCAGAGATTGCTTGGCCCCCTCTTCAATTGGAACGTCAATTACACCTGGTAATTTACGCATCATTTCCCGAAGCGCATGTGCAGTTAAATAAAGCTTATCATCATTATCTGTCTGTGATAGTACTTTCAATGCAGATAAGTACATTCGAGCAAGATCCTTACTTTTTTTCTTAATGGCATTATAAAGCTGATTTTGCAAGGGCTCCAAATTTAAAGCACCTTCATGTAGCTTATATTCGTCGATCATCATAAATTCCTGTCTTATCTTACAAAACCGATATGGCCGAAACCACTTCTTCTAAATTCAACACTTTTACTTTAATTAACTTCTCCATTTTTTGACAATCAATAAAATACTAAACATTTTCTTTTATTGGCAAAAATCCTTTCTCCCCTAATGTTTTTATTATTCCTCTTAGCAAATAGTTGTTATCAAAGCGAATAACATATTTTCTTGTTTTATCTTTTTCAGGTTGAAGCATCTTCTTATCAATTAATCTTTTGATTTGGCGAGACACCTCAGAATCTAATTTACCTTTGAATATTTCCTTCAAATCACTCGCTTGAATGACTTGCTTTTGGGTGACTTGTTTTAGAACCTTTGATTCAATATCAGTTATATATTGACGTTCAATGGAATAATCAATTGTTGGCAACAAAATTTCTCTTTTTAAAAATTCATAGTCTAGCAGCTTATCAATTTTTTCAATTTCATCTTTCAAGCCCCTTAACATGTACTCACACCAACTTAAGATACCTTCATCTGTTGCGGTGTCGGCCTGAGATAAATAGGTATAATAATTTTCCCTATTGCTACAAAAAACGGCGGTCGGATTTAATATTCTTCCAACATCAACATTAAAACCTAATTTAACGAGCATTGCATAAGTAAAAAGACGAACTGTTCTCCCATTTCCATTTGTAAATGGATGTATCCAAACAAACCTATGATGGGCGATTGCTGTTTTTAATAAACTATATTTAGCACCATCGTTTTTGTTGATAAATTCGAATAGTTCATTCATATATTCATCAATCTTCAGGGATTCGGGAGGTCTATGTGTAGATTTTGCAATTATTACATTCTTTTTCCTATATTCCCCTGGTGTGTGATCCCCTTCACCTTCAGGGGGGGGCAATAATCCATCAACTACTCTTTTGTGAATTTCGCTAACAAATAGCCTGTTAATAGGGTAATCTCTAATATGCTCCTCAATAAAAGCCATTGTTTCTTCAATATTTTGGATTTCTTTTATACTAGGTGAAACATTTGTTTTTTGTTGTTCAAGCTTAGTTTCAATATACTCTGCAATAGTGGTATTATTGCCTTCTATTCTTGCCGAACCAATACTTTCTAATGTATGGAAGATGTGCTTTAGCTGAAAAAAGACTAATGAATGAGTAGAGCCTAATAGCTTCTTTTTTCGCAAGTGATCTAACTCAATAATTAGGTCTGTTAATGGTGATTTAAAAGATGGTTCCACTAAATTTAGTGCATAATGCTTAAATTCTGACTCTAACATTTAACATGCCCCCCTGAAAGATTTAACATATATCAAAAAATATCCATAAATATCATTACGTTATGATATTTTTTTAAACATAACATTTAACAATCCGTCTAAAAACATCATTATGAGTTACCATATTTAGAAATACAATATATCCGAATAATGAAATTAGGTGTCGTTACTCCTATTAATGTTGAATTGATCAGGATGGTCCACCAAAGAACCATCCTAAGACCTAATGTTAATTGCGCGAAAACACATGATTCTTTCCACCTGCCTCTAATAAGAAAAATTCATCAAGAAAGATGTCTCTTTTAAAGGAGGCGTAGTCAATATAACCCTGAATTGTTTCAGGAATGGCCGCCATATAGCAATCATCGAAGAGCTGTATTGCAAACTCCAATTCGTTTTCATATTCCCCTTGATAACGATTTTCCATGGCATTTCTGGCCGAATCGATGTCACCATAATAACCTAAGATCCCGGCTCCCAGTGGACCATGCTCCACTAAAAAAACGGCTATGCTTTGAACCACTTCAAGGTCTTCATTTTCGCTTAGAGTTAGGGTACCAAAGTTGTGACAATGTATTGCCCATTCTTCAGCATTTGGAATTGGACTTTTTGATAACATCATTTGGATTTCTTCATGGATTTGCTCAACTTCTTGGGTTGCATCAATCCAAGATCCGTAATGCCTACCCGCGTTATAAGCCGCCAAACAAGCGACATAAATTTGGGGTATCGATTCATCAAGGTTGGTGGGGTTGTTTAAAGAAACAAGATCGTTTAAGCTGGCATCAGACATGGTTGGACTCCTTTCAGTCTAACTGTGTTTAGGGGTGTAAAGGTGTTACAAGCACTTTTGCATCCCGCCTTGATTTCTCGTTCAAGAAATCTACTTTAATAATAGCCAAAAATGATTATTTTGTAAATAGTTTTTCTGCTTTTTTCGATTATTTTTTATTTATTTTTCTCCAGTCTTTATCTGTTTTTAAAATAAATTTTGCTGCTTCATTATAAAAATCTTCTACCTCAGATATGGAAAATTCCCTACAATAACTTCTAACTTCTTCCAATAAATCTGATGGCACTTGAATTCGTATTTTTTCAAAAGATTTGACCTGGCTAGGGGTGTGAGTAGACCGGCAAGATCGCTCCTGCCAGCCCCTCCTCAGACCCGTACGTGCAGAATTCCCGCATACGGTTCCCGACTACTCGACGAACTTTAGGTTCTATTCAGTACATTGGGAAATATTGATACTATTTTGAATTTCGTAGGAAATTTTAATCTAACTAGCATGTTGATATATGATTCCCACTTCATTCGCTTTCGACCACCACGAAGGTTAATCCACCAGAATATTATTCTTTTCGTAACATTCAGAAACGATCTTACTCGTCTTCCGTTATCCGAAATACCATGGTAGTTTACCCATCCAACCACTACCTTAATCACTCGTTTAATAGTCTTACCTGTTCCTGCATTTCGATTCTTTCTCAGAAATTCTCGTAGTCCATTAAGTTTACGCGTAAAGCGATCCGCTCTCGAAGTGTATTTTAACCTCCAGAACTTTTTCGTTTCCGACATACCCCAATAACATGTGAAACCAAGAAATTTATATGTAGCCAATCGATCACCTTCATTAGCCGCTTTTAGTGCTGCATTGCACCCAGAGGCTATCACTTGTGATTTATCAGCATGCAGTTTCAGGCCATATTTCCCGAGCCTTTTCGGTAGCGCTTCATAAAATCGCTCTGCATCCATCTTCCGCTCAAAAGTAAATACCATATCATCAGCGTAGCGCACTAACTCGGCATTTCCTTTTATGTGTGTCTTTTTGATTTCTTCAAACCAAGTATCCACAACATAATGTAGGTATATGTTAGCTAGAGTGGGTGATATACTCGAACCCTGCTGACAGCCAATCGTATTCTTCTCAACAGCATCACCTACACTAATTGGGGCCGTAATTAATACTTGCACCAAGTGCAGGAATCTTCTGTCTGTAATTTTCTTCCTTAAACATTCCAACAGTGTCTTATGAGGGATCGTGTTAAAATATTTCTGAAGATCAATTTCCACAACAGCGCCATTAGAAAAACGATAGGTGGCTGCTTTTAACGCTTTTAGTGCGTCATGACAATTACGATTGGGGCGGAAACCATATGAGGTTGACAGAAATATTGGCTCAAATACCTTGCTCAAGATAGTGTTTACAGCAGTCTGTACTAATTTATCTTCAAAACAAGTTATTGCTAGTGGCCTCGTACTCCCGTCCTCTTTTTGGATCTCCACGATTCTTGATGGTCGCGGTTTATAGGTGCCTCTGCGAATACGTTTGATTAGATCTTCGAGATTTTCCTCTAGTCTTTTCCCGTACTTCTCTTTGGTCACCTTATCGATACCAACGGCTTTCTTCCCATCCGCCTGCTGATATAGCTCCCTTAGCATATTGATACTAATGACGTGTCCAACGTTGTTGAATACAGTATCAGGTTTCTCAATAGCCAATGTACCTATGCGTTCAATTTTCGTTAACCATGTATTTCCGTCTTGTCTGTGTACGGACATTGTTTCACTCTTACGCTCTTTCAATCTGCTAGCCCTTCACTCCCCGGTCTTCTTATTACCGCTTCTTCGCTACTATGGCTGACTAAGCAGTCCGCTTCCCATTTCGGATCGCTTACCTTGCGAGGGCTTGCGTTTCCAATACTTCTTCCTTGAAGGGTCATACGGACTTTTCCCAGGTGATGTCACTTACCTCTACAAACTCGCCAACGTCTTCTACCCCGGATGATTGATACCTTTTGTATAAACCAGAACAACCTCCAGATATCTATTGTCTGCTGTGTTATCAACCACATCGACTCTCATCAACTTTGCCTTTTCGGGGCTTACGTACCGCGCGCCTTTCGGCTTCGGCTCGAATGTTCCGCTGTCTACGCTTCATCCCTATTCTATTACTAGGTAGGGCGCAAGACTCGCTACTCGGTGGAGCTGGTTCCTCCTTCCGTCGAGGGACTTTCACCCTCAGGTAAATGCACCTTAACTGGCGCACTAATAATGGGCATAACCTTTCTCCAAATTTGCCTAAGAACAAACCTATTATAGAACCATTTTTCAAATAAAACATCTAAAAATTCATATCGATCTTTCTTTATTTTTTAGGATAGGCTCGCAAAAAAACTCGCCACCTTTTGTTTTATTTTTGTCCTAAAGCCTGGTATCCTATATAAAATCCCAAACAAACCGAAATTACTAAAGCAGCCCATTTTCGATCTCTGCACACCTGACGCACCGCCGTAAAATATTAAAATTCCCTGTTATTTTCAGTGTTTTTTAATTTCGATCTCTCAATAAATCCATTTTACAAATGTTAGGTTATAACATCCCCATGGTAGATTATAACATCTTAAAAATGTCGGAAAATAATCTTATGGAAATCAAGATATTAAAAACCAACAACCATGTTAGGATATAACATTTACCGAAATTTTAAATATTAGAATATAACATCTATCAACAAGAGTAATTAAAGAATTATTATTTATCTGGTGATTAAGAAGTTTCCTGCGAGACGGAAGCAACGAATTCCTTAGCTTTGGCATAAGCCTTTTCCTTCATTTCAGGACCGCCTTCTACTAAAGCCAATAGACATTCTTCAAGCAAATAATGGTCCATAATGGAATAATTTATGGCATGGTTACTTAAGACCTGCACCTCTCCTCCACTTGAACCTAAATCCTCATTTTCTATCCCAGACTGTAGTAAAATCCTTACTGTCTCGCTAATATTATCGACCCCGAATTGTTTGCCCTTTTCGATGATTTTTTGATGCAAATGGTCCGATACTATAACTGAAAGTTGTGGCATAACTAGTTCCTCCTTTGGTAAATTCGCCAATGTTTCTAACGTTCAAGCTCATGATTTACTGCTTTAGTTAATGGAAGCTGTGGGTGTTCGGATTGCAGATCTAGAGCATTTTTTTTCTGTTCAACCTGAATTTTCTGCAAGGTAACCGATAACTGGGGTTCCTGAATTTTTAAAGTATTGATGTCTTTTATTTCTATCATTTGGTCCAAAATTTTCTGCACAGCAGGGGTCCCTCCCTGCTTCAAAACATCATTAAAATCGACTTTCTTCAGCCCCGCCATCTCAGACGGTATAGCAACAAACACCCTTCTCCCCACTGACAAATGAAACTCTACAGCATCAATCACATTTTTTTTTGTATTAGAACTAGCAGGGTCATTATCAGCGCAAATGATAACTTTTTGGATGTCCGAACCTACCGGAACATTCTTAAGCTGAGAAGCGGATAGGCTTGCTACGACGGTCTCATTTGGCACAGCTTTACTAACACTTAAAGCCGTTTCTATGCCCTCGGCCACCCACAAAGAACTTGGGGCAACCCCCTTCTGGACAACAACGGATCCCTTAGCAGATAACCCAACATTAGCCTTTCGAGTAGCCGAAATTTCCTTGCCTTTAGCGTCAATGAATGTCTCCTTGTATTGGGATCCATCAGGACTCAAAAACACCCTTACAAAGCCAATAATGGTGTTATTTTTATCTCGATATGGGGCAATTAAGGCCGGTGTTTTTTTCTTAGTATCTAAATGGATCCCATCAGCTCTAAAACGAAAATCCTCTGGCAATTTTCCAGAAATCGCTCTCTCCTCTCTAAGATATTTTTCCGCCAAAGTGCCCTTAATTGAGACGGCTTTTTTGTATTCTTGCTGTGCATACTTTATCTTTTTCGTTTGAGTATTGGCTTCATTTGCGCCCATATCCTTAGTCGGTTGTTTGATTATCGAAGAACGATTAGAGATATGTTCTTTTTGTTGTAATCCACATTCTCTAGCTAATTCCTTTACCGCTTCCTTCCACTCTAGATCGTAGATCTCCTTATACAATGACACCAGTCCCTTACCACCCTTAGCTACCTCAAAGTTACTCCAAACACCGGCTTTTGATCCTGACAAGGTTAAGGAAAATGAGCCTTTACTTCCCCATCTTGCCTCCCTACCAGACACCCTACTAGGGGGTCCAAGCCAACGTGTGGCATAACCCAAACTATCCGTTGTCAAACGATTTTCAAGTTCATTAATATCAATCCTAGGTTGGCTTCGCTGGGCGAATAATTTAGTTTGTGATACGCTTTTTTCAACCGATTTAGGACGTACAACATTAAGCTGTTCTTGCTTCCCTGAGACCCACAGGGGTGAATTTTTGACCACTTCACCTTGATCAGTGTGATTGCCTATTTGCCTATCCTTACGTTCTGCCTTACCCCTAATATTCTCAACCAATCGCTCTACTGCTTTGTTTAAATCCTTCCAATTAGGGTCAAGATGGCGCAGAGCGGACCCTTCATTCCCTTTATGTCTTTCTAAGGTTTTTTGAAAATCCTGACTATGAGGAACGATAAGACACAAGTTATCACCGCGGGTAATTTGAACCAGAAAGCTTTTTTGAGTGGTTGATAGCGGTAACTCATTGTCTCTACGTGCTTCAAATGGCGGGAAGTAGTCCCATGATTTATCTTTCTCAGCTTTAACCGTATGAACACTGCTATTACTATCTTTAAGCGTCAATTCATCATTGTTAATGGCTGTCACAGAGACCAATCTTGAAGTTGCGCCATAAAACAATTCATCTTTTGATAGATTGATCTTGGGTAAAACAATCGTATCGCCTATTTGCAAATCTGAGCTTTTCTTTGAAAGCGGCTTTGGTCCATCGCCATAGGCCAACACAAAACCCACATCACGACCTTGACCAGCATAAGCAGTTAAAGCGTAACCATAATCCAGATGCTTATTCTCATTTTTATTTAAATCCAGGGTAATAGTATTTCCATTGATGAGTAATATTTTAGCCAAGGAACCCTCTATTTCTAAAACCTTGGCTTTATCCCCATTAAAAACTCCTTGAGATTCATTGTTACGTTTAAAAATAATGGTGTCATTTTTCATTAACTCTCTTTCGTCTTTGCGATAAATTTCAATATCGCTTGATCTTTGCAAATCCTTGGGAGTCCAGTACAGTCTTTCACCATTATCAAACATCAACGTCAATCGATGGTGTTTTAAATCGACCTCACTAATTTTCAAATACTCTCCCGTTTTAATGCCAAGCCTTGGATGGTTAGTGTTAAATCGAATGTAATCAGACACTTCATAAGAAAAAATATTAGTCTTTTCAATTTCATGCTGATCTCTCTGCAAAAACACGCTTGTTTTTAAAGCCTCACCCTGAAGTTCTTTCGATTCCTTGAACTTTTCTCGTATAGCCTGGTTGACGAAATTTCGATCTTCATTTAAAGGGGTAATGATTAGGGTTTGTTCGCGATTTTCGTACTTCAAGCAGGTGTAAATATCGACAATCCTTCCCAAGGCTTCAGATTTAAGAGGAATTTCTTCTATGCTGTCTCGAAGCGTATGAATCGTTTTAGACATGTCCCCTGCATAAGCATGTTTCATTGCTTCAAAAGCTGTAGCATCTTTAAGTCGCACATTCTCTAACATAGCTGCCTTTGAAATACCATAAGCCAATATATCTTTAGATATTTCCCCGGCTCCTATCGAACCAATTTGTTTAAAATCTCCAATGACACTTAAACGAGCATCAAGCCTATCGACGGCAGTTAACAATCTAAACATATCTTTGGTCGAAATTAAGGATGATTCATCCAAGATAATGACTCTATTCCCGCCATAATCATTTCTTGCCTTATCAATATCAGTTGTTAATAACGATTCCACCCGTGTTAAAAATTGAGCAGTAGTCATCGAAGGAATGCCTGAAGCCGTTTGGGCCTGATTTCTAGCGCTACCAGTGTTGGCTAAAACTAGGGTATTAAAATTGCATTCTTGGCATCGTTGCTTAAGCTCTCTTAAAGCTGTGGTTTTCCCAGCACCAGCTACTCCCTGAACTGAGACGACTTTGTCCGAAGACATCAGAATTAAAGAAACCGCATCTTTTTGCCCATCCGTTAAACGTGGGTGCATTTGAATATCTTTTAAAAGAGACTCACTCTTAACAGCAATGGGAATTAGTGTGTTTTGTCCCCCTTTCATCATCTTAATGCAAAGCTTTTCCATTATGATTGTGTGCTTTGCACATACTAATCTTTCATCTGTATTTTTTTGAGGTTCAAGGTTAGATATTTCTACCAGCCAACCTTTAGCTATAGCCAATTCCAAAGCACCATTGATGACTTTAGTAGGAACCAATATCCCAGCCAGTTCATAAGCATCTTTTTTAATTGTTTTAAGACTAATAACTGAACTTCGTTCTGAATGATATAAAGCAACGTAATCAACCACATCACAAGCTTTCCTAAATTCAGGGGAAACATTAGCAGTTAACTTAGGTTCATTTTTTTCTAAAAATTCAGGATTTAGTTTACGAGCCTTCAAATATTCTGATTGTAAACCATGAAATACTTGCTGTGTAACGGTAGTTTGTTGATCTGATAATGCCTCACGACGAACATAGGGTATCTCAGGCCTTGTTGCTATTGAAACGTTCCCAGTTCTATCATCCTCAATGGTTTTTTTTAAGGTCTCTACATTATCACAAACAATATTGACGGTTTTTGACGATTCTTCCACGCTACTTAATAATTTTTGCAAATCTTGAATGGTTTTGGCATCTATCTTATTGCTTTGCAAACATAGGGCAATATTATCAAACGAGCCAATTTCGGCGTTTTTCAGCAAAACAGCGTAACCATGGTCCCAGTGCTGCTGTTTAAGATCTTTAAATTCTAATTTTGCAATTTTACCACTCTTCAAGGCAACAAAGATAGTTGTTTTATCAATACCCACGACAGTTGCTACCTGATCCTTAATCCTATCCAACGATTTATCCGTTTCATTTTTTAAGGTGCGTGTCCAGACCAACCGATCACCCAGCAATAGTTCACGTTTCTCAGCTCTATAAACTTCAATTTGATGAAAGCTCATAGTTTCCTTTGCAGGGTTCCAAAACACCTGATCACATCTTTGATTATGTAGCTCGATGACCCCTCTATCCATATTGATATTCTTAACAAAGAAGTAACTATCTTTAGTAACCAATGTTCCAGGCTTATCGCAATTAAAACGTATGACATCTTTGAGATTGTAGAGATGTAAATGTCTCTTCTCTTCAACACTCAATGGAATTCGTTGCAAGGTGCTAACCCTTATTCCTTCACCAGACAAAAGTCTGCTCTGTATTAATTTTTCCCTAACTTGTCCATTAAGTTCTGATACCTGAGCATTTGTTTGAGCAATTAAGAGCGAAGCCGGAGTAAATAGTTCGACTGCCGCTTTAAAACGCTCCTGGTAATCAGAAATAGGTTGAATGGCGTTTTTTATTTCCAAACTCTCTATATTTTTTAAAAGATGATCTCTGATTTTTAAGTCTGCTTTATAGAATTGGGTGGCCGAAATATTAATATTAGCCAGCCCTTTTGCAGTCAAACTTGATAATGCGTGTATAGGTTGATTGCTCGATTGAGTAAAAATAATTCTTGCACGAAAATGTTTGGACCAATGCTGTAAACGGTTAATTTGTTGCATTGAAACGTCCCCATCTATTATCCAAACATTACGTGCTTCTTGTTTTTCAATGCGTTTAGACCAATCCTGTAGACGACCAACCAAAGCATTAGGCGTTTTTTGAGATTTATCGGCTCTAATCTCACAGGATAATAAAAATCCTTCTATTGTGCTAACTCGTTCGATACCTGTTTTTTGTGTTAACTTTTCAATATTTGTTTTTTTCTGAGTTAAGATCCTAGGAGAATATCCTTGATCCCTACAAATAGCATTAAAAGTCATTAGAACGTCCGTCAAGCTGGTCATTGAGTTCGAAGATACCAAAATTTGTTGATCTTTACTTGTCAGCATCAAAGTAAGAGCACCCTGTTGTGTTTCAGTTCTTAAATTAACTTTAGCTACATACTGCGCGATCCATCTGGATAACATTGCATGAACGCTGGTTTTACCACTTAACATTGATTTTATATTTTCAGCTTCTAATTGAAATAGTTTAGGTGTAGTTAAGAGCTTACCTTCTATATACAACAATTCTTTATTATGTATTTTTCCTTCTATTACTTTTAAAAAATCTCCGTCAGAGCTCGATAATAGTGACATCTGCTTCGCTGCTCTGATGACTTCCTTTATCGCGAAGTGGGATTTTTTCTCTGAAAGATGTTCAATGGCTGATGCCACAGAATTTTCAGCAATAACGTAAGGATCCGGTAGTTTAACTGGGCCATGTAATTTTGCGTTCTCGGATATCTTGTTTAGTTCAAATAAACTTGATCCACATAAATCAAGCTCATTTTCCCATCGAATTTTTAAAGCTTCACCACTTGTATTAACTTTCTGAGTTCGTGTTTGAAAATTTGCTACAATTGCAGCCTCCCCACCCCTTACATCCTTATCCTCTAACCATTTTTCAATCTGCACTCGACGTTTAGAAAATCTATTTAATACCGGTTCAGGCACCCCAGTAATTTCAAACGTACCCTTTTTTCCAAGATTTAACGCATAGCCAAGCGCCATTAATTTTTGAGCCAAAATTGATCGATATTCCATGCCATTCATTAATTTATCGGTATAAAGTTCATCTGCAAAAAGGGTACGCCAAGCACCATCGTTTTTTTGAGTCATATTCATTAACACGCAATGCGTATGTAAATTAGGGTCCCCAGCTCTAGAATCGTTATGCTCAAATCCCGCAACCAAAAAGTTGCCTGTTTTTTCTACACTTATGTTGCCATTTTTTTTAATCCGACAGGCAGCGTAAGACCCTTCTATCTTGGTAACAACTTCTCTCACTGCTTCCTGATGTGCCTGAAGCACCTCTTTTGATCCTGCTACTAAGGCTAGAACAGAAACTGATTTTGGCGCTGAAAACGTCAAATCATAACCAGGTCGATGGTGCACTCCCTTTTTTGTTTGAATCATCTCATCACCAGAAGGTAGGCGACCTTGAAGTAGGTTTTTGAAAGTACCAATATCAACCCGCCCTTGCAGTGCCAATAGTTCAGCACCCTTTCCCATCCAAGTGCTATGAGCATCTGTAGATTCATGTGTGTAGTAATCACCCTGCTGGTAATATTTAGAAGCTTCAGAGGCAGATTTCAGAGTGTAAATGCTTAACATAGTCTCATCTTAATCAATAACCTTTGTTTCATGTCTGGCAAATGGCTTCACCTTTCCATCTGCCCCTATTTTTGAACTTGTTTTATTATCTTCTCTGGCATCTGAATCATCTTGGATCTTATTGACCTGTAATAAAATCCATTCAATTAATATTTCCTTATCAGTTTCTGGCAATGCTTTTATATCTTCTGAGAGTAAGGATTTCTTTGAGACTTCATTCATTTGTGGATCTATAGCTAAATTTATAAATTTTCCTTCATTATTTTTTGCAATTGCCCGCAAGCCTGTTTTTTGGTCTAAAACAATTAATATTACAGAGTTATCTCGATTGTTCTGCTCCCAAAGCATAATATCATCAGCAGATGCTTTTAACTTGATTTCGAGTTCATAAGTAGAAGCCAATGGCATATCCAGCATTTGGCAATTTGAAAAATCCCTAAGAATTAAAGCTGGTTGATTATGTTGCCTCTTTACATACTTAAACTTTAGTTTTGCTACTGGCCACTTTCCAGGTAAACGTATAAATCCTTCTAAATTTTCTAATTCTAAGAATTCAGCATCCATAACAACGAATTCTCTGCGACGTTCTTCATGTATTGATACACCATCCCGCATATCATTAGCCCCATAGGAAAAGTTTTCCTTTTGTTCGACAGTCTCACGCTCCCCCATAATGCTTGACATCCATTTAGCTGAAGCTGCCGAATTTGTGCGATAGCAAACTTTAGTATTAAATAAACCCAATAAGGTCTCTGTTTCATTATGCCCATAGATTGTACGTAATTGATGTGGATCTTGTATGGCTCCCACAAAACATACGCCATGTTTTCGTCCTAATGAAAGGGTTCGCATAATGCTAGGTAATTGATGGAGATTAGAAAATTCTTCCATAAAAAACCATAAACGTCTCGTTTCCGATTCTTCCAAACTCAAAACATATTTAGCCGCAGTATCCAGCCATACCGAAATAAGTGGTCTTAGTGCATCTTCTTTTAAAGCGTTGGAAGAGATAAATAACCAACTATCTCCTTCATCTCTAGCTATCCAGCGACGTATGGAAAAAAGGGGACCCTCAGTGTCATCTTTCAGATACATCAGAGATTTACAGTAAGTAGTCAAAGTGGCTTTAATAGATAGAGCAGTCTTTTCAATTTTTTCAGATACTAAAGATTCTGCAATAGAGCCCTTTAGTAAATTAACGATCCCACCTAAATTTTCTGTAAACATCGCTTGTAATAAAGTCCTATTATTTTTTTTATTCGTGATCCGCAAACGTTCTGCCCCCGAAGAGAAAATGGTGCGTGCCGAATTTATCCAGAAAGGATCACTTCCCGTCAAATGTAGTGGCATTAGCGAACTTGCCAGAGAGTCAAAATCGGCTGAGTCTTCTCCCTCTTGCCATATGTTCCAAGCTGGCGAACGATCATCTAATGGATTCAGAATGAAGTCTTTTTCAGGACGATAATACTTAGGGATCAAAGTACCTTCGAGATCATAGACAATGGCTCTCTGTTTTTTTGCACGAACCTGATCCATTAACTCGTGCATACAAGCCGACTTCCCGACCCCCGTCGTCCCTATTAATAAGATATGTTGAATTTCTGTGCCCTTCTTGAGTGGTACGCCAGCGATGTGTAAATCTGATGCCTGATCATCCTGTTTCAATAGCTTTGCTAACTGCTTTGAATCAGTCCGACTCGCCCCTCTTAATTCAATTGTTCCACGCTGTAGCGCACCCTTTCGTTTGAAAAAGTAGGAAAATCCAATTAAGGATAACAAGCCACTGACAAGAGAAACCCAAAGTGAAGTAATAAAACCTTGAAAGCACCTTGTTACGCATAGTTGTGTTTTGGGATGGTTAACAAAGTGATTTGCATATAACTCTACAAAACGTCCTTCTGGAGTTTGAATTGTATGAGTAACCTTATTTCCATGAAGACTAATTTTGATCTCCGCTTCAAAATATTCGTATAAAACATAGCGATCGTATTCAGTTGTTTTTAGTGAGAAGATCCAAATAAATAATGCAACGATCATAATAATAGTGAAAATGATGACATAACGAGTGGCCTGTCCAAACATGCGAAGGGCATGCATGGTAATTTGGCCACCCCGTGTAAAATCTTTAAACGTAGAGGGTTTAGTCGACATAGTTACCCCTTCTATCTAACATTAAATATTTTAGCTATGACCTTGATATATTGTTTGCTCATAGTTCTCTTCCTTGAGGATTGACAATTCTTTCCCGGCACGCTAAATTTCCCATAAGTAATGCCTCAATTACGCGAGTACATGTGATATGCGTGACAAATCGCCCTCATTGACCCAAACCAATGTTCCTTCCGTAGAAGGCCTTCTGCTTATAAAGAAATTTAAAGTCGCCAAAACAAAATCTGCCTTAGCCTCAGTTACATTGGCAGTGATACTATTGGGCATTTTCATTGTTACCTCCACAAATCATATGAACGGCAGAGTCTTTGTTTTAAGCTCATTAATAATTTCAATGGCTTCTTCTCTGATCACATATCCTTTTATCCTGTATTTTGGATTTGGAAGAAGAATCATCGGAAAACTTAAAAAATTGAAGATTGTTCCAGAACAAGAGTTTTTCAGTCCCCCAAAAGAAAATTTGATTACTGATATGATCAATGCTGAACATGGATATGGCCCTGCCAGCATTGGGTTTATAACCAACAAAAGTATCCATATTAAATAATATTATTTTCATCATTTTTTATCCCCAGGAAATTTATCAATCGCTTGATTATTTTCATTTTGCAGGTTAGATTTTTTTGACGTAATAACTTGTTCTGTTCCTTGTAGTTTCTGATTAACCTTTTGAGGTATATCTGAAGAGGAAATATTTTTTGTAAACTCCTGTTTTTCAGCATCCTGAAGAACTGTTTTAGAAGCTTGTTTAAAATCATTTGTTGGATTATTAAACCCCGAAACTTCTTTTATTTGTTGCGTGTACTGTTCTTTCATACCAGCAGGACTAATTGGTGCTTGGTTCACGAATTGTTCTCTTAACTGGCCTCCTTCCGACTCCATAAAATTCTGCATATAACGTCGATTGATACCCTCATCAGATATCACATGATGCACCCCGGATGCGCCTAATGGTTTTCCTCCACTATTTTGATTAGATAACCATTCTACATACTTCTGTGACATATCTTGATTAAACCCAGCTCCTTGTTGAGTTACCATTTGAGCCGCCTCACGATAGGAATCTTCTTTAGCAAAGGAAGTCGAAGCCGATTGCATTTGATTTTCAGCTTTTGACAAATTTGATGCAATAGAAGAAGCATAATTACTGCTTTCTGATGCATTAGTATTAAACCGCATATCTTTAGCTTCACTCATCGATTGCTGTAAGATCTCAGACAAACCTTCTTTTTCAGAAAAAATTGCAGCTTTACTCATCAAGTCTGAATTACTCGAAGTCCAGGTATTATTTGAACTTACTCCAGCTTCCCCACTAATAGAAGCACCAATATTAGTAAGGGGCACTTTAGCACCATAAGATCCTTGAACTCTTATAGCTGCATTAGCTAATAAAGCATGCGAAGCTTCTTTACTAATTCGATTTTCATCTGCAAATTGTTCTGATTTATCTAAGAATTTTGAAATTGAGCTTTGATTTAACACTGATTCACCTTGACTAAATGTCGTATCCGCACTCGTGCCTTTTCCATGACTTTCTCTAAAATCCTGCATCTGATTTAAAGCTGATGAGATATTATTCTGTGCAGCCATAGCACTTTGCACACCAACCCTATGACTTTCATCGGCAGATTGGCTATAAGAAGAGGCCATAGATTCATTCCAGTTAATATTTCCACCGATGTTAGAGATCGCAGGTGGTCGATTAAAAACCGCAGAACCATCTGGGTTACGACTAACCATCGAACCATCTTCTAATTGCAGAGTACTTCGTCCAGTTGCAACCGATAAATTGGTATCTTGTTTAAAACCAGAGATATTATGCATACTATGATTATCGAAATTGGTATTTCCTAAAGAGTAATTTCCGGTAGTTGCTTCTTCTGCTGCGTGACTGGCTGCGGATTGGGTGACGCTACCAAAATGGGTTGATAATTGACTTAAGGCCCCTGCACCATAATGAATGAGTCCGTAGGACAAAAATGGTACTGACATCATGGTATAACCTGCAACCGCTGCTACCCATTCATTTGCTTCCGCTAAGCCTGGTAGAGTAGCAGCTGAGAGGGCACTAGTTGTTGCCCCTGTAACAGCTCCTATGCTCTTTGACCGTCCATAGATATTCACTAACATATTTAGAATCGAATAAAGGGGGGCCCAACTTTGGATCCAAAATAGGGCAATAATATATTTTTTAACGACCGCAAAACCACCGGGTAAAACGGCAATCACTACAATAATTGGGAAAATTCCATAAAACATCACTTCAACAACGATCTTTAGAACTGAAAGAGACAATGAAGCCATTTTTCCTTGTAATGCATAGGCTGTTTTTTGTTGTTCTTGGGCACGAGTAGCTGCATATCCCGTTATTGCTGCTGAAGCATCCGTAACTTGATTAAAACTGATTAAACCATCTTCTAGCGCATTCACCATCATATTCTGACGTAAGATATCGCTTGCTTGTGCGGAAATATTGGTTAAGTAGGCATATGACAACTCAAGATTAGCTGCTAGGGCATTGGCGGGGTTTCTGCTATGAGGAAAAAATCGAGAACCGTATATTTTTTTAGCATGTTGGTAGGCTTTATCCCAAGACTTCTCAATTTCTTCAACACCTTTCTTACAAGTCAGTATCTTGGTATCAACACGTTTATCTTGAATGCTTCTATAAGGAAATCCTCGAGCCTCAGAAGCTGTATCGCTTAAAAGTTTCCAGACATCATTACTTTCAAGCAACTCTTTAAGAGAGTATTTTCCTTTAGCCACATCATAAACGACACATTGTTGGACAAATTCTCTCATATTCACAGCCATATCGGGATCGGTAATCGTAAATCGACTGGCTTTTGCAACTAATTGTGAAGCCATAGCAACACCATGTTTGGTATAATTCATCATGTCAGTGCCTTTAGGCGCACCATTTTGAGAAGGGGTTGCAAATGTTGTCGAAAACAAAGTATCCATTCGTTTCGCCATAACATCACCCAACTGACTGGATATGCCTGCGAAAGCCCCCAACATAAAAGGGACATTGGCTACCCCTACTTCTAGTCCAGTGATCCTATCGGTCACCAAAACTTTACTTTTGGGCAACATAAGGCAGCTCATCAATAAAAAAGAGGTGAGCAACCAATTAAATGAGACTCGTATATCCTGCCTTATCACCATCATATAAACCATGATGGCGGTTGCAAATGAACCCGACACCATGACGAACGTTGCCGCATAGCTCCCAACGCTGCTGCCCACGTTTCTGCCATTGAAAAAGGCAGCCACAGCGTTAAAGGCATAAACTAATCCTTCCCCACCACCATGTGTAATGACTGTCCAAGTATGCATATGTCTTACCTCAATCCTCTGCCCCAATTCATACTATTAAACAATTGACTCGAAACTATGGCTGAAACTTGTTTTTCCATCATTTGAACTTTAGCCACCATGTCATAGGTTGTGCTAACTCGTTGCATTTGCATCTGGCGCAAATCTCTCACTCGTTCTCGTGCTAAGGTAATCATTCTAAAAAACTCTTTATTCAATTCTTTCGGTAACAAATGGTTGCTAAAGGCTTGCATCACATCACTAATACCTCGATCTAGATAACGATATAAAATATCCATCGCTATCACTTCTGCATAATCTGTTACGAACATCAAAGATACGCCTCTTGAAAAGGCTGCATGTACGTTCAACATCTTGTATATAGGTAAACTGGTAGATTCCAAAAATGCCCTTTCAGCGTTGCTTAGGGGCTCATCCTTAATGACCTTTTGTTCCATACTTTGTAAAATGGCTCTTACTTGTCCCACAAAGGTTTTATCAGGGGCAATCTCTATTTCTTTATCCGCCATAGTCAAGCATCCATTGCCAGTACTATGATCATCCGTGCAACCATAGACTTTGAATTTTTTACTGGCAGAGAGATTATTAATAATGTCATCACTATAGAGCTTTGAGACATAGACTTTGGTTTTAGGTGCATCCCCATTATCCGAGGTAATAATAATGGTCCCCGTCAACGACATTAATAAAAACCGAATTTCTTTATCCAGGGCTGCCAACATGGGGTTATTTTGAATGGCCCGCCAAACCACATTCACATTGGTAACCACAGAATCCTTTAGTTTGGGATCATTTGCTGCTTCTTTGTTTTTAGCATTCACCTCTCGCTGATCTTGACATTTTTCTCTCGCTTTCATATAAAAACCAAAATCATCCCCCCTGTCAGAGAGTCCCTTATTAATACAGGTTTGTTTAGATGCCTCTTGAAAATAACCAGTGGCGCTATTCACAATTTTGGTTGCAGCCTGACAACTACTGATATTGTTCCAATTGGCTTCATTAGCCCAGGCTTGTAGCTCTTCAATCTGGTTCATTATTTGAGGACTCATCTGTTTGAGCCCCAAAGAAAACAAATATCCAGCGGCATTCGAACCTATGGCCTTCATCATTTCAACAATTTTGGCACTATCAATAAAGCCAATTCCACCAGTAAAAACGTCAATTCCTCCACAACCCGCTGACATGCCAGGGACCTGGATATTCACCAACTGATAATCTCGTGTGGGATTTCGACTAAATAGGCTCCCTCCAGTATAAAATCCCCCCTCTTGTCCCTTATAAGCACCGGCAGGTGAAACGTTCGTGGCTCCTCCGATGTCGGTAAAGAACCTTTGCATATCTTGTTGCACATTGGCTGAGGCACTACCCATAACAAGCAAGGCACATAGAAATGGACCCATCATTCTATTCATTGGCGACCCCCATATTGCTTTTCGAATTCAGCGTATTTAAAAACGACTTCCTCTAAATCTGAAACACTCACTACACCATTCGCAAGAGGTATCACCTGCTTAGTCCTGGGATTAACGGCAAATAAAGCAGGCATAGTACTCACTCCTAATTTTTTTGCTGTTCCATTGTCGTGAACTGCATTGGGGTATTCCAACAGTGGTTTACCATCTAGTGAAATGGGCATAACTTCGATACCATACTTATCTGAAAAACGTTTGACAGTCGGTGCAAAGACATGACAATATTCGCAATCTCCAGCAAAGAAGAAGAAAAACCCATGTGTTTTTGCTAAGCGTCGAATAGCATTTTCAGCTAAATCACTCTGTTTTCGGTTGTATACATTTCTGGCGTTATGGTTAACTGGAAAACGAAGGTAATAATCAAATGTTGGATTTTTCATCAACATTAATTTATAGGCATCAGCAAAATGTTGTCCTTGGTTAATGACCGCATAATAGTTTCTGGCATAATTTCGTAAATTCTCTTCCGTTGGATGCAATATTGCTTGGTTTAAACTATTGGTTATTCTATTTCGAACCTGTTCCATTTCTTGAGTTGGGTTTAAAGGGGGCTTTTTGCTTAATGATGGATTATCCATCTGCTCTTTCGGATCAATATACCAAAACCATCCGTCTGAATGATCGTCAAAAAATGCATCTCCCATACTCAAGCTTGGCCAAATGATTAGAATGAGTAACACTCCTTTCATTTATTCACTCCTCCTTAGAATCTTGTGGAGATGCAGGTCGTTCAGACCTTGTAGGGCGATCTTTAGAAAAGTGACTGCTTAAACTTTTTTGCAAGGCATCAACCCGATTTGTCATATCACCTCGACCAGCGATATTGCCTTGTACTTTATTAAACTTTTCTTGTGCGGTCGCTTGAATTTCACCTATCAAAATGCTCAATTGCTCGCGAGCAAAAGGGGTATCAAAATCAAGGCGACTCAACTGATCTGCTGTTAAACTCACACAATTAGGTTCTTCACCTGTTCCCCAAGGAATATTTAATTGCTGGTGGGCAATTTCTTGGACAATCTTGGCAATTTGTGATCCATAGCAACAATAGGATTCTTTTTTTTCAACACAAGTCCCTAATACCTTATGAGAACAATAAAGATCAGATACTTTGTGACAGCGTTTATCTTTAACAGCCGCATTCGCTAATTCCTTTTCGCCACCTTTGCAACCTCCAAATAGCCCCATCGCAATTCCTTTTAATTTACAACAGTCCTGAAAAAATGAACCTAATTTAACTGTGCAACGCTGACATTTTCCATGAAAAATACTGGGGTTATTCGGATCACCCGTAATACCTCCTAAACCATCTTTCATTTCATTGTTCATTTCTTTTAAAGCACTCCAATAGGTAACTGCTTCACCAAAATCTTGCGCCTCATAGGCTTCCTTACGTTCACATTCCCCTTTAGATTGTAAAAATTTAATTTCCGTTCCTGAATAAGCCAGTCCATTATTGTTTTGATAAGGTTGCACTGAACAATTGTAAGTTTGTTCATACTCCAAGCAAACCTTATTCTTTTCAGAAATGCATTTTGAATTAATTTGTTCGCAACCTTGGGCCTTTAAAGTTTCGCATTCGTTAGCTGCACTTCCTTGACCACAAAGATAAACTCTATCTTCCTCCCAAAATGGTTGTGTCACGGGGACTGGATAGCCATTGATATTTCTAGTTTCTTGAATTCCTTTTTGTTGACTTTCTACTATTTCACAAAAGCTATCTTGTGACTTTTTCTCAAGATCTTTCACAGCCTTCCCAGTATGAACGTAATGTAGGCTTCTGCGGGATCGTAACTTTCCAAGTGTATACTCCGCCTCTAACATTATTTTTATTACCTTCATGTTCTTTTTTCTTACCCGTCTTAGGTTGAAAAGCTGTAAAAGAAGCTGTAAAACCATTGGCCACAGATGGGGTCATGGCTTCTGTTCTAAAATCAACACCACCCTCCCCAATATAGTGAGAATTAACCAACTCAATAGATACTTGATTTAAATCTGTCGCAGTACCAATAGGACTATCTACACTAAGATTTGTTGGACCTTGATTCTCGCATTGAGAAATCACAATTGCACCCGTTACTAAATTAATAGAAAAAGTGACCAGGTTATAACATCGAGCTGTAAAGTTAGCCGTTACGTTTTTAACAACATCCGGTTGAGGATCGGCAATCACCACTAAACGTTTCGTACAAGTTTGAGTATTACCAACACTGCCTTCCCTACATTTTACTGTTCGATCTTCTACAATGGTTTTAGTGCGGGTATCAGGAATATCAAAGCCTTGCTTAATAGATTCCTCGTGCTTTGACACCTTGTTATAAACATCAAAAAGAGGATCATTAGAATTGATATGCCATCTGTGTTTCTGTCTCAATAAAGCTTCAGCATCTTGAAGCTGAGGTTTATTAGGATTTGAGCTTTGTGCTGAAACCTGATTATTTCTTTGCAATAAGTCTTGCTTAATGGGATCGGAATCTTTTTTACCAGTATTCATATGCGTATTAAATGTCGAGCTTGATTGAGATAAGCAACTATGCTCTCTTTGCTCTTCAGCGGTTGTTCCAGACCTTTGATAATTGGAATACCCCGGCAAATCTCTCGGTAATCTTTGATTTAAGGCACTTTCAGAATCTGGCAGTCCCTGATTCGGGGCTAATTGTCCCCCAAAGTCCCGTCCCTGCTGATCTAGATTCGCATTGAGCTCGGACCCTGAAAATAATAACGCCATAATACTTAAGGATTTTAAATATTTTTTACTCATGAGGTTTTTTCGCAACATTTTTTTCACTTGTTGTCTCCATGTTTCGAATCTTTTGGAGAAACAGTATTATCAGATCTTTGAGGATGGCCTTTAGAAAAATGGTTTCCTAGACTCTTTTGCAAGGCCTCTAAACGATTATTCATATCGCCTCGACCGGTTATCTTTCCTTGAACTTTATTGAGCTTTTCTTGTGCAGTCGCTTGCATTTCAGACATTAAGGTACTTAATTTTTCACGTGCAAAAGGAGTATCAAAATCAAGACGACTTAATTGCTCTACAGTTAAGCTGCCACAATTCGGGTTTTCACCTGAACCCCAAGAAATATTTAATTGTTGATGAGCTATTTCTTGGATAATTTTGGCAATTTGTGATCCATAACAACAATAGGCCTCTTTTTCTTCAACACACACCTTCAAAACTTTAGTGGCACAATATTTTCCTTGTACTTTGTGGCATCGTTTATCTTTAACAGATGCCACGGCTAACTTTTTTTCACCCTCCCTACATCCACCGATTAATCCCAAGGCCAGACCACTTAATTGACAGCAATCCTGAATTGATGAACCCAATTTAATACTACATCGTTGGCACTCTCCATGAAAAACACTTGGGTTTTTGGGGTCACCTTTAATGCCCCCTAAACCATCTTTCATTTGATTACCCATTTCTGTCAAAGCACCAAATTCTGCCAAAGCTTCCCCAAAATCTTCCGTACCAAAAGATTGAGAATTATCCGATACGGCTTTTTTGATTTCATCCTCATTCGGTATTTTAGGGATAACCACATCACTTTCTTTTTGAAAAGCTTTAGGTTTACAACGATAAGTTTGTTCATATTCAATACAGCTTTCTTTTTCTCCTTTAATACACTGAGAGGCAATTTGCTCACAACCTTCTTTTTTTAATTTTTCACATTCATTGGCTTGACTTCCTAAACCGCATAAATATTCTCTTTCTTCCAACCAGAAGTCTTTTGTAACCAGATCTGGATACCCATTTATGCGCTTTATTTCGTTTTTTTCTTTTTGCTCTTTGGTCATTAAAGTACAATAATTTTCCTTTACTCTTTTTTCTTCTAATTCACAACCTTCCCAATGTTCTTCCAATGTAGGCTTTGGTTGAATGGTTACCTTCCACACATAAGTTGCTTTCTTACTCCAGTTATGAAAGTAGCCATAGAATCCTCTATAAAGTTGAAAGGTAGCGACAAAACCATTTGCAGCACTGGGCGATTCCGTCAAGGTAAAAATGGATAGATTAGCATGTGAATGCTCATTTGTTTGAGAGCTTAAAGTTACTTCTGCTTTTTCTGCGTTGTTCATACTACCCAACGGTTTATCAATGCTAGTATTAGGAGGGTTTCCTTCTGAACTTTTGATCGCTCCTGTTTTTAAGTCTACATAAACTTTCCTTCCCTGATGCCCCCATAAATACCAAGTGGGAAAATCTTCCGAAATGCTTATAGTGACCGTTTTCGTCTCCTGGCCTTGAATGATTGGAATCAACTTTAATCGTTTCTGACAAGTCACATTAACAGGCTTAATACCTTCTCGACAGAGAATAATAGCTGATGCTGCATTAGATCCTTCTGCCTTTTTAATGACAGACCTTATTTCTGCACGCTCTTTTTCTATTTTTTCTTTAGATTTTGAAACGGCATTACTGCCAAAGAAAACGGGATCTTCATCGTTGATGTGCCAGCGATGCTTTTGTTTGAGAAGCTCGGTTGTTTGATTTAAGCTCGGTTCATTTGGTTTTGTAGCACTTTCAAGTTTTTTGGCATTGTTTTTAGTCAATTCACTTTTGATGGGATCATCATTCTTCAATCCGCGATCCATATTTGCCGAAAAAGTACTTTGCATTTCTTTTATGGCTCTGGAATTTTCAGCCTCCTCCTTTGTTCCATTACCATTTTGATAAGCCTGATACCCTGGTAAATTTCGCAGTTTCTCGCTAGCTTCCTTTTCATTCAAAGTAGATTGTTGTTTTTCTAAAAAATTACCACCAAAATTTTGACCTTCTTGAGAAAGATCCGCTAACGAATTCCCAATCTTAAATAAAGGGATCAGCAATAAATATTTTGCCAATTTTCTATCCATTGTGCTCTCGATACTTTTTAAGGAAATCCTTTGCAATTTTTTGACCATCCGTGCTTCCTCTTCGCGCTATCTGTTCTAATGCCTCTATTAGAGGGATATCACCGTAAACAATGTCGAACTGAGGCTCGCAGGGTTCCTCATCACAAACTGACGATTCTTTTGTTAGAAGAACAACGGCAGGGACTTTATCTGCCTTAAACATTTGAAATCGTTCAGGATCAACATTAAAGCCACCTTTCTCGGTTTCCCCGAATAATTGTTGCGCCTTTTCTACTGTTTTCTTGATAGAATTTTCTACTAAACCTCTGAGCAATAATGTTGCACCCACTTTATTGGCTTGTTCCGACCATTGCTTTAAACTTTGTTCCGGCATACTTAAGGAAACTAAAACAAATAATTCGGGATCTGCATTTGTTTTGCCGTCATTTTTCTTATGTAAACTGCTAAAGCGATCCATCATCGCCTCTAAATCAGCCCCGTTTTCTGTTGTCAGCGGTTTTGTACATTCTTGCGAACATCCTTCTCCCTCCAAAACATAAGGTGCTTTTTCCATTATCAACTCCATTTCTGAAGATGAAGGCATTTCTGGAACCTTTGTATCAGCAAAACCAACCAAGGGCATCGCTATTAAAACCGAAATAAAAATCAATTTATAGGACACAGCAGTCCCTCCTTCTCCAGATTAAATAACCAAAATCTTCGCCTTTGAAAGGATATTCTTTATTGCTACCCCAGAAAAAGGTAGTTCTACCAAGAGGATTGCACGCCTGCTTTGAATTTTTAGTAATTTTGGGATACGTCATCTGAAATTTATATTGATCTTTACGCCACCAGGGCATGGGATAAAGACCACAAGCCCCCTTTACACCCATGGTTCCCCAAAGTAAAAATTCCCTGTGTAATTTGAAAACCATTTTTTGCAGAATTAATGTGCTTGCATCAGCTCCGCCATTGTGGAATCCCAAGGTACCAGTCAAGGGATAAATTCCACCTTGACAGCCTGAACACCAGAACAATGCGTTAATGGGTTTACCAATGCTTGCGGCTGCGCAATCGGCCGCACAGGCTACTTGTGCAATAGGATTTGCAAATAAAGCAACCTCTGGATTTAGCCAAATGGATAACTCGTCATCATCCCATAGTGGATCCAGCTCAGTCATATAGGCAATATCAAATTCTTCAAAAGTCATACAGGCCAAATCGGTTACCAAGTTCATCCATACCAGAAGCGGGTATACATACCAATGCACATGGTAAAATGCCGTTTTTCGACCAGTCTTACCTCCTCGTCTAGCTCCAACTGTACCTGCGGGGGTTTTAAGGTTAATTTTTAAATCCATCCCACCTAAATTCACCATGCAAAAGGGTTTATAGGTCACATCAGCAACCCGAAAGGGTTCCCAAAAACCAATGGGGATCCCAACACGAGGAGGATCTTTGCAAACGCAAAAGAAACTCTTATACCCATCTGGGGTTGCCTTATCTTTCAAAGGATCTGCAATTTTTTGTCCTGCTATCATTAGTGGGAAGAGACATTTCCAACAAACTTCCGTGATAGGGTTTATGAATTTCCCATAGCACTTATGTCCAGCAGCAACAGGTCCCGTTATTAAAAAACAACTTATACATGATATAAGCAACACTTTTTTCATGGCTTTACCTCAGATATCTGAAGTTTATCGCCAACTTGTTCTACAATGGCAGGTACTTGTTTAATCTTAAAATGATTAATAAGCTTTCCCCATTGATCGAAATAAAAACGAGTATCATGCTTCCTCATCAAATCAATAACTGGCCCATTCACCAAAATTAATTTAGCTAATTCAGATCTCTTTTTATATTCAGCTAACCCCCAGAGAATTTGTTGTTCGTCTTCACCATCTAAAAAAAGAAGAGCTTTCTTAGTGGGTAACATCCATAAAGGATTTATTTTTGTTCCTGCCTTATGTATGACACGTCCATCAGCATCAAAAATATCACTAGGAACTGTGACGGTTAAATCATGTTCAAATTGTTTAAAGGTTGTCGTGCGGGTTAATCCTGCAACCGGTTTAGGTCTATGAATGGAAGATAATGCCTTTTCTTGTAACTTCTTTTGTTGGCGTTCAATCTCACCAGATGCCTGCAATTCATTTAACCGTGTTTCAATCCATTTCAAAGCATCTTGCTCCTCAATTTCATAAATGGTTCCATGGACACCTAAATCTTTAGCCCAACACTCATTACCACAAAGGATAAGCAACCCCAATACACTGAGAAATAGAGATCCACCCAATGTCTTGATAGCGCGAATCGAAGCTGTCTTTATGATCTGTTGCAACATAGTAATGTCCCTCTGGAATAACACCTGTTGGCCCAACCTTTAATGGCTCTCCTTTTAGAGAGTGCGTTTTGGCTCTCCCTACAAACTTACCATTGATAAAAAAAATTCTGTCGTTCCTGGTCACAACATCCCCAGATTTTCCCATTACCTGCTTCGTAAAGGTAAGTTCTTTGGGTAGTTTTAAATTTTCAGGTCCTTTGAAAATAATAAAATCACCAACGACGGGCTTTTGGTTAAAATGAACTAAGAAATATTTTTGCGGCAAGCTTTCCGTTATATTCACAGCATAACCAAAATGACTTGTGACCCAGCATATAGAAAGCGTTAAAAACAACGGTAACGCCAACAACAATAAAAACTTTTTACTCAAGAATAAATGACTAAACCCATTATTCATCTTTAAATTCATTTTGGATTTACCTCTTTCGTGTATTCTCTGTATACTCTCGTTTCGATGTCAGCTGTGTAATCAGTACCTCCAACCAAAATGGCTTCAGAAACCAACAAGCCAATTTTCTTTTCCTTCGCTAGCCGATGTAGTTCTTCTTCAAGCTTCTTCATAAATCTTGCTGTGTTTTCTTGCATTGTTTTTTCATCTAGATTAGTTTTTGCTGCAGAATGAATATAGCGATTGATAATGGCATTGATATTCACTAAAGCAACATTGGACTTATCGCAGGTATATTCTTTAACACACATACAAAATAAAACAGCGCTTAATGCGATAAATAAAATTTTACCACTCTTCGTTAAGGTTGACTTTACATTAATGTTTGATAACTTCATATTGCCTCCTATTTTCCAAATACCCGTTCAGCGACCTTTCCGATAGCATCGGCTAATGAAAAACCTTGCTCACAAAGGGCGTTTACTTCTGCAAATTCTTGAGCTTGAGTTGAATACAAGATTCGAGAGTAGGGGTCTAATAGTAAACGTCCCACTGCGTATTCTCCCGAATCACCTTGAATCATCATTTCTGAATATTGACCATGCTCGGTGCTAATCGATCTTAGTAATCGTTCTTGAAAAGGATCTAAGCTAATTTGTTTATTTCCAATTAAATTGCTGATGTTGGATTTATTTTGTGCATGAAGAATACGCCAATAGGAGTTGTTATAAGCGGCTTGTCCTGCGGGGGAGGCAAAGAAATCTGAAATGCTTTGCGTTATGGTAATTAAACAGCCTTTATATTTTCTGGCTCTTCTTGCAATACTCTCAATAATACTGCCACCATGACCGCCTTTTAACATATCCCAGGCTTCGTCAATGATAAGAGCCATTTGCTTAGTTCTACCGCCGAGATACATTTTCTCGGTCACATGATACATTAGTAACATAAACAAAATGCCTTGCAGGCGTTTATTGCTATTAATTTCTTCAAGTTCAAAAACAACCATAGGGCTATCAAAGTCTACATTCGCCTCACCATTAAAATAGCCGCCGTATTGGCCTTCAGGGCTATAAGAATACAGGGTGGTACCAATATCCCGAGCTCGTTGATCAGAATGCGCAGATAACCAAACGGCAATATCACCAATACCACCTTTGTGTTTCTTGTTATTCCAAACTGCTTTAACAGCCTGTTCAATCAATGAAAGTTCAAAAGCTGAGATTTGTTGATTGGGGTCCACCATTAGAGCTACTAAAGGAGTCAAAAAGGCATAAAACTCTTCTACTTCATCTGCATTGACCGTGCTAAAGGGATTCAAGCAAATCTTTGTGTCTCGAGTAAATTCTATAAACTGTCCACCTAGTAAATGACAAAGCTTTTTATACGACCGTCCCACATCGATAATCCAAACACGAGCACCGGTTGCTATTAAAGAGGCGGCAATTTCTTGAACAGTTACCGATTTACCACTCCCTGAAATCCCTGCAACGCAGGTATTATAATTACCTCTCTGATTACCAAAAGGATCCCAAAAAAGTGCCTGCCCTCGACGACCCACAATCATGAGACGATGACTGTCCATGCCTTTCATCTCACTCAAAATTGGTGCTAGATTGGCAACGTTTTTGGCCCATAACTTATGTGTTAAACCTAAGTTTTTTAATTCATCGAAAAATGCATGGCTTTGTGCAAGAGGTAAATGGGCGAGCAAGGTAACCATTTGCAACATATTGTTTTTAACCAAGCGCCATTTCTTCGTCGATGCTTGAAAGACATTGGTCAATGCAACTTCATGCTCATCACCCGTTCCAGGCTTGTAATAAAGGGTTGCTTGAAATTCTCCTAAAACCACTCTTTCAAAATCTTCCATATGCTTTATGATGGTTCTAGCTTCTGTTGCCTCTTCTACTGCTTTTGGGCTCACTCTACCAACCATTGCAGCACGTTGGCGAGCGCGAGGAGCTCGAATTTGAGCGGTACGTCGCTCTTCCTGTTGGTTACAGATTTTAACAATCAGACTTAAGGAAAAGGGACAACCAATACGACTATTGTTATCAAAGAGACTACCAATTAAATCGTCCATTTCACATAATGAAACCGGATCCTTAGGGAAGTCTGCTACCCGATAGTTCCTAATTTCCCAGTCATTCTCATTCACTAAAATTCTCTGGCTCGTTAATTGGTGCGTTTGTTCGGGAGCTGCCAATTGACTGGATAGTGATTCTGCTTCCTTCCAAATGAATTCCTTAGGCAAAATTGCATCGCTTGGTCGGATCAAGCTATCAATCCACTGCAAAAATTGTTCTGGCCCTAGTACTTTGGAAGGGATCCCCATTCCTTTTAAAGTCCCTGATAAACGATTACGGTAAGATAAAATTTCTGTATCCGATAAGAACATTTTGTTATCAAATACCACGCTAACCAGTAATCGATAATCTCTTAAAACTGCCTGTTGTCCAGAAATCAAAGTTTTGAAGATCCCTTTCTTGAAGTAATCAACTCGATACTCTGCAGTTTTCTCTAATAAAGGATTATGACCTTTGCGCTCATCAAGATAGGCATTCAGATCTTTTCCTAAAAAGGGAGATGCATACAGCATAAATTGGACTATGGTACCCTCAGGTAGGACCCGCTGAAAAAAGTTATATAAAGCTTCTGCATTGTCTTCTGAAGCACCCACCATTGGTACGGCTTCTAAGACCATACCTTTACCACCTTGTGTGTGAAAGATTTCAGTTTCAGGATCATAAAATTGGTACGGAAGCCAATCTGCCAATGAATGCAAGCCCAACAGACTATTTATTTTGTGTAAAACACCAGAAGCGATGGGCTTACCCAAATCATCGTCAAATAGAGCCTGGCTAACTCTTCTCGAAAGGTTAGCTCTGATATTCTTTAATTTCGCTATTGATTCAAACATATTCTTCCTTAAGTGCCATTAATTTCAGATACGGTTCCTACCCATTGAGCTGGCTTTAGAACGGTATTTAAAACGGTGGGGTGATGATAGATACCTTCTTCGCCTTCATAAGCCGCAATCCAAATTTGCACGACCTCTTCCTGTGTTCTCAAGGGTGAACTGTTACTTAGCTGAACCGGGTCAGGAACAGGAGCAGGCTCGGTTTTATCCAGAAAGGAAAATAATTTGAATTTCTTTTTTTTCTTTACTTCTTTATCTGTCGTCACTATCTGACCTGAACTCACTTGTTTGTCAACTTCTGATACACTTAAGCAGCGAACTCCATCGTTATACGGACAATCAAACTTTTGATTACCCATACAACCTGAAAGCATTAACACTGATAAAAAAATTACTTTTTTCATACTTCTCCTCCTATTCTCCAAAAATATTACCCACCTTAGGACCTTGAGCCGACTCTTCTTTCTTCCGTGTTTTTCGTTCTCCAAACTTACTACCTGAATGAAAAACTACATTCACTGTTCTTCCTGCACTAATTTGTATTACTGGTTGATATTGTTCTGCACGCTGAATGTTGTAACGAGCCATTAGCTCAAAGGCATCTCCTGCACCTTGAGCACCTGCACTTTTAAAGATGTCTTTGCCATTAATGGAAGAAGTAGACCCCAGAGGTGAAACGGTCGTTGTTGCGAATGACTGGTTTACCGCTTTGCCCAATCCAGATAACAACCCACCCATAAACCCCCGTCTTAATACTTCACCATCTCGTATAACCACTCGCCCTCTCATACCATTTTTGCCATCTTCACCACTGATATAGCCATCAACATCGGTCTCAATAATGTTGCCATTTTTCTCAATACAACTCAGTTTCTCTAGACGCATATAGGCTCGTTCACTTGATACGTCGCCAAAAGCAGCCGCAATCATTCGACACTCTTTCATGTTGCCTACTGCTTTATTGGGCAAACTGCCTTTATCAACAAGGCGCAACAACACTGGTTTTGGATTAGATTGAGAAGACACACCTGCTGATACGTCTACACCACTGAGTAAAACAGCTTTGGCGTAAGAACCAGCCGGAATATAACTATCTATATGAGGAATATTTTTTGTTTCATCTATTTTGGTGTCTAAACTCAATACTTCTGTAAATATTGCTCTTGGTAAAGGTGCCGATTTAGCAAAAGAAGGATTCTCTGAACCAAAATTTTCCTGATTTGGCAAATGATCTGTTTGATTGTTCATTGAGTCTTGTTGTGGCAACCCTTTATAATTATATTTATCTGAAAGTTTTTCCTCTAATTGTTCAATTCGTGTTGAGAGGGTTTTCACTACCTCTTCAGCTTCGCGAGTTTTAGCCATTTGTTCAGGATTCTTATTTAAATCTTCTCTAATCTCAGCAATTTCTTTTAACATTTTATTTTGAGCTTGTTCTTGCTCATTGAGCTTTTTTTCAGATTTAAAGACCCAATAGCTCTTATCGTCAACCGCACGAGTCACATCGTAAACTGGTGCGTTATCACGTATTTGAGCTGAAGGTGGGGGAGCATCACCTTCTCTACCCAAATACCAACAAATAAGCGCACCCAAACCAAGGCTTACAAAAATTAATATAAATATCTTAAGCTGCTTCTTTCTAACATCTTCACTGGTGTGCACTTTTGGCTCTAATTTATCCATTATCTGTCCCTCACTAAGTAAACAACCGTTTTATCATTAGGTTGCAAGATCTTATTCAAAACGGCTATTGCTCTGATTCCAGGACTATAAAAATCAGCCTCTTGAAGTTCAATCATTTCCTTGGTGATATTATGAATTTCTAAGAGTTGCCCTTGTAATTTATCACCAAGATAGGATTTACTGTGTATCACCGAGGCACCCTGTACCTTGGTCAATTTTTGATTTATCGTTTCCAACGAAAAACCTTCCAGCAAAATCTGATTATGTAGCGCCTTGATAATATTGGTTAGTACCTGCTCATATGAGCTTGATTTTTCCCACTTGACAGCCATACTTTGTTGTAATTTTGGCACCAAAATGATACTTTCAGGTGCGCTATCGCTGGCCTCCAAGCTCAATGCATAGGTAACACCGAGTTCCGTTGTTAAAAATAAATGAACCGGCTCCTGATTTTCTATTGCAGGTTGAATAAAGATTTGTCCCAAATGGGGATCTTTATCCAATTGAAACTGCCCTGAAATTCCCTTTACGCTTTGAATTCTATCCCCCTCAACGGCAATTCGATTTAAGGCACTACTTGATACTCTAACCGTGACAGGGGCACCCTCTTTCACTGTCACACGTTGATCTGCAAGACAACTGCAAGTTATAAACAACCCCATGATTGGAAAAATACCTTTAAACATGTTGCACCTCTTTAAATTCCCTAATGTAAATCCGACCGTTACGATGGCTAAATTGTATTTGATAGTTTTTGCTCATGGTTTCTATAGGAGAATTTCCTATCAAAATTTTTAAATCCCCCTTTACTTCAACGATTAAATTCTTACGATCTATTTTAAAGCTGACAGGATGAAAGTTGGTTGACATGGCTCGCCTAGTTACTTCAGTGCCTTGTTCAACTAGCTGTGCTTTCACTGTTGCATATGTACTAGGATCTACATGTTGCAATAGTTGTTCACTACGAGAAGAAAAACTACTCGGAGTCACATTTAAAACCAACCCCGAAAAAAACTCTGACATCTGTTCTAAATAACTATCCGATACTGAATCTGACGCTATCCAAAACTCGTGACTCACAACAGGCGGCACCACAATCACTCGCTCTTTCCCGATCATAAAAAATGTAGACATTCCCAATAAAACATTTAACAATGCTGAAACCCCTACCATTAGTAACAAACGATTTCGCTGAGCGATAGTTTGGTTAAAGGCATTCACCAAAGTCTTTGCTTTCATCCTACAAATTCCCTAACGTGTGAGGGTGGAATTGATTTGTATTGCGCATTGCTCCAAGGCGAAAACCAATATAAACCCACTTTGGTTAAGTCCCCCTGCGGACTGTTTTGTAATGACCGCATTATGTGGACACCCAAAATTCCAACCAAAAACCCAAAGATTATCGAATATGCGATTCCGATTACCGCTGCAATCGATACAAATAATGAAACCTCATTCCAAGTCCAAAAGGCGACCCTATCGGGTTGACTTAAAAATCTGGGAATTTGAGGAATTTCTTTTTCCATAAAATCAATCCTTAAATTAACATTGTGGATGTGAACAAGGCGGGAGCCTTGAAAGCAAAAACTGTAATGACGGCAGAGGCCGCAAGAATTTTTAAGTTCTGCGCAGCGATAGACCAAGCAAGTCCAACCAATGATGAAACCCCACCGGCAATATAACAACCTGTCTTGGTCAATTTCCCAACCTCTGTTGTTAAAGTAGCAAGCTCAGCTAACCTATCCTGTTCATTTAAAGCGAAAGTTTCAGGACCATATAAAATAAGCCCAAGAAATGCCAGCGCTGATAAAGTTAGAGTTGCATAGCGGCTCATATTGTGGTGTAGAACTTTACTAGAGCCAATGTTGAATGATTCCGAAAACACGTTACTCATTTTCTTTCTCCTTTGATGAACGCGGCAACTGCCGCATGATTTCATTAATAGATTGACTTAACTCCTGCACCGACAACGGCAATCCTCCGCCGTTCATCATCACTGTTTCTGCCTTTTTTGCATCCCCTATTAATAAGGGTGCAGAACTTTCAAAACCATTTTTGCTATTCTCGGCTTCAGATAGACCGCATAGATATTTTGGATAACGTTTGGGGTTTCTAACCACAAAACCCATATAACGTTTTTGGAATTCATTTGCACAAAATGGCATTGCCTCATTTTTGACTGAGCATAGCTTTATCCAACCACCCATATCTTCCAAAACAGCGTGTATCAAGAGATCATCAAAAACAACACTTTGGTAGCGACCCACTTGAATTATTGCTTTTTCTACTTTTGCCCAGGCTTGTAATGCTTTACTTTCGCCACTGCCATCAATGAATCTGACGATATTCGCAGGTTTTGGGAAAAATTGACCACAATCCGGGTTATTAACATGCATCTGAAATGCATGATGCACATCTTCCAACTCATAGGTTTTAAGCGCTCGCCAATAAATATCCGTGAGTTGAGCAGAAATAACTTTTCCATAAAGCTCACCAATGCCTGCCATCATTGCGGTAAATTTTGGGATATCACTGGTTTGCATAGGCTTCTTCCTCTGCAATGGTACGTTGCATCCAACCTTGCAAATTATGCACAGTAGCTTGACTACGCCTGTCAGCTTCAGAGACAGGGCGTGGTGGGAATTTGCAGTTACGAATGAAACGATCGATTTGATCTGCATCACGTAAGATTACGTGCAAGCCATCGTAACGTTGGCCCCGATCGTTATCACCAATGTTGTGAGGGGTATAACTGCATCCAGCGATAGCCTGACAAAGATCTGCCACACTGTAGCCAAGTTTCAGCGCCTTACTGATGATGCTCTTGCGTTTTTCATCTAGCTTAGCATTTGGATGATCCATCAAGACTTTCCAATGTTCAAAAATATTTTCAATTTGTGGATCAACAACGGACGATCGCGTCAGTGACGCGACATTTGATCCCTTCCGCTCCCTTCCTTTCCTTTCCCTTCCGTTCCCTTCCCTTCCACCCGGGCATGCCTGTGACGAATGAAGTACGAGTACTTCACGCGTGGAGCACGTGTCGTTATTTAGGTTGTTATCAATCGGTAGTTCATTGTTTCTTTTTGATTTTTCTATTTCTTCTTGGATTGAGTCTTCATATGAAGGAAAAACACTATCTGCTTCACGGTGATTTATCTGTTGATGACGCAACCAAGAAGGAATGCAACCGAATATTTCACCTTGACATTCATACTTCTTGACAAAATCACATGCAACGAATGCTTCCAAGACATTCTCAATAGGGATATCATCATAAGGTAACATAGCTAATTTTAGGCGACCCATTTGCCATCGAAACCGACCTTCTCTATCGCAACAAGTAAACAATCCAATAAACGCTAATCTCAGAGGTAGCCTGTATAAAGTTTCTGCTTTAAATAGACCTTCATGGTTAAATAACTCCGGTTTAACTGTTCTAATTCTCGGCCTCATAATATACATCCCCCTTTGCTGTAATTTGAACCTTGGTTCCTTGAAAATTAGTGGTATTTGTCTTCTTTGCTGCTACTGCAATAGAAATTTCTTTTCTATCCATAGCAGCAATAAGTTCTGGGGTCCCTTTTAAATACACTTGCTTAGCACGATAATAGGTATTCGTACTGTAACCGATGATTTTGGCAACTTTAATGTCTTTGCGACCCTTCACTTCTTCCCATGTGGGGAGGAGTATCGACTCATTCTTTGCAGGACATAGTTTCAAGTCATTTCTTCGTCCCTGATGATCCCCCAATAAACTTTCCAACCGTAACCCAATAGCAATTTCTTCGCTGATTAGTAAATTGACTTTAAAATCCTGCATAAAACGTTTCTTTAAAAGCAAAGCCTCTAAATCTAATAGCAGGACCGGTGTCTGCTTTGTTCCTGAAGCTTTGCATATTTCTACTTGCATTAAGCCTGAAATTAAGACACCATCTGTCCCTACAAAAATGGGCCTATCCGATTTTTGCCATTTAAGATAGGTATGGTCTCCCATCTGAATTTCACTTAATTTCATACTGATTGGTGATGGACTATCTTTAGCTCTCAATCGTCTAATCACCTTGTTAGCTATTTCCATAGACGGTGATAACCGTTCAATGCTGACTTGGGTGATATCCTCGGCTATCAAGGCGTATTCGTAAGGCATTTCAATTTCAGGTTGATTTACCCAATTGCTGGCCCTGCTTCGGCTAACTTTTAGATGTTTACTTAAAGCGGTAACTCCTCCACAAAAACGAACGGCCTCGAGCAATGCTCTTCGGCGAATTTCAATTTTGTTTCTCAAAACACAAGACATTTAAAAGTCCCGCAAAATCTAAAGTCGTCCCTAAACTCACTTTCCCTATTTTCATGGAAGATGAGCTATCCATACTTCACTCATAAATCAGAGTAGTCAGGGAGCGCGACAACGGGTTGTCATTTTTTAAAGACGTTTTGGGAAATAGAGCTTATATAAATTTTAAGGCTGCACAACATACCCTAAAGTTTTTTAATTGAATTAATTAGCTGATATTTATTGAAATATTCAAAAAATAACTGTGTCTAACAGTCTTACGAGATTAGATGATAATTCAGTTATTTTGATATTGTTTATATTTTTGAAACTTCATCGCATTTGCAACAAAGTTGAGGGAACATGAAAAACATTTCTCAATTGAGTGCCCCAAAAACTCTCAATCTAGGTAGTTCTTCCTACAATTAAGGGCAATTCATTACCTTGCGTTTTATAAGAGATAGTGGCCAATCTGTTTAAGTTTATTTAACCATAACTTCTCCCCATGTGGGGAGAAGTTACTTCAGCATGTGTCACTTTACTAAATAGCCTTAATGTAGTAATAATTCGTGACGGACAATAGTCATAGCTTATCCAACATCCTTTACACTATCTTTTTCGAAATATTTTCGCATAAAAATATAATCATAATTACCCATATATTTTTCAATGACACCAAAACGGCTATATCCGACCTTTTGATAAAATAGTTCGGCTTGAAAATCTAATGTTTCTAATTCAGCAGTTTTGCACCCTTTATCTCGTGCGATCTGTTCCGCCATGTGGACAATCTTAGTTCCTAGACCTTTATTCCTAAATTCAGGGGCTATCCAAATGTAGTCTAAATAAAGTAATTCTAATTTTGGCCTCACTTGTGCAACCACCCCCCCTTGTATTTTGTTATCATTGTCCCTTAAAAACACTGAAAAATCATAAGGATCTCCAAAAATCTTATCATTGAATGCATACAGATTCCTTTCGATAATTTTATTTTCATTTTGTTTGGGATTCTCTTTTACTTCAATATTCAAAATATTTTCATTCATTTCAAAAGTCTTCCTTATAAAAAAGTAGTTAAGGGTTGAAAGGAGGCTCATCTCCACCTTTTCATTTACATTTAAAAATCTACATCTAACTGTGCATCACATACTATTGACACTATAAAGCCTCTTCTTGCAAGAAATAAAGTCCGGTTTGCATTCTGTCTTTGCCATGAGGGATTTGGTAATCTGCTTGCATCTGATCATTTTTGCTTGGCTTGATAAGCGATAAACGAGCTTGCGAAAAAAATGAAGTTTTAGCAGAATATTTCTCAATATTTTTAACTAGGTTAAGAGCATTTTGAGTATCATAGTGCTCAACACCATAGTTTTTGTAATATACTTGATGACATTGTTTAGATAGAAGTTGCGCAGTAGAAAATTTATTAAGGTTAAGATGAGCAATAGACAGATTGAATAACGTAGGAACAACATTAATATGTTCCTTTCCATATTCACGCTCAAATATTGCTAAAGCACATTCCAAAAACTTTTTTTGTTGTTTAAAATCTCCTAGAGCACCATAAGCATTTCCAAGGTTTGTTAAGGTAATAGCGGTTTGTACGTGTTCTTTTCCATAAAAATTTTCTTTGATTGCCAAAGCTCTTTCTAAGAGTTCTTTTTGCTTTTTAGCGCCCCCTAAAATGCCATAAGCACTTCCAAGATTAGTTAAGACAATGGATACCTGTACATGTTCTTTTCCGTAATAACGTTCTTCTATGGATAAAGCTCTCTCTAGAAGTTCTTTTTGCCGTTTAGGGTTCCCCAAAATGCCATAAGCATTGCCAAGATTAGCTAAAGTAATTCCCACTTGTATGTGATCTTTTCCATAATTATTCTCAAAAATTACTAGAGCGCGTTCTTGAAGTTCTTCCTGTTGTATGGCATTTCCTAGTGCGCCGTATGCATTACCAAGATTAACTAAAGTAATAGCGATTTGCGGATGCTCTTTACCATAATAATTTTCTTTGATTGCTAGTGCTCTTTCTAAAAGTTCTTTTTGTTTTTTAGCATCCCCTAAAGCACCATAGGAGTTACCAAGATTAGTTAATACAATAGCCACCTCGATATGATCTTTTCCATAATAGCTTTGTTCTATAGCTAAGGCACGCTCTAACAGCAATTTTTGTTGCCTATAGTCTCCTAAATCTCCGTAAGAATTTCCAAGATTTGTTAAAGTCATAGCAACTTGCACATGATCTTTTCCATACTCTCGCTCAAAAATAGTTAAAGCTCTTTCTAGAGATTCTTTTTGCTGCTTATAATCGCCTAAAGCGCCATAAGCATTACCAAAACTAACTAAAGTGGTAGCTACTTCCCTATGTTCTTTACCGTAATAGCGCTCTTCAATATGCAAAGCGCGTTCTAATAATTCTTTCTTCTTTTGGAAATCCCCCAAATCTCCATATGCAGATCCCAGGCTAACTAATGCGCTGGCGACTTGCACATGATCTTTTCCATATTCACGCTCAAAAATCGCTAAAGCATGCTCTAAAAGCTCTTTTTGTCGCCTAGAATCCCCCAAATCCCCGCAGGCGTTCCCAAGGTTAGTTAATGTGATAGCAATTTGCATATGATCTTTTCCATATTCACGCTCGAAGATCACTAAAGCACGTTCTAAAAGCTTTTTCTGTTGTTTATAATTTCCTAAATCTCCATAGGCATTAGCAAGATTGGTTAATGTGATTGCCATCTGTACATGTTCTTTTCCATAATGGCGTTCAAGTATAACTAAAGCTTGTTCTAAAAGTTCTTTTTGTCGACTGGAGTCACCCAAATCCCCGTACGTATTCCCAAGATTTGTTAAAGCCATAGCAATTTGTACGTGATCTTTTCCATAGTAATTTTCTAAAATTTTTAAGGCACGTTCATAATAAAGTTTGGCACTTAGAGGATCTCCTCGATGATATAAAAATACAGAAGCAATATCTAAAAGTATTTCCCCAAAACCTTCTGATGATTTCTCTGGCCATAATTGTTGGTAATTTTTTGCCAAATTTTGCAAATGAGGGAACAAAAGTTCCTTGCGGGTTTCATCTTCCAATGCCTGTGTTTTCCGGTGGAATTCGACATGAACATTTTTTAGAAATTTATTGTACCATTCTAATGTTAACTGTTCGTATGGGGCGTCCTTTTTTTCCGAAAGCTGTCTATGCTGATGGCGCACAACTGCTTGTATCAAACGATGAACTGTTATATCCTTATCTCCCCTATCAATTAGAGAGTATTGCCACAGTTGACTAATAAGTTTTTGTAGCAAAAGTTCTGGGGAAGATAAATTTGAGTAATTTTTTTTAAGCCATCCTAGCAATAGATCTTGAGGAATTCTTTCAGGTGCCAAATAAGCACAAACACTCAACAGATGTAATGCCAAGGGTGGTTGGTTTATTGCTTGTGACTCTTTAATAATAGCTTCTAAACTAATATTCCAAGTAACTGAAACAGATAGACTGTCTGTTCCTTCGGGCAAAGTATTATCTGCAAGCAATTGTTGTTCGTTCTTTTTATAAAGGTCCAAATAATCTGAAAATGATATAGAGTTTTGGCGAATGTAAGCACCTGCTTGTGCCAAGGCTAATGGTAAATATCCAAGTGCATCAACTAATTCCTTTACTGATTTCTTTTCTGTTTCTGCTATATCTCGGTTTATCAAAGATTGGATAAGTGCTATGGATTCTTCTTCTTTCATGACATCAATATCTAAGATTTTAAAAGTATTGGGCCATTTGCGCTGTCGAGTAGTTAAAATTATACTGCCACCGTTATTTGGCAAGAACTCTTTTATTGCTTCATAGTTGTTAACATTATCGTAAATCAATAACCATCCTGGATTTTTAGATAACCAGTTTTTAACATATGGAAGTGCTGTTTCTATAGCAGGTTCTTTTTCCCTATAACCAATCGTTTTTGCAAATTCAATATATTGTTGTTTTAATTGGTCGATGTTTTCTGACAAAAACCAAGCTTTTAGTGTATATGGATGCTTATGATGGAGCATATATTGCAAAGCCAATTGGGTTTTACCTATTCCTCCCATTCCTGCACAAACACTCACTATAAATAATTCGCGAGGTTCTACTGCTTCTTTCTCTTTTTTGTCCTTATGAACGGTTAAGGGTGACCTTGGGTGCAATTTCTCTTCGAGATCTTCTAGCAATTTTTTTCTGCCAATAAAAATATGATCTTGTCTTGGTAAATTCCATACCATCGTAGTGACATTTTGTATTCCTTTGACGTTAATTTCTTTTAGGTGCGCAGCTTGATTTAATGGCTTATTGGAAAGAATCACTCCTAAAAGTATGAGGCATATTATTCCAAGAGAAACCAACAAAATATTTTGCTTATTCGAGACATTTAAAGGCATATTTTTTGCATCATGAATTATCGGCGCTTTAATTTCCTCTTGCTTTATATGCGTAGAGCCAGATTCAGAAAATATTTTATATTGCTGTTCGAATGTTGAAATATTTTCTTGCACCTCCAAGGGTGACAGCAACTTCTTTAATACTTCAAAAATAAAAAAGTAATAATCCTTGAGTTCTTGCAACACAATAGTTTCGAAGTTGGATAATTTTTGAGGCGCCATTTTCGCTGAGCTCTTCGCAATCATTATAAAAATAAAACGACATGAATGCTGCTGTGTAAATTGAGTTATCTCTTTGAGATCTAAATTTTCTACTTGCTCTGGTTCTAAATGGTAAAGAATTGTATTGATTGTGGAGTGCTTGACGTTGTCTGGCAAATAGAGGCCAAACTCATTTTTTTTAGTATTCTCAACAAAAGTATTAATTCCAGCAATTTGTAAATCATTTACAAAATAGCTAAAAAACTGCGCTACGTTCTTTAATGCTTTATTATAAAGAATAAAGCAATTTAACTTTTTAGTTACTATTTTTGAGATATTCTTTAGTTCTGATGTAAAGCTGTATTGTACTAATAGACTTGAATAATGATTCTTTATCAATGGAAACTGGTGGCTTTTCTCAACCAAATCAATAACCGCTGGTTGTGTTTTACAGCCGGTTTTCAACATTACATTGCGAATATGATTTTCTACTGTTTTAGGTGAGATAGACAAGAAAGAAGCTATATGTTTGGCTGATTTCCCGCTGAGAATGCAAGCAATAATATCGATTTCACGTCGTGTAAAATTTATTTCATTAATAACTTCCAACTGTTCCGCATAAGTATCTTGCGGTAATCTGAGCTCCAAAGTATTGTATCGGCTTTCCATAAATTACTAGTTCCATAGCTAAAGCTTCTGTACACACATAGATACTTTTCAAATTTTAATTTATTCATTATACAAAAGATAGAGTTTTTCGGAGGAAACTGGGGAAGCATATTCTTTAAGTTTTCAATCATATAACTTCTCCCCATGTGGGGAGAAGTTATATAGAAATTAGTTATATTTCTTAATTATTAATTTAAGCTCAGCCCTGCCCATTTTTTTGCTTCAACGTCTTTTGTGTCATTTATCTTTTGGCCCGCAGCAAAAATAGAAATTTCTTTTCGATCCACAGCATCAATCAATTCTATGCTTCCCTGTAAATATATTTGTTTAGCACGATAATAAGTATTGGTGCTGTAACCCATAGTTTTAGAAATCTTAACATCTCTGCGACCCTGAAACTCTTCCCACATCGGAAGAAATGTCATACTATTTTTTGGAGGAAATCCGTTCAAATCATTTCTTTGCCCCTGGCGATTACCCAATAAATGCTCTAAACGCAGACCTATCTCTACTTCTTCGCTAATTAATAGATCAAGCTTCATATCTTGGATTGTTCGCTTCTCTAATAATAGGGATTCTATATCTAATACCAAAACTGAAACCTTACGAATACCTGAAGCCTTATGGTTCTCGAACTGCATTAAGCCCGAAATTAATGCTCTATCAGTACCAATCATCATTGGCCGGTCACGCTTGAGATATCTTAAATACGCATGGTCTTTAATGAGGACTTCGTTTAATTCTATGTTTATTAACATGGATTTATTATTTATACTACGTTGTTGCCTAATAACCTCATTTGCAGCTTCAGTAAATGGGGATAGTCTTTCAATACTCACATGGGTTAAGTGCTCGATTAATACAACATATTCATAAGGAATTTCAATCTCCGGCCGATTACACCAATTACTCGCTCGACTTCGGCTCACTTTAAGCAATTTGCTAAAGGAAGTTACACCCCCGCATAGCCGAACGGCCTCAAGCAAAGCTCTATGTCGGACTTTCTGTTTATTCTTCCCATCAAAAGACATTCCGAAACCCTACGAAGTTCCATATTCCTGGCTCGAAATCCTATATCTCATTCATCTAGAGAATGAGATAATAAAATTCAGCCTAAAACTCGGCTGCAATAATTAAATTGCCATTTTTATATCAATGAAAACAAAGTGCATTAGGTTTAAAAATGATTTTATTAATAGCGTTAGATCACCAAACCACTACGAACATTAAAAACGCTATAGCATTACATTCCGTCTAATAGCGGCTATTGTCTAATGTAAATTTCAGCACAATGTGTTGAATGATTGCGTATGTCTCCTTCAAGGTTTTTTCCTTTTCCTAGCTCGAAAATGCCAAATAGCTAAACTGAACTGATATTCTAATTTTCCTGAATCTAAATTATTTAACTATCCTGCAAATCTACCCAAGCAAATGCCTTGGGTGCCAAATAACCTACATTTTCTGCCTGAAATTTGAAGCTTTAATAAATTCGTAAGTAGTTGAACTATAAAATGACAACACCTTGGCGGTCTTCTTATCTAATTTATATTTATCAAGCCGTTCGAAGGACTAGGAAAGTGGAGGAAATTAACATGCTGATATTACAACGGTGCCCGGGACAATCTATTTGGATTGGCAACGATATTCAAATAGTCGTACTAGGCCACTCCAACGGAATAACTCGAATCGGAATTAATGCTCCTCCAGACGTAACTATCATGCGGGAAGAGATAAAGACAAAAGAAAGGTTAAACAATCATGAGTGAGTTATTACCTAGACTTATTCGATTTAAAGATGCCCCCAGGTACTTGGGTATGGATAGGAATCGATTCAATAAAGAAGTTCGACCCTATTTAACGCAAATTCCAATCGGGACACAAGGAATCGCCTTCGACAGACTTGATTTGGACGCCTGGGTAGACAATATAAATACCGTAGCGGGCGTCCGTCAGTTACCAATCGAGGAGTATGGAACTATGGGACGTAAACGAACGCCAGGATTCGCTTAAACGCGGTCAACATCTGGCATATCCAAAAACGGGTCCTCGGACACCGCCTTCGAGAAAGCACTGGCACAGAGTCACTCAGCGAAGCCGAAAGCTATCCTCGCAAGACGTGTCGAGGAAATAAGACAAGCTAAAATTTATGGTGTAAGGCCTAAAAGGACCTTTAAAGAAGCAGCAACAAAATACTTACTTGAGAATCAACACAAGGCGAGTATTATTCATGACGCGGATCACCTTAAATTAGTTTGTAACGTTATATAGGTGATTTGACATTGGAACAAGTGCATAACGGTACATTGATGCCTTTTATAAAAGCTAGGCAAACATTGGGTCGTAAAACAAAGACGATCAATAATGCTTTAGAAGTTGTAAGGCACATTTTAAATTTGGCAGCCAATCAGTGGATTGATGAAAATGGTTTAACTTGGATTGCAAAGTGCATCCAAAATTAAACTATTGCCAATTCATGATGCACGTGATCCATATCCACTTTCTTGGGATGAACAAATCCAATTATTTAATCAATTGCCTGAACATTTAAGGCAAATGGCAATTTTTAAAGTAAATACTGGTTGTCGTGAACAAGAAGTGTGTCAATTAAAATGGAAATGGGAAATACGAGTGCCGGAATTAAATACAAGTGTATTTATTATTCCAAGCCATATTGTTAAGCAAGGAAAGCGCACAACAATTGGTAAAGAATGGTGAAGATCGCTTAGTTGTACTTAATGATGCTGCCAAAGCAATCCTAGAACAAGTACGAGGTATTAATCAGGAATACGTATTTTCATATAAGGGTAAACCTGTCACAAGAATGAATAATTCGGCTTGGAATCGTGCTAGAATCGCTGCAGGTTTACCTCAAGTAAGGGTGCACGATCTGAAACACACATTTGGTCGGCGTTTACGCGCTGCAGGTGTGAGTTATGAAGATCGGCAAGATCTATTGGGACATAAGTCTGGACGGATAACTACCCACTACTCAGCAGCAGAATTGCATAACTTGATAGAAGCGGCAAATAAGGTTTGTGATCGCACTCGTCAAGGACCTGCATTAACTCTGTTGCGGACTAACCGAGAGGATAGTCATGTGGAAATGGGCCAGTTATGTACACAAAACCCACACAGTCGAAAATTTCGTCGAGAGGTTACAGTCCGTTTAGCTCTGTAAGGCGTTGATATTTATAAAGAATTTTGGCGCGCCCGGAGAGATTCGAACTCCCGACCACCTGGTTCGAAGCCAGATACTCTATCCAGCTGAGCTACGGGCGCGTAGATAATGGGAATTGGGCCGCTGGAGGAGAGATAATAACATATTTTTTGGAAATGTACCCTTTGACATCTACCTTGCCATGACATCTATCCCGCCACAGAAGGCTACCAGGGGCTTAAGCTGTAACAAATAACGACATGGCCCCCTAGATGATGTGGCCCCCTAAATCGTCCTGCCCACCAAATTACCGATGGCTGATGTGAGGATCATGGCCAAGGCACCCCAAAATGTGACTCTAGCAGCGCCTTTCCAGATATTTGCTCCCCCTGTGTGGGCCGCAAGACCCCCAAGCAAAGCAAGGTAGATAAGAGAAGCACCAGAAACAGAAATATTTAACCATGTGAGTGGTACCAAAAGGATAACCAATAAGGGTAAGGCTCCCCCCACAAAAAATGATGATGCGGAAGCAAAAGCGGCTTGTAGTGGTCGTGCTTTAATGGCTTCAAAGATGCCCAGTTCGTCTCTTGCGTGTGCGCCCAAAGCATCATGATCCATTAATTGTTTTGCCACTTGTTCAGCTAATTGCGGCGTAAGGCCTCTATTAACATAAATATTCGCCAGTTCTTTTTGTTCAAATTCCAAATTATTTTCAAGTTCAGTACGTTCTTGTTCCAGATCCGCATTTTCGGTATCTGATTGCGAGCTGACAGATACATATTCACCCGCTGCCATAGACATGGCACCGGCAACGAGTCCTGCTACGCCAGCGATAACAATATCATCGCGAGTAGCATGTGCTGCTGCTACCCCCAGTATAAGACTGGCAGTCGAGACAATGCCATCGTTTGCTCCTAAAACGGCGGCACGTAGCCAGCCAATGCGATGACTGCGGTGATGTTCGAAATTCACAGTGATGATCCTATCCCTAAGTGAATTAGAAAATTCATTATTACTAAAATCCTATCTAACTCCAAAATGTCCATTGCTAAATAATATGGTTTTAGCGGCAGATGCCCCAATACGATTCGCTAAACGATCTAGGAATCCTGTTGAAGGGGTATAATCTACCAGATCCGCTTTCACTATCTCGCGAGCAATGTAACTGGCGTCGCCATAGGCATCTATCAGTCCTAATTGTAAAGCTTGATCACCTGTCCAAAATAATCCTGAAAAAATATCGGGGGTTTCTTTTAACCGATCTCCCCGCCCCTGGCGCACATTTTCAATAAAGGCTTGATGTACGATCTTTAATTGTTCCATAATAAATGCATCGTCTTCTGGATTACGGGGTAGAAAGGGATCTAATAATCCTTTATGTTTTCCCGCCGCATAAAGACGTCGTTCTATTCCTAATTTTTGAATGGCATCTACAAAACCAAAGGAATCCATGCGAACCCCAATTGATCCAACCAAACTGGTTTTATCTGCATATATTTCATCTGCGGCGGAAGCAATTAAATAAGCAGCCGAGGTTCCCATATCTTCGATTGCAGCATATACCTTAATTCCCGGATACTTGGCTTTATAACGCATAATATCATCGTATATCTGGCGAGATTGAACAGGGCTTCCGCCAGGGCTATTTATTCGTAATACCAGCGCTTTCACATATTTATTTTCATAAACGGTTTTCAATGCGCCACGAATATTTTCTGCAGAGGCATCTTGATCTTCCATAATATCACCATGGATATAAATTAAGGCGGTATGCGCCCTAGTCGTTAAACTTTGAGAGATATCCTTGGATTGGCCACCCACGAAAAATAAGGAAATAATATAAATAGCAAAAGCAATGATCACTAATTTAAAGAAAATACCCCAACGTCTAGCACGCTTTTGCTCTCGGATATGTTCTAGTAATACTCTTTGTATGGTTTGCCGTTCCCATTGGGAATTATTATCGGTGTTTGTGGTATTGGTTGCCATAGAATACTTCTCCTGATAAATGAGTTAAAACTTGTGATAACCCCTTTTCTAAAGGAGCCTCAATTGTTATACAACCTTGACTTTTTGGCAATGGGATGGAAATCGAAACTGCATGCAAAAATAAACGAGATAAACCCAATTTTTTCATCTCACGATTAAATTGAACATCTCCATATTTTTCATCCCCAGCTACTGGACTACCAACAAACTCAGCATGCACTCTAATTTGATGAGTTCTGCCCGTAATCGGACTAGCTTCCATTAGAGTTGCACAAAATAGGTTGGTTCCCTGTTTATTTTTTTCTTGGCTGTTCTCTTGATTATTCTTTTGTAAATGACCTACTTTATTTCTTGCGACATCATTGTTTGCAGTGTCTGCAATATCTTTTGCAATATCTTTTGCAATATCTTTATATGTTTCAATACCTTCATAAATTTTTATTACTTTAAAAGAGGTAAGAGCTTCTTGCCCCCCTGCTTTAACCCTTACCATACGTTCCCCAGAAGAAAGCTGATTTTTCTGCAGCGCTTGATTAACTTCCTTTCCACCCTGCCAAATGCCCTTCACCAAAGCCCAATAGCGTTTTTCAATTTGACCTGATCTTAATAATTCATGTAACCATTTAAGAGTAGAACGTTTTTTAGCTATCATTAAACAGCCAGATGTTTCACGATCTAAACGATGTACGAGTTCTAAATGAAGACAATCCGGCCTTAGTATTCTTAGGGCTTCAATGACGCCAAAACTTAATCCACTGCCCCCATGCACTGCCATGCCTGAAGGTTTATTTAAAACAATAAGTCCTTCATCTTCATATAAGATCTCTGCTAAGAGTCTCTCGTGGAATTGAGCAGAAAATTTGCTGGCCCCTGTTTTGTTAAAGGTCAAGGGATCAGTGGATAATGGATCACTAGACAATCGTACAGGAGGAATTCGAATACTATCCCCCACCTTAATTCGATAATCTGGCTTGACTCGACCCTTATTTACCCGGACTTCGCCTTTTCGGATAATTCGATAGATACGTGTCTTAGGTAAACCTTTTAATAAATTAATAAGGTAGTTGTCTAATCTCTGCCCAGCTATTTCTGGATCAACCGAAACATGTTTTACATTTGATGCTTTTGATGTTTGAAGAATCTCCCGACTGTTAGTTGGGAGCTCTTCAAAAGCGCCGTTGTTATGGCTAGATGTTCTAGAGATTTCAGTCATATTGATATCCATTGCAAGCATAAGATTATATAAAAAATAAAAATATCTAAAATGAATTTTGTAAGCTGCGTTTTAGTAGCTGAACTTAACATGTCAACAGTGTAACATAGAATGGGACCGGTTCGCATTGTGTTGGTGTGACTTTTTTTAGTCTCAGGTCTACTTAGACTAAAAGTCACACCAACACAATGCGAACCGGTCCCAAAAAGTGCATCTACACTTGCTCTTGCTCTAGCACTATGATAAAGACTTTGATAAAATGAAAATCTAATTTACCACCTCGTGGGCTTGCATAGGGTTTGTTAAAAAATTTACCTTTGCCAAAAGCCCCTATTGAACTGAATAGAATCGAGATAAATAGAGAGTGTGGACGGTTTTAACTATGCCTGTAATGCTACAGGTCAACAACGGATATAAATGGTAACAGTAAATGCCAAAAAAAATGTTAATCAACGCAACTCAGCCAGAGGAGTTGCGTGTTGCTTTAGTCGATGGTCAATGGCTCTATGATCTTGATATCGAAAGTTCTGGACGCGAACAAAAAAAGGGAAATATTTATTTAGGGCGTATCATCCGATATGAACCTAGTCTTGAAGCTCTCTTTGTCTATTATGGTTCTGAACGACATGGGTTCCTCCCCCTAAGAGAAGTCACGCCTGAATATTTATTAAGAGCGGGGGTTGAAGAATTAAATCGTCATAACATTAAAGAAGTGCTTCCTGAAGGACGTGAGTTACTTATCCAAATTGATAAAGAAGAACGTGGCAATAAGGGCGCTGCGCTTACTACTTTCATTAGTCTGGCGGGCTGTTACTTAGTCCTAATGCCCAATAATCCCAGAGCCGGTGGCATTTCGCGCCGTGTTGAAGGTGAAGATCGAGAAGAATTACGTGACATTCTAAACTCTTTAAATGTTCCTGAAGGTATGGGCCTTATTGTCCGAACCGCTGGGGTAGGACGACGTTTAGAAGAGTTACAATGGGATTTAAGTTTTCTTCTTCCCAATGGAAAGCCATCCATGATGCAGCGATTCCTCTTCAGGCACCTGCTTTAATTCATCAAGAAGGTAATGTCGTAAGTCGTGCCATTCGTGATTATCTCCGGCCCGATATCGATGATGTTCTAGTAGATGATCCTGAAGTTTACAGAAATATCTGTACCTATATTGAAATGGTACGACCCGAATATCTCCCCCGCATAAAACTATATCAGGATCCCATCCCTCTTTTTAATCGTTATCAAATTGAAAGCCAAATTGAATCGGCTTTTCGTCGCACCGTGCAATTATCATCGGGGGGTGCACTTGTTATTGACCATACAGAAGCCTTAGTTTCAATTGATATTAATTCCGCGAGAGCCACTAAAGGTGGAGATATTGAAGAAACTGCACTTCATACTAATTTAGAAGCAGCAGATGAAATCGCAAGACAATTGCGATTACGAGATTTAGGCGGTCTTATTGTTATTGATTTTATCGATATGATGTCACTGCGTAACCAAAGAATGGTTGAAAGTCGTTTACGTGAAGCGGTAGAAATGGATAGAGCCAGAATCCAAATTGGCAGAATTTCTCGTTTTGGTTTATTAGAAATGTCACGTCAACGTTTACGACCTGTCCTTGGTGAAGCAACCAGACTCACGTGTCCGCGTTGTGAAGGTCAAGGCAGCATCCGTAGTGTTGATTCTCAATCCCTTATTGTCTTGCGAGTATTGGAAGAGGAAGCAATCAAGGACAATACTGCTGAGGTGCAAGCTGAACTCCCCATTGATATCTCTACTTATTTAATGAATGAAAAACGTCAGAATTTATTACATCTAGAAAAACGTCATCGAGTAAAAATTATTATTATTCCAAATCCTGATCTTCAAAGCCCACATTATCGTGTACAACGAATAAGAATTGAGGAAGTAGCAACCCGTGTTACTGATCCATTCAGCTACTCGCTCATCAGCAAAACTGAACATAAGCCTTTTGAAGCTCATGCTACTCGTGCTATTGTTGCTGTAGAACCCGCAGTGAAAGGTCTTTTGCCTGCTATTCCAGCGCCTTCATCCTCATCTTCACAAATGCAAGCTTCGCAAAGCAATTTTACTAAAACCCCTGGAGAACAGGGCATTATAAAACGTTTATGGAGCACGTTTTTTAAAGAGGAAGAAGAATCTACTATAGAACTTCCGCCACTTCCTGAAGCTCTACCTCATACCCCCAGTCGACCAATGCGCTCTCCAGGACAGGGACAACAGGGTCCAAGAGATAATCGACGTCCTCCAAAATGGGGACGTAACCGTGGGCAAAATAAAAAACGAAGACAACCTATACATGGACAATCACCACAATCCAGACAACCTTTTAAACCTGGCTATTCTGATCCATCTACGGAAGGGTCTGGCCAAACCAGTCATCCTAATCAAATGCATCAACATTCTCAAATGACTCAAAAGCGAGATTACAATAGAGAAGAAACTAACTTTTCTGAAAAGAATTCTGAACAATTTCCTATCCATAATGAAATAGATGAGCGAGGATATGATCAACATAAACATTCGGGTTATAAGCAAGCTGAAAAGAAACAAGCTGAACAAGCTGTTAACCATGATTCTGCACATTATTCAGAGCGAAATATTGAACACTTTGTAGAACAGCAGGATTCCGGACAATATCCTGAACCAAGACATAACGAACATCATCAATCCGTACCTGATAGACATGCATCCTATGAAAACAGAACGCAGAATATTCAAGACGAAACTACGAATCAAACGGGACAAGATGGGCAAGAACGTGAACGTCCACGCCAAGAAAGACATCGTCAGGGTCGTGGCCACGGGTTTCATAGACGACGTCATGCTGGTCATCATCAAAAAGAAAATCGTGTGCAACCAGGTTCAAGACCACAGAATGATCCACCGCATTCTAGTTTTATTCAAAACCCTGTGCAGCAATCGAATGAACCTGATTTAATTATCTCACTTAATCCTTCTCATGATCATAAATCATCGGATAAAGATACTTCTGATTAAATAACCAGTTGTAATATTTTCAAAAAAAAGGCAACCTTATTGCTTTAAAATATTTTACTAAGTAGGAGATTCACTATGACACTTCCAAAAAGAGGAAATTTCGAGACTGCCTTTAAAGCTGCCATTGCCCAATTACCAAACAATCAACCCAATCGCGTTAGTCATGCTGCCGTCATTGCATTTGCTCAAGCACCTATCGCAAATGCTAATGTCAATCAACCACAACCAAATGTTAATCAGCAAAATGCAGCCAATCAGGCAGCGCCTATGGATGTAGAAAATATCCATATTGAGGAACAGAGAGCAGCTAATGAAAACAATCCAGATCAGCCACCGGCAAATAATCCAAGACGAATAGGGTAAGCACTTATACTCGGATCTCGTTTATCCCTTTATTTAACGAGATCCGATTCTCGTTCAAATATTGCAATAATTCTTTTTAAATCTGCTTCTGTATCTACCCCGGGCGGTAGAGGATCTTCAATACAAGACACGTGAATTTTTTCGCCATGATACAGGAAACGTAATTGCTCTAAACGTTCTGTAGTTTCTAATAATGAAGGTTCCCAAGCATAATATTTTTTTAGGGTACTCACACGATAGGCATAGAGTCCTAGGTGATGAAAATAGTATTGATTGGCTGAAGCGCTAATAGTACTAGAACCCTCTAACCTGGCTCTATCGAAGGGAATGGGAGCCCGGCTAAAATAAAGGGCAAAACCTTTATGATCCAGCACTACTTTAACAACATTAGGGTTTAAAACGGTTTCATAATTTAGGATTGGCGTACAAAGCGTTGCCATCGAGGCATTGGTATTATTAAACATCGCCTTTACGGCTAAATGAACAGCTGAAGCGGGCAATAAAGGTTCATCTCCTTGAAAATTAACGACAATATCATTATCAGACAATCCTAACAATTCTGAAGCTTCGGCTAAACGATCCGTTCCTGTAGGATGCTCCCTATTTGTCATACATACTTTAGCACCAAAACTTTCGGCACAAACTGCAATCCGCTCATCATCGGTTGCAATACTCACTGAAGTTGCTTGACATTGCAAAGCGCGCTCATAAACCCGTTGAATCAGAGTTTTTCCTTTTATTTCCAATAAAGGTTTACCGGGCAGTCGAGTCGATGCAAATCGAGCTGGAATAATAATATGAAATTCTTTTGTTACTTCTTGCATCACTGCCTTCATTATTTAAGTGCTTCCAATTCTTCACTGGTTATTTTTCGAGCCTCATGTTCTAACATCACCGGGATCTCTTCTCGAATGGGATAACCCAATCTATCAAAGCGACAAACCAACTCTTTTTCTTCGCGCCGATACAATAAAGGCCCTTTGCAAATAGGGCATACTAAAATATCTAACAATCTTTTATCCATAAAAACTCCATGAATATCTCATCCTAAACCAAATGGCTATTCAATTTCTCCTGATGCCATTCCTCTAAACGCTTTAATAATCTCATATCAAATAAAGGGTTTACCGCAGCATCCACAGACAGCACCCAATGTTTTGAATTCATAAATTCACTACATTTTACCGCATCTTTTTCAGTTAGTAATATCGGCAGTGTATCATTAAATTCAATGTCCTCTTTCTGAAACTGATAATGATCAGGAAAAGGATGTGTGAGGACTTTTAAACCATATTTTTTCAGTAAATCAAAAAATCGTTCGGGAAATCCAATACCTGCTAAGGCATGAACCGTTTGTCCCTGAAAAAAATGAATGCTCTGTTGTTGGCTTTTATCCAAACCATTGACTAATACCCTTGGGCGGAGTTCCATATCGTATTCAGTATCATTATTAAAACTCTGTGGATCATTGCAAACAATAAAATCGACAGCATTTAATCTTTTACTGGATTCTCTTAGGGGCCCAATGGGTAAACACCAACCATTCCCCAAGCGTTTTTTGCCATCAATGACAACAACTTCGATATCCCTCTGCAAGGCTTCATGTTGTAAACCATCATCTGCTATCACCACATCCACTTGTCCAGAATCCAATAAATTTTGTACTGCTTTAATACGATCTGCAGCAATTACAATGGGGCAAAATAAACGTCTTGCTAGTAGTAAAGGCTCATCGCCAACTAATTTAGGATCGCTATTGGCATAAACCCAAAGAGGCTTTGCATTTGTCTTTGAATGATAACCACCATACCCACGCGATACAACACCGGGACGAAACCCATGCTGTTTTAAAATCTTTACAGTATGAATCACCAAAGGTGTTTTTCCGGTTCCACCCACGGTAATATTGCCAATGATAATGATAGGGATTGAAAATGACCGCTGTGCTAATATACCGGTTTTATATAATAACTTTCTACAAGCTATGATGGCTTGATACAAAAGAGATAAAGGAATGAAAGGCCAAAGAACGGGACTTAAGCTCGATTGATACCAGAAATTTTGTATACCACCTGTTAACTTTCGCATAAGGTTTACGAAAATTCCGGTTCAATACTATTTTCATTATATTGAGCACGATGCAATGCAGCATAACGGCCATTCTTAGCGATTAATTCATTATGCGTACCTGTTTCAACCACACGTCCTTCATGTAAAACCAATAGTTTACTGGCGCGCTCGATGGTTGATAAGCGATGTGCAATCACTAATGTTGTTCGATTTTGCATCAATGTTTCAAGCGCTGCTTGTATGTGATATTCCGATTCCGTATCGAGAGCGGAGGTAGCCTCATCTAAAATAAGAATAGGTGCATCTTTTAAAATGGCTCTAGCTATCGCAATACGTTGACGTTGCCCACCTGATAAGCGTACTCCATTTTCTCCGATTTCGGTATCGAGACCTTTAGGAAGTTTTTCAATAAATTCGAGTGCATGGGCTAATTCTGCTGCGCGATAAACCTCTTCATAGCTCGCATTGCGCATATCGCCATAAGCAATATTATTTCTAATCGTGTCGTTAAATAAAATAACCTGTTGTGTTACCATGGCAATTTGCTTTCTTAAATCTTCTAAATAAATATCTTGAATGTTGTGACCATCCAAAGTAATTTGTCCTTCACCACAGTCATAAAAACGGGGCAATAATGACACTAAAGTTGATTTACCACTACCGGAACGTCCTACCAAAGCAACGGTTTCTCCGGGATTAACCTTAAAATGAATATCTTTCAGAATCCACTCTTTTTTGGCATGATCGCTGGTATAGCGAAATTGAACATTCTTAAAACATAGTTCACCCCGAGCACGATTAAGACGAAGCGTCCCGGTATTCGATTCTGGTATTTCATCCAATAAATCAAAAATACTCCTAGCCCCTGCTAAACCACGTTGCAAGGTGCTATTGACGACTGCAACTTGTTTTATGGGACGCAACAAGCCTAAAATGGCAGTTGCCATAGCCACAAAAGTTCCGGCTGTCATGGAGGTTCCCCAAACATTACCGGGTTGTAAAGTCGCTAAAAATAAGAAAGCAGCTAATCCACAAACACCAATCAATTGCATAACAGTAACACTGGAAGCAGAAGTCGATGTCATTTTCATTTCCTGCATCCAGTTTGCTGCTGCAACGTCTGCAAAGCGTTTGACTTCATACTCCATCCCGCCAAAACTGCGAATGACTTTATAACCGCCAATAACTTCTCCCGCCACATGGGTTACTCGACCCATCGTCATTTGAATATGACTACTATGACTGCGCATTTTACGTGATATTTTATTGATATAAACAGCTAAAATGGGGATGCCAATCATTAACAACAAAGTAATTCTGGCATTCAAATTATACATGACAATGATCAATGAGATAGTCGTTAATATGCCGCGAATCGTACTGGTAATTGCTTCACAAATAGCCCCCGCGACTTGATCGGTATCATAATTGATTTTTGAAACCAATTCTCCTAAGGTTTTTTGATCATAAAAGGCTGCCGGTAATTTCATCATATGCGCAATCATTTTTTGTCGAAAATCTCGAACCACACTTCTTCCAACCCAAGACATAAAATAACTGGCTAGAAAATATGCGCCGCCCCGCGCAATAAAAAATGTGATAATCACAATGGGGATCCAAAAAATAAATATTTCGTCACGCTCAATAAAGCCTTTTTCGATTAGGGGTTTAAAATAATATGTTAGACATCCGTCTGAGGCTGCAATTAAAGCATTTCCTAAGATACCAAGAGCAAGGGCCCACCAATAAGGAACAGCCATTTTAAGTAAACGATGATAGGTTTGAATAGATGATGTATTTTTCAGCAATATAGACAAAATAGAACCCCTTTCTAGATTGATTGATCGCATTGTCCTGGTTCAAAGGCAGTATATCTGTGATGGAGTCGAAGTTCAATTAGTTATTTAAATAATTACTTTATTACTACCATATAGTCAGTATTACTCTTGATTTTTACAAAAGATATTTTGCATAATGTTTCGATATAAGTTGTATATTCACTAAAGGAGTAGGAATATGTCAGTTAATAAAACAGATGTTGTAAGCAAAATCAATACTGATGCCAAAGAGAGTGGCGCTGCTGCTCCTTTAAATCCTAACCCTGATTTAAATACGGATGGAACTGTTAATTCTGCAAGAAGGTCATTAAATACGGATGCTGTTGGTGGCTCTCCAGTCAATGTGAGTCCCATCATAACCCCATCTGCTGCGGCTAAACCTAATGTAAATGTGGGTAGTGCCAGCGATCCGCATTCCACGGGAAGCTCTCCCATTTTAATTTCAGCGAATGTCGGCCAAGGCCAAAAAGTTAAAGCAGATGGCGCTGCTTCCACCTCCCCTGCGAGCAGCGGCGGTTCCGGTTCATCTTATGTTATGGTTGATCCCACAGGCAAAGATATTTCACCTCTCTCATCTGAAAGGGGGGCACGTATTTCTCCCCCGCCCAGTGTTACCGCACATACCCCCAATCTCGCTTCGCATATAATAAATCCACTTTCAACCGATGGTACAAGCCATACACCACCACTTCATCCTAAATCAGGAAAAGACACTGTCACCGCAACTGCAGTTTCTGCTGCATTGCTTGCAGCCGCTAGCACTCCTGTTCAGGTTAGTGTTAATAATTCAAATAAAGTGGCAGCAGCTGGTACCGGTGGCGGGGTTGCACCTACCACACGACCACCTGCGCAAGTCATCTCGGGAGGAGTAACTCCTAATAAAGTTGGGAATTCGGGTTCCCCAACAGGCACCCTCTCTACCTCAGCCGCAACTGCCGCTGCGGCAGCAATACAAACAAATCCTATGCTGCATACAGACATGATCGATCCTACCAAAAGACGAAGTTCTGTCGCTTCAATGGGAGGTGAATGGCATGTAACAGATAATCCTACATCACTCTCCTCCAACAGAGCCTTAAGTACCGGATCAGGATCCGAAGGGAGTTCTCCTATGGGTTCTGCACGAGATAGTTATGTCAATATATCGCCCAGTATAACTATCCCTGGTGGCCCCGGTGGTCCTATCGCTGTTGGCGGTGCTTCGCCTATATTACCGGCAGCAACGACAAAAACGGCTGCAATAGCGGCTGTAGCCGCTGCAGGTAGTGGAAGTATAAATACAAATCCTATTTCTCTTGATACAAAAACCAAATCTGATTCAGATATAGCAGCTGCTGCAGGGGCTATCTCCGCTGTAAGTGCAAATGCTGGAGCAAAATCCTTGTCAGATAGTATGGATTTAAATATCAGCAGAGCGAGTCCGAATATTGAGGCATCTCCTTTCAGTGGAAGCCCAAGTTATACTTTTGTACATGTATTAGATGGAGAAAAACCACCAGAGAACATACCCGTTCCCGGAAGACACGAATATTACCAACGCGCCACTGATTCCCTTATCCCTATCGCTATTGACCCAGTAGTACCCATGGTCCCTGCTGCTAGCACATCCGCTCCCTTAAGAGGCCCGCATCCTTCACCAAGTCCCAATCCAATGTTAATCACTGCAGCTGCGAGTACAATCCCTAAGCCCAATGCAGATTCCAGTTCGGGCTCTTCTGGTGAGAATTCCCCTACTGCCCAATCACATAATACTTCACGCAGTATGATACACGGTGTCCCTCCTATCAATATTAATGCAATAGGAAGTTCTACAAGAGTCACCGCTGTTGGTATTTTAGCTATTACAGCAGGCTTGCCTGCAGCAGCATCAACAGGTAATGACTCAAAACAAAATGCAGTTCAGCATTCAAAATCAATCTATGATAAGAAGCATGCTGATGAAGACAACCAGGAAATTATTGATCATATTGTTCATTGCAAAAATATGTTATTTGAATTTAATAATAAATTGGCGTTAGCCAAAACTGCTGGCAAATCCACACTAATTAAACTCTATACCGACAGTATCATCACAATGAATGAAAATATTGCTAATGCACAGAGTCACTGCCAAAACCCCAACAATTCTGCATCTACTCCAGTACAAACAAGCAACAATGCTAAAATAGGTGATGAAAGTTCACAGCAAAAAATAGAAAGACTCCAAAAAGAGAAAACGATAGCAGAACAACGACTTAATGAACAAAATGCCATTATCACACAAAGAAATATGGATTTAGCCGCTCTATTAAAAAGTCAACAGGAAGAACAAAAGAAAAAACAAGAAGAACTTGCGGCTGCGCATAATACAGGCAAGATAGTGGGTGCACAAGATGCCATGGCACGTGAAAGAGCTAGACAAACTAGAATCACCTAGAAGCGACTCGTATATTGAAAAACTCGTAAATGTTCAGGCACTATCCTAGAACGTCCAATGTTATTTGTATCAACTACTCCATAGGTCCTATGGAATTGTTACAAACATTCCAAGACTAATAAACCATGAATCTTTAAGTTTTAAACGTTTTGGACTCGATAATGCAAACTCTTGCGAGCTGACATTATTAAATTGTTTTGTTGATTCATAGCCTATCATAAACCGAACACCGCTGGTGCAATAAGTATATTGCGCCCCTAGCCCCAGTCTTAATAGAGATCGCGTTTGATCAAAAGTTCTCGTAAAATTATTAATATTAACAGGGCCTGAGCCTTCCAAAACCTGTACATCTTGATAATAACAATGTGATCGAATAGTTCCAACGTAGGCAAGCAATTCAACGGGATTTCTAAATAAACTATTACCTAAGAAGTTGCAAACCGGATAAAATCCCATCAGTCCAACATGCCAGCCTTTAATTCTACTTTTACTTAAATGAACTTCAGGTGGGTCCGTCACAGGAACGCCCAATGAAAGTTCCCCACCATTAAGGGTAGAGGTTTTGGTTCGAGTAGGTGTCATTTCATAACCAAGCTCAACACCTAAATAATCGCAAAGTTTCAAGCCAAAATAAAGATTACCTTGAAGATAATGTCTTTTAAATAAGTTACTTCCAAAACCATTGACCGGCTGTGTATAACGCCATTGAGCATCAATACCTAGATAAGGTTGGCAGTAATAATTATTAATATCCATGTAATCCCAAGCAAAGGCTTTAAAAGGGGCAAGGGTTAGACTTAGAAGGGTAAGAATTAAATAAGAAAGTATTAAAATATTATTTTTCAAGATATTATGTTTCAAGATATTATTTTTGAATAAACTTCGCATACTACTACTCCCTTCGCGATACAAACTGCAACTGCTCACGTATTACTCTTCACGTACAACCCTTCACGCATTACCGTGAAACGTCCATATTATTGAACCCTCAACGTAACTGTTCACGCACTAGGCTCAAGTTTGAGTATAATATTGAATCAGCAATGCCTCAAGCATTAATTGCGTGTTGAGTTGACTATGTTCATGCAATGAACGCCTCGTTTCATAGACTGCATCTAAAAAATAAAAAGCAGATTGAGCTTTTACCCTATTTTCTATCTTATTCTCCGATTTGTTCCCCTCCCTCCCCCATTTTTGGGTTAGCTGACAAATTTGCCCATTCAAAACCACCATCAAACAAAACAATAAACGATCAACATCTTCTTTTAACCAAAGAGCAGCCAAGGCAACTGGTTCTATTTGTTTCAATGCTAACAATTGCAAATCCTGTGCTACCTTCTCTTGCAACGATACTTGAATATCTACTTCACATAGATTTTGAGAACTGCCAGTGCTGTTGGATCGAACTCTATGACAGCGGCTTAAAATCGTTGCTGGCAAAGTATGCGGTTTTATGGAAACTAATATAAATAAGGTATCGACTGCTACTTCTTCTAGAGTTTTTAACAAGGCATTGGCAGCCTGCAAATTCATCGCTTCAGCAGGATAAATAAAGGCTACTTTGCGAGCTGCAATCTGGGGTTTAGCTTGTACCCAATCGATTAAACCTCGCACTTGATCAATCTTTATCGCATGATTTTTTTCTAAAGGTTCCACACGATAAAAATCGGGATGACTATTTGCTTTTAATAATGGCCCACTTCTGATTGAATCTTCACAGAGCAATTCATAAGCAAATTGATAACATTCACTTTCCTCTACTGTATTTTGTAGATTTCCAACCCAAAGAATAGCGCCCGTTTTTGGCCAATATTGATATGTCGATGGATGATTATTCAAGTATTCATACCTATTTTGGCTTCTAGCCATGCATCAATAATAGTCCTCACCTCTTTCCAAACTTCTTCCAAAGGTTTTGAAGCATCAATAATCCTAAAACGTTTGGGATTTTGCTCGGCTCTCGTTTTATAAACCGAACGCACGCGCTCAAAAAATTCTATTTTTTCAAGTTCAAAACGATCGGGGTGTCCATCACGCCCCTTGATTCTTTCTAATCCAATACTGGGCTCTGCATCGAAGAGAAAAGTTAAATCGGGCTCAAATTGTTCCAAGACCCAAGTTTCCAATGCTTTTATTTTTTGTAAGTCCATGCCTCTGCCCCCGCCTTGGTAGGCGAAACTCGCATCGGTGAAACGATCGCATAATACCCAAGCTCCTCGTTTTAGTGCAGGTTGGATAATGGTAGCAACATGCTGAGCACGAGCAGCAAACATCAGCAACAATTCTGTCTTAGGAGCAACAATTTCATGTCGATGTGCAAGTAGCACATCTCTAATTTCTTCACCCATGGGTGTACCACCAGGCTCTCGGGTTATCACAACATCTATCGCTTTTTGCTGTAACCATTCAGCCAATCGTTTCAAATGGGTGGTTTTTCCTAATCCTTCGATGCCCTCAAAACTAATAAACATATTTTTCATACTTTTATGTATTCTCTGCCGCATAGAGGCTTTTAGGCTGTTCAAGTTCCAAGAAAAATTGGAATCGTAATAAAGGAATAAGATTGAGCTGCAATTCTGGCAAAGGCAGTAGTTTAAGTCGAAACGCTGGTGAATGCTCTAATTGCAATGCTTCCGAAGGTTGTAGTTGAATAGCCATGTTCCGCGCAGCATTGAATGGCGTGTGCTGATTTTGATATCCTGACTTTTCCTGTGTTTTTAGCTTTTGTTTTTCTATTTTCTGTTGACTTAGCAGGATACGCCGATAATGATTAACAGCTGCTTGATGTTCTTCTAAGGTTTTGGAGAAAATATGTCCCTTACAGTTTCCTCTGGATACAAAATATAAACTGTCGCCATTTTTGGGTTGAAGCGCAGCTAAAATTGCTTTTTCACTGGGCATTGCAATCGGAGTGGGAGGTAGTCCTGTATTCACATAGGTATTATATGGATTTTGTAGCTTTAACAATTCTGTGGTAATAGTTCCCGTGTAAGCTTTACCCGCGCCATAAATTACAGTGGGATCAGCTTGCAAAGGCATGCCACGCAGTAAACGACGATGAAATACTCCAGAAATTTCTTTGTATTCATCAAAATGACAAGATTCTTTTTCAATGATAGAAGCTAGAATTAATATCTGATAGGGGTTATTCACTGCCAACACTGAACCCCGTTTTTCCCATGCCTTCATAAGCTTCTCTTGCATGATATTATAAGCTCTTTGTAAAAAAGCAAGATCCGTCGTTCCTAATGGGAAATAGTAAGTATCGGGAAAAAAATGTCCTTCTGGATGCTTATCTGCATGTCCTAGTTTTGCCATGATTTCTTGAGGCTTTAATCCCACTAAGGTATGTTTTATATATGGGGACTCATGCAGCATCTGCATTAAGGTTTCAAAATTCCATCCCTCAACGATGGTGAGGGAATGTTGCATTACTTTGCCAGAAGTAAGCAATTGAATCACATCCTGGGCCGTACTCCCCTCCTTAATAAAATATTCACCCGCTTTTAATTGGGCACGAGCATTGGTTATAAAAACCCACCAGGTAAAAAGACTTGGATTAGATAATATTCCGTCTTTGGCCATGCGATCGGCTATTTTCTGAGTAGGCATACCCGGTGTTACTAGTAAAACATAACCAGAAGGTTGGATGGATAAAGGTGACTCTGTCATTTGTTGCATTAAGTAATAGGCACAGAATGCAGATCCTATCAGCAGGATCAAAATGAAGGTAAGGATCAATTTTCGAAGGATTTTTACCATCGCGAAGCGTACATTGAATTATTCACTGAAACGTTTTAGAACTAAAGTACCATTGGTGCCGCCAAACCCAAAGGAATTTGACATTGCAAACTCAATATTTATTGGCTTAGCCTGATGCGGCACAAAATCTAAATCACATTCTTCATCTGGCTCATCTAAATTAATAGTAGGAGGTGCTACTTGATCACGTATGGCAAAAGCCGTATAAATAGCTTCAACTGCGCCTGCCGCCCCCAATAAATGACCTGTCATTGATTTAGTAGAACTAACGGCAACTGTTTTCGCTGCCTCATTTAAGGCGGTTTTAATAGCTCTTGCTTCCTCTAAGTCACCAGCCGGGGTTGAAGTCCCATGCGCATTGATATAATCGATATCACTGGGTGAAACTTTTGCATCACGCATCGCATTTTTCATGGAAGTCACGGCACCGATACCGGAAGGACGGGTGATGTGGAAAGCATCACTGCTCATACCAAACCCTATGACTTCTGCAATAATAACTGCGCCTCGTTTTTTTGCATGCTCTAATTCTTCCAACATGAGTACGCCAGCACCGTCACCCAATACAAATCCATCCCGATTTCTATCCCAAGGACGACTGGCAGCTTCAGGATTTTCGTTGCGCGTAGATAGGGCTCTTGCTGCAGCAAAACCTGCAATACCCAAAGGCGTACTAGCATATTCTGCTCCCCCTGCTACCATGACATCTGCATCACCATGTTGAATGCAACGAAATGCTAAACCAATACTATGGGTACCGGTGGTACAGGCAGTGGCAACCGCTAAATTAGGTCCTTTAAAACCATGATTGATCGACACATGGCCGGAAACCATGTTGATAATGGAACCTGGAATAAAAAAGGGAGAAATGCGTTTTGGACCTGATTGGCTTAAAACCCCCTGATTTAATTCTATCGTCCCGATACCTCCAATCCCAGAACCGATGGATACCCCTACTCGATCGAGATCCAGATGCGGCATTTCCATTAAACCGGAATGTTTGACAGCTTCAGTGGCTGCAGCGACACCATATTGCACGAATACATCGCATTTACGCGCTTCTTTAGCAGACATCACTGAGGTGGGATCAAAATTTTCAATGATACCTGCAAATTTTGTCGTGAAATCTGACATGTCAAAACCTTCGATAAGACGAATACCACTTTTTCCGGCCACAGCATTCTGCCAGGATTTTTCCGCTTGGTTTCCCAGTGGAGATATCATACCTGCGCCTGTTATTACCACCCGTCGTTTTGACACATCACACCTCATCATTGTATCTTTGGACCTTTGACTTAACTTTGCTCCACGGTTCTCGAGGCAACATAATCAATTGCATCTTTAACCGTAATGATTCTTTGAGCGTCTTCATCAGGAATTTCGGTTCCAAATTGCTCTTCAAGTGCCATGACAAGCTCTACCGTATCTAAAGAATCAGCACCTAAATCTTCCACAAAAGAAGCTTCTGGAACTAATTTACTTTCATCGACATCCAACTGCTCGGCAATGATTTTTTTGACACGCTCTTCAATTTTAGTCATTTAACTAAACTCCTAACTGTAAATAAAACCTTCTAAAAATCTATGTACTGCATTATATGGAGTGCATGATTAGTTGCAACCCTAATCAACCTATTTTCTATACCCTTCATATACAACAATTGACTATTCATGCAAATATCTAACTAACACATATACATACCGCCATTAACATGCAATGTTTCTCCCGTTACATACGAGGCTTTTGCTAAATACAAAACGGCCTCCGCCACATCGTTAGCATCTCCCATTCGCATTAAAGGAATTTGTTCCAATAATTTGTTACGTTGATCTTCTGATAAAACACGAGTCATGTCTGTATCAATAAACCCTGGTGAAACAACGTTTGCCGTGATTCCACGAGATCCCAGTTCTCGAGCAATAGATTTTGTTAGTCCAATCAAGCCCGCTTTAGCGGCTGCGTAGTTTGCTTGCCCTGCATTTCCTGTAGAAGCTACCACAGAACTGATATTCACAATACGGCCCCATCGATCCTTCATCATTGAACGGATACAGGCTTGGATCAGACGAAATGGGCCGGTTATGTCGGCGGCAAGCACATCAGACCATTCATTTTCGCGCATCCGCAAAAAAAGGTTATCTGCTGTTATCCCTGCATTATTGACCAGAATATTAGGAGAACCCGCGAGGTTTGTTATCTTTGCCAGCCCTTCCCCGATACTTTTTTCATCCATAATATTCATGACAATCCCAAAACCTTTAAGGCCCCTAGCCTTTAAATCTTCAGTGATTTTCAATGCGCCTTCTTCAGTGGTTGCCGTACCCACAATAGTGGCATCCTCTTTGCCTAATGTGATAGCAATGGCATGACCAATGCCTCGAGAAGCACCCGTCACTAAGGCTAATTTACCATTTATGGACATACAACCTCCTCTTGAGGCAAGACTTCACACTGTAAGTTGGGAACAATTCGCCGATTTAAACCTGATAATACACTGCCTGGTCCACATTCAAAAATAGTGTTCACACCGAGATCTTCCATTTTTTGAATGGTTTCACTCCAGCGAACGGGATAAAATAATTGTTGCATCAAGGCTTGACGGATCTCTGCTTCGTCTTGATGTTCACATAAATCTACATTATGCAAAATAGATATTTTGGGTTTATTAAATTTCACTTTCTCTAGTGCCTCAATAAATTTTTCAGCTGCCGGTCGCATTAAATCACAATGGGATGGAACACTCATGGCCAATAAGACGGCTCGCTTTGCGCCTAAACTTTTTGCTTCTTCTATTGCGCTTTGCACTGCAGCATTTGTCCCTGCAATCACCACTTGTAATGGGCAATTATAATTCACGGCAAATGCCTTATCTGTATCTGTTGATACTTTTTGACACAAAGCCCTTACTTGCTCGTCATTCAAACCCAGAATTACTGCCATGCCACCCCCTCCTGTTGGGACGGCTTCTTGCATTAATCTGCCACGCAAACTAACCAACTTAACTGCAGCACTAAATGTTAAGGCTTGTGCATACACTAATGCCGAATATTCTCCTAAACTATGTCCTGCTAAATAAGACAAAGACTGTTTAGTCTGCAATCCATGTTCACTTTCCTGCCAATAGCGAAATAGTGCCACAGAGGCCGTTAATATTGCGGGTTGAGTATATTCTGTCAAATTTAATTTTTGCTCGGGCCCATTTTGTATCAAGGACCATAGATCATACCCTAAGCTTTCACTGGCTTCCAGAAAAGTGTTCAAAACCACTGCATTTTCTCTGAATGCAGAAAGCATTCCCAATTTTTGAGAGCCCTGTCCTGGAAATACTAATGCTGTTTTTTTCACCATTTCAAACCTCTTATGGGACCGGTTCATGTTGTGTTGGTGTGACTTTTAGTCTAAGTCGACCTGAGACTAAAAAAAGTCACACCAACACAACATGAACCGGTCCCACTAAACCTTAATAATCGCCGTACCCCACGTTAAGCCCCCTCCAAAAGACTCCAATAATATATGTTGCTTGGAGACAATTCTACCATCCCGAAAGGCAGCATCTAAAGCCAGAGGAATAGAGGCAGCTGAGGTATTGCCTTGTTCATGGAGAGTCAATACCACACGATCCATGGAGACATTGAGCTTTGAAGCGGCGGCTTCAATAATACGAATGTTTGCCTGATGCGGAATCAACCAATCGATATCACTTGGCACTAATCCATTCGCATTCAAAGCGGATAATGCGACTTGATCTAGCATATTCACCGCCATCCGGAAAACACTGTTACCCTGCATTTTCAAAGTATTGTTTGGATAATTCCCCAAAGACAACATATCCAAACCCTCGCGTCCATCTGAACACACATCGCAAGAAAGAATACCGGGGTCACTGCTCGCCTCTAAAACCAAAGCCCCTGCACCATCGCCAAATAAAACGCAGGTTTTGCGATCCGACCAATCTAAAATACGAGACATCACTTCTGAGCCAATGATTAATGCTCTTTTTACACTGCCATTTCGAATAAACTTATCTGCAACACTTAAGGCAAACATAAAGCCACTACAAGCCGCTTGTATATCAAAAGCAGGGCCAGGCTTTATACCCAATTCTGCTTGAATTAAACAAGCTGTAGAAGGAAAAACGAGATCAGGCGTGCAAGTGGCAACAACAACCATATCGATATCAGAAGGCAAAACGGAAGCCATATCCATGGCTTTTTTAGCTGCAAAGCTGCCTATTTTTGTGGTAGTTTCCGCTTCATTTGCAATATGGCGTTGATGGATTCCAGTACGTGAAACAATCCAATCATGAGAAGTTTCAACACGTTTTTCGAGTTCATAATTACTCAGAATCGTTTCTGGTAAATAACCCCCTGTACCTATTATTTTTGAAAATATCATGTGTTATTGCATTTTCCTAATTGAGCACTGACCTGCTCTCGAATTTTTTCTGGAATATTTTTTTCGACTTCTAATACAGCCACTCGAATGGCCATCGCAAAGGCTTTTTGATCGGCATTGCCATGGCTTTTAATCACAATACCCCGTAAACCTACTAAACTCGCCCCATTAAAACGATTGGGATTAAAACGTTTGTGCATGGCTCGTAATACCGGTAATGCTGCCAGTGCAGACAAACGATTGTACCAGGTGCGACGAAACTCTTGTTTAGCTGCGTTCAGTAACATTTTTAAGAGGCCTTCGCTGGCTTTTAAAGCCACATTCCCCACAAAACCATCGCAAACAACAACATCCACTGTGTCTTTATAAATATCATCACCCTCTACAAAACCGATATAATTTAAATCTTCTTTACTTAATGAAGACAATAATTGTGCTGCTTTTTTAACCTGTTCACTGCCTTTTATGGCTTCACTACCTACATTTAACAACCCAACACGTGGACGCGGATTATTATCAACCGCGCTCACTAAAACGGATCCCATCACAGCAAATTCAAATAGATGCTGTGCCTGGCAATCTACATTCGCGCCTAAATCCAAAACATGGGTATGTCCATTCACGGCAGGTACGGAATACACAATAGCGGGTCTATCAATACCAGGAAGCATTTTTAATACAAAGCGAGCAATGGCCATTAAGGCTCCGGTGTTCCCAGCAGATACACAAGCTTGGGCCTCGCCCTCTTTTACAAGGTTAATGGCAACTCGCATGGAGGAATCGGTTTTTTTTCGCAGAGCAGAAGCAGGAGGTTCATCCATTCCAACAAGTTGCTCAGCTTCTTTTATTCGTAAGCGTGGGTGGTGAAGACCCCCATGAAAACGAAGACGCTCTTCTAATAATTCACGTTTTCCTACCAGAATGAGCCTAAGCTTTGCATTACTTGAGAGAGTTTCTAACGCAGCAGGCACAATGACTGAGGGACCAAAATCCCCACCCATCGCGTCAAGAGCAATGCAAACGTCGGCCACGATGGTTTATCACTCTTCGTTCTCAGGTGCCTCATTGGATGCCGCAATCACTTGACGTCCCCGATAATAACCATTGGGGGTCAAATGATGACGACGGTGAAGCTCACCTGATTCTTGATCAATCGACAATGATGGACCGCTTAATTTGTCATGTGACCGACGCATTCCGCGGGTAGATCGACTTCTACGGCTTTTTTGTACAGCCATGATATAACAACCTCTTCAATTCATTAACAATTTACACTCTATAGGGTATGTAACGTATACGTAGCCGTATATGTAGTATCACTCATAAAGCTTTGCGTAGAACATTGCACAGGATGATACTACTGTCTTGCCCCTGAGTTGTCAATGTTAATATATCTACCGCCATTCCTGCAAACAATACCACTTATTATTTGCGGGTCTCTATTCCCCGTCTTTTTAACTCTTCTTTAATGGAATCAATGGCTTCCTCTGCTGCTTCCTTACCTTTTTCATATAGTTGAATGTTGTATTGATCTTCGAAAGTACCATAGCCCATTAACATAGGATGAATGGTGATATCTGCACGAGTGGATTGCATACGAGATAGCTCATAAAAGGTAATATGCATGGAGCGATACAGTAATTGTAAGGCATTCGATAACTTGGCTCGAGAAGGTGGGGTACTAATATCGACAGCAATAATCAACTTAGGATTAAATAATTTAGCTACCTGAACTGGTACAGGAGCAATAACGCCTCCATCAATCAATATTTGGTTATAAAGCCGAACAGGAGAGAAAAAAGGAGGAAGGGCGGAAGAAGCATGCACCGCAGGCGCAATAGGACCACTTCTAAGCAAAGCAATATGGTTATTGTCTACATTGGTGGCCACTGCAATGAGGGGGATTTTCAGTTGTTCAAACCAATCGGCCTGTACACGCTCTACGACAAATTTCTCTAAGGCATTACCTTGAATAGGACCCGTTAAACGCACTAGACCCTGAAAAATCGCACTGATCGAAAGATCCAAAAGATCTTTTTTCTTAAGGCAAATTACTTTTTCCTTAACCTTGGCACTATTGGGGCAATCTGCATAAAGAGCGCCAATTAAACTGCCCGCAGAGGAACCTACAATAAGATCAATAGGGATACCTTCTCTTTCTAGAACCTCTATAACCCCTAGATGGGCTAAACCTCTAGATCCCCCTGCCCCTAAGACTAAGGCTACCCCGACATTTTCTATGGGCCGAGGATTCGGCGCAACCTTGGGGATATATATCTTGGGGGGTTGAATAATGGAAGAACAACTTGATAATAGGGATGAGCAGCCAGGAAGTGTTGTAAGGCAAATTCCAAGGCTGAACAAAAGTAAAGCTGTTAGATATTTATTTGTTATAAATTTATCTTGCTTACTATTTAAATTCATGTTACTATCCAAATGAACATCCAGACCCCACAATAACTATCTATATATATCAAATATTCTCTGGCCAAAGTAAGAGGTTTACCGCATAATTGATACATGGACAACGACTTTTTTATCCCCGTCACTGACGGTAGAAACAATCGAGACGGTAGAGTAGAATAGCATGGCACAACCATCACAGCGATACATTCTAAAATCGACCCATACCCTTTGCAAAGGGGTAAAATATTTTGCCTTTGCACGCGAAGATAATGCTCCCATTCATTTTGTGCCGGGGCAATTTATTACCCTCAATATCGAAACGAATGAGAAAAATCCCAATACAAACAAAAATAAAATTTTACACCGAAGCTATAGTATTGCAAACATCCCCGGTGAAACCAATCAAATTGAAATCGCTTGTGCCTATGTAGAGGGAGGCGTGGCAAGCAATCTCTTATTTAACTTACAACCCGGCGAGTCTGTTAATGCCAGCGGACCCTTTGGATTGTTTACTTTAAAAGAAGAACAGCCCTCCCGATATATATTAATTGCAACAGGAACGGGAGTAGCCCCCTATCGTTCGATGCTGCAGGAAATTAAAAAGCGCCTCCTTACAAATACAAATTTGGAAGTATGGATCATCCAAGGTGTTCGAACCCGCAATGAATTACTATTCGGAAATGAATTTACCCAGTTGAACCAAGAATTGCCAAACTTTAATTTTAAGGCTTGCTATAGTCGGGAAGGCTCGCTAGAACTTCAAGCACATGAGCAATTAGGACGAGTGCATCATATTTTTCCTGAGTTAAATTTTAATCCTACTCAAGATATCGTTTATTTATGTGGTAATCCCAATATGATTGATGATTCCTTTAACACTTTAACTGCGCTTGGTTTTGACAGAAAGAATATCCGAAGGGAAAAATATTCATTTTCACATTAGATGGATTAGATGGGGACCTTGGACCGGTTCGCATTGTGTTGGTGTGACTTTTTTTTAGTCTCAGGTCACTTAGACTAAAAGTCACACCAACACAATACGAACCGGTCCAAGCCCCATCCACATTAAGGACATAACATGAAAGGAACTCATCCTCATTCAATCGATGCAGAACTTTATAAAAGAATCCTACTAACCCACCGTTTCGGACTTTCTATTTCTCATACTACTTTTAAGGGCACAGTTTATTCTGTAGAAGAATTACCCTTTGATATTGCTCTGGAAGAATTAAAACGTTCTTTTTCTGAATTTATAACAACAACCGATCATGTCGAAAAGTTATTAAATATATTACGCTATACGCTTATTCATAAGCTTTCTAAATTTTCTATAAAAGAGAGTCATGTTATTATCCAAAGCATCACTTCCATTTTATTAGAATTCTATACCCCCGAGTACTTATCCAACTTTGCAGACAATGTATCGCCCAACAAAATCTTGATAGTTCCGGTCAAAACTGTTTATGGCTCCGATTACGGTTCTGAAGATCCCGCTTTAGATCCCGCTAAAAAAAATATGGGTCGTGAAAAAGTGAAGGCAGTGGTTCTTTTTGAAGATCGATTAATTAAAATCAATGGCCTTATGGCTCTAAAAGTGCCAGGACTTAGAATATATCGAACAAAGGCTTATAAAAAAGCTGCTTTATTAGAAATCCTAAACAGCTACATCGATTCTTTTGATCACCCATTAGATGGCAAACTCTGGGACAAATCTTTGCATGCTTTAATGGGAGCAGAAAAAATTCGTCATGTTACTAAAAAAGAGCAATCCGTTGGTAATGGGAGCTGGCTAACCTGTAAACTTTTGATTTTTGCTACGGTATTTGCAGTTATTTATAAATTTTGTAAAGCAGAGGGTCTTAAGGATCTGGAGATTGATCCCATTGCCTTAAGCATTGCGGAATCTTGGTATAAGCTTTTTATTGTAGATGACCGTAATCGTGCAGTTCGCGACTATCTCGAAATCCATGGGCTTAAAGCCACGGAAGAACCCCTAACAGTTGCCAATAGAATTCATAGCATAAAAAATTACCTCCGCAGTCTTAAAAGTCCAACATCAGCAGTTGATAAAGAAATTCTGGTTCAAATCAGTCTAAAATCATTAAATTGGCTTTTGGCAGATTATTTAAAGAAGGGTGATATTGGCGAAGCGCATGCTTTAATCGAAGCAGAATCAGGCAATAAATTATGGAATCCATTATTTTATGCGACTAAAAATGGAAAAACGGCCATTGCAGAAATGCTGGCGAGTAATAGTCGTTACATGACAGAACAAGAACCAAATGGCAATACCCCCCTTCATTGTGCAGCCGCCCATGGCAATCTAGATATGTGTAAAATTTTTCTTAAACATAAAACAAAAAATAAAGTAGACATAGCAGCAAAAAATAAAGAAGGCAATACTGCCTTGCATGAAGCAATCCAACATAACAAACTCGATGTCGCAGAGTTATTAGTTAAAGCATCCCCTGCCTTGCTGGCCGTTCAAAATTTGAACCATTCGACTGCCCTTAAACTCGCTTGCGATTTAAATCATGCAGATGCCGTTCTGCGCTTATTGGGTCTTGGGGCATCCGTTGACGGTATAAATGTGCATGATTACCCAGAAGAGATCCAGAAAGTATTAAAAAATCCCCTGAAGTTGTTGTGAATGCTGATGGAGATGTGATTTTATATGAGTATCTGCCCGCTTATATGCGAAACAGAGGACCCATGTACTCAAGAATTTTATCTATTATAGGTGCATGATTTACATCCGCTGTCTCTGTTTTTGGAAGAATGGCTTCTTCAATATATCCAGCAGCGGTTTTGGTTCTTTCTTTGAGACTTCGGTTAAGTAAAAATAAAGTTTGTGTTTCTTGGAATTGTTTATTTTCCTCTGTGCGTTTTGCTCCTGTTGAACAGCTCATAGTCTTGAGATAGGATTCTGCTGTTTGAAGATCTAAAGTTCCGAATCGTGCAGGGGTAATTCCTGGTAAGGTCGTATAATAGAAATATAAACCATGAGATAACCAACGTTCTTTTTTATTTCCAGTTGTATTAGTTCTTACTTGTTCGCGTTCTCTATAGTCATAGAGCTGCATTTTTCTAACATTGATGATGATAGAAGCTGTGTTTTTGATATTGACGCTCGCACTGATGCCTTTGAATGGCATAAGTTGATCTGAATATGGAAACTTGACATTTTGACCAATAAACGGCTTGATTTTTTCCAAAACAATATTGAAGGCCTCACTGCCATAACCTTTTCCCATTTTGCTTTGTATGAAATGGGTCGACTTGTTAACGAAACCTTCTATTTCAGAACCAGAAAGTCCAATTGCCATAAAACCAATTGGGCTATTTAAATCGGTTGTCTCAAAAAATAAATAGTATCCAAAGACTGGATGGTTGAAAAAGAATTTAAAGGATTCATCTTTATTAAAATAATCACACATGATTTCAAATGGAGGTGGGGCCGGTAAATATCCATAAAACAATTCCTCACCTCTGGCTTCTAATGCTATGTTGTCTTCGGTAATCTTAGAAATACAACTATGAAGAAATTTTAGATCTTCAGTTTTTAAAGTCACTTTTAAACAATGTAAAGGCATATATTAATACTCCTAAATATAAAATTATGTTGGGGGTCAAATCTTCAAATTTCAAAAATTCTCCATTTACATGTGGGCCTCTTATATCCCCTCTTTTCATGAGGAGCCTCTTATACCCTCCTTTTCAAAGGGGGGTAAGGGGGGATTTTTGAAATTTGAAGATTTGACCCCATAAACCCCTTAAGCCACGACAGTAACCTTCGGCTGGTCACCTGGCGTTTTGGTTTTAGCTTTCATTGACACTGCCATTTGCCGTTCTCGAATCAAACGCCATGAAAATTGAAGACCCATCTCATGGTCTTCTTTAATATTACCTGCATAATCCAGAATAAGTGCGACTGTCTCATTACTCGCATTCACTGGCTCTCTATCTAGAATTCTATGTAAAGCTTCTTTCATGAAATCCTCAGGTGAATAGAATCACCTGCGCATTTGGGATGCTAAATACGCCCTCTTCTGCATCGGTATGAATTGCATCCACATATTCCCATGGGGCAACACTGCCTAAAGATTGGATGTTATGTTTATAGGGGTAAGATTGAAAGGTACTCTCAGATGAAAGTAAAGGCAGGTTTAGGCTTTGAGCTCGAAGCAAGGCAAACTTCTCAATAGCAGCCGCTAATAAACCTTGTACAAAACTGGGATAGAGTTCCTCCATAAAGAGAACTGGAGACTTTGTTTCTTCATCCAACAGGAGTCGAAAAATACTTCGTGCCTCAATTGTACCCGTTTCATCAACAATAGTGAGCATACGGTTCTTACCATCCATCACATAGGCCATCAAGCATTTGTTTAAACTGGGATCGCCTTCAACGGACTGACAGCTGCCTTGAACATCGGTTCCTGCCATAAATAGGTCCCAATAATAGTCCGTATCTCTTATTTTCCAACCTGTCAAATCCAGTTTTTTCTTTTGTGAGTTTAATTGGTTGCGTAATTGTTTAGAAAGTACTTCGAGATCATTTAGAAATTGATTATGTTGATGTATTTTCTTGATATCCTTTTTTAGGGTACGAACCAGCTGCAATTGAGCCTTTCTAGCTTCTGTACTTTTTGTGGTCGGATCCGATTCTGCCAATTGAATTAAATGAAGTTGGATATTTAATTGTAAAATTTCATATTGAATTTTCTCATTAATTTCTGGTTCTTCCAATCCAACACTAACCTTAACGCTTGCCTCAAGATCTTTAAGTTTTTTTTCTAAACTCAACTTAATTTCTTCTTTTTCTTTCGGAACTTTTGCTTCAAGATAACGTTTGAGTGTTAGATAATCAGCACCTTTCATATGTTGATGTTCAAATATTTTGTTATAAAGGAATTCAGAGTAGTTGATTCGAATCTCTTTTGGCGTGATCTTATAGTGGTCTATAAAGGTTTGTAAATCCAACTCCTCACCGCTTATCCATAATTCCTTTAACGTTTCTCTACCTAAGAATAAGCTGCTTAAATGTTGGCTGCTTTCAGAGATCATAGCGTTCTTTAAAGAAAAGGTTTTGCTTGGGAGAAAGCACATTATTGATAAAATTGGAGTAGGTTTTCTTTAGGGCATCATCTGAAAGCGTATTAATTTTACCCAAGTAGGTATATAAGGCTGATTCGTTTCGTAAACCAGAGAACCCTTCCCCAAAAAATTTCATGGTATCGTTATCTACAGCAAATAATTTAGAAAATAACGCTTGTGATTGAGACTTTATCTGATTGTAAGATATTCCCACAAGGTTTTGTAACTCTAGAAGTAATCCTAAACCTTGAATTAATAACCAATAACTGACTTGTTCCCTTAATTCAGATTCTGAAAGTAACAGATTAAACGCTTCAGAAACTCGGCGTTTAAGATTATTTAAGCCCTTCTTTTGTCTTTCATAGTGGGCCATAGGATCAAATACGTCTGCTAGATATTTTTCAAGTGAAAAACGCTTGAGGGCAACGGGAGTGCCACAGATTTTAATTAAACTCGCATAAGCTTCCAGGAACACCTTTTTCCTTTCTGGGATTTCCATTGGTTTTTGGAGATGATAATTTTCTTTCATCGATTTTAAAAGTTCTAAAACCTCAGCGCTGTTTTTTTCTGTTTTTAACGATAAAAACTCTTTTTCCATTCGCAGTTTAAGAGCACCCAACGTTTGTTGTTGCCATTCTATCTGTTTCTTAGGGTCAAATAAATGGCTTAAATAACCCTCTATATTAATTTGTTTAAGGGGGGTTGGTTCTCCCGCCAATTTTATCAATTGTTGATAAGCGGGAAGGAGCATTTTTTCGCGTTGATCATTAGCCATTTTGCTCTTCGCATCACAGCCTGATTCAAAAATCTTCAACAAGGTTTCAATTTGATTACGTTGTGAACTTTTTTGCAACAAAATGATCTTAATTATATCTAATTTCTGAGCACTTGTTAATCTCTGGTAATTGGCTAATTCAACAACAGCACTTACAAAATATCGTTGATAATACCCTTCTTTATAGGCTGATGGGAGCGAACTTAAAATTTCGCAGGTATCTTTCACATAAGCATTTTGAAAAACTTCCGACTGATCATCGGGAGATTCTTCTCTAACGATAAGATTGCTTTTTTTATTGGCTTGCTCCCCCCCCCTTGATCGATGCGGATTGCTCAAGCCTTGCCGTTCACCTTGGCTTTTAATATCAAGACTTTTAGTATCTTGGTTAGTCTTTGGGTCTAAGCTTAGAATAATCTTATAAAGAGGAATTGAAGGGAGCAGCGCGGAGGTTGTTTGTCCCTTCAGTATTTTACTATAAAGTTTAGGGTCTTTGAATAGATAACTCATGCAGCTATCCGCAACATCCAAGGGAAAATAAACAGATAAAATCTCAAAGTGATGCGGATTATATATTCGCAGAGCCATAGCAGAAGCTTGATCACTATAAATGGTGTTGATTAATATGCTGGATAATTTATATCGCTTTTTCGGATCTGCAAAATCCATAATCGCTCTTAATTGCTCTCCAAATTCTTTGGGTTGACTTGGGGGGTTTTTGGTTGTCAGTAAAACCAAGGTCCATAATAAGTAGTCCAACATATTATAGAATTTGATAAATGAGTAGCTATCATTGACCCCAAATGCTTGGAGTCGATTTAAACAAGGTGAATAGAAATCATCGGTCCAAAGAATATCGCATATTGCACGTAACTCAGATAGCCTATCGCATTTAAACTTTTCAATAAGCTCAAGATTATCTATAATCTCATTAGCCTCTTCTGCTATTTCCTTGTCAAACTGCAATAATTTCTGAGCAAATAATTTCGCTTCTATGAGGTCATCCGACTCTACAAGATTAAAAGAGGTAAATGACAAGTGAGGGTCTTGTTCAATACTAGATAAAGCGATATCTAATCTATCTTTAGGAGCCAAATTATAATCTTTAATTGGGCTACCCCATGTAGGTGTGCTAGCTTTAAATCTAAGTTGAGCAATTTCAAGCCTGAGTGAATAAGTAGTTAAATAATATTTAACCCAAAAATCGACAACTGCGTAACCCTTGGGTTTTGATTGGATATAGGATTGTAAGAGTTCGAAACATTCTTTCTCTTCTAACTTAAAGGGTATGGGTTTATCAATGGTGTTCGGATTTCCCTTTTGGATACGTAAGTAGAGCTTAGCAAAATTTAAACGACGTTCTTTTTCCCATCCATCTATGGCAAACTGCTCACTATTACTCCAGAGCTGAACGTCCAGTCCTGGATTTTTTTCTAGATTACTAGCTATTTCCGATAAAATTTTAAGGTCCAATTTCCATAAATCATTATTCCCTAGTAACAGTTGCTTGACTTTTTTAAGACCCAGTAAGGAATTAAACACAGAGATACATTCGTTGTTTAATTGATCCAGCTTGTTATTCATAAGAGTTACACTTTGAAACTTATGTGGGTTGTTGATTAAAATCTCCGTTATGAATTGATGGACTAATTGTGACCCAAGCGTGCCAAGGTTATTATTCACTAAATCGAGAGATAAAATTTTAGGGTTCTTAATGCCAAGAATAAAAGCCGTGAGCCTTTTCGCCCTGTCTTGAACGACATTGCTGTCTTTAATGGTTAGCTTAAAGAGCGATTGCCATTTAATGTTCAAATTATTTATGAAGGCAACAATGTCTTGTAACGCGCCATCTTGAAATTTGCTAAGGTCAATGGACATGGATTGTAGTTGTTCTGGCCATTTCTCATTAAAAGTCTTTTGCAGCTGCATTAAATTTTGGCTAGAAAAATCTAGCTGATTAATGTCTAAATCATAAAGATTATGGGTTGATGATGTGGCCATAAATTGAACAAGGTGGGGACGTTTTTCTTTCTCACCAGGTATTAGCAAACAATTTTGAATTAAACTGGACAAGTGCCATGCCACATTATCGTTATTATTTAAAAACTCCGTAAATAGCATTTTATATTGTTCAATGCTCAAAGGAAAGGGTAAAAAAGGCTCACTGCGAGAAACACCAGATATTCCTAGAAGAGCCAATGCATTTCTAGCAATTGTCAAACGATCCTCTTCATTAAATGCTTCTATTTTTTGTTTGTCTTCCGCAGAGAATATTGCATTAAGGGATACATGAAAATTAGGTTTTGAAAATTTTACAATGGCTCCTATTTCTTCTATCCTTTGGGTGTCGAATTTTAACTTTAGATCGGGCGTTAATTCCAATCGCATAAATACTTTGTGTTTAGCGATTGTCCTTATTAAGTTTTTTAACTCTACAAATGATAAACTTTCTAGGGAAACGCTAGATAAGGATAAAGAAGATATTTTGGGATTCTTTAGAGCCTCAGCGAGTTTCAATAATAACTTGATTTTTTCAGATACTTCTTTGTTGTTCGTATTTGAATCTTTTACATTTAAACCTGTCTGGTATTGAGTGTTAATTTTTATTCGATTCATCCAATCTGCAAGCCAAGAAACATTTTCTAATGTGAGGGTATTGATGTCAATATTGATTGAGTTGAGATTAGTATATGATTTTACAGAAAGCGTTCTCAAGATCTCTGCTCTTTCAGAATCTGAAAAATCTATTGATTCAAGCGTTAAGCTTACTGTTTTAGAAGATTGAATGTCTGATAAAACCATTTGTTTTGAAATAGGTTTTAAAAGATCTTCACGTTTTTCATTGGCTAACAAGAGGCAGTATTGAGCGACATACAATAATGCTCCTGCTTTTTCAGGGTTCTCCTTAATGAAGTTCGAAAATAATTCCTGATAGATTTTAATGGGCAATGGTTGAGGAACAATGGAGGTATAAATATGGTGATTAGATAAGGATAGACCTAACAGGACCTTTTCAGCGGTTAAAGTAAGCGCTTGTCTAATTTCGTCTTCTGTTTTAGCTTTGTTGTCAAAAATTTGCTCATGACCTTGCCAAAAATGAATATTCTTGTTGAGATTCTTAAGAGATATGGTTTTTTTAATTTGATTAGCCAATTCGATAAGACTCTTAAGATCTAGTTTTTCCAAGTTACAGCTATTAAAATAAATGTTTAGAGTAGTTTTATGCTCAACTAGACTTCCCATCAGTAGTTTTAGGCTGTCAAAATCAATTTTATCAAGGACAATATTATTGAAGCAAATATTAATCCATTCGGCTTGATCTAAGGTTTGAAGTAAGCTTAAAAATATTTTAATACGCTCTGAAGTTCCTTTCAAATCAGTGCGACTGTCATTAATATGTAGATTTAGGAAATGTTTGCCAGATGAGTTTGTGTTTGCAAGTTTATTAAGTATCATCGAGAGGGGTTCGACCAAATCAGGTTTTAAATTTCCAAGATCTAGTTTCGCATTATTAATTTCGTTAAAATGTTTCGTGGGGACTCGAGTTTGTAATTCAATCAATTCCGCTGCCGTCCATTCAAATTGATCCAGTTCTAACATTGAACACTGAGGTGTGGACAGCTTTGCACATAAAGTTTGTTTTAATAAAGGCTTTGACAATAACTCACGATTTTCTCCAGGTGATAAGACACAATTGTCAACGAGTGTTTTTATCATGTATAGTTGTTTTGGATTTTCTTTTATAAAGTTGGAAAACAATTCTATCAGTTGTTTAATACTCAAAGGAAAGGGTACAAAAGGGCTGTTAACGTCGGAATTTGCCATCGACCAATTAATGAGTGACTTCGAAGCAAATTGCATTAGAACTTCAGCTTCAGCCTTCTCCGTTTTTCCAGCTAAATAACCTTTAAATTCGTCTTCAAGCCATAAACCAAATACAGTAAAGTAGTACTGAGTTGGGTTTAGAGCTATAAAATCTTGTTTAATTTTCTTTATTTCAGATAATTGTTTAATATCTAAATTTATTAAGCGACAAGATGAGAATAATACATGTGGAAACTTATTATGTTGTATTATAGCGCGCATAAATGATAATAATTCATTAAACTCAAGCTTGTCTAATCCAATATTTCCTAGCCTTAGGTTAATATATGGGTGTGTGATTTTTAGAAGAACACTCAAAAGCAATTTAATTGTTTCAGATGTTTCTTTATTCTCGATATCAGTACAATCAATATACAGCTCGAAATAGTTCTTTGTAGGTAAAGCATTGATCAAATCTGTCAGACTCTCTAGGGTTTCATTTTTAAAATTTGCCAGATCTAAATTAATATTACGAAGGTTTGGCAATGATGTGTTCTTAATCGTAGTCTGTAAGGTGGAAAGCTCTGCTGTTGTCCAACCGAGATTTGCGATATCCAAAGATAAACATTTGCCAATAGAAACTTCTGTTAATAATTTTTGTTTTAAAATTGAATTTAATAATGGCTCTCGCTTTTCTGAAGGATCTAAAAGACATACCTCCGCCAAAGGCTTCACAAAAGATGCTCTTTCTGGATTTTCTTTCATAAATTTTGTGAGCAATTCAAGATATTGATTTATTTTCAAGGAATAGGGTATAAACGGGGTTTGGTTTATCCAGGCAGGCTGACTTTGCATGGAAAGACTGATAAGCGATTTTGAAGCCCATTGCATCAGTTCTTCTGCTTCACCCTTCTCTGTTTTTCCAGCGAAAAAGTGTGAAAACTCCTGTGGTTGCCACAAGCTGACAGATTTATCAAGGGTGTCTCCGGATGCTGCGCTTAATGCACCACCCGATGCACCGCTATATGAACTGCTTTTGGTACCGTTTATCGTTTGTTTTAATTCAGTTAGACTTTTAAAATCCAATGATACTAAACCACAACCCCTAAACATAGATTGATGTATGGTTTTATGATGAGCAATTGCACAAAAAAGTTTTTTCAATACATCTATGCTTGCTTTATTAAGAAAGACATCAGAAATCGATAGAGATGTACACTTTGGATTCTGGATGGCATCAACCAATGTGGTGAGTTTGTATAAAGATTCGGATACTTCCTTGAGATCGAGCGATGAACTGCTAATGTTTAGAGCAAAATTAAGGATGGTTGGGGGAAGCGGAATATTATTAATGAAACGAACAATGGCGGCAGTATTTTCTGGGTTTAACTTAGACAAATCGATATCGATACCACTTGAATAATAATCTTTAAATTGTTTTTCATTTAGGGTTTTCAATAATGCATCCAATTCTTTGCTAGAATATTCATATTTTCCAAGATCAAAGTGAGCATAAGTACTTAGGCCCATCTTCATAAGATGCAATGGTTTTAAGAGATCTGCTTTGTTTTCATTTGGATGGAGACGACAATTTTCCTCCAAGTTATTAATAGTCTTAGATGTATTAGGGTACTGTTTCATAGAATCTGTAAATATATCTAAATACTCTCTAATAGTAAGGGCAAAAGGGACTAAGGGTAAATTCCGAGAGTCAGAAGCGTAATTCATCGTGTAAATGTTTAACAAAGCTTTTCTTGCAATTAAAACTTTATCCTCAACAGCTTGTTTTTGCGCAGTCGCGGTTGGCTCTAACTGAGTATATTCTTCTTCTCGATCCCACAATGTAAGCGAAAGATAGGATCTAGATTCACGTTCTTTTACAGCAATCTCGACTAGTTCATTAATTTTTTTAATGTCCATTTTCCATAATTTAGAGCCCTTAAAGGTGCTGGTTATGATGGTTTTGCTTTTTGAGAGCGTTAGCACTAAACTTTTAAGTTGATTAAAATCTATTTTATCTGCAAGATTATTGAGTTCTAACCAGCTAATTATAGGATTTTTTAAATTTTCTATGAAAAGTATCAATCGTGCAAAACTCTCATGAGTTAATTTAGAATCGCTGATTTCTATGCGGGGAATTGAATTGCTATTGAATGTAATACTATTCAATAACTCAGATACCGCAAGCATTGTCACGCTATCTAATTCTGCAATATCTATATCCAGAGATCGAATACAATCATAGTGTGCCTCTAGCATCGCTTTTTTTAGCTGGCTGATCTTATCAGTATTTAAAGCTAATCCGTTCAATGAATAAAAGAGTTCACGTTTGGAAATTTTATCTAGAATCTCTTTGAATAATTCATCGGCTGGGGTCATTTTATGCTCCTACCTATAATAAAATATTAATACAAAAAATTATCTAACCAGTTCAACATAACCTGTTAAGCAGAAAAGTTGTCATTTCAACGTAGACTTTCACTTTTTATTAGTAAACTAGTATTCTTCAATATTTGATACCTACAAAAAAATTGAAAGTATCCCAACAAAAAGCAAGTCAACTTTGTTTTAAAATATATGATAACCATAATTTAGATATCAAAGACTAACATGCTTGTCGGGTATAGGCAAATTCTACCTTCTAAAAGAGTTGAATTGTCTCAAAAAAGAGCAATCCATTGGCAACAATTTCGTGAAGTTGTTACAAATATTTTTAAGTTATGCGTCTGATTAAATATATAGTTTTACAGCAACAATTTTAGTGAAAAAAGGCTTACTCCATTCGATATTCTAGAATCAAGAATATCGAATGGAGGGGGACCCCTATATACCACAACCAAAATGATTCCCGCAGCCTCGATAAAATAAATCAAGATAGGTTTCATCTAAATTTTTCAAATTATTATTTTTCAATTCATTTTCTGCCGTTTCCCTAACCTCTTTAATGAATTCAATGATCCCCTTTGAATGTATTTTTGACAGGTCCAAAGATTCCGTCAAAGAAGAAGATAAAGTAGACTCTATTATTTGTTCCAGCTCTTCCATTTTCCTGATATCTACTCCCCCCAAACGTAAGAGATCGGATTGGGTACTATTAACACATAGAGCACATTCAAACGTTCGATGATTAAGCGGCTCAAATCCTGCACGAGCTAATAATGCATCACGTTCTGTCGTTTCAAGTTCTGATATAGGATGCCAGACCGTTCTATCGTTGTGAAATTCACATTTGTCTATCCACTCTGGAATTGTTGTATGCGCTTTTGCGGCAGCTTTACGTTTTGCAATAAGAATGATGGCTTGGCAATGCGGATCCCAAGTATCCAACCAATCTAAAAAAGGAAGACCTTTTAATAAAGCAGAACACCATTGAAACTTTGTACTCGGAAATTCGCCCCGTCCTTTTACTGCCTCAGCGAAAGTAATAGGAGACACAATTGTTGAGGTTTTAAAGCCACAGGCACGCGCATGAGCCTCCCCTAGTTGCTGGCGAGCCAACCAATTTTCTGCTGCAAAACCGGTATCAATGGTAACAACTTCAACTAGTTTTAAATTTGCTTCAAAGGCCCATTGGGCCATGGCAATGCTGTCGTCCCCATAATGGCTACGAATAATGAGAGGTCTATTATTCATATTATCCAAACTGTGAATATTATGAATGTTGCGAATATTGGGAATGTTTGGAATATTATTCATGACATTAAATAGTTAATATTAAAGCCAAAATTCTATTAAATGCTATAAAATTCTGGCGTTATCCTTAAGGCCTGTTAATTAAGGCATATTTTGCAACCAAATACTCACTGTTGTCACGACTAAAGCTATGATGAAAATGGCTGCAATACCATCGACTGCGTCATCAGAAAGCTTGATTTTCTTTTTTGAGGGTGTTTCTATCATCATTTAAAATTTTCCCCATAATTTGGAAGTGGGTTCCATATCTGCATGATCTCTCAATTGAAATACCCGAGCATATTTTTTTTCTTCGGCTCGGCGCGAGGCAGAACTGGCTTCCGGTTTTTTATCGAATGCTTCTAAAAATCGATCTAATTCACTCACATAATGTCGATTAATGGGCTCTTTGGTTTTCGATCGCATATTCATTTATCCTTGTTACCCTATTTATACGCCTTTAAAAATCAATATTAATAAAATATTAATAATAAGGATTTTCACCAGTAGCATGATCGGTAGCATCCCTCACTTCTGTAATCTCTGGAAATTTTTCCTTTAGAGTCTTTTCAATGCCATTTTTAAGGGTGACATTGGCCATGCCACAACCATGACAACCTCCCCCAAATTGTAGCACGACTATTTTATTATCGATAATTTCAACGAGCTTCACCCTTCCTCCATGTCCGGCTAAAGTAGGATTAACTTCAGATTCGATAACATAGGAGACTCTTTCATGTAATGGGCTATCCTGGGCAGGAGCATGCCCTTTAAGATTAGGTGCCTTAATTGAAAGCTGCCCATCACCCTCAGGGGTATTTTCAAAATCAATTCTTGCCTCGGTAAGCGCCCGTTCTGAGGCTCTATCCACATATAATAAGAAATCAGTTAAGGGAATGGAAATATCATCTTGCTCTTCATCGCCAGGCGGGCAAAAAGTAACCCCGATTTCTGCATGTGGGGTTTCAGGGTTTGCCACATAAACACGAAGATTCATTCCCGGCGTATCTTCTTGTTGCAAGAGGGTCCGAAAATGACTTTGGGCGGCATCGGTAACAGTCAATAACATCTTTAGTACTCCAACTTTTCATATCACAACTTTATCAGGATGAGTTGCGAATAGCCAGTATTTGTCGTAATGTGAAATGAGTAGGGGATGGACAAACTCTAAGTGAAAAGAATCCAACAATGAAGCCAGAAATAGTCTCCATGGCTTTAGGAGACAAGGAGTTATTGATGTGGAATACGGAAACTAGGGATACATACAGTATGTTAGATAATCGCATTTTAGATTTTAATGCCCAAGCTGAACAACTCCTGCAAATCATAGAATCGCGCTTACAGCATGGCCAACGCGATGCGGCTCTCCAATATTTAGTTTTTAAATTTAAAACTTTGTATGAACAAGGGGTAGCCAATGGGCGATTATATGAAAAAGAAGGGGTTTTTCCCTATTAGAAGAGTAAATTTATTATATCTTTATCATTATTTTATATAGCTAAACAAGACATAAAATGCTAATTATTAACCCATTAATAAGATTGAATCTATTCAATCCCTATATTTGAATAAGCATCTAGATCCAATCCGATCAGATCCAATCCAATCCAATCCAATCCAATAAAATAATGATCAATAACCTGCTATTAAGATATTGTCTTTTATTGTCGAATAGTATAAGATAGTTACAAAAGATGTGTTGATTAACTAAAAAGGTTGGGATTTTAATGACAGTTCTATTTAGTCGTTTTAACGATGGGTATAATGGCAGCCATCACTCTAAACCGAGTGATACTCCTAAATTGGGTAAAGAAGCTCAAAAAATTGCAATCGCTGCTAATGAATTCTTAGAAATGGTCAGAACCTCCTCTTTATCTGACGATGTAAACAATTTAATTAAAGCCAAACAACTGGCCAAAGTTTTATGTCCCAATGTTGTTATGGAAGAAAAAATGTCAGCACTTCGTGCTGCCGAGCAAACAGAAAAGGACGACAGTTCTTCAAAAGACCCCTCTACAGGTTCAAAAAAACCTCGTTAAAATTAATTTTTCTTTTAAAATCAATATATTGATAACTTAACAGCCAAATCGGCTTAAATTACTCTTGCCCTATTACTAAATTCATCGCTCCTCTTGCTTACTATAAAAATATTAACAATCCTTGCTATTGACTTCTGACCTGTGCTACTGTAATACTATGATAGTACATTAGATAGGTATAAGTATCGGCCCTAATTATCGTCATAAGTAGATATGTCAGCTGGCCCTTATTCAAGATAAAGGAAATTTCCATATGTTACATAATGAAGAAAATACGCTTTATAGAGCCATATTAGAACTCAAAACCATAGAAGAATGTTCATCATTTTTTCATGATTTATGTACTCCTTCGGAATTAGAAGCCATGACAGACCGATTTCGTGTTGCTCAATTATTAGACCAACATAAACTTTCTTACCGCGAAATTCATTCTAAAACAGGAGTTAGTTTAGCTACGATAGGTCGCGTAGCACGTTTCTTAAGTCAAGAGGCCTATCATGGATACCGTCTGGTACTTCAAAGACTCAAAAGCAAACAAAAAACATGATAAGCCACAAACAAATACTGACTAACATGCTGTGTTATCAACATTATTGCCTGACACAAGCAGACATTATAGAGCCGATACTTAAACAGGAGATTTTAGATGTTTAAAACAAAAAGAAATATCATCAAAAGTTTTTTAATATTCAGCGGATTGCTGATGTTTTTTTGGATTGCTTCCGTTGCTGTTTCTATGGCGACTGTTGATGCGGATAATGATAAGGCAAACAATACTGCAAACACGACTGCAAATAACACTATTTATATTTTGCAATTAGTAGAGCACCCCGCACTGGATGCAACTCGTCAAGGGATTATTGATGAGCTCGCAAAAGCAGGCATTACCGTTAGCTATGAAATCGCTCAAAATAATTCCTCACTAGCCGCTCAGATCGCTCAAAAATTTGTGAGCAAATCGCCAAAAGCTGTTATAGGGATTCCTACCTTAAGTGCGCAAGCTTTGATTGCTGCCAATCGATCCGCAAATATACCTGTGATATTTAGTTCGGTTACCGATCCCTTATCTTCACATTTGGTGAGTGGATTAAAAAAACACAAAGAAAATGTAACCGGTGTTTCTAATTTTGTAGAACCTTCTATTCAATTTGAAGCTTTTAAGAAAATCTTACCTAACATGAAAACCCTAGGAATCATATATAATCCTGGGGAGCCAAATTCTGTTTCGCTCAATGAGTCCATGCAGAAAGCGGCTAAGCAACACAATATTAATCTTGTCTTTGTACCAGCCAATAATACCGTAGATGTACCTCAGGCCACACGGCAATTATTGTCTCAGGTGGATGCAATCTTTATTAATAATGATAATACTGCACTTTCCGCCTTTAAGTCTGTCGTGCAAATTGCCAAAACCAGTAAAACTCCTGTTTTTGTTAGCGATACAGACATGATTTCAGAAGGTGCTCTCGCTGCACTCGGCCCTAATCAATATGAAGTTGGCAGACAAACAGCCAAAATGTTGCTGCAAATACTGGCTGGGGAAAAAGCGGCTAACATGCCCATTGTTTATCCGGATAAAACAGAACTTTTTATTAATTTAAAGGTGGCAAAAGAGTTAGGTATTGTTATCCCAGACTCTGCCATAGATGAAGCATCTAAATTGTATAAATAGAAAATAGATATATAGGGATGAGGATGATTGAGTGGATGAGAGTGTAAGTAAGAAATCAGTAGGAAGCAGTCGAATATGAATAGCATTCAGTTTTTTGGTGCAATAGAAATTGGTCTTTTATACGGATTAGTGGCCATTGGGGTTTATCTCACTTTTCGTGTGGTTAACTTTCCTGATCTCACAGTAGATGGTAGTTTTCCTTTAGGGGCTGCCATATGCGCTTCTTTTATTATTAATGGCATCCGACCTGGAACAGCCACCTTTGCCGCAGTTATTGCCGGTGCTATCGCTGGTTTTATCACGGGCTATTTAAATGTTCGTTGGAAAATTCTTGGGCTTTTAGCTGGCATTTTGACCATGACAGCCCTTTATTCCATTAATTTACGTATTATGGGTAAACCCAATATTGCCCTACTTGCTGAGCCCATTATTTTTCCAAATCCACAATCGGTATTACCTATCATGATTGCTTTGGTCTTGACTGTTATTTTGCTTTTAACCTTCTTTTTAAATAGTCAAATCGGTTTAGCATTACGTGCAACCGGTATTAACCCTCGGGTTAGCCCCGCCTATGGTATCAATGTAGGAAAAATGACCCTCGTCGGTTTAAGCTTGAGTAATGGGTTGGTGGCAGGGGCCGGGGCATTATTTACTCAAATGTATGGGTTCGCTGATATCTCAATGGGGACTGGCACCTTAATCATTGGTCTTGCATCCGTCATTATTGGAGAAACTTTATTCCATACCTATCGAATATGGCTTATTTTATTCAGTTGTGTTTTAGGATCAGTACTCTATCGATTAGCGATTGCCTTTGCCCTGAATTCCCATTTTATTGGACTTAAGTCTTCCGATCTGAACTTAATCACTGCTGTATTAGTTATTTTTGCCCTGCTATTCCCTAAATTTCGCAAAAAAATATTTTCCTTATATCGGGGGGCTATATGATTGTATTAACCCATATTTCTGTTACTTTTGCAAAAAACACCCCTTTAGAACATCGAGTCTTTAATAACCTCGATTTAAAAATTAATAATGGACAATTTCTAACCGTCATTGGTGGTAATGGGGCAGGCAAATCCAGTTTGATGAATGTGATTTCTGGCGATGTCCCTGTGGACAGTGGTAAAATTTTATTGTCTGGACACAATGTTACGACTTGGTTACCCCATCAACGTGCGCGTTTAATTAGTCGTGTTTTTCAAGACCCTTTACTGGGAAGTTACGGCGATCTCAGCATCGAAGAAAATTTAAGCCTGGCCTACTCTAGAGGAACCGCAAGGCGTTTCAAACCTGCTTTAAATGGGCAGCTAAGAGAAAACTTCAGAGCAATATTAGCCGATATAGGTATTGGACTAGAAAATCGTTTAAAAGATCGTATGGGACAATTATCAGGTGGACAACGCCAGGCTGTCAGTCTTTTAATGGCTACATTATTGCCCGCTAAAATTTTATTATTAGATGAGCATACAGCTGCGCTAGATCCCAAAATGGAAACATTAATATTAAAATTAACCCAGCGTTTAATTGATGAACATCAACTCACTGCCCTTATGATTACTCATTGTATGCAACAAGCTTTAGAGTATGGAACTCGCACTTTGGTGATGCATCAAGGCAAAATTGTGCGAGATTTAGAGGGGACTGCACGAAGCAAGCTACAACCCAGCGAGTTAGTGCCTTTCTTTTGACACAAGAGATAGGGGCCAAGAAATAGGGACCATGTCGTTACTTGTTACAAGGCACCTGGGCCACGATGGCACCTAGGCCATGTAACAAATAACGACATGGCCCCTATCTTGGCCTGGCCCAATCTTCCTATTATTTTGATTTATTTTGATCGGCACTCAGTTCATAGAAACCACATTCTCCTCCTTTGCATACACTACTAATATCTATGCTAAAATCACCATCATTATAACTATGCTTCAAATAACCCATTTCTTTATTATCAGTCAAATTAAAGATTTTATATCTGACAACTCCCCATTTGCATCCTTGCTTAATCTTTAATTGAGCACTATCTCCAGGATTAAGTTTGGCATTACCATCCACTTTTACACAATCATTTTCGCTAATTGTTTTATCTAGTACCAAATAAAAACCAGGCGAACCATTTTTCCCAGATTGATTAGTTAATTTAGAATTCATGTCATCAGCCATTGCATAGGCCGGTAATATTAGTGTGGTGGCCAAAACTATAGATTGAACACTCATAAATCGTTTCATAAAAGCTCCTTTTTTATCACAGTTCAATGGGAAGATACCTAAATATGGACTGAAAAATGAATTTTCGCAAAAAAGATCTTATTCAGGATTTATTCTAAGTTTTTATTCAATTATTATATCTAGGGTAGGAAATTTAAGAGCTTTTGATAATAAGTTATTTCATTAATTGACTAAATTTTATATTAAGTTCGGTAACTGTACTTGGAAATTCTGCAGTCATTTCTACCTAACCCTCAGCATTAGTCATCCTCGTCATCATCGTCCCAGTCCTCATCATCATCCCAGTCATCGTCATCATCCATTCTAAAACCACGTTGTTTAATACATTGAAATGATTTAATTCTATTGGGACATCGCGTTGCTGTGCACTTTCCAGTAGCACTACAGCCAAAAGCAGTACATGAACCGCCTGGTGGCCAGCATCCGAAGGCATTGCATCCTCCTCCATGCGCATATTTTCCGAAAGCGTTAGAATGCGCACAAATAAGATGCGAGCAAAGTTTTCTATTTAGATAAATATGACGTGATGATGATTTTGAAATTGTGCTATGACAAAAGCAGAGTGCTGTGAAAAGGCAAATCAATTTTAATATGGATGACATTTTGATCATTTTCATAAACTCTCTGTCTGAATAAATTAAAATACTAAAATTATGTTAGAAGCGTAGCTTTTTTAAGTAAAGGTTTGTTAACAATATCAAACTGATCTGGCATATAACATACAAATAGGAACTGTATTTACCCAATACTTTTAGCCCGTATTCAACCCAATAACATAATATCATACTACACATTTTAACAAAAAGATGTCATAATACCTGATTCTAGAAAGTTTGTCCTATTTGAGACGAAGAAAAGACAACCCTTTGAATTCTATATCGAAAAGTAAACTTAAACTCTGCGGAGATAGACATGATAATAATAGACTTAAGCCATATTGAGGAAAATGAATCTCCGAATACTATATCAATGCCAATTTACTGTGATGAAGATATTATTTTATTTGTCCCTCATGGGGATATGCACATTAATTGTGATATCGGAACGACAAAAAATTTATATATCGTCTGCAAAAAACTTGTTATTGATAGTCATATTGTAGCGAATCATATTCTGTTTTTAACTCATGGCCTTGATTTATCTTACAGAGGGACCATTAAAGCTACTTCTCTTAAAATAATTTCACAAGAAAAACTGGTCATTGATCCCAATATCAAAAGTAATATGCCCAATCCTATGATAAGCACTAATCGAATTAGCACAGATCGGTTGCAACTTATAACAAGCGCCTCATTAGATATATTTTCTACGAAAAACCGAGTGAATACAGATCTGTATTCACTCGGTTTTCTGAAACAGATTTTGGATACAAAAAATAGAGTTAAGCAAATTTTGCAGGCACAAAAGCAGCCAAAGCTTATTATTTATCGCAATCTCTCTCAAATGAAAGATTCAGATATTCTACTTGAATGTGCAACTGAAAATTCATATATAGAAGATAATGCAGATCCTAGCTTTATAGAGGCACTCAGTCTTGAATTGGAGCTAGAACTTTTATCTAGTTGTAAAAAAATAATTGACTCTAGAAATAAACATTCTAAAGAAATCATAGAAGCAGAAATTGGATATGATAGATATCTAGAAAAACTAAAACAAAAAAGAGATATGGCAAACACGCAATATAACCTAGCGAAAATTTATCATAAAGGTTGGGGTATTGAGCAAAATCCTAATAAAGCAATGCGCTGTTTTGAATCTGCACTTCAACAGGGTTTACTTGAGGCACGCGATGACTCTTCCCTGAGTAGAACTGCTTTTTATCTCACTGGCAGTGCGATTCCTTTGCCAAATTTTCATGTGGAACCTATAAATAATGATATTCAAAACAAAATGCCTATCCTTAGAATTCAAACGCCCATTGTAAACTCAGATACTGTGGTTTTATATTATCCCGGTACCCATATTAGTATTGAGGCCCCAATTCTAGCAAAAAAACTCTACATTGTTTGTCAAGATCTAAACATCAAACAGGATATTGACGTTTGGGGAGATATCTGGTTGCTAGCACATGGGTTAATAAGCGCTGTGAATGTTAACATTGCTTCTCTGGAAGGTGTTATTAAAATGGTTGCAAAAGGAAAAGTTGTAATAGATACAGAAGGCAGCAGTATTATCTTTGCAACAGAGTTTAGAATTGCATCCTCAGCAGAGATCAGCCTTAGAGCCCCAGAGTTTAACCAGAAAAAATATTATCAACAAAGAAAAATCATGAAAGATTCTGCAGAGCATAAGAAAATGCATGAAAAGTTGATGGATAATCTTACATGCTATCGGGATCCTAAAAGTATTCACCATAAATATAGAATAGGAAAAATAAATGCTTCGGTTTGTATTCAACCTAAAGTTTCAATATTTTGTTATGCTTCATCTTATTATGCTTCTATTGCTGATCCTGATACACAAACAGTGAAACAAATCCTTGATGGTAAAATGTTAGAAATTCTTCTTGATTATTTTGAAGATAAACTTCTGAGGGAAATGTTTTCTCTGAGAAAAATGTTTCCTGCAATAGTTGCAAATACTTATGAAACATTTAAAATATCAGAAACCCATTTGCCACGTATGCGACAATTTGTTTTGGAAGAAAAAAACCAAAGACCCGAAAATATGCTTGCTTTAGCAGAGCTTCATAATAAGGGCATTATGTTCGATCAGCAGGTTCAAATGGCTTTTACTTACGTTACTAGGCTACTAATACAAGAAAGAGAGCGATTATCAAAAAGTTTGTTTGAACTAGGGATAAAACCAAGAAACGCTAAGGCTTGCCCGCCAGATCTTAATGAAGAAGTATATAAAATGCTTCCCTTTATTCCCTATATGCAAGAAATACAATTCGAATCTCTTTATAGATTCTTAGGTTTTTTGCGTCTCAATGAAAATCTACTGTCTTCCATCATAGAGGAATGCTTATTGTGTGAAAAAACTAATTGGGCCTCTCGCGTCTACGACCTAAATTCAGAAATGGTTACCCCCGAAGTTAAACTTGCCTTAGCGAGTTCTTTGATGGTGATGGATTCAAGAGAGGACAAGAAGAAAGCACTATCCATTGCTTTAGCTTTAGAAGAAAGAGATCAAGATGTCAGCATAAAGATAATGGCTATGCTTTGTGGTGAAGAATCCTTTGCTGATGCAAGGAATTCAATTAGGCGTTCCAAGCTTTCACTTGAAAACGCAAAGCAGGCTATCAACTTAGAAAAAAGTGTATTGGATAATCTTCTTCATATCACATTTTTGAATCTCAAAGCTTCTACAAAGCTAAAACAACTTGCGAACGATGCGATAGGAAGGTATGGTATTCCTGTTTCTAATAATAATGAAACATCAAAACGGGTTGATGAATTTATTAAAGTCCTGAGTGAGTTTCCTGATCTTAAAATGTTAATGGATCCTGCTCCACAAAAAAGTCTGGAGGGGAAAGAAAAAAATGGCTGGCTATCGATGCCAGAACGAAAATTTTGTCTGGAGCCCATGCAAAAGCCCAATCCTTTTACTATTTTTTACTATAATTTAAACAGAGATAAAGCAAATATTCCCAAAATCATGCTCATTAAAGAATCCTTTCAGAAACCTGGCATTCAAAAATATCGTTTGTTAATTGTGATTGCGAAATCTTTTTGTACAGAAAATTCAAATCTAGATAGAACAATAAAAAACTCTTCGTGTGTTTTGGCTTCTTATGTGCCTGATAAGGCTGAACATGAAATAGTCCGACAAGCAATGGGAAATAGTGAGCTTCTGGCCTCGCATCTTTGTACACCACAGACACATTTTGGTATCTCTATTCAAGTTTCTGATCTGACAATAGGCGAATTTAACTTTTTATGTGATATGCTTACCAGAAATGGTATACATCTTCCACCTCAAATCCACGCGGACTTAGAGCTCTATAATTGCTATAAGCCTATAGATAAGGAACAAATGGATCTATATCGTCAGTGTTTTACCTTAAACTCTAAATGGCAAGAGGTTGACTTTAACATCTTGTTTGAAAAAATAAATCATTTATATATTATGGATAGTAAGCAAAGGAATGAACAATATCATTCTGATCAATTGAAATTAATGCGCAATAAAAGTCCTATAGATACTCTTTACCAATTGGGCCTGTCTTGTTGTAAAGTTGCTGTGCAAAATCCTAAAGTGGCAAAAGATTTTTTTAAATTTGCAATCAAAGCATTAAGCGCTATACCAAAAGACAATCTATATCGTGATAAAGGTTATTTGCTCGCCGGCTGTATCTATTTATTTGAAATTAAAAATATGTTATCTTTTGTCAATTCAGGTGTATCAAATCAGAACTTAGCAGATGGGGATCTCGAAAGCCTAGGTTCTTTAGAGCCTGAATCCTATGCGCAAGAGGCAGACCATCAAGACTTATTAATGAATCTTTATAAACAATTTTCATTAATTATTGAGAATGAAATATATGAAAAATTAAAACCAAATCTAATTCTAATGATAGAAAGTTTTTTTGAAGCCTATGCTTGGATGGAATTGATGGATATGAATGAAATATTTGAGCACATACGTAAATCTACCCTAACTGGTTCTCTCTATTGGAAGAATAAAAATTATATTACTAGTGCTAATTCCCTATTAGATAAGCATTATTTCAATAAAATGAATATACTTACTTCAGCAATAAATCCTATGGGCTCAATTCACCCAACTACAAATAATATTATGCTTCCTATGTTTCCTAGCGCAGATAGCCAAGGATCTTATTCTGCTACAAACATATCGTTCCCTACTGCTGAATTGCCACCATTTGATTTTCAACAGGTTGCTAAGGAATTTGAAGATTACATAGGCAATGCAGAAAATCTGCTAATAAACAGTCCATATCCTATCCCTGCTCCCACCATGACAGCTGCGTTTAGTCTTCAGCAAACGAGGCAATCTAATGCAGCGGAAAATGACGTAAGAGACTGTAACGACGTCCTTAGTATCTATAACGACATCATTAGTAGCTGTAACAGTAACCCTAGTAGAGGTTTGGCTACCCCTGCTTTAGCCTCCCCAGTTGCAGGCACAACGATGTACCCAGCCGCAAGCACTAACCCGCGCTATTGTTTGCAAGACTGATTTTATTGATAAAATTCATTCGCTTCGAATATATTGTTAATAAGTCCATTTCTAGATAGAATAGATATTATTAATTTGAATTAGCTAATTCAATGTAATGCAATTTCTATGAGAGGTAAATAACGTGAGTAATTCGAAAGGTGATATCACTATGATGGTAAGCCACGCCCAAAGACAACAAATAATGACCGAAATAAAACAAAGTGTTGATAGGGTAAATACTTTGGTTCATAAATTAGATCAAAATTCTAATCAGATTATTGTCAATACTAAAGAAACATTAGAAAAAGTAACTGATCAATACATTAGTATATTGCGTGCCAACGAAAGAATAATCAGAGACAAATTATTGGAAGCAGATAAAAAAGAAAGAGCGGGCGCAGTGATGGCAGGTATGTCCGCTATTATTATTTATTCTATTGCAGTGCCTGTTGTTGGTTGGTTGGCTGCTTTTGTTCCCGCCACAATTGCTATCAAACCCGGGGAAGTAGTGGGTGTTATCTATTATAAAAAATTATACCGTTTTTATAATTGGATGGAAAATTCCAAGTTAGGAACTTTCTGCTCAAATACATGGAATTATATTTCAAGTTCAAAATTAGGTGCCTGCTGCGCAAATTTATGGAACGCTTGTTTTGAACAAGAGACTACACAAGAAATAACCAAAGAAATCGTTCTACATAAAATCGAGGAAGCTGGTTTAGAACAACCCATCATTTTTAATGCAATTTCTGATGTCCTCACGAATCAACCGGAAATGTTACAAGCGGTTTTCACATCGCTTAGAAAACGTAATGCGCATGTTATTATCTTAGACCCAAAATTCGACGGTGCAGCCGCTGCTCCGACTAACCCAAATTCCAATGGGGTTTCAAGATACAAAAGTGACGGTACTGCTGCAAACTCGGGTATCAGGTCCGATGTTAAAGTCGCAGTTGAAAATGTTGCACTCAATAATGCTGCTTTACATATTGATACAAAATCTAAAAATGATACTAACCTGTCCAATACCGAAATGATAAACTTCGCAAATGGAAACCCAATAGCGGCTACTTCAGACATTCATATTAGCATCAGACCAGAACCTTCTATTCAGACTATGGGAGCTGCACAACAGAAGCCAAGATCCAATACCATTTCGGGACCTGCAATGCCTACACAGACAATGCCTGCTCCGAATACTGCAGGTAGTCCAAATCGATCTGCTTCAATTAACTCGACAAATATGCGCCCTCCTTCCCCTGCAAGAAAGTCGTCCGCAAGATCTCCAAGTCCCGCTCCTAATTTGCCAACTCTCTCAACAGCAGCTACCTCTCTTGTAAATTCGCCTACGGCAAATTCAGCAATTTCAATAGGTCATCTCCCCCCTTCTCCTCTTTTATTATCAGCCACACCAACAGGCCATGCTATTTCTAATGCTACTAATGCTACTAATACTACTGCAGCCTCTGCAACTTCAAAAGGAACAAAATATAAGCATTAGGACCGGTTCCTAATATGCTGGTGTGAATGTTGGACAAATAATTACTAGCATAATGTAGAATTCACTGATTCCAGGATATTAGCTAAGATAAAATAAGATATAAATCGGATTTCCATTTAGTAGTACTAGTAATAACTTAAGATGTTATTATGTTGTGCTACTAATGGTTATTTATGCCTAGACAAATCAGAATTGAATTCCAAGGTGCTTGGTACCATGTAATGAATAGAGGAATAAGCCGAAAAACGATATTTCACACGTATGAATATTATCAATTATTTTTTGACATTATTTCCAAAACCTGCATGGTATACCCATTTGAAATCCATGCCTATTGTTTCATGAGCAATCATTACCATCTGCTTATAAGGACACCTGAAGCAAATTTAGGTAAAATTATGAGAAAAATTAATGGCGATTTTGCGCAAAAGCATAACTTTCTACAAAAGAGTGACGGACCTTTATTTAAAGGTCGATATAAAGCTATCCTTGTGGACTCAGATGAATATTTACTCGAATTAAATCGTTATATTCATTTAAATCCTGTTAAAGCCAATATAGTTGCTAGTCCAGAGAATTATTTTTGGTCAAGCTATAATTATTACCTTAATCCAAGCTCAAAACCTACATGGCTTTGTTGTGACCATACAATGTCTTGTTTTAATTATAATATAGATAGATTTAAGTCATATATTATTGATAGAACTGATGAAAATATTTCCAATACAATTGAACAATTGCTAAAGAATCCGGTCACAATACCAATATTAGGATCTGATAATTTTATTAATTCTGTTCAGTCCATCGTTTCAGGAATATTATTAAATAATGAATCTAACAACACAGCTGATGATGCGTCTAATAATCTGTCGAGACCCAATCTCAAAAATACATTCAAAGCACTTCAAGATTACTTCTCTGCTCATAGAATAAAATTAACAATAGAAAATATCATTATAGTAGTTTCTAAGAATTTTGATACTAAACCTTCTATAGTCCAGTTTGGATTCAATAATTTTAAATCAAATATTCCTAGAAAAATTGCTATTTATCTTACATACAAAATGATACGGCAAACTCAAAAACAAATTGGTGAAAAATTTGGTAACATTTCCCGCTCTCAAGTGGGCTTTGTTTGCTGCGATATAGAAAAAATGTTAAAAAAAGATCCCAATTTAAATTCTATCGTTAACAAAATCATCAGCGATATTAAAAATAGCTTTGATTGATGTCATAGTCTATTGGTTAATTAACGTTGTGGAAAATAAAAAAAGATAGTTACACCAACACTTTGCGAACCGGTCCCAATGGTTGGTGGTGCCCGGGGCCGGACTCGAACCGGCACGGATGTTTAGTCCGAGGGATTTTAAGTCCCTTGCGTCTACCAATTTCGCCACCCGGGCATAATTAGATGAGAATATTTCTAAATATGGATGCTATAAGTTTGCAGAACTTAGGTTAAGTATCATAAATAAAAGATGGCTAACCTACTTATAAGCAATCCAGATCCAGATAACTAGCAACAAGGAAGGATTATAAAGATTTTAGTTTCGATGATCAATCCCAAAATTATGACATCCAAAATTACGACGCTAAAAAACTTGATATTAACTCTAGCAAGGGGAAAAGGGATAATTATATGTCACCCTTAGACAACATAGCAAACTGGCTAATTTCTTCACGGAGAGCTGGTTGAAGACTTAGAATAATACTACTAACTTAAAATTTTGTCTTTTTAATAGTTTTTTCTCTATCTCTCTCTTCGGTGTTGGCATAGATATGGTCCAATGTATCTGATAACTCTTCAAAGGTATATTGCCGGCCATTTTTAATAGAAGAAACGCTTATTGACTTTGCATAAACTGTATGGTCGGGGTCTAATTCAATAGTGGCATAAGAGGAAATAGTTTCGGCCACAACATCTCCCCCTATCGCTTGAAGAGTCGCATGATGATCCACATTTTTAGCGAGAACAGATCCAAAACTCACTACTCGCGAGTGTAATCCAATATTTTCGCAGTGGATCTCTTTCGCAATGACTGTACAAGATTGCCCAATATTATCGCAATAAAGATCGCCATCTGCTACTTCAAGCCATACTCCATTCGCCATATCGGCCTCAAGATACACGTCTCCACCAATTACTTTTAATTTCATCTTTTCGGGGAGGGGACAGGTAATAATAATCTTGCTCCCATTTGATCTTAAAACAACTTCCCCTTCAATTTTGGGTAATGAGTTATAAATGATTTGCTCTTCAGCTTTTTCTTTATTCGCAAAGGCCTCCTTGGATAAAGGGTTAATGCGAGCCTTAGTTTGGGATAACAGAGTGGCAGGCGATGTCAAATCTGAAAAAATCAGTGCTTCTAATCTTGGGGAGGTAGTAGCACCTAACACTGCTTTAGGACATGTTCCTGTAGTACTCGCATCGAGAACAAGTTTTCTATTATTTGCTTTTGTATTAGAAAGAAGGCTGTGATTTGGAGGGGCTAATAATTGCATTGAAGGCTTTGCTGTGTGGCTCGTCAGGCCACCAACCAAAGAAGAATTAATAGCTGGGTTATGGTTTATTTCTAAGGGTTTCTTATTCATCATAAGTAATAAGGCAGTCGTATTTTCGTTTGGAGGTGCTGCAGAAGGATTTAAGAGACTGATAGAATGGGGTTGGGTAATGCTTGCCTCCGAGGATAAAACTACTGATGCCCGAAGCCATGATAATGGAGATAGCGATCTAGAACCTTGTAGTTTAGCTGCTGGACTGGGAAGATTCGATATAGGCGAGATTTGAGAAGAAGATGCAGTAGTAGTAGTGGCCGAGGACCTTGAGTTAGACCCTGTGGTGATGACCAAGGATTCGGGAGAAAGTTTGTTATCTTGTAATGCTTTCATTAAAGGAGAGTTTTGAACAGAAGAAGAGTGTGGTTTAGTGCTGACCTTAGTAATTTTTGCAGTCGATAACGTTGCTATGGATTTTCGACGCAAAAAATCCTTTGAAGAACCACTAGTTGTTATAGCTTTGGGACTACTTTGTAGCGCGGGTAAACTTTTTGTGCTCTTACAAAGAGGAGAAGCGTTTAGGTAATGACTGGTTACTAAAACGGGTTGATTTTGGCTTGTTCTTTTCCTATCAGACGCTCTAAAAAGTTTCATAGTTCTCCTTTGGCATCTAGTCCACTTTACTTTAGCAGATACCAAATTATCATACTCCTTAGTTTTAAAGCGATCTATCTTTATCGAAAAAAATATTGTTTGTAGATAAATAATGAGTCGCCACAGGGTTGCAGAGTTTGTTATGCGGTTTGTTATACTATTTGTTGTTGTCGTGAATAGTTGCTTTGTCAGGTAACTCTATTTGGTAACATTTCCCGCTCTCAAGAGGGCTTTGTTTGCTGCGGTATAGAAAAAATGTTAAAAAAAGATCCCAATCTAAATTCTATCGTTAACAAAATCATCAGTGTATAAAAATAGCTTTGATTGATGTCCTATTCTATTGGTTAATTAACGTTGTGGAAAATAAAAAAAGATAGTTACACCAACACTTTGCGAACCGGTCCAATACTGCTTTTTATGTTTGCTTTCCCTTGTAAGTTTCAATCGGATATCTGCTTTTGATTTCCTCTAATTTTTGTTCCGTCGCTGCAAATAAATCTATACCCAATTGATTGGACAATAAAATGACATTAATAAACACATCCCCTAATTCAGCAGACACTTTTTGTTTTACTTCTGGCGAAAGGTTGTCACTTTGTTCTGGTGAAAGCCAAACAAAATGATCTGCCACTTCGGCTGCCTCAACATGCAAACTCATTGCAATATTTTTGAGTGAATTAAATTGTTTCCAATCTCTTTCTTCAACCATCTGATTAACGGCATTGCTTATTTTAGTAAATTGACTGTTTGCTTCATCATCCATGCAAATACTGCTTAGAAATGCTTCTGTTGGCGTTATTACTTCTATCGATAATCCAAGCATTTTCGCTTCATCCATTTCCGCTTTTAACCCTCTAGAGGTCTCCCAGCCTGGTAATTGCAATACAATTAGGCCATCTAAATGCGCCAGCATGCCATGATCAAAATCTAGCCATGATAAATAATCTCCTAAGATTCCTAACCTATCAATGGGAATATTATGAGTTAAAGGAGAGTATACTAACCGACCCTCATTAAATAAATTGTAGGCCATCTGAGTGACAGCCTTTGCTCTGAAAGCTCTGATTTTGGGATCAGAATGAGTATACGGTGCTCCCAAATAATAAATAGGTTTTCTAGCTTCTTGATGTTTTTCACTTTGCTGGGTGTTTTTCATAATATCTCACATCACAAACTCATGTCACTGAATAGCTTATCATATCTAGCATTTACATGATACCCTAAAACTGCATGTTTTTTTCTCTTCTTGTTCTAACAGACAACATTTATTAAATTACGCAAGAATTAAATAAGCTATTTTTGTGTAAGTTAAATTAAACCCCATCATTTGGCTAAATTTTTATGCAGTATTACTTCCTATCTCATGCCTTATATCCCAAGCTCCTTATATCCCTAGCTAAAGCAAGAGGTCATTCCTTTAAAAACCATAAGACTAAATCTCTAAGTCATCTTGTTTTTATTATTTGATTGTAACCTCAATAAATGTACTAAATGTACTTTTGCTTCCTCTAGCCCCTGATTTACAGCCAATTGATAATACTCAATTGCTTTGGCATTATCTTTGTCAACACCAATACCTTCTTCATAACATACTGCAAGATCGTGTTGGGCTTCAGGTAAATTTTGTTTGGCTGCTTCCTCGATATATCGAAAAGCCAGTTTAAAATCTATTGCCACACCTCTCCCTTCCCCATAACAACGTCCTAAATCATGTAAACCTTGACTAAAGTTTAGATTGGCAGCTTGTTGATAATGGTCAAATGCTTTCTTAGGATCTTTTATAAGGCCATGTTCTTTTTCTCCTCCATGAAGCCCCTCGTAACATTTTGCAAGATAATGCAAGGACTCGGCATGATTCAATTGAGCCGCAGTTTTGAAGTGTTTAATGCCTGTCATTTTATTGCGTTTATTTTTTTTAACATGAATACCCTCGCAATAACATCGCCCCAAATGATAAGTGCCAACAACATCGCCTTTGTCAGCGGCTGTCTGATACATATTAAAGGCAAGGTCTAGACGTTTTAAGGTTTTTTCATTATACCAACCCAGTTCAACCAGGGCATCCAGATTTCCTTTTTCCTTTGCCAAATTCAGGTATTCCAAGCCTCTCTTTATATTAGGTGCTATGCCAATACCATTCAGAAGATATTTACCAGCATTAAATAATGCAAGAGCTTGATTTTTTTCAGCACCCTTAATATATTGTTTAACTGCCAAAGCATCATCTTTTTCCACCCCAATACCATATTGATAGCATACACCAAGCACATTATATGCTACTGGATTACCTAATTCTGCAGCCAATTTATAATAGTGAAATGCTTTATCTGCATACATCTTATTATTTCTATTTTTGTAATAGAAATCTCCAAGAGATAGGCAAGCCAAATCATTATTATTCTCTGCAGCCTTTACATACCAAGCAATCGCAGTGTCCATATCTACTTTACCCTCTATCCCCTCTTCATAACATCGTCCTAGTCCATACTGGGCATCAGGCTCACCATTATTCGCTGCTTCTTGAAACAATTGGTATGCTCTCTTTTTGTCTTTCTGAATATTAAATCCCTCGAACAGATACATCCCAAGTTTGGCTTTTGCTCCCATATGCCCCTGGTTTGCTGCTAAATGAAGATACTTGATTGATTTATCATAATCAGCCTTGACTCCATCAGCCCCTGTGAAAAAGAAATTAGCCAGAAAGCATTGCGATTGGATATGCCCTGCATCCGCTGCTAGGGTGAAGTGACGCGTTGCCTCATTAAAATCTGTCTTTATTTTTTTGGGAGTTTTTTCACAAAAGGAATCAAGTAGAAATTGTGCCTTGACCCTGTCATTATTATTTTTCATTTCATTGCTATTTTTAGATAAAAGCAAAGCTTTCTTTTCCTGCCCGCATCCATAATAATAACACAAGCCTAGCTGCCAACAGGCCTCAGGATAAGCTTTATCGGCTGCCTCCTTAAGGTATTGATAGGCAAGGTCGTCATCTTTCTCGACCCCAAAAGCATTTTGATAACAGAGACTAAGCTCCCATATGGCTGCTACGTGTTTTTTCATGGCCGCGCTCTTATATTGTTCGAATGCTTTTATGCTATCCCGTTTCGTACCTTTTCCTAACTTATAGTAATTACCCAGCATATATTGCCCTAATACATGACCTAATTCCGCGGCTTTCTGAATAGATTTAAAGGCCTCATTCTCATTTTTAATAATATCTCCCCTCCCTTCTTCATATAATTTTGCAAGTTCAATATGCGCTTCCGGATGACCATGTTCTGCGATATTTTTTAAATGCTCCAATCCTAGTTTAGTATTTTGTTCCACTCCGAAACCCATTACGTAACAGCATCCCAATTTATATTGAGCAAGATAATGATCTAATTCTGCTGCTTTTTTATAGCATTTATATGCTTGAAAAGCATCACGCTTAGTCCCCTCACCATTTTCATAACACAATCCAAGATGGTATAGAGCCTCTCTATCTTCTTGTGTTGCCGCTAATTGAAAATATTCAAAGGATCTTTTCCATCCATGTTTATCTTTAAACCAATGTCCTAATCTAATTTGAGCAGTTGCACAATTTCCTTTATCTTTGTCAGCCGCTTTCATATAGTAGTAGATCGCTCTCTCAATATCTTTATCAATACCTAATCCAAGTTCAAGGCATTGACCAAATTTATACTGTGCCCTTACGTGACCTACATCAGCAGCCAATTTAAAATATTGAGCTGCCGATTGATGTTTCTCGGTCGAACGTTTTACTTGGAAACCTCCACTTGATTCTTGAGAAACTTTACTTGATTCTAGAAACAATTTAGTTTGTTCTTCAAAAGCCTTATTTTGATAGTCCATACCTAATGCAAAATGCAAATCTTTTTTATGTATGTTTTGCAAATGCTCTAAAGCTTTCTTGGCCTGTTCACTACCTTGTTTTGCAGCCAATTGGTAATAATGTTCTGCCTTAGAATAATCTACATTGACCATGCCAGGATCTTCATAACATTGCCCTAACTGGTATTGTGCCTCAGCATGCCCTTGCTCGGCAGCAGTAGTATAATTAATAATAGCTTGTTCATTACTCTTTTCGACGCCATCGCCATATTGATAGCATAAACCAAGATTAAAAATTGCATCTATATCCTTTTGACTTGCCGCTGCAATTAAATATTGTACTGCTTTAGCAGCATCTTTCTGAATCCCATGATGGCCTTCTTTATACCAGACCCCAATAGTAGATTGCGCGTTGGGACAACCACCATCTGCTGCAAGACAAAAGTAGTGAAAAGCTGTAAGGTAATCTTGTTTGACTCCAATACCATCTAGATAATGCCTAGCCAAATTATTTTGAGCAAGAGCAAGACTTTTATCAGCAGCCAATTGGTAAAGTTCCACCGCCCTTTTTTCGTCTTTTTTAATATACGGATCATAAATACCCTCAGCATAAAGACAGCCTAAATGAAACAATGCGGGTGCATATCCTGCCTTCGCTGATATATCAAAATGCAGAAGAGCTGTTTTTATATCTTTCTCTGTTCCAAGCGCAGTTTCATAACAAATACCCAAGCAAAATAATGCCGGAATATTAGTCACTGGTTTTTTAGAGGCCATTAAGTAATGTTCAAAAGCTTTATTCGGATCTTTTGAAACGCCTATACCCCATTGATAATGCCAACCCAATGCCAATGCGGCATTGGGTTCACCGGCTGCAAATGCCCGCTTATAAAATTCAAGAGCCTTTATCGGATCTTCTTCATGCATTTCATGCAGGCCTAACCTATATAATGCATATCCATTTCCTTGGGCTGCGGCTTTAGTGAAATAATTCAATGCCTTTTCTAAATTTCGTTCAACAGAAATGCCATATTCATAATTGATACCAAGTTGACAATAATCTTGCGAATTTGAGTGCGAATTTGAAAGTAGATTGTCTTCACAAATCTGTATTACAGTTTTTCGACCCATACCTCGCTCGCTCATCCATTTTAATTCGAATAATGTTTGCAGAGTCTCGTTGTCAGCTTCCTGTATTTTTTGCAAAGCTTCTTTATGATTAGCATCGATGCTCGGGCCCACTTTATGGCACAAGTCATACATAAGGGCTGCTGATATGTGTCCTTGTTCTTTAGCCATTTGCAAATACCGAGCTGATAGCCTCCTACCTTCATTCTCACCACCATTTAGATAATACAAGCCCAGTGTATATTGTGATTGTACAAGACCTAGCTTGGCTGCTTCTTTATAATATTTCAGCGCTTCCTTTTCATTTTTTTCACAACCTTGGAGGCCGTTTTGCAAATACCATGCTCGCTGGAACAGCCCTGAAGCCACCTCATGGTTTTGTTGTTGTTCTTCCTCTTGCTCTTGTTTTCGTAGCTCATCTAGTTTTCGTAGCTGCTCTTGTTTTAGTACTGGCCTTTGAATTTGTCCTTGTTCTTGTTCTGTTTTCTGATTTTGATTTTCATTATCTACAGCAGGGTCTATTGGCTGTAAACTATGAATAGATTTTTGTTTTCGAGATTTCAATATTTGTTCAAGAGCTAAATGTTCTGAAGGTGGGGTAGGATTATTTTGTGTAATTGTTGTTTTTTGGGTGAGCATTGCTTTTTGAGTAGTCACTGCTTTTTGGGTGATTGCTATTTTTTTTATTATTGTTGCATTTTGAGTGATCGGTACTTTTTTTGTTGCAGTTCTGGTTGACACTAAGCCTATAACATCTTGAGTTGTTGTAGCTCTGCTTGAGACTAAACCTCTAGCATCTAAATCTGATTTTCGCCAATGTTGCTTTTGACTAGCAGAAGAAGGACTCGACCAATCTCTCTTCGGAAATCCATATTTTTTTTCTCCATGTATTTCAAAATGGTCAAAAGTAGATTTTGTGTTACTTTGGATATCTGAATATTTCTTTCTACAATTACTCAGCAATTTTTCAATCTCACTAGAAGCTACATTCTTGTATGGATTTTTTTGTGCTTTTTCAAGATATTGAATAGCTTCAAGATATCAATCAGCTTTCGGAAGATTTCTAGAAAAAACATCTTTTCCTAATGCATATAGCTTTCCGATCAAATATTGTGCATTAAAGCTTCCCTCCTTAGCTGCACGCTCGTAAAAAGCATATGCTTTTTGTAGATCTCTCGTGACACCGTTACCATTTTGATAACATTGACCAACATAAAACATTGACTGAACGTGGTTATTTTCAGCAGCTCGGAAATAATATTTATAAGCTTGATCCCAATCAGAATCGGTACCTATACCATGTTCATAGCAAACTCCAAGTCTATGTAAGGCTTCTGTTAAATTATAATCGGCTGCTTTCTTACAATACTCAAAAGATTTTTTGGGATCTATCGATTTATACTTTTGGCTTGTCTCAAAATATTGCTTCGCCTCTTTATGGTAGGGCTTATCTTTTCTTGTTTTCCATCGAGCGTTTTCATCTCTCATTTTTTTACCAGGTACCATTGTCACCTCTCTTATGTAACTATCTCATTGAGTAATTGAAATAATCAGTTTATTAAAAAATAAGCTGTTCAACTAAATTTTCATACATAATTCATTTAGATTAGTAAGATATTATATTGTCTTATTTAAAGCAAGCTGTTAATTTAATCAGTCTATTAACTTATTGTATCCATTAATATTCAAGTTTGAAGAAAGATTATCAAAGATAATACTGCTATAAGGGTACAGGGTACAGGGTACAGGCAAGTGAAGCACAGAAACGTGTATTAGTAGAGTTTTATACACTCAAAGATCATCTAACAAAATCAACAAGACTAAACAAATTATTTTATAACTTTTCATGGATTACACTCTTTCATCGGATAATTTTTCGCACCCTTATATGTAGTTTTTTCGTTTTCCTCTGCAAGTTATGTTCAGCAGAGGAACTTAAATGAAACGTTGGGATTTTAAAAGCATGTTAGAAATAGGCTCAAGTCTATTTAAAAAAATCCATAAAAGAAAATATCTTTCACATCACAACCACGAAATCCATTTTATGTCGCGAGAAATTGATGACTGGTTACCAAAGGGTATTTTATCCCTAGTAAATGGCGATTATACTCCGAGATTTCTACAAAGAATATATTTTCAAGACGCCGTGGTTGATCAATTACATTTATCCGATCGCATTTTTCAGAATATTATACTAAAATAAATTAAGCATACTTTTTCTTATATCATTAATCCCAATTGCTATCACCTACTAAACGGTCCAAGAGGTGTAAAACTTGCAACACAACGTATTAGACAAATCCTACAAGATAAAAAACCAAATTTTGTAATTAGGGCAGATATAAAATCATTTTATAGCTCAATCTTGCATCATAAGCTTTTGAAAGATCTTGAAAGTGCATTTAATGATCCCCGCTTAATTGAAATTTTTAAACAAATAATTAAAAACCCAATTGAAACGCCCAAAGGTTATAGTAATCCTGCATCAGGGATCGCCTTGAGAGGACCTTTATCTCAATTCTTTAGTGCTCTCTATTTAAAACCGCTGTATGATGCATTTGCTAAAATGAAAATTTCTTATCTCCGGTATCAAGATGACATTATTATTCTATGCGACACGAAGCGCCAATTAAATCGCTGTAAGAGACGCATGATGGAGGTGTTGCATGAGAGAGGATTAAGGTTGTCCAAAAAGAAAACACGTATAGGGAAAACCGATAAACCATTTCATTTTCTAGGTATCCAATATCCAGGGACGCAACCCTTGGATAACACCTGCATGACACTTTCTTGCCATGATTCAGCTAAAATTTACAAAAAAAATGATTTGCTTTTAGGGAAAACAAATCAAGTAAATTTAGCGTGTCATCAACAGAATGGCTTATTGAGTATTGTTCCACATTAAAGGACATTACGCAAAGCACGGGGGCAAGTAAAATTAATGGTCGCCGATGGGAATTCTACCCGACAGATTAGAAATTATTTGCGACTCTGGAGCATGTGGTGGGTGCAAACGTCAGAAACTTGGGATCATAAAACTTTGTTAACCTGGTTTTTACAGTCATGTTGGGAAAATTGTCCAGCTAAAAATTACGCGGCTGGACTATTAATGTTCCCGATGAAAGAAGCTGGACAGACTATCCAAAAAAAGGCTTTTTTGTCGAGTCGGGTTTAGGCTCGTCAAGACTATACAGTTTTATAGTTTTGTCCAATTCTGATGAAAGCACTTTACATTGGCTTGCAAAAGCCGCAGCATCAGCAAGCGCAACCCCGCCCCCCCCCACATGTGGGTACGCGGCCACGCGCGCTCGCAAGGGCCTTTATATAAAGCACAAATAGAACCATCGCCTAATAAATCTAAATCAAGCTCCGAATTATCAAAGAGAACGCAAGTCCAATTAGGGGCTTCTGTGTAGTCGGCATTAGAGTGGGTGACAGGATGACAAAATAGGTAAATTGAAAACCAGGGGAGATGTTCTTTAAGTGCCTGGCCAATGGAACCGCAAAGTCTATCTAATTCATCCTCTCTTTTTGGATCATGTAATGCTTCACATGGACCAAGAAAGTTTTGGTAGGCAATTTGGAGTTCGGGCATGCCCCAAATTTCTTGCGATTTTATTACGCTTATATATTTCTTTAAGTTATCCGTTTTCTCTTGTGCTGGAATGCAATTAAACAATGTTTTGGCAAGATGAAAATTTTTAGTTCTAAGGATAGCCTCAAGAACATTCGTGCTGTATCGAGTGGTTTTGGTTTTTCTTGCTTTTGCTTTATTAAAATAGACTTCTTCTCCATGATTTTGGATAAGATAAAGGGGTGGGCCATTTTTATCTCGTTTGGGCGTAGAGAGCAGCTCTAGAAATCGTTTTTGATGGGGGGGAGTAGGATTCAACACACAATGCAGCATCTCAGCCGCGACTTTTTTATCGGTGTGTTTATCCTTATAACATTGATTTTGGTACTGCTTGCACGTCAAAGTGAGTGCATGTAAGCTTGGCTCATCTAAGTTAGGAACAATTATGTGCTTTGTTAATTCTTCAGATAAAGAAAAACGTTCTGCTAATTTTAACATTTGATTCTTAGGTTTGGCCATAAAATTGCCCTTATGTGTTTAATGATAATAAATCAATTAATTAAGTACATTCACTCTAGTGGTTTTGCTCATAGCTAGTATCATACATTATTTTATGGGGGGAAGTCAATTAGCGTTCATAGAACGAAATAGCACTCATGTATCCCACCCACCATGTAGCTCAGCAGTAGTAATTCGTGTAAATACCCGCCTTATTTAACTTAGAATTAATAGGAAATAAAAGAAAATGCTGTGACATTTTAAACACAATGCTAATTACAATGTTAGGTTATTAACTTTCATCCGTTCAAAGTTGAAATTAATATTTTCAATTTGTATTTAGATTCAATATTTTTCATCTTTCATCTGAATTCTATTTTGCATCTGAATGCTCAATATCTTCATTGGAGGCTGAGGCCGGAATCGAACCGACGTCCACGGCTTTGCAGGCCGCTGCATAACCACTCTGCCACTCAGCCCTATCGTCTAAATTCAAAATATCAAAGGTCAAATCACAAATTTCAAATGGGATAAACCTAGCCTGAATCAACAAATCAGGAGCACATGGAATCATTGGAGCGGGAAACGAGACTCGAACTCGCGACCCCAACCTTGGCAAGGTTGTGCTCTACCAACTGAGCTATTCCCGCAGTATCCGTGAATTGTACCGGATCAGCAGGTTCTGTCAAGTATAGGAAAAAAAAAGACTATGCGCTCACCAAATCTGTCCAAGCTGCCTTTAAATACCCCACCATCGACCAAAGTGTCAAGGTGGCTGCAGCGTAAATCAGAATATATCCACAGATAGTCACTAAATTAATTTTTGTGGGATCTTGAGAGAGCAACAAAGCAATGGCCAGCATTTGTCCTGCAGTTTTTAATTTACCAATGGCAGAGACAGCAACCGTACGACGTTTACCCACTTCTGCCATCCATTCTCGCAGCGCAGAGATCACGATTTCACGACAGACAATAATTGCGGCGGGAATGGCCAGTAATGCAGATCCATGTGCTTGGACGAATAATACTAGGGCAACAGCCACAATTAATTTATCTGCAACGGGATCTAAAAATTCACCTAAAGGCGAAACTTGTTTAAGTTTTCTTGCTAAATATCCGTCAAGCCAATCCGTAATAGCTGCTATAGCAAAGACGGTTGCTGTTGCCATAGGTGCCCAAGAGAAAGGCAGGTAAAATAGCAATACGAAAATAGGGATCAATGAGATCCGAATTAAAGTCAAAATATTGGGAATGCTGGTGCTCATCTTATTATTTTGGCTCATTTTCTGGAAACTGTGAAGAAATATTTACAATAATATTGTAATTATTTGTAATTATAGAGAGGAATATTAAAAATTAATTAAATAACTCATTCATTCCCCGTGTAAAGCTTGGTAAAGGCGCTTAGCTAGACCTTTGCTAATTCCCGGAACTTTAGTCAATTCCTCCATACTTGCCTTCAATACTTCTTGCAAGCCACCAAACTGTTTGAGTAGGGCTATGCGTCGTTCTTTACCGATTCCGGGTATATCTTCTAAACGGGAATGAATGCCGCGCTTTGCTCTTTGTTTGCGATGGGCAGTAATCGCAAAACGATGTGCTTCATCACGAATTTGTTGAATGAGATGAAGTGCAGGTGAATTTTCAGGCAGTGTTAAGGGTCCTTGATGATTATGACGGCTATGACTATTGTTCAGGTTAATATGATTAGGGCTAACATGGTTTTGGCTGCTATAATCTTGATTGATAGGGTTTCCATTGACATGATTTTGGGTGATTGGGCTAAAGTGTAGAGTTTCAAGCCCTGGTTTCCTACCCGGGCCTTTGGCAATACCAATTAACAGGACTGCAGTGACTTGCAATTCATTTAGTACAGCCTGTGCAACCGATAATTGACCCTTACCTCCATCAATAAATAGGATATCCGGCAAAATACCTCCTTCAGATTTTAAACGGGTATAATGCCTTGTTAAAGCTTGCTTCAATGCTGCATAGTCATCCCCAGGCGTAATATTGCGAATATTATAACGACGATAAGCTTCTTTTAAGGGCCCGTTGATATCAAAAACTACACAAGAGGCCACTGTGGCTTCACCCGCTGTGTGGCTCACATCGAAACATTCTAAACGTTGAGGAATAGCTTCTAGTTGTAATGCTTCTTGCAAGGCTTCAAAGCGTGGACTGATATCTAATTTATTATGCTGCTTGCCTTTTAGGGCAGCGGTGGCGGAAAGGGTGGCCATTTGCAACCATTGCATTCGGGTGGCGCGTTTAGCCCTTGAAATAGCAACAGGATGTTTGGCTTTTTCGGTTAAGAGGCTTTCCAGTGTCGATTTATTTTTTAATTCTATACCCACTAAAATTTCTTTAGGTAAATCTCTTTCTTCTTCATGTAAACAATAATGTTGTAGGATAAAAGCTTCCAACATTTCTTCTTCCGGCGTCCCCTCCCCCTCCAAGACAGCTTGTTGATTCGGGAAAATAATGACGTGTGCCCATCATTTTACCTTCTCGAATCATTAAAACGTGGATACTGGTCAGATGATTTTGCATTGCAATGCCTAAAACATCCATACTTTTTTCATTTCCAAAAATAATTTGCTGTTCTTGAATATTTCTTAATAAGGCAATTTGATCGCGCAAAGCAGCCGCTCGTTCAAAATCTAATTCTTCACTGGCTTTTTCCATTTCCTGCATAAATTGTTCAATAATTTGTTTATTTTTGCCTTCTAAAAACAACAATGCATTTTTTACATCCTTTTTATATTGCTCTTCATTAATATAATTCACGCAAGGGGCCGTACAACGTTTAATTTGATATTGCAAGCAAGGTCTTACACGATTTTGAAAGAAAGTATTATCACATTGACGCAATTTAAAGATTCTTTGTAGAAAATTTAAGGCATCCCTAGCTAAACGTGAAGAAGGATAAGGGCCAAAAAATTTACCCGGGACCCTTTTCTTAATCCCACGCTGAAAACAAAGACGAGGAAATTTTTCGTGTGTGGATAAGTATAGATAAGGATAGGATTTATCATCTCGAAAAATCACATTGTAACGAGGCAGTAATTCCTTGATTAAGTTACTTTCTAACAATAAGGCTTCACGTTCATTACGTGTAATGGTAACCTGAATGGATTTTATTTGCTTGACCAGTTGTAAGGTTTTATTATCTAATTGTCTTTGAAAATAGCTAGAAACTCTTTTTTTTAAATTTTTGGCTTTACCTACGTAAATCACCTTATTAGCAGCATCCAACATGGAATAAACACCAGGACGTGTGCTTAAGTTAGTAATAAAATGGTTCAGTGATTCAAAAGTATTCAGTTCAACTCCGATTCAATAATTCCATGGCGAATAGCAAGGTGAGTTAATTCAACATCACTGGTTACATCGAGTTTTTCAAAGATACGATAACGATAGGTATTGACTGTTTTAGGGCTTAGACAAAGTTTTTCTGATATTTTCTGTACTTTTTGACCGGTGGTTATCATGAGTAATACTTGCATTTCACGATCAGAAAGCGATTCAAAAGGGGAAGCCTGTGAATCAGACAAGGTATTTAAAGCCATTTGTTGGGCTATTTCTGGGCCTAAATAGCGTTTACCGGAATATACCGTATGTATGGCCGTTACCATTTCTTCAAGCCCTGCTCCTTTAGTGATGTAGCCTCGAGCACCTGCCTGTAGTAATTTTGTTGGGAAGGGTTCACCTTCGCAAACAGTTAGAATGATTATTTTGACTTCAGGATTTAATCGTTTAATTTTACGAGTGGCCTCTAGCCCCCCAATCCCAGGCATTTTGACATCCATTAATATTACATCGGGTTTTTTTTCTTTCACAGCCTTGATGGCTTCTTCTCCAGATGCCACATCCGCAATCACTTCAATACCAGCAACATCGGATAGCAACCGACTGATTCCTATTCGAACCAATTCGTGATCATCTACTAGTAAAATTTGAATCACCCGATGCCGCCCCCTTTTGCTCCATTCAACCGATTCTAAAACATGTGTGTCGCGCTTTTGTCGTGGACTGTGTATAGTCAATCATTTTCTACTAAAATCTTTTACAAATATTGTTGCTGCAGTCTTTAAGAAAGTAATGATTCATATTTCTTACAAACATTTATCATGTGGCCATGCTATTATACCTCTATTCAGAATATATACATAGCATCATATAATAAAGTTGGCGGAGAGGCAGGGATTCGAACCCTGGGAGGGGGATCGCCCCTCAACGGTTTTCAAGACCGCCGCTTTCGACCGCTCAGCCACCTCTCCCTTCTAATGGGGGAGTCTACCGGTATGCTACGGAAACTGCAACCAGAACCAGTAAGTGGTACCGTGTCTGGTTGGTGTAAGTATGGGGCATACTTACACCAACCAGACACGGTACCTTTTTTATGATACACTTTTCTATGGTAAAGGCCATATGGCTCAATATTTAGGAGAAATTAATATGCAAAAAGGTATACACACCCTTAATCGCACTGCTTCAGGGTTGGTTATTCAAACCAATTCAGTTATTCGAAACACTTATATTTTATTATCTCTAACTTTAGTATTCTCGGCTTTTACAGCCTGGCTCTCGATGATTAGCAATGCCGCACCACTTGGTTTTGGGTCCTTATTGCTCTATCTTGGTTTGTTCTATGCCACCAATGCTTTACGTAATAGTGTTTGGGGCATTGCTGCTATTTTTGCCTTAACTGGCTTTTTGGGGTATACGCTTGGACCGATTCTAAATACGGTGTTGCATGGTTATGTGAACGGTGCCCAGTTAGTCATGACAGCCTTTGGCTTAACTGGACTCATTTTCTTTACCCTATCTGGCTATGCCCTCACCATCCGTAAAGACTTCAGCTATATGGCCGGGTTTTTGTTTGCCGCTAGCATGATTGTCTTTATCTCCAGCATTGTAGGAATCTTTTTTAACGTTCCCTTGCTATATTTGGCTGGTACTGCCGGTTTCGTGCTAATTTCCTCCGGGTTTATCCTCTTTGAAACCAGTCAAATCATTCATGGGGGAGAAAGAAATTATATTATGGCAACGGTATCGTTATATGTTTCAATCTACAATTTATTCGTCAGCTTGTTACAGTTGTTAATGGTATTCGCCGGCCGCAAAGAATAACATGATGGGGTTAGACCGCGACATACCACATTGTAACGATAAATTCTAGTCTATATCTAGTAATAATCTGAACAATGTTATATGTCGCGGTCTGACCCCTGCCCCTTTAGAGATAAGTTAAAATTCGTTAATAAGCGTTTCCAAGGATATTAAGTTCCTACCTTCCGAATCCTCACCATATTTATCAGTAAACTTTTTGAATGCTGCAGCATTAACAATATTCAAGCTTTTGTTTTTGTATTGTCTGCTCAAGACCGTCTTTAAGTCATTATTATTTAATTCTTTGTTTGGATTTATGTCTTTGTCTATCTTACCGGGGTTTTTATATAAAGTTGCAGCCAGAGTTTCCCCTTTTAAAAAATTATCGACCCAATAGAATTGAATTTCATCCGCATATTTAAAATAGATAGGAAAGCGCTCTGGAAATACTTTACCTTTACTCACAATTTCTTCTGGAACTAAGCGATAAAAGCCTAATACTTCCGTTCTATGCTGAAGAGCCAAAACTCTATTTTCATCCGTCGAGTAACAAAGCAAAAGCACAATTTTATATCCCTTTTGCTTTAAATTTTTATAAATTTCTTCAATTTGGGGGCTGGTGGAAGTTGTTCCATGAAAAATATTATAACCTTTATCGTAGGCTTCATTTAAGAGTCTGGACACAATATAGTTAGAAGAGCTGCGCCATTTTGAATAGGCTTTATATAAATAATCTTCCCAATTTTTTCTGGTTTTAATCCCTGCTTTGCTAATTTTAGCATTGGTAAATTCTTGCAAGTAGGTATTTGTCATCAACTTCAATACCCGTTGATCGGGGTCAAGATAAACATAATTTGGCATATTCAAGCGATATTTTTCAAGCAGGGTAGATTTGCTTGAACCCGGGCCACCTGCAGTTGCTACGTAGGTGTGAGAGTCTAGGGTTGGCTGGCTAATATTACGAAAGACCAGTTTTTTAATATTATCAAAATCATCGTTAATCAACTCAATTTCTTCAACAGAATAACCTTTTCCATCATTTAATAACAAATTTTGAATATAATCTGTGGGCAATAAACTTTGGGTGGGGTTGGTGAGAATCAGATCAGTATGTGGGGCGTCAGCATTCGCACTTATATTTAGATTTGTATTAGCGTTTGATACTGGGCTCGTGTTTGCACTTGCACTTGCGAATGAAAATAAGACAATAAGCAAACATAGTGTTAAAAAATTGTTTTTGCATTTATTTTGACGATTAAAGGTTTTTGACATACATTGATTCCCTTTGTCATATAATGAAAGATATTATTTTCAAAACAAGCTTGTCAACTTTATTTTATCAGATGATTCCTGCCCTTATTGGCTGCTACTCCACTAAAAATGTCGCGATTACGCCATTTTAGTCCTTTCGCGCCACCTAAAATGGCGCGATAATGTATTTATGGCCTTTGCGCGCCACTTTTTTTGACACTAAATCGACCATCTTTAGATGTTCGGCTGCACATTTTGGAGCAATTAAACAGTCCCTCGGCGAACCTGATCCATTCCGTTTAAAATATCAAACTGAAATGATAGAAGTAATATCAGAGATAATAAAATTAAAAATAGTCAAAGAAAAAATTGAGCTATTTATTAGAGAAGGATCCATACAAAGCTTCCATAAGAAGATAAAGAGCAATTTATAAATGTAGTCCATGAGGAATTAAAAGGATTACATGAGGGTAATATTGCCCGCTTTCGAGTGCGCCCTTCTGAATTTGAAGCCTGGGTGAACCAATTTAACTCATAATAAAATTAAATATACGAAAAAAGGAACTTTAACTTAACACCCCCTTCTTTGATTCAAAAATCAAACATGGGGGATTAACAATCGCAGAATCCTTTTATCTTAAGAGCATTTTTCAATTTATGTTCTTGTATTAATAAATACTGCTGTTAACGTTAATGTAAAAAAACACTCTCAGATTAAGAATTTTAGAGGATCGACAACATGTCAAGGGTATCTATAATCTATAAAAAGATATAGTTTTGTTTAATATGGCCCAAATTTTAATTAGACTAACAAACTCAAATCTCTGTTTTTAACAATATCAATTCCTTGACTATTATTCAGTTTTATGAGAAACTTCGTTTCTTGATATAATTAACAATTTTAGAATTTGTGTTTACAACTATCTTTTTTAACATTTTGGAGATATTCATATGTCAGCAACAGCAACAACCGTGGGGAAAAATACCAATACAAATAGTGCTAAAGATACTAAAGATACTAAAGATACTAAGGACTCAAAGGATACTAAGAAAATTGTAGATACAAATGCCAATCCGAATCCATCAGCAAATGGATCTAGCGCTGCTTTTAATTTAGATTCTAAAATGGATGGTGACTTGAAAGGACAATGGTTATTTAAGGTAAAACCATTTGATGCAACCTGTATTGCACTTAAGGGGTTTGAAGACTTCGATTTCAGTAAAGTAACCCAAGAAATGAGTCATACAACTTACACACCATCTATTCCACATGATATAATTAAGGAAATAATACTTCTACAAAGCAATAAAAAAAATATTGTTTCTAACCAAATGCTTGCGACTGGAAATAAACCAAATTCTTTAGGTCATGTTATATGGGTCGATACTCCATCCTTACGCATCATTTGTACAACAAAAGAGGCAGTAGATATACTTGAAACCATGCTTAATATTGATGAAAACGATCGACATCTTATTACAAAGGAAGATAATGCAATCATATTTAAACTTTTTGCAATAACTTCTGAATCAAAAACAAGACAAAATCTATTTGCATACTTAAAAAAAGAAGGATGTTTTAATAGTGCAAACCTATTGTTGTATATGACACTCAATCCACATGAATATATTAATGAAACTTTAAAAAAAGGCATTGGAAATTTCAATATCGAGGCTTTACGCAATTTTATAGTGGCAGTACAATCGCAGATTCCAAACAAGGATTTATATACCCCATATCTAGCTTCGTTTGCTGAGGGTAATATTGAAATTTATGCCAAAGAATTATTTATTTATCTAAAATCAAAACTGCATAATATTTTTGAATCCAACTACTTTGAATATCTAGATCAGTTGCCGTATAAAAAAAATAAGATGTCGGATGCATTTATTAAAGAGACCATCGCAAGCATTCAACAAGAGCAAGTGCTGCTTGAAGCTGACAAAACCAAGAAGAAACAGGAGCATTCTGTTTCTGATAAACGTAATACACCTTTTTTATATGCTCGAGATAATGAATATGTTGTTAATATGGTTATTTTGGCAAAGCTGTATGATAAACCTGGTGAATATGAAGAAGCTATAAAACTATATATAGCAATTTCAGAATTTGAAGATGCAATAGAATCACGAACTGCACCCACTATGACTACTATGGTGAAACTAAAAGACACAGAACTCTATAAAAAATGTAGAGAAAACATTAGCATGCTTGCGTTGGAAGTGAGACGAAAAGCTGAACGCAGCTTAAGCTCAGTGAAGTCTGATGAAGAAAGGGCAAAGTTAACAGAAAAAATTCTTGAATGCGAAGATATGGCTTTTAAATCTGCATTTGAAACTGAAGATGATGAGCATAATCTTTACATGCGTCATAATATTACTCATTTAATAACGCATGGAACCTCAGCACCAGAAACCATCAATGAGAGAAATAATATTCCTAAACTTAATAAAAGCAACTTACTTGCACATATGGTTAATGAAGCTCGTGAAAGTGTTAAAAACAGGAATGCAATGCAAGAAACGATAAATACTCTGCAAGCCAGGTTACAAAAATTAGAGGAAGAAAATCGCACATTAACATCAAGCAAAAATGCAAATTCTAAATTGCAAGGAGATACTGCTATCGCTCCAAAATCTGGTGTTACTCTCACTCAATTTAATAATGCCGCAGCTGCGGCCGCCAATCCAATGACAGCTGCTGGAAAACCTGTTACGGTTACGGATAGCTTGGTTGCTAATACTGATAAAAATAAGGTAAGTACAGAGGTGAGCACAAATCCAACAAACTAGTGCTTTCTCAGCCTGCTATAATCGTACAGGGCAACTGTGTTCCGAGTAACTACTAGGATATGAATAGTTTTCACACTCTAGTAGTTATTCTTACGGAGTTATACCTGTTACAGAGCTTTAGAGCTTTATTGTTGTGATTAACCAATAACCTTAACACCACCCATATAGGGAATCAACACCTCTGGTACTTGCACACGACCATCTGCATCTTGATAATTTTCAAGGACTGCAATTAAACAACGGCCTACCGCAACTCCCGAGCCATTTAATGTATGGATAAATTCTGGTTTATGGGTTTTACTATTTCGAAAACGCGCTAGAATTCTTCGTGCTTGAAAACTTTCTGTATTGCTGCAGGACGAAATTTCTCGATAATGATTTTGTCCGGGTAACCACACTTCTAAATCATAGGTTTTTGCTGCCGAAAAACCGATATCACCCGTACATAAAGTTAAAACACGATAAGGCAATTTCAATGCTTGTAAAACACCTTCTGCATGGCTCAACATCTCTTCTAAAGCATTATAAGATTGTTCAGGATGCACTAACTGCACCATTTCAACTTTTTCGAACTGATGTTGTCGTATCATGCCGCGCATATCTTTGCCATAGGTGCCAGCTTCTTTACGAAAACAAGGACTATGACATACAAAACGTTTGGGTAATTCAGCTTCTTCTAATATTTGATCTCGTACTAAATTGGTTAACGACACCTCTGAGGTTGGGATTAACCAAAGATCTTCGCCTTCAATGCCATAGTTTTCAGACTTTAATTTTGGAAATTGGCCTGTTCCATATAAACTATGCTCTGCAACCAAATAAGGCACATAAACTTCTTCATAACCATTCTGCTGGGTATGAAAATCAAGCATAAATTGTGCTAAAGCGCGTTGTAATCTGGCAATTTGCCCTTTCAATACCACAAAACGTGCCCCTGATATTCTATTTGCGGCTTCAAAATCAATTCCCATCAAATGTTCGCCTAAGGCAACATGATCTTTAACTAGAAAATCAAACTGACGTGGAGATCCCCATTGACGAATTTCCACATTGTCCTCTTCGCTCGTTCCAATCGGAACCGATTCATGTGGAATGTTGGGAATAAAGCTAGTCAAGGCATGTAGTTCTTTTTGTATTTGCTCTAAACTTTTCTCAAGTTCAGAAAGCTGCCCTTCTTGTTTTTCGGCTGCTTTTAATAAAGGTTCTATATCTTGGCCCTTTGCTTTGGCTTGTCCAATCTCGCGAGAACGTGTATTACGCTCTTGTTGTAAGGCTTGAACTTCAACTTGTACTGTTTTGCGTTTGGCCTCAAGTTCTTTAATTTTTTCAACATCCAATTTAAAACCACGGCTTGCTAATTTTTCAGCTACTTGTTCTGGTTGTTCACGTAAAATTTTACTATCCAGCATCTTAGTAGCCCACCACATCAACTCCTTTAGGAGGTGTAAATTGAAAAAGTTTTGTCGGAATATTGGCATTCAACTGCAATTTGTCGAAGATAAAGCTAGAATGTTGCCCTAAATGATCCAACAATTCTAATTCAGTTAATGCTTTATTTTTAAAACCAATACGAATCCATTGAAAAGAACCCTGAGCAGCCTTAGGCTTTAATTCAAAGGCTTGATCACTGTCTTTAAAATGTTTATTCGATGGTGTGATTACGGATACAGTAAAATCTCTAGCAATACCATTAACATCACCCGTTAAGAAAAAAATAGGAGCAGAATTTTGACCCTTGGTTAACTGTTGCACAGTAACTTGTTCTAACTCGACATCATAGTCCCAAACTTGTTTACCATCGGCTACTACCGTGCGTTGCTCTTTACCTTGCACTTCCCAACGAAATTTTCCTGGTTTTTTCAACCACATTTTTCCTTCGCATTGTTGGAGGATTTTTCCTTGTTCGGTACTGATTTGCTGTTTAAAATTTCCCTGGAGGCTTTCAAGTTGAGACAAGACTGTTTTTAATTCTGCTTCAGCATTTGTGGAAGAGAATGTTTGGGTAGAAAAAAACATCAAACTAATAAAAATTTTAATAAGGATATTACTTTTAATCATAAATTTCATTTTTCACCTTTAATACTCTATACCGAACTAGGGCCAACTAATCTTCAGCCATACTATTCTGCGCCAAAACTTCTCTTCCCCCATTAGATTGCATAGGGCTTACGACCCCAGCTGCCTCCATGGTTTCAATTAACCTGGCTGCTCGATTATACCCAATTTTTAAGCGTCTTTGAAGATGCGAGATAGAGGCCCGACGCGATTCAGTTACAATCTGGACTGCCTGGTCATATAAGTCGTCTTGTTCCCCATCACCCATTTCATCAAAGCCAGCTCCCATCATGCCAGTCCCACCAGCCCCAAAAGACCCAAATCCACCCCCAGCTCCCCCCAAGGAAGAACCTAAAGAACCCAAAATATCTTGTGCATAATCAGGCTCACCGGTTTGTTTAATAGCCTTCACCACCGCATGCACTTCCTCATCCGATACAAATGCTCCATGAATTCGAGTTGGGATCCCAGCTCCGGGTGCCAAATAAAGCATATCCCCATGCCCCAGTAATTGCTCAGCACCCTGCTGATCTAAAATGGTTCGGGAATCAATACGTGAAGAAACTTGATAAGCAATTCGGGTTGGAACATTGGCTTTAATTAAACCTGTGATGACATCTACTGAGGGTCGTTGGGTGGCCAAAATTAAATGAATACCCGCAGCACGTGCTTTTTGTGCAATGCGCGCAATTAACTCTTCCACTTTCTTACCAACCACCATGATCATGTCAGCGAATTCATCGATAATAACCACAATGTAAGGTAAACGTTCTAAAGGTGGCTGTTCAATATTCATTTCAGGGCGCCAAAGAGGATTTAATAATACCTTACCTTCGCTTTCAGCCTCTTGGATTTTACGATTATATCCAATCAGATTTCTCACACCCAGCGCAGCCATTAGCTGATAACGACGCTCCATTTCGGCCACACACCAACGCAGTACATTGGCTGCGTCTTTCATATCCGTTACAACCGGAGTTAATAGGTGTGGAATGCCATCATAGATGGATAATTCCAACATTTTAGGATCAATTAATATGAAACGGACATCAGCAGGTGTGGCTTTATATAAAAGGCTTAATAACATCACATTAACACCTACCGATTTACCCGAACCTGTGGTGCCTGCAACTAATAAATGCGGCATTTTAGATAGGTTTACTACAACAGGTTCACCTGAAATATCTTTACCTAACGCCAAACTTAATACCGACGTCGATTCACGATATTCATTAGATTCAATGATTTCCCGGAAACGCACTAAAGCCCGATGTTCATTGGGAATTTCAAGCCCTACCACTGATTTCCCGGGAATGACTTCAACAACTCGTACACGGGTAACTGACAAGGCCCTTGCCAAATCTTTAGATAAGCCTGTAATTTTACTAACCTTCAGGCCCGCTGCTAATTCTAACTCGAAACGGGTAATAACAGGACCAGGATATACCGCTACTACGCTTACTTGCACACCAAACTCTAATAAACGTGCTTCCACTTCTTGTGATAAGGATTTTAATTTTTGTGGGGAATAGGATTGCTGAGCGGTTTGTTCATCGGCCGGCTCTAATAAATTGACTTCTGGCAGATGTGGATTTTGATCTGAATATTTCTTGATGACTTTTTCAGGTTTTTCTTGCCCCGTCATCTTAGCCAATAAAGCACTTGCGGATTGGCGCAAACTTTTTGGCTCTGCAGAATCTTTAGCAGATTTTATAGTATTAGATTGAGTATTTAAGTTCTGAAAGCTATTTAATGTTAAAGGGTTCTTTATACGATCATTTGAGCCCACATTGCCAATCGCTATTAAAGCTTCTTGTTTCGATGTTCGCAACTTTTCATTATGTGACTTTTCAAAATTCAAATTTAGATCAGCAATCAATGGCGGTTCTAATCTATCTTTGCGCATATCTTTGCGCATCTTGGGAGCCAAGCTTATGCTGTTGCTATCTTTTATAATGGATGAAGACAAAGCCCAGGCCTGCCATTTGGCATATATTTTTTTTGCTTGCTGCCAAAGTAGAGGAAATTGACTACGAATTTGCAGGAGAAAACTAAACATTTTAGATCCCAGAAAATCCATCATGCCAAACCAAGATAATCCCGTTGCTAAAGTAATACCAGCAAGAAAGATTGATACGAGTAGTAAAGTGCCCCCCCATATGCCCACGGCAGATATGAGTAATTCCATCACTACCTGCCCTAAAATCCCACCAGCACGATAGGGTAGCCCCTCTGTCCAAATATTGAAATGAATGGCTGCAATACCAGAACCTGCAGCTACAGCAGAAAAGAAACCAAAAAAGCGTAATAGCCAAAGCCAATGGTTAAAATGACCAATCACAAAACGATTTTGAAAAACCCGAAAGCCACCATAGGCAATCATACAGGGGAACATATAGGCCAAGTAACCAAAAAATGTTAAGAAAATATCAGAAAACCAAGCCCCAATTCGCCCGGCAGCATTAGCCACCATCACCTGGGTCGCAGTGCGAGACCAACCGGGATCCTGATTGCTGTAGGTAACTAAGGAAACTAATAAGAAGATGGCTAGCGCGCTTAGAAGAATGAAACCTCCTTCCTGCAAACGACGCCAAAGCGCTGCTGTAAGAGCTTGCATTGCACTATTACCTTTGGAATTACGTTTCATTTTTCCTTCCTATGCGTGATGCTCTGGATGCTTAACTTGATATCTTAAACCTAAAAAAATTATTTCAGCTTGCCAATTAATAAAAAACCAAATAATCTGATTAAAAAAGATTGAGTTGATACACTTATATTATACACAATAGGAGCAAAAAGAATAGAATATAATGTGAGCGTAAGGAAGATCGAAAAGAAACGAAAAGTGAGCTAAATTACTACCACCGAATGGCTAGGATAGATGCTACCTCCCCAAGTAACGAGTCAGCTTGTCGCTCAAATCCCGTTGGTTGATAGGCATCATAAAACATTCGTCCAGCAAAGCTAAATCAGCTGTTTGATCAACATTATCTGTTTTATTAGCTCTACTATTATTAGTAGAGCTAGTGGCCTCAAAAACAATGCTACGCGCCTTTGCCTGCGTGGCTAAAGTATGAGTCTCTGCTTGAGCTTTGCTGTTCAGAGATTGCTCTCTTGCTTCTGCACTTGTATTATTTTGATTTTTTTGTTCTTGTTGTTTTTTCTGATAAAGACTCTTGAGTTGTACAAAAGTATCACTATAACCCATTATCTTGGGTTCCGGGACAATTCCATTACGTTTATTGAAGGGTGACACAACATCATCTTGTAATTTTGTATCCACTGTTTCGACTTCGACCGACCGACTGGTATTGCAGCTAACAAGATAATCTTGAATAATCGATAAAATTTGAGGGCTCCCAGGTAAAAGAGTCCCATCTTGCTTATGCGATAAAACTTCTTTAATGGCCTGAATAGCCTTTGAATCTAAATCAAAATAATGGGACCGTATTTTTCTAGCCACTTCTGGACCTTGATCAAATGCTGTTCCTGTCCCTATATAATAATCTAGGCAAACCATGTCACATTGAAAGCCATTTATAAAGAGATCAACGGCCGCTTGGCCAGAAAATACAGAGTAAATTCTATATTTAATTTGTTTTTCAAAAGCAAAATATTCCATCAGCATTTTTAGACGTTTTTGTTTTCCTGGTTCATCATCAATAATAAGAATAACCAAGCCCTCCACTGGGTTATTCGTGGGAAGAGATTCTGCAGCACTGATTACATTGAGTTTTTTAAAAGACTCAATATCTATTATAGGTTGATTCATAGATACTGGAGACAGCGTTCGCGATAGGTTTTCTGGAGAAGCCAATGAGGAGGAGGAAGTAGATATCCCATCTTTTTTTGATAGGCTTCGCGTTAATGAGGCAGGAGATGAAACTTGTGAAACAGCTTCAATGGGACTTATTTGAATTGTATTTACTTTTGACCCAGCTTCAAGTGCATTTAAAAGAGCTTGTAATCTTAATTGATCAAATTCGTCAAAACCCGCATTACCTCTCGCAGCAATACCGGGATCAAATGGAGGCATATTGGGACATATACCTTTGTCGGAACAATCTTTTGTTAACTTCGCTATCTGTTGTTGAATATCTACTCGCATTTTTTGAGTTGGGTACATAATATCACCTGCTTCCATATAATTTGTTAGTAAACAAAATAATTTAATAATTACAAAGGTGCATACTATATACTATTAATTGAAATGTCAACCGGCTTCAATATTAACTTGCTTCTTCTGCCTATTAACTTCGTCTGCCCTAATTTCTAACCACCTCTACCCTTGCTCTTGCCCCTCAACCCATGATAGCGTGGGACCTCGTTGCAACTAGGCTACTGCAACTCATTGTTTAGCTATAAGGAAGGCTTGCTGATTCAAGCTCTTAGAGGTTATATGACAGATTCTATTTCAAAAAGACATGTGCAACTCCTGATTTTGGGATCCGGTCCTGCGGGTTATACGGCGGCAATTTATGCTGCACGGGCGAATTTATTTCCTGTGCTTATTACGGGCCTTGAAAAAGGAGGTCAATTAACCACTACAACAGAAGTAGACAACTGGCCAGGAGATGTTGAAGGATTACTAGGACCTGCCCTTATGGAGCGTATGGAACGTCATGCCCTTCGTTTTAATACTGAAGTTATTTTTGATCATATTCTAAAGGCTGATTTAAGCCAAAGACCTTTTCATTTAACGGGCGAATCCAAAACAATTTATACCACCGATGCCCTGATTATTGCTACGGGTGCCACAGCAAAATATCTTGGAATTCCTTCTGAACAAGCTTTTATGGGCAAAGGTGTTTCGGCCTGCGCAACTTGCGATGGCTTTTTCTATCGAAAACAACCTGTTGCCGTGATAGGCGGTGGCAACACGGCCGTTGAAGAAGCTTTATATCTTTCAAATATTGCTTCTCATGTAACCGTTGTGCATCGACGAAACAAATTTCGGGCAGAAAAAATCTTAATTTCTCAATTAATGAAAAAAGTAGATGCGGGTCTAGTGACGGTTCATTGGGATAGTACATTAGAAGAAGTGCTTGGAAATGAGCAGGGCGTTACCGGTATGCGAATTAAGCATGTGAAATCAAATCTCATGCAAGATATTCCGTTAAATGGCGTGTTTATTGCGATTGGCCACAGTCCTAATACTAAGCTTTTTGAAGGACAATTAAGAATGCATAATGGCTATATTCAAGTTAAAACAGGCCTAGAAGGCAACGCAACTGCAACCAGTATTCCCGGTGTTTTTGCTGCAGGAGATGTAGCTGATCATATTTATCGCCAAGCCATTACTTCTGGTGGAACCGGTTGTATGGCTGCTTTGGATGCAGAAAAATATTTAGATGCTTTAGGTGATTTAAACCCCACAAAAGAAGCAGAGTTTAGTCATCAGGAATAGTTTTCCTGGCAGCCTATTCTATTTTTTGCTAACATAGTCAAAGCAAATGGATTTTTATATATCGTTAATATTTAGAGGTTAAAGGTAAAACATGCCAAAAGAAGATGCCATTGAAATGGAAGGAACGGTTATCGAAACCCTTCCGAATACGCATTTTCGAGTTCAACTCGAAAATGGCCATATCGTTATTGCGCATATTTCCGGACGAATGCGCAAAAATTATATTCGCATTCTAATGGGTGACAAAGTAACAGTTCAAATTACCCCTTATGATCTTGGCAAAGGTAGAATCATTTTCCGTAATCGGGAAGGTGGTGCGCCTAAAGAAAAAGAATCAGAAATCGAATAATAGATTAAAGCCGAAAATCTGCTGGGTAAAGCCAGCAGATTTTCTCAAAAGATGGGCGTTAGTCTGAAGTGTTGCGTACATGGCCTGGGGCAGATAGTACAGTACTGGCCACAGGCACACGTTTCTTTACAGCATTATACGCCGATACCATTACCATGGGGGCTGGCGGTGGTGGTGGGGGTGCTGCTACAGCTGCTGCCTCCATCTCCATGTTAGCTGATCCTGAAGATACCGATCCCGAACTAAATTGGGGTCCACCTGGTGCTCCAGATGCATTTGCAGCGGGTTTAGTCGTTGAAATAGCCAAGGCCTGAAACGTAGTTGTGACTCCGTTATTACCTAATACTGCAGCTGAGCTAGAACCCGCAGGAACACCGGCTACTGCCGCACTAGCAGCTGGCACTATCTGCTGCCCATCTTGCATCGCTTTCAGTTTACCAGCTTCCTCGTTTTGCTTTCCAGTACGAAGGGAATCAAGGTACTCTTTGCCCAGTTTTTGCATCATTTTAACTTTATCTTCTGGATATACCCTTCGCTAATGAAGATGCGAAGTATCCTTTCAACTTAAAAGGAGTGCCAACGGGTCCTGCCGCTGCGTCACCCCGCCGTCCTCGCTACGCACTTCTCTCGCGCCGCCATCTCTATATACTTTGATTATCTAGTCTGTTAGCAGCGTCGCATAGTTCAGTGCTGCGCTGCGCGGCGGCCGGGGCCCCCGCCTGCGCGTCACCCGTAAGGCACGCTTATTTTTTTCTTGCATTTCTCTGAAATTCATGATCAAATCTAACTATGGAATGGAAATTAACAATCAAGGAACGCCAAAATTTAATTCAGCGTCACCGTAAGGAACGTGACAAGCGTATTTGTGACCGAATAAAAGCCGTTTTAGCTTATGATGATGGCTATAGCTACTCTGAAATTGCTAGAATTTTACTGTTAGATGATGAGACAATACACCGCCATGTTGAAGATTATTTTAAAGATCAAAAGCTAACCACTAGTAATGGCGGCAGCGAAAGTAAACTTAATGATACTGAATCCCAAAAACTGGTGGCGCATCTTTCTGAGATTACTTATCTTTACGTAAAAGATATTTGTGACTTTGTGAAAAAAGAATATAAGAAAAAATATAGCATAAGCGGCATGACAAAATGGCTGCACATAAACGGATTCTGTTATAAAAAACCACATGGGGTGCCAGCAAAAGCGGACAAAGTACAACAAAAAAAGTTCATACGCTTTTATGAAAAATTGAAGATTAAAGCTGGAACAAAGAAACCTATTTATTTCGTAGATAGCGTTCATCCTCAGCATCAAACCCAACTAACCTATGGTTGGATTTTGAGAGGGGAACGTAAGGAAATTCCCACCACAGGTAGACAATACCGATTAAATTTTATTGGTGGCATTTGTCTTACAGGTCATCGATTTACATTTAAACAAGTAGATACGGTTGATGCAGATGCTATTGCATTATTTTTGTCTGAATTGAGGAAAATTAATCCTGGAAAACACTTTATTCATGTTATTTGGGATAGAGCAGGATATCATTGTGATAAAGAAATTCAAAAATTTGCGAAAGGTTTAGCTATTAAACTTCATTATCTGCCGCCTTACTCACCGAATCTGAACCCAATAGAACGATTATGGAAAATGATGCACGAACAGGTTACCTATAATAGGTATTATGCAACCTTTTCAGAATTTACTAAAGCAACGTTAAATTTCTTAAAAAATATTGGCAGAAAGAAAATAATGTTAAGAGCCAGGATTACTGATAACTTTGAAGTTTTGCATTCACCTTTATTCGCGGCTTAAGCCTAAGAAAACAAGCGTGCCCTACGGGTGACGCGCAGGCGGGGGCCCCGGCCGCCGCGCAGCGCAGCACTGAACTATGCGACGCTGCTAACAGACTAGATAATCAAAGTATATAGAGATGGCGGCGCGAGAGAAGTGCGTAGCGAGGACGGCGGGGTGACGCAGCGGCAGGACCCGTTGGCACTCCTTTTAAGTTGAAAGGATATGTCACATGTAGATTGCGAATGCCTACTTTCAAATTTGCCTTTGTTCGCATCTTCAGGTGTAATGGGTATATACCCTACCGCAATCAAATTTCATCTTAGAATTCATTAAATCAACTACTTTTTGATTTGGTTGAACCAGCGTTTGTACATATAATGCCCCAAGTAAAACTTTAAAAGGTTCATAATTATAATCAATATTATGCTGGCTAAATAACGAACTTGGATGAAGACCCGTTATTGGCCAAGTCACTGCTATATCTGCTTTTCTTTGAATCAATAAACTTGTTAAACGAGCTCTTTCCTCTATAGAGGTTTTAGGTGGATGAAAACCATCATATTTTCTAACTGCTGCAGCTAGTGGATTTCCTTCATATTCTGGCCTGCCATAAGGACTCATTCTCACATGACCATCCATATTAGCCCCAGCTTCAATTAGAGCAACCGCCAATTTAAAATTATTTCGAATTGCCCAAGATAAAGGAGTATCCCAAAGATCGAATACGGCATCGATATCCCCATTCTTTAGTGTTGACTTCGGCAATAATGTTAGCATCTCGGCTGTTAATAATTCATTCATTTTTCTACCCGCCGAAGGTTGTGTAACCGCTGTGCGAGAATTCATCATCGGAGAAGCAAAAAAATATGTATTAACTGCAGATTTAGGTTGAACTAATGGAGTAGCAATTGTATTTAAAGCAGAAGGTGTTTTTTTAACCACTGTGCCAGCAGAACCAGCTACCATTGTAGCAACGCTTACGCCTGCTGAACCAGCGACTGGAATCGCTTGTTGAAGGACAGTAACTTCTTCATTGCCTTTTTTGTTTGCTTGCTTAAGCTTGTTTTGAGCTTCAAGCGCCGCAGCTTCTTTAGCCAAGCCGTCCATTATTGCTTTAAGTAATACTGGTTCTAGATCTCCAACCACATTTGTTGGAGTTCGAGTGGAATCATTGAGTCTGAAGGTGATGACTGAAGTATCTAATGGTTTTTCAACAATTGGGTTTGCATCATTCACTATTATTGCATTATCAATTAGCTTCTGATTAATATCAGCGATTGGTTTAGGACGAATTTTTATTTGAGAAATATTTTCATCGAGTAATCCAAAAGAAAAACGTCTATAAATTTCTTGCTTAATTAAATCTCTTAACTGTTTAAAGTGTATTGGAAAATTGGTATTAATATCCAACATCACCATTGTACCACCGGTAACACCCACTAATGCTAATGTAATTTGCATCGTTACTTCCCCCATCATAATATTTAGAACCAAAAAAAACGATAATTTTGTGATTGGAGATAGGTTATCAGTTCATTAACTCTATGTCAACTGTTAAGAATACAAGAACTTTAACCTATTGAATCAATGACTAAGGATGGATGCCTGGATGAAGATTTATTTGATTTGCGAAAAAAAGGTGCAAATACATATAAGCTGTAAAAGATTGAGTTTTTTAGATTGTATTAACGATTACCCAAGGCTAGTATTCTCCCTATTTATTATCTTTTATCTCTTATCTTCTTTGAGGTCCTAGCACAATAGCAGCATCGGCTGGCTCGGGAGGTTCAAAGTCCCCAAAATGCTCAAAGTGTTTAATAGAATCAGCCAAGGCCCAATTGGGAGTATCGCTCACATGCTTTCTAAAGGCTGTTAGTTGGTTTTCAGCACCTTCTTGCAAGAGGCTATCAAGAAAGTGATAAAGTTTACGATTTTCATCAGAGCTAGAGGTTTTTAGTTTAGCAATATCATCTTCATGTAGTTGGACTGCTCTACCTGCAATAATGGAGGCTTCAAGAATTCGTAATGCCGTATTTTCATTATCATGATCATTTTTACTTTTAATGCAAGGGTTTGTCATCTCCAGCGGCATAATATCTTTGTTGTTATCTAACATAGCTGTAATGAAATGATCATCCGGTGGATTTTTTAATTCTAGTTTTGGGCTACCGGTTTCATTATCGTAACTACGAACCATGGCTTTAACTTCTGTTTCATCTTCAGCTTTCATCCAGAATTCCATAGTGCCTTGGCGATTGGGGCGAGTAAGACGAATACTAGGATCCTCATGATCTTCATACATTTTTTGAGTGACTTCACGATAAGTCTGAAAAGACATCTCAGGACCATGATATTCTAATGTTTCCGGTTCATCTGCTGCAAGCTCTTTTAAACGTTTTTTGCCTGCATCACTAGCCTCTTGATAAGTCCTCAATATGGGTTGAGCGACTCTAACATCATTTTCATTTTCGTTTTCATTTTCATCATCTACAGCTTCATCATCTGCATCTGCTGCAGGAGCTGCTTCGTCCCTGTCATCTGCTGCTGGTATAGCCTCTCTATTTCCATCACCAACTTCTGGAGCCACCGCGGCAGCTCCTCCTGCATCTCTTCCTGGAGCGCCTCCAGCTTGTGCGCCTGCTGCAGCTACATCACCCACAGCTAGAGCTCTGGGTTGCCGTCGTCTTAATAATCTAGCTTCTCCCCCTCCTGCATGAATATTGGGATTGGGGCCAGCAGCGTCGGCGGCTGCTTTTGCAGCTGCATCAGCAGTCGTATATTTATTATCTCTATTAAGATCTATATTGGGATTGGCTAGAGCGTTAGCTACTGGTACTAGTGGTGGGAGTAAAGCAATTTTTACATTTATTTTGCCAAGTATTATCTCACCAGCCCTACTTCTGGTTTGCTCATCAGCTGATCTAAGATCATTAAAAATATTTTCGTCAAGCTCGACTATAGGATCTTTTTCCACCCAATCTCTTCGCCTCGTTTCATATTGCTGAAATTTTGAAATAATGTCATTAGTGAATCGATTATCCTGCGCAGTATTCCTTAAGGAGTCAATAAAACTCTTTAATTGATTTTCCCCATAAATCCTGTATTGACCTAATGCCATTTTATTCTCCTATTTTTTTGCTTGATAATTAAATAAACAACTAAGAAATAATAAATAATTAGCTACATTTGATAAAATAAGACCTATTCAATCTGACTAAGAAACCTAATAATAGTTTCCTGTTTTACTTTACTTAATTTTTTCTTTACTTAACTTTTACCTTATATCAACTCTTACTTCACCTTACAAGCCGCCTCTAATTCCACCTTTAATTCCCCTTCCTCCACTGTCACAACAGCACGTCCACCTTCTAAAAGGCTGCCAAATAATAATTCACTGGCGAGGGGTTTTTTAAGTTTATCTTTTACTAATCTCGCCATTGGGCGTGCACCCATTTGCCTATCATAACCATGGGAAGCAAGCCAATCGCGTGCAGCATCATCCACTTGTAAGGTGACATGTTTTTCAATTAAACGATTTTGGAGTTCTGTAATCAGTTTTTCCACAATCAAATCAATAGCATCATTTTGTAGCGGTTTAAATTGAATAATGGCATCTAAACGATTGCGAAATTCAGGTGAAAATTTACGACGAATAACTCCTAAGCCATCTAAACTATGATCTTGTTCTGTAAAGCCAATAGAGGAACGAATCATTTCTTCTGCGCCTGCATTGGTTGTCATTACCAATATCACATGTCTAAAATCGGTTTTGCGCCCATTACTATCGGTTAGTGCACCATGATCCATCACTTGTAATAATAAATTGTAAACATCAGGGTGTGCTTTCTCGATTTCATCCAGTAATAATACACAGTGTGGATGCTTATTAACGGCATCGGTTAACAAACCTCCTTGATCAAAGCCCACATATCCAGGAGGCGCACCAATTAAACGCGAAACCGTATGCCCTTCCATATATTCTGACATATCAAAACGTAATAATTCGATTCCCAATAAATGAGACAGTTGCCGAGTCACTTCTGTTTTACCCACACCCGTTGGCCCGGCAAATAAAAAACAACCCACAGGCCGTTCAGGATCAGCTAAACCACTGCGACCCATTTTGATGGCGTCAGATAAAGCTTCTACGGCTTCATCTTGTCCAAAAATCACCAATTTTAAATCACGTTCTAAATTCTTAAGCGCCGTTTTATCGGAGGCAGATACAGATTTTTCAGGTACACGGGCTATCTTTGCCACAATACGCTCTATGTCTCCTACGCCAATTAATTTTTTACGTTTATGAGCTGGAAATAAACGTTGGAAAGCCCCTGCTTCATCAACAATATCAATTGCTTTATCTGGTAAAAAGCGATCAGAAATATATCGAGCAGACATTTCAGCAGCCGCGCGCAGAGCGGCATAAGAATATCTCACTTGATGATGTTGTTCAAAACGTTCTCTTAAACCCTTTAATATATGAATGGTTTCTTCTACCGTTGGTTCTTTAACATCGATCTTTTGAAAACGACGTGCTAAGGCTCTGTCTTTCTCAAAAATACCTCGATATTCATGAAAAGTGGTTGAACCAATACACTTCAATTCCCCAGAAGCCAATAAAGGCTTGATTAAATTGGAAGCATCCATCACACCACCGGAAGCGGCACCGGCACCAATAATGGTATGTATTTCATCAATAAATAATACCGCACCCTGTTCTCGTTTGAGTTGTTGTAATAATGCCTTCAAACGTTTTTCAAAATCCCCGCGGTATTTGGTACCGGCTAATAAAGAACCTAAATCTAAGGAATATATGGTACTGTTCTTGATAGCATCTGGAACATTGCCCTCTACCACTAATTTGGCGAGCCCTTCAACAATGGCTGTTTTACCAACCCCCGCCTCACCCACAAATAAAGGATTATTTTTTCTGCGACGACATAAAATTTGGACTGTTCTTTGAATTTCGTCGTCCCTACCCACCAAAGGATCAATTTTGCCAATTTTGGCTTGCTGATTTAAATTGGTCGCGTAGCTCTCTAGAGGGCTGCGCACAGGAGAATCTTGTGACATTTCTTCTTCTGGTGGAGGCGCCATTTCGGGTTCATCATGTTCTTCTAATTTATTAGTACCATGAGAAATATAGTTAACCACATCTAACCGAGAAACATTTTCTTTCTTTAAAAAATAGACCGCCTGACTTTCTTGTTCACTAAAAATGGCGGCTAAAACATTGGCTCCCGTCACTTCATCTTTGCCGGCTGATTGTACGTGAAAAACAGCACGTTGTAGCACTCTTTGAAATCCAAGTGTTGGCTGAGTTTCTCGATGATGATCATTGGAAGGAATCAAAGGCGTGGTTTCATCTACAAAGCTATTCAATTCTTGACGAAGTTGTTCAGTATTGGCATGGCAAGCGCGCAGTACTTCCAAACTAGACATATTATCCAATAATGCAAGCAATAAATGCTCCACTGTCATAAATTCATGACGTTTGTCTCTTGCCGATTTAAAAGCAAGATTCAAAGTCAACTCAAGTTCCTTACTTAACATCTAGTCATCTCCTCGCTTGGCAGATTATCTATTTCGAATCTGCTCATTTATCTATTTCCAATATCTATTTTTGAATCTTCTATCGATTTCCAATTTTTACTATCACACCTAGGATTTATTGCTTTCTTCCATTTTGCACAATAAGGGATGTTGGCTGCGTCGTGCATATTCATTTACTTGGACAACTTTTGTTTCGGCAATATCCCGAGTAAATACGCCGCAAATACCTCGACCTTGCGAATGAACTTGCAACATAACATGAGTAGCTAGGTCACTTGACATAAAAAAGAATCGTTGTAGGACTTCCACAACAAAATCCATGGGTGTATAATCGTCATTAATTAGGAATACGCTATACATTCTCGAAGGTTTTTGGACAACCCTCGAAGTCTCTATAACCACTTCATGTTGTGGACCGTTTCTTTTTTTCACACTCATACTCACATATTAGTCAATATCCTTGAAACTGCTCATTCCTATGTAAACATTCTCTATTATTTGGTTTAGACATGACCTATTACAAAAAAGTGCAGTTGCGGAATAAAGAAAAATAAAGAAATAATGAAAGAATTTTTATTTCAAAGCTTGACTAGCGTTAAAATTTCGTCACAATTATTAACGTGAATATACTAGGAACTGCCGTGATAGAGCTCAGTATAAAAACTGAAAGCTGATCCTAGTGGATGTTTTATTTAGGTACTTGTTTTTAAAGGAATGTTTATATGGCCATAGGAACTGTAAAGTGGTTTAACAATCAAAAAGGCTTTGGCTTTATTTGCCCGGATGGTGGTGGTGAAGATATTTTTGCTCATTTCTCTTCCATTGTAATGGAGGGTTATAAAAGTTTAAAAGCTGGACAAAAGGTAAATTATGAAATAAATCATGGACCCAAAGGATTGCATGCTATGAATATTCAATCCACTAAGGATGAGAATGAAGATGAAGTAAACGACTAGGGCCTAAACCGAAATATCACAAGGTAATATCAATAGGCCCGCTCGAGATTGACGATTTGATAATTAGCTCATTTAACACTTCACATATGACTCACAATGGCATCGCCAAAGCCAGAAGAGCTTACTAGAGTTGCATTCTGCATAAGACGCTCAAAATCATAAGTGACTGTTTTGGCCTTTATTGCTTTTTCAACACCCTGAATAATAAGCGTTGCTGCTTCTTTCCAACCCATATAGTTCAACATCATCTCGGCTGATAATATTAGAGATCCCGGATTTACCCGATTCTGTCCTGCATACTTGGGGGCAGTTCCATGTGTTGCTTCGAATAGACCAATACTATCGGAAAGATTAGCTCCCGGAGCTATACCTATGCCGCCTACCTGTGCTGCTAGCGCATCGGAAATATAATCACCATTTAAATTTAAAGTTGCAATCACACTATATTCTTGCGGCCGTAGTAGTATTTGCTGTAAAAAAGCATCGGCGATCACATCTTTAATGATAATTTCTTTTCCCGTGTTGGGATGATGAAACACCTGCCAAGGCCCCCCTTGGTAAGGTTTGGCATCAAATTCTCGAGATGCAAGTTGATAACCCCAATCTTTAAATGCCCCCTCGGTAAACTTCATGATGTTGCCCTTATGCACCAAAGTAACCGAACTTCGATGATTATCAATCGCATATTGAATGGCTTTCCGCACGAGTCGTTCTGTACCAGAACGAGAAACAGGCTTGATTCCGATACCACAATGTTCTGGAAAACGAATTTTGGTCACTTTCATATCATCTCTTAAAAACCGAATGACCTTTTTGGCCTCTTCACTCTCTGCAGGCCATTCAATACCTGCATAAATATCTTCAGAATTTTCTCGAAAAATAACCATATCGGTATGTTCTGGATGTTTTAATGGGCTCGGTGTGCCGGAAAAGTAACGAATAGGACGTAAGCAAACATATAAGTCTAATTCTTGACGCAAGGTAACATTAATGGAACGAATACCCCCGCCAACGGGTGTTGTTAAAGGACCTTTGATAGCCACTTTGTAAGCACGAATGGCCTCTAGTGTTTCATCGGGTAACCATTGATTTTTCCCATAGACATGACAAGCTTTTTCACCCGCATATATTTCCATCCAAGAAATGGCTTTTTTTCCTTTATACGCTTTTAGGACTGCCTCATCGACCACCTTTTTCATGACTGGCGTAATATCAATGCCAATGCCATCTCCCTCGATGTAGGGGATAATCGGGTTATCCGGAATATGTAAAGCTCCATCTGTTCTAAGGCGGATGACTTCTCCGGTATTCGGCACTTGAATTTTTTGATACATGCATTCCCTCGCTACTGTTTATATAAGCACTCACGTGTAAGTATAACAAACCTAACCTATCCTTTAGAATGGTCATCGTGGTATATTTGAGAGAGAGTTTATCAACCAACATTAGGATCTTACATTATATAGGCGTTTAGCTTACAATATTGTTTGTTATGAAGTTATGATATGGAAAACTTAAAGATGAAGACGATACTATCACTACCGATATCATTTTTTAGAATGCTAGGAATTAGAATATTAGGCAAAAGCTCATTATTTTTATTTTGTTTCTTGTCAACTTGTTTATTCATATTTAATATCTGTGACGTCAGTGCAAATACGACTACATCCACTGAACATTCCTCTGTAAAACTAACAGAATTAACCAGTGCAAATGCCATGCCAAAAGTAGCCAGCCCTAAAGATCTGGTTATTCCCACGATACCCGAAGACATGCCTATACTTCGAGAACGCTTCCTACAGGCAGAAATCGCAAAAGAAAAAGGACAAACAGAACTCTATGCAAAATTAAAAAGTCAACTTGTCCATTATCCTCTTTATCCCTATCTGCTCGCTTGTGAATATGAGCAGGATATTCAAAATGTATCCCTGAATGAATTTCAAAGTTTCATGGATCAGCATTATGATTGCCCCCTAGCAGAGCAACTTCGAGGGCAATGGCTTAATTTTAAGGCAAAGGAAGAGGATTGGCCTGGTTTTTTAAAAGCCTATATCCCCACAGAAGATGTGAGTCAACAATGTCAATTTCTTTGGGCAGAATATAATACTCGCCAAGACAAACGGGCTATACTCGAGCAAACACTACCTTTATGGCTTTCGGGTAAAGAACGTCCTAAAGCCTGTGAAGCCGTATTTAAAGAATTCGAAAAAAGTTCCATCATGGCAGGTCCCATTATATGGCAAAGAATAAAATTGGCCATGCAACTGGGGAATATCAGACTCGCTCGTTATATGAAACAATTTGTTGGAAAAGAAGAGTGTGCCCTAGTCGAATTATGGATCACTGTTCATAATAATCCCTATTTAGTAACCCAAGAAAAATATTTCTTGGGGAAACATCCTGCTTTATTAGAAATCATGACTCAAGCAGTTTCAAAAATTGCCAATAGCAAACCGGAATCCGCCTTAAAAATATGGCAACAAATTGGTCGCCAATATCCTTTTAAAGAAGAGCATTGGGGAATAGTGGTACGGGAAATCGCACTAGCTTTTGCCGTTCAAAAAAATCCTTTAGCAGAAAAATGGCTAAGTGAGGTTCCTGATGTCTATGCGAATCATGCCGTGCATGAGTGGCGTATGCGCATTGCTTTAGCTAAGGAAGATTGGAAAAATTTATTGCAGTGGACAGGTCGTTTACCTGACACTCTAAACAATAACGAAGGTTGGCAATATTGGCAAGCTCGCGCTTTAGAAAAATTGAATCGTCATTCAGAAAGCCAAAATTTACTTAATAAACTAGCGCAATCCAGAAGTTATTATGGCTTTTTAGCCAGTCAACAATTGCAAAAACCCTACTATTTCGCGCATCAGAAATTTTCTTTGGATGCCCATCACCTTTTAACAATTGCCAAGAAAAATGCCGTTCAAAGAGCCAAGGAATTGTATGCCTTGGGTAGAGAGTCCAAAGCTCGTTCAGAATGGATATATAGCACTCAGCGTATGAACGATAAAGAACGTCATGCTGCAGCCGCATTAGCCATACGTTGGGGTTTACCCAACTGGTCTATCTTGGCACTTTCTAAAGCAAACAATAAAAATGATTTAGAGTTACGTTTTCCATTGGTATATCGCAATCCTATACTAGAAAATGCCAAGCAACATCAAATTGATCCCGCCTGGGTTTATGCCGTTACAAGACAAGAATCTGCCTTTGTCAATAATGCACGATCTTCTGCGGGTGCGCTGGGCTTGATGCAACTCATGCCGGGAACAGCTAAATTGGTCGCAAGAAAACATCAAATATCTTTGGGCAATCATTCAGCTATTCTAGAACCCCATACCAATATTCAATTGGGCACTCGATATCTAAAAATGATGTTAGATACTCATGAAAACCATCCTATTTTAGCAACAGCTGCCTATAATGCAGGTCCCGGTCGAGTGAAAAAATGGTTACCTAATGCTGCCATGCCTGCCGATGCTTGGATAGAAACGATACCTTTTAAAGAGACCAGAGAATATGTGAAAAACGTATTCACTTATACCATTATTTATCAGCAATTATTAGGGCATAAAATTAAACAACCAAAACCGCTACCGATCATTCCTGCAGGAGCACGGGATCGGGAGGAGTCTAATTTAAATTTAAGACAAGCGAAACCAAGACAAACTTAACAGAGGAATAGAACACTTAACGGAGTAATAGAACATTGAATAGCGAAAATAGCAAAACCATAGCTCAGGATGAATCTGCCGCTCCTTTACTAATTAAGGCTCATTTTCGTTTTCGGACCCTAGAAGAAGCTCGATCAGTTGCTATTTTTCTAGCGGAAGCTTGTCCCCACCCCCGTATTGCTATTGTTGGCTTGAGTGAAGTCTTTATTAATGCCATTGAACATGGCAATTTAGGCATCAGTTCGGATGAAAAAACAGCATTACAACATAGCATGCAATGGGTTCCTGAAATCCAAAGACGTTTAACCCTACCAGAAAACATTCATAAGTATGTAGACGTCGAATTCATTCGGGGTGAAAATGAAATAGCGATTAAGATCACTGATCAAGGAGAAGGATTTGATTGGCATAAATACAAGGCTTTTGAAATCAATGATAAACTCAGCACTCATGGCCGCGGACTTGCTATGACAAAAGATTTAGCTTTTACTAGACAGGAATATGCGGGGAAAGGGAATATTGTGACTTGTTACATTGCTCTTGAAAAATCAACAACAAAATAAAATATACCCTTTTAAATTGCAAGGATACGATGCTTAGTTGATTGTAGAAGACTACATTTAAATTTGTCTTTGTTTGCATCTTGAGGTGTAATGGGTATAGATGCTGTTTTTTTTATCAATTTTCAAAAAAATTGACTATTTCGGCTTAACACCAGATGCTGGGCTAGAACCTAAGCTGTGATCCCTATCTATTTTTCCGGCAAACTCAGCCAAAAAAGATTTTTCCATTTCAAAACGCTGAGTTGTAAACGCTTTTTCTGACAGCATGATTGCGCGATAAACTCGATCAGGGATATGACCTTTTAACAGATTTTGACATTCTTCTGCTGCGTATTTACGATCTTGCTCTAAAAATAAGGTAAACCAATAGGATGAAAGTGTTAAAGCCAGTTGAACGGCCTCTGCTTGGCCTTTGATATGGTTTAAGGTATTCAATTCCTTGTAAATAGTCATAAAAATGATTGCCCAAATTAAAGTTTCACTGGATTTCCAGGTACAATTACCTACAGTTTGTTCATCTCTTTTAATTTTCTGCATATCAGCCAATTGACATTTCGCTCGAAATTCCCCCATTAAATAATGATCATCCAAAGGCTCTACCTGACTATTTTGAAACTTGGGCATCAGCTCACGCAATTTATCTATTCTGCCCACTTGACTAATCGTAAAACCGCCGGTCCCATCTGGATATTTTACAGTAGCACCGCAGTTTACCCTAACACATAAATCATCGTAAAATAGATAAGTCATAGCATGATCGCCTCTGCTTTTTGTGCTTGTTATAACGGGAAGAACGGTTATTTGCTTGGTATCAAAATTTTGTTGAATTTCCTTATTGCTGGGAATTTGCCCTATGTTACTCAATGCAATTTGAACTAGGGAAGACAAATTATTTCCACCTTCACTCTCCAAATAATTCGCACCGTCAGTTTTATATACCGCGTTTATAATTTGGTTTAATTTTTGTCCGATCTCATCAGATTCTAAAAAATGCATATAAGATTTGATTAATTCCTGTCCTGTAATGCCCTGAGTCAATTGTTCCAAATTAATGCTATATCCAAACATATTCATATATTCTTCTGATCTTTTTAAAACTTCATCATTAGCAACAGCTTGTTTTAAATCTTTTAGATAAAGCTTTTTTTGATCAACCCGATGTGCATTTAGAACCAAAATCCTTAATTGAAGCCAAAGTTTCTGAATGGTTGGGTTATTTAAGCGAGGCAAATCTTCCAAGCGAATAAATTTGGTTAGGTATCCTAAAAGAGATTGTTCCCCAATATATTTTCTTTTCAAATCAATGCCGGGTTGATTCAATAAGATAGCCATGATCTCTGCAAGAGGTCCATGAATAGAAAAGCTACAATTGTAATCTGAAGCGAATTCTTTTCTTAACGATGTTAAAACCATATCGATGGGACAGGTATAAGTATCTGTGGGCAAATTAACATCGGCACCTGCTGAAGCCAATAATTCACATAATCGAGGATGTTTTAAAGAAATGGCTTGGCCCAACAATGTAGAACCGTGTATAGAACGATTTAATATTTCATATAGATTTTTACTATCTACTGCTTCTTTACGATCTTTAATATCCTTATCATAAGACGTATTATGCATTTGATTCAATTTTTGCAAATAGAATAAAGCCATATCGGTATTTTGATAATGTCCTGGCCTAATACTTAAATCTAAAACTGTAAAATTTGGAAATTTATCATTCGTGAGTTTAATTGGCAACAAAATATCTGAACCCTCTTCAATCAATAATTCTGCTATTTTTTTATTCTGTATGATCGTTGCAAAATGTATGGGTGAAAGACCATTTGCATCATGTTGATCAAGATTTAGCTTTTTAATTCTTTTTCCTTCTCGAATTATTTTTTGAACCATTTCATCATCATTCATAATATTACCAGTGATCAAAAAATAATTGACACCCTCAGGTGTTATATCATTTGGCAGTTTTGCTCCGGCTTTAATCAGTTCATAGGCGACCTGCAATTGTCGATAGATTAAGGCATTTTTCAAGAGTGCATGACCCCGCTCTGTAATAGCAATCTCTGTTAATTTTTTAGATCCCATGTGTTTAAATAGGGTTAGTGCTTTAATTTCGTCAATCTTAGTCTTCTTTTCATCTTCTGCTTCAGTCAGTTCAAGTACCTGCCCATAGGGATTTTCAATACAAAGCTCTAAAACCGTCACACCTTGCCTTATTAAGGTGTCTTTTATTGGAAGAGAAAGATTTGCCTTAGATTCTAATAATATCTTTAAGAATACGTCATTATCTTGCATAGCAGCAAGATGCAAAAGTGTAAACCCATGCTCATTGTATTGATCAATATCAAAACCGGGTATTTTTTTAAAAATATTCAATGCATCCAAAAATTCTTTTGGCTTATTATCGTTCATTAAAGCAATCAATTTTTCGTGCACATGCATACTCAATACCAACCGTTAGACAATATATCAAATAAAATTATTCTACAAAATGTAATAATACCATAGTTACAATTATAATTAAAATTCAGGTCATTTTCCTTGGATAAATACCCTATAACTCTAATCGAAATAATATTTCTGTATATTTACACAGTCATTATAAATTGTGTGAGGATTTAGTCAATTTTTAGTTTTTTTAGTTAAAATACTCAAAATGACATATTAGCATGATAGACAAGCATTTATTAATTATTTAACCAGTCGCACAATTATCCTACAATTTTCAGCAAAACAACACTAAACTGTAGATATTACTTAAAAAATTTAAGGTTTATTTACCATGCTGAATGAAAACAATGAAATACCTAGAAACACTAATACCTATAATGCTGCCCTCACCAGCAATATTGAAGACAAAACAATGTTCAGTAATGAAATTCTAGAAAGCTGTACTGAGTATGGTATTATCTCTCTGGACCTAGATTTAAAGGTCATCACCTGGAATGAAGGAGCCCGTCGTCTTTTCCGTTACGATCCAAAAGAAGTCATTGGCAAATCTATCCTATCCATTCACGATGCAGAGGATTTACGATCTCGAAAAATAGAAAATATTTTTAAAGAGGTTAAGCATGCTGGTATATGGAATGGTGAACTTAAATGTTTTCGCAAAGATGGAAATCCGGTATATGTTTTCGACTCTATAACAATGAGAAAAAACACATTAGGCGAAGATCTGGGCTTCACCATTATTTCCCATAATCAGGAAGAATTAAATAAAAACTTACGCGCTATTAAAGATTCTGAAGAATATACCCGCAGTTTAATAGAATCAAATATTGATGTATTAGTGACTACCGATACTCTTGGCATTATCAATGATGTTAATAAACAGATCTGTGAAATGACGGAACTATCGCGAGAAGAACTCATTGGATCGCCCTTTAAAAGCCATTTTACCGATTCAAAACGTGCTGAAGATTTGATAAGAAAAGTTCTTTCTGCTAATCGAATAACCAATTACGAACTGATTACAAAATCTCGTAGTGATAAGTTGACTCCTGTTTCATTTAATGCAACTACTTTTCGCACGACAGATGGACATTTAAAAGGGATATTTGCCACGGCTCGCAATATCACGGAACAGAAGCGCTTAGAAGATCAAAGTCATATGCAAAGTGATGCTTTGCTAGAAGCCACTAATTTTCTGAATGACGTCTTAAAAAGTTCCATCTCTTATTCAATTATTGCCTTAGATTTAGAAGGTAAAATTCTTATTTGGAATGAAGGTGCCAAACGAAATTATGGCTACAATCCTGAGGAGATGGTAGGCAAAAAAGCACTGCTCGATCTTCTCATTCCAAAGGATATTACATCAGGTCTAGCAAAAGAAATGTTCGATGAAACACTTAAAAATCGCAAGTATGACGGAGTGGTTGAACAATTAAGGAAAAATGGAGAACATTTTCCTGCACTGGTAACCCTTACTATCCGCCAAGATTCAGAGGGGAAACCAGTCGGGTATGTTCTTATATCTAAAGATATCACTGTCCAAAAACAGCAAGAACAAGAACTACGGGAACAACTCAGTTATAGTCAAAGTCTCTTTGAATCTAGTATTGATGTGTTAATGGCAACTGATACCTTAGGGATTATTACCGATGTCAATAAGCAGATGTGTAATGTGACTGGATATAGTTCAGAAGAATTAATTGGTACAGAATTTAAGAAATATTTCACCAACTCAAAGCGTGCAGAAGACTGCATTCGTAAAGTATTATCTGAAGAAAAAGTCATCAATTACGAGCTCACCATTAAGGCAAAAGATGGCAAGGAAACGGTTATTTCTTGTAATGCCACAACATTTAAGGGAACCGACCAAAATCTAAGGGGAGTTTTTGCCGTAGCGCGAGATATTACAGATCAAAAACGCTTAGAGGTTGAAAGTCTAGAACAAACCAGTAAATTGAAAGAAGCCACTGGCTTTTTAAATAATGTCTTAGAAAGTTCTACAGCTTATTCTATTATTGCAGAAGACCTTCAAGGAAATATCTTAGCTTGGAATGAAGGTGCTAGGCTAAATTATGGTTATACGGCAGAAGAAATGGTTGGTAAGCAAAACACACGTATTTTACATGCACCCGAAGATATCAAGTCGGGTCGTTTACAGGCAGTATTGGATGCAGCTCTAAAAACCGGTAAAGAAGAAGGGGTTTTAGAAAGTGTTAGAAAAAATGGTGAACGATTTACCGCTTCACTCGCCCTCACCTTGCGTAAAGATAGCAATGGAAAACCTGTCGGATACTTATTAATCTCTAAAGATATTACCAATCAAAAAAGAGAAGAAGTATTAACTTCAAAGAATGTTGAACTAGAAGAACAGAATCGCTTGGCACAAGAGGCCAATCGCTTAAAGAGTGAATTTTTGGCTAACATGTCGCATGAGCTTCGCAGCCCACTCAATGGGATTATTGGCTTTGCAGAATTAATGCATCTAGGGAAAGTAGGCCCTGTGTCTCCTGAACATAAGGAATATTTGGGGGATATTCTGTCGAGTTCTCGCCACTTATTGCAATTAATTAATGATATATTAGATTTAGCCAAAGTAGAATCTGGTAAAATGGAATTTCATCCAGAAAAAGTGGACATTAGAATTGTCATTTCAGAAGTTTGCGATATATTACGTACTATCATTGCCAAGAGAAAAATACAGCTCAACATCAACGTTGATCCGAATGTTGCCAATATCATTATTGATCCAGCAAAATTAAAGCAAATTCTATATAACTATATTTCTAACGCATTAAAATTCACTAAAGAGGATGGCATAGTCGATATTCGAGTTTTTCCAGAAGGAAATGACTATTTTCGTCTTGAAATTGAAGACAATGGTATAGGCATTCGAGAAGAAGATATTCCTAAACTCTTTGCTGAGTTCCAACAATTAGATGCCAGTGCCAATAAAAAATACCAAGGAACGGGTCTAGGATTAGCTTTAACTCGACGCATTGCTGAAGCACAAGGTGGACAGGTTGGGGTAAAAAGCATATTGGATAAGGGCAGTACTTTCTTTATCATATTACCAAAAGAGCCCCATAAAGTAGAACAACAAACAGCAGCAGTAACTAATATACAAAGCATAGACAAAGCACAAATTGTTAAGACTTCTGAGGAAGAAACGAATCGAAATCTGTCTGCTTCCTCCCTATCCTCTAATGAAAGTCAACTCAGTACTATTCATTCAGAAGCTTTAGCCCCACTCATTAATGAATCAGCTACAATTCTTGTTATTGAAGATGATCCAAAAGATAGTGCATTGATTACAAAAACATTAGTTGATTCTGGGTACGATGTTCAAGTTGCATTTAACGGCTCTGATGCTATTAAGATGAGTCAAGAAAAGAAATTTGATGTCATTACACTTGATTTATTACTACCAGATATGAATGGCTGGGACATACTTCGCAGCTATCGTTCAAAAGGGCCTAATTTAGAAACACCAACTATTGTAGTCACAGTTGTTGGTAGCAAAGCAGCAAGTTTTGGCTTTATCATTCAAAATTTTTTAATCAAACCTATTTCTGCTGAAGAATTAATATCCGCACTACAACAAACAGGGATTTACCCTAATCAAAATAAGACCATTTTGTTTGTGGATGATGACCCTCAAATGCTTCTTTTATGCCAACAGTTTTTGAAAGATTTTGGTGCAACTGTTTTGTGTGAAACTGTTCCGGAACAGGGCTTAATGACGGCGAAGCTTAAACACCCAGACGTCGTTGTTCTTGATCTTCTTATGCCGGATATCGATGGCTTAGAATTTTTACGGCTTTTTCGACTAACGGAAGTAGGTAATGAAACCCCTGTGATTATTTGCACCTCACAAGATATTAGTGATGTAGATAGAAGTCGAATAAAAGCCTCAGTTGAAGCGGTGATTCAAAAAGGGGGAAATTCAATGAGCAATCTCCTTCTTGAAGTTAAAAAAATCTGTCCCATTATTGAAAAAAAACCAATAGAGGGTAAATCATAAAAAGCAGCTTAGGAAAAAATATGGCAGGAGAAAAAATATTAATTGTAGAAGATAATCCAACCAATCTTAAGTTGGCTAAACTTCTATTAACAATTGAAGGCTATGACATTCACAGTGCCGAAAATGCCAAGCAAGCTTTAGAGGTCTTAGCAACAATTCGCCCTCAATTAATTCTAATGGATTTACAATTACCTGGAAAAAATGGACTTGATCTGACACGTGAACTCAAAGCAGATCCAACATTCAAGGATATATTGATTGTTGCTCTAACAGCCTATGCTATGAAAGGAGATGAAGAAAAAGCAATTAACGCTGGTTGTGACGGTTTTATGACCAAACCCATTTCTGCAGCTCATTTTGCGAATGACATAACCCAATTTTTGCAAAAACAACAAAAAAACAGTTTCCAAGCTGGGCAACTGAAATGATGAATAAACCTAAGATATTAATCATTGAAGATAATCCTGTTTCCCGCAAGGTTCTAAAGGTGAACCTAGAAACTGAAGAATATAATGTTACTGAAGCCGCCAATGCTACAATAGCTTTAGAAGAAGCCTCCAAACAAAAATTTGATTTGATTATTCAAGACTTAATTTTACCAGACATGAATGGCGTTACCTTGTACGCAAAGTTACGGAATTTACCTGAATATGATAAGATTCCAATTTTTGCAGTGTCAGGTTTTTTAAGCGAATTAGACAAACAAATAAAATTAACGCCTTTTACTGTATTCCTATTCAAACCCGTTGATCCTTCTTATTTGTTAGAAGTTGTTAAGTCACATTTGCCCATAATAGAGCAAAATAAAATATCATTAGGCAAAGGAAAACATGCTCTTATTGCTGATGATAATCCTATTCAGCTAAAATTATTTTCAATTCAGCTAAAGAATGCAGGCTTCGAAGTTTCTACTGCAGAAGATGGTGTTGTTGCATTGAAGCAAGCCAGACTAAAACAACCTGATGTCATTATTTCTGATATATTAATGCCACACATGGATGGTTTTGGTTTATGTTTAGAAATTAAACGCGATCCCCTGCTCTCCACTATTCCCGTGATGTTGCTTACCTCACATTACTTAGAAGATGAGGACTTAGCCTTAGCAAAAAAAGTAGGTGCCGCTTGCTATTTAACTCGCACTCCAAAAATAGAGTATTTATTATCTGAGTTAATGAAAATTTTGAATTCAGAACCAGCTTTACCCTCTTGTATTCCATTAGAACTCAGCAAAGACATTATGGAAGAACATACTATACGGACAATACGTCAACTAGAACAACAAGTATTAGACAATACCAGGCTAGCACAACGATGTGCCATGTTAGTTTCACAATTATCTCTAATTAGTGGTATGGCAAATGCACTAACAACTACCAGTAGAGATATTAATGAATCTCTTAAAGAATTGCTTTATCTCTGTCTAGATGCAACGGGAATTTCGAAAGGTGCGCTTTTTATTAATCAAGTAAATAAGGGCATGATATTAAGTCAGCAAGTGGGTTACGCCATTGATCAGAAAACACAAATAGAATCCATTTTGGGTGAAAAAACATTGATACCTAAACTAATAGAAAAAAAACAACCACTAGCGATTCCTTCTGATGACTATCCAGATCAAAAAGCAACGAATTTCCTGAATAAGGCTAATGTAAAATCTGCCTTTGTTGTTCCTATGTTCTCGGGTGAAGAATGTCTTGGCGTATTGATGTTAGGATCTGAAATGTTTAATTTCACGAATGATGTCACTAGGGAATTCATAAGAACTTTAGGCATGCAATTCGGGCAATCCATTGCTCTGGCATCAACTTTCGACAAGTTAGGTTCTTCAGAAAAAAGATACCGACAACTCGTTGAAATTTCTCCAGATGCCATTTTTATCCAACAAGATGATAGATTTGTTTATGCCAATAGTGCGGCATTAAAATTATTAGCAGCAAAAAATTCAGAAGATCTTCTTAATCATAAATTTTATAATTTTTTTCCTTTGGAATATCAAGCAAATATTAAAGACTATCTTAAGCAAGATATTAATTTTACACCCATGTCGCACTCAGAAGGAAAGATCATTGATTTAAAAGGAAAAGTTCTTGATATAGAACTTGTCATAAGCCCTTTCCTTTACAAAGATAAGCCAGCCCTTTATATGATCATGCGAGATAACACAGAACGAAAACGTTCGGAGCTACATTTAGAAATACAATATGCCATTGCATGGATCTTCGCTGAATCTGCTACCTTGTTTGTGGCAACAGCCAAAATATTGAAAATTATTTGCGAACGTCTGCACTGGGATTGCGGAACCATTTGGGCGGTAGATAAAGAAGCCAATCTATTACGCTGTACAAGAGTTTGGCAAATGCCAGACATTAAGAATGAAGAATTTTTAGAGGAAAGTCAACAACTAGCCTTGGAACCGGGTATTGGGATGTTAGGCCAAGCTTGGAAGCAACGCAAAGCCATTTGGAAATCGGATATCTTAAAGAGTGAAGATTTCTTAAGAAGAACTTCTGCTGCGGTGATAGGCTTAAATACCGCTTTAGCTTTCCCCATTATCTTTGAGGATGAAGTTTTGGGAGTGATTGAATTTTTCAGCAAAAAAATTCTTCCAATAGATGCCAATTTGCTATTGTGGTTTGAATCTATAGGTAACCAATTTGGTCTTTTCCTAAAAAGAAAACACATGGAAAAGCAAATGCTCTATCTTGCCGAACATGATGTGTTAACTGGGCTATCCAATCGCAGCTTACTCGAACAATATCTGAATACTGCACTCACAACTGCCTCGGAACAAAACCATAAATTAGCTATTCTTTTTATAGACCTGGATCATTTCAAATATGTAAATGATTCTATGGGTCATCAAGTAGGTGATCTTTTATTAAAAGAAATCTCTGAACGATTTCGTCAATGCCTAAGACCGAAGGATACTATTAGCAGATTAGGTGGTGATGAATTTATCATTATTCTACCAAACGTCAACCGTAAGGAAGAAGTTATAGACATCATTGGCAGATTACAAAAACAATTAGCCAAACATATTGTTTTAAAAGAAAAAGAAATTTCTATCACTGCTAGCATTGGTGTTAGCATGTATCCAGACGATGGCAATATGGTACAAACCTTAATAAAAGTAGCAGATATCGCCATGTATGTTGCTAAAGAAAAAGGTAGGAATAATTTTCAATTTGCCACTCATGAAATGACTGAAAAAGCTGAAGGCCGAGGTATTTTATTAAACAACTTACGACAGGCCATAGAAAATGATGAATTTATTTTACATTACCAACCTAAAATTGATGTTGCCACAAAGAAGATTTCAGGCATGGAGGCTTTAATTCGATGGCAAAGACCCGAAGGCATTCTATTACCGGAGTCTTTTATTTCTGTGATAGAAAATAGTGAACTTATCAACCCTATGACTGAATGGGTATTAAAAACTGCTTTTTTGCAAAATAAGCTTTGGCAAAAATTGGGCTTACCTACTATTACTATGTCTATTAATTTATCTGTAAGAAACTTAAACAAACGCCTCTTGCAAGCAATGGAAAAGTCAATGTCAGATAATAATCTTGACCCTAACTCATTTGAAATCGAACTAACAGAAAGTATATTGATGGAAAACGTGGAAAACAACATTCAAATATTACGCAACTTGAAAGCCATGGGTTTTAAAATATCCATTGACGATTTTGGTACCGGCTATTCCTCGTTAAGCTATCTAAAACGCTTTCCAATCGACACCATTAAAATTGATCAATCCTTTGTCAGGGATATCGCTACTGATCCTGATGATGCCACTATTGTTACAGCTATTATTGCCATGGCGCACAGTTTAAATTTTACCGTCGTTGCTGAAGGTGTAGAAACAGAAGCTCAACTTAAATTTTTATGCAGACATGGCTGCGACGAGATTCAAGGCTTTTATTTTGGCCGACCCATGCCTGTAGAGGAGGCCACTCAATTTATACAAAATGCCAAAATTGATTGGCATTTCGATAAATAAATCAGCTTGTTCAAGCCAAACTGTTAGGTCTCTCGCCACCAGAATTTCGTCCTCCACTACAAGTATCTTTTTTTTCATATCACCCTGATATCTATCTTACAGATTCATAGGTAATCATCACACCTAGATATTAGCTTTAGCACCTAATTATTTTTCATTTGCGTCATATCTAATAACTCCCTTAGCGCCACTGCAAACATGGTAAAATCGACTGCAGGAGCTGCTTTCAATTCAGTTATAAAATATTCCCAACGATCCACCAATACCTGGTGACGTTTTATCCAGAGATTTACTAAAACCTCAATTTCTTTCTGATTATTACCACCATTTTGATAGATTTCATCTGTTGCATGATTATTTTGCAAATATTCGCTGTACTGTTTATCACTTACCGGATTCAAAGCACTTTGACTTTCACTTGTAAGATAATCTTTTCGCAATTGCCCATTTATCTGCAAATTCATCTGCATAATGCCAACAATTAATTTCCGCTGCTGGCGGTCTAAATCATCTCTAAAAGCCGCTCTGGCTAAGGCTTCCCAATGATTACTCACCGGTTGTTTCTTAATAAGTTCACGAAACCAACCCAAATGCAAACGATTCCCGATGGTATAATAAAGTGCAGCCACCTGTTCTATCGAAAACTTATGGGTTGTTGCGGCTTCTACAATATCTAAAGCAGAAAACATCGAAGACATTCCGCCAATTCGATAGGCTAAGGGCTCCGGCACATTGGATTCTATTAAACGATTGACAAGGTTATCTAATTCATCACTACTATCTGTTAAAAAACTAGGCAATATATTACTGACAATGGCAACTGGATTCGTGAAATGTTCTATAGTCTCGGTAATATGCAAATTACTGCGACGATTGCGCAAAAACCATCGTGTACCCCGACGTATTAAGCGGTTTACTTCCTGTAGCATTTTAAGTTGCACTTCTGAATCGATGCGCCCGGTTAAACTGGTAATAGCTGTGTGTAAACTGGTTGCTTCGAAAACTGCGCGTGAAACCATGTAGGCCCGAATAATATCGGGCGCTTGCGATCCTGTTTCATCTTGTAATCGATACACAAAGCTAATGCCCATTTCATTAATAACGGCATTACTAACTCGAGTTACAATAATCTCACGCTTTAAACGATGGTGTTCTAAATAAGAAGCGAAACGATTTTGAATCGGTTGGGGAAAGGCCAAAGCCAAATCTTTTGCGATGTAAGGATCTTCAGGTAACCTGGAAGCAATAAGAGATTTTTTGAGCAAATTTTTGCTATAAGCCATTAATACCGCGATTTCAGGTCGGGTTAACCCCATATGTTGTGCTTTTCGTTCTGCAATTTCTTCTTTATCAGGCAAAAATTCTAAAGCCCGATCGAGATTGCCTTCGCGTTCCATTTCATCCATCACACGAGTAAATAATTCTAAACTTTCTTCCCCTGGTGCAACTGCCACACTAATGGCTTCTGTTTGACGACGATTATTAAATAATACCAGCTCAGCCACTTCATCTTGCATCTCAACAAGTAATTCGTTTCGTTGCTTTTCGGTGAGGTCACCGTGCTCTACCACATCATTAAGTAAAATTTTAATATTGACTTCATTATCAGAACAATTGACACCACCAGAATTATCAATAGCGTCGGTATTTAAATGCCCACCTAGCTTTGCATATTCTATGCGACCTAACTGAGTAAGACCTAAATTACCACCCTCCCCGACCACTCTGCATCTTAAGGAGCGTCCATTCACACGTAAAGAATCATTGGTTCTATCACCCACCTCAGCATTGGTTTCATAACTGGCCTTAACATAAGTCCCGATACCCCCATTCCACAATAAATCAACAGGTGCTTTCAGAATTGCGCGGATCAATTCATTGGGAACTAAGCTATCATGATTAACTTGTAACAATTGTTTCACTTCAGGAGTTAAGGTAATCGATTTTGCTGAACGCGAATAAACACCACCTCCTTCAGATATAAGTTCTTGATTATAATCTGCCCAACTGGAACGAGGCAAATCAAATAAGCGTTGACGTTCTATGAAGCTTTTTTTAGGGTCAGGATTCGGATCTAAAAAAATATGTTGATGGTTAAAAGCCGCTACCAGTTGAATATGTTTAGACAATAACATACCATTGCCAAAAACATCTCCAGACATATCCCCAATACCCACTACAGTGAAATCTGTCGTTTGAATATCAATAGCCAACTCACGAAAATGTCTTTTTACCGATTCCCATGCGCCTCTGGCCGTAATGCCCATTTTTTTGTGGTCATATCCTGTAGAACCACCCGAAGCAAAGGCATCTTTCAACCAAAAATCATATTCTTTCGAAATGTCGTTGGCTAAATCTGAAAAAGTCGCAGTTCCTTTATCTGCTGCAACCACTAAATAAGGATCGTCTTCATCGTAGCAAATCACATTGAGGGGTTTTATAACGGTATTACCCTTTAAATTATCCGTGATGTCTAACAGACCGCGAATTAAAGTTTGGTAACAATAGACCACTTCATCATAAATTTTTTCTCGTGTTCCATTCTCTGGTAATTGTTTTACCACAAAGCCACCTTTGGCACCCAAGGGAACAATTACGGCATTTTTAATTTGTTGAGCCTTCATCAAACCCAAAATTTCTGTACGAAAATCTTCGTGTCGATCTGACCAGCGGATACCTCCCCGTGCTACCTTGGCACCCCGAAGGTGGATAGCTTCTACTCTCGGAGAATACACAAAAATTTCATATAAGGGTATGGGCAAGGGTAATTCAGGTATTTTGGCAGAATCTAATTTAAAAGAAAGATAAGGTTTCGAAGCACCTGATGCAGTGCTTTGAAAATAATTAGTTCGGAGTGTTGCCATAATGACTTGTAAATAACGTCTTAATATTCGATCTTCCATTAAACTGCTTACTGAGTCTAAGGACTCCAATATCTTTTTTTGACGTGCCAAAATCGCTTCTTCGTTTTCATGACTATTGACATCAAAGCGACAATGAAATAAGCTTATTAGTGCTTTAGTAATATGTGCATTAGAAAACAAGGCATCTTCGATGGATTTTTGAGTAATAGAAAAACCAACTTGCCAGAGATATTTTGCATAGGCACGCAACAATGTTATTTCTCGCATGGTCAAATGTGCAGCTAATACCAAACGATTAAAACCATCATTTTCGGCTAAGTCATACCAGACATTTTCAAAAACTTCCTGAAAGATAAAACGGACCGCTTCTAAATCCAAAGATTGTCCTTTAGGGTGAACCATTCTATAATCATTGATCCAAATACTAGGACCCGTTTTGGGCCTTATCTCATAAGGGCGCTCACTAATAATACGCAAACCCATTTTTTCTAAAATAGGAACAACGTCAGAGAGTGGGATAGTTGCATTAATACGATAAAGTTTAAATCGAATACTATCCTCTGACTCCTCAAGCGGACGATACAAACTCATGGTTAAGGGAAAATCATTCGATAAACGCTCTATATATTCGATATCCACAACGGCTAAACGAGGCGAATAGGTTTCTTGATAGCCTGCAGGAAATGCAGATCCAAAACGTTTTAATAGATCATTTCCTTTCTCTTCCCCAAATTGCTCTATCAAAACACTTCGCAATTCATCCTTCCAACCTCTTCCTGCATCCACTAATTTTTGTTCAATTTCTTTACTATCGAACTCTATCTTTTCTTTGGGATTCACTCTTATCACAAAATGGATGCGTGCGAGGCTTGATTCCGAGAGGCGAATTGAAAAAAACATCTCTTTCCCATGTAAGCCATGCAATAATATCTCTTGAAATTTTTCTCGCAGTTGGGAATTATAAGCATCTCTTGGCACAAAAACTAAGCATGAAAAGTAATTATCAAATTTATCTCTTCTAACAAATAAACGTACTCTTTGTCGTTCTTGCAAATGTAATATGCCCATTGATAAAATAAGAAGTTCATCTATTGAAGCTTGGAAGAGATCATCCCGGGGAATGGTTTCTAAAATATGTAGCAAAGCTCGATCATCGTGCCCACCTGATGAATAACCAGACCTTTTCAATACTTCTGATACTTTATAACGTAAATAGGGGATTTGCCGAGGGCTGCTATTATAAGCAATAGAGGTATAAAGACCAAAAAAACGAGTCGCAAACCTCAAATTGCCATCCTTATCCCAATGTTTAATGACGATAAAATCCATATAGACGGGTCTGTGTACGGTAGATCGTTGCGTGGTTTTTCCCAAAATTAATATTTCATTGGAATAAATAAGCTTGATTGCCTCAGGCGGAAAGTCTTTAATCAAACGCCTTTCAGGTGTGTCATGAGAAAGCTTTGCCAAACCTAAATTTCCAGATTCATGGCGTACACGTTCAGAATTTTCGTCTGTTCCTTGTACAAAATATTCTTCCACACCTAAAAATGTAAAATGATTTTCGACAAGCCATTCAATAAACTCGATCGATTCATTAAATAATTCTTCTGCTATGCGCGGATGGTGTTGTTTGACTTCTTTTAATGCTTCTAAAGCTCTTGCACGCATTTTAGGCCAATCATTTACTGCCGTTTGCACATCATACAAAACTTTACGAATATTTTTGGCAATCATGTCTAATATGTTAAGATCACTCTGTCTATCTATTTCAACATAAATAGCAGCTTCAGTAAGCGCCTCTCCCGTTTTCTCTTTTGATTCTAAAATTTCCAGGAGTTTCCCTTCAGAATCTCTCCTAACTTGAATGTTGCCCATATGAATAATTAAATGAATATTGACTTCTAAACGATTTAATTCAATGGCAATAGAATCAACCAAAAATGGCATGTCATCAAAAACAATTTCAATGATGGTGTGGGTCGATTGCCAGCCATGCTGTTCTAATTGAGGATTATAGACCCGTACCTTTGCTTCACCTTCTTCTCGATGAGCCATAAAATGCCAATGAGATAAAACAGCGCTATAGAGATCATCAATAGGTCTTGAACTTAAATCTTCTGGAGAAACACTCAAAAAATATTGTTCGATAAAATTACCCATCAAGGAAGCTTCCTCTTTGGGTATTTTGTCTTTTATATGCGCCATAAGACGATTAATAACTTCCTGACGCAAGTCGCTGATTTCGGAATTAAATGTTCCATTCTCATTTTTGGCCAAACAATTTCTCCTGTGGGATCTTAGGGATCGGGTCTTATGGATCCGGATCAAATCTTCAAATTTCATTTTGAAGCAAAACTCCATTTAAATATAACATCCCGACCAAGGTTGAACAAATAAGCTTGTATATGCATGCTCTAATAAGTATACTAGCTTTCCAATTAATGCTGTTATTATTTAATAATGGGGCTGGCGTTCATCCAAACACCTGCTTCAGCAAACAATAAAGCTGATTTGCGGTGACTTTAGTACCTGCGGGATAGTGATATTGTAATTAAGTTTGGTTATTTTTAGCATTGATTAGGAAGTTTGTTGATATTTCATTGAAATGTCAACAAACCGCTATTTTATTTCTAGAAACTCCTAGAAATTGTAGAAACTTATCTTTAAAAGCGAAAGTTTTTAATAATAAATCCACGACTGAAGAGTGATTTAATTTTACGGCCATCATTAAGGCAAAATTTTTGTCGGTTATGGATAGAAGACTGGGGACAACTTCCTTAAAGTCTTCCTCTAAGGCAAGGCCGATAGGTGTATTACCACAGAAATTAAAGAAAGGTATATCGACCCCAGCGCCTCGACCAAAATTGAGTAAGAATTTTATTACATCTGCATTGGTCTTTTTAATGGCATAATAGAGAAATTCGGCTTGTAAAGTAGCTCCGGATAGAGGATCGAGTAGGACAAATTGGTGATCCTGCAAAAGAGTAAGGGCAGCATTCGTATCTGCGACCATTAGAGCAGCTATGACCCCCTGAGTGAACATCTTTATCATTCAGTGCTACCTTATTGGTAACTGTTCATGCCCTATGTTAGAATGCCCATTTCGGCAATTCAATTGTATGGACTGAACACTTACTATTATTGCAAGTAAACGAATAACTCCTTGTTGTTACACTAACTATCCTTAGTTTCAACCATTCTACTCCCAAGTCCATGAGGCTGTCAACCAAAATGGTACCGGGTTTCGTTGGTGTAAATGTGATATCATATTTACCAACAACTTGGTGGTTCTATGGAATGGAATAAATGCTTCCAGAATTAGGGTATTTTAGTCTTATACTGGCGCTTGCCTTAGCAAGCGCGCAATGTCTATTTCCATTATATGGATTATATATTTCAAATGATACCTATCTAAGAATAACTCGCCCCCTTGCTTTAGGGCAATGTTTTTTTATTGTCATGAGTTTTTTGATATTAAGCTATACCTTTGCAAATAATGATTTTTCAGTGGCGTATGTTGCGCAACATTCCAATGCCAGTTTGCCTTTTTTATACAAAATTTCTGCAGTTTGGAGTGGTCATGAAGGATCTTTACTTCTTTGGATCCTCTTGCTTGCGCTCTGGACTTCTGTTATGGCCTTAAGCTCTCGCGCTTTACCTTTGCCCTTGGTTGCAAGAATGCTTTGCGTGATGGCCGTCATTATGGCAGGGTTTATTTTATTTATCTTAACGGTTTCAAATCCATTTTTAAGATTACTACCTCATTACCCTCTCGATGGATTAGACTTAAATCCCTTATTACAAGATCCTGGGCTTGTGATGCATCCACCTATTTTGTATCTGGGTTATGTGGGTTTTACTGTGCCTTTTGCTTTTGCAATTGCCGTTCTTTGGCTAGGGGAATTGCAAACAGCCTGGATGAATTGGATTCGACCTTTTATATTGGTTGCTTGGGCCCTGCTGACAATCGGTATCGCATTAGGCAGTTGGTGGGCCTATTATGAATTGGGTTGGGGTGGTTGGTGGTTTTGGGATCCGGTTGAAAATGCTTCCTTTATGCCCTGGCTTGTAGCAACAGCATTAGTACATAGTTTAATTATCGCTCGAAAAAAGAAACTATTTTCTGCATGGACTTTATTATTAGCCCTAATTGCCTTTGCTTTATGCTTGTTAGGAACTTTTTTGGTTCGTTCTGGCATCATTAGCACTGTTCATGCTTTTGCTAGTGACCCTACTCGGGGAATGCTTATTTTAGAGTTTATTACGGTTGTTATGGGTATTTCTTTTATTATTTTTGCCATCCGCGCCAAAAAAATTTCAGAAACTGCACCGACAATATTATCTATTTATTCTAGAGAAAGTTTGCTGGTTTTTAATACGATGATTTTGTTGGTGATTGCTTTAAGTATCTTGTTGGGCACCCTTTTTCCTGTTTTTTATGAACTTTTTACAGAGAAAAAAATTTCCGTTGGATTTCCTTACTTTAATAGTTTTTTTATCCCCTTGATGATTCCGGTTTTGTGTTCCATACCCTTGGGGCCTTTTACTAAATGGGGAGACAATAAACCTTTAGAAGTTATTAAACAACTTAAATGGTCGTTGATATTGAGTATTGTGTTGGCTATTACCCTGCCCTTTATTATCATGAAAGCCACTTCTCTTTCTGTTATTCTAGGCTTAACGCTGGCTTTTTGGGTAGGTTTTGGTACATTACAACGTTTGTTGCACAAAATGCTTGATAAAGGCAAAGGCATTCGAGGCATGTCTTTAGGTGGATGGGGAATGGTATTCGGCCATTTGGGCATGGCCATAACAATGATAGGTATTATTATTGTTTCTCATTATGGCATTGAATTAGAAATGCGTGTTTTGCCGCAAGTACCCATATCCATTGCCGATTATCAAGTGACTTTGAAACAAATCGATATTGTGGAAGGCAGTAACTATTTAAGTAGACGTGCCCATTTTATTTTAGAAAAAAATGGGCAAATGATTGCTGATTTATTTCCGGAAAAACGTTTATTTGTGGTTCAGGGCAGCATGATGACAGAAACAGCTATAGATGCAGGTTTTTTTCGGGACATTTACATCTCTTTAGGTGAAAAATTACCGGATGGCGGCATTGCGGCTCGGATTTATTATAAGCCCTTCATTCGCTGGATTTGGTTAGGGGCATTAATGATTGCTTTTGGGGCAATTTTGGCTGCTATGCATCGAAAGGAAAAGAAATCTTAAGAATTTTAAATATTGAGTATTGGCACGCTTAATAGGTTATAGTAATCTGCGAGTGATGAGTTTTGCTCATCAGACACGATGAAGTCTTACTTATTTTGCAATTTAGAAATGAGGTTTTTGTGTTAATTTCTTTACGTTATATTTTACCCCTAATTATTTTTATTGCACTTGCTATACTTTTAAGTCAAGGTTTTTCTAAAGATGAGGGGAGTAATAAACCCATGGAACAAATGGTATCTGCCACCACATTAGATTCAACTATAAAACAAACTAGAAAAAATTTTCGACTCAAAAGCCTAACGGAACCTGGCAGAGAATTAACGCAGGATATTTTTAAAGGAAAGGTAACTATCCTAACCGTTTGGGCTTCTTGGTGTGCAGCTTGCAGAGTAGAACAAGATAAATTGTTAAATTTATCGAAGCAATTAGTGGGCGTATCCTGGGTTGGATTAAATATCAATGATAGCTTGGATGATGCGCAGCGCATGTTACAAATATACGGCAATCCTTATCAGGAAATTATTTATGATCCAGAAGGTCGTTTAGCCATTGATTTAGGGATACGGGGAACACCTGCGCTTTTAGTCTTAGATAAAAATGGAGGAATATACTACCGTCATTATGGATCTTTGAATACTATAATTTGGCAAGAAGAAATATTGCCCTTAATAAAAAGTTTAGAAGAAGGCTAAGTGAAATAAGGTTACATTATGGAACAAGTCCAAACTTTTACAACATTAGAAACTAATAGGATACAAAGTTTATATTCTTTTGATAATAAACAGGAAGAGCAATTATTTAATAAGATCTCAAAAGAACTAAGATGTACCGTTTGCCAAAATCAAAGTTTATTCGATTCTATGGCGCCCATTGCCATTGATCTTCGTCGCGAAATCTATCGACAAGTTCAAAGTGGACAGAGGGAGGAAGATATTATTCAATTTGTGGTAAGTCGTTATGGGGAAGATGTGTTATACAACCCCCCTTGGCAGGTTAGTACTAGTTTCTTATGGTTGGGTCCGTTATTGATGCTTATATTAGGGTCAGCACTTATAATAAAATATATTAGGGGAACCACAGCCACAGCACATTCAAAGAATATGCATAAAAAACCATGATGCTACTTTTTTGGATTTTAACTTTCTTTTTTACGCTGCTAGCCATTAGTATTTTTATCCCCTGGTTAAAATTTAATATTAGAAGTCTTTTTGTTTTCTCTTTTATTATATTGTTTACTTATTCTTTTTATTATACTTTTGGTGCCAGCCAATATTTACAGGGCTATTATACTTCGGATGACCTAATAAATAGAGAACAAATGCAACGCATCCGCCCCTTAATGACTGAACTTAAAAAACAGGAATATCGTTTACGATTTCATTTGGAAGAAAATCCGAAAGATTATTTGGCACAATCAAAGCTACTAGAATTATTATCGATACAAGCATTACAATCCGGTGATCAAACCTTGGCTAAGCAATTTTTGCTAAAAGCATTAGAGTTATTGCCAGAAACATCGGATTATTTACCAAGAAAAAAACATCTTCAAGAGATGGGGGCCAGTCTGTAGAGGCCCCTACAGTGCTATTTTTTCTTTTTTCTGTTTTTCTTTTTTCGAGCAGTAGTCGCTGCGGTTGCTTCAGGTTGGGTACCGGCTGCAGCTGTTTGTCCATTTACAGGTTGGGTAACAATCATAGCAGTTTCAGTTTGTATTTTAGTATTGGGTTTACCATCTTGATTTCCATCATAATCTAAGGTTAGATAAGAGGTTGCAAGTTCAGCTAAAGTACCTTGATAAGTGTTTCTACGTGCAAGAACATTCAATCCAAACAATAATAAACTATCTCGAATTGCTCCCAAATCCTTTTGTTGTGGTAATAGCATTTTTAAAGATTGTAATGGTAGGTTTAGGAAGCTTCGCGCAGTCGCAGTTATATTGGGGCAAAGGATATATTCCTGCAAACTCACTCCCGAAAAATTAGCGACCACTTTCTTAACACAGTCCAAATCTGCTTTGGCATGTGGAGAAATCAGAGATACTAATTTTGAACCATGAGCCAGAACGCCTAAATTTTCAGGAGAAGTTTCTATCCATTCTTTTTTAGAAGATAGCACTTCAAATTTTATTTTCTGCTTTGGATCAACCAGAATGGTAAGTAATTTATTAGAATTTAATATTTGATTTCTGTTATTACATAGATTTGCTTTTCTTAATTTTTCTAGATTTAGTATGGGTATTCTATTGCTATCTTCTAGCAAATTTGAGGAAGCATTTTTATCTCTTAAGATGTCAATTTCTAAACCATCCATAATCTGCTTGAGCTCTGCATCATGTTTAGGGTCTAATAGTTGCACTGCCGTTCGTCCGCGCTTATCCGTTGCGGTACCCGAGGCACCAGCATTTCTTAACCATGTGATGGCCTTGTTATTTCTTAGGAATGAAGCAAAATGAAGCGCAGTAAAACCATTTTTATCTTGAATATTGATTTGCAACCCTAAAGCAGGGCCTTTTTTAAGAATTGATTCAATGATATCATCAAGTCCAATTGCAACAGCAAGCATCAGAGCTGTTCGACCATTCAAATCTTGAGCGTTCATATCAAGTTGAATTTCGGGATCTGAAGCATAGGAAAATAATTCTAGTGCTTCTTCTCGCGATTCGTTAATCAAAAGATAGTGTAATAGAGTGTTGTTAAAGCAATCTTCTGGATATTTTAGATTAGGATTGCCACCACATTCTACTATTAAAAATTTAAGCTTTTGACGATAATCACGATCACCGTTATTTAAAGATAGCAACAAACAATTTTGGCTTTGAAGAGGTTTAAAATTAGGGGTTATTTTATTTGATTGCACAAATTTTTTGAAAGTTTGAAAATCAGTCTCTTTCAAAATTTGCCAGGTCTGCTCATTATATATTTTGGATTTAAACAAGTTATTTTCGACCCTGACAATTCCCGTCGATATTTCTGTTTGTTTTAAATGAATGGCTAAATCCCTCGCTGTATACCCTTGTTTATTTTGACGAGTAAAAAATCGGGTGTCCAAATGGCCATTAGTCAGAATTTTCACTAATACATGCTGTATTATCTCCATAACAAAATCTGTTTGCCCCTGTTTTATAGCACTATGTAAATAAGTATCTCCTGTTTGTAAATCCTGAGCACAGAGATCAAGAATCCGTTCATATTGATTATAAATTTTAATAAATTCTTCATGAGAACCCGTTTTGGCGAGCTGGAGCAGTCGTTCCTCAATGCTTTTCCTCATAGCCTCTATTTCTTTTCGTTGTTCTTGTGCGGCTGTTGCATGTCTTAACATTAAAGCTTCTGAAGTGGCTGCCATGATATTTAGTCTCCTAATGATCAAGTGGATAAAAAATATTAATAATATCAATCTATTAAGTTATTACGCGGAGGCCGCACTATTCAATAGTTGAATAGTTTACTTATAATATCCTGTAATATACCTGTAATATAAGAGCATCAGAGGTATATAGTTGACCAAATTGCGACTGAAGTCAACTGCTTATTGATACAGTTCAACATGGGTTAAGAATTTGCTTAAATTTTTTGTAGGATAATATTGCCCACACTATAACCCGCGCCAAATGCGCAAATAAGGCCAATATCTCCTACCTGCAAATCCTGGTGATATTTGTGAAAGGCAATAATGGAGCCCGGGGAACTGGTGTTTGCGAATTCTTCTAATATGGTGGGGGCATCTAAAAATTCCGGTTCTCGATTTAATATTTTAGTTGCAATCAAGCGATTCATATTGGCATTAGCCTGATGTAGCCATAAACGTTTAATTTTTTCTTTTTCGACGTTACATTTTTCTAAATGGTTAAATACCACTTCAGAAACCCAGGGGACAACTTCTTTAAATACTTTACGCCCTTGTTGCATAAACTGTTTGTCGCGGCTATCTCTGTTATCTGAGTCTAGCGGGGTTAGAATACCAAAATTATTACGAATATTATTTGAGAATTGAGTTTTTAATTGGCTGCCCAAAATACGAAAAGGGTGTTGGCTTTTACAATGTTCTTCTGCTTGAATAACCACAGCTGTGCAAGCATCGCCAAAAATAAAATGGCTATCTCGATCCCGAAAGTTAATATGGGCAGTGCAAATTTCAGGATTAACCATTAGCACTGTTTTTGCATTACCTTGTTGAATGGTATTCAGGGCCGTCTGAATTCCAAAGGTGGCCGAAGCACAAGCTGCATTCATATCAAAGGCAAAGCCTTCAATATCTAATGCTTTTTGTATTTCTATCGACATGGCCGGATAGGAACGCTCAGTAACAGAACTCGCCACTAAAAGAAAATCAACTTCTTTATTACTGATGTTGGCATGCGTTAAAGCATCTATCGCTGCTTTTGTTGCCAGTTCACATTGAATAGAGGGTTCGTGATCTGGACGAGAACTAATTCGAGGTCGCATCCGCTGAATATCTAAAATGCCTTCTCTGTCGATAACATAGCGCTGTTTGATACCAGAAGCTTTTTGAATAAACTCTGCAGACGAATATTGTAATAGATCAGGACTCTGCGGATCGAGGTTCTGATTATAGCAATCGACATACTGATTAAAAGAACTCACCAACTCGTCATTCGTAATAGAATGGTTAGGGACACTATAGCCTGTGGCAGATAGTACAACAGAGTTCACAATACTTCCTTAATCCTGGTTAAGTAATGAATTTTTTCGTATATACATAAAGCAAATCCCAAGTCGTAACTAAGAGGATGCCCACCTTTCAGTGCCTATCTTGTGAATTTTAAAGAGATTTGTCAATATAAAGAAAAATTTTGATTGATGATAGTTTAATAACTTACAACTTATTAGTGATCTTGTTTTCAGTTCAGAAAAGTACTTAAGAGGTGGGGTTACTTCGGCCGATATTTTTCAATCGCCTCAAATAAATTTTTATGATCATCTGCTTTGATGACATATTCATTCATGCCCATACTTTTGCACAATTCAATATCTTTGGGATCTTGGCTAGCGGTTAATGCAATAATGGGAATATCTTTGCAAGAATCAGGTAAATCTCGAATGATTTTTGCAGCCTCATACCCATTCATAATGGGCATATACAAATCCATAATCGCCAGATCAAAATGCTCCGCCTTAAGCTTCTCTATTGCTTCTGCACCGGTACCTGCCGTCGTTACGGTATAGCCTTTTGAAGATAAAATAGATGACATAACAGCTCTTGTAGTTCGACTGTTGTCAACAAATAATATCTTAAAAGATTTGTCAGATGGGTTATTTGTACTCATGTTATTAAGAATAGACTATTTCTAAAAATTTTTAAAAAAGGCGCTTGGCCAGACATTTATCAATACGCAAAGTTGATATATATGTCAATTTCGTGTATTCTTAAAATATGAACATAGATAGGCAAGTAATTGAAATATTGCATATTTTATTCACTCAACACCTAGAGGCGAAGATAGATAGAAGCCTTTATGCATTAAAGGAAGGATGTAACTTACGGTTTTTTTTTAAAAGCATTCGCTATTCAGAGGATATCGACTTTGACGTTAAATCCATTGCAAAAGAGACACTACAACAAAAAGTAAATAAACTACTAGATAGCACCCCTTTTCTCCAAAATCTTAAAATAAAGGGTATAGATATTATTCAGAAGTCGGAGCCTAAGCAAACCGAAACCACCCAAGGATGGAAGTTAAGTTTTTCCTACAATCACTTAAATTGGAGAAGCTTGCGATGGCCACCCAAATGCAATTAGCAAATTCAAATACCAACACTCCTACTCTTTCTCAATCTCAACATAAATCACCAACAGGAAGACACAGGGCAAACTGCTTTACACGCAGCAGTTCTCTATCTTCATAAAGACGTGATAAAGGAATTGCTAGCAGCAGACGCCATTAAAAATAGTGTGGATCACAATGGTAAAACAGCAGTAGATTATGCAACGGAATCAGAGAACGCTGAAATTCAGGCGTTGTTTAAACCAAAAGTCACGGCAAACCTTTAATTCAAAGGTCTGTTCCATATTTGGTCACCCTTATGCGTGTTGCATCGATAACCTTTGCAAAGATAACCATAGTACAGTTCCCCCCACCACCGCAGCTGGCGGAACAAATAAATTTGCACCGGGTATCATCATGGCCAAACTCACCATAGAACCAAAACCAATAACAGTGAAGAAATTTTGTTTCAGAAGGTTCAGGACCTCTTTAAAATGGATTTCTTGGTTGTCGGGTTGATAGTCGATATATTGAACAGCAAGAATCCAAGCCAGAACGATCCACCAAACAAAAGGGAAAAACAGCCATGATAATGGGAAAAGGAGTAATAATAAACAGAATAAAACCCAAGGCAAAAAATATAGCAGTTTTCTTCCTTCGCGTGCCAGGGTTCGAGGAGCCATGACAAGAATGGTTTTTAACCAATTTTTATCTTGAAGACGAGAGCTCTTTGTACTATTCAAATCTGTATTTGAAAAATTTGAAAAATCCTGGTTCTGCTCAGGGATCAATACTCCCTGTTTTTCGTTAATGATGATATTGGCTGCTGCCTCAGCTAATATTCCATAAAATGGAGAAGCGATGATATTAGTCAGAATCGTGAAAATAAAAGTACTCACCATTAAACTGATAAGACTATATATTATCCAAAATAACCAACCCAAAAAAACCATGACCCAATAGGGAAACCCCGCTATAAAGGAATTAAAATGATAAAAAAGAAAAAAAGCCAAACCTGAAAATACTATCACTAATAAGATAGCATTAAAAATAATGGGTATTACAATATAGTGTCTTAAACCAGGTTTAAAAATAAGTCTAAAACCCAGAAAGAAAAAATGGACCCCTTTTATAAAAGCATTTACCATAGCCCTAAGATTTTCCACCAAATTGGGCCAGATAGTGTCCAAATGAGGATATTAACGACGCTTACAATGGCACCCATTTTCCACCAATCTTTTAGCGTAATGTATTCCGCACCAAAATAAACCGGCGCTGTACCCGTGCCATAATGAGTAATACCTGCGCAGAGGCTAGAGAAAAAGGTTAGAAACAACACGGCTATAACAGGAGGGGCGCCGGCAGCAATGGCCAATAAAGCAAAGGGTGTATAAAGTGCGCTGATATGGGCCGTCATACTTGCAAAGGTATAATGACTATAAAAATAAATAGCCGCCACCATTCCCAATGCCAGAATCCAATGAAAAGAGCTGATAAAATGTTTCAAATGTTCACTAAACCAAGACATCATGCCAAATTCTGTCAGGAAACTCGACATCATTAATAAAATGGTAAGCCAAATAAAAGTATGCCAAGCATTTTGTTCTTTTAATACATCATCCCAATTCAGAACACCGGTTACTAACAAAATAGCGAGACCAACTAACGCAGTCACCGTCGCATCAATATTTAAATCTTTACCAAAGACCCAAAGCGTTAGTAATAACCCAAAGGTGCCTAGCATGATCCACTCACCTTTCTTCAAAGGACCCATTTCATTGAGTTTTTTACGGGCAAATTGAGGCGCTTCGGGTGTTTGTTTAATCTCTGGGGGATAGAAAATATAAAGGATAGCCGGTAAGGCTATTAAACAGAGTATCCCTGGCACAAAGGCAGCAAAAGCCCATGAAGTCCAAGTCATTTCCACTCCCAATTTTGAGGCCATGCTTAAAATAAGAGGATTTCCTACCATAGCGGTTAGAAACATAGAAGAAGTAATCACATTCGTTTGATAGGCAAGTTTCATTAAAAACCCACCAATTTTACGCTCGGTTCCAAGCTTGGGACAGCTTCCATATTCTTTAGCCAAAGAAGAAACAATGGGATAAATGATGCCTGCGCCTCTGGCTGTATTACTGGGTGTAAAAGGTGCCAGTAAAAGTTCTGTACTGATTAAACCATAAGATAGGCCAAGCGTGCTTTTGCCCATGGTTAACACAAAATAATAAGCAACACGCGCCCCTAAACCTGTTTTAATAAATCCTCTTGCTAAAACAAATGCGATAAGGATTAACCAAACGATATGAGAGCTGAAACTGGAAAGCGCTTGTTTGATAGTTAGGGTTTGTGTGATGGTACAAAGCGCCAAGGCAATGATGGTTAGGGCCCCCATCGGCAAGGCATTAATCGCAATCCCAATAAGGGTGGTCGCAAAGATAGCAAAAAGGTGCCAGGCTTGTGTACTAAGCCCCGTAGGAGCAGGGATAAACCATAATGCTGTAAGTAAAATACCAAGCAGTAATAAGGGCGATATTTTTGAAACAGTTAAATAACTTAATTTAGATTGAACTTTAGTTTGGACTGCTGCGACATCCGACATAATTCGTCCCCTAACAATTTTTAAAGTAAGCCCAGCTTTAAAATACTCTCTTATGATATGGGTTGCAATGACAAAGCAATACACAATACAATATCAGGCTTTGATATTGATTGAGATAATTGGTTTTGTAATGTCATGCGCTTAAAAAAGATTAAGTTAGCTGGTTTTAAATCCTTTGTGGACCCTACTGTGCTCGACCTCCCTAGTAATTTGGTTGGGGTGGTTGGGCCAAATGGCTGTGGAAAATCCAATGTGATTGATGCAGTCCGTTGGGTATTGGGAGAAAGTTCAGCCAAAAATTTACGCGGTGAATCCATGTCGGATGTCATTTTTAATGGCTCCGCGGGACGCAAACCCGTCGGCCAAGCTTCCATTGAATTGGTATTTGATAATTCAGATGGCAGTTTAGGGGGTGAATATGCAAGCTATGCTGAAATTTCCATTCGCCGTGTTGCTACACGAGATAATCAATCGAATTATTTTTTAAATGGAACGCGTTGTCGAAGACGAGATATCACCGAGATTTTCTTAGGAACCGGATTAGGTCCGCGCAGTTATGCCATTATTGAACAAGGCATGATTTCCAAGGTAATTGAAGCAAAGCCAGAAGAATTGCGTGGCTTTGTAGAAGAAGCGGCTGGAATATCTTTATATCGGAAACGCCGCCAAGAAACGGAAACGCGGATGCGTCATACCCGAGAAAATTTAGCGCGATTGGATGATCTCCGACAAGAATTAGATAAACAATTAGAACGATTAAAAAGACAATCTGAATCTGCCGAACGTTATCAAGTCTTGAAAGAAGAGCAAGATCAAATAGAGAAAGATTTAAGCTGTATTCGATGGCGTTCTTTGCATGCAGAATTACAAGAACAATCCTCCCTAATCCATAGTCATGCTACCCTCTATGAAGAAAAAATGGCCGGCAAAACGAGCATAGATTTAGAGCTAGAAAAATCGCGACAGCAGCATGATGCGCAAAGCGATATTTGCAATAAGATTCAAAGTCAATTTTACGAATTAGGTACAGAAGTCACCCGTTTAGAACAAACCTTACAAAATCAACGTGAACGTCAAAACCAATTGCAAAAGGATCTTTTGCAGAATGAACAGTCTATTCAGCAGCTTAATAACCAAGCAACTGCAGATTCTAATCGCTTATTAGGCATTGAAAACGAATTAGTGGAACTTGAACCCGATCGCGAAGATGCCATTTTATCAAGAGAGAAAGTCAAATCAGCGTTGCAAGAATCTGAACAGGCCCTAAGACATTGGGAAGAGGGCTTTGAGCAATTTCAGCTACAAGCAGAATTGCCACAAAGAACGGCTGGGGCAGAAAAAGCACGACTAGAACAATTAGATAAACAAAGTCGTGATCTAGATGTTAAAACCAAAAGATTATTTGAAGAATTGAATCTTTTAGAAACGATTTCTAAAGAAGAAAAAATTAGAAGTTTAGAAAGTGAATTACAAGAACATGAAAGCTTGCAGCAGGATCGAACAGAACGTTTAAAGAGTCTCCTTTCTCAATTGAACCAAACACGAGAGAAGCAACATAATTTATCTCTGGCTTTAGATCAGGAAAAAAATCAAGGGCATATTTTACAAGGTCGATTGGTTTCTCTTGAAGCATTACAGCAGGCAGCCCTTGGAAAAACAGATGGTCATATTTCAGCGTGGTTAGAAAGTGTTAACCTCCACAATAAATCCAGAATGGCAGAACAGCTCGTTGTTGAGCAGGGATACGAATTGGCTGTTGAAACAGTGTTGGGCTCGGCTTTAGAAGCGGTTTGCGTGGATGGGTTTGCTACAATTGCTTCGAAAATTGCAGAACTCACCAAAGGCAACCTAACCTTAATTGATATAACACCTCCATCACCATCATTCCCTCATGCTCAGAATCAAAATACTCTTAATAAAGTCGATAAAATTGCTGGGATAGCTTTAGTACCTTTGGTTTCAAAAGTTAAATCCTCAATTCACATTCAGAGTTTATGTGAAGGAATTTTTGTAGTAGATGATTTAAAATCGGCACTACAAATACATCAAACACTTCAACCCGCTGAATCTGTTATTACTCGTGATGGGTTATGGTTGGGCTGTAATTGGTTAAGAGTGTATCGGGGAACGGATGGCAAAGCGGGCATATTGGCAAGAGAAACAGAACTAAAAGAAATCCATGAAATGCTACCTAAACACAAACAAGCATTAGCAGATTTAGAAACAGAATGCAGTGAAATCAAAGGTAAATTACTTACATTGGAACAAGAACGAGAATCCAACCTTCGAGAAGAACAAGACCAAACGCAAGTCATTAAGTTGCTTTCTACAAAATTATCTAGTGAAAGAGCTCGTTTAGAACACACCTGTCAACGTTTATCTGTGGTACAAGAAGAAATAGCAGAACACAAATATAGAATGACCTTAACACAAGAAGAAACGGCCGTTGCCCGTTTATCTTTAGAGACAGCTATAGATGCTATGGCGGATTTTGAAAAACGTCGTGGTCTTTTGCAAGCAGAACGAGATAAATTAAGAGAACTTTTAAAGCAAGTAAGCGCAGAAGCACGTGCATGTGAAGATAGAATGCAAACTTTGGCATTAAAACATCAGGCACTCATGGGGCAAAAACAAGCGGCGGGAGACAGTATTGCTCGCTTGAAAGAACATAGTGCCACAGCATTAGAACGTCAAGATCAATTGCAGATGGATTTAGAAGAATGTGTCGCCCCCCAACAGAGTCAACGGGAAAATTTAGAAAAATTATTAGAACAACGTCTAATCATTGAAGAAAAGCTGAATCAGGCCCGTGAAATTCTAACAGGGATTGATAATCATCTGCGTCAATGCGAAAAACAAAGAGTTGAATTTGAACAAGCTGCTGAAACAATTCGCTCGGGGTTAGAACAAAGTCGAATGCGAGGTCAAGCATTAGAAGTGCGTTTACAAGCAGTAGATGAAAAGCTTCAAGAACTAAACGTTGTCGTATCTGAACGATTAATTTTAATATCTCATGAGGCCAATGAAGCCGATTGGGCAACCAGACTAGAGCAAGTGAATCATAAAATTCAAAGATTAGGGGCTATTAACTTAGCTGCTATCGAAGAATTTCAATCCGAAATGGAAAGAAAAGATTATTTAGATTTACAAACAAACGATTTGACAGAGGCCCTGGAAACCCTCGAAAATGCAATACGAAAAATTGATCGGGAGACTCGCGCTCGTTTTAAAGAAACTTATGAAAAGGTTAATCATGAGTTTCAACAATTATTCCCCCGTCTTTTTGGAGGGGGGCAAGCGTACTTGGAATTATTAGGGGATGATTTATTAGAGGCGGGCGTTACCATTATGGCAAGACCCCCAGGAAAAAGAAATAGCTCCATTCAACTACTATCGGGTGGGGAAAAAGCATTAACCGCAGTAGCATTGGTATTTGCTATCTTTCAATTGAACCCTGCTCCTTTTTGTATGTTGGATGAGGTGGACGCCCCATTAGATGATTCTAATGTAGTGAGATTTTCTAATTTGGTAAAACATATGTCTGCAACTTTACAGTTTATTTATATCACTCATAATAAAGTTACGATGGAGATTGCTGATCATCTCGTTGGGGTTACAATGAAAGAACCTGGTGTATCGCGTCTGGTCTCTGTCAATGTTGCAGAAGCCGTTGAATTGGCAGTTAATTAAGGAGCAATCATAGTGGAAACGGGTTTAAGAATAGTGTTGCTGCTGGTAGCAGTAATTATTGTGGCTGGTATTCTATGGGATACGTTTCGTTCCAGACGTAAACCATCCATGAAAAAAACCCGCTCTTATAGAGTCGATAGAATGGATGAAAAAAAAGCTCCAAAACAACAAAAGAATACATTTTCTGACGATTCTTATAATAATTTTAATTCTGATGTAGATTCTGATTTAGATAGCTTGCCAGATGAAATCATCATGGTCAGAAATGTTCCTTCGGAAACGACGTCTATGCGGCATACATCACATAACCATACAATACATAACAACGATAAGTCTTTAACTCAGGATAATAAACAGGACAATTTTCGCTATACTGATAGAGTTTTAGAAGCTCATGAGTCTGCACATCTTCTGGAAATGAATGAAGACTTTGAAGCCAATGTACAAGTCGTTGATCCCAATAAAATTTTTGTTATAAATGTCATGGCAAAACAACCTGGCATATTTCAAGGTAAAAAATTGATTGATGTTTTTGATGAAGCGCATCTTTATTTTGGTGACATGCAAATCTTTCACCGCTATGAAAATGCCGATGGCAGCGGCAAGCCCATGTTTTCCTTAGCTTCAGCCATTGAACCAGGCACCTTTGATTTGGCAAGCTTAGAAAGCTACATGACCCCAGGCTTAACCTTGTTTTTTAGTCCAACGACTCGAAATCATTCTATTGCCGCCTTTGAATTGATGCTCCGCACGGCCAAAATTTTAGCGACAGCCTTGGATGGAGAGACTAAAGATCAAAGTCGTCGACCATTGACAGCAGAAGGAATCGAAAAATACCGACAAAACGTTAGGGAAAGCGTTAAGTTGCATCGGGCCTCTTCATTTCTTTAACAAACGACGAAGATGAAGATGGGGTCAAAGTCGGACAATAGACAAATCTTTAGGTACTAATTAGTATATAATTTCATTAAGATTTGTCTATTGTCCAGCTTTGACCTCATTGACCCCATCCTCTAACATATTCGCCACCTCGGGTGGCATATAGTTTTCGTCATGTTTAGCCAAAATTTCATCCGCAACAAAAACACAATTTGGCTTTAGCTGCCCTGTGGCCACAATCCCCTGACCTTCTTTAAATAAATCCGGCAAAATGCCTTTATATTCCACTTTAATTTTTTCTTTAAAATCAGTCACAAAAAAACTAACTTCTAAATGATTACCGCGTTCTAACGTATTTTTTTCAACCATGCCCCCTATACGAATTCTGTGTTGTAAGGCTGCTTCGCCCGAGATAATTTGAGAAGGGGTATAAAATAAATTAATATTTTGTTTTAATGCATATAAAATTAAACTAACTATCAAACCGGAACCCAACAAAAGAATCAGTACAAACCATAGACGCCTTTTTCGAGTCGAATGCATCATGATTTTTTTGTATATTGATATATCGCCAACCCTAATTGGCACAATAATATGAATACCGTCACTAAAAATGCTGGCCAAACATATATTCCGTAAATACCAAAATTACCCATAAACAATCCTTTTTACCCATTCTGCATCCTGTTCTCGTTTTAATATTTCGCTACAACAGCGAAGCAAAAGCACAGTCAAATAATACAAACCAAAGGCCAACAATACTATTAAGAGAGGAACTAACATGCCTAAACTCATAGAAGGTGCCGCAAATTTTGAAAGCGTGGCACCCTGATGCAAAGTTTGCCACCATTCTACCGAAAAATGTATAATAGGAATATCAACCATTCCCACTATCGCTAAAATTCCACCAGCCTTAGCAGATACTTGCATGTCTGAAATACCAGATCGCAAACCCATATAGCCAAAATATAAAAACAATAGAATAAGCTCGGAAGTTAAACGTGCATCCCACACCCACCACGTTCCCCACATGGGTTTTCCCCAGATGGCACCGGTTATTAATGCAATCGCCGTAAAATTCGCCCCAATGGAGGCTGAACAAAGGGCCAAAATATCGGCAATTTTAATATGCCAAACTAAGTAGATAACGGAGCAAATAAAAATAAAAGTATAAATAGCCAAGGATAAAAATGCGGCAGGAACATGAACGTATATAATTCGAAAACCATCCCCTTGCTGATAGTCTGCTGGGCTTACAAAAAGACCCAGATAAAGCCCGAGCAACATTAATATTATTGCTGTTATCCCTAGATAGGGTAAACATTTTCGAGCTACCTCATAAAAATAAGGAAGTGAAATAATTTTCAAGAAACACCTACTTTTAATGCCGCTGCAATGGTAAGGGGGGCTAAACAAATCGAAAAAACTAATAGTGCCGCAAGTAAAGCTATTTGTCCTGCAAAGGGCAAACCTTGACTCGCACAATAAACAGCGCTTGAGCCTAAAATCAATATGGGCATCATCAAGGGCAATATTAGGATCGCCAAAAACACACCTCCTCTATGCAAATTAAGCGTGAGTGCTACAGCAATGCTCCCTACGAGACTTAAAATTGGCATGCCAAATATTAGGCTCAAAATTAACCCCATGAATCCTGCAGCTGGTAATTGTAACGGAATAGCCAGAATAGGCGCTAGCAGGGTCAATGGCAACCCCATCGCAAACCAATGAGCGGCAATTTTTCCTAATATAAGAACGGAAAGAGGATGTGATGAAAGCATGAGTTGTTCCAAACTTCCATCGTTTAGGTTTGAGAGAAAAACATTTTCTAATGAGAGAATCGTGGAAAGCAGGATGCTAACCCATAAAATAGTAGGTGCTATTTCAGCCAAGCGCTCTAATGATGCTGGAAAGACCATTGAAAAAAGTGAACAGACTATTACACAAAATAATAGTGGCAAGAGCCACTCCCCTTTTCTTCTGGAATAGAAGGTTAAATCTCTTAGAAACACACTTAGCAATGGCTTTATCATTTTCTCATCACATTTACAACACATTAAAATTGGGGCCAGCTGACACTTCCAGTGAAAATTTTCTTTCCACGTTTAAGGGTAAATGGCTTACAATAATAGCAGATCCTCCCTTTGCCAAATGATTTTTTAATAATGCTTCAAATAACAAAATTCCATCTGCATCTAAGGCATTGCAAGGTTCGTCTAATACCCAAAGTTTAAGGGGCATTATAAGCTTTAATCGAGCTAAGGCAAGACGCTGGCATTGGCCAGCAGAAAAACGATCGCAGGTTATTTTGCTTAAACCAGTAAGATTCCAGTAGTCTAAAGCTTTTTCTATTCCATTTGGTTCTTTTATATAAATTTCATTTATATAATTTTCATAACTCAGAATTTCTAACCAATATTTTAAATTTTCAAATGCGGTTAAATGTGTTTGCACTCCTGTTTTATGACCGAGATATAAAATATCGCGAAAATATTCATAGTCAGGAAAATGAACTCTCTTTTTTTCTTCAATTTCTACTAATGCAGCATCCAATTTTCCTCTGCGCCAATAAATGGAACCTGCCGCTGCGGGTAACAAGCCGACTAAAATTTTTAATAGGGTACTTTTGCCAGAGCCATTGGGACCCAAGATATGCAACCAAGAACCTGCATCCAGATCAAAAGTTAAATTTCTAAATAATATTTTATTTTCTCGTTCAGCTTTAAGATCCTCTACCCAGAGTAGTTTTTTCTCTTTCTCTTTTATCTGAAGCACGTCTTACCTCCTGCTAGAAGCACATTCCTACTATATCTTTACAAATTCACCCTAAAAACGATATACTCTGCATACATACTCGCATTTCAAGTTGCGACAAGGCGCCTGTGAAGATTTGCAGCGCAGCATACAATGAGTATGTGAGCAGCAAATCGAACAGGCAACACAGTCGCAGCTTGAAATGCGAAGGGTATACTCTACCACATCCGACTTCTATATTCGGCTAGGGTCTTCTTCTAGTTAATCTATAAGGGTTATTACACAGTGGAAAATTTTTTTATAGAATATGGTTTATTTACTGCAAAACTTATCACTTTTGTTATCATCGCACTTATAGCTGTTGTGCTTTTGGTGTTTATCGTGCATTCGCGCGAACAAGATCAAGAAACCATTGAAATAGACAAAATTAATGATAAATTCGACAATATGCGCGATGCTTTGGAAAATGAAATTTTATCCAAAGAGGAACGTAAAATACTTAAAAAGAATAAGAAAAAGCAAGATAAAGAAGAAGCGAAAGCTCAAAAGCAACGAATCAAAGAGGGTGCTGAAGCGCGTCCAAGGCTATTTTTATTGAACTTTGTTGGCGATGTTCAAGCTTCTGCCGTCGAAACGCTCCGTGAATCTATAACGGCAGTTCTTTGTGTAGCCAAACCTGAAGACGAACTGCTTGTGACCATCGATAGTCCCGGCGGCATGGTCCATACTTATGGTCTGGCTGCTTCTCAGCTTAAACGAATTCGTGATCGAAATATCCCTTTGACTGTTTCTATTGATTTAGTCGCCGCCAGCGGGGGTTATTTAATGGCAGCTACGGCCAATAAAATTATTGCGGCCCCTTTTGCAGTGGTGGGGTCCATAGGGGTGCTTGCTCAGGTTCCAAATATTCATCGTCTATTAGAAAAATATGATATCGATGTAGAACAACATACGGCAGGCGAATACAAAACTACTTTAACTTTAATGGGAAAAAATACTGAAAAAGCCAGACAGAAATTTCGTGAAGAACTAGAAGAAACCCATGTGCTCTTTAAACAATTTGTGCTTGAACAAAGACCGCAATTGGATATCGAAAAAATTGCCACAGGTGAACATTGGTATGGATCCCAAGCTTTAGCTTTAAATCTTATTGATGAAATTATTACCAGCGATGAATATCTATTCCAAAAAAGTGACACCCATGATATCTATGAAGTGTCTTACTGTATCTCGGAAACTTTATCCGATAAGATCACAAACTTTTTTCACAATTTTACCAGCAAATTAGCCAGAACATTGCTCCATAAGTTTTAATTTCCACCAAGATTTGGTGATAGTTGACCGCTCGGAAGGGCCAGATGAGATTTCACTAGGCCCTTTCCCTTCAAAGGCTCCATTCTTTTAAGCGCCCCTGCAAACGCAACATCGCTTGGCTGTGAATCTGACTAGCTCGAGATTCACTGACGCCCAAGACCTCTCCTACTTCACGTAGATTTAATTCTTCCTCATAATAAAGGGTCAACACTAATTTTTCTCGTTCTGGTAATCCTTCTATGCCCTTGAGAAGATTTTGTCGAAAATCTTCATGCTGTAATCCATCAAAAGGAGTGGGGGTGGCACCTGTCATACCTTCCGCAACCGAATCTTCATTCATTCCAACTTCCTCAAAACCAAATACTCGTACCCCATTAGAATCTTGTAATATTTGATGATATTCTTTCAAAGTAAGATCCAATGATCTAGCTACTTCTATATCTCTTGCGTCTCGACCGGTTTTATTTTCGATTAGACGCACAGCTTCACTGATACGACGTGTGTTTCGATGCACGGAACGAGGAACCCAGTCGTTTTTGCGAATTTCATCTAGCATAGAACCACGCACCCGTATACTTGCATAGGTCTCAAAACTTGCGCCTTTATCAGCATTATAATTTTTTGCTGCCTCTAACAACCCTAACATGCCTGCCTGCATAAGATCTTCTGCCTGTACGGTGGCAGGGAGGCGTCCAATTAAATGCTGTGCGATCTTTTTCACTAAAGAAAGATATCGCTCAATTAATGCCCGCTCTGAAATATCATCCCCAAGATACATGACCCAACCATTAGAAAATTTCGACATATCCCACTACTCCACTTATTTCAATTATTCCAATTGTTTTTTTTTGCTGATTATATAGCCAGTTATTAAAGTGATTATATAATTGCCAATAAATTTATATCCATATAACTTACTATTTTTTTCCCCCTTTACCTTTTCTAATGCAAAAAGCGTGCCAAAGGATTAAATGGATTGATTTGACAACTGCAGCTTTGCCAAGTGCTGGCCGATAGTGGTTTTAGATTTATTTTTATGAAAATGGTGTGGCCTATGAAAAAACAATTATTTCTGAGTTTACTTGGCGCATTTGCCATTGAATCGTCACTCGCAGCAACTTTCAGTCTCCCTGAGGAAGGCTCAGTGATCGGAGAAGTAAGAAAAGTTACGATGAAAAAGGGAGAAACTTTATTTGCTCTGGCCCAACGTTATGACATAGGCATTCAAGAAATGATGCGTGCCAATCCCAAAATTCGAATTTGGTCACGGTATTCAAAAAATATTGAAGTCACCATACCTTCGCAATACGTTTTGCCGTCTGGTGAAAGAGAAGGGATTGTGTTGAATCTTGCTGAAAATAGGATTTATTATTTCCATCCTGATAGAAAGGAGGTCAGTACCTACCCTGTTGGAGTCGGCAAATCAGGGTGGTCTACTCCTAAAGGTACCACCCAAATCACAGGTATGATAAGAAATCCGGCTTGGCATCCCCCCGTTTCTATTCGTCGTGAAGCTGCCAGAGGTGGAAGAATTCTACCCACGGTTGTACCCCCTGGGCCACGTAATCCTTTAGGTCGCTATGCTATGCGATTAGGCATTTCTGGCATTCTGATTCATGGGACACCTCAAGTTCACACGATTGGACAGCGTTGCAGCCATGGTTGCATTCGCATGTTTGCAAAAAATTTACAGGAATTGTTTGAGAAAGTGAGTGTGGGGACCTCTGTACGAATTATTCATGAAATAGGTGGAAATGAATCCAAACAATAATAAATGTTCTATTATTAATTTAATAATGGGAGATAATCTTTGAATGTATAGTATTTTATGTCTTCTGTTTGGTGCTATTTCGAGTCATCAGTACCACGAATATAGAAATTTGGGGCGTAGTGTAATTTTGTAATAGAATGGAGTGACTTCAAATGACAATAACTGCAAATCTTTCTCCTGATGGTAATGAACTCACCATAATCGTACAAGGTCGGTTTGATTTTAGTTCATTACAACAATTTAAAAACACTTATGAAAAAGTCAGCCCAAAACCAAAATCATATCTGATTGATTTAAAGGATTCCGATTACTTAGATAGCTCTGCATTGGGCATGTTACTATCCCTAAGAGATTTCGCAGGGGGAGATGAGGCCAATATACGGATTACTGGGGCGAATGCTGATATTAAAAAAATTCTTGTGATTACCAAATTGGATGAGTTATTTAAAGTCGAATAACGAAGTCAAATAACGACTTAACGACTTTATGATTGTTCTTATAACTTATTCATTATAGCTTCTTTACTTCTTTACTTCTTTACTTCTTTACTTCTTATGATAGCTTAATATCTATTTAATTTAATTCAAAAACTACAGGCCATCCCTATATCAAAGTTGTTCTCGTCCCATTCCATATTTTCTCATTTTTTCAACCAAGGTTGTACGACGTAAACCCAAACGTTTGGCAGCCTGAGACACAATACCTCGATATTCACTTAATGCCTGGGTAATATAGGTGCATTCCAACTTTGCCAAATGATCTTTTAAATCAAACCCCATTTCTGGTAATTCTTTTGCCGATAAAATAGTCAGATTTTTATCTTGTCTTCTTGAGCCTGGCTTGGTATGAAAAAATTGATCTGACAAATCAGAAAGTTCCAATAGCTTGCCGGAGAATAAAATGCTCATTCTTTCGATCATATTAGCCAATTCTCGCACATTCCCCGGCCATTCATAATCGCATAAAAAAGCCATTGCTTCATCACTTAACACCACAACTTGTCCTGTATGATGATGATATTGTTCAATGAAGTGTCTAATTAATATGGGCACATCATCTCTACGTTCCCTAAGGGGAGGAATCGTAATGGGAAACACATTCAATCGATAATAGAGATCTTCTCGGAATTCACCTTGTTGTATACTGGCATTCAGGTTTTTATGGGTAGCTGCAATGACACGAACATCAGCCATCAGGGACAGACTCCCGCCTACCCGTTCGAATGTTTTTTCTTGTAAAACCCTTAATAATTTAACCTGCATAGTCAATGGCATATCGCCAATTTCATCTAAAAATAAGGTACCTCCTGCTGCTAATTCAAATCTCCCCTTTCTTGCCTGATGGGCACCCGTAAAAGCCCCCTTCTCATGACCAAATAGTTCACTTTCAAATAATTCCATGGGGATAGCCGCACAATTGACAGGAATAAAAGGTCCCTTATAGCGTTCTGAATTTTGATGTACGATGCGAGCGATTAATTCTTTTCCAGTCCCCGATTCGCCCAAAATCATCACACTGGCATTTGTTTTTGCCACTTTCTTGATTAGCTTTTGGACTTGTTCTACAGCAGCACTTTGCCCAACCAATTCAATCCCACTCATTTTTATTGACTTCCCTTATTAGCTATCTCTTATCTCTATCTATACCCAATCTCTACACCTAATCTCTTATCTATACCCGATCTATTCTCACAAAATGAATCTATGTATTATCACGCTTTTAGTTTGCTTTCTTGATTCAGTCATTTAGCCTTATACAACAAATAGCTTTGAAATCCATTTACGTCAAATTTTTAGGGCTATTTAGACCCTCTTTTAGCCCTTATTGAGATTAGAGGGGGTTTTAACTCATAAAAAAATGGCGAGAGATGACGAAAGCGGTTATTTGAGGTAAGATAGGGACTAATTTTATACAACAACACAATAGTATACACAGGAGTTTATTATTATGTCTCAATCTCTCTGCAATAAAACAAAGCTGAATCCTCATCAAGAAAAAATAAAAAACGAACTGAAAAAATTTTATGTTTTAGGCTTGCCTCTATTAAAAATGATGATTGTCCTCACAATAGTTGGCTTATTGGTTATAGGTCTCTATGAGTACTATTGATTAAATAGCTCCTTGCTCCGGTGGCACAGCTGGATAGCGCAGTCCCCTCCTAAGGGACAGGTCGGCGGTTCGAATCCGCCCCGGGGCGCCACGTACATCAGGTCCATACCGAACACATAGGTGACAGTTTATTCCGGAGACATGGGTAACACTTTCGGCCCAAAAGGGTTCGTTAAAGGTTCCAGTCTACACGATTCTTCATCAAAATACCCTAAATCATAATCCATAAAGCTTACTAGCCAGATCTTATCTTCCGTTTCTTTGATACCGACGTTTTGTCCTGCAAAGACTTGGCTTACATTTATCTTTTTTCCATTTAAACAGATCCTGCCGCAACTAGTAATGGTAATAACCTTCTCATGGAATGGATAATCTACTTCAGGAAGACCTGCAAATTTTTTGGTAGAAGGAATATAAATTTCGGCAGGACATTTCATGTTTAACGCTTCATGAGGTCTTTCAGTATTATATTCTTTAATAAAATGGTCAAATTTTTCTTGCTGCTGTAAAAAATTTTCTCCAGCAGGTTTTGTAGTTGCCTTTTTTAAGGTCAAATGCATACGTTCATGTCTACCATTTTGTTGAGGATGACCTGGTTTTATTCTTTCAATGGCAATTCCTAAACGTAACCACCACACAGATAATTTACTTAATCCAAATAATGACATTGGAGAAGAAAATGGAACACCATTATCGGTTCGGATGGCATCTGGTAAGCCAAACTCTTCAAAAACCCTCTGGAAAGCAATAAAAGCATATTCTTCCTTAGTGGTTGTCAGTCCGTCACAAGCCAATAAAAAACGGGAACTATAATCTGTTATCGTAAGAGGGTAACAATACTGATGATTTCCTAATCGAAATTCTCCTTTATAATCCGCACACCACAATTTATTTGGGATATTTGTATCTGATAAAGGTGTTCCTTGTTTTTTACCATGACGATTTCTCTTTTGCCTAATAACCAAACCATTTCTATCTAAAATAGCATGCACAGTACTTTTAGAAGGTGGATGAATATCAGGGAATCTTCTAATTAACAATTCTCTGATTTTTGGAGCACCAAAAGTGGGCTTATCGTTTTTTATTCGCAGTATCATCTTTTCAACTTGGAAGGGAAGTTGATTAGCATATCGATAAGGTCTGCGGCTGCGATCAGTTAATCCTTCTAGCCCAAAATTTTTATATCGGTTATAGATTTTATAACCGGTCTTTCTAGAGATACCGAACTCCTCACATAGAGGCAACATCTTATCGCCATCTATTAGTCTTGCAACAAACTTTAATCTTTCATCCATAGTTTTACACTCCATCCAAGGCATTGCCAGACCCTCCTGTAAATGCCTACAGTGTAACCCATGTCTCCGGTATAAAGTGTTACCTATGTCTCGATACGTACATCAATATGTTACAATGATATATTTTTTATTAGATAATGAAAATATATTTTTGGGACAACCAATTTAAATACAGCATTCGTCAATGTATTTATATAGAATATGGATGGTCACTGCTTTTAAGGGAAAAACATTTTCCCAAATGAGTGATCATTTTAAACACATTTGTATCTGTATGCCAACGTTTTTTTATACTATAATTTACTCGTTGATTTGGCATTTTGTATTAAGTTTACTCATCACTCTACAAATGATTGGTTAAGCCTTTAAATAAGTGCTTCTAATCCTTTATCCTCTACCAAGTTAAGTAGTTTTAAAGAAGTACCTCTTGGATGTTTATCACCGTTCTCCCATTGTTTAATGGTTGAAACGCTGGTGTTTAAATATTTTGCAAACACATTTTGACTCACCCTCGCACGCAGACGCATTCGCTTTATTTCCCTTGCACCAAAGTCCCGAATGGTCGGCAGACACAATGCATCAAACTCACGCATGGTTTGCCCATCAATGACACCTGCATTATAAAGTCCGGTAGCACTTTGATGCACCGCTTCGAGAGGAGTTAAGGCGTTGAATAACACTCTATTTTTTTTCAGTCTATTACCTTTGCTTTTACTCATCTTGCACCTCAATCAGTTCACCATTTTTTAACAATCGTCTCAAAGACAAATCATCCAAACCAAAATATGATTTTGACAACTTTTTAAAGGCTTCTTTTTCTTTTGAGCTAATGTTGTCTTGTACATTTTTCGCATACCCATAGAGAAAAATTGCTTTGTCGCCTTTCTTGTATGCCACAATGGATCTTAATCCTCCTCGTTTCCCACGGCTCCCTATCCCCATACGCTTTTTAAAAATATTCCCTCCCAAATCTCCATTATGTAACCCCTTCTCCATTTCCTCTACGATTTCGACTATTTGTTGGTCCATTAGTCCCTCATATTCTGCCAACCTGTGGAAATAGTCAGTCTTAAAAATCCTCATTCCATCCATCTCCTATAATGAATAGTATCACTTAGTGTACTATTTTTCAAGTACTCGATTGAGTACTCACCAAAAATTGTGTATAAACACTTAAAGTCAATTCTGGTATAACCATGGGTATAACTAAAATATAGATATGAATAGTTCTAATCCATTAAAATGGACGGAAACAAGCGTATATTTATCCTATTTTCAGCAGGTTATGGATTTGTTAGTATATCGGTGGAATTAATACTATGCGCCTCCTGGGGGAAACAGGTCGACGGTTCGAATCCGCCCCGGGGAGCCAAGTAATATTTTGCATGACTTCTCAATAGCTCGTAATCCTTCGTAATGTATTGGTTAATTCAAGATTGTGATGGATTCATCTAATTCGATCGTTCTCAACTATTCGTAATTTTTCGTGTAAATTCGCGCCTACTTTGGGTAAGGTGTTGGGTAAGTATTTTTGCCCAACTTACTGAAGTAAGGCCAATAAGTTGAGGACCGAGTTATGTTGACTGATATGAAAATCAACCGATTAAAGCCTGAAGATAAAACAAAACGCTATAGTGATCGAGATGGCTTGACCCTAGAGGTAAGACCATCTGGTAATAAAGTGTTCATATTCCGCTTCCAATGGGTTAAGAAGCCACAAACCATAACCTTAGGGCGTTATCCAAGCCTAAGCCTTGCTGAAGCACGGAGCTTAGCTTCTGTTCACCGTGCCAACATAGATAAGGGCATCGACCCTAGGAAGACCAAGGAAAACAATGTTAAGGAAGAAATTACTTTTGGAGATGTTGCTAAGCAATGGTATGAAAAGAATTGCTCAAGATGGCGAGAAAGGACAAAGAAGATCCACGCCCGGAGTTTAGAAAGAGATATTTGGCCAATTATTGAGAACAAGCATATAAGTAAAATAACTAAAGCTCATTTATTGCAAGTGATAAATCCCCATGAAATTCTTGGCCATCATGAAATAGCACATCGATTGCATGATCGTTTGAAATCAATTTTTGATTTTGCACTTGCTTGCGGCATTACTGAAAACTACCCATTTATTGGACTGAAAAAAGCTCTTTCACCAAAGCCAAAAATTAAAAATCAGTCTGCTATTAATCCAAATGAAGCTCATGAAATGCTTGCAAGCATTAAAAATAGTAAGGTTAGCAAGATCACAAGGCTATATATTGAATTGTTAGCGCATTTATTTGTACGCCCCTCTGAATTAAGACTAGCAAAGTGGTCTGAATTTAACTTACAAAAAGCCGAATGGAATATACCAACTGATCGCATGAAAATGGATGCGCCCCACTGGGTGCCACTTATAGCGCAAGCATTAATAATTCTGAGAGAATTAAGGCTTCTTACAGGGTTTACTCCTTATTTATTCAATACTCCAAATTCCAATATACATAAACCCATGAGTGAAGCCAGCGCACGCAAACTGCTTCATAAATCAGGATTCAAAGATCGCCATACATTACATGGTTTTAGGGCGTTAGCATCTACAGTGTTGCATGAGGAAAGTAGCTTCCGAACTGATGCTATCGAGGCACAGCTCGCGCATAAAGTGCAAGGAGTTCGAGGTGTATACTTACGGGCAGATTTTAAGCAGGAGCGTAGAGGGTTAATGGAGTGGTACAGCAAATGGCTAGAAAAAAATCACACATATAGCCATAACATATTAATTGAACAAATTTAACTAGGAGAGCCAGCATGAGCAAGGTTATTGAAAAAAACAAAAAAACAGATATTGAATTACAAATCAGGAAAAAAATAAAAAAAATGAAAGATACATTATATCATCTGCTAGAATATCATCTGAAAATTGAGAAAATCGATGAAATAGATTCGAATGTGTATAACCTTATAAGAAATTACCAACTAGGTCCAAAAATTTTTAGCGAGGACAAGAACCGTCTTGAACAAGCTATCACTGATATTAAAAAAGGATTAACACTAGTAAAAAAAGGATTCCATAAGTCAGAACAATATAATTTGGCTAGCCTAAATCCATTTATCTCGCATAATCATAGCCAAATCATTTCTTTACTCCAAAAAGAATTAGATGGATATAAAGAGACTCTGGATTTCATAAAATTTTATAAAAAAATTAAATATAGCCATCTAGATACCAAATTAAGTGCAATTCTATATCTTTTCAGGGAGGGTGAGAAACTTGGATTGAAGGTGCTTGGTAGCCCACAAGGAGGCAAGGGTAAAAAAAATCAGTTTTTCGAATTTATAAACATTTTTACAGAAGTTAAGAACCGGACAACTTTTAATAAATATCTTGTTCAATATAAGCAATGGAAAAAAGAAAATTCTATCTAAAAGCTCTCTATTCTTTTCATATACTGTCCAGCAGTTTGGTTCATTATTAATTTTTATACTGAACAGTATACTTATTCCAATTCATTCATAATAGCCTTTTTGGATCTTTGAGAACGATTCGAAAAGAAGTTATGCAAAGGAGCTATTTATGAAATTTGAACCGATATTGTTACATCCAAAGCAAGCTCAAGAAATTCTTGGAGTTGGTCCTACTAAATTCTATGAGTTGGTAAAAAAACCGTCCTTCCCTAAAGCTAAACATTCTGTAGGAAGAAGACCAATGTATTTGAAGAGTGAATTAGAAGATTGGGCAAATAATGTTGAATAATTAACGTTTGAGCTCATGACTGCCTAATGCAATCTTAAACAGGAATTCATGTGCCGCCATGAGCTCATAACTGGAGTTCCTTTCCATGGGCAATATTAATGCATTTGATTCAATTTTGGAATGCTTCCGCAGCGAAATGATGCTAAAGATCATATCGCCCCCAACGAATATCTATGCGGATGGACATATTCATCGGTTTCATATCCCAGGAGATAGGCAAGGTACCCTTAATGGCTGGTACGTTTTACACCTTGACGAGGTCCCAAGCGGGGCATTCGGCAGCTGGAAAGTTGGTATTTCTTCAACATGGTCCGCCAAAGCTAAAGGCGACATGAATGCTAAAGAATCTGCAGAATACTGCCGTCGAATAGCTGAAGTTCAACGTCAACGGGACCAGGTACAGTTACAACAGCATCAACAAGCAGCAAAACGCTCACAGAATATATGGAACACGTTAAAGTCTGCTGACCCTCATCATCCATATCTCATTAAAAAACGTATTTTACCCTTTACGGCTCGTCAGCAAGGGAATCATCTAGTTTTGCCAGTAATCGATTGTGGAGGACAGATATGGAGCCTGCAATTTATTGACCCTACTGGCAAAAAGCTATTGCTAGCGGGTGGCGCTAAGAAGGGTCGCTTTATTTTAGTTAATGAATTAGAACTAAACTCCTCAATATTGATCTGTGAAGGATGGGCAACAGGAGCAACATTAGCTCGAGATTACCCTCGCACATCTGTAATTGCTGCAATTGATGCAAATAACCTCGAACATGCAGCCATGGCACTTCGTCGCCAATGGCCTACTACTAGAATGATCATCTGTGCTGATGACGATAGACAAACGATCGGTAATCCCGGTTTAACAAAAGGACGACGTGCCTCAATAAATGCAGGCGCATTTTTCATATCACCTCCTTGGCCACAAGATGCACCCGATACCCTAACTGATTTTAATGATCTGGCCTGTTGGTTGGAAGATAGGGATGAGAAATGAATAATCCTGATGGTACCCTATTACTCAGAACTGAAACACTTACTTCTATAGCTCTGAATGATCTACTCAGAAAAAATTTGCCGCCCAGAGAAAATTTACTTGAGCCATGGTTACCTAAAGCAGGACTGGCCATGATATACGCGGAGAGAGGCATTGGTAAAACCTTTCTTGCACTTGAAATAGCACTCGCCGTAGCTTATGGAGATTCATTATTATCATTTAATGCATCAATCCCTCGTCCAGTCTTATATATTGATGGCGAAATGCCAGCAAATACCATGCAAGAAAGACTAGCTAATATAGTAAAAAGAAAAAAAGCAACTCCGAACATGATTGAACCGATATTTATTACCCCAGATTTGCAGAATGGAGTAATGCCAAATTTAGGAACTCCAGCTGGGCAGGAATGATAGCTGAGCATGTAGAAAACGTAGATTTAATCATCGTTGACAATATTTCTACGTTATGTGGCCATGGTAGAGAAAATGAAGCTGAGAGTTGGTTACCTATTCAGGCATGGGCTCTACAGCAAAGGCGACAAGGTAAATCTGTATTATTTATACATCATGCTGGCAAAAATGGTACACAAAGAGGGACAAGCAAACGCGAAGACACCCTTGACACAGTCATTAAATTAAAACGTCCAAATCACTATGTGCCCACAATGGGCGCGTGTTTTGAACTTAGTTTTGAGAAAGCTAGAGGCATCGTTGGAAATGAAGTAGCAACTATTCTATGTCATTTAAAAGATGATGGTTGGCATTTTGAACCAATTGAAGAAACCAGTTATCAACAAGTCATTGAATTATTTAAAAGTGGATATAAGCAACGTGAAATTGTGGATGAATTAAAATTAAGCAAAAGTTACGTCTCGAAAATTGTTGCTAAAGCTAGAAGTAAAGGGGATATATAGGGTCAAATTTCAATTCATGGCTAAGCACTGACAAAACTGGATTGGGGCTAAATAAGTTTCCAATTTTCTCCCCCAAAGAAGGAAACTAGAAACTTTGCAATCGTAAATGGAAACTTCTAAAGGAAACTTAATGGTCATATTTACTCTGGAAGCCTTGATAACATTGATATTGATAAGGAAACTTGGTAGGAAACATCAAAAAAATGAGAACATCCTACCTGGAAACTATATATGATATAAAACCAGAATCAATTTTCTCTCTGCAAATTGCAGATAATATGCAGGCTCGACAAGATGAGGTTTTTAATATGACAAAATTCATACCAGGGCAATCAGGTAATCCATCCGGTAAAAAAAGAGGAACATTAAACAAAAGAAGCCAATTAGCTAAACTCTTAGAACCGCATGCCGTAGCTCTAATTAACAAGGCCGTAGAATTGGCGTTAGCTGGTGATAGCAATGCCCTACGCTTATGTATCGAGAGGTTAATCCCCAAGGCCAAAGATGACATTGTAAAAGTTATTTTCCCAGATATTACTCCCAATAACTCTAAGAAAATCGTTTCAGAGCTCTTACAAGCACTGTCAGGAAAAGAACTGTGCATTTCGGAATTAAGAAATCTTATTAATCTTATCAACGAATATAATGTTGAGCATACAAATACAACCAATTTTCAACAACTGACAGAATTAGTCAAAAAATATGAGCGAGATTATTAGTTTACTAGCAAAAAATGGGGGATTTCTTAATTCGTATATAAAGAACTATTGGGAACTTTGTTGCCCATTATCAAAAATGCGTTATCATCAAACTGACAATCTCCATTTTTTTATTATTGAAAGATCTTTAGTATAACAATTAAATAATGATTTTTATATATTTCTCCAGGTTGTAGCTCCACGATTGCCGTCAATTCTGCATAAAGCAGCAGAATACTGCCTCCAGGTTCATTCAAACATCTCTTTAGCAAGCCACAGATTGTACGGATCATCCACCCAATTCTTGTAAATAAACTAATATTAATAATAATCGTTTGAAAATTGACTCAAACATTAACTGACAAAAATATTTACCTTTGCATGAAATACTTGAATAGAGGTGGCTATTCTATGTCAAAACAAAAAAAATTAAGAAGATTTATAAAGTCTCACTCTAAATTGGGCATTCATATCCCTACTGAAAATTATAGAAAGTTTAGCTCTCTCACATCAACAATGGAAGATTTCTATTTCCAGCAGATAATGCCTGACAAACCTGAATATTCTAGGCTTAGATCAATAATATGCAGCCTTACTGAAATTGTAGGTTTACACTGTGAATCTATCATATTTTTTCTGGGAGACAGTGTGTTCGGAAAAAAATTTCTTAATAGATTAAAGGCTGGGAATGAAAGTTTTTACAATAAATATGCGTGGATGTTAGACAAAAAACTCATTGATGAAAATGATTTTCAAGTATTAGAAAATCTAAAGAATTTAAGGAACAGCCTAATTCATCTCGACGAAAATTCATCAAGATCTGAGTACATTGCCATAAAACCATATGCAACATCCGCTGGATTAATGGGCTTATTCATCAAGATAGATCAAATTGTTAATAAAATTGATTCTATATATGGAACAGGAAAAGAATTAAAATGCAGAATAATTCCGGGTTTTTTTGATGAAATGCTGATTTATCATGGTATTAAAAATCTTGATGAATAAACAACATAATCTATTTTTAAAAAATATTTATCAACCATTGATTAAAGGAGAAGAAAATGAAAAATGTAATTATTGCTAACGGCCCGTGTGTGGATTGCGAAAAAAATAAGTTTCCAAAAAATAAAGAAAAAATAGGAATACCAGTTCACCATCAAACAAAACTTGGGAAAGGATACGATCAATCAACATATGAATTCTTTCAATGCATTGATTGCGGTGCAATTTGGCAAACCATCACTGACAAAGGAGCAGGTGGACATGGCTTCTATACCTCTAAACTTACAAAATAACAATACGTTTTCCTAATAATACATGGACAACCCAGATTAACCACCTAACGCACCATACTCGAATGGTCGGTTACCTATATCGAATTTTCAGACCAGTACAACCGAACCAAATAGTGTTCGGTTACAAATAAATATTCGCATAAGGATTGCCGGCAGGTTGTTATCTAAGGTTTATGGCAATAAAGTTGGCTATACGATGATTGTTAGTAATCATAGTTCGAAGAAACCCAGATAACATTAGATAAGCCCAGCCAATCAGTCGCAAACCTCTCAATCATGATAGATTTTTAGCCTCTTCGATAACAAATTCATGACAATATGTCCGAGACATTTCAATCTTTCTGGTAATTTTGCTTGCTTCAATTTTCTCATCAAGATTAGGACACCACCCCATGCAATCGCTCTTCGAGATTAGGGCAATTTCCAAAGTAACAATCACCTTATCAAAATCAAAACTGCCTGCCTCTTCGATTGTGATAACTTTTGCATCTCTATTATATTTTCCATTGTATTTACCAAAATTCTCATTATCATCATTTTCATATAAGTGCACAAACAGGTTCATTCCCGCCTTGATTTTGTTCGTCTTAAATGTTTTCACCTTCCTCAAAGTTTCGGCATCGAATGAATCGGTATATGCGGAAGCATCGAAATTTCCATATCTATCAAGAGGAATATCATCTAGTAGAATTACAATTCCCCCTTCCTTACCATTTGGGGCTTCATAAAATGCAGATATCGCACTATATGGGTAATCAAGACATATTAAATATATATTCACAAAATCTTCGGGAAAATTTTTCCAATATCCAGCCTTTTTATTTAGTTTGGTTTTAATTGCTACTAAATCCAGTCTAATCTTCATTATTTCATCTGCAATTGCGTTATTAAATGATATTAATTCATATTCTTTTCTTTTTGAAGTGGCTCTTGCCATTAAAGCACCCCCTCTTATTTCAGCCAACACTTCTTTAAAATATGAAATAATAGTTGCGAATGAGGCGATTATTACAATAAATATAAAATCCAGTTTGTTTAATGAGCCCCCAAATAAAAACGTTACAACCAATGCCCCTGTAAAAACACCTATAAAAGTAAATAAAAAATTTATCATTAACTTCTCCCAAATAATAATATTAATCAAGCAATCAAAATAACTAAATTAGAAGAAGAATACTATCATAAGTTTCAGCAAAATGCCACTTATTGTGTGTCGCCTGATTGAGTTCATTGGGTTGTACTTGATGTATGTACACAAAACATCCCAATCTTATTAAAATTGGTCAGAGGATTCAAATTTTAAGGAAAAAAATGGGCTATTCGCAAGAGGAGTTTGCCTATATGGCTGGCCTTGCAAGAACTTATATGGGCAGAGTTGAACGAGGGGAACAAAATATTTCTATCCAAAACCTGATAAAAATAGCCATTGCCCTAAAAGTAGAGGTCGGAGAATTAATACCGCCTACAAAGCATCTGAAATAAATGACACAAGAAATATTATTGCGTGTATAATGTGAACATAGTATGAAGATTGAGGGGAATCAATATGGCCGTGAATGCAGCATTACCCTTTCCTGAGCATAATATAATAATTCCATCGATTGAAATTGGCGCATTTGAAGCTTTGTGGTCCAAAGATATATCTTCTTTTAAGCAATTGAGGGAGAAAATATCATCATCTGATGTAAAATTGTTAAGCGATTTAATTGAACCCTCAGTTGCAAAGAAATTCTACCACCAAGTAGTTAGCAAGCTTAAATTAGCAGGAATTGATCATTATGGTGTTAGACTTGCTGGAACTATAGATTTCCCATCATCACTATATGACGCTGATTATCCTGTTGCATTACTCTACTATAGGGGCAATTGGGACCTGGCGTTTACCCGTGGAATCTCGATAGTAGGCACTCGAACTCCATCTCTAGAGGGTGTTAGAAGAGCACAGAGATTAGTAAAATTACTAGTTGAGGCAGGTTTCACTATCTATTCTGGCTTAGCGGCTGGCATTGATACCGTAGTACATAAAACGGCTATTGATGCTGGAGGTTCCACTGTTGCTGTCATTGGCACCCCTCTGTGGCATCATTACCCCAAAGATAATGCTCTCTTACAAGAAAAAATTGCAAAAAATCATTTATTAATTAGCCAAGTTCCTATGCTAGGCTATGAAGAAAAGGATATAAAATTTAATCGCATTTTTTTCCCTGAAAGAAACAAAACTATGGCGGCCCTATCTGAAGCCACTATTATCGTAGAGGCTGGAAATACCTCGGGAACATTAACACAAGCAAAAGCAGCATTGAAACAAGGCAGGAAGGTATTTATCTTAAATAATAACTTTGAAAATCCACATTTAACTTGGCCTCATAAACTTCAAAAAGCTGGTGCAATCCGTGTTCATGAAGTCAATGATCTGTTGCAGGAGCTTTCTCATGCCCGCATTCCAATTACAAAAAATTGATGAATCTTTACTCCAGGAACATTGTGATCTTTCAGATATCGATCATTGTTATTTTTTTGGGGAATATGCTGGTAGACAAGGGTACAACCATAGCGAAATGAATAGTTTAATTCAAAATTTGAAAAAGCCCGTAAAAAGAATGAATCATTCTTCTGAGTGGCGATATAAAGAAGAGGCCATTACAAAAGTAGTCAAACTGTTAAACACAACTCCATTATGGCCAAAATTAAAAACTTGCTTGTGGATCCCAATCCCACCTTCGAAGTCTAAAAAAGATGAACAATATGATGACCGCTTAATGAAGATATTATGTAAGCTTCAAGCGACAGAAAAAACTTTGGATTTTAGAGAATTATTATCCATATCTTCTAGTCGCGAAGAGGCACATGTCACTGGCAATAGACGCCTAACAGTTCAAGAACATATAGATAACTTTATTTTTGATGATTCAAAAATAAACCCTCTCCCTCGTACTATAATAATATTTGATGATGTAATCACTACTGGAGCCACTTTTAAAGCTGCTCAGTCAATTTTACAAAAAAAATACCCAAAAATATTAATCATTGGAATTTTTATTGCCAGGTCTATTAAACAACATCATATTCATAAAAATACATAGGCATATTTTTTTTAATTGCTCTTTATAAGTTACATAAAAATTAGTATACTCTACTTTTACTTTTTGAAAATTTAAGGATTGTTATGACATATGAAATGAATTCCCAGGATTATAAGGAATTAGATAGAATTGATAACGCCATTAGGGAAATGGAACAAATCAACAATAATCTGAAAAAAAATATTTTGGAAGAAATACATGCTAATTATAACAATTTAAAGGAAGATTTATTCATTTTTATCGAAAAGCAAATTCACATTCTTAACGTAAAATTTAGACAAAAAATTCTATTGCACGGATTTAATTCATTTTCTGAAATTGAAAAGAAAGCATATGGGAGTGTTTTTTCAGATTTTTATATTAAACGAGATCAATTAGCCTCAAGATAAATGAAATATTTTTATCAAGGTCAAGCTCATCCAAAATACCAAACAGTTTGAAATCAAAAATTTTCCAGGAATTAGACATGAGAATCAGTTATGAGTATAGAAAAATATTTGACAGCTTTTCCAATGAATGCGAACAATATAAGGAAATGCTAGAAATCTTGAAGAAAATATATATTTGCTATTCAGACTTATGTGGTAACCCATTTTGTCATTATACAGAAAAATTGGGATCTGATTTTCAAGCAATTGGTGTTTTAATCCAATACTTTTTTGTTCGAGAAGCAGTTCCTTTGATCAGAATTCAAACTGAAACAATCAGTAAATTGATATTACAGTGTAAAACAAAAAGAAATCTTGGTTCCCTCCGGATTGAAAAAATAAAAAGACATTTTAAAATAAAGAAAGAAGATAGCTTGTTTAAATATATACTTGCATTATCTAAAAAACGTTTCTTGCAAGATCATCCAATATCTAAATTATTTCTACTTCTAGAAACTTTTAATTTCAATACTTTGTCGCATGCAAATTTACGAAATGATATTTTAGGATTGCAAAATGATGAAGCGTTTATTGAAGATTATTTAATGTACTATGACCCTAATAACAAACTGTTTCCGTATGGAAAGATGATTATATCTATTTTTCTTGTGCAAATTGGAATCATGATACTAATAATAGCCAACAGAAAAAACCCAGAGAGAAAACACTGTCGCGATATTGAAAAAATCATCGAACTAGTAAAAAATTTCGAAAAAAGGGACAAACAGCTTCAAAATGCAATCAAGAGTAACAATTAGGAAGCCATAAGAATTCATGGAAATTATAAAGAAGATTTGTCCCATAAAAAGGTTACTTAACTTAGTTCAAATATAGGCAATTTATTCAAATATTGTGACTTTTTGCTATATTGGCATAAAGTCACTATAAACATGAAGACAGTAAGCTACCAAACAAATTATTGCCGGGGATCTTCCATCTATGGTGTAGAATATTTTCTATTGTACGTAACCTTTCGCAAGGATATAATATAATAAGTTGGGTGTGATATTGGGTTAAATTTAATGCCCTTTAATTTTGAATTAGTAAAATCAACCTGTTACAGAAAGGTTCGAATCCGCCCCGGGGAGGGTCCGTACCGGACACATGGGTTAAATATTAGTTGATCACCTAATAAAATGATAGTATTGATATTATGACTACCTATTTGATATAGTTCTTTCTGGCCGAGAGAATGCCTAAGACCAACAATTATACATTCAAAATACACAATAATTCTGGAGATATTATGATTCTAGTTGATTTCGACACTGCGGATACCATTCTTTTAAAAGAAGCTACTTGTACTGAAGATATTGTTATATTTGCACCCAATTCAGATATGCATGTTAATCAACCGATAAAGACGCCTAAAAATTTATATATCGTCTGCAAGCATCTCTATATTAATAATGCAATTCAGGTGGGAGGCAATATCCAATTTTTAGTTTCAGGCTTTAGTTTATCCGAAAAATTGCCGGGAGGATGTTGGGTTAGTATAGAAGCTGCCGAACTTAGAATCATTTCAAATGGTAAAGTTAATTTCGATCCTGAGTCCTTTACAAAAACTAAGATAATAACAGGAAAACTCGAAATCATCACTAATGATAGCACCGATTGCCCTTATTCTATTAGATTTCATAGAAAAATCCCAAAAAGAACATACAGAGAGATACCCATTTCGGAAAATTCAAGAGCCATAAAATTTAAAATAAAAGATACTAAAGACGTTAAAGACACTAAGGATTCTAAGGATTCTAAGGATATAATAGATGCTAAAGGATCTAGGGTTTTAGAGTATTGTGATGCTTTCGTTGTTCAAGCCTTACTACTCACTCTACAAAAAAAACCTTTAGCTTTATGTGAGCAAGCCCTATTAAAAAAAGCCAATGATGCGAAATATGATATCGATATTAAAGAAATAAGAGATAAGGATGCGGAGTCGAATAAGGATATAAAAGATACTAAGGATGCTAAGGATTCTAAGGATGTTAAAGAAATTGTAGAGATAGAAATAGGATTTGATAGATATTTAAAAAACCACGCCATAAAATGTTCAGATCCAAAAATCCAATTTGGACTGTCGCTCTGTTATGGGATGGGGATTATTGAAGAAGTTAATTTTGAAAAAAGATTGGCGTCTTTAAATTCAGCTACGCACCAAGGTAGTAAAAAAGCTCGTCACATACTGAATCTGCAAAAAACCTTTTTTATGCAGAGTTTGAAAATGGCTCATAGTTCAATTCGATTAAAAAATACGCACTATTACCAGGTAGATAATGGAGTTCCCCCACCTGATTTCGGGGGTGCCCTAGTTAAAAACCCTGACCATGTCTTTAGATTTAAAACACCAATCTCAAGCACAGAAGACGTTATTTTATATCATCCTCATTGCAATATAAGCATTGAGGCACCTATAGCAGCCAGAAATATTTATATTGTCTGCAAACAGTTAATTATCAAGCAGGACCTTGCAGCAAGGCAAAATATAGAATTGTTAACAAAATCTAAACTAGAAGCCATTAATATTAATATAACAGCCCTAGACGGACATCTTAAAATAGTATCTGCTGGAGTCATAGACATTGACACGAAAGGGGTCTGTATTATTTATGCAAGAGATTTACACTTGGCAGGTAGAAAAGACGTAAAGTTAGGAAAACAAGTTATTTCACAACAGCCTGCCAAACACCTGAAAACAATCGGAGTTCCCAAGAATGCCAATGAACTTCAAAAAATACAAATTGAACTTCAAGAACGAAGAGAAAAAATGGATCAGTCTTTTCATCAGCCTATGGGGTCTATAGGATATAGGGAATGGGAATTCTACTTATTTTCTATTTGCATCCATAATAATTCACTAGATCCTAGATCTCACATTTGGCCAGATAAAGAGCTTGATTCAACAAAATTCCAAGCCATCTTCGATCTAGCTGAATCCTTTATTTTGAAGAATATTATAGTCAGCGCTCGTAATGCAGCAAAAGCTTCAGCAGCAAAAGATTCAAAAGAATTAATAGAAATAGATGTCAGCGCTTTTGAGGCTCGCCATGCCGAGTTAGTGCAAAGGAATGCGAATCCAAAAAAAGTCTATGCACTGGCACAGTGTTATAGAAAAGGTATTGGGATGCAAAAAGACCTGCAGGCTTCACAATCCTGTCTGGCAACGCTTCTTAGACAAGAAAGAGAAAAATTGGAATCTAGATTCAATCAATCCCCACAGGCGAAACTGCAAGAAAATGAAAGGCTTGCAAAAGCAATGGCTTTAGCTTTAAACCCAGAAATTTCCGATGAAAGTGATGCGAGAGACGCCAAAGAACATGCTGAAAAAGAAAATGCCAGCTGGAAAACAACGCCAGATAGAAAAACACTAAAAGCATTGGAAGAGACGATCAAAGGAAAAGATCAATTAGAAGAGGCCGCCCGTACGATTATCTATACCAGCTCCATACCAAATTCGAAGATTTCTAAAATTGAAATTCATGGCATCGGTCGAAAAAACCAATCTGAGAAACGCTTGTTAATTCATTTTAATGATCTTCCAAATTTCGATCCCGAAAAAGAAATGAATGAAGTGAAGGAAATGGTCGATTTTTTTGGAGGACCACCTGCCATTTCTATGAATGGTCCTGTTAAACCCTATCTTCTTATTTGCACTGGTTATTTTAGGCCTTATTTTTCATGTACAGCTTCGCTTGCAGAATATCTCGACAAGTTAGGCGTACCCAGTTTTATTAAAGATGATCTACAAGCTTTTAATTGTTTTAAATCAATGCCGAAAAGTGAACTTGAGATTTTTTCCTTTTTTCCTTATCTAGATTTCATGTCTGAAAGACAATACTCTCTATTATATGAATATTACGGCAATGAAAATAAAGACATGGAACTGGCATGCTTTTTGGCTGAAGTTTGTCAAAGAGTGAATCAATATGTTTGGTCGGAAAAATTTTATAACTCTGCGACAGGTCCAGGCAACCACCGTCTTCCTAAATACGCTCTTGTTAACCAAGCGACTGGTTTAATGCTCCGAAAAACGAGAGAAGAAAAATATAAAGCTTTAGCTAAATTTCTTCAGTTAGGCAATAATGAAGTGGCCAGAAGAATGGTAACGAGAACTCTGGCACTTCTCTGTGACGACCCCATGCTTCAGTCAACCACAAGGTTGACGAACAATCAGTCTGATGATCTTTTAGAAAAAATAGTCTATCTCATGGAATCCTGTTATGAAAAAGAGAAACAAGCTACTGAACTGGCTATAGAACTTTCAAGCTTAAATTCACAAGTATTTTCGAGGTTAGGCGCACAAGAACTTTCAAGCTTATACGCACACCCACTGCCGAGGTTAAAAGCAGTAGGCTATAGATCTCATATCTTGAAAAGTCTGAATTTTAAGAAGGACACTAAAGATACTAAAGATAGCTCGGAAAATAACCAACATATCAATGAACTAATCAAACTTGCCACAAGCAATATTGAATTGAAAGAAATTATTCCTCATAAGAATGCAATTGAATGGAAGAAATGTTTTGACAGAAAAAAGATCTCGGAAGATTTAAGAAAGAAAATGCCAATTGAAATTCATTATCAAAATCCCGATTATATAAATTCTAATTTTCCAATGATGGGGGCCATCTTAACCAAATCACCAAATGGAGCCACATTGAGTATCAGGGTGTTCTCAAAAGATTTTAATCGTCAGACAAAAGCTAACGAACTTAATTTAAAGGCAATTATTTCTAGATTTCGTCCCATGTGTGATTCTGTATTTGAATACAGGCATGAATTTAAACTTACGGATCACACTGTACATTTTGAACTTATCACTATTCCCATGTCAAATTTAACGTTGCGCGAATTTAATTTTCTGCAAGCTCAATTCGCGCTAGCAGGATTAATAATTCCTAATAACATAATTGAAGATATGGAAAGCTTCTCTTGTTATAAAGAACCTGATCTGGAAGAAATTAAATTTTTTCAATCTTTATCTGGACTTAGCAATCGCAAGGATTTGAGTGAAGAAGAATTTTTAAAGTTGTATGATTTCGCAGATGAAATCTCATCTCGTTCGGCAAAATCTTGTCCTGAACATCAAAGCAGTACCATCGATCTATTATTCCAGTTGGGTATGGAATGTAATAATGCTGGAAAAATGCAGCCACCTGCTTTTCGTGATAGCTTTTTTGAGTATGCCATAAAAGCTTTTAATGCCATCCCTCAAAATAATGTTTATTATAATAGGGCACGTTTTCAGGCGGGCTATTTGTACTTATTGCGATGCCAAAATCCGAATTCACTTGATCTTAATCAACGAGAAATATTGTTAGAAGCTTATAAACAATTTATTCGAGTAATCCCTCCGGCTAAAGGAACATTACATGAGCCAATCTGGGAGAATGTCAAACTTTTAATCAATAAAATTCTTATTATGCTCTACTGCGAGTTTGGTCTTTTTTCCCCATTATACTTTAAAAGTAGATCAACTTCTCTACTTCATTTTCTAGGCAAAGCCTATCCTTACCTTGATATCCTGCAGGGACAAGAAGAGGCTGATTCGTTCCAAGGACTTTGTCAATTAACAGAGTTTTATTGTCATTATAAAAAAGATATTGAAATATCTAAGGAAGAGCTAGAAGAGCTGAAAAAAAACAACGTCCAAACACAAACGACTGCCAACCCAATAACTACGGCATTTGGATTACAAGCAACCAGCCATTTGGTGGGAAATCCTGGTAACCTAAAAATAACGTATACCGGCCCTTCTAGCGGGGTTTTAAGTCAATTTAATAAAAAATAAAACTGACATTAGCCCGATGGTTGTACCTATATTTTTTTTCCTCTATCCAGGTAACACCCAATGCTTCTGCAACAGCATACAGGAGGTAAGATCTTAGATTCTGATGATCAGAATAATTATGAGCAGAGAATCGATTTTATAAATTTATGATCAAAAATCCACCCTTCTCTTCGCTGAAATAATAGATGAGAACTTCCTAATCCAAGCGAGGAATACGCAATTAATGTCTATCATCTGCTAAAATCCGATGATAGACACCATTTCACTAAATTGTTATCCCGATATTCCTTTAGTCACAAGCTAATCGCTTACGTATATTAAACCTGGCATAACAGCATTCAGTATCATAACTATCTAATTTTCTTAAATATTTAACTTGGAGTTGATATGATAGTGTTGTACTAAAGGAAATGACTGGGGCAAAAGTCTTATAATCATATCCTAGCTCATCAAGATAATTTCTTGCTGTCTTTTTATTGGCATCTTTAATATCAAGATCTGCTCCTCTCACATAAGAGTTTAATCAAATCAGGTTGTTTTTTAATTGCTGCCCAATGAATAGCTGCTCTCAAGCTAGTGATAGTTGTATCTTGCGAATTAATCTTCGCATCATAGTCAAGTAAAATTTCAGCATCTTCCCTACTTTCTTTGAAATTAGAAGCCACTACTCTTCGCAAGGCAACATCTAAACTAGGTAAGCCTTCGTCTTTTGCAGCTTTATACTTTATCAATATGTTGTTTAGCAATTCCTTTTTAAGTCTGTCAGGGGGAACCGTTTTTAGTTTTAATTTCACTCTGTTACTATCTTCTTCATTAAAAATAAATTTTAGTATAAATAAATATTTTTTAAAAGCATCTGTGGCTTCTTCAAATTGTTTATTTTTAGCTCTTTGATCGCCTTCTTTTTCTATTTTTTCTAAAATGAGTGCAAGTGGGCAACCGTATTTCTTAAATCGTCTTCTCGAAGTTTACATAGGTGGCTTATGGCCGCCGAATCATCAGGGAGGCCGAAGCCCTCCGAAGTCCGCCACCGCCAACACGCCACATCGTCCCCCGCACCCACGGCCTTATATATTATGAAATCAGTGTCAATACCAAGCTCATCTAAATTCAAGGGCGCGCCACCCCAATATCGGCACTCACCACGAGGGGGCTCAGTAGTAAATTCAGGCGGATCAAAAGAATTAGGACCGAAATATTCTAGTTTTCCATAACGCGGTAACCTTTTTTGGCATTCGCTGATTTGGCCTCCGTGATTGTCAATTTGATAGGCTTTACCTTGCATTGGAGGCCGGGAGATGGCATTATAACCAAGTCGATTTACTTATAAAGAGTAGGGTTTTCGCTAAGTGATAACTTAGATCCGTTTCTGTAGTTCATTTGATTTTTGTGCAGATAACTATGTTTATCCGCTACCTGTGCGACAAAGGAGTTTTTATGAAATATCAATTTAACTTTAATTGGTTAACCGTCAACCGATGGAAGGAAATCACTTTATTGGGTCAGGATTTTTATTATGCTCCTGACGAAAATAGCAATTGCGGTACATAGCTAGCAAAAGAAAATTACGAGTAATGCTGATCGGAAATATGCTATGAAAAATATTCATTTTGAGCAAGCAAATCTTGCCCATAAAGCAAAGATCTTAAAATGGCTCGATGAATCTCATATCAGAGAATTTTGGGATAACTCCCAGGAACATCGCGACGATATTGTTGTTTTCATGAATGGTCGCAAAGAGCCCTCCCCCTATTATGATGGTATGTTTACCTATTGGGTGGGAAGTATTGATTCTAACCCCTATTCTCTTATCATGACTTCTGTAGTAGAAGATGCACCTGATTTGAGCGAAGCCTGGAGACAACAACTTTCTAAAAATGGCAATTCTTATAGCATCGATTTTTGCATTGGCAATTTGAATTACTTCCAGAAAGGACTTGCAGCTCCTACTTTAATAGCTTTTACAAATTTTTTTCATGATCAGGTTGATAATAAAGCGGATACTTTCATTATCGATCCTAATGAAAATAATCCACGAGCCAAACATGTTTATGAAAAAGCAGGGTTTAAAACAATTTCTAAATTTGAAAGAAGAGCTGAAATCTTTTACCTTATGGTAAAAAAATTTTCCTCTGATACCGCTAATCCATTAACAAATCTAAATACTGGGAACCAAAAATAATGCAACCCTGTATTATTGCTATTAGCGGAAAGACTGCAGCGGGGGATCTGCTCAAGTATGCAGCCGAAAATATGACATTGATTTTTTGAAGTTATTTATGTTAATATCGCGGCATAGCAAGAGCATAGATTGGTTTCCTCAGCCCTATATAAGAAGATTGACAGTGAGTAAGGATGAAATTATTAGATATATCTAGCCTAAAAGTAGGCGATTTAATTTTTGCATTATGAAATTATTCGATGTAAAGATAAAAAATTACTATCTGAAATATTAAGCTTAATAATCTTTTGGACCCAATATCCCATGACACCATTTATAAGAACACAATCTTTAAATTGAGTGATTTCTTAGACAATAAAAAATTCCGCTTAGAGTGTAAATCCATTTCTTACTTTATATAAAACTTCATCTGCTTCTGTTAAAAGTTTATCTAGCGCGGTAGCTTCATTATCTCTTGCCACATCTAAAGCAGCAATAGCCGAATATCTATGTGTTATGGCAGATGGAGGCGGCTTATTACAATGTTCATATTGTCGATCAATAAGATTTTCAAGACATATTATCATTTCGGCAGTTATTTTTCCATCACAGTGTTTAGGCATAAAATGCATTTGAAAAGCCTTAATAGCATGTTTGGTTTTATCTGAATTTCCTGTTATAGGAATTGGATATCCATATGTTGCTAGTAAAAGTTGTGCATTCTCAAGACTAACATCTAATTTATTTGTACGAGTTCTGCTGCTTTTTGGCCAAATGCCAATACCTACTTTTGCAAGTTTTTCCCAAGGGAAAGTTAAGCCAGGGTCAGTTTTACCTAATATAGTATCTCCGTTTTTATCTTCCCTATAGGGAGCAATATCTGAGTGCCCCAGCACATTTTCGGGCTTAATATTATATTTCTTCATAAGATCATGAATTAGTTGAATTCCTGCTTCTATTTGTGCTTCTGTAAATTCTTCAAAATGAAACCAATCTAGATCCCCTTTTCCAGCTTGATGTTGTAATGCTTTAGCATAGTTAGGGGAATGGAATTCAATTCCTATAGAACAATTATTGAAAGAGGTAACCTTTCCCCAGCTACTCGCCCCAGCGTGCCGGGCTTTTTTGTTGTCAGGGACAAGCTGATAAATTGGATATGGGTATGCTTTTATTATTTGGGGAATCAAAAAATGCGAACTGACACCTCCCCCTCCATCAGAAACCGGTTTAGTAAGGATCTTTAATGCAGAATTTTCATCAAACCCTATGCAGTGAATTATAATAAATTGCGGGGTTAAGCCCTCATTAGAGTGATTACTAGAGGGTTTTTCTACAATGTCATAACTCATTTTAACTTGTTGGAATCTTTGTTCAATGTTTTCTTTCAATGCCGCCATAGTTAATCTCCAATAGAGGATATACAATTAAATTGTCTATAATATATTTAAACTTAGATTGTACCCTTAATATATATAAGATGCAATACTAACTTATTTTAGTGGATATACAGCAACTAAATATATCAACCACTTAAAGGGATGCCAAAATTATATGTCTTTTGTCCGGCTTTGACCCCATGTTTGTTTTTCATTATTCTTCCCTGTTGCAAAATTGTAAAATATATCCCACAATTATCCCAATCCGATGTCCAGAATAAATCTGTGCACTAAAATCACTGAAACAGGTTTTATGAGGAAAAGAAAGGGAGATATTTTTTAATTGGATAGGTCTATGATTCATAAACAAACCTCTCAAATATTGCATTAGATACACAAGAAGTATAAAAAAACAAAAATGTCTTTCGTAACCTCAGTTAAGAGCAAATTTAAGAGTTTATTTTCACGATACAATAAACCTCGCTTTGAAAGTTTAAAACACGTTAGCAAATATAACAATATGTGTCAATAGGTGTAACTACTATGCGTAACTAGCTACCTATCTCGCATCATTCTAAGAATCCTTGATATTAATTTACTTATCCAGTATTTTTTCCATTTTTAAATGTGGGATAGTATGTTCATCAAAATAATCGCCTTTGGCAACATAACCATTTTTAAAATAGAAATTAACTGCACTATCACGCGCATGACAATAAATTGCTTCTCCACCCTGTGATACCACATATTTTTCACAGAAGTTCATCATCTGAGAACCAATCCCTTGGCTTTGAACGCCTTCTTTGACAACAACTCTTTGCATTTTATATTGATGATCCTCAGGGACCAAAACAGTCGTTGCAATGATTTCACCATTCACAGTCCCCACGATATGAATATGTTCCTTTTCTGCTAATAACTCATCATCAGTAAAAATAAGGCCTAATGGTTTTCTTAAGATTTCTTCCCGCAAAGATACGGCTTTTTTATATTCTGAGCTATTGTGTCTTATAATTTCAAATGTAATAGCATTCACAGGAGCATGTATTAAATTTTTGCACAAAAAATACATGATGGAATCCTTCTCAAAACCTCTCCGTTCAAATTCAACCATATATCCCAATTTCTTATAAAAATTCAGAGCTTCAAAATCCATGGTATTCACAACCATAAAGCGACAGCTATTCTCAGTTGCAAGCTTCTCTACCCTCGATTTGGAGAATAAGATTGAATTACTTTTAATGTAGCTTCATCTTGGTTTTCAAGCCCGTAAGCAACAAATGCCAATCCTTTTTCTTCTGCATATATTCTTAAACTTTCATAATCTAATGCAGCCTCTCTAGCTAAACCATTATTTACATAATTTGAATAAATAATCTCTGCGCTCAGATTATCAACACGCAGGTTATTGTCTTGGTGCCATTTGATTGCGACAGGTAAGAGTCTATCAACATGCGTTTTAACTTTAGAACAGGGAATTAGATAATCAACTGATTCTTTTCGGTTTATATTTAACGAAACAAAGCCAGCGTTTTCATCTGCTTTAACGTATTCGGTTCGGGTACCTGCAAGTGTTAATACTAGTTTACCATATAACAATCTGGGCATCACTCACCTCGTTTTATCTGTAAAATATAAAAATTTGATAATAAATAATCTAACTTCAAATAGATCATTATCTTATAGTTAAGCTACTAATGTCAATATCATCTGAACGACCAATAATTTTGATAATATTCGTTTTATTTTGAACCCGACACGGGAGCTAACGCAGCGAAAATTGTACCTATTTCTGCAGGTTTGGCAGCATGGGCAGAAGTAGATCCAGCAGCAATTGCAGACATAGGCATAGATGAAGTATCCCTTGCCGCGCCAAATTGGGGCGTAATAATAGGCTGAGCTACACCATGAATCGGTTCTACCGCTGTTTTGGTATCAATAGCCGTTTTAATATCGGCTGCAGTACTGGGCAATAATCTTTCAATTTCTGATTGGAGATCAGGGGACACAGAATCCTGTGCGTATTTTAATTTTGAATTAGCTTCCTTCTGATTATCCTGATGTGATCTTAAAGGTAAAGTATTAACAGAGACCTGCGTTGGCAGTGAAGACAGCTTGCAACAATTTATGAAGGAGATCTCAACTTCCACAATTTCACGTCTTTCAAGTTCGCCTTCCAATTGTTTTTGAAGGATGGTTTCATGGCTCCATTCCTTGTAGAAAATATACCCGAGTAACATGAGGGGTAGATGCAATGCAAAAATGCGCCGAGCTTCTCTGCAGATATTAACATACCAGATATTTTGCTTTTCCCATTCAGTACGCATAAATTTGCTTGGGACCGGTCTTCCATCTGGAAAGCGTTTTAATCGGGATTCAAGCATCCCTTGGGGCTCTTTTCCAGCATATTGTTTTACAATTTTTTCTTGTTCTTGCGGCGTTAATTTTCTTGCGTAAAATCTCATTTTTCCCCCAGTTGTAATTAGTAAATATTAAATAAAGCTATCTAGTTAATTCTATTCATTATTACCCGTTCCACTTGATTACCCTTAGCTCCACTTGTTTTTTTATTTCTATCCTTTCTTTGTAAACAATCCCAAAGATATTCGTCTCTAATGACTTAGAGGAGATGTAACATCTTATCTCCCTCTGGTTGTCTTGCAAAAGCTTAAGTCTTTTGTCCAAAGTTTTACATTCTGTCCAAGGCACCGTCAATCCTGTAAATACGTACAGTAAAATTTATGTATTAGTATGCATAGAGGGTCAACTATGCCTCACTAATACAAAAAGCGTAATTAAAAAATAAAAAAAGATTTGACATCAAATTGCTGTCTTGTTAAAGTCCTCAAAGTCACTTTATTAATTAAACTTATAATACAATAATTTATTTAACTCATTTGTTTTGGAGATTCAAATATGTCAGCAACCATTCAAATAGCAACAGCAAAATTAAAAGAAGATAATCAAGGAAAAGCATTATCTGGTACAGCGAGCCATGCTAAAACATTAAATCTAACAACTGATACAGACGCAGCAGCGGGAACTGCAACTGCTGCAGCTAGCCTAACAGCAGAACATCCCTCTGTTGTAACTTCAAAGCGTTCAGTAAAAAATACTGGCCGCGCAACCAAAGCTTTTGATAAATTGCTGAAAAAAAATTCAAAACAATATGGACCTACTGCCGTCAATATGATTGAGAACCGGAATAACCCGAACAAAACATATGAAGATTTTGTAAGGTATATTGAAAGTTCTTTTGTTGATGCTAACTGGATTTCTGAAGATCATAAAAATATGTCGTTACTCATGCTCGCTTGCCGTGCAAATCGTTTAGATATAATTAATTATTTGTTAGCTTCTAATGCAAATCCTGCATTAATAGATATAAATGGCCGAAATGCCTTAATGCATTTTGTAAAGCATGTTGATGATACAAAGAAAAATAATGTTGCTTATAAAGCAGAATATCTCAAAATACTGGATCGTTTCATTGAATTTACTAAAGAAAACGAAGCCTCTGAAAAGAAATTTAATATTAACCAAATGACCCCAAGCAAAGCAGATAAAGTCACTGCACTTAGCTTAGCAAAAAAATATGCGAAGGGTTTTGAAGAGATCTTAGAAAAATTAATGGCTGCGGGTGCCGTCGATCAAACTAAAAACACTATGCAAAATGTTGCGGGCGGAACTGAAGCTACAACATCATCATCCATTCAAAGAAAATCTACCGAAGAGGAAACGACTATGAAAAAATCGAAAGAAAAATCCAATATGACTGCCGCTACAGCAAGCGCTGCCGCAGCAAGCACTGCCGCAGCAGTTGATGCAAATGGCACAAGTGCAAGTACAAGTGCAAGTACAAGTACAAGTACAAGTACAGAAAATATTACTATGAAAGCAGCTAGTGCAAATAATAGCAATAAATCTAGTACAGAAAAAATAGCCACCGAAAGTCCGAGAAATCAAATGAAGAAGGAAGGAGGAAGTGACCCATTCAAACTTCATAATGTCGCTGCTCTCTATTTACAGCAATTAAAAAGTTATCTTTCCTTCAAAGGAAGAGCTGCTCGTAAATTAAAAATAACAATAGGTGGGGACAAGGACCCACTGGATATTAATTTAAAAGATGGAAATGGCAGAACTGCTTTGCACTCCATTATTGTTGCTGTTAATCAAAAAAAATCCCAACATGATCTGAACGGCCTGATAGCCAATTTAAAATTATTGGCTTTAAAAATTCATGGGGATGGGATAAGGAAAGAAAGAGAAGACAGTCAAAGACCATTTATAGACCCCTATTTGAACCAGGTTAATCTCAATGCTCAGGATAAAGATGGCAATACAATCTTACATTTAGCTGTGGTTGCTGCTTGTGGTATCAATGACAAAAACAGCATTTTCAGAAAAACCTATGTTGAAATGATTCAGTTACTTTCTCCAGTTCTTGACCATGATGTGGCTAATCTTTATCAGGAAACTGCTTTCCAAATTGCTTCTCGTAATCAAGCTGACGATATTATGGCTTTATTTCCTGACAAAGCAAAACTTCATAAGGCTTCTTCATCTGCAACTGCTGCTGGTGCTGGCACTGAGACTGGGATTGGAGTCGGGGGGGCTACTGCTGCAGTTCCAGAGACAAATAATACTGCTGCTTCTGCTATGTTAAGAGATGAAAGCATTCATCCTGAACCGAGCGCTGGCCAAGCATCTTCAACACTAGATTCAAATTCCACTACAACTGCATCTGCAACCGCAAGTTCTAGTTCAGATTCTGCTAAACCCTCTATTACCCCTGAAGTAGGCATAATGGATCTGGATAGCATTTCTTTGGAAGAATTAATTGCAAGGGCAAAGAAAAAAGAAAATGATGAAGCTACAGAAGCAAGTACACAAGCTGAAATGCAAAAAGAAATTGAAGCATTGAATGCAGCTGTTGCGGCCGAGGAAAAATTGAAAAATGATGCAGCGGCAGAACTTAAACGGGTCCAGGATCAATTGAAAGAGGATTTGAAAGCAAAGTTGCGTGCACCCAAAAAACAATTTCCACCTATTGATTTTACAGCTACAAAATCAGCCATTCATGCAAAAAAAGTCGCAGCTGCGACAGAGCGAGCAAGATTAGAGGCACAAACACAGGCTTTACTCGCGAGTTTCAAACCGATGACATTTTCTGCTGCCGCCGCAGAGGCAGCTTCTGTAGGTGCTGCGACAGCTTCGAATAGGGCTGCAAGCACGGGCCTACCGTCAACGCTCGATACTGCAGAAAGTCCAATATCTACCATCCCAATTCGTACACCTAGTCCACAAGATGGTACACTTGCTTTAGCTTCTAGCCCAACTCCGTCTAGCTTAGTACAGTCTTTACTCGATGCTGGAAGTGCTACAGCTGCAGCCGCTACAACTGCAGCCGCTACAGTTGCCAGCTCACAATTTTTAAGCCCTGCTCCAAGATTGCCAAGCCCAACGCAAGCTATCCTTTCTAATTCCCCGCCAAGATCTTTTTCTATGGAGTTCTCAGATCTCTACACCAGTCCGCATAGAAGACTAGCAGCAAGCGGTGGTACCAGCCTGACCTTATATGCGGCTAATGGACATAGTAGAAAAAGACTTAGAAATGATCTGCCAACTGCAGCTATAACGAGTACTCTTAATGCAGTAGCGGGAACTGGGGCTGGAACTGTCGCAGAAACAGCTGCCGCTCCCGTCCCGGCAGCAGCTAGAACAGCAGTAGGAACTCCAACGCTAGCAATGGGCGGAGCAGGAACAGAAACGACTGCTTTAGTAAATCCTAGTCCTCTAAAGAAACATAAACATTAACTTTCATATCCCGCGGCGGCTTGTGGCTCGCCGCGGGATTTTATCTCCCAGGCATCATTGAAATCATTTTCTTTGTTTATACACAGAAATAATTTTGTCTGCGGTTTCCTGTTGTTCTTTCGATGCATCAACCGTCACTAATTGCCCCAACTGTTTATAGTAATTAATAACGGGCTCTGTTTGTTCAGAATACACTTTTAATCTTTCTTTTATGACTTCCGGTGTATCATCGCTGCGCTTTACCTCACTTTCATTAGCACGTTTTAAAATACGTTGAACAATCACATCTTCACTCACATTTAAATAAATGGCGAAAATATTAACCTTATCCTTCAAATGCTCATTCAATTCTTTTGCCTGCGAGACCGTCCTTGGGTAGCCATCGAGGATATAACCAGATGTTGCATCGGGCTTTGAAAGGCGATCATATAAAAGTTGTGAAACCAATTCATCTGGTACAAGTTTACCTGCATCCATGTAGCCTTTTGCTTTTTTCCCCAGCGGCGTTCCTTGTTTCACATTTTCACGGAGTATATCGCCAGTGGAAATATGAGGAATTTTTAATTCTTTTGAAAGAGTAACTGCTTGAGTGCCTTTCCCGCTACCTGGCGCACCTATTAAAATGATAACTTTTGGTTTTGTTTTAATAAGGTCGCGTTCATTATTCGTTTCATTTGTTTTATTAGCAGGATTTATTTGATTTGCTTTATCCGTTGTCTCAGTCACAATAGCAAATGAATTCCATGATAAACTTAATAGAAATGTACAAAATGCTAGAACTGCAATCACTTTTTTCATAATATTGACCCCCCTTAAAATATTGAGTGATTATAGATCGATTAGGGCATGATGGAAATACTATACCATATTCCATATTATTGTAATTATTCAGTTTTCTAGTCAAATAATCTGTTAATAGCAAAGAAAACTACTTGAACTACTCGGGGTCAAAGCCGGACAATAGACAAATCTCTATCGATGACATAATATTTATGACTGAACAGATTTGTCTATTGTCCGGCTTTGACCCATTGCCCACCCCTTCAATAGATTTGCCTCAATGTCCAATATTTATATAGATGGAGTGAGTATAGAGATGTCTATCGTATTACCTATTGTTCCCCAAAATATTGTTCAATTATTTAGCACTGCTGCTCAAATTTGGAGGGTCACTATTATTCCCACCTTCATATTCTATATAATTTTGTTTGCGTCAATTCATCTTTCAGATTATTTTAGATTTTTTTATCCTATTCAAGCTGGCCAGCCAGGATATATGTTGGCTCAATATACTAAACTCATTTTATTCATCATAGGCATTTTCTTCTATACTTCATTCTATATTAGCATCATTTATCGAACCAATAACATAATAAAATCACATGATCTGGATTTCGGTCAAACCGCAACCTATGGCTTTAAAAAATTTTTCCCCGTATTAGGTGTTTCATTATTATTCGGCTTATGTACACTTTTAGGAGTGCTTTTACTTATTATTCCTGGAATTATCTTTTTTATATATTTCTTTTTCTCACAATACTTTGTAGTATTTGGCAAAGGCATTATTGAATCCATGCAAGAAAGTTTCCGTTTAATCCGCAATCATTGGTGGAGAACTGCCTTTACTCTGGTTGCGATCTATATTCCCCTGATATTATTGTCATTAATTGCTATATATTTAATTACTTCTTTAATTATTTCAACGATGGGCATTCCGCCTGGGCAAACAGCCGAAGAGTTTATTAAAAACTTTCCCAAAGTATATAGCATTTTAGCCTATATTATAATGATCATTATTCTCATACCCATTAGTCATTTTGTAACCTCCTATTTTCTGGCTTATTTTTATGATTTACATACTCGTAAGCAGGAGTTTGTCGTCGAAGTCTAAGCTGGGCTTTGACCTAAAGCCTCCTTTATCAAATGGGAACTAGAAAAGGTAGTAATATGATGGGTGACAACGACAAGCTCGGCGGCAATAGCTGCTGCTTGTTTTTGTTTATTGTTCAATTGCGGGTCACCTTCCGTCACTGCGATATAATTCGGTTTTAATTGCTGTATCAATAACAAATATTCTTCATATCCACTCATAAAAGGCAACAATATAATTTCATCTACGGGACGTAAATGAGACAATATTTCTGCTCTTTGTAATTGTGTATGTATAGGTCGACGATTTTTATTTTGGAGAATTTTTTCATCAGGTTCCAAGGCGATTGTCAATAAATGTCCCAAACCTTTAGCGGCTTGTAGAAATTTAATGTGTCCAAAATGCAGGACGTCAAAACAACCACCTACTAAAACACGAGAAAGAATATTTTCTCCACAGTGTTCTTTGGAATGATATGGCCAAATTTTTGCAGTCAAGATGTTCTCCAGAAACAATGAATAGGGATTAAATTTTTGTAGCAATAAACAATCCATAACGAATTTTTTGTGTCAAAAAAGCTTGGCTCATCAGGGGAAGATATCTCATAAATTGTAATCCTTTCCAGCCAGTCATTCTTAATAATTGAAAGGTATTATATTTTTTTAAATGATCAATAGCAATTTTCCAACTATTTTGTACTTGCAAAGACCAATCATACACTTCCACCTCTTTAAAATATTGAGTGAGGCAATTTCGGTAATATTCTTTGGTTGGCATGTAAGGTAAATCATAAGCTTTGCAAAGTTTTATATAATTTTTAGCTTCAATTCCCTTAAGATAGGGTTTATCTGCGCACCAGGTCGCGATCATCAGCTGCCCATTGGTTTTTAAAACCCTAAACGCTGTTTTGATAAACAATTCTTTATCATAAAACTGCTCGCAACTTTCCAATGCCCAAACAATATCACATGAATTATCCGCAACTGTGTTTAAGGTATGCGCATCATCCAGCCTAATACTCACTTTAGAAATTTTCTTTTCGGAAATTCTTTTTTCAGCCAGTTTCTTTTGTTTTGAGCTTAATGTTATGCCAAGAACATTGACTGGGTAATGCTCTGCTAAATAGATAGCACTTCCACCTAATCCACAACCGACATCTAAGATATGATCATCCGTTTTAATTTTAAGATTATCGCATATTTTTTGGATTAATTTTTCTTCAGGTTTTAACATGGAATAAGATGCTGATTTTAAAGCATCGACTTCTGTTTCATTATAATATCCATGATGAATATGCTGCCCCCAAATATTTTGCCAAGGTTCAGAAAGATTATCCCAAAAACGAGTAATTTTACCAACTAGCTTACTCGGGTTGTTTAATATAGGGACCTGCGTGCTGATTTCTTTACTAGATAAAAATTTAACCATATATTGAAGGTAATATATCTAAAATCTCCCTCTCTGTAAATGCTTTTAAAACAAATAACGGACTCTCTACTAATAAGATATGACAAGTTTTTGCAGTTCATTGATCAAAATCGTTGCTTGGATTGTTCCAAAAAACGTCTTAGCCGTTTTAAGGCTTCCGATTGTATTTGACGCACTCGTTCTCGCGTAATACCCATTTCTTCACCGACTTCTTCTAAAGTAGTTATCTCGTGGCCTAAAATCCCAAAACGACGAACAACTACTTCACGGTATTTCATAGGCAATTTTGATAGCCAATGCGTAATATCTTTTTTTAATTTTTCTGATTCAAAAATTTTAGAAGGATCTTTGGCCTCTTCGTCTGCTATAGATTCTATTAAAGCATGTTGTTCGGTATTACCACCTGAAGGAGCATCAATTGAGGTGGGCTCTTCCATCATTAAAAAAACCTGATCAATAGATTCCACTGAAAGACCCAAAGCTTCGGCAATTTCTTCCACGCAGGGGTAATGACCATTTTTTCTTGAAAGCTCTCGAACCACTTTATAGAAGGCATTCAGTTCTTTTAGTTTGTGAATAGGTAAGCGAATGGTACGAGCCTGATTCATAATTGCACGTTCAATATTTTGACGGATCCACCAAGTTGCATAGGTTGAAAAGCGAAAGCCACGCTCTGGATCAAATTTTTCAACAGCATGAATTAAGCCTAAATTTCCTTCTTCGATGAGATCTGCTAAAGCCAGTCCGCGGTGTAAATAACGACGTGCAATTTTTACCACTAAGCGTAAATTACCTTCAATCATTTTTTGACGAGCCCTTATATCTCCAATTTTACTTTTTCGCGCCCAAACTATTTCTTCCTCTGGGTTCAATAAGGGATGAAAGCCTATTTCATTTAAATAGAGCTGTGTAATATCTTTATTTTTAGCATCAGAGTATAATTCTATATCACCTTTATCGTTATTCACACTCACTCCAAAATCATTCTAAGTTCACTAACCTCAAAACAATCAATTTTGTTTTAAACATGTAATATTTACAGGGTCATGATTAATATTGAGCAATTAGACTTTGGGCAGAAATTTTAAGGGGTTTACCGGTTTTCCTTTAAAGCGAATTTCAAAGTGTACCTTCACTTGTTCGGCATCTGTTTGTCCCATAAGTGCAATTTCTTGCCCTAGTTGGACCTGCTCTCCTTCTTTGACCCTTAATTCCCGATTATGTGCGTAGGCGCTTAAAAAATCTTCGTTATGCTTAATAATAATAAGGTTTCCATAGCCTTTGAGACCATTCCCACTATAAACAACTATACCCGCCGCAGCTGCCTTAATGGGTTTTCCTAAAGTTCCTGCAATATCTATTCCCTTACCTTTCCCGTTATTCTGAAAAGTCCGCAATATCTGCCCTTGTACCGGCCAGCGCCAACGAATCGTAGTGGGGATATTCACAATTGTTTGTGTTGGTTGTGGTTTTTTTCCTTTATTACCTATATTTCCTTTATTACCCATATTTTCTGTATTTCCTGTATGGGATACTATAGGCATAATTATTTTTCGTTTATCATTATTTTTGTGACTCATTACTTTAGAATTCGTTTGGACCTTAGTTGCAGAATTTGTTTGAGCTTGAGTGCCAGAAAATGTTGAAAATACTATTTTTTGACCCGGAACTATTTTATAGGGAGGGTGGATCCCATTTATGATGGCAAGACTCTGTGGATCTTGTCCACGTTTTTTAGCAATAGAAAATAAAGTTTCGCCATTTTGAACAACATATTCTGCTTTAGTATTGATAGAAGTTTGTGCCTGCTTGGATCGAGGAGTCTGGCCACTCTGCTTACTGAGATTAACAACAGGCGCGCGATGAGCAGGATCAGAAACGCCACATGCCATTAAAGATAAAAAAGATAAACATAATACAAAAGCCAATAAGCACAACAAAAATAAATTCATTGCCGCTTTACTTGCCATTTTATTGGTTGCTTTTTCTATTAAGAGTGTTTGCATATCTATGTCATTTATCTGATCAATAATATAGTTTGTTAGGCCATTCGCCCTAATTTACGGCGCAAAAAGGGTTCCATTTTGGGGCCTCCCCAAGCTATAACCCCAGCAATAATAAAAAAACGTAGCGCTCTACCCAGCGTAGATGCCAATAAAAACCAGCCTAAATTAAGCTGCATAACACCTGCGCCAATAGTGAAAATTTTATAAGGGATGAAAGGAGAAAAACAACCAACAAAAATTGCCCAATAACCCCATTGATTAAATGAAAGCAGAGCTGCCTGATAACTAGACATATATCCCATAAATTCCAAAAAGGGATGGACAATCGTTTTAAAAGCAAAAAAACCTAATAAATAACCGGATATACCTCCCAAAACGGAACCACAGAGAGTCATTAAAGCAAAAATGAAAGCCCTATTTGGCTTAGCAAAAGACATGGGAATGAGCATAAAATTTGGCGAAATGGGAAACAAAGAGGCATCAATAAAACTTAAAAAGCCAAGATAATAGATTGCATTTGGATGCCTAGACCAGCGCATCACTGTTTCATATAGTTTTTCTAATTTACCCATTTTGTATATCCCCATGCTTCACTTTCATAGCGTTCACAGCGTTTTACAAAGCCAATACACTGGATTTTACACGTTTTCCTTGAAGCATTCTACCTGCAAAAACTTAAGTTATCTAACTCCATCTTTCAACTCATCAGATTTAATTTTCTTTTTAAATTCTTGGATGTCAAACTCCTAATATTGAATGGAAAGCAAGCTAAGACGCCGCAGACCTATTATTAATAATAAGCCAGAACACATAACGATTATAGCCAACATAAAATGTTTCAACTGCAACTATTCTAAAAATCTCCTCTCTAAAATAGAAATGATGGGAATTTATGATGAGCTTATCCACACAACATTTAAGAGACGATATTAAAACCAACATCGACAAATTGGTTGATAGTACTTTGCAAGAAAAAACCGTCTTGGAAGAGTTATGGCCCGAGATTCAACATGCTGCCCAACGACTCGAAAAAAATATTCAAGAGAAAATTTGTTTATTAGAGTCTGACTTTAACGATCTCACCCTTACTGGCGATTACCTTCGAACAGTTAGAGAAGGATTCGATGATATTGAACGCTTAATGAGACACAGCCAAACCTTTATTGATGTTGTAAAATGCAAAGATAAAATTACGCTTATCGAACACATCCAACATCATTATCGTAATATACTTATCCCTTTATTAAACATTATGTCAAAACTCGAAAATGATTATATTTCTGCAACTCATCAAGCCATCTCAAAAAAACAGGCTCTATTAAATGAATTACAAACTACCCTCAAAAAATTAAAATCAGAAGAAAAGTCCTATCAAAACAGTTATTTGATCTATAACAAAAAGCAAAAAATAGGCGAATTGCAAAAAAAAATAAAGTATCTAGATTTGAAGAGGAAAGTATTGCAGCTAACCCTGCATCATGACAGATTAAACTTATATTACTTTAACCATGATCATCCAAAAGAAATGCGAGAAATAAAACAAAAAGCCGACAGTTTAAGATTTGAACTCAATCAATATAAGGAGGTGAGCGATTATGATGCCCTCTGATCCTAAAAATCCAAATTTGGAAGATTTAGAAGAGTTGATCAATAATTATAGGATAGCTATGTTTGACTATGATAATTTAGTAAAAGCAGATATTAATAGGACGAAATCACGTCCCAAAAAAGAAGAGGCACATCCACCCATAACCCCATTACTTGACCATAATATTCGAAGTGATCAAAATATATTAAAACCATTGGAAACACCTTCCGAAGGACCCACTACACCCATATCTCCAAAACCACCCCCAACCTCTCATATCCCTAAGCGATGAGATTAACCAATTTGAGCTTAGGTGCAACTTTTTTAATTTGCAGATAATCTCTATCATTGTGTAATAAAATTAAATCATGTTCAATGGCAACTTGAGCAATAATACAATCAATTGAATTTCGAATGGTAACACCTTGTCGCCTACCCTCCCAATAAATCTTTGCCGCAGCCTGGTAACTTAAAATAGGATCTTTAAGATTAAAAAAAATCTGCGTTCCTAGGTAACTTATTAATTGCTGCATATCTTTTTCTGATGCTGCACCTTGTAAAATTTCTTGATAAATAATACCAGTCATACAAAAGGGACGATTTTGATTCAAAAGTTCTATAAAGTATTCTAGTGCCGGATTTTTTTTAAGTGCAGTTTTTGAATTATGATGACTGCGTAAATACTCTATCCAAATGGAAGTATCCACCAAAAACACTATTCGTCCCCTTTTTTGCTTTTTTCATTTTTATCTTTAGATGTGTCATAATGACTTTGACGCAAGAATTTGTAATCATAATTTTCATTAAGGTTGATTTTGCCTAACAATTCCCTTACATCTTTTCGCTTATGATTATTAATAAATTCACGTAATGCCAAGTCAACTAATTCACGCTTAGTTGAAACATCTGTGTATTTAAACGCTTCTTTCACTAATTTTTCATCCAATAGAATATTAGTACGCATCTTTCATACACCTCCTAATGTGTATTATAATACACATTAGGGTGCATTGCCAGAGCATTTTTATCTATTTTAATAAAAAATAAGAACTTTGCTATACGTTTATTTACTATACGTTTAATTGCCGATGTAATAGCCGATGGTTTATCCATTCTGATATCACATCTGTTATCAATCTTGCTGATTTTAGTAATACTATGTTATGGTTCATTTCAAACAGGCATGATAAATTATTGTGCATATTATTATTTAGATAGATTAATAAACTTACTTGGAGAATATCATGGAAGCAAACTACAATACAGTAAGTAACTTACTACTCAACAATACTTCTGAAAAAGAAAAAACAGAAAAAGATTCTATTTACACTCTTCCTCCTGAAGGTTGGATATACGTATCTGGAGACATAAAAAAATTAAGCGACCCAACTAGCACAGAGGTGGTTATTTATAAAAGAAAAGTGCCCGCGAATACAAAAACAACGGGGGCTGCCACAGTCGCTACTAGCCCTGCAGCCGCAGCTAGTGCTACAGCCCCTAGTGCTACAGCCGCCAATCCCAATACAAAACAAAATGCTGACCATAAAACAAGTGCAGATGTAAAGTCATCCACTGAACAGCAAAAGAAAAATCGGGGATCAAGGCGCTGGCCTCTACAAGACTGCAGCACTGCCATTTTAAACACACCGAAGATGTCCATATGGTTCGCGCCATGAATGGCGCGAACCACATTGCCAAAATATGATCGTACTTGGATAATGCGTGAACGGTTTCGTTCTTGGAGAATGCCTGTACAATCGTTACTAAAATTAAGTATGCTATTTATTTCGAGGGATCCACAACCACATAGAACGTCTCCCCCTCTTTAATCATCCCTAATTCTGATCGAGCGCGTTCTTCAAAGGCATTGGGGTTGACTTTTAAAGCCTGAACTTCTGCATCTAAGCGTTGGTTTCTGTCTGACAATAGTTCGATTTCTTTGTTTTGTGAATGAATTAAAAGTTTTAGACGATAAACATCTTGCACCGAGCCTTCGCCTTTCCAAAGACGGAACTGTAAAAACCCTATTAGGATTAATAAAATAATGAATATGGTTTTATACATAAACTTCTTAACACTTTGTAACTGTTCAGATACTAAAACTTCTCTATACCTATTTACAATCTATTCACACAGAGTATTAATATATTAATACTCTATCTCAACTGAACAAAAGCCTTTTTCCCCGCATACTTCGCCTCACTTCCCAACATTTCTTCAATTCTAAGTAATTGGTTATATTTTGCCAGACGATCGGTTCTTGATAATGAACCCGTTTTTATTTGTGGTACATTCCAACCGACAGCTAAATCTGCAATGCTGGTATCTTCGGTTTCCCCAGAACGGTGCGACATAATCGGAGTATAATGCGCATCTTTAGCCATCTTTATGGCTGCCAAGGTTTCTGTTAAGGTACCAATTTGATTGGGTTTGATTAAAATACTATTGGCAATACCTTCCTGAATCCCTCGATTAAAAATATTAGTATTGGTAACAAAAATGTCGTCACCCACCAGTTGAATTTTTGATCCCAGACGCTTTGTTAAAAGTTTCCAACCTGACCAATCAGTTTCTGCCAAACCATCCTCAATTGAAATAATGGGGTATTGTTCTGTTAAATGGGTAAAATAATCTACCATGGCTTCAGAATTCAGATCCTTGCCATTTGTATTTTGTTCGCCGGATTTAAGTCGATATATACCATTACTACCAGTACTACTAGCAGTCTCCTCATTATGACGAGATTGAGCCGTTCCGTTTCCAAAAAATCCTTCCCTGTGGTAAAACTCGTTGCTTGCCGCATCCAAAGCTAAATAAATATCGGTTCCTGCTTTATAACCTGCATCTTCTATGGCTGTTAATATTAACTCTATAGCTGCTTCATTAGAAGATAAATTGGGAGCAAAACCCCCTTCATCGCCCACACCTGTTGTCAGTCCTTTTCGTTTTAATAATGCTTTTAATGCTTGAAAAACTTCTACACCCCATCTTAATGCTTCTTTAAAACTTGGTGCAGCTAGCGGAACCATCATAAATTCTTGAATATCGATATTATTGTCAGCATGTGCGCCCCCATTGATAATATTCATTAGGGGTACGGGCAATTGGTTGGGATGGGTTTCGCCTCCCAGATATTGAAATAAAGGAAATTTTACCGCATTGGCCGCGGCATGGGCAGAGGCTAAGGATACTGCCAGAATAGCATTTGCTCCTAATCTGCCTTTATTACTCGTTCCATCGAGGTTAATGAGAATATCATCAAGGCCTTTTTGATGTCTGACATCATGTCCAATTAAGGCGGCCCTTATTTCATTTTGCACATTTTTAATGGCATTCTGTACCCCTTTCCCACAATAGCGCTTACCCTCGTCTCTAAGTTCCATGGCCTCTTTAGAGCCCTTAGATGAACCCGAAGGAACCGAAGCTCGGCCTTTAACTCCGGTCATTAATATCACTTCTACTTCAATGGTGGGAAGCCCTCGTGAATCTAATATTTCACGGGCATGAATATCCTTAATCTCTGCCACTATATTACCTCACTTTATATTATCATCTCATTATATTGCCTTCTCATTTTTCATTGGATTTTTTGACGATTGATCTTTTGTGACTTCATCCAATCTTTTCAATATAGTCAATAAAAATTCCATCTGATCCAAAGGCCAAGAATTGGGACCATCACTTAGTGCTTGATCTGGAAAAGGATGCGTTTCAATGAAAACACCCGCCACACCTACTGCGACTGCAGCACGAGCCAAAATAGGCACAAACATTCTTTGACCCCCAGAAGCATTGCCCTGACCGCCTGGTAATTGCACAGAATGGGTCGCATCAAAAACTACAGGACAGCCGGTTTCATGTAAAATAGCTAAAGAACGCGGATCAGATACTAAATTATTATAACCAAAGCTCACCCCCCGCTCACAAACCATAACGGATTTATTCCCGGTATGTTTGGCCTTTTCAACTACATGTTTCATGTCCCAAGGGGCTAAAAATTGACCCTTCTTAATATTGATAGGTAAACCAAGCTTAGCAACATTTTGTATAAAATTGGTTTGACGACACAGAAAAGCGGGCGTTTGCAATACGTCTATAACGGAAGCAATGGCATCTAAAGGAGTATCTTCATGAACATCCGTTAATACGGGAAGACCAATTTCTTTTTTTACTTTTTCTAAAATTCTAAGCCCCTCTTGTATACCTAAACCTCGAAAGCTCTCAAGCGAAGTTCGGTTGGCTTTATCAAAAGAAGATTTATAAATAAGATGAATGCCCAGGCGTTCACAGATATTTTTTAATGTGGCTGCTGTTTCTAGGGCGAGTTTTTCACTTTCGATAACGCAAGGACCTGCAATTAAGAAAAAGGGTTTATGTTGCCCGATAGGGACGCCACATAGATTAAAACTCATACTATTTATTCTCCTATTACTACTATTGATACCATGTCTTGAGGTGTGAGGGCGATTATTATCCCCGGATCAACACCTTGGGACGCAATACCAGCTGTCCTTTTAAGATAGTGTACCCGCTGTTTTATTTTCATTTTGCTTTTGTGCAGTCCCATTTTGCTGTTTAATAGCCGCTTTAACAAAAGCTGTAAATAAAGGGTGTCCATCTCGTGGGGTTGAAAGAAATTCAGGATGGAATTGAGTCGCTACAAACCAAGGATGATCGGGGAGCTCGATCATTTCCACCAAACTTCCATTCAGGGAACGCCCAGAAATTTTCAGGCCCACCTTTTCTAATTCAGGCAGTAGTTTCTCATTCACTTCGTAACGATGACGATGACGTTCTGAAATAATATCTTTGCCATAAATTTTTTCTGCTAGACTGGAAGCAACCAAACGACATTTTTGTGCCCCCAAACGCATACTGCCCCCTAAATCGGAGTTAGTATCCCGATATTCTTTTAAACCTGCTTCTGTCATCCATTCTGTCACTAGGGCAATTACAGGATATTGTGTGTGGTTGTCAAACTCTGTACTGTTTGCAGAAGTCATTTTTGTCTTATGACGAGCCAACTCTATAACAGCTATTTGTAAGCCTAAACAAATGCCTAAATAAGGAACCCCATTTTCACGGGCAAATTGAGCCGTTTTAATCATGCCTTCTACACCGCGAATTCCAAAGCCGCCGGGGACTAAAATGGCATCTGCTGTCTTAAGGATTTGAATACCCGATCGTTCGATTTCTTCTGCGTCAATATAATGAATATTTACACGAGTACATGTATGAATACCTGCATGAATTAAAGCCTCCGTTAACGATTTATAGGCATCGGCATAATTCACATATTTTCCAACAAAAGCAATGTTGACTTCATGTTCAGGTTGTTGTTGTAAATCCACAACACGTTGCCATTCACTTAAGTTCGCAGGATTTGCCTGTAAATTTAATTTTTCTAACACAATGTCATCTAAACCTTGCGCATGTAAATTCATGGGAATTTGATAAATGGAATTCATATCCTGCGAGGTAAAAACAGCACGCTCTTCAACATTGGTAAAGAGAGAAGTTTTTCGCCGCTCAGAATCGCTCAAAAGACGTTGGCAACGACATATCAAAACATCTGGTTGAATACCAATAGAACGTAATTCTTTAACTGAATGCTGAGTGGGTTTGGTTTTGATTTCACCTGCACTCGCAAGATAAGGAACCAGAGTTAGATGTATAAAGAGGGTCCGATGACTGCCCAATTCCATTCGAATTTGCCGAATCGCCTCTAAAAAAGGTAAAGATTCAATATCCCCAACGGTCCCACCGATTTCAACCAAAACAACATCAAAATTTTTGGTTTTATCTAAAATAGAACGCTTAATTTCGTCCGTCACATGAGGAATAACTTGAACTGTCGCACCCAAATAATCGCCACGACGCTCTTTGGCAATGACATTGCCATAAATTAAACCGGTCGTAAAATTATTGTCCCGAGACATAGTGGTACGAATGAAACGTTCATAATGTCCTAAATCGAGATCCGTTTCTGCACCATCATCCGTAACAAACACCTCACCATGTTGAAAAGGACTCATGGTGCCGGGATCAACATTAAGATAGGGGTCAAACTTTAAGAGGGTCACTTTTAGCCCTCGGGATTCAAGGATGGTAGCTAAGGAGGCAGCCGCAATCCCCTTGCCTAAAGAGGATAAAACACCACCTGTAACAAATATATATCGTGTTTCCTGCATAGCGGCCATTGTAGCAGAATTATTGGCCTGTGAATAGATGGGACCGGTTCTCAGAATGCTGGTGTGAACTAGAATTTCACACCAGCATTCTGAGAACCGGTCCCACGGTCCCAATTAGATAGTTGTCTAAAATATTTTTTTCCTGTAACCTATGGGCTCAGACCAAAATTAGAGGGTATGAGTAAGTCTTATGAGTCAACATCATTTAGATTTTGAACGTCCCATTGCCGAGCTCGAAGCTAAAATCGAGGAATTACGGCGGGTAGGTACGGATAGCGAAATTAATATACAGGACGAAATTAACCGCCTAGTCAGTAAAAGCCGCGATCTAACGCAATCTATTTTTCGAAGCCTAACGGCTTGGCAAGTCGTGCAATTAGCACGTCATCCTGAACGACCCTATACACTTGATTACATCCCAAAAATCTTCAGTGATTGGGATGAACTACATGGGGATCGGACCTTTGCGGATGATAAAGCCATAGTTGCAGGCTTAGCTCGCTTAGATGGTGAACCGGTTATGATTATTGGCCAACAAAAAGGCCGCGACACTAAAGAAAAAGTGAGTCGAAATTTTGGTATGCCGCATCCAGAAGGTTATAGAAAGGCCCTGAGAATAGCAGAACTTGCTGAAAAATTTAAGCTACCCATCATTACATTAATTGATACGCCAGGAGCTTACCCAGGTGTTAATGCAGAATCACGCGGACAAAGCGAGGCTATTGCTCGAAATTTATTGGTTTTTTCAAAGCTTCGGGTGCCTGTGATCTGTGTTGTGATAGGTGAAGGTTGTTCTGGCGGAGCCTTGGGAATTGGCTTAGGTGATAAAACACTCATGCTGCAATATGCTTATTATGCCACAATATCACCGGAAGGCTGTGCAACTATTTTGTGGAAATCTGCTACAAAAGCCGAAGAAGCCGCAGAGGTAATGGGCATTACAGCCGATCGCTTATTAAAACTGAAGCTTATTGATGAAATTATTCCAGAGCCTCTGGGTGCTGCGCATCGAGATTTAGACACAACCGCTATGAATATTAAAAGTGCCATCATAAAAAATTTAAAGGCGCTGAATAATATGTCTATAGAGGTGTTATTACAAAAACGTTATAACCGTTGGATGGCCATGGGAATTCAGAGTTAAGTTTTATACTCAATTCATGTAGAGTAGAAAAATATCTCAGCTAAAATGACATTATTATTTTATCATTATGAAATGTAACTATACAAATAAACTTGAAGATATTTTAACACCCGAAACCCTATTGCAAAAATTGCAATCATTAACCTCGGCTAAACACTTTTGGGTAGGATATAGCGGCGGCTTAGATTCTCGGGTTTTATTAGAATTAATGGCCAGGGCCTTTCAAACCCATGCCTCTGCTGATTTTCAGGTAGGTGCAATTCATATTCATCATGGCTTAAGTCCAAATGCAGATGCTTGGCTAGAACATTGCAAATCGGTTTGTTCCGAATTAAAAATTCCCTTCCAAGTTTTTTGGGTGAACGCCAAAGTGACTGATGGGGAAAGTCAAGAAGAAGTGGCAAGAGAAGCACGTTTCAAGGCTTTTAGAGATTTTATCAAAAAAGATGAATGTTTATTGCTTGCACATCATGAAGAAGATCAAACCGAAACCATCTTGATGCGTTTGTTTAGGGGTGCAGGGCCTACAGGGTTATCTGGAATGGCAGAAAAAATGCAGATGGGCCATTGCGAAATTCTGCGCCCATTATTGTCTATTTCAAAAACCCAACTTGAACAATACGCCAAGGGCCAGAACTTACAATGGATTCATGATGACTCAAATCATAATATGCGTTTCGACCGAAACTTTTTACGTCATGAAATTCTACCCCGTTTAAAAACGCGTTGGCCTCAGGTCGTGCGCTCCGTGAATCGATCGGGTTCTTTGTGTTTAGAAACGGCAATGGCCTCACAACAGGTTGCCGCTTATGATTATCAAACTGTTTTAGGCAAAGCATATACCGTGTTGGATAAAACATATTATGCTTTATCTGTAAAAGCTCTATTAACGTTAGAACCTATTAGACGTCGTGGCGTAATTCGATATTGGCTACAAATGCAAAAATTTACATTACCCAGCCAAGATCATATGGCACGCATTGACAGAGAAGTTTTGCAAGCAAAGCCTGGAGCTAAGCCTAAATTAAAAATCTCTAAATATGTTATTAAAAGACTAAAGGATGAATTATTAGTTGAGCGTTACATCCCTGCGATTGACGTTCTTCAAAAGTAATCCAGAATCCCTGATTCATTTCGTCATGCACGCCATCATACAAGAGGAAGTTTTGTAAGTTAGCAAAAAAGGTTGAATTTATCGTGAGCCTAGCGGGAAGCAGGGGGCTATTGCTATGACGGGGCGTCCACCGCAGATAGCTCCAGAGAGCTCCATGGATGGATTCACGCGTCCCCGGAATAGCAAGAGCCTTCTGCTTCCTTTTTTGATCATTAGAACTGCAACTCCACTGCAACACAACCTTCTAATGCCCTCAATTTATCCATTAAAACTCTATTGGGCTTAACAGACCAATCATCACCCAACTTTAAAACGGATTTTGCACCTGCTCGTTCATAGAATATTCGAACAGGACAAATGACATTATTTTCCCCCTTATTATTATCATCTTTACTTTCGCTCTTACTATTACTATTACTACTACTATTACGATTACTATTATTAGCATTCTTTTCGAAGTGTCGAGTCTCTATTTCCGCCTGAGCTATATTACCTATATATCCTTCTTTTCCTAACACAGCTCCCATTGCAGACTTTTCCTGCACAGATTTTAAAGTCCAAGCCAATTTCTCGGTAAATGCATCACAGAGGGCCTCTGCGCGCACCTCAATTTTCAAATACTTTGCTGCTCTGGCACAGGCCGTTTCCCAATCTAAAAGATCGATGCAGCGCATTTTCAAACCGCCTGAAAATTCATCAGGGCTTACCTCACCCGTGATAACAACCAAATTATCTTTAACTAATAATTCTCTTTTTGCGTTATAGGTATCTGAAAAAACGGCAACTTCTTGTTTGCCGCTGCGATCTTCCAAAGTCAGAAAAGCCATTCTATCGCCTTTGCGAGTCATTAAAGTTCTTATATTCACAATCAACCCTGCAATACTAACGCGTTTATTTTTTTCTGGTCGCAGCTCTCGAATAGGCGTTGCTAAAACAGTTAATTCACGTTCATATTGCTCTAATGGGTGCCCAGACAGATAATAACCTAATGTCTCTTTTTCGCCTGTTAAAATCTCTTCTTGACTCCAACAAGGGACTTGTCGCACGCAATCTGCAACACCCAAATCTTCTTCCGTAAATGAATCTGCAAATAAATCAACTTGACCTTGCATGGTATTTTTAGCACGCTGTTCTGCACTGTGTATGGCATCTTCTAGGCTTTCAAACAATAATGCTCGATGTTTACCAAAAGAATCGAAACTACCCGAACGAATCAGGGCTTCACTCACACGTCGATTCACTTTGCGCAAATCAACTCGAGCACAAAAATCAAATAAATCTTTAAAAGGCCTTCTGTGTTCTCGCTTCAATAATATATTGATAGCTGCTTCCCCCACCCCTTTAATGGCACCTAATCCATACACAATGTCACCTTGTTCATTAACGGTAAATTGATAATCACTGCGATTGATATCCGGTGGGAAAATGTTAATTTTCATGGACGACATTCTTCCACAAAAATAACTACTTTATCGGTATGATCCATATCGGAAGATAACACCGCTGCCATAAATTCCGCTGGATAATGCGTTTTTAAGCCAAGCGGTTTGATAAGTAACAAGGCATAAGCGGCGGAATGTGATTTATTAAATCCATAACCTGCAAATTTTTCCATTAAATCAAAAATATGATGTAGCTGCTGTTCTGCTTTTACACCACGTTGCTACCGCGCCTGTCAATAAAAATAGCCCGTTGCTTTGCCATTTCTTCAGGTTTTTTCTTACCCATGGCACGACGCAAAAGATCTGCTGCTCCCAAAGTATATCCTGCTAAAACTTGGGCAATTTGCATCACTTGTTCTTGATAAACAATAATGCCATAGGTGGGTTTTAAAATAGTGTCTAAATTAGGATGTAAATATTCCGGCTTTAGCACGCCCATGTTTACGATTAATAAAATCATCTACCATTCCAGATTGCAAAGGACCAGGTCGAAATAACGCCACTAAAGCAATGATTTCTTCAAAATTATCGGGTTGCAAACGTCTTAACCAGATCTTTCATACCACGTAGATTCTAATTGAAAAACAGCTGTGGTTTCGCAGGATCGAAATAAATCAAAGGTTTTTGCATCATCCATAGGAATCTGTACTAATATCTAGTGGTTTGCTTCATCTGATTTTGCCCGATAGTCATTAATCGTTTCAATGCCCAATCAATAATGGTTAATGTACGTAAATCCTAAAAAGTCGAATTTAACTAAGACCAACAGCTTCAACATCATCTTTATCAAATTGTGTGACGAAATGACTGCCATTCAGCTTCACAATAAAGCGGTGTAAAATCGGTTAATTACTGAAGGTGCAATAACCACACCCCGGCATGTTTACCTGCATTACGCGTAATGCCTTCTAATTTCCGCGCTAAATCAATTAAGGTTTTGACCTCTTCTTCTTCTTGATAACGTGTTCTTAAGGTCTCTTCTTGCTCCAAGGCTTTTTCTAAAGTAATCCCTAATTCAAAAGGAATTAATTTAGCAATTTTATCCACAAATCCATAAGGATGGCCTAATACACGCCCCACATCCCGCACCACCGCTTTTGCTGCCATAGTGCCATAAGTAATAATTTGAGAAACACGAATCTCGGCCATAGGTATCAGCAACATAATCAATCACGCGATCGCGACCATCCATACAAAAATCAATATCAAAATCTGGCATGGAAACACGTTCTGGATTTAAAAAACGTTCAAATAGTAATTCATATTGTAAGGGATCAATCCGGTAATTTGCAAAGCATAGGCCACTAATGAACCCGCCCCTGAACCACGACCAGGACCAACGGATATGCCATTTTCATTTGCCCAACGAATAAAATCTGCCACAATTAAAAAATATCCCGCAAATCCCATGTAATTCAACACTTTCAATTCTGTTTCTAAACGATCTGCATAAGGGTTCAGGGATATCTTAATTTTTAAAACGTTGCGCTAAGCCTACTCTTGCTTTTTCATTAAAATAATCTTGTATATTTCGACCGAATGGCACTGGAAAATTAGGAAAGATAAACTTTACCTAGTATCAATTTATAATTACAGCGTTTTGCAATTTCAAAAGCATTTTCAAGTGCTTCTGGCAAATCGGAAAAAAGTGAAACCATTTCTTCCGGCGATTTTAAATATTGTTCTTCTGTATAGTGTTTGGGACGGTTGGGATCATTTAGAGTATAGCCTTCATGAATACACACCCTTGCTTCGTGCGCTTCAAAATCATCTCTTTCTAAAAAACGAACCGCATTGGTCGCGACCAAAGGATAACTTTTGCGCTCAGCCAAACGCACTATTTCCTGTAGAATTTGATTTTCTTGCGACCGATTACAACGTGTCACTTCCAAATAAAATCGATCTCCAAAGACAGAAAACCAAAATTCAGCAAATCGTTCTGCCTGTTCTTGCTGACCATCCAACAAGGCTTGTGCTACATCACTCTCCAAACTATTCGCAATGGCAATTAAACCAACAGCTTTCGTTTGAATCCATTCTTTTTTGAGTATGGGTTTCCCAGTCTGTTGCCCTTCCACATAAGCACGAGAGACCAAAGCTGTTAAATTACGATATCCCTCTTCATTTTGGCAAAGCATCAATAAACGGTAAGGTTTTAAGTTATCTGCAGTATTTTCTACCCAAGCATCTACTCCAATAATGGGCTTTATTCCAGCCTCTTCTGCTGCTTGATAAAATTTTACCATAGCAAATAAATTACAGTGATCCGTAATAGCTACCGCTTGGCTTTTATAGGCTACTATTTTATCAATCAGATCTTCTAGTCGAACTATCCCATCTTGAATAGAATATTCACTATGGAGGTGTAAATGACAAAAAGGTATGGCCATTATCCCATATCCTCGACTTCTTTTACTTTATTTTTGGCATCTTTATTTTTAATTGTTTTCTCATTATTTTTATTTGTAGCGAGTATTTCTTGATACTTTAAACCCTCTTTCAAGTTATAACTTAACCCTGTTTCCAGTATAATTCTAACAGGCGAAAAACTTCGACGGTGAATAAGACAAGGTCCTAAAGCTCTTAACGCCTTCATATGAATATCGGTTCCATAACCTTTATGTTGTGCAAAACCAAAACCCGGAAATTGTCGATCCCATTCTAACATTTCTCGATCACGCGTCACTTTGGCAATAATGGATGCTGCCGAAATAGCAGGATGAAGCCTATCTCCATCAATAATACATTCTGTTGGAATATTTATTTTGGGCGCATGATTGCCATCAATCAATGCACGTACCGGTTGAATCATTAAAGCGTTAATTGCTCTTTGCATGGAAAGCAATGAAGCTTGTAAGATATTCAATTGATCAATTTCTTCCACTTCTGCTCGCCCAACTGCCCATGCAATGGCTCTACTACAGATTTTCTCGTATAAAGATTCTCTTTGAATATGTGTTAATAGCTTGGAATCGTTTAAGCCTCTAATTTTTTTCTTAGGATCTAAAATGACCGCTGCAGAAATAACCGGCCCCGCCAATGGCCCTCGTCCTGCTTCATCTACCCCAGCAATTAACATTTTTATAGGATCCTTAGTTAAAAACTTAATGATTTAATGACCAAATAACTTAATTGTGCAAAAATATACTCTTTTGCGAATTGAAGCCGTATCTTAATACCCTTTACCTGAGGTGGGCAACCTTAGTTAGTATTCTACATTTAGGATGTTAGATGTTCTTATCCTGAACGTCGTTTTATAGCGATGGGATATTTAAAAGAAAGATTACACATACTTTGTTTTACTCCAATAAAGGGTAGCGTAAGAATCATTAGTTTTCGAAAAGCGAATTTACGATGGAGCCATTGCAAGTATAAACTGCTATTTTGATTTTTTCTTATGAAATTTCATCAATCGTCTTTTTTTATGCTGCTGCCGTGGCGTAAGGGTATTATGCCGATCCTTATACGGATTAGCGCTGGTTTTAAATTCAATACGAATAGGTGTTCCCACTAAACGAAATGCTTTTCTAAAGGTATTCATTAAATAGCGTTTATAACTATCAGGAACTGCTTCTGTTTGATTGCCATGTATAATAATGATAGGAGGACGATGCCCACCAGCATGTGCATACCTTAATTTAATGCGTCGACCCTTTACCATGGGGGGTTGATGCTCGGAGACGGCCTGTGCCAACACTCGAGTTAATTCCGGCGTGCGCAATTCTTTAGTTGCAGCATGATAGGCTTCTTGCACGGATTTGAATAAGTGCCCTACTCCGGTACCATGAAAGGCAGAAATAAAATGCAACTTAGCATAATCAACAAATAAGAGACGATGTTTTAAAGCAAGTTTGATCTTTTCTTTTTCTGTGTTTCTAATAAGCCATCCCATTTATTAATGGCAATCACTAGAAACGTCCAGAATGTAATATAAAACCTAATAAACTTAAATCTTGTTCAATAATTCCGGTTCTGGCATCCAATACCGCTATCACCACATCACAAGCTTCAATGGCTTGTAATGTTTTCACAATCGAAAATTTTTCGACTGCGTCATGAACACGCGCACGACGTCGAATTCCAGCCGTATCGATTATGGTATAAAGATGACCATCGCGTTCATAAGGTATGTAAATGCTATCGCGTGTGGTACCGGCTTCATCAAATACCAGCATGCGCTCTTCACCTAAAATTCGATTCACTAAAGTGGATTTACCCACATTGGGACGCCCAATAATAGCAACTTTGATGCCTTTTGGTTCTGTTAATACTGCGGCATTTTCTATTGCTACAGTATTTTCTAGTACAACTGTATTTTCTGCAGGATAAGTATTATGACTGATATTCTCACTTTGAATAAGGTCTGAATGGCTCTTAAAAGTGTCATTTGAAGCTATTGCTGAAACATGTGCAGCTTTTGAAGTTAAAGCCACTTCTACTAATTGTAATACACCGCGGCCATGACTAGCAGCAATGGTAATGGGTTCACCTAATCTTAAAGAATAAAAATCTGCCGCTGCTATCTCAGCATTTAAGCCATCCGTTTTGTTCACCACCAGAAATACAGTTTTATTTTGGGTTCGAATTTTATTGGCCAGTGCTTCATCTAAGTTTGTACAACCGACTCTAGCATCCACCATAAAAAAAATGATATCGGATTCAAGAATGGCCTGCCAAGCTTGATCCGCCATTTTAGCTTCCAAAGCCACTTCTTTAGCAATTGTTTTTTCATCAAAATTGCCAAGTCCACCTGTATCAATCACGATAAAGGGTTGCTCTCCTACTTTACCTTCGCCATATACTCTGTCTCTCGTTACGCCTGGCAAATCGACAACGAGTGATGCCCGACTCTTGGTAAGTTCATTAAACAACGTAGATTTGCCTACATTCGGTCGCCCAACTATGGCAATAACAGGTATCACATTAACTCTCAGATTCTGAATGATTTGTATGAGACACTGGATGCTTTAAATGAGACTCCGGTTGGTTTGTAATAGTATTCATGGAATAAACAGCAATTTTTCCACCTTTACCCAAGGCATATAAGGTGTTATCCATTAATACTGGGGCAGTTTCAATGCCTTTACTATCAAGTTGTATACGCGTTAAATATTCTCCATTGACTCGAGAAAACCAATGTAAATAACCATCATTATCACCTACCACAAACATATCACCCCAAAGCACGGGTTTGGTTAATATTCTTCCTTCCAAAACAGATTGTTCCCAAAGTGTTTGTCCTGTTCGTTTTGCAACTGCCCAAATATGGCCACTGGTATCGGAAACATATAGAACATTTTCATTGACACAAAAACCTGCATGAGAAGATAAATCTTTTTCCCAAATAGGATTGCCGGTTTCCAATGAGAGCGCTGCTAAACGTCCCTGGTACCCAACTGCATACACAATTCCATTTGAAACGATCGGATCCGCTGAAATATCGTTCATTCTTTGGATATCGGATCGCCCTTTAGGCGTAGAAAGTTCATGCTCCCAGTTCACCGATCCATCCATACTTTGCAAAGCCAATAATCGACCATTCGGAAAACCTGCGATAACATGATTGGCCGTAACGACTGGGCTACTATTTTTTCTTAAAACGATTGAAGGTGTGTTTAAACTATAACGCCATAATGGATGGCCATCTTCTAAACTTAAGGCGATAAGACTGCCATCTAGAGTATTCACGAAGGCCACCTTATGATTACCTTTTGGAGCCGCAAGTACTTCGCCAGAAACAGGCGTTTGCCAAAGTAAAGCACCATCTTGTATTCGATATGCGAGCACCCGGGCATCGCGTGTACCTAATAAAATAGTATCGTGAATAACAGTGGGGCCAGAAGATATCATGGCCTGTGTTTTGACTGCCCAATTGAGTCGACCAGACTGTCGATCTTGTGCGCGAAGCTCACCTTTACTATCGGCAGAAACCACTGTTGTCGGTGTAATACTCAAATTTAATTTAGCATCTTTACCTGCCGCACCACTCCCCTCATTACTGGCCCATAGCACTTTAGGCTGTCGTTCTGTCGCTTGACTTAAAACGGGTAAGTTTTTTTTAGGTATAGCCTCTGAACGATGTTCAATATTATTACAACCTGAAAGTAATAAAGCAGTTGCGAGAATCGGCAAAAAACCCCAATTGAGACGCATATTATGAATCTCCCTTATTTGAAACTTTATTATCTATAACGTTATTATCTGATTCTTTAGCATCTGACCTCTTATTAACTGCTTCGTCACTCTCATTATTTAAATCGTTTTGCTTTAACTGCAAGGCCATGACCTGTACGCCAGGTGGTAAGGCTTGTTCAGCTGCTTTATAAGCTGCTTTGGCTTTTTCTATGTCTTTTTGCTGAACATAAATATCCCCTTTGGTTTCTTCATATAAAGCAACATAGCCTTCATTATCTGTTGTTGCAGATAAAACCTTTAAGGCTTCCTCTAATTTATGTTCTCCAGCTAATACTCTAGCCAAACGTACTCGCGCCACATGTGCAGCAGGTCCATCCTCCCCAAGTTCTATTGCATGGTTAAGATATTCTTCCGCCTTGGCTAATTCATTTTGATCGACTTTGATACGTGCTTGCATTAAGGCAGCAAAGGCAGCATAAGGAGTATCACTATATTGTTCTACTAACAATTGGGCTTGTTCTTCCACTTTAGAAATATCTTTATCTTTCTTGATAAAAGCCTGCATCATTTTATCATACTGCAAAGACGCTGCTAGTAACTCTTTTTGTTTTTGATGCTCCCTATATTTCCAAGCACCGATCGCCATCAACGTCAGTACCACAGCTATGATAATATATTTACCATATTGATCCCAAACTGTTTTTTGACTTACCATCATTTTCTCCTCATGATTCATAAAAATATTGTTGTACAAATGGATCCAATTCTTTCAAGGGCAGCAATAATTGCAAACGCTCCTCCCTTAAAAATTTAACGCCTACCGATTCTGTCTTTAACTCGTTTTCACCTAAAATAAAAGCAACTTTGGCCTGACTTTTATCGGCGCGTTTAAATTGATTTTTAATATTTCCCCCACCACAATTGACTAAAATTTTGAAACCAGGGAATTGATCTCTTAATTTTTCAGCCAGCATAAAACCCTTATTTTCAGCTTCAGTCCCCACACAAATACAAAAAGCATCCATGGAATTATCATGCTCTAGCCCTAAGGTTTGTTGCAATAATATCAATCTTTCAATACCAGCAGCAAAACCTACAGCAGGCCCCGCTTTACCACTTAATTGTTCTACTAACCCATCATAGCGTCCCCCCGCACATACCGTATTTTGAGCTCCGAGTTTATCGGATACCCATTCATACACGGTACGATTGTAGTAATCGAGTCCACGCACCAAGCAAGGATTCACTTCATAGGCAACCCCAGTTGCACTTAACAAGTCCTGGAAACGTTCAAAATGCTGCCGGTCTTCTGGTAACAAGGTATCGATACTTTTAGGCGCTTCGTTAATAATATTAGCCATGGCTGGATTTTTACTGTCTAGGATACGCAGAGGATTCGTTTTTAAACGTCTTTGACTATCTTCGTCGAGATCATTCCTGTATTTTTCAAAATATTCTATTAATTGCGCTCGGTATTGATCTCGGCTGCTTTTGGAACCTAGGCTATTAATTTGTAAGGTAACCGCTTCATATACGCCTAGTTTTTTCAAAAAACGGGCTATAATCAAAATTTGTTCGAGATCAACATCCGGTCCTTCTAAGCCAAAGGCCTCTATTGCCAATTGATAGAATTGCCGATATCTGCCCTTCTGTGGTTTTTCATAACGAAACATAGGACCCATATACCAGAGACGTTGAATTTGATTATATAGTAAACCATGTTCTAAACCTGCTCGCACACAACTGGCGGTTCCTTCCGGTCGCAGGGTAATACTTTCAGAATCCCGATCCAAAAAGGTAAACATTTCTTTTTCGACAATATCGGTCACCTCACCAATCGAACGTTTAAAAAGAGAGGTCTTTTCTAATATGGGCAAACGAATTTCCTCATAACAATAAGAAAGCATCAATTCCCGCCACTTGGATTCTAATTGTTGCCATAAAGGTGTTTCTATAGGGAGAATATCGGGCATGCCCTTAAGCCCTTGAATACGAGCTGTCATATTTTTGTTCCACCTTGTTTGTTAGATTCCTTTTGAAGAGTTGCAAGCTCATTGTTTAATAGAAGCGATTTTTCTGATAAACCTACTAGAGATTTATGACGCCATAGTAAATCTTCCGCTTCTTTTAAATTTTGTTGTTTTACTTTTATCGCGGCCAATTCTAAAAGTGCCTGCGAACGTTTAGGATCTTGACGAACAGCCGTATAAAAATATTGCTCTGCCTGTTTCATATCAAATAATTTTAAAGCACAAAGACCTGCATTTTCATGAACCTCTGCACTATGGGCATATTGCTTGTCTGCTAAGGCACGCTGAAATGCCTGTTTAGCTTCTTTGAAGCGATTCTGCTTATACAAAAACACAGCATAATTATTAGATACAGCCCCCTTATTCCCCCCCAAACGCAGCGCTTTTTTATGTTCTTGTTCCGCTTCTTTAATATCCCCACTTTTTTCAAAAAAGTAGGCTAAAGCACTATGAGGCTCTACTGCGTTAGGTGCCAATTGTGCTGCGTGCATTAATTTATGTTTGGCTCTGGCGAATTGTTCCGAAGATAAATAATTTAAGCCTAATTCAATATTCACTAATGCCGCTTTTTTATGTTCTGGCTCTGTGGATGATTCCTGCATTTGGGCTAATGATACATTACTAGTCTGTTTAGTTTCTAATCTTGCACAGTCTTTCAATGAATGTTGGGCACAGGCTGTTACACAAATGCTTGATAAAAGAGCAGCAACAAGTTTACCCAAGTTTAAGCGCTGACTTGAATGTTTATGCATTTTGCTCCCTCCTTAGCCTTTGGATGCTTTGCAAGCCAACGTTCATTTCTACGAGTCTTATCGCTGATTCGTCCCTTTAATTGACCACAAGCCGCATCAATATCCATGCCGCGGGTTTTACGGATGGTTGTTACATATCCTGCTTGAACCAAAATCCACTGAAACGCTTCAATCGTTTTCAGATGCGAGCGTTCATATTCAATGCCATCGAAAGAATTAAAGGGAATTAAATTAATTTTACAAGGCACATCTTTTAAAATCTGAGCTAATTGCTTTGCCAATGCGGGGCTGTCATTAACGCCCTGCAACATAACATATTCAAAGGTTATTTTACGACGTTTTTCATGTTCTACATATCGTTTGCAAGCGGCCAATAACTCTGTGATCGGATATTTTTTATTTAGGGGTACTAATACATTACGTAATTCATCATTAGGCGCATGTAAGGAAACCGCCAGGGCTACATCACTCTCTTCTTTTAGGCGATCAATGTTTGGAACCACCCCTGCAGTACTTAAAGTCACACGACGTTTCGCAAGCATATAACCAAAGTCATGACGCATAACAGATAAAGCTTTTACCACAGTTTCAAAATTTAATAATGGCTCACCCATACCCATCAGCACAACATTGGTAATGGTATTGCAATAACCTGAGCCGTTACCACTATTACTATTGTTTCCACTGCTATCTGAATCTTCGTCTGCTTCATCTATGAGAAATTGATTTGAGTTTACTTCATCTAAAGATATTTTGCCTAAAGACGCCTCAGCTGATATCTCAAGTAATCGTCGCTTGGCTTGCCAAACTTGACCAATCATTTCTGAAACGGTCAAGTTTCGATTAAAACCTTGTTTACCAGTAGAACAGAAACTGCAATTTAAAACGCAACCCACCTGTGAAGAAATACATAATGTGCCTCTGTTCCTTTCAGGTATAAAAACGGTTTCAATCTTATTGCCATCTTCTAACTGCATTAACCATTTTCGGGTGCTATCGCTGGCACAAGTCTCTAGTGCAATTTGAGGCGCCTTGATCTCACAAATTTCAGGCAATCTTTCTCTTAGACTTTTGCTTAAGTCTGTCATTTCTGCGAAATTATTTAAGCATCGCTGATGTAACCACTTAAAAACCTGAGTCGCACGAAAAGACTTTTCTCCCATAGATACAAAAAACTGAATCAGACCATTCATGTCTAAATCCAGTAAATTGATTTTCTGTGGGAGAATTGCGTTGGACATAGAAATACTCAAATTATCTTGAGAAAATTTCTTCAGGCTTAAAGAAAAATTCAATCTCGGTTTTTGCATTTTCAGGGCTATCGGAACCATGAACCGCATTTTCATCGATACTCGCAGCAAAATCAGCTCGAATCGTTCCAGGCTTCGCTTCTTTAGGATTGGTAGCACCCATAATATCTCGGTTTAAAACCACCGCATTTTCACCTTCGAGTACCTGCACTAATACCGGACCACTGCTCATAAACTTTACTAAATCATTATAAAAAGGACGACCTTTGTGAATTTCATAGAATTTTTCTGCCTGTTCTTTACGCAGATGCAACATTTTTGCTGCAATCACTTTGAGCTTTGATGCCTCAAAACGGCTAATAATCTGGCCAATACTGTTTTTTGAAACCGCATCGGGCTTTAAAATGGATAATGTTCTTTCAACTGCCATATAAGCTACTCCACCAACTAAAACAATAAAATAAAGAGTTATTATATCTGCTTACTGCCTTAGAGACTAGTCCCCAAATTGACGCAATACCTCCCGTTAGGTGAACTCCTTAAGGAATTGAATCTATCTAACCAACCTATGATAATATGATTATGATGGCTTAGATATAGAAACGTGAGAAAACTGTCAAATTACAAATGACACTCTTGTGTAGCTAATGGATAACTCGGTACGTCTATGTTCGTTTGATAATGTGTTATGGCCATAAAAAAATTGGTTATTTTTTCCAATTCCTTCGCTGAAATACTACATTTCCATGTTTTTTCTGGCTGCGTCATCGTTTTGATTGAATAATGACATTTCTGCCCCCGTATACCAAGAATGCTATAAATGGTATCGTATTGATGAGCAATTTTTTCTGCTTCATCTTGGGTCATCGTTCCACTCGCAATATAAGTATTCACCAGATTCCGTAAAGCCATAGGATCTGTGGTTGTAAATGTCATTCTTTTGCATTTTTTAATTTTTTCTATATGATTTTCGAATTGGTCAGGAACCATTTTCATTTTATTCACTTCAAAAATAATGGCTTTCATGGCTTCCTGTGAATTTCCTAATGACCAGCTTAAGCCTGAAATCAATAAGCTAAAAGTAAGGACTAGGGACAATAAGAAAGGCTTTTTCCATGTGCTGGCAAACATAAATAGCATCCTGCTAAATAAAGATTCCCTCATAACATAAAATAGTTCAATAAATCTGGTTATTTGCTTAATATGATTAACTATTCCGCTATCACTTCCATAATAATTACTATAAGGCAAAACTGAGCAAATTAATGCAATGCATAACTAAGTCAAGCACATGGCCAATTAAGTTATCTAATATAATTATTATATTTGGTTTTCCATTCTCGATTAATGAAAGAAGAATTCATTAATGACATTCTTGGGCGGCCAATGGAGCAATCGGCAAGCAATCAAATAGCTTGGCTTGAGATCATAGGAGAGCGCTACTCCCGATATAAGTTAAATTAATCAACAAGAGTTATGTATCTTATGATGTCATTACCTCTGGCTTTAACTCTTTCCTCTTTTGCAAATCGTTTAATAAAACAACATCAAAAACAAGCCATATTTGTTGCAGAAAGGGGAGGATAAATATTGCAAAAAAACCCTCCCTTACTCGTGGTTCTTCTGCAGGAAGTAATATGGGGATGAGTATCGCAATTGCTGCAAAAATAAGTATAGAGGTGAAAAAGAGAATAAAGACTCTCCAAAAATTCCCCTTGACCAAGTTTGCGCTATCTGCAATAGACTCCCATGCGCCTTTACCTGGGATACAAGCCAATATTAGAACCAAACATAATTTCACCACGAGATAAAATGCATATAAAATGGCAAAAGAATATATTAACATCGATAAAAGAGTTAAAATGGCAGATGCCTTTGATGGTTCGCCCGTTGAAAATAAGGGAGGAAGAAACACAATTGCAATAGGTAGCAAGACCAATATTACCAGAAGATTCGTCAATATAATGGGGATAATCCGTCTGAGTCCACTGGAAATAATAGCTTTGAAGGGGAGTTCTTTTTTCTCCACTAAGAGTGAAAACACCTTATATCCCATGCAGGCAAATGCAAAAACACCCAATATACCAGAAACCAAATAAAAGGATAAATGTATTATTTTGGGATCTGACTCGTTAATAAAACTAGCAAATAAAGCCTTTACCATGTTTATAAACACAAAGAGCAAGGTAAAAGGCAATATTTGAAAAAAGGTCTTTTCTGATGTCACCAGCCACAATTCGAATATTTTTAAAATTGTTTCTGGTTTCTTAGATAATTCTATCATATGTACCTGATCCTTTGTTAACACTATATATGTAATGAACGAACGATGGTATCTTATGAACCGCTAGAGGTTCGTTAAAGACCTATATCTAATGACTACTTAACTTATACCCATCAAGTTGAGAATGAATGATCGATAAATCCTACCATATAGCACCACTAAAGAATATCTGGCAGCGCGATCTTTTGTGGCAACATAACGCCAGCGGCCTGAACGAACTGGATACAAATTGGCCTCCAAATTGACCCTAGTGTTGCTAATCATTAACAGCTACACTCTATTATTGTAAAAGGATTTAGGAAACATTAATAAAAGGAGTATTTTGCATGTCTTCGTCTACCCCATCAAATAACAGCCATGGCAATGGTAAAGGCAACAGCTTTAATAGTCGCTCAACTCTCAAAGTTGGTAGTGAATCCTATGAATTTTATGATCTCAATCGTCTTCCCAAAGAACATAATATCCAGCGTTTGCCCTTCTCCTTAAAAATTTTATTAGAAAATTTATTACGCAAAGAAGATGGTTTTAACATTACCTCAAAAGATATCATGGCCATTATTAATTGGTCAGCCAAAACAGCCTCCGAAGATGAAATTGCTTTTACACCCAGTCGAGTTATTTTGCAAGATTTCACCGGCGTTCCTGCCGTGGTCGATTTAGCTGCCATGCGCGAGGCGATGACCCACTTAAAAGGAAATCCCAGTCAAATTAATCCCCTCTCTCCCGTAGAATTGGTTATTGATCATTCCGTTATGGTTGATTATTACGGTAATAATCAATCCTTTCAGAAGAACGTACACAAAGAATTTTCGCGCAACGAAGAACGTTACGTCTTTTTACGTTGGGGACAAACCGCTTTTGAAAAGTTTCGAGTGGTCCCACCTGGCACAGGGATTGTGCATCAAGTCAATCTAGAATATTTGGCTTCCGTTGTGTTTACAGAAGAAAAAGAAGGCAAATTAGTCGCGTCCCCAGACACTTTAGTCGGTACCGATTCTCACACCACCATGATTAATGGCTTAGGGGTTTTAGGTTGGGGGGTTGGAGGTATCGAAGCCGAAGCCGCTATGTTAGGACAACCCATCACCATGCTGATTCCAGAAGTTTTAGGTTTTAAATTGGTTGGAAGCATGAAGGAAGGCACAACGGCAACCGATTTGGTATTAACGGTTGTTGAAATGTTACGCAAGAAAAATGTGGTGGGTAAATTTGTTGAATTTTATGGAGAAGGTTTAGATAATCTTCCCATAGCGGATCGTGCAACGATTGCCAATATGTCCCCTGAATACGGGGCAACCTGCGGCATTTTCCCAATCGATCAAGAAACCCTTTCCTATTTGCGTTTAACTGGCAGAGAAGAGTCACATGTCAATTTAGTTGAGGCCTATGCCAAAGCTCAAGGGTTTTTTAGAACCAAAGACAGCCCAGAAGCAGAGTATAGTGACCACCTTTTCCTGGATTTAAATTCGGTTGAACCTTGTATTGCTGGACCTAAACGTCCACAGGATCGCATCAGTTTAAGTAAAGCTAAAACAGACATTGAACAGCACATTACTTCCCAGCAATTACAAAGCAAACCTCAAAATGTTAAACTCAACGATAAAACTTACCCCCTAGATCATGGTGCAGTAGTTATTGCTGCCATTACCAGTTGCACAAACACCTCCAACCCAGAGGTGATGATTGCCGCTGGTTTATTGGCTAAAAAAGCGCTTGATTTTGGCTTGATGTCGAAACCTTGGGTAAAAACAAGCCTTGCTCCAGGCTCTCAAGTGGTGACAGATTATTATCAAAAAGCAGGGCTTATCGAACCATTAGATAAATTAGGATTTAACTTGGTGGGTTATGGTTGCACGACCTGTATTGGTAATTCAGGTCCTTTATTACCCGAAATTAGTCAAGCCATTGAAGCGGGTAAACTATCTGTTTCCGCTGTGTTTTCAGGCAATCGTAATTTTGAAGGCCGTATTCATCCGGAAGTGCGGAATGCATTTTTAGCCTCTCCTCCATTAGTAGTTGCTTATGCCTTGGCAGGCAATGTTTTAATCGATTTCTTTAAGGAAGCTATCGGTACCAGTTCTGCTGGAAAACCAGTATTTTTAAAAGATATTTGGCCTTCTCGTGTCGAAATTCAAAAAGTGATGCGCGAATCCATTGATGGCAGTATGTTTACCCATCGTTACGGATCGGTATTTACAGGTGATAAAGAATGGCAAGATTTAAAAATTCCACATGGCGAATTATTTCAATGGGATAAAGAATCAAGCTATATTAAAAACCCTCCCTTTTTCGATGGCATGGAAATGACACCCGCTCCTATCCATGACATTAAAAATGCACGTGTGCTTGCTTTATTACCGGATTCCGTTACGACTGATCATATTTCACCTGCCGGTGATATTGCAGAAAAAAGTCCTGCGGGTCAGTATTTAATATCACTTGGCATAGAACCCAAAGATTTTAATTCTTATGGTTCAAGAAGAGGTAATCATGAAGTGATGATGCGAGGCACCTTTGCCAATATTCGTCTTCGTAATCTTCTGGTTCCAGGGAGTGAAGGCAGTGCAACGCTTTATTTCCCAACAAATGAGAAAATGTCAATTTTTGATGCTTCGATACGTTATCAAAAAGATCACTGTCCTTTGATCATCATTGCAGGCAAAGAATATGGTACCGGTTCTTCCCGAGATTGGGCAGCAAAAGGAACCCGTTTATTGGGTGTTTCTGCTGTTATTGCCGAAAGTTTTGAACGTATCCATCGTTCTAATCTAATTGGCATGGGCGTACTGCCATTACAATTTTTGGGAGAAGAAAATGCCGAATCATTAGGACTCTCTGGCCATGAAACCTTTAATCTTTCTCTTTCCCATTTAAGCCCCCATGCAAAAATTACGGTGGAAGCAGTGGATGAAAAAGGCGCCAAGAAAACATTTACCGCATTACTGCGTATTGATACGCCTAAAGAAATGGAATATTACCGGCATGGTGGGATTCTGCATTATGTGTTGCGAGGACTGGCTAAAAAGGTTGCCTAAAAACGGCATAAAAAGCTGTCTAAAAGAAGACAGTCCCAAAGGAAAGAGGAGCCTATATGGAAGACAAGGGCAAAGACAAACAACACAAAGACAAACAGCACAAAACAGACCCATTAAAAACCCGAAAGGAAAGAGACAGTTTTGGGGAATTAGAAGTACCCGAAGATGCCTTATATGGTGCCCAAACCATGCGAGCGCTAGAAAACTTTCCAGTGAGCGATTTAATTATTCCAAAACCATTTGTAAAAGCTTTAGCGTATATTAAAGGCGCTTGTGCCAAGGCCAATCTCGATCTTAAATTATTAGATATTGATATTGCCAAAGCAATTATGGATGCAGCAGACAGCGTCGCAACCGGACAATATGATGCGCATTTTCCCATTGATGTCTTTCAAACAGGATCAGGCACCAGTACCAATATGAATGCCAATGAAGTGATTGCACGACTGGCGAGTTTGCGATCTAATTTGAACATTCATCCTAATGATCATGTTAATATGGGTCAAAGTAGTAATGATGTCATCCCGACTGCCATTCATATCAGTTGTTGCATAGAGATACAGCAACAATTGATCCCGGCACTGAACCATCTTGCCCTTACTATAGAAAAAAGAGCGCATGAATTTTCCCATTTAACCAAAACTGGCCGTACTCATTTAATGGATGCCCTACCCCTAACTTTAGGCCAAGAATTAAGCGGTTGGGCTGCACAAATTCGTCATGGCATTCAGAGAGTAGAAGCCACTATGCCAAGACTTTGTGCATTGGCCTTGGGGGGTACCGCAGTGGGTACGGGGGTGAATGCGCATCCTGAATTTGCCAATCGAGTGATTGTGTTGCTTTCTGAACGCTGTGCATTACCTTTTTCCCAAAAAACGAATTATTTCGAAGCCTTAAGTTCGCAAGATACGGTGGTGGAACTTTCAGGACAACTTAAAGTGTTAGCCGTCAGCTTGACTAAAATTTCAAATGATCTTCGTTTGATGAATAGTGGTCCCATTGTGGGGTTTGCGGAAATTGTTTTGCCTGCTATTCAACCGGGTAGTAGTATCATGCCTGGAAAAGTCAATCCGGTTATCCCAGAAGCCGTTTGCAGTGCTTCTGCACAAGTCATCGGTAATGATTTGACTATTACTTTAGGCGGAATGGCCGGTAATTTCCAACTAAATACCATGCTACCTGTTATTGCTTATAATATTCTGCAAAATCTATTGTTATTAAGCAGCAGTGCAAGGTTATTAGCAGATAAGGCAATAGCAGGCTTTACAGTCAATAAAGAACATATTCAAACCCTTTTAATGCAAAATCCTATTTTGGTTACTGCCTTAAATCCAATCATAGGTTACGAGAAGGCAGCATCCATTGCAAAACGGGCTTATCAAGAAAAACGTTCTATTTTAGAGGTAGCAAAGGAAATGACGGATATCCCCATTGAAAGATTGGAAAAATTACTCGATCCAAGGGAATTAACAAAGGGCGGGATTAAAAAATAAATGTAGAATTAGGTAATATTGGGCATTAAGGTCGCACTTATCTATTTGGCTTATAGTTAGTTACTGCACCGTTTTTACCTTTATGCCCTTTCATCACCTCAGTTTTTGTTATAAAATAAACATTTTATAGACTTAATTTAGGTATACCATTAGGACTCAGCATGGATTTGAAAATTTGTAAACGCTCAATATTAATTGTTTTTATTATTTCTTTAATGCAAATATCGCCTTTATATGCTTCTTCATATGCTTTTCCCTGCTCTGATTACACTTATACCGATGATTGTACAACACGAATCAACGCTCCCTATTTTCGTTATGAATGGATGGATAATCTCGTTTGTGATGTAAAAAGAGATTACTGCGTATTTTACAGTACCAATAATTTATTAATCTTTGGCAACTATTTTGTTGCTGCAGGTATCTTAGCTAACACGAATTTAGATTTAGCCATTCGCAATCAATATCAAACGCAAATACGAAATAATCGTACCGATGATATTTTTAGACCCTTCAATACCTTTGGCTCTTTTACATTTCAAGCACTCTCTGTTTATGCTCTAGCCATTGGTGCAGGTTATTGGCGAGATCAATCCTTGGCTGCCGATATTATTTATACCTGGGGTTACAGAAGTTTCCGAAGTTTTTTAGTAGGAACCCCACTTCAGGCCACACTTGCCAAAGTTCTAGGTGCCGGTAGACCCATTATGAACCTCCCCTCCAAATGGCAACCTTTTAAATATCGCATGTCTGTTAGTGGGCATACCTATTGGGGTGCAACGCCTTTTATTACAGCAGCCATGATGATCGATCAACCCCTTGCTAAAGCGCTTCTATACGGGATTTCTATTATGCCTGGGTTGGCTAGAATTAACTTTGATGCCCACTACACTTCTCAAGTGGTTTTGGGATGGAGTATTGCTTTTTTAAGCTGTAAAGCCGTTCATGATTCTGATTGTCTGGTTGAAAACGAATGGCAAGTTTCTGTTTTTCCAAGAAATGATGGTGTTATGGTTGGAGCCAGCTGCCGATATTAGAGTAATGACGGTTACAGAATGACAGACAATAAGCTAACATTGGAGCAACTCAATGCCGCGGGTCTTGAATATATAAAACTTAAAGATTTTGAACAAGCAGCTCATTGTTTTGAAAAAGCTTTAGTTATGGACCCTAAGCAGGTTGCCCCCTATATTAATCTGGGCAATATCTATTTATCTTTAGGGCAATTTGAAAAAGCAAAACAATATTTACATCAAGCTCTAAGACTCGACCCGCACCACGCAGAAGGTTATAATAACTTAGGACGGTTACTATATCTAGAAAATTTATTTGATGATGCAATCCCCTATTTTGAAAAAGCCTTAAGAATAAACCCAGATTATTGGGAAGCGCATTATAATCTGGCTCATGGCTTAGCACAAAAAAATCAATTTAAAGCCGCTTCTATTCACTATCGGGAAGTTTTAAGATTATTGCCCAAACATGCTATTGCTCATTTTAATTTGGGTCTTATTTATTTTGAAGAAGGCAATTTTGAAGCGGCATTAACGCATCTACAAAATTCAATAACAGACTGCAGCACTGATGCTGACTCAACCCCCCTATATTATATTGCTCATGCGCATTTAGCGCTTGGCCATGTGGCAGAAGCTATCCCCTATTTTGAAAAATTGTTAAATGCTTCAACCTCTATTCACCTAGAAAAACCCGGTAACAAAAATCTAGAAAATCTTGGTGAAAATCATCATAATCTGGCTGTTCTGTATTTGCGCCAAGAAAATCATGAAAAAGCGCTGTTTCATTTCGAACAAGCATTAATGCTACAGCCTAATAACGATACTGCCAAACATATGGTCATGGCATTAAAAGGTATTCAATCTGAAGACAACGCCCCCAAGCAATATATTACCGAGCTATTCGACCAATATGCAGATTATTATGATCTTCATGTTAAAGAAAAACTCCACTATAAGGTTCCAGGGCTATTACGGAATGCAATAGGCAGATGCAGATCTCCGCAAAGTCCTGCTGGTCGAATATTAGATTTAGGCTGCGGAACGGGTTTATGCGGGGTCTACTTTCGTGATCTGGCAATTGAACTTATTGGTGTGGATCTGTCACCTAAAATGGTAGAAAAAGCTAAAGCTTTAGGAGCGTACGAATCTGTAGTGGTTGCTGATATTCAAGATTATTTAAATGATCTCAAAATAAATAATTCCGCATTTCAACCCTTTGATTTAATCGTTGCAGGAGATGTTTTAGTTTATTTAGGCAATTTAGAAAATATTTTTCAAGGAATTACAGCAGCATTGCGACCCAAAGGAAGGTTCGTTTTTACAACAGAAAATATCAATAACGAAACAGATGATTATTTATTAAAGCCAAGCGGACGTTATGCACATGCCTCGGATTATGTTCATCGCTTGGCTGATGCCAACCAATTAACCATTGAATTAGAAGAAGCTATTGTTCCTAGGGAACATGAAGGTAAGCCGATTGATGGGCGCTTATATGTTTTGCAGCGTAATGAATAGCAAAAGATAGAAAGGTGTCAAATGTCAAGATTTGACACCTTTCTCTGCAAATCCCTTTTCTGCTAAGCAGTATTTTTGCGTGGGCGAGTTTGTAACGCTTCCGAAAAAGGATAGGGTCCCGCATTGGGCACTACTCGTACTGTTACACCGATATTCGCTGGTGCTGGAGGGGTCGAAGGTGCTGGAAGAGGAGTGGATGTCAGCAAGTTATTCTTGCAGTTCTGCATCTGGCTCCCGACTAACGATCGCTTCTTTCTTTAATATGATCCTATTATCAAAAATAAAGCATTCACCATTCCAGAGGCTATTTTCTTTTGGAATTTTTTCAAGATATTTTAATATACCTCCTTCCAATTGATAGACCTCATGAAATCCTTGTTCTATTAAATACGCAGAAGCCTTTTCACAGCGAATACCACCCGTGCAAAACATGGCAATTTTTTTGTTTTTCTTGGGGATTTTGGGAATTATATGGTTTTGCACAAAACTGGGGAAATCACTAAATTTTTGAGTTTCCGGATTGATTGCGCCTTGAAACAATCCTAACTCTACTTCAAATGCATTGCGGGTATCAATAACCAATACTTCTTCCTCTGAAATCAAATCATTCCAAGCTTCTGCAGCAACATAATGCCCTGTATTTTTAAGAGGATTGATTTCCGGCAAGCCCAATGTCACAATTTCATTTTTAATAATGACCTTGGTTTTCTTGAAGGGCAAACGCATGGCTTTGGAATATTTAAATTCCATTTTTTTGTTTGCAGATGTGCTTTCTGCTTTATTTGCAATATTTGCATTATCATTCTTAAAATAATGATTCGATTCTAAGAAGTGCACCAATGCCTTAATCCCTTCTTCAGTACTCGCTACTGTACCATTGATCCCTTCTTTTGCAAGCAGAATAGTACCAAAGATGGAATTTTTTTGGCAAATGCTTTTAAGATCAGCTTGTAAACGCGGAAGATCATCTAAAGAAATAAAGTTGTAAAATGCTACTACTAGAAACATGGGAAACCTAATATTACCTTCTACTTATGCAGCATCTAAATCTTTACCCATATGGCATTTTTTATATTTTTTTCCACTGCCACAAGGACAAGGATCATTTCTTCCAACTCGAGGTTCTTCTCTTCTATAGGGTTGTTTTGGCATAGAGGCTAAACGCTCACGTTCCGCAGCTTCATCCTTCTTTTGTTGAATAAGAGCCTGCATTTTATCCACTATAATTTCAGGGGCTACATAAGGCAAAGGAACAATAACAGGTTCTGCGGGAGGCTCGGGGATAACAGGTAGCTCTGCTAAGGGATCGAGGCCGCCCAACTCAAATGTAGGTGTTTCAGAATCTGTATTTTCTTCGGATCCTGAGTCTTCTGGTATATCTGGGAAATCTGTTTTTTCGGTCATTGATCTTTATCCTATTAACAAAAATTCACTATAAATTTTGATTCTAACATCCAAACCTATTGATTGGGAATATGCAATATTAAGTATACTATCTAACAAAAAACAAGTCTTATTTATATTAATAATAGCTATTTTATAACGAGATAAGATAATAAATCAAAAATTTATGAATTGGTATATTCACTATAGGCTTTGCTCTAACCTCCTTCGAGTATTTGATACTAGCCAGAAATAGATTATAATGTTTTCTGTTTGGCTTTAATTAGTACTATTTTAGTCCTAATTGGTAACTAGAAATATGTTCTAATTACTCATTTTGCTACTAATATTATTAATAGAGTTTAAATAGCTAGTTATTTATACAGTTTTTTGTTTATTGTCTTCCTGTTTTAAGATTGGATAGCGACGAGTCACTAATGATATGGTAAGAATCTCAAAGCTCACAGATTATGCGGTTGTCATCATGGCCTATATTGCAGAGGTATCTATTGATGACTCTGATTATATATCACAGGCAAGAGAAATTGCCCAACATACTCATCTTGCATTACCTACTGTTTCAAAATTATTAAAAATTTTAACTAAATTTCAATTTTTAAATTCTATACGCGGCACTAAAGGGGGGTATCAATTAGCGATGCAACCAGAAAATATTTCTATAGTAGACTTAATCCAGGCCCTAGAAGGTCCAATCGCGATTACTGAATGTAATTTAGGACATTTGCATTGTAGCTCGGAAACACAATGTGCCATTCGCACACCTTGGTTACAGATCAATCAAATCATCACAGATGCATTATCTAAAGTTAAACTATCCGATTTAGTCAAGCATTCTGGTATAAAGCATTCAGATATAAAGATTGGCACAATTCAACCAACAATTCCAACCCAACAAGCAATCAGAAAAGCACATTCAAGTCTGAAATCACTCACAACAAAGATATCGATTGCAACCTCCACAGCATCTACGACAGTTACAGCACAAACCACCCAAGGAGAACCCCATGGCCTCTCAACCAGAAGTCATTAAAATCCTTGAAAAAGAGTATTCTGCGGGATTTATAACCGACATAGAATCCGATGCCCTGCCTCCAGGGTTAACAGAAGACGTGATTCGTCTAATTTCAACGAAAAAAAATGAACCTGAATTTATGTTGGAATGGCGCTTAAAAGCTTATCGATCATTGGCTAACATTAAAAGAACCGCATTGGGCACATGTGCATTATGAGCCCATTGATTATCAAGATATTATTTATTATTCTGCACCAAAATCAATGCCAAAGATTAAAAAGTTTAGATGAAGTCGATCCGCAATTACTAAAAACCTATGAAAAATTAGGTATTCCATTACATGAACAAGAACGCTTAGCTGGTGTTGCAGTTGATGCAGTATTTGATAGCGTTTCTGTCGCCACTACTTTTAAAGAAAAATTAGCAGAAGTGGGTGTTATTTTTTGTTCTTTTTCAGAAGCGGTACAAAAACATCCCGAATTAATCCAACAATATTTAGGGTACTGTCGTTCCTTATAGCGATAATTTTTTTGCAGCTTTAAATGCTGCGGTATTTAGTGATGGATCATTTTGTTATATTCCAAAAGGCGTGCGTTGCCCCATGGAATTATCCACTTATTTTCGCATTAATGCAGCAAAAACCGGACAATTTGAACGAACGTTGATTATTGCGGAAGAAGATAGTTATGTGAGTTATTTAGAAGGTTGCACAGCACCTATGCGTGATGAAAATCAATTGCATGCTGCCGTGGTTGAATTAGTTGCTCTTAGATAATGCGCAAATTAAATATTCAACCGTGCAAAATTGGTATCCTGGTGATAAAGAAGGTCGAGGGCGGCATTTATAATTTTGTGACCAAACGCGGATCTGTCGAGGCAAAAGATTCTAAAATTTCTTGGACACAAATTGAAACAGGTTCTGCGATTACTTGGAAATATCCCAGTGTTATTTTGCAAGGCGATAATTCGGTCGGTGAATTTTATTCTGTTGCTTAACCAATAATTATCAACAAGCAGATACCGGCACCAAAATGATTCATATTGGTAAAAACACCCGCAGTACTATTATTTCCAAAGGTATTTCTGCAGGCCGCGGCCAAAATAGCTTATCGTGGTTTAGTGCAGAGTTCATCCGAAGCGCGGAAGATGCGCGAAATTATACCCAATGTGATTCTTTATTAATGGGAGATCAATGTGGCGCGCATACTTTTCCTTATATTGAAGTAAAAAATCCAACTGCCCAAGTAGAGCATGAAGCAACCACCTCAAAAATTAGTGAAGATCAATTATTTTATTGCCGACAACGCGGTTTGAGCGCAGAAGATGCAGTTTCAATGATCGTGAATGGTTTTTGTAAACAAGTATTTAAAGAATTACCGATGGAATTTGCAGTTGAAGCACAAAATTATTGGAGTGAGTTTAGAAGGTTCCATCGGATGAAATACAAGGGTATATTGAGGTGCGGACCGTTGTATCCGCCCGCCCATATCCCCGTTTTTGATAGAAAATGGGATAGGAAACTTAAAAAGTGAATAGGAAAAATAACCATGTCAAACTCTAATGCGTCTAATGCGAATGTCATATTAAATATTCAAGATCTACATGTGGCTGTTTCCGATAAAATGATTCTTCAAGGTCTGAACCTTACGCTTAAAGCCGGTGAAGTCCATGCCATTATGGGGCCGAATGGTTCAGGTAAAAGTACGCTCGCCAATGTCCTGGCACGCAAAGAAGGTTATCAGGTACAACAAGGTTCGATACGTTTTTTGGAGCAAGATCTCCTGGAGCTCTCTCCGGAAGAATGTGCATGCCTTGGCTTATTTTTAGGCTTTCAATATCCGGTTGCCATTCCGGGCGTTAGCAACATTCATTTTTTAAAATCTTCTTTAAATGCGATTCGAAAAGCGCATCAATTGCCACCTATCGATGCTGTTGATTTTTTAAAAATAGTCAAAGAGAAATTAGCTTTACTGAAAATGCCAGAAGATTTATTGTATCGACCAGTAAATGATGGGTTTTCGGGTGGAGAGAAAAAACGCAATGAAATATTACAAATGTCTTTATTAGAACCCAAGCTAGCCATATTGGATGAAACCGATTCCGGACTTGATATTGATGCATTAAAATTAGTTGCTGAGGGCATCCTGTCGCAGCGAAAACCTGATCGCGCCATATTATTAATTACTCATTATCAACGCCTTTTAGATTATATTGAGCCAGACTATATTCATGTTTTATCTGAAGGGAAAATGATCTTGAGTGGCGATAAAACCTTGGCACATACCCTTGAAAGTAAGGGCTATTGTTGGTTAGGAGAGCCCGCATGAATATGCCAACATTAGAGTTAGAGGATTCGAAAACGGTTTCAAATGCCAGCATTAAAAAACCGGATTTGCATTATTTGCATTCTGATTCGCCTGTGGCAGAATTATTATCGAAAGCGGGCTTATCCAGACTCCTGAGCACTGATGAAGCTATTCAAAGCGCTTCTCAATGGATATTTTATAATGGATTATTGCTAAGTGCCCCCTCTAAGAGCCCTATTGGCGTATCGACAACTAAGCAAAATTCGCATTTATCTCTAATCATCCCAAAAACAAATGCAGAACCGCAGCTTATTTATTTAATTTATATTTATGGTGCTAACGATATCTTGAATGATCTCTCTGATACCTCTAAAACCCCTAAAATCTCTGAAACCTCTAAAGCCTATGAAACCTATGAAGCCTCTAAAGCCTATGAAATCTCTAAAACCTCTGATATAGATCCTCATCATGATACACATCATGACACAACTCATCCTCTTTCAACTCAAATTTCAATTCTAGCTGAAGAGGAAGCTTCTGCTTCTATTATCGAATACCATGTCGGCTTAGGAGTCGATAAGCGCTTAAGTGATGCACATCATGCTGAACTGCGTTTAGTACAAACCAATACCCTGATCAACCTAAAAAACGAGGCGAAAATAGATCATTGCATTATGACTCAGCACGCTTGCGGAAGCCCAAAAATTGCCCAAGTAAATGTTCTGCAAGGCAGTCAAAGTGAATATCGAGGTTTTTTAGCAAGTTTTGGTTCTAGTTCTTATAAAACCAATATTGCTATAGAATTGGCTGGCCAAAAGGCTTATTCAGATTTTAATCTTTTAATGACACCTAAAAACAGTGAACAAGTCAATATTGAATTAAATATGCATCATAAAGTAGCTAATTGCCAAAGCCGTATCTTAGCCCGAGCGGTATTGCAAGATGAATCTCGTTTCAATTTTATCGGCAAAATAATAGTCGATAAAATAGCCCAAGGCACAGATGCACGTTTAGAAAATAAAAATTTGCTGCTCTGCCGCAAAGCACAAGCCCATACAGAACCACAACTGGAAATCTATAATGGCAATATTCAATGTTCGCATGGCGCAACCGTCGGGCATATAGACGAAGATGCCCTATTTTATCTACAAGCCCGGGGCATTTCAAAATCAGATGCCATGCAAATGTTAATTCAGGCATTTCTACAACCTGTCATTCACAAAATACCACATCCACCATTACAGGTTTTATTAGAGAATATGATAAATGAACAGAGAACTTGATCTATGAACATTGAAGAAATCCACATTGACAAAATCCGACAGGATTTCCCCATTTTGCATCAAAGTGTTCGAGGAAAACGTCTTGCCTATTTAGATTCTGCCGCCACTACTCAAAAACCAAAAGTTGTAATAGAAAGTTTGCAACATTATTATTCCACACAGAACGCTAATGTGCATCGTGGACTCCATTATTTAAGTGAAACAGCAAGCCAAGCTTATGATGAAACGCGCCTTAAAGTTCAAAAATTCCTAAATGCCAATGAAGCACGAGAATGTATATTTGTACGAGGCACAACCGAAGCAATTAATCTCGTCGCTCGTTGTTTTGGGGAAGCTTTTATTGGCCCTAATGATGAAATTCTGATTTCTGAAATGGAGCATCATGCCAATATTGTACCTTGGCAAATGTTAGCTAAGCGCAACGGGGCAATTTTAAAATATATTCCACTCAATCAGAATGGGGATTTGGATCTATCGACTTTCGATGTACTTCTAAACAAACGCACTAAAATCCTTGCCTTGACGCATGTTTCTAATGCCATCGGCACCTTGAACCCAATTAAGATGATCATTGAAAAAGCACATGCAAAAGGCATCCCTGTATTTATTGATGGAGCACAGTCAGCACCGCATCTTAATATTGATGTACAGGATCTCAATTGCGATTTCTATGCCTTTTCAGGTCACAAATTATACGGGCCAACGGGAATCGGGGTTTTATATGGAAAAGCCCATTGGTTAGAACAGCTTCCACCTTATCAAGGTGGGGGCGATATGATATTAAAAGTTAGCATGCAAGAGACCCAATATAATGAACTGCCCTTTAAATTTGAAGCAGGCACTCCACCCATTGCTGCAGCAATAGGTTTGGGCGCGGCGCTAGATTACCTAAGCCATCTAGATAGGGTGGCCATCCATCAACATGAACAAAGATTACTGCAATTAACAAAAAAAATGCTTAAGGGCTTTCCCGACATTCAAATTTTAGGTAACCCCCAATCTCGTTTCGGTATGCTTGCTTTCACCATGGGCAACATTCATCCTCATGACATTGCAACCATTGCTGATCAAGAAGGGGTGGCACTAAGAGCTGGCCATCATTGTGCCATGCCACTGATGAATTTTTTTGATGTTCCTGCTAGCACTCGCATTTCATTCGGGCTGTACAATTGTGAAGCAGATATTAGCCAATTAGCCTATGCTCTGGAACAAGTTCAAAATATTTTCAATATAAATAAAAGTAGAAATAGAAGTAAAATAGCAGAACAGAAGGCAGAAATGATAGGAGAAAAATTATAATGGATATTAAACAATTGTATCAAGAATTGATTATCGATCATGGTACCGAGCCCAGAAATTTTTCTACCCTTCATGAGGCCAGCCATTCTGCAGAAGGATACAATCCTCTCTGCGGTGATAAAATTCAGTTGTTTCTGAAGATAAAAGAGGTTAAAGAAGATGCAGATTTTAAACACAATAAGCGCATTGTTGAAGCCTGTTTTCAAGGGAATGGCTGTGCTATTTCAACAGCCTCTGCTTCATTAATGACTGAAATCTTAATTGGAAAAACCCTAGAAGAAGCTGCCCTGTTATTTGAAAAACTGCAAACACTGATCACAGAGGACAGCATCCCAATTGAGTCCTTAACGGGTTTAGGGAAACTAGCAGCACTCTCTGGCGTGCGAGCCTTCCCAGCACGAGTTAAATGCGCCACCCTCCCCTGGCACACCTTACTTTCTGCTCTTAAAGGCAGCAAAAAAAAAGCTTCAACGGAGTAAATAATGGAAACATTAAAAGAAAATGCAACAGAAGTACTTAAAGATAACGTCATAGATGTACTGAAGGATAAAGTAACTGAAGTACTGAAAGATATTTATGATCCAGAAATTCCTGTTAACATTTATGATTTAGGTTTAATTTATTCGCTTAATACGAATGATGAGGGTGAAGTGCGTATTCAAATGACCCTCACTTCACCCGCTTGCCCAGTCGCTGAGACTTTTCCACAAACCGTTCAAGATCGAATATTACAAATCCCCAATGTCACTTTGGTTGCTGTGGAGTTAGTCTGGGAACCCCCTTGGACCCGCGATCGCATGAGTGAAGTAGCAAAGTTACAGTTAAATATGTTTTAGAAATCCCTCTGCCCGCTTTGGAGGCAGGGGTTGCAACGCCACGGAGCATCTTAAATGTCCAAATGGATCCATTTCGCTAAAATCAATGAAATCCCACCGGGAGGCCACAAGGCCATTACTATTAATGGTACCCCGATTGTATTATTTAATCTCGAAGGCGAATATTTTGCCATAGAAAATCGTTGTACCCATGAGGATTTTCCTCTTTCCGAAGGATGCATTATCGATAATCAAATTACCTGTCCTTTACATGGCGCAAAATTTAATATTAAAACGGGAGAAGTCACTGCCCCGCCTGCCTTTGTGGATGTACCCATTTTTTCTGTCAGAATAGTGGAAGATAATATACAGGTGGAATTGCTGCCTTGACGCGTTGATTTTTAAGCACATCATTCTTGGGATTATTTATTTCGTCCTCATTGTTGTTTGTGGACTATGTGTATTATGATTTTCAAAATTCTGCAGCATAATCTCTTTAACCTTAAGAGTTCCAATTTCTTTTAATAGCTCTTCACGTAATTTTTTATTAACACCCCTGACCTCTAATGAGGCATTTAAGTCTTCAATAAAAATGGCCTGATTCACGATGTTTTTATCATCTATTATTCGGTTTTGGTAAAGCCATTGGCTTACTTCGCTCCATTTCCACAGAGGTGAACAATCAGACAATTTCATTATCGGTTTTGGAAATGTAATAGATTTTCTTCTTTCACCTTTAATCCATAATGAAACCACTTGCCTTTTCTTATTTAGCCGCTTGGCAATATCTGATATTGTTACTAGATTTTCTGGTGCAACATTTGCCACAATGGCATGAACAGATGAAGATTCTACGTCGCGAATAGCTACTAAAATGGTTTCTTTAAAGGAAGTTCCTCTACGATCAAAATCTAAATATACAGTACCATTTCTAAAATTAATTAATGCATCATCACAACCAGCCTTATATAAGCTGTCCTCTAAGTTAGGAGTGTCTTCATCGACATTTTTCAGAATCAATGTAAATTGGTATAGTTGTTTAGTTCTCTTATTCATAACTTTCCTTTAAGACTTATTTTGATGTTGGCATTGTTTAACTCGTCTACGAATTTGTTTAGCATGCATGTCTGCGTTACGCGGGGTTGACCAAATAGACATACTGCAGCCCTCTCTATCTTGAAGACTACATTGAATCCTTCCCCAAGCATGGGCAGATTTACCTGATTCTTTATACCGCCAGCCACAACTTTCAGCATATTTAATTGCATTTTCTATCTCTTTGTTTTGATGTTTCAGCCTTTTTACCATCTTTATTCCTAATATTAGCCATTTCGTTGACAATTGTCAACACTTACCCTGCATATTATTTATCACTTGATGTTACACATATTATCAAATATAATTTTTTCTTAGGATCGGTAAAATAACTCAATAAATCGAACCCCCTTATCGTTTTTTTAAATATTTATTAGCTTATATGAGATGCCGGCATTTTTGACCAGGTCAAAAAAAATGAATAGATTCATGCACATATATTTGAACAAATAGAGTGTTTGCTATCTAGATATTTATAACTACTGTATATTCATTCAAAAGTTGGCCACCTATACCATATCTATAGGTGGCCAACTTTTGATTGAGTAAATTATCATCATGAGTAGCGATGAAGAGATGAAGAAAAGAAATTCTTTCGAGAATTTTTATTTCTAAAAAAGAAGAATTCATGATAAACCGTCAAATAAATCTTTAAACTTATCTATTCTCTTGCTTCCACCTTTAACATGACTCCATCCACCGCAATGACTTGAACTTTTGATCCATTTTTTAAATCACTGCCTGTGACTGGCCATACAGAATCACCTATTTTAACCTTACCAACGCCATTTGAGATCGGCTCTACCAAGGTAAATATTTTTCCAATAAATTTTTCTGTGCCCAGGTTCAAAATGGACTGATTTTTCTTAGGATGCTTTTTTAAGTATTGTCCCCATAAGGTAATACTTGCAACAGCAATAAAAGAAAAAATGAACCACTGTACCTGCCAAGTAATGGCAGGTAACAACCATTGTAGAATACCAACAATGAATGAAGACATGGCAATCCAGAGTAAGAAAAAATTACTACCCATCATAAGTTCGATAATGCTTAACAACATGGCCATGGCGAACCATAGCCAATAATTAGACGTTATGGATTGGATTAATTCAATCATACAAAAGACTCCGAAAGCTTGCTTGCAGTTTTGCTGCTGGCAGCTGCTGCTTTAGAAATGGTTTGATCAGTGTTGGCTTTTTGATTAAAAACCTCTTTGGCGATTTCACCAATCCCCGCGAGAGATCCTAATAATTGAGTAGACTCCATAGGCAACATAAGGATTTTTTGATTATTGGAACCGGCTATTTTACCAAGCGCATCAATATATTTTTGCGCCACAAAGTAATTGACTGCTTGAATATTACCAGAGGAAATGGCTTTTGAAACCATTTCAGTCGCAAGTGCTTCTGCTTGTCCTTGACGTTCACGTGCTTCTGCTTCTAAGAAGGCAGCTTGTCTTCGGCCCTCAGCATCTAATATTCTTGCGCTTTTTTCACCTTCGGCTCGCAGCACTTGTGCTTGTCTGACACCTTCTGCTTCTAAAACAGTGGCACGCTTTTCTCGTTCTGCTTTCATTTGCGCTGTCATGGCTTCTATGAGATCTCGGGGAGGCGCAATATCCTTAATTTCGATACGCGTTACTTTAGCACCCCAGGGAGCAGTGGCTTCATCAATGACTAATAATAATTTGGAATTGATGTGATCTCGTTGCGATAGCATTTCGTCTAAATCTAAAGAACCTAAGACCGTTCGAATATTGGTAAGGGTTAAATTTTGAATGGCTTTCACTAAATTACTAACTTCATAGGAAGCCTTTGCACAATCAATCACTTGAAAAAATACAACCGCATCAACCCGTACCATCGCATTATCTTTACTGATAACTTCTTGAGGGGGAATGTCTAAAACTTGTTCCATCATCTCCAATTTAGCATCAATCTTATCGATAAATGGGACAATGATAGAAAGCCCTGGACTTAAAGTATGGGTGTAACGACCAAAACGAACCACTGTCCATTGAAAGCCTTGCGGTACCTGCTTTACAGCCATTAATACAATAATGACTGCTAATAGTGCGAATAAGCCAATGACAATTTCTACTTGCATATGAAGGTCTCCAAATAATAATAAAATCTCAATGTGAATCGAAAAAGGATGCTTTATGCTATCATATTTTAAGAATCTTGTATCTAGTAGTCCCAGATTTTTCGCAAAATATTTTAATTGCTTGTATATTATGTTTAATGTTGTTTTGGATAATGTGATACTGAAATGAATGTCATCCGTACAACTTAAAATATAACCCTTTTTAATTTGTTATTGCGATGCCCTGCTGTTTATGATATTAAAATAACCTAACATTAAAGCATAACAAAAAATAAAATTTTATAGCTAACTTACATAAATCTGGAGTTTATTATGGCCCTTCCTACTCATATTGTTGCATCGGCTACTGCCTCAACGGTTCAAGGTTTAGTAAAAGAAGAATCCGACAAAGATTCACTCGATTCCCCTATACCAGCGGGTTGGGAGTTGGCGTCAGGTGATATTGTTAATATAAAGCAATTATTACAGGATCCGAAAAGTAAGGCTGAGTTGGTATTCCGCAAAAAAATTGTACAGGAAGCAGTTATTCCGCCAGCAGCTGCAGCTCCTGCTGCAGTAGCAATAGGAGCAGCAGGTGTTTCGCAAAATCCGGCCGCTGATATTGCTAAAAGCAATCAGGACAAAGAACTTCTAGACAATAAAAAAGCAAATGAACAAGTTAAAAAACCGCAGAAGAGTATAAATCTTCAAGAGGTTCGTATTCACCGTATTCCAGAAATTAGAGGGAATCAGCAAACTGGCTGTTATCCCATCACCTTAACTCTAATAGACAAAGAAGGATTGCCCTACTATCTACATCCTCTTTCATTATTTGAAGATTCTGACATTATGAATGAAACAGACAACCCAGATTTATTACCTTGTGCAAATACAAAATGGACCCGTTACTATAGTGAACTAGACAATCAGACTTTTGCTAAAGGTTGGTCTTTTTGGATTGGACTATTGCGACCTTATATGAAAACAGTTTATTTTCATCTCTTGGTTGAAACAGGTTGCTTTACGCAAGTAGAAGCGGATTATTTTTCCAAATTCATTGATGCCAAAACATTATCTAAAGAGGAAAATGATATCCGTCAAGAGATTATGGACATTATAAATGCGGGAACATCAACCCGATATGATGAATGTATTACGTTGGCAAAAAAATTACATGTCGATGCTATAGCCGAATCTAAAAAATTTCAACGACTCAATGGACGAAAGTATAAAGACAATGATCCACATAGCGAATCCTATACTGATTTTTTTCTGGACGATCAGGAAATGCTATATCTTTTAGGTTTAGCCTTCGAGAAGATATCTCCACACCATGCATTACAAGCATTTTCTGCTCTCACTCAAAATTCACTACTATATGACGCAGCTCAAGATCGTCTTGCCAATCTTTATTTTATCTTACTAAAGAAGGATGCTGACGCTGATTCGAAAACTTTCAGAGATACACCTGAAAGAAGAGCTTTGCGAGCTAAAGGTCTTCTAAGCATGGAAGATCTCTTGCAAGCTGAAAATATCAAGTTATTCTATTCTTACTTAGATTTACAATGTGGGTTTCATCCATTAACAAATAATCGTTTGTTTGGAGATTTAAACTCCATTTTTGGCGAAGAATCTCGTCTCTGGCAGCCTAATGAAAGATTATCAAACATGTTAGAACCTTTGTTTAGAATGGTGGACTATATTCATGAAAATAATGAGATCAATTTAAAAGAGCAGAATGCAAAACTAATAGATAGTCAAGTTAAACATAAACAAGAAAATCTGGGCCTTTCAGTTAGTAGTGGGGGTAGCTCTTCTGGTGCGGGTAGTGCTGCTGTTAGTTATGCCAGCGCAGCGAATACGATTGGGACTGTGACCCGATCCGACTCAAGGCAATCTAACATAGCCTCATCTAACGAGGGCACAGTAAAAACTTCTTGGATAATTCAGGAAGATGAAGAACCTTCAGACAATATGAAAAGATCGAAAGACGAATTAGAGGCTCTTTTGCCAGCAGGTTGGACTTGGGCTTCAGGAAATCTGACAGCTTTATTAGAAAATGAAAATAGTCAAGAAATCATCACCTTTAAGAGAAAAGATGTGGCTCTGGAAAACCAAGTTGCCATTCATCAGAATCAAGAAAAACCCATTAAAGCATTTGAAATTAGAATGATGAGAACCAAGAATCGCGGTGATGGTTATTCCATTTCACTTGCTTTGTTTACGCATGCTTGGGGTCGATTTACAGGATTAGCATTAGGGAAATATGATTTTCCAGCTTCTCTTATTGAAGCCATTTTTTCTATAAAATATGCTAATCAAAATGAAGTATATGCTTATTCTATTTATCATATCAACGGTTTACAAATGAGAATGGAGTTGGTCCCTAAATACCTTACTGATATTTGGAAGATGGAACTTATAAAAAAAGGAGTTTGGACAGAACAAGAAGCTGAATTTTTTATGAGCTTATGTCCGAAATTGAAAAAGACATCAGAAGAAATAAAGTTGCGAAAAGAAATAAAAGCATACTTAGATAAGAAGGATTATGATCAAGCTATAGCTAAGGCACAAGCTTTACATACGCTCGGCTTAAAAAATAATCATGAATTAGTTTGGCGTGAGTATCTCGACTCAGAATCAATGTATTTGGCAATGGAAGACTGTGGATATTGGTTGGGCTTATGCTTATTGACGATCTCTCCTTATCATGCCTATAAATCCTTTGCTCTTATCACTCATAATTCGCCCCGATATCCGGAAGCACAACAATATATGCTAGTGCTTGCAAAAAAGCTTGCCGCTATAGCTGGAGATAAGAAAGAACAAAGGGAGTATCTTAAGGAAGCAGTTAAACATTGTCTTTACACTTATGCTATGAATGAGATATCACAACCTGAATTCAATCAATTAATAAGCGAACTTTCTGGCTTGACTGACATGGAGTATCACTTGCTCTCAAAATCCACTCCTGAATTTGATAATTTATATAGCGATTCAGCTCATCATGACGTCATATTAACATGGAAATTTTTGATTTTAACTATGTTGGGCTTATCAGAAAAGATATATGAATTGAATGCTAGACGAAATAATACGAATGTCATAGCTTTGAATGCAGGCGCCAAGCCCATATTGATTTCACTAGAAGCCATTGCCGCTGTAGGATCTATGTCGCCGCCTACGGCTACTGCCGCCCCCGCGGTTGCGATGGCTCCAGTTGTTGCGGCTGCGACATCCGCTGCTGTTCTAGCTGCAACGACTTCACCCCCGTCATCAGGGTATACGCTGTAAATAGTTACGATTATTCTTGTGCATCAGGCAAGAAGCCACCTGCTTGCATACTCCAAAGTAATGCATAATGCCCCTTTAACGCTAAGAGAGTATTATGCGTACCCTCTTCAACAATTTGGCCATCCTTAAAGACTAATATTCTATCCATCCCCGCCAAAGTTGAAAGTCGGTGTGCAATGACGATAGAGGTACGATGTTTGGTTAATGCCTTTAAGGCTTCTTGAATATATTTTTCTGTCATGGAATCTAAAGAGCTGGTAGCTTCATCTAAAATTAGAATGGGTGCATCCTTGAGAATGGCGCGAGCAATGGCAATACGCTGTCTTTGACCGCCCGACAGTTTGATGCCACGTTCTCCCACCATGGTTTGATAACCTTCTTCTAAATTTTGAATAAATTCATGGCAATGTGCATGTTTAGATGCTGCAATCACTTCCTCATCAGTTGCATCTAAACGCCCATAACGAATATTGTCCATTAATGTTCGATGGAAAAGGGAAGGATCTTGAGGAATCAAAGCAATTTGACTTCGAAGCGAACTTTGAGTGACCTCTGCAATATTTTGTCCATCGATTAATATCTGACCGCTAATCGGATCAAAAGAATCGCATTATCAAGTTCACAAAAGTTGTTTTGCCAGAACCAGAAAAACCAACCAAACCTACTTTTTCACCTGCCTTAATAGTCACTTTCTTATCTTTAAAAAGATTGCGACCTGCAATATAATGAAAGGTAATATTGTCAAATACTATCTTTCCCTTATCTATGATAATATCCTTAGCTGTTTTGATATCCGTTATTTCATGCGGTGTTGTAATTAACTGCATTGCTTCCTTTATTTTACCCATTTCATTAAAATAATTAATTAAATTCATCCCCATATACCAGGCCAAACCAATTAATGTTAACGAAGAGAAGACTAGGGCGAGTTCACCTAAACTGATGAATTCTTTTTGAAATGCCCATACTCCTAATAATATCATGCCGGAAAAAAATAACAGTGACAGCGCCCCTAAACAAAGTTGCATAAGAGCATTGTAATTTAATAATTGATAATTTTTACGTGCTTCCGTGGCTTGAAATTTTGAGTTGTAACGCATTTCATAAGGCTTGCGACTAAACAATCTGACATTAATAATATTGGTTATGGTATCCATCAGTTTGCCGTTTAATGCTGTCAGCGCCAAAGAATGTTCCTCAGAATACACAATGCATTTTCTTGTAAACCAAAAAGTTATCCCAAAATGTACTAAAAACCAGGAAAAACTAATAATGCCAAAAATAGGTTTGGCCTTATATAAAATGACTGAGTTAATACAAAAAGCTAAAATCACCGGGAAAAATATCGTAAGACAAAGAATGATAATTTGTGTCATGGCTTCTGGAACACGTGAAATCCGGCTGCCAATAGTACCAGCAAACTGATCTGAAAAATAACGATGTGAGTGATCAAGGGTATACTCTAAAAAACGCATTCGAATGGCTGCTTGAAATTTAGGTAATACCCTAGCAGCCACAAAATCATATATTCGAAAACCAATATCAATTAGGACCCAAATTGCAATTAAAGCAAATAAAGTAAAACCTAGTCCTTCAAAAATATTTTCACGCTGCGTGGCAAATTTAGCTGATTTATCTATAACCATCTGAATAAATAATGGAAACAGAGACGATTGAAACCCCCATCCTAAGGCACCCAGCAACATCCATAAAAAACCATGCCAATGGGGCTTCATAAAATGCCAGAAAAGACCAGGCAGTCTCTGAGGTAATTGAATTGCTCTTTGCTTAGAAGTAGATGCCATATTATTTACCAATTAAGCTATATAACTATAAAATAGTTTAAAAATAGATTGGACAATAACTATACAGGTGAAATAAAAAAATATTTGCATGAGTGTTAACCCAATGTTTTGGGGTAGTAATCATACTACATTCCCAACTTAATTGGCAATAGTTATTAATACTGTATAAAAAAACAGAAAAAAAATATACCTAATACTTAAATTACTATTGCTAAAAGAATATTAAATGATGCTACAGCAGGGAGTTTGAGGATTTATCAGTAATACCCTCATCATGTTTACTGGCAGCAACTGTTTTTTTTAAAAAACTCAACAGTTGATCAACCGGAATAGTACTTACAGCATTATCCGTTCTAGCTTTATATTCCACGGTATTGTCTGCCAATCCTTTTTCACCAATCACAATTCGATGAGGAATGCCGATCAATTCAGCATCAGCAAACATAACACCGGGTCGTTCATTACGATCATCCAATAGAACTTCAACACGAGCATCATTCAATTCGCGATACAGTTTTTCAGCGACTTCTTTTACAACAGGAGATTTATGCATACCAATCGGGATTAAAGCCACTTGGAAGGGAGCCATAGCGCTTGGCCAAATAATGCCTTTATCATCATGATTTTGCTCTATGGCAGCGGCAACAATTCGAGATACCCCAATACCATAACAGCCCATAGATAAAACGCGCGTTTTACCTGCCTCATCAAGAACAGTGGCATTCATGGCTTGACTATATTTTTCCCCTAATTGAAAAATATGTCCCACTTCAATACCGCGTGCAAAATTTAACTTACCATGACCATCCGGACTTTCATCTCCTTCCGTGACTTTTCTGATATCCATCCAAATCGGTTCCTCACAATCTCTGCCCCAATTAAAGCCGATATAGTGTGTATCTTCCTGATTCGCACCGCAAAGAAAATCCACCATATGAGCTACCGCATGATCTGCAATTAAAGGGACATTAAGACCCTTAGGCCCCACAAAACCAGGACCACAGTGTGCAATTTTTTCTAATTCTTCTGGCGGATACATCATCAATGGGCTCGCGACCAAGGGATGTTTTTCAGCTTTGATAGGATTTAATTCGTGATCACCTCTTACTAGCAAGGCAACAACGGGATGTTCTATTTGTTTACCATGCACTAATAAAGTTTTCAGTATTTGACGAGGTTCTATTCCTAAGTGTTGTGCTTGGCCTTCGACTGTTTTAATGCCTGGTGTTTTTGCAAAAGCTAAGGTGGCTCCTGCCCTTGGTTTAGGCGTTTTTGGGGGAAGTGCTACTGCTTGTTCCACATTGGCTGCATAATCACTTTCATTACTGAATGCAATTAAATCTTCCCCACTATCCGCTAAAACATGAAACTCATGAGATGCGCTGCCACCAATACTGCCGGTATCGGCTAGCACGGCACGGAATTTAAGACCTAAGCGCGTAAAAATACGGGTGTAGGCTTTAAACATTTGTTGATAAGATTCTTGTAAGGATTGAGCATCAAAGTTAAATGAATAGGCATCCTTCATGATAAATTCACGCGCACGCATCACTCCAAAACGGGGGCGGGTTTCGTCGCGAAATTTAATTTGAATTTGATAGAGCGTGATAGGTAATTGTTTGTAACTTTTAATGTCTCGGCGCGCTAAATCCGTCACGACTTCTTCATGCGTTGGCCCTAAACAAAAGTCTCGTTTATGACGATCTTTAAATTTTAAAAGGGCGGGACCAAATTGGTCCCAACGTTCAGTTTCAAGCCAAAGTTCAGAAGGTTGTACCACTGGCATGAGAATTTCTTGTGCCTGAATGTTATTCATTTCTTCCCGCACAATAGCCTCTACCTTGCGTAGCACGCGAAGACCTAGGGGTAACCAGGTATATAAACCAGAGGCAGACTTTCGAATAAGCCCAGCCCTAAACATCAGTTTATGGCTGATAATTTCAGCATCATTAGGTGATTCTTTAAGAGTGCTTAAGAAAAATTGGGATAGTCGCATAGTATTTCAAGAAGTCCTATAATGTGAAAGTATCTTAGTTAAATTATATCCATCGCGAAAGAATTCGTAAGGGGTGTTTTGATTGCCGGCTCACACAATGCCCATTCGCTTTGAATATAAACAGTGTAGGGACGATTTTATGCTACCTTTTGAAACATTTCAATTGGCTTAAACCAAAGATACACTAAGAGATGCTGTATAGGATAATGGGATAGATTAGCATGTTCAGAAAACAATCTGAATAAACAACGAGGGGATGTGAAACATGAAGGAATACTTTAGCCACGCAGCTTATAACCGTTGGTATCGTCAATATCAAATCAATTTAAGTCAAATCCGCACGCAATTTGATGCCCTAAGATTGCCCGTAGAAACCATTCCATTTCCAGAACATACACGGTTTCTGTTAGAGTCGGAAATTGATGAAATTGATATTCAAGTAGAAAAAATCTTTCCCAGAAACTTTATGTTAGATGGCAGGCCTCTAGTAACAAGTGAAGTATTTGTTGAAAATTGTAAACTGATAGCCAACTTTTTCTTGCGACTTTTTAGAAGTTCTTTTTCTTTTGAAAGTATTTATGCAAAAGAAAAACGAAGTGTTTTAAGAAGATATCATGAATCTAATATTAAAGGAAAACTATCTAATTTAAGACGACATATTGATGAAGCGATCATGGCCCAAATGAAAACCTTCTCTGGGGCCACTGCTGCATCGTCAAATACATCGCATCCACAACATGGTATGGCGGAAGGAAATAAGGAAAAAGATGCCGAAGCCGGTAACGCAACAACGGACAAAAAAGAAGCTGCAATGTGAATGATAGAGTCATCTTTCCCGCTTGAGTTCTGACTGATGTTATAGAAGCCTCTAACAGCAGCCTCATATGATCCTTTCTTAATTTCAGTCATAATGGATATTAGTTTTTTACCTTCTAGCCGACAATGGAACGCAAAAGAATACATGGAACGAACACGATTGCATTGGTCAATCGAAAATAATTTACATTGGGTACTTGATGTACAATTTAAGGAAGATGATTGTTTGATAAGAAAAAATAATGCGGCAGAAAACATGGCTGCGGTAAGAAAGATGGCCATTAAGCTGAATTTCAGAAATTTGTTTAGGGCCTGATGCTAAAACATTAACTATTTTTTTATAAAATGGACTTTTTCTTAAAAATAAATTAGAAAAAATTCTATCAAATTCCTTTACTAACAGACCTCCCTCTGTGAAGCAGAGTTGTTTAATATTTTCTTCCGCCGTTTCTTTTGGATTTATTTCCTCAAGATATTTTGGGATCCCACCCGTTACGGCAAGTATTTTGAATTTTTCATAAGAAGAAATACTATTTGGCCAGAATTTATTGCAATCCACCAACGGTAATTCTACCAATTTCAACTCAAGTGAAACTCTTCCTACAAAACCTGTACTACTTAGCAGATTTTTCTCAATCCATGCTGAAGCCGAACTACAGATAACAAAAATAAGCTTGTTGTTTTTTTTGAGTTGATTGTCCCAAAATATTTTAATTTTACTTAAAAATGTGGGATCATCTCCTTCCATCCATGAAAGTTCATCAAAAAATAATAAAATTTTTCCATGCTGCACTCTTTCACCAACGGCGCTAAATGCATCGCTCCAGTCGCTATATTTTGCTTTCGGCGAATGAAAATTTTCCGAAATTTGTTTTGAAAATTCGTCTAGTTGATGGGCTATTGTAATTCCTGTATCAGGCGCTAATCCTTCAAATTTATAGTAGCGGGAAAAATTTTTACTAAACTCATCAATAAGACGGCTTTTCCCAACTCTCCGCCGTCCTTTTACAACAATTAAGGAAGCAGTTTTCTTTTTTGTTAAATTTATTAATCTCTTAAGTTCACTTTCTCTGCCTACAAACAAATCATCTTTATCCATATTTCTCTCCATTGGAGTTACAAATTGCCAAATGTCGTTTTGCAACTCCATTTTATCACTTTAAAATGGAGTTGCAAACAGCATTTTGTCGATTTGCAACTCCAATACCGTTGCCCTGTCATTGTAGTTTAAATCATGCAGATACACTCACAGCGAAGTGCTTGTTACAATTAATGGAAAGCTAGAAGCCGACACACACAGAGAAGCGGAGACAATTGGGTATTGGCAAAACAAAGAAAAATGGGTTACGGTAGAGATACCAGTTGCCTGATACCCCCGCACAGATCCGTGCGTGCAGTGCTACCGCACACGGCTGCTCCTACCTCGGGTAATGACACCAATTCTTCCTAGAGGATGGGTATGGTTGTTAATCCTGTCGTTTTCAGTCTTCACTAAGACAATTTCACCTCTTTAACTATCTATAATTACATAAAGATCTCCATATTAAAAAATATATCATATTGATATTTAACGTAAAATTATTTTTCAATGGAGATTTTTACTTACGCCAAACATTAAAAACATGACCTAGCGTAAGTTTGAAATAAATTTTCACTTACGCCAAAAACAGAAAAAATGATCTAGCGTAAATTTTAAAAGGGTGTTAAACTTACGGGTAACACAGTTTTCTTGGTTAAGCGTAAGTTATGACGAACGATACTCATTTCCCCTTTGTTGGCAGAAAACCTGAGCTCGCAAGCTTAGAAAGGCTATTAGCAAAAAAAACAGCGAATCTAGTCGTGATTAAAGGCCGTAGGCGTATCGGAAAAAGTCGGCTGATCGATGAATTTGCTAAAAATAAAAAATATTATTCATTCACAGCACTTTCGCCACTCCCAGAAACGACCCTAGAAGCTCAACTGAATGAATTCGCTAGGCAATTAGCCTCAAAATTAGGTTTGCCTGGCTTAAGAGCGCATGATTGGGGCGACTTGTTTGATTTGCTTGCAAAATCTACGCAGAATGGTCGAGTGATTATATTACTCGATGAAATATCATGGATGGGTTCAAAAGACCCTAATTTTTTAGGAAAATTAAAGATAGCTTGGGATAGTCAATTTTCTAAAAACCCAGAGCTGATTCTCGTATTATGCGGATCTGTCTCTGTATGGATAGAAGAAAACATTTTGAGCAGTACCGATTTTTTTGGGCGAGTTGCCTATAAACCAGTCTTAAACGAATTAAGTTTAGCAGAATCTAGTTTGTTAATAGATAAATTGAGCATGCGCTGGTCAAATCTTGAAAAATTAATGGCCTTAGCCATTACAGGAGGTATACCTTGGTATATCACATTATTGAATCCTAAATTAACGGCTTTAGAGAATATTAAAGAATTGTGTTTTACACGAGATGGTATATTGGTTTCGGAATTCAAATATATTTTTCACGATTTGTTTGAAAATCAAAATAAAACACCCATACCAGAATCAGAAAACAATACCATTCCTTATTTTGGGAAACGAGGTGAAATATATAAAAAAATAATAGAATGTTTATCGAAGAAACCATCAGAATACGAAGAAATTGCAGAAGCAATAGAATATCCAAGTGGCGGACCATTAAGCGAGTATTTAAATGATTTGCAATCAGCAGGCTTTATTTGCAGAGAGTATACTTGGAATTTAAAAACGACTGAGGAATCCAAACTCAGTAAATTTAGGTTGAAAGATAATTATTTGTATTTCTATCTAAAATATATTGGCCCTAACCTTAAAAAGATTCAAATCAATCATTACCAAGATATTTCTTTATCCACATTACCCGCTTGGGATAGTATCTTAGGGTTACAATTCGAAAAACTTATTTTGAACAATCGAGATTTGATTTTGAAAAGAATTGGCATTAGACGTGAGGATGTTGTCTGCGATAATCCTTATTTTCAAAAAAGTACAAGCGTTCAAAAAGGTTGTCAGATTGTTTATTTAATTCAAACGCGTTATAAAACTTTGTTTGCTTGTGAAATTAAATATTCAACAAAAATCATAAACCATACTGTCGTACATGAAGTACAACAAAAAATGAATAACTTAGCACTACCTAAAGGTTTTGCACTCTGCCCCGTTCTAATCTACGCAGGAGAGTTGCATGATTCAGTACGTGAAAGCGGCTATTTTAGCCATATTATTAATATTGAAGATGAGCTGAGTGAATAACTTCTTTTACTATCTGCTGTCAAAAATATCGAATAACCCCATGCATCATAAAGATACTAACAATGCTTGTGATCTTGCCATTATTGCTGCACGCCATAGGAAAACAAGTTACCCATGCTGGACAAACGATCGTCAATATCAGCAGCACGCATGGCAAGATTGGCAAAGTTCAAAAGATGTTGAATCGAATTGTAGGATTTTTTAAACAATTAAAAAACCGTGCGGAGCAGTTAACCCCAGAACAATGTTGGTTTCGAATTCTGAGCAAGGCAGTTGAAAAATATTTGGGTGGAAGACAGCTGCAACCGCCAAATTATTTGCCTAGCCCAGCTTAGGGAATGTAAAAAATGGGGTATTTTTTGATGAAACATAAGCTACTTTTAGTGGTTTTAGGTAGGCTCAACTGCTTTTTTTAGGTTAATGCCTTTTTTAACTACTAGAAAATTGCTATATTGCACCACCATATCGAAGGCTTCATTACTCAGTCATGCAACATCTTCGCCAGAAACACATATTTACAGGATAGTACAGCAATCTTTTGGTTGATTTTGTTGTAGGAGTATAGCAGGCTGTTTCCTAAATTCTTCCGATTTTTTTTGTACTCTTTGAAGTTCAACATTCCCAGCATCTGAACTAAATACTAGGGCAGGCCTAATAATAGGATTGGTAGCAATAGAACCAAGATCTGCAGCGAGAGGAGATCTAATTTCTTCATCACTTTTTTTAGTAATTCCCTGAGAAAATATAGAAGTTGTGTCACACAATATTTTGTAGCGCTTGTATTCTTTTAATCTATTTTCTGTCTCATGGAAATAATAATTTTTATTTCCCCATCTATTAAAAAAAATTGAACAACTTTCAGTTAAATATTCTATGGCTCGGGATAGATCCAAATCCTTGAGAACTTCGGCTAGCTTAAACAAAGTTTTAGCTTTTTCAATCTGATTACTTTGTTCAAGCTGGAAAGCTAGAGATAAATGCTTCCTTGCTTCATCAGTCTCCTTCAAAAGATAACAAACCTCTCCTAAATTTCTAAGTGTATCTCTCATTTCCGTGTGATCTTTACCAAAATATGATTTTTTAATGTCTAAGGCTTCTTTTAACTTTGTTTTCGCTTCCGGAAATTTTTTTTGTAGTATTAAAACTTTTCCTAAATAAGTTAATGCACTAGCCACTTTAATATTCGTATCTCCAAAGAGTATTCTTCTAATCCCGAGAGCTTTTTGTATGGCTGAGTGCGCTTTATTCAAAAATTCATTAGACTGATTAATTTCTGCAAAAATACTATATACCCAACCCAAATTGATTAAAGTAATTGCAAGATCCGCATGTGGACGTTCTTTAAAATTTTTATATTGCTTATCTAGGACATTTTCTAATACTACTCTTGCATCCTCAAATTTTCCAGATTGACAAAGCGTCATACCTTTGTTTGTTTCAACGATCAAAAGTGTCGGATCATCACTAGATAATTTATTAAAAATCTTTAATGCTTCTTCACATTTTTCTAAAGCAACTTCAACTTCGCCCAATTCACAATAGTTAGTTACTAAAGAAGTCAATATTTTAGCAGTATTAAGCTCATCTCCAATCTTCCTAGATATCGCTAGCCCATTTTCTAATAATTTTTTTGCTTCCTGATACTCACCAAACTCGGCATATGATATGCCTAAATTAACATCAATACTAACTTTTTCTTTATCTGTGAGGAAGGATGCAAATCTTTCAGCAAGGAATTTTGCCTCATAGATATTAATTTTTTTTCTAGAAAAATCACCAAGTTCTCCATAGGAATTAGCTATACCTTCAAGTATAAGAATTCTTTCATTAATAAATTCATTTTTCTTAAGAATTAAGCTTGAATATAATTCATCCAATCTTTTCCTTGCATCTTCATATTTTGTAAGGGATTGCTGTGGTTGAAAAAAATTGTACAGGAGTATATAACCTTGGTCTTTAACTAGATGGTATAAATAAAGTTTTGGCTTGTTCTCTAAACCGGGTTTGCAGGCATTGATTAAACACTCCATGTGAGGATACAATGCATTTTCTTCAGCTTTAGTAGCAGCATCATGAAAATACTGGTGGCATGTTTGCATTAAATCTTGATACCAAAATAGTGGGTAATCTGCATTTTGAAGCTTATTAGACTCATAATGCACCCTCATCGTATATTGTACTACACGATGGATTTTCACTTTTCCTTCATTTCTTTTAATTAAATGATATTGATTTAATTTAGTCAACAGTACCCTTACTATTTGAGTAATTTGGTTCGAATTCCTTAAGTTGGGGTATGTTTTTTCTAACCAAGCTTCTAATAATAAGGTTGGAATATTATCTGCAGCCAAATAACTGCAAACCGTCAGTAAAATTCTCGCTAAAACGGGTTGTTTTTCTCTCTCTAGTTCCAACTCAATTGCTCTTATACTGAGTTCCCATGTAATAAGAACGGGATCATGTTTCGCACCTGATGGCAAACTACTATCACCTAATAATTGCTTCGCACTCGCACAACATTTGTCATATTCTCTAATGTACGTCTCAACTGAAATGTCGTTGCTCTGAATATATGCCCCAGCCTGCGCTAAGGCTAATGGTAGTCTATCAAGTATTTCGACTAGTTTTTTTAAATTTGGATCTCGCTTACCAATTAGTTTCTCCATTAATTCAGTGGCTTCTTCAAACGACATTAAGTCTATTTCAAGTTTTTTGAAAATTTTCAATGGCCACTCATCATGTCGTGTAGTAATTAATATAGCGCCACCACTTATTTTTGGAATATATGCTTTGATTTTTTCATAAGTTTCTGCATTATCAAATATCAAAAGCCAACCAGTATGCTTAGCCAAGAAATCATTCATATAATGCTTGGCTTCTACAATTTTAGGAACCGAGGATTTATATCCTATAGCTTTCGCAAATTCGATGATATTTTGTTCTAACTCCTGTATATTTTCTGCAGGAAACCACATTTTAAGTTTATAAGAGGAAGTATAAGTATACCTTATTGCTAGCTGCGTCTTTCCAATACCCCCTAATCCCTTGCAAGCGGTAACAGTCAAATGGGTATTTGAATTATCATCTTTTTGCTTTCTGTCTATTTTAAAGTTGAGATCAGGGTTGAGGTATTTGTGCAAATCCTGTAAAAGTTTTTCTCGGCCAACAAACTCATTATCTTGGCTAGGCAATTGACCTTGTTCAGGACCCCATGAAACAGGCTCTCCTCTTTCAATTTTGTGTTGTAAATAACCCGTTTGAACTCTAGAATATAATGAAGCTTTATATTTTCTCATAGAACATTCAATAAATTCCAAAAAAGACGGTAAGACATTTTTTTCATAATATTGCATGAGTTGTGAAAAACCCACACTTTGCTGACATAATTTTTTAGCATAACCAAGGCCATGTGTTGCAATGATTTGTGGCACTCGAACAATGAGCTCACGAGCATACTTATTTTCAAGATAACCCGTGTTAAAGACCTTTTGAACAATCACATCTAAATTTCGTCTAGTTTTACTATCATCATACTCATTTTTCAGAGCGGCAACAATCTCAAGAAATTGTTTTTCCTCTTTAGACTTGGAATTAAATGGATTTCTTTCATTACTCCAAACTAATTCACAAGCCATATGACAAAATTCATGTATAACTGTTCCTCTCACATGCTCATAATTTCCTGATTTTCCAGCGATTTGAATAGATTGTTTATCGGGAGAGTAGTTGCCAATGGTGCCTTCTTCTGTTTCTACATTTGCTCGCGAAGTGTCATGTTTTTTAGGATCATAGACAATACTTAAATTTGTGGCAAATCTTGCTATCTGTAATATTGGGCGTGTATACTTTATATAATCTTCATTATTTTGATTGCAACCGAATAAATCTTCATACATATCATAAATATCAAATTCATTTTTATCAATTTTAGACACCAGAATGGTTTGCGAACGAAGGAGATACACAGATGATTTTATGTCAAACTCAAACAATTCTGTATTTGCTTCTGACAGCAACTTCAATTCTGCACTAGTTAATTTTTTATACTCAGGACAATCTTTATAATTAGCTTCCTTATTGATTAACCAAGCTACCATTTTGAAATTTTTCCTAATCAAGGCACATTGAATTGGTCTTAAATTTCTCTCTTCATCAAAATAATTAATATCTATATTAATATCTTCATCCAATATTTTTTTTACCATTTCTAAATCATTAGTCTCTATTGCCTGAACTAATTGTTTTTGTTTTTCATTCAATTGATCAATAATGACTTTTGTTTCGGAACAATTCGACAATATTTCTTTTTCTTTACTCCCTAACTTAACTTTATACTTTAGTAACTCTTGGATGATGGCTATATCAGCAGCTGCTAATTCTAGCATGCTATGATTATTCATCGTTTCATAATTAGGATCTGCTCCAAATTCTAATAAAGCTGATACAACAGCTGCTTTTCTCAGCTTTATATTATCAGCTAAAAAATTATTAAGCTGCTCACGAGTATACAGTACTGACCCTAGTAATGCTTTAACAATCTGAACATCTCCATATTGAACAGCCACAGAAAAAAATGTTTGATTTTTTACAATAAGATTTATATCCACCTTAAGCTGTAATAGATGGGTTACAGAATTTATACTTCCCTTTTGAATCGAATAACTTAATAAAGGCCAACCATAGATAAATGCGTTAAGGTCGTCCTTCATTCTTTCAGTTAGAAGTATTATTACAAAATAAAAATTAATTTCGCTTATTTCACCCCAGTTGTTTTTTAGTAGACTTTTCTGTCTTTCAAATAAGATATTTTCGATCGAGATAGAACTATTTACTTTCCCACTAATAGTACAATAGGTGAAGACATTTTCCTCTGCAATTAATTTATTTAAATCCGCTAAAGCAAGGCTATTTAGTGACAAATCAAATTCTATTTCAATAAATTTATCTTTAAATTGTTTTACTAATTCTAAAATTGTTTTAAAATTATCTAGCTTTTTTAATCTCAACTTAATAAACTGAAGTTGCTTACAATTATTTATTTTAGAAATCTCACATACATTTTCACTAACATCAAGTTCTTTTAGAGATCCTATAGAATAAATTATACAATCATCATTCTGGATAAGCATCTCATAATGAATTGCAACCTTTTCAATGCACTGCGCTGTGGTTTTTTCAGGTATATTTATTCCTATAGTTTTATATAAATCTATTCTTATTTTTTGACTGAGCGGCACTCTAAAATCAAGTTCTTTGATAAAAACTTGATATTCTTCATTTAGATTTCTATTATATCTTTTTGATAAATTATTTTTAATAGTATCATGCAGTTCTTTATAACCTTCAACGCAAACTGCATCAGGGATGATAACAAAAGTACTCTCTTGCGTACTATGCTGTGACATGTAATTATTATTCGTCATAGTACTAATAATTGGAATGATTTTATCTGCATCTTCTTTTAAGCATTTTATAGTATATTCGTAGTTTGAGTTAGAAGGGTTAGGCCTTATATTACAAAACATATTATTTATACCACTTTTATCTTTGAGAAATTTAGTCAATAAGGAAAGCTCATTTAAGCGATCTGTTCTTCGATTTTCTATCATAGCAGAGTTTGTGATTTGAGAATAAATATAACTTGCATAATGTATTGCAAATTTCTCTCTCAATGCACCCAATACATTTTTATCTTGTCCTGATATCCATTCTGTACTATCAAATTCAATTTTAGATGGTTTGAGACAATTATTAATTTCCCTGTCCACTAACTGCATAAAATTCTCTAAAGCATAGAACCCTGAGTCATGCACAGCCGGAGTAACTTTACAACGATAAGGTTTAATTTGTAAATTTGCAGGGTAAATTCTTCTAAAATTTTTTTCAAATTCTTCTGCTGAATTAGCAGGATTGGAATTAATATAGGTCAAGAATACCTGATTTTTCTCTTTGTTAATTACAAAAGGAATCCAGTGCTCATCTTCAGGACAGAATAGTCCAGCTAGTTTTTGCTTTTCTGTTTGTGTTCCTAAAATTAAAACCATATTTTCAATAGAATCTTTTTTAAAAAAACATCCTACAAACTTTAATGTTTCTCGATTCTTTTGATTAATGATCACATCTGCAATTTTATATATATCTGTTGGGTTAAGCTTATATCGCAGATTATTATATTGATTAAAAGCATTTTCAACACAAGGAATACTGGTAATTTCCTTATCCAATTTCACAGGATTTTTTACAATATTATTTTCCGATCCTTTAGATAACATTCTTTCGTAATGTGCCCCCAAGAAATTAATACAAACCTGTTGCAGAAAGTTCTGCCCCGGTTGAGAAATTGTCTTGCATGGTTCATCATTACCAGGCATATAATAGTAAATCTCTACCTTGAAAATCTGAGACATAACATTTAGTTCGTCAATGAACATGTATGCCCCTAATCCTTTTAAATTATTCTCGATATGATCGGCATATACATTTAAGATGCTTGCATTAATGCTCTTCTTACAGACGGCATTACTATAAGCTGTTTTTAAGGATTTAAGTTCTAAATTTCCTTCAATATATTTTAATATTTCTGCACCATGTACATAATTAGTTTCACATCTCGACAAATAATTTTTAAATACTGCTTGATGTTCTTTTAATTTTTTATCTGTTTCTTCACAGGATTTTAACATATTCATCAGTTTTATATCGTCATGGATTTTCTTTGAATACGCTTCCCAAGCCTCATTGATTTCTTGATCGTCTTTTAGCTTTAAAGATTGCCACAAGGCAGTACCCATTTCCGAAAAACATGCCGACCTGCCCGCTAAACTTTCACCCAAGCGATTAATAACCGCATCAACTATTAGCTTAAATAAGAATGGTTCACTTTGGGGGTTTTGTGCAATAGTTCTAATTTTATCAGCCATTTTTTTTCGATTAGCTACAATATTATTGTCAAAAAAACCTACACCATTCCATTCCCCCAAAATACTGTGAAAAGCACAACTACCATCAGCAACTGTGTTTTTAGAATCATAATGTTCGCGTGTTAAATCAAAATGGTTTAATCGCTGATCAAACTCTTTTTTTTTATCCTTCTTGCTATCTTTAATATCTTCTTTTTTATTGTTATTACTAGTAGAACTGTTATTTTGATTTTCCTTGAGCTTAAGGCTTTTTTCAATTTGATTTTGCATTGAAATCCATTTTTGATCCAATTCTGTTTTTAATTTCTGCACAAGAGTCTCTTGTATCGCACCAAGTTCTTGGATACTTTTTTGAATCCTACTCCAATCGTCATCTAATTGTTTTTTAAACTGCAAAATCAATGCTTGTTGTTGAGTATGATCTAAGGTTAGATATGTTTGTTTTCCAGTTAAATTTTGTAATTTCAGTTGAATTTGTCGTGCTAATTCTACCAATTGGTTTTCTACACTTAGTTTCAGTTTGTGATAACGAGCCTCATGTGCAGTTGCTGTTTCAAGTGCTGTTTTACTGTCTTTCTCAATTGCAACTTCATTCTCTACCAAATATAGAATCTCCTTCCAATAACGCTCTAGCCCCTCATTTAATTGTTTCTTCAGAGCCTCTAATAAAACTTTAAAGTCTGGTGAAGAGTTGGGTGATAAGGGGGTTTCGGCTCGTTGGGCGACAGCTGGTATTACAGAGGATGAGGGGCTAACAATAGTATTGTTGTTATTAGTTGTGGGGGTTATTGGATGTTGGGCAGCCATGCGTCAGTTTCCTTAATCTAATGAAAGCTTCAAAGATAAGATAATTTTACATTTAAGTCAAAGATCTAAATTTAGATAAGCGCCGGGTTATTAATCACCAACTCAAGTTTTAAGATCTCTGATTTCTATCGCTTTTTTATTGCTATCAAAACACTATCTTTATGTTGGACAATACTTTACTAAGCATTACTGAATCGCACAAATCTCCAACAAAATAATTCCTTAAATTTAAAATTCTGTCTCTAATATTTCGGAAACCGAGATCTGGATGGGAGGTATGGTTATTTCAACCGTTACTTCCCATTCGCTTTTGGAGTGGCCCAAAGTCCCCCCTTTAAATCAGTAACCATGACAAGAAGAGCTTACATTATAGATGATTTTTTTGATGGGACGGAGTCCGTTATTACCCGGGTATGGGCAATGTTACTGGCTACTTTTTTGGCAAACGATTATTACAATTATTATACCTATCCTGATGAACGATATGGAGCAACTCCTTCTGGAATTTTATTTAACCAAGGCGAAAACGAACAAGCCTTAGTAACTTATTTATCCCGACCTGTTCTTCCATGGATTTTTATTGGTTTAGTTGCTGGCATTAATCCCGCTCAATACCGAATACACTCTAATAAAGAGGCAGGTTTTGGACGATTCGATATCACCATTATCCCTCAAAATCCATCTAAACTTGGCATTATTATTGAAGTAAAAAGTATCAAACAAAATGATTCAACAAGCCTTAAAAAAGCCGCTAATGAAGCTTTGCAACAAATTGACAAACAGCATTATAGCGCCGCTCTTTCTCAAAACCAAGTTAAAAAATGTTTAAAAATTGGTGTAGCATTTAGTGGTAAAGAGCTAACAGTTGAACATCGAACTGAAATTCTTTAAATGATTAATGCCCATCTCTACGGATATATCATATGCCATTTAGTAACATATCCTATCCAAAACAACTTTTCTTTTTTTTAGCTGTTGCAAGCTCTCCTTTCAGTTTTTCCATCATTTGTTTTAATGCTTCAATATCGGTAAAAATCATCTCAGACGGATACGCAGCTCCACGATTTGCAGGAGCAGGAACAGGTGTGGGCATTGGTGCAGCAGCTGCGGCCCTATATACGATTTAAAGCGGGGCACCCCAATTTATCAAAAATTTTATTTCTTACTTTTTCTCGATATCCGACTCAGATAACCCTGTAGCCATAGCAATCGTTCGCAAGTTAATTCCCTGTGTAAATAGGCTTATGGCTATTTTGGCCTTTTCATTTTCTTCACCCTCTTTAAGACCTTCTTCTTTAGCTGCTCTAAGTACAGCTCGATCAGATGCCTGTTTCATATCAACAGAGTCATAAGCCCGAATTTCTTCTATAGACCATGAATAACGATTAAGCTCATCATAAGCTTTTTGAAGAATGGTATCCGTTCCAACTATCATTGGTAGATCTCGTTCATCCGTTGTATTGGCTCGTTTGAAAAAGTAGGCCCACTTTTCTGTCACTTTTGTTGGAGGTCCTGCATTTAGAAGCCATCCCCTGTTGCATATACCCCTTTCTTTGGTGTTCATTGGTGCCTTCTTATATCTCTTTTGAATTGCTTGTAGGTGCGCTTTTCTTTCAACCAACCCCATTTTTTGACCCTGACCCATATTGATAACCCTCCCAAATACTTCGGTTACCTTTAATTTGAGTCAACGATTCCTATTTGACGGGCTAGGGGGTTACCTTTAATATGATTCAACTCGGAATTTTGCTCCTTACTAGCTTTTTCATGATAAGTCATGATATAATTATGATTCAAATAACTGACCTATAGAGGTAAACAATGATTATTTTCGTCATTCTACTCTTTGCACTATTTGCTAGTCTCTTTGGCATCAGTAAAGCTACCTTGGCCTACACCGAGCCCTTTTTCTTTATTGGTTCACGAATGTTACTGGCAGGTCTGTTATTAATGGGTCATCAATTCATATTCAATCGTAAAAACATTCATTTCAAAATAAACCATCTGATTCCGCTTTTCTTATTGGGGCTACTCAATATCTATCTTACTAATATTGCAGAAATTTGGGGCTTGCAGCATATGATCTCGGCTAAAGCTTGCCTTATTTACAGTTTATCTCCCTTTTTAGCGGCTTTAGTGGCTTATTTCGTTTTACGAGAAACCTTAAATTCTAAAAAATGGATCGGCCTTTGCATTGGTTTTGTTGGTTTGATTCCCATTTTCATGACCCAATCCCAATCCGAACAAATGGCTGGTGGTTTTGGTAGTGTTTCGCTCCCTGAAATTGCTTTATTGGTCGCAGTATTATGCAGCGTATATGGTTGGACATTATTGAAAAAGATCATTAACGATTACAAATATTCCCCTTTGATGGCTAATGGAATTAGTATGTTTTTAGGCGGCTTTCTTGCGCTTTGTCATTCTTATTTTGCTGGGGAGTCTTGGCATCCATTACCGGTAACAGATTATCATCCCTTTATTATCAACACCATCATTATGTGTTTAATCTCTAATATTGTTTGTTATAATCTTTATGGCTTTTTATTAAAACGCTATTCTGCAACCTTTATGTCTTTTGCCGGCCTTGTCACCCCCTTCTTTGCATCATTCTTTGGCTGGTTATTCCTAAGTGAAACCATTACCTGGCATTATTTTGCTTCCATTGCCTTATTTTCGGTGGGTCTTACAATCTTCTACCTAGAAGAGCTTAAGAAAGATAAACTGTTTACCAAAGAACAGGAAGCTAAGTCTACAAAAGCTTTAGAGGCGCTATAGGTTTTTCAGAAGCAGGCGAGGCTGCTACTACTGCGGGCCTCTGTACAGGCACTATCACATTTGCCGCAGCAATTACCATTGCAGTTACTATGGGTACCCCAGTTGCGGTTGCATTAGGCGCTGCAACTGCCGTTGTTTCGGCTGTAGCTGCCGCAGCTGATCCGGCTGCCGCTGTCGCAGTATCATGTATAATTCTTCTCCGCTTAGTGGACGGCTGGCCATTAACAAGCGGCTGGCCATCAGCGTTTAGTGTGTCTTCTACAGAAGCTCTTTCATCTGATTCCTCTTGAAATCTCAACTTCTTCTTTAATTTTCTATTGTCCGCATTTGCATCTTTACATAGATGCATCAGCCTGATAAATGAATCTGGATTAAAACCTGTAATCCCATCTAGAGATATCACATTACGTTCATCCTGGAAAATAAAACTTTTTAATTTTTTTGCAAAATTCGTTTCTACGATTTCTTTTTCATGCGTAGATTTAAAATTATGCGTTACAGTACAATTATCTAGATAGCTTTTCATATCATCTGGCAATTCTTGCAAGTTATCTTTTAAGCCTTCAACTTGCGAATCAGCATCTAAGCCCTCATCTAGACAACGTGTTTTTATCATTGCCATGCAGGCACGGGCTTTTTTATAATAAACCGAATCGGGTGATATTTTGCTAAACGCTTTCCACAAGCTCGGTTGAACACATTGTCTTGCCAGGCTGGTTAAAAGGTTCTCTTCAACCTGATCCTTATCATCCTGTTTCAAAGATGCATATAAAAATTCTAAACTAAAATAGAGATGTGCTTTGATTTGAGTCATCTCTGGCTCATTATCATGACTCATTTGCATGTCATCAACATTTTTAATCCATGCGTCTATAGATTTTTTAAGAGATTCAATTTTCGTTTTATCTTCTTCTGGAAGTACTGTGGAGCGAAATTGAAGCTCAGAAGTTTTTGTTTTTTCTTTTTCATGGGCCAAATTTAGATTTATTGCTGCTTTGGCAGGATTTTGGTTTGGATAAGCAATATGTTGTGTTGTTGTTGGTGGTGGTGGAGGTACTGCAGTTCCCGGCGCTGCTGTCGCTGGTGCTGCTCCTGTTGCTGCTGTCGCCGGTGCTATTACGAATGCCGCGGGCGCTAGTACTGATGTTGCCGCTGCCGGTAATACCGATGTTATTGCCATCGTTGCTGCGCCGGCTGACACAGCCGATAGGGCTTCAAATCGTCGTTTAATATCCTTCAGTTGATCACAAATACGAATCCATTGTTTATGTTCTTTCGATAAAATGCTGCGCACGGTCACTTTGTTTATATCAGGTAGATCAATATTTGCGCCATTTTGGATAAATAAAAATGTTTGCAATGTTTTTTGTGTTTCAATAGCATAATGAAGTGGAGTCTTTTTATTAGGCAATAGACGAGCATTGATGACTTTATGATCGGATAAACCCCGTGTATCTGTTTCAGATAAAATCATGGTTTCTGTTAATGTTTTAAAATCTATTAGGGATGCTTGAGATGAACCAGCTGACCCAGAGGCGCTTGCCGAAGCTCTGGCCACAGGTCTTGCCTCTGCTGCTGAGCATTTGGTAAACAACACAATGCCCTTCTGACACATTTGATGAATCTCATCTAACCCTTTCATAGCATTGGGCAATCCTGTTTCAGTTGTCCATATATTTTTTGTCGCACGCGGGATAAAAATTTTCAGTTGGTTTATATCATGACAAAATTTTTGAAGATGTGTCATATCAATAATCCCGCCTTTTTCAAACCACTTTTTTAATATCGCTTTCGCAGCTTGAATAGTCGTCAAAAAGTGCAGTTCGTTATTGTAACGACCATAGCTTTCCTTTGTGAGCAAAGGAAATAAAAATATTAAGGGGTATTGTTTTGCCTTGTTGCATTTATCAAGATGAATACCCAAATCGATCAATCGTATAGTATTAGCATATTTATGAGCTTTTAATGCCAACATGATCGCAGTATTTTCTTCATTGTCTGTCGCAGCTAAAGATACTATTGAATCCTTTAACCTATCTAGGAATAATGTTAACACTTCTAGGCTGCTTTGACTTGCATAGTGCAAAGGTGTTAGGCCACCTGTTCTCGGATTGATCAAATCAAATCCTTCATCTAATAACAATTTTACAATGCCCGGCAATTCTGCTTTAATAGCCTCGATTAAAATATCATCCTGAGTAATAGGATTTAATGCAGCACGATAGAAATTAGCCCGTATTAATATTTCCGCTGAAATTTCATTTTTTGACTGGATCGCGCTTGCTAACGGTGTAAGTTTATCTGGAAATGGCCAATTGGCAGCGGAATCCATATTTTGAAGCAATCGATTCAATTTTACCTTGTAGCGTTCAACTTGCTCTTTATAATCTTTATCCTCTTTTTTAACTTTCGTGCCTCTACAAAGCACGTCATTAATGACATTAAATAAAGTCACCGCTAAAGTATTTGCACCCGCTTTAAGATTATCTGGTCTACTGGCATGAGCATTCATGAATAGGTCAAATAAATCATATTTAAAGGCAACGGCAAGGAGACTAGTCCCATTCTGCCCTGCATTTGCTAGGTTAATATTGGCTGATCTATCGAGTAAAAATTTTGTCGTTTCTGGATCACTTGCCCCGGTTGAAAAATAAAGAAGCGGTTTATTATCTTCAAAAGGTGTATCGACTGGGAAACCTGCCTCTACTAACAATCGAACCATTTCCCCTTTCCAAGGGGCGGTTGCGTAATGAATGGCCTTTTTCTTAGCATTATCTTCAATATTTTGATTGGCTTTGTGTTGGAGTAGTAATCGACAAATTGGAGTATGACCTGATGCAACAGCAGACATGAGAGGTACTATACCTCCTAAATTTGGGAGATTGGCGTCGAAGCCATTGTCAAGCAATAGTTTGATTATATTATGTTTTCTATGTCTGACAGCAAGTTGTACTGCCGTCGCATTATTATTTCTTTTCCACAGATCAGATTCTCCATCAGGACCCTTAGCTTGCTCGAACACGGTATTTTTTGGAATAATATTATATTTTAATATCTCAGCTACAGCCTTTTCACAAAATTCATCCTGTGCTTTAAGAGAAACTGGCGGAGCAGGAGCGGGCAACGAAATAATGTGAGGCAACCATAGCTTTAACAGCTTTACTAAATTTGCCAGTTCTTTAGGGTCTTCTTTGACTTGTTTATAGGATTTTGCTAATAAAAAACTAAAACGGTTGATATCTAGAGTAGAGATTGCTGAATCCAGTTGTGAGGTAGTCACCCATTCTGATGCCAGCAAGGCCTTCATTTCTTTTGACTGATAAAGGCTTGGTTGATGTAGAGAATAACGTAACGGTATTGATTCTCTATAAAGAATCTTTCTATGCTTATCAAAAATTGTTAAAACGGCTAGATCACCAAGATTGGCTTGGTGTTTAACAAAAAGCTTAGTTAAGGTTCTGTTGTATATGGGATTGAAGATGATAAAAAGATGCAACATAGAAGCAGAAATATGTATGAAAGGTTTTCCCATATCTGTAAGAACTTGTCTGAAAGAAGACGAAAAGTTCATTTTAAGCACCTCACACCCAGAAGCAGAAGTGAGAAAAGCAGGTAATGCTTCAATTTCAATAGAGTGTCGATCATTAACAATATAGTCAATCTTTGAGTGTATGTCCGCCCCCGCTTTGGTTAAAGATAACATGGCCTGTTCTAAGTGTTCTTCAAACCGCTTTTCCGTTTGAGGCCTTTTATCCGTAACGGCAGTGAGACAAATATAAAACAAAAGCGCAGTTAAAATGACCTTTTTTAATATTTCGGTATCTTTCTGGTTAGCTTTGGATACTTTTTCTAAAAGGGCATTAAATAAATCAAATCTTCCTATAGTGAAATATCTGACAAGCCCCTGAAACAGAAGATTAATTCCACATTGAACCGGAAAGGTTACAATGCCATTGAGGAGCGATGATGGTCTAATCCAAAAATCTGTTAAATAATAGCCTTTTGCTAAAATCTCATCCACAATTTTTAATTGTTCTGCATTAAGGTGTTCTAAAATGTTAATGTAGAAAAATGGGTTGTGGGCAAATTCGGGGGGAACAGAAGCAATGCAGGTCTTCGCAGCAGCTGCAACTGCAGCACCTGCGTTCATATCCGGACCTGTGGTTACAGTTAGATCAGCGCTAACTTTCGCTGCTACAGGACCCACACCCGTTGCAGCGCCAGCGTCACTACCGGCGCTCGCATTAAATCTAGAATTGGAACTAGAGCTGGAACTTGAACTTGAGCTAGAAGAACTCATGCTCGCAGTTGTGGCAACTGCCGCTATTGCACGAGCCGGAGTCAAAGCGACAGCCGGGGCAGCACCATTAGCTGCTGCCGCTGTTGCCGGAATAAGAGGTAGAGACAATGGCCTCTGGCCTAACACCCACTCTTTTGGGCCAGGATCGGTAGACAATAAAAATGAAACAATTTTTAAAGACTTAGATGACTGTTCTAATTGAGTTTTTATTTCGCTACTCGAAGCATTTGCAGCAGCGCTTGTACTTGCGCCTATGCTAACACTTCCACTTGCACTTGCAGTAATAGGAGCTGTAGCCGTAGTAGGCCTTAAGCCTAATTGCAAAGCTTTGGCAAAAGCACGCTGTTTTGCTTCTGCAGGAAGCAGGGAACTATAACATCTCGAAACTAAATTAAAATCTTGGGCTATTACTGCCTCACACAATGCACTATTCCAATCCAGAGTATAATATTCTAACTTAATCTTTTTAGAATCCAATAAGGTCTTTACTATGGCAAACTTTCTGTCTCTAAAAGCATAAAAAATGAGAGTATTGCCATTGGGATCCAGAACATTAACATCGACTTCTGCATGCATAATTAATTTATTTAATATGTTATTTTTACCTTGCACAATGGCTAAATAAATAAGTGGGACAGGAAGATGTCTGCTGACATTTTTGGATTCAGAGTCGTCTTTATTTCTTTCGGATTTCTTGCCACTCCCAGCACTACTCTCTTGAGAGGCCTTTACTATAGCTATAGGAGTACCAGATTGCTCGAAAATCAAATGATAATCAACAGCAAGGAAATTGGGATCGGCACCTAAGGCTAAAAATTTATCACACATTTCAAGGATAAATGGTTCATTATCACTTATACCTAAATTACAAATGAATTCTGCGAGTAATCTTGAAATATCCTGAATAAATTTTGGGGTTTTTTGCTTGGCATCAGGTCCTTCGCAAAATCTCTCAAAAAGAGTCTTAAAGCAACCTCTCCATCCAGGATAATGTAGGCCATTAATCAGCTCATCAATATCTATGGGTAGATTCTGGGGTAGGAAAAATTTTTCAATACCGTCATTAATCACTTTGTAATATTCTGCTAGGCTCCCTTCCCCTGTGTTGCCTTCGATTATTATTTTTAAAAGACTAGACAATTTAAGCTCATTTTTCTCTTTCAATTTTTTGCAGAAAAACATAAAAATATCTATGAATGCTTGAATTTTTTTTTCGAATACTTCGTTCGACCAAATGCATTTCAAGTTAACAAACATAGAAGGAGAATTTTCTTTAAGCAGATTGTTTAGGTCGTAATCGGTGATCACAGCCCCTGCTGCTACCAATTCTTGAATAATACCAAAATTTTGTTTTCTTATAGCTGCAGATAGCGCCGTATTAGATGGATACCGCTTCCTAGTCATAGATGTTGCCGTCTCAGAACTTAGATAAGACTTATACGAGGTCCCATCGCCATTATAATTATGTATCGAGTGAATGAGGCTGCTCGTCTTTTGATATATCTCTTGATACTTAGTCGCCCCTTTCTTCTTTCCTTTAGCAGCCGCTGCGGCTGAACTATATTGAGTTATATCTACAGCCTCATCAGAGTCAGATAACTTTCTGCTTGAATTTTCTAATGATTTTTTGATATCGCTTGTCTCTTTACTCATTTTTCTTATCCCCCTAACCGTAACTGCTTATTAAACTGCTCAATAAATAACATTCAATTCGTTCATATGAATTCTTTTACAAAATTATTTCTTTAAATTATCACTTTAAAAAGATTTTACAGTAGGCTATCTTTATTTTATACTGTATTTTTGTACAGAGAGATAGATCTGGATAATCAGCTTGATAACCAGACAGATATTTAATATACATATTTACAACCATGCAAGTGGAGGATTCATGGAGGTTGCATTATTTTAAATAAACACGAAAAACAATACGATTCCCAACATCATGCGGTAAAGAACAAAGGGGCCCATTCCCACCCTATTTAATAATTTTAAAAATAAATGAATGCAAGCATAACCGCTGATCGCAGAAATCACTAAACCCGTTCCCAATGCAGACCATTGCATAGCAACTGGATTTTTAATGATTGAGAGTGTTTCCAGACCAGCTGCCAAAACAATCACAGGGATCGATAACAAGAACGAAAATCTGGCTGCCGATTCTCGTGTTAAACCCCGTGCTAAACCTGCTGATAATGTAACTCCTGATCGGGATGTGCCAGGAATAAGCGCAAGCACTTGTCCACACCCAATAAAAAATACATCTTTCCAATTCATTTCTGCAGCGGGTCGCAATTGCCGGCCATAACGATCGGCTATCCACAATATCAAGCCAAAGAAAATTGTGGCAGCGGCAATAACAAGAGGGGAACGTAAAGTTGTTTCAACAGTACTTTTTAATAATATGCCTGCTAAACCTACAGGAATGGTAGCAAATCCAATGGCCCATAATAATTTAGCATCGGCACTTAAAGGAACACCTTTAAAAACGAGGAAAAAATCTCGGATCATTTTTTTCAAATCTTGCCGAAAATATGCCAGCACTGCAATAAGAGTTCCTAAATGCAGGGCAATATCAAAGGCTAAACCTTGATCCGACCAACCAAAAAATTTGGGTACTAATATTAAGTGAGCAGAGCTCGAGACCGGTAAAAATTCGGTAACCCCTTGAACTAACGACAAAGCAAAAATTTGTAACCAATCTAACACTTCATTTCTCCTTTATCTCATTTCGAATTCTGTCATTGCTTGGTAAGGTATTTCTTCCACTTCTACGCCTGTCACCTTTGCTGCAGTGGGTCCTTGCCATAACCAATCTCTAAGTGCCTCCACTGCTTCTCTTTCCCCACATATGACTACTTCTACTCGTCCATCCTGCAAATTTTCTGCCCATCCTTGTAAACCAAGATCCTTGGCTCTTCTTTGAGTTTCTCGTCTAAAAAACACCCCTTGAACGCGACCAGAAATAATACATTTTAAGCAAATGATTGTCATCTAGCTCATCCCTCAATTATGATATACCAGATATGCTCACATCTTACTTGGAGGTTTTTTAATATGTCCTATACCCTAGTTCTCTATTATAGCCGTTATGGTGCTTGTGCCCAAATGGCTAATTTAATTGCACGAGGGGTTAATAGCATTTCCGGCACAGAGGCCATGTTGCGTACCGTCCCAGCCGTATCACCCAACACAGAAGTGGCATCGCCTCCTGTCCCCGATGCTGGCGCTCCTTATGTGACCTTGGATGAGCTCAAAAATTGTTCTGCCCTAGTTCTAGGGAGTCCAACGAGATTTGGTAATATGGCAGCACCCTTAAAGCATTTTATGGATAGTACCAGTGGACTCTGGTTTTCGGGAGATCTATCTGGTAAGCCCGCAGCGGTTTTTAGCTCCACTGCAAGTTTACATGGCGGTCAAGAAACCACTTTAATTAGTATGATGCTGCCATTATTACATCATGGGATGTTAATAGTAGGCATTCCTTATACTGAGCAATCTTTACTAACCACCAAAACAGGTGGCACCCCTTATGGCGCTTCTCATTTAGCAGGGCCTGAAAGTAAATTCCCCATTTCAGAAGAGGAAAAATTGCTTTGTATGGCTTTAGGTAGGCGAGTGGCTGCTGTGGCAGTCAAGCTTGCTAATTAGCGCATTAGCATTGCTATATATTTAATATTTGTTTAACAAAGGGTATAGTCAACCGTCGTTGTTCTGCTAAAGAAGCATGATCCAGCTTTTCTAAGGTTTCAAATAATTCCTGCATATTACGAGGACAACGGCTTAATAAAAACTGCGCCACACTTTTATTTAACTCTAAACCTCGACAATGTGCTCTTAGTCTTAAGGCTTCTAATTTCTGTTCATCCGTCATCATCTGCAATTGATATGTCACCCCAGAAGCCAGGCGAGATTTTAAATCGGCTAATTGTAGTGGAATTTGCAAGGGAGAGGTTTCAGCACTAACCATTAATCGGCATTGTCCCTGTTCTTGTAATTGAAAGGACTGATCCTGTGATTGATTTTTCAGCTGTACTTGCGATTGTTCTTGACCTTGGCCCTGACCATGACCTTGACTTTCCTTTTTTTGATCTCGAATACGATTATAAAAATGAAATAAGGCTTCTTCCCATACCGCATTTCCACTGACGCAATGGATATCATCTAAACACACTAAAGATACTTTTTCTAGATCTTCCAACATTTGCGCAGATAATTTGGCCACTTTCTTTAATGGAATATAAACAGCCGGTAAGCCTGCTTCGAATGCTTCATGACAAGCCGCATGCAGTAGATGACTTTTTCCAACGCCATGCCCACCCCACATATAAATAAAAGTTTCTCCCTTCTTATCTGCCCATTTTTGAGCAGCCAGCTTAGCTTGAAGATTATCTCCGGGATAAAAACTAGAAAAAGTGGCATCGTCACGTAAGTGAATGTCTAAAGGTAGCTGGCTATGGTCTAACACGAAACTATTTTTCCTATTCACTCAACCAAATTGTAGTTTAATATCAGAACCCCATTGGGTGAAGCATTCATGTCTGTATCAGATGTCAATGTGCCTGCATTTTCGATATTATTTTCCGTTAACAATTGACCTCCAGCAATAGAGCTTTTAATGGTTTCACGTGAAGCATTGGTGTCAATGTTAAAAATAGTTTGTTCCGGAGTAACTTCAGCAACTTCAACATTTTTCACAGCTGGTAGGCTTTTTAAATACTTTAATACTTTGGCATATTGCTCACCGCCAGAAACACCAACAACCACTAAACGCAAAGTTTTGCTTTGAGTAGTTAAAGAGGATGAAGCATTAGATATATTCTGATTGGGTTGCCCTGAATTAATTGTTAGATCTACTGTTACCTCTTCTGAAGCAAGATCAGAACCCTTTTCACCAACAATTACCGCTTTATTCTCGGACACGCCTACTTTTGCCATTTGCGCTTCCGAAGCAGAAAATTGATTTGAAAACTCATCCAGTGCTTCTCCAAAAACGGCAGCTAATTCCGTATTAGACATATCCCAACGAATAGAATTGCCCTGTTTTACATATGTCCATTGAGCATACCAACCACTGGGTTGTTTGGAGAGTTTACCGATCAATATATTATCGGCGTTATATCGTTTCGAAGCTGTTTGTAAAGCATGGAGATCTTCATTCCAAACTTGCTGTTCTGAAACAATAGTGGTATCTGTTATATCCAACAGTGGGTAAACTAAGGACAGTCCTCGTTTGTTTGCTAAAGATTCTAATTGATGACTCAATTCATTTTGCGTTTCACGACTCACCCATTGAGTCACGTTATCTTGCTGCATGGCCAACCATAAAACCACCGGTGGGCGATTAACGGCTAAGGGAGCATGGCCAGCATTTTTAAGTAATGTCCGACACAAACTTTCATCAAAACGAACATGTAATACTCTTTCTTGTTTTGCATTGATCTGAAAACCAAACTGCATTACATAAGTGTCGACTTCTGTAAGAGCTTTCATGATGGTTGCATGTTTCAAAATTTTCTCTGATCCACTTGCCCGTACCAACATATCTTTAAATGCCTCTTGCAATAATTTAGATTGGTCATCTGGACCATCTACCGGCGCTGGTGCAGAAATTTTAGCTTCATATAATAGTTCTTCTAACAGAGGGGGCGAATCGAGTTTAATTTCTGACTTTTTTTCTTGCTTTGTTTCGGATTCGAACTTTGCATCCGAAGCAGCCGCAAATTGGGGTGACATCAACCCAATACTTAGACCTATTGTTAAAATGAGTCGTATGGTCGATGATAATCGGTCTGTTTTAGACATAAAATATTTTGTTTTGGGGACTGTATTGATATTGCTTAGAAGCTTTTTTTTGGAAAAAACGTATGTCATAAATGAACCCCTTAATAGTCCTCACCTATCCAATTGAGCAAATTGAGTAAACTTTAATTAGTATACTGGACTTTTGCAGTTTCATCTTCTTAATTATAGGGTTTACTGAAATTTTGAGCTGATAAGACTAACCTTTATTACTAGTTAATTAACTTATTTTATGGCATAATTCTGGACCTTTGTTATGTTTCTTAGCTATAGTATCCTAAGGAGGCTTGCAAATATGAACCAGCCAAAGAACCCCATAAATTCAGCCATTCTTATTTTAAGTCTATTTCTTGCTATTCCAGACATTGGAAACACTCAAGCTAGCAATATTGAAGCTGGCTATATTCAAACTGGAAATACCGAGGGTCAAATCAAGAGCTATCATGCTTCTTATCAATTATATTGGAATGGACTGGCTGTAGGTTTAAGCGACCACATTGTGAAAGAACTTGGAGCAAATCACTTTTGGGCACAATCCCATTCCTTTCCAAAACTATCTTTTCTTCCTTTTGAAGATTTTGAACAAGGTGAATTTATTCAACATAATAAGGAATTTCGACCTATCCATTATATTTATCGTAGCCGTTCAAACCGAAAACGATTAGAGGGTAAATTAACTTTCGATTGGCAACATTTAAAAGTGATCAAAGAATCTAAGGAAGAACCAGAAGCAGAAGCGCTTATCCCGCTTGATGCAAAGGATAAAATCACCTTTTTTTTCCAACTGCGCGAAACACTACGAGCTGGGGGAAAAGAATTTCAATACACTATCATTGAACCCAAGAAGGTGAGTCATTGGCATATGGAAATTATAGGTGAAGAAACACTTCAAACTCCCTTGGGAAAATTTAATACTATAAAACTTGAGAATAGATTAGATAAGGGGGATCGAATTACGCAATTTTGGGTCGCAAAGGAATTAGATTATATTTTGGTAAAACTGGTTCAATATCAAAAAGGTAAAAAGCGCGCAGAAGCAATGATTAAAGAAATTGATCTTGGGGTCAAAGCCGGACAATAGACAAATCTGTTCAGTCATTAATACTATGTCTTTAATAGAGATTTGTCTATTGTCCGGCTTTGACCCCAATGTCTTTCCTGATAACTGCCATTATAGCGCAATGATCACTAACCCCATCCACAACTTCTACAAACAGAGCCTGATAATCCGGCGTTGTAAACAAACCATCCACCATTAAATTGAGATCACCCGCTTTATGCAGATTTTTATCTATTGTCGTTGTAATATGTTTAGGAACATTATCTTTATAGTATGAAGCTATTGTATCAAAAATTTTAGTTCCACGAGGTGCATTAAAATCGCCACAAAGGACAAAACTTTCAATGGTTTGTAAATAGTCTAACATAACCTCTAAATCTTGAAATTGATATGCACTCGGTTTACCATCCGGTGACCAGGTAAAATGAGTATTCACAAAACAAAAGTCATTTTCTTCTTTCATTAAGCGCGTTATTAACAGTGCGCGAGGCATTATTTCTGCTATTCCAGGTCTTAATATCGGAAGATTATGTGCTTGCCCTTTATAATAATGACTATTCTCAAACTGCAGAGTATTGACTTTCTGAACCGCTAAGCTCGTAAAAGTTGCCAGGCCAAGTTCATACTGTCCATTATCTTGCTGACGGTATGCGAGAGGTACAAATTCACTTTTCATAGCCAGTTCTTTTTCAAGAAAAGTTAGGTCTTTATCGAGCACTTCTTGCAATAAAATCACATCTGGTTTTTGTTTTTTCAAAAAAGGAAGAATCAAATCGAAATGGCGATCGAATTCGATATTGAGAGAAATCATTTTCAGAGCATTATCTATCTTATCCTTCATGTTCACCCTTATTTAATGACGACTTAATGATGGACTCAATTCATGAAGAATTATTACAACGAAAAAATCATTAAGAACATATCACGAAACCATTCATAAAGAGGGGCCAATACTAAAGATAAGGCACCCGAAAAAATAAGCAAAACGAGAATCATAAAGCCATAGGGTTCTAGTTTATCATATTGAAATGACCATTTTCTGGATAATAAACTCGAAACGACTCTGCTACCGTCTAAAGGCGGAATAGGGATTAAATTGATAATCAAAAGCATAATATTAATTGAAATTCCAGCCATACCCATAATCGCTAATATTTTAAAGGATTCCATACCCATTTTATAAAATTCCAAACCTATCTTGGCCAATGCCCCCCAAAAAAATGCCATTAATAAGTTAGCTGTGGGGCCTGCGACTGCTACTAGCGCCATATCGCGATGGGGATTTTTTAAGTTACGCCAATCTACGGGTACTGGCTTAGCCCAACCGAAAATAAAACCTCCTACTAATAGGAATAGAATGGGTACAATAATCGTTCCAAGCAGATCAATATGCTTAAAGGGGTTTAATGTAATGCGTCCCATTAAAGTTGCTGTTTTATCTCCTAATTTACCTGCCACCCAACCATGAGCAACCTCATGTATTGTTACCGCAAATAAAATCGGAATAGCCCAAATTAGAACATTTTGTATTCGCGCCAATATATCTAAATCGTTCATAAATTTTTTCCTTATCCTTACATGAGATTATAGTCTGATATATAAAGGTTATGGTTACCTTGTATTGCGGCTATACGCTTGTCCCGTTCGATTTCCCATGCATCGGGAGGTAATTCTTTATTCCAAGCTCTAAATAATTGCAACTGGCTGTCACTTAAATGAACGCCATAGCGATCTGCCATATATAAATAGGTTCGAGCAATCATTCCTCGTACCGCTCGCTTCGGTTCTGCTCGACGATGTTCCTTATCAACCTTAAATTCACACTCTCCAAATTGGCCAGCCACAACGTAAGGAAGCATACCAAAGCGAAAATTGGATCGACAGGCATTTAATTCGCCAATTTCAGGCACCATATTGTGCAAATCTGCTTCCATTTTAGCAAAAACAGCGTCAATTTCACGACAACATTCTCTACCTTTATAAGGTTTCCCACTTTCTTTAGTGCATTGCTTGTTTTGCCAACAAGGAAGATGAGAGGCAATATGGCTTATTGGAACAATATGTTCCCATTCTATACGATTGGCGCGTCTTTTATCTTGCTGAATTTTATAACCGCAGGAAGCCAGATCAATTTTTCCATGTTTATCAAATGAACAGCTACAATAAAAAGTCATGCGATGATCAGCATATATTTTTTTGGCAGCGATTTTGGCTTCTGTAAAGTTTTTAGGAGATTCGATAAGGGCTCTAGAAACAACGCTAGCAACGCTATTATTATTGTAATCAGCAACTCTAAACCCAACGCCTTGCCCAGCTATCAGAGTTAAGACAAGGGTCAGGCTTATACCCAAAGCAATGCTGATTTTTCTAATTGAACTTTTTCGTTTTCTCATTGTTTTTTGTTTTTAAGAAAATATAGTTTTTCTAACCTCACTATTCCATACTCTCAATGTGCTTCAATCAGTTTAGGAGCAGAATCCTTAATTGCATTTGCTTGACGTAATAAAGGCTCTAATTCCCCCTTGGATTGCAGTTCTGATACGATATCGCAACCCCCGATCAATTCTCCTTGAATATATAATTGAGGGAAAGTGGGCCATTTAGCATAACTGGGTAAGGTGGATCGAATATCAGGATTTTCTAGTATGTTAACATAAGCATATTCAGTAGATAATGTCCCCAAAATATGCGCTACTCGTGCAGAAAAGCCACACATCGGAAATTGAGGGCTACCTTTCATGTATAATAATACAGGGTTTGTTGAAATTTGATTTTTGATCCTGTCTATTGTGTGATGGGTATCATTATGGCTGTTGTGGTCATGGTTGGAATCATTGCTTTGCATGGCGCTTTTCCTCAATTTCTATTAAAATATCAAAATCATAGTCTGATTATAGGTCAGTCTATGTCTCATTGTACCCGAATCTCGGATCAAAGCACAAGTAATTTTTTTTCAACTCACTGAAAAATATAAATAATTTTTCATTAGGGTATAGCTATTGAAAGAAACAATATCTTGCTTTCATATTGAGTGTGGTACTGTTACACTTTTATAATGTCTATTTGTATGTTTTATCTTTGTTTTTAATTTTAACTCGATGAATTTTCCTAAAGGAGCTCCATATGGCTTTTGAATTACCCCCACTTCCCTATGAAAGAAATGCCTTAGAACCCTATATTTCCTCTGAAACACTGGATTACCATTATGGCAAGCATCATCTAGCCTATGTTACCAATTTAAATAATTTATTGCCTGGCAGTGGCTTTGAAGGCAAATCCCTCGAAGATATCATTAAAAAATCATCCGGCGGCATCTTTAATAATGCAGCCCAAGTCTGGAACCATACTTTCTACTGGAATTGTTTGAAACCTAAAGCGGGGGGAGAACCTAAAGGTGACTTAGCCTCTGCCATCATAAAGACTTTTGGTTCTTTTGCAGCCTTTCAAGAGCAATTTACCAAAACTTCTATCGCTACTTTTGGCTCTGGTTGGGGCTGGCTAGTCCGTAATGCCAAAGGGGAGCTCGAAATTGTGAGTACCAGCAATGCGGGAACGCCCATGACAGACAATAAAAAAGCCCTATTGACCTGTGACGTCTGGGAACATGCTTATTATATTGATTATCGCAATGCAAGGCCCAAATATCTTGAATCTTTCTGGAACTTGGTCAATTGGGAATTTGTGGCACAAAACTTTGCGGATTAAGGATGACTTACCCTCCAGGGTTATTTTATATCATGATTGCTTCTTACAATTCCCGCGAAAGCGGGAATCCAGAAGTTTTTGTGCATGTCGATAAATGATATGTTAACCATATATATTAACCATAAATAAACCTTGGTTGGAGGTACAAATGGATCATCTAATGAATACTTACAAACGTTTAGACGTTGGCTTTGAACGTGGGGAAGGCGCTTGGCTTTGGGATACTAAAGGCAATCGATATCTCGATGCTTTAGGAGGCATTGCTGTCTGTGTATTAGGTCATGCCCATCCTGCCGTGACTAAGGCTATTCAGGATCAAGCTGCTAAAGTAATTCATACCTCTAATCTCTTTCAAATTCCAAATCAAACAAAACTGGCCAATCTTCTTTCAGAACTTACTGGGCTCGATCAGGTTTTTTTCTGTAACTCTGGTGCAGAAGCGGTTGAAGCAGCTCTTAAATTGGTGCGATTGTATGGTCATCAACAAGGCATTGAATTTCCAAAAGTAATTGTGATGGAAAATTCTTTTCATGGCCGCACTTTTGCGACTATCTCTGCCGGCGGTAACCTTAAGGTACAAGCAGGCTTCGAACCCTTAATTCCAGGCTTTATCCGCGTGCCCTACAATGATATTGAATCACTACAACACCTTGCGGATACCCATAATGACATTGCCGCGGTTCTTGTAGAACCCATGCAAGGCGAAGGCGGCGTCCGAGTCCCCGCCGATGACTATCTCAATAAATTAAGAGCCATCTGTGATAAAAATAATTGGCTGCTGGTATTGGATGAAGTGCAGACAGGCATGGGCCGCTCTGGTAACTTATTTGCTTATCAAGCCAATGCTATTTTGCCAGACATTCTTACTATAGCCAAAGGCCTAGCCAATGGCGTTCCTATTGGTGCATGTCTTGCAACAGAAAAAGTAGCCGCTCTTTTTAATCCAGGAAATCATGGGTCTACCTTTGGTGGCAATCCACTTGCCTGTGCTGCTGGTCTTGCCACCTTAAATGAAATTAATAAACACAAACTTTGGGAAAACGCTAAAAAGCAAGGAAAGAAATTACTAGAAGGATTAAAAGAAAAATTAAAAAATAATCCGCATGTTAAAGAAGTACGTGGAAAAGGCTTATTAATTGGTATTGAGCTAGACAGACCCTGTCGCGATATTTTACCCTCTGCCTTAAAGGCCGGCGTATTATTTAACATCACCAATGATACCGTGATTCGCTTAGCGCCTCCTTTAATTATTAATGATAAGCAGGTCGATATATTATTGAAGACTTTGCCAAACTTAATCGATGAATTTACGAAGGGTTAGGTCCTGGATTAGGATTTTGTTTATTTTTATTGTCGTCAACAACAGCCGGCACATCAACATCTAGCTTTTCTTTTTCATCAACTTTTGCTGCTATAGTGATTGCAATGGGTTTGGGCTCCGCTTCATCTTTAGATGATACCTGCGCACCTTTTTGATGTTCCATTGTAGTCAATGCACTTTTAATACCATGAATAGATGCAATATTAAGATTGGATGGGATTGCATTTGCTAGTGGTACAGCCTGAGAAGGAATCCCAATCTCTTTCGTTTTTTTAGCTTCAATGGGATTATCATATTCATAAAGCGCAAGTCTTTGAGCATTATCAGGAGACAATTCTAAATTTATAACTTCTTTGGCAGATTCTGCAGCCCTCTCAACGGCTCTTTTTACACTATGAGCAGTTCCTAACCCAGAGCCGCCTGCTATCGGTATCCAAATAAAACCCAGCGTACCAATTGTTAGACCAACTAGAGCAAGAGCGCCTATCGCTCCTGCAGCCCATGATAAAGCTCTATGCTCTTTGACTAAGTGATCATAATCAATGATTGACCTGAAGCCATCACAAATTTTACTCACAAGTCTAAATGGTCCCCCAATAGCCATACCGATTCCATATGGAATCGCTGCAAGCGCCCATTTACCCACACCCAGTATTTGTCCCAAGGTACCCGTATTATCTTTTTTCCAAGCATCTCTATCTGTTTGGATCATTTCTAAATAATCATCCCGAGATTTTTCAAAAAGAGCTCCGGGATAGCCAGTTATCTTTGCTAGGAAATCAAACATACCATTCACTGCTTTAATGGGTATTGCAATTGGACCGCCAATAGTCATATCAGCTAAATGAACGCCCTGTGCACCTAACTCACTAATAACTTCTGTAGCACCAGAAATAGCAACATTAGATATCTGCTCAGCTTTTAAAGCACCCCTCTTAGATAAAGCAATTATCTCTCCTGTCAAATTAAAATCTGCATTTGTTCGCCTGCTCAATTCCTGCTGTATTCTTAACTCATCGAAATATTCTCTTTTTCTTCTCAATACTTCTGCCTCAGCAGAAGTTAATGGTGTGTAACGAGCACGCGTTGTGGCTAGAGCACCGAGGTTTTTCACACTGTTAGTCACTCTATCTCTTTTTTCTTTTAATTCAGCTTGCACTTTGCTTCTAACTTCTTTCTCAATTTTCAAAGCTTCTTTTTTTATCTTTTCCATGTTATCTTTAAACTTTGCAACTCTTACCTCTGTTTCTTCTTGCCTTTTTCTGGTTGTGGTGTAAAGAGCATTAATACTTTCACCTAATGTATTCAATGTGGTTATCGAAGCAAGAAACGGATTGACTTTGTCACCATACTGCTTCACATCAACAACAAGCATTCCCGTCAACTCATTTTCCTTTTTTTCTATTCTCATTATTATTCCTACTCTTGATGCTGCTTCTACTACATTTTTAAGATATTGTTCTCGGCTGCCCGAAAATCGTTTTAACTCCATTTCTATATATTCCAAATCACTCATATTCATTTCAACTTTTTCAAGTCCTTCTCTTTTTTTAAATTCTTCTACTTTCTTCGAAAAAGCCCCATAATTTGTTTCTAAATTATCAATTTCTTGTTCAACTTTAGGCAGATGTGACAACTCCGATGGTAATTGAGGTCCTTTCCACCATTTCTGTACCCTGCTCATTGCTTGATACCTGGCAAATTTTTCAATATCTAAATTTGCTTTTGATGTATTGACTTCACCCGTGAGATCTTTTAAGGTATCCTGAAAAGTTTCCAACAGTTCTTTTTTTGCCTTACCACCGAGTGGTTGAACATCTTGAATTGCTTTCCTCATTTCTTCCAGGCTATTTTGAATTTTAGAACGTAAATCTCTTAGAATTTTACCATATTCTTCTAATTCTTGATCAGTTTTACTGTTAAGGTTCTGCTTCTCAAGCGAATCTTCCAATCGTGATAATTGATCAGTCAGTGACTTAATGCGTTTTTCCCATCTTTCTTTGATTCGTTTGTTATTATCTGCATTTTCTTTGATATCTGCCATATTTACACCTATGAAGCAAATTATTAAGTTAATAATAAATAGTAAATTTTTGCTTATCTACACATCTGACCATTAAAATTAATCCAAGTTCAATTGACCTATCGTTGAATCAATAATGAGAGATATTGCATTTTTATCTCTCAAATTCCTTTGGATGTAGGGAACAAAATGTAATAAATTAACGATTTTTATGGCGGCAACACTGTCGCAGCTTGAAAGGCGAAGGGTATATACAATGTCTTACAAAAAGTAGAACATTATTTCATCATTATAAGATGCTTTATTATTCTGGCATTGGCTTCTAAAAAGCGATACCCCACCAATCTTTCAATACCCACCCAAGCAATCGGTTGACCCTCTAGCCCCTGCGGCTCACCTCTGAAGCATTCGATTAAAAACACATCAAGCAGTACTTGGTAATGGATATAATCATAAGGGAAGCTAACAAGTCTCGTAAAAGAAATAGGAATAATACCCACTTCTTCTTTAAGTTCTCTCATCAATGCTTCTTCTGCGGTTTCAGGAGGTTCTACTTTCCCTCCAGGAAATTCCCAAAAGCCGCCCCCAACCTTATGGGACGGTCTTTGGCTAATTAAAATTTGGTTTTGGGCGTTTTTGACTACCCCGACAGCACAATGCAACATGGTTTTTTCCTACATTATATCTTTTTTGTATCCCTCGTTTTAGTACCCAATTTAATATCTAATTTGGATCTTTGGAAGCCTTACCTTTCGCTGTTGTTGTTGCTATTGTTGCTAATTCCATAGCAGCTTCACCTCTTGCTATAGTATCTTCGATGAGTTGAGATGCTACTGGAGCATGCAACGGAATAGGTTTAACAATAGTTGAAAGAGCTGGGGTTTTATTTACTTCATGGTTTTGGCTTGAGAATTTGATTATAGTCGATTCAGTAGACGCAACAGGTTCCGGAAAATCTGCTTCTATTTTCTTTTTCCTTTGCACTATCTCTGCCCCCTCTGCCCCTGCCTTTTTTTGATAAGCCAAAACTCTTTCTTTTCCTTCTAATGCTAAAGCATAATTAGGATCAATTTCTAAGGCTTTTATATAGCATTGAAGTGCTAATTCCAGGTTCCCTAAATAATAATGTGCGGCTGCCTTATTATTCCAAGTTCGTATTGACTTTGAATTGAGATTAAGCACACATTGAAAACTATACACTGCCTCATTAAATTCTTTTAAAATATATTTTGATAAGCCCCGGTAATATAAAGCCTCTACATGCGCAGGGTCTTGGTCTATCGCAGCTTCAAAGGATAATATGGCATCTTGATATTTTTCCAAAAGAAAATCTGCATACCCTTTATTATAAATAGCCTTTAACCAATTGGAATCAGATACTATAATAGGCTTAATAACCAAAGTTTTGCTATAATAGGCAACTGCTTTAGAAAGCTCATTATTACAATAATAGGCATCCGCTTTAAGTTGCAAAGCAAGTTTATGGGATGGATTTATTGTTAAAACTATCCGACAACAATTTTTGGCTATTTCATATTGTCCCCATTTATTACAAGCAGAAGCTTTATTTAGCAAAACAGGAACCATAGGTAAATAATGCTTATCAATTTCTACATTTCCTTTTTCTATTTTCCCATATCGTTCTAAAATATTATTAAATTGTGAGCATGCCTCCTCATATCGTTTTAGCTGCATTAAAGTAAGGCCTAAATCGTTCGTATACATGGAATTACCTGGATCTTGATTAAGGGCTGCTTTATATAAAATAAGGGCTTCTTGATATTTTTTTTTAACATAAAGCTCATCCGCTGCTTTTTTCCAAGATTCCGCCAGCATTTGAGCATTCGTTATCACTTCTAGATTTTCTTTGATATCCTTTTCACTATTTGCCATAGTTAACTCACACAGTAACACGGCTAAATACCGCAACATATACCACAGTACCACTCATTTATTTTAAAGACAATGATTTTATCCTGATATTAGCTCATTTATAGATATAGATCGTTTATAGCTATCGTTCATTTTACTTCTTATAGAGTAGGTCCCTCTTTTTTTTGTTTTGGATTTATTCTGTCTTCTACTGTATTAGCAATACCATCCAAAATATCCAGTAGCTTCTTATCATTACTTAATCCAAATTTTTTTTCATATTGCTCTTTATATTTATGTATTTTCCCTGGAAAATCTCTTAGTTGTTTCTTTAATGAATCTGGTTCAAATGTTTCACTCTTCAACAACGTAGTTAAACCCTCAAGATCCTTAAGTACTTTTTCTACAAAGTTATTCTCCCTTTTATTCCAAATACTGTTTAAAGTGCTTTTATAATCATTTAATATATTTTGGGCAAAAGGTACTAGGGTAGCCGCAAAATCTTTATCATTTAAAACTATTGCTTCTGCCTGTTTTTGCATTTCTTCTTTTTTAAATTCCTCCTTTATTACGACAGAATGGATGATGGGAGGCGGTGGAGGTGCACTCGTTAAATTATCATCTTTAGATGCTACCTTTGCGGTTATAGCGGGCGAAGCAGTTGGCAAAGAAATTGGAGGCCCAACAGGCACAACATGAATTTTGGGTGGTTCTATTTCTTTTACGAGCTGGCTTGATGAAACAGCCTGACTTTGGTTTTGTAATTTAGCTTCTGACCCTTTCAAACTAGCTTCCGCCTTTAACAACTTAATCTCTGCCTCTTTTAATTTGGCCTGTAATTCAGTATTCTGTTGATCTTTAACTCCCGCTTCTTTTAATTTTGTTCGCAAAGCATCAATCTGTTGATCTTTAACTTCTGCTTCTTTTAATGATTTAGCCTCTGCCTCTTTTAATTTGGCCTGTAATTCAGCATTTTGTCGATTCAATTCTGCAATTTGTGAGTTCTCTTTTACCTGTTTATCTGCAACCACAGATTCTTTCACTATTGATTCTGATACAACAGATCCTTTAGCTTTTGCATTTCCAGACTTACTCACTAGTTCCTGGGCTCTCTTAGCTTCTGCTTCTTGTTCTCTTCTTGCTTCTGTTTCACGCGCACGTACCTCATCCTCTTTCTTCTTTTTTTCTGCTAACCATTTATTTCGATTTTTTTTACCCTGCATCTGTTCCTTTATATCAAAATCTTGTTCCTTAAACGTATCCAGTTTTTCAAGAAAAGCTTTCACTTGAATTAATCTAAGAGGGTTATTCTCTCTGAAAATAGCATCAATTTTCTTTTTTAATTCCTGATCGCTCCCCCCCCCCTACCCCATATTTTTCTTTTAGCTTGTTTATAAAATAACTTACCGGTTCTTGGGCTGGATCGTTCCCGTAAATATAATAATTACTCATATCTAAGTAGTCGTCGGGTTTTTTCATTATTTTATTTTGTTCTGGTGTTAATTCCACTTTTTGTACTTTCTTTTGAACTGGCTCTGGACTCGATGTTTTTGCAGCTTCGACTTTCTTTTGTGCAACTTTTTCATGCAATTCGTCTTCTTCATCACCAAATTTGTCTTCATCCCCTCCTGTTATTGCACCTCTCCTTGCCTCAACTGATCTAGCCGCCAATGCTGCCTGTGCCTCTGCTCCTTTCAGTGCACCTTGTATGTTTGCCTTATCTGCTTGCGAGGTTGGTGTGAGTGATTTAATTTTAGCTGTTAAGGCATCAACACTTCTGCCTTGAAGTTTTATCTTATCCACTAAGTCTTTAATTTTTGTAGGTAAATCTCCATATATGGATTTTAACATTGAATTCCCAGCTTGTATTCTTCCGAGCTGAATTTCTCGGGATTGGATTGTCGCTGTTAGCCATGTAATTTCCGATTCTATTGCTTTTCGTATTTTGGGATTAAGTCCCGTATTTTTTAATGCGCTCTCGTAGTTTCTTATTGCAGTTGCATCTGTTTCTATAGACTTTTGTATCGCATCAATATCACCCACCCCCTTACTTAAATGTGCATCCGTTTCGGCTTTTTCCCGTTCGCTAGAAGCCTTTTGTTCCCTTAAAGTTTTGACTTCGCCGCGTTTTCTTTCCAGTATTTTTTTTAATTCAATAAGTTTATCAGCGTTATCATTTTTTCCCTGTGCTATTTCCAACCATTCTTTATTAAACTCCTTAAAATCACTTTCTTCTTTAGCTTTTTTTTGAGCTTCTAGTTTTGCTTTTTCTTGGGCGTAAGTCAGCTTCTTAGTAGCTATTTTTGGTGCTAATGGCATTCCTGGAATACTCGGTTCACCTGGTGCCATCGGAGCCTCTGGAGCTTCTGGAGCACCGCTGGGAGCCATAGGCGCCATTGGAGCTTCTGGTGCCCCCGGAGCCGTCGGAGCTTCCGGCGCACTTGGAGCCATAGGTGCTTCTGGCGCAGCTGGAGCAATGGGAGCATCAGGAGCCATCGGAGCTTTGTGTTCTTTATCGAATGGATTATCAGCGCTCATAATAAATATCCTCGAACAAGTTATTCTGTTTATTAAGTTATTAAGAATAACTATAAGACTCTATGAAAAAAATTTAGTTCAGAGCCTATTGAGGTACCGTTATTTATTATTTATTCTACAATTTTACTTGTACTGATTTTTTATACAGTTTTAAATAACATTTTTGTCTGCTATATTTATGACAGATGTCTTGTTATCTAAATTTTCTAAATTGATTGAGCACTTAGAGGAAGGCAAAAATGCGACAAACAAAATATCCCGAACAACCCCTAACCGACCAAATTGCGGAAATGATGCATTTTAACAAAAGGACCATTCATTCCGATATGGATATTGCCAAACAGATCCGCAAGGGCCTACCTTTTAAAATTGTGGAAGATATTTGTTTAGAGCTTAACATATCCCAGCAAGAACTTTCTCAATCCATTGGTATTAATGTTCGCACTTTGGCTAGACGAAAAAAGGAAAATAAATTACAAGCAGATGAAGGGGATAAACTATATCGTTTAGTTCGAATTTATACTCTAGCCGTTGAAGTATTAGAAAACAAACAAATGGCCTTACGATGGTTAAACACGCCAAAGACTACCTTAGGAGGTGAAATTCCGTTACTTTGGCTGGATACAGATGCCGGTGCTCGCGAAATTGAACAATTATTAGGGCGCATTGAACATGGCATTTTTTCATGACATCGGTATGGCGTATAGTTAAAGAAAAATATGCAGATATTGCCTTTGATGGAGAAGGTGCAAGATTGTATGGAGGCCGTTGGAATCATCCAGGATTCCCCGCTGTATATTGCTCTGAAACACTTGCTTTAGCTGCCTTAGAACTTTTTGTACAATTAGATGCCGCACCCAATATGTCTTTGGTAGCTATTGAAGCATCCTTTTCAGATGAAATCTCAATCGAAACTCTAGAAAAGCCTCCTAAAAATTGGAATCATTATCCGCTCTCGATTGAAACTCAAAACTTGGGAAGCGAATGGATTAAAGAAGAAAAAAGCACCGTGTTAAAAGTCCCTTCGGTCATAATATCTAGAGAATTTAATTATATATTAAACCCAAGGCATACTGATTTTAATAAAATAAAAATTCATAAGCCAACCGTTTTTACTTTTGATGCCAGAATGTATAAAATAGGCTATTAATTATACTATTAATTATAAATGTGTCTAAAAATGTACTGTATAAATATATAGAAAACTCCTATAGGATTTAAGGTTTTACTAGACACCCTTTTATGCTATAATGCTCAATAGTATGACCTTTAAACGGATTATTGGTAAAAGTATTGATCATTATGGGTAGACAAAAAGTAAATATTTTCCCCTCACTTGCAAGAATTCTTACCGAACTCGGTGACAATATTCGATATGCACGTTTGCGACGTAAGTTTTCAGCTGACTTATTATCTGAGAGAGCAGGGATATCTCGCAATACTCTACGATCGATCGAAAAAGGAAATCCGAATGTGGCTTTAGGCGCCTATGCAAGTGTTTTATTTTGTTTGGGTTTGGAGAAAGATTTAAAAATTTTGGCTCGAGATGATGAATTAGGTCGAAAACTGCAAGATGCAGGTTTAGCAACCAAAGCCAGAGCAGTTACTGTAAGAACACAAAAGAAGAGAGAAAATAATGATGAATAAGATCTTAAAAAAGAATATTGAAGTTTATGCGCACTGGGCAGGACTTCCCGAACCGGTATTGATGGGAATCCTACATACAACCTTGGTAAGAGGAAAAGAGATCTTTTCGTTTAGCTATTCATCTCATTGGCTAAAACATAATTCAAACGTTCATTTAGATCCTTCATTACAATTATTTGAAGGCATTCAATATGCTCCGATAAGCCAAGAAAATTTTGGAATATTCTTAGATTCTTCTCCTGATCGTTGGGGGCGATTTTTAATGGATAGGCGAGAAGCCTGGATGGCAAGACAAGAAAAACGACCAGCCAGGAAATTATTAGAATCGGATTATCTTTTAGGCGTTTTTGATAAACACCGAATGGGCGCAATGCGTTTTCGTTTGGATCTAAATGGCCCATTTTTGGATAACGATCACAATCTTGCCGCACCACCCTGGGTTTCCTTACGCGAATTAGAACAGGCAAGCTTGGAACTTGAAAAAAAAGATGCCGAAAAAAAACCTTCCTATTCAAGGTGGTTACAAATGCTAATCGCTCCCGGAGGATCATTAGGAGGTGCAAGACCAAAAGCAAGTGTAGTTGATGCAAAAAATCATTTATGGATAGCAAAGTTTCCGAGCGCTCATGATATAAATGATATTGGCGCTTGGGAAATGGTGGCTTATAAACTTGGGTTACAAGCAGGAATCCATATGGCAGAAGCTAAAATAGAGAAATTCAATAGTCAGCACCATACTTTTTTAAGCAAACGATTTGATAGGACGGATACAGGTGAAAGGATCCATTTTGCATCTGCCATGACATTATTACAACGATCAGATGGTGATGATGCTTCAAAAGGAGCCAGTTATCTGGAACTTGCAGAAATCATTATTCGTCACGGTGCACAACCGAATGAAGATTTAGAACAACTTTGGCGCAGAATTGTTTTTTTTATCTGCATATCCAATGTGGACGATCATCTGAGAAATCATGGCTATCTGTTACAATCCAGGGGTTGGAGACTATCTCCGGCATTTGATATTAATCCAGTCGCTGATGGGGACGGTTTAAAATTAAATATTTCACAGGTTGATAATTCACAAGATCTCTCTCTGGCTAAAGAAGTGGCTGATACTTTTCGAATAAAGGCTAAAAGAGCCGACGAGATAATTCATGAAGTCATTAAAGCTGTACAAAATTGGAGGAAAGTAGCCAGTTATTTGGGAATATCCTCAAGCAAACAAAATCAGATGGCATCGGCATTTCGAGTCGCCGAAGAAGCAGATTAAGGAATGCACTGACTCATTTTATTTCTTCAGTAATAGGCTTGTCCGAAGCCGAAATCCAAAAAATGTGCAACAATTTGTGAACATAAAAAAAGAAAAAAGGTGTTTTCCTGTACTCGATCATTATAAAAAAATCTCATATTACGACCCTGATTTCAGAAGAAAATAAATGAAGAATATGATATTATAAACCAGTCATAATTATAGCATGAGGCAGGGTTTGTAAATATTGAGCCAATTCAAATTGCGGATCCTCCGGTTTTATCTTTAATAAATTATATTGATGCTGGTTTGATCCTGCCGGAAATATATGTTTTCGACCTTGTGGCACATGTATTTTGCCTTTTATCTTTTTTACCTCTTGCAATTCTCGAATAGCTGAAATCATAAATTTATTTCGTTTTCCAATGCCAATTTCTTTTAAAGCATGACGTTCAAAACTTTCTAATGCTGTCTTCACTTGTACGGAAAACAGACCCATTTGATCTAACAAAAATTTCACACCACCCGGCTTTGAAATCACACTATCCCTATTTTGAAGTATGTTTTTAATTTTTTCGGCTTCTAAATGTTTTGGTAACTGAGCTATGCCAATCTCTAAACAAAATTGTATTTTATCAAGAATTGAAATAACGGTATCTTTGGGAAATATACCCCCTTGTGATGACGCCTTTTGCAAAAACTTTCCAAGCTTGGTTAAATATATAAAAAGCTCTTTTAATACCTCACCTTTATCAGATAATTCATTGGCTCTTTTTAAAACTTGCGGAGTGTCAATATTCGGATCATCCCAACCAGCACAATGATATTTTTTATGAACCCTATGAGCGTAAAAGGTAACTGCCCTGGGGGTTTGAGTATTATATCCATCCCCGCATAACATGCTTTCTTGAGTTCGATGACTATACCGCTCATATTTCGAACCTGGTTCAATCAACACATGGAAACCCTTTGCTGGCAATCCATCATGTGGCGGATATATGCATCTTATATAATGATCGCACTGAAAAGTGATCCCATGCGGTATGCCTTCAGCTAAAACGCTATGCTGTCGCCCTGGCTGCCCACTGCTTAAAATGTCTATCGCCTTTTTCTGCAACTTATAACTATCGATATCATAATGGTTTTCTGGATAAAGAATAACTTTTGCATCCCGCAGTGATTGGACATTTTTAATAATTTTAAACTTTGGATCTGTCTCTATTTCTTCTTCGGGTAAACAAAAATCCAACACAGGGGTAATCGGATACACTTCTCCACTATAAACAGATATTGCATTGGGATGACATACACTCACCGCCGTGGAAATACTCCCTGCTGCCTCAGTCTTCACTAGCCGACCAACGCCATCTAAAAGAACTACCCCCATCGCCCAGACCTGCAATACAGACAATCGCTTGCCAAAGATGGGGATGGGGAATTTCCAAGTCAAAATGGATTTAATCTTCATTTGCGTACGCCAATTAAAATTTACTTATTGTAGAGTATATTTGCCCAATTCAGAAGAGAATATGGCTGCCTATTTTAAAAATAGGAAGAAGATTATTTTTTGGGGTCTCGATTATTCTATTCCCAGATCAGAGCACTTACACGCTCAATGTTTTTTAGAGAAATGGTTTGAGTAGATAATTTGAAACTATTCTCCACTTTTTAAGTCATAATAATAAATAAAATGCATTTGGAGAATTGAAATGCCTAGGAATGTACAAGTAAAAACGGAAAGTGAAAAATCTTACTCATACGATTCGGCTAAAGAGCTTTTAAAAAATGTTAAAATGACAAATCTATTTAATGCAATAAACAGGAATACACAATGTTATAAAGAAAATGGAGAAAGGTTTATTTTCGGGACATTAGATAAAAATGGGCAGGACAAATGTTCTCAGCTAGAGTTTGTTGTGGGTTTATGGGAATATCTGACTGGTGCAAAAATGTCAGATGATAATATTAATAAAATTAATACCCCAAAAATGAAACCTGATGAAATATTTTCAAAATTTAAAAAAATGATTGAAGAGGAAATTGAACGAACAAACAATCCTATGTTAGCAGTAGGGTTATCTGAGGTAATGGATGTTGCTGCTTATACTACGGTGCCTGAACAAGAAATCAATAAATCCTTATATTATAATGACCCTAACGATCCATTCGCCGTTCACATAGGTAATGCCGTAAAAAGAAGTCGTGATCCCAACAGATCCAGTATTAAAATTACTAAAAAGCCTCACGGTTTTGCCGCCACTAATGCTAGTGATGTAATTGGTGTGGTGGTAGCAAACAGTATTTTGCAAAAAGCAGACGATGCTCTTGTTGTAAATGATGAACTAGCAGATAATGCGCCAGCAATTTTTAAAAGCAGTGCTTCCGTTGAAATAACCAGAAACAGTGACAACACCGTAACAATTCAACATAAGGCAGAACTTCAAGATATTACGGTTGGCAAAAAAGGAGAATTAGAATATTTATTTACACCTAAACAAAGACAAGAAAAACTGAATAGTTTCAACAAAGAACTAGATGTTCTTTCAAAAACCGCGGTTGGTTTAGCAAGGGGTTTAATAAGAGACAATCGCAACATGAACGAGTTTTCTAAGAAAATTGAAGCTGTTAGAGAATCTAGAGAATCACAAATTAATCTCAAATTGAAATCTTTGTATGAAAATTATTTTAAGATATTGAAAGACGAAGTCAAGAGCTCACAAAAAACAGGTTTTTTTGATAAGTATTTTGACTTTAGTGGAATCGAAGAATCTAAAAACAGAAAACTAAAACATATTCAAGAATGGGAAACAATTATCGGTTCTGCAACTGATAAAGAAAGGACCAAATTCTTATCTGCCATGCAAAAAAATATTAATGATATCCAACCCATAAGCCTTGCTACTAAACTTTATAATGCAATATTCGGGATAAAAGACACAGAAATTGACGTAGATGCAAAAGTTGCCGTTGAGAAAATTGTTCGGCAAGCAAAAGTTGAACAAATAGCAGAACTGAGAAAGATTGAAGAAGACAAATTCCTAGCTGAATCTGAAGCAGTAGAAGTAAAAGAGAAGAGCGAGAAGGGCATTGCAGCCTCGAAAACTCCTACTGCTGAAATGGCACAAATGATTGAGAAGTTGGGAGATGAATCTAAAGCTATTGAAGATAAACAAAAGGCTGAACAAAGCTCATCATTACCCGATCCTCACCATCCTCCGATCACCACTAAGTATGATGATTCGAGCAGTACCACAGTCAAAGCCCCAGATACAACTACTCCCACTACGCCGGGACAAAAACCCAAGACATAATCATTATGGCGTCCCAGGATTAGCAATAGACCCTCGCTTCCTTAAGATAACATTAAAATCACTCCAAACGCCCATGGCACTGTTTATACTTCTTCGTTGAACCACAGGGACAAGGGTCATTTCTCCCCACTTTAGGCATTTGTCGAGTAAACGGAGTTTGCGCCTGTGCCTGACCTTCCATCCTCATTCCATCCGCATCCAATCCCAAAGGATCCACATTCATCCCAAGCCCCATGCCACCATAAGCCGCGGCTGCAGAACCTGCAGCTATAGAAGAGCCTAAACCAAAACTAGCCGGCTCTGGTTGATTAGAAAGCCCTGGGGCATCCGCATGGGTAAACACTAGATCTTGATCTTGCGGTTTTCCTTCACGCCATTGTCTATCAAAATTTTCAATGTCAGAATCGTTTTTAAGCCGAACCCCTGTTAGCATTCCAATCACTTCTCGCTTAATGGTCTCTAGCATCGCAGTAAATAATTCAAAGGCTTCTCGCTTGTATTCTTGCTTAGGATCTTTCTGAGCATAACCCCGAAGATGGATGCTTTGTCGCATATGTTCCATGGTAACCAAATGATCTTTCCATTGGCTATCTAATACATTCAACATGAAAACTTTTTCAAGTTGTCGTAGATTTTGGGCTGTTACTTGAGTTTCTTTTTCTTGATAAGCTCGAACCAGTTCAGCCAAAATTTTCTGCTTTAAACTTTCCTCATGCAAATTGGAATCTTCCGCTAACCATTTCGCAATGTCTAATTTTAAGCTAAAGTCCTGCTCTAGGGCCTGCATTAACCCCGGCACATTCCATTGCTCTTCTAAACTTTCAAGTGGAATGTATTCCGCAACTACCGCGTTCACAACATCCTCTTGAATAGCTTGTATAATATCGGAAATATCCGTGGCTTCCAGCAATTCATTTCGTTGTTGATATATAACACGACGTTGATCATTCGCCACATCGTCAAATTCTAATAATTGTTTGCGGATATCAAAATTATGTCCTTCCACCTTGCGCTGCGCATTTTCAACCGCACGCGTAACCCAAGGATGAGTTAAAGATTCACCATCTTTTAATCCCAGCTTGCTTAATAGAGATGTGATATTGTCGGATATAAAAATCCGCATCAAATTATCATGCAAGGATAAATAAAAACGAGTAGAACCCGGATCCCCTTGGCGAGCCGAACGACCTCTTAATTGATTATCAATTCGACGAGATTCATGCCGTTCTGTACCCACAATATGCAAACCACCTGCTTTTACAACGAGATCATGTCTTGCTTGCCATTCAGCTTGTTCCTCATCCGTTGCATTCGCAGCTAATTTACCGCCCAACACAATATCAGTTCCACGACCCGCCATATTGGTAGCAATGGTAACAGTTCCAGGCCTTCCTGCTTCGGCAACGATTTCTGCTTCTTGTTCGTGATGTTTTGCATTTAAAACTTGATGCACAATACGGCGTTTTTTCAACAGATCGGATAAATATTCAGAAGTTTCAATCGAAATCGTTCCTACTAATACCGGTTGTTTACGTGCAACGCAAGCATCAATATCAGCAATGATGGCATCAAATTTTTCTTTTTGGCTTAAATAAATCATGTCTCCTAAATCAGTACGCTGATTCGGAAGGTGAGTGGGAATAACAACAACTTCTAATCCATAAATTTGCTGGAATTCATAGGCCTCTGTATCTGCTGTGCCAGTCATGCCTGCTATTTTTTCATAGAGACGAAAATAATTTTGGAAAGTAATAGAAGCTAAGGTTTGATTTTCAGATTGGATCTTAACACCTTCTTTAGCTTCAACGGCTTGATGAATACCATCCGACCAACGACGCCCCGGCATAATACGACCGGTATGCTCATCCACAATCATTACTTCATTGTCACGGACGATATATTCCACATCGCGTCTAAATAAGGTATGCGCTTTTAATGCCGCATAAATATAATGCATTAAAAAGATATTGGCGGGGCCATACAAACTTTCACCTGCTTGCAATAATCCTTCTTTTGCCAGCATTTTTTCAATCTTTTTATGACCTTCTTCTGTTAAAAAAGCCTGTCTTGCTTTTTCATCAATGCTGTAATCGCCCGGGCCATCTTTTATTTGCTGCTTACTTAGGGCAGGGATCAAACGATTAATACTGATATACAATTCAGAACTGTCTTGATCAGCACCTGAAATAATAAGAGGTGTTCTGGCCTCATCAATTAATATAGAATCGACTTCGTCTACAACCGCAAAATGCAAACTTCGTTGTACTTTTTCTTCCGAAGTGAAGACCATATTGTCGCGTAAATAATCAAAACCAAATTCATTATTCGTACCATAGGTAACATCCGCCCCATAAGCTTCTTGTCTTTCTTGACGAGATAAACCATTCACAATAATGCCAACTTTAAGACCCAAAAGTTCAAATACAGGACGCATCCAATCTGCATCACGTCTGACTAGGTAATCATTCACTGTTACTAAATGCGCGCCCTTTCCAGTAAGCGCGTTGAGGTATAAAGGCAGCGTGGCAACTAAGGTCTTTCCTTCCCCTGTGCGCATTTCAGCAATTTTCCCTTGGTGTAGAACCATACCACCAATCATTTGTACATCAAAATGACGCATTTTGATGGTGCGTCTGGAGGCCTCGCGGACAACGGCAAAAGCTTCAGGTAAAATATCATCTAGCGTACTGCCAGCTTGCAGTCGTTCTTTAAATTCAGTGGTTTTTCCGCTTAATTCGGCATCAGATAAAGCCTTAAGACTGGGCTCAAAGCCGTTAATAACAGTCACTATTTTTGCTAATCTTTTAACCAGTCGATCATTTCGACTTCCAAAAACTTTTTTTACTAAATTGCTCATGTACATAGAATTTTTCGTCCAGTTCCTTTACTATCTAAAATTATGGAAACTAAAAACCTCACTATAGCCAAACTCTTAACTACTACGCCTATTTTACGTGAATTGGTGAAAAAAGTCGAGGAATTAACCAAACTAAATCAAGTGGTGCGTTCCCAACTCGACCCAAAACTTGCTAAACATTGCAAAGTCCATAGCTACGATAATGGTATTCTCACTTTAAGCACACATTCACCGGTATGGGGGCATACACTTAGATTTTCTGAATCCGACCTTTTAAGCCGGCTTCGGGCCTATCCAGAATGGTGTGGGTTAAAGTCAATCCGTTCCCGAGTGCTGCCTCCAAATGCGGCTGAAGAACCTTTAGAGATATCGCCATTCGCGGAAAATAATCGCCTCATTCCTATTATAACCAAAAATGATGCAGAGCTACTTCAATTGACAGCATATAATATAGCTTCGGAATCTCTAAGAAAGGCTTTATTAAAACTGGCGCAGCGTTATGATGAATGATGGGGCCGCCTGATGGGGCCCCATCAGGCCCTAGGCAGCAGGGACTAGCCCACCCATGGCTGGGAAAAGATAAGAAATGGGTGATGTGGCTTCGTTTTCAAATGTCACAATTTCCCAAGCAGATTTTTTAGCTAATAAAGTTTGCAGCAAACGATTATTTAAAGTATGACCAGACTTATAGCCTCTAAAAGCGCCAATTAAACCCGTGCCTAATAAATATAAATCACCCACCGCATCTAGAATTTTATGTTTGACCAATTCATCTTCATAGCGTAAACCATCTTCATTTACAACACGATAATCATCTAAAACAATAGCGTTATTTAAACTACCGCCAAGCGCTAAGTTTTGAGATCTTAACCATTCATATTCCGATAAAAATCCAAAGGTACGTGCTCGACTGACTTCTTTCACATAGGAAGTCGAGGAGAAATCCAGCGTAGCGTCTTGAATATTATTTTTGAGTACAGGATGATCATAATCTAATTGAAAAGAGACCTTAAAACCATTAAAAGGCTCTAGGCTGACCCATTTATCTCCATCTTGTACTTTAATTTTTTGTTTAATCCTTAGAAAGCGCTTAGGAGCCGCTTGTTCTTGAATGCCCGCAGATTGCAATAAAAACACAAAGGGCCCGGCTGATCCATCCATAATGGGAACTTCCGGTGCCGATACTTCAACTACTGCATTATCAATTCCTAAACCCGCTAAGGCAGAAAGTAAATGTTCCACCGTAGAAACTCGAACGCCATCTTGTATCAAAGTAGTAGATAAAGTTGTTTCGCCTACCTTATCTGAACGAGCGGGAATTTCAACAATGGGATTTAAATCGACCCGTCTAAAAACAATTCCACTATCAATGTTTCCCGGTTTTAATGTCAAAAAAACTTTCTCGCCAGTGTGTAATCCTACACCCATGGCTCGAATGCTATTTTTTAATGTTCTTTGTTTAATCACACTCTGCTCCCTCTATGGGTGCTCGCCGTCTCAAAAATGCAGGAATATCCAGGAAAGGATAATCTGTGGCTCCCTCTGCATCACCTAAACCGCGTTTTGCGGCTGTACTCGCAGTTGCTGTTGTTGCAATAGCTTGCTTTCCTTCTGGTTTTCGCGTTAATACTGGGCGCTCTAGGCGACCATGCATCTCAGAAAGCCCCATGGCTGTCATGGCTGTTCGAGCTTCTATACCACGACCCGGTACAGTTACATTTCGTCCAAGACCTGTTGCCACAATCGTGACTCTCATTTCATCCGTCATGGTTGGGTCAATAACGGTTCCCACAATGACAGTTGCATCATCTGCTGTAAAGCTTTTAACAGCATCCCCTACTTCTTCAAACTCGGCTATTGACATGTCTTGCCCTGCCGTAATATTCACCAGAACGCCTTTTGCCCCCGCTAAACTCATATCATCCAATAATGGACTCGAGATCGCTGCTTCTGCTGCCAGACGGGCCCGATTTTCACCAGCGGCAATACCGGTTCCCATCATGGCTAAGCCCATTTCAGACATCACGGTGCGGACGTCGGCAAAATCAACGTTTATGAGTCCTGGACGCGTTATGAGCTCGGCAATACCTTGAACAGCACCTAACAAAACATTATTGGCCGCTTTAAAGGCATCCAGTAGAGTAACGCCCTTACCTAAAACACTCAAGAGTTTTTGATTAGGAATAGTGATAAGAGAATCAACTACCTGACTTAATTTATAAATACCTTCTTCTGCAAACTGCATTCGTTTCTTGCCCTCAAAAGGAAAGGGTCTTGTGACGACCGCAACTGTCAAAGCACCGAGTTCCTTAGCAACCTCTGCCACAATGGGAGCACCCCCAGTACCTGTACCACCGCCCATACCACAAGTAATAAAGACTAAATCTGCCCCTTCTAAGACATCATGAATACGTTCACGGTCTTCCAAGGCACTTTGACGACCGATTTCAGGGTTCGCCCCCGCGCCTAAGCCTTTTGTAATCGTAGTACCCAGTTGTAAAACTAAACCTGGGAGATCATCTTCCAACGCTTGTCTATCTGTGTTGGCCCGAATAAAATCGACTCCTTGAATATTGGCAGTCAGCATATGTTTAATGGCATTACCACCGCCACCGCCCACACCAATCACTTTAATGACTGCATTTTGCGGTAGAGTTTCCGTTAATTCGAACATAAGGCGCTCCTAATCTTTAAAAATTGCCCTGAAACCAGCTTTTCATGCGGTTTAAAAAACCTTTGAAACTTTGATTCGAAATCAGATCAACTCGTTGTAGTTGCTGACTTTGTAAACCATACAATAACAACCCAACTCCTGTAGCATAGATGGGATTATGAAGTATATCGACTAAACCTGTGATATCGCGGGGAATCCCAAGACGCACGGGTAGCCGGAAAATTTCTTCTGTTAATTCTACCACACCTTCCATACGAGAACTTCCCCCGGTCACCACTATACCAGCTCCCAATAAATCTAATAAGCCATGACGCTGTAATTCTGCATGTACCAGAGAAAATAATTCTTCAAAGCGAGGTTCAATGACCTCCGCCAATGCAAGACGCGATATACGTTTGGTAGGACGATCTCCTACACTCGGAATTTCAACCATTTCATCCATATTGGCTAACTGTCTTAGTGCACAGCCATAATGAATCTTGATATTATCAGCGCTTTGAGTGGGGGTTCTTAGCGCGACGGCAATATCATTACTGACTTGATCGCCTGCGATCGGAATGACGCCGGTATGACGAATAGCCCCATCGGCAAAAACAGCGATATCTGTTGTTCCGCCTCCAATATCGATTAAGCAAACGCCTAATTGCTTTTCATCCGACGTTAAAACTGCATAACTAGAAGCCAATTGTTCTAAAATAATATCATCAACTTCTAAACCACAACGACGTACGCATTTAACAATATTTTGTGCAGCACTGACAGCGCCGGTCACCATGTGCACTTTTGCTTCTAAACGAACACCGGACATACCCAAAGGTTCGCGAATACCTTCTTGGTTATCAATGATAAATTCCTGAGGTAAAACATGTAATGTTTTTTGATCTGCAGGAATGGCCACTGCTTTAGCAGCATCAATGACCCGATCTATATCCTGAGCTGTAACTTCTTGATCCCGAATGGCCACGATGCCATGAGAATTAAAACTTCGGATATGACTTCCCGCAATACCGGTAAATACCGAATGAATCTGACAGCCAGCCATTAATTCTGCTTCTTCTATTGCTCGTTGCACAGATTGAACGGTAGCATCAATATTAACGACAACCCCCTTTTTTAAACCTCTTGAGGGGTGGGATCCAATCCCTACAATTTCAATTTGGGCTTGTGCATTCACTTCGCCGACAATTGCAACTACTTTGGATGTACCAATATCGAGTCCAACAACTAAATTTCTATCAGGTTTTTTGGGCATCTTAATGATGGCCTCCATATAGTTTATTGTTTATACTAGCATCGTTCATACTCGTCATTTTAATATCATGACGAGTGATATCATTCATAATGTTCATATGAGCATGATTCATAATTGTATTATTCAAATGATGACTACTACCACTACCCATATTCGCTTTCCAGCCAATGGCCATTCCATTGGTATATCGTAAATCTAAATAGGCTATTCGCTCTATTTCTTTTTTCAATTGATTAGGATATACCAAAATAAAACGACTTAATCTTTCATTAAGTGCTGTCTTGCCAAGTATAATGGCTATTCCATTATCTAACAGGATTTTATAGGAACCTTCATCGGATAGATTCAATTCAGCAATAGAAAGACCCAGCGGGCTTAACATCTCTAAAAAATCTAAATATTGCTTTAACATTTCCACCGCCGCTTTTTCTGGTCCTTTAAACCAAGGGGATCCCATAGGCAAGTCAATTGACTCTGGATAAAAAATTTTCCCTTCGGTACTTAATATCGCAGCATCACCCCAGCGGGCCAGTGGATTTTGTTCTGTAATTGTAATGAATAGCTTATCAGACCAAACACGCTGAACATCACTATTCGCAACCCATGGTAATTGATTGATCTGCTTTTGTACTGCTTCTACATCGATACCAAAAAAACCCTGTTCCAAGTTAGGAGACACAACTTGACTAATTGCCTCCGGTTTCAACCATTTTAATTCATTCTGAATTTCAATAATGCGTAGCGGAAAACGTCCTGGCTGTTTAACAATCAGTAGCACACAGAGAATACCGCCCAAGGCTAAGCCTAGCGGTAATACCATAATGATTGAACGAAAGCCAAAAGACATTAGTTAATTGCCTTCCCTATTTCCATATTTAATAAGATGACCATTTTACTCTATTCCTATCCTTTTCACACCAGGTCCATTAACCATATTAAAAATATGTATGATGACTGGTAATTATGCAAATTCGAACTGACCAAGACACAAAGATTATATTAATTTATAATGAAGTTGGGGTCAAGTCTGGACATTGCCCAGAAGTGCTGGGGTCAAAGCCGGACAATGGACAAATCTTTATCTTCAAATTGACTATTATAATTTCATCAAGATTTGTCCATTGTCCGGCTTTGACCCCAATTAATCCCTAATCTATTAACTGCACTTTAGCATTCTGCAATTCTGTTGGCACAGTGAGACCTAATTTATTAACGAGTGATTGATTAACAACCACTTTCAAATGTTGGGAATTGTGAATAGGAATAGCATTGGGATTTGCTCCCAACAATATTTTTGCCACTACTTTTCCTGTTTCTTTACCAACGTCTTTATAATCAAAACCAACGGCTGCTAAAATACCTCTTTTGATTAATGCGGGATCATTGCTAAAAATTGGCAATATCACGGGTAAAGTCGGCGATGAATGTTGGGCAATATTAGCCACCGTTTCTATAGCAGCAACCACGGTATTATCTTGTGGAAAGTAAAGAGCATCTACTTTGCCTATTAGGCTCTGCATGGCCTGAGCGACATCAGAAGTTTTATTGACTGTGACTTCATGTATCGAGATACTTCTTTCCTTAAGCATTTTTTTAAGCTTGGTAATAGTCGAAACGGAATTGGCTTCTGCTGGATTATACATAAGCCCTAAGGTTTTCAAATTGGGCAACAACTTTTGAATAAGTTCCAACAAGCCTTCTAAATTAGGTGCATCCGTTACTCCTGTAATGGGATATGTGGATGACACTAACTTTGCAGCTTCAGGATCACTCACAGCAGAAAACACAATGGGAATCCGACGATGTTGTTTACTCGCAGCAAAGAATAAGGTTTGTGCCGATGGAGTAGAAATAGCCACCGCCAAATTTAAGTCTTCGCCCAGCAATTTACTGGCAATCTGAGAAGAAGTGCTGATATTACCTTGAGCGTTCTCATAATTCACTTTTAAATTTTTGCCTTCAACAAAGCCCTCTTCCTTTAAGGCCTCTAATAAGCCGAGACGTACTTCATCCAATGCCGGATGCTCTACAATTTGGCTTATGCCAATGGTTTTTTGCATGGCCATAGCAGCCTTTGAGCTATCTTCAGCAAAAACGTTTGGGCTAGAAAATACTATTAATCCAGCAAATATGGACAAAACGAGATAAACGAAAAAACTATAAAAGAATGAGAATGAAAAGTTTAGATATAAATGAGGCTTAAATTGCGAAAATAATGAGGACGTTGATTGTGTTAATTGGGTTGATCGGGTTGATTGGATTGATTTTGCGAAAAACTGTTTTTTTGAAAAAGGAGAGCGCACAGAAGAGAATGTATTTAAACGGCTTAAAATATTTAGAATAGTTAAAATTAAGTTCTTTGAAGATTGTTTTGCTGCTGACATAAAGAAGACTCCCATCGTGTATGACATAGTGTAAGAGATTTAATAACTCGGCTCTTAAGATTATTCTTAAGGCAGTAAAAACTATTGAATACAATGCTTGAAGCATTAAAAAAACTATAAAAAAATGTATAATAACGATAAAGACTCAATCGATAATAACTAAACATGTTTAGACTCCTTAAAAATTAGTAAACAAATCATTAGGGTCATTTTGAGTGTAACGAGAAAATGAATTTTTTGTCAACTACCAGTCTTGTCCAATGCAGGACGACTTCATAAACATTTATTTATCCAACTATTTAAAATATCACCCATAACGTGTAGTGTGCGATATCTAATCTATCGCTCTATTCGGCGTAAAATTGCAAAAGGCTACGAGTTAAAAAAGTATTAACGAGCCCACTCTAGAATTAAGGGAGTGCCCCAGTCTTTTATTTCGAGAAGAGTCAAACATATAATAATTCATAAAGATTAATGACTATGAGCAGCAGTGCGATTAGTCTCTGTTCTACCAACGGAAGCACCCGTAGCATCTACTACCTGAGCTTTGCTGATCTTCAGTATTTCAATCTTGACCCATGGTGGAATAACCATGCGAAGCACCTCCATCTGAGGTAGCAATTGACGCAAAGCCAGGGTGGGATCTTCTTTAGCAGTTTTATATCTCGCAATAAGTGCTTTAACTTTGGATATATTTTCCGATAATTCCTTCAATTCTATTTCTGATATCCCCAATTCTTCAAACCCAGTAGCATGTATTTCTTTTTGCATTGTTTCTATTTCTTGTATAAATTTCGTTAACCAAATAATTCCAATTGCGATATCTGGTTTATCACTATTAAAAGATAAATTTGTTATGAGTCTGAATGTTTCCATTTTAAAACATTCAATTTCCTTATAATGCTTCTTTTGCAATTCAATAATTTTCAAAGCCATAGTTGAGTAATAGCGAGCTTTATCTACTCCAATTATGTTGAAAGATTCTATCAAGCCACCTAAAAATAACAGTGCTAAAACATGATCGCTCAAAATTGGAGCGGTTATTTTATTATACAAACTTAATGCTTCTTCCTTTCTAGACACCCCTATTTCATTTCCTTCCCAAAAATCAAAAAATATGCGATATATTTTTCTCCTATGTATTTCTCCAGATTCACTTGCCATAACATGGCCTTTACAAAAATGAGTTATTGCCTTATTTGCAGGCAGGTATTGTGTCACAATGGGTATTATCATTTTTCTATCTAAGGAAGTGGTCTCTTGTATAGCATCCTCGATAATTATTAGCCGGGACACGCCCAGTTAGCTTGTGGAGTGGTACCAAAGGATGCTACAGTGAAGCAAGAATCACCTAGAATTGCAGCCTAGCTGCTCCTCTAGACTCTCCTGCACTCTCCTGCCTTTAAGCAGGAGAGAATGTCAAACTAAGCAAGATGGTATTAATCTCATTTTTTAGTCGAGCAGTTAACTTTATGCAATTTCCAATCGGTTTCGACAATTTTAACAAAATTAGGGACAGTCAGTTGTACTTTGTCGATAAATCACTTTTTATCAAAGAAATACTAGATGATAAGGGGTCAGAAGTTCTAGTCATTACTCGTCCACGACGTTTCGGAAAAACACTCAATTTATCCATGCTTCATCATTTTTTGACAAGCGAAGTCGATGGAATCTTAACCAAACCACTATTCGAGGGCTTGAATATTATCCATGTGGGAGGGGATTATTTAGAGCACCAAGGAAAGTACCCTGTCATTTTTATCACTTTAAAAAATGTTAGGAATCAAAACTTCGAAGGTGCGTATGCTGAATTTTATGAGCTTATAACTTCCCTATATAAACAATTTCGTTTTTTATTAGAAGCAGACACGCTATATGATGAAGAGAAAAATGATTTCAAAGCCATCTTAAATAAAACAGCTGGTCAAACGCAGGTTAAATTTTCTCTTAAAAACTTAAGCGAATATTTATATAGGTACTATAGAATAAAGCCCTGGATACTGATAGACGAATATGATACGCCCATTCAAGCAGGACATATGCATGGATATTATCAAAATATCATTGAATTCATGCAGGGAATGCTAGGCGCTGCTTTAAAAACAAATCCCAGCATTCACAGAGCAGTTTTAACGGGGATATTGCGTATTTCTAAGGAGAGCCTTTTTTCTGCTTTAAATAACCCTGCTGTACATACTCTATTAAGCAAACCTTATAGTACTCATTTTGGTTTTACCGAATCAGAAATAGAAGAAATACTGAAAGAAGCCAAATTAAAGGATCAAGCAGCAGCCATCAAAGAATGGTATAATGGTTATTTAGTAGGGTCTACTGTCATGTATAATCCTTGGTCCATTGCAAACTGTATTGCCCAACAAGGATTATTAAAGCCTTATTGGGTGAACACCAGTGATAACCATCTCGTTCGAGAATTAATTGTTCATGCGGATTCCGAATTTAAAAAGGGTTTTGAACTCATTTTAAGAGGAGAGCCGGTTGCGCAAATCATTAGCGAGCACACTGTGTTTTCTGATCTTAAAACAAATCCAGCCTCTATTTGGAGTTTGCTCCTTTTGTCGGGTTACCTCAAAGCAACTCGTCACGAATACACAGATCAAGGTTTACAAGCAGTTTTGGCTATTCCAAATCATGAAGTCAAAATATTATTTCGCGAGATTATTGAGCAATGGCTTTCTGGCGGGTATGGAATTGCTTGGTACAATAGTCTCATTGGTTTCTTAATCAAAGGCGAAGCACAAAATTTTATTGATGGATTAAAAAAGACACTGCTGCATATGTCAAGCTTTCATGACATGGCAAAAGATGCTGAATCTTTCTACCATGGATATGCCTTGGGATTATTCACCACTTTACAAATGGGTGGAACACATGAAGTTAAATCCAATAAAGAAAGTGGTTTTGGACGTTATGATGTCATGATCATTCCGAAAAATCTAAATGAAATTGGTATTATTTTAGAATTTAAAACCGCAAAATCCGAGGAACATTCATTACAAAAATCCGCACAAGAAGCTCTGTCTCAAATCAATCATAAACAATATGAAGTGGAATTAAAGGCCATGGGGGTTCAGAAGATTCTAAAACTGGGATTGGCTTTTCAAGGAAAGGAAGTAGAAGGTTTCTTTGAATATCATCAAGATAAATGAAGCTATACCCTTCGCCTTTCAAGCTGCGATTTTGTTGCTGGTTCGATTCGCTGCTCACATACTAATTTGTATGCTGCGCTGCTCATCTTCACCGGCGCCTCATCGCAACTTGAAATGCTTTGGGTATATACTCAAAGCAAACGGATTTTAGGCACAAAACGACAGGAAAGCTACTAAAAACCTAAAAGTCTCACTTCATTATGCAAACGCACCTGATGTTTTTCCCAGACAGTTTCAGTAATATGATGAATGATTTGTATAATGTCTTCTGCTTTGGCGTCACCCCGATTAATGATAAAATTAGCATGCTTTATAGAGATCTCGGCGTCGTTTATTCGATATCCTTTTAAATTCGATGCCTCAATTAATCGTGCGGCAAAATCATGAGGAGGATTTTTAAACACAGAACCGCAGCTGAAAGTACCAATGGGTTGAGTTTCAGAACGGCGTCGCAATAATAGTTTGATGTTTTCTGCAGCCTCACGGGCATCGCCTCTCTCAAACCGAAAATAACCGGCAATAAACCATTCTTCAACGCGAGGACTTGTAACGGAACGATACGTGATTTCATATTCCAGCGGATAGCGTATAGAACGCTCGCCCTTGCGATTTGCGACTTCAACTTTTTCAACAACAACCCAGGTTTCACCGCCAAAGGCTCCTGCATTCATGGCTAAGGCACCCCCGACAGTTCCTGGAATACCTGCAAAAAATTCGCCCCCTTTCAAACTATTATTGACGCAAAATTTGGCTAATTTCGCGCAGGGAATACCTGCGTCAGCACGCAATAGAACTGTTTTTTCGTCGCTTTCTTCTGCAATTAAACTTGGGTTTTTATCGCCCATCCCTAAAGTATGGATCACGGTACCCTTTATTCCTTTGTCATTTATTAAAACATTACTGCCTAAACCTAGCCAAGTAAGCGGTTCGTCTTCAGATAATGATTTTAAAAACTCTAATAGTTCAATTGCATTTTTTGGACGATAATATCGCTGTGCCGCACCACCGATACGCCAGCAGGTATATTGCGCTAAGGGTTCATTGTGTTTTACTGACAATGTCATAATATCTCTCGAGAAGAATATATTTTAAGGTTTATTCCTTCCTTTTACTTCCTAATCCTTTTTAATATAAATCGTGGCAGCGGCGTTCGTTGTTTGATTAGCAGCAGTATGACTTGTATTATTACTCCCATTATGAACAACGTCATGAGCTATATTATGAACTATATTATGGGCTGCATTGGCTCTTAAAGAAACCACTGAATCTTGATTTTCTAATCGTGGAAATTTTGTCGCATTATTTGCCAATTCCTGTGCCAAGGCACCTATATCTCCTGCCCCTTGCATCAATAAAACATCATTATCTTTTAAAATTCCAGATAACACTTCATAGAGTTGATTTTTATCAGGAACAAAAATGGGATCCACACGACCACGACTTCGTATACTTCCCGATAACATGCGGCTATCGGCTCCTGGAATGGGTGTTTCGCCGGCTGAATAAACCTCTAATAATAACAAGACATCGACAGACGATAGAATGGAAGCAAAATCATCAAATAATGCTTTAGTTCGAGTAAATCGATGGGGTTGAAAAACCATCACTAACCGTCTATCAGGCCAACCTCCTCGAATTGCATCTAATACCACCTGAATTTCTCGTGGGTGATGCCCATAGTCATCTATCATTAATACTTTTTTGTTACCCGGTACAAATTCACCTAAAATTTGGAAGCGTCTTCCAACACCTTGGAAACTGGCTAGGCCACGTTGGATGGCTTCATCCCCAATCCCTTCTTCTGTGCAAACCGCAATAACTGCTAAAGCATTCAGGGCATTATGCTTCCCTGGGAGATTTAATTGTATTTCAAGTGGAGGTTTTCCTGGACGCAAAGCCTCAAAACGAGATTTATTTAAATGTTGTTCAAAATTGATCACCCGAAAATCCGCATCCGGTGAAAAACCATAAGTGACAATGGGTCGTGCAATTTCTGGCAACAAATTACGAATTTCTGGATCATCCAAACACAGTACGGCCAATCCATAAAAAGGCAAACGTTGCATAAATTGCAAATAAGCTTTTTTAAGGATAGAAAAATCATTTTGATAAGTTTCAAGATGATCTCGATCAATATTGGTAACCACTGCAATAAGCGGGGGTAATAATAAAAAGGAAGCATCACTTTCATCTGCTTCGGCCACAAAATAGCGACCCTCGCCTAATTTTGCATTACTGCCATGGCTATTTAATCGGCCCCCAATCACAAAAGTGGGATCTTGTCCAGCCTCTGCTAATAAACAAGCCATTAAACTCGTCGTGGTGGTTTTACCATGAGTCCCTGCGATGGCAATACCTTGTTTAAAACGCATTAATTCTGCGAGCATGGCGGCTCTTTGCACAATCGGAATACGATGTTCCCTGGCGGCTACCAGTTCAACATTATCTTCTGCAACAGCAGAAGAAACCACAACCACATCAGAATCTTTAACATTGTCTGCGCTATGCTGATGCCATAGTTGAATCCCCAAGGATTCGAGATGTTTAGTCATTGCATTGTTAGAAGGATCTGAACCCGTAACGGTATAGCCTAAATTTAATAATACTTCTGCAATTCCACCCATTCCAACACCACCGATACCCACTAAATGGACTCGGCGGATTCGACGCATGGAATAATCATAATTTTTTTGATTCACCGATGTTCACCTCTAATTAACAAATTTTCTGTATATATTACTAGGCCAAGGATGCTTAGGCTAAGATGCTAAAATGCTAAAATGTTAAGATCTTATACTCTCTTTACAATATTCAATAACCTTATCTGTTGCATCTATTTTGGCCACACTTCTGGCCGCCTCAGCCATTTTCAGTAACCTATCACGATCTCTGGAGAAGCACATAATTATTTCGGCCAATTTAGTTGGATCTAGAGCTTTTTGCTGAATCAGCTTGGCCGCTCCAACCGCTTCTAAAAAATGTCCATTATGCGTTTGATGGTCGTCCACTGCAAATGGAAAAGGAATTAAGATGCTCCCTACCCCCACCGCGGCTAATTCAGCAACGGTTAATGCGCCCGCACGACAAAGGACGATATCAGCCCAGGCGTAAGCCTTATCCATCTCTCGAATAAAGGGCTCTATCTTAGCATTTACCTTGGAAGTCTCATAAAGCGTAATGGTGGATTGTTCATTGCTACCCCCAGCCTGATGCCAAACTTCTGGGCGTTGAGCTTCTGGGATAAGGGCAAGTGCCTGAGGGCAAAGTTGATTTAAGGCCATTGCTCCTCTACTGCCACCAATAATTAATAAGCGAAATGGGCCCGAACGATTTTGAAATCGAAGTTCTGGCAAGGTAACAGATGTTAATTCCTCACGAACCGGGTTTCCGGTCCATATAGCCTGAATACCTTTAGGAAAGCCTTCGGGAAATCCTGCTAAAACGCGTTTTGCAAAACGAGCTAATATGCGATTGGTTACACCTGCCACTGCATTTTGTTCGTGAATAACTAGAGGAATGCCTAAAATCCAAGCAGCAAGACCTCCTGGCCCTGAAGCAAATCCTCCCATCCCTAAAACAAAATGCGGTTTAAATCGACGTAGTATTTGAATCGCTTGAAAAAGAGCAGTGGGTAAAAGCAGAGCTCCCATTATCCGTTTCAAAAGCCCTTCTCGCCGCCAGGAAGTAACAGAAAGATAATGTAGGGTGATGCCCTCTCTGGGCACGATGCTGGACTCTAACCCATTCTTGGTGCCCAACCACTCTACTGACGCACCTTCTTCCTGCAAGCGTTTAGCAATAGCCATGGCAGGAAATACATGACCACCCGTTCCCCCTGCCATCATCAACACTCTGAGCTTTGAGTTATTCATGCCATTTTCTTGACTGTTTTTCATGTCAATGACTGTATTCTAGTTGCAATAAAATATAAACTGAGTTTAATGACAGTATCCTGAATGAAGGTATGCTACTCCAAATCTAAAGATTCAATCAATAATGTCGAGAGATATCTTGTCGCTTGTTTGGGCCAGACCCCTAAATGCACTAAATGCTCAAAGCTATGCGTTAAGGAACAATATGAAAGACCTGATACAGGCAATGCCAAAAGCAGAATTGCATTTACATATTGAGGGCACTTTAGAACCAGAGCTATTTTTTGAATTGGCGGATAGAAATAAAATTAGCATTCCCTATCGTTCGAGTAAAGAATTGCGAGCAGCTTATCAATTTACTAATTTACAATCTTTTTTGGATATCTATTATGCTGGGACAAAAGTATTAATAGAGGAAGAAGATTTTTATGATTTGACTTTTGCTTACCTAAAGCGGGCAAAATTGCAAAACATACGCCATGTTGAAATTTTCTTTGATCCTCAAAGCCATACCAGTCGGGGCATCGATTTTCAAACAGTTATCTCGGGTATTTCACGTGCTCTAAAAGATGGCAGAATCATTTTAAATATCTCAAGCCACCTAATAATGTGTTTTTTAAGAGATTTATCTGAAGAATCGGCGCAGCAAACTTTAAAACAAGCACTCCCTTATCTTAATAACCTTATTGCTGTTGGTTTGGATTCAGCAGAAATCCATAATCCACCCAGCAAATTTAAAACCGTATTTGCAGAGGCCCGTCAAAAAGGTTTATTAGCTGTTGCTCATGCAGGTGAGGAAGGATCTCCTGATTTTATTTGGCAAGCACTCGACATCTTAAAAGCAAGCCGAATAGACCACGGGGTCCGTTGTTTAGAGGACGAAAAATTGGTCAAACGTCTACAACAGGAACAAATTCCACTGACTGTCTGTCCGGTATCGAATATCAAATTAAAAGTATTTAAGCATCTAAAAGACCACCCCTTAAAGAAAATGTTAGATAAGGGCTTATGCGTTTCCATTAATTCGGATGATCCGGCTTATTTTGGTGCTTATGTGAATGAAGTTTTTCTTGAATGCCAGGCTGCTCTTGAGTTAAGTGACCGTGATATCTATCAATTGGCCAAAAATTCTTTTGATTCAAGTTTTATAAGCCCTGAAGAAAAAACTAAATACATCCATGAGCTTGATCAAACATTCAATACTATGGGGGTCAATCATTAGCGAAAGCTTCGCAGTGGAGTGGTACCGGGTCTGTTTGGTGTAAATGTGCTTACACATTTACACCAAACAGACCCGGTACCACTCAGTCCAAAAGGTAACACTAAAAGGTAATACTAATATGCTTATTTTAATATTTACATTATTCTTGATTACTGTGATATTCATTTGGCTAGGAAAGAGACATTTTGCATTATATTCCTTTTGGATTAACCTTATTATTTCGATTTTCGTATTTATTGGGCATGTCACAAAATCTTTAACACTACAACTTTAGGGGGCCGTGTCGTTACTTGTTACAGACACCTGACACCTACAGACCGCCTGACACATAGGGTCATGTAACAAGTTACGACACGGCCCCTATAAACACAAATGTAACCAATAACGACATGGCCCCTAAATAGGAGGAAGAAAATGAAAATACCAAATATTAAAACCGATGTAGAAATTATGAACGCCCTTGAAATTTTGGGCATACAATTTATATTAATTTTTGCGCTTGGCTTCCAAATTTTTTTACATGATTTACCTTGTCCATTATGTTTATTACAAAGAATCGGATTTTTTGGTATCGCCCTGGGTTTACTGATGAATCTTCGTTTTGGTTTACATCCTAGCCATTATTCCATATCTCTAATTAGCGCTCTATTTACCAGTTTCGTCGCATTAAGACAAATCGCCCTGCATGTTGTTCCTGGAACAGGATTTTATGGACTGCCCTTTTTAGGTTTACACTTATATACCTGGTCATTCATCGCTGCCATTATCGTTATTATCTTTACATCCATGATATTAGGAATTGATAGACAGTATCAAAATGATGTCTCAGAACGAATGCGTACGCATTGGAGCACACATGTTCTATTAGGTATCACAGCCATCCTTATTGTGATTAATATTGTTTCTTTGTTAATTCAATGTGGGTTTGGGGAATGTCCCTCCACCTAACCTCTAAAATAATGTATTACCACTATTTTGTGAAATAAAAATCCGTGAGGATACACCTCTTCTATATAATCACAAAACAAGTCATTTTTTCATTTATGCCTCTTAGGCAATTTTGCATGGAGAATCTTGCCTGTTTTGATTTCAAAAATTGCCTGAGAAAGAAAATAATTTGTGCTTGACTACTTATGAGTTTTCTGATATTGTGCCAATATCCATTGTATACTGTCGCAACCTGAGAAGCAAAGTGTTTACATACAAAATGCGTGCAATATCAAACAAGCTGCTGACTAAAATTACTTTTCTTTAATCAACTATAAGTGGGAAGAATATATGAGTGTCGTATCAAGTGATATAAACAAAATGAACAATATAAATGAAGTTGGAATGGCTACGGCGATGGCGCAAATCCTAAGTATTAAATCAGAGCTGGCAAGTAAAAATGGGCGGGACTTCTTTTCGTATGCTGAAGTATTGAAAACGAGGCATGCAGACGACCAGGGTTTAAAATTACAAATAGAAAAACTTGAACAAGAAAGGATATCGATAGTCGTAGAAGAAGCCATCATGCAATTTGAGTCAGTGGCACATGATGAAAACAAACTATTTTTAGCTGTGATGGAATTTGAAAAAAGCTATGTCAAATTACCTATTCCTAAAGCAGTCTATACCAAGTTATCGTCTGAAAAAAAATACATTGAGCTATTAAAGAATATAGAATATGCCAAGCTTAAATACACGCTCCCTGGCAGCGAGGCACTTGTTCATTTCATTCAAACTGAAGTTATTAAAGGAAAACGTTTTACAGGCAAACCTGAAAATTTAAATATTTATTATTTAATAGCAGCAGCTATAGATAAAAGCAGAGTTGACATTGTTGAATCGCTGGTAAAATTTTCCAAAGAAAATATGAATATCATTTTTGATCAATTAGCAATCTCATCTGGTTTAAAAGCGCAAATATTCAAACAAAATAATTATTACATTCCGAAAAACCCTACTTTCAATTTAAATTTTACAAGTAATTTCGAAAATAGATGCTTCGAAAGAAATTATGACAACAACCCAGAACCCTTGTTTGACACCTTGTTAAGTTTAGCTTTTAGAAAATATAACCCTATGACGCAAGTTAACATTGTTCGGCTTCTATTAAAAATCACCCCAAATGAAAAGTTAAATATGAATTTTTCCTTCTACCAAACTCCGCGTTTCTGGAGGGAATACAGTTATTTACATGCTATTATAGAGGGTCTGCAAGAAGATAGACTACCTATCGCCTACCAATTGGTAGATATACTGGTTGCTCATGGATATAATTGCTTTAACTATCCAAAAGATCACGACTCTCCTTTTGCCCACTTAGTAGCTCTTTTTATGTTAAAGCTCATCTCACCTGAGGTCTTCAGATCCTTCTCCCAGTTTCTTATTAAAAAATTTGATATAGATCACACAATCCATTCTCAATGTCGCGAGTTTAGTATGAGGGATACTGCTTCCCTTTTAAAATTCAACTATTATTATTTCTCTGCTCCTTTCCACCTCGGAATACAGCAAGCTGAATTTCGTTTTTTATTAGCTGATATTCAGAATAATGCTATAAGTCAATTTGAAACCCTTGCGCCCTTGGCAATAACAAATCCGATAGATGAGATGGAAGACAAATGGTGTAAGATTTTAAAGGCATTCACTTGGTCTAAAAATGACATTTATGAAAAATCCAATTTTAAAAAATTCATGCTCATTGCCAATGAGCTCGCACAGCCTGAAACGGGTCAACTCGTTTTAAAAGAAACCATGTCCTGTATGAACGGAAACTCTGCTGTGGCTAAAATAGGGCATAAACAATTAGAAGAATATTTAAAAACAGGCTCCGATATCATAGAGGTCAATTTGGGTAAGCACCGCGCAAATTATATGAATTCAACCCAGTATGTAATACCGGAACAATATAATAATGGCAGCGGCAGCTCTCAAACCTGGGAATTAGGACGAAAACTGTCAACCTTAACCGAAAACTTGCTTTTACATTACCTGCATATTCCTGTAACAAGAGCAATTAAAGAGGCCACTATTGCTGGCTTTGTATTGAATCGAAATGCCACCCCTTTGCCCAAAGAGGTTGAGCCCATTATAGTGGGTTATCTATCTCCTACTTTACTCCCAGCTTTTGAACGTGGCAAAACATTGGCTAAAAAAATTCCTACAGCACAATTAGATGTGAGTGAAACCACTAATGCATTAGTCAAAGCAAATCCTTTTGAACAAATTTTACTATGTGCCCCAGGCCTCGAAGTATACATCGAAGATTTAAAATTGCAAATGGTCTCTTTTAAAACCCAAGCAGCCATTAAAGCCGATAATGAACTGAGGAATGAACAAAAAGCACTTTGTACTAAAACTTTGAACTATTATCTTAAAAAAATCACGAAGGATAATATAAAAGCTATCCAAACTATATTTGCCGAGTTTCCTGTTTCTCCATTCCATACCCAATTTGAATGGTTATCATTAGGCGTTGACAAAATTTGTGGTTCAGACCCTAAAAATGATCGATTTCATTACCTAAGCAAGATAAAACAATATTTTGAAAATTCCATACAAGATGATAACCTAAAAGATGAATTGTTGAATTTAGATATAATTGCATCACAATATAATACTCATGAACTTCAAAAAGGGCCTATACTGAATGCTAATCAAATCTTCGATATTTTACTATTCCAAGTCCCCATTGAGCTCTGGTTGCAAGGAGTCAATGTATATCTTCCTCCTAACACACCCTACATGGATCCCCATATTATAAATGGTCCAATGAACGTGACTCATCTTTTACGTTTAGACAGGGCACTTAGTTTAGATGGAAATAGTATTTTCTGTCGTCTAGAACCAGGAACATATTCTAATCACGACATGCAAATATATTCTAATCAATTGAAATCTAAAAATCTCAAAACAGACGATGAAAGAAAAAATCATTTTGAACAATGGCAATGGTCTTTAGTAACACAAAAGTTATCCAATGGAGAACAACAAGCATTAAATCAAGCTCTTCTGAAATGTAAGTCCGAAGATGAGCAAAATAAGATAACGCGTGAATATTTGTTATCCGTCATGGCTTATTATCTCACAGAACGTTATATTTCTAATTTAATGCGCAAGAATCCTAAAAATTGGACTCAAGATAGCCATGATCAATGTTATCCAACTATATTAGCTTCATTGGCGGGATTAAAACTAGAAAATCGTCACTCAATGTTAAATCAAAAAAATGCTGTTTTCGCATCCATTTACGCAACTTCAGATGGAAATTTCACAATTCGCCATCCTTCAGAAACGGCGCATTCGACTGCCGCTGTTGCAACTGCAGACGCGCCAGTGACTCCTGCAGCGGGAACGGGTAATTTGATGCGATAACATAATCATCTTGAATTACTGTTTTGTGCATAAAATCGGTTTGCTTTTAATATATGATTTGCTTTTAATATATGAACGGTTTAGTGTTGTAGTGGTGCTGTAGCAGTTCCCGCTGTCCTGTCAGATTTTGCATTGCCTAACAAATTCTCGGCTGGCGCCGGCCATCATAACAGATGCAGCCAAGCAGTAAAATAAAGGAAGAAATTGTACAAGCCCAGCTCAATCCTAACGGAAGTCCCGCTGGTGGTTCTGTTGCTAGTGTTGTATATACCCCTCTAAAAAATAAACCACTAAATCCCCTAAAAATGAGAAAGCACATATGTGAACAATTACGTACACATCAGTATGATAAGCTACAACAAGAGATCATCAAATACAATTTAGATACAAAGGATCTTGCAGAATTTTTCTATAAGGAAGGCTCTCCTATTTTGTATAGCCCTGTTGCCTTTGCTGTAGATAATAGAGCCCTTATGTTTCTTTATAAGAATATTCCGATAGGTGCTCTAAAGAAAGCATTAAGCAATGATGACTTTTCTATGCTTAAAGCCTTTTTGAGAGCAGAGTCAGGGCTTGAAAAATCAGTTGCTATAGATATTAGCAAACGCAGAACTCGAATAGAAAGATTTTCATTGTTGTTAAAAATTGATGCTGAAGGAGTATCGAATTTTATGAAAGAATCAGGTGATAAACCTTACATAACAGAAAAAATAAAACAGGATTTCATTACTGCACAACAGAATCAAATTTCAATTAGCAATACTCAGAGTCAACAAAAATAATATTACTTATTGAGAATAGTTCAATGTCTGCAGAAATGAGACCAAATATTGATCTTACTAAAGAACTCGATGCGCCTGAGAGAAGGATGGATGCCCTTGCAAGGTTACTTTAAAGCCGTAGTGAATGTACTGCAGTTACTATTCTCGATGGAACATTTACTGTAACTGCAAATGAACTTTACGTTAGCTCACGCCCAAATAATGCTATCAATACTGCTGTCAATACCATATTTAATTATTTTTCAACTATTGCCAAAACTGGAAAGGTCAATAGAGATGAAAGAAAGAAAATACTAGAAGAGATTTGCTCGGAAACGAGGATAAAAATAGGAAGAATATGTTCTATACCCGATGGTTTATCAAGGAAAACTCTAGAAGACTTGCTAAATCATAATAGCAAATCAATATCAGATACTTTATTATCATATGGTAATGCTAATAAGGCTTCAGTTGGAGGCTTTATGTTAGGTCTGTTTGCAAACCTTATAAGAGATCTATCTAAATTAGAAGATGGTATAATTAAGAAAAGCAATTCAGCAGAAGATCCTACAGACGCTAAAATTACTGATGAGTTACTAACGGCTCTTACTAAAAATCTAACTATATTAACAGATGAACCTGAAAAAGGCATACATGCTGAGGTACAAATATTAAGCAAAATTGTTGAGATGATTAATGCCAAGGCCCTCCGTGGCGAACAAGAAATTTATATAGGAATTTCCAAGCGATGTTGTTTAAATTGTCATTCAATGATAACAGCAGCAAATGAAATTCTAAAGCCCTCTAAAATCACTATAAAAACTCGTGGAACTCATGGTTTAGATTTCACCTGGAAATCTCCCAAGCTCTTTTCTGATGGATACAACGGCAATAAAAAGAAAGTTGATAAAACTACACTTCAATATTTAATTGGAAAGAAAGCCAAAGAAACTTTTGATGAATATGTACAATTAGAAAAAAGTAAGAGTGAAATGGCAGCGAGCCAGTCTGATAGCGATTTTGAGCTAAATTTAGAAGAAAGAGGGAAGGAAAAAAATAATCTCATCAAGCAGGGTCTAATTCTCTTTCAACAATTAGATCAAAAAAGAACTGTACAAGAAACAATACTTGAAATAAATATTGCACTAAAAGTGTATGAAACGGATGAATTCAAAAAATTACTAGAGCAGTTAACATCCACCCCACCTGAAAAGGAGATCGCCAAAAACACTTTTTATGCTATCTACCAACATTTATCTGAATTGAGTGGAGCATCAGCTGCAGCTGCAACCGCATCTTCGTCTTCTTCCATAGTTTTATCCAAAGCTAAGCTTTTAGAAATTCTGAAAAAGGAAGCTTTTTTTGGTGAAATGGTCGGATATTTTGCTGATCTTAAATCTGAGGATTTACTTGATACGGCTCAACAATTTGCAGCAGATGACATATCCCCGCCGTTAAAAAAGTTGAAAACTAATGCAGAACCAAGTTCATCTTCTACTGAGAAAGGAAATGAGGAAAGTGAAGTGCTGAGATCGACTGATTTAGCAACCAGAGCAGATGCAGTTTTGGCATCTTTCAAAGTTCCAATTTCACCAACCCCTTCATCTACCAAACCTCTAACACCAATGGGATTAAGTTATAATGATTCCTTACCTACTCCTGCAGTTGGTGCTACTAATGCAGCTTTTCAACCAGTTAATCCAAAACTTAAAAGAACAAAAAGAAAGAAGTAGACATAATATTTTAAATATTGAAATTATATGTTTTATTATCACATTCTGTCATTTGTAGAGTTTCAAATACAGCCTTAAGCTTAGTTTCTCCTGTTTTATCATTTGAACGAACAGAAACAGGATTGGATCTGATGGGTTTACTTTTTTTGCTCATAGAAATCCAAGTGTATAGATTTGGGTCAGGGATACCATTCTTCTTAGCCAATTCTACAGCACGCGGGGCGTTGGGGGAAAGTATTTAGCTAATAATTTCTCTTTATAGTCAGCAGAATATGTGTCTGTCCGAAACGACATCTAGCTAATTAGTAGATCATGAAAAAAAGATTTCTGTAAATAAAAATAGGTTTTTTATTGACAAATAAGAGGTAAAATATTACACAACCAAAAGCTTTGGATGATGAATAGGACAGCATTTTAAATGTAGGGGATTACTTTGTTGGAGACTTGCGATATTCAGTTATGCTGAGTAAAGTATTGTTCAATAAGTGATAGTTTTTTGACGTCGATAAAAAGTGATAGAAATCAGACATATTAAAACTGGAGTTAAGGGTTAAGGTAGCGACCAACAAGGCCATAATCTAGCTGGTGAAAGTCCAGTCGCGACAATTGTTCGATTCAGTCGTGTAGTGATGTCACAGCTTAGACTGGTAACAGTCTTTGCACTGCGTGATGTATAAGTCTCAGCTGCCTGGAGTTGTAATAAACTCCACGGTGGGTGCAATCCGGGAGGCGAACGAGCAAGGGGGTCTGAACGTAAAGAGTAATCGTTCAGGGCGGCTGGCGCCGCCCTATCTCAAAAAGGAGAGCGCTGCCGCGCCACTATTGATGTGCTTTCCTAAAATCCTCCAGCCCACTAGGGGGACCATTTCGTAGCTATTCTACTTAAAATCAGAGCGGGACAAGTTTATTGCGATGGCCTGCTCCCCCTTTTCAAAGGGGGTGGGGGGATTTCTCAGGTTCGTTATCACATTATAAATTTCTTCCAACACACTATTATGTGTCCTTAATACCTGGAGGTTGTCAAATCGTAGAACCTCTATTCCTAATTTATTTAAATACTCATCTCGCCGTTTATCTTTTTCAATGTGTTCTGTTTCAAAATGCTGCGAACCATCAATTTCAATGACTAATCGAACTGATGGCGCAAAAAAATCAACTATATAATCTCCGATTATTCTCTGACGATAAAATTGAACATCCAGAATTTGTTTTCGACGTATGTGGTGCCATAAAAGTGATTCGGCATTCGTTAAATTTGAACGTAGTTGACGCGCAAATGGCTTTAGATTGTCGTTATATCTAGGTCTCAATTTGGCACCTTCGTAATAAGCAATGAACTGATCTTGTGCTATATTACGCTGCCAAGGACATTGTTGTCTTTGGTAATAATGACGGATATTCTTCTCGGTTTAAATGGGCTCGTATCGCTTGTGAGATAAAATCTAGTACATTTCGCTTTTGCAGTTGACACGTCCCAGCAACCGACATGACGCGTTCCATAAAACGAGAGCCGGCCTCAGATTGCGTTCCAAAACTGGTCTTCCTCCAGATAACAAATCGTCTCAATAACCTTTCTGCAAGATTATTGGTTGGATCAATTCCAATCTTGTCTACAAAAGTCCAGAGAAATTCTTTATATTCTAATATATTATGACAGGTTCTCTGGGTTTTTGCATGCTCACATACAGCACCTTTTGCCAATAAAGCCTCTATTTGAAACCGAATGGGGATCATGAGAAGTTTAAACTTTTCACGAGTCAGTTTCCCGGCCTTTACTCTATGCCAATACATAAACATTTTCCGATGGTATAAGAGTAAAGCATCTCCCACCCATCCAGACTTCCCATGCCTTTCTGACATTTTCTTAAAATCTCTCTTTAAATGTGGCCAACATAGCTGTCGGGCGTCAACCCAATTATAAGCCGAGTAACGATCGGAATTAAGGATGCCGGAGAAATTCTTTCCGAGTATTTCATGAGTAACTGCCATATTACGGCCCTTTCTAATAAAAAAGACGCAAATTAAAGTAGTTGCAGCAACCCATGTCCACATGCGATTATTTTGTTCCTTATGACTGGTTTCATCCATATGTACGACAGGTTGCTTCGGAATGTCATTAACCGTTTCTTCAACAGGAGCTTTTAAAACTGTACTTACAACTTTTTCAACATTGGAAACTGTACCTATTGAGATATGCAGGCCATAAAAATCCTGCAATAAATTCACGGTATTCCTTTTACTTAATCGATAATTTCCCGTCAAAGTCGAAACTTTAGCCATGGCAATAGGTCCCAACATTCCCCTTGGCACACCCAGAGGAAGTTCTGCTGAATGTTTTTTCCCGCAACCACCGCAAATGCCATCGAATAATTGATACTCTGTTACAACGGGTTTAACCAGTGGCAACTCATGTACTTGATGTTGTATAAAGTCTACATATTTTTCAATGGAATGGCCGCAGGCACATTGTGAAGGTGGGTTGCAGGCTATAAAGTGATCGACTTCTTCTGGTGGCAATGGGGTTCGAGTATGGCCCTTATGTCCTGGCTGCCCACCTCGTTTACGACTTGATTTTGTATGATGTGTTTTATTTTTCTTCTTCTTTTTCTTAAAAAGATCACTGGATGGAGGTTTTGATGAATTTTGGGAATTGCTATTCAATTTTTCTTTTAAGTCTGCATTCTCTTTTCTTAATGCAACTCTTTCATTTCTAAGAAGGATGACCTCATTTTTTAATTCCTCCATATCTTTTCTTATGCTGGATACATTGGGTTCAAATTTTCCGCAAATGTGCCAAAGAACATTAATGAGGGCATAACACTCCTCAAGTGTTGTAGGGTTAGGAGCAGGTTTAGAAAAATCTGGTTTCATGGGATTATCATGATCCCACTTTTTACGAATTGCAACTACACGAATAAAAAAATTTTGTAACTGAGAAATCCCCCCAGCCCCCTTTGAAAAGGGGGAGCAGGCCATCGCAATAAACTTGTCCCGCTCTGATTTTAAGTAGAATAGCTACGAAATGGTCCCCCTGGGGGCTGGGGGATTTCAGGAAAGCACATCAACAGTGGCGCGGCAGCGCCCTCCTTTTTGAGATAGGGCGGCGCCAGCCGCCCTGAACGATTACCGTAAAGAAATGACTGCAGTCCCGAAAACACTCCCCCTACCAAGAAGTTGCATGGTAGGGATGTTCCACGAGCCGAAGCATTTTAATCCGGCTGAAGGCCGATGGATTTCAGGAAGAAACGAGCAAAAGCACTGAGATCAAGTGGCGGGGTAAGGGTCCAGACAATCTTGCAAAGATTATGGAGATAACGTTGGGAAGAGCCTATATGCAGCAGGGGCTTGTAGCAACCTGCAAGGACTGAATACCAAGTATAAAAGCGAGGTATGCAGAGGATATAGGCTTGGCACATGAGCGCATAGTAGTGATGAAGGTTGGTCTAATTCCAACTGAAGATGATCAAGAATCATCTCTGGAAGAAGTAACACTTCGGAAAGGTGAAGGGGCTCTCGGACATGGTGGACTACAAACTGTTTTGTCCTGCGAGGACACAGATTGCCTCGAGAAACAGGGTGAAACGTAGTAGTCGAAGTTTACAGTAAACCAAGTGAAGAACGGGTGTATGTGAACAAGCGCTTAAGCCTGTGAACTCGTGGGAAGGCTGTAAATGAAAAGCTGTGCCCGCCAACCGGATTCGAGAAATTCGACCGTCCGGGATGACAACGGAGGCTTTCCGAAACGTGTGGTTATTATGGCACTGAAAATAGGATGTCTATAACTTGCGCGCCCGGAATTTCTATCCAGATTAATCCGCTACTTCAGAGAAACAGGTTTTGATCCCATTTATTTGTATTAACGGTATACTTTTTAAAAGCAGATTTATTTGAAAAAATCTTCCAAAGTGACTATAGCACTGATTAAATCATCTGAATATTGGTTTCTTTTTACTCCGTTAGCCGAAATTAAAGCCATAAAAACTTGTTTATTTGTCCTGGTAACTTCCTTAAATATCTCAATTTTTTGTTTTAATTGCATCGCATAATCTTTATCAATTACAAAAGGTTTTATAGTGTTTTTTATTTCGAAAAGTACAATTGAATCATTTTGATCAAAGACTAAGTCAATTTGTGTGCCCTTTTCATTGGATTTAGTTTTCGGGATATAGCGCCATGTTCCTATTCTGGAACTATCTACAATGCGAAGTGCTTTTTTAATAGAGGCAATATGTTTATAGCAGAGAGCTTCAAAGGCATAACCAGACCAAGATAAATATTCCTGACTTTTAATTTTTTCATTCCAATAATTATGGCTTGGATCTAATGTGAGCAATGTTTGTCTTTCCGGTTCTATCCATCTCAAACAAAAATAACAGAATTCATCTATTATACGGTAATATAGTCCTCTTCTGTCATGCATAAGAGGCAAAAATGATTTAATAAATCCTGCCATTTCTAAATCCTGTAATCGTTCTGTTAAGCGACCACCTTGCTGGGATTTCTTCGATACTTTTTCCAATTCTTTTCTTGATATGCCATGGCGTGATTTACCAATTATTCTTATTAATTCTAAGTAGCTCTCATGATTTTCGAATAGAGATTTAAACAATTTATATAATTCATTGGATAAAATGCTATTTTCATTAAATCCCAAATTGTTGATGTTCCATGCAATAGATTTTTCGGGTTTTAATTGGTCTAGATAGAAAGGAACGCCCCCCAGCGGTAAATAAATTTGAAGGATTTGCTGATAATTAAGTTTAAGCTTTTTCCAATCTAGAAAATGTTTTGTTTCGATTAGCGTAAAAGGTTTTAGAATAATTTGCTTCGTTGTTCGGTTATGTAAACCTCCTTTATTGTATAAGATTTTTTTTATTATCCAAGAAGCACTCGAGCCACATATAATCAGTTTTATCTTGGGGTTATCGCACCAGTGTCGATTCCAATAATACTCTAGAGCTTGGATAAGACGAGATTTCTTTGTGGCCATCCAAGGAAATTCATCCATAAATAAAGCTATTTTACCTTTTTTGCTATAGGTTGTTATGGCCTTATTTAGCTCTTCAAATGCTTTCATCCAAGTCTTGGAACTCGCTATTGTTGCCCCATTATAGAAGCATCCACCAATAGCTTTGGCAAATTCGTCTAATTGTTCCTCTAAAACCCCTTCATTGATACCTGTTACATAAAAGAAAGCGCAGGATTTTTTCTTAAAAAAATGCTTAATGAGAAAAGTTTTTCCAACGCGTCTTCTGCCATAAATTAAAATGAGCTCTGCTTTTTTTGAAGCATAAGCTTCTTCTAATTCCAATAATTCATTTTTTCTGTCTATCAAGGCTTGCATTTGGACATGGGCTCCATGGGTTATCCGGACACTTATAAGATTACTATAAGTGTCCGGATAATACAAGCCCAGGTTCTTTAATTTTTTAACACTATTTAACAGGACAGATGGGTTATCTCGGATAGCTTACATTTGGCTGAACATCAGTTTGGGGCGAAACCGAAGAAATTGATCATGCCCGCTAACCGGATTCGGGAAATCCGACCGTCCGGGACAAGGGAGGCTTTCCGAAACGTAAGGTTATTATGGCACTGAAAATAGGATGCCTATAACTTGTGCGCGCGGAATTTCTATCCAAATTAACTAGATAATTGGCTGACTTTTGATGATTGACCCAAAACAGAGAATTCTGTAGCTTGTAGCCATATTTTCAGTTTCCCTAAGTCTATGGAGACCACTAGTATGGCAGCACAGCTTCAACCTAAAAATGCTACCGCTAGCCAGAGCGCTAGCGCTGCTTCCTCACCATCCCTCACTCTCTCTCCCGCTCAACAACTCTATCAAAAAGCGTTTGAAAAAACCTTATTAGCGGAACTTGAGTTTTTGTTAGATGTTGTACAAGGTCGAGTGGTAGACCGTAAAACCATGCAAGAACAAATCAAAGAGAAAGTGGCACAGGCTACGGGAGCATTGCTGAGTCAAGTTCCGAGTATGGGTAGTTTATTACAAAGTGTCGTCAGTGATGGAGGCGTTTATCTACTGGGAGAAATTGAAAAGAAAAAAAAGGAAGAAGCCACACGAGCAACCCTACAATCTTTATTAAAACTAAATAGTGCCCAGTTAAAGATATTGGCCGAACAGTGTGCCAAAGAAGCCGCTTGTCGTTGGGAAATGGCGATTAATCATTTTATTGATGAAAAGGGGTTAATGTTATTTGCTTTGACTGGAGCAATTCGAATCGTTGAGTATTTGTGTCGTAAACATTTAGCAATAGAGGGTCCCCATTTACTCAAGGGATTAATGATGGGGCGTTCTGGGGCGGGGTATCTAAATTTTACTAATACACCTATTCTTTTGGTCAATGGTATGGTCATGCATTTTGAGGGAAATAAAGAATTAAGTGCCGAAGGGCTTTATGGACGTTCTGGGTTTATTATTGGCAGAGAATATTATATCCACGATGTTCGTGTTGCCAAAGCCGAAGAAGCTATTCAAGCTAAACGTAAACTGCAACGTTCAGAGCAGGAATTGCATTTTGGATACGTCAAGTTTTTTAAAGCAGATAGGCCGCTTAATCAAATTCATCACCAACGTCCTAAAACCGGTTATGTACAATTGCCAAACATCAGTCTTTTGGAAGAGTTAGCCCATCCTAAAATCGATGGGTATAGCTATATTACCCACAACCCCCATTCCTTTTTTGAAGAACGATATATTTATAATAATCGCTGTCAGGCTAAAACTCGCTTTATCAACGAAAAAGAAATAGAAGAATATTTGAGCTTAGTAAAACAAGGGAGAACGAAATCCAGTTTAAATGAACACATAGGAGCGATAGTCTTTTTTAGAGGAGCCCTTAAAGGCACTGCCCCGCAACCCTTAGATTTATCTCAAGCAAACTTTAGTGGCAGTGATTTCAGTGACAGTACCTTAGAGTATTGCAAATTAGGCCATTGGCAAAATATGAATCTAACGGGGGCTCGTTTATCTCATGTTCAAGCCAGTGGAGATAGTTTAAATGGCAGTCATTTATCCTTAGCAACGGTTTCAGACTGCGATTTTACGGGGCTTAAGGGTCTACAAACACACATGGATTATGCCAAAGTGAATCGTAGTGTTTTTAAAGAGGTATTAGGGGCTGGGATGTTGCTAGAAGGTACTGTCTTTGATGAAGCCAGCCAAGCGAGTTTTGGTTTATCCCTTAAAAAAACTGTAGAAGATTTAGCTAAAGTCCAAGCCGAGCAACAGCAAAAGTTACAAGCAGAAATCGCTCGGAACTGGAAAGCAATCGAAGAGCAAGCGGCAAAGCTTGCTGCGTTGGAAGAAGGACAACAAAAACTTGTTGCAAGGCACGAAAAGCTGGGAACAGAACAACAAAAAATGGCCAGAGATATTCAGCAACTGGCCACCCAACGAATGGAACCAGAATTTTTATTAATATCACAACTTAAAGCAGGACGAAATGTAAGCTGGAATATTCCGGGTTTTAAGCATGCTTTTATTGGTCGAGAAAGCCAATTAAAAGCAATCGAGAAAGTCTTTTCCACAGAGCAGAAAACTAAAATGGATGGGACAGGGGGAGGGAGTGGTGGAAGTGCGGGAGCATTAATGACAAGTGTTCTCTACCCAAGCGCTGTGGTTGTTTGTAGTGGGATTGGGGGCGTGGGTAAAACGCAATTGGCCTTACAAGTCCTACAGACGCGAACTTCCACTTTAAAAGCCTGGCTTCCAGCAGAAAATATCCAGCAACTCCAAGATAAATATATGGAACTTGCCAAAGAATTAGGATTAATCAGCGATAAATCCGACCCTATTGCTGCTAAACGTTATTTAAAACACTGGTTGGCCATAAACCCTGGCTGGCTTATTGTTTTTGATAATGCTAATCACTATGCAGAAATTGAATCCTTTTTACCCGACCATGGCGGTTGTATTGTAATTACTACTCGGGATCCGGAATGGCCACAGAGCATGACTGTCATTCCGGTCCCTCTCTTGCAAAACCAAGAAGGGATCGCCTTTGTTGAAACTTTATCTCAAAGAAAAGACCCTGAAATTAAACAATTGGTCGAAACTTTAGGGGGGCTGCCTTTAGCGCTGGCTCAAGCCTCTGCTTATATCAAACTTTACAAGAAAACTGTCAATGAATATTTAACACTCTACAGTGCGCATCAACTCAAACTCCTTGCAGATAAAACTTTACCCTTAGGTACTGAACATTCTCCAGTGGCTAGCACTTGGAATACCAGTTTGGAAGCTATAGAAAAAAATCCTGAGGGAAAATATGCCCGAATTTTAATCACGGTTTGTGCTTATTTAGCCCCAGAAACCATCCCTCGAAGTCTACTGTTATCTTGGTTAACAAAAACTTATCCTGAAACCTCTGAATTAACGCTAGATAAACTATTAGGCCTATTACAAAGCCATTCTCTACTCGAAATCACTGATAAAGGTATTGCTATTCATCGACTCATGCAGAGTGTTTTAGTTTGGCAATATCAGGAAAGCAAGCAATCTTCCCAAGCATATCCTTTATTCAGTCAAGATTGGTATGACAGCCTATTAAAAGTGCTGCATAATGAATTTGTTAAAAAAACCCAAGTTTTAGAAGATGAAGCGAGACAAAACCGTTTATTTTTCCACCTACAAAGTTTAGCCTCACATTTTGATAAGCTTTGGTCCAATCCTAATCCAAACTTTAGCAAGATTCTTTTTGATATTGGCTTTATGTTTTTGTATCGAAAAGGCGACCCCCGCTCTGCCTTAGCCTTCTATTTACGGGCCTTGAAAATACAAGAGGCCCATTATGGCAAAGAGCACGTCGAGGTGGCTGTTACCTTAACCAATTTAGGCAATGCCTATGGTGCTCTTGGGGATTACAAACAGCAAAAAGAGTTGTTAGAGCGCGCTTTAAAAATACAAGAGACTCATTGTGGCAAAGAGTGTGTATCGGTGGCCAGTACTCTAACCAATTTAGGCAATGCCTATGGTGCTCTTGGAGATGCAAAACAGCAAAAAGAGCTGTTAGAGCGGGCCTTGAAAATAAAGGAGGTCCATTATGGCAAAGAGCATGTTGAGGTGGCCGTTACCTTAAGTAATTTAGGCGTTACCAATGGTAATCTTGGGGATGTGAAACAGAAGAAAGAGCTGTTAGAGCGTGCCTTGAAAATACAAGAGGCCCATTATGGCAAAGAGCATGTTGAGGTGGCTGCTACTTTAAGCAATTTAGGCAATGCCTATGGTGACCTTGGAGATGCTTCACTAAAAAAAGAGTTGTTAAAGCACGCCTTGAAAATACAAGAGGCCCATTATGACAAAGAGCATGTATCAGTGGCTTCTACCTTAATCAATTTAGGCAATGCCTATGGTGTTCTTGGAGATGCAAAACAGCAAAAAGAGCTGTTAGAGCGGGCCTTAAAAATACAAGAGGCCCATTATGGCAAAGAGCACGTCGAGGTGGCCAATACCATAGCCAGCTTAGGTGTTGCCTATGGTAACCTTGGAGATTACAAACAGGCAAAGGAGCTGTTCGAGCGGGTCTTGAAAATACAAGAGGCCCATTATGGGAAAGAGCATGTTGAGGTAGCTGCTACCTTAAGCAATTTAGGCGTCACCTATGGTACTCTTGGAGATGTAAAACAGCAAAAAGAGCTGTTAGAGCGGGCCTTAAAAATACAAGAGGCCCATTATGGCAAAGAGCATGTCGAGGTGACTTTTAATTTGTCTGGTTTGACAAGTGCTTATGTAGCGTTGGGGCAAACCAAATTGGCTTTTCAGTTTGCAGAACGATGTTGTGCTATCCTGTTAAAAGCTTATGGGGCCGATCATCGTCGTACCAAATATGCACAGGATTTAAGGCGAAATTGCGAAAAGTTGTTGGGGGTAAATGTGAATACTGCAACAACAGTTTTAGCAGCCACCACACTACCATTGACTTTTTCTGATTTGGCTGCTCTACATATAACTGCTGTTTCTAAACAAACGATACAAACAACAGATGTTAATATTAAAAAAAGGAATGCTAAAAAGTCAAGTTGCATTTTGATGTGATGCAGGAAAGAATAATATTAGGATAGTGAATGGATGTTAGAATGTGTTGGTAGCAAGAAATTTTTGCGCGTAAAATACTTGTTTTTGTTAAGCTTTGTTGGATATCGTGCAGCAGAAGTACTGATTTTTTACAATAAAAAATAGCATAAGAATCAAACAATAGGCGTTTCGAATACATGATTAATAATAGCCAGCTCATTGGCTAAATTTTGATGGTTGACCAAATATCAAAAATGCTATAACATTTATCAATTCTTCTTGAAGGATTATCCAGGTATGATCCAGGTATGGCAGCTCAGCCCAATATAGATAGCAAAGGTGCTAGTATCTTACCGCAGCCCATCAGTCTTTCCTCAACTCAACAAACGTACCAAAAGATCCTTGAAAAAACTTTGTTAGCAAAACATGAGTTTTTGTTAGAGAGCATTTCATTGCTACAAAAGCATTTAAGTCAAATGCTTGCGTCTAATGACCATTATAAATTTTGAGGAACATTATTCAAGAGCAAGGAATAAATTGTATGCAAAATTCCAAATTAGATACAAGTAAAGAGTTCATCATACAAAACTGGAACAATGGAGTTAAGTTAATAAAACCTGAAGAATCCAAACATAACATTACAACTGAACAAGAATATTGCTCCATTGGTCGAGTTTTTAAATTACCATTTAGTGTTTATTCACCTATCGTAAATGGAGCACAAATTAATTGCACAATTCTCTAACCGGTATAAATTACCTCACTCAAAGGCAATTACTGGAAAAATGCAGTAATTAGAGTTGCAAGCTGAGAATGATCAAACTGACGGCCAAGTCGTTTCTTTTTGTGTTGAAACCTTTCGTGTGAAATTTGTGTATTTCAGTATAAATGTTCAGCCCACTAGCGCGGCTAGCGCCGCGCTAGTGGGCTGAACATTTACGATACATCCAAATCCAATTAAGTGATTTTAAATAAGTCAATTTAAATTCATAGCATTTCATAACCAGTCTTCGCAAAGGAATTTTACGCATAAAATAAATCTCCTGCTGTTTTGTGCATAAAATCGGTTTGCTTTTAATATATGAACGCTTTAGTGTGGTAGTGGTGCCGTAGCAGTTCCCGCTGCCTTGTCGGATTTTGCATTGCCTAACAAATTCTCGCGGAGATTAGCAATAAAGGCCTGCCGGCTTTGGGCACGATTCGGATCAAATTCAGTATCAGTGCTACTATTCACCCGATGTAAGGGATGATAGGAAAAACATAATGTTTTAGCATTGGGCAATTTAACACGATAACGGGTATTTGACCCCTTAGAATGCGAAATCTCCCCAGAGACACCTTCTATACGCAGTACCTTTCTAACAATGGCTTGAAAATCTCCATAGTCAAACTGTTTAGCATTTTTTGGGTTAATATATTCTTCCATAATTGTTAACAACCTAGAAAATCTTGTCTTAAGGTTGGGGTTTATTGGTGCCCCATTTACACCAGCAGATGCTGAAGTGTTTGGTTTTGGAGTTGCGATTATCGATAAAGAAGTTGTCACCGCAGGGATGACTAAAGCCACAGCCGCAGCAGTAGCAGTAGCAGTAGCAGTAGCAGCCACCCTACCAGCTGCTACTGTTTGTTCAACTTGATGTTTATTATTGGGCTCTGAAGCAGCAGCCATATTCTCCATTTGCTTGGTAATGTCGTTAAGTTCTTTAAGACTGCTGATATCATCTTTGTATAATAATGTCCAGATCTCAAATTTTGTTATTGGTTTCTTTTCAGCTAAAATTTGTAATACCAAAGCAGATCGAGTAAAAGGTTTTTTTCGCTGTGCTTCAGTTAATTGAGCGATCACTTCTTTCGTTTGTGTTGGATCTTTAAGTAATGTTAACATGGCGCGTAAAAAAATAGCTCTGGAAAAACCCTTTGCACAAGGAATCGTTAAATAATCATGGATGGCTTTTGTGGTTTCGGCCGTTAGGCGGTATTTTTTAAAATAGCCCAAGCACACTGAAGTGACGCAGCTGCATGACCAGCTTCTGCTGCTCTAAAGGCATATTGAGTGGCTAAAAATTTATTCTCTGCTACGCCCTGCCCACGATCATAAACATGAGCCAAATCCCAAAGCACGTCTAAATCTTCTGTTGCTTCAGCAAGCTTTAGATACTCAACCGCTTTTTTTAGATCTGGTTGTACTCCATAGCCATTATAATACATAAGCCAAAGATAATAGGCAGCTAATTTATTGCCTTGCTTGAATGACTCTTCAAATAGTTTTTTAGCTTCCAGTTCATTTTTTCGAAGACCTGCCTTACCATAAAGCAATATGTTACCCTTATAAGTCATTGCCAGTGGATCACCCAAGTCAGAAGATTGCTGATAATAATCAAGCGCTATTTTTTCATCTTTATTAAGTTTTAATTCCTCACAACCTGTTTCATAGAGATTACCTAAGCAAACAATGGCTTCTAACTGCCTTAATTCAACGCCCTTTAAAATGTAAGGATAGGCTTCACGATATGAACCTTTATTAAAATAATAAACAGCTAAGGCTGAAGCTGTCTCTTTAATGGTATTATTCGCCAAAAGTAGATATTGCAAGATACGATCATCTGTTAAATTTAACTCCTGGCTATTAACTATTAATTTTGATAAATATAATCTAGCCACATTAAGAGCAGCGCTTGCATAGCCCTGATTGGCAGCCTGTACTATCAATGCAATGGCTTCAGGTTTATCTGCCACACAACCTTCGCCCAAATAAAGCATTGAAGCATACGTGAATAGGGAATAAACGCTTTGTTTTGAAGCTTCTTTATAATACTTTAATGCCAAAGACAAATCGGGTTGAATACTAAAACCTCCTTCTCGATAAAGTTTAGCCATCGTTTGATGAATATCGCTAATAGCCTTTCTGGTTTGCTCCGTCGAGGCGAGACGTGCAAACACATCCGATGCTCTTTTATAATATTCAAGTGCGAGGCGATAATTTTTTTGAGGATTTTCTTTGTGACTATAACAATCTCCTAACTTCCAATAGCCCTCAGGATCATTTCGGGTAAGAGTTCCTTGATAATATTTAATAGCAGTAGTAAAATCTTGCGCGCCTCCCTCTCCCAATTCAAACATTTTTCCTAATAATAACCGACAAGGCCGTACAAGTTGTTGTACATCTACAGTCAATTCTTGAGGTTTAGCAGTCAGACCTTCTTGCAAAAACATTCTAGCTTTTACTAAATTTTTGTCCCAAGTCGCATTTCCATAATAAAAACATAGGCCAAGCTCAATAAGCGGACCTGGGGCATGATTGAGCGCCGTTACTAATAACCATTTTTCAGATTCCGAAACAAGTATTTTATTTATTATTGAAATCTGATACATATGCGCTTGTGCTTCCAAATTCCCCATATGTGCTGCATGAGTCATCCAATTGAGATGTCTTTCGATATTGTCTCCAAGGGACTTATTATGATATAATTTCGAAATGGCTCGTTCGATGTTGCCACGCCCTTTCAGGTAATTTTTGGCAATTTGTAAAATAGCGGCCCATTCTTTTTTGACTGTCGCACTTGGATTAGTTCTACATAAAAAATCTATGCTTAATAAATCTGTTTTTTCAACCATTTGTTTACTACATGCCTTTAATGTGGCTACAGTAATGGCTTTTGATTTATCTTTTATTTCCCAATATGCCTTTATTAAACCAATACAAGCATTTGCAGCATAGGGCGTTAGAAACAACAAATCAGAAACGATTTTTTTTAATTTACTATTTTCCTTTGCTTTTATAGCTGTTCTAAGAGATATTAATAATAGAGAGGCTTTGCACCAATATTCCGGATGAAATTGGGAAGGCATCAAATGAATAAATTCCAGAACCTGTTTCACATCTACCTCTTGTGCAGCTGATAAGGGTTGGATTAGTTTTCTGCCAGCTGGATTGACCAAATATTGCAGATAATGGATTGCAAAAAGATTGAGCTCTTTTGCGCATTCCAAGAATAAAGGAAACGCTTCCTGGTATTTCTCGTTTTCAAAAAGTTCCACTGCCCTAAAAAATGGAATCTGTTGAATATCAAAAGTAACATCAGCACCAGTCTTTGATATTGGGTTACCAGCACCAGTTTCTTGTTCTTTTCTGGTTTGAATTTCTGCTGCCATTGTTTTGTTCGTTGCTGCCATTTGTAGCCTCTATCATCTTATTTAGCTTCGATTTCATGTTTCTAAAAATTATCAAGCTATTGTCCTAGAAAATATTTAATAAGTAAAGCTATTTCTGCGGTTGGGGTCGAGTCCGGACTTGACCCCCACTACCCACTATATAATTTTACGCCGCTGCTCATAGTCAATGCGAAAAACTAAGCCTAAAGCCACCAAGGCGACAATGACACTACAGCCCCCATAACTCATTAAGGGCAAGGTTAAACCCTTGGTGGGGAGCACACCCACATTCACCCCAATGTTAATCATGCTTTGTAAGCCAAGCCAGAGAGCGATACCATAAGCAATAAATCCAGCAAAGGGCTCTTTGGCTAGGATGGCTTTTCTACCGATCGAAAAAATACGCCAGACCAAAATACAGAAAAATGCTAATACCAACAATGCGCCCAATAAGCCCAATTCTTCCGCCAATACCGCATACAAAAAATCAGTATGGGGTTCTGGCAAATACAGTAATTTTTGGATGCTGTTGCCAAGACCAGCACCCAATATTCCCCCTCTGCCAAAGGCAATTAAGGATTGAGTGAGCTGATATCCCGTATTAAATTGATCTGCCCAAGGGTCTAAAAATGCCGTTAAGCGTGCCATACGATAGGGTGAGGCCGCTGACAATAACAATAAACCACTGAGGGCCAACCCAAATAAACTAATAAAACGACGATAGGGAACCCCGCCCAAAAATAACATCCCCATCACGGTGGTGATGATTACAATAGCAGTACCAAAATCAGGCTCTAATAAGATCAAACCCGCAACAATAGCCAGCAGCCCAATGGGTTTTAGAAAGCCAGAAATGTCATGCTTCACTTCGTCTCTACGGCGCACTAAATAACTGGCCATATATAAAATTATGGCCAGTTTTACAAATTCAGAAATTTGTATCGAAATAGGACCTATGAATATCCAGCGAACACTGCCATTCACTTCACGACTGACGCCCGGAATTAAGAGCAGCACTAACAAAAAGCTATTGATGAACAAGAAAGGCACGGACACTTTTTGCCAAAAACCAATGGGGATATAGGTAACCATTAAAGCGGCCAATAGCCCAATACCTAATGCAAATGCCTGATGATTCGCATAACGTAAGAATGCAAGCCCCTGGTTTTCTGCCAGAGTGACAGAAGAAGAGGTAACCATCACCAGGCCCATACCTAGCAAAAATACAACCGCCAGTAGTAACCAAGAGTCGAAATAAGCTTTTTGATTCATAAGAGGATTGTAACGAAGTTTAATTTGCTTCGCAAATGAACTTTGTTTAAAGTTTATTTGTTTAGGTCCCTAAAGTTTTTTGGAAATCAAATTCTCCATTCCGCTTCACCTCAACTGAAATGCTATCTCCCGGCATAAACTTCCCTGACAATAAAGACTCCGCTAAAGGATTATCAATCATTTGCCGAATGACACGCTTTAAGGGTCTGGCACCATAAACTGGATCAAAGCCTGCTTCTGCGAGCTTATCTAAGGCCTTGTCACTAAAGTTGATATCTAAATTTTGGCTCTTTAGACGTGTTTTAAGGTAAGAAACCTGTATTCCAGCAATGCGACGAATCTCTGCCTTATCCAGCGGAGAAAAAACGACAATTTCATCGATTCGATTAATAAATTCTGGCCTGAAATGCTTTGTGACCACTCCCATCACTGCTTTTTTGACATCAGCATAATCCACTTGTGAGGTTAATTCCTGAATTAATTGTGAACCCAGATTGGAAGTCATGACGATCACGGTATTTCTAAAATCGACTGTTCGCCCCTGGCCATCTGTTAAGCGGCCATCATCCAATACCTGCAATAATATATTGAAAATATCAGGGTGAGCTTTTTCGATTTCATCTAACAAAATCACACTATAGGGTTTGCGACGCACAGCTTCTGTTAGATAACCCCCTTCCTCATACCCTACATAACCTGGGGGTGCCCCAATCAACCTAGCTACCGAATGTTTCTCCATAAATTCCGACATATCGATTCGAACCATGGCATCAGTGGTATCAAACAGAAACTCAGCCAAAGCACGGCAGACTTCTGTTTTTCCAACCCCCGTTGGTCCCAAAAATAAGAAAGACCCCACTGGGCGATTGGGATCAGACAGTCCTGCTCGCGAACGTCGAACTGCATTGGCAACAGCCCTTAAAGCTTCGTTCTGGCCAATCACACGCTTATCGAGATCCTTTTCCATATGAATCAATTTCTCGCGTTCGGCTTCCAACATTTTAGCCACGGGTATTCCGGTCCAACGCGCAACGACTTCGGCTATTTCTTCATCAGTCACCTTGTTTTTTAATAATTTTAAATCCCTTTCCGCTTTTATAGAAGCCTCTAAGCGTTTTTCCAACTCAGGAATTTTTCCGTATTGCAATTCAGACATGCGTGCAAAATCCCCAGAGCGATGCGCAGAGCTTAAATCTAAACGGGCTCTTTCAAGATCAGATTTAAGTTTTTTAGTGGCTTCTAAAGTAGCCTTCTCTGTTTTCCAAACTTCTTCCAAGGCATGATATTCTTTTTCGAGATCTTTGATGTCTGTTTCGAGTTTTTCTAATCGTTTCTTCGAGGCAGGATCCGTTTCTTTTTTAATAGCTTCTCGCTCAATTTTATATTGAATCAATCGTCTTTCTAAGCGATCCATTTCCGTAGGCTTAGAATCAATTTCCATTCGGAGTGAACTGGCCGCTTCATCAATTAAATCAATGGCCTTATCGGGCAATTGCCTATCGCTAATATAACGATGAGACAATGTTGCCGCCGCCACAATAGCCGGATCGGTTATTTCAACCCCATGATGCATTTCATAACGCTCTTTTAAGCCGCGTAAAATAGCAATGGTATCTTCAACGCTCGGTTCATCTACCAAGATTTTTTGGAAGCGACGCTCTAGTGCAGCATCTTTCTCAATATATTGACGATACTCATCTAAAGTGGTTGCCCCCACGCAATGCAATTCACCTCGAGCCAAAGCAGGTTTTAACATATTGCCTGCATCCATAGCGCCTTCCGCCTTCCCTGCCCCCACCATAGTATGTAATTCATCAATAAAAAGGATAATTTCCCCTTCTTGCTTCGCTAATTCATGCAAAACTGCTTTTAAGCGTTCTTCAAATTCACCCCGATACTTTGCACCGGCAATTAGGGCTCCCATATCTAAGGCCAAAACGCGTTTATTTTTCAAACCTTCTGGCACTTCATGATTAATAATACGCTGTGCTAAACCTTCTACAATGGCCGTTTTACCTACGCCTGGTTCACCAATTAATACTGGATTATTTTTGGTGCGACGCTGTAGTACCTGAATTGTGCGGCGGATTTCATCATCCCTACCAATCACAGGATCTAATTTGCCTTTTTCAGCACGACCTGTGAGATCAATAGTGTATTTATCAAGGGCATTTCTTTGTTCTTCTGCACTGGCATCCTGCACGGTTTTTCCTCCTCGCATATCTTGTATAGCTTGTTCAAGCTTGCTTTTATCAATATTGAATTTCTTTAACATGCGCCCCAAAGTGCCGTCAACTTCTAAAGCGGCGAGCAAAAACAATTCACTCGAAATATAGCTGTCTTTACGCTGTTGAGCATATTTGTCAGCTCGGTTTAATATTCTGATTAGGTCGGGTGATAAGTTGATATCGGCATTACCACTGACAATCTGGGGTAATTGCTGAATGGCTTCTTGTAATTGGTTTTTGAATTTTGGGATATCTACCCCGAGCGTGCTCAACAATTGTTGAGTGGACCCATTTTCTTCATCCAACAATGCTTTCATCACATGTAAGGACTCGATGGCTGGATTATCTTTACCGACAGCAATGGACTGAGCATCGCTTAAAGCCCGTTGAAAAGCATTGGTTAATTTATCTAGGCGCATATTGAGCAAACTCCTTTGAGTAAATAAGAACAACAAGAGTGATTTACCATACATGTCTTATGCTTTTTATTATTTGGGGGCCTTTGCCTCAATTTTCTAGTCCTATTAAGAGGATTTTCAGAAAAATACAGGCGGTTAATAAAAAAATTATTATAAATCAAATAGATAAGTGGAGCTGCATCTCCGTTATATATCCGAGTGCCAGTTATCACTAAAACCATTATGTTGTTAGCCTTGGCTCTAAATTTATTTAAAAAGTGATATTGATATTTATACCCAATTGGATATAATCAGTATGAAAATAGTTTATTATGAAAATAAAAAATTTCCTGTAGAGGAATTTATTCTCCATCTACCGGTTCTGGATAAAGCTAAGATATTTGGCTGTCTTAAAAATATCGAAGAACTTGGTTTTTCGACTCCAAGAGTGGAATTTAGCAATAAAAAAAGTTATGGGAAATAAAAATAAACGCCAGTAGCGGTATTAGGATATTTTATGTAACGATTAAAGAGGAACTTATGGTTTTGTTGCATGCTTACATGCTTATAAGAAACAATCTCAAAAAGCACCCAACAAAGAAATTGAAATTGCGGAAAATCGAATGAAAGAGGTCTTAAAAAATGAAAATGCATACGCTTGATGATTCTATTAGACAAGCACAGAAAGATCCAAAATTTAATGACTATTACCAACGTGAGTTGTTGATTAATGCAATTGCAAAAATGATTGTAGAACTAAGACATTCGCAAGGCCTTACTCAAATGGAATTGGCTAAAAAAGCACAAACGAGTCAATCTGCAGTTGCTCGCCTGGAAAAAGGGGATGATGAACGTATGCCTTCACTTGATCTTCTATCCAGAATTGCCATTGCTTTTCATGCTAAATTAACAATAGAATTTTCAATTCAGGATCAATAACAAATTAACTATTAAATTAATTATTAATGTAGGTTAAACAACAAACTGCTCACCTAAATATACTTTCCTCACCTCGGCATTGGCTAATATACCTTCTGCACCCCCTTCTGCTATCACTTGCCCATTGTTCACAATATAAGCGCGATGACAAATATCTAAGGTATCGCGAACATTATGATCGGTAATTAAAACTCCAATGCCCCGTTGGCTCAAATGTTTAATGACTTGTTTGATATCGATAATGGAAATGGGATCGACTCCTGCAAAAGGTTCATCCAATAACATAAACTTGGGTTTTGTTGCGAGCGCTCGTGCAATTTCAACTCGACGTCTTTCACCACCAGAAAGACTAATGCCCATGGTATCGCGCACATGAGAAATTCTAAATTCATATAATAAATTTTCTAATGCGGTTTGACGAGTCGTGTGATCGAGATCTTTTCGGGTTTCTAAAATGGCCATTATGTTATCTGCGGCGGTCAATTTACGAAAAATGGAGGCTTCTTGAGGCAGGTAACCTATGCCTAAGGTAGCACGGATATGCACAGGCAAGCTTGTAATATTTTGATTATTCAGTAAGATTGTGCCCATATCAGGATGAATTAAACCTAATATCATATAAAAGCAAGAGGTTTTTCCAGCACCATTGGGGCCCAAAAGTCCAACAATTTCGCCGGCCTTCATATGCAAGGAAATACCATTCACCACTCTGCGAGAATGATAGGACTTAATTAATTCCTCTACTTTTAAGGTATTTGTGCTATGCATTTATTCTCCTTGCTTTAGAATTATCGTGGTGGGTTGATTTTTTAATGAATCTGACTCGAGCATTTGACTATCAAAATGATAGGTAATAAGAGCGCCTTGTAAAGTTTTATCATCTTGTTTTAACTCGGCAGCGTCCATCAGAATAATTTTATTTTCTTCTGGAAAATATTTTAATATATTGGCTTTCCCTAGCACTTTTGCTTTGTCCGGTTCTGGGTTTGCTTCAAAAAATGCAGGGCTTCCTTTTGCTGTGATATATTGTATTTTTCCCTCTTTATTGCGATGAATTTCTAAACTGTCTGCAGATAACTGGCGGTTGCCTTGATGTACAGATACATTGCCTAAATGGGTAGCTATTCCTTTTTGTTCGTCGAAATTGGCTGTGTCAGATTGAATATTGACTGGCTCGCTATCTTGTTCTGATAACATTTTTGCTGCGGCCCACAATGAAGGGGCAATTGTTAAGGAAAGTAACAAAACAATACCTTGCAAAAACCAGCTGCTACCGCGTCCTGTTATGTTTGTTTCTTTTTTTCTATTTATCTTTTTATTTACCATTGAACACATACGCTAATTCCCGTTGGGTACATAAGATGTCTTAACATTGTGTAGGAGTTCCACGAAACTCTTATCTAGGAAAGCACGCATACCTGTTCCCGTTATTTTTAAATCAGGTTTGGTTAATGTGATGAATTCATCGGTTTCGGCATATTGTTTTTTGGGTTGATAACGAATCACCTGGGTTTCTACTTTAATCGGTGCTTCTGTTTGGGTTGAAGGTCGTTCTAAAACAACCCCACCTAACAACTCCACTTGATCAATGCGTCCAATATTGGGTTGTTTGACATTACCGCGTTCAGCATCAATCTTCCAAATAGTCTGGTCTGGTTTATAGACAATTAAATGAGGGGCGGTGAGCCTAGAAGAAGCTGTTTCTGGAATATAAGCCCAATAGTTGGCTGATATATAATGTTTTAAATGACCTTCTTCAGTATAGTTCCAAACCTTTACTTCAGACATATATTCTTCGGGTTGGCTTGCTATTGGGAAGCTTAAATCTTTGGTTTTTTCATAAGGACTAAACCAAAAAATCAGACTGAAGACGATAATTGCTGCTATGCCGTAATAAACCTTCATATAATACTCTTAGGGCTTATTGATATTTTTACTAATCTGGATAAAGATCACTTCACATAACCCCTGCTTGCAATAAATCATGTAAATTTAAAGCTCCAACTAATTTTCCTTCTTGATTCAATACAGGTAAATCGAATGATTTTATTTTTTCCATTAGATGAATAGCCTCACTTGCTAATGCACCAACCTGCATATATTGGCAATTTTTGGTCATCACATCACGAATGAAAGTTTCATGAATATTTAAATTTTTTTCAAAAGTTCTTCTTAAATCTCCATCGGTAAAAATACCTAATAATTTTTCAGGATCGTTTTCAGAAACAACGGTTGTAAACCCTAAGCGCTTTTGGGTCATTTCCATCAATGCTGCAGAAAGCCTTGCATTTTCAGTCACTCTTGGAACAGCTGGGCCTTTATGCATGATGTCTTCAATCTTTAATAATAAGCGTTTTCCTAAACGACCCGAAGGATGGGATTTTGCAAAATCATCTGCCGTAAAACCACGCGCTTCTAATATAGCTAAAGCCAGAGCATCCCCCATAGCGAGAGCAGCTGTAGTACTGGCAGTAGGAGCCAAACCTAAAGGGCAGGCTTCCTTCTTCACAGTTACATCCACATGTGCATTACTTAATTTTGATAAACTGGATTCTTTATTCCCTGTCAACGAGATAATGGGAATACCCAGACGTTTAACCAAAGGCAAAATAGAAAGAATTTCTTCCGTTTCGCCTGAATTAGAAAGAATCAATAGCACATCCTGCTTAGTCAGCATACCCAAATCGCCATGGGAGGCTTCAGCCGGATGGAGAAAGAATGTAGGCGTTCCTGTACTGGCCATAGTGGCTGCAATTTTTCTGGCAATATGGCCTGATTTACCCATACCTGTAACAACGACACGTCCTTTACAACTGAGTATAATGCGAGCGGCTTTAATAAATGACTGATTGATTTTCTGAGCAAGTCCTTGAATGGCTGCAGCTTCTATCTCAATCACATTAAGCCCGCGTTGGATTATTTTTTGCTCATCTATCTCATATGCTATCTCATCTGTTAGTGCAGCTAACATATCTAATTTATCTAATGTATCTAACATAGCATTGGCTATCCTATCAATTTTCTTCCCTAACAGGTTTTCATGAGAACTTGTTAGACATTCCGCTAGGCTGAAGCGGAATGTCAACAGGCCTTAGTCTGATTCTATACTGGTTTGATTAGTATTGGAACTCATATTGGAATTCGCATCGGAAATTGCAGCACTCTGCGGAAGGTTCATTAATTTATTTAACTTTAATAAATATAAGCCCATACCGAAGTTTAAGAGAGCCGATAACATAAAAAATTGCGGAATGCTAAAACCCCAATTTAATACCGCTATAGCAACAATGGAGGCAGCCACCATAAAAAAGGAATTCATAATATTATTGGCAGCAATCACACGAGAACATTGCTCAGGTTTGCTTTGTTTTTGTAACAGCGTATATAAAGGAACCAAATAAAGACCGCCAAAGGCACCTATCAAAAATGCGTCAATTAATAGTCGCCAATTTTGACCATATAAAATAAAACTACGAACCGTTAGGATGCTTTCGGGTGGTGGATTATGTGAAAGCGCTAAGTCAATCGAAAAAAAGCTAAGTCCAATGCATCCTAACAACACAAAACCAATCTCAACTTTTTTTGCAGAGAGCCAGTTACAAAGTGTAGAACCCACTCCAATGCCTGAAGAAAAAATTGCTAATAGTAAGGTTGCAACATACTCATTACCATTTAAATTTAATCGAGTGAAGTTGGGTATTTGGGTTAGAAAGATTGATCCATACAACCAAAACCAAGATATGCCAACAATGGCATAAAAAAGTTTTTTATCTTCGCAACTGTCTTTCATAATCTGAATTGTTTGTCTCAAAAAATTCCAATCTAGTTTTAGATTGGGATCTAAAGGTTGGCTTTTTGGAATCAAAAGACAGCAAATCATACCAATGATAACGGTTAGGGACATAGTGCTAGAAACCCAAAAAACACCCGTTTCTGGAATAGCAATCAATAGACCACCCAATATGGTGCCCGTTAAGATTGCGATAAAAGTACCCATTTCAATGAGGCCGTTGCCACCCAACAATTCTGTTTCATATAAATATTGCGGCAATATACTATATTTGATAGGACTAAAAAAAGTTGCCTGCGTTCCAAATAGGAAAAGAGAGATTAATAATAAGGGAAGACTATTTAAATAAAAACCAAAAAGAGCCAGCAGTGCTAAAAATAAATCGGCAATTTTAATATAGATAATCAATGTCGACTTTTCGAATTTATCCGCTAATTGCCCTGCAAAAGCTGAAAAAATGAAGAAAGGTAAAATAAATAATACCGCACAAAGATTGATTAAAGTATCGTGATTGATTTTGAAAACAGGTGCATTAAAAATAAACAATATCATTAAGGCACTCTTAAATAGATTATCGTTTAATGCTCCAAAAAATTGCGTAATGAAAAATGGAGAAAAACGTCGTTCTGCAAACAATGCAAATTCGTTATTCACGGCCATTCAATACTTCTCCTTTTGGGGATTGGGGGGTAAAATCTCTGTATCTGTATAGTACCTGTATAACATGATAGAGGCTACGGGGTCAAAGCCGGGGGTCGGGGCCGGTCCGGGCCATGTCGTTACTAGTTACAAGGCTCAAGGCGCATGAGGTCTTGTAAAAAGTAACGACATGGCCCCCATCTCCCATCTTGCTAACTCATTTCATGCTTAATGTGTTACAATGGGCTACAGTGTCTTGTCATAACCAACGAAAACAGAGGAGTATTTTATGTCCGGAGTATTAGTGGGTAAGGCAGCCCCCGATTTTAGCGCTGCTGCAGTTGCAGGTAATGGTGAAATTATCAATCAATTTCAATTATCTAAAGCTTTAAAGGGTAAATATGGGCTACTTTTCTTTTACCCACTGGATTTTACCTTTGTATGTCCTTCAGAGCTAATAGCCCTTGATAGACGTTTACCTCAATTTAAAGACTTGAACGTTGAAGTATTAGCGATTTCTATCGATTCACATTTTTCTCATAATGCCTGGCGCAATACCCCTATCGAAGCCGGTGGCATTGGTCCAGTTGGCTATACCATGATTGCAGACATGACCCATAGCATTTGTCAGGCCTATGGCATTGAACACCCTCAAATGGGGGTTGCATTTCGAGCAGCCTTTTTGATCGATAAAGAAGGCATCGTACGCTCACAAATTGTCAATGATTTACCTATTGGCCGTAATATCGATGAACTATTACGTTTGGTAGATGCACTGCAATATCATGAACAGCATGGAGAAGTTTGTCCCGCTGGCTGGAAAAAAGGCGATAAAGCCATGAAACCCTCCGCTGCCGGGGTTGCCAGTTTCTTATCAGAGCATGCCGAGCAGCTTTAGGGACCAGGGGGGTCGTGTCGTTATTTGTTACAAAGTCTCAGGGACCTTGTCGCAAATAACGACATAGTCCCAGGCTTTCAGGCTTTTTATGCAAAATAATAATCCTTGGATAGAACCCGATTGGACTGCGCCGAAGCATGTCAGGGCTTTCAGTACTTTACGTTTCGGTGGCGTGAGTACAAAACCCTTTGATAGTTTTAATCTTGCAAATCATGTAGGTGACGACCCAGCTGCCGTCCTAGAAAATCGAAAAATCCTACGCACTCTGGCTAAATTATCCCAAGAACCCAGTTGGATTACCCAGGTCCACGGAATAGACGTCATTGATTTGGATGATTATCTTGCTGCTTCTAAAAATAAAAACTCCAATGAATACTTACAGCAAAGCGAAAGCAGTCTTCTTCAAGTTCAAGTGCCTATCGCTGATGCCTCTATTAGTTTTAAAACCAATCAAATTGCTGTAGTACTAACAGGCGATTGTTTACCGATATTACTGTGTGATAGGAAAGGTTCTCGAGTAGCGGCGATTCATGCCGGTTGGCGCGGCTTAGCACAGGGCATTATCAAAGCTACTGTCGATCGCTTAGATTGTGATCCAAAGGAACTGTTAGTGTGGCTGGGCCCTGCTATTGGACCCCAAGTTTATGAAGTAGGCCAAGATTTTAAAGATGCTTTTGCAATGGATGGAGACGATAAAGCTTTTCAAGCTATCGCGAATAATAAATGGCTTGCTGATTTATACACCCTTGCTCGACTTCGTTTACAGCACCTAGACATAAATGCTACTCAGATTTATGGGGGGAAGCATTGTACCTTTACTGAAGAAGATAAGTTTTTTTCTTCTCGTCAATCAAATCCTACGGGCCGACAGGCTACGCTGATTTGGTTAACCTAAATTGGATGCTAAGTTTTTTAGTAAATATTCGTTTAACTACACTAATTTGGTTGGTAAACTTATTTTTACAATAGGAATTATCGCATGCGATACAAAAACATTACCTTTACCAGATTTTTTTATTGGCGCTCATGCCGCAGTGCTTAAAATACCTTTGTTAACCAGAGATTTCAAACGATACCAAAGCTATTTTCCAAATCTTGAATTGATCCATCCCTAATCTCTTCGTTGAAGTTTGCCTCGGAGGCTGCAATGATTGCTATTATTTGCTATTAAAAAAATAAAAGATAAAAAAAAGAAAAAAAAGGCCGGTATTAAACCGGCCTTTTCTTTGTTCTACTTCGCTTAATATTCTCTTAATAAAAATTAAGAGTCTTTCTTTTCTTTAGTTTTCTTTTTGGTATTTTTCTTAGACTTGGCATCTGCTTTAGCCTTGGTGTCTGTCTTAGCTTTCGCCTTAGGTTTTGCTTTAACATCTGATTTACTTTCAGGTTTATTTTCTGCCTTGGCTTCTGTTGCCGCACTTTTATCAGAACCAGCCCCACCCGCAGCTGCAGCTGTACCAGCGGCTGCACCTACAGCACCTGCGGTAGCGGCACCAGCAGCACCCATGCCAGCTTTAGCGTTTTCATCGGTTTTCGCTTCGGATTGTGCTTTTAGCTTTCTGTCTTCAAATTTTTTCTTACATTCGGGAGATAAAGTCTTAACATCTATATTGTTAATCAATGCATTAATATCCTTTTGCAAATCATCCATCACTCCTAGGTTCTTGTTTTTATCGATTTCCTTTTGAGCAATTTCCATGCCCTTGGCTGCTAATACAGGTGCTTTTTCAAGTGCTTTTTTACCAGCGGGGGTTTTATAGAAAGCGACAATTTGCTTTATTTCGTCTTCGGTAAATTCTGTTTGGTAAACTTTCTGAATTTCAGCTTTTACCGAATCAGCATTAAGGATTTTTTGATCATATTTGGCTAATAAATCATTAAGCTGCCCTCGAATCGGCTCAAGGCAAGGATCTTTTTTCAGTAAATTTTCGGTGATTACCATGTTGATTTGCTGATACATGGCATTAAGCATTTTATCTAGATTCGCCACCTCTACCATTTGTTTAGCAGCTTCCTGATGACTTTCTTCTGATGCTTGAAGGGGGTAAGCAGTCAATATGCTTAGGCCCAAAATGAGTGAATAAATGGCTTTCATAAATGTTTTTCCTTAAACTGGGTGAAGTGACTTGTTCTAGTTTATGCTAATTTTAGACGATTATCCAGGTCAAGTAGATTTTTCGGTTCTGCTTTGTGGAATCTTAACAGGCCAAAATTATTTATAATTCTTTAGTTTTCCAACTCTCTATGTCTAATTTGAACATTCCGAATTTTTTTTCTGAGACGATTGGCTAAGTTATCAGTTAAATAAACTGAACGATGCTGCCCTCCAGTACAACCCAAGGCAATGGTCACATAACTTCGATGATCCGCTTCAAAAAGAGGGATCCAGGATAACAAGAATTGTAAGATATCATTTTCAAGCTTAATGACTTCCGGTTTTGAGCTTAAAAATTGAATTACAGGTTCATCCTTTCCAGTCCATTCTCTAAGCTCTGGTTCCCAATAAGGGTTCGGAAGACAGCGGAGATCAAAAACAAAATCGGCATCTGGAGGAAGTCCTTGTTTATAGCCAAAGGATTGAAGTAACACTTGTAATCGACTTCCCTGATGCGCCGCCACACGTCCTGTGACCAGCTCATAGAGTGCTTGGCGATTCAAAGGACCAGTATCAATCGTTAAATCTGCCAAAGAAGCAATGGGCGTTAACAGCTCATGCTCTTTGCGAATCGCTTCTCGTAATGATGTATTTTTATTGGTTAAAGGATGTTTGCGTCTTGTTTCGCTGAAGCGCCTTAAAAGAGTATTATCGCTCGCATCTAAATATAAAATTTCACGACTGTTTCCCGAAAGATCTAATGCAGCAATAATTTCTTTAAATTGCTCAATTTGAGTCGTAAGATTACGAGCATCGATACTCACTGCAACTAAAGGTTGAATAGAACCAATATGACTTTCTAGTCCTGGCAAAAGGGTAATGGGAAGATTATCAATGCAATAAAAACCTAGATCTTCAAGTGCATGTAAAGCAAGTGTCTTCCCTGAACCCGAGCGTCCACTGATAATAACCAATCTCAAAATTTATTAACCTCCCTATCAAAATTTAATATCTTCCACTTTTTGTTTTCATTTTTTGGTTAGTATCTTTTAATTGTCTATCTAAGCTATCCACCAAGAGATCAATACTGGAATAGAGATCATCAGTGGATTCTTCGGCAACAATCTCATGTTTACTGGGTAAAAGAATTAATGCCTTAGCGGATTGCAGTTTTCTTATATCTCCCTTAGGTTTGCTGCGATCCACCTTGTTCACTTTTAATGTCACGTGAATATGGGTAATATGATTGAAATGCCTCTCTAGCTTTTTAAATTTTTCATTCACCATGCCCCGAATGGCATCTGTGAGCTCGATATTACGTCCAGTAATTTGGATTTGCAAAGGCTTGTTTGTAATGGGTTCCATAAATAACTCCTCTATTGTGCTTGATGACGTTTTTTTGAAGATAAAATATGCATAGACTCACGATATTTGCTAATCGTGCGTCGTGATAATGGCATATTTTTGCTTAATAAAATTTCTCGAATTTGTTCATCACTGAAAGGGTTTAACCGGCATTCTTCTTGAATTATTTTTTTTATCACTGCCCGAACAGCTGTCGTTGCATGGGTATCGCCTTTTTCTGTTTGAATTTGAGCTGAAAAAAAATGTTTTAACTCAAAAGTACCTCGATGGGTTTCTAGATATTTATGGGTCGTGACTCTAGAAATGGTAGATTCATGTAAATGAGTTATTTTTGCTACCGTTTGTAGACTAAGACCTTGCATAAATTCTTCTCCTTTTTCTAAAAACGCATTTTGCTGTTGTACAATACAATTTGCTACTTTCAGTAGTGTCGAATAACGACTTTTTAAACCTTTAAGAAACCATTGGGCTTCTTTTAAATGTCGTCGCAAATATAACATCTTAGGTTGTGTATCTACATTTAATAAAATACTATAATCAGAATTAATACGTATCTTTGGCATAACGTCCATATTTAGTTCGACAACAAAACTTCCGTTTTTCTTCCTGAGAATGAGATCGGGGATAATACATTCTGATCTTTTTATTACATTAAGTCTTTGACCTGGTCTTGGATCAAGTTTTGTGATTAGGCGAATTACACTCTTTAGATGTGTTTGTGGTAACTTTAATTCCGAACTGAGGGCTTTATAATTTTTAGCCCCTAAAAGTGGCAAAAAATCCTGAACCAATTTTTTGGCCTCAAATAGCCCAGGTGTTTTTGGTGATAAATTATTTAATTGTATGCCTAAACATTCGCGTAAATCTCTTGCAGCCACACCTAAGGGTTCAAATTGCTGAATCTTGAAAAGGACTGCTTCAATGTCTGCCATAGCAAACTCTCTTGATTCCTGTGCTTTTAGTGTATCGCACATTTCTTCTAATGAGCAACATAAATATCCATCGTCTGAAATAGCATCTATAAGAATATTGGCGATAAGTCGTTCCTGCATTGAAAACGATCCAAAATTAATTTGCCAGAGCAAATGTTGTTTCAGGGTATCTTCTTCAGATTTTCGTTCGTATTCATATTCTGGACCTGCATAATTCTGTAGGGGGGCAGTAAAGTTTACAATATCATTTTGTATAAAATGATCATTTTGTGTGAAGTCAGCACTTTGTGTGAAATCAGCATTTTGCATGATGTGATCATTTTGTGCGATGTGGTTCAAGTCATCTGTATTATCGTATTCCAACAACGGGTTTGACTCAAGCACAGCCCGAACCTCAAGATCCAATTCTTGAGATGATAATTGCAATAACCGAATGGCCTGCTGCAATTCTGGTGTTAGCTTAAGTTTTTGCTGCTGTTTTAAATTGAGCGTTTGTTTCATTCATAAATTATAGGGGCATTTGTTATTTTGATCCCCGTGTAGATCCACTTATTATGTATGAATTCGAAATTTAAACAACAAGGAATGTAGTTGTCAAAATTTGTTTTCTATCGCATGGGTCCATTTTTTTAAATTAAATTTTAACTCCCCGCAATAGTCAATTGTTCTATTAATAAAGAACCAATTTGAATATTGCTGCGTTTTTCTGTATCAGACCCAATTGCAACCAGTTTTAAAAAAATGTCTTTTAGATTACCTGCAATGGTTATTTCTTCGACTGAATATTGGATTTCACCATTTTCCACCCAAAAACCGGCTGCACCGCGTGAATAATCTCCAGTCACTAAATTAACCCCATGCCCCATCATTTCGGTTACAATTAAACCTCGATGCATTTTTTTTATTAATGCTTCTCGATCTATTCCTGAATTTGAAACGCGTAAATTATGTAAACCGCCTGCATTACCTGTGGTTTTCATGCCTAATTTTCTGGCAGAATAACTACCCAAAACATAACTCTTTAGAATACCGTCTCGAATAATATCATGCTCTGTGGTTGCAACGCCTTCCTGATCAAAAGGTGCAGATCCTAAAGCTCCAATCAGATGTGGCATTTCTTCCATTTGTACGAAAGCAGGAAAAATTTGTTTGCCGAGATGATCTAATAAAAAAGAAGATTTGCGATATAAATGTCCGCCTGAAATGGCCGCGATAAAATTCCCAATGAGGCCCGGCGCAATGTCAGCTGCAATCATAACCGGGGCTTGCGTTGTTTTTATTTTACGAGCCGCCAAACGACTTAAGGTGCGTTCTGCTGCAGTTTTTCCAACTTTTGTCCAAGAATCTAGGTGCTTTGGATCTCTAGATACAGTAAAATCGTGATCCCGCTGCATCATGCCACCCGACTGGCCGATAACGGTGCAACTCATGGAATGACTGCTGCTTGGATAAGCCGCTAAGAAACCATGACTGTTTCCATACACTTTAAATCGAGCATGTGTTGATAAAGTTGCACCTTCTGAGTTACAAATACGAGGGTCTAATGTTCTGGCCGCATCTTCACATTCCTTCGTATATTGAATGGCTTGTTCGGGACTTAAATCCCAAGGATGATAGAGATCTAAATCGGGGATAACTTTGGCTAAGTTTTCTGGATCTGCAAGCCCTGCACAAGGATCATCCTCACTATACTTGGCGATATTACAAGCGGCAGCAACGGCCGTTTGTAAAGCTTCTTGTCGAATGTCGGTGCTGCTGATGGATCCTTTTTTATTTCCGATATAAACCGTTAAACCTAAACTTTTATCATGATTAAATTCAATGGTTTCAACAGCGCCTAAGCGCACAGTGGTAGACAAACCCGATTCTATCCCTATGCCTGCTTCTGCTGAGGTCGCTCCTAATTTTTTTGCTTCTGCTAACACAAACAAAATTGTTTCTTTCAATTCCTTTTCGTTTTGTCTGATATCTTTTTTGTTTCTATTCATGTTATTCAGGTTATCCATGTTGCGTTCCTCCTACGGTCATCGCATCTACTTTCAAAGTAGGTTGGCCAACGCCCACAGGTACGCTTTGTCCTTCCTTACCACAAACCCCAACACCCTGATCGAGTTGTAAATCATGTCCCACCATCGAAACTTGGGTTAATATATCAGGACCATTTCCAATGAGTGTGGCTCCTTTCACGGGATGTGTTATTTTTCCTTTTTCAATTAAATAAGCCTCACTGGCATCAAAAACAAATTTTCCAGAGGTAATATCCACCTGCCCTCCCCCAAAATTCACGGCATAAATGCCCCTATCCACAGAAGCAATAATTTCATTGGGATCATGCTTTCCTGCCAACATATAGGTATTGGTCATTCTAGGCATTGGGATACTGGCATAAGATTCTCGTCGGCCATTACCTGTTGAACGAGTGCCCATTAAGCGAGCATTCATTTTATCTTGCATATAGCCTTTTAAAATACCATTCTCTATTAAAACCGTGCACTCTGAGGGTGTGCCTTCATCATCTATATTCAATGAACCACGACGTCCCAACAAGGTACCATCATCCACCACTGTGCATAAAGGAGAAGCCACGCGTTCGCCAATACGTCCTGCAAAAGCAGAACTTCCTTTGCGATTAAAATCCCCTTCTAAACCATGTCCAATTGCTTCATGCAGCAATACGCCTGGCCAACCAGGTCCCAACACCACTGGCATGGTTCCTGCGGGGGCGGGTATAGCAGATAAATTCACAATGGCCTTGCGTACCGCTTCTTCAGCAAAAGCTAAAGCATATTTATCATCTAAAAATAAGCGATAATCAAAACGTCCCCCGCCTCCGCTTGCTGCTTGTTCGCGTCGTCCGTTTTCTTCGACAATTACGGTAACATTTAATCGCACTAAGGGCCGCACATCGGCACTGAATGTTCCATCACTGGCAACAATCAAAACCACATCATAACTACCCGAAATACTGGTAATAACTTGTTTTACTCTGGGATCTTGTTTTCTGGCGGCTTGATCTAGTTTTTTCAAAAGCGCTATTTTTTCTGGTTCAGAAATAGAAGTTAATGGGTTATCTGTTGGGTATAATAGTTGGGGCAATTGTTTTCGAGACCAAACCTGTACCCGATTTTGTCCTCCTTGTAAGGCAATACTTCTTGCTGCATTAGCAGCCTCTTCTAATGCGGGTAATAAAATATCATCTGAATAAGCAAAGCCCGTTTTTTCTCCTGAGACAGCTCGCACACCAACACCATAGTCGATGCTATAGCCTCCTTCTTTAATTAAACCATCTTCCAAAACCCAAGATTCATGGCGACTATTTTGAAAATACAAATCGGCATAATCTACTGCATTTCCCATCACATTACCTAAAATGCGCTGCAAGGTTTGATCAGAAAGCCCTGCGGGTTCTAGTAAAGTATGCAGAGCAATATCCAAATTATCGGTTTGACTGGTCATATTTTACCTCTTTGTTCATTACATCTTTTTTCAATATCTCTTGCTTCCATTCATCTCTTCCATTCATTTTACTCAAAAAATTCTTCTATGCTGCTGAACCGGAAATCGACTGCGAATATCGTATAAATACTCCAAATCAATCTCTGCATAAATAACACCTTCCCCTTCTGCTTGCATGGCAACAATTTTACCCCAAGGATCTACTATCATGCTATGTCCAAAACTGGCCCGACCATTGGCATGCAACCCAAACTGATTAGGAGCAATCACATAGGAAAAATTTTCAATCGCTCTCGCCCGAAGCAATGATTCCCAATGAGCCTCTCCGGTTACCGCAGTAAACGCAGAAGGCACAAGCAACACTTCCGCTCCTTCGCTCAGTAATTTTCGATATAATTCTGGAAATCGCAAATCATAACAAACTGACAGACCCAATTTTCCGATGGGGGAGTACAATGAAACAATATCTTGTCCAGAGCAAATTGTTTTGGATTCAAGATATTCCAAAGTTTTATTGTCTGGATAAGCGTGATCAACATCTAGGGCTAAAGGCCGAATCACAACATCGAATAAATGAATTTTATCATAACGAGCAACCATTTGGCCCTTATTATCCCAAACCAGAGATGCCGCATGTACACGATTTTCATCAGCACTCGCAACCTTTAAAGGAATGGTCCCCGCCACAATCCAAAGATCCAGCTCATTGGCAAGTAACGAAAAGAAATTTTGAATAGTACCATGACCCGGATTTTCTGCAATTAATAATTTATCTGTTTCATCCTTACCTATAAAAGCGACATTTTCGGGTAATACAATTAATGCAACATCGTTGTCAGCACACTTTCTTATCAATCGTTCAGCCGTATGGAGGTTGTCTTGAACTGAAGCTACTGAACTCATTTGTATTGCTGCAACGCGTTTTTTAGATAACATAACGATTATATACCTCTATATATCTTTATACTCTTTATATCCTCTATATATCCTTACATACTTCCACTACTAGGCTACCAGGGTTCTACTAACTTTTTATAGTGCATCTCCCAAAATTAGCTTAATTTATTGAAAAATCAATCATTTTATGTAAAAATAATAGGATGAAAACAGTTCATTGCCCAAATTGTAAAAAAGAGGTCGTTTGGTCTAAGGAGTCCATTTATCGTCCTTTTTGTTCTGAACGCTGCCGCCTGATTGATTTGGGGGCTTAGGCAGAGGGTAGCTATGCTATTCCCACCCAAGAGGTACCAGAAGACAATGCGACGAATGGTAATCCTGCCAAAGATGATCATTCCATTTCCGATTGATTTTTTTTATTAATAAAATATTTTGAACAAAGCTAAGTACATAATAATTTAGTGTAGGATCAACAATAGAAAATAACGAGACCTATCACATAACAAATATTAAATTATTGTGCTAGTGATGAGCCAATTCTACTTCTGCTACTTGAGCTAAAGGAAACTGTTCTTGCTTTGACATACACTCAATGCAGAGAGATTCTTCATCACAAAGATAAATGTAACATTCTAGTTCTTCGTCCCAATAGGCCAATAATCGCTCAGCATTGCATGCTGGGCAATTTGCAACTATTTCATTTTCTAGTTCTAGTTCATTTTCCAGTTGATGAACTTTGTCCATACTCCAGGGTTCCTTGTGGTTACGCCTATTACCTTTGCCAATCTTTCTTAAAAAAGTGAAACGAGTGCCTAGATTAACAACTTCGGATTCGACTTTCAAATAGTCTCTTCGTGATGGACTGCCATTCTAGAATGATATTTTAATTTTGGAAAGAGTTTTAAATTAAAATGTTCAAAATGAAAAAAACATACATGCCTATCCCCTATTCGAATATGGTCACTTATATGATATGCACTATTGCATTTTGGGTATTTTTTTGTTAATATGATGACTCAATAATGATGATTCAATATATGAACCTTAATCGGGTTATAAATATTGTGATTGGAGAAAAATAGATGAGCCTACAAGTATTTCAAATCGGATTTTATAAACTGCAAAAAATATTTCGCAAGTTCAGATTATTTTTTCCGACATCAGCTATTTTTATTTTGATTATCATGCTATTCGGAATTTTATACGCGAATCTGGGCCATGCATCATTATTAACAGCAGCAGCACCATTATCAACGACAGCCTTATCCTCTTACGCATCATCTTCCGCTTCACCCATACAAATTTTTCCTTTAGACAACTATGATCAAAATATTGATCATTGGATCAATGCTAACGATCCCAATTATCAAAAACCTCTGGTTAATATGGATTATCAAAAAAAGCGCTTAAAAGAATTTTATCAGCATTATTTTTCAAGCGATGCTGACGGATTATCTCCCTGGAGTCAACAATATGTTTTAGAGCAATTCAATAGCTGTCCTTCCATTCACACCCGCCAAAAAGAATTATTGAATAAATTTAATAACGAGAATAAAGAACCTGAACTGATTGGTCACGGGGTTCATTTCCGTCCCTATGATAAAAACTGGATTGAAAAGATTACCGACAACATGGATATTGAACAATTCAAAGGGCCAATCCTTTACAAGGAAGAAAATAGAGCCATCTTTGTGCAAAATGCCTATGCCAGAGCTTTACCGAGTCAAGAGCCTTATTACTATCATCATAGTTTGCCGGGGGAAGGTTATCCTTTCGATGGGCTACAAATGTCTAGTATTTGGGTTGGAACTCCTGCTTATATATTGGGAATGAGTAAAGATAAAAATTGGAGCCTTGTTCTAACCCCTGATTTTATGGCTTGGGTACAAAGTGAAAACCTTGCAAAGGCAAATAAAGTATTCATTCAACAATGGCAAAGAGCTGCCAAAAATAGATTGGCCGCTATCACGCAAACGGAAACAGCTATTATCGATGCAGGCAATAAACATCATCAATTTAAAGCCTATGTGGGCTCAATTTTTCCATTGATTCAAGATAATAAGCATCAACAATATCAAATATTATTTCCCAGCAAAGATCTAAAAGGCACAGTACAAATCAGAAAAGCAATGGTAAATAAAAATCATGCAGCCGAAATGCCCTTAGCGGCTACTGCAGAAAATTTCGTAAAATTAATAAAAACTTTACAAAATAGACCCTATGGTTGGGGTGGCCTTTATTTCTTAAATGACTGTTCCGCAGAATTAAAAAGCTTATATACACCCTTCGGCTTTTGGCTGGCGCGTCATTCCAGCGAACAAGTCAAAGCAGGGAAACAGGTGGATAAAAGCAACGCTACTCCAAAAGAAAAAATCGCTTATCTAAAAGAACAGGGTCGCCCCTTTATGACCTTTGTCTATAATACTAAACATGTATTTATTTACTTGGGCAGTTTTAGTAATCCTAATGCCAAGCATAAAGAACCCGTGCCCTTAACTTACCAAAATCTATGGGGCTTAAAACCACTCGATGATAGCCGCCGGGCAGTTGTTGGAAAAGCGTTAATATTCCCTTTATTAGAAACTTTTCCAGAAGATAGAAAATTAAATTCACATGCTAATCATAAAGATTTTCAGGTTATTTTTTTAGATGAATGGCCTTGATTGTGAACAAATTGCTCTTAATAAATAAATTTATTTCGATTGTTCCGCTAAGATGCTCTTCAATTGAAGCGCCAAGCGTGGTCATACCATAATACTGCTATAATAATACTACTATTGTTTTAATTGATTATATGTCTACCCTGTGATATAAAGTATTTTTATAACTTAGTTTAAGATCACGAGGGCTTACACCTAATGAAATTATTAGTAGTATCTACATCTCATAATAAATCACCGGAACAACGTCGTTTGCAAGCGCATTGGGACGCTATAGATAAGAAAAACCAAATAGAAAAAGAACATATACATATAGCAAAAAGGGACCTCTTTAGAGCCGCCAAAGCCGGTAATACAAAACAAATTGAAGAGTTAATTAATCGACGCAGGATCACAGATTTATCCGTTTTAGACTCAGAAGGATATACACCGATTATGCGGGCGGCTGAAAATGGACATCTTGAAACTGTAAAGTTGTTACGTAATAAAGGGGCTCAGTTACATATAAAAAATAAAGCAGGCCATGATATATTAACGACTACTGCCCTCAAGAACCAAACTGCCATAGTTGATTTTATATTAGCGAATTGTCTGTCTTCTATTCGATGGGGGAATCATTATGAATTAACTTACAATTGTCATATCGGCCGCTACAAGGAAGCCACACCATCGGAAGATAATTCAAATCTTATATTCACCCTGGTCAAACAGTCTAAAAATAACATGGTGATGCATCTATTAACAACCTGGAAACACCAATTTAGCGTATATGATAAAGATAAGACTGATGGCAATACTGTTTTACATATAGCTGTTAAGGACAAAAATCATACATTATTGAGCAATATTTTAGAACACTTAAGGCCCAATCCAAATAAACAAAACAAATCTAATCATACTCCCCTTCATATAGCAATCAATCAAGAGGATGTATTATCAAGTTTTTTATTAATTATTGCAGGCGCAGATATCTATATCCGTAACGCAAATAATCTTTCTGCTCTAGATCTTGCCAAAAAGCAAACAAATATTATCATTCAATCTTTATGCGAATTAATAGATTTATCAAAATCAAAACAAAACAAAGAAGCTCAAGAGTTAAGCCCACAAATTCAAAATGTCATTAATCACTTATTCGATAGCGGAGACTACTTCAATAATAAAAGCATGATGGGCTTCATGATAAATTTTATACGAAAAACAATGGCTGATAAAAAACAGATTCAAGAATATATAAAAAATTGTGAATTACATTTTGACATGGCGGCTGCAGCTAAGCTTGGTGATAATGCAACGATTACTGCCCTGGTGACCCAGGGGGCAAAAGTTAATGGGAAAGACTCAAAAGGTAAAACTGCTATTTTCCATGCTGCTAGAACCAACAAGGTCGCTACTATTGAACATTTAATTAGTCTTGGTGCAATTGTATCGGAAATGGATAATAATGGTACAAACATTATCCATGAATCCGCATATAATGGCAGCATTGACACTTTAAGATTCTTATTGAAAAATTGGCAGCAACATCTCAATGTTCATTCTGAAGAAGTAGATGGTTATAATGCCTTGCATTATGCTGCTTTTAATGGCCAGAAAGTAATGGTTGCTTTTCTACTGAAAGAAACCCAGATAGAAATTAATAAAAAAACAAAACAGGGTCAATCACCTTTATATCTTGCAGCTCGGGCTAAACATCCAGATACCGTTAGGCTCTTATTACAAGAAGGGGCCATTTTATCATTGGCCAACGCTGAAGGAATCATAGTCAAAGAAGAAACCGCAGACGCTGCAGCACTCTTGTTTAACCTGGCAACCGGTGACGCAGACAAGAGAACAGAAGAAACATTAGCCATGCTACAAAAGGGGCTAAATGCTCGTTTGGAACAGGATGGTAACACGGCCCTTCATCTCTCCATCTTAAATAATAATAAATTCTTAGCACTCTGCTTAGTTCTGCATGGTGCGCGAATGGATATCCCAAATCACCAAAACAAAACTCCTTTTGAATTAAATACGAGCAGTCGCTACTTTGTAGCCTTGGAATTTATAGCCACTTATGAAACACCATTTGCCAAAGATGAGAATTTTGTTAGAGAATCACACTTAAAATTGTTAACTATGTTGCAAATTTTATGCAACGACCCAGAGGTAAATACTAACCCTTTGTTAAAGACTAAAACCGATGCATTAATAACTGCGGTTGAGGATATTATCCCTACTCTTTTTGCGCATTATAAATTATCTAAAACTACCCAGAACCAAAATAACAAACTATTAAATGAAGCATTATTAGAGGCCTCTAAAAATGACGATACCAAAGCGATTACAGAATTATTCTTAAGTGGTGCTAGCATTCATGCAACGGATGCCAATTCATATAGCCCATTGTTGATAGCAGCTGCAAACGGCCATATCCATTCAATAGAATTGTTGTTAAATTATGGCGCTGGTTTAACTAGCAAAGACCACTTTGGAAATAATATGCTGTTAGTATCAGCCGCACATAACCAGTTCTTAGTAGTAAACTACTGCTTAACCCAACATAAAGACATCTTTAATCTAACCACCACTAATTTTGCAGGACAAACTGTTTTATTGTTGACGGCACAATTTGGTCACGTTGATCTCATCAACAACCTTCTTAAATGTTATGTTCTTGAAAAAATTAATGCGGAAACACAAGCAAACTTAATAAATCAAAATGCTTTACTAATTGCTGTCAAAAATAACCAATATAAATTAGTAGTCAGTCTTTTATCTTCAGGTTGGGATATCCATGCAAAAGATGCTGATGGTAATACCGCATTACATTTGGCGATACAGCTAGGAAATGATTTAATGGCAGCAGCATTCATTATGCGGGGGGCCAATCAATCTTCTTTAAACAATCTTCAAGAAACCCCCAGACAGCTGGCAGAAAAACTTAAGCGACAATCTATCTGTTCTTTAATGGATCTCAAAAACTTATCGAAAGACAAACGAAATCAGGCAGGCCACCTCTCTAAAAAGGCGGTGATTACTTTAACAATCTATCTTTATTCCGGATCGGAATTATTAAAAGAAAAGGTCCTGGCTGAAACAATCTATAAATTTCTCTGTGAAAATCTGGAGGATTTAGAAGCCAAAAAGAAATTTAACATTATAGAACAGCTGGAAAAATACAAAAATCAAGCAGACCCACAAATTAAACAAGCGCGTGAAGAAATTTTTGCTGCCATGAATAGCTTATATAACGATGAGGATGTACTAGAAGATTTGTTTTTAAAGGAACAAGTTGATGAATATCTAAAAGGGTCAGATAAATATCCTTTATTTCAAGAATATATTAAAATTAACCATATCTTATTGGAGGTTGTCCGAGAAGGGCGTGATGTAAAAACGGTCCAAGAGCTATTAGATAAAGGCGCAAATATTAATTTTACTTCTGCTTCAAGGGACTCAGCATTCTATTTGGCATATCATCATGGTTGGATCCATTTGGCTGAGTTTATTTTTAATAAAAAACCTAAAATTGCCGAATACCATAAAGAAAATGCCATTCTTAAGATGTCCCATAAATATGGCTTTTTGTTTTTAAAGACCTTAATGGAAATTGAAGCACGCTCTAAAAAAATAGGCAATAAGGCCTCCAATCTTTATCAGCTAACTGCATTAAGTAAAACCCTAACATTAAAATTGTTCCCCAGTTTTAAAATACGTGTGCCAGAATTGTTGGCAATTGAACACAAAGAGATCAATGAACATTTATTAACTTATTTCCCAGAATTTTCTAAAATGTGGAATGATTTTGTAATTGAACAGCAAAACATTGAAGGAGAAATTACAAAAAAAGCAGAAGCAATTCTAGAAGCCATCAGAAATAAAATTATAAATCTGTTTAAAGCCCAGCCCTTCGTCACAAAAAATATTGAGGAATTTATTGCAAAATCAAGCCAATCTAAACAAAATCGAGATACCACGGTGGTCGTGAGAAGTACCGGAAGGAAAGAAGACACTCTGTGGTTTGCGAATCCAGGTGGAAATGAAAGTATATCTGCTGTCCCAATCGAAAAAAATGCAATTTCAGAGGCCATTGGTAAAGTGCTTGCCTCTTACCTCAGTATTAAATCTTTAAAACAAAGATTATTAAATAAAAATGAAAACATTACTGAAACTCCGTTTTTCGCTGTTTTTATTCAGTTCATGATTGGTGAGCCCATGAACGGTTTACAAAATGCTGCACAACATCCAAATTTAGTGCCTCGTTCAGGAGTTATGTATACGGGTAATGCAGGTTGCCGAATTCAAGTAGCCCCTGGACATGGAGAATTAATTGTCAATAGTAAAGGTGCTTTTGATACTTATTTTGTCACTTGTGAAAATGTGGTACATGCACAAATTAGCCCCAACAAACAGTTTCGTTTAATCCCTTTTCAAGATAATATTAACAAAAAAAGGATACTGAAAAACGAAAAAAACTCAAAATTCTTAAAAGAATCTCCTGCATTATCTACTTCAGTCGCAGTTGCAATAGCAGAAATTGGAAGAAATATTGAAGAGCATTATGGAATTCCAATGGATATTGAGTTTGTCTTTGAACCACAAACGGACACACTTAATTTGGTACAGGCTCGCCCTATTCCCAATGGGGAATTAAGCGTCATAGAACCTTCTTCGGTTTCTCCCAACAAGTTATCTGCGGTAAAAGCACATGCAATGGCTGTGGGGGTGATAAGCCCTGCCGGAAATGCCGCAAGAATCATAACACATAACTCAGAGCTAAAAGTTTTTCCCACGATAGATTTAGCACTTAAATTTTATTTGGCACAAAAGAATTCACCCATAAAAGTGGTGATCATTGAAGTTGAAGCGCCTGAAACCTCTCATGAAGTTGCTCAGTTTAACTGCAAGGGTATTCCGGTTATTCATTCGAATATGGCGAGGTCAATAGAAAATTGGCTTTTAACAGAAAAACCCGTAATCATTATTGATCCTCAACGAAAACAAATGATCAATTGGACTAACAATATCAAGGTTCATGCAAATGCCGAAAAAGAATTATTTGATCCGACCCATGGAATTCTAAAAAAGGGTTATTTTGAGTCTTCTACCAAGCCTCAAGAAACTTTGCTGTATGGCTTTGGCTCTAGAACAGAGGTTGATCTTAAAAAAATAAGAGAATATCCAGCGGGAATACTGATGGATAGTAAAAGTGAACATGAAAAGATTGGCGATCTTTTAATCAGTACGGGTTCCAGCAATGAGGCCATTAGAGAGGGGGCTTTTGCTCAATTGTTGACTAACATGTATCGGTTGATACCCAATACTGCCTGGACCAAAACGGCTAATGAAAAATCGTATACTACATTATTATCCCATCTTAATACGTTAAAAAGCGGTTTTGATTCCAACAACAATATAAAAGAGCAAATGGATGCCCTAAATAGGATGATGGTCATTTTTTGTCGAATGGCAAAAAGCAAAGCAGGTAGAAATCCTGGTTCCCCACATCAAAAGATTTTTTTACATGCCTTAATTACCGGGCTAGAATTGTCGAAAGCTTTAAAAAAATTATTTATTTCAAATTCCAATTCTATTGATAGTTATGCTGAATATTATGAGATTTTATCTCGTCTTGAAGCTATAGTGAAAGACTCGGGGAATGAACAAACCCTTTCAAACTCTGTGTACCAAATTGTAAGGGATAGGAAGCAGTTAAATGATGCGCTAAAAACCCCTAAAATCGAGACTTTACCTAAAGGCAAAATGGATGCTTTTTTAGCCCTGCATTCTTTCAAAAAATTAACACTGAATAAAAAATTTTCTGAATTATGGTCTAAATTTGCTTTGGAATGTTGCCGAAATACACAACATGCACAGATGCTTGCCCATATTGTAAAGTTTACACTAAACAATGGCATTGCAGGTGACTGGGTTAATCTAACCCTGTATAAACATCTTGGACTATTCCAGGATGTTGCAGAAAGGGGGGGGAATGCTACCCGATCAATGCTTACAAAAATAACGGATGAACTCAAACAAACTGCCAAAGAATTAGAAACCTCGAAATTATTAGAAATCCATAAAATTCTAGAGACCTGGTCCCAAAAAGATCCCAGATTGGTCTAACCCTGCAAAATTTGATGCTTTGTTTGAGAGCTACGCGCAAGAAGTTCTTCCTCTAATTGATGCTTTATCTTGGGGACCCAATCTTAAACCCTTAACTCGCAAGGCCATTATTAAAGCGGTACAAGATTTGTGTCATTTAATGGACAGAACGATTAAATCTGTTAAAGGCAGCCCAGAATATAAAGATAAAAAACTTCAAGTTGAAAGATTTTATAATTTATTAAGACCGTTCTTAAGTCTTTGCAAAAAATGGCATTACTATATACCCAATCATGTTTTTGCAAGTTGGTACACTAGGGTACCCAACGATAGATGGTGGTATTCTAACCCAAAGAATATGATGGATGAAATTGAAACGACGTTTAATAGCTTAGCTAAAGATTTAAGTGAAAGACAGCTAAATGCCTCGAATACTTTTTCGGTACAGTCTGCAAAAATAGGTAGCGGGGCCAACTTTGACAGGCAATTTTCCCAAAGAAAAAATTCGTTAACGCTGGAAGATTTATTCACTTTATTCCATCAAAATATATTGGCTATTACTATATTTCTGGGTCAGGAATCAAGCGTACCTTTAGAATATTACCCAGAGGAACTTCAAATCTTAATAAAATCTTTCAAGGATATTCGAAGTAATTTAGGCCAAATTGAACTGATGAATTCATTTTATCAGCACCCTACTATTGTCATAGAATTTAATTTGGGCCTGCAAAATCATAGTGCAAAGTTTGGGATTGAATATGATAGAACCACTCAAAAATCTATTTTACATATCAATTATTTTGGCGAAAACTGGAATAATCGTATGACTCACATTGAACAGGTTGCAGATCTAGAAAGACACTTTTTAAATGCTCAACAAAAGAAAGCCGTTCACTATGATGCCGTTGGACGTTCCATAGAATTTTCTTGGGAATTTCCGATAGAACGCATCCAACAAATCGGTTCAAAAATTACAAATATGTTGGATCGCTACACAAGCTTAGCAAACAATTATCACAATTATTTTAACTTTTATAATGTACTCTTTTGTCAATATAATCGAGCCGTGGATTGGTTTGCTTTCTGTAGTTCCCTCAGTGAAAATGAACTTGATGCAGTAATAAAAAGATTTGCAGATTTCGATATACGAGCACTAATTTATGAATATGTTTTAGACTACGCAAAAGCCAATAACATGATTAATATTAAGCGCGAACTTGATCCATTACCAGCCCATTATTTTAAACATATGCCAACACACATTGGATTCTTACAGCAATATCGTGGATCAGCCTTCTATAATTTTCCGCCCATTACAGAAGCATTAGTGCATTATTTGTTAGATAAAGGGATGCCTTTTGGCGCAGGTAACGTGTTTTTGAATTATGCCTCCTCTTTCCCATCACTCATTAAACGATACAATGAGACCCTGAAGGCCACAGAAAATGTAGCTCAGGCAACAGCAGTGAAGGGTCCCAGCAATTGAAGAACTCCCGACTGATAGTCGGGAGTTCTTCGCGGTAGAGAAAACTACTTTTTTTATTGGCTTGCTCACCTCACCTTAATCGGTGCGGACTGCGCAAGCCTACCCGTTCAAAATAATGGACCGATATAATGGAATCGGTTTGGATGCAGAAAGTGATATTGAAAATGATAATGCAGCCCGTCTAATAGATACAAGTAGATACAAGCAAGCATCAAAATATGTTGGATATCTAATTATTTCTTAAGCCTTCTTATATCTTTTTAGTGGTTTTTGTGGTAAGCTGCTGTCTAAATGATGTGTTATTATTTATATTATAAGGATAGAAAAATGAAACAGTCTCAAGATATTCCTAATAAGAATGGCGAAATAATTGGATCCACTGCAAGTCGGGGAGAGTATCCTCGTGGTGCAGAGGATCTTGGGTTAGCAATGGAATTTTTTCAACATATTCCTAAAATACCAGAACCACCCACCCTAACTGACACAAATAGAATAGTAAACAACATGATGAATGATCATCCTGTTGAATCTGCAAGTATCGTTGCCTTAGGAATAGCAGTTTGCTTTTTATTTAAACGATTTTGTGGTACTCGCCCACCAAAGAAAGGCGAAGAATCCAATCATAAACGGTACCAGGTCTCGTAAGTGTAAAGGATAAAAAAGGGTTGAAAAAACTTAAACTTATCCTGTTCTAGAAGGTCCTGGCCTAGGATGCTCTTCTGCTGGCGGAGTCATTTTGAGCTGCTTTGGGTTAGTGGCCTCTGCAGGCAGGGCTGCAGCAGCGGGAGCCGCTATCACTGAATTATCAGCTTTCTCTTTGTAATCCTCTTTTTGTTTATCCATTGCCGTTTTTGTAATGTGCTGTTGCGTATCTGCAACAGCCACATTCGAAGGAGCGGAAGCCGCTGTTCCTGAAGAGGCTCCATAATGTGGTGTATAAGTTTTCGTCAAATGCTTATCTGCATCTATCTTATGATCTAAATCTTGTTTGACCAAAGCTGTTTTCGTGTTAGAAGAATTTATTATTACAGTTCTAGCTACAGGAGAAGACGGTGCTTTAACTCCTGCCATTATGAGAGGATTCCTATACCGCATAATCTTGGTAGAAATAACGGCTTTTGTTCCTAATGATGAAAGTGCAGACCAACCGTGTTTGTTTGCAGATGATGTATCCACCCAAGATACTTTGACACGCTGAAAACTATCACCTTTAGGTCGAAAATCCTTAGCTGTACCTTCAAGTTTTTTATGTTTTCCAAGAGAACCTAAGCGAGTGGCAACCTTTGCAATTCTATCGCCTTCCGTATCAGAGAATTGCAAACTGACATCTGGAGCCATATTAAACTTATCTAAAATAACACATGTGGATTTATTATCAGCCGCGTAAATGCCAGGTGCTCCCCAAACATTTAAATCCATTTTTAATCTGCTTAACTGATCAAATTCTGTACATTCCTTTTTATTTCCTAAATATATGTCCATGCGTTTTTTTATTTTAGCCAAAGTTTTTGTTGCTGTCTGGCTACCTTCAATGGCTTTAATGTTAATTTTACCGGCATTTAGCTCTCGTAATGCCCTTACATGTACTGCATGTACCAATAAATTTTGAGCATCCGCAGCCCCGAGGCTAAATCCCCCCATTTCAAACTTATATTTATTTGGTTTATTATTTCCTAGTTGTTTATCCAAAGACATAACACAAGCACCAACCGCTTGGGAATTAGCATTTTATACATTGACCACCTTAAACGAAAACGATTCTTTAAAATATCTACATATCTTTCGTCCGAATTGGAAATTGTTTCAGAAACTGGAAAAATTTTATAGAAGAGATACATATATTCAAGATTCTCGCTAAAAAAAATTTTTTCATTAATCTCTTTTAATCCGATTGATAATTGTTTTAAAAACTCACAAGGTTTTATATGTTCCCCTTCCACGAAATCAAAAATTAACTTACCAATCAACCAATAACACGCTAGATTGCTTTCAGAATATGTGGATGAAAAAACATTTTTTATTTGATTAAAGAATCTTTCATGTTCTAAAGAAGTTTGCTTTAAGTTTATCTTCATTACTTATTACCTTGCTAAACCGTAAGTGATTAGTTTCCAAGTGAAATATACTGTGAATTATCCTTGTCTGTAACAAGGATAATTCTGATTTCGCTATTGGCGAGAACAGGGAATTCGTCAAAGAATGATAAAAATTGCATTAAGATAGTCCTTGATTCAAAATATGAAGCTCTCTAACACCCTAGTGTACCTGGTGGAATTGATTTTTTATTATATCCATACAAATAATCCGCCTTGATAGGCATTATTAAGAGGCGTGGCTCGTATGAGTAATAGCGAGTATCATACATTGCTACGATAATTGTCAGATTTTTTTTCATTTTTTCCTTAAAACTCATAATTTCTCATTTTTCATCAGATCGGATTGTAACAAGAGACCCTTCTCTGTGAGACGATACTTTTGCCGGCTACTTTTAGGCTTTTTGGGAATTGTCATTTCTACGTATCCACTATTTAATGCTGGAATTAGATATGCTTCATTAAAATAATCCCTATGTCGCAAATCCAAGGCGCTTTGAATTGCTGCCCGACTCAGGTCTCCATGCATAACTGCCACCAATCGTTCGATTTCAATTGTGACTTGCCCGGTACTTGCCCGGTACTTGCCCGGTACTTGCCCGGTAACTTTGCTAGTATCTACACTTATTTTGCGCCGAATGGTGGTTGTAAAGATACCAGTGGAAATTGAAAATTCTGGTTCTGGCAAGTCTGCCTCAATACAACGCGAAATCATATCTCTGGTACCGGTGCCCATACGCTCAATATATTTAGTTAGATATATGGGTTCGGCTATCAATGGATTGTGTGGTACAGAATGATGAGGTTTACGCAGTTTTTCTAAGGTTAATGAGGGTGGCAACTCGCCGGGATTCCATACCTCTAATCGATCTGCAAACAACATAACTTGAACGCTGGCATTACTCGTATAATCGCGATGGACAACAGCGTTTACAATCGCTTCAGTGACAACTTCACGGGGTATTTCGTATTTAATGGGTACTTGTGTACTTTCAGCACGTGTTCCGACCCATAGGTTTATTTTTGACATAACAAAATCAACAGCTTGATCAACCAATTCAAACACTGTTCCTTTATATACCTGAAGGGATGGTATTGGTTTGGCCACATCAAGTCCATGAAAATGAGCGCACTTCACTTCAGAAGTTATCAAAAACCGTTGAGGATTTTTGCCAAACAGCAACATCGCAGCATGCGAAATAAGATCACCATTAATTAAATTAAGATGCGTTAACAATTCTAGCGGTGTAGCCGTTTCTGCTAGTGGAAAACCTCTTTGATGACGTGCTTGGCGTATAAAATTTGTCATGCGTGTTTCATCAAAATCTGCCAATGTTGCATTCAGACAGGGTGCAGCATCAAAAGGACCATTTCGAATTAGATATTTTGCTTCTAAATAATGAACCAGTGCAGCATATACACCAGCAATTAACTCAGCATCTGTTGCATAACGCCTTCGAATCAGCTCATGGTTTATTTTTTTAATAAAAGCTTGGACTTTCGGCTCACGATTCTTATCATCTTCTCCCTTAATAAAAATAAGGCGAGTTTTGTGTTGATTAGTCGCTTCGTTAAATTCATGTTCGGTTGGAGAAATGCCTTTTGCGTCTTCAAAACCATAATCGTTTCCGATCATACCAATGTAAATGTCACAATCAGCAACCTCATCTAAATACACTTCATCCGCACGACGATCAAGTGCCGGAAGATCTTCAAACAAAAAGGGCTCGAAGAAACGCCGCATCAAGGCATCATTACGCAACCAATCACGCAACACTAACCGATCTTTGGCAAACTCTTTTTGTACACTGCTGATAAAGATGCGCAGCGGTTTCATATCAAACATATCCTCCAGATATCGGTGAAGAAAGCGTCCGCACTGAGGGCGCTTTTATATTTTTTCCTCCAATTCGCCAACGGCCATTGGCGAATTGACCTATGTCCATGTAACTTTTAAAAGCCGACAAAAAAAAAATCGAAGTCCTTTAATGCTACTAACACTAAAATTCACTTTATTAACCTTTCATGGAACATTCTTGCCATCCATTTTACCATAAGGTTCGAGATAATTTAGCCTCCTTAAAAACGTATCGCATTTTATACTCTGCAGCTCAACCTCAGTTAATAGATCATCAATAACCCCCAAATTTAAATGTAAATCGGCTGCAGAATACTCAAGCAAATTTGTATTTAATAAAAGGTTAATTGTAATTATTCACCATAATTTTAGCTAATCAACATAAAATTTCTAAAAGGCCTAGCCCCACCTTATGCAGCGTTCTGTTCATGCTCTTGAGGTATATCGTTAAGAGCAATTCAAACATAGCCCTCAAAGCAGGAGATATATTCTCCTCTTCATCGAGCAATTTCTTTGCATTGCATAAAGTGTCTGAAACATTTAAATCTTTGATGTTCACCATGTCTCCTTACAAGACAATGATAACATGAGATTTTTTGGCTTTGATAAATGATCACCATTGAACGAAAAATCTTCTGGACTCGTTTAAAGACCCAATGATGATTTTTTGATCTCACACGATCTTCTGGATCGTTTAAACGGTATTTTCAAATGGGGTTTAAAGAAAAGGGGAATTTGCACTAAAAAGTCTGTCAAGAGTTTTTCGAACTTTTTTTCATTATTTCTAAAAAAATTCTTGAAAAACTTAGGTGAACAACCAAAATTATGGTGAATAATTACACGTTTTCAAGAATAATATGGTACCATTCGAAAGCTTGACGCGTTAATTGTCCTAATTTCTTCTCAATAATACTATATTTATTAACAGTAATTGGTCAGCACATCGTTGACCAACTACTGTTAATAAAACCAGATCAAAAAATTGCCCATATAATATTGCCCCCAATTTAACTTTGAAACCACAAATTCATTCTATAATTGACTGAATTTGTAGTTTTAATGTCGGCTGCATAGCAATTAAAAGGAAAAAGGTGGTATAATTAAGGAATAATATGGTAAAATTGTGGTCAAATATATCAACCCTATTCAAGGAGACAAAAATGGCTAGTACAGGTCCTTCTTTCTTCCGGACAGTCCCCCAAAAAGATTATTTTCATCTTTTTAATAAAGACGGAATATCTAATAAGGTTGATGGCGAAAAAATAGTTAAATTACTTAACTATAAAAAAGAAGATGTTTCCGTTGCTGCCAATATTCCTATTGCTTCCGTTCGATTTGATAACAAAATGCCTGCTGAATTAAAGCAAAGGCTTACAGAATGGGCAACCGCTTTAAATTTAGTTGCGGGTTTTTTTAACGACCAAGACAAAACTATTTTATGGTTTTGCATCCCCAACCCACAACTTGGGGGGATGTCACCCAGTGACATGATACGTGTTGGAAGATTCAAGAAATTACTAAATTTCATCCAAACAGCTTTAGACGAGAATCAGCGGTAATTTAAATGACAAGAAGTCATAAAAAGGAACCTCAAGGAATAAGGGGCAACGAAAAATTAAAAATGTAAAATTTTTACTCGAATCAGGTACACTTTCAGATATACAGGCAGCCAAACAAAAAACTTCAGACTTATTAAAATATCATTGGAACTATTATTCGGAATTAGCAAGACAAAGGAGCATTATTCAGGATGAAATTAAAGCTGCTCTCATTCAAAAATCTATTTCCTATGAATTTAAAAAATGGCAGCGAGCAGTCAAGTATAAATATGGCCTACACCCTCTGTCGACCATTGGAAGTCTTAGCACTATTGGAGGTCGTTTTAATACAGGTGCAAATGTAAATCCTTAAATATTCAGTTTCCCTGGTTTGTATATAGCTAAAAATAAAGACACTACATTACAAGAACACCTAGGACAAGAAGCAACCATGCCTTCTTCAAAACTTAATGCTCGCGAACTAGCGTTAACAAATCCCACATCAGAAGTTATAGTCTCAGTCAGTGGCAACTTAGATAAGGTGTTTGATTTAAGAGATGACAATAATCTTACTCCTTTTCTTAAGCTCATTAGAAATTTTTCCTTATCCCTCCACTTATTAATAGTCCGTAAGCAAGTGTACTACAACTATTGGCAGCTACACCCATTAAGTTGTATACACCATTAGATTTTTTCGTCGAATCAATTACATATTTTTCCATCACTTTAGTAATTGTATTTATATCAAGGCTGTATAGATCAATTAAGTGATTGGGGGGATGCCCTTCAACTTCAATGTCATTTTTAATCGTAGAGTTTTCACCATCGTGTACTTGTAACTTATTAAGAATAGTTAATCCAGTAGCGGGCCAAAGACTTGCATAAAATCCTTTAGTCTCCACAGAAACATGCCCAACATTAGGAACCCTACCAGGAACAAAACCTTTTATCATAGTGTATGGAACCGAGCTACGTATAAAACTTCCATCCTTCAAAAGGTACCCGGAATTCCAAATTCTAACTCTCACAACAGAAGAATCATTTAATGTGGAAAAACTCTATGTGCTGTCTCAAGAGCACCTCTATATTCAATTCGTCGTAATGTTTCTAACACCTGCGGCGAGGTGATTTCAGAAACCTGATAAGATCCTAGCCAAGGAAAAATATACTGCTCAAGTCGACGCATAATTAAAACACTATGCTTTTCACTCCACCGAGTTGCATTTTTCATATGCCATTCTCTAGCCACAAATTCTAAGTTCCCATCTGTTCCCATCTTTATGGTATGTTTTGTGGTTTTTTTAAAAAAAGATGGATCAACGTCATTTGCAATTTGTTTTTTAGCCAAATCTCTTCTTTCTCGAGCTTCCGCTAATGAAACGTCTGGGTAAACACCAATGGCCAATAACTTTTCCTTGCCATGAAATCGATACTTTAATCGCCAATACTTTGAACCCACTGGTGCAATCAATAGAAACAAACCACCACTATCGGCAAGTTTATAGGGCTTATTTTTAGGCTTTGCGGCACGGATCTTGATATCGGTTAAGGACATTGGGGGTATCTCCAAATAAGGGGGGAAATGTACCCCCAAATTATTTGGCTGCTGGGGGCTTTCCGTGGAACTCTTAGGATAAGGTATAAATGATATTTATATTATTTACAAGTACTTATAGATATCTTAGGAATTGCTGGAATGGCAATAGATCGAAGGCTGGCGGAGAGGGTGGGATTCGAACCCACGGTACCTTGAGGGGTACAACGGTTTTCGAGACCGTCACGTTCGACCACTCCGACACCTCTCCAAAATTATTAACGATAGGCAATATATTATATCATTATCCGACCTGTCTTATTAAAGTCAATATATTATGATATAATGATGGGCCACATCTAGCGAGTCCCTAATCGAAAAGATTTACTATCTTTTTCTGGGATGCAATAATCATCCGAACGGGGTTCTGCAGCCATACCATTGGGCATTATCAAGCTAGGACATTCCGAGGTCGTTTTATAATCATTAATACGATCCCGAAACATGCCGCTACCTGCACAGGCGACCAACATTAAACACCCAATTCCCAAGACAAAACCAAAAAAAATTTTAATCATTTTGACTCTCACTTTAATTAGTAACAAACCTTGTTTAATAAACTACTTATAATAACCCTTTTTTTCTTATAACAAGCCGCTCTTTTCCATTGCCTCTTTTACCACTGCATGATACTTCAGCGATAAAGGAGTTAAAGGTAAGCGAATTCCTTCATCAATCCAAACTAATTGCTGCATCGCCCATTTAACAGGAATAGGATTGGCTTCAACAAACAATTCCGAATGCAAAGGCATTAATTTACTATTAATCTCTTCTGCTAAACGTCTATTGCCTTCAAGAGCTGCTTGACACATTTCATGCATCATTTTAGGAGCAACATTAGCCGTCACAGAAATAACACCTCGTCCGCCTTGCAAAATAAATTCCAGTGCAGTGGCGTCATCACCAGAGAGCAGATCCATAGAATCACCGCAGGCTTCCAATAAATCTCGTCCTCGTTGTAAGTCGCTACTGGCTTCTTTAATGCCCACAATATTGGAAAAATGAGAAAGACGTTTTACCGTTTCTGGTTTTAAATCACAAGCCGTTCTCCCCGTAACGTTATAAAGAATAATGGGAATTGCTACAGCTTCTGCTATAGCTTTATAATGCTGATACAATCCTTCCTGAGTGGGCTTAACACAATAGGGTGTAATGATTAGGCAAGCATCAGCCCCTAAATTCATTGCCTTTTCAGTTCTAAAAATGGTTTCCCGAGTGTCATAGGTGCCTGTACCAACGATAACAGGAATACGATTCCCCACCATTTCTATGGTGATTTTAATAATTTCAGCTTGTTCTTCCGGATTTAATGTAGCGGCTTCTCCTGTAGTGCCGACTACAACAATCCCATCTGTACCCTGTTCTAGGTGCATAGCCACTAAACGCCGTAAACGTTGAAAATCTACTTCCCTATTAGAGGTCATGGGGGTTACAAGGGCAACGATACTTCCATGAAACATATTTTATGCTCCGAATTTTACTATTTTGAGGGTTAAAGCTGATTAAAGGCCCAATTAAGCCGATAATAACGAAAGAGCTCTATTCTGGCAAGGCTCCTTTACTTAGGTACATAGGGGTTTGGAGGCAAATCTTAGAAATTGAGCCGGAAATTTGAAACTTGAAGATTTGACCCGACTAGCAGCAAAATATGATAAAATAACCATAGGAAGACTAAGAGGTATTACACATGACTTCCATACATAATTATCTTATTATTGCTGCTGTGGGGCCTTATCAGCCTGAAGTATTAAACGAGCTTTCCCGTACCTGTACTCAATGTGGTTGTAATCTGCTTAATGTCAAGATGATTATGATGGGTAAAGAGGTCATGATTACTCTATTCGTATCCGGGAATTGGGGGGCAATAGCCAAGATGGAAGCAACGCTTCCAGGATTAGAGCAAAGATTGGGTTTAAGTTTAATTTCTAGGCGTACATCAGAGTATATACAGCCGGTAAAATCGATGACATACACAGCACAAGTGGCTGCCATAGATAAAGCTGGAATCCTAAATGGGTTGTCTGACTTTCTCTTTCGATTAGCCATCCCTATAGAAGAAATGAGCGCCCATACCTATATCACCGCCAATGGCACCAGAATGGCTTCCCTTACCCTAAAAATTAATGTTCCAGATACTGTTCATCTCGCAACGTTACGCGAACAATTCATGAGCTATTGCGACGATAACAATCTAGATGCTTTTTTGGAGCCTCTACGCCATCATTAACAATATTGTTCATCATTCTCAAAATTTTTTTAAATTTTTATAAAAAAAGCTTTACTTTTTAAATTGAGGGGAATAGTCTGGAATAAATCTTGAACTTCTAGACTTTGAAAGGGTTATTTTGGTTTAAATTGGATTTAGATTGAAGTTCCTAAGGGTTTAGATAATCAAGATATACTCAAAGCGATTCGCAAAGAGTATCAAGTACCTAGAAAGAAGACATGGATGACCAGGTAGTAGTTGGGAATTGACTTCGTGATAGGATATTCTTTCAGAATATTTTATTGGTTGATGGTTTGGATAGCTACAAGGAAGGTGGTATTATGTCAAACACATTTGCTTCTAGAGACAGGGACACTTGGGGTATTTTGAAATTATCAGAAACTATTTATCATTCTCATGTACCCCCATCAAATAAAGAAATTTACTTCCATCAAAACAAAGACAGGGCTTTTGAAAAAGCGTTCTTCGTGACTCATGAAGATATTTTCAATGTCTTTTCAACAGAAGACGCCTACGAAGACATGTTCATCACAGTCTGGGAGAAAGCCTTCTCAAAGTAGATAATTGTTCGAAATATATGCACAAAGCATATTTGCAACTTGCCCCCTGTCCACATTAGATTATCTTTTGTGGGCAGTGGGTTGTCTCTATATATACAATATATACATTTTGATATTTTATATATTTATTCTGGTATTTGTTCCTGCGTTTTCACACGAATTCCCAATTCTCTTAGCTGTTGTGGATCAACCTCCGAAGGCGCATTGGTTAAAGGGCAACTCGCCGTTTGGGTTTTTGGAAAAGCAATCACTTCGCGAATGGAGGCTGAGCCGGTCATTAGCATCACAAGTCAATCAATTCCTAATGCAATTCCACCATGCGGAGGGCAACCGTACTTTAAGGCTTCCAATAAGAAACCAAATTTTTCCTGAGCTTGTTCCTTCGATATACCCAGGATACTAAATACGGCTTGTTGCATTTCTATTGAATGAATTCGAATTGAACCCCCACCCAATTCAGTACCATTCAACACAACATCATAAGCCTTAGAAGCATAAGCACCGGGATTGGCTTTGAGTTCTGCAATACTGTCTACCCTAGCAGACGTAAAAGGATGATGTACTGGTTCCCATCCTGTATTGCTTGGATTTGCTAAGAACATAGGGAAATCAACCACCCAAAGAATTTTCCAGTCCCCTTTTAATAATCCTAGATCCTGACCAAGCCTATTTCTTAAAAAGGCCAAAGAATCGTTCACTACTTTGGCTTTACCAGCCCCAAAGAATAAGATGTCTCCGTTTTGAGCCTGGGTACGATTTAAAATGGCCTCGATAACATCATCGGGTAAAAATTTTAATATGGGTGATTGTAAGCCCTCGCGCCCTTGTTCTCTATTATTAACTTTAATATAAGCTAATCCCTTGGCTCCAAACTGCGTCACAAATTGAGTGTAATCGTCAATTTCTTTGCGTGACAAACGTTCTCCTCCCTTAGGAACATGGATCAAAGCAACACGGCCATCTTTGTCGTTAGCGGGTTCCGAAAATACTTTAAATTCAACTTGCTTCATCAGATCAGAAACTTCTAATAACTCCAAGGGATTTCGTAAATCAGGACGATCAATACCAAAACGGCGGATGGCATCAGCATAGGTCATAACAGGAAATGGATTCGGTAAATCTACCTGCAACATTTCTGCAAATAATCGACGCAGCATTTCTTCCATCAATTGCATAATTTCTTTTTCTGTCAAAAAAGAAGTTTCGATATCCAACTGAGTAAATTCGGGTTGGCGATCAGCTCGCAAATCTTCATCTCTAAAGCAGCGGGCTATTTGATAATATCGATCCATGCCTGCAACCATTAATAATTGTTTAAATAGCTGCGGGGATTGGGGCAATGCATAAAAAGAGCCAATATAATTTCGACTGGGCACAAGATAATCGCGTGCGCCTTCAGGTGTTGCCTTTGTTAAAATTGGGGTTTCAATATCTAGAAAACCATTATTATCTAAAAATTGTCGTAATACTCGCGTTACCTTTGAACGAAATTGAAAACGTTGTAGCATCTCTGGACGGCGTAAATCTAAATAGCGATACCGCAAGCGGATTTCTTCACTCACATTTTGATGTTCGTCGGGATAAAAAGGTGGCGGTTCTGAAGCGCTTAAAATTTCTAGATTCTCGGCATGAATTTCAAGATTTCCGGTGGGTTGATTAGGGTTTTCTGTGCCTACCGGCCGGATATGTACCACTCCTTGGAGTCTTATTACAAATTCTTTCCGGATTTGTTCAGCTTTTTTAAAAAGTTTGTCTTGATCCCCACCAGGGGTAAAAACAGCTTGAACTAACCCAGAGCGATCACGCAACTCCAAAAAAATCAATCCACCCAGATCCCGACGATAATGCACCCAACCACAAACAGCCACTGTTTTACCAATCAGGGTATCGTTTATCTCACCACAATAATAACTGCGCATTTCTTTATTCCAATATTCCAATCTTTATTCAAAGTATTTCAAACTATTATTTCAAAATCCCAGCTGACATGGATTCTAAGCTAATGTTGATTCCAAGCTAACCTTACTTTTTCAATTGATCCCAAATTTCTTGCATTTCTGCCTCTTCCATTCGCCGCCGACGTGTTTCATCCATATCACAAGCAGCTAAATCAGCACTACCGCCACCTGCAATAGCCTGCTGCTGGCGTTCTATAATCGCTTCATTGCGGCAATTAATTTGTCCATCCTGCCAACCCCGGGCATACAAGGCATCTTGTTCGGCTCTGGCACTATCTTTTCGATAATAACTCCCTTTAACCCCAGCTAAATATCTTCCAGAATCACAGCCTTCAACATAACCATCGACATAAGCGGGCGGTTTACCTTCTGCTACCATGTGATCGCGTAAGCTGGTCAAGTGCCGATTAGAACTCAGTCCCACGCAACCTGTTAAAGATAAAGCTGTACCAATAATTAAAGAACCTAACTTAAATTTAATCATTTTTTCCCGTCCCTTTCTATCAAAATTTCCTCAATGTCTGGCAGTTGCCTATTAAAATTTATAGCTTCCGCCTTGATTTCCATCATTTCTTTTCGCTCTATCGTCCCATTCCTTTCTTGCAGGTAAGGCACTTAGATTATCCTCTAATATTCTTTTTGTCGGACAATAGTTGAGCTTCATTTTCCTATCTCCGTCCCTATCCTTGTCCCTGTCTGCAAAACTTTCAGCACAACCGCTTAAAAGCAGTATGGTTGCCAGAACAAAAAATTACAGTAACTTAGCTTTCATAATAGACTACCTTATTACGTTTTTAAATGGATATTGCCCTATCTTTTTATACCTAGCTTATTCCAATAGCCCAAAATACATTTAAAAATCATATCATTTTTTCTAAGCATTGTAACCGTCTCCGTCATTTCCCCAATGGGTTTATTCTTGTCCCTCCATTAAACTCCCTCAAATGAGATGTTCATCATACAATGACTCGCAATTAAAACCACAGCAAGGATATACCTTTATAGAAATTTTGCTGGTGATTTCTATTATGAGTGTTATTTTATTGACTAGCATCCCTAACCTAAATACATTATTAACACGAACGGAACAAGAAATTGCGTTAGACAGGATCAAAAATGCGATTGAACTTGCTAAAAGCGAAGCATTTAGAAAAAATAAAACCATTAGCCTTTGCCCCACTAGCAATCAAAATACCTGTACTTATGGAGATACTTGGGAAGTAGGATTTATGATGTTCGAAAATCCCGAAAGAGATACTCAACCCGCTGCAGGGGCGATCTTACAACTATTTCCGGGAGCAAAATACGGAAAAATTATATATGATGCCATGGGTAATCAATTAAATATCCACCCCGATGGCACTACAACGAATATTGGTAATTTTGTTTATTGCGCAAAAAATAAAGGTAGCATTAAACCCAAAGGCTTAGTGCTCAATTGGGTTGCACGCCTTTATCCCGCTGAAGAAAATCCGACAAAATCTATCGACGGAAAATGCGGTTACGGGTTTTAGCCATTATTTATTTGGATAATGGTCCAGCAGAAGTCGCCGTAGTTGTAGTTGCAGTTGCAGTTTGTTGATTTGCTGCAATCGCTGCTAATTTTTTTGCTTCTTCGTCTGCCAGTTTTTGCCTGAATGTTACCAGCATTCCCTGAGTATTCTGATTTGCAATAGCATCTTGTGCAGGACTGCCATCTGAATATACGGTACCTAAAACGCTTGAGGATTCAGCACCGGAAGCTATGACAATGCCTCTAACAACAACAGGGGTTACTGTATCGACAGCTGCATAATCATTATGAAAATTTCCTAGATCAATATGTGGAATGATGGGCGCATTATTTGGTATGTTTGACTTTGGCATGTGTAAATCCTCTTTAAGATTATCTTTAACTATAAAAAAAGTGTTTATAATACCTTGCATATAATTTCTAGTCAAGCAACTGTATTAAACACCAGATGCCGCCTTTCAATAAAGGATATGGATCTTCAGCGGGAGGCCCGTACTATTTTTTCTTTTTTAACATACCCAGCACAAAAAAGAAAACACCCAAAGAAATAGCCATATCCGCGATATTAAAGGCAGGATATTGCCATTCATGATAATACAACAAGATGAAATCGACTACATAGCCATGGAATAATCTATCGATCACATTCCCGAGCGCACCGCCCAAAATCAAAGATAAACCCAAGCCTTCTAATTTTTCCTGAGAACTTAAACGCCCTAGCCAAACAAAGATAATACTACTGACAACGGCTGCCACCCCCACAAAAAACCAACGCTGCCAACCAGCGGCTTCTGCTAAAAAACTAAAGGCGGCACCGGTATTATGTCGCAAAGTTAAAGCAAAGCTAGGCGATACAGATACGGTTTCAGCGTATTCTAATGTTTCTGTCACTAACCATTTACTCGCCTGATCGAAGAAAATAACGAATAGTGCAATCAATATTCCAAGAATACGTATACTGAAGCATTTATAGGTTATTCCCTTATTCTTTTCGGTTATTCCGATATTTTTTTGAGATTCACGCAACACAGAGTCTCCTAAAATAGTATCAGACGTGTTGTCTTTGTCATGTTCTTTCACCGTTTTGTATGACTTAAGCATATCGACGTATCTCCCCTGCTCCTGCCACATTTTCTATACAACGAGAACACAAACCCGGAAATTTTGCATCCTGATTCACATCGGATCGTCTGTGCCAACAACGTACGCATTTTTCATTTGCTGTGGCCACTACTTTCACCCAAAGCCCTGGAATGTCTGTTTCTGCTGCTTCTTGCTGCTCGCGTTTTCCTTCTGGCAATACCCCTGCCTTAGAGGTAATCAGAACAAAACGCAATTCATCTTGCAATTTTTCCAAAACTTTTTGTAAAGATGCATTGGCATATAAAGTGACTTCCGCCTCTAGCCCAGAACCAATCAAGCCAGCAGTCCGAGCTTCTTCTAGCGCTTTATTGACTGCATTTCTAATCTGCAGCATCTGTTCCCAGAAGCTATCTTGTAAAAGTTCTGTTCCCTTTACTGATTCTTTTGTTTGCTCTTTTGCTTGTTCTATCACCGGAAAGTCTTGATACCATTCAGACAAGAAAACAGAGGCTTCGCGTTCTCCTGGCATATGTTCCCAGATTTCTTCTGCTGTAAAACATAGAATAGGCGCCATCCAGCGTACTAAAGCTTCCATGATATGGTACATGGCCGTCTGCGCAGAGCGCCTTGGAATACCAGTTTTTTTCCCAGTATATTGTCGATCTTTAATCACATCTAAATAAAAACTGCCGAGATCGATGGAACAAAAATGCTGCAGTTTCTGACAAACAATATTAAAATGGTAATCTTCAAATGCCTGGATCATTTCATTTTGCAATTGCTGTGCACGATGGATTATCCATGCATCTAATGCTAATAAATCTTTAGCAGGTAAGGCATCGGTTTTGGGATTAAAGCCATTTAAATTGGCTAATAAAAATCGAGCAGTATTACGGATACGCCGATAAGTATCACTGTTACGTTTTAAAATTTCATCCGAGCCCGTCATTTCCGCACGATAATCTGTCGCAGACACCCATAAACGCAAAATATCCGCACCCAAAGTTTGAATAACTTTTTCCGGTTCAACGCCATTCCCTAATGATTTCGACATTTTCCGACCTTGGGGATCGACTGTAAAACCATGGGTTAATACTTGGCGATAGGGTGCCTTTCCATGCATAGCAACAGAAGTTAACAAGGAAGATTGAAACCAGCCACGGTGTTGATCGGAACCTTCTAAATATAAATCCGCAGGAAATTGCAGTTCGGGTCTTTTCTCAAGGACACAGGCATGAGAAACACCAGAATCAAACCAAACATCGATAATATCATTTACTTTTTCATATTGATCAGCATCTTCGGCTAATAAATCCTCAATCTTCAAATCATACCAAGCATCAACGCCCGATTTTTCCACCAAAACGGCCACTTTTTCCATTAATTCTTGCGTTCTAGGATGTAAATCTCCTGTTTCTTTATGAACGCAAAGACTTAAGGGCACGCCCCAAACTCTTTGTCTAGAAATACACCAATCAGGTCGATCGGCAATCATGCCTGCTATGCGAGCCTCCCCCCAAGATGGCACCCATTTCACTTGGCGTATTTCAGCCAAAGATTGTTCTCTAAGCCCTTTTTGTTTCGTGATCGATCCCCTGCCTGGTTCCTTGCTCAATTCAGTAGCCTGTTCCGTATTCTGTTCCATACCTATAAACCATTGCTGAGTCGCCCGAAAAATTAAGGGCGTTTTATGTCTCCAACAATGTGGGTAACTGTGCACAATGGTTTCTTCATGCAATAAATTGCCCTTTTCTTTTAACACATTTAGAATTTTTTCATTAACTTTTAATACATGTTCCCCTGCAAACAAAGGCGTAGTTGAAATATAACAACCATTCGAACCCACAGGATTATCGACTGGCAATTTATAACGTAAACCTAATAGATAATCATCTTGACCATGTGCAGGAGCGGTATGTACTGCACCTGTTCCCGCGTCTAAAGTAACATGTTCCCCTAAAATAATCGGAACTACTCTTTCATAGAATGGATGCTGCAATGGGATCCCTGCTAATTCACTACCACGAACCTTGTCTAATACATGGTAATCTTGTATTCCATAACGCTTCATCACCGATTCTAGTAATTCCGACATCACAATTAATACTTTCGGTTGATCTTTTATTTCAAATTTATCTTTATCTTTATCTTTTATTTCAACCAAAGCATATCCATGTTCTGGGTGCAAGGCAACAGCTTCATTGGCAGGTAGAGTCCAAGGTGTGGTGGTCCAAACAGCAACCGCTACCGTTTTATCCCCAATCTTTTCTGCAAAAGGCAGTTTAGTTTTATCTTTTACAACAAAACTAACATCTATTGAAGAAGAACTTTTGTCTTTATATTCAACTTCAGCTTCCGCCAACGCCGAGCTACAATCTAAACACCAATGAACAGGTTTGTAACCTTTATAAACATAACCATTTTTGATGATCAAAGCCAAAGAGCGGATAGTATCGGCTTCATATTGATAATCCATGGTGCGATAGGGGTTCGCCCAATCTGCCAACATCCCTAAACGAACAAAGGATTTTCGTTGGGAATCAATTTGCTTTTCAACATATTCTCTGCATTTTGCTCGAAACGCTTTTGCATCGATTTTTTGGCCCACTTTCCCAACCAGTTTTTCAACGTTATGTTCAACGGGAAGACCATGACAGTCCCAACCAGGCACAAAAGGAACTTGCCAACCACTTAATAATTTTGATTTTAACACCATATCTTTTAGTATTTTATTAACAGCGTGCCCCAAATGAATATCTCCATTCGCATAGGGAGGGCCATCCGCTAATATAAATTTACCCTTGCTTTTATTTTTCTTCAGTAAGGTTTTATATAATTGAATTTCATCCCATTTTTTTAAAATAATAGGTTCACGAGCAGACAAATTTGCCTTCATGGGAAAATCGGTGTGGGGTAAATTTAAACTGTCTTTGTAGATGTCTGTCATGATATTTTCCTAATTGATTTTACCTAATTGATCATTTGCTTAATCGTCTAAAATTCATAGCGAAGAATGTATACTCTTTGCAAATGGATTTTAGGAATAAAATTCATTTGCAAAGAGTATTAAGTTTTAACTCCAATAATATGCCTAATACGCATCCCCGTCGCAAATAGCGTAACAATATAAGCTGCCCCACTTGCCATAATTAATAATGCGAGCGTTGTAACACGCTCCATCCATTCAAAATCAAACCAATCCTCTATATCCGGATTAAAATAATAAATGACTGCGCCCATTGCAACACAGGCTAATAATAACTGCAGGGCAAATTCGCTCCAGCCAGGCTGTAATATCAATATTTTTCTTTTAACTAATATCCAAGCCAAAATACTGGCATTTAAGATAGCTGCTAAAGAAGTCGCTAAAGCCAATCCCATTTGGGCAAAGGGTAAAATAAAAATCGCAGAAAAAACCAAATTGGCTACCACCGTTACCATGGCTATTTTGACGGGTGTTTTAATATCCTGTTTGGCATAATAAGCCGAAGCAAAAATCTTCACACACATAAAGCCCATAATACCCAAGGCATAAGCCATTAAACAAGGCTGGCTCATCAAAACGTCGTAATCGGTAAATTTTCCGTTTTCCGATTCAAACAAGGTTGTTAATAGAGGACCGGCCAATAAGGTAAGCCCTAATGCGGCGGGAAATCCTACTAACATGATCCAACGCAGCCCCCAATCCAGGGTTTCAGTAAAACGATCGTGTTCGGCAACCGAATGTTGTTGCGCTAATCGAGGTAGTACCACCGTTGCCAATGCCACTGCAAAACCGCCCAAAGGAAACTCCATTAAACGTTCTGCGTAATACAACCAAGAAACACTCCCTTCTGGTAAAAATGAGGCAAAAATAGAGCTCAGCATCAGGTTTAATTGATTGACTGAAACCCCTAACAGAGCCGGGATCATCAACAGTAAAATCCGTCTGACCCCCTTGTCTTTCCAATTGAATTCAAAGCGGGGCAATAATCTTAAACGCAACAAAAATGGCCATTGAAATAGTAATTGCACTATTCCGCCTACTAATATTCCCCATGCCAAAGCAGTGACGGGTTCCGCTAAATGGGGAGATAGAAATATGGCAGCCGCAATAACAGCGATATTTAAAAATACAGGAGTAAAGGCTGGGGCTGCAAAACGCCCATAGCTATTTAAAATCCCCCCCGCAAAAGCCGTTAAAGAAACAAACAATAGGTAAGGGAAAGTAATACGCAACATTTCGCTGGCTAAGTCGTATCGATCCCCATGTCCTACAGTGGCAAAACCTGGGGCAAATAATAAAATAAATAGCGGGGCCAATAACATTCCCAACACGGTAACAAGGGCAAGCACTACAGATAAACAACCCGCCACTCGATTCACAAAAAGCTGAACTTCCTCGTGGGATTGATGAACACGGTATTCAGAGAGTATGGGAACAAAGGCCTGTGAAAATGCCCCCTCGGCAAATAGACGTCTTAAAAAATTGGGGATTTTTGAAGCGACTACAAAAGCATCATAACCTGAGCTTGCGCCAAAATAATGAGCCGCTACCATTTCCCTGATAAAACCAAGAACACGGGAAATTAGAGTCATGCTCCCAGTAACAGCTGTTGATTTTAATAGTTGAATGCTCATACTTTACCCGTGTCTAACCTGCCCTTTTTAGTCTGCACTTTTTAGTCTGCACTTTCTAATCTACTTTATCTTGTCCATTTTATCGAATCTACTTTATCCTATTCATCCTTTAATTCATTAATAATGAGCAGCCATAAGCCAATTGACCAAATGGATACCAAATAGGTTGATTATACCTTCATAGATACCTAGATACCAAATATCTAAAATAAGCTATCAAACTTATATTTAATATTTAATTTGTTTATTCCAATTTCTATATCTTTCTACATCATATTCTATTGACAAGCCCTTAAAATTCAGTCATGATGCCGTACTTTAGCATAGTCACTTAATTTTATTTCTATTGGAGTATCTACCTTGGCTAACACAGCTCAGGCAAAAAAACGGGCCCGTCAGAATGAAAAGGCAAGACAGCACAACGCTAGTCGTCGTTCAGAAATGCGTACTTATCTTAAACGCGTTGTTAAAGCCATTAGCGAGAAAAATCTAGAACTCGCCAATGCAGAATACCGTAAGGCTACTTCAATGGTTGATCATATGGCCACTCAAGGCCTTATTCACAAGAACAAAGCAGCAAGACATAAAAGCCGCTTGAATGCACAAATCAAAGCTTTGGCTACTGCCTAAATTATTATTAATTTTATAAATTTTTAGCTATGTAGTAAAAGTTAATATTATTAATTTACTTAACTATCAAAAATGGTTAAGATCCTCATTTGCTTGATCGGCTAACAACAACTGATTCTTAAGTGCATCTAAACGTTCCATAATGGCATAACAAAGCTTCTTTGTTCCTTCCCTATTGATGCCTGAAATATGAAAAAGTGGACCTTCCCAATTTAAGGTTTTCACGATGTTTTCTGAAAGTGCCTTTGCTTCAGATTCCGTCAATAAATCGATTTTATTTAACACTAACCAGCATTCTCGCGCTGCCAATTCGGGACTGAATTTTTGCAATTCATGTATAATAATTTTTGCATTGTCGATAGGGTCAGAACCATCCATAGGTGCCATATCAACTAAATGTAATAATAAATGGGTTCTGGCTAAATGCCGTAAGAAACGTAAGCCAAGACCCGCCCCCTCGGCCGCACCTTCAATAATGCCTGGAATATCCGCCAAAACAAAACTTTGGCTTTCTCCTACTTTAACAACCCCTAAATTAGGATGCAACGTTGTGAAAGGATAATCAGCAACCTTAGGTGTTGCTGCAGAAACAGCCCTAATTAATGTTGATTTACCTGCGTTTGGTAATCCTAAAAGTCCCACATCTGCCAAAAGTTTTAATTCTAAACGAAGTTTTCGTTCTTCCCCCAGTTTACCTTTTGTCGTTTTGCGGGGGGCTTGATTACGACTGCTCTTAAAATTAATGTTTCCCATTCCATGTAAACCACCATGGGCCACCAATAATCGTTGTCCTGGTTTTACGAGAATCTCCCATTTCTTCATGCGTATTGGCATCAAAGACTAAAGTTCCTACTGGAACTTTAATAATTAAATCTTCTCCGCTTCTTCCAGTACATTCACTGCCCATACCATGCTGACCATGTTTGGCTCTGAAATGCCGTTTATAACGATAATCAATTAGAGTATTTAAATCAGGATCTGCTTCCAAGTAGATAGTGCCACCATCACCACCATCTCCCCCATTAGGCCCACCAAAACGAATAAATTTTTCGCGGCGAAAACTTAAGCAACCATCTCCGCCCTTTCCTGCTTGTACGTTAATGGTGACTTCATCAACAAATTTCATGAGCTGAAACCTCAAAATAGAATGGGTGAAAAAAAGAAAAGATTAGAATTTATAGGGTAGGAAAATGAATACTACTGGGATTCTATTATCGACTTAGAAAAAATATCATTTTAGAAAAAACACTATATAAAAACTCAAAGTCTTGAAGTTTAATAAGGGCTTACATTGTATATCCTTATAAGCCCTTCAAGCCTTAGGCGACTTGTTTGGTTTCCGTCGCTGGGATAATGGAAACAAAACAACGTTGGTGAATGCCTTTTACTTTAAATTCCACCAAACCATTGATCTTGGCAAACAAGGTGTCGTCTTTGCCAATACCCACATTTACACCAGGATGGAATCGAGTTCCCCGTTGGCGCACCAAAATATTACCGGCCTTTACTAATTCACCCCCAAAGCGCTTAACACCGAGTCGCTGTGAATGGGAGTCACGACCATTTCTAGTACTACCTCCGGCTTTCTTATGTGCCATTGCAATTCCCCTTTAATTCTTCATCAATTCTTTAAAAAAATAGTCTAAAGTTAAGCAGCGATTTTTGTAATTTTAATTTCTGTATAATCCTGCCGATGCCCCATCGTTTTTATATGATGTTTACGACGTTTCATTTTAACAATTCTAAGCTTCTTGCCTCGACTATGGCTAACAACCAGAGCCTCTACCGAACATCCCTTCACAAAAGGAGCTCCGATATTAAGATCTTCCCCATTCGAAAGCATAAGTACATTATCAAACTTTATAGAATCACCGGTTTCTGCAACCAGTTTTTCAACTTGTATCGTTTGACCTTCCTGCACTCGATATTGCTTGCCACCACTCACTATTACGGCATACATAAGCATTTTCCTCAATCTACTGAAATCTATATCTATATAAGGCTTATTATCTTACGCAAAAGCTATGCCACTTGCAAGTGTTTTTAACAGAACTTTTACAAAGTTTCTTAGCTTTTTCCTTCACATACCACTCCCCTTGCCCTATATTCCATAATAGCTGTATATTCAACAGCACTATTTAAGATGATGAAGATTGTGAAGATGATACCCGCAGAATGGATATAAATGGATATAAGAGACAGACATGACAGATATAACGGGAATAAAGACTGAGATGCAGTTTGATTCTATCAAAGCCTTAGTAGCAACAGATTTTGAAGCGGTAGATGCTTTGATTGAGTCTTCTTTACATTCAAAAGTAAGTATAATAAGTAACTTAGGCCAATATATCACCCATAATAAAGGAAAAAGACTTCGTCCTCTTATTGTTTTATTAATTGCTAAAGCCATGGGCTACAGCGGCAAACAGCATATTGGCATTGCCGCCACCATCGAATTGATTCATATAGCCACTTTACTGCATGATGATGTTGTTGATAATGCTAGCCAACGTCGTGGTCAAAAATCGGCCAATCATGTCTTTGGAAATGAAGCTGCCGTTTTAGTGGGAGATTTTCTTTATACCAAAGCATTTCAGAGCATGACTCAAAATGCCACCACCGCCATGATGGAAATTCTAGCCAATGCAACCAATATCATGGCCGAAGGTGAAGTCTTGCAATTGATGGAACGTTTTAATCCTGAAATGACGGAAGGCAGCTATTTAAATATTATTCAATATAAAACTGCCAAACTCTTTGAAACCGCTGCGCTCCTGGCTGCTTTGTTAGGAAATGCAAATCCCGTACAACAAAAAGCATTGGCTCGATTTGGGAATCATTTGGGCACTGCCTTTCAATTAATGGATGATATTTTAGATTATCAAGGGGATCCAACTAAAACCGGTAAAGATAAGGGCCGGGATTTAAATGAAGGAAAAGTCACCCTACCGCTTATCTATATATTGCAGAATGGTACCTCAGCAGAAACGCGTATGGTCCAACAAGCTATCCAAAACGGAAACAGTGAATTATTTCCAGAAATTTATCGACTGATTGAAAATTCCGACGCCCTCGAGTATGCTATGCGCTTAGCAAGAGTTGAAGCTTTAAGAGCTCAAAAGGAATTAAATATGCTACCCGAATCTGAATATCGTGAAGGAGCCAAGGCTTTAACTCAATTTGCTGTAGAACGAATTCATTAATGCACTAATATGTTATGTTACATTTTTAATATTACTTTATATCGATATTGAGTTACTTCGGGGTGTAGCTCAGCCTGGTAGAGCACTGCCTTCGGGAGGCAGGGGTCGCAAGTTCAAATCCTGTCACCCCGACCATTACATACACACATTCATAAAATTTGTAAAAGACCCGTTCAAAGAACCAGTCTTTTACTCCAAAATTTGTTGATTTGTTCAAACAACTAATATATTATTGGCTGTCTTCTCTGAGTGCTATATCAGTATTCCGATACTGGATCTGAGATAGTACATATTAATTTTTATATTTAGAGGATATCAACATGTCTACAAAGAAAGATGATGTACAAAAAATGATGGTCGATAATAATAGTGGTGCAGCAGCTAGCAATGCTTCTCGTTCTTCTGCAACTATCAATTCCAATGCAATGGGTTCCGCAGGAACCAAGGGTAATACCCAGTTTATTGTTACGCCTGCTATGGCCGATGCCGCTGCGGCATCTACCGCAACAACCCATAGCCATGCTGATGGTGATGGCTGCGCAGTTTGTTTAAGTGGAATCGCAGAATCTGATCCAAAAGCCTATGTCGAGTTACTTCACGACATGACTCCCATTCGATTAAGATATGAGAATGCTATTGATATTCTATATGATGGATTAATGAAACAACTTAACACCGAACTTTCTACAGATGGCAATCAAGACTCTCTTTCCCAACCACATCCTCAACGAACACCGGATGCCAAGGCCATTGCAGAGACTGTTAAGACATTAAGCACGCAAATTGAAAAAGATTACTTCGATAAAACAAAAAACTCTTTAGTGCTAGAAGGCTCTTCAGATATAATGCCCACTACAATTTTTGCTGTTGCAGATATGCTAAGTAAAAATATGCCTATACACAAATTAACTATCTGCTGTGAATTTACGGTTGGCGCTGCTATCGCATTGGCAAATGCTTTAAAGAAAAATACAACTTTGGAATACCTGGATATTCGTGGTGTACACAATTTAGGTGATGTAGGTTGTACAATCCTTGCAAATGCATTACGTTATAATAAAACTCTAAAAGAACTTGGCATTAATTCTGCTCTTCCCTATACCTTTAAACACAACAACACCTTAAACGATTTAACGGCCAAAGCCTTTGCAGAAGTTTTAAACAGCAATGCATCGCTTCAAAAGTTAAATTTAGAATATACCAAAATAACGGAATTAGGCGCTGAGTTTTTAGCGAATAGTTTAAGATCTAATAAAGGTCTTAAAAGCTTATGGTTGACAGAAAGTACCGTTGATCCTAATGGTTATGGTGCCATGGATTTGATGTCAGCAGGAAAATTCAGTGGTCGAATCATCAACCTTATGGGATGCCGAGCTCCAAAAAATCCCCTAATAGATGGTGCCCAGGTTGATTTTTGTTTGGTGGGTGAATCTCTTATTGCAGTTCCAAAAGCTAAAAAGGGCCTATCCATTTCAGAACGACTTCATGCACATGCGGCAAAGACTCTTCCTAAAGCTCCAGCAGCTTCAGCTACTGCATCAGCGGCTGCTACACCTGTTACTGCCGCAGCATCCACTACATCTGCACCCGTTGTTTTAGCACCAGTGACATTTAATGCAGCAGCAAATGCAGCGGCTGGCACAACAGCAGTGAGCGCAAATGCTAATACTGCCAGTGCAACATCCACAGCAACTGCTCCAGTGGTTGTTGCTGGTACAGGGACAGGCGCCCGTGCTGCTACGATGGCTAACAGACGCACAGCAGACCTCGGCCCTGCCGTGATAAATAGAAGATCCTTTGTAAAAAAGTAAACTAGGGTCCCAATAGAAAATAATAATAAATCCCCCCTCTCAAAATTTGAGAGGGGGGATTTTTTTTGCAATGCTATAATCTATCTATCAAAATATGGGTGTTCTAAGATACTGCGAGAAAACAGTTGCAACGGTTCAGAAAACGTAAATCAAACCTAAACTCACAGGTGAATAAGAGTACGTATCTTGTAATCTGAGTGTACCTGTGGTACCTATCAAAGGTTCGATTTTTATTTTACCTAAATAAATATGTTGAAGCTTTAAGAGGCAAGTTCTTTGATAAAGATCTCAACCTGTATTTACCGATCTTAATAGATTGATGAACAAGAGCAAATGATAGGAGTATAAGTGTCGAGAGAAGCAAAAGTTAACTGGCAGACTTTGCTCTAATCCTTTGGCTTGAGTGCAATTCGGTCATTTCATTTCGAGCATTCAACCTACTTTGATAGGCTGTTAACAATGGCATACGTATGGATGAGTTATTTTGTGTCGCAGGTATAGCAGAACCCATTGAGCCAGAAGCCTTTGAAACTTTTCTGTCAATGGGGGGCTCCGCATCCGAACCAATGGCTATTACTGCAGCTGATTCATTGATGGGTTTTAATTTATTTTCTACCACCTCAGCAATTTCTTTAGCCTTGTCTTCAATTACCTCTGGGGTTGTTTCTGCCCAACACAAGCTTGTAAAACTAAACCAGGAACAACATACTTCTTCACCAAATAAAATTTTACGTGTTTGACGAACAATTTGACGCAATAGATGGGAACGTTCCCATCCTGCTTTACTCATCAACCTCTCCACAGCAATCCCTTTACTTTCTAATTGCTTCACCAACGCGAACACCGCATCCAGCAGTTTTTGACTGGTAGTTTCGCTAACATATCCCGTGCAACCTGCAATTTTTATATTGACCGAGATTTCTTTTGCAATTGGGAAAATAACTGCCTCGTTATATCTTTTATTATATTCATCTGCCTCTTTTGCAAGATATGCATCCGCTTTTTTAGCGAGATAAAACCTTAAGCCAAAGAACAGCAAACCAACAGCACCGCTAACGGAGGCACCAATAATCGCATTGCGAACGGTATTATCAGGAGGATTATTCAAAGTAAAATTTATAAGGGCAGGACTAGGATTAGTGCTGACAAGACCATCACTCACCGAAGTACTATAACTCGGTGCCTGTACACTTCCATCATGAGTAAATTGGACTACCCCGGTTGAAACATTTTCTTGATAAAAATTATTAATAACCGTGCCGGGATTGTTCACTATTTCAAAATACCCATGTTGGGCATTGCTCACTAAAAATTGCAAAATCGAACTTCTAGTTATGTCATTCATGTCCTTTGCATTTAAATTATCCGACGTTACAATAAGAGATTGTCCTTGATTTATCGTCAATTGATTGTTTCCTAGGGTTGGTAATTGATGAAAGGAAATATTGGCTATCGATATATCTGAGGCCAACCCACAACTGTCTTGAACCGAAAGCAGATAATTCGGAGCTATTCCCGAATTGTCCGATGTAAATTGAACTATACCATCGTTGACTTGTTGTTGGCTAAATTGAGAAATAGATATGGTCGGATTGTTTACTCTAGAGAATTGTCCATGTTGTACAGAAATGACAGTATACTGTAAATTAAAAAATTCATCTCCAGGATCTGTGCTATTTAAATTGGTGACGTCGAGGACAACTCCTTGACCTGGAATGGCATATAAAGCATTTCTGATAATGACAGGATTGATAGAGTTAAAGGTAACTACTGCGTCGACTGGCAAAGAAGGTGCTGCAGGCCCACCATCAAAAACGGATACTTGATAAGAAGGTGACCCACAACTGCCATCGTGTACAAAACGCAACACTAAACTATTGACTTGTTGTTGTGTAAAATGAGTAAGCGCTTGTCCCGGCTGACTAAAAAGCTCGAAATGACCGCGTTTCAGATTGCTGATCGTTAATGTTAATCCAAATGGTCCTATGCCATTGGGACTTGTTGAATTTAAATTATCCGAAGTTAGCAAAACCCTTTGCCCTTCACTAATCGTTAACTGGTTATTCCCAACGGAAGGTAATTCATAAAAATTAACATTACTTGCTGAAAGACTAGAAGTTAAACCGCAAATATCCTGTACTGATGCAAGATAACTAGGCCTTATCCCAGAGGTATCCGAAACAAATTGAATAACACCATTATTAATTTGTTGCTGAGTAAATTGAGTAATGGGTACAAATGGGTTGTTAATGGTGGAAAATTGTCCATGGATTAATGAACTGATGGTATAGTGTAAATTAGAAGCGGTATCACCTGGATCAGTCACATTTAAATTGTTAGAGCCTAATACAATTGTTTGCCCTGAGTTCAGAATCATATAGTTTGTTATAATTGAAGGTATAATAGGGAGGAACGTAATTGCAGCACTTTGAGGAACAGATGGGAAAGCCAAACCTCCATCAAATACAGAAACTTGATAAGAAGGTGCAAAACAGCTTCCATCATGAACAAAACGTATTTGTTCATGGTTAATCATTTGTTGGGTAAAGTTGTTAATTGATTGCCCAGGTTGGTTTATTAATTCAAAATGCCCATGTAGTACCTGAGTGATATTAAATTGAGTTTGAAGGGGTTTAGTGTTACCTGTTACAGCACTTAAATAAGTATTATTTAAGATTTGGGAAGACCCTTCAACAATAGTTAATTGATTTTGAAATAAAGCGGGATCATCGCCAAATATTACATAACTTACTCCAGCATCATTATTGGCAGTATAAGCCCCAATGATAAAATCAACTATCCCATTTTTATCTATATCTCCTGTCGAGCTGACAGAATAACCACTGTGGTCATTGGCGGTTTCCCCATTAAATTTAACTCCATTGGTTCCTGTTAAGCTTGATAATGCAATGGGACTGGTCCAAGCCCCAGTATGCATAAGAACTAGATAACTCGCCCCAGTATTACCATTGGCTCCCTGAGCACCGATGAGAAGGTCAGCAACTCCATTCTTATCTACATCCCCTGCCGAGCTAACAGAATAACCACTATGGTCATTGGAATTTTGACCGATAAATTTAACTCCGTTAACCCCAGTTAGGCTTGATAATGCAATTGGACTGGTCCAGGGCCCAGGATCCCCAAAAACCAAATAACTAGCCCCAGCACCATTATTAAATCCAAAAGCTCCAATGATAAGGTCGGCTCTACCATCCCCAGTTGCATCCCCTGCCGAATTGACAGACAGACCAGCATAATTAAAGGTACTTTCCCCTATAAACTTAACACCATTAACCCCAGTCAAGCTTGACAGTGCCATTGGGCTAGTCCAAGGCCTAGAATGCCCAAATATCAAATAACTGGATCCAGCATAGGTATTAGCCCCATAAGCTCCAATGATAAAGTCGGCTTTACCATCCTCATTCATATCACCTGCGGAGCTGACAGAATAACCACATTGATCGCCGATGTTTTCTCCAATAAATTTAACTCCATTTGTCCCATTTAGATTTGATAGCGCAATTGAACTCGCCCATGGACCAGTATGACCAAAAATCAGATAAGTGGCCCCAGTTCCACCATTCCCCTCCTGAGCACCAATAATAAGATCATCTATTTCATCCCCATCTACATCTCCTGCTGTACTAACAGAAATACCACTATTGTCATTAGCATTTTCCCCAGTAAACTTAACCCCTTTAACCCCCAGGTTTGATAATGCAATCGGGCTGGTCCAAGGTCCTCTCTGACCAAAAATGAGATAAGTGACCCCAGCAGAACCATTGGCTCCCCATGCACCGATGAGAAAGTCGCCTATTCCGTCTTTATTCACATCCCCTGCCGAGCGAACAGAATCGCTCATATCACCTGCATTTTCCCCAATAAACTTAACTCCATTAGTCCCATTTAAGTTTGACAATGCAATTGGGGTGCTCCAAGGTCCTTCCTGACCAAAGATTAGATAGCTGGCTCCAGTATTATTGTTGGCCTTTAGAGCTCCAATGATAAGATCATCTTTTCCGTCCCCATTCACATCCCCTGCCGAGCTAATAGAAATGCCACTCATATCACCCGCATTTTCCCCTATTAATTTAAATCCATTCTTTCCATTTAGAGTGGCAAGGGAGACTGTGGCTGGAAATTGCGGTGGCAGGATTGTCTGATTATCATGCTGTATTTTTACATTGTTTTTAACTAAATTATTATATTGCTTCAAAGCCTGTAATTGCACTTCACGATTTTTTGCTATTTCTTCATAATGCTTTGCTAAACTTGCATTATCTGAACCAAAAAATTGCTTACTTTCTCTATAAATCCAATTTAATATTTGACGAGCATAACTCCAATTGTTGCTATTTTTTGTTTCCTTGCCAGCTGCTTTTTGATATTCCATTTGCTTTATCTTAACAAAACTCAATTCAGTGCTAATCGTCTCAATTTCACTTTCTAAAATTTTAATTAAATTTTCAGCATTGCCTATGTCGGGTTTTTCTTCATAAGCTTTGACTGTATTTAACAATGTGCTTCTTGATGATTGATATTGTTGATTTGCTTCCTGCATTGCAGAACGCTTATCTTCAAGACCTAGGCTCGATAGAACTTCTTGAGCGATTGAGATCATGTTAGAAGTCGTTATCTCTGAATGTGTAAAAACCTGATTACCTACTGCAATATCATTAGGCATCGACATCTCCTTTTTTTGATATAGATTGACATAATATTTAGATAGTTTTCTTGAAGTATAGGCACTTCCACCTCCTACCGAAGTACTCATCTAATTATTCAGAAGGTACTCTGTATTCGTATTATTAAAACCCGTAGAAAATACTCTATTCAAACCAATAAATTAGCTATTTAGCTCTAAAATTGACACAAGTTGTCGCAAAATTGACCTCACATCGACTTAGTTATATTATGGGACTCATTCTAGAGTGTGGTGTGACAAGAGCTTCCAAAATGCTATATAAGCACTTCATAGGCATTTCGGTTTGATACCCTAAATATTTCTTATTTATATGGGAGGGATACTTTTAAATGAGTTCAGAAAAACAACCTAGTTTAATCGTTAAAGACCCCAGGAATAATTTGATTCTAGATATTAAACAGTTAATATCTTACCTACCTTCTTCTCAATGGTATTTTTACAAAAATATCCACTCAATATATCAGGGATGTAACGCTACCTTCTCTAAAATAGTTGGCGCAGGCGAACCCCGTAATATCATGGGAATGCGGGTTTCCGATTTAAAATACCTAAATAATAAAATTCTTGCGGAGAACGCAAAGCAGTTTGAAGAAATTGATCATAAGGTATTTGATTGTGCTGAAGGTTATGAGTTAAGAAAACAAATTTATTTTGAAAAGGCTCCATTTACGTATGAAATGAATTGCAATGTATTTCCTATTCTTAATGAGTCAGAGCAAGTTGCAGGCCTGTTTGGGATAGGCTGTGGGCAGATGATCATATCGTCCGAAATACAAAACATTTTTCGCCTTGTAAATAAATTCCTCATTGGTTACTTATTAAAAAAACCTCGTTATCTAATTCAATCAAAGCAAGTCAATATATTTTTAACACGTAGAGCAGTTGCTTGCCTTTTATATCTAATGAAAGGAAGAACGGCTAAAGAACTTTCAAATGATATGTCTGTTACAGCGCGAACAGCTGAGAACTACATCGCGATCCTTAAAGAAAAATTTGGTTGCAATACAAAATCTCAATTAATCTCTTGCGCTTTCGAGAGTACGCTTATTACAGAGCTTTTAAAAAATGAAATGAAGGAAGCTGATTTTATTATCGAGAAAATTCAAACTGTGAACTATTTATACCATGATGGAAAACGAATATTCATCAAAACTTAGGAGCACAGAAATTATAACTGACCTCCTGACATCCACTCCAAAAACTTGACCATTATTCATCTAAATCGATTCTACTTAGGATTGGGGTTCGGCAAATTTATTGCTATGGCCTGCCCCCCTTGAAAAGGGGGGGATTTTTTTTGCAATGTTATAGTCTATCAATCTATCTATCTATCAAAATATGGGTGTTCTAAGATACTGCGAGAAAACAGTTGCAGCGGTTCAGAAAACGTAAATCAAACCTAAACTCACAGGTGAATAAGAGTACGTACCTTGTAATCTGAGTGTACCTGTGGTACCTATCAAAGGTTCGATTTTTATTTTACCTAAATAAATATATCGAAAAGACGCCTGTATATAGAAACGACTAAATACGCTAAAACGAAACCCTATTCCTCCCCCCGCTGCTAAACTGGCGTAATTCTTTGTAAGCGTGAAAGGGCCACCTGCGCCTCCCCCAGATACCAAAGTTTTTACATTTGTAAATGTGGGCCCAAGCCCCCCTACAATAAAAAGGCGAAGGCGATCATAACCACCGATATTGGTCTCGTAGTAGCCATTGAATAAAAAAGTATTGGTATTGATATTAGCATTAATGAGAAAGGGAGCAGAAAGGGTACTGAAACTTAAGGTTCGATTCACTAAATATTCTATTTCAAGACGAGAATTTTTATCGTAGAAGTAACCTCCAGCTACTTCAAAACCGATTTGATTTAAATGAGATCGATTATTTGTTACCGAAACGCCACTAAAAATTCCTCCTAGGTTATTATTAGGTGCCATAACACTAGAAAGTGTTAAAGTGCCAGTATTCCCCGATAAGCGCGCATAATAATGATTCAATGTTTTTATTGGCAGATCGGATATTAATAGAGCTTCTTCTTCTGGTGTGAGCGCATTTGATCCCGTCATTGCACCCCGAAAACAAGGGATTTGTCCATTTCCATAAAGTTCGGGAGATTGATATTCAGTCACAACGGCGTATTCTGCGCAAGCAGATTGTGTTATGAAAGAAAACACTAAGGATACTATTACTAAAATAGATATTTTAGCAATAGATATTTTAAACTTCATGTTCTTCTCCATTCATCTCATAGCGATTCTAATATCCACTCTATTAGAATATATAAAGCAAACCAACGCTCAAGGGAAGATACGAATAATTGCCTTGTAATCTAAAATTAGGATCCGGCTCTATCTTCACGGTGCCCAAGTAAATATATCGTAAACTAGCCGTTAGAAACCAACGCGGGCAAAAATTATAACTGAACCCTACTCCGCCGCCCAATGCGATAGAGACAAATTGTTTCGTTCTTTGGCTGCTAAGACCGTTTGTAAAGGGCGGCGTAATAGTGGCTTTGACACTGTTAAAACTGGGTCCAAACCCAACCGTACCAAAAGGACGTAATTTATCAAAATCGCAAAAAATAAAATCATAATAACCATTCAATAAGAAGGTATTATTGGTAACTTCAGCTGCGAGGTTAAAGGGAGGAATACCGGTAAGAGAAATCGCAGGATTTGCGTTGTAATTTAAATTACGATTCACTAAGTATTCAAGTTCAAGGCGAAAATTTTTACTAAAGAAATAGCCCAGCGCAACTTCAAGACCAATTTGATTGGTGTGCGCAGAGGGTCTTGTTAACACTCCCCCACTAAATGTTGTTTGTACACCGCCACTTGGAAAAGTGCTGGTACTTCTATTTGAAATATTAGTTAAATTTAAGGTACCCGCATTCACTGAACCACGTCCATAATAATGGCCCGTTTCTTTTATGGGTAAGCTATAAAGAATAGCATCCTCTTCAAAGGGCGAATCGGGTTCGGAACCAGGGACGGGCCCATGTGCACAAGACGTATGCCCATCGACATTGAACTCGCAGGGTTGGCATTCTCTATTCACAGAAAAATCTGCGAACACGGGTACCGAAGCAAAAACTAGGGATAAAGCTAAAAATGCTAAAAAAAAGATTCTAATATTTGATTTAGGGTTAATAAATGTACTAATCCTCATCCTTTTCCCCAGTTGTTTCGACTAATGGAAATTCTGCTGCAGATGCATTAACACGTTCTCGTAATTCCTTTCCAGGCCGGAAATAAGGAGCAAATTTGCCCGCTTTTTGTAAACGTGTACCGGTTTTGGGATTCCTTGCCATTCTAGGTTTACGAAATCGAACTGAAAAACTTCCAAAGCCACGAATTTCAATTCGCTTTCCTTGCTCTAAGGCTTCCGTCATTTGTTCAAAAATATCTTTAACAGCGCTCTCTGTTTCCTTATAGGAAAGGTAACGTTGTTTTTCAGCCAACATCTGAATGAGTTTTGACCGAGTCATATGATTGCTCCTAAGATGGCATAAGGCTTTATATTACACTAGCTTGGAACAGAATTCCAAAACCCCAAAATAAAAAAAACTCTTGTCATTATGACAGCAGATGCTATGAGTTAGCAAATGTCGATATTAAACGAGCCAACAAAATAATGAATTTACAGTTAGAAAAAAGACAAAATAAGCATTCTTAAACGTCTCCTTACATTTCTTCTTAGATTTCTTCTTAAATTTCTTAAATAACCTTCTTTACAACCTTCATATCCTTACTATGATTGATTTATGTCTCATTATCTCATTGACTTATACCCAGGCATATGTTTTATTCAATGTATCGTTAGGAGAATTTCATGGCCAAGGAATGGGAAAAAATCATTATTGAAGATGCTGAAGATATCATTCTAGAAGAAATTGAAACTGAGTCGGGTATAGAGGATGCTCTTGATGAACCCGATCTCGAGATAGAACCCAGCCCCGGAGAACCAGAATGGATCAGTACGGAAGAAATTGAGCCAAGTTCATCGACTAAACAAGCACGTAAACCCGATGCCGATCCTACACAGCTTTACTTGTTAGAAATAGGCTCCTCACCACTCTTAAGTGCTGACGAAGAAGTACATTATTCTCGTCTTGCCCGCAAAGGCGACGAAAGCGCAAGAAATCATATGGTCCGTTGTAACTTGCGATTAGTCGTTAAAATTGCAAGACGCTATCTGAATCGAGGGCTCGCTCTTTTAGATCTGGTTGAAGAAGGAAATCTAGGGCTGATTCGTGCTGTTGAAAAGTTTGATCCTGAACGAGGTTTTCGTTTTTCTACCTATGCAACATGGTGGATCAGACAAAATATCGAACGTGCCATCATGAATCAAACCCGTACCATTCGTTTGCCCATTCATATTATTAAAGAATTAAATGTTTATCTTAGAAAAGCACGTGAAATCACACATCAATTAGATCATGAACCGACTTTTGAGGATATCGCAAAAGCTCTAGATAAATCGCCTGATGATGTCAACCGACTACTGCGTTTAAATGAAAGAACACTCTCTGTGGATACCCCCATGGGAGACGACACAGAAAAACCCTTGCTCGAAGCCCTAGCCGATCAAAATGCCGATGGCCCCGCTGAAACATTAGAAGAAGATAATCTTCAATTTCAGCTGGAAGAGTGCCTTAGTATGTTGAATGAAAAACAACGCTCTATTTTATTACGACGCTTTGGCCTACGCGGCTTTGAGGAAGCGACCTTGGAAGAAGTGGGAGTAGAAGTGGGCTTGACGCGCGAACGTGTTCGTCAGATTCAAGTAGAGGCCTTAAAGCTGTTGCGTTCTATTATGGAAGAAAAAGGTATTGAAGTAGAAACTGTTTTTTACTAGAACCTGGGAGACCCATAGGAGAAACATGATGTCCAATCCGTTATTAGAAAAACTAGAAGAAAAGATTAACCATGCGCTTGAAATTATCGAGCTCCTACGTGTGCAATTAGAGGAAGCGGAATCAGACAATCACTCCTTAAAAACTGAAAACACAGAACTGCGTCAGCGTCAAAAGCAATGGGAGCAAGACCTCTCTGCCCTTTTGAATAAATTATCGGATGCCAATTTACCTCATCCAAATCCCCATCTTAATTCTCCTTCTCATTTTCAAAGCGATCTACCTAAAGACCTTCCTGCTCAAGATATGAATCAAAAAGACATGCTTCAGGAAACATTAGAAATTTACGAAGAAGAAGATGAAAATGCCTTATAAACTGTTATTCTAATAAGAATGAGACACTATCGTTGGTTTGATCAAGTCATTCTAAAACTAGATAAGGTTATAAATTCTTTTAATAACGAAAAGACCTATGCGGCTAATAACAAAAAGGCCTATGCGGCTGCCCTTATGCGGGTAAATCATAGCGGGGAAGTTTGCGCCCAAGCTCTGTACGAGGGCCAAGCGCACATGTCACGGGACCAAAATTTAGTTGAAGAACTAACAAAAGCTGCTCTGGAAGAACAAGAACATTTAGAAATGTGTGCCCATCGCATTGAGGAATTACAGGGACGCACCAGCTATTTAAACCCCTTGTGGTCCGCAGGGTCCTATGCGATAGGAATGATAGCCGGTCTTTGCGGAGACAAAATTAGCCTAGGCTTTTTAGCGGAAACCGAATATCAGGTTGTTCGCCACCTCGAAAAGCATATTGCCCTATTACCGCCTAATGATGAAAAAAGCCGTAGCATTTTATTAAAAATGCGTGAGGATGAATTAAGACATGCAACCACCGCCTTATCCTCTGGGGGCATTCGTCTACCATGGCTTATTAGAGGCTGCATGGCAGCCACAGCAAAAATAATGACAGTCACGGCAAAATATATCTAAAGAACTTAAGGGGGTATATCCACTTTTGTCGATAAACCAACTATATCATTTTTTAACAGACTGTGGTACAATATAGTCTTCTAGATAATAACTGTATAATTTATATATAATAATTATTTTTAAATGACAGAAATACATAATAGATTCATAATAAGTATTAGGATATTTAAAAAGGCAAACGGGAATTTTTTATGAAAAGACTTTCTGAAGTGATGAAAAAGATAGCTCTGGTTTGGAAGCTTATAGTCCCTTATTGGAAATCGGAAGAAAAATATAAAGCCTGGTCCATGCTGACACTCATTTTAGGACTTAATTTAGGATATGTCTATGCGTTAGTGTTTTTAAATGAGTGGAATGCAAAATTTTATAATGCCATCCAACAATTGGATAAAACCACTTTTATCTCACAATGTTATATTTTTGTTGGCCTGGTATTGATTATAGTTCCCGTATTCGTTACCAATACTTACTTAACGAATTTATTAGGTTTTCATTGGCGAAAGTGGTTAACAAAATATTATCTGAATCGTTGGATGGAAAAGGCTATGTTTTATCGCCTTTCCCAGAAAAAAAATCAAGCAGATAACCCAGACCAACGTATAGCCCAAGATTTATCGAGTTTTTCTACTGAAATTTTAAGTCTCGCTTTAACTTTTTTCAGAGAAGGGATCAATCTGATTTCGTTTGTATTTATTTTATGGACTATCTCAGGTCCTATACAAATTCCTCTACCCAATGCAGGCAGTTTAACCATACCGGGCTATATGGTTTGGGCAGCCCTTATTTATGCCGTGTTTGGTACTGTGGGTGTTTATATAATAGGTAAGCCCTTAATTTCTCTGGATTTTAATCAGGAACGTTTTGAAGCAAATTTTCGGTATCGATTAGTTCGATTGAGAGAACGTTCAGAAGAAGTTGCCTTATATAAAGGCGAAAAACCCGAATCTTTAAGTTTCCGTCATTCATTTAGTGCAGTTTATGATAATTTTCGTAGGATAATCAATCGTTCTTTATTTGTTAATATTTGGCAAACTTTTTATAGGAATATCTCCACGATTTTCCCTGTTCTAGTGGCGGCCCCCAGTTTTTTTTCGGGAGTCATGACGCTTGGGGTGCTCATGCAAATTGCTAGCGCTTTTAAAAATGTGCAAGAATCGCTAGAAGTGATTGTGGTCAATTTTCAAAGCATCGCCAGTTTAATTGCCACCACCAATCGAATATTAGGATTTTCTGCTGAAATGCAAGCTGTAGAAACTGAAAGAACAGACCCTACAGAACCTACTATTCATTTTCCTTCCTCTATTGAAGATTCATTGATATTAGACAACCTGACCTTAAGAACTCCAGAACAACAAACCCTAATTGATAACTTAAATTTAACTATTAAAAAAGGTGAAAAAGTATTGATAATGGGTAAAAGCGGTTTAGGCAAAAGTACTTTACTGCGCGCTATTGCGGGACTTTGGTCCTTTGGTGAAGGTAAAATAAAATTACCCCTTGGGCAAGATATTTTCATTGTCCCTCAAAGACCCTATATGCCGCTTGGAACCTTAAGACAAGGTTTATTATATCCAGACAATGAAAAAAATGTTTCTGAAGCAAAACTTCTAGAAATCTTAACTGCTTGTCGCCTAGAACATCTCGCCCCCGAATTAGATGAATGTCGGGATTGGGGCTTACAGCTATCGATGGGAGAACAACAAAGAATTATTTTTGCAAGAGCCATTATTCAAGAGCCTACTTGGCTTATGATGGATGAACCCTCCGCTAGTATGGATAAGGAAACAGAAAAACAGGTCTACTTAGCCTTGCAACATTATTTACCTGAATCAACAGTCATTACGATTGGCCATTCTCCCAGTCTTAAGGCTTTCCATAGTAGGATTATTGAATTGGATCCTTTAGAAAATGTGGCTGAGTTGAGAGAAGCCCGTGAGATTGCTTAAGTAATGTCGAGCTCATATAGGCCCTTACCTAGGCACTTTTTTGGATGTGATCAATATTAACCACTTGATTATACCGGGCCTTCATTTTGGGATTATGAAAAGTCTCCCAGAGCTGGCTGTCTATATAAATATTAATCCAAAATTGAAGGGTATTCTTAAAAAACTTGCTTTCCTGAATTTGGACATAACGCATTCTTCAGCAAGAATATTATTTTGTACCATCATGAGCGTACCCCTTCATATCTATTGTCTCGGAGAATGCATACTCTGCTATCAGGCCAGACACCTTAGAGTCCATACTTGAACAATAGTTTATAAATGCTGTTATTACTGCTTCTTTGAGAACAGGATTCTGGGGTAATACAGAAATTTCATTAAAATTTAAAGCTTTTTGCTGCATACCACAATATGACCAATGTAAGCCCTCATGTTTAACTAAAAAAAAGAGCGGTCGAATATGAGCTGCCAACACTTTATTATTGAGCTTATCTAAAGAAAAATTTGGCTGTTTTTCTAATTTATCCAATAGTTCACTGGCTCTTTTAACTAAGTTTGTATCTGCTTCTTGTTTCCGACCATTATCAATCATGGAATTCAATCTCTCTTTTAATATTGATTGATTGGATTCTTCAATTCTAAAGATTCCCCAAACCTCAGAACCAACATTTATCTGAGTTAAATAGCGAACCTCATCTTTTGATAGATCCGGAACTAAACCGTATCCCATCCCTAATAGTTGTTGGCGATTCTGTTTTATATTAACAATGTTAATATTCAATTTACGAGCCAATGCAGCAATTTCTACTTCACTACACCATCTCGTTCTATCTTCCGCGCCTGAGGCATTATATGTCATATTTTTAAAATATATTTTCTTACCTTCCCTTTCCCACCAGTTTACCAACTCATCCGAATCCTTTAGTTCTTTTATTAAATTATTTTCCTTAGACTTTGAAATTGCATCATCATGTTTCTTCTTATCTAGCTCATCAGTTTTAGTTATATCCCTGATATCTTTAATTTTTTCTTGCGTAATTTCAGCTCGTTTCTTTAGAATTTGATATTTAGCCAGAATATGTGGATGAACACAAAAGGTTTCATCTTTTTCCCCTTTTTTATATGAATCATAGGCTGCCAACAATCCTGCTTGATAAATCTCTCGATAATGGTTATATTGAAACACAACATATTCAATTGCCGTTTTACGGAGCAATCGTGCCAGAATCCTTTGACGTATGCTGTTATTTTTTTCTTGAGTCAACCAATTTATAATCCCTCCATGCTTAGAAAAATGTGGGTTTAAAGCATCAACTATGATTTTAATTTTTGATCCTTGTTTTTCCACTTCATTTTTGTTATGAGAGATCAGGTCACATATTCCCAGTGCGACAGCATTCATCGCACAATTTCCATCTGCAAGGGTGTCTGCAGCAGAATTCGTGTTTACAATCTCTTTTTTGTCATTTGGGTTTGGTTTTCTATTGAGCAGGGCGAAATTCTCAGATAATATTTTTTCAATTTCAGAAGCAATTTTACTATTTAAATACTCAACACTTGTAATATAAAAAAGAGCTTCTACAACAGGAAAACTTTTTTTCATTTCATTCAAAAGCAAATCTACCACCTGAAACATTTTTTCTGCAGAAAGTTCCGTATAGAATTTCCTTATAACCGCAGCTGCATATTGCTTTGCACTTGATTCAGAACCTTCTCTATATAATGGGAAATACCTGGTTTCATAGTTTTTCTCCAATGACAGTAAAGACTCAAATAGCATGTTTAATTTTGCAATAGGAAACTGATCGTGAATTCGATTTATAATGAAAGTTATTTCGCGCAGTTCAAATATGTTATTACCATATTTAAGTGAACTAAGTAAATAATCAATAAATAATTCCTTATGTTCACTCGACAACAAACCAAATATTTCTCCAATTGATATTAGCGCCGCAGTTATTTCAACCTCCCAATCTCTCTTCAATGATGAGAAAAGAGCCTCAACCAACATCTTTAGTTCAGAAGAAACATACAAACAAGCTTTACCTATGAATCTGATAGCAGCACCTCTAATTTTAACATCTATATCTTTTAAAGCAATATCTACTACCGTTTGCACTAGTAAGTTGTTCTTTTCAGGAATTATATAAGCAAAAACTCCGTATAATAACCAGATTGCAGTTAATCTAACATTAGGATTTTCATCTTTAAGAGCCATTTGTAGTTCTTCTACCAAATGTTTTAATTGAATAGCCGAAATTTGATTGCCAATCTTGCCTAATTCTCTGCCAGTATTTACTAAAATGTCATCATAAGTATTAATATCTATTCCTTTCACCATAGAAAAGAGCGGCGCAATAATAGGTTTTGGTTGTTCAGGAAGAACTTGAATACAAATCTTGAATAAATTTATTGCTCCAACTCTTATTATATTAGAACAAGGATATTTTGTTGAATTTTTTGTTAAACTTGTTGCACTAAGTACAGCAAGCAATGCTTCTACTATACGTCTTCTTTGTTCGGATGCTGTTTGACAATATACATTACCCAACGCATTAAGGGCAGAAATTAATAATATATCGTACCGTGAGCTTTTTATTTCTGAAATAAACAGATCTATAGCAGATGACCGCTGCTCCGTTGACATCCATAAAAATGTTTTGCCTAGTGCTTTAATAGCAGCAGACCTCACACAAGGGGTCTTACTCTTCAGCGAAAAAAGTAAGTTATCAATCACAACCGATGGTTGTTCTAATGGAATTAATGTATATATTTCCCCTACTATATCGATTGCAATATGCTTTACCCAATCTTCCACATCTTTCATGGCTAAAATTAGATCATTAATGACACGTTTTTCTTGATCAGTTTTAATATTATTATAAATCCTTTTCAAAGACAGAAGCGCATGTTCTCTTATGCGTGAACTGGGATCCTTTGATGCTTGTAGAACTAAATCTAAGATTGAATTGCTTTGATCAGAAGATATATGAATACAAACTTCTGATAAGCTGGTAATAGCACACTTTCTTCTGTCTTCATCTTCATCCAATGTTAGAGTGCATAGCATTTTTATTAGAGAATCCTGCTGGATTTTTGGAAGCTTAACAAGTTCCTTCCCTAAGGTTCTCGCCATTCTTTCATCACAACTAGCAATTTTCAGCTCATCTAGCCATGAGAATAAAATTTCTTCTCTTGCTTCTGGTATTACAAGAATACTGAAGTCAAAATCACAAAAAAAGTCGCGTTGCAAAGTTCCGTTTTTTATTGCAGCGAATAAAAAATCGAGAATGGATTTTTGCAATGCCGGTGAACAATTTGGCATTATTTTAACTAACAAGTTTGCTAATGGTTTTGATGTCCATATTTTCTGTTTGTGAAGTAAAAATCTCTTCTTGAAGGCTGAAAATATTAACTCTACTAATGACTTTTGTTGCAGGGGGGAACTCCGCATCGCGATATTTGCTAGGGCATTTTCTGCGATATAATAGCTTCCTTCCTTTAATAGCGGTAATGAATGTTCTATCATTGTAGCAGACTCAATAATGCTTTTAATCTTAAGATATGCATCTAATAATTTGAATATTTTTTTTCGTGCTTCTAAAAGAATCAATTCACTGATTAATTTTTTGTCTTTTGCTAACCTTGCTAATAGATTGCTAACAGCAGGAAACACTGACTGAGCTTTATCGAAGGTATATGCAGAGAGTGACAACAAAAAGGGAAAGTTTTGAAATAACTCAGTTTCTTGGATTGAAGGACAATTTGTTAATTCAAGACGGTTAAGGAGTAAACATTCACCACCCCAGCTCTTAAACACTTTACTATTTCTAATTCTTAATTCATCTAGCGTAGGCAATGACAGATTAATTTCTCGGATATTAACATTATCCAACACAAGCATCTTCAATTGCGGACAAAAATCTTTGATAATTTTAATAGCAGCATCTGTTAATTTTGGACAATCAATCAAACTTAGAGACGAAAGCCCACGAGAATTTTGTAAAATCTTCCCTAATTCTCTATCATCTAAAACATCACATCCTTTGATTTGCAAATTGAGAAATTCTATCCCATAAAATGTTTTTAATACTATTGATTGCATCGTTAAATTAGGCGCACCACTAGAATATTTCATTGAGCTAAAATCGATGCTAGGGAATTCTAAACCTTCATTGTTAATTTTATTTTTACCGTTGAGTATGGCTGCCTTTTGGTCATTAGACAACTTTTGTTCGCCACCTGCAAAAAATCTACTAGTTTCACCTTGTTGCAATTCATCCCGTATTGCCTTGAGCTCGGTTTGGTTTTTATGAACGCTTTCTAATCTTTGCAAAGCGACTTCTGGAGTGGAGTCTTGTTCAACCTTCTCTTTGGCAGCTTCAAAGCCCTCTTCATCCAGTAATAGATGCGATGATCCAGGTTTGGTTTTCGTTACAAATTGTTGTTTTACAGTTTTTATTTGGGTAATTGCACCTTGTATTATTTTTTCGACTTCAGTTTTAGATTTTTCATCTTTTTCTACAAGGCCATTTTTTTTTACATTTATATAAGATGGGACTGAAAAATTTAATCGGGCTGTTTTTAAACCTATTATTCTTCCAGCCACGGTCACCCATTGCCCATTACGCACACAATAGGCATTAATCGCACTCGCTATTTTCTCTTCTTTCGGTAGAATAATTGCGTTTCCACCCTCAATTTGAGGCGTTGCCTGTAAATTTATTCTGGATTTAGGCAAAATATAAAGTTGAAATTCGGGATCCTTAGCAGGTTGCTTATCAAAACAATCTTTAGTTAAGGCATTAAATCGTTCATCTGGGGTATGAAATTTTTGATGAGCATCCACATAACGCACCGAGAGGTTTGGTAATACACAACGCAATAAACTTAATCCTGAGCTTAATGGATGCTTACGTAATGCGGTTTGCAAACGAATCATTTTTTGATAGATATTGATTACAATACTCGGTTTAAACTCAATATTTAACGAGATCCCTTTGTCCTTTAAGGCCTTTATTTCTGAAGCAGGAAAAAGGCCAGTTATCCTGCCACTCATTTTCATCTGCTCCTGTCTAAGGCCCTCTATCCAAGATTTAAGTAAGGAAAATGGATCAAACTCTTGGCTTAATATACGCTCTCTCACCTTTTCATGTAATGGTTCCTGCATCTCATCTAAACAAAATAATATGGTTTTAATATGCAGGCCATCTGAATCCTCGATTTCTCGTCCATTCGCAGACACAGCCAAAGGTCTAACAAAAGCCCGTTCATTATCGATACTGATCAATCTATATCGAGTTTGATTTGCTTCTATCACCGGTTGCAGCATATATTGATCAGCCCTTCCATCTTCTGGATTAATGAACATGGCTAAAATAATCGCTTCAGACACACTTTGTTTATCTAATTGACTCAGCTGATGAGGATGATAATCTATCGCATCACGTAAGGTATTGCCCTCAATTGATCGGCTCGCAAGAATCGGATAGCCTCGCTCCGTAGTGCCAAAGAAACCCTCAGGTTTCAAAAAGCGCCATAGCGCTACTGGGGGTGTAATAAAACCAAAAATACGGTAGGCAAGGTGATGCACCATAATCTCTCTGCCCGCAAATTCTGGTTTTTCTTTTAGATAGATGCTAGCAAATAAACCATTACCTATTGGCCAATGCAAATGCATGACTTTATTACGGCCAAATAGGTTCTCTTTCTTTAGCCCAAATGCTACCCCTTTTGGAAAAATACGATTTCGTGGTTCGTGGCATAGGTATCTAGTGCCTCTTAATTCTTCTATTCCCCCCAAGCCCTCTATCCCGCCTAAACCCTCTATTTGCACTTCTTCTGAATGATCTTTATTATTTGAAGAAGTTCTTTCAGGTTGACTTATTTTCTTCAATGCAAAATTCCAAGACAAAGATATATTCTGATTGAGCAGCATCTTACATAAAGAGGGATCAGAAAAATGTTGTTCAACAAATTTTAATCCATTTTTAATATCGATAACCTTACCAGCTCCGCTCAATAATAATATTCGTATTGCTTCTAAATTGGATGTTTCAAGAGCCTTATCTAAAGCTGTTTTTCCTGTCATATCTTTTTGAAGAATCCCAATACCAACTTTAATTAAGGCTGGTATTGCTTCTGAACAATTTGACACCGCAAAATGTAGAATCGTAGAACCGTCTGGCAGAAATTTTTGGACGGGTGTTCCGTATGCTAATAATCCTTTAATGAGTTGAGCTCCAATTAATGACATTTTCTTTTTCTTATAGATCTCCATAACTTTAAATAACACAGCCGAGTCAGAACAATTTAGAACCCTCTCATCTTCAGACACAAAAATAAAAACGACTTGAAATAACCGAATAAAATTAATAAAACGGTTTGAATACAGGGCATAAAACTTTGCAAAAACATCAAAAGTTAATATTAGTTTAAACTCATCAAATTTTACTTTTGACACTAAGGGAAAATTATTTAATCCCTCAACCTCTTCTTTTACATCTTTATGACTCTCATCATCTAAGTTAGACAATCTTACTCTAAGTTGCTCAGTGATATCGTCTAACTTTTGAAGCTTAAGAAAATTTTCCTGAGCGGTCAATCTTGAAAATTCTACTCGATTAGTAACCGCTTGCATTAATAATCGCAGATAGATGTCCAAAGAATAATGAGGTCTACATGATAATAGACCATATCTTTCTGCATGCCTTTTTAATGCATCATCATATGTAGAAAATACGAATGGCTGTGCTTGCACGCCTTGTAAGATCTCATGAATTGTTTTACCTTGATGCAATTCTTTCAGTCGCCCAGCCAACAATTTCAATACGGAAGGCCTTTCTTTGTTAAAAATTTTTAACTCAAAGCCCTTAGATGAACACTGATGTTTTCTTAATTCTTGACAATATCTTCCTAAAACAGGCTCCAAGTCTTGCAACATTTGTTGATGTGTAATCTCGACTCTGTCCTTTTGCTTCTTATTAAAATTCATTTGCAAAATGTTTAAACGATCCTTCACCCTCTCCATAAATGAAGTGGTTATCTGCTCATCCAAGTATTTTACATTAGGAAAACTTTCCGTTAATAATTTTTGATACTCAGACACATAGGCAACCATAGCACTAAGCCAGCGATGGATAAAAATAGCAGGGTTCGTACCTAGAAATTGTGAACACACATTATGAGTAAATCTTTTATTTAAAAATTGCTCAACCCCATACAATAAAGTTTTTGTCTCTACAACATAATCCATGTTATTATTAACAGCAGCATTTAACTTATACCCACATATTGTGCCCTTCATAGCTTTATCATTATCGATGCCCACTATTTCTAAAGAAACAATATTTCCAATATTATCCCTGTAGATACGAACCATAAAATTATCGCCTTTGTGATCTTGAGGCTCTGTCAAAAAGGCTAATAAATAATGTTTAGAAATATTATCTGAAGAAAATCGATTTAAGAGCTCTGAGATTTCTTTCAATAACGTATCGATGGCGGCATTATTTTTGGTTATATCTTCGCACATGTTTGGGTAAAGTCTTTTTATCACTCTTAAATAATGTGGAATTCTAAACAAATCTTCTAGTTTCACTTGGTTACGCAATTCAGGATATTTGTCCATAAAGGCCAATGTAGGAAGAATTACTTCGTCTCTCAAACCACAATTAACTATCAAATGTCTCTCTAAATCACCCTTTTTCCATTCTTTTTGATAATCTAATGGTCTCTGATCAATATCTAGCTTATATAGCTTGTCAATAAAAAAGTTGCATTCCTCATCCAAAGATAATTTTTCATTATCGATTTTTTGGTTCTTTAACCATTCGTTGTAATAGTTCTCGTTTAAAAGACCAGGCAGATCTTGTCTGAATCGCCCCTTAGCTAATTTTTCTAACCTGATTTCAAGTTTCTCTATGCATTCTGACAAATATAATACATCTTCTAAATGCTCACCGATAACAGCCAAGCCTGCTTGAACCATATATCTTTTTTTAATGTATCTCTCTTGATTCTGATTATTGTCTTTAATCTGAAGCTCAACCACTAACAGTCGTGTAGGGGCAATTATACTCTCTCCTAATAATAAACTCATTTGATATACTGACTGCTCTACTAAAAAGCCTTTAGGATCAACTTGAGGGTTATCTCCATAGGCCTTATAGAAAACCTGTCCTATATTAGCCACATAACTATTTCCAAGATTATTTTTTTTCTTATGGTGGCCATATTCGTCTATAGAAAGCATTGTTCTTGCATTGGCTAAGGAAATATAAAATGGCTCCCCAAGCCCAAAAACCGTTGCTTGGGATACTGCATCATTCTTAGGTTCTGATAAAAATAATATCGATTTAAATAAAACCCGGGTTTCAGTATCAAACGGCAAGTTCGAAGCTGAAAATTGAACAATATGTTGAGCAGCTAATCGACTTCCCATCATATTCGTATCGCCTTCGACCAGAGTTTTTTGTAAGACTTCCAAATTTTCCATAACAATCTCCTAAACAATATTATTTTTGAGATTGTATCATTTTATGACGAACCTTGACTTCTGGTAGTGGATATTACTTTTTGAAAAGACAAAATTTGTCCCCGAAGGAAATTATACGCCACGGCACCTATCGCGGATCTATTTTCCCAATGGGGCTGTTGATCAACTCTATTTACCTGATAGGATTTTTCAAAATCTTATTGTAACTAATCCTATTGAAACTACGAACGGGCTTAGTGGGACAACAATCCTGCAATTTTTATTGCCGCAGGACTGTTGTCCCACAAGAGAATGAGCCAATTTAATAATTCCTCGCATTTCCAAATATTAGCTGTTCTAAGCCACCAAACAACCCATCGATGCAAGTAATTTCTGATTGCTCGGGCAGAAAACCCATCAAAAACCATTATATTTACTTGCATTCTTACTTTTGAAGAACCAAAAAAAGAAACCCCACTTTCGCGGGGTTTCTTATCGAGTCATAAACTCGTTTGAGTCAAGGTAAACATGATTTCTTACATCATTTACATCATGTCGCCCATTCCACCCATACCGCCCATGCCTCCCATACCACCCATGCCGCCGCCCATGCCAGCAGCAGCACTTTCTTTATCTGCTTTGGGGGCTTCAGAGACAGTGCATTCTGTGGTAATCAATAAGCTTGCAATAGATGCTGCTTGTTGAATAGCCGTACGGGTTACTTTAGTGGGGTCTAAAATACCCATTTTCACCATATCCCCAAATTCACCTGTCGCTGCATTGTAACCATAGTTGGTATTGCCTTTGCCATCTTTCTTCACGCCTTCTACAACAACGGCAGGTTCACCACCGGCATTCGCCACAATCTGACGTAATGGAGCTTCTAATGCACGAAGGATGATGTTGATACCATGATTTTGATCTTCATTGTCGCCTTTGAGTTTTTTCACGGCTTCAATGGTACGAATTAAAGCAACTCCACCACCGGGTACAACACCTTCTTCAACCGCTGCACGGGTTGCATGTAATGCATCTTCCACTCGTGCTTTCTTCTCTTTCATAGCGATTTCGGAACCCGCACCTACTTTTAGCACAGCAACGCCGCCTGATAATTTAGCAATTCGTTCTTGCAATTTTTCACGATCATAGTCTGAACTGGTTTCACTGGCTTGCGTGCGTAATTGTTTTACACGAGCTTCAATTTCTGCGCTCTTACCACCACCATCAATAATGGTGCTGTTTTCTTTTGTTACAATCACGCGTTTAGCAGTTCCTAAATCTTCTACTTTAGTCGCTTCAAGCGTCAAACCAATTTCTTCAGAAATCACTTTCGCATGGGTTAAAATAGCGATATCTTGCATCATGGCCTTACGACGATCACCAAAACCTGGGGCTTTAACTGCACAAACTTTAACGATGCCGCGTATATTATTTACAACCAATGTTGCTAAAGCTTCACCTTCAATATCTTCAGCGATAATCAAGAGTGAACGCCCTGCCTTGGCAACAGCTTCTAATACAGGTAACATTTCACGAATATTAGAGATCTTTTTGTCTACCAATAAAATGAAAGAATTGTCTAATTCGCAGCTCATGTTTTGTTGATTGTTCACAAAGTAAGGAGAAATGTAACCGCGATCAAATTGCATTCCTTCTACCACTTCTAACTCATCTTCTAGACCATTGCCATCTTCAATGGTAATCACACCTTCTTTGCCGACTTTATTCATAGCTTCAGCAATACTATTACCAATGGATTCATCGGAATTAGCAGAAATGGTACCCACTTGTGCAATGGATTTGCTGTCTTTGCAAGGCACAGAAATACTCTTCAAATGATCCACAACTGTTGTAACCGCTTTATCTATCCCGCGTTTTAGATCCATGGGATTCATACCCGCAGCTACTGCTTTATGTCCTTCAATCACAATCGCTTCAGCCAGAACAGTTGCGGTGGTAGTACCATCGCCTGCATCATCAGAAGTTTTGGACGCCACTTCTTTCACCATCTGCGCGCCCATATTGGCTATTTTGTCTTCTAATTCGACTGCTTTTGCAACAGTCACACCGTCTTTTGTGATTTTAGGGGAACCGAAAGGTTGTTCGATAACCACATTTCGACCTCGAGGTCCTAAAGTAACCTTCACTGCTCGAGCTAAACTCACTACACCCTGTAATAAGCGTTCACGAGCAGGTGCAGCAAAATTAATTTGTTTTGCCATAATCATTTTCCTCCAAAAATTAACACATTTTCATTTAAAGACATTTCAAACATTCGATTATACTTAGCCTTCCACAACACCCATGATGTCTTCTTCACGCATTACTAAGAAATCTTTACCATTCACTTTTACTTCTGTTCCGGAGTATTTACCAAACAGAACTTCATCACCAATTTTGACATCTAGCTTTCTTAGGTTACCTTCTTCATATTTCCCAGGACCAGCTGCGACGACTTTTCCGCGTTGCGGTTTATCACCCACCGTTTCAGGAATGACAATTCCACCTGCAGATTTATGCTCTTCTATGCGTTGAATAATCACACGATCATGCAACGGACGAATATTCATGCTCATATTTTTCCTCCTAAACCTAAACGACTATTTTGAATCGCTTGTTAAAAAAACCAAAATAATTCCAAGAAATTACTCTATGTAACTGAATGAATCACATTTGAGAGTAGATTTAGCACTGAGACCAGATTTAGAACTCTTATGCTACTGCTACGAGTGCTAATATGGGGGTCTTGTATTAGAATTCAAGCCTAGTTTGAGACATCAAATCAAAACTATTGGAACACGACGGGAAAGGCTGGTTAATAACTCATAACTCAAAGTACCCATAAAAGAAGCAACCTCTTCAACGGGAAGATTGGGTCCCCAAAGCTCAATGGGATCACCGACTGCTGCATTGGGCTGAGAACGAAGATCGACTGTTATCATATCCATGGAGACACGTCCCACTAAGGGTACCCTACCTCCATTTAATAATAAGGGGGTGTTTGTGGGCGCATGTCGAGGATAACCATCCGCATAGCCTACCGCAACCACTCCAATGGGCATCGCTTCTTCGCAGGTATAAATGCCCCCATAGCCAACTTTATCTCCTTTTTTTAACCATTGAATCGAAATCAGGGAGGTAGTTAAAGCCATAGCAGGAATCAAACCTAAATCTTTGCCAACTTGATGAGTAAATGGTGAAGCCCCGTAAAGCATAATGCCCGGCCTTACCCAATCCCCATGGGAATCAGGCCAAGCCCATATTCCGGCAGAATTCGCTAAGCATCGATTTCCAGGTATATCTTTTAATGAATCCTGAAAGGCCTGCATTTGATCTTTCGTTTTGCTGTTATCTAATTCATCCGCAGAGGCAAAATGCGTCATAAAGCCTTGGATTTGAATGTTGTTCAAATTTTGGAGCTTTTGCAACAGAGGATAAATTTCTTTGAATTCCGCCAAAGAAAAACCCAAACGATGCATACCGCTATCTATTTTTACCCAAATTTTGATGGGTTCGCCCAATGTTTTTTGTTTTTCGTACAACGCTTTTGGTTTATTGTGTTGTTCTCGACTTATTAAAGCAGTTAATTGTGCTCGATGATGTATGACGGGTTCCAATTGTAATCGAATAATATCTTCTATTTCTTTTTCATCAAAAAACCCTTCCATCAATACAATACGATTTTGTACGCCTGCTTCTCGTAGTAAAATGGCTTCTTCTATACAGGCAACCCCAAAAGCATCCGCCTCCTGTAGGGTTTTTGCCACATTAATTAAACCATGTCCATAGCCATTGGCTTTGATCATCGCAATTATTTGAGCAGGATTTACTTTTTGTTTTATGTGTTGGTAATTATGTTTTAATGCAGCCGTATTAATAGTCGCTTTTAGCGCGCGCCCCATAGACTCCTTCCTTACTCTTCGCAAACTGATTTTAGGCACAAAACGGCTTTCCTGCCGTTTTGTGCCTAAAATCAGTTTGCTTAGAGTACCGCACGATTTTCCAATGAATAATTTTCGAAACGTGAATAATGGCCAAGACAGGTTAAACGAACCGTTCCAGTCGGACCATTTCTTTGTTTACCAATGATAATTTCAGCCGTACCTTTATCAAGACTGTCTTTATTATAGACCTCATCTCGATAAATAAAAGCAATCAAATCCGCATCCTGTTCAATAGCACCCGATTCTCGTAAATCCGACATCATGGGTCGTTTTTCAGGTCTTTGTTCTAGTCCTCGATTTAACTGAGAAATCACAATAACCGGAACATTTAATTCCTTTGCTAAGGATTTCAAGGAACGAGAAATTTCAGAAATTTCAGCAGCTCTATGCTCATGATGACCCGGCACTCGCATTAATTGCAGATAGTCAATCACGATAAGACCTAAATCCCCGTAGGTTCTTGCCACTCTTCTGGCTTTTGCACGCACTTCAAAAGGACTTAAACCACCAGTATCATCAATTAATAATTTTTTACTGGACATCATACTAATAGCAGAGGTCAAACGAGGCCAATCATCTTCATGTAATTGTCCGCTGCGAATACGTTGTTGTTCGATGCGTCCTAAGGAGGCCAACATACGCATGGCCAGCGATTCCGCAGGCATTTCCATACTAAAAATAAGTACTGCATTTTCATGTTTGATTGCTGCATGCTCTGCAATATTCATGGCAAACATGGTTTTGCCCATAGAAGGTCGACCCGCAACCACAATTAAATCTGCCGGCTGCAGTCCGGCCGTCATGCGGTCAAAATCATTAAAACCGGAAGTGATACCTGTAATAGGAGAATTAGCCTGAAATAAAGCATCGATGCGATCAACGGCTTTTGCTAACACTTCTGAAATAATAGTAGGGCCATCATTATTTCGTCCGCCTCTTTCCGCAATGGCAAAGACCTTTCTTTCTGCCTCATCCAATAGTTCGATGGCAGAGCGTCCTTTAGAATCAAACCCTGATTCCGTAATATTGCCACCCACCTCCACTAATTGTCTTAAAACTGACCGTTCCCGAACAATATCTGCATAGGCAGCAATATTGGCGGCAGAAGGCGTATTTTTGGCCAGCCCACCCAAATAGGCAAGACCACCCACGCTTTCTAATTCTTGGCAACGTTCTAAAGATTCTGAAACAGTAATGATATCTAGCGGTTTAGATTGCAAAACCAAATCGCTCATGATTCGAAAAATTTTACGATGATCTAAACGGTAGAAATCACTTTCAGTGATGCGTTCAGCCACATTATCCCAAGCTTGGTTATCCAGCATCAATCCCCCTAACACAGCTTGTTCTGCTTCAAGGGAATGAGGTGGAACTTTGAGTTCTGAATGGGTTAGGGTGGGTGAATGAACCATATTTAATCCGTAGTGGAAGGGGCCATGTCGTTACTGGTTACATGACTCACGTTATGTAACCAGTAACGACATGGCCCCATGAAGATTAATTTGAAACGACGGAAATCTTAAGCTGAGTAGTAGAATCGCTGCCCTGCATCTGAATTTCCACTTCGTAATCACCAATCATACGAATGGGTGCTGGAAGACGAATTTCTGTTCTGGCGACATCATGACCTTCCGCCTTTAAGGCTCGAGCAATTTCATGCACGCCAACTGAACCAAATAAACGCCCTTCTTCACCTGCTTGTGCTGCAATTGAAATCACAACACCTTCCAATTTAGCTGCACGTCCTCTCGCTTGAACTAAACGTTCTTCAGCTGCCTTTTCCAGCTCTGCTTTTTGTGATTCGAAACGAGCCATATTAGCAGCAGTCGCGGGTAAAGCTTTCCCAGTAGGAATCAAATAATTACGAGCAAAGCCTGGCTTCACGTTCAACAATTGGCCTAGATTGCCCAATTTAGCTACTCTTTCTAGTAAAATAATGCGCACAATATCACCTCTTATTCATTACTCATTTTTAAATTGCTTAAACCTTATGTTGATCACAATAAGGTAACAAAGCCAAATAACGTGCCAATTTAATAGCTTTTGCTAATTGCCGTTGATAACGAGCCTTGGTGCCAGTGATACGGCTTGGAACAATCTTCCCGCTTTCAGTAATATAGCTTCTTAATGTTGCCAGATCTTTGTAATCGATCTGTTTAACATTCGCGGCGGTAAAACGACAAAATTTTCTACGACGAAATTGACGAGACATTTTTCTTCCCCTTCTCTAAGTTCTCTAGCTCATTAACCAGCGATTTGATCTTCTTCAAAGTTATAAGAATCGTCGAAATTATCAAAACCGCGTTCACGTCCTCTGCCAGATCGACCTTCTCTACGATCATCTTTTTCTTTCAATAAGGCAGAAGGCTCGGTCACTGCTGAATCAAGATTTAAGACGACATGACGAATCACTGCATCATTATAACGAAATGCGTTGGTGAGTTCTGTGAGGGTTTCTAAATTGCATTCAACGTTCATGAGAATATAATGAGCTTTGTGAAGCTTATTAATGGGATAAGCCAATTGCCGACGACCCCAATCTTCAAGACGATGAATGGCACCCCCTTTGGTTTCAATATTCGAGCGATAGCGTTCTAGCATGGCTGGAACTTGTTCGCTCTGGTCGGGGTGGACCATAAATATAATTTCATAATGGCGCATAGACATCAAATAAACTCCCTATGGTTTAAGTAAGCCTTCCAACAATAAATCAGTAAGGCAAGGAGAAATAAAAATGGGCAAAGGCCCATGATTTCACTTACAAATACAACATAATATTTGTAAGCCCGCAGTGTACCACTATTAATTTATAAATGAAACCCCTGCCCCCAGGTGCTGCAGACCGCAACTTACAACAATGCCGTCAAAATTCAGATTACAGCCTATAAAATTTTCCTAAGCAAAATTTTCCCCACGCATTCGTTTACGAAGAGAATAACTTAAGTTGATCTTTTAAAAAAAAATCGGGATATTGTCCTAGAATTTAACAATATTAGGTATAGGCTGTATTTGAAGTTTTAAGGAGAAAAACAACGTGATATTACACAGAATCAGAACACTGCGTCTGCCCATCTTACTCCAAACCTTTTTTGGACTGTTATTCGTTTCTATTTCCGCTGGCTGCTCTCCCAAAGTTCCTTATCTTTCTCCCAACCAAGTGAGTCAATACATACATAAAAAAATGGGGGTCGGGCCCACTCGTGAAATTATTGTGGTAGACGCCCGAAAACAAACTTTATCTATTATCAAAGATGATCAAGTCAAAAAAACCTATACTATCGCCACAGGCAGAAAAGGACTTGGACAAGCGGCAAATTCTCTTAAAACCCCACTCGGACTGCATCGTATTAATGAAAAGATTGGTGATGGCGTTCCTAAATATGGCATTTTTAATCGTCGACAATATGTGGGCACTACTGCAAAAAAATTACCCAAAATCCTGCAACAAAAAGATTATATTTCCACTCGAATTTTACGCCTAGAAGGCTTACAGCCAGGTTTTAATAAAGGTCGAGATTGGTTTGGAAGAGTTGTCGACACCGAAAAAAGAGCCGTTTATATTCATGGGACAACCTTTGAAAAGGCGCTTGGTTTCCCAAGCACCAAAGGTTGTGTGCATATGAGCGCAGATGATGTTATTTCACTTTTTAATTCCGTACCGGTTGGAACCTTGGTTTGGATTAATTAATAATGATGTTTGTTGTTCCTCAGTATGTTTAAAAGACAACGAGCATCCGAAAGAGATTGATTGTTCAAGAAAAAGTAATGGTAAATAATTGCGAAGGAAGTATGGCTTCTTCGTATCGACCGATAACTCTTTGTAATGCTTTGTTGTAATTCTTCCAACAATCTGCTTTATATAGTGTAGATGTAATCTCATTCTTTGCGGTTTTAATGAACAGTCTTGCTAAGTCTGCATGTTCTTGAAGCAGCCCAAATGCCTCATGAAGCTCTTTAGAATGATTATTTCCTCCATTCTCAAAATCCTTAATTTTTTTTGCGTATTGATCGACTGCATAGTCTATTTCTGCCAATCGTCGAGTTTTGAATGCAAGTGTTTTGGCATTAGCTTGCTGTGGTAAAACAGGGTTATCATGTATAGTCACACTAAAATTAACGATAACCTCACCATCTGGTGCAATTGAAAAGTTGGTTGAAGACCTAAATGAATTGTTATCAAGATCTAATTTAGCCTGTGGATCACCTAGGGTATGAAGAAGATCAAAGGGATTACTTGTCGCAGCAGTGGCGAGAGCAGCTGACGAGGCAGTCGTGGCAGCAGGTGTAATAACACCTGCTGCAGTCACAGTTGTCATAGTCCCTGCTGTTGCAGCACCTTTGGTTTGCAACAAAAAGTCTTTATCATGCTCGTCTTTGATATCATTTGATAAACATACAGAATGAAGGTTATTAAACATGATAAGACTAGATTCTCTATTGTTCTGATAGTCTGCATTGGTTTTAATATCTAGAACTGTTTTGCTTTGTGTACTCATTTCTATTTGTTTTTGTAGTTGCATCTGCTTTTGATATTGCTTAGCCAAGTCATTTATCTTTGGGGAGAGCGTAGCTTTTAGTATGGTTACACCAACCAGAATCATTCCTGCATCACTAAATGCAAAGCGAGGCATATTAAATTCAATAATATCAGTTATCTGATCCTGGGGTAAATCTGCTATTTTGGGTATTTTTTTAATTTTAAAAACTGTTAAATTCACCAATCGCTGTATTGCATTGACTAAGATGCGGCTACATAACTTATCCGTCTCTGCAGAAACATCCATATAATGAGGATTAGATTTTCTTGCAACCACAACGTCAAGAGGTGTGTGTCCTACATTATTTTTCGCTGCTAAACATGCCATTTGTTCTTCAGTTGATAACTGTGCAATATGGGCGAGTAACGCTCTTAAAACATTAACTTGTCCATTAATACAGGCCAAATGTAAGGCTGTATTTTTAGTTTCAGTTCTTTGATTGAGATATGCTCCTAATTTCAAAAACTTTGCGCAAGAATGCTGAGTAAGGACTCCGGCTCTAATCTCTGCAAATAATTTTAATGAGGCACCTGAGATAGTGAAAATTTCTAGGTTATCTCTTTCAAACAGATCCGCTAATTCGGAAATTCCTAAGCCTTCGTTATCCCTTTCTTCTATATTGGCACCTAAAGATACTAATTGCTTAAAGAGTTTTACAAATCAAACCTAATTTTGAGTTGTTTGCAAAATAATTCGACTAAAGGAGTATATCCTGAAAAAGCAGCACGCATTAAGGCCGTGCCCATAGGTGTGACGAAGTTAATATCGGCTCCAGCTTTTAATAAAAACTCTGCGGTTGCCACTGATGTATCATTTGGATTATTTCTACAGGGGAGATCGATTTCATTTGTAGAAAAGGCAGCAGTCATAGCTAGATCGGTTAAAATAGTAGATCCATCATTGACTGGAGTATTAACTCCGAACCCTCGTTCTATAAATAATTTTACTAAATCACCATGACCACCGCATAAAGCGAGAGAAATAGGATGCTGACTCCCATCATCAGGATTAAGATTCGCACCGAAATCAAGTAGTTCAGTTGCAATGTCTAGATAACCATTACGAGCTGCCCACATCAGTGGAGTCCAACCTACGCCATTTTCTCTATAGTTTGGATCTGCTCCTTTTTCTAGTAACGTATGAACAGGGATCCTCTTGACCTGTTATTACAGCTATAATTAATTCGCTACTCATTTTTCCCCCTGATATCATCACCGGTATTTAGGTACCTTATGCACATGTGCGCCTGGAATTAACTCTCCACCATTGGTATTCGGTTGAACATCGGGTTTTGCGTTAAACTGATTTAAATAAAGTCTGCCATTCACATGAGAGGCCGACTTATCGTTTGAGGCCCCGCCACTACCGCTGCCATTGCTTCCACCACTTCCAGCACTTCCGGCTGTTGCCGTTGCCACATGATTATCCAATAATGTCTTATTATGAATAACCTTTTCTGGATACTTTTCATGCAAGGCCTTTACGGCCGCTTCAACCAGCTTAATAAGAACCTCTTCTTTTTCATGTTTTAAATAAGCATTCATGATGGTTTTAGCGTGCTCTGAAAGGAACTTAAGATCGATATCTAAAAAGCTTTGAATACCAGAAAATCCTAAAACAAGCTCAAAAAACGTTTTGAGTAAGACTTCTTGAGCCACTTTTATATTCTCGTCTTTTAATTTTAAAGGCGCAATCATCTGTACAATGTCTTGACGATGTTTGCGATGTTCAGACTTTAAGAAAATCTGAGCCAACATATGCAGATGAACCTCAATACCATTCGTTTTACAAAAATCTAAATAGCTTTGTAAAAATAAGACCCTATCTGTGCCAGAAAAGCTCTTATAAAACATAAGCGCAACTCTGTTGGCTGCATTTAATGCTTCATCTAAGACCTTTGGATCATTTTTTGCAAATTGTTTAAAGAAATTCGCAAAGCTAATAGAACATAATAAAGTCTTAGCAGAAGAAGACCATCCGCAATTACCGCTTTTTTGAATTTTCTTTTTAATATGAAAAATCTTTTGCAAAGTTAAGGGCTCTATGGCTGCATTAAAATGGTCCACCGTAAAATCACTTTCATTCGATTTATGCAAAAGCTGAGCTGCTTTCACTATGTTTTCTGGTTTTGCGACACTGTATAAGGTAATGCCGCTGTTTTTATAATTTTCATCGATGACACCCCCGCGATCTGATAACATACAATAATGCTTAGCACCCGCCGAAAAGAATACTGCCCCCGTGAGGTGTGCCCAACGTCTTTTTTCTGAATCTTTTGAATTCAAAAACACGGGAATTGCAACTGTATCTTGCCCTGAAACTTTAGCAGCTTGACTCAAACGTTTCTGCAATTTTTCATTATCACTCTGCAGCAGAATATCAGCGATGTCTTGTTGGATACTATCTACTATATGCTTCCAGGCTGCTTCATTCAGATCACTAAAGGCAGTTTTTCTAATATCCTCTAATGTCTTTGCATAGGCAGGATTTTTCATAAATTCAACAAAGGCCTTTTGAAGTTCTGAAGCCATGGTCACAGCATAACTGCCTTCTAACTGCTCATCCCTCACTCCAAATCGATGCGCAAGCAAATGCTCCATCCATATTTTTTTCATGTTTTTATATAACGTTTTATAATTGTCACTATCCGATGCAGTAGGCGGTATTAAAGCAGCCACAATGGGTTGTGATTTTGAAAAACGTTCTAAGGTTTCTCCGTACTGTTCAAACTTCAGCCCTTTATTGGCCAAATCTTTAAGGGCAGTCACAATAAAGGTTTTTTCCTTTTCAACATTAATAAATTGTGGATTATAAAGATTCAGAGGAACGATCCCTAAAGCATCATAAATTGCTATTTTGAAGTTGGTGTCTACAAATAAGGATGAATGATATTTTTGCGTAGAGGAAGAAGCGATTTCGAGAAAATGATCAATAAATAATTGTGTGATACCATTCCTGTCATTTGCATCTAGACATTTAAACAGGGTCTCGGCATGCAACTTAGGAATATAGCGATATACTGCACGATCATCAGAAAGATAGATTTCTGAAGAGTTCAAATCTAGCAATCTTATTAAAAATGAGCCTTGATGGGCTGTATAAGCTTTCATAACAAAATCAATCATATTTTTTATGATTTCTGCAAATTGCTTGCAATCTTGAATCACAACGGCATGTCTCAGTAAATAATAGGTTTCCAGTTGGATTCTTTTGATAAAATGCTCATTTATAATTAAATTTTTGCTATGGGTTTCATCTAGCTGCTTTTGGTTTATTTGTGCAACCTGGGCAGGATCTCTCAGCATCGAAATACCAAGGCCCGTTAAATGAGCTTGCAAAGCTTTCATAAATGTTGCTGCATGCTGGACTTCCAAAGTAGGATCTAGAGCAATTTCTTGACTATGTTGCTGTATCGCGCTGTTTATTAAGAAATAAAGAATGAGATCCTGTTCATTTTCATTCAGCAGGACACAGAAGGTTTTAATTTCCTCTTCATCCCAATCTAGCATATTTGCAATTAATGAGTGGGCAACAGGAAATTGCTTCAAATAGGGAAGTAACATAAGAATAACTTTAGCAAAATCTTGATAATTTCTTGCCTTTAAATTTTCACCCAATAAAGCTATACCATGTAATGCCCATAATTGCAATTCATCTGCATCGGCCTTTTTAAATGCCACTTCAAATTTTTGTTTTAAGTCCTCTTCGGCCATTAATAAACCGGGTTGGAATCCTGGTTTTTCAGACAAACTATTATATATAAGCGTTTTTATGGTATTGAGTTCAACTTTATCTATACCATTTTCTTTTGCGAAAAGAACGAAAAATTTAGAATCTAATAAAACCCATGCTAACAAACCTGCTTGTTCCGGTTTAAATAAACTAAATAAAGCACTCTTCTGTGATGGGGTCAAACCAAAAAATGAATTCCTCAATTCCAATTCACCAGCATTATATGACGCGTGATTTAATGAAATAATAGACTGTACTAAATGAGATAAATTTTTTGCAGACATTATACCGGCTCTTCCACCTAATTGAGCTTTAAGAAGGTGATATTTAATATGGCTACCTAATAAATTACAACTCAAGTATTTTTGAATGCTTTTTGGTTGCTGCTCTGCTAATTTATTCCATTCATCCAAATGTTTTTGAGAGGGCAAAACGAGCCCTAATCCATTGCTCAGCATTTCGATTATTTGAATTTTAAAAGCCCCAAACCCTATTCTTTTTTGAGCGTCATAATAAACAAATGTGTCGAAGTCTAATAAATCCATCAGTTCAAAATAAAGGCTGGGACGCAAATATGCAAATGAGGCAAGGTTCACTTTTTCAAGCAGGAGAGCAATATACTGAATTCTTGACTGATTCACTTCTATTCTATAACCGGATGTATTGCCATCAGAATTATGGGCATAAAGCGATAATGCCGTGCAGAGTTTATTGTATCCTTCCGTCATCAAAATCTGGGTGAGATCTTTCTGAATGGATACCAAGACCTCGGCAAACTGCTTATAGTCCTTTGTTTGAAAGCATTGAGCCAATTTATTGTATTTTTCACCATAATAGGGTTTATAGACCCTCATCCAAGTTTCAGACGGTTTTTCTCCTACCACTGCCTCCGGCGAAACCCTAAAACCCGACTGTTCCAGCCTATTCGATTTAGTGTAAGGTAAAATGTTGCCTAAATTTTCCGAACTGTTTTTAACACCAAGCCATGCATACACTCGCATTTGAAAGTTTATATAATATTTTTCTAGCTTTTCTCTTTCTAAACGTATTTTTTCGTCTGTAATATAAAATTCAGAAACTCGCTCTTTGGACTGTTCACTTAGCGTTTCGATAGCATCTCTCAAGATAAAATCAGTAATAAGTTTCCCCAAAAGTATGGGATCATTTTTATCCAGCGCGTGGAAAAATGGCGCCACTTGATGAGGTTTCCACTCAAATATTTCTATTAAAAATTTGTCCTGTTTTTTCTGATGTGCCTTTACAGAAAACTGCAGCAATGCCTCTATAATACTTGCAAAATGCCTATCTTCATGATGTTCTAAAGCATCACGCAACATGGCTTCTATTTCAAAAGTAATTTCTGGCAAAGAATACTTGGAGGGCTTATTCTCCATCCATTGCGATGCCTGTTTTATTAAAAAATGAATGTCATTAAATAATTCCACATGTTTATAGGCAACGTCTGAATTAAAGAGATGCTTCTTAAAATCAAGCACTTCGGCTTCTTGCATATTAAAAAGAGGGGCAAGACTCTCGGATATTGCTAAGCCATCCAGCACATACCATAACATAAGAGCAAAACGCTTATTTTTTATCATGAAACTGATTTCATCGCTGCTTAAATCGAATTTCATTGAATGGCCGCTTAAAAGCTTTTCCATGGAAGGGTTATTTATTGCAGTTTGACAAACCCCTGAAAGTACTTTCACACATTGAGCTTTATCCTTAACTCTAAATGCCTCACAAAATAGAAGATATGTTTGTGCAATACTACTTTTCAATTGATTGAGATCACTGACCTGTAGGGCTTGAGTCAAATGATTATTAACCTCATCCCAGGTAGGTAACAAAGCTTTTTTGCCTAAAACTTTAGCTCCTTCAGACAACAATTGATCCGTAAAGGTTTTTAAAACCAGTGCCGATGAATTATTTTTTCTGGCAATATTACCCAAAAGAAAGATAGAGAATATATAAAATATCAATGGCTTATTTTCATGGCTCATAAAATCAACCATGAGTTGTGTATTATTCGCTTCTAAAGCACCCGCTGCCATACGGATAAAATACAATTGCATCTTGTCATTTTGATATTGACCATCCGCTATTGCCTTGCTATCTAAAATATCTTTCCTCGAATCTAAAACATCTTTATTGTTGGTGGCAGCTGCGACAAAAGGCGCGCTGGAGTTAATAGCTGTAGAGCTAGTAACAGAGTTTCCGTTTGCAGTTATATTTGAATGGGCAGCAATAGTCCCAGCACTACCCACTGGTTTTTGATTTAATTCATTTTCTTGTTTTGAACCCGCATTTTTGACAGGCCTAAGCTGCTGTCTATATAAGTCAATCACTGGGCAAATCACTGTCAATACAAACTGAGCCAATAACTTCGGTTGATTATTGAGATATAAATATTCAAAGGTAGGAAAATCAAGAAGTTCAGAATAATTTTTTCCTATCTGGACTAATCTTGCATCAATGGCTGCCTCATCGGCTAGGGTTAAAATATCTGGCATTTCCTTGGCTAGTGTTTTTTGAAGTTCCTCTAAATTTTTTATAGAAGGTCTGCAAATTAAACCTTGCTTTTCTAATGCATCGTAAACACGTTCCTTAAAGCTAGAAATACTATTTTTATTTAAATTCAATTCTTCACTAAATTTTTCCAAATATTGTAAATTTATAATAAAGAATGCAATTTTGCCTAAGGCATCTTTATCAAATGTTTTAATTATCAATTCTAATGTTTCTAGTTCTTCTGATCTTAAACCCAAGGCAATGACGATTTTATCGTAACTTTTCGTTTCTGCTGCAAAACGGCAAAATTCAACACAATTCTTTATGATATGGGCAAATATTTCCGCTTGATTATTTTGATAAGCAGTTTTCATTACTTCTAATAAAGTTGAGCGAATATTAATAAGCTCTTCTATTTGTTTCGCGGCTACCGCTTTCTTTAACCTAGCCAAAAGTTCATCAGCAATTTTATGACCCAATTTATGTGAATGTTCTTCTTTAATTTTTAACTCAGTTTCCTCGCTCATTTCTGTGGTTATTTTTTTATCGATAGTTGCAGCTAGAGTGGACATATTAAACTCCTATTATTAAATGCAGATATTTAACTTAATCTTAATGGATAATTAGGCTCTATAAAATTTACTTATTAAGTTTCAAAGGCTACCATATTAATTACATAAAAATCAATCAATATCATATAAAAATTAAATTTTTTTGAAAATGGCCGCCAAACACTCGATGAAGTTTTTGAGATTAGCTGAAACCTCGCTTAAGTTTTAATTCCCTGTTTCTGAGCGGCCTCCGCAGCAGGCACCAAATAACTGCGATTTCGGCCATAATGCTTTGCTTGAAATAAGGCATAATCGGCCGCTTCTTTTAAATCCCAAGGGCTTGTAAAATGACCGGGTTCTGCCAAAGACAAGCCAAAACTGGCTGTGACATGATCACTGCAACCTGAATTAATATGGGGGATTTGTAAGGCATCAATGGCTCCTCGTAATGTTTCCGAGATCTTTAACCCTTCTTCCCCTGTTGTATTAGGCAATACTATTGCGAAGGTTTCACCTGTGAGACGCGCCAAAGAATGATTCCCTTTGGGCATTGCGGATCTTAAAGCTTCAGCCACTTTTTTGATGGCTTCATCTCCTTTAGCTGCACCATAAGTTTGATTATAAGCCTGAAAATAATCCAGATTACTCATTACTAAAACTAAAGGTGCATTGTTTTTCTTGCACTCAAACCAATTATGCTCCAAATCATCATCAAAACTATTCGAATTTCCAATACCGGTTAAAGCATCCTGAGTTGCAATATTTTCTAAAGCTCTATTTGCCACGACCAAATTGTGTGTAACAGCAAAAACTTCATCTTTGAGATTTTGGAATCGTTCTGCCGAACGCACTTTTGCTAAAACCCGTAGTTTGGGTAAAGGTTTAATTAAGAAATCATCTACACCGGCATCAATCGCTTGCGCCGTTATTGCATCATCTAATTGTTTCGCGATTAACACAATAGGAGCCCAGGTAGCATGGCCGCCTAATAATCGAATCTGGCGTATAATCTCGGTACCCGCAACTCCAGAAAGCTCATTATCGACAAAAATGAGTTGTGGGCATTTTTTTCGACATTCTTCCATCACTTCACGCTCACCGAGCGCTTCTTGGACGGTATGACCTAAAGATTGTAAATAAGAAACCAGTTCGATTCGATGTTCCACATCTTGATCTGCAACCAGAACCCGCATATTAATCATCCTTTTTAGCGTTATCTAAAGCTGATTTATCCTTGCCTTCCCCTTTTGCATCACTACTTTTACTATTGTTTTCTTTTGTTTTATCCTTGCCCTTATCTTTATCTTTGTCTTTGTCTTTGCCCTTATCTTTATCTTTGTCTATATCCTTGTCTTTGTTCTTTTCGTCAGCTTTAGCATTGCCATTCTTTTCATTTGCATTCATGTCTTTGGTTTTTTCTGTGGTCTTTTCTTTTGCGTTATCTTGAGTTTCTTTTACATTACTTTTCTTATTATCTTTATTATTCTTTGTATTAGCCTTGGTCTTACTCTTCGTACCACCTTTTGTTTGTTCTTCACCCTTATTAGTTGTTTTTTCTAAAGATTTTTCATTTTCATCATTCGGTTTCTCTTCTGTTTTTTCCATGGCTGCACTGCGTTTAATAGCTTCTTTAGCTAATTTGTCAGCCGAAAAATAACCTGCTTTTAATGTTCCATCCGCAAATAAGACAGATGGCGTTCCGATAACACCCCATTTACGTCCTAAAGAATAATGCATCTTGATAGGATTTTTACAGGTTTTTGGGGCAATCTCTTCGCCTTCCATAGCGCGATCTAAACTATCGTTTTGATCTTTGGAACACCAAATCGACACCCATTCTTTAAAGCCAGGAGAATCTAGCCCTTGTCTTGGCATGGCCAAAACACGCACCTGAATTCCTTGATCAGCCAATTTTGGAAATTCGTGATGTAATTTACGACAAAAACTGCAATTCATATCTGTGAATACATAAACCACAGCTTTAGGTTTTGTGGCACCATATTGGATGTATTCTAACTTCTGTTTAAGATCAGCTACTCTTTTTTCCCTTGCCCCTGAGGAATTATCATCCGCCCAAGCACTATTGAAAAACAGTTGACCTATTATTAATAATAGAATCCCAATAAATCGTTTTTTCTGTAAAAATTTCATAAAAAATCCTTCATCCCTACAAGAACATAAGCACGCTGAGTCTTTGAGTATAGTATTGAACAGTTTGGCCTAACTTTCTAGTTGTTAGGGTCAAAGCCCGACTATGCATTGACCCCGACCATGCAATTACCCCCTAGGATGATGCTTTTGATGCAATTCCTGTAACCGAATATTTGCAACATGGGTATAAATTTGAGTAGTCGAAAGACTAGCATGGCCCAAAAGTAACTGCACCATCCGTAAATCTGCTCCTCGGTTAACCAGATGGGTGGCAAAAGCATGTCTTAAGGTATGAGGAGATATGGTTTTTTCAATGCCCATCTTAAAAGCATAATATTTCAGGCGATACCAAAATGCCTGTCTAGTCAATGGTTTACGCTGATTTGTTAAAAAAACATAGGGGTTAATTAGATCATTTTTTAGAAAAGTAGGTCTCGCTTTTTTCATGTATTCTGTCAGCCAATGGATAGCTTCTTCGCCAATTGGGACTAATCGTTCGCGATTCCCTTTTCCAATAACCCGAATAACACCTTGACGTAAATTAAGCTGTTCAATCTCTAATGTGACCAATTCCGTTACACGTAATCCTGTAGCGTATAAAAGTTCTAAAAGCGCTTTGTCTCTAAGTCCTTGAGGACTCTCTACCTCAGGAGCAGTTAACAGTGCGCTCACTTCCTCTTCAGATAAATTTTTGGGTAAAGATTGCCCAAGCTTTGGACTTACAATATCGAGGGTGGGATCAATTAAACAATATTTTTCTCTTAATAGATACTTATAAAAAGACCGTAAACAAGAGAGGAGTCGAGCTGTGGACCGTGGGTGACTGCCCTTTTGAGCAAGCTCATGTAAATATTGAAGAATCAGTTCTCTTTTGGCTTCAAGTAAGGAAGCTTTTTGTTCAATAAGCCAAGCTTCAAATTGTTTGAGATCTGTCCGGTAAGAAGAAAGGGTATTAACACTGAAGCCCCGTTCAAGCCACAGGGCATTCAGAAATAATTGAACTATGAGAAGCTCCTTCTAAGCTTTATAACTTTTATAAGGTTTTAAGCTTCGTCAACCTGGGTAGCAGCAGATGCTTGATCGTTTCCTGGAACTTGTAGATCTAAACGTTCACGAATTCTAGCACCCTTACCGGTTAAACCGCGTAAATAATATAATTTAGCTTTACGAACATGACCTCTACGTTTCACTTCAATCCCTTTAATTACTGGGCTATGGGTTTGAAATACACGCTCAACCCCTTCTCCATGGGATATTTTGCGAACGGTAAAGGCGGAATTGAGACCACGGTTTCGCTTAGCAATCACCACGCCCTCAAAAGCCTGAACCCGTGTCCGAGTTCCTTCTTTAACTTCTACTGAGACTACAACGGTATCACCTGCTCGAAATTCAGGGATATCCTGTTTTAGCTGACCAGCTTCTATTCTTTGAATAATCGTATTGGTATTCATTGTCTTGTCCGCTCCTATTAATCCACCGATATTTTATTGTCTTTTAAGAATTCTTGCAACAATTTTTCCTGATTTTTATCTAAGGACAGCTTTTTCAACAAATCTGGGCGTCTTAAAAAGGTTCTTCCTAAACGCTGCTGTAAGCGCCATTGATCAATTGCAGCATGATCACCCGATAAAAGCACTGATGGCACCCTCAATCCGGCAACCACTTCGGGGCGGGTATAATGCGGGCAATCTAATAAGCCTTCAGAAAAAGAGTCTTCATTGGCAGAGTCTTCGTGCCCCAAAGCGCCAGGCAAAAGTCGAATGATCGCATCCAACATCACCATAATGGCTAATTCACCACCACTGAGCACATAATCCCCCAAGGACCATTCTTCATCCATTTCTAGTTCAATTAGGCGTTCGTCTATCCCTTCGTAACGTCCTGCAACAAATAACAGGTTAAAGTCAGTTGAAAAACATTTTGCAGTTTCTTGGGTAAAAGGTTTTCCTTGAGGAGAAACATAAATCGTTTTGAGCGGTTTTATCACTGTTCTTGAAGTCGCGCTTGCTTCTATTTCTGATTCTGCTTGTACTGACTCCGCTTGTACTCGCTGATCGTTTTGATATAAGTCTGCTTCTATGTGAGATTGATACCGAACTGCCGCTGCTTTTGCTGCTTGAATCGCTTCCCTTAAAGGCGAAACCCCCATAAGCATCCCTGGCCCGCCACCATAGGGTCGATCGTCCACTGTTTTATGACGATTATGTGCCCAATCTCGGGGATTCCAATACGAGAGCTTAATTAAGCCTTTTTCAATGGCACGACCTGTGATCCCTAGATTTAAGGCGGAAAACATATCGGGGAGTAAAGTCACAACGCCACACCACACAGAAAACTCCAATTAAGAATAGATCTTGATAATACTTGATCTTGTTAATACTTCTATACTCTTCGCAAACGGATTTCAGGTGTTGTTGCGCACCCCTCTCGCAATGCTCATGTATTTTTTATACAATGCGCTTGCTCGGGGGATGCGCGCCTAGCCTAAAATCCGTTTGCTTTGAGTATATACTTTTCTGAAGAACAAGAATTTTAAAATTCTGGGTCCCAGCGAACCCGCATCTTTTTTTTAACCAAATCAATTTCGAGAATATATTCTTTAGGCACATAGGGAATTAAATGTTCACGTTTTTCATTTTTGACCACTAAAACATCATTAGCGCCCGTTTCAAATAAACTATCGACTTGGCCCAATATTTCATCTTTTTCAGTGACGACTTCTAAACCAATTAAATCTGCCCAATAATGTTCATCTGCGCGTAATTCCGGTAATAGACTTCGTTCAATGCCAATTTCAGCGTTCGTTATTAAAGCGGCATCATCACGAGTGCTGCAGGATGAAAGTAATGCAATCAGACCCTTGCCATGCTTTTTACCCTCTAGCAATTTATATGCTTTAAAGCCCTCTCTAAGAGAAAGCTGCCAGATAGGATAATCCAATAGACTTTCTGGATCTTCTGAGAAAGACTGAACATGCACCCAGCCTTTAATCCCAAAGGGTGCACCAATACGACCCAAAATAATCAGTTGCAAGGCTATCACTAGAAATAAATTATGAAGCTTTATCCCATTCTGCAATCAAAGTTGCCACACGCTGAGAGGGTTTAGCCCCGTTCTTGATCCATTTCTGAACCTGTTCTCGGTCCATTTTTACCCGCTGCTCTTGACCACTGGCAATGGGGTTAAAATAGCCTAAACGCTCGATATAGCGTCCATCCCGAGGACAGCGCTTATCAGCTGCAACTATATGATAAAATGGACGTTTTTTTGCACCGCCCCGTGCCAAACGAATCACCACCATGAATAAAAGACCCTCATTATAAATAAATTCAATTTGTCTATTAACGTTAAAGACTGGGTAGTTTATCCAAAATTGATGGACTTTGCAATCGCCATAGGCAGCGGGGTTTTATTCATATATGCATATTGTTAACAAATCGTTAAAATAAAGGACATTCTAAAAATTATAATAAAGTTAACTTACAATACACTAATCTTGCCGGCCTATTCCATCTTGCCATCACCTTTAAACTAGTTTACAATGAAAACTTATATTAATAATCATAAGCTACAGACCTCATATGGGGCATTGACAGAACTCTTGGATAATTACTCATAAAATGAGTGGGAAATAATAATGCTTAATCCAGAACAAATAGCTGAACTATCGAAAAAATATAATGATGATGCCAATATGAAAGGCGGTTTTGAGCAAACTTGGGCTGCGGGAGCCACTGGAACTGTTGCTCTGGCACAGTCCCCCCAGACTGCCCTCCCCGCTGCGGGAACTGCTGGCGTTTATAGCACTCTGGCTTATGGTATCGGAATTTCTAATGGTTCTGGGGCTTTTTCTTCATCTTCTTCATCTTCGTCAGCATCGCCATCTATTTCCCTAAAAAATAGCCAAGACAAGACCAATATAAGATTAATCGCTAGTTTTTTCGGTGATTCGTTTATTGAGGGAATGAGTTTCGATGATGAATCATTAGAAGGAGTCAGCGCAACAGAAATAATGAATTATACTATTAGCTTTCTAGAAGCACATAAAGAAAAATTTCCAAAATCTGCTTTATTTATCGAACCATTAAAGCAAACAGTACTGTTAGAACGAAAACGAATGAACGCCATAGTCAAAATGGCTGATCTTGAAGAAGATGTACAAATGACCTCTAGCAAGGAAGAACTGGAGAGGGGGCTTATACCCAAACTCCAGTTTCCAAAAAAATTATATGGCGAAACATTTAATAAAAATCCAGACAATACCAAAAAACAAACCCAAATCTTACAATCCTTGGCGGATGATATATCGAATAGAATTCGAAACTTAAAATTAGGTGAAAGACTCGTTATTCCTGGCGGGTGGGGCGCCCTTCCCTTTGGACATGCCATATATTATGAAATAGAAAGAGAAAGAACAACTCCTATTCCTTTATACTCCATGCGCATTTTTAATTCGGGTGCGGGTGTGGGCTTTTATCAAAGAATCGCGGACATCGGAAAATCGGATACGGTTGTTTTAAAATGTTGCCCTTGCGTAGAACAGAAAAATTTAACCTCTACCGAGCTACTTAGAAACAATGTCTGGCTTTATCATGCCGAAATGCAGATTTTAGGCATCATTAAAAATGAACATCGTTTTAATGAAGATGATATTTATCGACAGTTTTTGCCTGCCATTCACAAGCATTTTGGCGAAAAAATACAAACACCGGAGAATTACAACAAATTTAAAAAACCGCAACGAAGTGGCACTTGTTCTTACAAAAGTTTGATGTGCATTTTTAAATATCATACAGACAAAAAAGAATATCGACTATTTAAACACAGTATGCGCATGGATTTATTGAGAAAATTTATTCAATTAAATTCAACAAAGAATCTACCAAAACAAAAGAAAAATTCGACACTCAATTTAGAATTCGTAAGGTTGTATCAATCTATTTTACAAACCGTTAAAGAAATACAATTCGAATTTCAAAATCTCAACACTAACAATCACGCAGCCGATGCAAGAAAAACAAAAAAAGAAATGATAGATTGTATTAACCAAACGTTAGAGATAATAATTTTTAAACGTAATCCTGATAACTTTTTTTCCGAAATTAATATACCAAATAAATCTAAATTAGGACTAAATAGTTTGGACAGCTGGGCTTGCAATATATTAGATATAACAGAGCTCCAGGATCGCCGCAAGGCAAGCGATTTATCTTTACAGTATATTAGCTTTTCTCGATTATCCAAAGAAAAAATGCATAGCCAGCTAGAGCGCCTTAAACAATTAAAATTTGACAATCCATTATTAGAAACCAAACTATTGAAATTATTCAAAGATTATATAGAAGCAACAGGGACGCTTGATGCCTTAATTTATAAAAACAACAGAAATGATTTGGCAAAAATAATGAAATTAGTCATTCGTAAATTTTCGGAAAGTATCGATAAAGATATCACTGCAAATATTTTAAGCTTGGCGGAAGCGAAAGAGAGCTTATTAGTGATTGAGGCGGTAGAAAAAATCATCAACCAAAATAGAGCAGATAACGAAGAATCAACTCATGCAATATTACAAGCACCCTTATTACGAGAAGATAGTCCTTTTGTGTTCCCAGCCATCGATACAGAAAACTTAAAGAAAAAAATGGATGAGGATAATGAGCCTATTGAATTTTATAATGTTTCCATTGAAGCAGAAATAAGCAAATTAACTGTTAAAAACATCCATGAATCACTTAATACATGCTTAAAAAAGATAGATGAACTTATTAAAGCAGGACAATATAAAACAGCAGAGCACGTAATCGATAAAATATTATATTTCATACCTCCACCCGATACCCAAGAAAACGGCCAAATTGCATTTTGGCTATCATTTGGAACGGATGAAGCCAATAGAATAGTTAAAAGCTTAGTAAGGTTATGCGAATACTTGGTGCAATGCAAGTACCATTCCTTGGGTTCATTCCGAGGATATGAATGGATAAAACAAACTTATTATGTACAAAAAATATTGAGTATAGTGCATCAATTATATACAACTTCACATTTTAAAAACATCCACATTGCGGTTGATTACCTGACGCATCATATCAAATCACAGAAAGCAAAAAGTCTTTTTATGGCTGTTGCAGATGCAAAAATTGAAAAAGACAATGAAAATGTATTAAACTATTTTAGAAAAATGAATCAAACTCAAAATGATAATCAAGCATTTTTTTCTATCCCTTTTTGCACTAGTTCTTCTCCTTATGTAGTCACAGAAAACTCTAATTCAGCTGATCTTAAATATATTGAAACCTTGCTCAAGACCAATTCTATATTGAAAAACACCATACAAAAAGCATTTGTTGAAGAATTTAATGTTGAAAATGCATCTATTCCCCTGCATTGGCTAGTTGCATTTGCAGCAACCAGCCACGCAGAACCATTTTTACCTGAACAATACGTATTATTCAGACAAACAGCCTACATAGCAAGATTATTTTTAGCTCAAACAACCTTATTTCATCCTGATGAAGAATTATTGAAACAACCCTATTGGAAGTTACAAATTCATCTTATTTTGAATCCAAAAAATCTTTCTGAAGAACCCAGCTTAGCTTTTTTATTTAATAGTATGGACACAACTACCTTAAACGCAACAGCTAACCAATTAGATATTAAAAAAACTTATTTTAAAATATTTCAATGCAAACAGAATGAGCTGAGAGACTTGGGAGATTTATTAAGTAAAACTTCAAACATATTAAATGAAGCGCCCGGACAAAACCACAATAAATTATTAACTTATACAGAATCGGATGATGAAAGCGAGGATGAAGAAGAAGATGAAAGAGATAATGCTACTATCAATCTAAATAGGGAAGAACTTAGACAAACGCTAAGGCTGCTTTGCCCGGATGATAAAACTTTACAAATTTATAAAACCATCGATTATTTTACAACAAATCTGGCCAAACTTGATAATAGAAAACATCAAGTTTTATGTTATCTATTATTATTTGAACCCAGCATTTTGAGCAAAACCATCGCATCTGACGAATCCATTATCGAAATATTAAATACTTTTATCGCAAATGGATATCGATATTTTTTTGAATTGGGCCAGGTACAACCTTCTTTATACTTTTTGCGTTTAGCCGTTATTTTTAGAGAATGTGCGAAAAATCTTAGTCAAAATAATAAAATAATCGCTGAGGAACATACCTATCCAAAATATCTGAAGCATTTTTTAGAGCTAGAGACAATCAAAAATATTTCAGATCAAGACAAGACGCTTATTGCAGTAGAACGCCTAGCTACTAATATGACCATATATAAAAACGTGGGCTTTGATAATATCAATGAATTAATAAGATTAACCTTTATAATAAATAAATTAGATGACGATAGAGAAGAAATAGATAATTATTTGCTTGACAAAATCAATACAACTCAGTTTGAAATCTCTCAATTTTTATATCAATGGCAATCTAAAGATAAGGCTGCTTTTAATAAATGGGTTAATCATGAGTTAAATGCTTATATTACAGAGCATTATAAAGAAGCCTTGGAAGGAAAAATAATTTGGGAATTAAGTAAATTTCCTAAAATAACAAGTTTCTGTAAAAAATACAGCTTCGATATAACTCATTTAGAATTATTGACAGAAGGCGGCTTTATTTGGAAAGGCGATATACCCAGTCTAAATAAAACATTATTTCCTGATGCTTCAAAACTTAAAAAAATAATAAAACTAAATAGTTATGATTATTCTTTCATTGATCAACATGGAAATAAAAACTACATTCATTATTCTATTCATTATTCTAACAATAGTGGTAGCATCATTATCCGAGAAATTCAAAATGAACAATATTTATTTAGACCCATAGAGGAAACCGGTCTTAGTCCTTATTCATTCGAAAAACTCACATTTTGGCAATCTATTACTACCAACAACGTCTTGATTTTGAATCAAAACAGTCAAATTTCCTTTAGATTTTCCCATAACAATGGCAGCTTGGAATACCACTCTTCAGAATTGACGCAAAAAACATTTTTAGTTAATAAAAATCTTGAAAAAAATGATTTTTCATTATTTTATCATTTAGACATTCAATATCATATCTTAAAAAATGCAAGCAACGAATCCCATTCAGGTTTTACTTCCAAACTACAATCATAGATTTGATATTATAACAAAGAGTAAAAGAACACTATTTTCCAGCATAGAGTGGCCATCATTTTTTATCTCAAAAAACCAATTTGTTCCTTTATTAAAAACTAAGGCGCGTTATTTATTTTTAGAAAATTTAGCCGGCGAAAAAATGGTATTACTTTTTTCTGATTCCGTATATTCATTTAAAATGGATTCTCATGGAGAATTACAAAGCCATAGCATCATATCCAATATAAAACTAGCCTATGCTTATCTAATAAGCAATAAAATCAGAAGCGCAAAGAAAATACTATTGGAAAAATGTATTAAATTATCGAAATACTCTAAAGTAGAAATCGGCGCTTTAGTTCATTTATTAGAAACGAGCCATGACGCGTGCATTACTCTAGTAACATTCTACGTGCTTTTTGAAAATTTATCCTATTATTCACCTAAGACCATAAAAAGTGACCTGCTTGATGAAAATGCAGAGATACATACAATAATATTACAAAATTTTGAAAAATATTTTTCAGCCACAGAAAAATATAAAACAAACTTAGCCATTGATTTTCAAAAGAAAATAAGCAAATGTTTTTCTAAATTGTGCCACTTACTTTCAATCAAAGAAGCATCACCCTTACTAACGCTGAATCTGGACAGATTGAGACTAAAAGCAGAGGAGAAGCTGAATCAAGCAACACAAGATAATATAGTTTGTAATATAAAATTTGATGAAAGCCGTTTCAATTCGGACTGCCAAGGTTTATCGAACCCATTTAAAACAGCAGTCCATTACGAGCAAACCAGTTTTTTAAGTCGAAATGCTACACATGACTATCCTTTTATAAGGACTGCTTATGAAAAGATGCAGCAAAAACAATTATCCAACTACAACGAGTATATGTATTATAAAGAAAAATTAGAATTCCTAGATGATACACATTTTCTTATACCGATTTTACGTGTTCTTTATCAATTAAGTCTGAAACTTGGTCCACTTGGCAACATTCTTGGTATACAACCTGCGTTTGAGTTACCCCCTTTTGACGAACTGTTAGATATAGATATTGACTCCACTGACAACGATAAAATATTATCTTTAATAAATAAGTGGACTGCCATACATAACCATGCATTAGGTTTGGTTGCGGCTAAAAAGTACCCGACACAACTTCCATATACATTACCGGCTATTCTATCCGTTAATAAACCCGCAGCAGTCGTTTTAAACGCCTGTCCAATTTCGAATTTCAATTCAAATTTAAATATTACATCCGTCCTAAAAAACGAGCCTCTGCCAATTCCTAAAGAAGTAGCAGAGGATTTATTAAAGCGAATTGCTATAACAGCTGCAAGTTTTAATGACAAATTAACGAAACGTGAATTAAATAGAATTCATCAAGATATCATAAATTTTGCGGCAACCTATAAAAAAGATAAGATTACTATCGCAAAAGAAGGGTTTATTCCCCTTTTATCTCATCTACAAGGTCATTCCGAAAATTATGCTAAACAGCTTAAAACGATGGAAGATGCTATCCTTCAGTTAATCAATAAAATTCCATCGAACGAAACAGAAATCCCGATTCGTCTTAAAATAAAGTCCGGAGACTATTTATTAAAGCAAAGCATACAAGAACTTATACCTCTCTATTTACAAAAAGATAAAACACTTTATCAAAAAGAAAATGCATGTTTGACAGACGCTGAAATTAATTCTCTAGACAAATCTATAACAGAATTTTTATTGGTGGCCACAGAAAAGCAACGTATAGAGCGAGCCATTAAATGCGCAGAGTCTTTCAAAGATTATATAACCGGAACGAAAAAAATTGCCAATGAAGAAGAAGTAAAAAAGAAAATAGAGGATTTCTATTTTGAACTCACTTCTACAAGATCCTATAAGGACAATATTGTTTTACACCCAGAATATCTAGTTTTTGAATATCACAATAATTTTTTATTGCGCAAAGATCAGGTTGAAAATTTGGACAAGCTCTTAAATGACAAAAACCAACAAGAAAATGTTTTGCAAATGATCATGGGTAGTGGAAAAACAAAGGTATTATTGCCCTTGACAGCTTATAAAAGAGCGAATGGCCTTAACTTAAGTATAATCATGTTGCCTGAAAATATTTTCCCTACGATCTCTAGAATTTTACAGCTAGAATGTCAAAAAATGTTTGACCGCAAGGCCGTCCATATAAACTGGGATGGAGATTCAGTCAAATCTTTAAAACAAATTTATCATCAGTTAAAACATGTAGGCCCTCAAAAAGCATTTCTTATCATGACCGACAAAGAAATGCACCTTTTTATGTTAAAATTTCGCGAGTTGCAATTACAATATAAAAATTTAGGAAAGTATTTAAAAAAATGTAGAATAGAGAGCATACTTTCAGATGATAATCCAAGTCATTCTAGCGAAATCGATACTGATTCTTCTCTTGATTCAAGCAGCGATGATGAAGTTGATTCAGAGAAAAACATGAATATAGCCATGCCTAAAAAAAATAAGAACAAAATAGATCTAGAAATGAAATTAGTAACCTATAGAAAAATATTTGCTCTTTTAAAAAAATTGGGTTATTTAATGATGGATGAAGTCGATACAAGCTTGAATCATTTACATGAAGTTCATGTTTCATCCAGCGATTTAATAAAAATTAATTCGGATAGAATAGACTTAACTGTTTTCTTATATGAAACCTTGTTAACAGATAACCAAATCTGTAATAAAATGAGCTTTGACTTTTTTGATTCCAATAATCAAAATAGTCTTCTATTTACCCCGTCGCGATATCAGAATATTAAACCTCATTTCGTTAAGCAACTTATCGAAAAAATAAAAACTGAAGAACACGAAAGCTCCATTCTAAAGGATTTGAAAACTTTGCTATGCGCACAAGATAAAATTTTTAATGAAACTGCTATTGATTATTTATTAGAAGATAAAACGAAATCCGATCTTTTTACGCATCGTTTGTTATCTTTAGCCCCCGATGTAAAAGATGCATTCGCATTTTTGAAAGAATTCATTAATCATACAGCACCATTCACTTTCAGTGAAAACCATAACGAGCATTATGGCTTATTCCCAGATAATAATGATCCCAATTTTGATGATTTGGCAGGCCCTTATGAATGTGCAAACAAACCCAAAATAGGATCTCGCTTTGGAAATTATCGTGTTTTGCTTAATTGTACAACACAAACATACATCAAAATCAGGTTGCCCCTTAAATTTATTCAGAAAGAAATCAAAACCCTTAAAAATAAATGTGCTGTAGAATTATCATTACCGCATAGACCTAGCTTAAAAGATACCAAAGCATTTAAAGCGTTTTTATATATTTTTGGCGCAAAATGGCAACCTGTTAATCTACTTACCATTAGCCAAATGGAAATGGAAAATATTTTATCTGACTTAAATAATAGTACTATTAAAGTATTACAATTCCTAAAAAGATTTGTTTTAAAGAAAATTTCTTATTTAGGCAAACATTATGGCAGTGATTCTCAAAACCTATTGGCCCCCTTTAGAAATGTAAATGGCTATTCTGGTACCCATATGAATAAAGATACCTATCATGATCGTTTAACGACCCATATGGCCCCAGGCGTGGATGGGAAGACTATTTTCATTTTATACCATAAAAACAAGCATTCAATTAAATTCGTGGATGGCAATAATTCTGAGCAATTATTAAAAGATCTAAGTGACAGGATGGATCTCGGTCAAGCCAACGCCTTAATCGATGTGGGCGCCTTATTTAAAAATATAACCAATAAAAAATTAGCCTTGGCTATTTTAAATATGAATCGATTTAAACAGGGTCCAAATAAAATTAGAGCAGTCATTTATTTTTCTGGAGATAATTTGTTCATATTAAAAGAAGGTCAGACAAAAGCTACTGCTTATTTTCAACATGATATTCCACCCGAGCAATGCTTTACTTACTATGATCAACGCCACTGTACAGGAACCGATATTGTACAATCTACAACCGCACTTGCTTGGGTAACACTTAATAAAAATATTTTATTAAGAGATCTTCTTCAGGGTCCTTGGCGAATGCGTGGGCTGGACCGGGCACAAACCATTATGATATTAATGCCGAAAGAAATGGATAGTATTGTTAGAAATACACTTAATATTAAAAGCGTAGAAGAATGGTGTATTGAATTGCTCGCTAAACCCATAGAAACCAAACATTGCATTAGTCTCATTCTAGAGTATTTAGGCTCTTCTTTTGAAGCAAATGCTGGTCATCCATTAGATATCCTCGATTTAGTATTATATTCTTCTATTAATTGCACGAGTCATATGCCGCGCAATAATTTGCTGTCAGTCAAACATAAAATGCGCGATCTTGTTTTACAAACCTGTGACGGCATATTAAACCATATCCCACTAAAACATCATAGACATCCTGATCTAGCCCCCTTGTATTCCTTGTATGAATCTATTGTAGAAGATGCACCCTATAAACAATTTGGAATGTTAGAACAAGATTTGGATGTAAAGGATATTTTACAACAGTATAAATTAAAACTCCTTGCCCCCTTTGCCTTGCTCGTCCGTTTACCAGAGAACTTCATCTCGCAACAAATTCTGAGTATGGTTGGGAAATTAGACGCAATCATTCAGAAGGCTTTATCACCTAATCTTAGTATGTTGCCAGATAGAATGACCATGCGAAGTGAAGCTGCTGACAATGCAACAATAGAATTTACCACAACAGAAACGGTTGAAGTGCAAATGGATCAAGAGACTGCAGTGAATTATTATGATCAAAATAAACATAAACAAGTTGCACTTTATGTGCCCTGGAAAGAATCCCATAATATTTTTAATAGTCGTCAATTTTTTATTGATAATAAAGTTTATTCATTTGTAGCGTTGATAGGTAGCGCAGCTGTTCTGAAATTTCTTACCCCTACCTGCCTACTCTATGGTACCCATAATTTTTTTGTTACCACAACCCAACCGCAAGCATTTGATTTTCATCAAAAAGATTTTGATTTCATGATGATACGACAACCCATCAATATAGCGGATACTTATCAATTTATTTTATTATGCGCTAAAGAAGCTGATAAGCTTCGTTCACTTCTCATCCAAGATAAAACAACTCCTATAAATCCTAAAGGAAGTCGAAATGTGAATGTTTGCCTGTATCATATGCGCCTAGGAGTAGTACAACAAGGGCGCAACCCCATTAACATTGCCGCTATGGAAAAACCCGATACTTTTAAAATTTTGTTGCTGAAATTAAAATGGCTAGGCGCAACATTTATATATACTAGAACAGAGATAGAATTATTATTTTCATTATTGACCAGGCCTGAATTTCTGTCGCACGCTGAAATAGTTGAAATTGAAACTTTTTTTAAACAAGTGATTTTAGGCCATAAACCTGAGCTGCAAAAAGAATACGAAAATACCGTATTGGCAAGCGTATTCAACGAGGCATTACAGTTGGTAGCTGCAAGAGAAAAAGTAGCCGCTGCGAAAGAACAAGAAAAAGCAGAAAAAGAAGCATTCTTTACTCCTATCTTTAATAGTATGCTTAAATCTAAAAAGAGACCCGACAAATCCGATATGGCTGCAGCAGCATCTGCGTTACAATACCATAAATCAAATGATTGTAAGGGCTTCGATCATAATAAAAAGCATACTCTGAACGATGATGATGATCCCGATGTTAAAGGTATTTTTAAATGGAAAAGTTCCGCAAATTCGATGATGACTGCGAACGGTATATTTAAATAAACGATACTCTAAATATTATCAGAGACATCATAATCCTCTTTTATTATTTTCATATCTGGCAATGTCTGAATTAACTAATTATAATGTGCATATACACTCTCCAGTTTCATCTATTTTACGTGGGCCATAGGAACAATATCCTTTTTCAATTATCCAAAATAATAAGAGGCGTATTATATGAACTCTAGTTTTTAGATCAAATTTTACATCACTCAATAACTTAATTGAATCAATTAAAGGAGAAAAACAATATGCCAGTATTTATTCCTGCTGCCATAGCTGTCGGTAGTACCATCATTAAAGTAGCTATTGCTGGATCCTCCATAATTGCTAATGCTGTCACTGCTACGGTTGGTGCTTTGCCAGCAACAGCCTCTGCTGTCATATCCAAAGGAGTTGCAGCAGTCGTCCATGCTACACCAGAAGGAGTTAAAAATTTTATTACCGGCATCGGTGACAAAATAGTGCATGCAGGAGAAAAACTGCAAGAGCTTTCCGATCAATACAAATCAAAAGAAGATAAACCTGAAGAAAATGTTGTGGACCCCGCAAGCAAAGCAAATGATGAGGCAGAGTATACTACTAGCACAGCTGAGGATTGGCAAAACGCAACCGAGGATTATGAAAAATGCCAAGTTTCAAATTCACAGGATCCCAGTATTCCATCGAGTACGCCACAACAACAAATTACAGCTTCAAGACAATCTTCATTGATAGGAGCAGCACCCGAACCAGCACCCAAAACTCCTGTTATAGATGCTGATAGCGATTTATCCAAAACTACAAAAATAAGTCCTAAAGGACCTAGTTAACTATAAGAAAAAAGGAATAGATATTAATACGATTGCTATCGCAACAGATTTATCTAAAACTGAAATTGAAAAATTGGTTTGAACTATTAAGCATCGAAATCCGACACTAATACTGCTTCTTTTGGCTTTCTATTCGGCGCCCATTGCATTAATCTTGTTAAAATAATCACTAATGCAGAATTCCCGACCACATTACCAACGGTAATGAAAGAATCAAAAAGAATAAAGATGGACCCCATAAAAGCCGACATCTCGGTGGTAAAACCAAAGGTTTTTTCAAAAATCGGTAATAAAATCCAAATGGTCCCACAAGGGACACCTGGCACAGAAAATTTTGCCACCATAAATAACAAGGCAAAAATAAAGTACTGCGGAAAGGTTGGTAAACTATGACCAAAAGTTAATAAGACAGCCATCGCTAAAATAGGAATAGCAACACTATCGCCAATCATATGCGTATTCGCCGTGGCAGGAATAATGGCTCTTGATAACTCAGAGTTTCCCGTGTTCTTTTCTGCAACCGCAATCGTAACGGGCATGGTTGCTAAACTGGACATGGTACTAAAACCTAAAATACCTGCTGGCAATACATTCCTCATATAAGACAACCAAAGTCTTGGCCTAAAATTGGCAGCAATACCAAACATCAACACCAAATACAAGAAAAGCCCTGATATCATTAATATAATAATGGGACCATAACTGTGTATTACCCTCTGTAACACGCCTTCATGATCCATCTTAAGAAGAAATCCTAAAGCAAACAAAGGCAGTAATGGAATAAATAACTTTTTCAAAAATAATGTAACATAATGATTGGCTTTGTTAGCCAATTCCACCGGCTTTTGATAAGGTAAAAACGAAAATAGCAACCCCAGTACTAAGCCCAACAGTAAAACTATATCATTGGAAATTAAAGTCGGTAAATGTGTTCCCCATAAAGGCTCTAGTACAGTTATATTAGAGGTATTCTGTTCCGGTGCCAAACCAACAAAAGAAAGCCCAACAACCCCAATCCCATAAGAAGCAAGAATCGATAGGAAATTAGATAGGCAAACAGCCAGCAACAAAAGAGAAACAAACCGAAAAGCGCGCCCTTGATTGCTTACCAAACTACTAAAAAGACATACAAAAATAATAATAGGCAAACAAAATTGTAAACCTTCTTTTAAACTTTGACTGATGGCTAAGAAAAAGGATTTGTAAATAATAGGAAGATATTGGCCTAAAAGTAAACTACCCAAAATGACTAATAGTAACTGAAAAGTTAAATTTTTTAGCAATGCGATATTTCTCATACTACTTTTTCTCCCAAAAAAACTATTAATCATTATTTTCATTTTTAATTGGCTTGGCAAGCCTTCCCGTTCAAAGTATACTGTGGGCCTCGCGGGGAAGCGTAGGGGTATAGCTATTGCGGGGCGTCCACCAACAGGATGTTGGTGGAGAGCCTACATGGATGTATCGGCGTCCCCGAAATAGCTATACCCCTACGCTTCCCTTTTAATGCCGGTTAGTATTACCAGATAGCAACATGTCAACATAGCAACATAGCTACAATCAAACTATGTAAGCCATTTACATCCATATACGATTAAGAAAGTTAACTCATTGTACCCTAACCCTCAGATGAATTCAAGGCCTCACCTAAGGCTTGTTGCACATCATCCGCTGTCATAGGCTTAAGTGGCTGACTGGGTTTTTCCTCAGCTAATCGTTCATTACGACGTTGTTCATGATAAGCCAAACCGGTACCTGCAGGAATTAAACGACCCACAATCACATTTTCTTTCAAGCCACGTAAATCATCACGTTTACCACTGACAGCGGCTTCCGTTAATACACGTGTTGTTTCTTGGAACGAAGCTGCAGAAATAAATGATTCTGTTGCCAATGATGCTTTGGTAATCCCTAAAAAAACGGGTTCATATAAGGCAGGCAATTTATTTTCTGCCTGCATTTTTTCATTTACAGCTTTCACTTCGCCCACTTCCACTTGTTCACCCTTTAAGAAACGTGTATCACCCGAAGAGGTGATAATCACTTTACGTAACATTTGACTCACAATCACTTCAATATGTTTATCGTTAATTTTCACACCTTGTAAACGATAAACATCTTGCACTTCATTGACAATATAATTAGCCAAGCGCATCTACACCTAATAAACGTAAAATATCATGTGGATTAGGTGCACCGTCGGCAATCATTTCACCACGTTCAACATGTTCACCTTCAAACACACTCACATGACGCCATTTAGGAATCAATTCTTCATGCACTTCACCTTCACTTGGCGTAATAATTAAACGACGTTTACCTTTGGTTTCTTTACCAAAACTAACAACACCCGAAATTTCTGCCAAAATAGCAGGTTCTTTGGGTTTACTTGCTTCAAATAAATCAGCAACACGCGGTAAACCACCGGTAATATCTCGTGGTTTTTGAAGTTTCTTGTGGAATACGTGCAATAACATCACCCACGCCTACCATTGCGCCATCTTCAACATTAATAATGGCATCAACCGGTAAGAAATAATGCGCAGGTAATTGTACCTGCTAAACATAAATCTTTCACCTTTCATCAACCAATTTCACCATGGGACGCAATTCTCGCCCACCACTGGCACGTTGTTTAGAGTCAATCACCACTACAGACTTAAACCGGTGACTTCATCGGTTTGACGATTCATGGTCACGCCATCAATCAAATCAACGAACTTAATCGTTACCAGCTACTTCAGTAATAACAGGATGAGTATGCGGATCCCAAGTCGCAACTATTTGGCCCGCTTTAATTTGTTCCCCATCGGCAACCGATAACACGGCACCATAAGGACTTTATATCGTTCACGTTCACGACCTTGCGCATCAACAATGGTTAATTCACCCGAACGAGAAACGGTCACAAAATAACCCTTGGCATGTTTAACCAATTTAATATTATGTAATCTAATACGGCCTTTGGATTTCACTTGAACATTGTTTACTGCTGTTGCTCTAGAAGCGGCACCCCCGATATGGAAGGTACGCATGGTTAACTGTGTTCCAGGTTCACCGATGGATTGTGCAGCAATAACACCCACTGCTTCACCAATATTCACCAATGACCACGCGCTAAATCACGACCATAACACAAGGCACAAATACCATAACGAGTTTCACAGGTAATGGCAGAACGCACTTTAACTTTATCAACACCTATTCTTTCAATTTATCAACCCAATCTTCATCTAATAAGGTACCATTCAGCAATAACAACTTCATCAGTACCAGGATTCAAAACATCTTCTAATAATCACTCGACCTAATACGCGTTCACGTAATGGTTCAACAACATCACCTCCTTCAATTAAGGCGTCATGATTAAACCATTCGTGGTACCACAATCTAATTCAGTGACCACAACATCTTGCGCTACGTCAACTAAACGACGTGTTAAATAACCAGAGTTTGCTGTTTTTAAGGCAGTATCCGCCAAACCTTTACGCGCACCGTGAGTAGAAATAAAGTATTGCAATACGTTTAAACCTTCACGGAAGTTAGCGGTAATCGGTGTTTCAATAATGGAGCCATCTGGTTTTGCCATCAAACCCCGCATACCGGCAACTGACGAATCTGTGCAGCAGAACCTCTCGCACCAGAATCCGCCATCATATAAATCGGGTTAAAGGATTCTTGTTTAACTAATTCTGCCTTTAGCATCTATCACCATTTCAGTCGCCAATTCTGTCCATCATCGCTTTGGCAACTTGATCATTAGTTCTAGACCAAATATCAATAACTTTATTATAACGTTCGCCATGGGTCACTAAACCAGAAGCATATTGTGCTTCAATTTCTTTCACTTCATCTTCAGCACGCTCAATAATATCTGCTTTTACTTTCAGGAATCACTAAATCATTCAATACCAATGGAAATACCTGAATCGAGTTGCATAGTGAAACCGGTATACATCAATTGATCCGCAAAAATAACGGTTTCTTTCAAACCTACTTGGCGATAGCAAGTATTAATAAGCGTAGAAATCGCTTTTTTAGTCATACGTTTGATTAACCAGATTCAAATGGTAAACCTTCAGGTAAAATTTCCGATAATAATGCACGCCCAACGGTCGTTTCAACCAATTTGATAGCTCTTAGCTTGTGACCATCATCTTCATCAACGCAGCTGCTGAATACGCACTTTAATTTTGGCATGCAAATCACACAGCCATTTTCATAAGCACGATGCACTTCATCACATCAGCAAAAATCATGCCTTCGCCTTTGGCATTAATCTGTTCTCGCGTCATATAATACAAGACCCAATACCACGTCTTGGATGGAAAATAATAGGTTCACCATTGGCAGGAGATAAAATATTATTGGTCGACATCATCAAAGCACGTGCTTCCAATTGTGCTTCAAAAGTTAAAGGCACATGAACCGCCATTTGGTCACCGTCAAAGTCGGCGTTATAAGCAGTACAGACTAAAGGATGCAATTGAATCGCTTTACCTTCAATCAAGACAGGTTCAAATGCTTGAATACCTAAACGATGCAAGGTGGGTGCACGGTTTAGTAAAACAGGATGTTCACGAATCACTTCTTCTAAGAATATCCCAAACTTCTGGACCTTCACGCTCCACCATTTTCTTAGCAGCTTTAATGGTAGTGGCTAAACCACGAAATTCGTAATTTACTAAAAATAAATGGCTTAAATAGTTCCAAAGCCATTTTCTTAGGTAAACCACATTGATGTAATCTTAATGTAGGTCCCACCACGATCACGGAACGACCAGAATAATCAACACGTTTACCTAATAAGTTTTGACGGAAACGACCTTGTTTACCTTTAATCATATCGGCTAAGGATTTTAAAGGACGTTTATTGGAACCGGTAATGGCTCGACCACGTCGACCATTATCTAATAATGCATCAACTGCTTCTTGCAACATACGTTTTTCATTACGCACAATAATATCAGGCGCATTTAAATCTAATAATCGTTTTAAACGATTATTACGATTAATCACGCGACGATATAAATCATTTAAATCAGAAGTTGCAAAACGTCCACCATCTAAAGGAACTAATGGTCGTAAATCGGGTGGCAATACTGGCAATACAGTCAAAATCATCCATTCTGGTTTATTGCCAGAATCCAAAAAGGCTTCAATAATTTTAAGACGTTTAGTTAATTTCTTTGATTTTGTTTCAGAACTGGTTGTTGGCAATTTCTTCACGAATACGTTCAGTTTCTGCTTTCAAAATCAATGCGTTTTAATAATTCTTGAATGGCTTCTGCACCCATACGCGCATCAAATTCATCACCATATTGTTCAATAGCATCTAAATAGGCTTCTTCAGATAACAATTGACCTTTTTCAAGTGGTGTCATGCCAGGATCAACCACGACAAAGGCTTCAAAATAAAGAACACGTTCAATATCACGCAAAGTCATATCTAATAACAAACCAATGCGAGAAGGCAAGGATTTTAAAAACCAGATATGCGCAACAGGACTTGCTAATTCAATATGTCCCATGCGTTCACGGCGTACTTTAGCTAAAGTAACTTCAACACCACATTTTTCACAAATAACACCACGATGTTTTAATCGCTTATATTTACCGCATAAGACATTCATAATCTTTAATTGGTCCAAAGATTTTGGCGCAGAACAAACCATCTCGTTCTGGTTTAAAGGTACGATAGTTAATCGTTTCTGGTTTTTTAACTTCACCATAAGACCAGGACACGAATCAATCTCAGGTGAAGCTAAGCTCAATACGACTGCGATCAAAATCTTCCGCTTTGTCGCTTGTCTGACGAATAATGTCAGTAAATCTCTCAAGGTAGTTTCTCCGTCATTTCATCTGCTTATCTAAGCCCAATTCATCGACAACTTAATCAATCGTGTTCTAAGTTCAATATTAATGCCAAAGACGAATTTCTTTCACCAACACATTAAATGATTCTGGCATACCCGGCTTCCATACGATGATCACCATCACAATGTTTTTATACATCTTGTGTTCGCCCTGCACATCATCTGATTTCACAGTTAGCATTTCTTGTAAGGTATAGGCAGCACCATAAGCTTCAAATGCCCACACTTCCATTTCACCAAAGCGTTGACCACCAAATTGTGCTTTACCACCTAAGGGTTGTTGGGTCACTAAACTGTAAGAACCTGTCGAACGAGCATGCATCTTATCATCACTAAATGGTTTAAGTTTCAGCATATACATATAACCTACCGTTACAGGACGATCAAATGCATCACCTGTTCGACCATCAATATAATGTGGTTTGACCACTTTCAGGTAAACCTGCCAATTGTCAACAATTCTTTAATTTCTGCTTCTGTAGCACCATCAAATACCGGTGTTGCCATCGGCACACCTGCTCGTAAATTTTCAGCCAATCTCAATAACTTCTTCATCATTCAACTGCATCAAGATCAACTCGTTCTGTTCTCATTGAGATTATAAATCTTATTTAAAAATTGACGAATTTCTGCAGCTGTTTGCTTGTTCATCTAACATTTCGCCAATTTTTAAACCCAAGTCCTTTAGCAGCCCAACCTAAGTGGGTTTCTAATACTTGTCCGACGTTCATACGTGAAGGAACACCTAATGGATTTAATACGATATCAACTGGTGTACCATCTTCCAAATAAGGCATATCTTCAACAGGAACAATAGTTGAAATAACCCCTTTATTACCATGACGACCTGCCATTTTATCCCAGGTTGAATACGACGTTTAACAGCCAAATACACTTTAACAATTTTAAAAACGCCAGGAGCTAAATCATCACCTTGTTTTAATTTTTTACGTTTCATTTCAAATTTTTCATCATGATCTTTACGTAATTGTTTCAATTGCTTTGCAGCTGTTTCTAATTGTTGATTAGCATCATCATCTTTCAAACTAATTTCAAACCATTTTTCATGTGGTCAATTCATTCAAATAGGCTTCAGTAATTTTAGCACCTGCTTTCAATCTATTGGGTCCACCTGCAGCCACTTTATCCAATAATAATTTTTCTACACGTTGATAAATATCTTCTTCACGAATACGAAATTCATCATTTAAATCTTTCTTGATGCTTTTCAAATTCAGCTTTTTCAATTTGCTAATGCACGCGCATCTTTTTCAACACCATCACGAGTAAAAACTTGAACATCGATCACGGTTCCATTCATACCAGAAGGAACACGTAAAGAAGTATCTTTAACATCAGATGCTTTTTCACCAAAAATAGCTCGTAATAATTTTTCTTCTGGGGTTAGTTGTGTTTCACCTTTTGGTGTAACTTTACCGACTAAAATATCACCTGAATTAACTTCTGCACCAATATAAACAATCCCTGATTCATCCAATTTAGATAAGCGCACTTTCACCAACATTAGGAATATCAGCAGTAATTTCTTCTGCCCTAATTTGGTATCACGTGCAATACAAGTCAATTCTTCAATATGAATGGTCGTAAAACGATCTTCTTCAACAACTCGTTCAGAAATAAATCGAATCTTCAAAGTTGTAACCATTCCAAGGCATAAATGCGACCAATAAATTTTGTCCTAATGCTAATTCACCCATATCTGTGGAAGGACCATCAGCCAACACATCTCCTCGCTGCAATTATATCACCTACTATTCACTAATAGGACGTTGATTAATACAAGTATTTTGGTTAGAACGTGTAATATTTAGTTAAATTATAAATATCAACACCAGCTTCACCAGCTTCTGTTTCATCATCATTAACACGAACCACAATACGTGAAGCATCAACTGAATCAACAATACCACCACGTTTTGCAACAACGGTAACACCTGAATCAGTTGCAACAATACGTTCCATACCTGTACCAACTAAGGGTTTTTCAGAACGAAGTGTAGGAACTGCTTGACGTTGCATGTTAGAACCCATCAATGCACGGTTAGCATCATCATGTTCTAAGAACGGAATCAATGAAGCTGCAACAGAAACAATTTGCTTTGGCGAAACATCCATATAATTGACTTTATCTGGCGTAGTTAATGTAAATTCATTCTTATGACGACAAGGAACTAAATCATCAATTAATTTTCCATTTATCATCAAGTGTAGCATTGGCCTGTGCAATATACATAATCACCTTCTTCAATCGCAGATAAATATTCAATTTCATCAGTTACTTTACCATCAACAACTTTACGATAAGGACTTTCCAAAAATCCATATTCATTGGTTCGTGCATAAACCGACAAGGAATTAATCAAACCAATATTTGGACCTTCAGGTGTTTCAATCGGACAAACACGACCATAATGAGTAGGATGAACGTCACGCACTTCAAACCAGCTCGTTCACGCGTTAAACCACCTGGCCCTAAAGCAGAAACACGACGTTTATGCGTGACTTCAGACAATGGATTATTTTGATCCATAAATTGAGATAATTGACTGGAACCAAAAAATTCTTTAATCGCAGCAGAAACAGGTTTGGCATTAATTAAATCTTGTGGCATTAAATCTTCAGATTCGGCCAAACTTAAACGTTCTTTCACAGCACGTTCAACACGAACTAAACCAACTCGGAATTGATTTTCAGTCATTTCACCGACACTTCGAACACGACGATTACCCAAATGATCAATATCATCCACTTCACCACGACCATCACGAATGTCAATTAAGTGCTTTCAATACATCAACAATATCTTCTTTAGATAAAACGCCTGGACCAGTTATATTCTTTACGACCAACACGTCGATTAAATTTCATCCGACCAACGGCAGATAAATCATAACGTTCTGCAGTAAAAAATAAATTTTTAAATAAAGTTTCAGCCGCTTCTTTTGTAGGTGGTTCACCAGGACGCATCATGCGATAAATTTCAACCAATGCTTCTAATTGAGTTTGTGTTGGATCAATTCGTAAAGTATCAGAAATATAAGGACCATGATCTAAATCATTGGTATACAATGTTTTAAATGTTTTAATATTTGCTTGCTATTAAGCTTCTAATAATTCAGCAGTAATTTCAGCATTCGCTTCAGCAATAATTTCTCCGGTTTCTTTATCGATAATGTCTTTAGCAATCATTTTGCCAATAAATAATCATCTGGCACTTCTAATTTGTTAATTCTGCTTTTTCCATTTGACGAATATGTCGATGCAGAAATACGACGGCCTTGCTTCAACAATCACTTTTCCTGTTTGATCTTTAATATCAAATAGAGCTATTTCGCCTCGTAATCGACTCAGGAACTAAATCAAGATGATATTTATCATCTTCTAATATGAAACGTATTGGTTTCAAAGAATAGTATCTAAAATTTCTTCAGTGGTATATCCTAAAGCACGCAATAATAATCGTAGCAGGTAATTTACGACGTCTATCAATACGTACAAAAAAACAATCTTTAGGATCAAATTCAAAATCTAACCAAGAACCACGATAAGGAATAATTCGTGCAGAATATAAAAATTTACCTGAAGAATGGGTTTTACCTTTATCATGTTCAAAAAACACACCAGGAGAACGATGTAACTGTGAAACAACAACACGTCAGTACCATTGATGACAAAAGTACCGTTATCAGTCATTAATGGAATTTCACCCATATAAACTTCTTGTTCTTTAATATCTTTAACAACTTGTGCTTCAGCGGAGCTTCTTTATCATAAATCACCAATCGAACTTTAACTCGCAAGGGTGCTGCATAAGTTAAGACCACGCATTTGACATTCTTTGACATCAAAAGCAGGTTTACCTAAATGATAACCCACAAATTCTAATACGGCATAACCCGAATAACTAATAATTGGAAATACAGATTTAAATGCACTTTGCAAGCCTTTTTCTTCCGCTTTTAGAGGGAGGAACATTGGGTTGCAAAAATTCCTTATAAGAATCGTTTTTGAATATCCAATAACGGTGGAATCGAAACTTCCATAATACCAGGATATTTCCGACGTTTGCCATAATTGGCACGAAGACGTTTGCGTTCAGTTAAAGACAGCGCGCTGTTGTCAGTGCTAGCCATAAGGTTCCTCTGACAGTTATAAAAAAATTAGAAACTGGCTGATGACAAAAGCCACCAGCCAAACTCAACACGCAATGCAAATGAGATTTTTGCTTTCGAACTCATTCACATTGAGCATCACACCTCAAGATTACTTAATTTCAACTGTAGCACCGGCTTCAGTTAATTTGGCTTTGAAGTCAGCAGCATCTTTCTTAGATACGCCTTCCTTCACATTAGCTGGAGCGCCTTCTACTAAGTCTTTAGCTTCTTTTAATCCTAAGCCTGTGATTTCTCGTACTACTTTAATCACATTCACTTTATTAGCGCCAAAGTTGGTCAATACCACATTAAATTCAGTTTGTTCTTCAGCAGCGGCGGTTGCTCCACCACCTGCTGCAGGTGCAGCCGCCATTGCAACGGGCGCCGCTGAAACACTAAATTTTTCTTCCATAGCTGCAATCACTTCAACTAATTGCACTACGGTTAAGTCTCCAATTGCATCTACGAGTTGGTTTGTTGAAAGGGCCATAACTGTTCTCCAAAATGTTCAAAAAAAATGTTTAATGTTTTTGATCGCGTACAGCTGCAAGAACCCGCACAAATTTTGTGGGAATTTCTGCCATTGTACGTGCAAATTTCGATAATGGCGCTTGTAATACGCCTGCTAATTGTCCTAGAGCTTCGATGCGTGTTGGTAATTTTGCAATCACTTCCAAATGTTGGCCAGAATAAAACTGTCCACCTAAAGACAAAGCTTTTACTTTAATCTTTTCATTCGTTTTTGCAAAATCCCGCAGCAGACGTGCTGAAGCACTGGGTTCTGTCTTCGAAAATGCCAATAATACAGGGCCCACTAGAGCATCATTGAGACATTCAAAAGATGTCCCTTTAAAAGCTCGGCGTACCAAGGTATTTCGCGCAACTTGAAGATGAACTTCTGCTTTACGTGCGGCACTGCGTAATGCCGTCATTTCGGCTACGGTTATTCCCCGATAGTCGACTGCGGCCACAGATACGGCGCTCAAAGCCATTTTTGAAACGCTAGCGACAATCGCTTCCTTCTCTTGCAAATTCACTGTCAGTCACCTCTTGTCTCTAACAATAACGGTTAACAATCAAACAACCTAGAAAGACAATCTTCAAATAATTGTCTACTGGGTTGCCACCCGTTACGGTGAGCCCTCACAATCCGGAAATCCGGCGTTTAGTTTCACCGTCTGCGCAGGGCAGCTAAGCCATTTAAGCGAAACCTGATTGGTTTCAATCCCCTGCGGTCTTGGACGGTTTCGTTAGCCTTCCCTTTTGATGGTTCATTCTAACGACCGCCTAAATCAATTCAATTGAAATCTTAAGAAACAATAAATCCCGGTCCCATGGTGCTTGAAAGCGTTACTTTCTTTATATAAACACCTTTAGAACTGGCAGGTTTAGTTTTACGAAGACTTTCAAGCACTGCTTCAAAATTCTCTTTAAGGGCTTGGCTATCAAAATCAATTTTTCCGATGGTACAATGCACTATGCCTGTTTTATCTGCACGGTAACGAACTTGGCCACCTTTAGCATTTTTAACAGCCTGGCCAACATCCATGGTAACAGTTCCCACTTTAGGATTTGGCATCAAGCCACGTGGCCCAAGTACTTGTCCTAAGCGTCCCACTACACCCATCGCATCTGGACTCGCAATAACCACATCAAAATCCATTTGCCCACCTTGAATTTTTTGGGCCAAGTCATCCATTCCTACTAATTCTGCTCCAGCTGCTTTTGCGGCTTCGGCATTAGCCCCTTGTGTAAATACTGCCACTCGTACTGATTTTCCTGTCCCATGAGGCAGCACTAAGGCGCCTCTTACCACTTGATCAGATTTACGTGGGTCAATACTCAGGTTAACTGCAATATCGACACTTTCACGAAATTTTGCTTTCGGACATTTTTTTAATAGTTCTATCGCCTCTATAAAACCATAGGATTTTCCATGAATAATTTGTTTTTCGATTGCTTTGCGTCGTTTAGAAAGTGTTGCCATTGTTATACTCCCACCACATCTATACCCATACTTCTTGCAGATCCTGCCAAAGTGCGAACGGCGGCAGCCAAATCAGCTGCAGTGAGATCGGGCATTTTATATTTGGCAATATCTTCCAATTGAGCACGTGTAACGCGACCCACTTTTGTTGTTTTTGGATTACTACTTCCCGACTGGACATTCGCAGCTTCCTTAATAAGTGCCGTTGCCGGTACCGTTTTCGTAATAAAAGTAAAACTTCGATCACTATAAACTGTGATGACCACGGGGATTTTTACACCAAGTTTTACTCGTTCTAAATTTTGTGTCTGAGCATTAAAGGCTTTACAAAATTCCATAATATTAACACCGCGTTGACCCAATGCAGGTCCGACGGGGGGTTGTGGAGTTGCTTGGCCTGCCGCCACTTGTAATTTAATATATGCTTCTACTTTTTTTGCCATAATCTACTTCACCTCCCGGGTTCAAACGCAACTCTAAAAGAGTGCTCCCCGTTTTGTTTAAACTCATCACCTAAAACTTAAACTACATACTCTGCTACCATTCTTTCAGAATGAACAATGGCGTTCGATTACGCTTTTTCTACTTGCGCAAAATCTAAATCAACGGGTGTCGAGCGGCCAAAAATTAACACTGCCACTCGTAACCGATTTTTTTCGTAATTGACTTCTTCTACTACCCCATTAAAGTCTGCAAAGGGGCCTTCTGTTACCCGAATCACTTCACCGGGTTCAAAAAGTACTTTGGGTCTTGGCTTATCAGCCCCTTCTTGAACTCTTTGTAAAATATTGTCCGCTTCTTTATCTGTAATAGGTGCGGGTTGATCCGGTGTACCGCCAATAAAACCTAAAACGCGCGGAATATGTCGAACCAAATGCCAGGTTTCTTCATCCATTTCCATTTGAACCAACACATATCCTGGAAAAAATTTACGTTCACTTTTTCGTTTTTGTCCTGAACGAATCTCGACTACCTCTTCAGTAGGCACTAAGATTTCGCCAAATTTATCCTCTAATTTCATTAAGCGAATACGATCTTCAAGTGATCGTTTTACTTGCGCTTCAAATCCAGAGTAGGCATGTACAACATACCAACGCTTTGCCATTATCCTACCCTCCCAAATGGCCAGTTAAAAAGGCCACAACACGCAGCAAGATAAAATCTGCTGTCCACAATAATAACCCCATAACCACCACCATCCCGAGAACTGCCAGGGTAGTTTGCACGGTTTCCTGACGCGTAGGCCATACAACTTTACGAGTTTCTTGAATAGATTCTTTTAATAGAACCCAAAACTGTCGACCCAGGGTGGTCTGATAGCCAATGACGATGACCAGACCTATCAAAACCAAAAAACCTGCTATTCGTAATAGCATAGGTTGTTGACCTAAAAAATAATTTCCAGCCAAACCCGCAACGATCAGGGATATAATGAGCACCCATAGTAAACGATCTACTTTTAGCTTTTGAGAGTCCATCATGCTTAACATACTTGCCCTTAATTCGCTGGTTTAGCCCTAATTCTTGGCAGGCCAGAAGGGAATCGAACCCCTAACCTGCGGTTTTGGAGACCGCCGCTCTGCCAATTGAGCTACTGGCCTAAACCTTTCTCCTACATTGAAGAGGGACCTTCGGTCCGCCTATTGGGCGGACACAGAGGTCTGCCCCTACTCTAACACTTTTGCAACAACACCAGCACCCACTGTGCGTCCGCCTTCTCGTATAGCAAAGCGAACCCCTTCTTCCATTGCGATGGGTGCAATTAATGAAATAACCATTTTTATGTTATCTCCAGGCATCACCATCTCTACACCATCAGGTAATATCACTTCTCCAGTGACGTCTGTGGTGCGGAAGTAAAATTGAGGACGATAACCTCTGAAAAATGGGGTATGACGCCCGCCTTCTTCTTTCGATAACACATATACTTCTGCTTCAAATTTCGTATGCGGCGTAATAGAACCCGGTTTTGCTAATACTTGTCCTCGTTCTACGTCTTCTCGTTTCGTTCCGCGTAAAAGTACACCAACGTTATCTCCCGCCTGGCCTTGGTCTAATAATTTGCGGAACATTTCAACACCCGTACAGGTGGTTTTTTGCGTGGGTCTTAATCCCACAATTTCCATTTCATCACCAGGTTTAATAATACCGCGTTCCACCCGGCCGGTAATAACGGTGCCTCGTCCAGAAATGGAGAATACATCTTCAATAGGCATCAAAAATGGCATATCGATGGCACGTTCTGGAATCGGGAAATAGGCATCCATCGCTTCCACCAGTTTTAATACCGCAGGCACACCAATTTCGCTCGAATCTCCTTGTAAGGCTTTTAGCGCAGAACCCCGAATAATTGGAGTGGTATCGCCAGGAAAGTTATAGCTGGATAATAGATCGCGTACTTCCATTTCGACTAATTCTAATAATTCAGGATCATCCACCATATCTGCTTTATTCAAAAATACCACAATATAAGGAACACCCACTTGGCGAGCCAATAAGATATGTTCTCGGGTTTGGGGCATGGGGCCATCGGCAGCAGAAACCACCAAAATCGCACCGTCCATCTGAGCGGCACCGGTAATCATGTTCTTCACATAATCCGCATGGCCTGGGCAATCCACGTGCGCATAATGACGAGCTTGTGAACGATATTCTACGTGCGCGGTTGCAATCGTAATACCACGTGCTTTTTCTTCGGGCGCTGCATCGATTTGATCATAGGCTTTAAATTCGCCCCCAAACTTTTCTGCCAATACCTTCGTTAAGGCTGCAGTTAAGGTTGTTTTACCATGATCCACATGACCAATCGTACCCACGTTAATATGCGGTAGATCTCGTTCAAATTTTGCTTTTGCCATGGAATTTATCTCCCTAAATTATAAGCTCTAGAAGCTTGATTTCAAACACTCATTAAAGAAAAATCGATAATAACTACTCATCACTCTATGCATTCTTTATTGTAACACTTCCTATCTTTGCTATATTTGGCTACCTATCTTGACTACTTAAATACTCTGGAGCCCACAACCGGGATTGAACCGGTGACCTCTTCCTTACCAAGGAAGTGCTCTACCACTAAGCTATGTGGGCTTTAAAACTCTAATTGACTTTCAAAGCTCTCTAAAGCCTACATAACCTAAGTACTTCAACCGTTGTGACCCTTACTTGCCAAGGTCTGCTCTACCACTAAGCTATGTGGGCTTTAAAACTCTAATTGACTTTCAAAGCTCTCTAAAGCCTACATAACCTAAGTACTTCAACCGTTGTGACCCTTACTTGCCAAGGTCTGCTCTACCACTAAGCTATGTGGGCTTTAAAACTCTAATTGACTTTCAAAGCTCTCTAAAGCCTACATAACCTAAGTACTTCAACCGTTGTGACCCTTACTTGCCAAGGTCTGCTCTACCACTAAGCTATGTGGGCTTTAAAACTCTAATTGACTTTCAAAGCTCTCTAAAGCCTACATAACCTAAGTACTTCAACCGTTGTGACCCTTACTTGCCAAGGTCTGCTCTACCACTAAGCTATGTGGGCAATGCCACTTACCTTATACTACGACCATGCTGGAGCGGGTGATGGGAATCGAACCCACGCTATCAGCTTGGAAGGCTGAAGTTCTACCATTGAACTACACCCGCGAATCTTATCTTGCTTGGTGGAGGGGGAAGGATTCGAACCTTCGAAGGCAGAGCCGGCAGATTTACAGTCTGCTCCCTTTGGCCACTCGGGTACCCCTCCATATCTTGAAATAAGAGACTTCGATGCAGGAAACAAGACAATAAAAAAACAAGCCACCTCGCCACCATTTCACACAAGAGGGGCATTTTCACACAAGTCTGATAGAGAGTCAATAGGAATTAAAGGACTTTATTATAACAGATGAAGATGCACTTATTTACTAGGTGCAAAACTAAAAAAATTATGATATAGTGGACACTAAAAAATTATTTTAGACGTTTAACTTTTTAGGATATTCAATTTAGGGTATTGAACCAGAAGATTAATATAATTTGGAGAACTAAGACATGAGTCAACCAAAAAATGTAACTGCACAGGCTTTAAGCATATCCTCACAATCAAAAACAGTTGATGAAGTCTCAAAAATTGATCTCGATAATATGCAAGCAATTACAGCTTCAGCTATTACATCTCATTCTTCAGCTAATGCACCTACTGCTAATGGAATCTTCTTTGTAAATGCCCCCATTTTGACCGCTACAAATGATAATATAATGTCTAAAGGTGATTTAGATATAGAAAATATTCAAGCACTACAGCGATCTTTATTGTCTCATATACAAAATCAAAAATCCGAAACAGACGTACCCTTTACTCAAGCCGCAACAAGCATAGCCGAACGTGAAACTCCAACTTTTACTGGAAAAAGAAGTTGCACCCCCATTGATGACGAGATTGCAGAAAAAACCCATAAAAACATGCTCGATTTTATTGCTCTACATCCCAATTGGCTCAAAAAATTTAGTACAAAATTTACAGATACCGAAGCCAGTGTTCAAAACCGAATTAGCGCTTTACTAAGAGCCTACTGCATTAAAGACGTAGCAAGCTTAGATAGCATGAATACCACGACAACGGATATTGATCTTTGCGAAGAAATTGAAAAACAAATCAAATTAATTTCAAAGCAAACCAAAACCAAATCTAATGCGAAAAACAAAGCCAAGACTAAATCCCAGAAAATAAAGAGTGACTCTCTAAGAATAATACAAAAACCAGAACCCATTAAACTAGGGATGGAACTTGCCTCTACCGATTTTTCAAATCTTAAAGTTCCAACACCTAAAACTCCCAAACTTATAAACCAAAATGGGGAAGAACTGGGCCTATACACCCCGGCATTTTTAGCGGCAACAACTGCAGCATGTGCACAATCCGCAACAATTGATGCAGCTACCCCATTACCCGGAATTCATTTAAAGAAATCTTCAGCCTTTAGTCCAACACAATTTAACTAAATTATGCTTCTTGACAACACCGTAATGAATAAGGTATGATACTTAAACTAAATAACAATTTTGCTTTGGAAATTGGGATCTATATAAATGACTGAATTAGAATTTAATAAATTAATGTTAGACATTTACACCTGGCAAATACGTGGAGACTTCGTTTGTCAGAGAAAAGGAATAAACAATCAGCAGGCCCAAGTTTTAGCTAGAGTCTTAAAAAGCAACCCCTTTATTACATCCATTGATTTATCTGGAAACCTAATTGGTGACCCAGGTTTACAAGCTTTAAAAACCTGTTTTTGTCCGGACTGCCCTCGTTTAACAACTATCAATTTAGCTGGAAACCAAATCACATCCATTAATGCTATACAGCCACTTCCGCCGAATACAAGAATTCTTTTTCAAGCCGAAGTTCAAAGAGCATCTCCTTTGCCTCGCAGGAAGAAATCAGTAACCCAAACTATTAAAGTCCATTCGAGTCCAATGAATCTTGCAGTCAGAGATCAACTCAGAGTGGATAATATAAAATTAACAACATTATCCAATGATGTCATTCATCAGCCTTTTTGGAATCAAATCAATACAAAAAACTTAACTGAGATGTTTCGTCGGCTTGCCGAACGATATAAAAAATTACAAGAAAAAAACAAACCTTTTATTCACGATATTCTGACAAACGCAAAACCCCGCAAATTAGCAATGGAATCCTATTCCAAATATGTGGAAGAGATAGCTATATTATTAGATGGTAAAACCATACCTAAATTATCAATACAAGCACTACGTTTAACCTCACAACTAAAAAGAAATGAGATAACAGATATACTCTGCGCTATAACTCTTCTTGGTATTCAAGATATTTTCCTCATTAGCCCCTTAATAGCAAGAGTTGCACAACTTTTAGCAGCGGGACAATTAAACCATCAGAATTTAACAAGAATATTCTGGGCTATCCCTAAACTAGGCCTACCAAAAGAAACCATGCAAAAATTAGTATTATCGTTATGGGACTGGATAGATCTAAAACGGCCCTTATTTACTCTTAAAGAGCTCTTGAAAATAGCTGTAGTCCTTATCAATATAGATCTTCCTACTAAAGAAAAGAGCGAAATACTCGCAGAATTATTGGATGAAATTTCTTATAAAATAGACAAAATCACAACAAAACCAAACTTAAAAACCTTACTAGATTGCAAAGAAGCACAGTATTTTGACTACATCATTCAGTTTTCAATAAAAAATCAGCCTGCCCTCATAAATAGTCAGGCTGCTCCTACTCAGAAAATTATTTTAGAAATCGCTGAGAAAAAAAGATTATTGCCTAACAAAATGCGTTCAAAGTCACCTTATTATACTTTGGCAGGGATACAAAAACTATTTAATGTGATCGACGCTAAACTCGGCATAAAAAAAGATCCCGTACAAATCCTCACATCTCAATCGACTCATACAAATTCAATAACAGCAGCTGGTGTCCCAATAACTTCAGCAACAACTTCTATACTAAGTGCTGCTGCACCCGCATCTGCATCTGCAGTTTCCACTGCAACTGCATCTATAGCGGCCCCTAATTCAAGCAATACTAAATTGAATCATGAAATAAAAATAGCTAAGGATGTGCAAATAGTTACACCCGAACATACAGAATTACTTTGCTTTTCCTATAATCCAAATTACAAAACCAATAATATTGCATTAACAGTGGCGCCCCAAAGATTGGGGTCAAAGCTGGACAATGGACAAACTTATTGAAGATTAAATATTTATGACTGAAATTAATTTGTCTATTGTCCAGCTTTGACCCCAATCTTTGCCTATATACAAGTAATTTTTTAATGCAATTTAAAAATTATTATTAAGCATAAGTTAAGATCCTTATTTGACATACAAACTAAAAACCTGTATAATTTGCTTAATGCTAAATTATTATTAAATGAAAAAATATATTCATTATTATTATGATTACGAGGTCCCTTTATAATGCCTATTATTGATCCATCAATAAAATTGTCTGAGGATTCTTCTTCTGCAGCTTCACCCTCTAAAGCTGCGGCTCCAATAGCTGCTAGTCAATATTATCTAATGGCTATGGTAAATTCGCAGCAGAAAACGAAGGCTGATTTTGGATTAGACAATTCGGCCAATACTGCCACGTCTCTTGGCCCTGGCCCTGGATATTCCCATGCTGTGAATGCAAAACAACAACAAATAATAGATTCTGATTTGAAACCTGAACTGGAGCAGTTAATAACCCGCTCAGAGGGCAATTTTGGTCCAACCTATTCTTCCAGGGTCGATATTATTGATCTTTCAAGTAGAATGCGTTCTCATCCCCAAAAACATTTTTTTGAAGCAGGTACTGATATAAAAGCGATTTTAGAGGATTCTACTCATAAACAATTAGATGAAATATTAACCAAAAAAAATTATGATAGAAGTAGCTGCGCTTCCTTCTTTTTGAGTATAAAGGATGCCAATCTTGTTTTACAAGAAATCATGAAGTATGGTTTTGCTATACAAGCAGTCCAAGCATTAAAAAGTCAAAGAGCCGCTCGCGTTTGCATCCAAATATTAACTGATCGCCTACCCAGATCATCCGCTGTCCAATCAACGCTTAATAATATTCAATATGTTGAGGTTACTTTTAGCGATGATGCAAAGATTAAAGCGGTGCGCCTGCTGCCTCTTACCAGCGTTTTCTGCATTCTTGAAAATGACCCAAATCCTGCAAAAGGTCTCTTTTTACAAACCTTATTTCCGGTAGGAGTAAATCATCAGCAAGATTTTTTAAAAAAATGTGGTAAAACACTTAAAAAAAGCATACTCCGAAAAGGCAAAAATGGTATCAGCGCTATAAAATTAGATACTTTGGATGCTATAGTTCCAGTAAAGTCACTCTGCCAAAAAGGTCAGCAGATTAGAAAGCATTTAGAACAATACAACAACGTTTATATGCTCTATTTAGATGATTATAGAAATGTTAATGAATCTCTTATAAAAATGGAGAAACAGCCAATACTATCCGGTATCAGAGAATTATATCAAACTAAATTTCAAAAAGATTTTGTCCAAAAATGTAGAAAATTAATGGATGACACCCCATTAGATGCCTATATGGATTTTTATTTGCAAAAATGTATAGATAATTATTTTTGCCAGATAGAGTATATCGATCATAATGGCATTTCTACTGTGCGTAATTACTGCAAAGATGCCATTAGTCAAAATGCAAATCTTATTCAATACTCCCATTTTCTCAATGAGGGAAGCCTCTTTAGAGGTATAAGAACCATTGCAACCCCATCAGCCAGTATTATTATGGGTTGTGATTCAGAACAAGCCAAAAAACTTATCAATAAAAATGAATTATTGGATATCGAAACACGTCAGAGAAAAATCAATACCTTGTTAAAAGAACAGTATATGGCTCGCACAAAAGGCAAAAACAAAGATCAAAAATATAATGAAGAAAGAAAAATACAATTGGCTAGCATCCATGAAGCAATGGATCAGTTTTCAAAAAATGAAAAATCCAATACCGATTTAAAAAATGAATCCGACAAGAAAGCGATTAGCGATGCATTCGTTACTTTGCAATCCATTAGCATTCAAAATGAACCAAAAATAAACATACAAAAACTACAAGAGCTGACAAAGGACGGGGCTATTTTTTCTACAATCAATTGCAAATATAAATCACTTAAAAAACTAAACAAGCGGTTGGATACATTTCTCAAGAATGAAACAAGGATCGTTCAAAAAACAGAACTGCGCGCCTCTATTCAGGGCGAAATGCAATGTCTTTCTACTCTGGAATCACGGATCCAAAACGCCAATATATTTTTACAAGCATTACAGAAAAAAATTGCAATATGCAATTTTGATTCTAAAAGTATAAACGAAGAGGTTGCATCTATAGAATTAGGATTCCAACAAATTGCCCAAAATATTGATCAATGGACTTACGTCATTCTAGAGTTACAGAAAAATTGGCGAAGTGAAGCAAGTCTCACAACTATTGTTGATAAGGAGCTTTTAAAAGACGTTGGCCTCAATAGAGACAGAATGGCTGCAACTATTAGCAAAATGAAAACCGCTATTCAAGCATTTATGAAAAAGGCTGAAGTATATAGTAACCCTTTGCAACCGAGCAAAGATAGAGAAAAAACTGCTGCAAACAGAGAATTGCTAAGAGCTTTTGTTGATTTGAAAGAAGTTGTTCATGGTAATAAGAAAGACAGTAAGGAGAATATTGAAGCTAAATTTACAAAATTATTGGAAGATATGGATAGAACCAATTTAGCTAAAAGCCCGAAAGAATTAGACGAGTTGCTTTCAAAAAGCCTTGTTTCTCCTGTCGGTTCTGCTGGTTCCTCCGCGACTCTTTATAATGCCACCGGTTCTACCAGCAATACCCATGATGAGCATCCCGCTTTTACTCAAGCAGGTGCATTAATGAAATCCTTCTTACAACATGCATCTTTGTTAAAATTCTTTAGCTTGTTGGAGAGTAAAATTTTGGGTGACAACCTAAAGGAGAAAAACGATTTTACTAGCTGTAAGAAAACGCTCTTAAAAAGTTATGAAGAATACGAAGAAACCAGAAAAAGGCTCCTGAGAAAGTCAGACTATGATCCCCTGTTTACTCTGCAATTAAAAATGGATAGTTTAAAACGAAAAATGCAAACTATCCGAACAAAATTAACCGATACAGGTAAAAAACAACAGATTCGTCTTTCGAATTTCCTTGTTGAGTTGCAAGATATGGTTAACCAAGTTCAGTATTTCTCAATGATCCACTTTTATCGTCGAACCATAGATCAGGCAGCTCTAGATCACAAACCCGTTGATGAAATATGTGCTAATCAAAGAATATTAACTTTTATGCACGAGGCTTATGGCTGTGGCAGGGAAGATCAGGTAGCAGTTCAACCCATGCCTGCTGCTGGTACAAAAATGACGGTATATGCAAAATAGCTTTCGTAATTGTTCATACGCTATCTTTCCCAGTCAACCATTACTTTTGGAGTATGTAGCTGCGGCAGCTGCAGAAACAGCAGTTGAAGCAATAGCTACGTTCTCTGCAGGGGAAGCAGCAGTGGCGCTAGCATCAACTGCAATAGCAGTAGCAGTAGTACCAGCAGCAGTAGTATTCTTAAATCCGTATGTGATTGCTTTTGCCGCTTTTTCTTTCTGTATTTTTTCATAAAAGTTGGTCAACTTTTGTGCAAAAGCTAGATGAGAACCCATTTTGCTCATTTTGGTAATGGTCCCTTTTCTTTGCTTTTCTAGGTATTCAGTACAGAATTTTTCTTTTAAATAATGTTTAAGAGTGCGCTTGCTGGTGTGCGTTTGAATATCAGACAAAACAGTGGCGCTAAAAGATGACATAAACTCCGAAAATTCTTTATTGGCATATAATAAATGATTAAATTCCGGCATAAGATTATCAAAACTGATTGCGATAGCCGCTTTATTTAGCTTCACGGGTAAGAACGTAGTGGATATTACATCGCAATCCAACACTACCATATGTACACCAGACAAATAGGCTAGTACTTTGAGTTTTCCAACAACTATTCGGTTGGCACTATCTAATGCAAATGGATTACATAAGATAGTGCTTTCAGTTACAGAAACTCGGTCATTAGCATCCACTTTGCAATTAATAAGTAATATTTCGTGTTCACCTAAGGCAGCATCTTCCACAGTTACTATTTTAATATTAAGTTTGCCAGAATGAATCGCTTTTTGTTTATAAAGTTCAGCACAAAGTCTCCATCCCATCAAGCCACAATAGTTTAAATTAGTGCTGGTTATGGCTATAGCATCTTGGGTTGCAGCCAAACGAATTAAATACCCAGCTGAAAGACTATACTGCTTCTTACATAGGTCATGCGCATTTTGGGCAGCACCAGTAGGTTTTTTTGAAAGGTTTTTATCGGAAGTAAATAGGGCAGGAATTCCAAAAGAGACCAACTCCTCTACCTCCTGAAGATAATTGTCTATTACTTTTCTTTTTTGAAACAATATTGATTTGTTTTCTTTTTTACATCTTTCATCATCCGAAACATATTGAAACTCTTTTGCGATTGTTGCTGTTGCTATATCCGCTAAAGCAAGAAACATTTCTTGTTTGAGGGCTTCATTATCTGAAAGCGCTGCATAGCAAAGTGCTGTTTTGCCTTCTGCATCGCCAATATCATAGCGTGCGTTAGCAGCCAATAGCAGGCGCAGTACTTCAGGCACTTCGAAAATGACTGCAATGTGAAGAGCAGTTTTTAAAGACGCTTTGTTGGTATCCTGGACATTAATGTCTGGAATCGTTTTAATATGCTCTTCAATGGCTTTTAGAGTAATTTCTGGGTTTTTTTCTGAATACATGTGGATAGCCCGACGCAAAGCCTGCGCAGCATCAATTGCTTTGGTGATTTCGATTAAAGTTTTCATTGTCGACCTCGTATCTTTATTAGAAGCATCTTCACTAAAATTTAATCAAATATTATGTTTATCAACTAACATAATTTACTGTCTATTTAAACCAGTTGCCACTTTTGATGTGTTAATAACATCGACCATCAAATTATCAGCGGCCGGGGCTAATGGAATAGCATTATTATTGGCTATATTCATGGCTTGATTGAACATCACGATTGGCTCGCGGCTAGTCTCGGCTTTATAATAACCATTTTGTCGGGTTAAAGGTAATATCTCCATTGTTGGAAGGCCATCTAGATCTTGTTCTGGGATTGCAGGTAATTGCACAGGAGCAGGCTCAGCAGCTGCTGAAAACAATACCAATCTTTCACGAGACGCCTTAAACATATATACCTCCAATTAAACAATTATTATGATAGTTTAAAACTCTATTAAGATATCCTCACCTTAGGCCAATGTCAAGCTGCTTTTCTTACCAGGCACCGCGGAAAGAACAATAAACCATTCACGCCCCATCTTAGAACACACATATTAGGAAATCCTTAAACAACCCGTATGATTATCTTTTGGCCTTTCTTGGGCATATTCATTGACTAAGCGAGCCCAGTTCCAAGTAAAGCGAACATCACAGGTTAAGATTAATATCTTCAATTTATAACAATCCTCGTATAAAAAATAAACAACCCTTAAATGTTTAAATCCCAGGTTGTTAGTTTATGCAAACTAACAACCTGGGACTGACATGTTTATTAGGATATTAATCACCTATTGCTGTCATTCCTCAGTTTTGTAGCTTAATACATAAATTTTTTCGAATGGATAATATCACGTATGCTAGCTGCAGTTAGACTCCCTTCCGATCCTGGTAAGATATCATTTTCATCATATAAATTTGTCAGAGCTAAAACAATCGAGTAATATTTTCTAGCAGCTTGCCTGCGTTCTTGAGTGACGGCAATATTCCCTAGAGTAAAATAGGCCAAAACAAAATTAGGATCCAAATAAATTATTTTATTTAATTCAGAAATTGCCTCATCTAATAAGTTTAACTCTCCCAACACCAAAGCTTTCAAGTAATGTAAAATAACATGACATTTATCTTGTTTGATGCCTTCTTCAATAACCAATAAGGCTTCCTGCAACTTTCCTGCATTGGCCAATTTTCTGGCAACGGATTCTATTTTCTCAGATTTTGTATTGATAGAATACGTATTCAGCGAATATTTTTTGGTTTCAGTAGGCATTATATTCAGTATTTCCTTTTTTGGCATCGTTTCGTTTGCACTATCTTTACCAATAGTATGAGTATTATCCAAGCCTATATATTTAGCTTCAGGCGCATGGATGTCGCTCTCTTCGCCCTTATTTTTATGGTAGAAAATGCTATTATTTATTTTACGTCCACAATACAGTGATTTTGAAACCAATGAGTGCTCGCTACTACTAACAACGAGATAACCATCATTTATCAACGATTTACTTAACTTTTGCAAAATATTCTGTGCTATTTCGGCATCAAAATACATTAATAAATTTCGGCAAAAAATAATATCCATTGCATTAGTATTATTCACCAAACTTGGGTAGTCATCTTGAACCAAATTATGATAGTTTACTTTTACCAACTTCTTATAGAAAGGTTTGATTTCATAAGCATTTTTACTAACCCGGGTAAAATATTTTTCCTTTACATCTTGCGCTACATTACGGAACGACCATTCGCCATAAACGCCTTTTTTAACCTTATCTAGGGCATTCAAGTTAATATCCGTTGCTAAAATTAGAATATTCCAATCCTTAATATTGGGAATTAAATCTGCAACCAAAATGGCAATCGAATAGGCTTCTTCTCCGCTAGAACAACCTGCACTCCAAATTCGAAGCCATTGTCCATTGTGTTGACGTGGAATAATAAATTCTGTCTGAAGTAACTTTTTTAACACATGGAAATATTCTGGTTCTCTAAAAAAATAAGTCTCACCAATGGTGAAGTGACTGGTTATAATTTCAATTTGTAACTTGCTTAATGGAAGAGTGGTCAGTTTTTGAATGCAACTAAAGGGATCCGTTTCATGCAATATAGGCATAATTTTAATTAATTCTCGTTCAAGATCCAAATATTTTTCTTTCGGAAAGGAAAGTCCAAATTGATTTTTTAAAAAAAGACTAAAACTTGAAATAAGCTTCGGATCAATATTAATTTTTTTTTGCATAATCACAACTGTTAATATAGTTTACAATAGCTTCTGGATTTAATATTTGTTGGGCAGCACCTAATATGACCGCTTCGCGAGGCATGCCATAAACAATACAACTTTCTTCATCCTGAGCGATTGTATAAGCACCCTTGTCTCGCATTAACTTTAACCCATCTGCTCCATCTTTACCCATGCCGGTTAATAATACTCCTAAAGAATTTTTGGGAGCCATTTTGGCTATCGAATTGAATAAAAATGAAACTGAAGGAATATGCCCATTCATCTTCACCTTACTTAATGAAATTTGATGTATCGATCTTAAGCCCATTTGAAAACCAGTCGGTGCAAAATATATCCAATTGGGTTCTAATAGCTCATTATCTTCTGCGATCTTAATCTGGCAAGCAGTCGTTTGCCGCAACCACTCTATCAAACCTTCCAAAAAGTCTTCACCTATATGTTGAACAACTAAAATTGGAGGGAAGGGATGCAATAATTTTAAAAACATCTCTTGCAGAACACTTGGACCACCCGTAGAAACACCTATTGCGATTAACTTAATATTTGCATTTGAAGTATTTTGAACAATCGCCTTTTCTTTCTTTATATTATTTTTGTTATGTCTATAGCGTCGCACTACTTTAATCTCAGACATCAATTTTACGGTAAGAATAATTTCCTTTTTTTGCTCTTCAACAAATTGAATTTTATCTAAAATAACTAAAGCACCTGCATCTAATGCTTCAAATGCTAGAGCAGTTTCTTTTTGAATCAAACTAGAACTGATAATAATAATAGGTACCGGATGTAATTCCATAATTTTTTTAGTTGCTTGTATACCATCCATTTTTGGCATATTGATATCCATGGTTACGATGTCTGGATTTAGTTTTTGTACTTTTCTGATCGCTTCCTCACCATCAAAAGCGGTTCCAACAACTTTGATATCGGGATCCGATTGCAAGACTTGGAGCAATAGCTCCTGTTGTACAATTGAATCATCCACCACTAATACTTTTATCAAAGTCGTTCCTTATAAGAAGGTCATACATTCAACTATGTTAGTCAATTTGCCATGCTATTTATATTAATTATATTAATTTGTTGATAACATCTACTAAATATCCTGAATCAAAGCTACTCTTTAAAATATAGGCATTGGCTCCAAGGTCTATTCCCATTTCTCTGTCTTTTTGAGTTTCCAAAGTAGTCACTAAAACAATGGGTATCGCATTTAATTTTTTATCATTGCGAATCTTCTGCGTTAGTTCAAAACCATTCATATTAGGCATTTCTATATCCGAAACTATTAATTCAAATTCATATTCCCTTATTTTACCCCAAGCATCGAGCCCATCGACTGCTGTTGTAACTTGAAACCCCTCTAATTCTAAAATGTTCTTTATTAACATTCTGGTGGTAATGGAATCCTCTACTAATAATATTCGTTTTTTCTTCCCTTCATTCTTTTCTAAAGACTCTTTATTTTTAGAAACATTTTCTGAATAATGATGATACTGCAATAGATCTAATGTATTGAGTATTGGGATGGGTATGCCTGTACCTAAAATAGCGGCTGCAGAAATATACTTAATTTTTACAATGGGATAAGAAAAGGGTTTGACCAATATTTCGCTTTCATTTAAAACCTCATCAATTATAAAAGCCATGGAGTGTTCAACAGCAACTAAAATAAGCACCAGCAGCTTTGTGCGTTCAAGACCTTGTTCTATCTTTCTTTTAATTCCTAAAACATCCGCCAGATGCAATAACGACAACACTTGCTTTTCATATATAATTGTTTCTGTGTTTTCTATACTTTTAATACTTTCAACAGGAACGCTAATAATTCTTTCAAGATTAACCGTTGGAACAATAAAGACTTGATCCGAAACGCGTATCAATAAGCCTTTAAATGTGGCTAAAGTAAGAGGCAAAATTATTTTGGTTGTCATGCCTTTATTTGGCGTGCTTTCAATTATTATTTTTCCTCCAACTTTTTCAATTTTTTCTCGAATAATAGACATTCCTAAGCCACGTCCAGACAAATCTGTTACGGTTTCATTGGTACTTATCCCCGATTGAAAAATAAGCATTGATGCTTCATTATCAGATAAGTTTGATACGTCCTTTTTTGAAACATGACCCAATCTTACCGCAGCATTTTTTACTTTTTCAATATCAACTCCTCTACCGTCATCCTGGATGAATAGCTGAATTTCATTACCCGTCATATGTTGAATATCTATACTGAGACTCCCTGCCTCTGGTTTGTTTAACAGTTTTCTTTCAGCTTCAGATTCGATCCCATGATCAATAGCATTTCGAATGATATGTATTAATACATCCTTCATTTCCTCAAGAATACGCTTATCAATTTCAAGCTCAGTTCCTGATAATTGAAAAACTACTTTTTTTCCTAAAGAATTGGCTAAATTCCTTACCGTAACCGGCAAGATATTCAAGGCAGTGGAAAATGGTAGAAGCATCATTTTTTTTGAGTCTTCTAGTAAATTATCAATCCCAATGGTGAAATTTCTCATATTTTGTTCAAAATGGTTTGTTAAAATTTCAGATCGATACACAAGATTTTTTAAAGTACTTTCTGAATTCGCCACATAATTCCATAATTTATTTAACAATGCATTCTGCGAGCCCAGTGATACATCAACCCCTGGAATCGTATTATTAAAATAAAATTTCTCTGATAGCATCTTGTCATTGATTTTTTTAACTACTAGAATATCATTTTTTAATTCATTAAGATCCGCATCGATTTTTGATAAATTTAATTTTGCAGCTAACATTTCTTCAGCCTGAACTAACAACCTGTCTAATTTGTGTGAACTGATCTTAATCGTTTTTTCTTGTTGTGCAAAGGGCTCAGGGGACTCATGGGATTGAAGAGGGTTGTCTTGCTCTATATGCTGAATAAGTTCAGGATTTTCAGAATGCTTCTTTTTTTTAGCCTCTAAACGAGATTTATTCCCCTTTGTCCTATTTTTTGTTTTTTTATTTTGTATTATATCAGCATCCATAGCAGCATCACTAGAAGTCTTGAAGCTAGATTTCATCGCAACCGAACTTTCTAATACCTGCAAAAGGTTTTCAGTTTGCTTTTGAAATTCTAGTGTATTCTGTAGGGGACTTTGAATTAAAGGGTCAATTCTAGCAATTAAGTTATGCAACAAATCAAATTGTGTATCCGTTAATTTAATTTTTTGACTCTTCCAAAGAGCAAATATACTTTCTAATTTTTGACAAAGATTTTCTACTGGAAAAATTTTAACTGCTCTGGCTGCACTTTTTAAACTATGTAACTCTCTGTAAACAGACTCAACCAATTGCGCCAGCTGTTCCTCAGACTGTTTTTTTTCTAATTCCAACAATGAAAGAGAAATTTTTTGGATACGATCTTCTGCCTCCGCTTTAAAAGTCGACACCAATTTTTTAAAAAATGCTTCATCATCCTTTGTCATGTTGAATATTCTTATCTTTAAGTTTATAGTGACTTATCATGTGTTTTAATTTTTTACTTAATTCTTTAATATTAGTAATGGAATCACTTAACATTTTAGCACTTTCCATATTTTGGTTACTGGCATCTTTTATATGTTCCATAGCCTGGCTAGCTTGCTCCATACCAATTAACTGTTGATGACAGACTTCAGAAATTTGTGAAGCCGATTGTGAAGTTTCAGTAATTGTTTGAGCTAAAGATAAGATAGATTCGTTGACAGATTTTGTTTTTAAGACACCTTTTTCTACTGCCTTGGCCCCTAATTCTGTTGCCATTACTGCCTCTGCGGTTGCCTTTTGCATATCATTTAATAGCGTCTTAACTTGCATGGTGGCTTGCTTAGACTGTGTTGCTAAGTTTTTAACTTCTTGCGCAACAACAGAAAACCCCTTTCCTTGTTCACCTGCTTTTGAGGCTTCAATTGAAGCGTTCACCGAGAGTAAATTAGTTTGATGAGCCAGATCTTCGACGGTGGATACAATAGAACTCACTGCTTGGCTTTGCTCATTTAGGCGCATCATGGTTTCGGCAATTAAATTCATTTGTTTGTGGATATCACTAATAACATGCGAAATCTCAGCCGTTGATTTTTTCCCTTCTTCAGACATTTCTGAAGTTTTTCTGGCAGTTTCTGAAACATTTTTGGCTTTTTTATTCGCGACCTGTGAAGTTTGTTTGACCTCTTCTATAGTTGTAGTGGTTTCGCCAATGGACGTGGCTGTTTCTGCAGCACTGCTAGAAAGCTGAGTCATTGCACTGGCAATTTCATTAGATGAGGTTTCAAGAAAATTGACCGCATCGGAAATTTCTTTGGTCAATAAATTTAATTTTTCTATCATCGATCGTAAGGCCATTCCTAAACTATCTTCCGTGGATTGTAAGTGAATTTTGGCGGTTAAATCCCCCTGTGCTATCGCATCTGAAATATGTGCAATCGATTGCAACCAAAGTGACATATGTAGAAATCCGTCCTGTAATATACCTATTTCATCTTTTCTATCATCAAAATTGGATTTCCTGTTTTTTAAATTTCCCCTGCCAATTTTCTTTGTGGTTTCAGTCATAGCTTCTAATGGCTTAGAAATAGTTTTTTTCAAAAAAATAATCATAGAAAATGAAAATATCAGTGAAAATATCCCTGCTATAGAGAAGTAAGCAACTGATCTCTGTATTTCTTGGTTGGCAAGTTCAACTGTGCGGCTTGAATTATTTTTTGCTTCAAGGGCCATTTTGTCTGCTATATCACTGGTTTTGGTATATTGATCTGCTTGTAATGCAAGAATGCTTTTCTTTAATTCATCCCTATTTCCAGCAACAGCCAAGGGAAATATTTGTTCATCTAAGATTTTTTTAATATCATTATGAAGGTTTATATAACTTTCAACATCCAAATTAACAACCTTGTCTTCTGCCATATTATTCGCAAGTTCAGCTAAAGCCGCATCCTGCCCAGTAAATGTATGTTTTATTTTTTGCTGTGTAGCAGCAATATGTTCTTGACCATTCAAAATTAATAATAATAAGTCCATTTGTACAGAGTTATCATCATCATCCATTTTGACGATTGTGCCTGCATAATATTCTTTTTTATCAAGATTTTTGATCGAGCGCGATAACATAAATAAAGTTGAGATGGATTGAGCCAGCATAAAAAAAATAATTAATACATACATGCCAAATATAACAAGAAATTTTCTAGATAATGAGATATTATTAAACCACTTCATACCATCTTTAACCCTATATTAAATCTTACATTTTAAATTGACTAATAATCTGTTTAAGTCTGGAACTCAGTTCCTGCATACCCAGAGTAGAATCTTTCAATAACTTCGCACTTTCAACATTTTGACTTCCTGCTTGTTTAATACTTTCCATGGCAAGTGTCGCCTGTTCCATACCAATCAGTTGCTGATGATTGACAGCAGCAATTTGAGAGGCTGCCTGAGAATTCTCCGATATGGTTTTAATCAAAACGATAATGGCGTCTCTTGCTTCCTGCTTTTTTTTGACCCCCATATCGACGGCCTTACTGCCAAGTTCAGTAGCCATCACTGCAGCAGAAGTAGCTTTCTGTATATCATTCAAAATGGTTCTAATCTGATTAGTCGCCTGTTTAGACTGAGTCGCTAAACTTTTTACTTCTTGTGCAACGACAGAAAAACCTTTGCCATGCTCTTGGGCTTTAGAAGCCTCAATAGAAGCATTAACAGCCAGCAAATTAGTCTGTTGAGACAAATCTTCCACAGTAGAAATAATGGTCCCTACTGTTTGTGTTTGTTCAGACAGTTTCATCATAGTTTCAGCTATTAAATGCATTTGTCTATTAATTTCTGAAATCACATCATTCATTTCATTAGTGGATTTCTCTCCAATGTTAGACTTCTCTGTGGTCTTTTCTGAGGCTTCAGAAACAGATTTTGCTTTTTTACTCGCAACTTGTGATGTCTGTTTGACTTCTTCAATAGTCGCGGTTGTTTCATTAATAGACGCAGCCGTTTCGGTCGCAGAGGTAGCCAATTGATTTGAAGCAGTTACAATTTCATTTGAAGATGTATTTAAAAGACTTACCGCATTATTTAACTCAAATGTCAATTCTTTTAAGTTTTTAACCATGGCTTCAAAAGTATTTCCTAAGATCCCTACCTCATCTTTCCGGTGAGAAAATGTAATATCTGGTATTATTAAATTCTTATTAGCAATTCTTTCAGCAATGATGGCAAGCTGCTTTAAGGGGACGGCCATTAATCTATTAAATACATAAATCAATATTATACTTAGGAGTAAACCCAATAGACCTGCTATAAAAAAATAACCCTGCGCTTTGTCGATTTCTTGTTTTGCAGCTAAAATTCCTGCATTTGCCTTAATATTTGATTCATCTGTCATTTTATCTGCCAGATCACTCATCTGGTCGGAGACAATTTTGTGTTCTGATAAAATAATATGTTTTGCTACATCCATATGATTATCATGCAATGCTGGAAAAATGCGGTCATCTCTAAGAGATTTAGCTTTCTGAAATAAAATAACAAATTGATTTAGTGAATCTAATAGGGATTCATCTCCAATTAATGCTTTAGACAATTCTGCCTTTAATTTTTCTTGATCGCCATTGAGTTGGGCGATCATTTTTATTAATTCATCTTGTTCTAACTTGTCGTTAATAATCATTAGTCTCAACAATCTTATTTCAATATTATTATTATTGTCATCCATCTTCATGATATCTTTAACCGTTATAAATTGCTTCTGATAGAGATCCTCTGTTGTTGCAACAATATTATGTAAACTTCTTAAAGAACTGGCAATAACAAAAATCAAAAGCAAAACCAAGGCCCCAAAGCCTATAATTAATTTTGAGCTCGTTTTTAAATTAGCAAACCATTGCATAAACAATACTCTTAATTTAAATGAGTGAAACTATTCTTTATAGTCGACTCTCATTTTTTCATCCAAACATAATTTAACGGGATCTAATATAGCAATTTGTGAAAGACTGATCACTTTTAGATACGCCTGCCTATCTCCTGTTAAGGTTGGCATATTTATTTGTAACTCAGGTTCTGAAATTTTCTTCACACCTAAAATTTTATCCGCTAAAATCCCCATAGTGCAGTGCTGATACTGAAAAATAATAGCCTGATTCATCTCTGAAAATGCGCTTTGCTTTAACATAAATAGCTGTCGAACATCAATTATTGGCAGAATTTTTCCATGAATATTGATGATTCCTTTCATAAAATTTGGCAATCCTGGCACCGAAGTCAAATGCTCTATGCAAATCACTTTTTGAATAAATGCTGTTTCAATTCCATAGCGTTCATCTTCCACCTGAAATTCGACAATTTCTAATATATTTTGATTAAGCTTTTCTTCATTGATTTCTTGCGCCATTAATCTTGCACGTTCTTTTAAGATTAACTCTTTATCCATTGGAAAAACCTCAAGATTTTGAAGATTATTCTGCTTAATACGTAATACAATGCTAAACTGCCTTTAATTAGTTTAGTTCTTTTTATATGAGTTTGTTCCGTACTATTACCTAAGCTATCCCTTCCCCTAACTTATAATTATATTTTCAACTGACCTACTATGTTATCCATATTTAATATATAAATGGGTCCCTCAGAATCCTTTAGCAGTCCCCCCAAAAAATCTGTTTGCGTACTTAAACTTTCATCTACTGGAACCACTCTGTTTTTTTCGGTTTCAATATAATTAACAGAATTTACGACCATCGCAATGGTTTTGAATTCTTTATCCACTATAACAACAATAATATCATCTAATTCTATATTTCTTTTCGCCTTTATCCCTAATATCTGTCTTAAATCTATGACTGGTAATATCTGTCCATGAAGATTGATAATCCCTAAAATATTCTTCTCCGCATTAGGGATCTCAGTAATTTCGATTGCCCTAAAAATCCTTTGTACATAAAAACTTTCACAAGCATATCTTTTTTCATCCAAAGAGAAAACCAAAAAAGATACAATGACTGGATTCATATTTTTTTCTTTAATCCTTTAGATAAATTTCGATAGGATATAACCCGATTTCTGCCAGTCTCTTTCGCATGATATAAAGCTTCATCGGCCGCCTCTATCAATGTGTCTTCGTCTTTACCGTGATTAGGGAATGTAGAATAGCCCATTGAAACAGTGATTGAAGGTATTTTCCCCATGGTTGTCATTATTTCCATCTTTTGAATATCTTCACGAATGCTTTCTAGTCTAGAAAATATCACATCATCATCTTGATCTACTAATACTAAAACGAATTCTTCTCCACCAAACCGACAAACAACGTCTTGGAGTCGCATATGTTGCTTCAAGTAGTCTGCTATCTTGCTCAAAGCTATGTCGCCAACGGAATGACCATACTGATCATTGATATTTTTGAAATGATCGATATCTAAGATAACAACAGCAAATTGTTTTTGTGTGCGCCCTTCTCGTGAAATTTCATGAATGAGTGTTTCATGTAAGTAGCGGCGGTTAAAAAGACCTGTCAGGGGATCATGGATAGAATCTTCTTGAAACTTTTTATTTAAAATTTCTAGTTCACGAGTCCGTTCAGAGATTCTATTTTCAAGTTCAAATTTTAATTTTTCGAGATCTTGCACTTGTTTAAATAATTTTTTGTTAACCAAATCCAAATGTTGCTTTGAAATCTCATCGGCATTCATAATCGATTTTTTATGTTGTTCTTTTTTCGATAGCGCTTGTGCTACCATGGCCAGTAATTGTTTTTTTTCTGCAGGTTTATCTAAATAATGTGAAATTCCAAATAATTTTGCTAATTTGATTGCTTCTTGTTTTTGATATTGGGCCGTATATAATATTATTTTAATTTTATCGAGTTCCTTCTCCTTTTTAAGATGGGCAATCATTTCATAGCCATCCATACCAGGCATTAATATATCGGTAATAATAAGGTCAGGTATTATGTGTTTTGCAATTTTAATAGCTTCTGAACCATCTTTTGCTTCAAATACTTGGTATTTCTCATGACTTAAAACATAGGTCAAGAACTGCCTATGGGTCTCACTATCATCTACCACTAATATCTTGATGTTTTCCTTCTTATGCATACTTCACCTCACAGTATTTACAGTGAAGTATAGTACTCATTAGGTTATTTTAAGACCATAACTTTATGGCAATCGTTCACGCCCTATTCTAGAACACCCATACTTTGTCAATTTGACTTGCGCCATCCTTGGCACTCGCCCTTCGGACATGCTTAGGCATGTCTAAAATTGCTTTCCTGCAATTTTGTCTCATTAAAAATTTAAAAATAATATCGGAATCCTAAAGAATATATGCTCATAAATCCAATGAATACGTTCCGGTTTGTTTGGAATTTATACATCAGTTCGGCAGTTATTGCATCGTTTATCCAATATTGAACACCTAGACCTGCTCTAAAGCCCGCCGCTGTTTCGGAACTTTTATTGCGCCATATCGATTGCGAGAAGGAACTCTGACTACTGTTTTTTGTTTTAGTATTAAAAATACCCACCCCGATAAGCCCTTTGACTTCAAAACAATCAGAAATAGGATAAAATCCTAAGAGATCTAAATAGGCATTTTGACTTTGGAGTACTACATTTTGTCCCCAGCACTCATCACCGAGTTTAGAATATCCTAACTCTAAACCAAAGTTATTCCAGCGATATCCTCCCGCGATGGATGCTCCAGGGACACCATAAATGGTATACATATTAAATAGACCGTCTACACCTAGGAAAAATTTATTTCTAAGTTCTTCAGCATGTAACTCTGAAGCATTATTGAGTAAAAGAAATAGACTAATAAGGCCAGTCAAAAATTTATTTTTCATCATCTTCTCCTTGCATTTTTAAAACTTGTTTACTTTGTTTGAATCAGAATACATCCTATCATAAACAAATTATTTTATACAAAGATTTTCTTACGATATAGTCAAACAGCTAAATTCAAGTATGTCAGCTTTGAAGTTTTGCGAGGTATAAATATATTCTTTAATTCGAATGCAACTGTGCGTTAAGTTCAATTGAGTTGGCTTTGGAAATGGCTTCAACTTGTCCTGTTTGGGAATTGCGCCTAAATAACATATCATTCCTTCCGGATAATTCTTTTGCCTTAATCACCTTATCATCCAATAAGACTTTTGTCCCTGCAGTAATATAAAGTCCTGCCTCTATAGTGCAACAATCACCCAGTGGGATCCCAAGACCTGAATTCGCACCTAACAAACAATTTTCACCGATAGAAATTACCACATTCCCGCCACCAGATAAGGTTCCCATGGTTGAGCAGCCACCGCCTAAATCACTGCCCTTTTTCACAAATACACCGGAAGAAATCCGTCCTTCCACCATGTTGGGGCCTTCACAGCCGGCATTAAAATTAACAAAGCCTTCATGCATAATTGTAGAGCCTTCACCCAGATAGGCACCAAGACGCACACGAGAGGCATCGGCTATACGAACGCCAGTGGGTACAACATAATCAACCATGCGTGGAAACTTATCGACTGAATTCACGATTATCGTACGACCTTCACTAAGCGCATCCATTTTTCTAATCGTTAAATCATCCAATGCAATAGGCCCTTCTGAAGTCCATACTACATTGGGTAGTACTTTAAAAATATTCGTTAAATTAATGCCATGGGGTTTTACTAATCGATGACTGAGTAAATGCAGGCGTAAATAAGCATCTGGAACTTCTTTAGGGCCAGAATCGTTTTCAATGGGCGCAATAAAAGATGCAATCACTTGCTTGCGATTCGACTCTAGCGTTTGTATTATTTTTTCTAAATGCTTCAAAACCGTTATATTTTGAGGAACTCCCGACTGATAGTCGGGAGATTCTTCTCGGTTGAGAAAGCTACTTATTTTATTGGCTTGCTCACCTCCCCTTGTTCGGTGCGGACTGCGCAAGCCTTCCCGTTCATGTTTCTTGCCATCATCTTCAAAGGGCTTAAAGTAACTTAGGATTTCAGACAGTTGCTCTTTATTTACCATGTAAGAATGTGTACCGCTTTTATAGCCCAGTACCTTGGCCAGTATTGCCGCTGTATCAAAATTTGTTTGAAAACTTGGTGTTGGAAAATAGCTATCTAATAAGGAGCCGTTGCTACTTATCGTTGCAATACCTATTCCAAATGCAAGAGGTTGTTGGTAGTTTTTATTTTGTTCAATTTCATCTACCACTTTTTTAAATTCAAGCATATTTTCAACAATCATTTCTGCCTTCCTTTGCTGCTGTTTCTTCCTTTGCTTTGTCGGTAATATAATGCCCCCAACTGGGTGGGGGCATAAGAACGACAAAAGTAAGCCCCTTTTAAATGTTAGTCGTTTAGTCGTTTTTTGACCAAGTTACAGTAAAGATATCTGGAGCAGCCGCAGAGTCTGACATGGCAACGGAACTTGCTCCTGCTACAGGTGCTACTACCACCGCTGTCGCTGTTGCGGCTGCTGTTGCAGCTGGAGTATAAGCAGGTGGTACGTCTTCAGCATCCGTACTTAAAGAGTCAACGTAGGGGGGCGGATTGCCCATTTTCTTTGCAAGTTGCTCTTCTAGCATTTTCAATTTTCTCTCCATCACTGCCATTTGACTGGTTGCAGTCGCTGCTTGCTTACTTGAGTACATCGCATTAGCCTGATTCAACAGGCGTTGAATTTCATGTGTAGCATCTTTTTTCAAACGTTCACAATCGAAACCAAAGGTTCTTGCAAGAGCTTCATTAATTTTGGGAAGAGGTCTTGAATCTAAAGAATCGATAATCCCAGCATAGAGACCTAAATTATAAAGCCCCAAATCTTGTCCTATTCTCGTTGAACGCAAATAGCATTGAATGGCTTCTGCCTCTATCTTACGGCCCTCGTCAACAGTTTTAGCCAATTTAACTTGTTGAGACAATATTATGCCACAATTTTTTAAAGCTTTTTTATAATAAATACTATCTCCCTGAATATCTTTGAAAGCTCTGAGAGCATAATTTAGGAGACCTAGTTTTTGACAATGTTGAGCCAAAGTAAATAACAGGTCATTATATTGATGTAGATCTCTCTGTCTGATTTGTCGATTAAGGGATTCAGGTTCTGCATTTAGTATTTGCTGTTCAATTGCTTTCGCTTGATTCAATAAGGACAAAAACGCATTTTCTGTCATGGTTTTTGCAGTGCTATTATTCACTGCTTCGTAAAAGGTCTTTTCCTCGGTGCTTACAGTTCTAAATTCAAGTTGTTTGTAGATTTTTTCTAAAATTTCTTGAGGTAAGCCATATTCAGTTTCATTTTTCAAACGCTCAAGCAGGGGTTTACATCGTTCCAAGCGTTGTGCATAAGGGTGGTTAATTGTTAAAAAGGGACATTGAAAGGCAGAGTGCCCATAGCAACCTTGATACCAAGTGATAATCAAGTTACCCCCATCATCCATTTCACATAATGCATCCAATTGTGCAATGAGTGCTGCATAGGCATTGCCATTGATTCTTTGAGAAGGTTCAATACCGCGAGTACCTTTAAAATAGATCTCAAGACGTTCAGAAGAGCAGACGATTTCGTCAATTGCACATGCTTTTCCCTTTAATGAAATTGCTTCGCCATTGAATTCTAGAATTTTGCCCGCATCTCGTGCAGCTCTTATATCCAGCAGCTTTTGTTGCGCTGCTGCTGCTTCGGCTTTTGCCTGAGCTGCTTGCTGTTCCCATAACTTGGTTTGTATAAAATTCTCGTGTATTCCAATCAAACGTTTGAGTTCGTCATTCAGTCCTCTTAACATATAGAAAGGATTTCCCGCTTTTACACTTTGTTCTATCACCTGAATGAACCATTTAGCGCCACCATATTCACCATTAGTAAATTTATCAAGATTTTTTTGCGTTTCGGGTTCAGAAGCAGCCAAAACTTTTAATTGGTTTAAGCTATTAATGATGGATTGTCTTAGTGATTCTTTTTCAGGGATAACCTCTAGCATTTTATCCAGGTTATTTTTATCTTGCTTAGGGACAGGTGCAACAGCCTTTGGAGCTTGGGCCGAAACTGCAGTTGCCACTGCTGCTGTGGCAGTTAGGACTGGCGCGGGATTGGTCGCAGTTAAACTAGTATTTTTACCAGCACTCGCTGCAGCAGTATCGGAAATAAACTTAATATCGGTTAAGATGCTAGACATGTTTTTTCTCCTATTAACTTTTTAATTGCAAAATATTTAAACTGTATATAAAAACAAGGTTTTTCGTTCGAGCTTCTCTCTATAACTCTATTTATTGAATTTATTTTGTAATAGCTACTAACTGACAATAGATTGAAAATAGATTACCACAATATAGGACTAGAATGCAAGAAGCGTAAGTTGCCTTTGTAACACCTATTTTGTTAAAAACTTCTTAGAAAGGACCCCTGTTTGTATTACCAGTTACTCTGTTTAACTAGCAAAACACACTATGTGAATGCAATCATTGTTCTAAGGGAATTGCTTTGCTGGGATATCAATTGATTAATAATAAATCGATGTATAACATTTGCCAGTGAAGGATATTTAGTTTCAAAGTCAATTAGCTTCTCGAATGATAAACGATATAAAATACAATCGGATTCTGCTTTGCAACTAAAGGGTTGAGAAAAATTTAGATATAGACTTTCTGCACCTACAAAAATGCCAGAACAAACACGTTTCGCTCTTCTTATATTCTTATTTTGATCGGTATACATTAATTCTAAAGTACCGTATTCTAGAAAATAGCAGTCTGTCAAAACATCGGTTTCAGAAAAAATAATTTGCCCTTTCGTTACCTCTATCATTTCAAGGAAGCTAAGAAAAATCTTTAATTGTTCTTCAAGGGGAAAAATAGTCATTATTTGTCCCGTGAAACGTCTTTTCCAGTTCAAACTTGTTGATTGTAACAATTGGTCTTCACACCATTCTAATCCATAATCGAGATTTTCAAAAGCGATACAGAAATCGTTTTCAACCGGAAATTTAAGTGCTAATAAAATGCCCTCATATAACTTATTAGGAAGGTGAGTGAAAACTACCCGGATGTTTTTTTGTTTTGCATGATGATAGAGTCTGTAAAAACTTTCAATGGAGGAAGTATCCATGCCTTGCATATTACGAAAATCAAGCAAGATATAATTGGGTTTCAGAGCATCAATGACTTTGATTCTTTTTATAAGTCTTTCTATAAGGGTATTTATGTTTCCAAAAAATAGATAGCCCTGTAATAATACAATCTCTATATTTTTTCTTAAGGGTCTTAAGATAGCCTCTTCTGCTAAACCCCGTTCGATATTGCTATGAAGATCAGATCCATTCAAAACTGCCCGTACAACATTAATTTTACTGTATCGGTAATCAAAAAATATAAGAGAGGCAACAAACCCCAGTGTGATGCCAACTAAAAAACCTTTAACAGTTATGAGTAAAAAAATAAGCCAAAGCAATAGAACATCCAATATTGGCAAAGTTTTAATCGGTTGGATTAACCAGTTCTTCATTAAATCAAACCCCATGGATATGGGTATGCTTAAAATAATAAAAAGGGGAATTTTATTAAAAAGAGCTGTTCCAAACCATAATGAAGTTGCACAAAAACAGGCTGAAAAAATACCCACCAGCCGTGTTTTAGCACCTATATGATAGGTTTGAATGGTGTCTCCCGAGTACATTGAAACGAGAGCAGATCCTCCAAAGATGGGAAGAATAACATTGGCAATACCGGAGTATTTTAACTCGCGATTAAAATCAAATTCATGCTTAGTTTCAACTTCGATAGAACCTGCTTCAAATAGGAGTGCCAAGGGGGCAATCAAAAGAATCGCCAGTACATTGCCCAGAATATCCCAGTCTAATAGTGAATTCCACTGAATTTTGTCTAAGGAAAATAATTGAAATGTGTTTGAAGATGCATTACCTTTTGCAGTTTGAATAAACCATCCTGCTTCCTCAAATTGATTCAGGGGCAAATCAAAAAACCAAATGGATAAATAAAACACAATCAACGTTAATAGTAGTGAAGTAGCGTATAATATGGAACTATTCACTCTTTCAAGCATTAAGAATATAATAAAGGCAATGGAACAGCTAAGAATAAGGGGTAAACTCTCTTTTAAATTGAGCGAAGAAACTTGACTAAAACTAAAATCCTCCCCGATAAGCAATTTACCCGATAAAAAAACCAAAAGAAATCCCGTAGCAGCCAGAAAAGCAGCGATAACCGGAAATGGAATAAATCGAATAATGTTACCCCATTTTAGCTTTCCGAAAATCCACATTAAAAAACCTGTAGCAATGGTTATGATGACCATAGTCGCATAAATTGTATAGGCTGGATCTATGGCATTCGGCATTAATTTAATTTTTGAGGCAATAATCAATGAAATTAATGCATAGAGTGCTAATGCAGCTTCCTCTAATGTAGCTGTGGCAATGGAAAAGCTACTAAAACAGGCTAGCACCACACAACCCACAATACTGCTAATGATCATTAGATTGAAGCCCTGCATCACATGTATGGATAAAGGACCAGCAAAAATAATTGCGGCATAGGCATAGCACACTATAACTTCCGTAATGCTCATATTGAATGCAGCCATCGTAGAAGCCATTATTTCTTTAAACGAAAAATATTGATTAAATCGCACTCTTGTCCTTTTCCCAAAAAATGAATTCACATTTAATAATTAAATTGCTGTCTTAGTATTTCCCCAATTGTTTTTGGATAATGATTTTCTGACCATTTAGCCCAATGCCCCTCTAGCTTTCCAAGATAGGGTGCCGCTATTTTGAGAGTTTGTTCAAAATCAATTTCCTCTGGTTCTACTAATCCACGGCGTGGATTATTGATGACCCAAATAAGACCCGAAATAATTCCTGCTGCCACTTGTAAAGAGGTTGCATTGATATCGGGTAGTATTTGTCGCACATCATGAATGTCGAGTTGGGATCCAAACCAGTACATTTCAGATGTGCTACGTCGAATAACCAAAATACCTAATTCATCCATCCCTTCAAAAATTTCATTGATCAATAGACGTTTGTTTTTAATATTAACTTGCCCTCGTATAATAGCCTCATGCATTGAACTTAAGGCATCCTGACAAGGTTGATAAACAAAATGCACGGTTGGATGATAAGTAAAATCGGCATGTTCCCGTCTAAATAATTCTGCAATTGAATAGGCCTCAGGATGAGGAATTAAAAAACCCTCGAATGTCCCTGCATTAGGAGCCCAACTTTTTATTTGCGTTTCTGCACCCATTTTTTTCAATTCAATAACACGACATTTGTGCGTATTTAGCGAGGTTTTAATTAAGCCTTGATCTTCTGGAGGATCCATTTCATGTGAGCCCCAAGCAAATCCAACATTTTCTGTTGCTTCTTCCAAAAATCCATCAATTGACCAGGTGTTAACATATTCATTTTCTAAATGCTTTTTTGCACTTCTCTGAGTATCTTGTTCGGCAATATGCAATGCAATAACATTATTCTCTTCAGCCAATTTTCCCCATTCATCTTGTTGGCAGGGAACAGTGATTTCTCCCTGCATACTCCTTGCTACTTCTAATATTGCTTTCTTTGCAAAATGTGTAACCAACCCAGGATTAGCACCATGACATATCAATGCTGTTGGGCCTTGTTTATAAAAATATTTGGCTTTTAAAAATTTTTCCCGCCGCTCATAGGTATTTAACATTTGTGACATCCAAATTTCATTGCTAGTATCCAAATACAAGGCTTCTTGTCTCTGGCACAGTGCAATAAGATCTAACGAACAAACCCCCATAGCGAGATTCAATAAAATATCATTTTTCCTTAAGCATTTAGATAGAATATTATTGTAGTTTTCAGGTGTTAACTTAAAATGTGTAAATCTTATCCCTTGATTTTCGGCAACTAACCTATTGATATCATTATCTGATATAATCTCAATTTGTTCTGGTCTTATATCTATATGTTTAAAAATGAGATATAAAGCAGGTGGGCCTATTGATCCAAAACCAACTATGACAATATTTCTATCTTGTAATAAAGCATATTTCATTAAACGCATCCCATCTTGAAGCCTTTAAAAATCAAATAATCTTTATTGACTTCTCATTATTATAGGAATTTATAGAAAGTGGTCCAATTTTTTGCAAAATTTTCTGCAATAAAATACTAAAAACTCATTTTAATACCTGCTCAACATAGGTCATTCTTTAATTTGCATGCAATGCAACATGGAGCTAAGTTCAGTTGAGTTGGCTTTTGTCTCCCTCGCCTTTGAAAAGTGCATCAGCTTTCGCTGCACAGATAAAATCATTTTCGGATAAACCTTGGATTGCATGAGTTGAATATTGTACCGTACAATGATTATAGCCCACAAGCAAATCTGGATGATGATTTTCCTGGTGTGCCATCCAAGCAATAGCATTCACAAAAGCTATTGTTTTATAATAATTTTTGAAATGATAAGCACGGTATATATAATCCACCATCATTTCCTTTCCCTCTTTCTTTATTTCCATTGTTCCCAATTGCCATTGCGGCAACTCTTTAAGAAACTTCTGCGAGTGTTCTTTTGTCATAGATGCAACACCTCCCTCACAGGGGAGGCAACGTTTTTGAGTGAGTTCCGACATTTTAGCTCCTTGTTAAATAATCGCTGCAACCATATATAAAATACATGTCTCTGGAATCCGTTACAATGTTTCTGTAAAGTACTTTTCAATTTAATGCCACTATTGAACCTAAATTTTCATCAATCAGTCTTACTGCGCGAAGGGCAGAAATATATGCGCCATGGAAACATCCCATTAAACCAATGGGGACGACTGCATCGCCTGCAAATACGAGTCTCCCCTCCCATTCGGGATGCATCATATTCACAATATCTTTGTTTTTAGTTTCAATTGAAAAACTGGCATAAGAACCGTAGGTAAATGGGTCGTTTTGCCAAGCGGTCGCTTCCTCGAAAATAGGTTGAGGAGCATCAGGCCATGCTTTCCGAATGGCATCCTTTGCAGCTTTAAGTAAAGCTTGTGAATTTCTTAGTCCATCATCCGCAAAGAAAGAGGCAATAAGTGTCGGTTCTATATTGTCTAATACTTTATTAGCATTAAAAAATACTGTAATAGGTCTTTCATTAGGGCTGGTATTTAGAATAATAAAACTCAGGTTTTCCTTTTTCCAAAACTGGGCGTTATATTTTAAAGTAACCGTATTCATTATGCCCATTTTAAGATTTTGAATAGCCATTTTTTTTTCATGAGACAAATCTGAAATCTGTACTCTATTTTTTTGTAATACACCAAGCGGTACGGCAACAATCATAGCGTCACCCATATAATGCTTCCCATCTGAAGTAATTGCCATCACCCCCTTATTTTCCCTTTCAATTCTTGATACAAAACTATCGAAATAAATTTTTGTATTTTTGAAATTGCTTTCTATATGTCTGATCAATGCGTGATAACCATTGTTTTCAACAACATGATGTATATCTTCATACTCAAAAAATACCAGATCATTCTTTTTGAAATTTTGCATTATTGCTTGAACTTCTGCTATAGGAATGCCCGAGTAAGCTTCAGCAAATGTTGTCGCCAATGCTTTCGCGAAGTATTCCTCAATAGAACTTGTATTATATTCTGAAAAATGCGGGCAATAATTTTCTGTTTCATTTCTATATTTCATATAAATACTGTTAAACTTAGGCCAATCAAAAATATCTGCTTTTTCACCAACCAACATAATTCTTTGTTCAAAATTGTCACCCCATACCTCTGTACTCGAAATACCCAGTTCATGTAATAAAGCTGGAATGGGCTGTGAAGAAGGTAAATCGGCTATCGTTAATAAATAGTCTGGCTGCGCTTTTATAAAGCCCTCGATGCCCTCTTTTCCTTGATATTTTCCTACCTCATGCAAATAGAGTGGGCCTAAGGGAACGTCATGACTCACTCTAACTCGACCGCCAACTTCGTGTCTAGCCTCCAACAAAATAACATTATAACCTCTTGCTTCTAATTTTTGAGCCGCAGTTAATCCTGCAATTCCTGCGCCAATCACAATAATCGTGCGATCTCTGATTCTCAGTTATTATCTTCATATTCTAGTCCGATTGGATAATTTGGTTTTATTATCTGCACCACAGCCCACCACCCATAGCCAACTTGCACTATTATTTGCTAAATCAGCATCCAATAAACAATCCCAAAACCATGCGGCACCTTCATGCCAATGGATCTTTAAATTCTTAAATACTAATCTCCCTTTTAATCTTAGCGCAGTTACCATGTGGTTTCCTCGTTATACAATTCCTGCAATTGTGATATCTCTTCTAGTTTTTTGGTATTTTTCTAGAAGTTCTATATATGTACCATCTTCAATTATTTTTCCATTAAAGTGTATCATAAATACTGGCTTTAAACATATAGCCAAAAGAAGTTTAGCGCCTCATTTCGAGGGTGGGGGTGGGTTCTCGGTGACATATGACGTGCCTATGCATCATAGGTTAACGCGATTGCCCTGGAGATAAAGTTTTTACTTCTTTTTTAGATTCGGGTTTGCACTTTTTTTTGCAGCATCAATTTTGTTTTGCTCAGATGCAACCGTTGAGCTTAATATGGATTTCCTTTCCTGCGTTCCTCTAGACTGAACCTCTACGGAAGGAGCAATGGACGGTATGTTTTCATCATTCATCCACTGCGGATTAAACATTAATAATTTCCCCTGCAGTAGACTGATATCTCTATCCTGTGTTAATATCTTAAATAATTCTATTTGACCGTGGTTTGATACTTCCTGTATATAATGTAAAAATTCATTTTCTTTCGCCGCAAATTTATCTATCAGAATTTTACCAGTAGCTTTATCTAAAGCCGATAATATTTTTTTTGTTCTTATGAAATCTGGAACCAGCTTATGCGCTTTATTTTCTTTTTGCGCATGCAATCTTTCGGACTCGAATGGCTTTATTTTGGCTTTTGGGCTGCAATGAATCTTGTCAAAAATAATAGCAAGCAATATTTGATAAAGTCTTTTCTCTTTTGGATCCGTATTAATTGCTTCAATTAATGAATCAATCTGTCTATCTCTTATAAAAGTGGTAAATTTTTTATACTGTTTTTCTGCATAAGTTTCCGCCAATCGATTTGTGAGTTCCTGAGTCTCCGATGCTTGAGCAGACCGTGGCACATTGTTTTGGTCAAATCGATCTTTTACCATAATATATAAAATACCTTCTATCATTGATTTGGCATTTACAAAAGAACAAGTACCATATTTTTGTCCTTTAGAAGGTAATTTAGCGATAGGAACAGTCTGAATAACTGCTTTATAGCGTGATTCTATTTCTTCTTGTTTTTTACGTGTACCGGAAGGATACAGACTGGCAATAAATTCAGGTGTAATTAGATTGCGATCTTTTACCCTATAAATCATGGTTCCATGCCCTCTATCTCCACCTTGGCCCCGATTGCAAACAACCATACAGTCTTTATAGAGGGCAATAGTGGTGCTATGTCCCTTCCAAACACAAGGAAAAATAATTAATTTATTTTGTTTGTATTGATTGCAAAGTTTGCTGGCCTGAACCAAAGGGTTCTCTTCAAATTTCAAATAATCTATTTCTGCTGAAAATGCTTCTGTAATTGCCTTAAAATATCCAAGAGTTGCTTCATCTCCACTTCTCGCAATAAACTTATTATAGTCAATGATATTTTCAACCAACAATTTGATTGAACTTAAATCATGATATGAGGTACTACTAATATTGAAGTCTACATGGCCTAATTTTAGCTTAAACGTTTTATCCAACCCCATAATATGACCAGTTTCTTTAATAAGCCTAAACTGCTTGATAAAGGTTGCAATCTCCTGTGTTTCTTTCACAAATTGTTGCTCTAATAAAGTCTTGACAATCTGTGAATAACCATAATGTCGAGCAAGCATCAAGGGGGTGAAACCTCTTGAATTGGGTGCTAAACTGGCTCCTTTTTTCAATAATTCAATGACAATTTCTTTATATCCTAAGGAAACAGCCCTCGTTAGGGGTGTTTCGCCTTCCTGATCCCGATTTTCTAATTGAATAATGGGAGAGCTGCATAATAATGCTACAGCAGGAAGAGAACCTTGTTTGACTGCGTGGATTATGGCAGATCGCTTTTCTCCATCTACCGCATTTATATCAATTTTTCCGCTATCCAGTAACGACCGCATTATCAGAACATTATTTTGTTTGGCTGCAATAATGAGCGGTGGATCAACACCTTCATGCATCAGCTTAAGATTAATCGCTTTTGATTTACAAAGATTCACAACCACTTGCTGAAATCCTTTCTTTAATGCCAGCGTAAGAGCAGTGTCACCTGCTGCATTTATGTAATTTGTTGTAAAAATTGCGTTAGACTCAACTAACACCTTAACAATTTCTGGGTGATTTTTGTTAGAAGCAATCATTAACGCTGTAAATCCCTCATTATTAATTTGATCCAGATAGGCTCCTGCTTCTACAAGACATTTTACCATTTCGACTCGGTTACTTTTTGCCGCTTTAGTAATTAAAGTATCTCGATTCGCATCCGGTAAATTAGGATTCGCTTCATGCTTTATTAACAAACCTACCCATGAAATGTTATTTTTTTCAAATGCGTTTTCCAGGAGAGTTTTATTGTCTATTAATATGCTCTGGATATGTGCTTTTATGATTTCTGGATTTGCCAAAAATATTTTTTTTGCGCTTTCCAGATCATTATTGCAATAAGCTTCAATATATTGCTTTAAGCACGAGCAAACTGTTTCTAAATACTCCGCTATATCTTTTTTACCGACTTGCTTAGCAAGGGTACCCGGCGTTTCGTCATATTCAGTTAATGCAAATGGATCCGCACCTTTCTCTACCAACCCACGAACCATAGATAAACTACTATAAATTGCTGCATTATGAAGTAATGTATGTTTATAGCTATACTGATCGTTAATGCCAATCTCTTTGTTTTCTGATAAAATTTTTTCAACATCTACCCAATTGCCTGTCATAACGGAATCTAGCAATTCTTTTAAGATACTTAGGCTTTTAGGCATATACACTTACCCTTACCCTTCATTTATTAATTTTCATATTAGCGATCTTTTAGACCAGTGTTCTTTCAAAAAGTTTGATCAAGAAAGATAGGGGGATTGAGTTATTGACATTGTTTTGATAACGGGACAATGCTCGGTCTCTTTGAAATACCTAGCAAAACTTTAAAATGAACAAAAATCAAAGATCATGGACAAATAAAAATAATTATTAATATGATATATCTCCCCAATTTAAATATTTTTTTTCAACAATCCAAAGTCATATGCTGTTAAAAATAATTGGCAGTTAATAACTAACTTTAGTTTATATTGTTAGATTTATCCAATATACCTTTTTATTTCTAAAAGGCTATACTGCCTTTAAAGCTATACTAAAAAAGTAACTTAATGTTAAAGGAGAAACATAACCTTGAAAGCGCTCGTTTACCATGGTCCTCAAACTATCTCTTTAGACGATTGCCCAGTTCCTATAATCATTGATCCAACTGATGCCATCGTAAAGATTTCCAAAACCACTATTTGTGGAACTGACCTACATATATTGAAAGGAGATGTACCCAGCTGTGAAAATGGTCGAATACTGGGGCATGAAGGTGTGGGTATCGTTGACAAGGTCGGCAGTGCCGTTGCAAATATTAAAGTGGGTGATCATGTCTTGATTTCTTGTATCACTTCTTGTGGAAAATGTGAATATTGTCGTAAACAAATGTATTCACATTGCATAACCGGTGGTTGGATCCTGGGCAATAAAATAAATGGTACACAAGCAGAATTTGTTCGCATACCCCTTGCAGATACCAGTCTTTATAAAATTCCTAAAGAAGTAGACGAAGAAGCGTTTGTAATGTTAAGTGATATTTTACCGACGGCGTTCGAATGTGGCGTAATGAATGGTAAAATTCAACCCGGAAACACGGTTGCAATTGTAGGCGCTGGTCCAATAGGATTGGCCACATTATTAACAGCCCAATTATATTCTCCAGCAAGAATTATTCTAATTGATACTAATGATAATCGCCTCGAAGTTGCCAAAAAATTTGGAGCGACAGATACCGTTAATAACAAAGATGGCAAAGCCGCCGAAAAAATAATGCAGATGACAGGAAATCGTGGCGTGGATACGGCCATTGAAGCAGTTGGAATCCCTGAAACATTTGAATTATGCGAAGACATTATAACAGCGGGTGGTACAATAGCTAATATCGGGGTTCATGGAACCAAAACAGATCTTCATCTGGAGCGCTTATGGTCTCATAATATTACTATGACAACCCGGTTAGTTGATACTGCGACTACCTCTATGCTCCTAAAAATAGTTCAATCTGGAAAAATTGATCCAAAGGCCTTTATAACCCATCGTTTCAAATTAGAAAACATATTAGATGCTTACGATACTTTTAAAAAATCTTCAGACACTAAAGCACTTAAAGTCATTATTGAAAATGTGTGAAATCATATGAATTTTTGATTTCTACAAATGAAAATTCACAAATCCTTACTTTGAACTTTTTGTATATCTAGCCCCTTCGTAAGTCATATCCGCAAATAAACTAACCAGGCCAAATAATAGGACAAACTTTAGAGCACTTGATTGTTGTATTTTTATCATTTCTCTTTTTAACAAGGATTTCATTTTATTCGCCAATGCCATTACTCAGATTTTTAAGTGCTATTCCATCTCCATTGTGATTCTTATTTTTGAATACAATCACAGCTGCACCTTTAATTTTTCCATTTCTTAAGGCCTCTAAAGCTTCATTGGCTTCATTTAATTGAAATTCTTGAATAATCGTATTAATAGGAATTTTTGGGGCTAAATCTAAAAATTCTTGACCATCCCGACGAGTTAAATTTGCTATTGAACAAAGTGTCCTTTCCCCCCAAAGAATGTGGTATGGAAAAGACGGAATATCACTCATGTGGATTCCAGCACAAACTACTATGCCACCCTTCTTAAGACTTTTTAGTGCTTCAACGACTAATTGACCTTCTGGCGCAAATATAATGGCAGCATCCAATAATTCGGGTGAGGGATCGCTTGAATTGCCGGCCCAATGGGCACCCAATTTAATTGCGAATTCCTGAGCAGGAACATCATCTTGTCTCGTAAAAGCATAAATCTCTTGTTTCCGTGATAATGCCACTTGAATCAAAATATGTGCCGCAGCGCCAAACCCATAGATCCCAATTCGTTTTGCATCTTGGACTTTTCGATAGGCTCTATAACCAATTATTCCAGCGCATAGTAAAGGTGCAGCTTGATTGCTACGATAGCCCTCTGGGATAGGAAAACAATAATTGGCTTTTGCAATACAATATTCTGCAAATCCACCATTTATCTGATACCCTGTATATTGTGCTCTATCGCATAAATTTTCTCGTCCCGATATACAAAACTCACAAATTCCGCAACTATAACCCAACCAAGGAACACCGACCTTTTTATTTATTAAATGAGAAGCTACCTCTTTACCTACTTCCACCACATTGCCAACAATTTGGTGACCTGGGATTAAGGGCAATTTTGGATTAGGCAGCTCTCCATCTACAACATGCAAATCTGTTCGACAAATCCCACAGGATTCAACTTTTATCAGTATTTCATCTTCTTTTACAGTAGGAATAGGCAATTCCTTCAATTTTAAAGGAGTTCCAACTTGTTCTAACACCATTGCCAACATGTCATATTCCAAATTTTCTGCAATTATACTAAGTATAATCATTAAATAGAAAATCTAGGGTAAGTGTAAATGCAAATTACTTTTTTAGGAGCCACTCAAACTGTCGCAGTATCAAAATCCTTGCTCAGTTTAGGGTCACATAAGGTCCTAATAGATTGTGGACTTTTTCAGAGCTTAAAGGAGCTTAGATTACGTAATTGGAACCCTTTTCCAATCCAACCTCAAGATATTCATGCAGTTATTTTGACCCACGCTCATATTGACCATTATGGCTATGACTGTGGTCATCTTTTAGAAGAAGCCAATTATGCCAATCGTCATGGTTTTTTAAAATGTCTTCCTGCACCTGCCAGAGCTTTAAAAAATAAAATAGAAGAACGTTTTGGCTGGCAATGTGAATTATCTCAATATCAACAGAGCTTTAATCTATGAGTAATTTTTCATTGTCATGTGAACAAACAAGATTAATTGACCAATATATTATTCATGAGATCGGTTTACCCTCTGTTATATTGATGGAAAATGCCGGACATGGAATTGCTCAACATTTACTGTCTTTCAATCCAAAAGGGAAGATTATCGTTTGTTGCGGCAAAGGGAATAATGGTGGAGATGGCTATGTCATTGCTAGATATCTTAATATTTATGGCATTAAGGTTCAAGTATTCGTATTCTCACATGAAAACGATATTAAAGGAGACGCAAAGATCCATCACGATGTAATCAAGAAAATTGGAATCCCTTTAGAGTATTTTGATCAGATCAATTTAAATCACTCCGCTCTACTACAAATACTAAATAACGCAGAATGGGTAATTGATGGCATATTTGGCACAGGATTATCAGGCAAAATAGACCCCTTTTATTTTGAACTCATAAACACAATCAATAAAACTTCTGCAAAAATTTTATCAATTGATATTCCTTCTGGTCTAAACTGCAATACTGGAAAACCATTTGGAACAGCCATAGAGGCAAACATCACCTGCACACTCCTTTCTATGAAGACAGGGTTTTTAAACGAAGAGGCACAGAAATATTTAGGGAAGGTAGAAGTCATAAATTTAGGTATTGCTAACCAAGTTATTCTACTGTCAGCCATACAAAATAGAGTGTCAAATCATGAATTATAAGGCCAATCCTAACCCCTATCATGCTCTTGATAGCATCTTTAATAATCCAAAAAGCATCGCTATCATTGGCGCGAGAGAAAAACCCAACACAGCTGGCAGTGTTGTTCTAAAAAACCTATTAGATGGTGGTTATAAAGGAAAAGTATACCCCATTAACCCAAAACATGTGCTTATTTTTGATCAAAAATCCTATAAGACTGTTGAAGATGTCCAAGAAACAATAGACTTAGCGATTATTGTGACACCCGCTGTTGTGGTTTCAGAGGTTCTTACCCAATGCGGAAAGAAGGGTATAAAAGTAGCCATTATTATTTCGTCTGGCTTCAAAGAAATCGGACCAGAAGGCAAAGAACTTGAAGATAAAATAAAAGAGGTTATAAAACAATATCAAATTCATGTGATTGGCCCAAATTGTTTAGGGGTTATTTTGCCTTATAATAATATGAATGCAACATTTGGTAATAGTATCGCTTCAAAAGGTAATGTTGCGCTTATTTCACAGTCAGGTGCATTATGCGCCGCTATCTTAGACTGGGCGAATCAACGAAATATTGGATTCTCAGCAGTTATGTCCATTGGGAATGCTATCGATATTAGTTTTGCAGAATTATTATCTCATTTAGAATGGGACCCCCATACAAATTGTATTTTATTGTACATAGAGGGGATTAAAGAGCCACAGCTTTTTTTGCAAAATTTAAAAAAATGCAGCCTAAAGAAGCCGGTTATTATCATTAAAACAGGTCTTTCTGAACAAAGCTCACGGGCTTTATTTTCCCATACAGGCGCTTTAATAGGGAAAGATGACGTTTTTGACGCAGCAATAAAACAGAATGGTGCCATTAGAGCTCATACAATGAATGATCTTTTTAACGCAACTGAAATGTTTTCAAAAAATATCAAACCAAAAGGAAATTCCCTTACTATTGTTTCAAATGGTGGAGGTGCAGGAATTATTGCATCAGACGAAGCATCAAAATTAAAAATAAATCTATTGAATCTATCCGAAGAATTATCGAGAAAATTAAATGCTATTCTTCCCAAACATTGGTCACATGGAAATCCCATTGATATTATTGGAGATGCAGGACCAGATCGTTTCGAGAGTTCATTAAATCTATTGTTAGAAGACAAAGAATGTGATGCAATTCTTGTAATGTTAGTACCTGTTGCGATGTCAGACCCTGAGCAAACCGCAACATTAATCATAAATTTATCAAAAAAATCAATAAAACCTATCTTAACTTGCTGGATGGGGGCAGAGCATGTCAAAGTGGCTAGAACATTATTTCATCAACATAACATTCCCACGTTTGATACCCCGGAGGAGGCTATTCAAGCCTATTCATTATTAATTCGACAACAGGATCGCCAAAATCAATTATTAGAAAATAGCATTAGCTCTAATGAAAGGCACTCTGTACCACTCGATGCCTTAAAAGCGACAAAAGCAAATGAATCAAAAAAAATTATATACAATGCTTTCTTAGAAGATAGAAAAATTTTAAATTTAATAGAATCTAAGACCATTTTGAAAAACTTTAACATCCCAATCGCAGAATCCTACCAAGCTAAAAGCATAGAAGGATGTCTAAAAATTGCTCAACTACTCGGATATCCATTAGTGATGAAAATTTTATCTCCTAACATTACACATAAACAAGATGTCGGAGGGGTTCAATTGAATATTACAACTTCTGATACCCTACAACATGTTTTTAAAAAAATGATTAATACAACAAAGGAAAAAGTGCCTAATGCAATCATTGAAGGCGTCACTTTAGAAAAAATGTATAAAGATCCTAACAACAGAGAGCTTATGATAGGAATATTGAAAGATCCTATCTTTGGTCCAGTCATTAGTTTTGGCGCAGGCGGATCTATTGTAGATCTGATGCAAGACCGTGCAATAGCATTACCACCATTTAATATGGCCATTATTGAAAATTTAATTTCAGAAACTAGAATTTCAAAAATGTTGGGGGTTTTTAGAGGCATGCCAAGCATTCGATTAGATATTTTAAAACAAATATTATTAAACGTATCCGAAATAACATGCGAACTTCCACAGATTATTGAAATGGATATTAATCCGCTTATTGCTAATGAGGATGAAGTGATTGCAGTAGATGCAAGAATTGTAATTAAAGATGATAATTTTCGAGCGCTCAATGAAAATAGAATACAATAAACTTTCTCTTAAATACCTAGGTATAGATACTTATATCGAACCGGTAATTTATATGAAAAAAGATTGCCATATTTGCTTGTCGGAAGGATTTGAAGCCCAGGCGAGAGTAGAAGTTACTTTACACAATCGTTCACTCATAGCGACTTTAAATATCATTGATTCCGATCTACTACATCATAACGAAGCAAGCTTATCCCAATATGCCTGGAATTTTTTATCTGCAAAAGAGAATGACACTATTTCTATAGCTCATCCCAAACCCTTAGAATCTCTCAGTTACATTCGATCTAAAATTTATAATAACGAACTTACTTACTCACAAATCAATGAAATAGTCAATGATGTTGTAGAGGGACAACTTTCCGATATAGATATCGCGATGTTTTTAACTGCGACTGCAGAAAACAGGCTTAATTTAAAAGAAACTATATCCCTTACAAAAGCCATGATAAATAGTGGAGAAAAACTAACTTGGTCATCTTCTTTGGTCGTTGATAAGCATTGTATAGGTGGTTTGCCCGGAAATAGAACATCCCTTATTATTGTACCTATTGTGGCTGACTTTGGGTTAATGATACCCAAAACATCTTCCCGTGCCATTACTTCTCCAGCAGGAACTGCGGATGTAATGGAGGTTTTCTCACCTGTCAATTTAGATATTAAATCGATGCAAAAAGTAGTAGAAAAAGAAAATGGTTGTATTATTTGGGGTGGTTCTGTTTCATTAAGCCCTGCCGATGATTTATTGATACGGATAGAACGCAGCATGGATTTGGATAGCGAAGGTCAACTCATTGCATCCATACTCTCAAAAAAGATTGCCGCAGGCTCTACGCACATATTAATAGATATTCCAATAGGCGAAACAGCCAAAATTCGCTCTTATGAACGCGCAGAGAGTCTTAAAAGTATTTTAAATAAGGTTGCTAAGCATTTTTCTGTTAACCTTAAAATTGTTTTCACCGAGGGTAATTATCCCGTTGGGTATGGAATTGGTCCAGCTCTAGAAGCCCAGGATGTTATAGATGTTCTAACTTGCCATAAAGATGCTGCACAGGATTTACGAGAAAGAGCATTGATTCTTGCTGGAAATATTCTCGAATTTTCAAATTCTATACCAAAAGGATGTGGAAAAAAAATTGCTGAATCTATTCTTAATAGTGGTAAAGCCTTAAAAAAATTTGAGGCAATCTGTAAAGCTCAAGGTGGTGAGATAATAGAGATCCCTAAAGCCGCTTATTCTAAAACCATTATTGCAGGTAAATCTGGAAAAATCACGAAAATCGATAATAGATTGCTGAGCCGACTAGCAAAATTATCGGGTGCCCCAAACTCAAAACTAGCAGGTCTTAAACTTAAGGTAAACGTTAATTCAATTGTAGAAAAAGGTCAACCCCTTTTTACAGTATATGCAAACACTAAAGGCGAGCTTGGTTATGCTCTAGAGTTCCATCGACACCGCCCTAATATAATGACCATTACGGAGAATACATGAAAAATCTACCGATAATTATTCCCATTTTTAATCAAACTGAGCTTTTTGAAAAAATTAGCAAAGTACTAAATTATGAAATTGGAAAATTGCTCATCCATCAATTTCCCGATGAAGAAATAATGATACGCATCAATACCGATCTCAAAGATCGCAATGTTATTTTTTTTGCAAATTTAGAAAGACCTGTTCATAAAATTTTTCCTCTGATCTCTGCCTTCAAAACAGCAAAGGAACTGGGGGCCAAAGAAATCAAACTTATTGCCCCATACCTGCCTTTTATGCGACAGGATAAATCTTTTCATTTAGGGGAAGGTATTACTTCAAAACATTTTGCGGAGCTCATTTCACATTATTTTGATGGATTCATCACAATGGATCCTCATCTGCATCGCTTTCATTCGCTATCAGAAATTTTTTCAATCCCGATTCAAACTCTACATGCCAGCAAAAGCATTGCAACCTGGATTAAAAAAAATATAGAAAATCCATTATTAATTGGCCCTGATAGTGAGAGCATACAATGGGTGAAAGAGGTCGCCAAAAGTATTAAAGCGCCATTTTTAACTTTACAAAAGATTCGAAAAGGAGATCGTGAAGTCGAAATATCCATTCAAGAGATCCAACTCCATAAGGACAAAACACCTATATTAATAGATGACATTATTTCCACCGGGAAAACAATGATCGAAACAATAAAACATCTAGAGGCACTTTCATTTAAGAAGCCCATATGCTTAACGATCCATGGAATATTTTCTGAAAATTCATATGAAGAACTAATAAAATGCAATTTAAAAAATATTGTTTCTTGCAATACAGTCGCACATAAAACCAATCAAATTGATGTAAGCAAAGAATTTATCAAGGCGCTTATTAAGATGAATTGAATGGAAAGGAAGGGGGTCCCGCAATAAACTTGCCTTTAAGGGAGTTGACATATAAAAATCCAAACCAAAATTTATAATTTGAGACCCTGCAATACCCAGGTTGGTATAATACCCGTTTCTAGACAATGTTCAGTTAGAAATTGAGTAGTCGTTTGGGTGGATTTTTCATTTTTCTCTAACCATGATTCTGCGTTACCTGTTAAAACTAAAGCTGAATCACAGCCATTTAATTTAGCACCTTGAATATCTGTTTCTAAAGTGTCCCCTATCATTAAAATTTGTTTTCTATCCAAGATATCGAAAGAAGCCAAACGGTTAAAAATGATCTGATAGATGGCTTTATGAGGTTTTCCATAATAATGTACTATCCCCCCCATTTCTTCATATTTCTGTGCAAAAAAACCAGGGCAGTGGTACATAGAATCTCCAAATAATATGATTTTATCTGGGTTTGCACAAATAAAAGGAAGATTACAATCAAGCGCTTTCTTTAAAATCCCATCATAATAATTGAAATCAGCTCCAGCCGATGCATAGGCCGATACCAATAAGAAGTCAGCCTTTTCGATGGAAGATACTTCTATGGCCTGCATTTTTTCTAATGCAAACAAATCTGAATCTGACTCAGCTTTTAAATGATAAACTCGTCTCCCCAGTTTTTTAAATACATCATCGTTAAAATATGTTAATTGTTCACTCACAATATCTCCGGAGCTTAACAACATTGATGGTTCCACAGAAATTTTAAAATCAATGAGTTTCTGCATCAGAACACCTGAAGGTCTGGGTGAATTTGAGACAAAAATAATTCTTTTGTTTAAATTGAGCATATGATTCAAGCAGTCGACTACTCCGGGGTAAGCATGAACCCCATCATGAACGACACCCCAGAGATCAATCACAAAAGCTTGATATTTTGGGATCAAATCTATTAAATCACAAGATTGCAAATATCTTTGTTTTATCATTTTTTGATTTCAAAAGTCCTCGCTCTCATCTTAGTTAACCAAGAACTTAAAGCCTTGCATTAGATTTGTCAACCTCAAAGTGGGTAAATAAGCTCTCAATACTCAATATTACCAATGCTTGCCTTTATCATGGAAAATAGCGTATGGTTAATGCAATATTTAAGAGAGTGAGCGCTATATTATGAATAAAACTTCTAGCAAAGCACTTTGGTTTCAGGATCTGGGCAAAGCGCTGATTAAGACAGAAACTCTACCAAGTTTGCTTAATGAATATTGTGAAATTCAAACCGAATATTCTGCTATTAGCTTAGGCACCGAAAAACTCGTTTTTAATGGCCAAATACCAAAGGAACTTTGGAAAGAAATGGCTTGTCCCTATATGCGAGGAGACTTTTCCTTTCCAATTCAGTATGGGTATTCCTTGGTAGGTCGTGTTATCAAAGGCCCTCAAAATCTACTAGGCAGAAGAGCTCATGTTCTTCATCCACACCAAGATCTTTGCCAAGTAAGGGTGCAAGATATTCATCTTGTGCCAGACAACATACCTTCTGAAAGAGCTACATTGGCCAGTAATTTAGAAACCGTCATCAATGCCATCTGGGATTCATGTGTACAAATAGGCGATTGGGTACTCATCGTTGGTTTTGGTGGCATAGGTTCTTTACTTGCCCATGTCTTACAAAACTTTCCGGGCATTTCTCTTACTATCGTTGACATTTCTGAACAAAAACGCGAGATAGCCTATAAAATGGGATTCGATTGTCTTGACCCCTCTCAATTGTTTGGAATAACCCAAAAATGGGATCTGGCTTTTCACAGCTCTGCAACCCAACTAGGATTGCAAACCGCCATTGATTTAACCGGTGTTGAAAGCAAAATTATTGAATTAAGTTGGTATGGAACTCATCCAGTCAATATAATGCTTGGAAGTAGCTTTCATTCAAAACGAAAACAGATTCTTAGTTCCCAAGTGTCCACTATAGCTCTAAATCAGCGAGCCAGATGGAATTATACCCGAAGAAAAGATTTAGTCTTCCACTTTCTTCAAAATCCTAGTTTTGATGAACATATTACGCATCGAGTTGCATTTGATGCACTACCGGATTTTTATCCTTCTCTTGAGCAGATTGGAAAAAAAGGTCTGTATTGTGTTGTTCATTATTCGTAATCAATACATCCTCATGATAAGCTGCCCAGCTGCTATCATCTTCCCATAGCTTAACTTTAAAGATATCTGCCTTAAGACGAATAAGGCTGGGTTTTAGCAGAATATAGAGAATTTGTGCAAAGTGCTCAATGCTTGGATTCGTTTGATTAAATTCTGGTAGATTATTGAGCAGTTGATCAGAAAATTTATTAACTACTTCATTTATAGCATTTTTAAGATCAACAATATCAATTAAATAGTTATGTTGATCTGTTTTTCTGGCACTACAAATCACTTCCAACCTATAGGCATGAGAATGAGGATTATTTTCAGAACCAAAGTCTCCTCCCATTAAAAAATGTTGCGCAATAAAATTCTTTTGAACACCTAATTCGTACATATTAAGCCTCCGGATTTATGCTCGAAACTTTCCCACCCACAACAATGTCTCGTCCTACTAGTTGAGTTGTGATATTTTCCAATTTAAAAGGTCTCAAAAAATGACTACCCAGCACATTAAAGCCATTCACATACTGAGGCGAAATTGTAATAAAAAACTGATCGACCAAATGCTCATTTAATAATTCAGTAATGACTTTGCTACCTCCTTCAACTAAAATTGAATGGACCCCTAGCGAATTCAAGATTGCCATAACCACACGTAGTTCTAATAGCTTGTTTTCAGTTTGTTCCACTGTAAACACTCGAGCCCCGAGTCTTTCAAGTTTTAGTTTTTTGTCTCGCGAACATTCCAAAGAAGTAAAAATCCAAGGTCGTTTAGGACCCATCATAACGCGTGCTTCAACAGGAATTCTTAATCGGCTATCTAAAATGATGGGTTGTGGGTGTGAGCCCTTCGTTAGTCTTACAGTTAAAGAAGGATCATCGATTAGAACGGTATCAATGCCAACCAAAATAGCTTCATTTTTTGCACGGAGATCATGAACAAAAACCAACGATTCATGACAACTCATTTCTAATTTACCTTTATCTCGAGCTGCAATACTACCATTAAGGGTTTGAGCATAACTTAAAGTTATTTTTGGTCTTTTTAAATTTTCAGTGATCGCGTTAATGCACAGATCGGTTTCTAAGCCCAAAGGCGCATCGATCTGATGACCCATTTTATTTTTCTTGGTTTGTAAATAGCGAACATTATCCTGTGTCAAAACCGGAATGCTAGGAGAAACATCGCTGACATTTACACCGTATGTTTCTAAACCCATTTTCTTTTTAGGATTATTAGTATTTAGATTGATGGATTGAATACCCAAATCTTGAATAATGAAAGCTGCCATTTCATAGGTTCTTTCGTCTCCACTAAATCCCAGATGAAGATTGGCATCAAAAGTATCAAGTTTCTTTTCATCCTGTATCGCATAGGCTCTGATTTTGTTTAGCAATCCGATTCCACGTCCTTCTTGTCGTAAATAAATTAAAACCCCCAGTCTCTCTTCTGAAATTTTTTTAAGTGCTGCTTGCAGCTGCGTACCACAATCGCAACGATGAGATCCTAATATATCTCCAGTAAAACATTCAGAATGAATACGAGTAAAAACCTTCTCTTTACCAGAAACCTCTCCCAGAAAAATTGCGACGTGGTCTTTTTTAAATTCGTCTTGATAACAACGAATGGTAAATGTACCATGTTGAGTGGGTAATGAAGCAGTTGCATAATGATATTGTTGGCCTAACATATACTAGTGCTCTATAAAATCTGCGTTAAAATCCTTTTTCCATCAAGCGTTTAAGATCCCTTCGCTGCTTTTCGAATAACATCAAGTACAAAATCCGGTTGTGAAAGCATCGGAACATGACTACTGTCAGTCTCGAAAGTGTTTGCATTCATGCGTTTTGCAAGGAATCGCTCCAATTCTGGAGGCACCGTGCGATCATTTTTCGCCACAATGTAAGAACTTGGTTTCGATTTCCATGCAGTACCTTCGACCTTTTGGTTGAAAAGATCTGCTGCTGGCGCAGCGTGTGTGGCCCAAACAACTTTTTGCTCCTGTTCTGGTAGATCCCCTGCAAAAGCAGCGATTCCTTCGGGTTTCATCCAAATACGAGCATCCATTACTTCGACATATGAGAATACATCTGTCACTGGAAATTTATTCAATAGGCTTTGGGATGTTTCATCGGTATCCGGAGCGAATGCAGCTATATATACAAGCCCTATAACTCGTGGATCAATTCCTGCTGCGGTAATAAGGGTTCCACCATATGAGTGGCCTACTAATATGGCAGGGTTGCTAACACGTCCTAATGCGGCCTTAACGAGAGCAACATCTTCCGCAACGGTGTCGAGACCATATTGTGCTGCAATAACCTCATGGCCTTCTGCTTGTAATGTTGGTATTAGCTTTCTAAAAGATGAACCGTCTGCCCAGATCCCGTGAACAAACACAATGCTCGGTTTGCTTTGTTTGACCATGTTATCTCCTGATGATTTTATAGAATATGTGCTATAACCTGAAGACTGCCATTAGAATAAGTATAGTATATAAATTGGAAGCAAACTTTAAAAAAATTTGATATTACTCAGAAAATCAAGAACGATTAACCTTACTTATTTCATATTCTCCTAAAAAACGTAACATTTCTATTTTTTTGAAAAATATAGATTTAATCCATATTATTATAATGATATAGGGGTTTGATGAGGTGGTGCGGTTTCTATCGTAGACGACCATCCAGCACCACCCAAAAGACCAATTGTCTTCATAAATTTTCCTTTTATATTAACCTACAAATAAAGTGGAGCTAGCAGCTCAATAACAGACGTTGTAAAACCATTGCTCAGATAGCAATTCCTTATAAGAAGATGTGGATATTACTATTGATTATCGCGGTTTTGATCTAAATAAAAATCACGCCCTTTTCAAGCACCATTAGAAAAATATTTACAAATGATAATATAAAATATTTGTACTTATTCATTTCTGCCTAAAAGTTGTCTGTTGTACTAAAGCAGACAAATTTAACGATTGTTCATTTGAAGGACAACTTGCGTATTCATTAATCAAATCACAAAGTTGAAGGTTGAATTGTGAATGAAATTTCTGAAAAAAGAAAAATAGTGATTTTCTTCGACTCTGATCTTCAGCAGTACCTTTATTTATGATGGATTTTATTGATTCGGATAGCGCGTCAACTTTTACGCAGAGCCAATGAGACCCTTCTTTTTTAATAGAAAAGGCCAGTGGTTCTATATGTTCCGCAGTAATTCTTGTTTTGAATGCATCTGGGACAGGCTTTAGAATAGAATCGAATACAGCAACATCAACAAATTTTAGCTGCTTATTTGGTTGACGTTCAAGGAGACCCATTCTTTCTAGTTTTTCGCATAATTCTTTCGTTATCTTTCTATCTGCTTCTGGAATATTATTGGCATTACTAATAAAAGTTAAAACTGTTTTCCTTCCGTTTTCATCTAAATAACAACGCTCGTTTTCCGATAGGGTTTCTAAATTTAATTGTTTTGTTAGAGTTGTTCGATTCACTTCAATTCTAAAGCCATCATTGAACTTTGAACCGACTTTAAGGTGTGTCAAATGTTGAATATCATTTTGAGATAAACCAGACACAAGGCCATTCCCTACACCCCATAATTGTGTATTTTTATCTTCAGAACATTGTACTGATATACCAAAAGAGAATGCCAATGCTTGAATAGTCCAATTGTCAATTTTAGAACTCCAAAATTTTATATTGCCAACTTTTTCTGCCTCTTGTTTTAAATTGGCAAAATATTCTTTTCTGGGACCTTTGCCTTGTGTTATTGCTTCCCACCAAATTTTTAGTTCTATCTCCTCCTTTTGTCGCTTCGCAGCCCTCATATCTAAAGCAGTATTTTTATATAAAAGTTCGTTAAACTTTTTAAGAATATGTGGGTGGCAACAGAAGGTTTCATCTAATTTACCTGTTTTAAATAGTTCATATGCTGAAAGTAAGTCTGTTGTAAGAGCTTCTTGATAGTAACTATAGTGTGATTCAATATATTCCACCGCAAGAATTCTAAGTATTGGCACCAAAATGGTTTGTTGCTTAGCAGGGTCTTGCTCTTGTTCTAACCGAACTGACAATTCTCTCTGGTCTAAAAATCTCAAATTCAACGCTTTATTTATCTCTTTAACCGTTTCGCTATGTTTTGAAAAATAAACAAATTTATCTAAAATAAGCTCAATAATCCCTAATGCAAATGCATTTATTGCGCAATTGTCATTCACTAGTGCATGTGTTTCTGAAAACATGCTAAAAAACAAATTTTCTTTATTGGGCAAATATGGCTCTAACGAAGTAGTATCACTGTTTTTTGATTCTGATGACCCAATCGCAAGTCTAGAAAACAGTTTCTCAATTTCAGATAAAACATGAGTGTCTAAATATTTATTATTAATTACGTCAAGAAGCATATCCGTAAAAAAAGAAAGAAATTCTATTTTATTTGTTCTCTCTTCCCATAATACCTTAACCACAATTTCTAAATTTTTAGGAAGCAACTTCGAAACAATATTTTTTAAAACATTAATAGAACCATTTTCATCCTTCGTTGCAACTAAGCATGCTTTTAAGGACAGCTTCAACTGCTCTTCACTAAAAGTTGAACTTAACTCTAATTTTTCTAAAGCCGAAAATGCTTCTTTCAGTGATTTCTGTGATTTCGAATGGTGGATTAAACCTGGTTGATCTAATATCTCTTTCGTTAATTCCTGTAAGTTCGAATTGTGCGTTTGGCCTCTTTGATCTAAAGCATATGTGGCCTCTTTGATGAGGCTAACTGCATTTAGATTATTGCCGTAAAAGGCGTCCTTACGCATCGGCGGAAGGCCAGGATTATCCCAATAAATCTTCGCCTCAGCATAACGCGGATGCTGAGTATAACGCATTAAACCTGGTGCAATATAACACATTGAACCTGGCTCAACAAAACGTATTGAATCTGGCTCAACAGGTGGCAGTACTCTCAATACAACATTCATTTGTTTTATATCATCACTTGAGCCTAGGAAGGATATCACTCTACCAGTACCTTCCCGTACTCTCCAGTCTTTATCCTTTATTGCAATCAGCAGCTGTTGCAACAACGATTTCAGATGTTCCGGCTTTAGCCCTGAACCTAGCTTGATTAAAGCCTCAGTGTCAATCGGTTTAAATAATTTCTCTAGTACTACTTTCAGTTGCTCTGCATTAAGCTTTGAACCTAGTTTAACTAAAGAATTGTATGTTATATCGAAGTTAACTAATGCACATAGTACCAAGTTCAACTGCTTTGTATTAAGCCTCGGCGTTAGTGCAGCTAAAGTATCCGCAGTGGCCTTCATAACGTTATGATCCTTATTTTTCATTAGAACCAGTAACCGTTCTACTACTTGTTTCAGCTGATCTACATTGCATTCCGGGCCTAACTTGTCTAAAGCAGTAACAGAAAGGAATTGGATATCTGGATCTTTCTCTTGTAATAAAGTAAACAGAGCTTCTAATGCCAACAATACCTGCTCTGCACGGAGTTTTAAACTTAGTTTACTTAAAGCGCCGGCAACAGCTTTTTTCACCAAAGATTCTTCATTATACGCTAATTTTAGTAGCCACTGTAGCACTTGCTTGAATTGATCTTTATTGCACCTTAAGCCAAGCTTACCCAAAACGGTAACAGAGATGGATTGGGTGTCGGCGTCTCCATTTGGTATTGCGATAAACAGTGCTTTCAAAGCTGATGTTAACTGTTCTGTATTGAGTTCTAATCTTAGATCGCCTAAAGCACAGATAGCGACTTTTCTAGGATTCCAAGCCGACTCTTCATTAGTTATTATAACAATCAACCTTTCGAATACCAAATTTATCTGCTTAATGCTTAATTTTGAACTTAGTTTGCCCAAAGTCACAATAGTGGTAGACCTAATATCTGAGTATATATACTCCATTGCATCAATCAGCGCTTCTAACACTGGCAGAAGTTGTTGTTGATTAAATTTTGAAGTGAGCCTACATAAAACACTAGTAGCTACTTTCTTAACCTCCCAAATTTCACTTTTCATTGCTTGTAACAATAGATTTGACAATGACGTCAGTGGTTCTTCTCCAAATTGTTTGAATAGCATATATAAAGCATTGTCAACGGCAATGCTAACTCTCAAACCCTGACCTTCTATTAATTGAAACAATACTTCCAACACTGATTTCCATTGCTCTGAACTGAGCCCAATGACCAGATTATTTAAAGCATCAGCGGGTCTATTAACGACCGAATATTCTTGCTTAATGACAGCCAGCAAAATCTCTAGCAGCGATTTCATCTGCTCTATATTAAGCCCTGGGCCTAGCTCGGTTAAAACCTCAACAAAATCCTTCGTCATGCTATCTAGTAGTTTTTTTAGTACCTGATTAAATTGTTCTGCATCGAGTCTTGGAATTATCTTAACTAAAGCATTAGCAGCAGCTTGTCCAATGCTCGATTTTCTATAATTCAATCCAATGTGCAATCCCTTACCTGACAAAGCAACAAACAAAATATCTAGTACGGACTTTAGCTGTTCTCCATCAAGTGTTGGACTTAGCTTGTCTAAGGCAATAATTGCGGCTTTTGTAACATACTCATACTCATTTCTATCTTTCATTGAAACAAATAATAACCCCAACTGCTCTAAATTGAGTTTCGAACTAAGATCTATTAAACTATGAGTAACAATGAATCTAAACATCGAGAACTGCGAATATGAACTTTCATCTTCCATTGTGACTTGCAGTGACTCTAGCGCTGATTTCAATGGCCCAACACTCAGTCTTGGTCCTAGTTTTTGTAAAGCACTAACACCCTCTTCTTTAACATTTAAATCCTTATGTTTTATCGCACCCAATAAGTTTTGATATAGAGCATCAATATCGATTGGATTAATTGCCTTAAAATAATCCTTTAATAATCTGGCTATTTCCTTTCTGGTTTGGAAAGGCAGTAATTTAAATGTAATCGCTTTTTTCATTAGACAATTTTTCATGAAGTTATCAATAGTAGTTAATATTGTTATGTTCGCTGGGGAAGACTCCAATAGTGGAGATAGCGAAAATAAAAACGGATATTGATGATAAAAATCAGCATTTAATATTAATGGGCAATCCCTCAATTTAAGCTTAGATAATTGGGAAAATTCACCTTCCCAATATTTGAATGCTTTACATTGTATAATTTTCAAGCTCTTCAGCTGAGGTAAAGTGCAATTTATTTTAGCAATATTAATATTGTTTAGCTCTAATGCACTTAGTTTTGGACAAGCTTGTTTCAAAGAGCTGATTCCTACATCTGTGATTTTTTCGCAACCATGTAGACTAAGAGCTGATAACCCTTTAGAATTTTTCAAAACATTAATGAGATTTCCGACTGTTAATATCGAACAATTCCGTATGCGCAAGGCAGAAAATTCAATTTGAGAAAGTGCATTTAAAATCTTTAGTTGGAGTTTAAGATTAGGTTTGCCACCGGTTTTCATTAAACCAAAATCTATACCAGGAACACCTTTTCGACCATTCACAATTTCTTCTCGATCCAAAGTTGAAAGAAAAGGGGAAGTCAAAAAACTATCAATTTCCCCCTTTTGTAATAAGCTTCGTTCATTTTCAATATTCGCATATTTATCTAGTTCTTCGATCACCTTTTCAGGCAGCAAATCGTGCTCTTGCTTCAAAGTTTTCTCGTTCGACATCATCACAATACTAGTGCTTGTACTCATACTCATCAAATATTCTTTTCTATCTTTTAATAAGTAAATAGCCAAATTGATAATTTCTTCAATCATTTTAATATTATTATGCTGCCTTGCAATTAACCCTCGATCATCCACTAAAAAATCAGAGAGCATGCATGCACCTAAAAGAATCTTTAGCAATTTAGCAGGAGAACCTCTAGTAACCCATTGGCCATTTCGAACAAAATAAGCATCGACACATTTCCATTTATCTTGAGAAAGGACTACAGCATTTCCTTCTATACCAGTTGGAGCTAGCAAGTTAATTTTCGATTCAGGTAGTATATATAAATCAAATAAAGGGCGCTGTACGAATTTTTTACCAAAACATCCTTTAGATATCGCATTAAAACGTTCATCAACTGTATCATACTTATAAAATGCGTCTATATAACGTATAGAAAGATTGGGGATCATTTGGCGTAAAAGCATTAGACCTGAACAATCTGGATATTCGCTTAATATTTTTTTCATCATAATCAATTTATTGCGAAGTTCTATAGCCATACGAGACCTAAGAACGATATTGAGATAGATCCCCTTTCGATCCTGCAACTTATTTTTTTCATCGGTTACAAAAATCGCATCAATTTTCTTCTGTTCTTCTGTCAAATCTTGCAGCCATTGTTTGAGTAATACTGCAGGATCAAGGTCCAACAAGCGTTCTCGAACATTTTTATTGAGTGGTTCCTGCATTTCATTTAAGCAATATAAAATGGTTTTGACTTGCAATCCCTCTGGACCTTCTATCTCTTCACCTTTGGAATTTTTAGCTAAAGGACGCACATATGCTTGTTCGTTATCAATACTGACGAGTCGATATCTGATTTGGCTACCTTGAATAAATGGCTGCAAAATATATTGGTCCGCTCGGCCATCTTCTGGATTAATGAGCAGTGCTAGAATAAGCGCTTCAGAAAAACTTTGCTTATCAATCAGTGCTAATTCATGAGGAAAGTGATCTAACACTTCTCTTAGAGTCTTACCTTCTATTGACCGACTAGCCATGATTGGAAATGCAGTTGGATCATTACTAGAAGAACCTTCTTGGCAAATAAAACGCATAATTGCAATTTGTGGAGTGATCTGTCCGAATAAATTTTTACCCAAATGATGCGCCATGAGTTCACGAACCAACAATTCTGGCTTTTCTTTCAGATGCATTCCGAAGGTTATTCCTGGGTAAATCTCAAAACGTATGGCTGCAACGTTGTGGCGGCCAAATAATATATTGTGTTTTCTAAAAATATATTTTCCCTGCTTGAACTCGAAAATTTGCTGGTAGATCTCTGGTCTTAGATAGTTTCTACCTCGCGGTCCAGCTAGACTAACATTTTCCTTATTGACTTTCTTGTCGCTAATAAACTCCAGAGCAAAATGCCAACTTAAATCGGCATTCTGAGATAATAAGGACTGGCAGATGTCGGTATGAATACTGAAGTTACTAATACAAGCAATCCCATTCTCTAGGCTGACGAAACGGCCTGCACCGAGTGAGAGTAAAATCTTAATTCCCTCTATCGCGCCATGTTCTATGGCAACATCTAATGCCGTTTTTCCATGCTTGTTTTTGGTGTCTAGCCTGATTCCTTCTTGGATTAAGTATTCAATGATATGAGGACAATAAATAGAAGCAAAATGAATGCTTGTAGAACCATCTGGTAACGATTCTTGCATGAGGCTATTAAAGCTCTCTCGATATGAACTGTAATTAGGTTCTGTCACAACCAGTTTTTGCAATGTTTCATTGATCGTTTTTGCCTCCGATTCCTTAGATTGTTTTCGTAGTTCCAACAAACCTAATAGTTTAGGGGTTGCTTCCTTTCTTAATGCATAGGCAAACCGGACTGGATCCCCGCCGTGCAGTATCAGTAACTCTTCAGAATAGCGACTTAATAATGGTTCCAATTCAAACCACAATTTTTTATGGGTTCTGGGTGATCTTAACAATGTTTGTAGTTCTTTAAGACGAGCAATAGCAAAACCTGGGAAGGTTGAATATAAATGCTGATGTAACTGTTGTGCTCTGTTTCCAAAATGAAGATCTAACCTTAAGTAAGGTTCAGCATACCCTATCATAAACGCCAGCCATTGTCTTATGGCTGTTTCCGGGACTAAGTTTAAAATTTTTGCGGTAACAGAAGCAGAGCAGTCCATCTCTAAAAATTCAGTGATACCATAAAAGAGTGTTTTAGTTAAAACACTATATTCAAGTACTGCTCTATCGATAGATTTTGTGATCTGAATGGCGCCTTCCAAAGCTCTATCATTATCAATTCCGATAATTTCTAAAAATAAAATTTTCCCTGTTGGATCACGATGTACTCGCACCTTAAAATTACCACCTTGATGATGATCTTGTGGATTCGTTAATAATGCCAATAAAAAATGTTTAGAAATATTTTCTGGGTCGAATCGCTGAGATAGCAAGATTGGTAATTCTTTGAGAATTTCTTCAAGGGTTGAGTCCGGATATAACTGTTTTAGCGACTCAAGTCTTCTATAAATTAAAAATAAATCAGTCAAACTCCAAATGGAAACTTCTTTATATTTTGACATCAAAGCTAATATCGGTAGCAATGTAACGCCTTTGGATTCTGCAGAGGGCAAGCTCGCAGCCTGTAATGTCTTATTTTCAGAGATATTTTTTGCGATCAGATTTTTAGTCCAGCTTTCATTTTTATATTCGGATGGTCTTTCAGATAAGCGAAGATTATAGATCTCGTGAGCTAACCATTCACACTGCTCCTTCCAAGTTAATTTAGGATCAATGCCTTTTTCGTTGAGCCATTCTTGGTAATAACTGCGTTGTAATAATGCTGGAAAATCTTGTTTTAATCTCGTGTCACCTAAGGCATTTAGTAGATCTTTTATTAGCTTTGGCAGACTCAATAAATCTTCTAGATGAATTCCCTCTATAGCCAAACTGGCTTGTAACATATATTTTTTGACAACATTGTTAGTATCTAACGGGAACTCAAGTACCAAAAAACGTGTGGGTGAAATAATTTCCCCACCCAACAGCAAGCTCATCTGATAAACCGCTTGCTCTGTTAAATACATCCTGGGGCCATCAGTTTCGTAGCTAGGGCAAAATTTAAAATAAACTTTTCCAAGTCGTGTTACTGCACTTCCTCCTGCCACGTTTTCTTTATTATGTTTGATTCCATCAGCATCCAATGATAATAGTCGTTTTGCATTCTCGATTGAAATATAACGGGGCTCACCCAAGCCATAAATAGTAACAGATTCAATATTCGATTTTTTATCCTTCAAAATCCCTAGTTCAAATTTTGCGTCTATTAAAACTTTAGTTGTCAATGATGATTCTTTACTCGTTTTTCCTTCTTGTTCGCCTTTGTGATCTTGCATCAAAGACGAATTTTTAGTTAATGTAACATTATCTTGTTGTTTCTTCATCAAAACATTCTCCCCTGCATGTTGTTATAGTAAGAATTAAATAACTAAAAACACTATGCTAAATATATAAACAGTATCCAGAGTATTATACAAAGTTGAAAATTGGCCGCAGTCTCTAAAAAAGATCGCGGCTATTACAACTACTTATTTTGTGTAGCTGCAGTGGCCGTAAGTGCTGATGGAGCTGTAGATGCCGTTGCCACTGTTGATGCATTAGCAGTTGCTGCAGCAGTATCAGACTGCTTTTGATTAAAGCTGGTCAGTATTGCATTAGGTTTCCCACCAGATTGGAGAGGGGAAGTAGTAGGGGTATCTAGCTGCAGCTCCCAAACCCTACCCTCTGGCCAATACTGACCTTTGTTAGGATTAGGTCCCAAGTTTAAATGACGTCTTGTCGCCTCTTCAACCGTTCCATAGCAGTAACCATAACGATTAACATCCGCGTTGGGATGAGCATATCTTAATACCTTCCCATCCGGTTGTAGAACTATCACCCCAGTATTTTCAAAGATAGCATTCGAGTTCCAGTTATCCGTTAATGTCAAATGATTAATCGTCTTTAATCTTTCCTTGCCTTTTGGAAAATCTGATTTAACTACGCGTACAATCCCATCTAAAAATACAGCATATAAACCTTTTAATTCACTTTGCTCTGGTGGGATTTCTTTATTTAAAGCCCAGGATTTCACTTTACGTATCACACTGCTGAATATACTAGGTTCATGGGCGATTTGATGATTATTATCACTTGTTATGTATTCCACTACTCTTGCGGCAGCACAATTTGCAAATTGCTCTATTCCTTCTGAACCTGCGATCAAATGATGGATCTGATCTCGATACTTATTTGCTAATTGCTCCCCAGTATAACGAATAAAATGAGTGCGCTCATAGGGAGTTACTGCTTGGAACAAACGTACCATTCTTTCTGCTTGCTGCTTACGAAAACGCTGACGTAAATACATAGCCAACTCCATAGCACCGGAGATGATGATACCTGTTGGTAACGATAAACCTATCATTGGGATCGGAATATTAGGTAATTGCGAACCGACTTGTTTAACCATGTCTGCTTTGCGTCTATCTTCAACATCCTTAATAGCTTCAACTTCCCCATTAGACAATGCAGTAAAATAGGCAAAAGCAGCATCGACCTGTCTCTCAAAATGTTCACAAAATACATCCTGAGCAGGACTAATTTTACCAAACTCATAGAGTTGTTTAGTTTCTGCTAACTTTTTTTGATCTGAATTGGGCTTTACGGTTGGCTTAGCTTGCCATGGGGACTGTATAAGTTTCAATATAGTTTTAGTTAGTTTTTCAGCATCAAATACAAAGGACCATAACATTCCTTCATACATTGTGATTTTCTTATTAATTGCATCTTCTACTAACTTATTCACTAAAAGTGATAACAAAGTATTAATACTTCTAAAATCTTCTCCATGGAATAGGGAGGTAAATTCAGGTTTTTGCAAACAAGTTGTTAATGCATCAAGTAATCTTTTTTTATTATCCCCTGTCACTAAACCACCATAACCTTTAGGTAGTTCAACTTCAAAATGCTTAATGACTAATTCGATAAAGGCCACACGATTGGCATGAATTTCTTTAGCTGAATCTTGCTGACGTCGAAGTTCATTTTCTAAAAATGTAAAAAGTTGAGTATCAAGGTTTCTTGCAAGCTCAATAGCTACTTTTTTGTCTGAATTTTGCAACGATAAATCACTTGACTTTTCAACCAAGAGATATACCCCTTCTTTAAAACCACATTTAACAGCGTAATGTAATGGACTTTGTCCTTGATACAGTCTATATAGTCCATCCGGATGTATTTTAATTAACAAGGTCAGCATACTAATACTCTTAACATCAATAGCAACTCTAAATAATTGTCCAACACAGGCTTCTTTCTGCAATTTTTCCTGCTCTTCTGCAGAAGCTCTAGAGTATGCACCACAATACTGTTTACCAATTTCTACTAATAAAGCTTCATAAGGTAATCTAGATAATCGAGTAACACTAATCTCTTTTTTCACTTTCTGTTGGCTTATGGTTGCCTCTGTCTGTTGTTTTAGATCACCTTCTTCTTGCTCAAAAAAGCTCTTATCTTGCACTAGAGCTTCATATACACAACCTTGTTGGTATTTTACAGTCACTGATAGCAGATCAACATTATTTATAACTCGGCTGGAGCCTTGTAATAAAGCTAAAACCATATTTACTCTACCGTATTTTGCTGCCACGAAAAGAGGCGTTAAGCTTTCCTTATTCACGCTATGCATTGAGTGATGGCGCAACATAATTGGCAGCAGATCGACATATCCTTCTTTCGCAATAATGTGTAATCCGTTGTTACCCTCTTTATCTTTGGCTTGAGTATCAACTTTCGAAAAGTCTAAATATTCCTGCAGATTTAATGATCCATAATTGGCAGCTTCTAACCATAATGACCCCAGTTTTGCAGTATTTAAATACTGTTCAATTGCAGGCAAACTTCGAATATCTAGAGTAATGTCATGCATACATTCAAAAGCATTTTTGTAAGGTTTAATATCATTATATGTGCCCAAAATTAAATGAATGGTCTCTACGTGATTTGGACGCAGCTTTTGTGCTTTAATAAAATAAGGTAAAGCTTCAGAATAGTGTTTTTTCTGCCTAAAGATTCGGCCACATTCAAGATACGTGCGACCCCTTTCTTGGATTTCTTTATCTTCTTGACTGGCTTTGCATTGATCAATGATCGCGCATGCTTCTTTTAAATCAGCTAAACAATTAGCTTGTTTTTCAGCATCTTTAGCATATAACCGAGCACGTTCCCTCAATGAATAAGCTCTAACTTCTTCGTTAGCACCCTTAATAGTAATTGCTAGGGTGAAATGATCGATGGCTTCTGTATAATATTTACTGGCATCTCTTTTCTCTAATAAAGTGCCTAATTCATAGTGGATCTGTGACTGCATTAATGGGTTGTTCGTCTTTGCAGCTGCTGTCAGGCTTTCAAGTTTAGCCTTTAAAGCAGCTGTAAATTCAAATTCTTTTATTTCTTGTGCAAGTTTACTACTGAGCTTATAAAATGCAGTTTCATCCCCTTTGTCAATTAAATTTAATAATTCAAAAATGAGACTCAATACACCCTCTTTTTTAACTCCCTGCTTTAATAGTAAAAAGGCATCTTCAGGTAATTCTACAGAACCAGTTGATAATTTATCCCTTAATAATCTTAACTCTTCGGGGATTTTGTTGGATCCTTTTTCTTTGCTAATCCAATAATTGTTGTTTGCCATGACTATGCCATAGATTGTTTTTATTTCTAGCTTTCTTTTATTCTTTCTTTTCTCAACAACTTTTTCGGCATCTACTTTACTATTTGCCATTTCTTGACCCTCTCATTTGAATTAATGTTACCTAACTTACAGAAAAATGATTTTACCGATTGGCATCATTTAGGGATGTTTGCCCATTGCAATTGAACCCTGGAATTATTCTACTAACAATTTAAAGAACAAAATAGGGGGAAAATCCCCCTAAGTAAGATTTCGACCGATATGCGCTTCAAAGTTGATATGTCCTTTATTCAATAAATTTAATTGCAATAAAAAGTCCGAATTGATAGGAACTCGCTTTTAATCTAGGTTTTTCAAATATTATTCCAACACCTATTTTTAAAAAACAAATTTCTGTTATATTAGATTGAACGTATGCTAGATTGAACGTATGCAGGTATTAATGCGGTGACACCTAAAAATAAAAGTTCTCCAAATGTTTTAAAAACTAAAATCAGTCTGTTTCAATAACAAATTTCTTACGTTCCCAATACTATTCTGGCAATATCTAATGAATCATAAAAAAGATATCCCTAGTGAACATCACTTATGGATTTTTTTATCCTGTAAGAAGCCACCGACTTGGGTAGTCCAAAGAGTTTTATATAAACCATTCGCTTCCAGAAGTTCTATATGTGTTCCATCTTCAACAATTTTTCCGTTATCGAACACTAAGATCCGATCCATATGCAGTAAGGTTGATAACCGATGTGCGATAACTATCGCTGTTTTATTTTGCATTAACATCCATAAACTTTCTTGAATATGACGTTCCGTTACTGAATCCAGCTGGCTGGTCGCTTCATCTAAAATCAAAATGGGAGCGTCTTTTAGTATGGCTCTAGCAATTGCAATACGCTGACGTTGACCGCCTGAGAGTTTAACACCACGTTCTCCTACCAAAGCATTATAGTCTTCTGGCAATTTTTGAATGAAGGCATGGGCATGTGCTTTTTTCGCAGCCTCAATCACCTCATCATCCGTTGCTTCAATACGACCATATCGGATGTTTTCCATTAAACTGCGATGAAAGAGGGTGGGATCCTGAGGAATTAAGGCAATATTTCGACGTAAGCTATCTTGGTTCAGCTCTAGAATATCCTGTCCATCTATAATAATATTACCCTGGTTGATGTCATAAAGTCTTAACATAAGATTGACAAAAGTAGATTTTCCGCCACCAGACCCCAACAGCCTGCAAGAAAAGCTGTGCAAACATAAAGAAAAACTACGGCTTTATGAGGCTTCAAAAAATGCCAAATAAAAGACCAAATATTTTGCGGAAGTATAAAATTCATTTCTTGGGTCCTTACCCTTGCGCATCCTTCAAGGCATAATCCGCCGCTGAAGTTGCTTCCGACCATCCGGTACCACCCAAAAGACCAATTGTCTTCATAAATTTTCCCTTTATATTAACCTACAAATAAAAAAAAATTATCTAGGCTGGATTTTTATTTAAGAACAACTTTTCAAGCCTCCAACCTTGTAGATAAATAATTTGCTCTAGGGAAATATCATAAAATTTTGCAGTTTTCTCGTTTTCAAAAGTAACAAATGCAGGTTGACAATGTACACCGTGATCCTTAACCCCCGTCAATACTGTCAGATATTTCTTTACAAAACCAGGTAGTTTCTTTCCAAGGATGATACCGACGCTTTCCAGGCCTCTGGGATACATGTGAACCAAACGTGGAGCTAGCAGCTCAATAACAGACGTTGTAAAACCATTGCTCAGATCTAAGGGCTCTTCTAAAACATGTATTGAGACTGCACGACCATTAAATTGTGTTTCAACAAATTCACTACAAAAATTTTTTAATTGCTCTCTAAGCTTTGTGTATTCATCCATTGTTTCTACACGATATGAAAGATGGCTAATGGGCATATTTTTGATTGTAATGCCTATATTTTCTAAACGACTTAATAAATCAGAAAAAAATAATTGATAATCGCCTATCAATTCTTTAATTGCATTGTTCATCATCTAACCCTCTCTATAAATACTCTTCTACTTTACAGATTTCAAAATATGAAATCAGTTCATTAACCTTCAAAATTTTTTGCACCGCTTCAATATCTATAATTCCAACTCCAAACCAGCCGGTTGAAGCAAAAGCATATGGTGTTAGCCCAAGAAAAGTTTATAATAAATCTCTTAAGTTCGATACAATTTTTCACCATGCTTATTAGCTAGGTCTCGTATTTCCTCTTCAGGTAAAATATTACAATAATAATTTTCTACAATAATTTTCCCATTAATTAAAACAGTATGAGGCTTAATATCGGGTGCATTGTAAATAAGGGCAGATTCAAAATTACCAAAGGAAACGGGCACGAAAGCATTTTCGTGTAATGACCATAAAAGAAGATCTGCGGGCTGTAGAGGTTCAATAGCACCTCCACAAGTGCCTATGATTTTATGTCCGTTAGAAACAAGAAACTGCATTACTGTGTCTGTCGTAATCACCCGTGGATCCTGATGAACTGCTGATTGTAGCAATAAACCAAAATAAGCTTCATTTAATATATTATTGGTATTATTATTACTGCAAGCATCTGTCCCTAACCCAATGGTTACATTAAAATTCATAAGGGCTTTAATGGGAGCTATCCCAACCGCCGTTTTAGCATTACTGACGGGGCAATAGATAACGTTAGCCATTGCCTTGGCAATAAGGGCTATCTCTGTTTCATCAATATTAACAGCATGAATTAAATTCCAATCTTTAGATAGAACCCCTAATTTGTCTAAAAGTTTTACTGGCGATGTGCCACGAGATTGTATACAAGATTGAACAGATTCTATTCCTTCACTAACATGAATATTAATTTTAGTATGAACTTTTCTTGCAAGATTATTCATAAGCACGAGTAAGTCATTGGAAGCACTTTGAATGGAGGCTGATCCAATATGGATATCCATCATCTCTGTCTTTTCTTTGTATGCCAAAAGAAAGCGCTCTTCAATACCATGATACATTGATAATGCTGGTGAATCTCCGTGCCCTTCCCACAGATCATTATAAAAACAAGTAATCGCCCCTTTAACCCCTAAATTTTTGAAGGCCTTTATGACAGGATAAGGATTACTAGCAACTGCGTATATAGAGGTTGCCCCTGCTCTTAGAGCATCCATCAGTACAAATACTGCCTGAGCATAGCGATCTTCATCATCCTTTTGATGGTTACTATGCATTCGATGCAAAAGTTCAGTAATGGATAATTCATCAATCCGACGTCGATCGAATAATTGATTGGGGTGTAAATGACTATTAACAAATCCAGGAGTAACAAAAAATTCAGAATTAGAGAATTCGATGTTTCCAGTCTCCAAAATTTCAACTTTTTCTATTAAACTCTCATGAATATGAATATTGACTTTACAATATCCGTATTTAGAATTTTTAATAATAACATTATTCAATAACATCTATGTTTCCTTCTCCACCGGGATTTTCTAGGAAATGAACACGGAAATACTCAGAAAAAAAAATTTTCTGAGCCAAAATAGGAGCTGCTTTCCCCTTACAAAATGCCATGCTTTGCATATAACCATAATCAAGCAAAAATACTGGCACAAACTTGTGAACACCATTATACAATAACTAGTTCTAGTTTTACCAAAGCTACGCATAAGACTCAAGCCGTCTATAAATTAAGTTGATAAACTAAAAATTTCAGACAAACTGACAAACATTTTTGTGCTAGAGGCGAATAAAATTGGATAATTTGAGTTATTATATATTGAATTAAGTCAGCCTTAGAAATCATACTGACTTTTAATTGTATCTGAAAGCTCTACAAAGGAAGTTTATGTTTTGTGTTAATTCCCTCTCACAAAAAATGAGAGATTTTTTGCTCATTAGCACCATTACCCTAATGTTTATCGCCATGTGTGCTGAAGCGGATATATATGTACCCGCTTTTCCTGAAATGGTTAATTATTTTTCAACCACCGAAGATAAAATTCAACTTATCTTAAGTCTCAATTTTGCAGGCCTATGTTTGGCAAGTTTAATTTGCGGACCGCTATCCGATTCTTTTGGTAGAAGAAAGGTATTATTATTAGGGTTACTATTATTTTTTATCAGCAGTTTTGGCTGTGTTTTCGCGCAAAATTTTAGCGCAATGTTGTTTTGGCGTTTTATTCAAGGGATGTCAGCTTCAATCCCAATGGTAGTTGCTTTTGCAGTATTTATTGATAAGTACCCCTTAGATCGTGCAAGTCAATTAATAGGCATTATCAATAGCGTCATTTCTGCATCTATGGCAGGCGCACCCGTATTGGGAGCATGGTTGAGCAGCACATTCCATTGGCGATTGAACTTTGTTGTAATCACAATTCTGGTGTTTTTATCTCTAGTGGGCACATGGTTTTTTATTGATGAATCCCTCCCCAAAGAAAAACGAACAAAATTGAATTTAACTGGTATTATAAAAGATTACTGGACATTGCTCAGCAGCTTTAAATTTATGGGTTATACCTTTATAGTCCTATTACCCTTCACCGGCATAGTTGTGTATGCCTCTAATTTATCATTAATTTTTATAAATCACCTCGACATTTCAACTGAAGATTTTGGATTCTATCAAGCGACCACGATGGCTAGTTATTTGATTTTTTCAGCCTTAAGCGCCCGCATGATTGCTAAAAAAGGGATAGAATATACCAAAAACCTAGGTGGAATCATGACCCTGATTGGTGGTACTGCTCTATTCGGAACAGCTCTCTACATCCCTACTTCTCCTCAATTTATTTGCCTATCCATGGCTATTTTTGCCGCAGGAGGTTCTTTAATGGTGGGTGTCTTTGCCATGAAATCCTTAGAGCTTTTTCCTGATATAAAAGGAACTGCTTCCTCTATGAATACCGCAGTCCGGCAATTACTCGCTTCATTATTGGTTATTATTTCCGAATTGACTTTTGATGGAACTATTGTGCCCGTTGCTATTCTTATTTTTATATACATGTGTGTCGCATTCCTTTGGTACTTTGCAATCATCGGAACAAAAAAAGCTGTTATTAATTTAGATTAGTAATCAAAAGTGCTGAAAAAACATTGCACCATATTGAAGTTGTTGTTCATGGTAAACCCTAGTGTTGATAAGATATTAGCTTGTTAAATCTTTAGGAATGAATCATGGTAAGGATAGTATTTGTACCAGGAAATGGCGACGGTGGTCCAAACGATAATTCTCTCAAAAAGATTTGACTGAACAATTTAAAGTTGGTCAATCTACCGTTGGGCGATGGTTCCAACTGTATTCTTCACTAAAAATTCTACAACGCCAATCTTCAACTATCCTCTTTTCTTCGCTTTCAATATGATTTTTTAAAAACTCAGAAACATGTTCAGAGTTACAATGAATATCAAAGGCCTCTAGATTCACATATTCTTGTGTCAATAAAATATTATATTTGGACTGCCCTCGAGTTCCAGGATGAGAAATTTGACAAATAACGTTGTATCTTATACAACCCTTTTCATTTTCAAGCGTCACACTTGCTAGTCTTTTAAAAGACTCAAATAGCTCTTGCTCATGATTTTTTTGGGCAACCACTCAGAAACAACTAGTATTCGCGATGACATAATGTATGCACCTGTTTTTAAAGATCAATGCTATTATAACACATAAAATGTGAGTGCTCGAATGATTGTTTGAACTCATCTCGTTATAGTAGTGAAAATTAAGAGGAGGATGCGATAATAACTAAAATTTATTGATGACTGGGGTTTTTGACCCTTGTTGCATTATGTCGCAAAAATGTATACACTTTTGCGATATTGAGGTTAAAAGCAATGCCAAGGCATTTTACCATCTTTTTGGTGCTGCTACACTTAACCAGAATTGATATATGATACATGTAGACAACTCACTAAAATTGGTTATAAAATGACTGCTCAACTTGCGTATAAATCTGTCAAAGCACAGAAAAAAGCAATTGCTATATATGATGATTTTCTCACCCGCTGGCCGGTTCCATATCGAACACAGACTGTAATGACCAGCTTCGGTGAAACACACATTATTATTTCAGGTTCCCCACAAGCGAAGCCTCTCATGCTTTTACATGGCAGCGCGACAAACTCAACAATGTGGTTTAATAATATAGCTGCACTCACAAGTCGGTTCCAAACATTTGCAGTCGATATTATTGGTGAGCCTGGAAAAAGTGCTGGCACTAGGCCTTTATATAAGTCAGATGGGCATGCCCGTTGGTTAAAGGAAGTATTTTCAGCACTTGAAATTCACGAAGCTGCATTGTGTGGGTTATCACTGGGTGGAGTAATTGCTTGGAAATTTGCATTGTTATACCCAGAATCGGTATCTTCACTTGCTCTTCTATCAACGTCATTGTTTAGGTCTAATGCTCGTCTCTCACTCATGTTTCACGCTATTTTAGCAAACCTCTTACCAATGTCTTTCTTTGCTAAAAATTTTTTAAACTATATATCTGCAAGCGCAGGACGATGGCCAAGTTGGGGAGTGGAAGCTTTTGTTATTTCATATCAATCCTACAAGTTTAATTTTGATGCTATTCCAACCATCTCAGATTATGAGCTTTCTCAACTTCCGTATAAAACACTCATTCTTATGGGCAAAGATGATGTAATTTACGATCCAATAACGGCCGCTGCGCGAATTAGTTCAGCTGCGCCATCAATTATTGTAGAGATTCTTTCTGAAGCAAAACATACGATTACTGCAGATCAACCAAATTTAGTGAATGAAAAACTTCTTAATTTTTTACGATAAGTTTTATATAGTTCATGTGTCAACCGTTACGGAAGGGCCCCACTGTAACTTTGTTAGCCATGCGGAGTAGCGTACATGTTCATGTTATTATAAGATAATTCTATGAAAATGTAGTAAGTTTTTAAAAAAGGAATAAAAGAATGCTGTCAATTTCCAAAGTTATTCGGGTGATCCCAGTGTGCTGGTATATTTTCAGTATTATTATTGCATATGGATTACTAAGTTGTATTATTTATTTCGTTTCAGAATTTATACTTTTTCCGATTCCTAGTGCTTCTTATGAGGACACTCGATTGGAGCAAATAATAAGAAAGCTTATCACGAAAGACGGAAAGACAATCACCGCAGTTTACTTACCCAATCTTAAAGCTTCTTTTACTTTGTTAATGAGTCAAGGGAATAATGTTGATTTGGGAATGGTTTTGTCTGGGCTAATGACTTTTCATCAACAAGGATTCTCAGTTTTTGCCTATGATTATCATGGATATGGTACGAGCGAAGGTGTCCCTTCGGAAAAAAATACTTATAAAGACATTGAAGCTGCCTATGAATATTTAACTCACCAATTAAAAATTTCACCATCTCAAATCATTATTCATGGTCGTTCTATTGGTACAGGACCTTCCATAGAATTAGCAAGTCATAAACCTTGCGGGGGAGTCATTATAGAAAGCGGTTTCTTATCAGCCTTTAGAGTTTATACTGATATTCCCTTGTTTCCGATCGACAAATATGCTAATTATCTTAAAATTAAAAAAATACGCGCTCCTTTGTTATTTATTCATGGTACCCAAGATGAAGTGATTCCATTATGGCACGCGGAACAATTATATTGTTTAGCCAATTCACCAAAGGAATTTTTTTGGGTAAAAGGTGGACTTCATAATTTTCATGCAAATATGTCTGAAAGTTCGAGAGAAGATTATTTTAAAGCCATAATAAAATTTACCAATTCTATTACAAATTTTAATGGTGAGTATAGTAAAAACTGGGACAAATTTTAAAAAAATTTGATATGGTATACAAAATTAGTAACGATTAACGTTATTTACTTATCTGTTGTAATGCTGTTATCCAGTTCTCAATATGATAAGCGGAAGCTAGCTTGCCATTTTTCACCGTAAATATATCTATAGCCATCGTCTTAAAACTTTTTCCAGTGGGTTTCGATCGGCCCAAAGTCGACCTATCTCGAACTATTATATTTTGTTTCATGCTAACTTAAACTAAATGCATTATAAACTACTATATAATCAGAGCAGTTCTACATGGTAAGGGTGATAAAGTATGGGAAATGTTTAAAGAAAATTTTTAATCAAAGCATTGCACGCGCAACGAATAGTTTCGAAGGTTCATCCGTAGATGTCTCTATGTAAAATCTGGCATATTTAAGATTGATTGTTTTATTGAAAAACTGCATACTATTGTTAATTTTCTAGCTCTGATGAGGCCCCATGAAAACAGTTAACAGACAAACAACTAACGAACAAAAATGGCTTGTAATCGTTGGTGCTACAGGAATGGTTGGTGGTTATGCCCTAAGCTCAGCACTTGAGCATCCCAAAATTGAAAGTGTGACAGTTATTGGGCGCAAGAAGATTGGTTTATCACATCTAAAACTGAAAGAAGTTTTGCATCAAGACTTCGCGGACTGTTCATCACTCGTTGATGTTCTTTCGAATCAGGACGCAGTCGTTTTTTGTTTAGGTGCTTATACTGGTGTAGTTTCAGACGATGAACTTCGTAGAATAACCGTAGATTATACTATTGAGTTTGCACGAGTTCTCGACATTAGCAGTCCCAACGCAGCATTTGCATTTTTAAGCGGAATGGGCGCTGATCCAACAGGACAAAGTCGAGTGTCATTCGCACGATATAAAGGCGAAGCTGAGAACGCTCTTATCGCAGCAAAATTTCCCCATGTTTATATCTTTCGGCCAGCATACATCTATCCAGTGGACCCTAGAAAGGAACCTAATTTCAGCTATCGCCTATTACGCAAGATCTATCCGGTATTTCGGATGCTATTTCCCAATCTCGTGATTCGAGCCGATGATTTAGCCCACGCTATGGTAGATACTGGCGTTCGAGTTGAATGCCATTAGAAATGCAAAAAAGAACTAACGAAAAAAATAGATCTTGAGGATGTTTTTAATTATGATTAATGATAAGGAATTAAATGATATTTTACCCACTATAACTTTCAAAGGTAATAAGGATCAGGATTACATAAAATGTTTGGCCATCGGAACCGATAAAGAAACGATAGTATCGGCTGATGGTAAAATTGTTCGAGTATGGAAATTAAGTTCAGGAACTTGCCTTTGGAAATTAGAAGGACATAATAAAAATGTAACTGTTGTTGCTATAGCAACGACAAACGATAAAGTTGTCTCTGGAAGCTGGGATGGAACGGCTCGAGTATGGTGCATAAAAACAGGTCGTTGCCTCAAGATTTTCAATGATCCGAACAATAACCCTTATCCTGATGGTGTTGCGAACGTAATAATGTTGGGTAAGAATAACGATCATGTAATTGTTAGCAAACCACCATTACTCAAAGCTTACTCAATAAGCAGAGACAATTATAGTGAAATTATCCAAACTGACAGTTATTTTGTGTCTCTGGCATTGTTAAATCATTCGACACTATTATCTGTGTCTGGTTATGATAATCCATTGGTTGAAATATATTCCTTCGCAACGAATAGAGTTATAGAAAGATTTATGATAGAGCATTACAATATCGAACAGATTGCTGTAAGTTCTGACAACGATATCATGGTGTCACGTAGTGGAGTTGAAGAGAACATAAAGGTATGGTCTCTAAAACGGAGATGTTGGATACAAGACATAGTTTTAGAATCAGGTTACAGACCGCGGTATATAGCTTTAGCTGAAGATAACGATGCTTTGGTGATTTCTAGTTTAAAATCTGCAGGAGACCTTGGTACGTCGAAAGTACATATTTATTCAATAAAAAAATCTGTGTTTTTGTGGGAAAGCGATATTATGACAAAGCCTTACAATTGTGATTATCGTTTATCTGTTCCGTTAATAAGAAACAATCAACTTTACATTGTAACTATTGTAGATCAAGATATCATCTTTAGATATGCCTGCAACCTTTCAGAAATAACAGATAAGAAAAAACTGATATTGGATACTGAGACACAAAATGTTGGATCTGGTACAGCGATTATGCCAAGCGTCAATGTTGATTGCAAATCCAATGCAAAAGTTAATGCATCAACAACAATGTTAAAAGGCCATACGGATGTCGTCACTTGTGTCGATGTAGGTTCTGATAATGATACGATAGTTTCTGGAAGCAGGGATAAAACAGTTCGAACTTGGTCATTGAGTAAAAATAAATGTGTAAGAGTCTTCGAGAAAACTTGGTTGGGATTTGGTACGCCTGGGCATTCTGGTTGTGTATATAGTGTTAGTATAGGACCTAATAATGACATAGCCGTGTCTGGAAGCAGGGATAAAACCGTTAGAGGTTGGTCAATAAAGAATGGTATTTGCATTCGAGAATTTAGCAAACATAAAGAGTCAGTTAATAGTGTTTTTCTTGCGAATGATAACGATACGGTTGTGTCCGGGAGCTCTGATCATACTATTAATATTTTCTCACTAAAAACGGGCAATTGTCGCCAAACTATCCATTGCGACGCCCCAGTAAGATATGTTGCGATCACATCAAATTATAGGGAAGTGATATATCAGAGTGAAGGGACTTTTGAGCGCAGATACATTGATCTAAAAGAAACACGAGAAAAAACTAAGCGCTGTTCTTGCTGCATTGGAGAACGCAAAACTCATTTTGCTTTAGGAACAGATGACATAGTATTATATCATGCAGATATTGGAAATTCTTATGTAAACTGGGTTACATCACTAAAAACTGGATTCAATATAGCGCAGTTAGAAGCAAATAGATATTATAGTGGCGGTTCAAAAAAATTTGCTTTAACAAAAAATAATGATATTGCGGTAATGTTACATCTTCGTTGGGATGCGAAGAATCCTTGGCAAAAAGACAAGGGGTCACAATATAGAGCTGATGTATGGTCATTGAGGTTTGGTAGATGGTTGATGGGATTACATTTCTACCACCATCCGAATCAAATTAAATTACTAGAAAGAAATGGTGAACATATTATCATTGCTGCTTGTTCAGATAATAACCTTTACCTTCATCGTTTAGGCCCACCTAGGTGGGTGCCACAATCCAATCATGCAAATACTTCGCTTTCGTTTAACCACAAAAAAATTAAGGCCCCCCCTTGCGCCATGCCCATAGCAACTCCGTCAAATCCAATTACTGAGTCGTATCCCATTTTACGTGAAGTGGAAAGTCTGCAAAATGCAGCTATCGTTGCAGCGTTAACTGGAAATATGCTTTTGTTGTTTAGAAACGAAACCAAAGAAATCAATCTCATTAACATTATTACCTCATACATGGACGAACAAGTTCTCTCTGATGCTCGTTTTATTGGAACGGTACCGAAAATAAGTCGCCCTCATATACCAGAGGCATTACAGGACAAAATAGAAAATGCCGTAAAACAGCTCACTGAAGCTTTCAATATAGCAATAGGAATGCGAGATACAATGCAAAAAGCTGTGAAAGAAGATCCTGAAATCCAAAATATCGATTACGAAACGTTGAAGAAGGCTTTGTCCGAAAATACAAACTTAAATGTTAACCGTGTTCCAACTATTATTTTTAGCTATTGTTATCAATCATCACGGTCATTTTACGAGTCATATTTCAACCTAAAAAATTTGACCTGTAATAGATAAAATGCTATTTTTGAGTCACTTTTTAAAATTTAAATTTGACCCAGAAGTAGATAAAATTCCATTTACAAATATTTGTGGATAGATAGTTTTATCTTAGATGAGAGACTATACACCTAATCTTCAGGATTAAAATATATGGTTGACTTGCTACATTTGTTATTACCAATCGCTGCCAGAATTTAGGAATTCGCATACTACAAGATGCCGCTTTGACTACCCTGTGCTTAGCCTTGTTTTCTTTAGCCTCTGAATGACAATAATGCTCAAGCTCTTCTGACTTTTCATTCTTAAACAATACCGCTTGTACGTTATTGCCTCCCTTCTGCAATTTAAGCCAGTATCTATATGATACAACTTTGACACTCAACTGACAAGTTCAATTAGTCTACGATAAGCTTCAAGGGCCTCTCCACGAGTTACAGATAAATCTACAATCGGTTTTGGGTAAGTTTTCCCCAAAATAATACCGGCTGCTTTTAAAATAGACGCGGGTGACTCCCAAGGTTTAAAAAGATATTTATTGGGTAGTTTTGCCAATTCTGGAATATAGTGCCGCGTATAACTCCCATCTGAATCGAATTTTTCACCCTGTGTGACTGGATTAAAAATTCTAAAATAAGGTGCAGCATCTGCACCACAACCCGCTACCCATTGCCAACTGGCACTATTATTCGCTAAATCAGCATCTAACAAACAATCCCAAAACCATGCAGCACCTTTATGCCAATGAATCATTAAATTCTTAACTAAAAAGGAGGCAACAATCATGCGTGCTCGATTATGCATATAACCTGTTTGCCACAATTCGCGCATAGCGGCATCGACAATAGGATAACCCGTTTTTCCTTTTTGCCAAGCCATCAGAAATTTTTTATTGTTCTGCCAGGGGAAACGGTCAAACTTGCGCTGAAAGTTTTCTTTTGGTAGATTTGGAAAATGATATAATAAATAATAAGAAAATTCTCTCCAGACAATTTCGCTTAAGAAAAACTCACTATCTTCTGCATTATTACGATGAACATTTGCTTCCATTTTTATCACATGCCAAACCTGGTTAGGAGAAATTTCACCGAAATGTAGATGCATAGACAATCTTGAAACATTGAATTTGCTTGGATAGTTTCGGTTTTCCCTATAGTTTTTTAATCTTTTATCTACAAATTGCAGTAACTTTTTGTATGCTGATCTCTCCCCTATCTTCCACAAGCCATTTAGTTTTTTATACCAATTAATTTTGGGTAACAAATTTAAAGTATTGATATTGTTTTTATTTTTCTTATCTTTAATTAAAATCAATTTTTTGGGCCTAGGCATAGGCTGCCGCGGCATGAGCGCTCGCAAACAACCATTACGATAAAAAGCGCTATATACTTTGTAGGGAGTTTTATCTTGTTTCAATATTTCCCATGGCTCCCAAAGCAATGAGGCATTAAAACTTTTATATTCTACCTGCATATTTTTAAGTCTTGATGTTAAAAGGGCATCATTTTTAATATATTGCGGTTCGTAACATCTATTCCAATAAACTGCTTCGATATTATATTTTTTTACAAGGCTTAAAATAATAGCCTCTGCTTTGCCCCGATAAACATTTAATTTCTGCTTTAGAGATTCGTTTAAGTCAGATAAAGAATAGTATAACCACCATTTGCTGGCACTCCCCATTTCATTATCATCGGTCGGATTATCGTCTAGAATATAAATTGGCATAACGTCACCCTGCCTAGATGCAGCAAATAACCCAGGATTGTCTGCTATACGCAGATCTTGTCTGAACCAAAAAAGCACCTTTTTCCTAACCATTGTGTCCAGTACGTCCCTAGTAGTAAATTTTTCATGGCTGCTATCCAGATAAAAAAACAGCCTTATTCACAATCAAGCTCCCTTTCTTCGCCATTCTCTCTCAAAACCATGATACGTTTCGGGGAAAAATGAATTATACTATAAATTATATGAGTTTTAAACAATTACATATAGAATTTAAATCGTTGTGCTATGTCATCCACAAATGGGGAAATATTTGATATGCATATTTTAATTACGGGCGGCACAGGGTTCATTGGAAAGCAAATCTCAAGACACTTTACAAATATAGGACACCAAGTCACTATTTTGACCCGAAATGTTCATAAGGTCAATCAGGGCTTAGAATCTGTAAACTATATCACAGTGCTGGATAATATTGTCTCCCCTTATGATGTGATTATTAATCTTGCTGGCGAATCTTTAAATAAAAATCGTTGGAATGAGAAGGTTAAAAATGACATCTATCAAAGTCGCATACAAACGACTCAAAAAATCATTAACTATATTAAAACCGCTGAAGTTAAACCTCAATTGCTCATTAGCGGATCTGCCATTGGCTTTTATGGTAGTAGCACAGACCAAATATTTAAAGAAGATTCTGAACCTGCTGATAAAGGCTTTACGCATAATCTGTGCCAGAATTGGGAAAAAATAGCTCAAGAGGCTTCACAACATGGAGTCCGGGTATGCTTAATTAGAACTGGTATCGTTTTAGGAAAAGACGGTGGCGCCCTTGAGAAAATGCTGACTCCATTTAAACTTGGCTTAGGTGCGCAACTCGGTAATGGCAAGCAATGGATGTCTTGGATCCATATGGATGATGTCGTTATGGCCCTGGTATATCTCATGAATCACGCAAATCTCAATGGAGCATTTAATTTGACTGCTCCAGAGCCAGTCACTAATAAAGTCTTCACACATGAGTTGGCAAAAACTTTAAAACGTCCATCCATTTTAGTTTTGCCAAATTTTATCGTAAAAATGATGTTTGGTGAAATGGCAGAATTTCTTCTATTGAAGGGACAAAAAGTCATTCCCGAAAAACTACTTAATGCTGGATATTCTTTTAAATTTGATAAACTAGCGAATGCCTTAAAAGATATTTTACAGTCAAAATTTACTAATCCAAATTGTTAAATTTTTGTCCGAAACGTTTAATTCTTTTTCAGATTCCTACTAGAAATCAAAAACCCAAATTTTAACTGAATTTCTGGATACGATACAGTTATTATAAAAATTTCAAAAGAAGTATTTTTTGGAAAGTCTTCAAGTTTCATTTTTAAGCTCTCTATATGATGAGGTCCTATCAGGTTTCTAAGATATTCTATTGAAGTAAAATAGGTAAGTTTTTTTGGGCTTTATGCCTCTCTTGAGAGGCCTAATCAACACTGTGCCGGCAGGCGCCACCTTTTGGATGAAGGATTTGCGATAGGGGTTTGGAACATGGTGGGGTCAATAGGAACCGCTCATTAATTTATCTTAGTTACTTAATTATAGTGCAATTACCCTGATCAATAGACAAGGTTCTTGTTACTTAATAACATATATGTAATTAAACTAAAGATATCAGGAGAAATGAAAAATGGTTAAAGTTGAGGAGTTAAGGCGCACAATAGTAGAAGATGATAGAGTTGTTGGTTACCACAAAGATGAAGCAGAAAACACTAATCTAGTTCTTAAAAATTCAAAAGAAACTACAGAAACACAATTAGCTACACGGCTTCAAGAATTACAATGTACCTATACGTCGACTATAGATCATGATGGGGATGATTCTTCTGACGATGAAGATGTAGAAAGCACTGTATCTGAATTTAATTATAAAGCATTCAATGGAAAAACGAATTATTTTCCACAATTAGCTCACGTTATTGGACTAAAACTGTATTGGTCTTCAGAAGTAAATAAACTCTATTATAAAGAAAAGAATATATTATTAAACGGAAACACTGCGAGTTTTAACAAGGATAAATTTGAAGAGTCAATAATCGATAATTTCGACCTTTTTATCAATTGTTTATTTAAACACGATGAATTTTCCAAGTTCAATAAAAAATATTTAGATTATTTTAAAAGAAAATTCTTGCAACAATGTGCGATTCAAATAGAAGAAACAAAAAAATCACTTGTTGACATATTTCAAAAAAATATCAGGCTTATTCTTAAATTATCTACCACAAGAGCCAGCTCTACTATTCCTTTAGATTTATATGAGCCAATAAATAAATTTTTCAACTTTTTCAAAAAATTTATGCTATCCTTGTTAATTGATTATGACGACAAAATCTTCTCCATTTCCTCTCGTTCATTAGCGCACGAACTAGATGAAGTTGAGTCTAAAAAAATATTGGTAAAGGTTAAGCAATATCTTATAGATATCGGCATTATTGGCAAGACTGGCTGCTTTGTAAAAAAATCACAGCGTAATAACATTTATCAAAAAAACATAACAAAGGAAACAAACAAATTCAAGCTTGAAATTCTTCGGCAAGTAAATAGGCTCCAATCTTCTAATACACTTCCGATTCCATTTTTGGGGGATAATAAAATATCATTTTTAGAGAAATATTTTGAACAATCTATTGAAGACTGGGTACGGTCAAAACTTCTTTTAAAAAGTCCTGCTCAAGTAAGCATCAGTGAAAGAGTAAGTACATTAACAACTGTTTACAAGATTCAGTCCCTTAACCCACTATTCGATAAAAGTTTTTTTGGAGATTTAGAAAAGAAATTTCGTTCTGCAATAAAACAAAAAATCGATAATATGACACTTGCCGATTTTTACAAAAAATTTAGATTAAATTTTATACCAAATTATTTATTAGATAGAACTAGTCTGTCAAATAATTTTACTTTTACAAATAATGAACCGTTACATGTTATTACTTTTGTCCGCCTCTCTAATCGTTCACAAACAAGGTTAATACAGCAAAAAAAGGAGTATGCAGCCCAGCTTAAATGCAGTTTTACTCCTGAAGTTATGTTCAGAAAGATGGAGTTTCCATGCATTAATAGTAGTGCTCTTGAGAGGCAAGAGCTGACAAACGCCGGGGTTAGAAAAGACGTCGTTCCCAATATGAAAAATTACCCAGGTATATATCTAGAGCTTGAAAAAATAAGAAAATTATATAATTTTGATGACAGAAAAATGGCCATTTGGATACGCCAAATCATAAAGAATGAACCAATAGATGAATTAAGAACTTTGAAAAAACCGCTAAACAAAGAAATATGTCAATTTTTAGCTAATTTTACATATGTTTTTTTCATTTCAGAACCCACTAGAAATCCTGCCTGTTGGATCACTCATCAAATCATATTAGATTTAATTATAGGACAACACTATACATGGAAACATTTTTTGACAGAAACCACAAAAGATGATGTTACTTATGAACCATATATGCCAATGGCAATAAAGCATGCCGTGCGCGGCGCCAGATACTTGTCAGAAAATTATTGGAACAGGAAAATTCAAGTTAGGCGCTATTGTTATCCAGGGGGGAGTGGAAGTGAGAGCGAAAATTCTGCTAAGAGCGCTCACATTTCAAAAGTTGAAAATTTCATCATTACTGAATGGTTTAGGTTATGTGTTAAAAAACATCCACAATCGGTTGAGGAAGCTGCTAAAATCCTTAACGAATCAGTAAGAACCTGGTATGGAGTTCATATGCATCTAATACAAATTGACCAACTTTCACTTTTAACACGATGTGATTGGCTGATAGCTTATCGTAACGATAAGGAGAAGAAGGAATTAAAATTAGTGCTGGATAACTCTGCTATAAGTACCTTAGGATGGGAACCCTTGGACATAATTGTGCGGTACTGTAAAGGAGGAAAGATTTGAAATATCTAAATTTAAAAGATTCAGCCTAATAATTTATTAATGACAATGGTATTATAGATATTTTTTGGAGCTCTTATGAAAATAGGAAAGCAAGTAAATGCTGATATCTTTTGAGTGTGTGCAAGCAAAAACGGGACAAAGTCGAGTGTCATTCGCACGATATAAAGGCGAAGCAGAAAATGCTCTTATCGCAGCAAAATTTCCCCATGTTTATATCTTTCGGCCGGCATATATCTACCCAGTGGAGCCTAGACAGGAACCCAATTTTAGCTATCGCCTATTACGCAGGATCTATCCCGTGTTTCGGATGCTGTTTCCTAATCTCGTGATTCGAGCCGATGATTTAGCCCACGCTATGGTGGAAACTGCCGTTCAAGGAACAGGAGAAAGTAGGGTCCAGATTTTTGAGAATCGTGACATTCGAAATATGGTGAAGAGTAGCAATCTATGATGTTCGAGATGAAAAGATTGCTGATCTCTATGTCTTTCTCAATTCCAAATTTTCATAGTGTTAAATTAAGAGATTTGGATCAAAACTTTAAAAGGAAATAATATTTCAAATAAGCTAACGGTCTTGGTGATTGGCGCAACAGGAAACCAAGGTGGTCATGTAGCCAATGCATTATTAAAACGCGGTCATAATGTAGTCGCTTTTACTCGTAATCCCAACTCTCCTCCAGCCAAAAAACTTTTAAATTTGGGAGCAAAAATATCGACGGGCGATTTATCGGATATCGCTTCAATTGAAAAAGCGGCGATTGGAGTCGATGCAATATTCGGTGTAACTACCTTTATGGAAAATGGGATAGACAGTGAGATCGCACAAGGAATTAACATTGTCGATGTTGCTCGCAAGATTAACGCCCATTTGGTTTTTTCTTCGGTTGCCTCAGCTAACAAAAATACTGGAATACCTCATTTTGATAGTAAATGGAAAATTGAAAAAAATATTCATCAATCCGATATAGAATACACCATTGTATGCCCCGTTTATTTCATGGAAAATTTGCTAACTTTTGGACTTGAAAATTTATAACAAGGAGCATATGCCAGTCCTTTAACGCCAGAAAGAAACTTAGCGCAAGTTAGTCTAGATGATCTCGCAAACTTTGTTGTTTTAACTTTAGAAAATCGGCCGACATTTGTCGGAAAACGGATAGAAATTGTTTCTGACAATTTAACGGGGACTGATGTTGTTGATATCTTATCTAAGGAATTGGGTAAAAAAATCCAATATACTCAAACACCACTTGAAGCTCTTAAACAATACAATGCTGATTTAGCAACGATGTTTGAATGGTTTCAGAAAACAGGATACGACATTGATATTACCGCTTTACACAGACAATATCCTGAAATCCATTGGCATACTTTTACTCAGTGGGTTAAACAATGTAATTTAAAGGCTCACCTGAATTAGGGAGAAATAAATATCAGAACAAATTGAAGCAGTAAATCCGTTAGCTTCACCGGCGGTGGATCTTCGCCAGAAAGTTGTGGGAGGCAACTCAAAAAAATGAAGAACTCATCCGCAAATTATATAAAATTCGCATACTACAAGCAATTTATAGTGATCAGCTTATGGTGAAAAATTTGAAATAATTTGGATCACTATGTCATTATATAAGAGAGTTTTTCTAAATAGTTTTAACACACCTAGTGCTGTATTTTTTTTCTAAGCGCATCAATACGATCACTCTGTGATATGTTCTAAGAGCTCAAATAACGTTTCGGTTAAAAAACTTTGCCAAGGTAATATTTGAACATCATCTCCCAAAAGACGTGGTCGATCGATTGGACACAGCACATAGGTCTTGAGCTCGGGATATTCAATTTTAAACTCTCTTAAAGCATAAGCATCGGAGTTTTCAATAAGAGGATTTGATTTTATTTCTATTGCAGCGATAGGTTTTTTCGCATGGGTTAAAATAAGATCAATTTCAACCCCCGTATTTGTACGCCAAAAAAAGAACTCAAGTCCCAATCTATAATAATGATTTAAAGCAATTAATTGTAAAATAATGAATTGCTCGAATCGTCTGCCTCGAACTTGGGTATTAAGTCCCCCAAAGTTTTGACATAATGCATTTGTAACGCCCGTATCAAATAGATAATATCGAGGATGAGAGACTAAGCGCTTTCGAATACTTTTCATCCAAGGATCAATTCTGTAAGCAAGGAATGTATCTTCCAAAATTTGATAATATTCTTGTATGGTTTTGACTGAAACACCACACTCACGTGCAATATTCGTATAATTGACAAGTTCTCCATCATTATTTGCAGCAACATCAATAAAACGCACAAAGGGTGCTATGTTTCGCACGACGCCTTCTGCCTGGATCTCTTCTCTTAAATAAACGTCTACGTAAGATCGTAAAAATTCTGTTTGATCATCCGTATTTAAAGTACTGGACCATAAATAAGGAAGAGTTCCTAAAGCAAGAGTTTTTTCTAAATCAAAATTTTCTCCAAGTTCTTGATAAGTACAAGGATAAAGATGATAGGTATTCGCACGCCCTGCTAACAAATTGGCTGCCCCTCTTTTTAGCTTACGCGCACTGGAACCTGTTAATATAAACCGAATCCCGTAGCTTTCAATAAGATCATGGACTTCATCCAAAAGTGCTGGAATTTTTTGAATTTCATCTACAACGCAGGTAAACGTACCTTTTTGCGCATGATGTGCCAGTACTTCTTGCCGAAACTGATTAGGATCACGCTGATAATTCAAGAAATTACGCTGAGGCAGTAAATTGATATATAAATCCTCTGACACTAAATTATTGCGCACATAGGTGCTCTTACCCGTTTGTCTTGGCCCGAATAAAAAACAACTGCGATTTTTTGATAGCTGCAAAGTTCTGTTAATCATACTCCATAAATGTAATACAAATCTGTACCATGGTCAACAAAAATACTATTTAAAATACTGTATAAATGTAAGAATGAAACTTGATTGGAAAATAATGTCTATTTTTATCAATTTTACTGTATTTTTATACAGTTTCTTGGTTACGGGTAATCGTTCAGGGCGGCTGGCGCCGCCCTATCTCAAAAAGGAGGGCGCTGCCGCGCCACTGTTGATGTGCTTTCCTGAAATCCCCCAGCCCCCAGGGGGACCATTTCGTAGCTATTCTACTTAAAATCAGAGCGGGACAAGTTTATTGCGATGGCCTGCTCCCCCTTTGAAAAGGGGGCTGGGGGGATTTCTCAGTTACAAAATTTTTTTATTCGTGTAGTTGCAATTCGTAAAAAGTGGGATCATGATAATCCCATGAAACCAGATTTTTCTAAACCTGCTCCTAACCCTACAACACTTGAGGAGTGTTATGCCCTCATTAATGTTCTTTGGCACATTTGCGGAAAATTTGAACCCAATGTATCCAGCATAAGAAAAGATATGGAGGAATTAAAAAATGAGGTCATCCTTCTTAGAAATGAAAGAGTTGTATTAAGAAAAGAGAATGCAGACTTAAAAGAAAAATTGAATAGCAATTCCCAAAATTCATCAAAACCTCCATCCAGTGATCTTTTTAAGAAAAAGAAGAAGAAAAATAAAACACATCATACAAAATCAAGTCGTAAACGAGGTGGGCAGCCAGGACATAAGGGCCATACTCGAACCCCATTGCCACCAGAAGAAGTCGATCACTTTATAGCCTGCAACCCACCTTCACAATGTGCCTGCGGCCATTCCATTGAAAAATATGTAGACTTTATACAACATCAAGTACATGAGTTGCCACTGGTTAAACCCGTTGTAACAGAGTATCAATTATTCGATGGCATTTGCGGTGGTTGCGGGAAAAAACATTCAGCAGAACTTCCTCTGGGTGTGCCAAGGGGAATGTTGGGACCTATTGCCATGGCTAAAGTTTCGACTTTGACGGGAAATTATCGATTAAGTAAAAGGAATACCGTGAATTTATTGCAGGATTTTTATGGCCTGCATATCTCAATAGGTACAGTTTCCAATGTTGAAAAAGTTGTAAGTACAGTTTTAAAAGCTCCTGTTGAAGAAACGGTTAATGACATTCCGAAGCAACCTGTCGTACATATGGATGAAACCAGTCATAAGGAACAAAATAATCGCATGTGGACATGGGTTGCTGCAACTACTTTAATTTGCGTCTTTTTTATTAGAAAGGGCCGTAATATGGCAGTTACTCATGAAATACTCGGAAAGAATTTCTCCGGCATCCTTAATTCCGATCGTTACTCGGCTTATAATTGGGTTGACGCCCGACAGCTATGTTGGCCACATTTAAAGAGAGATTTTAAGAAAATGTCAGAAAGGCATGGGAAGTCTGGATGGGTGGGAGATGCTTTACTCTTATACCATCGGAAAATGTTTATGTATTGGCATAGAGTAAAGGCCGGGAAACTGACTCGTGAAAAGTTTAAACTTCTCATGATCCCCATTCGGTTTCAAATAGAGGCTTTATTGGCAAAAGGTGCTGTATGTGAGCATGCAAAAACCCAGAGAACCTGTCATAATATATTAGAATATAAAGAATTTCTCTGGACTTTTGTAGACAAGATTGGAATTGATCCAACCAATAATCTTGCAGAAAGGTTATTGAGACGATTTGTTATCTGGAGGAAGACCAGTTTTGGAACGCAATCTGAGGCCGGCTCTCGTTTTATGGAACGCGTCATGTCGGTTGCTGGGACGTGTCAACTGCAAAAGCGAAATGTACTAGATTTTATCTCACAAGCGATACGAGCCCATTTAAACCGAGAAGAATATCCGTCATTATTACCAAAGACAACAATGTCCTTGGCAGCGTAATATAGCACAAGATCAGTTCATTGCTTATTACGAAGGTGCCAAATTGAGACCTAGATATAACGACAATCTAAAGCCATTTGCGCGTCAACTACGTTCAAATTTAACGAATGCCGAATCACTTTTATGGCACCACATACGTCGAAAACAAATTCTGGATGTTCAATTTTATCGTCAGAGAATAATCGGAGATTATATAGTTGATTTTTTTGCGCCATCAGTTCGATTAGTCATTGAAATTGATGGTTCGCAGCATTTTGAAACAGAACACATTGAAAAAGATAAACGGCGAGATGAGTATTTAAATAAATTAGGAATAGAGGTTCTACGATTTGACAACCTCCAGGTATTAAGGACACATAATAGTGTGTTGGAAGAAATTTATAATGTGATAACGAACCTGAGAAATCCCCCCACCCCCTTTGAAAAGGGGGAGCAGGCCATCGCAATAAACTTGTCCCGCTCTGATTTTAAGTAGAATAGCTACGAAATGGTCCCCCTAGTGGGCTGGAGGATTTTAGGAAAGCACATCAATAGTGGCGCGGCAGCGCTCTCCTTTTTGAGATAGGGCGGCGCCAGCCGCCCTGAACGATTACGGTTACGGCGACCAAGGCAATCAATGGAATGGCATGCAAAACTTGGCGATGCATCACTGAATCGTATATGGATTTATAAACAATTTTAAGTGCTGGACACCCGTTACAAATGCATGACCATGCACGACGAAGCACAACTCAGTCCCGCAGTTCCCCACTCTCTTTTGCATTTAACTCTAGCAATAATATTGTTTAATAACCTATAATTAATACAACGCGAAAACCTAGGAATCGCACAGCTCAATAACCTAGGAATCGCACAACACCATAACCTAGGAATCGCCCAGAACATGAAGAGCTCAGAGAAATTAGCCCAATCATTAGAACTTTTACGAGATCTCCAAAAAATGGGGATTACAGTCTAATTCAACTATTATATATTCTTTTTAGCCTTCTATTCAAAGCGTTAAAATTGGGTGGCGTCAGCTCTATTGTGGCCGAAAATATTATCTTGAAACAGCAATTAATTATTTTATCTAAAAATAAAAAACGATGCCCCAATCTATCAAACTCAGATCGTTAAATATTTGGCTTCTTATCCCGATATATCAATATCAAACGATTGACACGCTTAGCCATTTTAGTTAAACCTGCCACTTTAATAAAGTTACACAAAATTTTTGTTTCGAGAAAGTACAAATCATTGTTTACCAAAAAGACCCATAAGAAACCAGGAAGAAAAGGTCCATCTCAAGAAATAATTGATCTCATTCTACAATATAAAGCGCTAAATCCCAAATTTGGCTATTTACGTATTGCGATGCAAATTTCAAATCAGTTTGGGATTGAAATAAGCAGCGATACGGTAAGAAGAATTTTAAATAAACTTTACAAACCAGATCCTAATAGAAGTCGCGGGCCCAGTTGGTTATCTTTTTTAGGTCACACTAATGATTCGTTATGGTCCATCGATTTTTTTAGAACAGAATCTATTCATTTAAAATCCAACTGGGTCATGGTGATTATGGATCAATTCACAAGAAGAATCGTCGGATTCGCTGTTCATAATGGCGATATGAGTGGATCGGCTATATGCCGCATGTTTAACAGTATAATTTCAAAACAAAAGTTGCCTAAACGAATTTCAACCGATAATGATCCACTTTTTGAGTTTCAAAGGTGGCAAGCCAACCTTAGAATTTTAGAAATTGAACATATAAAATCCATACCCTATACCCCAATTTCTCATCCATTTGTGGAACGGTTGATTAGAACGATAAGAGAGGAGTTATTAAACAATGTTTTAGTTTGGAATACGGGTGATTTGCAGAAAAAATTAGATACCTATAAAGATTATTTCAATCAATCGAGAACTCATGCAGGTATTAATGCTATGACCCCTGAAAATAAAAGCACAGGGAATAAAGAAGTGCTTAGTTTGAATAATTATAAATGGAAAAAACACCTACGTGGGTTGGTTCAATTACCTATTGCCGCTTAAAATTTAGGAATTCGCATACTACAGGCTAGATTTAGGTCGATATCCTGACAAGATACAAAGACAAATACGTGAGCTAGCCTGTGGACGTTATTTAATCGCCACATTCTGTAATACGTTTTAAGCAATGCGTTACTATTTTCGCGGTAACTTTCAGAATAGTTGTTGCGTGATGCAAAGTGCAATTATCCTACAGGTTGTATATTAACCAACTTCTCCAACCGTTGTCTAACTGCTCGCTGAATCGCCCTGGCTGATAGAGGGGGTTGCTGGAGGCATATGCCTATAGTAATCTGAAAGTAATTAATGAACTCTAGACGGTCAAATTATTTGACCATGCCAAGCGAATAGTAATCTTTGCTCCAAGGAGGTGTAATGTAAATGATCAAAAAAGAATATTATGAAACAATAACCCCAGAAAATGCTGCTTTAGTGCTAGTTGACCATCAAATTGGGTTATACACTGGTGTAAGGGACATCCCTGTTGATGAATTAAAACACAACATTGTTGGATTAGTAAACGCGTCTAAAGTTTTTCGCATTCCATTTGTCGTTACGACAACGACAGAAAGCATGTGGGGCCCAATGATTCAAGAATTGCAAGAAGCGTTGAAAGGCGTTCCCGTAATTGAACGTACTACAGTTAACGCTTGGGATGATCAACGAGTATCTGCCGCTATTGAAAAAACTGGCCGAAAAAAATTGATCATGACAGGGATAAGCACTGATGTATGCCTTGCTTTCCCAGCAATTACTGCTGTAGGAAAAGGTTATGACGTTTATGCGGTTGTTGATGCCTCGGGCGCATTCACAGTCAAGCAAGGAGAACTAGGCGTGCCCCGAATGGTACAAGCTGGTGTTAAAGTTGTTGGATATTCAAATGTCATCGTCGAACTGTTAAAAGATAACGCTAGTCCGCTTGCTATGGAAGCATATAGCGGCCTTAATATGCCATTCGCCACCTTAGTACTTGGTTTAAACCAATATTTTTCTTCAAAAAAATAAAATTGAAACCAAAATTGCCAGAAGAATATTTTCGCCTTTCGCAAGAAAGGCGAGCGCGATAATGGAGATTCCATGTTAAAGTTAAGTATTAAAATGGTCATTTTAGTTGTTGTGGTTGCTCCTCTAATAGCTGCGGCACAACCGGCACAAATATATTCACAAAATGAATTAATGAATAAAAAATTTACAGAGATAAATAAAGATGTAGGTGGTGTTATGAATTACCGTAAGATTAAGAAAATAACGCAAGGCAATGACTCAAGTTGGGTGGGAGATGGTTTCCTGGTAAACAACATGTTTTTTTATAGTAGAGATAATGATATCAGCCCATTTCTCCTGTTGGACTACGCAAAACCATTCAATTTTGCTCCTACAGATGTCCCTCGAGGTGTGGAACAACATCCGCATCGCGGGTTTGAAACGGTGACCATTGTGTATGATGGTGAGGTCCAACATAGAGATACAGCGGGCAACCATGGAACAATTGGTCCAGGTGACGTTCAATGGATGACTGCTGCTCGCGGCATCTTGCATGAAGAGAAGCATAGTAACGAGTTCACACGCAAGGGTGGACGGCTGGAAATGGTACAATTATGGGTGAATTTACCTGCTAAGGATAAAATGTCTGCACCACACTATCAAGAGATATCGAATGCAGCTATTCCAACCGTGACACTCGCGGACGGTATGGGTTTTGTGCGAATTATTGCTGGAAATTTTGGCGATATCAAAAGCCCTGTAAAAACATTTACACAAGTTCACATATATGACATCAGAATTAAAGAAGGTGCATCGCAAAATATACCTGTCACAAACAGTTTCAATGCCATGCTTCTGGTGCTTGATGGCAAGATAGAAATTGGTAATAAACAGATCAAAGCAGGCGAACTGGTCAAGTTTGCTAAGGAAGGAGATATGATTTTACTAACTGCTAAAAGTGACACTAAAGTGCTGTTTATGGCAGGTGAACCAATTAATGAGCCAGTTGTTGGAGCAGGACCATTTGTTATGAATACAGAAGCTGAAATAAAACAGGCGTATAGTGATTTACGGGCCGGGAAACTTTAAAAGTAACTTATGGGATCGAATACAATTCCGGATATACAGCGCATGGCAACAAAAGATAGTGTAGAATGACTGTAGTACTTGCGTCCCACTCTGGTCTTTGAATCAAAATACCTGAAACATTACGTTAGTTTTTCCCTCGTGCTAGCGAATTTAATTTTTCTTTTATCAAAGAGACGTTTAAAGAACGCTTTTTTAAAAAAGCATTAACATATTGAACAGACTGAATAAAGATGGCGTCATTCCAATCAAGTTTCATTGCTTTTGATGGTTTTACCTCACTCTCTGGCGAAATTAATTCATCAACCGGTAGACGTTTGCGATCTGCGGGTGTTTCATTTGAGGATAGGCAGGATTTATTGGGTCACAAATCTTCACGGATTACGACTCATTATTCTACAGCTGAATTACAGAATCTGTGGGAAGCTGCCAACAAAGTTAGCGTAAGTCATGCACGGCCAACACTAACTTTGCTGAGAACTGATGCAGTAAGTCGTGTAGTATGCGAATTCTAAATTTGCTGATTTAACATCCACGGCAAACCAGAGCTCTCAATATTCTGTCGAATTTAATATTCCCTTTTTTCTTGCACATTTTAATAAATTCCGTATATAATTAGATATTGTGGCTATTTTAGGCACGATACCTAATCGGATCCAGAAATGCATTTAAAAGACTATATAAATATCCAGCTAAAAAATGGAAGATGTTCCTTTTCTTTAGCTGTTGCTGAAAAAGAACTTGGCAAATCAAATGTGGCAGTTAGGTCTGCTATTGCTCATTTAATTGCAAAAGGAGAGCTTGCAAATCCCGCTAGAGGTTTCTACGTGATTGTTCCGCCAGAATATCAAATTTTAAAATGCCTCCCGGCAGAACATTTTATACCATATTTGATGGATTATTGGGGTATCAACTATTACGCAGCACTGCTTACTGCTGCTAGGCATCATGGCTCTACTCATCAAAGTTCTCATGTCTTCCAAGTCATTATTCCTAAACATAAGCCCGAGATTATTTGTGGTAAAGTAAGAATCAAGTTTTATGCAAATAAAAATATGGTCGAAACGCCCACACAAAAAATTTCAACTGCTAAAAGCAGATTAATAATCTCGACTCCTGAAGGTACAGCAATGGATTTAATGCATTATATTAGTCAATCTGGCGGATTGAATCATATCGCCACCGTTCTTTCAGAGTTACAAGAATCAATATCACCTGAAAAATTACTTCTTCTTGCAGAAAACCAAAAAAGTTTACCTTGGAAACAACGACTAGGGTATATTTTAGAAACGATTGGATCTATGGAATTAGCTGAAATCTTAAAAAACCATCTAAAAAAACATAAAAAAATTGACTTTATTCCATTAATGCCAGGAATAGAAACTAATGGTGTTGAAAAAAATAAAACCTGGAAAATTTTGGAAAACACAACCATTGATGGGGATGACATATGATACCAGAATACTGTATTACAGAATGGAGGCAGAAAGCTCCTTGGACTAAAGATTATCAAGTGGAACAAGATCTAATAATCAGTCGCGCCTTAATTGAAATATATCAAAATGAGAAAATTAGTGAGAATCTAGTTTTTAGGGGAGGAACAGCTTTAAATAAATTATATATCACACCTCCAGCAAGATATAGTGAAGATCTGGACTTCGTGCAAATGAAATCTGAACCCATTGGCCCAACAATCGCTAACATTAGAAATATTTTGGATAATTGGTTAAGCGCCCCAAAAGGTAAATTAACAGAACGTTCTGCAAAACTTATTTACAATTACTTAACGATTGATGGAAATTCTGCAAAAGTGAAAATAGAAATTAATACAACAGAACATTTTCAAGTACAAAATTTAAGCAATATGGAATATTCAATAAACTCAGCATGGTTTGAAGGCAAAAGTCGCATTGTATCTTATCAATTAGAAGAATTAATTGCAACAAAATTACGTGCTTTATATCAAAGAAGGAAAGGTAGAGATTTATTTGATTTGTGGTATGTTTCAAAGCAAAATTTAGTAAATGTTGAAAATGTAATTCAAATATTCCAACAATATTGCAATAGAGAAAAACAAATAATAACGAGAGCATTATTCGAGAAAAACTTATCTCAAAAATATTTACACCCTGAATTTAAAATTGATATGCAAACTCTTTTGGCTCAAGACGCTGAATGGGATTTTGATGATGCATTTGATTTTGTTAACGACACTATCATAAATAAAATACCCGGAAAATCTTGGAAAGGATTAGAATCTAAAAAACATGAAGAAAATCTTACTTAAATATGTGTATTATAACATTTCAATCTGTCCATTCCGAAAAGATGATTGAAAAATATCTAAAAGTCGTTTAAACTCAATTATTATGGTTAATATAGTACAATCATTATACATCTTATTTAGAATGCCTATTTACAATAGGAAAAATAGCCGGCATCAGTGCCGTCATTTCTGAAAACATTTTCCTGCGCCAGCAGTTGATTATTCTAGCCAGAAATAGAAAACGATGCCCTAAACTCTCAAACACAGATCGTTTTATATTTGGATTCTTCAGTCATTACATTAATCACAAAAGATTATGCCGTTTGGCCATAATAATTAAACCTGCCACATTATTAAAATTTCACAAATTTTTTGTTTCGAGAAAATACAAATCTTTATTTACAAAAAAGAACCACAAAAAACCTGGCAGAAAAGGTCCAAACCAGGAAATTATCGACCTTGTTTTAAAATATAAGGCTCTTAACTCAAAATTCGGATACTTGCGAATTGCAATGCAAATTTCAAACCAGTTTGGAATTGAAATAAGCAGCAATCAAGTGAGAAGAATTTTAAATAAATTTTATAGACCAGATCCTAATAGGAACCATGGGCCCAATTGGCTATCATTTCTCGGTCATACTAAAGATTCATTATAGTCCATCGATTTTTTTAGAATAGAATCTATTCATCTACAGTCCAATTGGATCATGGTGGTAATGGATCAATTTACAAGAAGAATCGTCGGATTCGCTGTCCATAAAGGTGATATGAGTGGCGTATCTATATGCCGTATGTTTAACAAAATAATTTCAAAACAAAAGTTACCGCAACGCGTTTCCACAGACAATGATCCGCTTTTCAAATTTGAAAGGTGGCAAGCCAATCTTAGAGTTCTTGAAATTGAACATATAAAATCTATACCCTACACCCCAATTTCCCATCCATTTATAGAAAGTTTAATTAGAACAATAAGAGAAGAGCTATTAAACAACGTTTTAATCTGGAATGCTCATGACTTACAGAAAAAATTGGACATCTATAAAGATTATTTTAATCAATCAAGAGCTCATGCAGGTATTAATGCAATGACTCCTGAAAATAAAAGTTCAGGGAATAAAGAAGTGCTTAGTTTGAGTAATTTTAAATGGAAAAAGCACTTACGTGGGTTGGTTCATTTACCTATTGCAGACTAAAATTTAGGAATTCGCATACTACAAATATTTTGGCCTCATCATCACACTGAATCCAAGGGCCAAGCCTTGAGAGTCACACTGGTCAAACCAGTGGCTTACCTGTCATTGAGTTATTGGAGAAATTAATTGCGAAGAGTATAGCAACTTTAAAATAGATCTTCTAATGTCGCAAAAGAAGCAATCATCTCTTCGCTATATAATGTCTTTTTTAAGCCTCCGGATACAATCAATGAATGGAAAATCTGTTTTTTTGTTTTGGTTACTTTGCAATAAATTTGTTCTCTTTTTAATAAAAAAGCGGCATATTTTTTATCTAAACTAAAGGGAGTTTTGCAATACTTTATTTCGCCAAGATTGATAATATCATCGGGCCTGTCAAAAATTAAATCAATCTGCGCTCCATCATTGCTTTCGTCTTCTTTAGGATGATGTCGCCAAGAGAAAATCTCAGAACCCTCTGGAATATGTAGGGCACGTTTTAATTTATCCATATGTTTAAAACATACTGCCTCGAAAGCATAACCTGACCATGCCTTCCAGGCAGCAGTGCTTGACAATTGTTCCCAATATTGATCATTAATTGTTTTCGTAATACGAGCTTTTGCCCCAGGGGCAATCCAATTCAGGTAAAATAAAGTATATTCATCTATTACTTTGTAGAATGTTCCACGCTCTTTTTGCGAAGGAGTAAAGGAGGTAATAAAACCTGCCTCTTCTAACTCTTTTAATCTTTCAGTTAAACGACCCCCTTTATACTTAAAATGTTCTTCAATATTTACTCTGCTGAGCCCCTCTCTTTTGCTAGTAATCAGGGCAATTAGTGCTTCATGTATTTCATGTTTCTTAAACAAAGAAGCAAATAACAGATTAAATTCATCATATAAAGTGCCTTTTTTTTGGAAACAAGCATTGTTAATATTTTGAATGGCGGATAAACCTTTTTCAACGAAATTCAAGTAAAATGGGATACCTCCAAGGCACATGTAAAGCATCAATATTTGTTCATGATTGTAGTGTACATGCTTATATTTCAGATAATCTTTAACTTCAGACAGGTTAAAGGGATTTATCGGTAAACGCAAAGTGACTCTATTATGCAACCCCCCTGTATCATGTAATATGTTTTCTATAATCCAAGAGGCTGCCGATCCACAAATAATTAATTTTATTCTGCTATCTTCCGTCCAATAGCGATTCCAGAAGTAATCCAAAGCCTCTAACAAGCCCGACTTTGGCGTCGCCATCCAAGGCACTTCGTCCAAAAATAACACTACTTTTTGTTTACCAGCAAATATGTCAATCGCATCTTTCAATGCATCAAAAGCTTGATGCCAATTTGAAAATGTAGAAAGTTGTGTTCCTTTACGGTCTTTATAAAAAGTTGTTTCAATTTCCTTTTTAAAGGCCGCTAACTGTCGTTTTAAGGGCCCTTTATGAATACCTGTTGCCCTAAAAAAAATACCTTTTTTTTCCTTGAAGAACTCCCTAATAAGGTAAGTTTTCCCCACCCGTCGCCTACCATAAACGGCGACAAAGGCAGCCTCCGGTGAGTCATAAGCCTTTTGTAACTGCTTTTTCTCATATTCTCGGCCTATAATTTCCAATGTCTAGCTCCTGTCTCAAATAAGGGACACTTATAAATATATTATATCCGTCCCTTATTTGCAAGTTTTTTAGAATAAGGGACGGATATAATATATTTATAAGTGTCCCTTAAGGAAAAACTGGCCCATTGTTGAGCGCGCAGTATATTGACCCCTCCAAGGTACAAATCCGTGTTGTAATTTGACCCCACCAACCACGCTAAGAATTGAGCACTTTAAGTTACATTCCGCGTTAAGAATTAACCCCTCCTATAAAAAGTTAGTTACTTTAAATTCAGGCGTAAAGTATCCGTTATTTTGTACCAATAACGGAGGTTACTTATGTGAAGGAGGCGTATTCCCATGATTGAAATAAATGAAATTTTATATCGTTGGTCTCTAGGAGTTAAGAAAAAGGCTATAGCAAGGACTTTAAATATCTCTAGAAACACTGTGCGGCAGATAGTGGCAAATGGAATGGCATTAGGTTTAGCAATCGGTGACCCAGTTGACAAGGTGAATGAGGTAGTTTCTTTATTGCAAAGTGAGAAAATCAAGCAACGGGAACGTCCTAGTGTAATTCAAGAGAATATAAAGCTTTTTCATGAACAGATAAAAGTTTGGATAGATGATCCGCACATGACAGTTCCCCAAATAATCCGCTTATTTTCTGAACAAAAGGTTATTTTTAAAGAAACAAGCTTAAGAGAATATATAAGAAAAAATTTTGAATCGAAGAAAATCAGCACTGTCCATTTAGAAATACCACCAGGTCAAGCTCAAGTTGATTTTGGATATGCGGGATTACAGGCAGATCCACAAACTGGAAAACAACGTAAGGCGTATGCATTCATTATGACTTTAGCCTATAGTCGTTATCGATTTGTGTATTTTGTTTTCAATCAAAATACAAAGACATGGATCGATTGCCATATCAGAGCATTTCGATTTTTCCAAGGTGTTCCGAAAACTATAATTTTAGATAATTTAAAAGCTGGGATTATGAAACCAGATATTTATGATCCAAGAAGTAACCGTTCTTATGGTGAGTTGGAGAGATTTTATAGGTTTATTATAGATCCAGCCAAGGTGCGGATGCCAAGGCACAAAGGGAGGGTAGAACGCAGTGTTACCATTGTTAGGCAGCAAATCTTAGCGGGTAGAAAATTTAAAAATATAGATGAAATGAATTGTTTTACAGAAGGCTGGTGTCGTAACATTATTGCTCATCAAATCACCAGAACTACAGGTCAAACTCCATGGGATAGATTTGAAAATGTTGAAAGACAACTTTTAACACCCTTACCAGATGCTGAATTTGAGCATGCAGACTGGGAAGAAGCTTTAGTCCACAGGGATCATCATATAGTATTCAAAGGTTCATTTTATTCAGTCCCTACCCTGTATATTGGTAAGACTGTATGGATAAGAGCAGGTTTAAAAACCTTAAAAATATTCTTAAATGAAGACCTTATTAAAACTCATTTGTTATCTACCCGGAAAGGTGAGTGGGTTTCTGATACTACAGATTATCCTGAACAGGCTCGACAATATATCACGTTTCAGTGTTCAGAATGTTTAGAAGAAGCAAAGCGTTGTGGGGAATCAGTTCATGAGATTATTTCTAAGATCTTAGAGGCACATTCGCATACTCACCAGAGAAAAGCTCAAGCTATTTTACGATTGGCGAAAAAGTATGGCTCAGAAAGGTTGGAATTAGCGTGTAAAAGAGCACTATATTTTGACAACACAGAATATAACAGTATCGTTCGCATTTTAGAACAAGGCTTAGAAGGTGGTACGTTCGGGGAAGAACCCGAAATGATACACAGTAAAATTCCTAGTTCTGGAGTCTTTTTAAGAAGCCCTAAAGAATTTTCGCCAGAGGAGTTAGTTTAAGATGAATACTGAAATTTTAGATCCATTAAAAAAATTAAAATTGTTAGGTATGTTAAATACAATTGAATCTCGTTTAGTGCAAGCTAAAAAAAGCAATTTACCCTACGAAGAGTTTTTAACATTGCTTTTGCAAGATGAATGCCAACGTAGAAACTCCATTGCTTTCAATAACAGGGTCAAAAGGGCTCTTTTTGAAGAAGAAAAAACTTTGGAGGGACTAGATTTAGGTCGATATCCTGACAAGATACAAAGACAAATACGTGAGCTAGCCTGTGGACGTTATTTAGAAGAAAAAGAACATATTATTATTTGTGGACCAACGGGAACTGGGAAATCACATTTAGCACAAGCATTGGGCCACCATGCATGCCGCGCAGGAAAAAGGGTTAAATTTATGAAAGCAACTTCTCTGTTACGATTTATGGGTTCTAGTCGAGCAGATAATTCATGGGAATCAAGATTAGAGAAGCTCTTATTTCCTGATTTACTTATTGTCGATGACTTTGCCCTTAAGGCATTGTCTGCCAATCAAGCTGAAGACATGTATGAACTCATCTCTGAACGATATTTAAAAAAAAGCATCATCATTACCAGTAATCGCGCAATAGAAGCATGGGTTGAATTATTTCCCGATCCGGTAGTAGCAAATGCAGCCTTTGATCGATTATCGCACCGTTCAAATCATTTGACCTTAGAGGGCCAATCTTACAGAAGGGAACATAGAATTAATAAAGAAAAAGTAACTAAAGCAGACAAATGTTAGAAGAATAAGAATGTCAGTTCCGCACCGACAATCGCCCCACTCTGCAATACGTCCTAGAGCGGTGCGTTACAATATTAACTCGTAGAATCATGCTTCTTCAAATCGGCTATTGTCATTGATGTATGAATAGTTTAAATTAAGACAAATAGGGGGAGAAGGGGGTCAATTCTCAGCGCGGATAAGAGGGTCAATAATAAGCGCGGTCAACAGATTCGTATTTTTTCAAAAGATTTGACCTGACTGGGGGTGTGAGTAGACCGGCAAGATCGCTCCTGCCAGCCCCTCCTCAGACCCGTACGTGCAGAATTCCCGCATACGGTTCCCGACTACTCGACGAACTTTAGGTTCTATTCAGTACATTGGGAAATATTGATACTATTTTGAATTTCGTAGGAAATTTTAATCTAACTAGCATGTTGATATATGATTCCCACTTCATTCGCTTTCGACCACCACGAAGGTTAATCCACCAGAATATTATTCTTTTCGTAACATTCAGAAACGATCTTACTCGTCTTCCGTTATCCGAAATACCATGGTAGTTTACCCATCCAACCACTACCTTAATCACTCGTTTAATAGTCTTACCTGTTCCTGCATTTCGATTCTTTCTCAGAAATTCTCGTAGTCCATTAAGTTTACGCGTAAAGCGATCCGCTCTCGAAGTGTATTTTAACCTCCAGAACTTTTTCGTTTCCGACATACCCCAATAACATGTGAAACCAAGAAATTTATATGTAGCCAATCGATCACCTTCATTAGCCGCTTTTAGTGCTGCATTGCACCCAGAGGCTATCACTTGTGATTTATCAGCATGCAGTTTCAGGCCATATTTCCCGAGCCTTTTCGGTAGCGCTTCATAAAATCGCTCTGCATCCATCTTCCGCTCAAAAGTAAATACCATATCATCAGCGTAGCGCACTAACTCGGCATTTCCTTTTATGTGTGTCTTTTTGATTTCTTCAAACCAAGTATCCACAACATAATGTAGGTATATGTTAGCTAGAGTGGGTGATATACTCGAACCCTGCTGACAGCCAATCGTATTCTTCTCAACAGCATCACCTACACTAATTGGGGCCGTAATTAATACTTGCACCAAGTGCAGGAATCTTCTGTCTGTAATTTTCTTCCTTAAACATTCCAACAGTGTCTTATGAGGGATCGTGTTAAAATATTTCTGAAGATCAATTTCCACAACAGCGCCATTAGAAAAACGATAGGTGGCTGCTTTTAACGCTTTTAGTGCGTCATGACAATTACGATTGGGGCGGAAACCATATGAGGTTGACAGAAATATTGGCTCAAATACCTTGCTCAAGATAGTGTTTACAGCAGTCTGTACTAATTTATCTTCAAAACAAGTTATTGCTAGTGGCCTCGTACTCCCGTCCTCTTTTTGGATCTCCACGATTCTTGATGGTCGCGGTTTATAGGTGCCTCTGCGAATACGTTTGATTAGATCTTCGAGATTTTCCTCTAGTCTTTTCCCGTACTTCTCTTTGGTCACCTTATCGATACCAACGGCTTTCTTCCCATCCGCCTGCTGATATAGCTCCCTTAGCATATTGATACTAATGACGTGTCCAACGTTGTTGAATACAGTATCAGGTTTCTCAATAGCCAATGTACCTATGCGTTCAATTTTCGTTAACCATGTATTTCCGTCTTGTCTGTGTACGGACATTGTTTCACTCTTACGCTCTTTCAATCTGCTAGCCCTTCACTCCCCGGTCTTCTTATTACCGCTTCTTCGCTACTATGGCTGACTAAGCAGTCCGCTTCCCATTTCGGATCGCTTACCTTGCGAGGGCTTGCGTTTCCAATACTTCTTCCTTGAAGGGTCATACGGACTTTTCCCAGGTGATGTCACTTACCTCTACAAACTCGCCAACGTCTTCTACCCCGGATGATTGATACCTTTTGTATAAACCAGAACAACCTCCAGATATCTATTGTCTGCTGTGTTATCAACCACATCGACTCTCATCAACTTTGCCTTTTCGGGGCTTACGTACCGCGCGCCTTTCGGCTTCGGCTCGAATGTTCCGCTGTCTACGCTTCATCCCTATTCTATTACTAGGTAGGGCGCAAGACTCGCTACTCGGTGGAGCTGGTTCCTCCTTCCGTCGAGGGACTTTCACCCTCAGGTAAATGCACCTTAACTGGCGCACTAATAATGGGCATAACTTTTCTCCAAATTTGCCTAAGAATAAACCTATTATAGATCTACTTTTCAAATAAAACATCTAAAAGCTCATATCAATCTTTCTTTATTTTTTAGGATGGGCTCGCAAAAAACTCGCCCACTTTTTTTTATTTTCGCCCTAAAACCTGGTATTCTATAAGAGATTCCAAACAGATCCAAATTACTAAAGCAACCCATTTTCGATCTCTGCACACTGGACTCACAACAGTTAAAGTTATAATTTTTTCATTTTATTTTTTTACAGCTACTGGCAACACTGCTTCCATTTTAACTCTTTTATTAGTTGAACGGTTTTTACTTACATCGGCAGCCACATCATGAGCTGCCGTTGCAGAGCTAGCCGCTATGAGTTTTTTTTGTACATTAGATTCTTCCGCAAGCTTTCTTTTATGTGTTTGAGCCTCAATAGCACTTCTTAAAGGAGTAAAGCCACTACTTGAAGAAGAAGCAGTTGTAACTAAAGTTACACCAACATCCAAACTTATTTTCTTAAAATAAGTTGATACTTTATCTCCAAAAAAACTAGGATCTTGCAAAACTTGTAAAAACTCTTGTTCCCCTGCGCTTACTTTTTTAATTTTCCCATTAAATTCTACCAATAATATGCCCAAAATATCCTTAGCTTCCGATATTGATTTACTTTCAAAATCTGATTCTATGAACATTTTAAATGCTGGTAATACATGAATTTCCAACGCAATTAAAATATTTTTTATAATTCCTTGTAACGTACTAGAGGGATTTTTACTTGCGATTGTTTGCAAGAACACTAAATTTTGCTTTAATACTTGCTGGATGTTAAAACTATCAATTGATTCAGGATCGCTTTCATCTGAAGGGCTATGTTCCATTGAGGTTCGGCTAGGTTTTAAAGTAGTGTTTAATAAAATTTCAATACATTTTCTACTTTCTAAACCTATACGATATTCTAACGATGTATCATCAGATTCAACTTGATTGTAACCCTTGGAAAAAATTTGAGGGGATACCCATGCTGTAAAATCCAAGTCGTGATGCCCACGAGTAGTTATTGTTATTTGTAAATCATAGGCTTTAAAGACTTCATTTGCCTTTTCAATCATAACATGACAATGTAAACAACAAAGCTTAGAAATACCTATATAAAATACTTGTTTTCCTTTTATTTCTTTACGGTTAATCATAGCTACAATCTGAGCCAATATCTGCACTTCCGCATGCACTTTATGGTACTCTTCAGCTTCCTTTTTATTTTTCTTCTTCTTAGGCCCTGGCTCTATGACTAATATAGTATGTTCTTTTGGCAGTTGATGTTGATCATGGTTTGTATTTTCATTCGAACCTATAGCAGCTACAGAAGAGCTTGCTGTTGCAGCTGAAGTCGTTGCTATATCTGAAGGTGCAGCTTTTACAAATTTTCCTATTTTTTCGAATGATCTAAACAACCTCCAACAAGTGGCACTCATAGAGGCAGCTGCTACAGCATTTTTACCATAATGCTTTACCAAAGTTGGTAGTTCTGTATTTTCTCCATTAAGTAAAACTTCAATTATTTTACTTCCTGACAACTCTTTAGGTATACTCAATTTACCAAAATGATTTTTCCCATCGCAAATTTCCTTAAGTATTTGTTCTTCTTCCTCTGATTTAGCCTTTCGGTAATCTTCGAGGAAAAACTTGGCTAGTTTAGAAATTGATTTATAGCCGATTGTGCCAGGGTTAGTATTTTCATGAAATTCATTTGCAGCAACATATAAAGTCCCACTAATATTACATACAACAACGCATTCACTATGGCCAGAAAATAATTTAGCCAGGTGATCCAAAACTCTGGCAGTAGCAGCATCAGCATTTTTTGCGAGTATATCTACTCTAGATCTCTGCTCTTTTTGTTTTTTTTGATCTCTTTCATTTTGCTCTTTTGAAATACTTTTTTTCATTTTGCTTTGTGAAGCTGACATATAAAACCACCTAATGATTGGATAACGTTGCAGATTTCGAATCTTTTTCAAGCATTTGCTTAATGACAATTATAAAGTTATTTTTTACACTTTGTGATATTTGAGAATCCAGTTTCTCAACTTGTTTTTTCACCAATGCACTATCAATCTGTAATAATAAATCAAACTTTGCAATTTGCGTCTGCTTGCTATTATCTTCTGACCATCCAAGCTTTTCCATTAGTGTTTCTTTCTTCAAAAAAACTCCAATTAAGTCTTCATTCTGAACAAGTGCATTTTTAATTTCTTCAGAAAAAGTCTTAAATAGAAAATTTAATGGTCTACTCGTGGGTGAAAATAAAAGCGCCCAGTATATAAGAGCAGCCCCTTCTATACTGAAAAACTTTACAATATCATTTTTTTCTAAACCAGATTCTTTCAACTCTTGCATTAAAAGTACTTCTTCATTCTTATCTATTCTACGCTTTAAATGTTTAAACAAATCCTTTGAATTTTTAATTTTGGGCTTAGTCTGCGATGGAAGATAGGTTTCCACCTTCTCTTTCATTGTTCCCGTTGGTACCATGACTATACTCCCCTTTAAGTAAATTTATAAAATAAACTCAGAATTTATTTTTGTGACTTGGCATGACGTCTGTATGATTGTCCTTTTTACGCTTAGTATTGTCAATGAAAAATTAGTCTGTGGGGAGCTGCCCACTAACTATATTGAGAACTCAGTCACGCAAAAGTCACGCAGAGCACTTTTAGAAGGATAGCTTAAAACTCTGTAAGTCTTTGATGTACGTATTGAGACATAGGTGACACTAAATACCGGAGACATAGGTTACACTGTAGGCATTTACAGGAGGGCCTGGCAATGCCTTGGATGGAGTGTAAAACTATGGATGAAAGACTTAAGTTTGTTGCAAGACTACTAGATGGCGATAAGATGTTGCCTCTATGTGAAGAGTTCGGCATCTCTAGAAAGACTGGTTATAAAATCTATAACCGATATAAAAATTTTGGGCTAGAAGGATTAACTGATCGCAGTCGCAGACCTTATCGATATGCTAATCAACTTCCCTTTCAAGTCGAAAAAACGATCCTCAGAATTAAAAATGATAAACCCACTTTTGGAGCTCCAAAAATCAGAGAATTGTTAATTAGAAAATTTCCAGATATTCATCCACCCTCTAAAAGTACTGTGCACGCTATTTTAGATAGGCATGGTTTGGTTATAAGACAAAAAAGAAATCGTCATGGTAAAAAACAAGGAACACCGTTATCCGATACAAATATCCCAAATAAATTATGGTGTGCGGATTATAAAGGAGAATTTCGATTAGGAAATCATCAATATTGCTATCCTCTCACAATAACAGATTTTAGTTCGCGTTATTTACTGGCCTGTGATGGGCTGACAACTACTAAGGAGGAATATGCTTTTATTGCTTTTCAAAGGGTTTTTGAAGAGTTTGGCTTACCAGATGCCATCCGAACAGATAATGGTGTTCCTTTTTCTTCGCCAATGTCATTATTTGGATTAAGTAAATTATCTGTTTGGTGGTTGCGTTTAGGCATTTCTATAGAAAGAATAAAACCAGGTCATCCTCAACAAAATGGAAGACATGAACGTATGCATTTGACCTTGAAAAAAGCAACCACAAAACCTGCTGGAGAAAATTTTTTACAGCAACAAGAAAAATTTGATCATTTTATTAAAGAATATAATACTGAAAGACCTCATCAAGCTTTAGATATGAAATGCCCTGCGGAAATTTATGTTCCTTCTACCAAAAAATATGCAGGTCTTCCGGAAGTGGATTATCCATTCCATGATAAGGTTATTACCATCACGAGTTGCGGCAGAATCTGTTTAAATGGAAAAAAGATAAATGTCAGCCAAGTCTTTGCAGGACAAAACGTCGGCATTAAAGAAACAGAGGATAAGATCTGGCTAGTAAGCTTTATGGATTATGATTTAGGGTATTTTGATGAAGAATCATGTAGACTGGAACCTTTAACGAACCCTTTTGGGCCTAAAGTGTTACCCATGTCTCCGGTATAAACTGTAACCCATGTGTCCGGTACGGACCTGATTTATATGGAGCTGGTGATAAGATTCGAACTCACGACCTGCTGATTACAAATCAGGCTTGAGTTCTAATTTGTAGTGCGACAACTTATTGCTGTATATTCATAATCTTAGCAAATTTTGAACTATCAGCAAAGGAGAGCTGTCGCATGCGTAATTATACACGTTTAAATATGAAAGATCGATGCCTGATCACGACCTTCTTATCCATGGGGACTAAGGTTAGCACCATTGCACAAAGATCGGGTCGACATCGTTCCACTATCTATAGAGAATTAAAAAGGAACACTAAAAGAGGGAAGCGTTACATGCCTGGGGTCGCCAATGAATTAGCCAAAAAGCGTCATCCTCATCCACCTAATAAAATTAATACCATCCCTGCCCTTAATAAATTCATTTTTGATAGCCTTGAAAAAGGATGGAGTCCAGAGCAAATTTCAGGGCGTATGCGTAAAGAAAAAAAAGATTTTCATGTCTGTTCAGAGAGTATCTATCGATATATCTACAAAAATAAAAAGAGTAACCTTTTCCAACTCCTCCCTAGAAAAAAACCTTATCGCTGTTTCCAAAAATCTCGAAAAGTTCGTAATAAAGCCCAATTATTATCGAGAAATATTGTTCATCGATCAGAAGAGGCTAATTCACGCAATATTTTAGGGCATTGGGAAGGTGATACCATTCATTTTCCACTGAGGCAGAAATCCTGCGTTACAACATTAGTTGAAAGAAAAAGTCGTTTTGTCTGTTTGCGAAAAAACGAAAATAAAACTGCTCCAACCGTTATTGGGATTTTAAATGTTATTAAATCTTCACCTGCAAAAATATTGGATTCATTAACCTTCGATCAAGGTCCAGAATTTATGGAATATCCTCAACTAGAACGCAAAACGAAATGTAAAATTTATTTTTGCGATCCCCGTGCTCCTTGGCAACGAGGAAGCAATGAGAACACGAATGGGCGTCTGAGGCGCTATTTGCCCAAAAATCATCCTATAGACGAGACAAGCCAAAAAGATTTAGATAGAATATCAGCATTGGTTAATAATACCCCAAGAAAGTGCCTGGGGTATCAAACACCTAGAGAAATGCTTATACAGTATTGGAAGACTTTTTGTCGCACTGCACTATAGAATGCACCTAGTAGCAGTTCAATGCCTTAAAACATGCAGTAATGTGTTCAAACGGTGTATCTTCAATGTTTTTTAACATGGTGTAATTTCAAAACAAAAATTGCCGAAACGAATTTCAACAGATAATGATCCGCTTTTTGAATTTCAAAGATGGCAAGCCAATCTTAGGATTCTAGAGATTGAACATATAAAATCCATCCCCTATACCCCAATTTCTCATCCCTTTGTCGAACGATTAATTAGAACGATAAGAGAAGAATTATTAAACAACGTTTTAGTTTGGAATGCGAGCGATTTGCAGAAAAAATTAGATGCCTACCAAGATTATTCCAATCAATCGAGGGCTCATGCAGGTATTAATGCTATGACCCCTGAAAATAAAAGCGCAGGGAATAAAGAAGTGCTTAGTTTGAGTAATTTTAAATGGAAAAAGCACCTACGTGGGTTGGTTCAATTACCCATTGCTGCCTAAAATTTAGGAATTCGCATATTACAAGTAACGATATGGCCTCTTCTCATACTAATATCACTTTTTCACTTCTAAAAATTGGCTCATATCTATAATTTCAGAAAAAAAATCTCCTTCTACTACGTCATCAGAAACACCATTCACATGAATCAAAACAGGACGACAAGAAAAACCTCTTGGACGTTTAAGTCGTTTAATTTTTTCCTGAACTTCCTGGATTATATTTATACCAATAGAATTTTTTGAAAACCTGACTTCACAAACATACAATGTATTAAATTTTGTTTGTATCATGTAATCAATTTGACATCCGGGTTGTTTTCTATTGGCAATTTGAAAGAATGGATTTTCGCAAATAATATCCTCAGGCCGTATACCCAATACTTGATGAATCAAAGCACGATTATTCAAAACTAAATTTTCAAACTGGAGACCTAAAATGGTATTCCACCCTGGTAAAGCAGTTATTGTTTTAATTGAAAAGGCATTACGCTCAATTTTGGTTTTATATTCACTAATATATTTTAGATAGAATCTTAAATAATTATCGCTAAGGCGATATTTGCTCAATTTGGCATCTTTCCCTTCTTTAATATTCCAAGTATAATCTCTTTTTATATATCCTGCCAAAGTCAACTCTTCCAGGCTTTCGCTGATTCTTCCGCTACGTTCTGTTTTAATCACAGCACAAATTTGCTTTACGTCCTTACTACCATCTACTAACGCTTCAACAATTTTTCTGTATAAAAGACTTTTATGTAAAAATAAACTTGAAAAAATATGATCAAACTCATTAACAAAATATCCTTCTGGTTTAAAACACAGATTTTTGATATTTTCTTCCGCTGGTAATTTTGGATTTATCTCTTCCAGGTATTTTGGCACCCCTCCTGTAATTGATAAAATTTTAAATTTTTCATAAGAACAAATATTTTCAGAAGCTCTTCCCCAAAATTTACTACAATATGCTAACGGTAGTTCCTCTAATGTTAACCTATAGGACACTCGTCCTACAAATCCAGTGCTACTTAAAATATTTCTTTGAATCCAAGACGAAGCTGATCCACATATAACAAATATTAAATGTGGATTTTTCTTAAACAGCAGGTCCCATGCATTTTTAATTTTACCCAAAAAATCTGGATCTTTCGAACCCATCCATGAAATTTCATCAAAGAGTAATACAATTTTTCCCTTTTTAATTTTTTCATATAAATAAGAAAATAATGTACCCCAATCGTCTGCTTTAACCTCCGGCAATCCCGTTTCTCGGCTAATTTGACGAGCAAATTCTTCACGCTGCGATTGGGCGGTTGTACCCTCAACTGGAAATAACCCAGAAAATGAATAAAAAGTGCTTCCCTTTGCGAATTCTTCAATTAATCGACTCTTTCCTATCCGTCGTCTTCCCCTCACAACAACCAGAGAGGCAGTTGCTTTAAAAGTTAACTTTTCTAAACCTGTTAATTCCTCTTGTCGACCAATGAAAGGATTTAAATGTTCTGACATAAATGCCTCATAAATAGTAAAATGTCACTTTACGAGTCATATTTTAACCTAAAAAATTTGACCTGTAAATAGATAAATAACTATTTATGGGTCATATTTTTACGGTTTAATTTTGACCCATAAATAGAAAAAATTCATTTTATGTAAATTCCGAAAAAAGCTTGAAAAGCCTTTATTTAGGATGGATGCACCACTGAGTCCCACAAAAGTCCTGCAAGGTAGTTTTGGAAGGATAGCTGAAAACGTTATAAGTCTTTGATGTACGTATTGAGACATAGGTGACACTAAATACCGGAGACATAGGTTACACTGTAGGCATTTACAGGAGGGCCTGGCAATGCCTTGGATGGAGTGTAAAACTATGGATGAAAGACTTAAGTTTGTTGCAAGACTACTAGATGGCGATAAGATGTTGCCTCTATGTGAAGAGTTCGGCATCTCTAGAAAGACTGGTTATAAAATCTATAACCGATATAAAAATTTTGGGCTAGAAGGATTAACTGATCGCAGTCGCAGACCTTATCGATATGCTAATCAACTTCCCTTTCAAGTCGAAAAAACGATCCTCAGAATTAAAAATGATAAACCCACTTTTGGAGCTCCAAAAATCAGAGAATTGTTAATTAGAAAATTTCCAGATATTCATCCACCCTCTAAAAGTACTGTGCACGCTATTTTAGATAGGCATGGTTTGGTTATAAGACAAAAAAGAAATCGTCATGGTAAAAAACAAGGAACACCGTTATCCGATACAAATATCCCAAATAAATTATGGTGTGCGGATTATAAAGGAGAATTTCGATTAGGAAATCATCAATATTGCTATCCTCTCACAATAACAGATTTTAGTTCGCGTTATTTACTGGCCTGTGATGGGCTGACAACTACTAAGGAGGAATATGCTTTTATTGCTTTTCAAAGGGTTTTTGAAGAGTTTGGCTTACCAGATGCCATCCGAACAGATAATGGTGTTCCTTTTTCTTCGCCAATGTCATTATTTGGATTAAGTAAATTATCTGTTTGGTGGTTGCGTTTAGGCATTTCTATAGAAAGAATAAAACCAGGTCATCCTCAACAAAATGGAAGACATGAACGTATGCATTTGACCTTGAAAAAAGCAACCACAAAACCTGCTGGAGAAAATTTTTTACAGCAACAAGAAAAATTTGATCATTTTATTAAAGAATATAATACTGAAAGACCTCATCAAGCTTTAGATATGAAATGCCCTGCGGAAATTTATGTTCCTTCTACCAAAAAATATGCAGGTCTTCCGGAAGTGGATTATCCATTCCATGATAAGGTTATTACCATCACGAGTTGCGGCAGAATCTGTTTAAATGGAAAAAAGATAAATGTCAGCCAAGTCTTTGCAGGACAAAACGTCGGCATTAAAGAAACAGAGGATAAGATCTGGCTAGTAAGCTTTATGGATTATGATTTAGGGTATTTTGATGAAGAATCATGTAGACTGGAACCTTTAACGAACCCTTTTGGGCCTAAAGTGTTACCCATGTCTCCGGTATAAACTGTAACCCATGTGTCCGGTACGGACCTGATTTATATGGAGCTGGTGATAAGATTCGAACTTACGACCTGCTGATTACAAATCAGACTTGAGTTCTAATTTGTAGTGCGACAACTTATTGCTGTATATTCATAATCTTAGCAAATTTTGAACTATCAGCAAAGGAGAGCTGTCGCATGCGTAATTATACACGTTTAAATATGAAAGATCGATGCCTGATCACGACCTTCTTATCCATGGGGACTAAGGTTAGCACCATTGCACAAAGATCGGGTCGACATCGTTCCACTATCTATAGAGAATTAAAAAGGAACACTAAAAGAGGGAAGCGTTACATGCCTGGGGTCGCCAATGAATTAGCCAAAAAGCGTCATCCTCATCCACCTAATAAAATTAATACCATCCCTGCCCTTAATAAATTCATTTTTGATAGCCTTGAAAAAGGATGGAGTCCAGAGCAAATTTCAGGGCGTATGCGTAAAGAAAAAAAAGATTTTCATGTCTGTTCAGAGAGTATCTATCGATATATCTACAAAAATAAAAAGAGTAACCTTTTCCAACTCCTCCCTAGAAAAAAACCTTATCGCTGTTTCCAAAAATCTCGAAAAGTTCGTAATAAAGCCCAATTATTATCGAGAAATATTGTTCATCGATCAGAAGAGGCTAATTCACGCAATATTTTAGGGCATTGGGAAGGTGATACCATTCATTTTCCACTGAGGCAGAAATCCTGCGTTACAACATTAGTTGAAAGAAAAAGTCGTTTTGTCTGTTTGCGAAAAAACGAAAATAAAACTGCTCCAACCGTTATTGGGATTTTAAATGTTATTAAATCTTCACCTGCAAAAATATTGGATTCATTAACCTTCGATCAAGGTCCAGAATTTATGGAATATCCTCAACTAGAACGCAAAACGAAATGTAAAATTTATTTTTGCGATCCCCGTGCTCCTTGGCAACGAGGAAGCAATGAGAACACGAATGGGCGTCTGAGGCGCTATTTGCCCAAAAATCATCCTATAGACGAGACAAGCCAAAAAGATTTAGATAGAATATCAGCATTGGTTAATAATACCCCAAGAAAGTGCCTGGGGTATCAAACACCTAGAGAAATGCTTATACAGTATTGGAAGACTTTTTGTCGCACTGCTCTATAGAATGCACAAGAACTTCAAAATTTAAGCTATTGATTTATAAACAATTTTATGTGGTTGGCCCCGTTACAAAATGCATGACCAAGCACCACTTTTCTCAGCTACGTCGCGCAAAAGTCGCGCAAGTAAAAAAGTAATTATACAGCTTTTCGCCATGTGCTCAAAGGCCACAGATAGATTCAAGTTTTTACTGCTATCACTGTTGCATGGTCCCGTCCTTGTGGGTCCGCGTGCGATAGGTTGGCAATGCGAGCCATATATCCTTTGCTTTCAATAGTGAATCCAGCCTGCTCGCAGACTCGGACCAAAGTATCGGGGTCCATCAGATGAATGAAGGTGGTGTCGAACTTAACGCTACTGCCAGCGGGCATGTATTGTTCAAAATCTGGCATGAATCCTGGCCATGCGTCGTTTAATGCTTTCTTCCTTTCATATTCTGGAACGACGCGATCCTTCGTCGCGCCTGAATAGGGCGTATCGACAATAAGAAAAGCCTTTCCGCCTGGATGGAGCCACCGATACATTTTCGATATACTCAACTCGATGTCACTACCCTCAAGAAAATGAAGAACCCGGCTACACAAAATCGCACCGAAGGCCCCTTCTTCAAAATCAATATAGGGTAAGGTCCCCATCACGCATCTGAGGCGGACTTTCTCCGCGGAACTTACTGCCTGAGAAAGAATATCGAGATGCCGTTGGTCCATATCGCAGGCGCAAACGCGACCCCTGACCCCCAAGACCCGTTTCGCTGCCACGCCATAAGCGCAGCCTATATCTAGAACCTCTCGGTCGATCTTCGCAGCTAATTCAATGAACTGTTCTGAAAGTGGATCGGGGAAGTCCGTCGTGAAACCACGCTGATTTAAGGTAGGAATACGCCCACAAGCCAGCGCTTCAGGTTCACTAATTTTCTCATGAGACATAGAGCTTTGCCTCAACTTGGTACAAATAATACAGGATCCAATCGATATACTGCCAGCCAAGTTTTTCAGCTAACGCTTCACTCAATGATGATTTGCGTGCACCCGTATGTCCGACGATGAAAATACGTTTCGGTTGATTCATTTGATATACCCTGCTTAGTTTAATGCTAAAATTATATCACAGATTCTCATAAAGCTTTGTGAGTCCGATATATTCTCTAATCATTCTGGTAATTTGGCTAGGCTTATTGGGATAAAAAGCTTTGTAGACTTGCAAATCCACGCTCATCATGCACTGATAACAAGCCAGTGCGGAATAAATCAGCCATAACTGTTTGACTGTTACAAACATTTCTAAGAATTGTTTTTTTGTCGCTAATCCTAACCAATTTTCAAAACAAGCGTCTTGAAGTTTTCTATAGATTTGATCATCTTCTTTTACGCCATGATGGGTGGTAGATTGTTGCAGACAATTATATAAAGAAAAAAATGGATGGATGATGGCGGTCTCACTCCAATCAACGAATGTCATTTTTTTAGTATTTGGATCAATGAGAACATTCTTATCATGAAAATCGTGATACCCTAATGTTTCAGGAATCCCATAGTCGGATAATAATCTGCATTGCGCTAGAAATTTTGGGTTTAGGGCCTGTAATATTTGCAGTTCTTCGTCAGTTATATCTTCTTCTTTTAAAAAATCGGTAAGGTTTATCATTTGATCATACAGAATAGGTAATTTATCTAATCGCCAATCTGGAACACCTAGTTTAAGAAACGTTTCTATATGATCTTCCGTCGAACGTTGGATCGCGGCGAATTGCTTAATCGCTTGGCACAATAGCTCTGGTTTGAATTCGGCTTTAAGCGTTTCACGCAAAGGTTTCCCAGCATCGCGCATCAGAAAACAATGTAAATCATCGTTGCTAGCTATCACAACCGGTACACTGGCATGAAATTGCTCTGACAATTGCTGAATGATCTTCGGCTCATTGGATAAGTATATAGAGGGTGGTGTTTGTTTTAAATAGATATCGCCTGTTGATGTTGAAAATCGTATCACAGCTGACCAAGGTGTTGACAGCACGGTTTCAGGTAAGTTTTCTATGGAGTATCCATTAGCAACCAGATAATCGGTTCCCCATTTGAGAATGTGTTTTTGATTATTCATTAGTTTCCAACCTCAGGAAAATTCTATACACCATCATCGCGGCCGTCGGTGGCCGTCGGTGGCCGTCGGCCAGCAAAGCTTAAATCAAAGAGAATTTCTACCATCTTCTATCTTATCCTAAAAGCAACATATGGATCTTTTGGTGAAGTAGCGATGCGAACAATTCTTCCCAGTTCAACCATTTTATTAAGTCTAGTTCTCGCTGTTCTCGTTGTTACCCCCCATAATTCAGCTATGGCCATTGGGGTTAATTTTTCATTTACCCAAAGTTCAGCCAACAATGCCTGCTCCCATGATTCTAAAATATCGCTACTATCAGAACTATATAGCGTAACACGAAAATGTGTATTTATTTCTTGAAATATTGGTGCTTTTGCTTTAAGTCTCTCATATACATTTAGTATTCTTTTTAAACCAGTACCCAATCTTTCAATTAAATCAATTTCTCTAAACAGTCTTCCAATCATTCTGTTTCTCATACGTGATACACCCGAAAGTGCCATTTCCATCGTCTGACCATACGTTAAAGCGCCAGGGTTTGTTATTTCTATACGATCAGAAAAAATTGAAACTTGAATATTTGATCCTTGAATTGAATAGTCAGCATGCACAATGGCGTTAATAAGCGCTTCCCTTATTGCTTTAGGTGGATATTGTGGAATATCTTTTCGGACTCCTTCATTAATTTTTCCAGCAAGGCGTGTATTGCGCTTTATAAAATTTAATACTTCTTCGTGTGCAAGGATAAGTGGCGATCTAATTTCTTGTCGGTCAATAATGTCCTCATGGGTGTTGCTAGCAAAGCATACGCACATAATTGTTGTGTCCGGAAACCATTGGAAACGATTATTTCCGAACAGTAAAATTGATCCATTTGTAGGTAATAACTTATTATTTTGTTTAGTTAACATCCCCAGAGATTCATAATTTTTTTTGCTAAATCCTGTGAATTTAGGTTCTAACCATGTTGATATAATATTGTCATTTAAATCTTTTTCCGTAGTCCCCAAACATGGAAGCTCATCAAATAGGATATTTTTAGATAACATCTGTAGAGAAATAAGTGTTTCTCTATCTGCTACACGCTTTGTTGAACCTAAGCGAACATAAGTACCTTTTTCCATTCCGGCAGATTTTAAATAATATGGTCCAGCCATATGTGGAACCTGAATGATTAATAACTCTTTTTTGCGAAAAGATAATATCTGTATATCCGGAATAATGAGCGGTGTAATAGAATCTGCTATCACGTTTGCAAGCTTTTCTTCTTCTAGTAGTGGATTTGCAACACCGACTACCTTTTTATCTTTATCTGATACGCCTATAACAATATACCCACCAGCCGTGTTTACCATGGAAATGACGGTTTTAACAATTGACTCTAAAGACTTAGTATTTTCCTTGAATTCTAATGTCTTACTTTCCTCTTGAGTTATCAGTGACTCCAGCATTCTCAATTCTTTCCTTAAGGCTTTACTAACTAGGAAATTAACACGGAAATACTCGGAAGGCAAATTTTTCCGAGTTCAAAATAGGAGCAGCTTTACTTTAAGTCGCGTAAAAGTCGCGCAAGGCACTTTTAGAAGGTTAACCAAAAACGTCGTAAGTGCTTGATGTACGTATTGAGACATAGGTGACACTAAATACCGGAGACATAGGTTACACTGTAGGCATTTACAGGAGGGCCTGGCAATGCCTTGGATGGAGTGTAAAACTATGGATGAAAGACTTAAGTTTGTTGCAAGACTACTAGATGGCGATAAGATGTTGCCTCTATGTGAAGAGTTCGGCATCTCTAGAAAGACTGGTTATAAAATCTATAACCGATATAAAAATTTTGGGCTAGAAGGATTAACTGATCGCAGTCGCAGACCTTATCGATATGCTAATCAACTTCCCTTTCAAGTCGAAAAAACGATCCTCAGAATTAAAAATGATAAACCCACTTTTGGAGCTCCAAAAATCAGAGAATTGTTAATTAGAAAATTTCCAGATATTCATCCACCCTCTAAAAGTACTGTGCACGCTATTTTAGATAGGCATGGTTTGGTTATAAGACAAAAAAGAAATCGTCATGGTAAAAAACAAGGAACACCGTTATCCGATACAAATATCCCAAATAAATTATGGTGTGCGGATTATAAAGGAGAATTTCGATTAGGAAATCATCAATATTGCTATCCTCTCACAATAACAGATTTTAGTTCGCGTTATTTACTGGCCTGTGATGGGCTGACAACTACTAAGGAGGAATATGCTTTTATTGCTTTTCAAAGGGTTTTTGAAGAGTTTGGCTTACCAGATGCCATCCGAACAGATAATGGTGTTCCTTTTTCTTCGCCAATGTCATTATTTGGATTAAGTAAATTATCTGTTTGGTGGTTGCGTTTAGGCATTTCTATAGAAAGAATAAAACCAGGTCATCCTCAACAAAATGGAAGACATGAACGTATGCATTTGACCTTGAAAAAAGCAACCACAAAACCTGCTGGAGAAAATTTTTTACAGCAACAAGAAAAATTTGATCATTTTATTAAAGAATATAATACTGAAAGACCTCATCAAGCTTTAGATATGAAATGCCCTGCGGAAATTTATGTTCCTTCTACCAAAAAATATGCAGGTCTTCCGGAAGTGGATTATCCATTCCATGATAAGGTTATTACCATCACGAGTTGCGGCAGAATCTGTTTAAATGGAAAAAAGATAAATGTCAGCCAAGTCTTTGCAGGACAAAACGTCGGCATTAAAGAAACAGAGGATAAGATCTGGCTAGTAAGCTTTATGGATTATGATTTAGGGTATTTTGATGAAGAATCATGTAGACTGGAACCTTTAACGAACCCTTTTGGGCCTAAAGTGTTACCCATGTCTCCGGTATAAACTGTAACCCATGTGTCCGGTACGGACCTGATTTATATGGAGCTGGTGATAAGATTCGAACTCACGACCTGCTGATTACAAATCAGGCTTGAGTTCTAATTTGTAGTGCGACAACTTATTGCTGTATATTCATAATCTTAGCAAATTTTGAACTATCAGCAAAGGAGAGCTGTCGCATGCGTAATTATACACGTTTAAATATGAAAGATCGATGCCTGATCACGACCTTCTTATCCATGGGGACTAAGGTTAGCACGATTGCACAAAGATCGGGTCGACATCGTTCCACTATCTATAGAGAATTAAAAAGGAACACTAAAAGAGGGAAGCGTTACATGCCGGGGGTCGCCAATGAATTAGCCAAAAAGCGTCATCCTCATCCACCTAATAAAATTAATACCATCCCTGCCCTTAATAAATTCATTTTTGATAGCCTTGAAAAAGGATGGAGTCCAGAGCAAATTTCACGGCGTATGCGTAAAGAAAAAAAAGATTTTCATGTCTGTTCAGAGAGTATCTATCGATATATCTACAAAAATAAAAAGAGTAACCTTTTCCAACTCCTCCCTAGAAAAAATCCTTATCGCCGTTTCCGAAAATCTCGAAAAGTTCGTAATAAAGCCCAATTATTATCGAGAAATATTGTTCATCGATCAGAAGAGGCTAATTCACGCAATATTTTAGGGCATTGGGAAGGTGATACCATTCATTTTCCACTGGGGCAGAAATCCTGCGTTACAACTTTAGTTGAAAGAAAAAGTCGTTTTGTCTGTTTGCGAAAAAACGAAAATAAAACTGCTCCAACCGTTATTGGGAAGATTTTAAATGTTATTAAATCTTCACCTGCAAAAATATGGGATTCATTAACCTTCGATCAAGGTCCAGAATTTATGGAATATCCTCAACTAGAACGCAAAACGAAATGTAAAATTTATTTTTGCGATCCCCGTGCTCCTTGGCAACGAGGAAGCAATGAGAACACGAATGGGCGTCTGAGGCGCTATTTGCCCAAAAATCATCCTATAGACGAGACAAGCCAAGAAGATTTAGATAGAATATCAGCATTGGTTAATAATACCCCAAGAAAGTGCCTGGGGTATCAAACACCTAGAGAAATGCTTATACAGTATTGGAAGACTTTTTGTCGCACTGCTCTATAGAATGCACAAGAACTTCCAAGATTAAGTGGTTGATTTATAAACAATTTTAAGTGCTGGCAGCCCGTTACAAATGCATGACCCATCACTACTTTTCATAGCTACATCGGCGCAAAAGTCGCGCAAGGATTTTTTCTACCCCAATTTTCATACTCCTTAAACACCTCAATCTGACAATTTTCGAAAAAATTAGGGGATCTCCTCCAAATAAATACTTTTAAGATGTAATTAATACGTAAAAAACGAATTAATTACATACAAAAAGTATAAAAACAGTTATAATATTTTTTAATTGAAATTAATTTCTAAAAGGCAAACAATGTCGCGTCAAAAAATAGACAAAAAAACTGAAAAGATCCGCTTATTACAACATTTGATTGAAAAAGGCTTGCGAGTTTTTGAAACTGAAGAGGTCAAAAAATTGGCCAAAGAAGAATTAGGCGTCGATATACCCTATGTTTTACAAATCCTTTCCAACTTGACCAAAGAGGGCTGGGTAATCCCCCTGAAAAAGGGCCTCTATAAGCTGAGTCGTTCAACTGGGGTATCCCCCATTCATGAATTCGAAATTGCCATGCATTTAGCTAAACCAGCGATGATCAGTTACTTCTCAGCCTTTTATCACCACGGCCTAACCGATCAAGTACCCAGATTGGTTTATTTGAGTGCTCCAAAAATTCATAGTACCATTTATCGTCGCGGCAGCCAAAATACCCAGTTTAAAATCGAAGGAATAGACTACCGAATTATCCAATTAAAAAACGAAAAATTTTATGGTTATGAAAAAGCCTGGCGAGGAGAAGGGGCTTTTGTTGTGGCAGATCTGGAACGGACAGTAATGGAAGGATTTACCAACCCACAATATTGCGGAGGTTTTAATGAGGTCATGTACGGACTAGAAGAAGCGATGCCTAAACTTAACATAGAAAAACTCCTGGGTTATGCCTTACAATGGGATGTTGCAGTGGGACGTAGGATAGGTTGGGCTTTAGAAGAACTTAATGTCGGACTAACAGAAGAGCAATGCTTAAAATTGCTACAACCAGGGCACTTGGGATATCGACGCTTAGATCCCTCTCAAGTTTCCAAAGGACATTATTCAAAGCAATGGCGATTACAGATCAACTTATAAAGGAGTTTCTATGTCTTTTAGAAATCAATTGTTACGAAAACAGGCAGAAAAGCAAGCATCTTGGAATATCATCGAGTTGGATTATGCTTTAAGTTGGATATTGGCAGCCATAGGTGAACATTTACCCGCTAAACAAAATCTTATATTTAAAGGTGGCACTTGTCTTAAGAAATGTTATTTTGGCGAACACTATCGCTTTAGCGAGGATCTGGATTTTACGACCGCGCCTGATACAACCGATCAATTTTTAGATCACTGTATTGAACAAGTAGTCGGCCTAGCAACCAAACTATCCGCCCAACAAGGCAGTGGGGTTGAGTATCAGGTTGAACCATATCAAGAAAAAAATCCTCATCCCTTTAACCAAAGGGCTTATTTATTAAGGGCAAAGTTTCCTTGGCATCGTAGTCCGTTGACAAAAATTAAACTGGAAATCAGCCGAGATGAAAAACTAGTATATCCCAGCGTTGAAAAACCATTACTCCATGAATATGGTGAAGTGCTACCACAATGCATTAGGTCTTATGCTCTAGAAGAAATCCTCGCTGAAAAATATCGAGGGATCCTCCAAAATCAAATACGTTTACAACTCAAAGGCTGGGTACGATCTAGAGTCAGAGATTTTTATGATCTCTGGCATATTTTAAAGCACTTTAAATCTAAGTTGCATCTTGAGGAATTTCGGCAAGCGTTTGAGCAAAAGTGCTTACAAAAAGAGATCACCTTTGAAAATGCTCAACAATTTTTTAATCAAGAAGACTATTTAAGCAGAGTTAAAAAAGATTGGGATCAATTTTTAAATGGATTGATCCAAACTTTACCATCTTTTGAGATACTCATCGAGGAGCTGAAGGATGCAACTGAGGAAGTATTTAAAAAATAGTTTTGATTCTAATTGTGCATATCATGCACAACTATTTTTCAATAGTAATGATTTGGACTTAAAAAATGCTGTTCCAGGCACATTATCTCTAACACCAACAAAAGAAATGATTTCAGAACTTAAGAATGATTATCATGCAATGTCGGGAATGATTTTCGGAGCAATACCTAAATTTTCTGATGTGATTCAGGCAATCTCCGATCTTGAAAGAAACTTAAATGAAAGCTGTAACGCTATGGATATGCCCATATCAAATGGTGAAAAAGATTATGCGTGATAAAAATCCAAAGTTGCCATCAGACTGCGAAAAGTCCTATGTAATAAAAATGTATACACTTTTATTACATAGAGGTGAAAACGACGGTACTTAATGCTATTTAAAATTTTGGAATTTGCAACTTCAACCGCGATGATATAGCGATTGAATCGGCCGACTGTTGAATTCTTTTGCTGATATTCAAATATAAATTAAGCTAATTGACTTAAAAATATGAGACAATGATTCTCGCTTCAAGAAAATTGAAAATGTTAAGCCCTTTACAAAATAGCTAAGAATAATTTACAATCTTGGTTGTATATCTTAATTCATCTAGTAATAGAACATATTTGGAGCATTGAAATGAAAAAGGTTAAAACTAACAACGAAATTCAAACTAAAAGACCCCCAGCTAATTCCAAAACCTCGATATTACGTAGAACTGCAACTCAAACTGCAGCTAATAACTACCCCTGTGTAAACAAATCCCCCAAGACACCCGTAAGGCCAACGACAGCTACTGCCACAGCTAACTCTGCTGCAAACAAAATAGCCAGAAAAACAAATAATTTTAGAGTGAATTCTGATTCAAAAGAAAAATCTGAAATCAATAGAAGACCAATGACTGCTCCATTTAAATCAAAAAAACTTATTGACCCTAAGTCAAATCCTAAGCTAATCCCAAATAAAACTGTTACTACATCCCAACAAAAAAAACAAAATGAATTAAAAAGAATGGGAGATGCTAAAAAACAAGCAGAATTTAGACAAAAACAATTGATGGATCAAGAAAAAGCCAGAAAAGAAGCTGAATTAAGAGCACTTTATTATGAGGCAGAAAAGTACCTTGAAGGACCTGTTAAAGACATACAAAGGGGTATGGAACTACACCTACTAGCTGCATCTCACAGCTTTGCACCCTCCATCTGTAATTTAGGTATTTTATATTCACAAGGCGTACTTGTTAAACAAAACTTAACCCTTGCTATGAAATGTTTTGAAAGAGCAATTGAATTAGGATCTAAGCCTGCATTAATAAATATAGAGAATTGTCGTGAGCGAATATTAAAACAACAAATTGAAGAACAAAAAAAATTAAAAGCGGAACAAGAAAAAAAACAAAGGGAAGAATCAGAAGCAAAACAAAAACTTGAAACTAAAATCACCAAAAAAAGAGCACTCGTTTCATCTCATGTTGTCGAAGAAAATAGTCTTGCTCTTGCGTTATGTTCTGCTGCGGTTACAACCACCCATAATCAGCCTGCAAGTGGCAATATAAGAGTGATTAATAATAAAACAGCAGGACCAATTGTAATTGACACTCCTTTATTTTTTTCCGAAGAGGTCTTAATTTGTAATATGGTAGGAGATATTATTATTAAAGAACCTATTAGAACAAATCATAACGTATATTTTATTTGTAAAAACTTAGATATTCAAAAGGGGATACTGGGGACAGGTAAGGTTTGGTGTTTAGCAAATGGAAACGCACAAGGCCTAAAAGCCAGTCTTGTTGCTGGGGAAGAGCTAAGAGTTGTAGCAAATGGAGATATCAACCTTCATACCTTAAAGAAGGGCAGAATAGGATCTCCTCGAGGGATTTTTATCTCGGTAGGAGACACAAATTTGCATGGTCATTATTTGGCAGATGACGGTAAGCCAGACCTAGGTGGACAAGCTTTAAGAAAAGCTTTAGGAATAACAAAACAAACGGGAGAAGGATCATTCTCTATCTCTTGCTTTTGTGATGATCCTCTAACTGACGAGACACCACGTAGTATTAATATTAGAAATACTGAACTGAAAACTGGATTTGAAAAAGATTTTTTAACACGTGCAAAAGAAATGTTAGATTTCTTATCTGCTAAAATTTTAAAAACAAAACCTTTTGCTTTGCAAAACAGTAAGGTATTTCTACCCTTAGCCAATGCCACAGCCTCAAGAGCGCCAGCGTTAATTGAAGAATGTGATGATGCACAAAATGAAATGGAAAATTCGAAAACACTTGTCAAAGTTATAAGTGATGTTGCAACGGCTGCGAATAAAATCAATGAAGATGCAGTGGCTGGTGCTAGTAGAGCAGCTGGTGCGGGATCTGCCAGTGCCGCTGCTGATGTCATGAAGAGACCGGCCGTAGCCAAAAAATAGGAAAAACTGCATGTTAGAATTGACATGCAAAACTTATAATGCTTACTCAGAAGAGGCAGGCGAGATCCGCCCTACTGGAACAATAAAAGATTGCATTACATATGAAGCTCATCTACGATTATCATCATGTTTAATCTATTTCAACTATTGTATATTATTTTTAGACTCCTATTCAGTATATTAAGGCTGAGTGGCATCAGTTCAATTGTTGCCGAAAATATTATTTTGAAACAACAACTAATCATTTTATCTAGAAATAAAAAACGATGCCCTAATCTATCAAATTCAGATCGTTTAATATTTGGGTTTTTATCCAAATATATTAATTTTAAGAGATTGACACGTATAGCCGTTTTAGTTAAACCAGCCACTTTAATAAAGTTACACAAACTTTTTGTTTCTAGGAAATACAAATCATTATTTTCCAAAAAGAGTCATAAAAAACCAGGCAGAAAGGGCCTATCCCAAGAAATGATTGAACTCATTTTAAAATATAAAACTCTAAATCCAAGATTTGGCTATCTGCGTATTGCCATGCAGATTTCAAATCAATTTGGAATTGAAATAAGCAGCGATACTGTAAGAAGAGTTTTAAATAGACTTTACAAACCAGATCCTAATAAAAATCGCGGACCTAGTTGGTTATCATTTCTCGGCCACACTAAAGATTCACTATGGTCCATCGATTTTTTTAGAACAGAATCTATTCATTTAAAATCTAATTGGGTCATGGTGATAATGGATCAATTTACAAGAAAAATTGTTGGATTCGCTGTTCATAATGGCGACATGAATGGATCAACAATATGTTGTATGTTTAACAGTATAATTTTAAAACAAAAATTGCCAAAACGAATTTCAACCGATAATGATCCTCTTTTTGAATTTCAAAGATGGCAAGCCAATCTAAGAATTCTAGAAATTGAACATATAAAATCCATACCCTATACCCCAATTTCTCATCCCTTTGTGGAGCGATTAATTAGAACGATAAGAGAAGAATTATTAAACAATGTTTTAGTCTGGAATGCGGGTGATTTGCAGAAAAAATTAGATGCTTATAAAGATTATTTTAATCATTCAAGAGCTCATGCAGGTATTAATGCAATGACACCTGAAAATAAAAGCTCAGGGATTAAAAAAGTGCTTAGTTTGAATAACTTTAAATGGCAAAAGCACCTGCATGGGTTGGTTCATTTACCTATTGCAGTCTAAAATTTAGGAATTCGCATACTACACGAGTTGCGGCAGAATCTGTTTAAATGGAAAAAAGATAAATGTCAGCCAAGTCTTTGCAGGACAAAACGTCGGCATTAAAGAAACAGAGGATAAGATCTGGCTAGTAAGCTTTATGGATTATGATTTAGGGTATTTTGATGAAGAATCATGTAGACTGGAACCTTTAACGAACCCTTTTGGGCCTAAAGTGTTACCCATGTCTCCGGTATAAACTGTAACCCATGTGTCCGGTACGGACCTGATTTATATGGAGCTGGTGATAAGATTCGAACTTACGACCTGCTGATTACAAATCAGCTGCTCTACCAACTGAGCTACACCAGCGAAGTAACTATTATACAGAACTGTCTCATAAAAGAGAAGAGATGAAACATGCCGAAGAAATATCGCATTTTATGTCTCTGATCAGATTGATCGACTAATCAGTTTATTATGTATGGCAAAAAAAAACCCTATATCAAGGTGATATAGGGCTATAAACTGATTAGATGGAGCGTTCATTTATCTCCATTT
>CAWDVG010000002.1:0-2500 GCA_963805795.1 uncultured Gammaproteobacteria bacterium
TTAAATAGGGAGCCTGGCGATGTCCTACTTTCACATGGGAAGACCCCACACTATCATTGGCGCAGAGCGGTTTCACTTCCGAGGTCGAGATGGTTTCGGGTGGGGCACACTCGCTATAGTCACCAGGCATAAAACGGTTTTGTTGGTACACGTTGCTTGTTAGGGCCAAGTTGAGATTTAGTAGAAATCTCATTGGCCCTAAAACAATTTGAGCATTATATGGTCAAGCCTTACGGTCAATTAGTATTGGTTAGCTCAAAGCCTTACAGCCCTTACACATCCAACCTATCAACGTCGTCGTCTTCAACAGACCTTTAAAGGACTTATAGTCCTGGGAGAACTCATCTTGAGGGGGGCTTCCCACTTAGATGCTTTCAGCGGTTATCCCCTCCGTATTTAGCTACCCGGCTGTGCCACTGGCGTGACAACCGGTCCACCAGAGATACGTCCACTCCGGTCCTCTCGTACTAAGAGCAGCTCCTCTCAATTCTCCAACGCCCACGGCAGATAGGGACCGAACTGTCTCACGACGTTCTAAACCCAGCTCGCGTACCACTTTAAATGGCGAACAGCCATACCCTTGGGACCTGCTTCAGCCCCAGGATGTGATGAGCCGACATCGAGGTGCCAAACACCGCCGTCGATGTGAACTCTTGGGCGGTATCAGCCTGTTATCCCCGGCGTACCTTTTATCCGTTGAGCGATGGCCCTTCCATTCAGAACCACCGGATCACTAAAACCAACTTTCGTTCCTGCTCGACTTGTTCGTCTCGCAGTCAAGCACCCTTTTGCTTTTGCACTCTACGCATGATTTCCGACCATGCTGAGGGTACCTTCGCGCTCCTCCGTTACTCTTTGGGAGGAGACCGCCCCAGTCAAACTACCCACCATACATTGTCCCCAATCTGGCTTCACAGATTCAGGTTAGAATCTCAAGTATCTCAGGGTGGTATTTCAAGGTCGGCTCCACTCAGTCTAGCGACCAAGCTTCATTGCCTCCCACCTATCCTACACAGACACACTCAAAATCCAATGCAAAGTTGTAGTAAAGGTGCACGGGGTCTTTCCGTCTTGCCGCGGGTACACTGCATCTTCACAGCGATTTCAACTTCACTGAGCCTCGAGTGGAGACAGTATGGCTATCGTTACGCCATTCGTGCAGGTCGGAACTTACCCGACAAGGAATTTCGCTACCTTAGGACCGTTATAGTTACGGCCGCCGTTTACCGGGGCTTCGATCGAGAGCTTCGCTTGCGCTAACCCCTTCAATTAACCTTCCGGCACCGGGCAGGCGTCACACCCTATACTTCCACTTTCGTGTTTGCAGAGTGCTGTGTTTTTATTAAACAGTCGCAGCCACCTAGACTCTGCGACCTCCAGCAGCTCAAGCCGCAAGGGCCATCACCACCAAAGGCGCACCTTCTCCCGAAGTTACGGTGCTATTTTGCCGAGTTCCTTCACTCGAGTTATCTCAACGCCTTAGTATTCTCTACCTGTCCACCTGTGTCGGTTTGCGGTACGGTTCCTATGTCCTTATGCTTAGAGGCTTTTCCTGGAAGCTTGGCATCAGCCACTTCGTGTCTTCCGTAGAAAACACTCGTCGTCACACCTTGGAGTTTATGTGTCTCCGGATTTGCCTAGAAACACCTCCTACATGCTTAAACCATCACCACCGTTCGATGGCCGACTTAGCCTTCTCCGTCACCCCATCGCAGAACATAAAAGTACAGGAATATTAACCTGTTTCCCATCGATTACGCTTTTCAGCCTCACCTTAGGGGCCGACTCACCCTGCTCCGATTAACGTAGAGCAGGAAACCTGGGACTTTCGGCGTGCGGGTCTTTCACCCGCATTATCGTTACTCATGTCAGCATTCGCGCTTCTGATACCTCCAGCAAACCTCTCGGTTCACCTTCACAGGCCTACAGAACGCTCCTCTACCGCGTGCACTTTTACATGCACACCCGCAGCTTCGGTGTATGGTTTGAGCCCCGCTAGATCTTCCGCGCAGGCCGACTCGACCAGTGAGCTATTACGCTTTCTTTAAAGGATGGCTGCTTCTAAGCCAACCTCCTGGCTGTCTGTGCCTTCCCACTTCGTTTCCCACTTAACCATAACTTTGGGACCTTAGCCGACGGTCTGGGTTGTTTCCCTCTTCACGATGGACGTTAGCACCCACCGTGTGCCTCCCACGCTACATTTCTTGGTATTCGGAGTTTGCATCGGTTTGGTAGGTCTTTACGACCCCCTAGCTGAAACAGTGCTCTACCCCCAAGAATGACCACGTGAGGTACTACCTAAATAGCTTTCGAGGAGAACCAGCTATCTCCGGGCTTGATTAGCCTTTCACTCCTATCCACAACTCATCCCCTAATTTTTCAACATTAGTGGGTTCGGGCCTCCAGTGGGTGTTACCCCACTTTCACCCTGGCCATGGATAGATCGCCCGGCTTCGGGTCTATAAACGACAACTTAACGCCCTATTAAGACTCGGTTTCC
>CAWDVG010000002.1:7500-368558 GCA_963805795.1 uncultured Gammaproteobacteria bacterium
ATGCTTATCAATCCGATAAGCATCTGAACCTTAATAAAGATAAAGCTTTGGCCAATACAGCAGAAGCAGCAAAAGAAATAGCCATTAAAAATGCAGAAAAACAGATGGCTTTTGGGAAAGGCACCGTCAAAGATTCACTTTATTTGGCTGGAAAAAGAGCAGGTCTTGATAAAAATGTCGTTTCTCAATTGGTCGAAATTTTTGGTTGGAATGTTGATTTTGCTTTAGTGCAACCTACCGATAGCTTCCGAGTTTTATTTGAAGAAAAACGCATTGAGGGCGAGAAAGTAGGCGCAGGTCCTATTTTAGCCGCTGAATTGACTTTTAAAGGGAAAGTGCATCGAGCTGTACGTTATACTGATAAAAATGGACAAACAGGCTACTTTACACCGGATGGTTTTGGTTTGAAAGAAACCTTTTCCCGTTATCCGCTCGCATTCTCTCATGTAAGTTCAGGTTTTGGAACTCGAAATCATCCTGTTATTCATAAAATACGTAAACATACGGGTGTTGATTTTGCCGCGCCGCGTGGAACCCGAGTGAATTCTACGGGTGATGGTAAAGTTACTTTTGTGGGGACTCGTGGTGGTTATGGTCGTGTTGTAGAAATCCAACATGGAAATCGATACTCAACACTCTATGCACATCTTTCAAAATTCGCACCAAAATTAAAGGTAGGTGACCCCGTCAAGAAAGGGCAAGAAATAGGAAACGTCGGTCGCACCGGTCTTGCCACAGGTAATCATTTACATTATGAATTCCGCGTTGATGGTGTTCATAGAGATCCGCTCACTATTACATTACCTAAGAAAAGTCCCATCCCAGATTCCAACAAGCGTCATTTCCTCGCACATGCCAAGGAAATGTTGAAATTGATGGATCAGCATGAAAATAAAATAAACATGGTACGGAACGAATTCCCACGGAATGAATGATTCATCTTATATAGGCGTGCTTTCTGGCACGAGCATGGATGCTATAGACGTTGCCTTAGTTTCGTTTGTATCGTCTTATCCTAAAATATTAAAAACGTTAAGTTATCCGATTCCTGAGGCATTTCGTCGTCATTGTTTAACGCTCTGTCAATCTGGAGCAGGCTCTATTGACGACTATGGTAAGCTTGATGCTGAAGCGGGAGAAATTTTTGCTAAAGCCGTCAATCGCTTGCTACAAGATAGCGAAATTTCACCTAAGCATATTCGAGCCATAGGTAGCCATGGACAGACATTGCGTCATCGTCCTGAGGCCATTCCTCCCTTCACGCTTCAGATAGGGGATCCCAACATTATCGCTGAACGCACAGGAATCCCCACCATTGCTGATTTTCGGCGCAGGGATATAGCTGCCGGTGGTCAAGGAGCTCCGCTAGCTCCTGCTTTTCATGCTGCTATATTGGGTTCAGAAGATGAAGATCGTGTGATTGTAAATATTGGTGGGATTAGTAATATTACGATTTTGAATCGAGATCCCACTGCTCGATTGATTGGTTTTGATACCGGTCCTGGTAATTGTTTAATGGATCTGTGGGTCAGAAAACATTGGAAAATGGCCTATGATAAAGATGGTATTATTGCCGCTCGGGGTAAAGTTCAAACAAGATTATTAGAAGCATTATTACAGGATCCATTTTTCGATAAGTCCCCGCCAAAAAGTACGGGAAGAGATTATTTCAATGAAAGTTGGCTTTTAAAATATATAAATCAAACCGATCAAATAATAGAACCCTTTCTGCCTGAAGACATTCAAGCCACCCTTTTATATGTGACTGCATATTCGCTTACAAATGCCATCTTGCAAAATGCTCCCGAAAAAACTGCTGTTTATATTTGTGGCGGAGGCGTTCATAATATTTTTCTCATGCAAACATTGAGTCATTTATTAAATAGACCTGTTCAAAGCACCGATGCCTTAGGCTCATCTCCAGATTGGATTGAGGCTACTCTTTTTGCCTGGTTAGCCAAGCAAACAATGGAAGGAAAATCAGGCAATTGCCCAACAGTAACGGGCGCTAGGCATGCTATTCCTTTGGGTGGAATATTTGGGTTAGAACTAGGGACCGTGTAAAACGCCTTACTTTTATTCTTCTTTCAATGAGAAAGATGATCCACAACCGCAAGTGGTTTCAGCATTAGGATTGCGTACAACATATCGTGCACCTTGCAAGTTGACAACATAATCAATTTCAGATCCCACTAGATATTGAAAGCTTAAGGCATCGATGATAATTTTTAGGGTTGGTTCGGTTTTAGAGTCTATGGATTGTTCAATGATAATATCATCTGCATTTACATTAGCATCTAATTTAAAACCATATTGAAAGCCTGAACAACCACCACCTACGATATAAATTCGAAGTTTAGCGTTTTGGTTGTCGTCTTGCTCGAGTAAACGACAAACTTGTGCTTCAGCAGATGGGGTTAATGTAACGCTAGAGTGTTGATGATTCATGATAAGTAACCTCAGTTTGCTTTCCTGTGTAATCGTAACCGTTCACGCCCTATCCTAGAACGTCCATATTTGACGAAAATCTGAACGTTGCATAAATTCAAGTCTAATGCCTAAACATTTACACGTAATCTCTCACAGCTATTCTTTATACACTTAATATATTACTATTATACTCCATTTTGAGTTCAAGGAGAAAGATCCATGCTCTGGGTAAAATCATTTCATATCATCGCCATGGTCACTTGGTTTGCGGGTTTGTTCTACCTACCCCGTCTTTTTGTTTATCATGCCATGGCAGAGGATAAAAAAAGTCAAGAACGCTTTAAAATCATGGAGCGAAAACTCTATTATGGCATCATGGCTCCTGGTGCCATTATGACTATTGGATTCGGCTTATGGCTACTCGATTGGTATAGTTGGGGCCTTTTTCGCATATCCATTTGGCTTCATATTAAATTACTTTTAGTATTATTATTAATTATTTTCCATTTATATTGCGGTTACACACGAAAACAGTTTTATTTAGATAAAAACAAACATTCCCATGTATTCTACCGTTGGCTTAATGAAGTTCCTGTGCTTTTTTTGATAGCAATTGTTATCCTAGCCATCGTAAAACCCTAGTTATTAATCTCTTAAAATATCTGTACAGACTATGGTAGGGCAGTACGTGGCAGTTAAATTTCTATCATTTCAAAATCTTCTTTACACGCCCCACAATCAGGACAGCGCCAATTGGGAGGAATGTCCTCCCATCTTGTGCCTGCAACAATGCCTTCTTCTGGCCAACCATCTGCCTCACTATAAATTAAACCGCATAAAAGACACATATAACGCTTTAGACTAACTTCTTCATTCTGAGTTTTATCTATATTTATACCACTACTCATAATACTAAATCTCGTTCTTTTGCAAAATTAACCTGAATTTGACGGCCTTTAAATTCAGAACCATTTAAGGCAATGGCTCGTTCTGCAGATTCTTTAGAAATAAATGTCACAAAACCAAAACCCCTTGCCCGACCCGTATATCGATTAACAGGAATATTCACAAATTCTACTTGCCCAAATCGAGAAAAATGCGCACCGAGTTCTGCTTCTGTTGCTGCATAATCAATATTACCTACATAAAGCTTGGTTAAACTGTTCATTTCTGCTGAAGTATCATTAGTATTGCTTGCTCTCCCGGGGTTATAACCAGTTGGATTTCCATATCCATTCATTTGTGCATTCATCGCAACCTGAGCATTCATATGGGTTTCAACTGGACTATAAGGCATTTCTATTCCAGCAACCTCAGATAAAAGACAATTAGCACGACGTTGTTCGTTCACTAATAATGCAAGTTGATGATTCATTTGTTCGAAATGTCTTAAAGAAATTTCTAATTTATGAATGATACTCGCTTGCTTTCGTGCAGACGAATAATAAAATAAACAAATAACACCTAATATAAAAGTTACCCCAAATAAAAAGTGTATGTCCACTGAACCTAGAACCTTGCCGAATATTTCCATTTTAAAGTTACCTCACAAACTATCAAAAATATAAATGATCAAATCTAAACACCAGAGACTATTGTCGTTCCCTAGCGTGGTTATGTAATATCTAAGCCTAAAGAAACCAACCCTAGCACATTACCATTTTACCATTAAGGGACATAGCAATGAGGTCACATTCTAACGAATTATGGCAAAAGGCACAAACAGTAATTCCAGGTGGCGTGAATTCTCCGGTACGAGCCTTTCGAGCGGTAGGCGGCACACCGGTATTTTTTAAACAAGGGATAGGGCCCTATCTTATTGATATCGATAATAATAAATATATTGATTATCTTAATTCTTGGGGACCTCTGATTTTAGGGCATGCGCATCCGGGAGTAGTCGAAGCGGTTCAACGTGCCAGCGAACGAGGATTGAGTTTTGGGACACCCACAACTATTGAAGTCGAAATGGCAGAAACCCTAACGCGTTTGGTGCCATCGATGGATAATGTTCGAATGGTAAGCTCTGGCACCGAGGCTACTCAAAGTGCTATTCGACTCGCCCGCGGCTTCACAGGCAGAAAAAAAATAATAAAATTTGAAGGCGGGTATCATGGTCATACGGATTGCTTGCTTGTGGAGGCAGGATCAGGTTGTCTTACTTTTGGTCAACCGAACTCTGCTGGTGTTCCAGAAGAATTTGCCCTTCATACGCTCACCCTGCCTTACAATGACTTACCTGCGGTCAAAGCTATCTTGGACCAGCTAGGGAAAGAAATTGCAGCCATTATCGTTGAACCCATTGCTGGAAATATGAATTGTGTGCTTCCACTACCCGAATTTTTACCAGGTCTTCGAAAACTCTGTGATCAATATGGCATTGTACTGATATTTGATGAAGTCATAACCGGATTCCGTGTCGCACTGGGAGGGGCACAATCTATCTTTAATATCAAACCTGATCTGACCTGCCTTGGAAAAATAATAGGAGGTGGTTTGCCTGCTGCTGCTTTTGGCGGGAAAAAAGCCATTATGGACACCTTAAGCCCAACAGGCCCTGTTTATCAAGCTGGTACCTTATCTGGCAACCCCATTGCTTTAAGTGCAGGGTTAGCAACTTTAAAGGAATTAGAAAAACCAGGCGTGTATGAAACACTACATCAAAATACGCAATACTTTTTGCAAAATTTATGCAAAATAGCCCAACAACAGGGCATTCCATTTTTAACACAATCTTCGGGAAGCTTATTTGGACTATTCTTTAGCGAAGCCACGCAAATTCGCAACTTTCAGGCGGTAGCAAGCTGCAATAAAGAACACTATACGCAATTTTTTCATCACATGCTTAAGGCAGGCGTTTATTTTGCACCCTCTGCCTTTGAATGCGCGTACTTATCCATTGCCCATACTAAGTCGGTGCTAGACTATACTCTAGAAGCTGCAGAAAAGGTATGGCGAGGATGGAAAATCGAGGCATAATTCAGTCCCTACAAAATAAAGACCTATATGATCATCCTATTGTTCAGTTTGAGGTAATAGAAACACATCTATCTTGGATTCTCTTAACAGGATATTATGCCTATAAAATTAAAAAGGCCATTCAATTCCCCTTTGCCGATTTTAGTAGTCTAGAAAAACGCTATTTCTATTGTCAAGAAGAATTACGTTTAAATCAAAGACTCGCTCCCACTTTGTATTTAGAAGTGGTCACTATTCATGGGTCTTATGAGCATCCTAGTGTTAAATCAAGCGCAGATAAATCGACAAGGGATAATACGATTATTGAATATGCCGTAAAAATGATGCAATTTGATCAAGAAAGACTGCTCAGCAGGCTCGCAGAAAAAAATGAAATATCCATCCCCATAGTACAGTCTATTGCATATACTTTATCTCGTTTTCATAAATCTGCCCCCGTTTGTAAAGCTTCATCCCTTTTTGGCACCGAGATAGCGATTCAAAAACCCATGCTAGATAATTTCCAAGATAGCAAAAAAATACTCAAAAAAATGACAGAAAAAATATCCGAAAAAAGTTTCAAAGAAAATATAAACGCGATCATGCTGCAACTAGAACATCTCGAACACAAAAGCAAAGAAGATTTGTTAAGACTAACACCTATTATAAATCAAAGAAAACAAACCGGTTTTATTCGAGAATGTCATGGAGATTGTCATTTAGGCAATATGGTTTTGATAGAGGATGAACCTGTCATCTTTGATTGTATTGAATTTAACCCAGAATTTCGCTGGATTGATACGATTAATGAAATCGCATTCCTAACGATGGATTTACAAGCCCGTTCCACAGCCGAATTAACCTTCTCTTTCTTAAATACTTATTTAGAATTATCTGCTGACTATGAAGGATTAGCTTTGCTTTCGTTTTATCAAACATACCGAGCCATGGTACGCGCAAAAGTGGCTTTATTATCTATCCCCTCTACTCTATCTACCCTGGTTAAGCCAACAAAGCAAATATCAGAATGCATGCGGTATCTTAATCTGGCAAAAACGTTTCATCAGAAACAAATGCCAAAATTAATCATCACTCAGGGTGTTTCTGGCTCAGGAAAAACATGGCTTGCAACACATTTGGCGCCCGAAATACAGGCTATTCATCTTCGATCCGATATTGAACGCAAACGATTGTCTTTAGCTTCCGATGCGCGTTACAAAACCCAAAATCAAAAGAGAGTATATCAAATTTTGTTTAATAGCACTCAAAATTTATTAGAAAATGGCTTTTCTGTAATCGTCGATGCGACCTTTTTACGTTTTCAAGACAGAAAACAATTTATGAATTTGGCAATGCAATATAATATTCCTTTTTATATCTTGCATTGCGAGGCTAGTGGCGAGGTTCTAAAACAACGCATCTTAAGTCGCTTGTTGGAAAAAAAGGATGCTTCAGAAGCAACTCATGCGGTTTTAGAGCAGCAGCTGTCTGGTCTAGAACCTTTACAGGATCTTGAATTAAAATATCGTATTAGCGGCACAGGGAATGAAATATTGACCTTTGACAAAATTAAAGAACGACTGACCGTTTTTTTTAAATAAAATGCCTTATTTATAGACGATGTTTTCCGATAATAATACCGGAATTCTAGACTCTAGCGTTATTTCTTGCAATGATATATGCGTTCGATACGCTAGAACTTCAACGCCGGCCAAAGCAGCTGCGCGCAACATCTTGCCATAAGGCGGATGAATGGAGTCTGCGAGACGCAAACAACGGATGCCTGTATTTTGAATACAATAAAATAACACAGCGCGATTACCTAATTCTTTTTGTGTTATTAATTCCTGAATTTGGGTCACACTTTGATTTAAGGTTTCTGGAAAATAACCTTCACCCCTTTCATCACCAAAAAAAACGGGTTCGATATGGATAAAGCATTGTTCTCCATTTTCTTTTAATAACAATTCAATATTGTTAGTTTGAGGAACAGTAACATGGGTCTGTAAAAAGCGATAATCTTTTAACTCCGGAATCATTTCTTGACACAAGCCCTCACGTACAAGAATCTGTGCATAAACTGGGTTCACTGCAACCAATTCTCCGCCATTGATTTCCGTCAATTCTAGAACCTCTAAATAACCCTGTGCTAATCGATTTGCAGCAGAAAACCAAATTCGGCTTCCCAAAACATCACAATTTAATAGAGGACCCAAATTGGGGCAATAAATCATTCTCCTTTTTCTGTTCGCTAAAATAACCTCGATTAGAAATCGAAAACTACGCTTTAATAGGACGGCATCAGTTAAAGGTTTTTTAAACTTCATAGACCCTTCACAAGTTTGCTATTTATATTACTTTCTTGGCGACAGTCCCAACACAAAGTCGGAAATGTTTCAATAATAAATGTCGGCCAGAGTCAAAAAATGATGAGTGGTGTAATAGTGTAACTACACCATTGATATTGCTTAGTCTTTCTGCTATATACCTATGATCATATGATCATACTCAAAGTGAGCATGCCAATTAGGGTTGAAGTTAAGTTTCGTAACGAAGTTTATGAATTGAGTTATAAGAGGCAGAGGGGGCAGTTGCCATGGTTAGCGAATCTAGTAATAAAACACCAGCACCAAAGAGGAGTCGTAAAAAAGCGACCACGGAAACTGATACCCAAATGATTAAGGCAGAACCGAACACTATTACAACAGATAGCATGATGCATTATAAATTCGAACCTTATCAGGCTGAAAAAAATGAAGCCTATATGAATGACAAGCAACTGAAACACTTTCGCAATATTTTAGAAACTTGGAAGAAAGAATTAATGAAAGAGGTGGATAACACCATCTCGGAAATGAAAGAAGCCAGTGTTCTTGCCGATCCCAATGATCGCGCGACCCAAGAAGAGGCCTTTAATTTAGAACTTCGTACCCGCGATCGCGAACGTAAGTTGATCCGTAAAATAGAAGAAGCCTTACAACTCATTGATATCAAAGAATATGGTTATTGTGAATCCTGTGGTGTGGAAATTGGTATTAGACGTCTTGAAGCCAGACCCACTGCTTTTTTATGTATCGATTGCAAAACCCTAGATGAAATTAGGGAACGCAATGTGCAGTAATGGAAATTCTAGAAGCCATACAAAATCGCCATTCCACACGCGCCTTCTTAAAGACTAAAGTCAGTAGAGAAACCATTCAAAACATTTTAGAAATTGCCAAATTTGCACCCTCTGGCGCGAATACCCAACCTTGGTTTGTGATCGCAGTAACAGGAGATATTCAACAAAAAATTGGGCAAGCAATCATTCATGCTAGGGAGTCTCAAATTCCAGAGAATCCTGATTATCATTACTATCCTACCCAATGGCGCGATCCTTACAAAACAAGACGGAAAGACTGCGGCTTAGCTTTGTATTCTGCATTACACATCGCCTATGAAGATAAAGAAAAGCGCAAAGAAGCTTGGTATAGAAATTATTATTTCTTTGGTGCCCCTGCTGGCTTGTTATTCTTCCTAGATCGCGATCTTGAAAAAGGTTCCTGGATAGATATGGGTATGTTTATTCAAAATGTCATGTTAGCTGCACGAGGGTTTGGACTGGATACTTGCCCACAAGCCTCTCTGGCTGAATATCCCGATTTAGTAAGGGGCATTTTAGGCATGCCTCCCGAAAAGCTATTACTCTGTGGCATGGCATTGGGTTATAAAGACAAACAACAGCCTGTAAATCGATATCAAACGGAACGAGAGACTGCAGCTACATTCAGTCAATTTTTCGGCTTTGATTCTTAACAAACTGCAAAAGACCTCTTGTAGAACTATCCATTTGCTTTTCTAGTTCCGCGTTTATATGGGATTGTTGATGACTCGGATTGGATATTTGCTCATCCTCTAAGTGAAGGACAATATTTTTTGCAAGTTTTTTTCCTAATTCAACGCCCCATTGATCAAATGAATTAATACCCCAGATAGCACCTTGAACAAATACTTTATGCTCAAATAAAGCCAACAATGATCCCAATATTTTTGGAGTCAATTTTGGATAAATCAATGTAGAACTAGGACGATCTCCGGGGCATTGTTGTGCTTGGCTTAATTTCTCTTTTGCATTAGCCTTGCAACTATAGCCTTCCATTAAAGCTTTACTTTGAGCAAAACAATTGGCTAACAATAATTTTTGATGAGAAGGTAAATCTGCTTCACCTTTCACGGCAATTAAAAAATCAACAGGAATAGTGTCAGTTCCTTGATGGAGTAATTGCATAAAAGCATGCTGCCCATTGCAACCCACTCCTCCCCAAATTAAGGGAGCAGTAGCATAAGACAAACTCTTACCTTGCTGATTGACAGATTTCCCATTACTTTCCATTTCCAATTGTTGAATATAGGCAGGTAATTTTTCTAAGCCATCATCATAGGGGATAATGGCCTGATGAGGATAATTCCAGAAATTTCTATTCCAAATACCAAGAAGAGCCATAATAACAGGCATGTTTTCTTGTAAGGCTGCAGTTTGAAAATGCAGATCCATTTCATAAGCACCTGCTAAAAATGCTTTAAAATGATCCATCCCCATAGATAATATTGCCGGCAAACCTACTGCAGACCAAACAGAATATCTCCCTCCTACCCAAGGCCAAATTTCAAAAATATTTTCTGGTAATATGCCAAAAGCGCTTGCCAGTGGAACAGCGGCTGTCACCGCGATTAAATGTTTGGCAGCATTCGCTTCGGTTTTTAATGCAGTTTGAAACCATTCTTTAACTATTTTTGCGTTTTGTAAAGTTTCTGGAGTGGTAAAGGTTTTAGAACTGATAATACAAAAAGTGCTTTCGGGATTTAATTGTTTTAATACTCTGGTTAATGTTTTTGCATCTACATTAGAAATAAAATGCATTTGAAGATCAGATGTTTTATATTCATTTAATGCTTGACACAGTAATGACGGTCCGAGTTCTGAACCACCGATACCAAGACAAATGATGTTGCGAATAGGCTTTGCAGTGGATCCTAAATGGCGTTGTTGCCGAATACTTTCAGATAATACTTCCAATCGGTAGAGTACTGCCTGTATATCGGCCTTAACATTATTTCCTTCAACCCAGGTAGAATTTAACGAGGAATCTCTTAAGGCAGAGTGTAATGCAGGTTGTCTCTCACTTTGATTGATCCTTTCACCAGAGAATAAATCTTGACGATATTGATGTAAATGAGCCCCCTCTGCCAAAGCACAAAGCAACCCCAGCGTATTCCTTTGAACTCGTTGCTTAGAGTAATCAAACAGGATATCACAAGCTTCCAAAGAAAAATTTTGAAAACGATCTTTATCTTGCAGAAACAGCTCAGGCAAGGTGCAGGTAAAAGCTTGTTGATGTTGAATTAAAGCTTGCCAATATTTATTTTGCATGCGCAGTGGAATAACGACTCTGCCATTACTTTACAAATTAGGTTTACAAATTAAGCGACTAGCCATTGATTACATGGCATCTTCATCCTCATATTCTTCTTCCTCTTCATATTCATCCTCATCTTCCTCTTCTTCTGCCAAAATGACCGGCTGATAAAACTTGATTTCAGAGGAGGATGCTGCATAGCTGATGAGATCTCCTGCTAAGCTATATCCCATTTCTAAAGCAGCCGCGACTTTTTGCTCAAACGCATCAATAGTTTGGTTACTACCTTCAATCAACATATAAGGTTTCATTAACTTCTCCTTTAGCCAAAAACTAAAACCCAAATCAAATAACAAATGGGCGTGCAAGGCAGTATATCTGAAAACGTCGCAAAGAAAAATCATAACCGCTTAAGCATTATCGATATGTAATAACATCCATACCTTAACTCTTTACTATCCGTTGATGATGAAATCGCTTTCTTTTTTTGCGCGCCTTATTCGGAATTAAAGCCGATATCATGTTCTCTCGACTACTTTCATCCGCTGCAATATAATTTGTCCACCAACTTGCTAATTCCATGGCATCTGGATCTAAAGCTTCCGCCCGAAGTAGTAAGAAATCATAAGCAGCCCTAAAGCGTGTATGAGAATAAAGGGCTAAGGTCGTTTTTTGACTACGCCTTTTTAAACGGATCTGTAAACTAGAAATTTCTTTTACAATCTGTACAAGACGTCTGGGAACGGAAAAACTACTTCTTTGCTCCTGCCAAACTTGCTCAAAGGCGCCATGAAATGCCGCATTCAAAGACAATCCCGTTGTGACTAATTTTTCCATTTCAAATACGACTGGATACCATAATAGAGCAGCCAATAAAAAGTGAGGTGATACTGATTTTTCCTCTCTTATACGTTCATCAGTATTATGAAAGGCTAATTGTAGAAAGCGTTCGATCCAATTCCACTTTAAGGGACGAGTTAACAATTTTTCTAGAGAGGGGAACAATATTGCGATGAAACCATAATGATGTAACAAGCGAAAACTTTCTTTAGAATATCCGCTTAAAAATAGTTTAAGATATTCATCAAATAAGCGAGCAGCAGGAACATTGCTAATTAAATTTTTCTGCTCAAAAATAGGTTTTTCGGTATCCGCATGAATTTTAAACTTTAATTTAGCAGCAAAACGTATTGCTCTTAACATCCGCACGGGGTCTTCCCGATATCGTTGCAGAGGGTCCCCAATAATACGGATAAGTCCGGATTTTAAATCCTGCATGCCCCCTACATAATCAATCAAAGAATAATCAGCAATATTATAATATAAGGCATTAATCGTAAAATCTCTGCGAAAAATATCCTCTTCGAGGGTTCCGTAAATATTATCTCGAATAATCATGCCATCTGCACGGGTCCCGGCAAGGCTAGGATCAACATGATTTGCCGCTGGACCGGCACGAAAAGTAGCCACCTCAACAATATATCTGCCAAAATGCACATGAACTAAACGAAATCTGCGTCCAATCAAACGACTGTTGCGAAACAACTCTGTGACTTCTTCTGGGCTTGCATTGGTCGCGATGTCGAAATCTTTCGGATGAAGTCCCAATAATACATCCCGAACCCCTCCGCCAACTAAATATGCTGAATATCCTGCGTCATGCAATCTATACAATACCTTCAATGAATAAGGACTCATACTTCGACGAGAAAAATTATGTTCAGAACGTTGTAATATCAATGGCTGCAATACCTCTCCTGTAAAGCCAGGTTTTATTATTTTAGTTCTTGCTCTCCTTGAGAATTGCTGACAAAACCAGCTAATTAACTTAATTAACATTGAAATCATTTTTTCCTTTTAACATTACGAATACTCATCATAATTCTTAATAATGATTCAAGGAAGCAAAACTATTCTGGGTTAGGTGGAATTACATCTTTTTATACTGTTTCTACGTTAAAAATTTAGTGCTTCATTGAAACGATTAGGCTATAATAGCCCGGATGGCAAGTCCAAATGCTTGCCATTGGCGACCACGTCCCGGCGAAATAAGGCTCCTTGAGGCTCTTATTTCAAAACCGTAGCGCTGTCATTATTATGTGTCTCAGGAGCAATTTGTTATGCAAAATCAATTATTTATTGGTAATTTGGCCTTCTCAACCACCAAGGAAGATCTTGAAGGTGCTTTCTCTGTGTATGGTCAAATTATCGAAGTTAAAATCCCAACTGACCGCTACACTGGCCGTGTACGTGGCTTTGCTTTCGTCACTTTTGAAAATCAGCAATCTGCTGAAAAAGCATTGGCGTTAGATGGCAAAGAATTAAATGGCCGACCCATTCGAGTAAACGTTGCCCAAGAGAAAAAAGAGGGTAGCGGTGGACGTGAAGGCGGCGGCAGCCGTGGCGGTAGAAGCAGTGGTGGCCAAGGTGGCGGCGCTGGTCGTAGTCGCACGGGTCATGGCGGCGGCAATGGTGGTTCGCGCGAAAGATGGTAAAACAATAATGTCTTTATCCAAAGCCTTTCAAGTTACGAGGAGACGCCGGCGAAAATGAGCAGCGCAGCATACAAATTAGTAGGTGAGCAGCGAATCCAGCCGGCAACAAAGTCGCAGCTTGAAAGGCAAAGGATATAGACTTAAGGGCTAGGCTACTCCTTGGGGTGCTGTGCTATTTGTACCAGCCCCAAACGACGATGAAAATCCAAATAATTCAAGTAAGTAAACAATTATTACTATATTAGTATAAAATTTGGGCTTGATATTCAATATTTAATATTAAGTATCGGAATAATAAGGAGCAATGTATGAGCTTAGGGTATATAATGGTCTTTTGTACCTGTCCCTCACAGAATATTGCTTTAGAAATTGCTCGTAAAATCGTCGAAGACAAGCTGGCTGCTTGCGCGAGTATTATTCCCGGACTTACTTCCATCTATACTTGGGAAGGAAAGACTGAAACTAGTTCTGAGGTGCTGTTATTACTTAAAACAACCGAACAGTCTTATCCGCAGTTAGAAAAGACGTTAATTCATTTACACCCATATGAATGTCCAGAAGTCATTGGGGTTCCGATTGAACATGGTCATAAAGGATATTTACAATGGTTAAAAAATTCTGTCGATTAACTCACTTTTTTATTTTTTGTCTTACAACTTTGCTCAGTTTTTCATCGACTCAGGTTTTTGGATCAATTGATGACAAAGAACAGGAATTTCTTTCCCCAGATAAAGCCTTTGTTTTAAGTGTTAAAACCATCCCTAATGAGAAAGAACAAGCAACATTGCATTTTAGTATTGCACCTGGTTATCAGCTATATCAAGATCATCTGAAATTCAATAGTTTAACAGGGCATTCCATTCCAGAAAAAACTTTAGTGCTTCCAGCAGCCATACAAAAATCGGATGAAGTTTTAGGGCAAACCAAAATATATCGAAAAAAACTAGCTATTAATGTTCCCCTTTCTAAAGGCGAAGATGGAAAATTAGGCATCAAAATTCAGTATCAGGGCTGCGCTGAAGCCGGATTCTGTTATCCTCCTATTAGTAAAAAAATTGTTTTTTCAAAAGAAGGTCTGGCGAGTATCATCGATTTAGATCCTGAAGAATTTAATACAAAGAACATCCGTTATGGACTGTCTACTGATACAGAAACTACCGATATCCAAGCTAATCAACCTGAGACTCAAACAGAGTCTGAGGTGGATCGAATTGCTGGTTTATTCCAAAACCAAGCACTTCACCTCACTCTACTTGCGTTTTTAATCAGTGGCATTATTCTCGCTTTTACTCCTTGTGTTCTACCCATGGTGCCTATTTTGGCGAATATCTTAGTGGGACAAAAACAACCTCTCTCACGCAAACGATCTTTTATGCTATCTATTCTCTATATATTCAGCATGGCAAGCTGTTATGCACTTGCAGGCGTCGCGGCAGGTATACTCGGTAGCCATTTATCAACAACACTACAACAACCCCTGGTACTTATTAGTTTCAGCTTCTTAATAATAATGTTTTCTTTAAGCCAATTAAATCTCATTCAAGTTCAAATCCCTGCCTTTATAAGCCAGGCAATGAGTAAAATAGAATCCAAAAATCAATCCCAAGGGTCTGCTTTAGGTGCAATTAGTATGGGGGCTATTTCAGCCCTAGTCGCTTCTCCCTGTGTAACCCCGGTATTGGTTGGAGCATTAACGTATATCAGTCAAACAGGGAATGCTGTTCTTGGTGGATTAGCGCTCTTCACTCTTGCTTTCGGAATGGGCTTGCCGCTACTTGTTGCAGCGAGTATCGGCAGCCATTTCCTACCTAAAGTGGGTTCCTGGATGGTTTATATCAAATACTTAACAGGTGCTTTATTACTTGTATTGGCCGGTTCTATTTTATTGCGCGCAGTACCTCTTACGAATTCAGATGTAAGCAATTCAATTAATCAGGGTAGCAGTGAAGGGAAACATTCTTCATTCATAAATGTTGGTTCACCCTCTGAATTAACTGCTGCTATCTCTAAAGCCAAGCTAGAAAACAAGCCAGTTATATTAGATGTTTATGCAGATTGGTGTGTCTCCTGCCGCCAAATGGATAAAGAAGTTTTTGAAAATAAAAATGTCTTAAATAAATTGAATGATGTTCATTTACTAAGGCTTGATTTGACTCGGCAAACCAAAGAGAGTGCTGCCTTACAAAAAGAATTAGGCATTATTGGCCCTCCGATGGTGATATTTTTCTGGCCAGATGGTCGTGAAGCTAAATCCTTTCGTCTGGCTGGAAAACCTAAATCCACTAATTTCTTGGATTTGGTGACACAATTTTTACAGGAAACCAAACAAAAACAATAGGCTGTCAGACCGCAACATACAACATTGTTATATTGTTATCTTACATTGTTAATGTTGCGGTCGAACCTCATCTTACTACAATGTTATATGTTGCGGTCTGACACCATTTTACTCTTGCCCCCAGGCATACTTTCTTGTACCTTGTTGTTTCTTTTATTCGTTGGGTAAACTTGCTGAGTAACCTGATTGGATAACAAACAGTCAATTGATTTTTGATATCGTGATTTAGAGATAGAGTAATTTTTATGGATATTGCAAAAGTTAAAAAGTTGATTAGATTACTAGAGGAATCAGGTGTATCCGAGATAGAGATTCGTGAAGGTGAAGAATCTGTGCGTATCAGTCGACAGTTGCCCGCTTCGCATGCATCAGCACAACAAACTCAGATTCTCTCTCATTATCCCTTGCCTCATTCACCTTCGACATACCTTCCATCTGAGGAAAAAGCCTCTAACCATGGCCATCATCCATCCGCTGCATCCAAGAACATAGAAGATACCAATCCCAGCGATCATATTATTACCGCACCCATGGTGGGCACTTTTTATCGCTCTGCGACTCCCAACGATAAACCTTTTGTAGATATCGGGAAGCCCATTAAAGTAGGGGATATACTCTGCATTGTGGAAGCGATGAAAATGCTAAATCAAATTGAAGCAGATGTTTCAGGTGTTATTAAACGCATTTTGGTTGAAAATGGTCAACCGATAGAATTTGGTCAACCTTTATTTATTCTCAGTGAAGCAACATGATGCTTGATAAAGTTGTTATTGCCAATCGAGGCGAAATTGCATTACGGATCTTAAGAGCTTGTCGCGAGCTTGGTATTAAGACTGTCGCTGTGCATTCAACGGTCGATAGTCATCTGATGCATGTGAGGCTGGCCGATGAATCTGTGTGTATTGGCCCTGCTTTAGCAGCCCAAAGTTATCTTAACATTCCGGCTATTATTGCGGCTGCTGAAATAACAGATGCTGTTGCGATTCATCCTGGATATGGGTTTCTTGCAGAAAATGCCGATTTTGCAGATCGAGTTGAAGCAAAGTGGATTTATTTTTATTGGACCTCGGGCTGAAAATATACGACAAATGGGTGATAAAGTTTCTGCCATTCAAATGATGAGAAAGGCTTCGTTCCCTGTGTTCCGGGTTCAAATGGTGCACTCACCAGCCGATTCAGATGATATCATTAAAATGGCCAGAGAAATTGGCTATCCCATTATCATTAAAGCCTCTGGCGGTGGTGGCGGGCGTGGCATGCGAGTTGTCCATAGTGAAGCCGCTCTTTTAAACTCTATTCAATTAACCAAGGCGGAAGCCAAAGCAGCGTTCAATAACGATGCCGTTTATATGGAAAAATTTTTAGAACATCCTCGTCATATTGAAATCCAAATATTAGCAGATGGCCAAGGAAATGCGATTTATTTGGCTGAGCGCGATTGTTCAATGCAAAGACGTCATCAGAAAGTATTAGAGGAAGCGCCTGCTCCAGGAATTAGCGAAGAAGCAAGGCAAAAAATTGGCGAACGCTGTGTTAAAGCCTGTCTTGAAATGAGCTATCGAGGTGCCGGTACATTTGAGTTTTTATATGAAAATGGTGAATTTTATTTTATTGAAATGAATACCCGTATTCAGGTTGAACATCCCGTCACTGAAATGATTACGGGCATCGATATTGTCCGAGAACAATTGCGTATTGCAGCAGGTGAACCATTATCCATTCGATCAAAAAGATGTCAAAATAAATGGGCATGCTATTGAATGCAGAATCAATGCCGAAGATCCCGAACGTTTACCCCAAGTCCTGGCAAAATTCAACAGTTTCACGCACCCGGTGGTTTAGGCATTCGTTTTGATTCACATATTTATACTGGTTATGAAGTTCCACCCTATTATGATTCCTTGATTGGTAAACTCATTTCTTTTGGCGGCGATCGCCAAACCGCGATTGCACGTATGCGCAATGCCTTGGATGAAATTGTTATTGACGGTATTAAAAGTAATGTTCCTTTGCATCAAGATCTGATCCGGGATAGTAATTTTCATGCGGGTGAAACCAATATCCATTATCTTGAAAAAAAATTAGCGACTTAAGAGGCTGCAAGGGTGATGGGGTCAAGTCCGTATGTATCAACAATTAACTTTAGAAATCCCAAAAGCCAATGTAGACAACTGCGAAGAGTTACTCTGGGAACTAGGAGCCTTAGCCGTTACTTTGGAAGATGCCAAGGATGATCCGCTTTTTGAACCGGCCGTTGGTAGTACACCTTTATGGCAAAATAACAAAATCATCGCCTTATTCGATCGTGAAACAGATCTAGAAACTGTGATCCACGCACTTGAACAAACATTTGAGCCTAAGATTTTGAATATACTCACATCAGAAATGCTAGCAGACAAAGACTGGGTTCGTGCTTCTCTTGATCAATTTAAACCCCAATGTTTTGGTGAGAATCTTTGGATTTGCCCCAGTTGGTGTGCAGAAGAATTCAAAACCCTTCATGCAGCGGATCCAATAAAACCTATCCTGGTTTTATTGGATCCTGGGCTTGCTTTTGGAACGGGTATGCATCCGACCACACAATTATGTTTACAATGGTTAGCAACTCATGCTGTAAATGGGAAGATAATCATGGATTATGGCTGCGGTTCTGGTATTTTGGGCATTGCTGCACTTAAATTAGGTGCTAAGCAATTATTGGCCATTGATCATGATTCGCAGGCATTATTAAGTACCACAGATAATGCTAAATTAAATGCCATTGATATAGCTGATACATCAAGCATTCATTGTCTCAGCCCAGAAGCTTTGCAATTAATTCCTAAACCCCTAGCCTCTAGCGTGGACATTATTCTAGCCAATATTTTAGCCAACCCCTTAATAGAACTTGCGCCAAGACTTGCTTCTATGTTGGCGCCAAAAGGTCAAATCGTATTATCTGGACTATTGACAACACAAATTGATCTTGTCGTCAATGCCTATCAAGCTTTTATGGAAAATTTCGTTATAGAGCAAGCAGATGAGTGGGTTTGTATATATGCAGAAAAAAAGGGATAATCAATGCATAAGCATGCCCGAAGGGCGAGCGCCAAGGATGGCGCGAGTCAAATTGACAAAACATGGGCGTTCTAAGATAGTGCGTAACAGTTATGTGGTTTCTAGTAGAGGAAGTTTAAAGGGTATATAACAAATAAACTGCGTTCCCTTCCCCGCTTCACTCTTAACTTCAATTTCGCCTTCTAATTCATGTATAAATTGCTTTACAATAGGTAAACCCAAGCCATGACCTCTATGAATATTTCTATTAGAGGGTTCACCTCGATTAAATTTTTCAAATAAAGCATTTTGTTTTTCTTCGGGTATACCAATCCCACTATCTTCAATGAGGATTTTAAGAATAACTTCTTTCTTACTCATTTTTGTAAGAGATTCTATCTTGATTCTGACAAAGCCTTCCTGAGTGAATTTTATCGCATTACTAACTAAATTGATTAAAATTCTTTGAATTCTGTATTTGTCGCCAATTAATATGGATGGAAATTCTTCTGGGTAATCTGCAGTCAATGCTAATTTCTTATTCTTTGCTGCGGGCAATTCTATATCATAAACTGTTTTTATCAGTTCTTTGAGATCAAATCTTTTCAAAACGACTTGTACCCCCCCCGATTCAACGTGCGAAAATTCGAGCACTTCATTGAAATATTGGATGAGCTCTTGGGAAGCATTTTCGATATCCAGTAACAGCGTTCGTTTTTGCGGATCAATTTCTAAATGTCGAAGCACCTGGCAAATTCCAATCATTCCTGCAATAGGAGTCCGGATATCATGTTCCATGTTGCGAATAAATTCATCTTTAACCTGATTGGCAATTTCAGCAGCCTCTTTTGCTTGGATAAGCTGCTGTTCCATTTTTTTACGTTCCGTGATATCAAAAGAAACGCCAAGCATGCCAATAACTTCATTATCATCATTAAGAATAGGCGTTTTTTGTGAGAGATAAATGCCTTCCCCATTTATCATAGTAGCTCTTTCTTCTATGGTGACTAATTTACCACTTTCCATGACTTCATGATTAATCGCGGTAATACGGGATGCTTGTTCGGGATCTTTTAATAAATCACCGGTAGTTTTACCAATAATTTCTTGGGGTGAAGCAAGACCTAAAGATTCCGCTTGAACATTATTACAACCCAAATAAATATTGTTTTTATCAACCCAATAGATATGACCTGGTAAAGCAGCGATAATTTTATCAACATAAGTTTCTTTTTTTGTCTTATATCGAAACATAAATGCCTCAAATAAGTTAAAGAGCATAAGGTGAATTAGCCAAAAATCTAGATATCAAACACTTGGTTATGATACAATAAGCTAACTATCCATATAATTCTGCTTTGTCAAAATAAAATTCTAAACAGTTCCTTTTGAAAAAACAACCCATCATTTTAGCATTATTTTTATGGTGAAACAAACTTATTTAAACCCTAATTCGTTGTATGTCATGCAAGGGTTACTCTAAAATAGTCTCCTCAATTGACATCTTAGAGAAAGTATGTTTATTTACATTGAAAATTTAATTAAGCAAAGTGGAATGATGGTATATCAAATATGATCACAGCAACTGGGGCTAGTGAAGCCGTACAACAAAAAACAAAGTCAGATACTGAATCTGTTATGTATTTTACTAACAAATTTGCGGATAGTAATGTTGCAGAACCAGACATTAAAGCTTGGGTACAACAAAAATTTATTACTCATAAACCTCTTTCCGAGTCTACTGTTGCTTTTTTAGGGAGTGTTTCTTCAAAAAAAGTAATGACGCCTCAGTATTTTAAAGCTACTGCAGATTATTTAGTTAAAACTAAGGCTTTGGAAGTCATTGTTCTTATTGGAGGAACTTTAAAACGTCATAATTTTTGGGATTCAAAGATTTATCAAGAGAAATTGAAATTAGCACAAACCTTTACGCCTCCCACTATTGAGCAAGTAACAGAGGAATCTTTGGAATGGGAAAAAAAATGGATAGAGTCCAATGCTGCCGCTCTTCATTACCTACAAGCAAATCTTGGAACCCGTTATCAACCGCTACGTTGGGCTGATTTTTTAAATTCGGGTTCAAGCTATCAGAAAATACATAAATTTTTATGGGAACTCTATCAAGCCAATAGCAAATTTAGAGCCGAGGTAGATAGCACCGTAGATGCCCGACTCAAGGAAATTCTTACAAAGAAGAAAATAAGGGAAGAACATACCGAAATTGCCAGAGCCCATATACTAAAGTATGTGCTTGAGGAAGCCCCCATGCTCTCTCGTTCTGCTCTAAACGTTGATTATTTATTTTATCCTGAGGACATGTCGGCAGCCTTAAAAGCCATTTATCCATTATTGAATCCCATGAAAACCGCTCCCACGCGCTGGATTGTCCCAAAATTTCAGAAGGCCAAAGATAACCCTGTAGAAGTCATTGGATATAGTAGTACTGTCGATAGTTTTGAGCAGACAATTAAGTTTAAACAATCTGTTGCAATACCCATTCATATGACAAAGCACCCTCTTACATCAGCGGTAGCTGTCAGAAACTCGAAAGGAGCAGGCGCTTCTCAAATAGGGACAGCGGATTTATATCTATCAGCGGCAAGCATGAGTGTTGCTTCAGGCGTGGAATACTCACCCATGGGCTCCCCTCAATTCATGTCTTCATCTCCACCTGTATCTTATTACTTTGATAAAAAACAAGCTGAAGAGGCTGCATCAGTCGATTTTGTACAATTTCGTCCTGCGGCTTCCGCCAATGGAACCCAAACTTTTTCACAGACACCACCACCTTCAGTTCATCTCAATACATTTTATATTCCTACCAACAGCAGTAAAATGTCTGGACAGCATGCAACTTTCGTATCTAATGTAAAATCCAAGTCTCCAACGCCCAATGCTCAAAGCGCGGGTAGTTATTCCGGTAGAACATTATGTACAAGAAATACAGGAATAACTGGCGGGAATGATGGCAGAAGGTCTAAAATTCATTCAGCTCGAAGAATGTCCAAAAAACTAACTTCTCTAAAAGATCATTTCCAAGAAATAAATTCTTACTCATTTGAAGAAATATTCCCTCATCAACATATTTCTCTTTATAAATTATCTGCAGCTTCAAACTCTCATAAAGGTGCAGCGGTAACTCCTACAGGCTCCCCAACCTCTAATTCAATGACTGGGGATTTTCCAGCACTTGAAATTCATGCAAAAAAATTATCTCTACAAACAAGACCCTCATCTAAACCTATGGTGGCAATTACACTTACTTAATCTTAAGGCTTGCACACCATAAAAACCACAAACATCTATTACAAAAATTCACAGTTTTAGTTTCAAGTCAATTTTTGATACCAGGATTCTCTTTATTATCCTAACGCTGTTCATATCTATACTGACATCAAGGGTATTTTCAGCAGGACAGGCTGCTGATTTTGCGGTACTATAACACATGCAAATTGGAAAATATAAGTTAGTTAATAATATTATTATGGCCCCCATGGCTGAAGTCACCGATCGTCCTTTTCGTATCCTATGCAAAAAGCTAGGAGCAGGCATGGCTGTGTCGGAGATGGTATCCGTCAATTCTTTATTGCGTGGTAGCGCCAAAACCTTGCGTCGCGCTAACCATGAGGGTGAGACATTTCCCCGCTCCATCCAAATTGCCGGTGCAGATCCCAGTTTAATGGCCGAAGCCGCACGTTTCAACGAAGCAGCAGGGGCAGAGATTATTGATATTAATATGGGCTGCCCCGCTAAGAGAGTCTGCAATACGCTTGCTGGTTCTTCCCTACTTCGAGATGAACCCTTAGTGGCTAAAATATTAGCCGCCGTTGTATCTGCTGTCTCAATTCCTGTCACCTTAAAAATTCGTACCGGTTGGGACAGTCAAAATAAAAATGGTATCACCATTGCTAAGATTGCTGAGGATTGTGGCATACAAGCTTTATCTGTACACGGCCGTACGAGAGCATGTTTCTTTAAGGGTGAGGCGGAATATGAAACCATTGCTGCTATAAAAGACGCCATTCATATCCCCGTTATTGCTAATGGCGATATCACTTCCCCCGAAAAAGCAAAACAGGTTTTAGATCAAACGAAAGCAGATGGGGTTATGATCGGTAGAGCTGCACAGGGTAAACCTTGGATCTTTCGTGAAATTGCACATTATTTAGCTACAGGGGAATATCTTCCTGAACCCACCCCCTCAGAAATTAAAACTATATTGCTGGAACATTTAGAAACAGTTTATGAATATTATGGTGAGCAACGCGGGCCTTTTGTCGCAAGAAAACATGTCTATTGGTATAGTAAAGGGCAAGCAAAAGCTGCGCGTTTTCGAGAAGATTTTAATGAATTGACCACTGCTTCGGAGCAACGACATGCAATCGAAACATTTTTTACGTGATTATGTTCGTCATGCTTTACAAGAATATTTTTCTTCATTAGAAGCATTAGAGGAAGCAACCCCATCCGGAATGTATAATCTCGTGCTCGCAGAAGTTGAAGCACCTTTGCTAGAAACAGTCATGCAAAAAACCAAAGGTAACCAATCGCAGGCTGCCGCTTGGCTAGGGCTAAATCGCGGGACTCTTAGAAAATTACTCGCAAAGTACGGTTTAGATACCTTAAAATATTAAGATTAAATAGTCTTAAAGACCCCAATCTTTTAACAAAGCTTGAACCTTAGGCGGTCTTCCGCGAAACTCCATATATAAATCCATAAAATCCTTAGACCCTCCTGGCTCTAGGATATTATGTAGATAGCGTTCTGCAATGCTTTGATCAAAAATTTGATTATTCTCTTTAAAGAAGTGATAAGTATCGGCAGATAAAACCTCTGACCATAAATAGCTATAATATCCAGCCCCATAACCTCCTGCAAAAATATGGGAGAAGGTATTTGGAAAACGGTTAAATTCTGGAATAGGTATAATAGCGGTTTTTTCACGTACTTTTGTCAAGATAGATTGCACAGCCAAATAATTTTGAATAGAGCTTTTCATGTGCAGTTCAAAATCAAATAATGAAAATTCTAATTGCCTCATCATACTTAAACCAATAAGAAAATTTTTACTTTCTTTGAGTTTAGAAAAAAGATGGGGTGGTAGTGGTTCCCCACTCGTACAATGCCTAGAAATAAAAGGTATAACTTCTTCTTCCCAACACCAATTTTCCATCAACTGACTAGGCAGTTCTATTGCATCCCAGGCAACGCCTCTATCAGGCCCGATGCTCGGATAATTAACGTTCGACAAGATAAAATGCAGGCAATGTCCAAACTCATGAAATAAGGTAATGACTTCTTCATGGCTAAGTTGTGCTTCCCTTTCTTCTGCAATCGCTGGTCTAAAATTAGCAACAATATAGGCCATGGGTGTTTGTATGCTACCATCTAACCTTTCCTTTCGGCTTTTACAACTATCGCACCAAGCACCTTTTCTTTTATGGGATCTTGCGTATAGATCCATATAAAATCGGCCTCTCAATTGATTATCTTTGTCAAAAATTTCAAAAAGTTTAACCGAAGGGTGCCAAGCATCAAAATTTTTAATTTCTTTAATGGTTATGTTGAACAATTTGCCTGCAACTAGAAACATACCCTTGATAACTTGACTTTCAGGGAAATAAGGACGCAACTCTTCTCCTGAAAAGGCATAGTTTTCCAAGAGCAATTTTTCAGTTAAAAAGCCGACATCCCAAGCTTGAATTTCCGATATATTGTATTCCTGTTTAGCCATTTTTTTCAAAGCATCTGCATCTCGCAAGGCCTGTTTTTTGACAGGAATTATCAATTCATATAAAAAATTTATTACTTCGCTGGTCTTTTTAAGCATTTTCTTAGCTAAGGAAAATTCCGCATAACATTGAAACCCTAATAGTTTAGAAATTTCTTCTTTTAGCTTTAACTGCTCTACAATGAGAGGTCCATTATCCCATTGCTTTTGATCCAAGCTATTTTGATCAGAAGCCAATGTATGATAGGCAAAATACATTTTCTTTCGAAGTTCACGATTTTCCGCATAACAGATAACGGCCTGATAACAGGGATAATCTAAAGTGATACGCCACCCAACTTGTTGGTTTTCTTCTGCTGCCGCTTTTGCCTGTTTAATAGTATGTATGGGCAGTCCGTTTAGTTGAGCCTCATCATCAATGAGCAAAAACCAGTTTTGAGTAGCATCCAAAACGTTTTGCTCAAATTTGTTTCTGATTTCAGATAGTCTTTTATACAGCGCTTTAAACCGGTCTTTATCTTCGCCTATTAAAGAAACTCCTGTTAATTTAAAATCTCGCAAATAATTTTCAATCACTTTTTTTTGTTTTATATCCATATTTTCAAAACTGCTATTGTTCCTAATGCTTAATATAGCCTCATATAATTTAGGATTTTGGCTCATTTCAATAAAATACTCAGTTACTGCAGGCAAAACAGCATCATGGGCTTTTCGAAAGAATGGGTTGTCTCTGACAGAATTTAAATGCTTCACGAGCCCCCAAATTTCACGAAAATCTTCATCTAAATTTTCTAATGGGAGCATTAAATTTTCCCAAGTAAAGGGCATTTGATTTTTCAATAAATCATCTATGGTTTTATGATTAGCTGCGATTAACTCTCTGATCGTAGGTTCTATTTGTTCATGTTGTATTTGACTAAAGAGAGGGAGTTCTGCTGTGCTATTTAAAGGATTCGTCATTACATATTCTCACTTAAAAATAAAAATATCCAAACCAAACATAAACTCTAGGTCATTCAATATGATTAGAAGTCATTATGATGTATTTCCAATTGCAATGCAAATACCGTCCGTTATTAGAAAGCTATATATTATACTATACTCAATTATAATCATTTATGTTTAATGACCTTTTTGTAGACCCACCCTAGGTCGTCTACAATTTTTGTCGCACTGAATAGGATATCATATGTCACAGTCATCAAAAGGCGAATTTTCATATAATATTGAAAGCATTAGAGCAGAAGCAAAGCAGTCTCTAGATAATGGAGCAGTAACCGAAGACTACTCTCTAGATATAAAGCAAGCTTGCAAATTACTCAATGAAGCTTTAGCAACAGAGATTTTATGTGTGTTAAGATACCGTCATCATGAGATTATTGCCAAGAGCATCGATTACCCACAAGTTGCAGCAGAGTTTAAAGAACATGCTGAAGAAGAAGAACGACACATGCTTATGATCGCTGAGCGTATCAACCAATTAGGCGGGAACCCCGATTTTAATCCCCAGAGTATTGTCGAACGTTCAGTAACTGAGTACGGCAAGGGAACCACTTTAGAAGAAATGATACAAGAAGATTTGATTGCAGAGCGTATTGTCATTTCAGTATACCGTAAAATGATTGCCTGGTTTGGGGATGATGATCCCACAACCAGACGCATGCTAGAAGATATTTTGGAAGATGAAGAAGATCACGCTGATGATCTGGCGTCGCTTTTAAGTTCTAAATAATGAGGCACTCAGCAGTCAGTTTCTATAAACAATGAAACATATTATCCAAGAATAAATGGAGTTGAAACATGGCACCCACATGACTACCCGATCTCTTATTGATAGGGATAGTCGCTTCCAAACCTAACTGCACATAATGCCCTGCAAATAAAAAACCGGGATTAACCGTTCCTATAACCCGGCCTCTGGTTTTACCTATCGTACCAATGCTTAGCGGAAATTCCACGATAGGAATAAGATAATTTAAAAATTTATAATCACAAGCAGAATCATTATAGAGACATAAATTACGTAAATGATATTGCAGACTTAAACCCAATTCTACATCTTCAAATTTACGAGCCCCCGTACAAAAACTTGGGGAAATTAATCCAGCAACCACAATGGGCCTTATATATTTATATTCTTCACCTAGATTTGCCATTCCTTTACCAAAATAAAGTACCGGTGCAATTTCAGTATTGGAATGAGCGCCTATTTGACTTCTTCCCGTCCCACCTAACTCTACTGCCAAACCCGCTGATAATAAAAAGTTTTGCTCATAATCCGTATAAAACTCATATTTTGCCCCAAACTCAATATTATCGAAACCGGAATTTAATCTATCTTGCAATCTTGCACGTTGATAATTAGTACCAACAGAAACCCCAAAATAAGGGAAAATAACCTTTGAAACTTCCATTATAAATCCATGCGAATGGGTTGTTTCCCCATCTTCATCTCTATTCTTGGTTGTAGCAAAAACCAGATCTAATTCATCCCCAACAGTAGGTTCATCGATAGCCATGGTTGGAAAAAAACAATTTTCACTATGTGCAAAAGCTTGATTCGACAGTAATAATAAAATTAGAAAACCCAACAAAGAAAATTTTAGGGTTTTGAAGCCCTGGGCTTGTATTGATTTAAATTGCATATATCCATCTTTCCATTTATTTTTTAACATTAACTTGATTCAACTTTTTGCAGTCAAGATCTTAGATTGGCCCGCAAAAAGTAATAGTGTTAAGCTTAACCCACTTCGACATAATAAGTAAATAGTCATCGATTCAAATTCCATTGCAACTTTAAAACATGGAATTCAGCATAATAGCTTAGAAATCTTTATAGCGGTGGATCCTAGGTTCTATATAAATAATTCTATAAATACGGTGAAATAGGATGTATTCATTTTCCTATTTCGAAATCCATAAAATTTATACTTAAAGGTAATAGATAATTTAATTACAGGATTTAATTAAAAGCCTCTATCCCGGTAATATGTTTCCCGATAATCAAATGCTGAATATTATCGGTCCCTTCATAAGTAAAAACCGACTCTAAATTCATTAGATGCCGAATCACGGTGTAATCTAAACTAATGCCATTGGCTCCCAATAGATTACGAGCTTTTCTAGCTATTTTTAAAGCCTCTCGGCAGGAATTAAGTTTTGCAAGAGAGACCATTTCGAAATCGCTTTCGCCTTTATCCTTTAAGCGGGCTAATCGCAAATTTAAGCATTGTGCTTTGACAATTTCGAGCAACATATCCACTAGTTCTTTTTGTACCAACTGGAATGAGGCAATGGGTTGATTAAATTGTTTGCGTTCTTTGCAATAACTAACGGCGGTTTCGTAACAAGCCATAGCTGCCCCCATTGCTCCCCAAGCGATGCCATAACGTGCTTGCGTTAAACAGCTCAAAGGAGCACTTAAGCCTTTTTCTGAACCAGGCAAATAATGGCTATCCGGGATAAAACAATCAGAAAAAGACAGTTCACCTGTATTAGAAGCTCGGAGAGACATTTTCATTTTTATTTCATTACTTTTAAAACCTTTGAAAGTTTTCTCTACTATAAAGCCACGAATTCCTTGCTCAGTTTTTGCCCAAACAATCGCTAAATCTGCAATTGTGGCATTGGTAATCCACAACTTGGAACCATTCAATATCCAACCATCGGCTACTTTTTTTGCATGGCTCTTCATACTATTGGGATCAGACCCTGCATCAGGTTCTGTTAAGCCAAAGCAACCAATGAGTTCTCCTTTGGCCATCTTAGGTAAAAAAAGTTTCTTTTGAAATTCAGAGCCAAAGGTATAAATGGGATACATGCAAAGCGAGCTCTGTACCGAAACAAAACTTCTGATCGCACTATCTCCTCTTTCTAATTCTTGGCAAACCAAACCATAACTTAAAAAATTTGCAGCTGCCCCGCCGTATTCGATTGGAAGCGTTAATCCTAACAAACCTAATTTTGCTAATTTTGGAATAAGCTGTTTAGGAAAATCTGCCTTTTCTACGGCTTCTGCCATAATGGGAATCACTTCTGTATTAACAAAGGCTCGAACACTATCGCGTGCCAATAACTCTTCAGGTTGCAGTTCTTGGTCTAGAAACAAAAAATCTTCCATGCTTATCTCTCCTATTTTTTCATCATTTCACAAGCGGCATTGATAATAGTGTCGCGATTGGGTAATAAAGCTTGCCAGGCATCTCCTAGGGGGATAAAGCAATCTAAACCTGTGATTCTTCGTATCATGGGTAGGGTACTTAAGTTTTCCACCAGGGCCGTGATGATGGCTTCACTTAAAGACCCCGTTTTTCTTGATTCATCCACAATTAAGATTCTATTAAATGACCTGACTTGTTCAATAATAGCAGGAATATTGAGGGGCGAGAGCCAACGCAAATCAATGACGGTGGTTTGAATATTTTTTTCTTCTTTTAGTATTTTTTCTGCTTGTCTGGCTAAATAATAACCGTTTCCATAACTCAAGATAATGATATCTTGCCCCTTACCGTAAACTCCAAGTTCTCCAAAAGCAAGCATTTCTTCAGGCATAGGATAAGTGCACAACCAACCTTTATCATTCGGTTGATGCAAGTCCTTTGTCATATATAAAGCGATGGGTTCTAGAAATATGACCACTCTTTGTTCTTCACCTGCTAATTGTAGGCAACGACGAAACATTTTAACAGCATCAGCCCCATTAGAAGGACAGGCAATAATAACCCCTGGAATTTCACGCAGAAAAGCAAAAGCATTATCATTATGAAAATGCCCTCCAAAACCTTTTTGATAGGCGAGCCCTGGAAGACGAAGGATCATGGGATTAGTAAATTGACCTTGGGAAAAGAAAGACAGTGTCGCAGCTTCGCCTCGGATTTGATCTTCTGCATTATGCAAAAAAGCTAAAAATTGTATTTCGGGAATGGGAAGAAATCCGTTATGCCCTAAACCAATGGCTGTTCCTATAATTGTTTGCTCATCTAGTAGGGTATCAAAAACACGCCGCTTACCAAACGTGGTTTGCAAGCCTGCGGTAATGCGATAGACCCCTCCTTTTTTGCCAACATCTTCTCCAAAAATTAAGGTGGTTGGAAAATGAGTGAGGGTTTCGTCTAATACCTGATTTAATAGAACCGCCATATGTTTGGGTTCATTTTGTTTATCATTGGTAAATTTTTCATCATGTATATTTTGTTCACCAGTTACACTGTTACCATTATGTTCTTTATTATTAATAATCTGATCAAGATTTTGGTTTTTTTTTGGTTTTATTTTGGGCGGAATAACACAAGCCATGATTTCTTCAGCGCTGGTTAACTTGGGTGTTTTAACCACTTCTTCTGCAATTCTAGCAACCATAGATCGAAACTGCTCATAATTGTCTAAGATTTCCTGGGCGCTCATAAAATTATCTTCGATTATTATTCTAGCCGAATGTATCAAGGGATCATCCGCTTCTATGGCTTCTATCTCTTGTATAGTATGATAATGCGATTCGATATCTGAACCTGCGTGCCCTAATAATCTCACTGTTTTAAAATGTAAAAAAACGGGTTTTTGTTGTGTGCGCGCAATTTGCTGCGCTTTTTTTGCCTGCAAAAATACATTACAAAAATTGAGGCCATCACAAGCAATATAAGTTAAGTTCTGGCGTTGCTTAAAATTCTTTTCTATCCAATCCAATGGTGTAGCCACCGAAATACCAATGCCATTATCTTCGCAGATAAATACAATAGGTAATGGAATCCCTTGATTAGTTACCCAAGCAGCTGCATTGAAAGCGCCTAATGCTGTGGAGTGATTGGCAGATGCATCTCCAAAGCTTGCTAAAATAACCGAATTATTGGGCAATGGACAGTTTAATTTTAATGCTTTTGCCAAATAACAAGAAAAAGCTGTCCCAACCGCTTTTGGCAGATGAGAAGCAATGGTGCTGGTTTGTGGAGGGACATTTAAAACTCGACTCCCAAAAACTTTATGCCTTCCGCCCGCAATGGGGTCTTCTTTGGAGGCAACAAGAGCCAATAAATGATCTTTAATCGCTTTTTCTCTACTTTCTCCCGCAAGTAACGCTCTTTCTAACATAAAAGCAGTACTGCGGTAATGAAGAAAAGCCATATCCGAAACACGAAATGCCTTTGCAATGGCTGCATTACCTTCATGCCCACCACTGCCAATGGTATAAAAGGATTGATTCCGCTCTCGAAGTATGCGCGCAATCAGATCCAAATGACGGCTGATCATTTGGGTTTGAAAAAGTTTTATACAATCTGCCTTAGACAGGCCAACATCGATTGGGCTTGTGCTGGTTTTGGCTATTGGAAAGTCCGCATTCAAGACACGTTTAATAAATGCTTTATCTAGGATCCGCGCACGATCTAGATTTGTATGAGTGGGAAAGGGAGGAGGCATAGGTTTTTGCTCAGAAGTACGTTCTCATTAAGTATTTGACCATTGGGTTTTTATGTCAAGATTTGAAGGGCGACCTATAATGAAATTAAGGATGAAATACACATATTTAAGTGCATAGCCATGGTGTTTGAACTTTGTAGAATAGGATAAGTCAATATATATATCAATATGTATAAATTAATAATAGTTTTGGAGAAGTAAAATGGCGGATGAATACATATATAATAAAGTAGACGAAGATCTTGAAGGTTTGCTCGCAGAAGTGAGAAATTTTAATAATAGCATTAATAATAATCATAAAGGCGATGCGCGCTATTCTTCTTTATCAAAAATAATTCAATCAACTTTATATGAAATTAATGCATTTCAGTTGAAACCCAATACCAACAGGTCTATTCATTCTATCCATTTGCTTCGTAGCTTCAAAAATCTTGTGAATGCATTAAAGCAAATATCAGCAGATAAATTAATATCTCTCGAGGATAACAACTTAGCAAAGGACATTATGACAAGGATATCCAGTATTAGTATGGAACTAACCGCATTTAGACCTGCCGTAGATCCTACTCCAATTGGAAATCGTCTAAAAGAACAACCTTCGGACGCTGATCGAACTGATTTGCATGAAAAATTAGAGAAAGGAAAAAAATATGATCCCACTGGAGGATTTAAAGATTCCGAAGAACCTAAAACAAAAGAGAGCAATGCGTTCATGAGTGGCATCTTTGCTGCAATAACACGCGGATTGGAAAGACTGTTTTATTTATTATCGGCTAAATCTGATACAGAAAAATCTCCTACTTCTCCCCGTCTTTCCACTATTGATCCTCCATCTAGCTTTAATAGCGAACTTAAGACAAGATCTGAATCGGTTACTCAAAATATAGAAAATCAGAAAAAAGAGCAAGAAACGATAAACGCGGGGGTAGCACCCTCAAGCAACAGCCCTCAAGAACCAATAATAATACGCACTCTCGAAGAACTCGCAGCGTTCATAGAACTCAATAATATAGAAAATCAGAAAAAAGAGCAAGAAATGATAAACGCGGGGGTAGCACCCTCAAGCAACAGCCCTCAAGAACCAATAATAATACGCACTCTCGAAGAACTTGATGAGGCACTCGGATTTAAAAAGACTGAGGCCGAATCGAAAGAAAAAAAGTCAACAGAGGACAATGGACCATCTAGGCCTACACGTTAGTGATTCCTATTTACAGTAAAATTGCGAATGCTAGTTCAACCAAAAAATAATTCCCTTTCACTTTAGCTAATGGATAACAATGATTTTTCTCCAACATGAATTATTTTTTGTCCATTCCAAATATACATTAAATGTTTAAATTGCACAGGAATAGAAATAGCCGCTGGCCGAAAAGCGCCAATACATTCTCCACCCCTATCCCTAACACTATTATAAACAACGCCCCAAGAACCTATATCCTTTAGAAAATGGCCAGCTGCCTGAGAAGGATTGTAATCATTCGGATGATGAAGCGCCGAATATTGCTCTAATCGAAGATCATGTATGGGTTTTACTATTTTCCCCTTGTAAACTCGCATATCAATATCCATTGGTTCTTCTTCTGTTGCAGATAAAAAATTTTCGCGATGAAAAACGGTTTCTTTTATGGCAGTTTTTAGATCTCTCGAAGCATAATAAACGCCATATGTTCCGTTCGTGAAACGAGAAGGTTTTCCAATATGGGTAAATGCGGCCATTACAATGCTGGAGCCTTTCCCCGCAATTCGATCTTCTTTAGGAATTAAATAGATATCGCCTACTTCTTCTCTTATACGATCATTTGTTAAACCCTCAATATAGAAAGCTTCTTCCATCTGAGATACATCCACCAATTCTTCAAAAAAATTAATGGGTGGAAATGTAGAAGGAATAATTCGATATTGATACTCCCAATCTAGTGTTACAAGCGGTGGAATGTCATCCATAAGCATTTATCCCCGTTCTGCATCTAAGTAACGTCTTACATCTGCAAGATCGATTACCTGTCCCCCAAGCATTTTATCTAGGGCACTTTTTCCGTTAAAAATGGGGGCCTTATTGGGTTTTTTTGGCCATTGATAAGCCGCTTTTTCATTGGGAAGTAATATGCGTAATGCTTTATAAATACCCATAATATATGAAATTCTTTCTAGAGTATCTTTGGACAGGGTTCCCTTGTGTTCGCGTTTCCATTTAAAAAAAGTTGATCTGGGTGGGGATCCTAATAAAATCTGTTCTTCTTCAGTTGTTAAATCCCAACGTTTACTAATATTAAAAAAGGCAGTGAGAGCCGTAGCATATACTTTTTCCATATCCAGGGCATTGGTTGTTTTGATAGTGGTTGAATGGTGTTGAGACTTAGGTTTCATAAACTATTCCTTAAATCAAAAGACTTAAAGTCTATACATGAACTTAATTTAATATATAGTCTATTTAGAGACATTTGTAAACTGTTTTTAAATATAGTAAAATTAGTTAGTTAATAAGTCTTTTTTTAAAGTTATCTAGGGAAACGCAAATATTCCAGATGAAAATCGAAAACATATTTTATTAACGGCATTGGAATATATTTTGTCTTCCTTAGTTACTTTAGAAATGAATGATGAAGCTGCTTGGCTCTATGGAAAAATACGAAATAATATAAGAAAAACCGGGCTGGACATCCATGTTATGGATAGCCTTATTGCCGCACCCTCAGCCAAAATCTAATACTAGTAACCAATAACTCTAAACATTTTCAACGCATACCAGAATTAAAACTAGAACATTGGCTTTAATATAATGTGCAGTCAGTCATTTTAAATAGGTAGAGTAGGCAGCAAAATTTCAAATAATCATGAAATTTTTGCTGCCTTTTAAAGGATTAGGGTCTATTTATTTTTTTCAGGATTCTTCTCGGATTTATTTTTTTCGGATTTTTCTTTTCCTTCGCTCTTTTCATTAGCTTGTTTTTGAGCCTGTGATCGTTCAGCGGTTACTACCACATAGTTCATCACTTCCCCTTTGCGGAAAACTTCGACAGGATAACTTTTTCCGGGGGTTAGACCGGCAACCAATTTTAAAGCCTGGTTTTCATCTTTAATTGAGGTATTATTAATTTTGGTTATCACATCCCCAGGCAATAATCCCGCCTTTTGTGCTGGACCGCCACGAACCGTCGCGCGCACAAAAATACCATCGCCTTCTTTATAATTCACTATCTCGCGGATTTCTTTTGTTAGGGGCTGCATGCTTATCCCTAAATAGCCGCGGCTAATATGGCCTCCTTCAATGAGTTGTTTCATAACCGTCATAGCTTGATCAATAGGAATGGCAAAACCAATACCTTGATAACTGCCTGTTCGAGAATACATGGCGGTATTAATCCCAATTAATCGACCTCGAGCGTCGATCAATGCTCCACCCGAATTACCGAAATTAATAGCGGCATCTGTTTGAATCATATTTTCGAAATTACCAATCTGCATGCCAGAACGTTCGGTAGCAGAGACGATCCCTTGTGTGACCGTGTTATCAAAACCAAAGGCATTTCCGATGGCTAAAACCACATCACCCACTCGTAATTTTTGGGAAGATCCGATGGGAATAACGGGCAATTTGTCTAAATTAATTTTGAGGACAGCTAAATCGCTCTCAGGATCACTACCTATCACTTTTGCTTCTGATGTGCGACCATCTGCCAGTTTTACTTGCACTGTTGTGCTATCTCGAACAACGTGATTATTGGTTAATATATAACCCTTATCACTTACAATAACACCGGATCCGAGTCCCTTCTGAATGGCTTTTGGTATATCACCTTTCGCACTAGGAGCAGATTCCATACCCGGAGATCCGTTTTCCATTCCAAAGGGTTCACCAAAAAAATAACGAAAGAAAGGATCTTGCATCATTGGGTTCATTTCTAAGGGGACTTCAGTGGTGGTATTAACACTTACGACAGAAGGTGCTGCAAGCTCAACGGCATCTGCATAAGAAAAAGGGGCAGCGACACTTGCAGTACTATTGGCGGTGGTGTTAGATTCAGAAGCAATTTGGGTTGGGGGGGATGAGGAAGTTGCTGTCATTGCAGCATGCGATGTCCCATAAAAATTTAATTTACAAAGAAGGTAGGGACCCAGTAGAGAGACGATAGCTAACGCTAAAACTAGTTTAATAACTTTCTTTTTGTGGCCTAACTGTTTCATAGTCAATTCCTCAAAGTTCATTAGAAAACGGATTGTAGATAAATTTTAACAAAGACAGCGAGTCTTTGTATACTTATACCAGAAATTATTACATTATATAGGATATTATATTGGCTGAATTTGAGTAATTTTAAGGTAGTAAAACTAACTGTGAACCTGGAAGTACATATAGGAAAAGATTGTGAATAAATTATTAACAGTTGCCCTATCAATCGTAACAATCATATCATTGATAATAGGAGGTGTTAGCATGGCTAATTATCCAAAAAATACTGTGAATCAGCAACCAATCTCTCAAGAGGGAGATTTTCAAAAACTAATTAGTCATAACCCGAATCAAAATGAAGTGGTAGAATGGAAAATCGTTTACAATAAAAAAAAAATAAAACACGTTGAAAATTTAAAAAAATCTGGACTTCTTGACAAAACAAAAAAGATTACTGATTCTATCAAGATAAATCCATTTTCTCCTGAAAACCGTTTTGAGAAATTAGTTGGTAATTTGAAAGGATATTATTCGAAACGGATTAATATTAAACATAAAATCGTATATTCTGTAGATATTGATAGTCATACAATCCATATTCAGTCTATGTGGTCACATTACGAAGACGCATAAGAATATCATCGTATTGATGCATCCTTGAACTTTTATAAAAAAATACATTATCATTCAACTTTTATTCAAGGGTGCCTTCTAATGCCGAAACGCAATGATATTCCCAGATTCATAGCGTTTAAGACCCAAATGAAACAAACTATAGGCCGTTGCAAAAAAGGCTGCAGTCCCTATAGCTGAAATGAGCAGATAATGACTCAATCCACTTCTAAGATATTCAATCGGAAAAAAACTTAAAAAAGCCACCGGTAAAATCGTGAAGGTGAGCATTTTTAATAGACCGCGATAAGCAACATTGGGTTGCGAAGCCACAATAATTGCGTTTAAATTGAGTTCACGAATAAAGTCAAAGGAATCTTTTAGGAAAAAGGCGATACAACTCAAATAGAGTAATAAAGAAAAAATAAAAATAATGCCCAATATTAATATGGTGATAACCATCAGTGGCGATTGCGCCAGATACCCAGAATAAGCAATAACCACTATTCCAGTCACAATTTCACCAAATGCGGCCATATCCCCTTTTGACATCGCAACACTTAAGACCACATTCTTGGGTTGTAATAAATAGGTATCCAGTTGACCATTTTCAATCATTCTGGGCAGATCTTTTAAACCATAAAAAAATGCTTCAACCACGCCAATAGAAAAACAAACGATGCCATACATAAGCAACATGCTCTGAAAATTCCAACCTTGTACCATTTGATATTTTAGAAAAAAGAAGCGCCAAGCAACTAAAAATAATACTTGTTTTAAAATGGTAATTACAATGGTGAAATAAAATGCGCCTTTTAATGCTAATGACAACCTAAAATTGGTCATCATTAAGGTGTACAAAAATTTGATATGATGTAATAACACGCTCACCATAATTAACCGCCCTCGGAAACAAAATTCTCTAGACATTTTTGATATAATAAGAATATGAGTCCTGATATTAAGCAAAACCAGCCGACGTAAGCCAAAAGCGATATCTGAATCGGTGGCGCAACTCCTGTCATATATTCGGCGGGCCACCATAACATCCAGGGATAAGGCGTAGCAAAACTAATAGTTTTTAAAGTCTCGGAATAAAAACTAAGCGGCACAATAAGGCCCCCAAAACAAAAGGTTGCCGTGAGATTTAAGTAAATAAGCGGTTGAATTTCCCTTAACCAAAAAGAAAAAATGCCTATTAAAATAGAGAGTAAATTATAAAGCATAACACTTAAAAGTCCAAAACCCATGCCAGTAGCAATCGTTGAAATGGAACTTGGCCATGCACCCGTTAAAAAATAGCCAAAAGCCATGCAACATATGCCCAATATAACAAATCTTATCAAGGCAATACCCATGCATTCACAAAAGCGCATCCATAAATATGGCAAGGGTCTTAGCATAAAATAGATGACCTGTCCCGAGCGAATATCTTCTGCAATCCGATAAGCAATTGGAGGGGTGGAGAGTGTAAGCCATTCGGTTATCGCTAAATACCAAATACGATTATTACCAGCGTCGACGCTTTGAAAAACCTGTGAAAAAAGATATACAATGACAAAATACAAGATAATACGGCCTGCCAGCTGCCCTTTCTGCGCCAACTGTTGTCGAACCGAAATCGCAACCGTTGCCCAATACTTATTGCGCATATTTGCCTTGATTATATAGAGACTGAATGATGGTTTCTAAGGCAGGGCCTTCTATCATTAGGTCCTTAATGGTTGTTTTTTCTAGTAAATAACTAATGACTCTTTCAGCAGAATGTTGATTAATATCCACTTCCAATTTCAAATGGTGCGGAGATTGTTCTAATATCTTGGCAGTGGGTTGATCCCAGACAATATGCTCTTCTTCAGTCACAATACTAATGACTTTTTTACGAATATATTTTGTTTTTAAATTAGCTAAACTATCGTCTAATAATAATTTTCCATGATCAATAATAATAACGCGATCACATACTTTTTCAATGTCATCTGTATCATGGGAGGTTAACAGTAAAGTAACACCTTTTTCAAAGGATTGTTTGCGAATTAAATCACGAATAATAGCTTTCGCAGTAATATCTAAGCCTATGGTGGGTTCATCTAAAAAAAGTACTGCAGGTTCATGTAATAAACTGGCTACCACTTCGCAGCGCATGCGCTCGCCCAAAGATAACTGGCGTACGGGTTTGTAAAGTAGTGGTTCTAATTCAAATGTTGCTGCTAATTCTTTTAAACGTTGGCGATAAACAATTTTAGGGATATCGTAAATAGTCGCAAATAATGAAAGTGTTTCCTGTACCGGCAAGTGGTACCATAACTGGGAACGCTGACCAAAAACAGCCCCAATTTGATACGCTAATTGCTTTCGTTGTATACCTGGAATTTTATTTAACACTGCAACAGAGCCACTCGTGGGCCTCATTATCCCTGTCAGAATTTTTATGGTGGTTGATTTCCCTGCGCCATTGGGTCCAATAAAAGCGACTCTTTCACCCGGTTTTACAGAAAATGAAATTTTGTCAACGGCAATAATGTTTTGATGACGCGGTGAAATATAATTTTTTATTCTTGATAGGAATCCGCCTTTTACTGGAAGAGGGCTACGAAATTGTTTAACGAGGTCGTTAACCTCAATAACATTAATAATACTCATCGAAAGATTCCATAACCAACACCGGGAATCAGTAAAATAATATAACTCTGTTTAATTAATCAGCAGCCAATTGCTGCAGACGTGTCTCTGCAATCCGAGCTGCTGCACTTCCAGGGTAACGGGTTTTTACCTCGGAAAGATATTCTGTTGCGCCATCTGGATTGCCTTTATCGATTTCAATTAAACCTAATTTAAGCAAGGCATCCGCTGTCTTAGGGTGACTAGGGTATTCATTGGTAATACTTAAAAATTCAGTGGCAGCTTTTTCTAATAATGCTTGATTATTTTTATCATTTTGCCACTGCACCATATAAACTTCACCCAACCAATAATGTGCCTGAGGTGCTTGTTCGCCTTTTTGAAAACGACTTAAGTAATCTTGTAATGCTGACACTGCTTCAGGATATTTTTTACTTCTAACAAAAGCATAGGCATTTTGATAGGTTTCTTGATCTCCTAACAATTTCGAAGTGGCACCGCCACTGACCTGTGCATTGGTCTTTGCAGCTGGTTGAATATTGTTTTCTACCTTAAGTTTGGCAACAGCAGCTGCTGGCTTAGCTGCTGTTTTATTGGCTCCAATGTTTCCAGATGTTCCTCCTGAAACAGTTGCCCCTACTGGAATAGCCGACCCCGCACCACGTGGACCCGCGTTTTGTAATTGATTGATACGCCGTTCCAGATCCAAATATAAATCCTGTTGGCTTTTTTTCAGTTGCTTAATAGTATGTTCCTGAGTTTCCACTAAGCCTCGAAGTTCCCCGACCTCTCTCTGTAAGTTTTCAATTTGGCTTAAGGTTAAATGCGCAGCCCTATCCTGAGATGTCATTGGATAATTGGAGGCTGGTGCAGCAACTGGTTTACTTGAGGGCGCAGATGTGGGTGCAGAGGCTCGGTTAGTTCCCGAAAATACTGGCTGCGGCGCAATAGATTCAGAAACGGGGCTACCAGCCGAATGTCCCCCACTGGTATGACTGCTACGCGATTCAACCGGAGCCAGAGCCGCAAATGATGGGTTCGTGATTGAGCAACAAAAGCCAAAAATAACCGATGCAAACAAACCTGTATAAAGTTTTGAAACTAAGCTACTCATTTACCGCTCCTAATTTCTGAACAATTCTATAGCGCAACAACGCCTAAAATTCGTTTACGAAGAATGTACTCTATTGACCCTCGTAAACAATTACTGCCCGACGATTTTGGCTCCAGGCAGATTCATCATGCCCTAAAACCGCAGGTTTTTCTTTACCATAGCTGACTATTGAGATGGTTTCTGGTCTAACTCCTTTTAACATCAAACAATTCGCAACTGCTTTAGCTCGACGTTCTCCTAAGGCGACGTTATACTCACGGCTGCCGCGCTCATCTGTGTGCCCTTCAACACGCACTCGGCAACGATTATTACAAATTATTTTTTTGGCATGCGCATGAATAGACATGATGTCTTCCTCAGAAACGTCATTGCTATCGAGCGCAAAATAATAAGTATTTCTGGACAGCAATTCTCTTTCTTGTTCTGGGGTAAGGTTAGTGCCATAAAACTGCATGGAATCGCCAACACTTGCCTGATCACCTCCGTCTGCTCCATAGCCCTTTTTCTTCACGCAGCCGCTGGTTCCAATAAGTCCTAATGCCAAAGTGCACAATAGGCAAATTTTTAACAAACTCTTAACTAACGTAACTGTTTGAATATTTTTTCGAATGGCCATGGTACTCTCCTAATTTAATATTTGCTTTATACTCTTATTGAGTATATTCATCGCTAGCATACTACTTTATGCTACAGCGATACAATACGCATATGCTAACAGCAATACGTGATGACAAAACTATAACAATACTCAACCTAATGTAATCCTCAAATCACCCATCACAGCCATCACTTCGAAGCTACAAAAGGTGACCAAGCAGGTTCTTGTACTTCACCATCTCGTCCAGGAAGACGGATTTTTAAGCGACCATCCAGGGTGACTGCTCCTAATACCTTTTTACCACCTGAAAGTGCACCATAGATGACCATCATACCATTGGGCGCTAAGGTAGGTGAATCATTTAACCCCGTTTGAGTTAAAATTTTATGCCCACCATGCGTCAAAGAATGAACGGCGATGCAAAATAATCCTCCTTCTGCTCTATGCAAGGTAACTAAGTTTTTTCCATCTGGGGTAAGTGTGGGTTTTGCATTATAACTGCCTGCAAAAGTCACTCTATCAATCTTTCGTGATCCCAAGGTTACTCTGTATATTTGTGGTTTCCCGCCTCGATCCGAGGTAAATACAATAGACCGCCCATCATGTGAAAAGCTGGGTTCGGTATCAATTCCATTGCCATCGGTTATACGATTTAAATTTTTACTCCCTAAATCCATAGTATAAATTTTTGGCCCACCATCTTTAGAGAGTACTAAAGCCAGTGTGCGACCATCCGGTGACCAGGCGGGTGCACTATTAATGCCTGGAAATTGGCAGAGTCGTTCAATGCGTCCTGATAAATCAATCAGATTGATACTGGAACGTTCGTTTTCAAAAGAAACAAAGGCAATTTTCTTTCCATCCGGGGACCAGGTAGGTGACATGATAGGAAAATTAGAACGATGAAGTGTTCTGGGATTATGTCCATCGTAATCCGCAATTTCTAGAGAACAATTCATCGTTTTACCATTATAATTGGTGGAAATGTAAGCAATGCGAGTTGAAAAGAATCCCTTCACACCAATAATTTTTTCAAAAATCAAATCACTAATATGGTGTGATAAAGCACGTAAATCCTGGGGTTTGATATTATCAAACTGCATAGATAACAAAGGTGGCTGCTCGGCACCCATTTTTTGACGTACCACATCCATCAATTCAAAGTTAACGGTAAACGTGCCACCCGTTTTACGAATCGTTCCAACGATCAGATCTTCGACATGTAAACTTTGCCAATAAGGAAATTGTACTTCCGAGCGTTGATGCGGAAATTGACGAATTTGTTGAGTTGCCAAGGGGCTAAATTGTCCACTACTTTGCAAATCCTTTTGAATGACTTCTGCCATATCCAAGGCTTCACCTTGACTTGCATTTTCAAGTTTAAAGGGAACGACGGCTACTGGTATTCCACCTGTTTGGCCCCCATCAATCACAATGTTCATTAAGGCAGCCTCTGCGGCCATAGCGCTCATCCAAAGCAAGCTAAAAGTGAATAATTTTAAAAAGCCGTTTAATAAACCATTTAAGTAACCATTTTTTTTACATTTCATTTGCAACCTCACTATTTTCATCTGGAATAAATTCAAGTGTAAAATGTCTAAGAAGATTCATTACGTCGGGTTCACCCTGAGGAAAGGGCAATGGAACTGCTTTTCGCACGGCTGCAATAGCAGATTGATCAAAAGCTTCGTTTCCACTAGATGCCACAATTTTTACATTGATTACCTCACCATCCGGCATGGCATTAATTTCTAATTTACATTGTAATTTAGAGGGCAATCCTGATGGCCGAACCCAACAGCCTTTAACTTTGTCTCTAATAATACCTTCATACTTTTTAAATTCCCCTTGTGCCAGCCGTAAGCGTTCTGCATTTTCAGCGGCAATTCTGGCATCTTCCTCTGCCTTCAGAGCAGACATTTTTTTATCTTCCTCTACCTTACGTTTGGCTTCTAGTAATTCCTTTTTCTTTTTTTCTTCTTTCTCTCTTTCTAATCGCATTTGGGTCGCACGTTCTTGTTCTTCTTGCCGTTTTTCATCGATTGCTGCTAAACGTTTTTCTTCCTTAGCTTTTTCTTTTTTTAAGGCTTCTAATGCTTTCTGCTCTTTTTCTTTTTCCATGCGTATTTGCGCCAAATGGCTCTGTTCATCTTCTTTAGTCTTTTGTAATTCTTCTTTTACCTTTTGTGCCTTAAGATTTGCTTGTTCTTGAGCAATGGCAGCTTGTTCCATCTTCTGATTCATCTGTTTTAAAGCTTCAATCTTTTTTTGTTCTTCTCCTCTTAGTAATTCTTGTTTCTTTTGTTCTTCTTGTTTTTTCTGAATTTCTTGAGTTTCTAGTCGTTTGATTTGATTCTGGACTTGTTTTTCATCGACCATGGAGGCTTGAATAATATCTCCGGAGGCCATCGTCATGCTACTCGGCTTGACTTTGGTTTGAATACTCACAACCAAAAATAAGATGAATACCAAATGTACTATAATCGAGAAAAGAAAGCTTACGCTGTACACGTTATATTTTTGCTTTAGGTTTTCCACCTGTAACATCTGTTAATGCTCTGCCTCGTAGTGTTGCGTCATTAAACCCAATTTACTCGCCCCTGCCCTTTTTAGCATAACCATCGCATTCATCACATGGCCATAATCAACATTCTTATCGCCTCGAACTAATACAGCGCGTTGCGGATCTTTTTTTAATGCTGTTTGTACCATAACAGCTAATTGATCAGATTTGATCGCTATCTTGGCTTGATCTAAAAATAACGATCCTTTGGCATCTACACTGATAACCAATGGAGGTTTTTGATCCTGCGGTAACGGATCAGACTTTGCTTGCGGCAAATCGACTTGAACGCCTTGTGTTAACAAAGGAGCGGTTACCATAAAAATCACTAACAAAACCAACATAACATCCACATAGGGCACAATGTTAATTTCTGCAATGGCTCGACGATTGTTGCGTGAACTTCCGTAATTTCCGTTGACAACATTCATACGTAAGCCTCATCTGTTTGTGGTTTTGGATAATGAGAATGAGATTGTCCTTGCGCTTGCCCCTGTCCAAGACCTTGCCCTGGTTGAACCTGAGATTGGTTAGAACTAGAACCATGACTCTGTCCATGACCATGCGCTTGACGATGCAAAATACTGGTAAATTCTTCTAAGAAATTGGCATATTGATTCGTTAATGACTGTAGCCGATGAGAATAACGATTATAAGCAACAACCGCAGGAATGGCTGCAAAAAGACCCATTGCAGTTGCAACCAGAGCCTCAGAAATCCCTGGCGCTACCATGGAAAGCGTAGCCTGCTGCACGGCACCCAAAGCACGGAATGAATTCATAATACCCCAAACTGTACCAAATAATCCCACATAAGGACTAACCGATCCAACGGTCGCAAGAAAGGTGAGATGCATTTCCAAACGTTCAATTTCTCTACCCATCGCTACACGCATGGAACGTTGCGCACCTTCCATAATGGCATCGGGCGGCACAGATTGTTTTCGTAAGCGCACAAATTCTTTAAACCCGGCTAAAAATATATTTTCCGAGCCGTTGGCTTCTTTGCGTTGCGCGCTTAAACTTTGATAAAGTTTATTGAGATCGATCCCAGACCAAAACATATTTTCAAAATCATCCGCCATCTTTTGTGACTGCTTAAACACTTGCCAGCGCTGAAAAATCAATGCCCATGAAACCACAGAACCCGCAAACAGCATGAGCATCACCAACTTGACCAACATGCTTGCATTTAAAAATAAACCCATTAATGACAGATCTGCTGACATTCCTTAACCCCCTCTGATAATTTTTCTGGAAGCCCTCTTGGGCGAAATTGACTATCGACACAAGCCAGACGGATTTTTGCCTGACAGAGTAATAAACCTTCCGGCTTTTCTAAATAAATTTTTTGATCATACAAAATAGACGCTTGCCGCTGAGCTTCAATCCCCGATACTACGCAAAGCAATTGATCTAAACGTGCTGGTCTCAAGAAATCTAATTTGATTGAATGTAATACAAATTGCGCATCATATTTTGCATACAAACTAACTAAATCAAATCCCAGTTCCCTCATAGACTCCGTTCTAGCCCGTTCAAAATAATTTAAATAATTGGCATGGTGCACAACACCGATTGCATCTGTATCTTGATGATAGACTCGTAATGTATATATATGGGTTGTCATAAGAAATCCAATACAATAATAGATACAATAATAGGATACTCAGATAAGTTTTAAAACAAACTTTATATTTTCGCCACTCCGAGTACTTTGGCCACTCCAAGTGCTGACCTCTGAACTGCGGTATTCTGAACTGCGTATGGATTGTACCATAATTTTCACGATGATATTCTAGGGCCTGTTGACATTTCGCTAGGCTAGCTCTGATTTACGGTTTGATATTGAAACATCAAATGAACCAGAATATTTGAAAAAAGCTTTTTAAAGAAATCGCACACTTGATAACTTGAAGTTTGAAAAGAAACTGAATTGAAAATAATGAGCTATAATTTAAAGGGATTTAAATAATGCCAGGAATTTATGAAACTTTACATTTAATTACAAACCATCAAAATGCTGATAGCCATATTTATGAATATGAGTATATAGTTTCAATTTTTGAAGAGCTCATTCATAACAAGGAATATGAAGCCTTAAAAAAGAAATTTTCACAATTACCTGACGATCCCATGCCTCTATTAAAGGAGCATTTGGAAACATTTGAGACGAAGCTGAAAAAACTGGTTTCTGATATGAATCTGGTTATTCAAAGCCCTTATCAGTTCGAGCGGTCTATTTTCACTCAAATAGGGATTTAGCAACCCAGATGATAGAAACCCAAAACACATCTCTTAGTGACTCGAAATCTACTGAACCACAAGATGACGTAAATAGGATAGTTAATGAAATTGATACCTTATTGGAAAGGATAGGTAAAAAAGAAAGTGCTGAATTACTGTCTGTAGACATGAGTAATGAAACAGTCATCCAGTATAGACAATACGTGGCAAAGCTACCCATTTCGGAATATGACAAGGACTCCATCATAGCGATTATGGGAAGAACAGATGAAGAGTATGAAGCTGACCGTGATAAGGATCTTAAAGAATTCAGCGATATAATGAATCAATCCCAAGAAAAAAAGTCAGCAGAACAAAAACTAAATGCAGATAACACAGATAGTGCAGATAACACAGATGATACAGATTTGTCATGGGTTCATGTCCATTTTGCATATAGATCTAAGTTATCTCGTTGCTCAAACCCTAGCATTCAAGCATTTCTAAAAGCAAATCCTGAGGCAACACCGTTTCGATTAGCACAGGTTTTAACGAGAGAAGTTGATTGTATTCGTGCGCGTTTGGCTTATGCACTCTGTCGTGAATACGAAAGCAATTTAATTGAGCGGCTACAGTTACAAACAACTGTTATTAAGCCCCTATTATTCCAATATAGTAACCAACAACAGCCGCCTGTAGATTTGATTTTAGCTTATTTAGGAGGAGATTTTGAAAATAATCTTCCCCTCTGCCTCCCTCCCGACCATCCTCCGATGGGATCTAAAATGCTTTAAAAAGGTTCATTTTTTAATATGACTATAAACGACTTTTTAATAAAACATATATTTATCTTTCAAAAAAATTTGCTCAATTTGTTTTGTTATTAGACAACTAGCAAAAATAGTGTATATTCTATTTGCTTCCAATGATAGATTTAGATTCCTACTCGATTTTCATTACTAATACCAACACCGCCCGCTTTTATGCACTCGCTGCAGCAATAGCTCAACATCTCATTTTATATAAAAAATAAAACACATTAAAAATCAATAACATATGTAAGTTTTCCACCCTTCTCCACTCTCTTCGGCGCACCAAATCGTAAAAATACGATTTGGTGCGCCGAGATTTATGATATACTGGGCGCACCAAATCGTATTTTTACGATTTGGTGCGTCGGCCCCATTTAATCTAAAGTCTAAGAGAGAGGTTCCCATGAGCAGAATATTCGTTGGACGAAAACCAGAATTAGCAGAACTCACCCAATTGCAAGCAAGAAATGTGGCTAGTATGGTCATTATACAGGGACGTCGACGAGTCGGTAAAAGTAGATTAATCGAAGAATTTGCTAAAGGGCAACGTTTTTTTGAGATAATCGGTTTGGCTCCTTCAGAGGATATAACGGATCAAATGCAAAAGGATGAGTTTGCTCGTCAAGTATGTGAGAAACTACATCTTCCTTCGTTTACCATGCAAGATTGGGGTGATTTATTTACTTTTTTATGGGAGCATAGTAAGACGGGACAAGTGGTTATATTACTGGATGAGATTTCTTGGATGGGTTCCTTAGATCCAAGTTTCTTACCTAAACTCAAAAATGCTTGGGATAAACAATTCAGTAAGAACCCAAATCTGATGCTGGTTTTATGCGGATCCGTATCTTCATGGATTGAACATAATATTATTAACGATACCTTATTTTTAGGAAGGCCGTCATTATTCATTAAACTTAAGGACTTAACGCTTCCTGAATGTAATCAGTTTTTTGGAAATCACGCCGAGAGAATTTCATCGTATGAAAAATTGAAGATTTTGTCTCTTACAGGAGGTATTCCAAAATACTTAGAACTGATTAATTTGCAGAATAATGCAGAAGAAAACATAAGGCATATGTGTTTTACTCCTCATTCACCTTTAAAAAACGAATTTAATAGAATTTTCTCAGACATCTTCGGAACACGCAGCATATTGTATAAGAAAATAATTCAACAATTGCTAAGGAGCCCAGCGAATCAAGAACTATTATTTGAAAAACTAAACAGAGAAAAAACTGGGGATTTTAGTGATTACCTGAACGATTTGGAATTGGCTGGTTTTATTGCCCGTGATTATACCTGGAATATAAAAGAGGGAAACATTTCAAAATTAAGCAATTATCGTTTAAAGGATAATTATACCCGGTTTTATCTAAAATATATACAGCCTAACACGCATAAAATTGAGCAGGGTTTATTTCAAAATATATATGTTGCTAGCATGCCCGCTTGGGACAGCATGATTGGACTGCAATTTGAAAATCTAGTATTAAATAATACGTTGGGTGTTATTAGGTTGCTTAATCTTCATCCAGAAGAAGTGTTATATGCGAATAAGTTTTTTCAAACCAAAACAAATTTACAACCTGGTTGTCAAATTGATTTGCTAATCATAACTAAATATAACTGCTTATATGTTTGTGAAATAAAATTTTCAAAGCTCCCACTTCCGTATTCTATCATTGAAGAAGTAAAGCAAAAAATTAACAACTTAAGAATGCCAAAAAATTTTTCGTACCGCCCAGTGCTAATTCACGTTAATGGCGTGAAGGAATCAGTGATTGAAGAACAATATTTTTCATCCATCATTGATTTCGGTGAGCTTTTAAACTGAAAGACATAGTGCAAGACAAAAAATAAATAAATATCTTCATGTATATAAATTGATGACCTTTTACAATACTTTTCGTAAACATTCGATTAACTACACGTAATTTTGTTAATAAACTAACCAAGTGTAGTTAAACGAATATTTACTACTTTTCTTTATCTTTTCTAAGATTTGAATTTATTTTTGACTAGATGACTATTTATGCCACTACTAACTCTTGTATTTTTTAATATTTCCCCTAAAATAGACAAATGCAGGTTTTAGGGGAAATATATTCACCAAAAAAATTCCCCTAAAACCTGCATTTGTCTATTTTAGGGGATTTCCATGTTTATCGGTCGAGAGAAAGAACTTGCCCAATTAAGGGGCGTTTTAAAAAATCGAAAAGCCAGCTTGATAGTAATTAGAGGTAGGCGGCGAATTGGCAAAAGTCGTTTGATCAAAGAATTTAGCAAGCCCTATAAAACCTACACCTTTATGGGATTACCTCCTACAAAAGAAATAACAGCTCAAGATCAGCGAAATGAATTTAGCAGGCAATTCAAAGACCAATTCCAATTTAGTACCACATCAGAGGACTGGGGAGATTTATTTACTCTTTTAGCCAAGCAATGTACGCAGGGAAGAGTTGTCATAGTACTAGATGAAATTTCTTGGATGGCACACGATGATCCATTATTTCTCGGAAAATTAAAAACGGTATGGGATTTGCATTTTATCGAAAACCCGGAATTGGTTTTAATATTATGCGGTTCGGTCTCAACCTGGATTGAGAAAAATATTTTAAGCAGCACGGGCTATTTGGGAAGACCATCACTTCATATGACAATTCACGAATTACCCTTATCGGATTGCCATAAATTTTGGAGGAACAAAGAAAATCATTTGTCAGCCTTTGAGATGTTAAAGGTTCTCTCAGTTACAGGGGGAGTACCCAGATATTTAGAATTGATTAATCCAAGCATGAGTGCAGAAGATAACATTAGAAACCTATGTTTTGATGCAAACAGTGCATTATACGATGAATTTAAATATATTTTTAGTGATATTTATGGCAAACGCAGTCAAATATATTTGCCAATCGTCAGCAGATTAGAGGAAGGTAAAGCAACAAGAGAAGTATTAATTCATGCGGCCAAATTATCCGCAGGAGGTGATATCAGTGAATATCTACAGGATTTAGAAGTCGGTGGATTTATAAGGAAAGAATCAACCTGGCATGTCGCAACTCAAAAAATTTCGTCATTAAGCTATTATCGTTTGAAGGATAATTATACTCGATTTTATTTAAAATACATATTGCCGAACAAGACCAAAATAGAGGAAGGTCAATTTGAAAATATTTCTGTCAATAATCTACCGGGCTGGAACGCCATTTTGGGATTACAATTTGAAAATTTAGTTATTAATAACCACAAAAAAATTATAGAATTATTATCTATCAGGCCAGAAGATCTTATCATATCAGGTCCTTATTTTCAACGCCAAACCACGCGGCAGCCAGGTTGTCAGATTGATTATATGATCCAAACCAAGCATGACATTCTTTATGTGTGTGAGATCAAATTTAGAAGAGAAGAAATAGGAACAAGCATCATCACGGAAATGCAAAACAAACTGCAGAATTTAAAGATTCCCAAGCATATATCACGCAGACCTGTCTTAATCCATGTAAACGGAGTTAAAGATGAAGTGATAGATGCTGGTTTTTTTTCAGCCATAATAGATTTTGGGAGCTTATTAAAATAAATGATTTAAGTAGAAAGCTCCTAACACCCCCGGGTTTTCTAATTCATGCTACACCTAAAATTGAATCGTTTTGAGTATATACTAGCAGAATCTAAAGTGCTGATTGATTTCTAATACTTCCTAAACTATCTTAATTTTGAGAATGATTAGGAGCTGCATTAGCTACAGGTTCTGCTTCCACTAGCTCTATCTCCACGCTACTTCCTGCAGAACATAGATCAGTGGCTGTTTGATAATCAGCAATACCTATAGCAGTTGCCATAGGTAAAAAAGTTCTAAAGGGTTCATCTTGATTGGGATCATTAGCCGCTAAATCTCTTATATCTTTACAAGTTGGACAATTTAGGATGAATAATGTATGGAAACTAGGGAAGCAATATTCTGCGATCAACGGTATCAATGCCTTGGGAAAAACAGGTTCTTTGTCATTGTTAACTTGAGAAAGTTCTTCTACAATTTTTTTTCGTTCTATCAATAAGACACTATTTATTGCCTTTTTAAGGGTGTAAGGCTTCCAGAGCTCTCGGAACGCGCTCTGACCGATTTCTTGAGTGAATACAATTCTTGTAGCCACCACAGGAACATGCGGCTGTATTTCTCTTCTTGTGATATAATCCATCACACGAGTTAAGCCTCGCACAGATTCTTGTTTAAAAATATTTCTCCTTGTTTTTATTAGTTCTACCATATAATTTCTTATTTCTTTCATCCTTGTTATAATCAAATCTTTAATTTTTAAAAACGTGTCATCAGAGCAGTGATTTATATCATCCATCGTTGATATGGTGGCAATCAAAGTTTTAATTTTGGTTTTTATTTGTTCGTCTAATGGAAACTTCGCTCTTCGACTTATTTTGCCAAATTCTTTAAGTTCAGCGTCAGACCAAGATTTATCTTCACAATTAACAATTGAGATCATTGCCATTACTAATTGTTCATAATTTGTCAGGCTCTTTGGCTGCTCTGTGACCCTTATCACTCCCACATTTTTTTTATGTTGCAAGTACATTATTCTTAGTATATTTAAAATAAAAACCAGAATGCCAGCCACTATACCCATTACTTTTATAGTATTAGAGAAAGGTGTGGACTCTGCATCGCTGATCGAAGTGGTCTCAGTTGTATTAACAAAAGAGTTGTTCACTATTTAACTCCATTTCGATATCAGTTTGTTTCCTCGTCATTATTAGGCTCATTCACATCTACAGTCCCTTCTTCCATATCTGATACATCTGGATTAAAAGATCCTGATTCTGTGGTTTCTGCCACGTCCATTTCTTCAATTTCATCAATTCTTTGGATACCAATTAAGGATTCGCCTTCCGACAAGTTAATGAGCCTTACCCCTTGGGTATTTCTTCCAACGATAGAAATTTCTTCTACTCGTGTACGCACTAAAGTACCGGCATCGGAAATCAGCATGAGTTGATTATTTTCAAATACCTGTATGGCACCAATAACCTTACCGTTACGCTCACTCGTTTGGATAGCAATAACGCCTTGACCGCCGCGACCTTGTGGCGAAAATTCATCAATGGCTGTGCGTTTGCCATAGCCTCTTTCAGTGGCAATTAATAGGGGGCCTTCAGGTTTTAATACAATGAGAGAAATTAATTTTTGTTCTGCTTGTAATTTTATTCCACGCACGCCTCTGGCTGTTCGGCCCACAGATCGAACATCCTCTTCTGAAAAACGAACCGCTTTACCTGCATCGGTAAACAGCATGACATCGCATTTACCGTCGGTGATATCTACTCCAATTAAAGTATCCCCTTCGTCTAATTCTATCGCAATAATACCAGAGGAGCGGGGTCGCATAAATTCAGTTAAGGCTACCTTCTTCACTGTGCCTTGACTGGTTGCCATAAAGATCATTTTATCTTCTGCATATTCTTGTATAGGTAAAATGGCTGAAATACGTTCATTGGCTTCAAGTGGCAACAAATTCACAATGGGGCGCCCTTGAGAGGTTCTACTGGCCACCGGAATTTCATAGACTTTTAACCAATAGACTTTACCTTGGCTAGAGAAACAAAGCAGGGTATCATGGGTATTCGCAATTAACAATTGTTCGATATAGTCTTCTTCTTTGACTTTGGTTGCGGCCTTGCCTTTACCGCCTCGTTTTTGCGCCTGATAGCTGGTTAATGGCTGTGCTTTTACGTAACCTGCGTGAGAAACGGTCACCACTCTATCTTCTTCACTAATCAAATCTTCCGTAGAGAGATCGAGGTGATCCGTGATAATTTGGGTTCTACGTGCATCGCCAAATTCCTGTTTAACTGCAATTAATTCATCGCGAATGACTTGCATCAGCCGAGCAGGATTGGCCAGAATATCGATTAAATCTTGGATAACATGAATAATACCTTTATATTCTTCAATAATTTTATCTTGTTCCAAGCCAGTTAAACGATGCAAACGCAAATCTAAAATAGCTTGGGCCTGTACTGGTGACAAACGATAACCTTGTTTTTGCAACCCATATTCGATCGCTAAATTATCGGGTCGGCAAATATCAGAGCCTGCACGCTTGAAGCATATCTGCTACAATTCCGGGAGCCCAGGCCTGTGCTAATAATTTTTCTTTGGCTTCTGTTGGAGTCGGTGATGTTTAATAAGCTGAATGATGGGATCGATATTAGCAAGTGCCACACCCAGTCCTTCTAAAATATGGGCTCGTTCACGCGCTTTTCTTAATTCAAAAGCGGTGCGACGAGAAACAACTTGACTTCGATGGTTAATAAAATGTTCTAGTAATTCTTTCAAAGATAATAATACGTGGCTGACCATCCACCAACGCCACCATGTTAACGCCAAAGACAATTTGCAATTGTGTTTGAGTATATAAATTATTGATCAAAACATCGCTTAATTCACCCCGACGCAATTCAATAACCACACGCATACCGTCTTTATCGGATTCGTCACGTAGAGCTGTGATGCCTTCAATTTTTTTCTCTTTGATTAATTCTGCAATTTTTTCAATTAATCGGGCTTTATTTACCTGATAAGGTAATTCAGTGATAATAATCGATTCTTTACCGGATTTTTCTTCGGTTTCAACATTCACTCGAGCGCGAACGAAATACCCGACCACGTCCTGTTCGATAAGCTTCTACAATGCCTGCTCGTCCATTAATAATACCAGCGGTTGGAAAATCAGGCCCCGGTATGATCTTCATTAAGGATTCAACGCTAGCATCAGGATGTTCGATAATATGCAGACAAGCATCAATCACTTCAGTTAAATTATGAGTTGGGATATTGGTCGCCATGCCTACCGCAATCCCAGAACTCCCATTCACTAATAAGATTCGGGAAATTGGCGGGTAAAACGGAAGGTTGAATTTCAGATTCATCATAATTAGGGACAAAATCGACGGTTTCTTTGTCTAAATCTGCTAATAAATTATGAGCAATTTTGGGCATGCGAACTTCGGTATAACGCATGGCAGCGGGTGGATCACCATCAATTGAACCGAAATTACCCTGGCCATCAATAAGCATATAGCGCATGGAGAAATGGCTTGGGCCATACGCACAATACTATCATAAACAGCCACATCACCATGTGGATGATACTTACCGATCACATCACCCACCACACGAGCTGATTTCTTATAAGGTTTATTCCAATCGTTGCCGAATTCACGCATCGCATATAATACGCGACGATGCACGGGTTTTAGACCATCGCGCACATCAGGTAAAGCACGGCCAACTATGATGCTCATCGCATAATCGAGATAGGATTGTTTTAATTCATCTTCGATATTTATCGAAATAATTTCATGGGCAAGGTCTGCCATCGGTGCTCCTAATGGACTCAATATTGAGGCGAAAATTAAAAGTCTATGTTACCATAAAAAGCTCAGATCTTATAGCATTCGATAACTATTGACGGGGATCATCACCCTTTGATAGGATCGTCATCTAACTTTAAGAAGGTTTTTGGTTAATGAACTTATCTCATCATATCCGACAATGTTGTCAAAATGCCCTGATGGTCGCTTATCCCAATCAATACGCGAATATTGACCCTAACCTTATTGAAGTAACCGGTGCCACCAACCCGCAATTTGGGCATTATCAATGCAATAGCGCAATGAAGCTAACTAAACTACTTTCTGAAAAACCACGAAATATAGCAGAACAGGTAGTTAAGCATCTACCAACTGATATTTTTTCAAAAATAGAGGTTGCTGGTCCCGGTTTTATCAATTTTACCTTAGCTGCTGATTACCTATCCGATATTTTAAATCAGCAATTACATGATCCGATGCTAGGCGTTATTGTCCCAGAAAAATCACAAAAAATTGTTATTGATCTCTCTTCTCCTAATACCGCTAAAGAAATGCATGTGGGCCATTTACGATCTACTATTCTCGGAGATTGTTTCGCGCGAATCTATCGTTTCTTAGGGCAAGACGTATTGCCGCTGAACCATGTGGGAGATTGGGGTACGCAATTTGGTATGCTAATCGCTCATTTGAAAGGGTTTTTGCCTAGCATCATGGATGAAACACCTCCAGCAATAACTTTAGGCGATCTAATGAAGAGCTATCGTGAGTCGAAGCAAAGATTTGACGAAGACCCTATTTTTAAAAAACAAGCCCAACAGGAGGTCGTCGCACTGCAAAATGGAGATGTAACCTCTCTACTTGCTTGGAAACATATTTGTGATATTTCGAGGGAAGCTTACCAACATATTTACGATATGCTGGATGTCAATATTATTGAAAGAGGAGAATCTTTTTTTAATGCTTATCTACCCTCTTTAGTTGAATCTCTCGAGAAAAAGGGAATGGTCACGATTTCTGATGGGGCCAAATGTATCTTTTTAGAGGGTTTTCATAACCGGGAAGGTGAACCCCTGCCTCTTATACTCCAGAAGGCTGATGGAGGTTACAACTATACCACGACCGATCTGGCTGCCTTGCAATATCGCGTTTCCCATGACAGAGCCGATTGTATTTTGTATGTTGTAGACGCCGGACAAAGCCTGCATTTTCAAATGCTCTTTGAAACCGCGAAAAAAGCGCAGCTGTATAATCCTGAAAAAGTAAAAGTTGTGCATATTGCCTTCGGATTTGTATTACGTGCGGATGGCAAAAAATTTAAAACACGCTCCGGCGACACAGAACGTTTAATTGATTTAATACAAACCGCTATCGATAAAGCCAAAATTGCTTTACAGGAACGACACCCTGATCTCTCTGAAGTTGAGCTTGCAAACTCTGCTAAAGTTCTGGGTATTAACGCCATTAAATATGCGGATCTCTCTTGCCATAGAACCAGCGATTACATTTTTAGCTATGATAAAATGTTACGTTTTGAAGGTAATACTGCTGCATTTTTACTCTATGCTTATGTTCGAATCCAGAGCATCCAACGTAAAAGCCAAATCAGCACGGCAGATTTGTTCAATAATGGCAGCAAAATTGTATTGGAACATCCAGAAGAAATGGCTTTAGGGCTATTAGTTTGTCAATTTAACGAAGTATTGACCGAAACATTGCAAGATTATGCCCCCAGTAAACTAACCGATTATCTTTATCGCCTTGCAGAAAGGTTTCATAGTTTTTTCCATCATTGCCGGGTAGATGGTTCCGAACAACAAAATAGCCGTTTATTATTATGCGAAGCTGTGGCACAGGTGCTTTTACAGGGGTTTAATTTGCTAGGATTAAAACCGTTAGATCGAATGTAGCATCATTTGCTTTGAGTATACAAAGTAAAAAAATGGATATATTTTTAACAAACGAGGTCAAAACCAATGACATATTTTCGAAGCGTATTCTTTTCTGCTTCTTTAATCCTATTGGGATTATTGGGAATAATATCGCAACCCGTTTTTTCGCTTGAAGACGACCCCATACCTTTGCATATTTTAAAGCAAAAAGCAGATCAAGGCGATTCAAATGCCCAATTTCGTCTTGGGATTATTCATTATAAGGGCATTGGTTGCTTAAAAAATGAAGAAGTCGCCTTCTCTTGGTTTACAAAAGCCTCTGAACAAAATCATATTGAATCGATATATAATTTGGCTATTTTTTATGAAAATGGTATTGGCACCCAAACCTCAGCCTCTAAAGCACGGGATTATTATGAAAAAGCAGCAAATCAGGGCCATATCAAGTCTCAATTTAATTTAGGGCTTATGCTTTATGAGGGCATTGGGGTGCAAGCAGATATTCCCAAAGGTATCGAATGGTTTAGAATAGCTGCAGAAAAAGGAGAGGCGAAAGCACAATATCGCTTAGGCAACGCCTACCTCGAAGGCAAAGGCATTGAAAAAAATGAAATTATGGCACGGCAATGGCTCGAAAAGGCAGCTGCGCAAAATAATGCAGAGGCTAAGCAAACGTTAGAGCTGATGCAGCAATAGCAGTAATAGGAGCAATATTAGTCTAGAATCGGTTTATTGTTTATATTTTAAAGAGCTCAACATCATGACAAAAAACATCGACTTTGAAGAAACCCAACATTTTGCTGAAATGGCAGAAGAATGGTGGAACCCTACGGGTCCCTGTCGTCCTTTACATGTTCTTAACCCAATCCGCATGCAGTACATCACCGATCGATGCGAAGTTTTTGGAAAAAAAGTTCTAGATATCGGGTGTGGTGCTGGCATTTTAACGGAAAGTCTTGCCAGACGAAAAGCTTTTGTAACAGGTATCGATGCAACTGAATCCTTAATTGATATTGCCAACAAACATGCTCTAGCCAATGAATATGAATTTCAGCATCCCATCACCTATCTAGACACCAGCGCAGAAGAATTTGCAGAAACGCATACCGAAACATTTGATGTGATCACCTGTTTGGAGTTGTTAGAGCATGTCCCAGATCCTGAATTATTGATTCAAGCCTGCCGTAAATTAATCAAGCCCAATGGCGATCTGTTTTTCTCAACATTAAATCGCAATCCAAAATCTTATTTTATGGCTATTGTGGGCGCAGAGCACATACTAAAAATATTGCCTCAAAATACCCATCATTATGCAAAATTTATTCGACCCTCTGAACTAGAACAAGCTTTAAGACAGGCCAACCTTCATTTAGAGGATATCGCAGGGCTTCACTATAATCCTTTCACTCATCAAGGAAAATTAACTCAGGATGTTTCAGTGAATTATATTGTACACGCAAAAGCCAGGTAGGATTAAGGTAACATATGACTGTATTATTTGATTTAGACGGCACATTATTAGATACTGCCGCTGATTTTGTCCATGCGGCAAATCAACTATTAGCTGAAATGGGACAAGCCCCCGTGGCGCTTGAAGTACTTAAACCCGCTGTTTCTAATGGCCTAGCTGAACTTATGCAGGTTTGCTTCAGTATTAATCCAGAAAATCCACAATATGCATTCCTATCTCAAAAACTCATTTCTTATTATGAAAAAACCATTGGTCTTTATACAGAACCATTTCCAGGGATATTAAACTTATTATCGGCACTTGAAACACACGATATCCGATGGGGAATTGTGACAAATCGACCGCATCGTTTTACAACCCATTTGTTAGAATCTACAAAGCTTTTAACACGTGCAAGTTGCATCGTGAGCGGAGACACCACGCCCAACCCTAAACCGCACCCAGATCCACTCTACTTTGCCTGTCAACAAATGGCTGTTCATCCACAACACTGTATTTATATTGGCGATGCTGAACGCGATATACAAGCCGGCAAAGCAGCTGGCATGGCAACTATAGGTGTTTTATTTGGCTATATCCCCAATACCCAAACGGCTTTACAATGGGGGGCAGATTATTATGTTCATCATGCCGATGATATTCTACCAAAGGTACTGGAATGGCAAGCAAAATAGAAAAGGAAAAAGCAATAGAAATAGAGATAGAAAATGTCTACTGGGCCTCTAAAAAAATCGCAGGTAAGCATTATGAGAATTTCCCCGTCGGTTCTTTACTCCTTCCCCGAAAATTGCGAAAACCCATTCATGTTATTTATGCTTTCGCTCGTAGCGCAGATGACATCGCTGATGAAGGGAATCTTACGGCAGAAGAGCGCTTAGCAGCGCTCAATCTTTATTGGCAAACACTCGAAGCCATGGAACAGGACAGATTGGAACATCCTCTTAACCATAACCGCCAAATTAACAATCCCCGCCAAACCCAAGAAGCCTCTCGCATTTCAGAGGATCCCCTTTTCCTCGCTTTGCAGGAGGTCATTGAAAAACACAAGCTCCCTTATGAGCTCTTTTACAACTTATTACACGCTTTCAAACAGGATATCATCCAAAAGGACTATCAAAATTTTGATGAATTGTTACAATATTGCCATTATTCCGCTAACCCCATCGGCCGATTATTACTGCATTTAACTGATAACGCCAGTCCAGAAAATTTAATGGCAGCAGATGCTGTATGTACTGCTTTACAACTGATTAATTTTATCCAAGACTTACAATCTGATCTGAGTCAAAGGGCTCGCTGTTATTTCCCTTTAGATGAAATGCAATCATTTGGCATTGATAAAGATGATTTATTGTCTCTTAAGAATTCAACCCAGATTTCACAATTTATCTATTTGCAGATATTTCGGGCCCAGGAATGGTTACAAAAGGGGTCATTATTGGGATCCCGCTTAAATGGTCTTTTTGGTTTGGAAATCCGTTTAATTATTTCAGCAGGGCAACATATGATTCAACAACTTTTAAAAAGGAAAAATGTTTACGAACGCCCCACAATTCAATTTTGGCACTGGCCAAAAATTTTTTTAAAAGCCATTATATATTAAAGCAATATACAAGGATTAAATTTTTTGCGATCTTCTTTGGGTAAAAGCAAGGTCCTAATCAATTAAAAACGTTTCTCTCAACCTCTTTTTGTCAGAAAAAAGTAAAGATACTTCTTTTAAAAAAACAGACGTCTCATTAGCATTATAAGAAGGTGTAAAATCTTTTTTGCACTTTCTGTTCTTTTTATAACATACAGTTATGTTTTTACCTTCAGGCGATAAAGACCAAACGGAAATTTCAAAATCCTTGGTATTATACCCTGCATCTGAAATAATAGTTTTTATAGCATTCACTATGATAATATTACGAAAGGTATAGTTATTAAATAGATCCACAACAAATTTTGCGAAAGGAATTAAATTATGTTCTAGATCAGCAACATTAAGAGTCTGCATATATTCATTTCTTCTAGCCAAGGGTATAACAATCCAAGGATACATGTCTGAGGCAAACATAGCATTCATTAAAAATCGAGCAATTCGTCCATTTCCATCCATATAAGGATGAATAAATACAAATAGGTAATGTCCTATAATGGCTCGAACCGAGGCTTCACTTTCTTCTTTTAATATTTTAAATAGATATTCCATACAATCGATTATGGCATCTGCCTGTGGAGGAACATGTCTTGAATTACGAATATAAACGGGATGTTTTCGATACCCCAATAATTGCTCTGGCTGTATAATCCCTGCTTGTACTGAGGGTGAAAATAACTTCCGGTACCACTCCTGAAGATCTTCTTCCAATAACTCGCCAGAATTTGCTTTAAATGTAATAACTTTACGAACAGTCTCTCTCACCTGCTGAAAAGCTTCATAATACCCGCGCGCAGCCAAAGCATTACGTTGTTCATTATCTGCTGGGAATTGTTTCGGATCCCAAGCATTATTTTTTACTTTCTCTATTAAATCTGGGGTAACCTGATACCCTTCAATAGAGAGTGAGTTATAGGCATCAAATTGATAAATTTCATCTAACTCATGCATATATTCTTCAATATCGATCATAACTCTTAAAGAGGGAGAAAATATATTCACAATTGCTTCACGATTGCTTTGCCAAAGCGCCTCCATCCTAGCAACATAGGGAGAAATGGGTCTTAATGTTTTCAAAAAAGGTTTCGATTGTTGAAAAGGATTTTCAGGAGTTATTTGCATCCCCACCGCAATCATGTCTTTTTTTAAGTTCTCAGCTTTCGTATTGTCCCCTAAAAAATAATAAGCGCCCACAAGGCGATCAGCTGCGCTTTTATAATTATTTTGCAAGATAATTCTACTTAACTCAGAGACATTTCGTATGGAACGTAAAGCAATTTCTGCTTCTTCTGGTTTTGTCCGAAAATAACTAGGAAATACTTTCGAAATTGCTAAGGCTAAGGGCATGATCTGTAACCCCCTCTTCTCAATTCTGTCTTCAGGGATATTTTTAAGATCGCTGTACATTAATAAAGAAGTTTCAAAGGGTAATGTCTTAGCCTTGCCTCCTCCTTGTGGAACAATTGCAATGACTTGTTTTGGCAGCACAGAGATATCCAATAATACGTCTAGAGAACTTTCTGCAGATAAGCAATATACTTTGCCAAATCTCTGTTCTAGGTATATCGCAATAAAATCCCAAAAATGAGCAAACCAAGCGGCAGAGTCATTAGGCAAAATATCGGGTCTTATTAATAGATACCAACCTTTCATTATTTCACTTAACCAAGATGTTCTTAATAATAATTCACGGTCAGCTCGTGAAATTTCATCCGACCTAAAAATATAAGGATGTTTTGAATTTGCTCGTGCACGAAGTCTAGACAAGGCCTCGGCAATGGATTGGTGTAACATCACATTTTCCTAATTACTTGACTTTCATGTATTATATTACTTGATTTTTATGCTTTTATCAACTTGATTATTTTGCATCAATTTACTTGACTTTTATGTTAACATATTGTTATAATTAACATTTCTGCAACAATCGATGATATAAGTGATAAACTATTTTCCAAAAACAGACAATATTGTTATTGAGTTGACTCTAATTTTCTTTTCTTTTTATACTGATGCCAAGTTAATATTAGGAGATAAAAAATGGCCAAAAGCAAAACCGAAATTGAACAACAAAACAGATTAGCAATGGCTAATGGACAGGAAACTGAATCTGCTTCCCAACCTGTTCAGGATGAGAATTCCAACTTGAAATTTATTATAACCCAAGCCAAAAATTTCCAGGCCTACTTAATAGAACCTATTCCATTATTAGAACCACCTAGTGGATCTGAAAATCCAGTAGCAAGAACTCATGTTCCACCCGTTACTCCAGTTCCTATTTATTCTGCACGACCCGTTAACTCTTTTTTGGGATCAGAATTGGAAGAAGGACGAGTAATAGGAGTAGTTGGTTCTCAACAACCACCCTCCATTATGGCTCCTACGTTTAAACTTATTGATGGACCTCAAATTCAAATTACAGCTCGCAATCTATATGCTACAGAACCTAAACCGGAATCTATTGAAAGCGGAATTACCGCACCTCTTATAATGGGTGCAGCTGCCGTCGCAGCAGGTTTATTTTATCTATATAACCGAGGGTTTTGTTCTTGTCGTCGTAATCACACAGCAGCTGCTCACGATGACGCAGTGACTAGGATTCTGGAAAAGCCTAAAACAAACTAATATCCAAAAATGGGTAATCCTATTTTTGGATAATCAGTCACTCTAATAAATGCTGATTATTATATCCGCTAAGTACTTAATCGATTAGCAGCTTTTTGTTCGCTGAAACAACAGCATTATTATTGTTTGTGGATGGCTTATTACTTCCATAATCAAAACAAACTGCCTTTGGGCTTAAATTGATTTGAAAACCAGAAACTAAATAATCGGCTACTATCGGTATGATTGGGGGGGCTAAGCCAGAGATTTCCTGAACCTTTCTTAATCTTGCGGCCATCGAACTAAAAGTCGAATGATGGTGACTCCATCTTTTCATTAAATTATCGACCGAATAGGATTCAACGTATTCTTTAGGGCTTTTTTGATTTCTGCAAGTTTCCTCTATAGACTTAACAAAATGTGAATTATCCATGTCATTAGCTGTCTTCGTAGCGCTAGCATGTGTTGCAGAGATAAAAGCTTTGGGAGCTTTAGGTTTTATTCCCTGCCTATCTATTAGAGTAACAGTATCCCAATCTGTTATTTCTACCTTGAGGATAGTATTTGGAAAACAAATAGGAACCTCCATTTCTCCCGGCATTTCTCCAATACGAGGGCGAATGTTTCCAAAAAATATAGGATCACCCGCACCATATTGCAGGGTGATTAAGATACCATGCGCATTATTGGAGCAGGATGCATATCCCGAGCTTCCATGCTGCGTAGGGCTGACCCGAATGGTTTCAGACCCCCCTGCCCACGGCATTTGCGGACCCTTTTCTAAACTATAATGAACCGTTGTATTATAGCCATGTGATAAAAATGAATAAAAAGAAGCTCTGTGTCCATAAGCAAAATAGCTGTTGCATAATTTAGCATTTATGGCTGATTCGGACAATTTAAGTCCGCGGAAAGCAAATGTATTAGCACTCTGCACAATAGGATGATCGTAAATGCTAGATAGGGCTAGAGCATAATCTCTCTCAAAGCTCAACATAAGATCCGACAATCTTTTAAAATTATCTCTAATGACTTCTAGTTGATCATCCTCATTCTCGATGTAATGTCTTAATAAGAGTTTTAGATTGTCTAGCACTAATTTTTGAATCTCAAGCGTTCTATCATGTTCAATCAGTTTCGTCAGTAGTTCTGTTACCTTAGGACGTGTAAGAATTCCTTTTTCCTGCATGAGCAATAGCATCGCTTGATATTTCTTTATTTCCTTACTGCCCGCCAATGCTTTACTAACAGATTGTTCTAAGAAATCAGATAAGCTGATTTTGGGCACTACCAATCCCAAATCTACCAGTCGTTCAGCAATAAAGAAATGTCCTTTCATTATATGATGCAATATTAAATTTGGATATTTCTCATTTAAAAATTTTACTACCTCTTCTTTTTGCTTCTCTATATTTTCAAATAGGAAAACAAGATAATCGCGAAAATCTTCCCAAGGCAGCATTGCAAACCATGGTTCTTCAGAGGCTACCGTTTTAGGCAAGCTCTGTCCTTTAACCAATAAGAAATGTAAAAGCTTGGCAGCATGCACTCTACCCAATGGAAATTCTTCTGAGTCTAATTTAAGATTTTTAATCAATTCTAAGATCAGTTTTTTTTCTTCAAGACAGGATAACACTCTGACTTTACTGGATTGAAGATTGCTTATCCATGCATTAATATCAAAATTAATTGAATGGGCAGCCATATATAATTCACTAGAAGGAAATTCTGCGAACAATGCAACTTTTTGCATTTCAGTCTTAAAACTTTTCTGCACAGATTTCTTTAATTCTGGACTATATACAAAAGCTTCTGGTGATTTGGAATTGATATCAGATAGTAAATTCTCTTGTTGGCTCTTTTCCACTTTAAGTTGTTCTTCAGCCATTAATTTTGGGTCATTCAAAGCTTCTGGCCATCTAGCATTCATTCTTTGTAAATAAGAATATACCCCAACAAACCTATAATACTGGTTAATCAAACTTAATAATAAAGCAAAAGGAGCACCTTTTAATTCTGGATAAAGCACAAAACCCAAGGCAGCCAACTTAGTTTCATCCCCCCCATAAGTAATAGGACCTACAGTATGATGCACATCAAAAAACAGTGTTAGAGGATTAAGTTTTTCTTTAAAGTTAGGCTCATATTGTTCTAACTCACAAAACAATTCTTTTCTGCTCTCTAGAGATTGGGAGAGAAAATTCATACAAAATAATATTAAAGGATTTGCACGAAGAATATCTGTATAGGGATATTGAATATTGGGATCATGTTCTAAAATTGTCTGTCCTTTATCTAGTAAATCATTTATTTCCTTTCCAGCATATTCTCTGAATTTTGTTATGGCCTCCCAGGTTTCATTTAATTCTTTATCAGAAATGTCTTTCGGATGGCTCAATAATTTGTTAACAGCCTCAACAAATTCTTTAAAATCTTTATTTTCAATTTTATCTTTTAATGTTTTCACAACCACTACTTCGCTATTGAATGAGTTTTGAACCTGAATTATTCATTTGTTATGTTTTATGGATGTTATCAACAAAGTCACAGGAAAACAAGAATTCGGTTGGATGACTCTTTCCTGTTCAGATTCATTAAGCGCTTATAAATTCGAAACAAAAATTATGAACATTAACTAACAAATTCAATCCGTTACTCAGCCCTTGCCAGTTGCAGCTCCCTTTGGTAGGGTATCCATTATGAGTACAAACACCCCTGATTTCTATTGTAAAGAAAAAACGGCCGCTAGCGGCACCAGTTTTTACTACAGTTTTTTATTTTTGCCCCCCAAGAAGCGCCAGGCCATTCAGGCACTTTATGCGTTTTGTAGAGAAGTGGATGATGTTGTTGATGATTGTACTGATAAAATAGTTGCCAAAACCAAGCTCGAGTGGTGGTACAAAGAAATCGATCGGATGTTTTTAGGCCGCCCCCTTCATCCCATTGGTAGAGCCTTGGCAGAAGCGATCAAAGAATATCCTCTTAAGAAACAACTCTTTTTAGATATTTTAAGTGGGACCACGATGGACCTACAATATCATGGCTATCAGAGTTTTGATGATTTAAAAGTATATTGTCATCGTGTAGCGAGTTGCGTAGGGTTATTAGCAGCGGAAATTTTTGGTTACCAGGATACGCAGACTTTAGAATATGCTAAACATTTAGGAACAGCTATGCAGCTTGTCAATATTATTCGTGACGTCGGCGAAGACGCAAATATGGGTCGTGTTTATATCCCGGAAGATGAGTTGCGACAATTTAATTTATCTCCAGCGGATATTTTAAAAAAGCAATATAGCGAAAATTTTAGAAATTTAATGCAGCATCAAGCCAATCGAGCTAGAGAATATTATGAAAAAGCACTTGCAACTTTACCCGAGGTTGATCGTGCAGCCCAAATTTCTGGGCTTATTATGGGCGAAATTTATTTTGCATTACTGAAGGAAATAGAAAACTCTAAATTTAAAGTGCTCCATCAACGCATTAGTTTAACGCCTTTGCGCAAATTTTGGATCGCATGGCGTAGCACTAGAAAAAACAATAAAATAGCTCAGCGCCATTTAAGTAAAGTCAGTGAATCCAAAATGAATGACCTCAATGTCAATAAACTCAACATGAATTATGATTCATAATAATTCCCTAAATCAAAACTTAAATGCAGATATAAATTCAGAAATGAATAGTCCTAAGAAAAAAGTAATAGTAGTGGGGGCTGGGTGGGCGGGTCTTTCTGCAGCAGTGACATTGGCTCAAAATGGGGTGGAAGTCACCTTGTTAGAGGCAGCTCCGAAAGCTGGAGGGCGTGCTCGGGCTATTTCTTTTCAAACAATGGAAGTCGATAATGGCCAACATATATTAATAGGGGCTTATCAGCATACTCTCGCATTATTGCATGCCATTGGTATTGCAGAAAATAGCGTTTTTACGCGTTTACCGTTAAGACTCTGGATAGAGAGTAGCGATAGTGGAATTGATTTAAAATTTAACAACTTGCTTTATCCACTTAATTTAATGCTAGCCTTCATAACAGCAAAGGGTTTTTCAAAGCAAGAAAGGAAGGCTGCGTTAAGATTTTATCGCGCTTTAAGCATTTTGCACTTTGAAATAAGTCATGATATATCGGTACAAGAATTATTATTAGAATATCGCCAACCCCCAGCGTTAATTGCACATTTGTGGGAACCATTAGCAAGGGCTGCGTTAAGCACGCCAATTGCAGAAGCTTCTGCACAGGTTTTTTTGCAAGTTTTGAAGAATACTTTTGCAAAACAAAATAAACATTCAAACTTCTTATTTCCCAAAACAAATTTAAGCCATGTATTTCCAAAACCGATGCTGCATTATCTTAATCAGCAACGCGCACATATCCATTACAATCAAAGGGTTCAATCCCTTATCTTGAACAACCGATCTCGACATAGTATTCAAACTAAAAATCAAACTTACAAGGCAGCAAATGTGATTTTAGCTATTCCCCCCGATCAGGCAGCAAAATTATTATCCCCCCACCTCTCCTCCTATTCCGAATTAGCAACTTGGCAACATAAATTGGAGAAATTCCAATTTCAACCCATTACGACGGTCTATCTAGAATTTGATAAACCTATAAAACTTCCCTATTTTCTATTAGGTTTAGTTCAACAAACGGGACATTGGTTATTTGATAGGATCACAGTCGGGGAGCCCAATATTTTAAGCATCGTGATAACGGGCAAAGGGGAACATTTAGAACTTAGTCATTCTTCTTTGGTCACAATTTTATATCAAGAGCTCAAACAAAAATTTCGACACCTTGGCCCAGTAAAAAATTATAAGGTCATCACAGAAAAAAAAGCCGCTTTTTCTTGTCGAGTTGGCATTGAAACGGACCGCCCTTTGGCAAAACTTCCCATTCCAGGGATATTTTTGGCAGGCGATTATACAGAGGTAGGTTACCCAGCAAGCCTAGAGGCTGCGGTTCAAAGTGGCGTAAACGCTGCCCATTTGGTATTATCTAGGTTATCTACGAAGGTTATTGCCACTTTGTCAGATTCCATATCAGATTAAATAGGGGATAAGACGCAACGCAAATGAAAAAAAATAAACTTGTTCTTATTATATTCTTTATGAGTTTTTCTATGATATATCCCTGGTCAGGGGCCACAATCATAGAATCTAATATCCCCAATGAGGGGGAACGATCTCATGTGGCACTTACTGCACAAACAGAGGCCATTTTAGGTCAAGGGGTTATGCAACAATTACGGGCCAGCGATTTATTAGTGTCAGATCCCGTCGTTGATGAATACTTAAATACCCTGAGTCGCAAATTAACAACCTCATTAGAAAGTCTGAATTATCGGCTTGATTTTAAATTGAAATTTTTTGGTTTTGATAGCACGGTTTTAAACGCCTTTGCTTTCTTAGGGGGTAATGTTGCTGTACATACAGGGCTTATTCTCGCTTTAGAAAATGAAGCGGAATTGGCTGCAGTACTTTCGCATGAAACGGCTCATATTGCACAGCGCCATCTTGCAAGGATTTTTACAGATAATAAAAAAATGACACCACTTACTTATGCAGAATTATTAGGCGCCCTGGTCTTAGGTGCATTAGGCTCTCCCGAAGCTGGTGCACATTTAGCGCAAGCCGTTATGGGTGCTCATGTGCAGAGACTCATTAATTACACTCGAGATCATGAAAAAGAAGCGGATAATATCGGCATACAAATAATGGCTAAGGCTGGTTTTGATCCAAAAGCTTTTCCAGAAGTCTTTCGTATTCTTAGCCAAAAAACCCGTTACAATGAAAAACCCCCGGAATATTTACTCACCCACCCTGTACACGAGTCTCGTATCGCGGATAGTACCAATCGTTTAAAACATCTACGTTACGAGCCCAAACCTTCTGATGAACTTTTCTATCAATTGGTACGAGCCAGAATAGGAGCAGAAACACTAGAAAGTCCAAAACAAAGATTAGCGCGTCTAGCAGATAAAATGGCTAAAAATCAATATCAACACAGAACGGCTTTAGAATATACTTTTGCTCTAGCTTTAGCCAAAAACAAACAATCTATGGAAGCAGAAAAAATTTTATTGTCGTTAGAGGAACAATACCCAGATATTTGGATTTTTACTCTAACTCGTGCCGAACTTGATATAGAGCTGGGTAAACTTGAAGAGGCGCTCTCACTTTTAAAGCCCCTGTTCGAGAAGTATCCCCGTTTGCATCCGGTTGTTATAAGATACACAGAAGCCTTATTGGCCGCAAAACAAGTGGAAACGGCAGAACAAATATTATGCAAGCATCGCAAAATGTATCCAGAAGATCTGCAATTATTACAACAATTGGTAAAAAGTTACAGACTTCTAAAACGTCCAGTCGCTTTACACCAAACTCAAGGAGCCTGGCATAGTGCGCGTGGCGAATTTAAGGAGGCTTTAAAACAGCTTGATTATGCCATGGAATATACTAAATCTGGCAGTCCTGCTTGGAAACAAATGATGGCAGAAAAAGAAAAAATAGAAGCTACACAAGCATTACAGAAAAAAAATAAGATCTAAATGTTGAGCATTAATGATCATATTCGTTTCCGAGTTCCAAAGGTGCATCAATATCAATCGGCGCTACCATCTTAGTTTTAGCTTCTTCCTTTTTAAGTTCCAAAACACTCCCTGTGGGTGCAAAGATATCTCCGAAATAGGGTAGCGCAATTAAAACTAAACCAAAAAGCAAAAGAAAAAATGGTCTATCTAGAGGTGAGAATTTTGGGTTTTGTATATGCGCTCGGAAGGCAAGAATAGCGGAAATGACCAAAATAATGCCTATGGACACACAAAATACTAATACTAAGCGGGTTAATAACTCTGTTCCAACAATAAACTTTTGCGCGAGATCACCGAGGGTCGGCGTTTTTTCCTGTACCTGCAGTGCCCATGCAGATTCTATCATCAAAGATATTGCAGTTAAACCTAGTAATTTTGCAATTTTATAGCGCATATCTATTCCTTCCTTCTTCCATTTTTTTACATACCATTTACATATTATACTCAAAGAGAATGGATTTTTTAGGCTAGGCCCCGAGCTTCGAGCAACCATAGTTTACATTAGTAAATGAAGATTACGAGAAAGCAAAGGCAACAACGTCTAAAATTCATTCGCGAAGAGTAGGGTTATGGCTCTAAAAATTTTTGTAGATACTCATCAAAAGATTGTCGATTATTTTGCTCCCATATCTTTTGCTCTTCCAAAGACTGTTCTGCTTCTTTTGCATATTTTTCAAAGTCCACCTCATTGAATGCAAGTTTTTTAATTAGCTCCTCGTGTATTTGCGAGTGGCGATTTGCAAATTTACAATAAGATTCCTGGTTCTCGAGCATCTCAGCCAAGATACCAGCGGAAGGAAGTGTATTGAAATCGGCTACCCAACCCTCTGCTTTCCGAATCGCTTTTGAAAATGGTTTTTCATTAAAGGATTCCTGATACGCTTTGTCTAAGCAATCAGCAATGGCCTTCATGGCTGCTAGCATATCATGACAAAGGTCTAGCATCAAGCGTTCTTCACCCCCTGCAGTCATTAATTTTAGACCTGGTTTTCGTCCTTCTTTCACCACTCGTTGGTGGTTAATTGTTATTTTCTCCTGTTCTTCTTTTGTCAACAAAGGGGAATCTAACAGCAAACAGAGAATAAGAAATGTATCTAAAATATAAACGGTTTCAGTTTCAATCCCTAAAGCAGAAAAGGGAGCTAAATCTAGGGCGCGGATCTCAAGATATTCAATGCCCTCTTTCTCTAAAGCAGGCAACATACGCTCTCCTGACCCTGTCACTCGTTTGGGTCTTAATAGCGCATAGTGTTCGTCTTCAACCTGTAGGACACAGTCACTCAGTTGTTGATATTTCCCGTTTACCTTAATACCAATTTTGGCAAATTCTGGATCTCGAGTATGCACAGCCAGATCCAAACTTTTCAAAAACGCAGGAAAGGAATTATAGGAAACTTCAACAATGGGTTTGGTTTTATTCTGGTAACCAAAATCACTTAAGCGTAATGACGTAGCATAGGGTAGAAATAAAGTATCTTGTGGGGATGACTGCAAAGCAGTATGACTACCTTTTAAAGCCGCAGCATTAATAAATCCAGCGGCCATAGCAGGTGAAGCACCAAACAATAAAGGCAAAAGCCATCCTAAGCGAAAAGCATTACGAATCATGCCTAAATAGCTTTCAGAAATAAAGTCTTTTTCAGAACAATTTTTGATATCGATTCTGTTAAAGTTATTTTCTTTAGTCGTATCGCCAGAGGATTGAGCTGCTGAATTTTCCGCTAGTTGTTTTTCTGCTGCTCGTTTCCAGACTCTCCAAAAATCCCTTGAAAAAGAAAAATTATAATGCACGCCTGCGATCATTTGCATTCGTTTGCCATATCGATGACCCAAACCCACTCGATAATAATATTTCAGTACGCCTGGATTAGAAGTGCCGTATTGTGCAATGGCAATATTAGAGTCTTTTGGCAAATGGCAGGGCATACTAGATCCCCACAAGGATTCTTTATCTTTGTCTAAAGATGCATAGGTATATTGATGTAATTCCAATAAGCATGAAAATAAATCGGTAATATTAGACATAGGAGGCGTTACAAATTCAAGTAAGGATTCAGCAAAATCTGTCGTGATCATGGGATGTGTTAGATTCGAACCCAGTGCTTTTGGATGCGGCGTCATGGCAATATGCCCTGACTTATCCACTCTTAAACATTCTTTTTCAAAACCTCGTCTAATTCCTGACAAGGCAGCCATAACATTTTCATTCTGTAATTTCTTTAAAGCTATTTCGAAGGCAGCATTCATTTTGAAACCAATGTTCTTCTTTGTACTTCTTTTAACATTTCAGGGTACCGTCTACAGGTTCTATCTTGTTTCATACGTTGTAAAAAACTCCAATCAATTTGAACTGCACGTGTAAAATGTTCAACAGAATTAACACCCTGGGTAAATAAACCATACCAACCATGCAAATACTCCGGGTAACCCCAAGTGTCATCTGCCTGTACGGCAATTTGTACCATATTAATGGAACCTTGGATATCGCCCCGTTCAAATAACCAAAGGGAATAACCAACAAAGGTATAGGCGACATCATACCCTTTCCAAGGCCTAGGCCCCAAGGATCCTATGATAATTAAATTATCCTCTAAGATCAGATCTCGAATGAGCCAATTAATTTGGCGTTCCTGAGCCACTGCTACACCAAAACGCATGAGATACCACCAACGATAGGTTTGGCTTTTGCGAAAAGATGTTCCCAGTAAGGTATGGACCAATAGATTATAAAGTCCTGCATAATCACCTCTTCGACGAAATCGGTTCAACGCTATACAAACCAAAGAAAAGGATTCTTGTAGCAAAGTGCCGATGATAGGCAAACGAACACCCAGGCTCAGAAATTCCGATAATCGACCTGTCCACCCCATTTGCTGAACGTAGGGGGGGAAACGATTCTGTATTAAATCTCTGTATGTTCTATGGTCATTTGTTTCTTGAGTCATGATTATATATCGGCACATCTTCGAAGGGATAGGAGCAAAATATCGAATACAGTTTTGTAAAAGTGTTATATTAATATTAAGCAGGTTAATTAAAATGATAAGAAGAACCATGAACAAGGTTATGTTTTGTTTTTCAGGAGAAACAATAAATGAATGACCCAGATTCTACACCGACAATTCCAAATTCAGTATTAGAATCGTATCAGCCCTGGCCTCCATTATCCTATCAGGAATCTCAACCTACCCTCTATTTCATTCATAGATTATTGCAAATGTTAGGCAAGTTAAAACTCATAACGCCCTTCGAAGCACATTGGGCAAATGTACCCTTATGGTTAACAGCGCGAGGTGTTACCACAGGCCCTATTTCCTATTTAAATATCCATCATATAAATGGTCAAGATAAAACTATAAACCGTTCAAACAACAGTTCAAACAACAAAACAACTCATAAGCCAAAAACAACCGGTGTTTTTCAAGTTTCAGTTGATTTTATTCTTCATTGCGTGAATTTTGAAACCAGTTGGGAGAAAACCAGTCAATTTTCCATTGCCTCCACTTCTATTGCAGCTTTATTTTCAACATTTAAATCACATCTAGAAAAACTCGGCATCGATATCAAGTTAAATCCAATGCCCCAAGAAATACCCAATGCAATCGCTTTTGATAATGATTATCAAGAAAGAACGTATGATCCAAGACTAGCAAAAAATTGGTGGCAAATTCTAATCAGTACCTATCAAGTTTTAGATCAATACCATGCTCATTTTAAGGGAATTTCCCCTCCCGTTGGGTTAATGTGGGGGACACTAGACTTACGAGATGCCCGATATCGTAATATTCCAGTTGATATGTCTAAAGCGGGCTATATAGAACGAAATGGAATGGACGTGCATCAAATTGAGGTAGGCTTTTGGGCTGGTAGCGAAAAATATGAAAAACCCGCATTTTTTGCTTTTGTTTACCCAAAACCAGAGGGCATTGAAAAAGCCATTATGGAACCTTCTGAAGCCTTTTGGAGCGAGATTCTACTAGGGGAACATATCCTGGATTACGACGTGGTGAGAAATGCACCGAATCCTGAAAAAATGCTGTTAAATTTCTTTGAATCCGCTTATCGCGCTGCTATCCAATATGCAAATTGGGATCCTGAATTGATTTCATTGGGAAAGCCTACTTAATGGGAGCCACCGCTCACCGCTTCGGACAACCCACCCGACAGAAGATGTGCGCCGAGAATACCGATCTTTTAAAAAACTTTCACAAAAGTGTCTTCGCTATATAACATTTGTTCTATGTCGACCTTAAAGTTGACATTTGCCAAGAGATACGATAAATCATTTAGTTTAAGTAGCAAAGGCGGTATAGACCATGACAATCAATGATTGGCTAATATTCTACATGATCGAACAATTTGATGAGTACATTCACTCAGCAACTCACACAACTATACCTTGGTTTAATATTAAAATTCCGAATTTATTTCAAACACAAAATGGAAAAATAAAAATAGAAACTGCAACAGAGATTGGTCAAGAACTTTCTCTTATTATCAATTATCTAGAACCTGCACTTAAGCAACAGGCCCAACCTTTCGTAGATTTGACAATTAGCGGTCATAGAACCATGTTAGAGAAACTACGTATAGATTCTAATTCAGCTCTTCAACTTGGAAGATTAGAGAAACTGATTCAAAGTTATTTCTATTTGTTAAAAGTAGAAAGTCCTAACATGCAAGTCTATTCCGATTCATTTCTCGCAGAAGCAGATTTTCACATAGTTCCCTTGAATGATCTGGATTGCAAAAAATACCTTATTACTTTTCTGATAAAGCAGTATTTTATGTGTTGTGTTGAAGTGCAAAAAAGATCGATTTTGAACAGTTATCAAGATTTAAAAAGTATTGCTGAAGATGCCCATTATCCCGAGTTAAAAAAATTGATTTCAGACACCTTAAAAATTTCGAACACATTTCAAAATGACAAACTAAGTTTAATTCGTATCATTGATGCGTTGACAATTAAAGTGGCTAACGATTCGATACTTTCTAAAAAAGCGGATGATGACCCGCTGCTAAAACATTTTTTAAGTGAAATAGGTATATTAAAAGCATTAATAACAGAGTATATGCGTAATGAAGCACAAGATAAGATGAATGATGTTAAACATAAAAAAGATGAAAAGGAAATCGTTTCAGCAAGCGGCATTGTTGCACCGATAAGTAATACAGCAGTAATACAAACTCCGGTAAGCTGTGCCACAGCAGTAGTAGCACCTGTTGTTACATTTACAAGTGCTATAATAGCAGCTGAAGTTGTGCCAGCAAGTAATACTACTTCTTCACCGCAAACTGCATCAGTGACAGCTGACACAAATCTAAAACAAAGCGTAGAAATATCCGCTTCAGGTTCATTAACACAAAGTAAATATGCAACACCATTAATAATGAGTCGTGTTCTAGGTCCCCAAGCTACGGGTAGTCAACCCACGGATAGTTTATGTTCTTCGATTATTTCTACCGATTCGTTAGATGCGGGTTTGAATGCTTCTATAGCATCATTGGAAGCTTTTTGCATAGCTTCACAGAGTTTACCCGTTAATAAATAGAGTTTACTCGCTCATAAATTTTGTGGGTTTGGTGAGGGTGAAAATTTATTGTGCAACTTAATGATTCTTTTGGTCTTAAAATGGAGTTGATTTTGGAAATTGAATTTTTTTCATAAAACTTACGCCAGATCCAACTTAATGAATTTGGCGTAGGATTGCATGTAAAGCCAGTCATCATAAAACCAGAAGATAAGATTTGGTTGGTAAGCTTTATGGATTATGATTTAGGGTATTTTGATGAAGAATCGTGTAGACTGGAACCTTTACAGAACCCTTTTGGGCCTAAAGGGTTACCCATGTCTCCGGAATAAAATGTAACCTATGTGTCCGGTACGGACCAAATATGGTTGGTGGGCCGTGATGGATTCGAACCATCGACCAACGGATTAAAAGTCCGCTGCTCTACCAACTGAGCTAACGGCCCAAGGAAAGATGATATTATACCGTGAAACAGATTTTGGTCAACACAGTCGTTAGTGCATACTGATATCTTTTATTTTTCAAATATCTAATATAACTGACACACATCTCAAGCATGCAATGATATTCAGACATCGCTCAGGGATTGCCAGCCACAAGCCCGTTAAAAACCTGCAACAAGCCTTGACAATTCATCAAGGGAACTGATAAGCTAAACGACTTAAATTAGCAATGTTTGGGCATAGCCTTGATTGAAAATCAGGATAAATCACCACCCATACATTCATTAAGTTCATAAGCTACTTCATGAATTGCATGAATGACGAAGTAAATCAATCACCAAGGTAACAAGATTTCTACAATGGATACTATTTTAACTCCCCTCATTCAATATTTACAAAGTTTGCCTGCCGAACTGATATCGCTCATTCTGTTGATAGCGTGTATTGTTTCCATTCTTTTGCTTCTAAAATATTTTGGTGAACAAGGTCTTTATATATACACTATTGTGGCTGTGCTTGCTTCCAATATTCAAGTATTACAGGGGGTGCAATTTGCATTTTCTGCAGAACCTGTTGCGATGGGCACTATATTATTTTCCACCACCTATTTATGTAGTGACATCCTAACCGAGCATTTTGGTAACCATACAGCAAAACAAGGTGTTTGGTATTGTTTTATTGCCCAACTATTAATGACGTTATTTATGGTGATTGCGGTAGGACACCCCCCTATTACTGCAGAAGGTTTGGGTGTACAGGTGAATGGCATTGAGCAAATGACTATGGCAGAAAAAGCTATCGCTTTCTTATTTACCCCATCGCCTCGATTACTATTCGCAAGCTTATTAGCTTTTGCCATCAGCCAATTTTCTGATATTGCCATCTTTCAAGCTTTCGGAAAATTGACCAAACAAAAATATTTATGGTTCAGAACTTTGGGATCTACGCTCTGCTCGGCACTGATTGATACGGTACTTTTTAGTTTGCTCGCCTGGGTGATTTTAGCGCCAGAACCCGTTGGTTTTAGAACCCTTATTTTTACCTATATTCTAGGGACTCTATTAGCAAGGGCGATTGTTGCATTAATCTCTACGCCCATTATGTATATCAGTTATCGATTTCTTCCGAGAAGGGCTTTATATGCTTCAACCATTTAATTCAAGTAAAAGCTCTAATGCTTATTCTCACTCTAGCCCCAAATCTTTTAGCTTTACCATAGAGTATCAGGCTCTCAATTCTCGCGCTCGTTTGGGTCGTTTGGTTACTCCTCATGGTATTGTTAAAACGCCTGCTTTTATTTTTTGTGCTACCAAAGCGGCTATCAAAGCGGTTTCACCGGCAGATATGAAAACAAGCGGTACACAATTTATGCTAGCCAATACCTATCATTTAATGATTCAACCCGGTGCAGAAGTAGTGGCTCATTTTGGTGGATTACATCGTTTTATGGGTTGGGATGGACCCTTATTAACCGACTCCGGAGGTTTTCAAATTTTCAGTCTGGGTCATGGTTCCGTTGCCGATGAAATAAAAGGTAGACGATCCCAAGCAAGCGATACAGCAAGAAATAAATCCCTTTTAAAAATTACTGAAGAGGGCGCGTTATTTCGTTCTTATCTCGATGGCAGCAAACATTTGTTAACGCCAGAAAGATCCATCGATATCCAAAGAAAATTAGGCGCCGATTTGATTGTTGTTTTAGATGAATGCACGCCTTTTCATGTTAGCAAAGAATATACCGAAAAATCGATGCAGATGAGTCATCGTTGGGCCTTACGAAGTTTAAATGCTTTTACTGCAGGTGATGATGGCAAGCAAGCGCTCTACGGCATTATCCAAGGAGGTATTTATCCAGATTTACGTCAAGCAAGCTGTGATTTTGTGAACGAACATGCTTTTTTTGGTCATGCCATCGGTGGTTCCTTAGGCGCTGATAAAAATCAGATGCGAGACGTGGTTGAAATGACGGCGCAGCAATTAGATCCAGAAAGACCGATCCATCTTTTAGGTATAGGTGGCATAGACGATATCTTCGCCGGTGTTGCACAAGGTATTGATACCTTTGATTGTGTACATCCTACACGTTTAGCAAGGCATGGGGGTGCTTTAGTTCGCCCTCCTCATTTAAGAGAAGGTAAGGGTGGTGATCATATTAATTTGATGAATGGCATTTATCGTTTAGATGGGAACCCTATTGAACCCGATTGCCCTTGCCTGACCTGTCAAAAGTACTCTAAAGGCTATTTACATCATTTATTAAAAGCTCGCGAACTTTTAGCTTTCCAATTGATTAGTATTCATAATGTTGCTTTTATGAATCGCTTATTGGCGGCTATTCGTTTAGCAATTCAAAATGATGCTTTAGAACAGGAAAAGAAACATTGGGTTTTTGAGGCGAGTTATTCTAAATCGAAACAATATGAGTATGAAACAGTCTAATCTACGTGCTCCATCTCAACTCCTTCTTCCCCGCCTTTATATGATCCCGCATTTTCCAAAAACAACCAAGTTTCTGAATCAGAAAGATTATTCATCAATATCTCTTTCTCTTTTTCAATTAATGCTGGATCGACTTTTTTCTTGAATGGCTCGATGGCAGAATACTTAAGCCCCACGAATTCCAAACCTAAAGCTTCTGCAGCATCGGCCATGGATTGAAGATTTTTTTCTTTATTATCTATTACAATAATTTTGGTTATGGCATTTTTTTTGTTAATTTGCGATTTTATTTGTTCCATCCATGAGGAAAATACAGCGCCCTTTTCATAAAATTCACTGGAAAACAAAATCCCTTGGCGATACAAGGTAGGATGTTTAAAAGAAGAAATAAAAGAAAATAAACTAAAGCTACTGCGACTAAAATCAATATCAAATTTATTTAATTGCCACTCGGTAATTTCTGCAGCAGCCGGTTGGCGTGAGGTTAAACCAATAAAGCCATAGGCTTTCTTTTGTACCGCTTTTAAAACGGGCAAAATTTGTTTATCCAGTAGCACTATATCCGCATATTTTTGCGCTTTCATCCATATCGGGTATAATTTTTTTGAAGAGGCCTCTCGGCTCGTTCCTTTACTCATTTCCTGATTGATGAGTTGCTTTGCCCATTCTGGGCTACCGAATAAGGTTTTGGTTCTAAAAATAATATTATCAATATCAAAAATAACCAAAGTTTGCTTATCTACCATCGGGAGAAGTGAAGAAATATCTCTGGTTTCAAAAAATTGACCATAAGACTTCACTTTTGCAGCAGTAGCAACTGAGCTGCGCTGTGAAGCCATTTCCGCCATTACCCATGGAGCAGCAAGAAAATAGCTAATAAAACATAAAATGATTGAGCTTAAAATAAATCTTTTTTTACCAAAAGTACGCATCATATTCATGGCTAGTATCCTTGGGGTACGAACCTGGATAACCCCTGTATAAGAAATAAGAAAAGTAATCAAAGACCAAAAGCCTAGGCCTATTCTACCGCAAATTTTAGGGATTGAGATCCTGATTCTCTATTATTATGATAAAAGAAAACAAATTAGTCAATTATCCAACATTTGCGTTGGGGAAACAAACAAATAAGAATTGAGTTGTTCGATACAGAACGTGAAGATGGAAAAAATAGCAGCTCACTCAGCAACAATCTGATGATCGCGTAAATCCACTATTTCAATGCCTTGCTCTTTTAGGATCCCTAGTTTTCAGTCTTTGTAGGCTATCTTCGGCCTCCCCGCTTATTAAATGATCATCGCTATTAACAAATGCAGAGGTGTTGGTTCGTTTACGAGTCCCATTTGAAGCGGAGGCTGAAGGAACTGAGGGTATAGGAGCAGGTGCAATAGCAATAACGGCAGGAGCGGCAGCTCCTCTTAAGGAATTCACTTCTTTGTTTAATGTTGTGACTGTATTTTCCAAATTCGAGATTTTCGACATTAATTCCTTTATTTGTTCACTCTGTTTTTTCAACGTCTCATGCATTTCAAGTTCTTGAGCACTTTTCTGATTTGTGGCTATCAGTTTCTGAGGTTGGGGATTTTGTTCTAATTTTTGCAATTCAGCCTGCGCAATTGCAAATCCCTGACTAGCTGATAAGCCATAAAAATGTTTTGCTTTAATTAAATTAATAGGAACTCCTATTCCGTATTGATAGCATTCCCCAAGACCACATTGTCCTGGAGCATTATTCTGCTTCGCTGATAAGTCATAATTTTCAAAAGCTTTGACTGGGTCTACAGCTACTCCTATTCCGAATCGATAGCAATCCCCAAGACCACAATATCCCCAAGCATGATTCTGCTTCGCTGATAAATCATAATTTTGGAAAGCTTTGACTGGGTCTACAGCTACACCTCTTCCGAATCGATAGCATTCCCCAAGACGATATTGTCCTAAAGCATGATTCTGCTTCGCTAATAAGTCATCATTTTCAAAAGCTTTGACTGGGTCTACAGCTACACCTATGCCGTATCGATAGCATTTTCCAAGACCACAATATCCCCCAGCATGATTCTGCTTCGCTGATAAGTCATAATTTTGAAAAGCTTTGACTGGGTCTACAGCTACTCCTATTCCGAATCGATAGCATTCCCCAAGACCATATTGTCCCTCAGCAAGATTCTGCTTCGCTGATAAGTCATAATTTTCAAAAGCTTTGACTGGGTCTACAGATACTCCTATGCCGTGTCGATAGCATTTTCCAAGACCACAATATCCCCCAGCATGTTTCTGCTTCGCTGATAACTCATAATTTTGAAAAGCTTTGACTGGGTCTACAGCTACTCCTATTCCGAATCGATAGCACTCCCCAAGACCAAATTGTCCTAAAGCATGATTCTGCTTCGCTAATAAGTCATAATTTTGAAAAGCTTTGACTGGGTCTACAGCTACTCCTATGCCGTGTCGATAGCATTTTCCAAGACCACAATATCCCCCAGCATGATTCTGCTTCGCTGATAAGTCATAATTTTGAAAAGCTTTGACTGGGTCTACAGCTACACCTATTCCTAATCGATAGCACTCCCCAAGACCAAATTGTCCTAAAGCATGATTCTGCTTCGCTGATAAGTCATAATTTTGAAAAGCTTTGACTGGGTCTTTAGGAACGCCCAGGCCCTTTGCATAACAGGAACCCAGTTCAGCCTGGGCTTTTGCGTAACCCAAAGCAGCTGATTTTTGCACATATTCCACTCTTTGTTTAATTTCTGTTGTGGTGAGTGCTAAATCAAACCAATCTTTTGCTACCTTCTCTGTTGCAGATAAGATACTGCTTTCACTACTGGGTTTGATATCTTCTCTTATTTTTTCTAAAGAAGGTGGTTCGAACATCATATCCTCTTGCTTGATTTTTGTGTTGATAGGACTGTCTTGTCTTCCGATTGATGCTGTACTAGGATTATTCGTTAAAATGGGTGCTGGCACACTGGAGGCGTAAAAAATGTCTTTAATATAACCACTAAGAAGGACATCCTTAACATAAACAGGATCCGGCTGTGCATCTAAAAAATAAACTTGGTTATCCTTATCTACAAAAAAATTAATGATATGTAACTGAAAACTAATTGGGCGAGCAAGGACCAAAAAACCAAATGCAGTATTATCAGATGCTCTTCGACGAAGCGCTCTTAACTCAGCGACAATTGTATCAGTGGTGGCATGTTTAAGGGTTAAAGATTTGTTTTCAGTTTCTTCAATAATTTCCATTTGAATAGCATTTCGTCCTACATCTTGAGTTAAATCTATCAGTTCAGAAATCTTGACTTTATCAAAAGTACAACGCGTTACTAATGCCGAGTTATTTGTAGTCATCGATTCAATTCTAGTCTTAGAAGGATAATGAAAATGGAAAAGCTGGTCTGCATTGCTAGTTGGAATAGGCGGGATATTAAAGCTAATACCCTGTTGTTTTTTTAAAGCTAAGCCATCTAAATCTGCCAAATAACTGTTTAATCGCAATGCTACATGACCACAATTATTGGACCCCTTATTAGCATTAATTGGGGTCATTAATTCGGTTAGTTGTTCAACTCTTTTTCTGTAGTTTGTTGCTGAAACTTCTCTACTACTACTGATTGCCGGTGCGATGGCTGCCATATTATTTTACCTCAACAAAAAATTATTAGATTCTGATCCAATATATATTATGTGACTAGCCAAAGTAAACTATTTCAATATTTCTGAAGAGTTTAACATGCTTTGAGATATTTTAATGTTACATTTTCTCCCAAAGAATCGTCATTTTCCATTCTTTTTGAGAATAATGTATACCATATATAAAACTAGTTTAATAACACAATTTAATCTTTGAAGTAATTAGGTTTGAATTTTGGAAACCTGCAGATTTTCAGCTCCAAAAAGCAAAAAAAGCAGTATTGTTCTAGTTAATACACCCGAAGGTGATAGCTACCCTAAGGCCTCGTTTGCAGCCCTACCAATCTCTGCAGGAGATTTAACTGTTCTGACACCTGCCTCTTCTAGGGCTTTATATTTTTCAGCGGCAGTTCCTGTTCCACCCGCAATAATAGCACCTGCATGTCCCATACGTTTGCCAGCAGGAGCGGTAACCCCGGCAATATAAGAGACTACCGGTTTTTTTACATGTTGTTTAATATAATGGGCTGCCTCTTCTTCTGCTGTTCCCCCAATTTCCCCAACCATCACGATGACTTCCGTTTGAGGATCTTTTTCAAATAATTTTAAAATATCAACAAAATTGGTCCCAGCAATGGGATCGCCCCCAATACCAACGCAAGTACTTTGCCCGAGGCCAACATCCGTAGTTTGTTTGACTGTTTCATAAGTTAATGTGCCTGATCGAGAAACAATACCTGCCTTTCCAGGCATATGTATATTGTCCTGGCATAATACCCATTTTGCATTCACCAGGGGTGATAACGCCAGGGCAATTAGGACCAATTAGGATAACATCTTTATCTTGCATAAAATATTTAACGGCGAGCATATCTAGAACCGGAATACCTTCGGTAATACAAACAATCAATTTAATCCCTGCTTCTATGGCTTCTATAATAGAATCTTTACCAAAAGGCGCTGGTACATAAATTACGCTGGCATCTGCATGGGTTTCTTCCACGGCTTCTTTCACGGTATTAAAAACCGGCAATCCTAAATGTTTTTGCCCCCCTTTGCCGGGTGTAACGCCCCCCACCATTTTGGTACCATATTCAATGGCTTGTTCTGAATGAAAAGTGCCTTGATTACCCGTAAAGCCCTGACAAATAACTTTGGTGTTTTTATTGATTAATATACTCATAGATTTCCTATTTCCTATACAAAGTAACAACGCCTAAAATTCATTTGCGAAGCGCATTCTTGATTGCTTGCTTTAACAACGGCCTCTGCTGCCTCCGTAAAAGATTTTGCAGCAATAATATTTAAACCACTTTTGTTTAGCATTTGCGATTCCTATATCCGCATCGATTACCTTCTAAGCGCACCACCACAGGAATTTTGATACCAACTTCACCCACTGCACCTATAATTCCTTCTGCAATGAAATCACAACGCACAATTCCCCCAAAAATATTCACTAATACTGCTTTTACTTTTTTATCGGATAAAATAATTTTAAAAGCTTCTTTCACGCGTTCTTCAGTGGCACCACCACCTACATCTAAAAAATTAGCAGGATTTCCTCCATTTAATTTAATGAGATCCATCGTTGCCATCGCAAGACCTGCACCATTCACCATACATCCAATATCACCATCCAAGGCAATATAATTTAATTCCCATTCCCTGCGCTAATAGTTCACGTGGATCTTCTTGCGTAGTATCTCGCATATTTCTTAATTTTTCATGCCGATATAAGCGCATTATCATCAACATTTATTTTTGCCATCCAGACAAAGCAAATTCCCTTTTTTAGTTATGACCAAAGGATTAATTTCAATAAGGCTTAAATCTATATCAACAAACATTTTACCTAAGACCATTCATGATTTTTACTAATTGTTTAGTTTGAGTTTCAGTCAAAGAAAGTGCAAATGCCAAATGCACGACATTGATAAGGCATGACACCCAGTAAGGGATCAACAGCTATTTTTAAAATTTTTTCAGGTGATTTCATGCGCGACTTTTTCAATGTCAACCCCACCTTCTTCTGATGCCATAAAAACAATACGTTGTGAGGCTCGATCAATAACCGCACCTAAATATAATTCTCTATCAATATCACAAGTTTCTTCAATGAGCAGTTCATTTACGGGTTGCCCTTTTGCATCGGTTTGATAAGTCACCAATCGAGTATGTAATAAATTTCGTGGCAATTTCAGCCAATTCTTCTTTATTTTTGACTAATCTAACCCCACCTGCTTTACCTCGTCCACCGGCATGAACTTGTGCTTTAACAACCCAATGGTCGCAGCCATTAATACCATCTGCGACTTGTAAAGCTTGCTCAACTGTTTGGGCTACGTTGCTCCCTTCGGTATTGGGAAGCCATATTCAGTAAACAATTGTTTGGCTTGATATTCATGTAAATTCATAAATTCGCTTTTCCTTCATGGATAAAAATATAAAAATCTTCTATATGCCCAATGCAAACCTTGCCGGATCTTCTAATAATTCTTTAACCGTCACTAAAAAGCGAACGGATTCTGCGCCATCAATCACGCGATGATCATAGGACAATGCCACATACATCATGGGCCGAATGACAATTTGACCATTTTCCACAACGGGTCTTTCTTGAATTTTATGCATGCCCAAAATAGCACTTTGAGGAGGGTTAATATTGGGGTAGACATCAAGGAACCAAAAACGCCGCCATTTGAAATGCGTAAAAGTTCCGCCCGTTATATCTTCAATACTTAATTGGCCTGCTTGTGCCTTATTAGAATACTCTGCAATTTGTTTTTCTATCTCTGCCATACTTAAGGTTTCAGCGTTTTTAACAACAGGAACCACCAAGGCCGCGCGAAGAGGAAACCGCAATTCCAATATCATAGTACCCATGATAAATAATATCGTTACCGTCTGTTGATGCATTTACAATGGGGAAGTGCTTTAAAGCTTCCACCACTGCCATCGTAAAAAACGACATAAAACCCAAACGAACACCATAAGTCTTCTCAAAGATCTCTTTATATTTGGCTCGCAAGCTCATCACCGGTTGCATATTAATTTCATTAAAAGTAGTCAGAATCGCTGCATTTTGTTGCGCTTGTAATAAACGTTCCGCAATTCTGGCCCTAAGACGTGTCATTGGCACACGCTTTTCAATACGCTGTCCGGCTGGAAAAGTCATTGGACTTTCAGCTGTAGATTTCGACGTCGTTCTTTCCAGAGGTTTGGTTTCGCTTTTAGTCTTTTCTTCAGGTTTTGCTTTGGCTTCCTCCTTGCTTATGTCTTCTTTTTTCTTATCAGCTTGCCTTTGAGACGCGGCTTTTATTTTCTTTGCTGCCTCCTCGACATCTTCTGTCGTAATACGACCGCCTCGGCCACTTCCCTGAATCTGGCTCGCATCAATTTCTTTTTTTGCCATCATTCTTCTAACAGAGGGGGATAAAGATTCTGAACTTTCTTTTTGTTCATTTTTTGCTTCTGTTTTTGAAGCCTCTTTTGTTCCTTCAGTCTTTTCTTCAGCCTTCTCTTCCGTCTTTGTTGCTTCCTCTTTTTCTTCGGATTTTGATTCTGGTCCTGCTTTAAATAATGCCACTACTTCTTCAGCTTTTACAGTATCACCCTTATCCTTTTTTATAGAATCTAAAGTCCCATCTTCTGGCGCAACCACTTCTATTATAACCTTGTCGGTTTCTATATCGAGCAAATGTTCATCGCGTTTAATAAATTCTCCTGGCTTTTTATACCAAGTGGCTATAGTTCCATCCGTAACAGATTCTGGTAGTGCAGGTACTTTAATTTCGATCATTGCCATAACCTTTCCTCACTTTTTATTTCTTGCGATTTGTGCTGGATTGCCTTACTTCGTTTTGAATACATTTTATTCTAATGCCTCCTTCAACAAAGCCTCATGCTGTTCCAGATGTAGATGCGCATACCCAACTGCAGGCGCAGCGGCTGCTTTTCTTCCAACATAACGTAATGGCTGATCCATTTTCAAACAGCCCACTATGTTATGTTGGATACCGTACCAAGCGCCCTGATTTTTCGGCTCTTCCTGACACCAAACAACATCTTTTGCACTCGCATAGCCATCTAATATCATTTGTAATTCAGTATTTGGGAAAGGATATAATTGCTCTAGGCGAATTAAGACAATGGTTTCATTTTTTAGTTTGCGACGTCGCTCTAACAAATCATAATAAATTTTTCCAGAACAGATCACGATTCTTTTGACATTTTGTGGGAGAAGATTATCAACTTCAGGAATAACCATCAGAAAACGACCCTGTTCTAATTCTTCTAAAGGAGAGACGGCCAATTTATGGCGCAATAAACTTTTAGGTGTCATCACCACCAAAGGTTTCCTGATAGGACGTAATATTTGTCTACGAAGCAGATGAAATATTTGGGCAGGCGTGGTTGGGATACAAACCTGCATGTTATGCTCGGCACAAAGCTGTAAAAAACGTTCTAAACGTGCAGAGGAATGTTCTGGACCTTGACCTTCATAACCATGGGGTAAAAATAAAGTTAAGCCCGATAGACGTCCCCATTTTTGTTCACCTGAGCTAATAAATTGATCGATAACGATTTGGGCACCATTCACAAAATCCCCATACTGTGCTTCCCAAATCACTAGGTTTCTAGGAGAAGTGGCGGAATAACCATATTCGAAGGCAAGAACGGCTTCTTCAGATAATGTAGAATCGTAGATGCTAAATTTACCTTGGCTAGCAGATAAATGACAAAGCGGTGTATATTCTTCCCCTGTATTTTGATCATGTATCACAACATGACGATGAAAAAAAGTTCCTCTTCGGCAATCTTGTCCTGTTAATCGGATAGAGTATGCTTCGGTTAATAAGGTAGCATAGGCCATTACCTCAGCATACCCCCAATCGATTGGAGCACTTTCTGCTGTCATTTTTGCCCGCTCATCCATCAATTTTTGTACACGGGGATGTAATACAAAATCATTCGGGAAGGTATTCATTTGTTTCGCTAAGGTTTTGATGGTTGACAATGCAACACCTGTCACGATTGGCATACGCCAATCACCTGAAGTATAGGGCTGCCAATCTAAGCCGACATTCATAGGGGAACTTTCCACATCCGATAATACATCGCGCACCGCTTTTCGATTATCTAATAAATCTCGATAATTTTTTACCCTTTCTTCAGCTTCTTTAGCTGTGATTATTTTCTCTGCGATTAACTTATCCAGATATAAATGATAAACCGTGGGCATTTGCCGTATAATTTTATACATATTAGGTTGGGTGGCAGCGGGTTCATCCGCTTCATTATGGCCATGACGTCGATATCCTATTAAATCAATAATCACATCTTTTTTAAATTTTTCATGATATTCAAATGCTAAATGCGCTATTTTATAAACAGCCTCCGGATCATTGGCATTGACATGGAAAATAGGAATTCCCATCATTTTACCAATATCCGAACTATACAGAGTAGACCGGCTGTCCCTTATATCGCTCGTTGTAAAACCAATTTGATTATTCATGATGATATGAATACTGCCACCAATCCCAAAGCCCCTCGTGTGTGACATATTTAAAGTTTCCATCACCACACCCTGTCCAGAAAAAGCAGCATCGCCATGAATGGTTACAGCCATGACTTTTCCAACATCCTGGCCATTTTTTCGTTCTTGACGCGCTCGCACCGAACCGCAAACGACTGGGAATACAATTTCCAAATGCGATGGGTTAAAGGCTAAGGATAAATGCATTGGCTTATTAGCAACATTGATATCTGAAGAATACCCTTGATGATATTTAACATCGCCAGATTCTAAACGTTCATCATGATGTTTGCCTTCAAATTCGTCAAAGAGCTGGCTGGGGCTTTTACCAAAAATATTGATCAGCACATTTAAACGCCCCCGATGTGCCATGCCAATCACAATTTCATCAACTCCATGAGAGCTTCCTTCTGTTACAAATTCATCCAACAATATAATAAAGCTGTCTAATCCTTCTAAAGAAAAGCGTTTTGCCCCAGGATATTTGGCTCCGAGATGTTTTTCTAGTCCTTCAGCCTCAATCACACCTTGGAGCAATTTTAGCCTAATCTCTTTACTAAGAACCCCTTCCATAAATATTTTTTCTATATGTTCTCGAAGCCATGTTCTCTCTCTAGAATCCGGGATATGCATAAATTCGGAGGCTATACTGCCACAATAGATGGTTTTTAAATTTTGAATAATATCTCTTAAACTTTGGGACTTGCCGCCCGCAAGTGTACCCATTGCGAATAAAGTATTTAAATCTTGCTCGGTTAAATGATAATAAGATAGGCTTAATTCGGGAATAAGGGATTTTTGCCTTAAGTTTAAAGGATCAATATCCGCTTGCAGATGTCCCCATAATCGATAAGCCTCGATTAATTCTACAACACGCATTTGTTTTCTTTCATGCAACATTGCCGCATCAATGTGATTGCTAGGGCTATCGTGTTTTACATCTAGATTTAGGCTAGAATTCGAATCCTTTGGAAACTCCAATATTTCTTTTGAGATCCGGGCCAGATGTCTTAATTCATCTTGAATAGAAAAATGATTAGCTTCTTTTTTTGCATCATCTGCTTTAGACTGTAACTCGGTAAAATAACGCGCCCAAGGTTCTGGTACAGAATTTTTATTCTGAATAAAGGATTCATACAAATGTTCTAAGTAGATGGCATTGCCTCCATCTAAAAACGAATTTTCTTCTAATGTTTTATAACTACTTTTTTGCATGATGACCAAAAAACCTATTTATCCATTATAAAGCTTATTAAACCCCTTCATCCAATAATTTGGTACGAATTTCTCCAATGGCTTTAGAAGGATTTAAGCTCTTAGGACAAACATCCGCACAATTCATAATGGTTCGGCAACGAAAGATACTATAGGCATCCTCTAGCTCCGACAACCGTTCTTCCGTTTTATCATCCCGGCTATCTAAAATAAATCGAGTGGCTTGCAAGGCTGCGGCGGGTCCAATAAATTTATCTGGATTCCACCAATAAGAAGGACAGCTACTGGAACAGCAGGCACACAAAATACATTCATACAGACCATCTAGTTTTTTGCGTTGTTCCGGCGTTTGTAAGCGCTCTGCGCCGGGTGGTGCTTCGCTATTTTGTAAATAAGGTTTAATTCTTTCATATTGCTTGAAGAAATTAGTCAAGTCTACTATTAAATCGCGAATCACAGGCATTCCTGGCAAGGGTCTTAGGGTAATAGGTTCTTTTAGGCTATGTAAAGGGGTAGTGCAGGCCAGTGCATTACGTCCATTAATATTCATACCATCGGAGCCGCAAACGCCTTCCCCACAGGATCGACGAAAAGACAGCGTTTCATCCTCTGCTTTCAAAGCTTTTAAAGCATCTAAAAGCATCACCACAGTATGTTTGCTGGTATCGAGACTATAATCCTGCATATAGGGCTTAGTATCGCGTTCTGGATTAAATCGATAGATTGAAAATTTCATGATGATACCATTCCTTAATAATGTCTCAATAATGTCTTGCCTCTGGCATAAAAGGTTTCACTGATAAAGGTTTCATATTCACAGCCCTATACCCAATTTTATTATTTTCTGAGAAATACATAATATGTTTTAGCCATTGCTGATCGTTCCGATCTGGATAATCATCCCTAGCATGCGCACCTCGACTCTCCTCTCTGGTAATCGCAGAAACTGCCGTTGCTAAGGCTATCAACATCAAATTATCTAACTCCAGCGCTTCTACTCTGGCTGTATTAAACACTAGGCTTTTATCCGATAATACCGCTCTCTTCAATCGTTCCTGTAAATTCTGCAGTTTTTCCAAGCCTTGTTTCATCGTTACCTCGGTCCGGAAAACTCCAAAATCCGCCTGCATAATACTTTGTAATTCGCTTCGAATTTGAAAAACAGATTCACCCTGTTTCGATTCATCCCAGCGTTTTAATCTGGCAAAAGATTTTTCAAGATCTTTATCGCAAACGGGATGCTCTAGCGATATACCCGTTCTTAAACTCTCCTCTACATGCTGCCCTGCTGCCCGCCCAAACACCACTAAATCCAACAAAGAGTTTCCGCCTAAACGATTCGCTCCATGTACAGAAACACAAGCACATTCGCCTATGGCATATAAACCTTGCAACAGAATTTCCTGACCCTTTTCATCTAAAGACAAAACTTGACCAAATTTATTGGTGGGGATACCGCCCATCATATAATGACAAGTGGCAACGACAGGAATAGGCGCGTGAATGGGATCGACATTCGCAAAGGTCATGGCTAATTCTCTAATGCCTGGCAAACGTTCTTGAATTAACTTAGGGCCTAATTGATCAATTTTTAATAGCACATGATCCCCGCGGGGGCCGCAACCTCGCCCTTCGCGTATCTCTATGGTAACCGCTCGTGAAACCACATCTCTGGATGCTAAATCTTTGGCATGGGGCGCATACTTTTCCATAAAACGTTCGTTTAATTTATTTAATAAATAACCGCCTTCGCCCCGAGCACCTTCCGTGACTAACACCCCAACTCCAACAATACCCGTGGGATGAAATTGCCACATCTCCATATCCTGCAATGCAAACCCCGCACGCAATACCATACCTAAACCATCACCCGTATTAATTAAGGCATTGGTCGTGGATTGATAAACTCTTCCTGCTCCCCCAGTGGCGAGAACGACCGCTTGTGCACGAAAAAAAACCCGTTCGCCCGTTTCAATACAAATGGCAAGAACACCAGCAACATTTCCAAATATATCTTTCACTAAATCCACTGCAATCCATTCACTAAAAAAAGTGGTTTTGGCTTGTAGATTTTTTTGATAAAGCGTATGTAACAATGCATGGCCAGTTCTATCAGAGGCAGCAGAAGTGCGAACCGCTTGGCCATCTTTACCAAAGTTTTTGGATTGCCCTCCAAAAGCGCGTTGATAAATTTTTCCATTATCTAAACGAGAGAAAGGTAATCCCATATGTTCTAATTCATAAACGACTTCAGGACCCATTCGACACATAAATTCAATACAATCTTGATCCCCCAAATAATCCGATCCCTTAACCGTATCGAACATGTGCCAATGCCAATTATCTTCATCGACATTACCCAAAGCTGCAGTAATACCCCCTTGTGCAGAAACGGTATGAGAACGGGTAGGAAATACTTTAGAGAGCACAGCGACTCTGATGCCGCTTTGACTTAATTGCAAGGCTGCGCGCAAACCTGCCCCCCCTGCGCCTACAATTAATGCATCATAAGATTGTTCAACTACTTTCATTAAACTATTTGTCCCTTTTATCTATATATACCCTTCGCCTTTCAAGCTGCGACTGTGTTGCCAGCAAAGGTATCGCTGCTCACATACTTATTTGTATGCTGCGCTGCAAATCTTCACAAGCGCCTTGTCGCCACTTGAAATGCTTTGGGTATATTCAAAATCTCCATAAAATTTGAATACCCCATACAAAACAAAAAAATATGGATAAAATAAACAAAACTTGAATAACCAATCGTATCGATAGAATCTTGATATAATCTGTAGAAATAGTCCAAAAACCAATCCAAGCATGCGCCAACACACTTAAAAGTACCAACAAGCTTGCAACGCGCATACTGCTTGAAGCAAATAATTGCTGCCAATCTGCGTAAGACAAAGCAGGATGCAAAAGGAAGTAGGTCGTTAGGAAAATAGTGTAAACACCGATGATCACAGCCGAAATTCGTTGAATAAGCCAATCTTGTAAACCAGTTCTCCCTAAGCTTGTGGCTACTTCCACCATACCCAAAGGCCTCCTGCTATTATGATGACCACTCCAAAAAATGTGGTAAGTCTGGCTGAAATTCGACCCCCCCTCAGCGAATCGCCAAGATGTAGGTCCATTAATATATGTCGAATGCCTGCCACTAAATGATAGCCTAAAGCACTCAACAGGAGCCAAAGAATGATTTGAAAGAATGGATGACTGAAATGACTCTTTAAATTTTCGAAAGCAACTGCCGATGCCAATGACTCTTGTAATATAAAAAGCAAAATTGGAATCAAAAAGATAAGTAGCAAACCTGAAACTCGATGGCAAAATGATACAATAGCAGTCAGCGGATAATGAAGGCTGAGCAAATTGAGGTTAATAGGTCGCTGCCTTTTGCTCATGCTCTCTCCTCATAATAGGAAAATAGTGGGGGTACTCGAAGCAAAAGGTTTTTAGGCTAGGCCGCACGTCCCCGAGCAAGCGCAGTGTACAAATAGTACATGAGCATTGCGGGAGGGAGTGCGCAACAACGCATAAAATTCGTTTGCGAAGAGTATACTTCGACTCTAGCATGTAGAGGGCCATTCAGCAACCTAATCGAAACTCCAAGAACTAGCACAATTCTGCATTGACGAGTACAATATTAATAAGATGTAGTAAGATGCTGAGCCGCTAAACTGCATCTAATGAAAAAAAAGTATCAAGGAAAAAATAGATATGACCAAAGACACAGCTGAGCTACATTTCCCTGGAAAAGATCCCTTAATTCTACCCATACACTATGGCACTCTAGGCCCACCCGTCATGGAGGTGAGTAGCCTTAGCAAGGAAGGGTTTTTTACCTACGACCCTGGCTTTATGTCTACCGCTGCTTGTTCTTCTGCCATTACTTTTATCGATGGAGACAAGGGCATTCTGTTACACCGTGGTTACCCTATAGAACAACTGGCGGAGCATTCTGATTATCTTGAAACCTGCTATTTGCTCTTATACGGCGAATTACCCAACAAAGTCCAAAAAAAGGAATTTGTTTTTAAAGTTCATCACCACACCATGGTGCATGAACAGTTGAGCCATTTTTTAAATGGTTTTCCAAGAGATTCCCATCCCATGGCCATCATGTGTGGAGTCGTGGGGGCCTTATCGGCGTTTTATCATGACTCTCTTGAAATTGCTAACCCTACCCACCGCGAGCTCGCTGCCTTACGCTTAATTGCTAAAATGCCAACGATTGCAGCCATGGCTTATAAATATTCCATTGGACAGCCCTTTGTCTATCCTAAAAATTCCATGTCTTATGCTGAAAATTTTCTACATATGATGTTTTCCGTTCCTGCAGAAGAAACAAAACCCAACCCTATTTTGGCGAGAGCCATGGATCGCATTTTTATTTTACATGCCGATCATGAGCAAAACGCCAGCACTTCTACTGTGCGAATTGCAGGTTCTTCAGGGGCTAATCCTTTTGCTTGCATTGCTGCTGGAATAGCAGCGCTTTGGGGACCTGCTCATGGGGGTGCTAACGAGGCAGTCTTAAATATGCTCAGTGAAATAGGAGACGTTTCGAAAATTCCAGAATTTATTGCTCGCGCAAAAGACAAACGAGATCCTTTTCGTTTAATGGGTTTCGGTCATCGCGTTTATAAGCATTTTGATCCACGTGCCATGGTGATGCGAAAAACCTGTCACGAAGTTTTGGAAATATTACAAATTCATCATAGTCCTTTATTCGAACTGGCCTTAAAATTAGAAGAAATCGCCTTACAAGATCCTTACTTTATCGAGAAAAAACTATATCCGAATGTGGATTTTTATTCGGGTATTATTTTAAAGGCATTGAAAATTCCAACGAATATGTTTACCGTGATTTTTGCCATCGCAAGAACCATTGGCTGGATCTCGCATTGGAATGAAATGATGGGTGGAAAAGATTTAAAAATTTCACGTCCAAGGCAGCTTTATGTAGGGTTAACACAAAGAAACTACCCCGGAGTTACATAAAGTTTCGTAAGTGTTCATGCACACTATTCTATTTCTTTGGCCAACTCGCCAGTACCCGCCGTATTCGCCATATCCTCAACAGAGATAATATCCTGTTCTTTAATTTCATCACTGGCTTTCACTTCATCACTGACTTTATTTTGTACAGACCAAATCGGTAATAGCACCATGAAAGTAACCAGTGAACAAACAACTAAAGTTACTATAAATCCATACCAGCCAAAATGCTCTATCACGTAAGCCAAAGGCCCCCCCGCAGATGCAGCACCCACATGCGCAAGACAACTTACGAAACCATTTGAGGCTCCTGCAGCTTTTTTATTCACAAACTCTGCTGCCGCTAATCCAACCAACATTTGTGGTATAAAGACAAAGGAACCAATAATAAAGCTTAATATAAAGCCTTGTATCATACTGCCAGAAGTAAAACTCCAAAATCCCATCACGGCAAAAGTGAGTAAAAAAGATGAGATCACGGTTAAGGGAATCCGCCGTCCTTGGAATAAGAAATCAGAACTTAAGCCTGCCAACAATATCCCAACAAAGCCGCCTGCTTCAAATAAGGAAACACAGGCATTTGCTTGAATAAGGCTATACTCCTTGACACGAATTAAATATAAATTTCCCCATTGATCTACCGCCGTTCTCAAAAAATAAATAAAGAAATAGGAGAAAGCCAATATCCACACATATTTATTATTCAATACCTGTTCAAATAAAATCTGTTTGAAGGACATAACCTGACCCTCTTCTTTATCTTTTTCAGATTCTTTCAGGCTTTCTCCTCGATATTGTTCTACAGGAGGTAAGCCTAAAGACTGGGGCACATCGCGTAATCGATTTAATAGCCAAAAACCTGCCAAAATACAGAGGATACCTGGAACAAACATACCAAATCGCCAACCATAGACCTTAGCAATCGGTGGGGCTAAGAAACCAATTAATGATCCCCCAATGACATAGGATGTACTACAAATAGACCACCAGGTCCCACGCTCAGATTGGCTAAACCAATGTGTTAATTGTTTAGTACAAGCTGGCCATCCCCAGCCTTGAAACAAGCCATTCAGGCCCCAAAATAAACATAGAAAAATAACGGAAGAAAAGAAACCAAAGATAATATTACAAACTCCAGTTAATATTAGACCAATGGCCATGAAATAACGTGGATTTGAACGATCACATAATACACCTGAAGTAAATTTACTTACACCATAGGCAATGGATAAAGTAGTACCCATCCAACCAATATTAACCATCGTTATCTTTAAATCATCCAACAACAAAGGCGTAATACAAGCCAAGCTTCTACGGGTAAAATAATAAAAAAGATATCCAATATACATGGAATAAAAAATACGAAGGCGCCAATAGCGAAATTCCTTCTTGACGCGCAAAGGATCTGTAATTTCGGGCAGATGTGCTGCCGGCTTTAATAAATTGAGGATAGGGTCTAAGCCCATTATCAAACCCTCCTGACCATACTTCGACTACTTCATGGTTATACTCTTCATGCTAGTTTTGGAACTCATACACTTGGAGTATAGCTTTACTGTTTTAAGGACAATAAGCTAACACGTCTCTCTCTTTTGGGCAAAGAAAAATTGCGATTTTTCATTTATTAATATGTCAGCATGTTGAATAGTTAATATCCAGCCTAAATGACCTTCATGGCTAAATCTGGGCTTGTATAATTCATATTTAAAGCTTCTGCCACAATAGGATGTGTCAGCTTACCCTTAAAAATATTTAAACCTTGCTTTAAATGTGGATTTTCCTGGCAGGCTTTTTTACAGCCTAAATTAGCCAATTGCATTACGAAAGGCAAGGTGGCATTCGTTAATGCCAAGGTGGAAGTAAGGGGAACTACGCCAGGCATGTTGGTGACACAATAATGGACCACTCCTTCCTCCACATACGTAGGATTAGAATGCGTTGTTGGGTGGCTCGTTTCAAAGCAACCGCCCTGATCAATAGACACATCGACCACAACAGAACCAGGTTTCATGCTTTGAATCATGCTTCGAGTAACAATTTTAGGGGTCATAGCACCTGGTGATAGAACAGTACCAATAACTAAATCAGAATTCGCTACCTGCCTTGCAACGTTTTTCTGGGTTGCTAAATCCGTTTGTACTATGGGTATGAATAATGAGGGATGGGCATTATTGATATTGGTTCGACTTGTTGCCACTTTATTGGGCTTTGCATTATAGATATTTGCCAACTCATTGAGTCTTTTAATGGATTTATTTAGTATAGTGACATGAGCTCCCATTCCAACAGCCACTTGTAATGCTTGACTCCCAGCATTACCTACACCCAAGATCAACACTTTAGCGGGTTCAACACCAGATAGTCCGCCTAATAAAATGCCTTTTCCACCTTGGGTTTTTTCTAAATAATGAGCGCCTGCCTGCACAGAAAGCCGACCTGCAATTTCACTCATTGGAGTTAAGAGGGGTAACCCACCCGCATTATTGGTTACCGTTTCATATGCGAAAGCAATACAACCGCTTGCCAATAATAATGTTGCGATTTTGGGATTGGCAGCCAAATGCAGAAAAGTAAATAAGATTTGACCTGGTCTTAATTCTGCGCATTCTTCCGGTAAAGGTTCTTTTACTTTGACGATCAGTTCTGCTTTAGAAAAAACTTCGCTGGCTTGTGCTAATAAGGTGGCACCTGCTCTTTCGTAGTCTTTATCACAAAAACCAACCTCTACACCGGCCCCCTGTTCTACCCAAACTGAGTGACCCTGCATCACTAATGCTTCTGCATTGGTGGGTGTTAAGGCAACACGATATTCATGGTCCTTGACTTCTTTCAGAAGGCCAATTTGCATAATGAAGAGGTAGACCTAATAATCCTTACCGATATGGTCATACCAACTTTTTGCTTCGCTTGCATTGCCTTCTAATTCCGATAGTTTTGCCATCAATAAACAAGCGCGACGATTGTTTCTATCCGTTTTTAATACTTCATTGAGGTTTTCACGCGCTTTATGATAGGAACCCGAACGAATTTCTAATTCTGCTAGATTGATGCGAGCAGCATGAAAATCCTGTTTTAAACTCAATGCTTTCTCATAGGAATCGCGCGCTTTTTTAGTTTCTCCTTTGGCAGCCCAAGCTAAACCTAAAATATTATGCGGAACAGGATGTTCTGGACTTTTCTTCTTTAAAATATTGGCTGTTTTAATGGCAGATTCATTTTCACCTTTTTGTAATTGTGTTAGAGCCAGCATGGTTTCAAAGTTGATGGCTTCATCCTGTACCCCAAGAGCAGCATTACTCAGATAATGTAATGGAAAATGTACTGGGGAATAAGGCGTTCCCGGTTTTATTTCCTGTAGGGCTGCAATTTCAGCCGAGGTCTGATCGGAATAATCATCATTTAACTGAGCTTCGAGTAAAATATTGGCCAATTCTTTCCTAGCAGTTAAATTATTTTCTTCTAACTTCAGGGCCTTTTGATACATAACAGCAGCTGCTTCTAAATCGCCTTCTTTAGCTCTACTACGCCCATGTTCAATATATTGTTCAACGGTATTAGCAACCCCCTGTGTAGAGAGCAAAGTTAACATAAGCAAAACAACTAAATTTTTAAAACATCCTGTCATGTTCATTTACCTCCTGTGGTACTGTGAGGGTTGAGGAAGATGCGAGAGAATACAAACTTACACATTTCCTTCGTTCATTAACATTAGCATTTTGCTGCCTTGACCAGCAAGCTTCTGAAGTATTTCACCTTCTATTCTATAAATTGTCCGATCATATATGGGTTTGGCACCCATTTTTTGGCAAAAATTTTCGGCTGGATTATTTTTTTTAGAAACACCTCCTTCTAAGCGTTGACAGCCCCGTTTCAGAGCAAGTGCTGCTAAAAATGAGAGCATCTTTTGACCAAATCCATGCCCTCTCTGTTCCCTCTGAATAAACAAATCTTCAATAAAAATGCCAGATTTTGCTAAACCACAATAATAATGATGAAAAAGATCGCTACTGCCACAGGTCTTTCATCAAAAAAACCCAGAATGGCCTCTGCTTGTGCGTCTGGTCCAAATAATGAAGCTTTTAATGTGACTGCCGTAGCAATAACTTCTGACAACCTTTTTTCAATGGCAGCACATTCTTTAATTATATTTAAAATAAAACTCACATCCTCTTCTTTTGCAAGACGAATGTTAAAATTTTCCGCTATTTTTTGGCTATATAACTGGGTTTTATTTTCCTGACTGGCTAAATGAAACAGGGCCTCTTCAATTCTTAAATCTATGAACATCCTATGTTTTGAACCCACGGGTTCTACAAAAGGATTATAGGCAGCAGCATGGAAACCCATTTTAATAGCCAAACCTATCTTGCCAAATTGATACCCTAAATTTGCACTCGTTATTGCTCCCATCATCATCCCCGTCAATATTCCTCGGAAACTATGGATGACCAATAATAAAAATCGCAACAACCCATTTCTTTGTTTACTTGTATGTTTTTTGGCCCAAAAAATCCCCCCCACCATTCCTGAAAATATTCCCCCTAGAAACGCCCAAATCCCAGACCACACCTTTACAATAAATGGAGGATTGGGAATAAAAAAATACTCGGGCTTGCTCCATTTTAGCATTTCAACTAAAGCTAAATTCTTTTTTTGGAAGGCATAATCCACATGCTGTCTTTTAAGCTTAATTCCATAAGCATCTGGTTTGGAGATCACTATATCAATAATGCGCCAATATCCCGTCGCTCTTTCCCAAGCCTCTTTCACAACTTCTTCATAGGCAGAGAGTATCGTTTGCCATTCTTCGGGACTGGTATGCGCATCTTGTTTGGGGTTTTGTATTCGGCTTAGTTTTATCCTTTGTGATTCCAGATAAGTTTCAGCTGCCTGAAGATGGTCAGCAATGACCATTAAAAAATCTGGGGCTCCCGGTGCTTTAGGCTCCCCTTGTTCATTAAATTCCTGCGCTATCCAATCCTGCAAATCACGGGAAACGTTAAATTTATCAAGTATTTGTTTCTGTGCTCTGGATAACGCCACTGGATTTTGCTCCATCTATCGTAACTCATTCATTTTAAGCTAAGATGGATTGGGGTCAAGTCTGGACTTTAGACATATCTATTGAAGACATAGAAGGGTTGGGATCAAAGCCGCAGACAACGGACAAATCTTTATGTTCAAATTAAATATTGTCATTTCATCAAGATTTGTCCATTGTCCGGCTTTGGCCCCAACCCTTAATCCATCTAATTGGCTATCTTAGCTTTTAGTATATGACCGTCATATCTCGTTTTAGTTTTGAGCAATAGCGTAAAATCTGCGGCCGACATAGGTCTACCAAAATAATAACCTTGCGCATACCGGCAACTTCTTTTCAGTAAAAATCTTAATTGGTCCTCGTTTTCAACACCCTCTGCCACTATTTTTAAGCCCATTTCTTTAGCCATTGCAATAATGGCAGAAATAATAGTGGCACTATCGTCGTTGTTGGTAGCCTCTTGAACAAAAGATTGATCGATTTTAAGTGTATCAATTTTAAAATCTCTAAGATAACTCAATCCTGAATAACCTGTTCCAAAATCATCTATTGATAAACTCACGTTTATTTTTTTAATTTCCTTAATCAAAGGGAAAACCGTTTTATCTAAGATGGCGGTTTCAGTCAATTCCAACTCAAGACATTCAGGATGTAAACCGGTCTCCTTTAGTGTTTTTTGAATGACCAACAAAAATGCTTCTTCTTGTAATTGTTTGGAGGAAACATTCACTGAAATCTTTCTCACTCGATTAGCGTCCATTTTATACCATTGAGCAGCCTGATAACAAGCTTGTCTTAAAACCCATTTGCCAATAGGCACAATCATCCCATTTTCTTCTGCTAAAAAAATAAAATCCAATGGGGGAATGATGCCATATTTAGGATGCTGCCAGCGAATGAGGGCCTCCATGCCTGCAATACTTCCATCTTCTAAATCAATTATTGGCTGATAAAAAAGCACTAATTCTTGTCTCTTCACCGCATGATGTAAATCATTCTCCAACTCTAATAAGTAAGGCGTTTTTTCATTCATCTCGCTCTTATAATATTTAATTTGATTGCCACCTTGTTGTTTCGCTTGGAACATGGCTGCATAGGTATTGCTGAGAATGGCCTTAGCATTTTCCCCATCTTTTGGATAAAGACTTACACCGATACTGGCTGTTACCTCTGTAGCGGTTTTTCCAATATGAAAGGGGGACTCTAGCATTTGAAATAATTGTCCTAATGTTTTATCTAAATCTTTCTTCTTAAAGGGTTCAATGAGTATTATAAATGAATCTGATCGAGGATGGGCGACAAAATAATGAAATTGATCCTTTTGTGCATTTTGTACTTCATTGAAAAAAGTCAACAGTCTTTTTGATACTGCTTGTATAATAAAATCGCTCAATTGATATCCCAGGCTATTATTAAAAATTTCTAATCGATTAATAGAGAAACACACTATAGCAAATTTAAGTTTTTCATGGATAAGATTTTCTAAACGTTGTGATAACATTCTTTGATTTGGAAGACCACTCAACAAATCATGATTAGCCTGATAAGTGAAATATGTATTTTCAATTTTCAGGCGGAGGGAATTTTTCAACCATTGCGTACTGCGATAATTCATTCCTAAAAGAAACATACCGTACAAGATGACGATAACCCCACCCGATTGATAATAAAAATTATTCTGTGATATAAACCAAATAGTTAAGGGTGACAAAATACAAAAAACGCAAACACAACCCAACAAAAATATACCCACGGTAGCCATCGACAAAGCAGCAGACACCATAAATAATATCAATAGCAATGCGATCTGATGGATTTCATCGCTTGGGTTAAAAAAAAGACAGCTCCCCCATAAAAGCCCACAGCATATCAATAAAAAGGAGAGAGATTGTTGCCAATATTGGATGGGCATTTTAAATTTATTTTTTTTATAAAACCAATATAGGATGGCAATTGAAAAAAGTGCCATATAGAAAGATGCTAGCCAAGAAATTAAAAACAATGAATGAGCTTGTTGATAGAAAAAAATAAACACCGAGGTGCTGGCTAGAAAGACGGTTGTCACACCGGATGGCGCACTGCGATATAAATGCTCCACTAAATCTTCTCTGATATTAGATTCAATTTGCTCCTGTTCTGATGCCGTTAAATGTTGCTGTTCTTGACGTTCTACTATCAAGGCCTATACTCCAAGCATATCCGACCTAAAACAAAGATCTTCTTCAGAAGGTCTTTCATTTTTATTAAATTTCCTAAAAATTATAGACAATTTTGTTTGTCCATGTTAAGAATATACTCTCAGTATAGTTGTTTAGACCATGTCAGCCCAAGGAATCTGGGATTTTGGAGACTCAAATAGGAAATCTAACATGCAAAAGCAAATCAGTGAATCGACTCTCAAAACTCTTGACCCCTATTTCCAACTTTATGATTCTGCTTTAGAAAGCTATCGCATGAAGTTTGAAGATAGAATTTTCCCACTATTAACCGAAACCAATCCACAAATATTACTTTTATTCTGGATATATTTTTCCAGAGAAGGTATTGGGATGACCGAACCTGTAGAAGGCTGGATAAAACGAGCAGGTGATAAATGTATCGATCTTCATTACAAGGAACTTGGGGAGAATTTAAGAAAACATGCTATCCACGAAGCAGACCATCACCTGATGATGATTCAGGATACCAAAAACTTAATTTCCCTATGGAATAAAAGCTATTTACCAATACTTCAAGCCCAAACCTTACTCAATATGCCTTATAGAGAAGCAGTTATACAATATCAGGCGCTACATGAAAATTACATACAAGGTGATACACCCTATTGCCAGATTGCCATTGAATATGAAATAGAAAGTCTTTCTGCGACTTATGGCCTGGAAATTTTAGAGCATAGTTTTGACATCTTAGGAAATGATTTAAAATCCTGTTTGAGCTTTTTAGTAGACCATGCACGAATTGATGTGGCACACACTCAATTTAACCGAAAAACCATGTCCCAATTCATGACAGCTTATCCAAAAACTACCCATAATTTAATAGAGGCCGGCATCCGAGCTCTAAGGAGCTATGGCAATTTCGTGAGCGATTGTTGGGATCGTGCTCGGAAGTTGGTGCTTGATTAGTTCGACTTGTTCCAATAAATACTGAGATGCTCTTTTTTTATCAATATATAAAATGTAAATTTCATTGTCATTATAGAACTGAGAGCTATGGGGCCCTGATAGATAAGGGAAGGGCACACCACCTAAATGTTTGATATATAAAGATTGTACCAATTTGATATTTCCATTTGTGATTAAAGTATACCCTAATGTGTGTCCTAACCACCAAGCCCCGGCACAGAGATTCATGCCTAATATTTGATGTTGATATGCTTCTTGAACAAAAAAACGATTGACTTCCATTAATTTTAGTTCTTCTGCATGGTTATCTTCAAAATGTCTATCTTCTAAATCATTATCTTCTAAATAGGTATCTTCCAAATTTATATTTTGCTTAAAAAACCCAATTAGTTTTTTAAAAGCGATGTTTCCAGTAATGTTGGAAGCCACACAATGATATTCCGGTCCAGCTAAGGGCAATAGACGTACTGCACCTACTAGCTTTTTTTTATTTCCGACTTGTTCAAAAGCAAGAATATGATAGCTTTGATTATCAAAGGTATCAGGGTCTTTGAACTCACCATTATCTAGTTTAAAAGCCGGACGCTGGCCCTTAGCATAAAAAGCTTCGGCCCTTGCTTTCGAAAGTTCCTCTAACCATGGTTCATTTTCAATTTGGGCTTGAGCTTCAGCTTGAATCTGATCCTGGGCCCGAGCCAGCACTTTAGGAACTTTAATTTCAAAGAAGATACTTCCTATTGATGATGACATAAGTTTCTCCTGATATAATTTCTTTTTTTATACTCAAAACAAAATGCATACACTCTCGAGGAGTATTGACATACATAGGAGTATTCACATATATGAGTAATTAGGACCCCCTCCCCCTTCTGGCGGAATCCAATCGATGTTTTGTTTGGGATCTTTTATATCACAAGTTTTACAATGCACACAATTTTGAGCCGAAATATGCAAAATAGGATCCCCATTCTTATCTTTTACAATTTCATAAACCTTGGCGGGGCAATATCTTTGTTCTGGTGAAGCATATAAATCCCAATTGACTTGAATAGCTAGGGCGGGATTTTTTAATTTTAAATGCGGAGGTTGATTTTCTTCATGATTAACATTCGAAAACTGAAGGGACGTTAATTTATCAAAGCTGATTTTTCCATCTGGTTTGGGATAAGCTATCGATTGGCAATCTTTGGCTTTTTTTAACTTTAAATAATCAGCAGAAAAATGAAAAGTCCAGGGTGCTTTTCCGCGAAATATATAAGTGTCTAGGGCTGCATAGGCCAAGCCTAGCCACAAACCAAAACGAAAAGCAGGCCGTATATTGCGGGCCTTTCTTAATTCTGGCCAAATCCAAGATGCTTTTATAGATTTTTCATAACTTAAAAGTCGATTTGGAGTTTGTTGTTTTTCTAATTGTATATTGATGCTCATTGCTTCATTTGAATGCTGCTCGTTTTTAATACCATCTTTAATAGCATCAAAAACGGCTGCAGCGGCCAACATACCCGATTTCATTGCAGTATGATTGCCTTTTAATTTGGCCACATTAACGAAACCTGCAGCACATCCGATTAACAATCCTCCCGGAAATGTTAAATTGGGTATTGCTTGGAAGCCCCCTTCATTAATAGCTCTAGCGCCATATTCTATTCTTCGCCCCCCTTCCAATAAGGGTTTAATAGCTGGATGATGTTTCAATCTTTGGAATTCTTCAAAAGGATCTAAGAATGTATTTTCATAATCTAAGCCTATGATTAATCCAATGGAAAGTAAATTGGGTTTCATTTGCAAAAGAAAAGAACCACCATAAGTGCGTGAATCTAAAGGCCAACCTATAGTATGCCATGTTTTACCCGCACTATGTTTTGCCGGATCAATTTCCCAAAGTTCCTTGATTCCAATACCATAGCTTTGAGGACCGCTTTGTTTTCTTAATTGGAAGTGATCACACAGCTGTTTTGTGAGTGAGCCCCGGCAGCCCTCTGCCAGTAGGGTATAACGAGCTCGAATTTCCATCCCCATTTGATAATTTGGTTTTTTCTCTCCATTTTTATCAATTCCAACCGGATTGGTTGTTACACCGATGACGGATCCCCCTGCATCAAAAAGCGCAGCTGTAGCAGCATATCCTGGGAAAATATCCACATCCAAGGCTTTTGCTTCTTTCGCTAGCCAGCGGCAAAATTCACCCAGGCTAATAATATAATTGCCCTTATTTCGAAGACTCGGTGGAGTAGGAAGTGTAACGGCTGAGCCCTTGGTAAGTAGTTGAAAAACATCCTTTGTAACCGGTGTATGAAGTGGGGCTCCCCGTTCTTTCCAATCCGGAAATAATTCGTTTAGGGCCCGAGGTTCAAATACCGCACCGGATATAATATGAGCGCCAATTTCTGAACCCTTTTCTAAGACACAGACTCGCGGGATAAGTTGATGTTGGGTGGCTAATTGAGAATAGTGAATGGCTGCAGCTAAACCCGCAGGCCCTCCGCCAACGATGACTAAATCATATTCCATTGATTCTTCTGCCATACTATTCATAATACCATATTTTAGAGATTCTAGAGCGTTGAGAATAAGCTCGGCTTTGGAAGAAATTTAAATCGGACTAATTTTTTATTGAGGCTAAAATTCGTGATATCAAAGCATTATCTATGGCTTATCATTTTAATCGAGGGTTTTGTCACTATCTCTGCCGAGATTTTAACCATTCGCCAAATATTACCCATCGCCGGTGGTTCTGTTATCGTAACCAGTTTAATTATTGGTATTTTCTTATTGTTTTTAGCCTATGGTTACCGTAAGGGAGGCGAATATGAAGGGGATTATATCAATATATTGAAAAAAAATTTTACCCTCGCGGCCTTTTGGCTAGGGATTGGTCTTTCTTATGCCTTTATACATCTATTTTTTACTGTTTTTCATGCTACCCATTTCAACCATATTCTCATCATTTTAACAACCTACTTGCTACTGGTCACTGCACCCTTGGTTTATATATTAGGGCAAACGGTTCCCATCACCATGAATCTGATTCGAAAAGAACATTCCATGGGTGCAACTGGGGCAAAAATATTGCACTTAAGCACGATTGGCTCCTTTTTAGGTGCCATCATCACCAGTGTAGTGTTAATGAATTTCTTAGGAGTCGCTTGGACTGTTGCCATCAACTATATTGGCCTTATGCTGCTAACCCTATTATTAATCCAAACTAAAAATAAGGAACTCCTCAGAATAATGGTTTTATCATTAGGCTTAGTTTTAACTTATGCATTTAATGTTTATACTGAAAAACAATTATTTTCCCTCACGAATGTGTATGCCAATTATCAAGTTGTTGCAACGAATCAAGGTAAAATTTTATTGACCAATGAATCTCCCAGTTCTTATATTAATCAACAGAAAAAAGCATTTCCTTATATTGAATTAATTAAGAGCTTTTTATTTACCGATTTAAAAGTAACCAACAAAGATATTTTGGTGCTGGGGGCTGGTGGTTTTAGCCTCTCTGCAGAAAACACCTTCGGCAACCGTTTTACTTATGTTGACATAGACAAAGATATTGAAAGTGTTGTTAAAAGCCATTTTCTAGATAAGATTGAAGGCCAATTGGTGGTCAATGATGCGCGTTACTTTTTAAATAGCACAAAAAATCAATATGACGTTATTTTTTCAGATGTCTATAGCAGTGCAAAAACCATACCGACTCATTTATTAACACATGAATATTTTGCTGCAGTCAACCAGGTGTTGCGATCTCAGGGGATTGCGGTTATTAATATCATTGCCAAACCGACTTTAGAAGATGACTATTCCCAAAAAGTAGATAATACGATTCGTTCTGTATTTCATCATTGTATGGTTATTCCAACTCGTTATACATCAGAAGTGAATAATATTCTTTATTTTTGTCAAAAAAATCCTAAACTGAATGCGAGAAGTTTATTTACGGATGATTTAAATCAGGCCACTTTTGATTTCTTTAATCTCATTAAAAACTTGAAAGGATCGGTTGTCGTCAAAGACTTCACTATGAAAGAGACTAAAGATACGGATGGAGATGAGGATGGGAATAAGCATGCCGATAAAATGTCTAGTCGCCATTAAGAAAGTTATTGATTATAATGTTAAAGTGCGAGTGAAAGCAGATGGTTCCGCCGTCGAAACCGACCATGTCAAAATGTCCATGAATCCTTTTGATGAAATTGCCTTAGAGGAAGCGGTTCGTCTAAAAGAAGCAGGAAAAATAAATGAAGTAATCGCTGTGACTATGGGTACTTCGCTTGAAGAAATTTTGCGAGCTGCTTTGGCACGAGGCGCTGATCACGCAATTTGGGTCAGTGATGTACCAGCTGGGATCTGTGACGACCCTCTGAATGTGGCAAAAATTTTAAAGAGTTTAGTATTACAAGAAAACATTCAATTGATTTTCTTGGGTAAACAAGCGATTGATGATGACTGCAACCAAACCGGACAAATGCTGGCCGGACTTTTGGGCTGGTCACAAGGAACCAATGTCTCTAAGATAGAGTGGGAACCTCAGAATCCTTTTATGGATGTGACTCGCGAAACAGATGCTGGCCTAGAAAGTTTACGATTGACTTTGCCAACCGTGCTGACGGCAGATTTAAGATTGAACGAACCCCGCTATATTACACTCCCTAATCTAATGAAAGCAAAAAATAAATTAATTGAAGCTCGTAGTTTTCTGGGTTTAGCTGAAAAATATGATTTTTTGAATTTGGTGCCCCATACAAAAACCATTCAAGTGACAGCTCCTGTCATAAAACGAACTGCACAAAAATTAAATTCAGTTAAAGAATTAGTGGAAAAATTAAGATTCGAAGCGAAGGTGATTCAATGAATAGTTTATTGCTTGCAGAACATGATAACCAAACTTTAAAAGATCCAACAGCCCACACCCTCACTGCTGCAACGCAATTGTCAGGGAAAGTAACGGTGTTGGTGGCAGGGGATCAATGTAAAAATGTTGCGAATGCTGTCGCCCAACTACAAGGGGTTGATAAGGTTTTGCTGGCCGAGGCACCTTATTATGCAGAAGGATTAGCAGAAAATATTACAACTTTGATGCAGGATCTTTGCAAAAAACATACTTCAGATAAATATGATTATATTCTAGCTCCAGCCAGCACTTATGGAAAAAATATTCTGCCGCGCTTAGCAGCACTCCTCAACGTGGCACAAATTTCTGAAATTACGCAGATTATTTCACATGATACTTTTGTTCGCCCAACCTATGCCGGCAATGTACTGCAAACCATCCAAGCCTTAGATCCTATAAAAGTCATTACTGTGCGTTCAACTGCTTTTCCAAAAGCCAACACAAAACCTGAAGCAGCACCGATTGAAGAAATAAACCCATCTGAAGAATTCAAAGGATCCCATTTTTTAAAACGAGAATCTCGAGAATCTACTAGGCCAGAATTAAATTCAGCGCCTATCGTTATTTCAGGAGGTCGTGGTTTACAAAGTAAAGAAAACTTCAAATTAATAGAAGACCTCGCAGATAAACTTGGGGCAGCCATCGGTGCATCCCGGGCCGCAGTAGATGCAGGTTTTGTCCCTAACGATTATCAGGTGGGGCAAACAGGTAAGGTAGTGGCTCCCGAACTTTATATCGCCGTTGGGATTTCTGGTGCTATTCAACATATCGCTGGCATGAAAGACAGCAAAATTATTGTGGCTATTAACAAAGATCCCGAAGCCCCCATTTTGCAAATATGTGATTATTACCTCGTAGGGGACCTTTTTGATATTTTACCGGCTTTGATGGCTGAGCTTTAGGTATTATTTGGCTGCTACATATATTCCGACCAGACCATGCCTTCGATCATAATTCGCTAATTAGGCTTGATATAAATTCCATATTGAAGCATATTGGTTTTAGTTTGTATTTCTGAAAATATATTTATATTCATAGACTTACATTTATTCCATTGGGGTGGAAAACCATATCCTATTGATTTTATTTTATTTGATTTTTATGTTTTTGTACATTCTTAAAGACATACTAGAATAAAGGTTATAACAATGTTATACTTTCATATAGAACAGCAGATATAATTCTAGGAGGATAAAGAATATGTTAGCAGTTATGGTTCGTCGAATGGGAAATTCTTTAGGTATTATTATCCCGAAAGCATATTTGGAATCTTTGGGCTTATATGAGGGTGCGAAAGTTGCTCTTGAGCAGGAAGATGGAAGTTTATTATTAACCCCAACAAAGAAAAAATATTCATTAGAAGAACTCGTTCTTAAAATGACTCCAGAGAATAATCATTCAGAAATTAGTGCTGGTTTTGCAGTAGGTGCAGAACGTTTAATAGATGGTCCAGAAAAAAGGGAAGAAACATGATCCATTATCGTCCTGAAAGAGGAGATATCATTCAAATCGATTTCGATCCTCAAGTTGGTAAGGAGATAATGAAAAGAAGGCCAGCATTGGTTTTATCTCCTAAGATATATAATGAAAAGGGTTTTTTAATTCTTTGCTGCCCCATTACTTCTACAATTCGAAGTGGCCCCTGGGAAGTTTTGCTTCCGGATGGATTAAAAACGCAAGGGGCTATTTTGTCTGATCAGGTCAAATCTTTTGACTGGCGAAAACGTTCTGCAGAAAAAATTGAATCTTGTCCCAAGCAGATTTTAGCAGAGATATTAGAAAAAACATTGCTTTTACTAACGTAACAAAATACCTACTTAACTATGTGTTCCGCATCGCCCCAGCTCCTAGCAGCTGAATTTGGTCAAACAATCATTCTTGGCAAGACATTCCTTTTACCTAGGCAAATCAGACAATATCAGGATTCTCAAAACTCTATTGAAAATGGGTAAGCCTTTATCCGGTAGCCTATTCGCATAATCTTCTTCAATTTTTTCTCGAGCTTCGCCATAGTCCCTCCAATTGATTATGGCGGTATAGGCCTGAGCATAATCCATAACTTTACAATACATATAAAAATCTTCATCTTTTGTTGCACATCTAAGAGCATTCAAATAATTATCACGCATAACCGTTGGCATGATAATTTTATAGAGACCCGCACGAGCTAGTTCTGCATTCATCATGATCCTAGACAATCTGCCATTACCATCATTAAAAGGGTGCACTTCGGACACTAAATAGTGCATAAACAATGCTTTGGGTAATCCATCTTTAAACAGTGAATATATTTCAAATCCATTTGTCAAAGTACCGATTACATTTTCGGGTAAAACAAAGTAAGTGTTACCGGCTTTATTGGGAATTTCTTTAAATTCACCCGGTCGTTTTTCAGGCCTTTCTTTCATCAAATAAGCATGACGCGTTTTTAAGATATTGATAAATTCCTGAGCACTACTCGGTGCTTTTCTCGTCATTTCAAGGTAATCATGAGCCAAATAATAATTTGCTAAAATAGCATGACTATCAGCATGACGGTGATCAATTTCTTTTCCCTTAAATACAATATCCTCTGCTTCATCAATGATAAATTCTGTACCTTCTATGAAGTTTGAGAAATACGATTCAAAAAATGATAGATTCTTATAAGCAATCGAGCCAAATTCAAAAATTCTTTCCCTAAAATTACATTTTTCCAAATATATTTTAAGTTTCTCAAATGATCGAAGACGATGTTCATCATAGGGATTTTTTTTAGCAACAGCGATCCCATAAGGTGTTTTTAATCGCCCTATATCGTTGGTTGATAACAAAGCAGAGATAATATGATTTAACTTATTATATTCTCTTTCAAATCCCAGTTCATGGGCTATTATTTTAGCTTCATCGCGAACCTGATTTAACCATGATTCACCATGAAATTGTAATTGTCTGGCTAGGTAACTTTCAACTCCCTCATGACCAATGGTTTTAACATTTTTAAATTCAGGTTTTTTGATGGATATTAAATTTTCAAGTAACATCCTAGGACCATTGCTTTTAGCCAAATTGGGTAAAACCTGTTCAGCATAAGCGGCTACGTTACCCTTAGTGACGTTAATAATCAAACCAGGAAGTCGGATTGTTTTAACATAAGTGCTAGTTAAAAATACGATATCCAGGTCCTTTCGAAACGGGATGGGTTTTAGATCAATAGCTGTGCGATAACTTAAAATAGCTTTTGAAACAATATAAGGGATAATTTCCATCCAATGTTTTTTGACAATTTTTTCAAGTGGCAAATCTAAATTATCTGTGTATATACCATGATATATTCGGCGTAATTTTTTATGTTTTAGCAAGTTGGCCAAATTTTTAGCTGTGACTTTATCAAGTGAGAATAATAATTTAGACATTTTTGATCCTCTTGAATCGAACTTCAGAATAGTATAAACATGATATACGAATTATAGAATACAATAAATATTTATTTTAGAATATCAGAATATAATTAATATATATATATACGAATTCTAGAGTAGTATAAATTCTCTGGAGACGAATTTAGGAAAACCTTATAATGCAACCTTGTATGGTTTTTGACCTCAATTCTTATAATTAATTAATGTATATTGTTGACATTAGGCACACATTGTGATAGTATTTTTACATGGAGTAAATTATTGGTATAGCAGGCTTATCTTTAATTTGAATGTGAAATGCCAGGTCACAAGGAGGTGGACCCATGCTAAAAGGGACATAAGAAGGAAAATAGTAATGTACAATTTTTCGATACAAAAAAATCAAATCCTTAAGAGGGAAAGGGGAATTAGTTTTGATGAAGTCATTGCTGCAATTGAAAACGGAGGTTTACTTGATATTATTGATCATCCAAATCCGATTAAATATCCAAATCAGGAAATGATGGTAGTTGAAGTAAATGATTATGTATATTTAATACCGTTTATCGAAGAAGGTACAGACAGCTTTTTTTTAAAAACTATAATTCCCAGCCGTAAAGCAAAAAGGATTTATTCAAAAAAAGAGGACTACCATGCGTAAAAAACGAAACATTAAAAATCCACCCCCTATTCTCTTAGATGAAGAAGAAAAAGATATTTTGGAGTCTTTTGAAAAAGGTGAATGGAAATCTGTTTCTAATTTAGAGAAGAGAAAGAATACCCTTAAAAAGGCTGCTTCAAATTATCTAAAAAAAGATAATCGTATTAATATTCGAATTTCGAGTAGTGATTTGAGTCGCATAAAACAATTGGCTGCCTATGAAGGGCTTCCATACCAAACATTAATTGCTAGTATTCTTCATAAATTTGCTGCTGGTTATTTGGATATGAATCAACAATGAATATAAGCATCATCTATTTTTAAATAACAATAGGGGTAGATAGGATCGTATTGATAGACGCCATAATTGGGTAATCTTTGGCATTGTTTTATTATTTCAAAATTTTCAAATGATGTGTATAAAGGGTGGGACTTTTCATTCATTCACTGGATCTCAGCAGATCTTAATTGTTTAGCCAGTTTATCTAAAACTCCATTCACAAATTTATACCCATCGGTTGCGCCAAAGGTTTTAGTAAGATTTAAGGCTTCATTGATCACAACGCGATAAGGGATTTCAAGATGATCTTTTAGTTCGAAGACGGCAATGCGCAACACAGCTAATTCAACAAAATCTAATTCTTCTAATGCCCGCGATAAAAGCGGTTGCATGATAGTATCAATTTCTTGCACTTGATGTGTCACACTAAAAATCAAATGTGTAAAATAGTCTCGATCAAAGACTTCATCTGGATGTTCTGCAAGAATAAAAGCTTCAATTTCAGGTAGGGGATTTTGAGTCATGGACCAACCGTAAAGGGCTTGCACAGCATAACGCCTAGCCTTTTTTCTTCCGCTCATACTTGGTTTTTGAGCTTTAGGTTCTAGAGTATTCATGCTGAATGCACATGGGTTTTAAGGTTGAGTTCAGTGTTTACCTTTCCATGCTCGAAAGCTTTATCTATTTCTGTTTTTGTTTTTTGAACCCCACCTTCAAATTCAGTCACGTTGCAGGGAATATCATTCGTATCTTCATAAGGCAAATTTTCCTCAATGCCCCCAATCGGATTACTCTGTGTCGAGTTTCCTTGGTGCTGCAGCTCATTAATTTCTTTTTGAAATTCATGAATATCTTGAAAACGTCTATAAACTGAAGCAAAGCGCACATAGGCGACTTCATCCAATGCTCGTAATTCTGCCATCACCCATTCACCGAGCACACTGGTTTCTATTTCAGCTTCTCCAGCTGCACATAAACGATGGATTAAACGATTGACTGAGTTATCCACTCGTTCTGCTTCTACAGGACGTTTTTCTAGTGCCCTTAGAATACCTGCTCTTAATTTTTCTTCTCTAAATTGAACACGACTACCATCGCGTTTAATTAATCTCGGTAACGATAATTCTATCGTCTCATAGGTAGTGAAACGTTCAGTGCAGCTGATACATTCTCTTCTGCGGCGAACCTCACCCCCTTCACCCACTAAACGTGAATCAATAACTTTGGTATCTTGTACGCGACAGAAAGGGCACTGCATTATTGATACACCGGAAAACGTTTACAAAGATCCAATACCTTTGCTTTGACTTCTGCAACTACAGCAGGAAGTCTGCTAGGATTATTAACATTATCTAATACATCACATACCCATTCAGCGACCAAAGTAATTTCAGGTTCTTTAAAGCCACGCGTAGTAATAGCCGGGGTACCTAATCTTAAGCCGCTGGTTACGAAAGGAGAACGGGGATCGTTGGGTACTGCATTTTTATTAGCCGTAATATTGGCTTCCTCGAGCGCATTCTCAGCATCTTTTCCTGTGATGTTTTTATCAATTAAATCTACCAAAAAAAGATGGTTATCCGTGCCGCCTGAAACAATTTTGTATCCCCTTGCCATCATAAGCTTGGCAAAAAGCCTGGAATTAGCCAAGACTTGCTGTTGATAGGTTTTAAATTCAGGTAATAGACATTCTTTAAATGCCACCGCCTTAGCTGCAATCACATGCATTAAAGGGCCTCCCTGAAACCCTGGAAAAACCTGTGAATTGAGTTTCTTTTCAATATCGGGATTGGCTTTAGCTAAAATAATGCCCCCTCTTGGGCCTCTTAAGGTTTTATGAGTGGTACTGGTGGTGACGTCGGCAATTTGCACTGGAGAAGGATAAATTCCAGCAGCAACCAACCCTGCCACATGGGCCATATCCACCACTAAATAAGCACCCACTTCATCGGCTATGGATCTAAATCGTGCCCAATCTACCACACGAGAATAAGCTGAAAAACCTGCCATAATTAATTTTGGTTTATGAGCCGAAGCAAGACGGTAAACTTCCTCATAATTGATTTCACCTGTAGCGGAATCTAAACCATATTGAACCGCATGGTATAATTTACCTGAAAAATTCACAGAAGAACCATGCGTCAAATGCCCTCCATGGGCTAAACTCATGCCTAAAATCGTATCACCTGGGTTGATTAACGCTAAATAAACGGCCGCATTGGCTTGTGATCCAGAATGGGGTTGAACGTTCGCATACGCCGCACCAAAAAGCTCTTTTAAACGGCTAATCGCTAGTTCTTCTGCAATATCTACAAATTCGCAACCCCCATAATAACGTTTATGCGGATAGCCTTCGGCATATTTATTGGTTAAAACAGAGCCCTGTGCTTCTAAGACTCTAGGACTGGCGTAATTTTCAGAGGCAATTAATTCTAAATGATCTTCCTGACGGCGCGTTTCGCCCTGTATGGCAGCCCAAAGCTCAGGATCAAAATCGGCAATTTTCATATTGGAGTTATACGCCATGATATTTTCCTTCTAAACATTTGAACCTTGTCGCTATCAGTTTAAAGAACTTAGAAGATTGTAACTCAAATTATTTTATTTTGATAGTCATGGGCCTTTCATGATTTGAATCGTTATTCTAGCGAATAATTTTAGCTTTTTAACTATTGAAAGCTATTTAACTTATTTAAAAAGCTGATCGATGAACTGTCTATCGCAAGCAAACAACTGTTGATATAATGCCATGTTCGACTCACAAGGCCTTTGATTCTTAAAAAACCTTAAGGAATTGACTTCAAAATGATTTCGCTGACCCAAGCACAAATTGAAAATGCAATGGATAAAGATGATTTTGAACAAGGCCTTAAATACTACAAAAAAGGCAGGGTTGTTCAAATCTCAGTTTCTAAAGATGGAACCAGCATCGAGGGACTCGTCCAGGGAAGTGAAAGACAGCCTTATAAAGCCCAAATAGAGTTATCTTATGAAGATGCATTAGAACAGGATCTGGATATTGAGGGTAATTGCGCTTGCCCTGTTGGATATAATTGTAAACATGTTGCTGCTTTGCTATTGGAAGCAACGAATCACGTTATTTTTAATACAGCGTCTACCCAGATGCAAGCAAAGGAGTATTCGGTAGATGCTATCCTAAAAGAATTTGAAAGGAATACGCCCCAAAAAATTTCCACATCAGAATTTGATCATTGGGTAAATTTTTTTGAGAATCAGTCCCGACGTCAAACATCTACAAATGATCCTCGTAAAGATGAATATCAATTGCTGTATATCTTATCCATTCCCCCTCATAGGAATCCCAATCTAACGATAAAATTATTAGTAGCTAGAAAGTTGAAAAGGGGTGGTTTTGGCAATTCCTATAGATCACTTTCATATTCCTCAGATACTCACATGAAGGCATTAACAGATAGTGATCATGACATCTTGCATCGTTTAGAAGTTGCACAGCGTTTATCAAAGGATTTTTTTCATCATAGATTATATGATGAAGAATATGAATTATCCGGAAAAGACTCTAAAACTATTTTTGAAGATATCATCAAAACGGGACATAGTTATTGGATGAACCATCAAGATCGTTCACCACTACATTTAGGCAATCCTAAAAAAGGTAAGCTAAAGTGGACTATCATTGAAAACGGTAGGCAGAAATTGATTTTCCATGTGGAAGGAAAAGAAATTCAGATTTTACCTCTAACGCCATTTTTTTATTTGGATCTCAAAACCAATAGCTGCGGTATTCTAGACACGCCTCTTGAACAGACTGCTATCAAACAATTGTTGTTCTCGCCTCTATTAGAACCTAATGATATTCCTAAAATGGTAAGAATATTAAAAGATCGCTTTCAAGAGGTAGAAGAATTGCCGTTACCGCAACAATTTAAGATAAAAGACTTAAAAAAATCTATCCCTAAACCGAAATTACGCTTGTTTGGAAAAGTGGTCGATCATTTTCATTTTTACAGAACTTATGGAAAAGCCATAACGCTCCCTTTAGGAAGATTAAGTTTTATCTATGAACAAACAGAATTATCTATTGAGGGACCTGTAACCACTCAACAAGCAGATCCTAAGACTCTTACCTTAAATATTATTACTCGCAATCTAGAAACAGAAGCCAAAATGATTTATGATTTATTTAAAAAAGAGGTTAACTTCGTTAGCAAACGTTTTCCCACCACAACTCCCCACATTTTATCACTCAATAAATTTGATTTACTCATCACAGAACCAGATGACAAAGCAGCTCAAGAAAATTTTGTGTATCAAATCATTCCTGAATTACAAGCAATAGGTTGGGAAGTCGTTGTTGATAAAAGTTTCCCCGTACAATATGTTGTAGAAGTAGATGAATGGTATACCGAACTACATGAAAAAGAGGAAGGTGGCTACGATTGGTTTGATATGGAGGTAGGATTTGTCTTAGACGGCGAAAAAGTTAATATTTTACCACTATTGGTCCATCTTATTGAGCATATGCCAGAACAATTTTCTGAAAAGCATCTTAACAACTTAAGCGAAACAACCTGTACCCTTCCATTACCCAATGGGAAAAATATTAAGGTACCCATAGAAAGAATTAAAGGCATATTATCAACATTAACTGAACTTTATGATCCAGAAAGACTCAATGCTGCTGGTTTTTTGCCCATTTCTTACCTAGAGGCTGCTCAATTAGTAGAATTAGAAAAAGCAATGGCTGCCACAACTCTGCGGAAGCTCGGAGGGGAGCGGCTGCGGCAATTGGCTGAGCAATTATCTAATTTTAAAGCGATCCAAACGGTTCCCATTCCTAAAGAATTTATGGGCCAATTAAGAGACTATCAGAAGAAGGGGGTGGATTGGCTAAATTTTTTACGGGAATTCCGTTTAGGGGGTATTTTATCCGATGATATGGGCCTTGGGAAAACCGTACAAACTCTGGCACATTTACTCATAGAAAAACAAGAAAAACGCTTAGATAAACCTTGTTTAATTGTTGCTCCGACTAGCCTCATGGAAAATTGGCGCTCTGAAGCCATGCAATTTACGCCCACTTTGCAGGTATTGGTTCTTCAAGGTGGTGATCGCAAGAAATTATTTGATGAAATCAAAGGTTCAGATATAGTCCTAAGCACTTATCCTTTGCTGGTGCGCGACAAAGAAATTTTACTAGAACATCATTATAGCATGATTATTTTAGATGAAGCCCAATTTGCCAAAAATGCCAATACCAAGGCCTATCAAATTTTACAACAACTTAAAGCCGATCATCGCCTCTGTTTAACAGGTACTCCGATGGAAAATCATTTAGGTGAACTGTGGTCTCTCTTTAATTTTTTATCTCCCGGATTTTTGGGCGAATCACAACAATTTTCTAAGATTTTTAGGACGCCAATTGAAAAGCATGGCAATCTTGATCGTCGCAAAAATTTAAATCAACGTATTCGTCCTTATCTATTAAGACGTAATAAAGAAGAAGTGACAGCCGAACTGCCCGCCAAAACGGAAGTTATTCACAAGATAACGCTTGAAGATAAACAGCGGGATTTATATGAAAGTATTCGCCTAGCGATGGAAGCAAAAGTTAAAATAGCGATTCAAAGCAAGGGGTTTTCAGGAAGCCAAATAATTATTTTAGATGCTTTATTAAAACTACGACAAGTCTGCTGCGATCCGCGTCTTTTAAACCTTGAATCTGCTAAAAAAGTAGAATCTTCAGCCAAACTTCAATTTTTAATGGAAATGTTAACAGAACTTGTGGATGAGGGCAGAAAAATACTACTTTTCTCTTCTTTTACCTCTATGTTGAAACTTATTGAAGAAGAACTCAATAAAGCTAATATTGCTTATGTAAAATTAACCGGCAACACCACGGATCGGATTACCCCCATCCAGCAATTTCAGAATACTCCAGTTCCTATTTTTTTAATTAGCTTAAAAGCTGGCGGCACAGGTCTAAATTTAACAGCTGCCGATACCGTCATTCATTACGACCCCTGGTGGAACCCTGCAGCAGAAGCTCAGGCAACCGATCGCGCGCATCGTATTGGTCAAACCAAACCGGTTTTTGTGTATAAGTTAATTACCGCAGGAACAGTAGAAGAAAAAATATTATTTATGCAACAAAAGAAACGGGCACTTTTAGAGGGTTTATTCAATGAAACCCCTGGAGATAAAGTGGGCACGATTACCGCTTCTGATCTGCAATATTTATTCCAACCGATTGACACAATTGAAAAGGAAACGAATCATTAAGAGATGTTAACACCCTTAGCATATCACACAACTTCCGGCAGTTTCAGCTGCTTTAAGATTATGATTTTTAGTATTCATTAAATTTACATTAGGATTTGAAAAAATTAAAGGGTTAATATCAGTAGCAATGTGAGTAGCAGCGGTAGCGCTAACACTCATTGAATTGGCAGTGTTATTGCTATTGGGAACTGGACGCTGCTCACTTCTGGGCTCTGATAAACAATTTTCAAGGATATTGCTCGCAAACGCTGCAGTTGCTTTAATTGAATCAGCATGATTGGCAATAGTCTCCACGCAATTAACCGTTGCCAAAACACCTGCTGAGGTGGCGGCGGCAACAGGTCCTGATGCTATCATGGCGATTGTCGTAGCAGCACCTACTACGGCATTCGCCCTAATGGAACCCTAAAAATAAACTGTTTTTATATATAGTAGATACTCACTCTGGTAAGCTCGTGCATTAAGATATTAGCGATAGTTAGTATCTTGAATCTTTATTTCAATTTTTGAAATATTAATATATACAGGAAAACTGATATATTCGATTTCAATTTTCTTATAAAATTGTTGACAAACAATCAATTTTCAATGAAAATTGAAATTATGAAGATGGGCTAGGATATAAATACAGTATATTTCTGTATAGAGGGGATAAATGAATTATATACACCGTTTTTTGGAAAAAAATATAAAAGGAGCTCTAAGTTTAGGCAAAAGCATTTTATTACTGGGACCTAGGCAAACAGGGAAAACGACGCTTATTAACCGAATTCAGCATGATAGACAATTTACTTTAGCCAATCCACGTGATCGGCTTAGGTACGAAAAAGAGCCGTTTATGCTGACTTCAGAAATTGAAGCACTTTCTGAACAGAAAAAACAATTGCCATTAATCATCGTTGATGAAATACAAAAACTTCCTATTTTAATGGATGCGATTCAAGATCTTGTCGATCGAAAAATTGCACAATTTATATTAACAGGTTCAAGTGCGAGAAAATTAAAGCGTGATGGAAATATAAACCTATTACCTGGACGAGCCATCCCACTACGTTTAGATCCCCTCATTTTTGATGAAGAGAAAGGACTTCATTATTCATTAGAAGAATTTTTAATGGATGGCTCTTTGCCAGAAATCGTTTTAACAGAAAGTAAACATACGCGGGAACGTTTATTAGAAGCATATGTAATGATTTATCTTGAAGAAGAAATTAGGGCAGAAGCGCTTGTTCGTGACTTAGCTCATTTCGGTCGGTTCCTGGAATTAGCTGCTTCAGAATCTGGGAAAATAGTAAATTTTAGTAAATTATCTCAAGAAATTGGTGTGTCTCATTCTACAATCGCAGGATACTATCAAATTTTAGAAGACTGTTTAATCGTTGAACGCATTGAACCTATTATTGTTAGTAAAACCAGGAAAAAACTATCAAAAACTCAAAAATATATTTTATATGACTTAGGTGTTAGACGGATTGCAGCCCGTGAGGGTAGACAACCTCCAAAAGAACACATGGGACATTTATTTGAACAATTTGTGGGTTTGGAACTTATTAGAAAGTTGAGGCTTGCGGGAAAACGCGTCTTTCTACGATATTGGCGAGACCCTTCGGGCCCTGAAGTAGATTGGGTACTCGATGCACATGATATCTATATTCCTATTGAAGTTAAATGGACCGATCACCCAGCGGATGCAGATATTAAATATTTAAAATTATTTTTGAAAGAATATCCTCAAGCCAAAAAAGGATATCTGGTTTGTCAAACACCTCATCTCATGAAATTATCAGACAATATTTATGGAGTGCCCTGGCAACAGATGAACATAATATTGGATTCCCTTGAACCAGGGGACTGTTACCGTTATTCAGGGCAGCGTCAGCCGCCCTGAACGGTTACATTCTTTTTAACTCATCGCGGCAACACTAAAATCGCATCCCCAATGGGCCTAGAAATAGGCAAAACTATCTTTTCATCTAATTCATTCTCGGGGTTATTTACAATCTTACCATTTAAATAAAGTGTTGAGGAACCACCCCCATCCAAGTTAAGCGCCATATGGCAGCCTAGCTTTTGTAGAAAACTCGATAGTTCTGGTAGAGTCATGCCAGGGCTACCGGTGGCCTGGCTTTTTTCTACCACTACAAACACCCAATTTCCCGAAGGCAAAATCCCAACCGCGGTGCGAGCATGCTGTTGATGCGTGAAAGCAGTTTTGATTCGCTCTTGTCCATAATCTTGCAATATACGCCCACTTTCAATGAGTAAAGGGATGCCACCCACTATGTTGTCTATCTCTTGCCAATCGGCCGCTTCATGTTTTTTGATAGAAGGGTTCACTTTAATTTGCACTTTTGCTTTTGCACCTAAATAGAGTGGAATATCGGGGTGTTTTACCTCTGGGCCAATCGCATAAACGAATCCCCCAAATGGAATAGCTGTACCTCCGGCCGGAACAATCGCTTGAATGACATTATTTTGAATAATAATATCAGTCCCATTTTCAATTGCATCGGTTTTCCTGCCATAGACATCGGTATATAAAATGGCTTTGGCATTCATACCCGGTTGATTGACCCCATGCACCGGAAATTTATTATCATTGATTTCAAGTGAAGTTTTGGTTTGTACACGATCCATTAAGACCTTCACATTTTTCGCATTCCCCATATTTTTCTGATCTATTTCTTTTTCATCCTTATCCTTCGTATCCTTAATATTTTGAAAAGACCATCCCAAGGCGCCGCGTGATCCATAAGCGATACCAAACCAACGACCCTCAATTTTTAAAATGCCTGCAGGTAAGCCATCTACTTTTTCACCCATTCGAAAAAAGCTGCCATTAATGGCTGCAATCGCATTTTGCTCTCTTGCTAAAGAAGAGACCGTTTCCAAGCCATGTACTTTGTCATTCGCATGCACCGATTTTAAAATGACAAATTTTGGATCGATACTCAACACATGTATTATTTGTTGAGATTCAGAAATATATTTATCATATTCCACGCCAGGAGATATTGTTTCCGCTGCCAAACTATGGCAATTTATTATAAATGCCATGAATAAAAATAGATAATAAAATATTTTCTTGTTCATCATATGGTTGCAACCCTAATGAAAACCAGGCACCTAGCTATAGCATCATGATGGATGTAGATAAAAATAGTTTTGTCATTTTTACCTTCAATATGCTTGTCGCTGCCGTATAGCCTCATATAAACACACTCCTGCCGCCACAGACACATTTAGACTCTCAACCGTTCCCTGCATGGGAATTTTAATTAATATATCGCAACTCTCTGCCGTTAAATGTCTTAACCCTTTACCTTCTGCCCCCAACACCAGAGCAATGGGAACTGTGAGATCACTTTTATATAAGGATTGAGAAGCTTCGCTACTAGCACCTAGTATCCAAATACCTAGTTGTTTTAGTTCTTCTAAACAACGCGCTAAATTGCTTACTTCAATACAAGCAACCGTTTCTGCAGCACCTGAGGCAGCTTTACGTACTACCGGCGTTATATTTACGGATCGTGCTTTAGGAATAATAACCGCATTAACCCCTGCTGCATCAGCCGTGCGTAAACAAGCTCCTAAATTATGAGGATCCTGAACCTGATCCAATATCAGCAATAATACCGGGGTTTTGCTTTTTTCGATCAATGCTTTTAGATCACTTTCGTCGAGAAGGCTTTTTGCTCGAATTTTAGCCAGAACGCCTTGATGTGTCCCATCTTCAGAAAAAGTGGCTATTTGTTTTTTGGAAAGAGTTTGAACTGTAATACCATTATCTCGCGCCAAGCTTTTAATTTCTTGTATTCTTTTATCATCTTTATTTTCAAGCATTTTTACTTCTAGAATGCGTTCCGGAGAGGTTTTTAAAAAACTTCTAATTACATGAATGCCATAAATTAATTCCGTTCGCATCTTATATTACCCTATTTACTATTTTTTTCCTGGTTTTTTTGATTCGATCCTAATTTTGTGTTAGATTTCTTTTTTCTTCTTCGACGAGCTCCTTTTTGGGGAGCTAGTATTTTCCCATTTTGTTGTTCTTGCTTTTGGTTTTGCTTTTGCGTTGCTTTTTGTCCCTGTTTTTGTTCAGATTGATTTTTACCAACAGCCTTATTCGTTTTGTTATCTTTCACCGAAGCCCGATTAGAAGATCCCACCATTCCTTTAGAAGCTCCCTTAGTCGCCTTAACTGGTCCCCTTTTTTCTGGGTGTCGCTTTTCCTTTCGTTCTTGTTTATGCTTTTGTCCTTGCTTTTGCTTTTGTCTTTGCTTTCTGGTTGCATTCAAAGTTTCAATTAAGTCAAAATCAATTTTGCGTTGATCAACATCAACAGATAATACCCTCACTTTTAAACTATCACCTAAACGAAAGATAGTGCCAGATCGCTCGCCCACTAAGCGATGATGCACCGGATCAAAAAAGTAATAATCATTACGAAGACTGGTAACATGTACCAGGCCATCAATATAAATGTCTTTTAATTCCACAAAGAAACCAAAGCGGGTCACCCCAGAAATCAAGCCTTCAAATTCTTCACCAATATGTTTTTGAATATATTCACATTTTAACCAGCGAACGGCATCACGCGTCGCATCATCAGCTCGTCGTTCTGTCATGGAACTATGGTCACCCAACGCTTGTAGTGCTTTTTTGGCTTCTTCGCTTTGTGCAAATGCTTGCATTTCTTTTGTCCATTCCCCTTTTAAAATTGTCGAATTTGTCGGTGAACCAATAAATCTGGATAGCGGCGAATGGGTGAAGTAAAATGACAATAGGCGGGATAAGCTAATCCAAAATGTCCTACATTATCTGGAGAATAGACTGCTTGGCTTAAAGAACGTAGCAAAACCGTTTGAATAACATTTGCATCTTCTCTATTTTGAATCGAACGTAATAATTTTGCATAATCTAAAGGTTCTGGCGCATTCCCGCCTCCTAAACTTAAGCCTAATTCATGCTAAAAATTTTCGGAGATCTACCAATTTATCTTCTGGTGGTCCTTCATGGATTCGAAAGAGACCAGGTAATTTTATGTTTCTTTAAAAAACGTGCGGTCGCCACATTAGCACAGAGCATACATTCTTCAATAAGTCGATGTGCATCATTGCGCTGCACAGGTTCAATGGGACTAATTTTCCCTTGATTGATCGAAAATAATACGTGTTTCAAGGTTTCAAATTCAATAGCCCCACGTGCTTCGACGTTCGTGTTTTAACGCAGAATATAAGCTGATACAAATTCTCTAGATGAGGCAGTATAGCTAGCATATTGTTTGATTAAATGATTCGCTGTTATCTTCTAAGCATCGCCGCTACTTTAGTATAGGTTAATCGTGCATGATGAACTCATCAAGCCTTCATGAAATTCATAACGCGTAATACTTGCCTGATTTATTAATATTTAATACGACAAACCATACATAATCTATCAACGTCAGGGTTTAATGAACACAAGCCATTCGATAAAATCTCTGGCAACATGGGAATGACTTTTCCTGGGAAATAAACAGAATTACCCCTGAATCTTCGCTTCATTATCTAAAGCAGTATTAGGTCTTGACATAATAACTGACATCTGCAATTGCCACATATAATCGCCAGCCGCCATTGGCTTTTGCTTCACAATACACAGCATCATCAAAATCTTTGGCATCTTCTCCATCGATTGTCACTAAAGGTAATGGCGTAAATCTAATCGACCTTTAATGGCCTTTTGCTGGCACTGTTTCTGAAAAAATTTGATTTCTTGATCGACTTCATCCGGCCATTTTTCAGGAAGTTATAGGCCCGAGTTGCTGCTTTAATTTCTATTCCTGGTGTATTTTCATGTCCTAATATCTCAATAACTTGTCCCAATGGTTCAGACCAACGTACTGGTTGCACGGGTAATTTCAACTACGACAATATCTGTCCATCTTTTGCGCCATTTTCTTGCCCGGCTGGGATTAAAATATCTTGATTAAATTCTTTCCATGGGGAATAACATAACTAATAGCTGCCTTTTCTTCTACAAAACGTCCTGTAATCACGATGCGTTGTTGTTCTAAGATTTCGACTAATTTTCCTTCCCTGATATTGTTCAGGCGTTGATATCCGAATCTAATACCGAAGCAACCACCCTGATTACCTTGATATACAGCATGGGCTTCCTTTGGAGATAATAGTATTCTAGCGGTTCCATCGTCAGGAATTACCCAGGTCTTCCCCTATTTTGCCTTTTTCAGCTTGCATTTGTTTTCCTTTAATAAGGTTCGTATGACCCGCTGGCCAAAAATATCCGCCTCGCAAACGTTCAAGTTGTTCATCACGAATCATGGCTTTAAGACGTCGTTGCAAAGCTATTTCGGCTTCCTCATCCTTTATCAATGAGTTCGAGTCAACTAATAATTCTCGAAAGTGGCTGGATTACCTCGTATTTAAGATGTGCAAAAATAAATTCTCGGGATGCGATAGGAGCACATATTTTGCAGCTTCACTTTCTGCAAAGGGGTCTGATTTGCTTGTTTTCTTACTCATGCTTCCTAGTGTACCATTGACCTCTTATCTAGAGTAACAGTTAAATTCTAGTACCTTCCCTGCTAGCCGAGATGGTGAAATTGGTAGACACGCAAGTTTCAGGTACTTGTGGAGGAAACTCCTTGGAGGTTCGAGTCCTCTTCCCGGCACCAATTCAATCCATCACAAAATATCCTGCAGAATATATAGGGTCTGTTGAAATTTCGCTAAGCTGAGCCAGAAATGGCCAGATTAGTAGAAATTTCATAAATCCAGATCCTATTACGACTTAACGATGTAAAGAAAAGCAACTCCCATCAACATGCTCATTAAGCCCATTAACCGTAATGCATTATCCGGTTGATCGGCAATACGACCCATGGTTTTACGCCAAGTTTCAGGTTTAACAAAAGGCAGCATGCCTTCAATTACTAATACCAATGCCATTGCTGCAAAAAAATCATTCCACATATCAGTTACTCTTTCAGTTAATATAATACCCTTCGCCTTTCAAGCTGCGACTGTGTTGCCTGCGAAGATATTGCTGCTCACATACTAATTTGTATGCTGCGCTGCAAATCTTCACAGGCGCCTTGTTGCAACTTGAAATGCTTTGGGTATATATCAGTTACTAATGCCTATTTTTTCCCACTGTTTCCGCTATTGCCTGTATTCCCACTTTGTCCACTATGTCCACTACTTCCATTGTTTTGGATACTTCCGGTATTACTCGCGCTATTACTCAAATTCCCACGAAAATATTTAAAAAATGGACCATCTGGTTTCAAGACTAATATATCCTGCTTTTCTTGAAAAGATTTTCGATAAGCTTCTAGGGTTCTATAAAACTCAAAAAACTCAGGTGCTTTATTATAGCTGTCTGCATAAATCTGCAAAGCCTTGGCATCGCCTTCACCGCGTAAAGCTTCCGCTTCTTTTTCTGCCTCCGCAATCATAATGCGCGTTGTTTTATCGGCTTCGGCGCGCAATACAGAAGCTTTTGATTCCCCATTTGCGCGAAAGCCAGCAGCCACTTGTTTTCGTTCGCTGATCATGCGTGCAAACACTTTATCATTTACCTCAGGGGGGTAATCGACACGGTTCACTCGAACATCGACAATATTCATTCCATAGCGTCTGACACTGTCATCTGTGCGCTCTACCAGTTTTTCCATTAACTGTTTCCGCTCGCCAGAAACCACACTTTGGAGGGTACGTTGCCCAAATTCCGCATGCAATACACCCTTCACAGTTTGTCGAAGCAATTGTTCAGCGCGATCTCGATTCCCTAGACCTTCATTACTCCCATAAGTGGAATTATAATATAAAGGATAATCGATGATCTTCCATTGAATAAAGAGATCAACCATTAGAAGCTCTTTATCTTTAGTTAATATTCTCTCAGAAGGAATTTCGGTCATATTTAAACGAGCATCGAAACTATATAACTGATCAATAAAGGGTAGTTTTGCATGCAAACCCGGACCTAAAATAAGAACTTCTCCTGCGGAGTTCTTCTTTAGATCTCCTAAACGAACAATAATCCCTCGTTCTGTTTCAAAGATTGTAAATAATGCAGTTCCCAAAACAATAATGACAATTATAACGAGAATCAGAATAGGGGTAAACCACTTTTTCATGAATGTTTCTCCTTCTGATAAGCAGGAATGCTAGATACTGGATTATGAGAAGTCGATGAAGATGAAGTAGCCGTTGGACTTGCAGAAGCTGAACTATTTTGATTATCCGTTCCTACTCCGCTCATAGTCGTTGCTGCTGGAATTAATTTATCAAAAGGTAAATAGATAAGATTATTTCCCAGATTTGAATCCACCAAAACCTTACTGGTTTTCGACAAAATGTTTTCCATGGTTTCAAGATACAACCGTGTTTGAGTCACTTTGGGCGCTTTTTGATATTGAGGCAATATGGAATTAAAACGCAGTACATTCCCTTCTGCAATTAAAATCGTTTCTTCCTTATATCCCATTGCCCCATTGCGCAGTTGCTCAACTGTACCTCTAGCACGTGGTAAGACTTCGTTTTCATAAGCATGTGCTTGATTGATTAAACGCTCTTCATCGGCAGCGGCTTTAATCACATCATCGAAGGCAGCACGCACTTCATCGGGCGCTTTAGCAAATTGCATAGCAACGTCAATCACTTCAATGCCCGTTTGATAGCCTTTCAATGTTTCAATTAATTGTTCTTTAATCCCCGTGGCAATTTCTGCTCGACGTAAAGTTAATACTTCATCCATTGTCGATTGTCCTACCACACGACGCAAAGCACTTTCCGCAGACATTTTTAAACTGTGGATAGGGTTAACTACATTAAACAAATAAGCACGGACATCATCTCCCCCATCCCCAATACGGTATTGCACGGCTACACCCACTGAAGCAATGTTACGATCTCGCGTTAACATTAAACCGCTGTGATCGCTCGTTGAAACTTGCTCAACATTCACAACTTCTTTAGATTCTGCTAAAGGAAGCAGCCAATGCGGCCCAGGACCTTCCGTTCGAACATATCGACCAAAACGAGTAACAACAGCTCGTTCTGGTGGATCAACAATATACATGCCAGAAAGTAAAAAAATTACCACAATGACTAAAACGATGATAATGGCAATATTCCCAACCTCTTTTGGAGCAGGATGATACCCGCTGCCATTATTAAAAATGGAGGGCCCGCCTCCACCCTTGCCGCCAGAACTCTTTGAAAAATTTAAGCGTTTTTTTATGTTTTGAATCAATTTTTTGATCATTTGTTCTAAATCGGGTGGACCTTGATTTTGATTTCGATTTCCACCCCAAGGATTTTGTGGTCCTTGATTTTGACTATTTTTATTGTTCCCACCGGGTTCATTCCATGCCATGGGATTGATTGTATGATCTTTCATCATTCACTTTAACCTTTTTTAACCTTGTCTGTTTAACCATTTCCAATTTGAACTATTTCAGTGTAACCCTTTTCAACTTAAGTATTTCAATTTAGGCTTTCATTTTAAATTTTCATTTTATATTGTAATTCAAACTTTCATTTTCCAACCATTTTCTAGCGTTACATCTTCCAGACATAACTGACGCCATCGATAATAGGGCAAAGCTATATTCAAAATCGTATTGCCTTTTGGATCTGCCTCCGATTCTTCTATTACCGCGCTTGCTTCATAGAGTAAGGCACGTATCCTTGCTTGATTCACCCCTAATTTAAGTTCGCCTCTCACCATATCTTTACTAAGCAACTCACCTATCGCATTGTTAAGTAATGTAAGTCCTAAACCCTGTTGTGCAGAAACAAAAATCTTACTAACTAACCCAGATCCATTACGTTCTATACGAGGAGAACTTTCAGGAAGCAAATCTATTTTATTGTAAACTTCTATTCTAGGAAGAGCTAGGGCTTCTATCTCGCTTAATACCTCTTCTACTTGTTCAATACGTTGTTTTGGGTCTGCATCATGGGCATCCACCACATGTAATAATAAATCTGAATCTTTAACTTCTTCCAATGTTGCTTGAAATGCCTCTACCAAATCATGAGGAAGTTTACTTACAAAACCTACAGTATCCGCGAAAATAACTTTTCCAATTTGCGGTAATTCTAGGGCGCGCAAGGTGGGATCTAAAGTTGCAAATAATTGATTGGCTACGAAACTCTTTGCCCCTGTCAAGGCATTAAAAAGCGTGGATTTACCTGCATTTGTATAACCCACCAAAGAAACAGTGGGGAGCGAAGCGCGATGCCGTTTCCTTCGTCCCTGTTCTCTTTGGGTGCGTACTTTTTCCAAGCGTAACATAATATATTTAATGCGTTCTCGGATCAGGCGTCGATCCACTTCTAATTGTTTTTCACCAGGCCCTCGTAAACCGATGCCCCCTTTCTGTCGTTCTAAATGGGTCCAACCTCTAACGAGGCGGGTAGATAAATATTTCAATTGAGCCATTTCAACTTGAAGTTTACCTTCATAACTACGAGCACGTTTAGCAAAAATATCGAGAATAAGACCCGTTCTATCAACAACTCGACATTGTAAAGCTTGTTCTAGATTCTTTTCTTGGGCAGGAGACAATATATGATCAAACAGGACAATTTCAGCCCGTTCAGACGCAACGATAGCTCGAATTTCTTCGACTTTACCGCTACCAATATAATATTTGCTGTCTGGAATCTGCCGGGAAGAACTCAAGCTTGCAACGACCACAGCCCCTGCTGACAAAGCAAGTTCTCTGAATTCTTGAAAATCTGCGCTTGAACTTTTATCCCGAAGAATGAGGTGGACGAGCACTGCTCGCTCACCCCCTTCTGGTCTTTCAATCAATTACATATTCCCAAGACTTGCCTCTTCGGATTCAAACTCTTCCTCTTCGATCTCGTCGTCAGATCCAGAAGCTAATTTTACATTTCGCGTAGGAACCACTGTAGAGATAGCGTGTTTATAGACCATTTGACTGACACTATTTTTTAATAGCACCACAAATTGATCAAATGATTCAATGTGACCCTGCAATTTAATCCCATTGACTAAATATATTGACACCGGTACCCTTTCTTTACGCAAAGCGTTTAGAAATGGATCCTGTAACATTTGTCCTTTGGACATATTTTTTTCTCCATCATGTTTATTTAAGGGTTATTAACCTTCTCCCCTACCCTTTGAGACAGGCAGTGTACCATGGACTTCAAGGAATCTAAATGATTATTTTCAATATCTAGGATATTTATCCGTTTTTCTTTTTTTGTTTCTGTATCTATATCTGTATTTATATCTATACCTGTTTCTGTATCCCTATCCATATCTTTATTTTTAAATAAGCTTCTTAACCAAGTCATTTGGCGCTTTGCCAATTGCCGGGTTGCCGCTATGGCACGATTAACCATTTCTTCATAGGTGTATTCTCCTGCCAAATACTCTAGAGCTTGCCGATAACCTACCGCTCGCAGGGCAGGTAGATTTAAATGCAAGTCGCCAGATTGAACTTTTTGATAGAATGTTTGCACTTCCTCAATAAGCCCCTGCTGCAGCATTTGATGAAACCGCTGACGAATGCGCTCATGCAAGAGAGCACGATTTTTAGGAAACACTACAAAAATATTCAAGGAACCACCAAAATCAAGATGATTCTTATCCTCCTTATTATTAATATGCGTCTGAAAAAGACCTCCAAAATTACCTGATGACGCTGACACTTCCCATAAAGCAGATTGAGATTGACCACTTAACTCATAAATCTCAAGGGCTCGTTGGATACGTTGAGGATCATTGGGATGTATCCGCGATGCAGCTTTGGGGTCAAGAACTTTGAGGCGATCATGCATGGCTTTCCAACCCAAAGTTTCAGCCTCTACTAATAATCGAGAGCGAATGTTTGAATCTGCACTGGGAAGGGGAGACAAACCCTGAAGCAAAGAGCGAAAGTACAACATGGTTCCACCTACTAATAATGGAATGCGTTGTCGGGTTCTTATTTCCTGAATAAGTGTTATGGCATCTCGACAAAATTCCGCAGCAGAATAAGGTTCATTGGGTTCACGAATATCAATTAAATGGTGGGGTACTTCCTGTAATTGCTTAACATTCGGTTTCCCAGTTCCAATATCCATACCCCGATATACTAATGCTGAATCTACACTGATAATTTCAGAAGGAATTTGTTTGGCGAAATCAATAGCCAAATTTGTTTTGCCAGTGGCCGTTGGCCCTAATAATAATACAATAGGAGGATGGCTGGACTGAGTGGATATATTCATAAGCGCATTATATTCAATTTACTTATCTATAGGGAAAGAGAAGGAGGTATGATATCATTATTTTTTGCAAATCAAAAGCGATCAAACTTTTTATAAATACAATCTTTATTTTGAACCAACAGATAGGAATGAACAAAATATTGCAATAGCTTGATTTTATTATATTTTAAAACTTTGAACGATTGTGTGGCCGTCTTGGTTTTGGGTTTATTTTATCTATTTTTTTTCCTTGCCGTTTTTGCATCACATTCTTTTGTGGTAGAAAAGCACCCTCTCTCGCAAAAGCTCCCCCCGTCGTTTTCCTTAACTCGTCACCCCTCAATTTTTCATCTTGATCTTTGACAGCAGACTGCAGAGCTTCTACTCTATTCGTCATATTTGCTCTGGTGACATTCCTGCTATTCCTCGCAGTTTTGATCAGAGCACTTTTTGTTGAACCAGCTTGTTTTCTTAAGTTATCTTCTCCTGTATTCACCCGAGGCTGCATAGCTTTAACACTATCCCCAGCCTGCTTTTTGAGCGGATAAGCCTTTATTTTAGGAGCAGACATTTCTGTTTGGAATCTATTTTGAAAATGCCTAGTTTCATTTTGAAGACGACTAGAAACACTATTCTTGCTCGATTCGGTTTTATCGAAGGATGAGATTTCATTTAAAGCAGATTTAAATTGCTCACTAAGACTCTTATATTGCGACAACTCTTTATGCATGCTTTTTATGAATTTACTGCCTCCTATTAAACTATGGAACATCGCTGACAAAGCAAGTCCGGCTGGGTGCCCAGATTTCATAGCAGCTTCAACAAGTGTACTAGAGGCACCACTTTTTTCCAACCTCTCCACAATTCCTGCACCTCCTACTGCGAGTTGATAAGCCCCCTCAACCCCATCCATTAAAGCCGCAACAAGCCCCGTCGCACTACCCAAAACTGCCCCCAAAAACCTAGGCAAAATCATTTGATACCATTTTCGATTCTTATTTCTTTTTTCTATTGTTAGTTTTTTTAGTTTCCATAAGTTCGGCCATTCTTTAAAAGGTGCTTTTTGTAAATCATATATCTCGCTTTGGGTTAATCCAGAAACACCAAAATAAAATCCACTCAGTGGGTTAAAAATGATGTTAGGTAATGAAGATAAAATCTTCCCGACACTACCTAATATTGTCACTTCGTTCTCAATTTTTTGTTTTTTCATTTTGCCTTTTGGACCACGATTAATTAATGCCATACGCTTTTGCTCCCATTTCATTTATGTTTTTATCATAATCCTAGATGTGCAATTTTCTGCCTATCTTGTTCTGCTTTTTGCTGATTAGCGGCGTCTAATTGTGTTTTCGATTGAATTCGCTGTTCTTCCTCCACTCTTGCTCGTTGGATTTCTGCTTCTGCTTTCTTTTTTTCCATGTCAAGTTCTGTTGTTAGGGCGGGAGCAGGTCCTCCCGTATGTTGCGGACTGTCAGCCACCTCCTTGCCGTTTTTTTGTAAAGCTCCCAAATTATTCTCCTGTGCGATTAACTGTTCTGCTATAGATTGATTCGGATCATGTGCAACTTTCACACCCACATTAGGCATCATTAACAGGGGTGGAGGCGCTACCATTGTTGCTGCAACAGGCATAGGTTCGAAGGCCACAGGTTGAAAATGGGGTACCTTCGGTACCTCAACTGGAGCTGCTACTGCTGCTATTTCTGCCTCTGGCGGAGGGGGTGGTGGAGGCACTTCCAGGGGTGGAGGGGGTATTCCCTCGTCTGGCGGTGGAGGTGGTGGTGGTGGAACAGCATCTATCGCTGCAACTTCATCTGCAGCTGGCGGCGGTGGAGGCACATCGGCTTCTGCTTTTGCACCTTCGTTAACCGGAGGCGGTGGCGGGGGAACTGCATCTACTGCGGCTGGTGCAGCTGCAGCTGGCGGCGGCGGAGGTGGTGCCTCAGGAGCTGCGGCGGCTGGCGCTACTGTAACAGCAACTGCATCAGCAGATGCCTTTGACTGATCGGCATAGGTATCGTCTATCATTGCTTTTACAGCAGTTGGATCAACGGGTCCTAGATTTTTAACACCAGGAGAAGCTGCTACTGCAGTTACAGAACCCATAGTTCCTTTTTCATATTGTTTAGCATTACCTTGCGCCAAAGCCCAACTAACCATGTCCGAAGCATTTTTTTTATTTTCATCCTCTGCTTTTTTTGGCGCTTCGGGGTTTACTTCCGCTTCCTTCTCCTTTTTTCCAGCATCTGTTTCAGAGGTTGCTGGTGCAACAGGTGCTATTGCTTCAGCAACTGCTTTTGGTGCCTCTTGCTTTGCAACATTTGGCGCAACGGACGCTGGCTCTGGTGCCCTGTCAGCAGGTTCAACTCCTGCTAACGTCAAATCTTCCGCAATTGGGGGCGGCGGTGGTGGAGGAACTGCATCCGCTGCGGCTGGCGCGACTGCAACAGGCGGCGGTGGGGGCACATCGGCTTCTGCTTTTGCTACTTCATTAATCGGAGGAGGCGGTGGTGGTGGTGGTGGTGGAGGTGCATCCGCCACTCTCTTTGAATCTGGGGCAGGTTCACCAGCAACTGGACCCTCTTCTTTAGCAAGTTTTTCTTCGCTGCTCTTCTTATTAAATTCAACCAAAGCTTCATATGTATTCTCGAATTTGGGCGCCACAGATGTCTTCAAATCCTCTTCACGTTTCTTGAGTTCCTCAGCTGATGGTGCTGCCGGAGCAGAGGCTGCTGGAGTGTCAACTACTGCCTTTGAATCTGGAGCTGGAGCGGGTGGTGCTGGAGGGGTTTCAGCAGATACCACTGGAGCTGCAGTCGTTGCTGCAGGAGTTACAACTGCAGCCCTTTCAAGTGCGGCAATTTGAACTTCGAGAGCTGTAGGCTGTGGTGCTTGAGGTGCTTCGGCTTTAGCTACAACTGTTTCTTTAGATTTAATTGCAGCCCCCTCTAAACGCCCTTTCACTTCAGCTTCTGATTTCGTATTGGGACCTTCTTGTATTGAAGAATTAACCACCGCATCAAAATTAACTTGAGTATTTTTATACGTGGTCAGAGCTGCCAATTTGGAATCTTCCGCATTCTTTATTTTCTTTTCCGCCTCTTTTATTTTCTTTGCTGCAGTTACCAATCTCTTTGCTGCCTTATCTAATTTCTCCTGTGCATTTTTTATGTTCTCATTGCTCGAACCAGTTGCTTCGACTTTACTTTTTTCCATTTCCATTTTTCTTCTCTCAATCTCCATTTTACATTCCTGCATTTCTCTTTTATTTTCCTCAATTACTCTTCTGTTTGGCTCAATTTCTTTTTTATTTATCTTAACTTCTTGTTTGTTTAGAAACTCACGAGATTCTTCCCTGCTCTTAAAAGCTTCGTTAATATCTTGTATTCTCCCTTTCAACGCTTCCATACCCTCAGGCAACTTGATCCTTTTTAATAAATCATCTTGTGCTTTATAATGGGCTTCAAGATCTTCTTTTTCTCGTAACAAATTTTGTACTTTTTGTCTTAAAATAGGTTCTTTTGCTGGATCCTTATTTGTATATAAAGTCACCATAGCATCACTGTACCGCTCATCAGCCTTATTCCTTTTCTTCAGGGTATCATCTCGCTCCTTGCGCATCTCTTGCAAATCTTGCATATCTTGTTTTATCCCTGCCATATTCATGAGCTTTCCATCCCTATTATCTTTGGTTGCTGTCTCAATCATTCCTTGTGCAGTTTGATAATCACTTAAGGCCGTCAAATAAGCTGCTTTGTCTGACTCGCTACCACTCTTGTAGTAGGCATTTTCTTTTGTCTTTAGATCTTTCCGCAACGCATCTCGCATATCTAACACACCAAGATTCCCACTTCTTCTTTCCCACCAAGATGATTGCCTCAAAGCCTCAAAATTACTTTCTAGCATCATTGGGCTTTTAGGTGGTTTAATCGAATTGTCTATTAATGCATTGTAAAGATTATGATCCTCAATGGCTGCAAGCTGTTTTCTTTTCACGTTTTGGTTGTCCATAGCCGGTCCACTTAATATTTCATCTCCCTTATCCCGAACAGCGTCTCTAGTCATTTGAGCTAACCTAAGCGACGCTACTGCTTCTTGTGCAATTAACAACCGATTATTGAGATCACCCGTCATAATATCTTTGGGATTATTGGTCGCATTTGTTATAATGGCATTGATGTTATCATAATCTTTTCGATAATCCTTCAGACGGCTCTCAAAGGTATTTATTCTCGACGAATTAATTGGGGTCTCTGCTTTGGCTCGGTATACAGACTCCTCAGCCGCATGAAACTTATCGCGCCGCATCGCTCTATCATACAATAAAGAACTATAGTTTTTTGTCTCAATATTAAGGATTGCAACTCCAAGAGAATTTTTTGGCGTTGAATTAATCTGAGAATTTGTGAATTCAAATGCTTCCTTTTGATCTTTGATCTTTCTTTCTATTTGCTCCAGCTGTATTTTTTTCAAAACAGGATCGATTTGTTTATTGGAATTTATATCTTCCCGAAGTTGAGCACTCTCCTCTATGGCCTTAAGAGATAATTCTCTTTCTTTTTGCGCAGAAATAAGATTGTCCTTATCTTTTTTTAAGTTTGAAATGCTGTCTAAAATGGGTGGATTGGGTTGTCCTGGGGCTGCAGGCTTCATGCTATCTGCCATCATTTTACTGAGATCAGCATGATTTTCTTGGGCCGCTTTTAATCTGCTGAGAGCGACATACTGCCTATTTAATTCAACATTTTTTTTATTTAAGACATCATCTGTAGGGTTACCAATCAAATCTGCTTTATTCTTTTCTATGTCTGCTTTGTTCTTCTGAATGTCTTCGTCTAAATTTTTGGCTGCGATTTTTTCATTTCCTGTTTGGTTAACTTTAGCCCCATCGATACCTACCAAATCTACGAGAGCTGCTACACTTGTTCTTTCAGCCTTTTCTTTTACAGCATTTTCCGCAATATTTAAAGCTATCCGAAGATCATCTTTGGCTTTACATACCTCAGCAAAATCCTTTCTAATCACCTCAATAGCGGCTGGATTAGAGGATGAAGCAATGCCAGACATCATACCACGCATCATTCCGTGGTTTTGTTTTAAATCATTTTCTTCACGCTTTGCTCGACGCAAATAATAGGCATGTTCTGCCTGAGTCTGCCTGAATCCTTTAATTTCATCCTCTGATTTGCCCTCTAGTGTAAAATTTTTAATCCTAGCTTCCACTCCATTATTTTGAAGCTCAATAACCTTTTTAGATGCATTTTGAGCACTATCAGCAAGCTTATTTCTTTGTGTTATGGCCTTGTCATATTGTTTTGCAAGAGCGTACTTAATAGTGCCTCGCTCACCAGGATCACCTATCCTTTTTAAAACTTCGATATCATTTTCAGTATCAAGCCTCCTTTTTGACAAGAATTCTCTATTATTTATATTTTCTTCCGTACCTCTTATATCCATTAACACTTTACCTTGAGTATCAACATACCTAACACCAAGTTTTTTTTGATATTTATGTAGTTCTTGCTCCAAACTCCTGAGATTATTCTTCATTAACTTTCTCCAACCCCCTACCATTTTATGGGGAAATACAACCTTAAGCCCCTATGATGTATGTGATGATGTAATGTTTACTCCTTTCCCCTTCTGCTCGTCGTTCATCTTCATCTACAGTTTACATTCATACGGATCTACACTTAATCACTATTTACGTCCTTCTTATTGTTCTTAATAATTTTTAATACAATTAAAAATTATTAAATATACCCGGCATAAAAAAACCCGAACATGATTCTGATATATTTTCGACCAGGTAATTTATCTTCAGTTCCAGAATTTAAAACCGATTATAGGTTGCATGCACATACAATCATTATTTTTAATTCCTAACCTCTAGAATTAAACTTAAACATAAAAGGAATGTCTTATTTAAATAATTAGATTGAACTCTAAATGAAGTAGTGGATTAAAAGAAGATACACAAAAATTTTACCCTTCTTTTTTTGCCATGAAAAATGAGATTAATGCAATATAGTTAAGCATTAGGAGATAAAGGTATGGCAGCAGTCAATCCAGGCCCAGGCGCCCAAGCAGCTCAAGAAATTGAACGTACGGGTTGGCAAAGGGAAGTAGGAGGATGGGATAGACTAGGTGGATTTTTTTCTGGTATAGGAACTGGTTTTGTTGGTGGTTTAGTTGCTGGAGCTTTTAAATTGGGGAGGACTCTATATGCCGTCCCTCAATTCTTTCAGTCATTTTGGGATACTTTCAGATATCAATTTGATCCTCTGCAAATTGGTGAACTCAATCTTTTACCTACATCAGAACGAGAAAAAAGAAGAGAGGAAATGATTCAGGAACAAGCCCAAAGATCTCTACCTAAAAAAGTTCTCTCAGCTATCTTCTCCCCAGTAGTTGGGATTGGAAATGCCATCGCTTTTGGACTAACCACAGCTTATAATTTTCTTGGATCACTTGGAACTGCGATATTTGGAGCGCCAAGAGGGGCATATCTTGGACTAAAGCACGGTGCAACAGGTATTGGATGGAGAGGTGCTTATGACATTATGTCACATCCCGATGGTTTTAATGATCAGTTTCAAAATAGAATTGTGGGGGCAGCTCCTGCACAAGTACAACAAATACCACAAGCTGCACAACAACAATTAAAAGCAGCTGCTGCTGAAAATAGAGCACTTCAAGCTCGAATTAAAGAACTAGAAGCTCGTCCTCCGGTTGCAGCACGGGCTGCAGCAGTACCCGCCGCACAACAACGGGGACAACCTCAAGCTGCAGTTGTTGCAGCCGCCCCAAGACCACCCATACAAGAACCACGAAATCAAGCTACTCAAGAAATTACCCAACTTCGTAAACAACTGGCAGAACAAGCTCGCAAAATAGAGGAGTTAGAAAGAACTAATAAGAGATATCTAGGACTTCACGCAGAGTTTCAACAAGAAAATCAACGTCCAGCAGCAGCTGCTCCACAGCAACAACTAGCGGCTTTACCTGCACAAATAAATCCGGCGCAAAGACCAGGTATTCAGCAACAGCAACCGAATCCGCAGTATGTAGCAGCTATACCTGGCGCTGGTGGACCTGCCCCTGATGCAAAAGATGTTGCTCAGCGGCAACAACTTGATCTCGCTGGAGCTCAATTATACAACGCTCAACAAAATGGCCCACTACGTGTCGGCGCAGGCCCTGCCCCAGCACCCATAGTACCTCAAAATGCAAATGCAAGAGATAGAGATAATGCTGGTAATCAAGTAACCTACAACGAGAGGATAATATTAAAAGACCCTATAAAGAAAAGCAAAGAGGACTTTGATAAAATACTGAGCCATCCGCAACCTCGTACCTGGGTTACCAATAATACTCAGATAAATTCAGAGAACGTAGAACAATTATTGAAGGCAATCAAATTAACTGAACCACCCGCCAATAATGCAAAGTTAACGTTACATGTTCAACGAAATAACAATCAGCCCCTCAACCAACAAATAATTCACTTACAACACCTATTACGCGAGCACAGACTGGCAGATCGATTTTCAAGCGTTGAAATTGGAAAGGAGCATTATAATATTCAAGTTAAGAATGTTGGCATAACAACTGAGATAACTCTCGTCAAGGGAGAACCACCCGTCGCGCCACAACCACATGCTCCGCAGCGACCTAAGTAATCCAAATGGGAAAATACAAATAGTCTTTTCAAATCTATTGGAAAACCTTGGTGAGTCAAGAAGCTTTTCTCAATATTCCTACGTGCCTATGTTTCTGTTTAGCATACCATAAATCCCAATTTCTTTGAAGATTAAGCCAAGACTTTGGGCCCGTATCAAATGTCTCTAAAAAAGTTAATGCTGAATCTTCAGACATGACCAATTGAATTACCCAAAAAAACCAGAGCTAGTAATGCTGTACATATAACTAACCATTTTTTGACTATTTTGCACGCAAATGGAAAATAGTCTTGACTTTTTTCCATTTGCGTGCAAAATAGTCATATACTTGTATTTGAGGTTCAATTTATGAAGCGACTACAGAAAACTTGGATACTAAAAGATCTAGAAAAAAAAATGGTACTTCTTGTTGGGCCAAGACAAACTGGCAAAACTTGGTTAGCAAAAAATATAGCCAAAGAATTTCCAAATAGCGTTTATTTGAATTACGATCAAAAATTTGATAGAGACATTATTCACGCACAATCGTGGTTAAACTCAACAGATTTACTCATTTTGGATGAACTCCATAAAATGGAGGATTGGAAAAATTATCTAAAGGGCGTATACGATACTAAACCCGATAGTATGCGCATACTCATTACTGGAAGTGCAAGGCTAGATATTTTTGAACAATTAGGTGATTCCTTAGCAGGAAGATATTATCGTCATCGCTTGATGCCTTTGTCTTTGGCTGAATTGGCTCAAATTGGTGAACCGCTGGATCTAGAAAAATTATTAGCCCAGGGCGGTTTCCCAGAACCTTACCTAGAGAAAGAACTTGTAGAAGTCAATCGGTGGCGCTTACAATATGTTAATAGTCTTTTAGGAACAGATGTATTTGAATTCGAACAGGTTCATAATATCAAGGCCATGCAGCTTATTTTTTCTTTGTTAAGACATCGGGTGGGATCCCCAATTTCATATTTATCCTTAGCAGAAGATGTAGCAGTCTCTCCTACCACAGTAAAAAAGTATATCGAAATATTAGAAGCTTTATATGTTATTTTTCGAGTGACGCCCTATGTTGATAATATTGCTCGAAGTATTTTAAAAGAGCCAAAAATATATTTTTTTGATACGGGTTTAGTACAGGGAAATGAGGGCGCTAAATTAGAAAACATGGTTGCTGTTAGTTTGCTAAAAAACGTATATGGCAAGGTTGACTATCAAGCAGAAGATTATGCTTTACATTATTTGCGAACCAAAGAAGGACATGAAGTGGATTTTGCCTTGATTCATAATGGTGCAGTTAAGTTAATGGTGGAGGTAAAGTTGTCAAATGATAAAATTGAAAAATCATTAAATTATTTTCAGGGAAAATATCAATACCCAGGCGTTCAGATTGTCAAAAATTTACGCAATGAATATCAATCAACTAAGGGTATTAAAATTTTATATGCTGAGAAATTTTTGTCTGAATTGTTTTTATAAAAAATAAAATGCAATGGTACCCAAAGAAACCGATTTATAACCAAGCTTTATGATGCAAAAATCTTTTTAAAATCCAGAAGTGTCAATTGACGATAATAAATAGATTTTAATGATTTGTCGGATTTGAATTTTCCTTCATTATGTTGATTTTGCAATACCATTTGTACATCCTGCAAGAACTTTGAAATTTTCTCTTCACTCAAGTCTAGTTTTTCATGCTTAGCGACGTATTCAGCGATCCATGCTATGGCCTGCTCTTGTTCCGGCAATGAAATGAGTTTTTCAAGAAAGGGCTCAAAGTCGTTTGCTATTGTATTGATCACGAAGGGAACTTGACGGATTAAGACTGAATTTGGCCCAATTTGCGACCAGGAAAAGCCTAATTGTGCAAAATTTATTTTTGCATGTTCTAAAGTATTATTTTTTTCTAGATCTTTCAATTCAATTCTGAATGGCATTAATAGTGGCCTAGAAGCGATCTCGCTATTGGAAACTAATAATGCTTTAGTCATCACTTGCTCTGTTTTGGCTTTGACCAAAGCTTTGATATCTAGCAATACTAAGCCTTCTGAATTCTCCCCCACCAAAAATTCATTTCCTATAATGGTAAGAACTCTATGAATCCATTGTTCTGGCGTTTCTTGTGTTTGTGAGTTTATCTCTGCGATTAAAATAGAATTTTGAGTTTTTGTTAATAGCTGATAGGCTACCGGCTGCGTTATATGCGATTCAAGATCTTGTGATTTGTCAAAGTTATTTTCCTTATAATTATCGTCTTTCACTAAACCATACAGTAAATTTTCAGACAAGCCGTCTGTTTGTCCGCCGGCTAATGATTCTGTATCAGTTCCAGGCAAAATAGTACCCATTGCAGAAACCATAGCTTCACCTAATGCTTGGCGTACACTATAAATTAAAAATGCGGTGACTGCTCTTACTTCCCGAAAACGAACTTCATGTTTAGTCGGATGTACATTGACATCTACTGCTTCAGGATCTAACTCAAAAAATAATACATAAGAAGGATGGCGTCCCCCTACTTGATATTCCTGGTAAGCTTGTCTTAGCGCATAATTGACTACTTTGTCTCGAATGCTACGACCATTCACATAAAAATACTGTAAATCGGCTTGCGCACGTGTTTGTGTGGGCGATCCCAACCAACCCCTTATTTTTAAACCATTACTTTCGGCTTCTATATAATGAGCAGTTTTAATAAAAGTTGATCCACATAATTCTGCTACGCGCCTACTTTCTGCTTCTAAGGTTTTACAGGCGACTAGTCTTTTTGGTGGTTTGCTATCCACTCGCAAGGTAAAACTCACTGCAGGTTGGCTCAAAGCAATACGTTTAAAACATTCGTCAATATAAAGACTCTCGGTTCTTTCGGAGCGTAAAAATTTTCGCCTCGCAGGTGTATTATAAAATAATTCACGAACTTCTACGGTAGTTCCTAATGTGGGCGGACTTAACGATAATTGAATATGGGCATTGCGGCCTGCTTTTTGAATAGAAAAACCCGAGGCTTGCCCCTTTACGCAGGAACTTAAATTTAAACGAGCCACCGCTGAAATACTGGCCAATGCTTCTCCTCTAAAACCAAAAGACGCAACCCCTTCTAAATCTGCAAAAGAAAGAATTTTACTGGTTGCATGCTGAGAAAGTGCCAGCTCTAAATCATCTTTACAAATGCCATGGCCATTATCTTGTACTCGAATAAGACCTAAGCCACCCCTTTCTATGCTGATATCAATTTGACTACTGCCTGCGTCTAGACTATTTTCTAATAATTCTTTTAATACTGAAGCTGGGCGCTCCACCACTTCTCCAGCAGCAATTTGATTCGCCAATTCTGGATCTAATTTATAAATGCGTATATTGCGTATATTTATAGTCTGTTGTCTGGCCTCTGGGTCCGCGTCCATTTCTCTAGTACTATTTTCTTTATCTCTGTCTTTTACGTGCATATTGACGAATACCTCCCATAATAGCAGAGGCTATTTTCTTTTGATAAGCCACTGTTTTTAATTTACGCTCTGTCGCTGGATGAGATATAAATCCTGTTTCTACTAAAAGTGAAGGAACATCGGGCGCTTTTAATACTGCAAAACCAGCTTGTTCTACTTGACCTCGATGCAAGGAACCTACCTTACCTAAGGCCTGTAGCACTTGTTGTGCCGCCTTTAAACCTTCTTCCTTGCTCGCGCTTTGCGATAAATCTAATAAAACAGATGCTAACACTTCATTTTTATTTGATAATTTTACCCCACCAATTAAATCGGAACGGTTTTCACGATCGGCTAGCCATTTTGCGGCAGTGGAACTGGCTCCATGTTCTGATAGAGTAAAAACTGAAGCGCCTTCTGCGCGTCTATCCTGAAAAGCATCTGCATGTACGGAAACAAATAAATCTGCCTTGTGTTTTCTTGCCCGAGACATGCGATCTTTTAATCCCACATAGTAGTCCCCAGAACGAATTAAAACTGCTTTCATTCCAGGTTCTTGATCAATCATTATTTTTAAATATTTTGAAATAGCTAAAACCACATCTTTTTCTCGAGTTCCGAAACGGCCAATAGCACCTGGATCTTCCCCCCCATGCCCTGCATCAATCGCCACAATAAAAGTTGGCTTTTGCTCGGACAAAGTTTTTAGGGGGGAAGGATTTTTTTCAGATGCACAGGCCTTCATAGACATAGCGCTCTTCACAGAAACAGGAGACTTCACAGCTGTAGGTGTTTGCCTATTATTTATGTTTCGCGTATTTTGCGCAGTTTGAATATTTTGCGTATTTTGAATATCTGTCTGGATGGATTCTGACTGTAATCCTTCTGCTTGCAGATCCTGTAAAATTTTTTCTACCTCCGGACTTCGACCCGTGTTTTTAGATGTTGTAATAGAATCCGTTGTTTTTTTTAAAGATGCAGAACTTGTTGCCAATTCTGCCGCTTCTTCTGTTTCTGTCTCTGTTTCTGCCTGAACCGCTTTTTCATCTTCTAGATCTAAAACTAACCGATGTCCATATTCTTGATTGGGTGGCAAAGTAAAGCTATTGGGCTTTAAAGGTTTTTCCAGTTCTAAAATAAGGCTAAGCTGCTTTTTATTTTTTAAATCGCTTTTTATTTGTTTGATCCGGGTATTTTTAAGCTGACACTTAGCCAAATCTGCTTTTAAAGCAGCATTCTTGATGAATAAAATGACTCGCTTATGCCCATTAGGGTCTTTTTCTATTTTTTGTTCGTATTGTGCTGGACCATTTAAATCAAGTACGACCCTTGTACTTTCTGGTGAAGGCCATATTCGTACCCCTTTTATTTCCGTCTCTTTATTCGAGGCCATGGCGTTGGCAGATATCAATAGCGAAGGTACCCATATAAGAGATAATGCAACTATGAATAGGTGTGTTATGACGCAAGTTGATAGAACATTATATTTGCTAACTTTTATTCTTTGCACTCTCTCTTCTCACACGTATTTTTTTAACGCTTCAATAAGTCTTCTACTGTAGCTACTACTACTGCTTTTCCACGGCTTGATAGACCTTCGACTAACACTTGCCTAGATACACCATTTCCAGTTATCGTAAAATGCAACTGAATGTCAGGTTCCTTTAATACGCCCTTACCCTGCTCCGGCCATTCTACTAGTACAATGGCTGCTTCTGCAAAATATTCTCTAATGCCAATAAACTCTAACTCTTCAGGATGCGATAATCGATATAGGTCGAAATGATATAAGGGACCCCAAGCAAAGTCATACTCCTCAACTAAGGTAAAAGTCGGACTTTTAACTGAACCCTTAAAATTCAATCCTCTTAAAAAACCTCGAACAAAAGTTGTCTTCCCACTCCCCAAGTCCCCTCGCAAAAAAATCTTTAGCCCAGGATACGATAGACTTACTCTTGCCAACGATGTTGCCAAAGCTATAGTCTCTTCTTCATTGTTAAGTTCTATGGTTTTATTCATCATCAATTTATTCATGATTGCTAGTTTTGTTTACCTCGTCATCAAAAAGCTAAGATAAACCATATATTATAATCGTCCCTTATTTGCAATTTTTTTAAATAAGGGACGGATATAAAATTTGATATCTAGAGTAATCGCTCTAACATTTTGAATATGTATGGAATGTGTCATTTTGGTCGATTAGGAACCCTCAGTCATTTGAGCACGAGCACAAGAACCAAACAATATGATTTTTTTAGGCTGTGAAGCTTGAACAAGTTTCACAACAATTTGTTTAATTAGGTCGTCATTTACTTTTTTATAAACCATTACATAAATCCTATGAGCTATTAAGATAGTATAGTTCTTAGATCATTCTATAAGAATGACCTCGATTCGATTGTACCATAAATAAGGTAAAAAATTTTTGGAAAAATAAGCAGATCAACTAAAAATATCGGGATTTTAAACTATTACCATGAATCTCATTACATCTTCAGAAGAACTAACTGCAGGGCAATCGCGCCAACCTAAGACATTTATGTTATGTTTGGAATGGGAAAGAAATTCTCATATCTATAGAAAACAGATGGAGATATGTTAAGATCACCATTTATTTCTCAGTAACTGACAATATTAACGTGCAAGACGGATAAAACTATGAAAAATAAAAATCTAAATGCCTTAAGCTTAGTAGAAACCCTGGAATACTTACCCACCAGAGCCCGTGATACTAACAAAGGTCAATTGGGCCATGTCTTAGTTGTTGGTGGAGATTATGGCATGGGGGGTGCTGTGCGCCTAGCAGGCGAAGCGGCTTTAAGAACAGGTGCCGGAAAAGTCAGTGTCGCCACCCGATTAGAGTATGCTTTTAGCATGGTCAGTGCTTGTCCTGAGCTTATGTGCCATGGCATACAGGATCCCACACAATTAACCCCGCTTCTGGAACGTGCAACCGTTATTGTACTGGGCACTGGTCTTGGGCAAACGGCTTGGGGCAAGGGCTTATTTGAACATGTAGTTAAGCATGTATTAGAAACGCATTTACCTTTAGTAGTCGATGCTGATGCGCTGAATATTTTGTCTAACAAGTCGGATAAGAAATTAAAATATGATCATTGGATTTTAACACCGCATCCAGGAGAAGCCGGTCGCTTATTAAACAAAACGCCACAAGAAATTCAAAATAATCGTGTTGATTGTATTGAAGAAATACAGAATCGTTTTGGGGGCGTCATCATCTTAAAAGGCGCAGATAGTTTAGTGTTAGGTGAGAATGCAAAACCAGAAGTTTGTCATCTGGGCAATCCAGGGATGGCAACAGCAGGTATGGGCGATGTTCTATCAGGTATTTTAGGGGGATTGCTAGCGCAGGGGCTTTCTCTGGAACAAGCAGCCAAATTGGGTGTTTGCATACATGCAACCGCAGGCGATAAAGTAGCTACTTATGCGGGGCAAAGAGGGATGAAAGCCAGCGATTTATTTTCAATGATTCAGATTTGTTTAAATCCTATCGATTAACCAATGGGACCGGTTCGCAAAGTGTTGGTGTAGGCGTAATGTTGGTGTAGGTGTAAAGATAATTTTTACGCCTACACCAACATTACGCCTACACCAACACTTTGCGAACCGGTCCCATTTTATAGACGGAAGAAATTATCTCGATAGTGCTGCAACTCCGCAATGGATTCTTTAATATCATCCATCGCTAAATGAACAGATTTCTTTTTAAATTGTTTGGCTATATGAGGTGCCCAATGTTTAGCCAGTTCTTTTACCGTACTTACATCTAGATTTCGATAATGAAAATATTGTTCTAATTTTGGCATGGTTCGAAACATAAAACGTCGATCTTGGCAAATGCTATTACCGCACATAGGTGAACGATTGGGCGGTACTAAACGCATAATAAAATCCAAAGTTATGGCTTCGGCTTCTTGAACATCCATCACGCTATTGCGTACTCTTTCTAAAAGCCCACTTCTACCATGCTGTTTGGTATTCCAATCATCCATACCAGAGAGGATGGCTTCTTCCTGATGGATGGCTAATACCGGGCCCTCGGCAACAATATTTAAGTGATTATCGGTTACCACGGTAGCAATTTCGATGATCTGATCCTTATCAGGATTCAAACCGGTCATTTCAAGATCCACCCAAATAAGGTGATTAGGATTTGGTTTCATAAAAATTTGCTACCCTGTTGCTATTTATCTTAGGCTAGCATATTACGAATTTAGAATCTTTCACAACTAACTTCTATATTATTGGTTTAAATTTTGAGTTAGACTCTACCTAGAAGAATCTTCCAACATCAGTTGTGAGTTATTCAAATTGCATAAACAGACCACAGCAGTAGATTAGGTAACATGTAAGAAGCGATAATATTAAAAACCTCGGGCGTATAATTTTCGTTGCCTAACCCTAGCATTCGCGATTGCAAAGTTGTAGTCATAATTGCAATCGGTGCTGCGGGCTCTGGAAATGAAAGAGATTTTAACAATTGATTTAAAAAATCTTTATCTTGATTAGGAACATGGGATTGTTCTTAAAATCATAGATATTTTTCCTAAAAAGGAATTAGAATAGGCTACGATAGATACCATTAGGAATATCATTTTTGATTTTGTATATTTGATAAAAGGAGTCTTGCTTTTGTTACCCATTTTACAGCATTTCGTACCACAACGAGGGCTTTCGCGTCTTGCAGGCTTATTAGCCAATTCTCAAAACCCCTGGTTAAAAAATAGGCTTATTCGTTATTTTATAAAACGCCATGCTGTTAATATGCAGGAGGCAGAAGAGAGCGACCCTTATCAGTACCCTAGCTTTAATGCTTTTTTTACAAGAAGCCTGCTGTCTCATACACGTCCTATTGCTTCAGCCCTCACTGATTTTGTCTCCCCTGCAGATGGCACTATTAGTCAAATGGGAAAAATTGAAACAGGGCGTTTAATTCAAGCCAAAGGCCATGATTTTGATGTAAAGGCCTTGTTGGGAGGAGAAGAAACTTTAGCTAAACACTTTAGTCAAGGATCATTTCTCACTATTTACCTTGCTCCACATGATTATCATCGGGTGCATATGCCTATAGACGGCCATCTTTCAAAAATGATTTATGTTCCAGGACAATTATTTTCAGTCAATACTCGCACTGCCAACAGCATTCCTAATTTATTTGCTCGAAACGAACGTGTCATCGCCATTTTTAAAACTCCTATAGGTAACGTTGCTGTCATTATGGTTGGTGCGATGATTGTTGGCAGCATTGAAACGCGATGGGCGGGTACTATTGCCCCCCCTGTTCATTCCACTCATTCTAAAAGAATGCCGCAACAATGGCATTATGAAAATCCCATTTATTTGAAGCGGGGGGAAGAGATGGGACGCTTTAAATTGGGATCAACGGTTATTGTATTACTCGAAGATAATAATAAGATCGATTGGGATAGCCAATTCGGCTCTATGCAGAGCGTTCAGTTTGGTCAAAAAATGGGAACTTTGAAATTCTAGCACATATTTTTGTGTGCATAAAACCATGTTTAATTGTGCAGGTTATTAGATTGAACGGGAAGGCTTGCGCAGTCCGCCCCGAACAAGGGGAGGAGAGGACTGCGCAAGCCAATAAAAAAAAGTAGTTTTCTTTACCGAGAAGAATCTCCCGACTATCAGTCGGGAGTTCTTCAAATTGTGCAACGGTTACCTACGCTAAAGCGGCAGCATTGACACCCAAGAATAGGGACAACACCCCATTTTGGCGCGTCACATTAAATAGTTCTTGGAAAGAATTAACATTAAATTTCTTGCGAATATTATCCCGGAAAACTTGCACGGTTTTAACTGAGAGTCCGCCCAATTGTCTGGCTGTTGCTTTAATGGAATAGCCTCGTAACCAGAAATTTAAACACTGGGTTTCCCGTCTTGTTAAACGCACCCCAGTAATTTTGGTAATGGTGAATAATACATCCGTGGTTTCTTTTTCATAATTTTCATGATCTAACAGAACGCCATGGGTAGGAAAAGGGTCCACATTGTTTTGTTCTACATGGGCATGCAAGATCTGCGGAATATTAGAAAAACTATGATATTGTGTGATCAATTTTTGTTCTAAATCCAATTCTCCATACACCAAACCATGAAAGTGCATTTTTTTATTGGTGGGTTTGATATTTAAAATGCTACCTTGATGTTCGGCCACGGCCAACCATTTATAGGTAACTTTACTTCCTTGTTGGATCACTTCCTCCACTCTGACTGAAAAAATAGGGAAAGCTTTAAAGGTTTCTACCACGCTTTCTCGCATGGCTTTAGGACCTTTTCCTGTCAAAAAAGTTGTATGAATATCGGCATAAGGAGCAATGTATTTTTCGATACTATCTAATTTCTGCTCATTCCACAGAGGTAAAACAAAATATTGAGTTAATTCATCGATAAAATGTCCCATATTTTGCCTCCCGCTATTCACAGTTATAAATTAAGGACTTGCCAATCTAACTTCCGAATTGGAAGCTAGGCTTGCACTCGAGGTGGATAGGCTTGGGGCCGTAACCGGAGCCAGAACCATCGAGCTTGCCTCCGTTGCCGCAGTACTGAACACTAAAGGCAATCTATTTTGAATAGCGGGTGTCAAGTTGTTTGAACCGTTTTCTGCAGCCATTTTTACTTCTTTAGTACCCCATCCAAAGGCTGCTTTAAGGGTAGGAAACCCATTACCCAGCTCTTCAACAAAAGATTGCAGTCCATTTAAGGTTCCAGATTTCTTAGCTAGCTCTTTTGCAACTTGTTCTTGTCCCGCAGGAGTCGCATTAGAAAGCATCTCAAAAGTCGCAGCACGTGGTTTATTAAATAATTTAGAACGATGCGCTGAATCTGTATCTTTTATGCCTGCTAAAGCACTACCAACCAGGCCGATAGTAGCTAAAGTCCCCGATACTCCAGCTGTTACACCATTGAATGCTACGCCACCTGCAAGGGTAACCGCAGCACTTAAACCACCCAGTTTATTATGATGTTCAGAACCGATGTGGGCTTTAAGCAGATCTACTTTACATTCTTTACTAGTCACATTATTTAAAACATGTGCCTGACCCGTCGCTTGCACACCATCTCCACCCACACGGAGATTATAAGATTCTGGAATCTCAAAATCGGTTTGGTTTTGCTCACGCTTCTCAGATAATTTTTTAACCAAATCATTGGAAAGTTTAGCGGTTTCTAAAGGAACTCCCGCAGAATTTGCCGTGTTTAGATGCAATTTTTTAATTAACCCCAACTGATCTACAGCGTCTTTAGGAATAACAGATCCGCTTGTTGCAATACCATTTTGCTCTGCAATGACTTGCAAAACTTTTGTGCTAAAGTTCTGGGCATCTGCCCCACCCAAGCTATGGCCATATACCCCTAAACTCAATCCTTTTTGGCTACTTTGGCTAAGCGTATGTTTCTCGCTAAATGCTTTAATATGTTGATTCACCTGAGAAAGGAGTGAAAGACTATTAACTTCAAAACTGACAGAGCCAGCGCCTCTGGGTTCTAAATTTCTCTTAAGACATTGGGTATCCGAAGGTTCCGTGCCTCTAAACAAAACTTTGATATCGTAACGCCCTTCTGTATTGGGCTTAGTGGGTAATAATACAAAACCCACAATCCCTTTGTGATCAGATTCTAAACGATGACATTCATATTCAGCCTCGCTACCATCTTCTTCTAAGCCTTTTACTTTGCTGCCATTTACTTTGCTGCCATCCACCAAAGTTTTATCGTAAGGAAGGATATGAGAAAAATATTCCTTAGAGGCATACTTTTTCAAATAGTCTTGCTCTGCCTTTTGTTCCGCTTTTCGGGCATCTTCTAATTCTTCTTTTGCAACCTCCAACACACATAAATCTTCTAGATTTGCATCTTCAACAATTTGATAATTTTTGATGGTATGCATATTTGATGAATGTGCAGATTGCAGTTGTGTCCAGCCGGCAAAAAGAGCGACATCTTGTTCTGCTTTTTGTACTTGTTGTATTTGTTGAGCTTGTTGAACTGGAGTTTGTTCTACCCGAATATCAAGGAGCGCTTTAGGTGTAGTTGCAATTTTATTCGACACTCCTTTATCTTTATCGGTGCTACTTTGAAACCAAGATGTAGGCAGGAAATTATTCCATAAAGAGGACAATGTGCTTTGCTCAGCAACTGCGACGCCCGTTTGAATTGGTTTAGGCTGCTTATCGGTGGCCATTTTGTCTATCTCCATTTAGTTTTATCAACTATTTTGTATCACCAGTAAGAATATTGCTATTAGGTCTACAGGATATCAAAAATATTAGCTCGGTGCAATACTTACAGTCTAGAAAGGTAATTAACCAAGGGGTCAGACCCCAACATTTATAAGGTTAGGTTTTCGATCTACCAATTTAAGAAGGTGTACCAACACGGAAATTGAACCTAAACCTTAGCTATCCCTTACCTATTTAGCGATGGTATCAACGTGGAAGGGTAAGGGATATAGGGATCATGTCTTAACTAACCCGAGGTAATGACTCCTTGTAGATACATTCACTTAAGCAGTGATTAATTTCATACTGTAATATCTAACAGAATTTTCAGAGCCCTCAGATCTCAAAGTCTCAACTATTTGCTTAACATGTTTCTCTGCAATTAAAGAACCTAAAGCTGTTGTAAATTCATCTATTTTCTTAGGTTTATTGATAGCTGATTGCTTTTCTAATTCTCTATTATAATATTGCACAAGTGGTTTTACATCATTACTAATCGCCTCAAACGTTCCTGCATATAACCGTTCAGACTGATCCCTTGAATTTTTATAGTCATCGGACATCTTTTCAAATACTGCTTCTAGAAATCCGCTGCTTATTTTGGTAATCCCTATATCTTTATCATTTTTTCCATCAGCATCTTTTTTCTGAGAGTCCAATACTTTTTTTATTATGTCTCGGAAGGTGAGAATCATTTTATTTTTCTGCTCTATCACTTTCTTTTTGAGTCCCTCTTTCTCTCGAGCAATAAATTGGACCGCTGGAGATAATGCTCCATATGCAAAACCTGAAGTCACTAATGCTCCAATTATTCCGGCACCTGCTGCAACGGGCGAAATCATGCCTGCAATCCCAGCAAAGGCTGCCCCAGCTACTACTGGAATAAGAAAGTTTCTGCTTCCCAAAAAGGAAGATACACTCACTAAGGTTGAAAAGTCATATTTAAAATATTTCATAATAAGCTCCAATTAATATTCGAATAAATTTTACTGACAAATATATATAATATATATGTTAAGAATCAATACTGCTAGTAGGTAGCAGGCTATAGTTATATCAAAAACTTTCTCCTAAAACAACCGTATTTTTAAGACATAGTATTTTTAATTATAACTAACTAAGATTTTGTCCAATCTTCAATTTTCAATTTCGGTACCCTCAAAAATTCTTTAACATTATTTGTAACTAAAGTAACTTCGAGGCTTTGAGCATGGCTGGCAATCATCAGATCCAAAGGGCCAATCCTATTACCCTTTTTTTCTAAATGCGTTCTTAATACACCATAACAATGCGCCGCTGCATCGTCAAAAGGCGCTACTTCTAGTGGTATTATAAACTCTTCGAGCGCCGCTCGATTTTGTTCTTGATGAAGACTTTTCTCTACACCATAGGATAATTCAGCAAGCGTAACGGAAGAAATTAATACATCGCCTGGAAGAATTGTTTTGAATTTATTAAGAACATGTCGTGGTTTTTTATTAATGATATAAATATAAATATTCGTATCTAACATATATTTCATTCAAAAAAATCCCTTTCTTGATACTCAGGTTGGTTACGATCTTTCATGAAATCAGGCGAAAATTTATCTAGACTTCTAAACAAGGGTTCCCATGGATTATCCATAGGAATAAGAACTGTCGCATTATCTATTTTTTTTATATAGACCTCTATACCGACCATACGAAACTCATGTGGTAAACGGACTGCCTGACTACGACCATTTTGAAATAACTTAGCTTTTTTCATTTTTGCGCGTCCTCAGAATGGATATATACCATAAAGTATATATCATCTAAAGATACTATGCAAGACCGATTTTTATGCGAATGCCTTTTTTTAATGCATGTATTTAACAACTAGCAGTTTTAATTAATTGATATTACACACATGTATTTAAGTGAAGAGCAACTGCATCTCTTTTAGAACTTAACATAATGTTCATGGTCAAAATTATAAAATAACTTTCTTCACGGGGTTTGATGTGTCTACTCAACCGGGAAAAATAAAGCCTAAAAGCCTAAAGCAAAAAAGACTTGACATTCAAGCTACCTTGAATGAGGGGCCCGATGATGGCGAAAAAAAGAAACTATTTGAGGAAGCCAATTCTATTTTGGCTGCTATGAATGCAAGAAAACAAGAATTACAAGGGAAGATACTGGCAATAGAGGAACGAATAAAAAACAGCGATACTGTAATTGCAAACATGAATAAGAATATTGACAAAAAATCTTCGCAGATTACCGAAAACAAACATGAAATTTCTAGAATTCTGGGAAAATATGAATCCGAAATCGCTTTGTTGACTGGAAAGACTGGCGGCCAGGTCACACCAGGGAGGCCTGAAACCATAGCGGAAAAGACAAATTGTGAGAGAGAGAAAGCAAGATATATTGCGTTACAAGACGCAAATGCTACTCTCACAAAAAATACTGACCATTCTGGTGAAAAAATAACAAAAAAACAAAGAACAATAGAAGAGCTTAAAAAAGCAAAAGAAAAGATAAATGGCAATATTTTTAGTCTTGAAAATGAATCTGAGAAATTCAAAAATGCTTTAAACAAACCGGCCATCGAACAACTATATAAACAAGAAACATCACTCTTTCAAAAATTCATTGATTTTTTTAAAGCCCCAAGCACAGAAGACATGAAAAAATATCTAACACAAAAGGATGTAAAGCTGCCAGATTCAGACTTTACAATAACGGAGAAATCCATACTGAATGCAAATGCAAATAAACAAGGCGATCCTTTTACTGATCTAAAGCCCAGAGATGACACAAAAAAAACGGCAAATGTAGACATCACTTTTGCAGTAGCTAAAAGTAATTATAACAATAATGCGATATCATATAATGCCAATGATGCCGGAAAAATATCCCCTCAGGCAGTTCCGACTACATTTTCAGCAGCATCTACCTCACAAAAACAGACGAAGCTAAGTGACATTGCCAAACCAAACCCCAATCAACCCCCAACACCCAAGGTTCAAGAGGAACCCGTAAAACACAGACCCAATGCTCCTGGTCGGCGTACGGATGCCCCATAGCTGCTACATAAATGATCCTAAATATTCAAGCGCGATCAATCGTAAAACTTAAAACTTCATCAATACTTTGGTAAGATCCCTTTAACATTAACAATCGATCGATACCCAATGCTACTCCAGCACAACTGGGAAATCCTGCTTTTAAAGCTTCCACTAAACGTAAATCGGGTTCCATGCTGGAATAATGTCTGGCTAATCGTTTTTCATTATCTTCCTGGAAACGTTGTAATTGTAATTCCCCATCGGATAATTCATGATAGCCATTTGCAAGCTCAACGCCCTCAATATAGACTTCAAAACGTTCTGCTACGGAAGGCCCATTTTCTGTTGCGGGTCTCACTTTTGCTAAAGCCGCTTGGGTGGCCGGGTAATCGTAAATTATGACAGGAATAAGGGCCGATTTTTGAAGAACTTTTTCCTTTGTTGCCTTTTCAGGTTCTCCCACTCCCCTTTTGTAATGCTTTATTTTTAACTCGGGCATCTTTAATTGCGGTTCGATACAATGCGTCATCAATAAATCTAACCAATCATCTTTGGATAATACTATTGCTTCGTTTTTTGCAATATGTATTCCCTGTTCTAAAGCCAAGGTTTGAAGACTTGTAATCGATGCAGTATGTGGTTCAATATTTAAATATTGCATGAATAATTCTTGATAAGAAAAACGTAAAGCGGGTTCTGCCCCCAATATTTCTTGTAAAAATTCATCCATTTCATCCATTAACTGATGATGATCAAACCCTAAACGATACCATTCTAATATGCTAAATTCTGGATTATGACGATGGCCGCGTTCAGCATTCCGAAAGGCTTTACAGAGTTGATAAATCGAACCCGATCCTGCGGCTAATAATCGTTTCATGGCAAATTCAGGTGAGGTTTGCAAATAATGGGGTTTGAAGAAATCCCCCCTTTCCAAAGGGGAATTGGGGGGGATTTCTCTTCTTTGAAAAAGTGTGGAAGCTGAAGCATGCGTTGAAGCATCTGTTGAAACATGCGTTGGGGTATAAAGAAACGAAAAATCACTGGAATAATAGGCAGGAATAGCCTGAATATGTAAATCGGTTGCTGCGTGTTTACATAACAAAGGAGTTTCTACTTCTAAAACATCGCGTTCTTTAAAAAAACCGCGAATGTCTTCTAACATGGCTGCTCTGGCACGAAGCGCTTCTCGATTACAACTCGGTTGCCAGCTATTTAACACGCGAGACGTATTCTGCGGTACGGGTATCTACTTTAATGGATTCTCCCGTCTGTACAAATAATGGCACTCGAACCACGGCTCCCGTTTCCAGAGTTGCTGGTTTGCCACCACCGCCAGAGGTATCGCCTCGAACACCTGGATCGGTTTCTGTAATGGTTAAAATAACAAAAATGGGGGGTGTCACACTCAACGGTACGTCGTTCCATAACATCACCACACAATTGTCTTGTTCTTTTAGCCATTTTGCTGCATCGGCAACCATTTCTTTGGTTAATTCATATTGTTCATAGGTTTCTGTCACCATAAAATGCCAACGCGCACCATCGTTATATAAATATTGCATATCTCTTTCCGTGATATCTGCTGCTTCGATGCTTTCGCCAGATTTCATGGTACGTTCAATAATACGACCCGATTTTAAATTGCGAAATTTGACCCGATTAAAGGCCTGACCCTTACCCGGTTTTACAAATTCATTTTCGATGATGATGCAAGGATCCCCTTCCAAGAGAACCTTGAGGCCGGCTCTAAACTCATTGGTGTTGTACATTGCCACAGTTTTTATTCCAACATTTTATGAAAAGATTAAGAAGAAGTGATTATGCCCGAATAGGATTTATCTTTGCAAGCTATTGAAAATTAAATCGATTAACTAAATTAGGGTATTTATCCTATTCATCTTGACTTCTAACCAGAATTTCGATATAAAAGTGAGATCGAAAATAAAATTATCTCAATTAACTGAATATGATATATCTGGGGATGTATGTATGATAACATTTGACGAAATTAATAAAATTCATTCTACGTTTAGTAGCATTAACACATTTTATGCACTGGAAGAACCCATATTAGTGCTTGACTGTTTTGAACAAGACAAACCTTATATCCGAGTGTATGGTAAAAATGAAGTGGCCGACTTGTTTGCGAGAGGTACAAGAAAACAATCTGAAGATGAAGTAACAGCATATTATAAAAAACTGGCCGCAGATCGTCAAAGGCGGAAGGTAACGACACCTGTTCCTACAGTTATTCCCGAGATCACTTATATTACAGACCCCAAAAATCCCGGTATTCTATTAAATGAAAAAATGTTCAACCCTGATGAGAAAACAATTAAGGAAACCAAGCTCAGCCCTCCTGCTGATGGTAAAATGGCCTTATCTATTGCTTATGCGGCGGCATATAAGGCAATAAACACCAATGCGCTCACGCCTAGAAATGATGATGATCGTGATCTCGTGCACCATTTCATGGAACATTATGATAATAAAAAAGAACAATTAGATGCCGATATCGCTTTACTAGATAAGTTTATGGCAAACCCGAACGATCCTACTCTAAAACTGCTTCCTATACAGGTGCAGTTCCTTGCCAGCTTTGGCATTACAGCAAATGCATTTGGCATTAATATTTTATCGATGGATCTGTTAACAAAACTGCATGCACCGCTTATTGATATGGCCTCACTAAGCGCAATAGAAAATCCTGTATTAGTAAATGACGGAAAAAAGTTATATCTCTACGATAAGAATACCTTATCCGGCATGGTTGGTTCACAAGCAGACGATTTTCTAGCATATGATAAAGTCAATAAAGAAATTAACGATATCGTGGCCCGGATGGACTTAATTGAAAGACAAGTCATATCGGAACACCAACTCCACTGGCTTATTTTTGACCCTCCTAACCAAGCAACTATTATGTCTAAAATGAATGCTGAAACATTGAAAGAATATTCATTGTTAATAGAAAGATGTAAAGAGTGTGGAGATAGATTACTTCCTATCCAACAGCGTCTTCGTGTTGCTCGCTTCCTCGATGGTAGCGTCAAACCAACCAAAAAAAGAGGTGTGGTTGAAGACCGTGCAAAAGGTATAGAATTACCAGAAAATGTACCACAAATAGAAGCTAATGTCGTCATGTCTCTTGTATTGGCGGCAGGTTTGTTTTCAATCGCCCATAACCCCCAAATAAAAGCAAACAAACACAAACATGAATGCGACATTATAGATTTTTTTATTGAATACTACGGTTTAGATTCGGCTTCACATAAAGTACTGGCCGATCCAGGACAAAAAGTTTATCATGATGCAATCCGACAAAAACGTGTTAAGTTACAAGCAGACATTTCCTTATTTATCCAATTTATTAACAATCCTGCAGATGCAAATCTTAAGCTTCGTCAGGAACATCTACAGTTCTTAAAACAATTAGGATTGAATGCCGACCTATTTAAACCTTATAAAAATGTGGATTTAAAACAGTTTTTAGATCGACTTGAACGATTGTGGATTAAGCCCGATGCGGTTGCTGCCCCGAATGCTGCTCCTAATGGATTAGCCGGTGCATTAGCCAATGGAGCCCATCCAAATCCAAAAGATATGAGGGATGTTAAATCCGGAGCCGATAATAAGCATAGTGCTGCCGCCACTGCTGTAGGTGCAGTTAAAAATAATGGGGCTGCAGCGGGTGTTAAAGAAAACGGCGTCGGCATGGCACAAGACCCTTATAACCTTTCAAACAAATTTAAAGATGCGGCTGCAGCGCAAGCTCTAAATAATTTAAAATTGCTTTTAAAACAGGCTCATGATGAACAGCGCGCAGCAGCCAGCCAATCTGCAGTTGCAGCTCGACCAGCGCCAGCTCCCGCTGCCGCACCTGTGGCTGGAAGCGGTATGGTGCCTGCGATTGCTCCGGCTCCTCGCCGAACTCCCCGTCCCGTTCCTGAAGATTGGAAAAAACTTGTTGATGATCAATTGGCTCAAATGGCTGCAGCAAAAGCTAACCAAGAAGCAGATGATGCTGCCTATGCGGCTAGAATAGCTGCGGGGGGCGATGATGCTGGCGCCGTTTTTGCAGCAGGTGTCGCACCCAATGCGAATGCTAACGGAAATGGCGCGGCGGCTGCACTACCCCAACCAATCATTATCCAACCAAACGCTGTGCCCGCTGCAGCTGCAAATAATAATGGCGGTGCAATACTCGCTGCGGCAGCTGGGAGAATAGATCTTCCACCGCCGCCACCATCTACTACAGATATCGCAAATATCAGACGATCGCGCAGAATATAAAGGCCGCCTTTATTAGGATCCCCCTGCCAATCATATGAAAACGGTAAATGTTCACGCGGCTGACGCCACGTTCACCTTTTCATCAAAATGATGCGCTACCGCGCGGTATCGATATGGGTATCAGTATGGATAAAGAAATCAAACAAAAAGCGGTGAAGGGCTTGAAGTAAAATGACTTAATAAGGAATCTTGGAACCAAGAAAGCACGTTTTTATTTTGTTGTCGACACGTTAATACTGTACTATAAGCTCTCTCTATAAATCTTGCGCCTCTATCCGATTTAACGCCAAAACTTAATTTTTTCGCAATCACAAGCGGTCTGATTTGGCGTTCTGCTAAATTATTCGTAGCGGGCACATCAGGTTTTTCTAAAAATAACCATAAACTTTTACCCATCCCCAATATATTGCGGCAAGTACGAGCAGTACTCAGATGACTACAATGAGCACCATGTTCTAAATTTCTAAGGAGCCGATTTTTTAAACGCCTGCGTTTTTTTCGCGTCCGTTTATCATCTTTATTTGTTTGTAAATGGGACTTCCAAAAGGAAAAGATTTTTCCATAATCATGTAATAATCTCCTTCCTATTACGCCTGCTATCCCAGAACGTTCTGATATCTTCTGAAAGTCTCTTTTTAGATGAGCCCAACAAACTTGATGACTTAGCTCAGGCAAATAATCATAGACAGGATATCTATCAGAAATAATAATTCGGTTGATAAAATTACCAATGAGTCTCTTGGCAACCTTTTTTCCTCTGGAAGTATCTAATTTTAAAAAGCTAAATAATTCATTTGCCATCATCCAGGCCCAACCAGAACGATTCTTTTGTTTAAATCCTGTTTCATCAATATGAACTATTTCCGATTGATCAATTTTATTTTTAATTTGTTCATGTGATGTTTCTAAAGAAAGACTCACTCGGTGTTCAATCTTTGAAACGCTGCCAACGCACATTGGCATTTGAAAAAAGTCTTTCACAAGCTCCATTGCTGACCGTTTACTTAATTTAAATTTTGATGTCAGCAGTCCTATAGAGCTTTGTAACCGAACCCCAAATCCTCTTCTTCCAATCTCGGATGGGGTATCTCCATAGTAGGTTTTTTGGCAACAACTACAACATCCTTTTAAAATTTGGTATTCCGTTATTTCATAACGGGGTAGAGGGATATCAAAAACTTGGTGCCTAATGACTCCATTCAATGGTTTCAAAGCAACATTGCAATCATGACATTTATCTGGTGGTGGGCATTTTATTATGATATCGACCTGTTCTAAAGGTACCAATTTCCGAAAGGCTCCTTTATGGCCAGGTTGACCTCCCGGTTTACGGCCGCTACCTTTGTGCTGATTTTTCTTTTTTTTCTTTCGAATATCTGTTGATGGTGGTTTAGAAGAGTTATTAGAATTTGTATTGAGCCTTTCTTGAAGCTCTGCATTTTGCTTTTTAAGGACAATTACTTCTTGTTTGAGAAGCTCAATTTCTTCTGGCATTTCGGCAACCTTGGCACAAAAAGCCCATAGAGCATCAATCAATAGATGACATTCTTCAATTGAAGAACTTTTTGGGGCGGATTTTGAAAAGTCTAAATCTTTCATGGGGTTATCATGATCCCCATTTTTTTAAAAAGCAAGAGCTAAACAATTAAGTTTGATAAAAAATTTTGATGTTTAGTTGTTCTTATCAATACCGCGCGGTAGCGCATCATTATGATGAAAAGGTGAACGCGGCGTCAGCCGCGTGAACATTTACTGAAAACGTGAATGGCAGGGGATTTTTAAATGAAAAATAATTTATTATATTTAAAAATTCATGAAGAGACCGAGGCTATAGTTAAAGCTTCCTCTTAAACTAGCAAAAACTGAGGGATCCACTCCTACCTGTGTAGCCTTAATATTACTAAATTGATTTGTTCCTTCCCAAACAATCATGCCACGCATCCCAATGCAATCGGTTAGCATATGTTGCAGCCCGATTCCTAATCGTGGAATGAATTTGCTTTGTCTAAAGGTTCGATCAAACTCACCTGCAGGGAGGGGTCCAAAAATATCTTCAAAAGGTTTCGATGTGAGATGTACATTTAAATAAGTTACCCCAACTGTTCCAAGTAGTTGTAAATTAGGACATTCCCATACGGGTAATTTACCTACCAAGCTTCCATGAAATCCATGAAAATAAGCTGAAGTATTGGTATCTATAAATTCACCAGGAGCAATGGCCGCTCCCCCCACTATAAATTGTCCAGGTCCAACTCTAACGGTTCGATTTTGTTTGAACGCATATTCATAACCCAATTCAAGAGCAACACAATCAGTAAATTGCAAGCCAATATAGCCATTTACTTGAGGGAATTGTTTTGCAAATACATTACCACCATTGTTTCTTTTATATTGCATATCTCTTAATTGAGCATCAAGCCCTACATAAGGTTCGAGACTGGTTTCCGGCCAATCGAAGGCAGCTGCAGCGGTTCCCATTCCAGAAAGAATGAAAGCCAACAATACTTTTGTTAATTTTGTTAATTTATTCATTTCTATTTCCTTTAATTTAATTTCCCAACAAGTTACTCAGCTAAACACCTGAAACCCATGTTTCTGGCCTTTTCCAATATCCTTATGAGAAGACAAAACTTCATATTAAACAACTTAAACAATAGCGATAAACAACGTTATCTGCAAGTTGCATGCATAATATTGACCACAGCCGCATTCTATAATGAATCACATATTATGCAAAGAGGGAAAAGGACCCAAAACCATATGCAATTTATCTGAGTTCCGTTATTTATGCATCCATTTCTGATCATTTCGAGAAAATATGATATGACTCATTTCATTTAGCTATAAAAATTACAAAAATCACTGGAAATTTACAACTTTAGCAAGATTTGGCTAAAATCCATGATATCTATCAAGTGTTTATCAATAATGGAACTTACAATTTCTAAATTTAAAGCAGAATATTCATGTATAGCAATATTTCGAAATCCAACCATCTTTTGCATTCTTCGACTAAGCTCTGTACTAATAGTATTATTTTTTTCTAACAATACAAAAATATCACGGCTATTTTGAGGAACACCTAAATGTTTCAGGCGCACGACTCGTGCACCCATGTCTATTGCCGTCTCTATAGTGCGTTGTAAATTTAAGATCACAGCATCTTGTTTTGTTTGATTGTTTTTAAAATGTTCAAAATCGGCATACTCTTCATTGATTCTTGCAAGACATCGTTCTATCGAAGCAGCTTTATTTAATAACACATCATCCATTAATAGATTCTCCCTCTATTTTTTATGTCATCTAATGTTTCTTGACGAGATTCATTAAATCGAACATACATGGCATAGGTCAGATCTTCAAAAGAATCACAAGCTTTAAAATCTAATGTATCAATACGTTTAGCTGTCGTAATAATTTGATATTGAAACACAGTTGTAGCAGATAATAGATCGACTAAGTCTACATCTCGTTGAATTTGAATCGCAATATTTTGCGCAGTATCCCATAACTTAACTTTATCAGCAGGTTTATCTAATAATATTGCTAGATCCAAATCACTTTCCTTGCCCTCTTCACTTTTTGCAAAACTACCAAAAACGTAAACTCCTTTTACATTAGGAAAAGCATCCCTAATTTCTTTAAGTGCTATCGCATAAATTTTTTCATGTTTTGTCATGACTTCTCTCTTATAACGCCAGTGTTTGTCGTCTATACCCTTCGTCTTTCAAGCTGCGACTGTGTTGCAAGCTCGATTCGCTGCTCACATACTAATTTGTATGCTCCGCTGCTCATTTTCGCTTGCGCCTTGTCGCAACTTGAAATGTTTGGGTATATACTACCTGCTTATAAAAAATCTATTTCGTTACCACTTCTATACTCGTCACCACCTGATGCGCTTTCGGCAATTTATGCCCTCTAGCACCCTGCTCTCCTAAATATTGCTTCAGGCTATCACCTTCCAATATATAAGGCCGTTTGCCGCCATGGATCACGAGTGAATCTTGGGGACCTAATACGGCAGCGGCGATCAAATGTTCGTCTTTCTTCACGTTCACTAATTTATGTCCCTTGCCTTTTAACATTTCAGGAATATCTTTGATAGGGCAAATTAACAGATGCCCATCATTATTCACAAAAACAACCCATTGTTGTTTTGGATTTTTCAAACTTAAGGCGGCTAAAAATGCTTTGCCTTCTGGAATTTTCATAACGGCTTTACCATTACGGTTCTTCACCAGCAATTCTTGAAAAAGAATAATGAAACCATAACCAGTATTTGATAAGAACAAGAATCGGTCTTCGTTATCTGCCATTATGACTGTTTCAAAAACTGCGCCTGGGGGCGGCGAAACTTTACCGGTTATGGGTTCGCCTTGGCCTCGGGCTGAAGGTAAACCTTGCGCGGGCAGCGAATAAGAACGACCTGTGGAATCAATAAAGACCACAGGTTGTTCGCTTCTGCCTTGCGCGACCATTTTAAAACTATCACCGGTTTTATAACTCAGTGTTTTGGGATCAATTTCATGTCCTTTGGCAGAACGAATCCAACCCTTACTTGATAAAACAACGCTAATGGGTTCTGAAGGCGCTTTTTCTTCGGCCATTAACTGCGCTTCAGCACGTGTTACCAAAGGTGAACGTCGATCATCCCCATATTTTTCAGCATCCTGTACCAATTCTTTTTTAACAAAGGTTTTTAATTTTTGTTCCGAGCCTAATACTTTTTCCAAATCTGCTTTTTCATTGGCTAAGTTCTTTTTGTTCGCCTCGAATTTTTACTTCTTCGAGTTTCGCTAAATGTCTTAATTTTAGATCTAAAATGGCATCCGTTTGCATCTTCGCTGAGTTGAAATTTTTTCATCAACACTGTTTTCGGATTGTCTTCATGACGAATAATCCGAATGACTTCATCAATATTTAGATAAGCAATTAAAATCCATCTAAAATATGCAAGTCGGCTTAAAACTTTTTCTAAGCGAAATTCCAAGCGTCGACGAACAGTTTGAATGCGAAATTCCAACCATTCTAATAAAATTGTTCTTAAATCTTTTACTTTAGGACGTCCATCTAGACCAATCATATTGAGATTGACACGATAGGTTCTTTCTAAATCGGTACTGGCAAATAAATGCGACATTGATGGCATCCACATCCACCCGATTCGAACGCGGTGTAATCACCAAACGCGTTGGATTTTCGTGATCGGATTCATCTCGCAGATCCGATACTATAGGTAATTTTTTAGCCTGCATTAATGCTGCAATTTGTTCTAAAATTTTACTACCAGAAACCAAATGCGGTAGCGCAGTAATAACAATATCTCCATTCTCTGCACTATAAACGGCGCGCATTCGCAACGAGCCATTTCCTGTCTCGATACATTTTTTCAATATCTGCTTTAGGGGTAATAATTTCTGCTTCTGTGGGAAAATCTGGTCCTTGAACAAATTAACAAAGAGATCTTTTAAAGTTGCTTTAGGATTATCTAATAAATGGGCACAAGCAGCGGCGACTTCTCGCAAATTATGCGGTGGAATATCAGTAGCCATTCCTACGGCAATGCCGGTTACGCCATTTAATAATACATTAGGCATCCGCGCCGGTAATAATTTTGGTTCTTGTAAGGTGCCATCAAAATTAGGTACCCAATCGACGGTTCCCTGTTCTAATTCAGAAAGGAGCAGATCGGCATATTTCGATAAACGTGCTTCTGTGTAACGCATGGCAGCAAAGGATTTCGGATCATCCATGGAACCCCAATTACCTTGTCCATCTACCAATGGATAACGATAAGAAAAAGGTTGTGCCATTAATACCATGGCTTCATAGCAAGCGGTTTCTCCATGGGGATGAAATTTACCTAAGACATCCCCGACGGTTCTAGCAGATTTTTTATATTTGGCAGTATTTGCTAAACCCAATTCAGACATGGCATACACAATGCGTCTTTGTACTGGTTTTAAGCCATCACCAATATGCGGCAAAGCACGATCCAAAATAACATACATGGAATAATCAAGATAAGCCCTTTCTGTAAATACTTTTACAGGTTGTTGTTCAATACCTTCAAATAGATTTTTTACTTTGCTCATTCGATTTTACCTTCTTTCTATCATCTATTTTGTCCCATAGGGCCTGCTCATATTTCGCTAGACTGGAGCAGAAATCAATGATCTGAGAGCACCGTAGCGCAGTTTACATTGTAGTAAATGAGCAACGGAGCGCAGCAGATCATTGATTTCTGCCCAGACTAGTAGAAATCTGACAGGCCCTATTATACATCGGCCAAATTGCCCTTTACTTCTAACCACTGACGTCGATCAGACGCACGTTTTTTGCCTAATAGCATATCCATCATCGCACCGTATCGTCATTCTCTTCGTAATGGTCAGTTGCACTAAACGACGCGTATCGGGTGCCATAGTGGTTTCCCGCAATTGTAAGGGATTCATTTCACCCAAACCTTTAAATCGTTGCATCACTAATTTTGGTTTTACTTTTTCAGCTGCAATGCGATCTAAAATGCCTTTTTTTTCATCTTCATCTAACGCATAATAAACTTCTTTGCCAACATCGATTCGATATAGGGGCGGCATGGCAACAAAAACATGTCCTGCTTCCACTAAAGCGGTTGAAAATGTTTCACAAAAAGCGCACATAATAAAGTTGCAATATGCTGCCCATCAGAATCGGCATCTGCCAAAATACAAATTTTGCCATAGCGTAATTTTTCAAGCGAAGATTGGCCAGGATCAACGCCTATGGCCACGGCAATATCATGCACTTCTTGTGATGCTAACACTTCATTGGAATCCACTTCCCAAGTATTTAAAATTTTTCCGCGCAATGGCATCACTGCTTGAAGATCTCTATCTCTTGCTTGTTTTGCAGAGCCACCCGCAGAATCCCCTTCTACTAAAAAGAGTTCAGAACGTTGCGGGATCTTGTAAGCTACAATCGGCTAATTTTCCGGGTAATGCAGGTCCTGTCGTTACTTTTTTACGTGCAATTTGTTTGCTGCACGCAATCTCTTTTCTGCATTTTAATCACAAAATTGCAACGATCGCTGTGCCTAATTGCACATGTTGATTCAGCCATAAACTAAAGGCATCTTTCACCACCCCAGACACAAAAGCAGCAGCATTGACGTGAAGATAATCGTTCTTTGGTTTGACCTGAAAATTGAGGATCTAACATTTTAACAGACAAACAAAACTGATTTTTTCCCAAACATCTTCTGGTGCAAGTTTAACTCCACGCGGTAATAAATTTCTTAATTCACAAAATTCTCGTCATGGCTTCCAATAAACCGGTTCGTAAACCATTGACATGCGTACCCCCTTGAGCAGTGGGAACTAAGTTCACATAACTTTCTTGTAGGATTTCTGAACCTTCGGGCGTCCAAACCAATGCCCAATTAGCAACTTCATCATTCCCTTCAAAATTACCCTCAAAAGGTTCTTCAGGAGTAAAATTTCGATTCTCCCATTTGTTCCAATAGATAGCCTTTAAGCCCAGCTTCATAAACCATTCTTCCTTTTCTTTATGTTGTGATCATCTTCAAATTGAACCCGAAGCCAGGACATAAAACAGCTTTTGCTTGTAATAGAATGTTTAATTGTTTGACTAGATATTTTTGGATTATCAAAATATTTTGGTTCTGGCCAGAATTTAACGGTGGTGCCTGTTTCTTAAGCGTTTGTTTTCCCGACGACTTTTAAGTTTACTGACTCGATCACCTTGTTCAAAGGCCATATGGTAGACCTTGCCATCCCGTTTTACCCAAACTTCTAATCGTTTAGAAAGGCATTCACAACTGAGACACCCACACCATGCAAACCACCAGAAAAATGATAATCTTTTTGAGAAAATTTTGCTCCGGCATGCAACCGAGTTAGGATTAATTCAATTCCAGGTAATTTGTGTTCGGGATGAATATCAACCGGCATTCCCCGACCATTATCAGATGACTTCTAAAGAACCATCGCTATGTAGAATAACGGAGAATAAATGTTGCATGACCACTGATGGCTTCATCCACACTATTATCAATGACTTCTTGCGCCAAATGGTTAGGACGGGTGGTATCGGTATACATACCAGGACGTTTACGTACCGGATCTAATCCACTTAAGACTTCAATAGATTCAGCTGTGTAACTTTTCTTTGACATATCCGTTCCTCAACACTTCATCTGTCCATATTACTGTAGAATGAGATTTTTTTCTTATTCCCTCGAATAAAATATCGTATACTTCGGTCTCACTTAGGTTGAATTTCTAGTTAATTCTTTTAGTTTAGTTTTTTTAGAGGGGTACAGTACAGTGATGTTAGAAGCCCAAATATTAATTGTGGTAAGTGGTGTTCTCGCTTTATGTTATGGCTTATTTGCAGCCGGGATCGTCTTTAAATCCCCCACAGGTAATGAACGCATGCGCGAAATTGCCCTGGCCATCCAAGAAGGTGCAAATGCTTATTTAAATCGTCAATATAAAACCATTGCCGTTGTGGGAATTGTGCTCGCTATCGGTTTATATTTTGTGTTGGGTCAATATGCTGCCATTGGTTTTATCATAGGGTCTACTCTCTCGGGCTTAGCAGGATACATTGGGATGGGTGTTTCTGTTCGGGCCAATGTCAGAACCACAGAAGCCGCTAAAACGGGTCTTGCGCATGCTTTAAACATTGCTTTTAAAGCGGGTGCCATTACAGGCTTTTAGTTGTTGGCTTGCTCTTTTAGGTGTCGCTGTATACTACATTATTCTCAAAAAGTTAGAGATGCCTCAACGCACTTTAATAGAAGCTTTATTGTCTTTAAGTTTTGGTGCTTCGCTTATTTCTATTTTTGCACGATTAGGCGGCGGTATTTTTACTAAAGGTGCAGACGTTGGCGCTGATTTGGTCGGAAAAATTGAAGCAGGTATTCCTGAAGATGACCCACGTAATCCCGCTGTCATTGCCGATAACGTTGGAGACAACGTCGGCGATTGCGCAGGCATGGCCGCCGATCTATTCGAAACTTATGCAGTTACCATTGTCGCAACCATGTTATTGGCTAAAATTTTAGCCCCCGTTGCGCTTACAAGAAACATTGATGATTTATCCACTTTTAGTATTGGTGCCGTTTGTATTTTAGGCTCCATTATTGGTACTTCAATTTGTACGTCTTGGCAAAGAGCCAAAATATCATGTCTGCGCTTTATAAAGGATTAATTGCTGCCAGCTATTATTTCAGGCATTTTCATTATCGGTGTGACCGATTGGTTAATTGGGATTCAAACCTCTTTTGAAATCGGTGGATAAAACTCTCACCGGGCTTAAGCTTATTAATTGTGCCTTAGCCGGTTTAATCGTCACCGGCTTACTGGTTTGGATCACAGAATACTATACCTCGACGCCTTTAGACCCGTTCGAAGTGTCGCCAAGGCTTCCTTAACAGGGCATGCAACCAATATTATTCAAGGTCTTAGCATTTCAATGGAATCCACCGCATTACCGGTATTAGTCATTTGCTGCTGGTATTTTATTTACCTATTTATTACTGCAGGTCTTATTTGGTATTGCCGTTGCAGCCACCACCATGCTGGCTTTAGCAGGCATCATAATTGCTTTAGATGCTTATGGTCCTGTTACAGATAATGCAGGTGGCATCGCAGAAATGTCTACATCTGGATCATAGAGTTCGTCAAGTCACCGATGCGTTGGATGCGGTCGGAAACACCACCAAAGCTGTCACCAAAGGCTATGCCATTGGTTCTGCGGGCTTGGCCGCATTAGTTTTGTTTGCAGCCTACACCGAAGATCTCAAACATTATTTTTCACATTTGGATATTAATTTTATCATTGCATGATCCTTTTGTGGTTGTTGGTTTATTTGTGGGTGGATTATTGCCTTATCTTTTTGCTTCCTATGGCATGATGGCAGTAGGACGTGCAGGTGGACAAGTGGTATTAGAAGTGCGTCGACAATTTCGAGAAATTAAAGGCATTATGGAAGGCACTGCAAAACCAGAATATGGTACTGCGGTTGATCTCCTAACCAAAACGGCCATTCGTGAAATGATTATTCCTTCGCTAATGCCCGTATTAGCTCCTATTATTTTATATTTTGTCATTCATTTTATTGCTGGGCAAGCAGAAGCATTTACCGCTTTAGGCGCGATGCTCGTTGGTACCATTGTGACAGGGCTATTTGTTGCCATTTCCATGACATCCGGTGGTGGCGCTTGGGATAATGCCAAGAAATACATTGAAGATGGGCATCATGGAGGTAAAGGTTCTGAAGCGCACAAAGCTGCGGTAACAGGAGATACCGTAGGGGATCCTTATAAAGATACCGCAGGTCCCGCAATCAATCCCATGATTAAGATTATCAACATTGTTGCTTTGTTGTTAACAGCTATTTTAGCGAAGATGGCTTTATGATATAAAAAAGGGCCCCATTGGGGCCCTTCCCACTGTACATCAAATAATTTTTTAATTAATTAAAATTGATAATACAAACCTACACCAGCTGAGGTGATATTTTTGATGTGTTTGTTACCTTGTTGATAACGAAGCATCAAACGTGCACCTAAGCAATCATCGAACTTATAGGCAAGACCTGCACCCACTCTCACACCCGCTTTGCTGCTTTTTTGTGAGAATGATTGATTGGTCCCAGCTACATTAAAGTTATTTACTGACACACTAGTAGAAAGAAATCCAACACCAAGGCTACCAATCGCATCAATTTGATCAGCAATAGGTAAATATCCCATTGCATCAATATAGGCATTGTTCGCTCTAATCTTACCATTAGCATTTGCAATTTTTGGTGTGGCTAAGACATTATAGCCAGCTTCTAAACCCGCATATTCATTCAAGCGTGTTCCAATAAAGCCAGACACCCCAGCTCCATTTTTTCCAAATAGCGGTTTGTTATCTGTTCTAAAAAGGGTAAGCCCCTTGTTGTCAGTTAATGTTTTTGGACTGTTATAGCGGTTTGCGCTAACTTCCGCACCCAAATACACTTTTGGATCTAATTCAAAACCTTCGGCAGCTACAATACTTGACACAAGCATGGTACCTGACAAAGCGATAGTGACTAACTTCTTCATATTCATTGTCATATTACTTCCTCCAACTTATTTTGATGTACAGTATCAAACTATGTACTAGGATGATACATGAGTTGATTAGGGTGTCAAGTCTGGACAATGGACAAATCTCTATGTTCAAATTAACAACTATAATTTCATCAGATTTGTTTATTGTCCAGACTTGACACCCTAATCTCTCTTTTAAGCTAATCTTAAATAATGTATTCTGGTTGTAATTTCTAGCATTTTACATTGTTTGTCATTGAACTATCATGATTCATAAAAAAAAGTCTCATCATACCATCATACAAGCTTCAGAAATCCTGAGTCATAAAACTCCTAAATTACCTGTGGGCTGGCAGGAATGGTGTGCTCTGCCGCAATTGCATATTCCAGCCATCAAGGTAAAGCTGGATACAGGGGCTAAGACTTCAGCTCTGCATGCCTGGGATGTAAAACCCGTTCAGCGTCATGGCGAGCATTACATACATTTTATTGTGCACCCATTACAACGCAATATGCAGTTAACTCAAATATGCCATGCTAAACTTATTGATCACCGGGTTTTTATCAGCTCCAATGGACAAAAAGAATGGCGTTATGTTATCTCAACGAGCATCACGTTAGGGATTCGAAGTTTTGAAATTGAAATATCTCTCACCAACCGTGATACCATGGCTTTTCGAATGATTTTAGGCAGGGATGCACTCAAAGGACAAGTGATTATTGATCCTGGAAAAATGATGCGACAGGGTAAATTAACTAAACGTCAAATACGTTCTCTTTATTTAGATGCAAAGGCCCGATCATGAATAAGAGTGATCATGAACAAGGTTGAACATGAACATTGCTATTTTAACTCATAATACGCATTCTTTAAGCCATAAACGCTTAGTTGAAATTGGCAATGAACGCGGACATAAAATGTCTATTATCAATATTAGTTATTGCTATATGAATATTTCGGCGAATAAACCTGCCATCTATTATCGTAGCAATGAAACTTTTGATAATTTAGATGCTATTATTCCACGCATCAATCGTGAACATACCTACTATGGAACTGCACTCTTAAGACAATTTGAACGTTTGGGTATTTTTACTTTAAATAGTGCGCTATCCATTATCTTAGCCCGTGACAAGATTCGTGCATTACAACATCTGGCTAGGCATCAATTGCCCATGCCATTAATAGGCATAGCAGATTCCCCACAGGAAAGTGAAGAATTAATTGATTTAGTGGGAGGCGTGCCGCTGATTGTGCGTTTATTAGAAGGCATAGAAGGGAAAGGGAGCATTATTGCCGAAACCCCGCAGGCCGCTTTAAGTGTCATTAATGCATTTAAACAGTTAAAAAATAATATTTTAGTGCAAGAATATATTAAAGAAGCAGATGGCCAAAGTATCCGCACGGTGGTTGTGGGTAATAAAGTGATTGGGGCGGTATTAAGAAAAACGGCTTTATCGAGTCATGAAAAACGCAAATTTTCAGATCTAACACCCATCGATATCACCCCTCTTGAACATAAATTAGTCTTAAAAGCCACAAAAAAAATGAAATTAAATCTCGCTTATGTTGATTTTTTGCGTTCGAATCGAGGTCCTCTTGTATTAGATCTGGAAGCTTCCCCTAATATAGAAACATTAGAAAAAACCACCAATATTGATATTGTCACACCTATCTTTGAGTTTATTGAAGGGGCCATGTCGTTACCGGTTACGGTTTGAAGGGGCCAGGTTTGAAGGGGCCATGTCGTTACTGGTTAGCTTGTTACTGGTTACTGGTTATGAATTTTTTTAGGCTGTAACAAGTAACGACATGGCCCCTCTATTTAGCTCCAACCATTGTAATGCAATAACAGCAGATGCGCTGGAAATTTTACCTTGTTTCAGCAGCGCAAAACTTTCGCTAGAAGGCATAATATGAACTTTGATATCCTCTCCATCATGCTGCAATCCATATACTTGCCCCGTCCGCCCTGCTTTCGTAATGCCACAATAAATCATCGTTCTTTCATTGGTGATCCCAGGACTCACCCAAAAATGACAAATCGGAATTAAAGCTTCTATCTTACATCCAGCCTCTTCCATCGTTTCTCGATGCGCGCAGCTTTCAGCATCTTCTCCTTCATCGATTTGACCCGCAACAATATCTAATATCCAAGGGCCCAATGGATCTTCTAAGACCCCCACTCGAATTTGTTCTATTAGCATCACTGCATCTTGTTTCGGGTCATATAAAAGTACTGCTGCTACAGGGGGTCTTTGTACTAACTCTCGTTGTATAGGATGACTACGACCGCCCTTAAATAAGTTGAATTCCAAGGTGTATCGTTTTATTGGACAATAGCCCGAATACATTTTTTCTTCTTTTACGATGGTATAATCCTGATGACTAAATTCTGGTTCCCATATTTTGTTCATGATATACTCCCTCAAGTCAAAAGAATCGCAAAAAAGTCAGCTATCAGATATGAATTTAAACAGCGCTCGTTATAATATGGTACACCAACAAGTCCAACCTTGGGATGTGTCTAATCCAAAAGTACTTGAATTAATGCTAACCATTCCACGTGAGCGTTTTGTTCCCCAGGCATTCCAGCATTTGGCCTTTAGCGATACTTCAATACCTATTGCTTGCAATCAGGTTATGTTAGCTCCAAAAATTGTCGGGAGACTTTTACAAGTTCTAGATTTAAATTCCAACATGTCGGTACTAGAGATTGGTACGGGCACAGGTTATGTGACTGCGTTACTTTCGCATTTAGTTAAAAAACTAGTGAGCATTGAAATCTTCCCAGAGTTGTCTATAGAGGCACATGATATTCTAACTTCCTTGTCTATTCACAATGCGCAATTAGAAATGGGTGATGCGGTGAGGGGTTGGCCTAACACAGGCCCTTACGATGCCATTATTGTGACAGGTTCCATGCCCGCACTTCCTCAGGAATTGTCTGATCAATTATCTCTGAATGGAAAACTATTTGTCATACTAGGCACAGAGCCCGTGATGTCTGCTTTTTTATATGTTCGTCAAGACAAAAACCAATGGTTAAAAAAATCCTTATTTGAAACGGTAGTTCCTCCTCTCTTAAATGCACCAGAAGTCAGAGGCTTTCAATTCTAATGCAGTATGTACAACATTTAAAATTCTTAAAACTCTTAAAGTTCCTAAGGGGCTTAAGATACTTACAACAGTTATCCTACTTATTCTCCTGTTTATGCATTGCTTTTGGCTTATTTCTTTCACCTCCTCTTCATGCTGAAGATCTGTTGACTGTCTACCAGTTAGGATACTGTAATGATCCCGTGCTACGAATTGCCAAGGAAACATTTCTGGCCGCCAGAGAAGCATTGCCTCAAGCGAGAGCACAATTTCTGCCCGTGGTTAAAGCATCTGCAACACATGCTGAATTTACAATTGGAGGAATACCAGGATTTTTGGTAAATCCCGGGAATACAATCCCTACAAATGAATCCTTTTTTTCTAATGTCTATAATATTTCTTTAACGCAACCCGTATACAACTTTGGTTTTTGGGCACAATGGGCACAGGCCAATGAAACCGTTAAAGCAGCCAATTTAACCTATGCAGCCGCCGAACAAGATTTGATTTTAAGATCGGCTGAACGTTATTTTAATGTATTAAAAACCCAAGATAATCTCACTTATGCAACGGCACAAAAAACTGCTTTCAAAAAACTATTAGAACAAAGTGAGGAACGATATAAAGCAGGTTTAATCACTATTACAGACGTTGAAATTGCCAGAGCACGCCTTGATAACGCAGTGTCTCAAGAAATTGCTGCAGAAACCAATCTTGAAAATGAAAAAGTACGATTGCGAGAATTGACTTGTGTCACAATTAGGGACTTTTCCATTTTAAAAAACCAATTACCTTTATTAGCGCCCGATTGCACTATGGAAGAATGGGTTAGCAAAGCACTTGCGCAAAATCTTGAATTACAAGCAGCTTGTTTTACTTCTATTGCCGCTAAAGCCGATATCAAGATCAAACAATCGGATCATTTACCCACAGTGAATATCGTAAGCGACTTTTTTTATGCAGACCCTGCACCCACCAGCAGCAATCGCTTTGCAACTTCAGAGGTGGGATTACGAGTCAATGTTCCGATCTTCAGCGGAGGCGGCACTAGCTCTAAAGTTCGGCAATCTGTGCATAATTATCTTAAAGCAGACAGCGACCACGAAAGACTGGTTCGAGTAACCGATAGTAACACCCGTCAAGCTTTTCTTAATATTCATACCAATATTGATCAGGTTACTGCTTTAACGCAGGCCGTTACTTCCAATGAAGGGGCCTTAAAAGCCACTACAGAATCTTTTAACAACGGCACGCGCACTATTGTCGATGTCTTAAATTCCGAAACGGATCTTATCCGCGCCAAAACAGATTTAGCCAATGCTAAATATAATTATATTTTAGAAACTTTAAGGTTAAAGAAAGCGGCAGGCATGCTTTGCCCCGAAGATCTGGCGCATATTAATACTTGGTTGGTTCTGGTTCGTTAAAATTAAATGCAATTTGATTGATAATATGAGTATAAACACTCACGATTAACCACGTATGTTGCGGTCTGACGTTGTCGTCGTTCCATTGGCTACTTGAATAGCCAATTAATATTTGAAGGAAAAATAAATGCTAGGTGATAGTGATCTTCGTGAATTAATTTCAGTAACGAAACCGCGCATTAATTTAACAGAAACCGTTATTGAAAAAGCTGTTGCAAGGTCCCAACAGAACTTTTGACGAAAGAAAATAGAATTTACCTAGTCAATATACTAAGCTCTATGTTCATGAATGATTGCCTTAGGTCTATCCCAAATAGCAGTAGACAAATGTTGTAATAATATAGAATCTTTTGTAATAAGGGGGTAACTTCTGGCCAACGAAGAAGCTGCAATAATTCGATCAAAGGGATCACGAGTCCAGTTTATCTCAGTGGCTTTTTTTACGACAGTTTCAAATGGAAGATCGTCTACTTTTAGATCTATTTTAATCTGTAGATCTTCAATAATTTCCTTTGAACTACAATTTATTCGTCCAATTTCTTTTAAATACTGAATTTCAAGTTGCACTATGGGGCAAATCAGAAGATCGTTTGATTCAATTAGAATTTTTGCAGTTTCAGGTAGCCGTTCTACATCATCAGTATATAACCACACTACAACATGAGTATCCAGATATATCGCTTCCATAATATTTTTCACTTTTCCTTTGTTTCAGACCATTCGGATAACCAATCATTATAAATAATGCTATCGGGATCCCCATTAATAACATGGGTACGTCGCACCAAACGCTCAAGTTTTGAAGGCCCATCGGCAAGAATAATTTTAATTTTGTGCCCATTACGCATGACTTCAACTGGGATACCCGTTTCAATAATTTGATCGACTACTTTATAAAGATCGGTTCTTAATTCAGTTAATGATAAAGACATGGTATTTACTCCTATGTACGTACATAAGTATATCAAAGAGACGTACGTATGTCAATAGAAATTTGTCAGGGCTACCGGGATAGCCTATCACAAAATACTTGTATATCCACATAGTATGTCGTGTCTTTACCTAAAACGCCCATTCAATATGAGGACGAACAGCATGTTCGTCCTCACAATGAATGATCTCTTAAACCTGTTTGTTGTATGTTGCGGTCTGACTCCGTCTATTTAAAAGAAATCGGAAATTTTTACTTTTGTGGGAGAAAAAGCATTCGGATCCTCTACAGTTGTAGTTATAACCGGTGCCGGTTGTCCTGGGTTGGAGAATTTCAATATGTAGAAAGTATTACCATGTACATTAAGGTTAGCATGTTCTGCTTTTATAGTCATTAGGCAGTTTCCAAGCTCTGAAAAAAACTCCGTTGGAAATGTAAGTGTAGTCTTTTCATTGTATGATGGTTTTTCAGTGAGGATGGATTGTGCAAACTCAGGTGACAACCCAGCTTTCTTGCATAAATTTTTTACTAATTCATCACGGGTCTTCGCAATGAATGTTTCACTGTTGTATACACAAGAAAAATTTTGTTGGACAACAGCTATACTGGAACATGTACAAGTAATAGTAGCAGCTTTAACTGCCTCAATAACTTCATTTTGTACTTTTTTTTCAACTAGTTGTTTTGTATCTGATGCTGCCGCTGCCATCCTAACCCCCATTCATTTACATCATAATTTATTGAAAGAAAGGAAACTTTACAAGGAAAAATATTTTGCGTCAAGATATTCAGAGAAACCGGAATGCCCGTTTCAATAATTTGATCAAACACTTTATAAAGATCGGTTTTTAACTCAGTCAGTGATAAAGGCATAATGTTGATCCTTATGTCCTTGCTTGACTGTTAAGTGTGCAAGCCAGGCGTGGGTCCTGTCAATAAATAAGTTAATAAAAAAACTAATGTATTTACACAAAAACATGCAAAACGTGCAGCAAGCATAGCTTAAGTCTCCCCCTTCTGTTAAAATCCCTCGTTATGGATAAAAAAACGACTGTTGATATCGCCATTTTTGGCGGAGGTATCGCGGGACTTTGGGTCCTAAATCGCCTGCATGCTGCTGGTTTTAATGCGATTCTCTTTGAAAGTAATACCCTTGGGGGTGGCCAGACAATTAAATCCCAGGGCATCATTCATGGGGGTATCAAATATGCCCTAACAGGTGTTTTAACAGGTGCATCTCAATCCATCGCAAACATGCCTCAACGTTGGAAAGATTGTTTACAGGGGGTAGGCGATATCGATTTACGTAAAGTTAAAATCCTCTCTGATGAACAATTATTATGGTCTACAGGGAGTTTGGCTTCTGATATAACCGGATTTTTTGCTAGCAAAGCTCTAAAGAGCCGTGTGCAAAAATTAAAACGCGATGCGTATCCAAAACTTTTACAACATCCAAACTTTAAGGGTAATGTATATCGGTTAGAAGAAGTCGTTTTAGATAGCCCCTCATTAATTGAAACCCTTGCCTTGCCCCAACAAGCCTTTATCTATAAAATTGATCCACGCAAACTGCAATTTAATTTTGAAAAAAATAATCCCGGACAAATACGTGAACTTTGCATTAAAACTCCAGAAACAGAATTGCAGTTAACAGCTAAACGGTTTCTATTTACTTCCGGCGAAGGCAATCAGCTTGCAACTCAAGGCTTTGAAAACGCGCCTGCACAACAATGCCGTCCTTTACAAATGGTCGTGGTGAAGATGGAACAGTCTTACCCTTTATTTGCTCACTGCTTAGATAATGGTATGAATCCTAGGATAACTATCACTAGTCATCAAAGCCAAGATGGCAAATGTATTTGGTATCTCGGTGGGCAATTAGCTGAAGATGGCGTTAACCGCAGTCAAGCTGAACAAATCGCAGCTTCAAAAAAGGAATTATCGTCCTTATTTCCTTGGATAGATTTTTCAAAGGCAGAATGGGGTAGTTTTTATATCAATCGCGCAGAACCCAAACAACCCGATGGTAAAAGACCTGATTTGCCCTTCCTGCAAACTCATCATAATGTTATGGTTGGCTGGCCTACCAAATTAGCTTTAACTCCATTATTGGTTGATAACATATTGGAGACTTTAAAAGATCAAAATATATCTCCAGAGCCATCATCCATTGATTTGGGGAATCTAGCCCATTTAAGTTGTTTGCAAAAACCTGCTATCGCCAAACCGATTTGGGATGAAATTTTTGAATCTACAACTGAGATGGCATAGGTAACATTAGTAATCGGTAACATTGAGTAACTAAACAAGTGATGATTTTATGAAAAAAATCCCTTTAGGCAACACTGGAATTCAGGTTTCGCAACTTGGTTTAGGCACTGTGAAAATTGGACGAAACCAGGGAGTTAAATACCCTGCAAGTTTTGTTATTCCGAGCGATGCGGAGGTCCTAACCTTATTATCGACTGCAAAAGAATTGGGTATTAATCTAATAGATACAGCCCCTGCCTATGGAAACAGTGAGGAACGACTGGGAAATTTGTTGGGAAACACTCGCAAAGATTGGGTAATCGTCACTAAAGTGGGAGAAGAATTTATTAATGGTGAATCATCATATGATTTTACCCCGGAACATGCAAAATTTAGTATCGAACGAAGTTTAAAGCGCTTAAAAACAGATTACCTAGATGTCATTTTAGTTCACTCCGATGGTCATGATTTGTATAACATGCAGCATTTTGGAATATTGGACTTCTTAGCCGATGCAAAAAAACAAGGACACATATTAAGTTTTGGTGTATCCACTAAAACGATTGAGGGTGGTTTATTCGCCGTTGATAAATCGGATCTCGTTATGGTTACTTATAATCCGGTTAACCCTGAAGAACGTCCCGTCATTCAACATGCGCACAAAAACAATAAAGGTGTTCTGATTAAAAAAGCCTTGGCCAGCGGTCATATTCAAAAAATTTCAGGTACTGATCCTGTTCGCGAATCATTCCAGTATATCTTCAAAGAACCAGGCGTGACCAGCATTATTGCAGGAACCATCAATCCGAAACATTTAATAGAAAATGCCGGCTACCTAGAAGAAGTGTGAGTAGTCTTTATAACAGGCGTGGCAGCCGCAACTGCGACTGCCGTTGGAGCTGTTCCCTCTGCAGCGGTTGCTATATTTGCAGCTGTTTGCTGTTGCGTTTGTAATAAAGGCATAAACCCATTCCCTGCTGAAGTAACGGGATGAGCTGCTCCTGGGGTCGATACTGTAATCCCCATGTTTTGAAGCATATCTTCCAGGTATTTATTTCGTTCCTTCAGCTCTTTATTCTGTGCTTGCGCCAGCGAAAGTTGTGTTCTTAAAATTTTTACTTCCCCAGTCAACTCCTTTACCTTTCTTGGTGCTTCTACCTGTTCTCTGAGTGCCACTTCATCATCATGGAATTTTTTTATTTTGTTTTCAAATTCATCCAGGTGCGACTTCTCTAATGCTAGCAAATTGGGAGCAATGTCACTTAAACTCTCAGTGTTCCAACCTTGATATACTGAAATCAACTCCAGCAAAACATACGGTAATTTAACCCAATGCAATAAAAAGTCTCGGCCTTCCGCTGCTCTTTCAGATAAAAGACCCTGTATTTCTTCGTAAGTATAATTGATAGATTCTTCAAAATTTTCATTATCGCGACATCCGACATATTTAGAATCAAGTTTGATGAATTCTTGTAGAGCATCCTTCGTTGTAAAACTCTCACTCGTATAGCCCCTTCTGCTCCTAAAGTTCTCCAGTAAGATGCTTTCGAATAAAGTTGTGTTTAATGATACCTTGCCAAAGTTGTCAATTTGATAAGACAATGGTTTCTGCCAGTCCTCCCTTGTCAAATGACTTGCAATAAGTCTAAAGGTCTCTCTATTTCTACAGAGCTGGATGGGATACCTGTCATAACAATGATCTTTAGCATTCTCGGGTTTATTCGAAATCATGGGATTTGCACCCAAATTTAGCAGTAACTCAATGATGCTTGGTGCATAATTTTCTTTACATGTATAGGTTAGTAGAGTTTGTGGATGCATGTTTACATATGCACCAGATGACGGAACTATTTGCAAGATTGAATTGATATCGGCTTCCTGCCAATTAAAACCATTTTCAAATGGAATAACATCAGCAATATTTTTGATATTGTCATCGCCAAAAGCTTCTCTTAGCAACTTAACATCGATATTTTTGAGCTTGATTGTAGTCTTTTGCATCTCTTCTTTGGTTTTACTCATGGATTACTCCCAGTTATGTGTATTTATCCATCTCAATTATTCTAAAACTGCGTTCATTTAAACATATTTTTAATTCTTTTTCAATACCAATAAACTAACTTGTTTTTGTTGGTGCCCTATAAAGGAAAAGGATAAACTATAATCCCAAAGCCTCGTTTTATCGACATACTATGTGGACATACACATATTTGATTATATGTTAGCGTATATGGACCCAACCTTCTGTATAAATGTACTGTTGTTGGTGACTTTCTCATTCAAACTTCCTATGCTATAGTAACCTAGGTTACGATAACCGGGGTTACTATATGAAATTCTACAATCGGGAAAATGAACTAAGAGATTTAGATACGCTCTTGCAAAAATCGAAACAAGAATCGAAGTTGGTTGTTATTACAGGCCGTAGGCGTATGGGGAAGACTTTGTTGTCCCTCCATTTTATTGAGTCTCATAAATATTTATATCTCTTTGCTTCTAAAAAATCAGAATCTTTGTTGTGTGAAGAGTATTTAGAAGAAATAAAGATGAAATTTGATATCCCAATTATTGGAACAATCACCAATTTTGCCCAAGTTTTCAATTTGATACTAACCTTGGCAGAAAAAGAAAACTTTACGCTCATTATTGATGAATTTCAAGAATTTTACAATATCAATCCTTCAGTTTATTCTGATATACAAAAGCTTTGGGATCTTAATAAATATAAATGTCGTTTAAATCTATTATTCATTGGTTCAGTCTATTCATTAATGCATAAAATATTTGAAAACAGTAATGAACCATTGTTTGGTCGTGCTGATAGAATTATCAAATTGAAATCTTTTAAGATAGATACACTTTGTACCATTCTTAAAGATTACAGCATCTTTTCTGACACCACTTTATTTGATTATTATATTTTTACGGGTGGTACGCCCAAATATATTGATTTATTAATCGGCAGTAAATCTAAAGATTACAATACGATTTTGGATTCTATTCTACATCCAAATTCACCTTTTCTTGATGAAGGAAAACTTGTTTTAATAGAGGAGTTTGGGAAAGAATACAGTATCTATTTTTCTATTCTTCAGCTTATTTCTAGCGGTAAAACAGCCAGAGGAGAAATTGAGTCTATATTACAAAGAAATATAGGTGGTTATTTAGAGCGTCTTCTAGAAGATTATGCAGTAATCGAAAAGCATAATCCAATAGATGCAAATGATAACACTAAATTACAAAAGTATAAAATGATTGACAATTTTTTAACTTTTTGGTTTAGATTTATCTACAAAAATTATAGTGCCATCGAAAACGAAAACTTTGAGTATGTTAGAAAAATTATTGATCGTGATTATCAAACCTATTGCGGAAAATTTCTCGAAAAATTCTATCATGAGTTATTTTGGCTAACAAAGCAATACAACAGAATAGGATCGTATTGGGAGAAAGGCAATCAAAATGAAATTGATATGGTTGCTATTAATGATCTTGAAAAAAAATGTATTATAGCCGACATTAAATTAAAAAAACATAAAATCAATATACCGTTATTAAAACAAAAATCCAAGAAATTAATAGAAAGGTATAATGATTATGAGATCCAATGGATAGGACTTAGCTTATCAGATCTCGACCAATATCTTCCTAAAGTATGTGATTCGTAGATACGAGACTAGGCCCGATGATAAGGATGGTTATTTAAAATGCTAATTGCTCACAACGCATGGTGTCTTCACTGACCAATTTCTCTATTCCTAATAAACCTGGATTAATGCCATCTCCTCTCAAAGCAGTAATATGCGCATATCGCGTGTGACCTGCTAAAACTGCTAAAAGTAAAGTTCCTAAAATATCGCGAGACGAAGAAGCATTGGGCCCTTCAGATTTTAAAGGACAATCTTCCACCGTTAAACCCCAAGACCTGATATTTTTATCTAATAAGTTGTGTTTCTTAGATATGGTCTTAATAGGCTCACCATTTTGGCGAATCGAAACAGAGGGTAATTTCTCTGGGATCTCCTTGAAAAGTAAGCAATTCCCAGCATTATTTCATATTTTAATCGCCGTTTTTAGGTTAATGGATGATTTAAAATTTCCCTAGATTCTCATCAAAGTAAATTATTGAAATTATTTTCAGCACAACATTCTGGCTAGTTCGCCTAAATATATATCATTAAAACCGAAGGAGGTACTGCTATCAGCAGTTCTGAATCAGCAGTACTGAATAATTGCTCTATAGCAAAAAAATTGGGATAATTTGCCCATGAAAAATTTTATACGCTTAGTTAGATGGCTTTATGCCGTTACCTTTACTCTCGCACTCCCTTTTATTTTCCTAAGGCTATTGTGGAAAAGCCGTAAAAATCCCGATTACAGACAACGTTGGGCAGAGCGCTTGGGTTTGTTTTCAGCCCCCCAAAAGAAAGGCGGACTTTGGTTACACGCGGTCTCAGTGGGTGAATCTATTGCTGCAGTCACGATTATTAAAGCATTTCAGAAACAGTTTCCTCATATGCCTGTTACGGTCACAACCACCACACCAACAGGTTCAAAACAAATTAGCACGCAACTGGGGGATACAGTCTTCCATATATATTTTCCTTACGATTTACCTTGGACTTTTAATGCCTTTTTAAATCGAATCCAGCCAACGCTTGTAGTAATCATGGAAACTGAATTGTGGCCCAATTGTTTGCAAGTGTTAAAACAACGCCGCATTCCCATATTGATTGCCAATGCACGTTTATCACCCGGATCCATGAAGGGTTATAAACGCATTAAAGCATTGACTCAAGAAATGCTATCTTCAGTTACGATGGTTGCGGCTCAATCTAAAATGGATGGAGATCGTTTTCTTGAACTCGGTTTACCCCAGACTTCTCTAAATGTCATTGGTAATGTGAAATACGATATGTTATTACCGGAGGGAATTGAAGCCAAAGGACAATCTCTACGCAATCAATGGGGTAATACTCGCCCTGTGTTGATTGCCGCTAGCACACATGCCGGAGAAGAAGAACAGGTTCTAAAAGCTTTTAGTATATTGCGAGAAAATTTTAAAGATCTTTTATTGATTCTAGTGCCTCGTCATCGTGAACGTTTTCCATTGGCAGCCGAACTTTTACAAGCTCAGGGCTTTCATTATGTCACTAGAAGCTCAGGTGAAACGCCTAACGAAAATACAGCTGTATTCTTAGGAGATACCATGGGTGAAATGCTCTTATTATATGCAGCTTCTGATATCGCTTTTGTGGGCGGCAGTTTGGTACCTATTGGTGGTCATAATACTTTAGAACCTGCTATGTTGGGTGTTGCTTGTATTGTTGGACCTCACACCCATAATTTCATAGAAATTACCCAGAAATTAAAAACAGCTGGAGCTTTAGTTCAAATTCAAAACAGTGAAACGCTTGCAGCAGCTGTGAATGACTGGCTAAAGAATTCGGATAAGCGTTTATTGGCAGGTAATCAAGGGCGACAGGTTGTTGCAGAAAATCGCGGCGCTGTGCAAAAAATGATGCAGCTGATGATTAATTATTTTCCATCATGATTAGAGAAGAATCTCGATTTTATCAGAATAATAAAGAATCCGAAGATGGTGCTATCCACTTTTTGGCCAATTTGCTACAATACTGGTTAATAGTGGCGGAAAGCACTAAAGAACCGCTAGGTCTCATAGAGGCTATACAAGAAGGTTTATCGATACCAATTAAGATGTAAGACCTTATAAACATCGTTTTATGGGCTGTTGAGGATGTAACAAGAAAAAGAATCTGGATAGATTTGTTCAGATTTTTAGGAGCGGCAAAATCATGATCAATCTTTGGCTTTTTTTTATTTTTTTCCGACGACTGGCAATGGCCATCGCAAATTCTTGTGACGAATGAATTAGCATGATCAAAGCTCCTAAAATCAAATTTATCCCCCATAGCGGATAATGATAATATAGAAGAAGTAATAGACGGAAAGATAAATCCAAAGCATTTAATCAAAAATATGAGCTATATATAAATACAGTAGCGTACTTTGTCCCTATTTTTTTAAGTAAGATTTTTTTCCTAATATTTTTTTATCTAGTTGACTTTGGAAACTAATTATGTTCAAATCTCATTATAATGTTTTATTTATAAATATTCAGGAGTTACCTTATGGCAATGTCAAAAGAAGATGTCCATAAACAAAAATTAGAAAAAAATAATTCAGAATGGACAGCAGATGGTGAATTAGCGGCTCAATTATCACAAGAAGAACGTATTGATGCCCGAAAATCAAAGAGCTATTCAACGACTAATACCCCAGTCTCCGCTTTTAGTGTTTCTAATCATACTACAAATGCTCCTTGTTCTGTCCCCTTGACACCCATAGGAGCTGGGACAGCAACCGCCAATGTAAATGCTACAACTCCTGAGGCAAACACAAAGGAGCTTTCTGCCCATATCAAAACTGCTGCAGATAATAGGGCTTTGGGAACTTCCACCAGCACAACTTCCATACCACTTGCAAACGCTCAAACCTTTGCAGAACTAGCCAATCAGCATCCCTTAATAGAAATTTATGAAATTTGTGGTGCACGTCTTGAATTTACAGAAATACTACTAGAATGGGTAGATAAGACAGATTATTATCAATTAAAAACTTATTGTCAAAAAAGACACCCTACTCTACTTCCTATCCCCAAAACTATCGAAGACCTAAAAAGTGCAGTCAATACAATTCTCAGACGCTACATTGAAAAATATAAGCATGTGATGAGTAAAATTTCGGCTGGTGCTAACCAAGATGACATCGATGATCTTTATTTCTTTTTAAAAGAAATTTCTTATAGAAAATATAATCTACACAATCAAACCGGCCCTAGGAAACATCAGAGCGCGAAAAACAATAAGACAAAATTTAACCAAAGCAAAGAGAAAGCAGAATCGCCTACATTGTTCTACAAGAGCGAGCCTGAAGAAAATACTCTGCGTCAAATATTAGCCAAATTAAAACCCACATTAAGTGATGAAGCATGCGAAATCTTAGAAAAGGGCTATGTTAAGGACACCCCTGCAGGCACTTTATATGATTTTAAAAAAATGATTGAGTTCCCATGTGATACCATGAAAGAATGGTGGGCCCTGCTAGAGAAATATGGTAAAGTTTTAATTGAAAGCAAATTCGCGCTAGCCAAAACGGAAATGGATTATGTTACCCATTTTTCAACTGAATTTCACGTCATACAGGAACTCACCCAAGAAAAGCTAATAGCTGATTTGGATATAATAGACTTACAACTTAAAACAAATCCTACCTGCAACATCACTCTACTGTTAAAAAATTGTATCCAGGTTACCAAACATAGTTTGACACCTGTTTATAAACAGATTCAGTATTTAAATAAGATGATTGCCTTGGTAATTAATTTGACTGCCATGTATGTAAAATTCAAAGAAGAAATGAATCGATGTGTCCAGGTATCAATAAATCTTCTTGATTTGCCCATCAAGAGCAGATCAACAGCATATCCCACATTGACTGCCTTAGATATCACCCACATTCAACAGACATATGAAAAATTTGAACTTTCAATAGACACTCTCGCCAAGCATTTTACTGAACAGTTCAAAATTCGATTTCCCATCATTCAAAGTCAAAAGGGAACAGAAAAAATCATGAGCTTTGAAAATATTAATAACGATTTAGAAGATATTGCTCAGCAAATAACTATCGTATTAAATAATCATGAAATATATACTTTACAACAACTCATAAAGATTGAGCAGGCAAAAAAACAAGCATCGGATAATGCTAAGGAAACTGCTCAAACCTCAAGCCTAACTAATGGAACTTCCTCTGATAGTAATGCTAAAACAGCATCTGAAAATGCTGCCGGCCAAAAAACATCGGGGGGTGTGGAATCAGTGACCATGGTGCACAATCGATTATCTACATCCGTGACTGCCTCTAGTACACCACAAGCGATAACGCTGGAAGATTGGACTAAACATGTAGAAGAAAGAAGAGCAGAAAAAACAAGGTTAGCAAATGAATCTAGATTAAAAGCAACCGAGGACCTTCGTCTTCAAGTTAAGAAAAAAAGAGAGGCTCAAAATAAGTTTGCCCTCCCCTTAGCGGATCTTAAGCTAAGAGAAGAAAAAATTCATATATCTTTAAGACAGAATCCTACCATTCAAGATTTATTTCTGGCTTTATATTCATTTCATCCTGAAACCAAGCAACCTAATTGCTTTGGACATGCAGACTTAATGAAACTAATAGGTGCTCTAAAGGTACAGAGATTCTTGATCGCATTAGAATTCCGAGATTCACATTATTGTATTACAATCGAAGGAACCTATGGTTATATGGAGCAAGAAAACCTTTCTGAAAATGCATCCGCGGTCAAGGCGCATGGTGTCGATCTTAAATATTTTTCCGGTCGCACACTAAATGGTCTTAGAAAAATGTTTATGCGTGCAGGTTTCACACCAGAAGTTTTAGGAATATCTCCAGAATTGTTAGCGCCGGGTACTAAAATAATGCTGCAAAGTTTAACACATGGGTTGGTAACTGCTCATAACACAGCTACCGTTGCTGGGGTAGCCAGGAATGTTGTGTCATCATAAAAACGGTGAAGATCATAACAGATACTAGGAAATTGCTATTAAACAGATTCCGCTTGCTCCGAAATGGCTTTAATCACATTCGTTGTGGAGCAACCTTCCTTTAATCCCAATAACTGCACTTTTCCACCTTGGCTTAATACAAATCGAGCACCTGGCAAAGCTTCGATGTCTTTATAATCTCCGCCTTTCACTAAAATATGAGGAGAAATTCTTTGAATAATACGCTCTGGGGTGTCTTCACTAAATGGGAGGACCCAATCCACTGAACGTAATCCAGCTAATACGGCCATACGATCAGCTAATGCATTCACAGGACGAGTAGGGCCTTTTAAGCGAGCGACAGAAGCATCATCGTTTACGGCAACAATCACACGATTACCTAAGCGTTTGGCTTGTTCCAAATACATCACATGTCCCGAATGTAAAATATCAAAACAACCGTTGGTAAAGACAATGCGTTCCCCTCTTGCCTTGCTTAAACGCAACGCTGCAATTAATGCATCTTCCGTCATAACGCCCATAGGCAAGCTTTGGTCGGCATTATTCCTAGCAAGAGAAGCCTGAATTTCTTGTGCAGATACAGTTGCGGCACCCAATTTACCAACGGCAATTCCTGCGGCGACATTTCCAAGCATGGCAGCTTGTACCAGATCCATACCGGAAGCAAGCGCTGTTGCAAGCACTGCAACAACCGTATCCCCGGCTCCCGTCACATCATGGACATCACGTGCTTCAGCGGCGATATGTGTTACAAGGCCTGCTTTGGTAACGACTGTTAAGCCCTTTTCTGAACGGCTAACCACTAAAGATTCGATATCATTTTCCTTGAGAAAATGAAGAGCTTTATTAACCAATATTTCATCACTCGGACAAGGACCAACCACTGCTTCAAATTCTTTCAAATTGGGTTTAATGACGGTTGCTTTTCGATATACCGAAAAATCCCGAGATTTAGGATCAACAATCACTGGAATATTTTTTGCACCTGCAGCCTGAATCAACCAAGCGGGATCAGACAAGCTACCCTTGCCATAGTCTGAAATAATAACTGCATCTTTTCCTTCTAATAAATCCATATAATAAGTTTTGAGGGATTCCCCCACTTCTGTTGGGAAATGTTTTTCAGTATCCAAACGAATCATTTGTTGATTGCGGCTTAATATTCGTAATTTTGTGATGGTATTGCACTCAGCAAAAGATTTTAATTGGCATTGCAATAGATTTTCATCTAATAATTGTTTTAGTCGTAATGCGGCTGCATCTATTCCCACAACTCCTAACAGTGTTGGCAAAGCTCCTAAAGCTTGCACACCCAATGCTACGTTGGCTGCACCACCGGGGCGTTCATCCATATGATCAACCAACACTACTGGTACGGGGGCTTCTGGTGAAATACGAGATGTACCACCAAACCAGTATTGGTCTAACATCACATCACCCACAATTAAAACTTTTGTTTTTTCGAAGTTCATAGTATGTAGTTCCATGTCGTATAACCCTCTATCTCTATATTGCCTCTATACCCTTCGCCTTTCAAGCTGCGACTGTGTTGCCTACTCGCTTTGCTGCTCACATACTAATTTGTATGCTGCGCTGCAAACCTTCATAGGCGCCTTGTCGCAACTTGAAATGCTTTGGGTATATATTAATTATATGCATTCATTTTGAATATATTGTTCGATACCCTGTTTCGATCTCACTTCTTTACTTATCAAAACATTCTCTAATAGTTGCCAATTTTCTTGTTCACGACTTCTGTCATTCTCCTGATGCCAAAGATGAATCACTGTCAAAGCAAACCGACCGTCCTTTCGTTTTAAACCTGCATTTAACAATCGAATAACCAGATCAGAATCCTCATATCCCCAACCCATGAAACGTTCTTCAAAGCCATTGACTCGTATCAAATCCGCTTTAAAAATCCCCAAATTACAGCCTTTTGCACCACGCCAAGCTTGTGTCTGACACTTTCGCAATGTTGAATTGAGAGGTAAAGAAATAAAGCTGAGCCAACGATTACAATTGCCAGACAATCGTGTCAGGGCCCAACGTAAAAGCGACCATTGATGTAATGGAGATACAACAGAAATCTTTTTCAGCACTTTATCTGTAAAAGAACGTGTTAATAATACTCGATTACCCACAACAAAATAGCCCGCTTCAGCAAGTTTAATATGCTTTTCAACAAAATCCCTACGAGGAATACAATCGCCATCTAAAAACACAATATAGTCACCCGAAGCTTGTAGAACTGCTTGATTGCGTATGGCCGCTGCCCGAAAACCCATATCAGCTTGCCAGATATGTTTACAAGAGACTGGCAAGAGGGATTGATATTTTCTAATCAAATCTAGGGTTTTAGAGCCAGATCCATCATCGGCAATGAGCACTTCAAAATTAGAATTCGTTTGATCCGCTAATGCTTGCAATACTTTTTCTAAAGCCTTTGGCCAGTTATACGTTGTCACAACTAAAGATAGGAAAGGCTTCATGATGCTAGGCCTTCCTGCAACTTGTTTGGTGGAAATTTTGCACCATCTACACTCTCTACAAGAACAGCAGATCGTTTTTGTTGACGCTGCCACGGAAGCGCTGCCATGGTAATCGAAACAAAAGTCACAAAGAAATAACCCGGCGTAAAATCCATGAGAAAAGAATTACCCAAGCAACCCACTAAAATTCCAAAGACGATACCTTGAACTAAATATTTTTCATTTCGGGGAAGTAAAAGACTTGTTTTAAAAAGACGCCAAATAAAAGTAAAAAATGCACAGAATCCCAGCAAGCCCCATTGCACTAAAATATTCAAATATTCATTATGGGGATTAGTGGTTGGCGTTTGATTCTTTTCTTTTGCATACTTGGCATAAGCCTCAGTAAAACCACCCGTTCCATATCCTAATAGAAGTTTTTGTTTGGCTATATCGAAAGAAGATTGCATAAATTCTAAGCGTTGGCTTACCGATTTTTCGGCATTCCCCGCATCACCCTTCTGGTAGGATTTTATTTCTTCCACAATATGGGATAAGCGTAGTTGTAACTGAGAAGGCGTTAAATAGGTAGCTCCCAAAATAAGTATGAGACTACTCACCCCTACCAGGCATTGCTTCAGTGTCATCCGCTGACAAAGCCATAACAACCATAATGCTGAAAAGACTATATAACCTGTTCTACCGTGACTGACCCAAAAAATGTAAAAAGTCATCAAAAGCAATAAAGACAAAATACCAACTTTTAAATAGCGTCCTGAAACTGAAAATAGCAAATGGCCCAGAAAAAAAACAGCCATAGACATTAATAAATTCGTATCAATATGATTTTTAAAAGCACAATCATGATAACGTCCCACCACTAGACCAAAAGGCAAGCCTCCATAGGTTTTTAATGTTCCTAATACCAAAGATAGAACCATGGCAACAATAAAAGCGATGATAGCTCTTTTACGCCATTTTTCTTCTACAAACAAAGGCATTAGCAAGGGTATGTAAAGAAATTTCGACATCTTGACAAGCATATTAAAAGATTCAGATAAAGGAACCTTTGCATATAAAATCCCAATACAAAATATTAAAAACAAACCCACCCCTGCCCGAATCACAGGATGAGAGACTAGAAATTGAGCACGTTCTCTCCATTGCCCTGCTCCACACATGGCAAGGATAATCAATGGAAACAATGCTTGGGTAATCGTTGTAGAAATTGGAATGAAAAATGCTAGAACCACTGCTAGAATCTTAGCGGTTTGCTCACATTGATATTGGATTGTTTTTCTGTTCATACATTGACCATCCCACAGTGTTTCACCAGCGTTTGCCAAACTAAATCCGGTGTTACCACGGAAAAACAGGGAGGGTCGATGGATTTATCACCTTGAAAAGTACAATCTCGACTTAAACAAGGCGAACATGCAAACTGGGCTGCTAAATGAACTTGATTGCGCCCGCAAGTTCCACTTCTTTTGGGGTCTGTGGGTCCATAGAGCGCAACCGTCGGAACAGCCAAAGCCGCGGCTAAATGACCTAAGCCTGTATCAACACTCACAATGCCTTTGGCAAAGGCTAATACCCCACCCACTGCCTCAAGACTCATTTTGGGTAAAACTTCTGCATTGGGAACACTGGCTGCAATTCTTTCTGCTCTTGTCCGCTCTACTTCATTGCCCCATAAAAGCAAAAGCGAAGCATCCGTGGTTGCCAACTGTTTTGCAAGACTTATCCAATAAGGTTCTGGCCAATGTTTATTATCCCAAGTCGTACCGTGTAAAAAAACATAATAGGGTTTAGGATGGTGGAATGCAGGTAATCGAGATACTTCAATACCATAATCCGGTAATTCACTAGGCATAGGATAGTTTAATATTTGTGCAAACAGCATGCGAGTGCGTTGTACCGCATGTTCTTTCCAAGAAGCCTCCGCATGCTTTTGATATAAAAAACTGGCTAATCCTTCTCTTGCAGAGCTCTGGTTAAATCCTGCGCGTTTTCCTCTGGCAATGAATGCAAGCCCTGCACTTTTAAATAAGCCCTGTGCATCGATGATATAATCGTATTTATGTTTGCGAATTGCCATCAACCGCGAAAGGATTTCGCCATTCAGAAAGTTTTTTATTTTATTTTTACGCCAACGTCGAAGTGCTACTGGAAAAATATTTTTCACTGCTGCATGCCAACGCGTCACGTTCTGAAAAGATTCCTCCACCACCCAATCAAATTCAATACCAGGAATAGCTTGTACCGCATCGGTTAAGGCAGGCAAGGTGTGAATAATGTCCCCTAAAGAAGTCGTTTTAATAATTAATACCCGCATTATTTTTTATTTCTCCAATGCTTCTGTATGGGGTACAGATAGTATTTCTGCTTTCGGCACAGACGGCTTGTCTAGCGCCGACAGTGTTTCTAGTGCAGATAAGACTTGTTGCGGTGCCAAATCACGCATACAACGGTGATGTACTAAAGGACATTCGCGCTTAAAACAAGGGCTGCAAGCCAAACCTAAGCGCACAACCTGCGCTTGATGATTTAATGGGGGTGTAAAAGAAGGATCGGTTGAACCGTACACAGCAACCAAGGGTTTATTTAAAGCAGCTGCAATATGCATTAAACCCGAATCATTTGTCACAACGGCAGTGGAATGCGATAAAAGATCAATGGCTTCACCTAAACTGGTTTTACCCGTTAAATCAATACAACGTCCTTCTGTTTGTTCTTGAATAGCACTACAAACCGGAATATCATTTTTGGAACCGAACAGTAACACAGACCAGCCTTGTTTTAATTTTTCCGCAGCAACCTCTGCATAATAATTTTCTGGCCAACGTTTTGAAGGACCAAATTCTGCACCAGGACATAATGCCAAAATAGGTTGCCCCTCTTCGCCGATAGCAAATTTTTTCAAAGCCAATTCAATATTTTTAGGATCCGTTTTTAATTGAGGAATAGGACACTGCTCTTTAGAGATAGAACGACCTTTCTCATAAGCTAAGGCTACAAAACGCTGCACCATTAAAGGCCATGCTTTTTTTTGTAATATTCTTGCATCGTTTAATAATCCCCAGCGCATTTCACCCAAAAAACCGGTTCGTTTAGGGATCTTTGCCCACCAAGGAATTAAAGCAGATTTCCATGAATTGGGTAACACGATGGCTTGGTCGTAGGTTTTTGTTTTTAATGTCTGTGCCAGTGTATAGCGTACCCCCAGTTTTAACACTCCGTGCCCCACCGGAAGCGCAAATGCTTCTTGTACTTCTGGCATACGCTCAAGTAGAGGGCGACTCCATTCAGGCGCTAAGACATCTAACATAGTATTGGGATCCATTTGCTTGATGGCTCTAAATAAGGACTGAGCCATCACCATGTCCCCCACCCAAGCGGGTCCCACAATTAAAATCTTTTTCATTCTCATCTTAATCCTGATGGTACCGCGTCTCGTTGGTGTAACTATAACTTTGGGCCTGGCTTCAACCCTGATTTCGATTCTAGCCGGGGGCTGGGGCCAAAGTCATAGTTACACCAACCAGACGCGGTACCAATTTAATCTTCTAAAACATACTCGGCGCTACAGTAAGGGCAAGTGACCCTCCCCGCTTCTTCAATAGGCAAGTATACCCTAGGATGTGCATCCCATAACGTTTCTCCTCGCATCGGACAAGAAAGTGGTAGCTCAGCACGCGTCACAATAAATTGACCTACGTTGTTGAAACGACCCTGGCCTGCTGCATTATCCTGATTCTTCTCATTTTCCTTCATTACCGCTCCTTACCTTCTTTATTCTTTGTATGTCCTATTATCCTTACTATTACCCTACTATTACTCTTACCTTTATTACTTTTACCACCATTGCCTTTTCACTTGATAGCCACTTCCCGCTACTAGCCAATAGCCATTCTACTAGCCATTTCTTGATTGCCACACTCCCTGTGAACCATCATTCTATGAACCATCATCGCAAATTGACCTATTCTACCTGAGTTTATTTTAAAATACAGACCAAAATTCTATCTCTTCATGCTATATTAAGATATATGTTTGTTAAATTACATTTCCCTTGGGGGTCATTATGGGTATTAAAGAATCGATGGATAAGTTTGCAGCAGATTTCAAAGAAATGCTCAAAACAAAAAATACCGACAAAATGAATAACGAGTATTTACAACCCCTTATTCATAAAACGAAAGAATATGCCCAAAAAACCTCAGATTATATTGTTGAAAATACCCCAAAGGTTGTCAATGCAGGAAAAGAGGCTGTCACAAAAATACAAGAAGCGATCAACACAAAAAAAGATCAAACCGTTTCTAAAGATAGTACAGAAACTAACACGAAAGTTGAAAAAACAGATGTAAAAACAACAACGACTCAAACACCTACCCCGCCTCCACCTACAGATAAGCCTAAAGATAAATAGATCCTTGATCGACATATCATTTTGTTGTCGGATCCAAAAAACATCTCGTTAATGTTTTATCATCTGGCGTTAATGCAATCCTATTACATGGGCATTGGTTTCGATGTTAAATCCTCTCTTATTTCATCAAAACGATTCAATTCCTTCAATAAGGCAATGAACTCGTCTAAACATCCTCCTTCTCCTGCAGTTTTTATGAGCATTTTCGTGAAAAGGTTGGAATTCTGTGTTTTTAAAATGGCACCTCGTTCTAAAAGCATTTTCGCACACTCTATTTTTCCATATAGTAAAGAATAACGTAGTGCAGTATTAGCTTCAGTAGTTTTAAAATTAATGTCAGCACCATTATCTATTAAAATTTGGCAATATTGTGTACAACCATATGCACAGGCATACATTAATGGAGTCTCCTTAGGCCTGCTCCACAGGAACTCATATACATAGTTTAACAACCCTTCTGATGCAGCGTATTCTATTAACTGTTTCATTTGTTTATGCGTAAGATCTGTTTTATGATCGACATCACATAATACTTTGAAATTTAATTTAAAAGCTTCCATTTCGCGTGTGAGCTTTATCCCCCCTTTAGCATCATCCTTTTTATGTTGAAAATTATGCTGAAAGGTCAGAGCTGCAACAGGCTTTGCAGATGGATCGACCTCATGGGCCCCAGTCACAACCTTTAAAGGTTTTGGATCCCAACTGCCCGAAAAACAATATCGACCCAATCGGGTAGTTCTATAGAAACATCCTTTTATCTTCAACTCTTCTTCTAAAAGACTATTGTGTTGTCCAATATAAGCAAAAACAAGGCGCCATAGATCAGGCAGCAAACTAGCAGCAATGCGTGGAGAATCAGCACGCATATGGTTGGTCAAACTATCTCTCTGCTCTTCTTCATGCAATGCTCCATACACAAATCTTAAGAAAGTTTTATCTGAATCTTTGAGCGCATCTCGCCACTCCATAAAACCCTTGAGATTTTCTTGATCGGGCATTTGATTACAAAGTGTTAATAATAAATTAGAATGCTGATTCTGATGCACATCAAACCTTTTTGAATTGCATATTACTTCTACACATTCTGGATGATTCTCCTGAAGCGCTACCGATAAAGCAGTTATACAACGACGTTTAGAGAACTCTGAGTATGAGATAGGAATATCTGAATCGGAGTAATGACGATAATAATCAATATGAGATTGATTATTATCATGACCCAACTCTATCAATGTGCGAAGATAATTGGGTTTATTGTGTCGAGCTGCCGTGATGACAAGAGGCTCAAAAAGATAAGAAGTGCTGTCCCGTTTAAGGACTGCTTTTTTGAAAAAAAACACGTTTTCGTAATGCAGATCATCCTCTTTTAACAATGCTTCCTCCACATGATACGATAAAGATGTTTTTTCGAGATGCTCACTAACTGTTGGCACCGTTAACTTTTTACACCCAACTCGCACATCACCGTCTGCAGCAATATCTGTCGTATCCGAAATTGTGCCATGGATAGTTAGATTACCCTTTAATAAGGGTGCTTCTTGGAGATAATCAATTTTGAAAGGTATACTATCAATTAAATACGAACCATCTGATTGCTTCCCGGTTGCACCTGATATTGTTCCACCTATTATTAGTTTTTCTGAAACCAATTCATATCCTTTTGATGTTTTAATTGCATAATCTGCTATCATTCTATTACCATTATGCCGTATATCAACTAAGGGCGTTCTCGATAGCCTTATTTCAACACCATCCTTTACAGAACCCCTAATAATCAGATCGCCCTCTTTAATAATGATTTTCGCATTTCTAGGGATGTCCCCCATAATCTCAACATCTTCTTTCTCTATGGAAATGGTTTCACCCTCTGACAGAGCTTTTATCAAACGCCTTGGTTTAAGTCCTCGCAAAAATTGCACAACTTTGTTTTGCTCATCAATAGCCTCTTGCAAGGCCTTCAATTTTTTTTCTATTTGTGGTGTAAGGACATCATAATTGAAATCCCTCATTGATTTTTCTAATGCATGAAGCTTGCGAATAGCCTGATCGAGCGCTGTTTTTCTCTCTTTTGAATCAGGTTCAAGGGCATTTATATCTTTTACAAGTCTCATTAATGATTTTATATCTAGAAGTTTACCATTACTGGCTGCTGCTCTTCTGATAGCTACTTCTGGGCTGGGTAAGGTATTACTCTCTTTCTCAGCCATATTTCGATAACGTTCTAAAATGGCGATGACAGAATCTAAAGCTTGCTTATCTTTAATATTTCTTTTTTTCAAAGCATCTTCTCTGGATACCTTTTGAGCCCCCGCTGGCACAAGCCCTGTAGCAGTAGCTACCACGGCTGCAATGGGTGCCATTGCCGTATTGGTACCTGCCGCTGGAGTAGGCGTTGCGGTTGTAGTTGCAACAGTTGTTGCAGCAGCTGTGGCTGCCAGTTCTTTTGAGATTGCTGATGAACCTATCAAACCTACAACAGGAGCCACAGTATCTGCCATTGCTTTATTGTCTCTGTTCAATACGATATCTGATTGTTTCACCGACATTTTCTCAATCTCCTGTATAGCATAAAAATAAGTCAATCAATTAAATTTATATATCTGTCTGTTTTTATTGAAAATTTTATAAAATTTTAATTTATTCCCAATGTTATCGATTTTATCATTAAATTAAGTTACTAAGCAAATTGCAACAGCATATTTTGTAATGAGTTTTTGATATTATAAAGGTAAGTCACGATGCTACATGAAAAGTCACATGACTTTCTCAATAACTTCCCTTTTATTAGAAAAAAGCTTACACTGGGACCCTAAGCCGGTTATGGAGTCACCTAGATGAAATTTAAATTACTTTTTCCAGCCATACTAGGCACCATGGTTGAATACTATGATTATGCTTTATATGGTTTTTTTGCTGAAATCATTGCTCAGCATTTTTTCCCAACCCAAGATCCTACCGTCGGTTTACTCCAGGCTTATGGCATCTTTATCGCCGGTTCCTGTTCCAAACCCTTAGGATCCATTCTTTTCGGTTATCTGGGGGATCGATATGGCCGAAGTCGGGCTCTAAAAATCAGTATGTTTGGGATTGCGATCCCTACTGTTTGTGTGGGCCTGATGCCAAGTTACGCCACGATAGGCTGGTGGGCAGCTCTTATTCTATTAATTTGCAGAATGTTGCAAGGCATGTTTGTTTCTGGGGAATCGGATGCCGTCAGAATTTTTATTTACGAATCTTTGAAAAAGGATCGCCCTTGTTTTTCCAATAGTATCTCTGGCATGAGCTGCATGGCTGGTGTTTATTTAGCTTCTTATGCTGCTTCTATTTCTAAAAATCCATCTTTGCCTGAATATGCTTGGCGCTTACCCTTTATATTAGGAGGGATATTTTGTTTAGTCGTTATTTTTTTACGCCGTTATTTACAAGAAACACCTGACTTTATCCAACATCTCAATAGTGTTTCAAAACTTAAAAAGGAAAAAATAAACCATTCAGATAAGGTTGCCGATCATAATCCCGATTCTTTTATTCAGGTCATTCTGAAAAACAAAAAAAGCATTTTTATCACAGCGTTGTTATATGGGGTAGTCGGTGGTGGCTATCATTTCTTTTTTGTGTTTTTTGGCAAATATCTAAGCTCCACCTTACATATTATAGATGCCAGCCTCGCTGATTTTAACAATGCCAATGCTATTTTAATCTATACACTTTGTGCCCCTCTCGCAGGCTATATCGCCGATCGTTTTGGCCCGGTACAAGTATTGAAACTCTCTGCGCTCGCTTTGCTTGCCACCACGGCCATGAATACTGTATTCCTTAGCCAAGGCATTTTTCCAACCTGGGCGTGGTTGCTAACAGCCATTAATTTATCGTTTCTACATACGCCCGGCTTTGTAGTGCTTTTCCAACGCTTTATGGTAGGAGAACGTTTTCGTTGTGTAAGTTTAGGACATGCCATAGGTTCCATGGCATTATCCGGAACCGCACCCTTTTTAAGTCTTTGGATTTGGCAAAAGACAACACAAAATTCAGCGCCTTTATTTTATTTCATGTTTTTAACTCTGCTGGGCTATTTTGCTCTGCAGCTTTGCGAGAAAAGCTCAAAAACCAAAACCATTCAACCCGAGCTGCAGCCAGTGGAAAGTTAGAGTTTTAAAAAATGAAATCCATCAAAAAACCCAGTGAATTGCTGGAACATGGCCTTATTACAGAGGATGATTTTGAAAAAATAAAGGCCGTTGCCGATACTTTTTCCATTGCCATATCACCCCCCATGCTTGAACTTATTGAACGGAAGGACTTACATAATCCTCCGATTTCAATAGGAGGGGAGCAAGCCAATAAAAAAAGCAGTCTTATCGTTAGAGAAGAATCTCCCGACTATCAGTCTGGAGATCTTCAAAAACAGAATCCAAGTGAAGGCATTCACAAACAATTTGTGCCCAGCATAGATGAATTAACCATAAAAGAAAATGAACTATCCGATCCCATCAGCGATTTTCCTTATAGCCCAGTGCAAGGCCTGGTACATCGTTACCCCGATCGATGTTTATTAAAAGTGGTGAATGTTTGCCCGGTGTATTGTCGTTTTTGTTTTCGCCGCGAACAATTGGGCTCATCTACAAAAAGCATGTCAAAAGAAGAATTAAAAACAGCGTATGAATATATTAAATCTCACCCAGAAATTTGGGAAGTGATTTTAACTGGTGGAGATCCTCTTATCCTCAAACCCAACATGCTCGCTGAAATTCTAAAGAATTTAATCGAAATCCCGCATGTGGATGTGATTCGATTTCACACCCGTATTCCAGTCGTTGATCCCGCTCGCATTTCCAAAGCATTACTTCGAGCCTTAAAGGTTCCCAAAGCTGTTTATATCCTGTTACACGCCAATCATCCCGACGAATTTACGCCTGCTGCCATTCAAGCCTGCGCAAAAATAATTGATCAGGGCATCCCCATGCTCAGTCAATCAGTATTACTCAAAGGTATTAATGATTCACCTGAAATACTGGCCAAATTAATGAAAACCTTTGTTAAACATAGAATAAAACCTTATTACCTGCATCATGGAGATCTCGCAAAAGGAACTTCCCATTTCAGAACCACTTTAGAAGATGGACAGAACTTAATGAAGGCACTGAGAGGCCGCCATTCTGGTTTATGCCAGCCCATTTATATGCTAGATATCCCTGGTGGTTTTGGTAAAATTCCCGTGGGTCCAAACTCTGTGCAATATCATGGTTCTCATTATGAAATTGAAGATTATCAGGGACAAAAGCATCATTATGTGGATTAGGTGTTTATTACAACCTATATTTTTAAGGAGAAGTCAATAAATGAGTATCGATTCAAAGATTGTGCAAGATTCTATTACGAACGCGAGAGATTTATCAGCGCATATAATAACAAAACTGGAAACTATATTTTCTCAGGAACTTCCTATCTTATATTCATTAAAATATGCAAAATTAAAAGCAAGTGAATTTTTTGAATTTCAGCAAAAATATCTTATCAACTTATTTAGTGTGTCCGATCAAAATGGCTTACCCCTTCTTGAAATCAACGCACAAGCACTCAGAAAGGAACTACAAAACCATCTAGAAATATTTTAAAAAAGAAATTATAGAACTGGAAAATGATATTATGGATGTCATTTTTGATCCTAACAATTTCACTTCACTATTAAAAAAAATAAACAAACTTATTAAACGACTGGGTACTTTTAATACTAATGAAACGGTCTGCCCGGAAAACATTCTTTTACATTTAGGAAGGTTTCAACCCACCCAGAGGTTAGCTTTTCAATATCAAAGATTCGGAGTAGAATATTATAAGGTTCTAAATAGAGCATTGAGTTCCTACTTGACTTCATGAAATAAAAGATTTATTTGATAAAAGGCAAACGATTTTGGATCATGAGCCTAATGCGCAATATCCTTATATAGAGATGCTTAGGTTAAATCCTCTCATAGTATTTTGCATATTCCTGGGTTTACTTCCGTTAGAAGAAAGTAAGAAACGATACTTGGAATTAGTAAAAAAGGAACCGGATCTTAAAAATGAGCTTACACCGATCAAACTATTTTCTCTTATTGGTCGTTTGCTGTGTCATGAATCTTTTGATTGTGGTCTAGATGAAATTAACTCTGCTGTATTGGGATTTATTGTTTATCCTGAATTACTAAAAACATCTGGTTTTGATTTATTGCTGAAATTGACTGACGATGAACGTATGTTTAGGGGGGTATATTCTTATCTGCAAAAAACACATAGCACTAGACCAGAAGCTTTGAACAATTCAAAATTGTTAGCTGAAGGACAATGTCGAACTCAACAAAACCTAAATACTATAAACCTGCTCTCACTCTCTCAAGAAAAACAATTGATCATGGAATTAATCAAAAATCTTACATTAGACCCAGAACAAGAATCAGACCCAGAGCAAAGTGCAAAAATTTTACATTTTTTAATGAATAAGGGTGTTAGCTTGCCTGAAGGCACGAGCTCCGAAAAAGCTTGGTATGTTATTTTTCCCTGGGAAGATTTTCGTGATTATCTCATCTTCTTATTTGAGCCTATACGAAAACAAAAGGAAGAAATACTAACTTTTTGGAAACAAAGCTATCCGAACTTAGTGCTACACCATCTTATGAAAGGGCATTTCTTTATTGCAGAACAAATGGTTGAACTCGGATTAGAAATTCCTAAGATTACTCTGACTGAATTTTTTGAACAATCTGTCCGATTGGGGTTGTCAAATAGTAAAGAAATCAAGCGATACCATGCAGTTTTATTGTTGATGCAAGAAAAGGGCATGCTTGACACAAATCTGGTCAAAAAGCTGCTTTCAACACTTATTGATCCCAAGCGAATAACTGAAATTCAAAAATTAGCATTAGATAACCTAAGCGCTTTATCAAAATATTATTTTGAAAATATAGATGAAAATCTAGAAATAAACAAAGATACTATTAAAAGAATATCCGATCTTATGTTAAACTTTGAGCGTGATTATGCGCTTGCCCTATCCAGCCTTTATAATCGTCTCATCGTACACAGTACTAATACATTTGCTTTCCGTGAAATTAATTTACCTGAGAGTCCAATGAACTCTAAATTGGCCAACAGTTATTTTTTATATGGCTACAGAGCTTCCTCTTATTCTTTTTTAGAACATGGTTATAATACAACTGTTTATGCTGGCTTAGAAGAGTGTCCCAGCATGGCATGGGAAAGTTGGAGTAACGCCACTCAAATTACTGCTCAAAAAACAGCTTCTTCAGCTTATAGTAGCAGTCACAAAAAAAATACACAGACTGTTTTGATAACAGTGCGTTATAATACAGGTGACCCCATATTTTTTGGGAATACTACCCCAACTAGTCCCGTAAAAGAATTGCCACGAGAAATGGAAGTTCCTATTTGTTTCCCAGACACGATCCTAAAAGTAGAAATGAGTGATTCGAATAATATTCTCACAATAGATAGAACGGGTTTCAATAGCAAACCAAATGTTTTTGTTCCTATTTTGGCAGAAAGTAACTCTAAGCCTATTGCTTCTACCGAAAATAGAATTTCAAGTTCTACGACCTCTCCCATCCATACTGAGAATAATTTACATTTTATTCAAGACATAGAGGACACTTGTAAAAACCAAAAGTCCTTTGAAGAATACATAAAATCCTATTCGGTTGATGATTTAATGAATAGAAGCGCTTATTACCATTCGACTTTTAGTTCAATGGCTCTTTTAACCAAAAATGTGTTATAATAACCGTAATTTTCGACCAATTTATTACTGAAACAACCGTCTTTTTTGACCATTGGATAAAATTATGAATAGATTCATAGACTTATATCTGCACAAATGGAAGGCTGATCCTTACCGAAAACCCCTCCTATTAAGGGGAGCACGTCAAGTTGGAAAAACTTTTGCCATTCGTAAATTGGGTGAACATTATGATCACTTTGTGGAAATAAATTTTGAGAGCCAACCAGAAGCAAAAATGGTTTTCGAAAAAAACTTAGACCCTGAAAGAATTGTTCGTGATTTAAACCTCATTTTAGATGTTGAGATAATCCCTGAAAAAACACTTTTGTTTTTTGATGAAATCCAAGAAGTCCCGAAAGGCATTATTGCTCTAAGATATTTTTATGAAAAAATGCCTTCGCTACATGTTATTGCAGCAGGATCATTATTGGATTTTGCAATAGAAAAGGTAGGCGTCCCTGTGGGAAGAGTTATGTATCATTATCTTTATCCTATGTCTTGGATTGAATTTCTAAAAGCGTCAAAACAAGATTTAAAGATAAAAGAAATTTCCAAAAGCAATCTTGATAATCCTTTTCAAGATAACATTCATGAAAAACTTTTAGAAACCTTGGGAGAGTATCTTGCTATTGGTGGCATGCCCGAAGTTGTACAAAAATGGATAGAAACTAAAAATCCTACAGCTTGTGGAAATGTTCATCACTCCATATTAGAAACTTATCAAGATGATTTCCAAAAATATGCAACAAAACATCAGCTAGAATATATAAACCAACTTTTTGAGCACATTCCTCGACAATTGGGACGAAAATTTAAATACAGCGCTATTCCAGGAGAATATAGAAAACGTGAACTTTCTCCTTGTTTGGATTTATTAGAAAAAGCTCAAATCATTAAAAAAGTACTTCACACCTCTGCCCAGGGGATACCCATAGGTTCAGAAGGCAATCCCAATCATTTTAAAGTGCTATTTTTAGATGTCGGTTTGTGTCAAGCATTATTAGGTTTAGATTTATCAGAATGGTTTTTGCGTCCAGAACAAGCCTTTGTTAACAAAGGTGCACTCGTAGAAAATTTCGTAGGACAAGAATTGCTGGCGTATTCCGATCTGTCAAGAAAAGCACAATTATATTTTTGGCAGCGCGAGGCAAAAGGGAGTGAAGCCGAAGTAGATTATATCATACAAAAAAATCAGGCTGTCATCCCTGTCGAAGTCAAAAGTGGCTTAGGAAGCACCTTGAAAAGCATGCATATTTTTCTTGAGTCCCACAAAAATTCACCCTATGGTATTCGATTTTCCAGTCAAAATTATTCAATTTTTGATCATATTCATTCTTTCCCACTTTATGCCATTATAAACGCACTTGGAAAGAATGAGAAATTATAGAAAGGGATCTATGGACGTAAAAAGTAAAATTAATCATTTATCTTATCCAAAAGGATTTTCGTTTCGTCCAGTACTCATTCATGCAAATACACTAGAATCTTCTTTAATCGAAGCAGATTATTTTTCGAATATTATTGATTTTTCAAAGTTTTTAGAGCAATAACCGTATATATAATAGAACCCGTACATTAAGGATATCAACATCCACATAAATCGGTTCAAAACTAAGGATATCTATCTATTCACTCCGATAGATATCCGATATAATATGCAGACTAAAGAAACAAATGAACGGCAAAATATGGTTTAGTTAAACAACATAACATTGAACCCATCATGGAAACGATAACTTATCATTCCAATTTGGGAATTAAATAATTTTTGGAGATTTATATGGCCGCTAACGCTGCAAACGCAATAAGACCGGATTCTAAAATAGCACAAGACGCTACTGCATATGGACTTGGTTTAACGCCTGAAATTTATCGACTTTATCGTATGGGAGAAAATCTTGCACATATTATCGCTTATAAAAACCTAAAAATGAATGAGATAATCAAAGTCTATATCGCAGAAATTCAAGAAGAGGTAGAACATATTGTGTATCGATTACAGGTCGATCATCCTGGATTAGTAGGATATATATTATGTCCCACCCAATTCCCTAAAACTTTAGAAAACAAAATAGATCTTAAAATTATTTTTAGAGGGACTGATATTTTCGATTACAACTGTTGGCTCAGAAATTGTACAGAAGCGGGCGGTGCAGGGCATGAAAGTTTTCATGCGAATAAAGATACCATACTGACACAAATCATTCAGGCATTTAAACATTTAAAAGAGCAATTAACAAAGTTAGGCATTGATCTCAAGCAGGTAAAATTCAGTATAACAATTGCGGGTCATAGTTTGGGCGCTGCAGATGCACAAAGACTTTTATTTGCATTAAAAGAAGCCATCGCACAAAATTTAGGTTGCGAACTGGACATAAACATAAATGGCGTTTTACCAGAAGAGCGGAAGGAACTAAACGACATCAGTAAATTACGACTATTCACCTTCAATTCTACTGGCGCCTCTATTGATGACAATCAAAAAGCAGAAGCCGTCTCTGGCTGGATCACCAGCAAAAAAAATGAACCCAATAGTAAGATAAAACTTGAAACAGAAATTAATATTCTTTATGCAGATGGAGATGGCGTTCAACAAACGGGTGATAAACATATTCTCTATAGAGCTTCCAGAGAACAGGCCTTAGTTCGTTTTATTAAGGCTAATAATAATCAACGTGGGCAACATTATATTAAAGCAAAAGAAACCTATGGGACTATTTTAACCTTGATGCGCAAAACAATGGGTTATAGAGGACTAAAGAATTTAGCGTTTATGGGTGCCGGGAGTCTGCTTGGGATGTATCTTTACGACTTTAACATGTTGGCTGGTTTTTTTGGGTTGTTGGGTGGCACAGCTATTAAAATTAAGGACTGGTATAATATGGCAAAAGTAATTCATAGCATAGGTGCGAGGCTATGGAACATATCTTACTCACTGCGGCCATTTTTTCCAAGATAAATTTGAGAATCTTAGCAATCGTTCATTAGACCATACATTACCACTTTGGACAAATGAAAAAGCAGAGGAACATAAACTGATTAAAGACGAGATAGAAATAAAATCTGCGGCAGCTAATGCTGCGCAAACCGGTGTCGGTTTAAGCAAACGGTTTTTATGCCGCAGTAACCGACATAATAGTGGGAAAACCCACCGAGTTAGCAACAGCGCTCCTGTAAACTTAGTAGTGGGTACTCCTCCTACTGCTGGCCCCGCAACGGCTGCCGCAGGCATACCGACAGCAGAAAAAGCATCATCCAATGCAGCTCCAGCAGTCACTGCTGCAGCTGCAGCACCACCTTCAACCATAACGTGGCAACTTAAATTGAATGCTGAAGGCCTTCAACAACATCAGGCAGCAGAAGCAGCAGCAAATGCTAGAACTGCTGCTGAGGCATTAAAAGCAAAGAACCATCGAGAATTTTCGGAAGCCTGTCGAACTTACCTTTAACATACTTTTCTAGTGTGTTTTTGGCGATGGATAATGTTTGATAGGATCATCCATTTTAAATGCTTAGTGAAAAATTTTACGGGTTAAAAAACATAGAATAGACCAAGCCCAAAAATAAAACTATCTTTCAATTTAATTTGGGGCGGATTCACTAAAACTTCTCTGGAATAGAGACTTATTTGTGAAGTATTTTCCCATCCCAAGCTTGCACGAAAACCTATGAATCCATTAGAAGATATTGCAAACCTGCACATACACGCCATACCGTTCTTTCACGTTCGAAAGTTCTTAGTAGAGAAAAAGGACTGTTATTGAATTGAACAAGATTTCTATCAAATTTCGCTGTTAAATAAGCTGCGCCAATTGAACCAAAAATCTCTAAGGGATATTCCTGACAAGGCTTATAGATTCCAATCAAATTGATATTTGGCCCATACAGTTCCCCGCGACTAACAAACTCACCGCTTCCAACATTAACAACATTGCCCAGAATAGTATCTCCTGGCGCAAAGCTACTACTTCTAGTTCTTCTTAGGGTTCTCTCATAACCCAATTCTATTCCGAGATACTCATTCAACATCAAACCAACAAAAAAATTACCTTGTGGGTATTGTTTCTCAAAAATATTATCCCCAAAACCTTGTTTAAACCCCATATCACGCATCTGAAAATCTATACCAACATAAGGACCTAAAGAAAGCGTTACTGGATAACAAGTTCTTGAAAGCACTTTATCCGAAAGTCCTCCGAGAACAAAAGCAAGCAGAGTTAAAATGAATAATCGGTATTTCACAGTCAGTTCTCCTATTTTTTTACCATACAACTTAATACATTGTATTTGCCAAAATCAAAAGGAAAATGTTTAACATACCCTCGCACTATTTGTCCAATCAACTCGTCCAGTCTCTTTCTTTAAATGTTTCTTCATATTTAGTCATAGAACCAAACATTATCCGTCGTTAATTATTTCCTTAATTCAAGAAAAATGTTAATCTTAACCGTTTAAGAAATACTTTAGAAATGAGCAAACTAGGGTTTTAGAGTAGCATGGCAAACCGATATCGACGTTCACAATCCAGTTCCAGAAGATCCAGAAAATCAGGTAGTTCTTTAACTGGTGTATTTATATTACTTGGAATTGTCATTGGCATTTTAGTGACGACTGCTGGGTATATGTTTTTTTCAAAACAATCTTCTGGCAATAAACCCAATCCTCCCAGTTTTTTGGTTAAATCATCAGAAAAGTCAGTTAAAAAAGAAAAAGAGACTGCCCAACGTTTTGAATTTTATACTTTGCTGCCCGGCATGGAAGTGCAACTCCCCGATGCTCCCGTACACGCAAAAACCCAGGGGCATCAAAATCAACAAATGAATAAGAAAAATGAGCCCGTTAATGTACTGGTACAGTCTCAATCAGAAAGCAATGGTCTAAAAGGCAATCCCCCCATCAATAGTCACAACAAAGTAAAAGGCACAAATACGGCTCAAACCATCCAAACCGCTCAAGCCAACAAAGCAAATGACAACTCAACCCTGCATACAACCCATAACGCTGTGACTAACCCGACTTATCAGCCTAATCAAACTTATCAGCCCAACCAGACTCAGACTCATCAAACAAATCAAACGCACAACCAGAGTAAGGTCTCTACGGCACAATACATTTTACAAGCGGGTATTTTCCAAGAGCTCCCGCTCGCTGATGAACTTAAAGCCAAACTCACGCTACAGGGTTTTAGCACTCGTATACAAAAAGTTCAAACTCAAGAGGGGCAAACTTGGTTTCGTGTCACTTTAGGTCCCTTCGCTTCAGAAGCGAATGCCTTGCAGCAAAAAAAGAGGTTAGCCGATCAAAAAATTCATGGAATTTTAATATTACAGCGGCCCCGTACATAGTCCCTTTATTCAATATGATATATTCAACTTCAACACGAGAAAAATTAAACCAAAAATGTAGAGCAAAAAATCGAAGCGAAAAATCGAAGCGAAAAATCGAAAAGGAGCATAAACTTTGGATCAATATAAAGGCACAACGATTATCAGCGTGCGACGCAACAATCACATCGTCATTGGCGGCGATGGACAGGTATCGCAAGGCAATACTATTTTGAAACATAATGCGCGAAAAGTACGCAGACTGTATCAAAACAAGGTCATCGCAGGATTTGCCGGTGGCACTGCCGATGCCTTTACACTATTCGAACGCTTTGAAAAAAAATTAGAAACGCATCAAGGCCACTTAACACGGGCAGCTGTTGAGCTGGCCAAAGACTGGCGCAGTGATCGGGCGCTAAGACGCTTAGAAGCTCTATTGATCGTTGCAGATGTAAAGGCCACATTGATGATCACAGGGAATGGAGATGTCATTGAACCTGAGCATGGATTAATTGCCATTGGTTCGGGGGGTGCTTTTGCTCAAGCATCAGCCCTTGCCTTGTTGGAAAATACCAAACTAGACGCAAAAAGTATTGTAGAAAAATCCCTTAAAATTGCTGCCGATATTTGCGTTTACACCAACCACCACACCACCATTGAAGAACTAGAAGGTACTGAATAAAATGTCTACCAATCATTTCTTTGTTTTAACACCACAACAAATTGTTGCAGAACTGGATAAACATATCATCGGGCAAAAAGCCGCCAAACGCTCAGTGGCGATTGCACTTAGAAATCGCTATCGCCGTATGCAAGTCCCCGTTGAACTTCGACAAGAAATCACACCCAAAAATATTTTAATGATCGGCCCTACCGGAGTTGGAAAAACCGAAATTGCGCGGCGGCTTGCCAAATTAGCGAATGCCCCCTTTATAAAAGTAGAGGCCACAAAATTTACGGAGGTGGGTTATGTGGGTCGCGATGTCGATTCCATCATTCGAGATTTAACCGACATCTCGGTAAAACTGACGCGTGAAGAAGCGTTAAAAAAAGTTAGAAACATAGCAGAAACAGCAGCTCAAGAACGCGTTTTACAAGCCTTAGTGACTCCACTCACACCTGAAAATCCAAGCATGACGCAAGATGAACACCATGCTATACGAGAAGTCTATCGCAAAAAACTAGAAAATTTAGATATTCCTGAAAATGAAGAATTAAAAAATCGAGAAATTGAAATTGAAATATCGCAATCTTCTGTGGGTGTTGAAATAATGGCTCCTCCAGGTATGGAAGAAATGACCAATCAACTACAAAATATATTTCAAACGCTTTCCAATGAACGAATACGTCGTCGCAAATTGAAAGTCAAAGATGCTTATAAGTTACTTCGAGAAGAAGAAGCCAATAAGTTAATTAATGATGAAGAAATTAAAGCCCACGCCCTAGAACGCGTTGAACAAGCCGGTATTGTATTTTTAGATGAAATCGACAAAATTACCCAACGTTCTGAAGGCAGAAGCGGCGCTGATGTTTCTCGTGAAGGCGTGCAACGAGATTTATTACCTTTGGTAGAAGGATGCACCATCTCTACACGCTATGGCATGGTTCGAACAGACCATATTTTATTTATTGCTTCTGGCGCTTTCCATCTTTCAAAACCTTCTGATCTCATTCCAGAATTGCAAGGCCGCTTACCCCTTCGTGTAGAATTAGATGCGTTAAAGACTGAAGATTTTGTGCGAATATTAACAGAACCGGATGCATGCTTAACGGTTCAATATCAGGCCTTATTAGCAACAGAAGGCGTCAATTTAACATTTGAAGCAGATGGTATTGCTCGTTTGGCAGAAATCGCTTGGGAGATTAATGAACGCACTGAAAACATTGGTGCTAGACGACTGCATACTGTTATGGAACGTCTATTGGATGAAGTCTCCTTTAAAGCGACAGAACTTAAAGATACGACTCAAGTCATTGACAAAAACTACGTTAACCAACAGCTCAATAGTTTAGCTAAGGACGAAGATCTCAGTCGCTTTATTTTATAACAAGATTGAAAATTGGGGTCAAGTCCGGACTTGACCCCAATTTAATTCTCAGAATAACGCTAAAAATCTTACATAAAAAGAATGGCTGGTATAGCCTTTTTGTCTCGCTTCATAATCATATGTGGCCACAAGTGAAACATTTTTACCTAATATCGTAGAAGTGCTAATACTCCCTCCTATATTATACCCCGTAGAACCGGGCGTATTTCCTTGCAAAACAATAGGCGGTATCCCGTCTAAAAAACGTGAAACCACTCTTAACTTATTTCCGGTCGTATTGGAATCGCTGGTAGCAAAAAAATGTACCTCGGGATAAAAAATCTCAGGTTCACTGATTTCTGCAAAACGAGCACCAAAAGCACTTTGTGAAGCAGAACTTACGCCATTACGAACCGTTAAATTAAATGCACCTGCTCCTGTTTCGGTATACATCCCTTTACTGATGGTGACATTATCCACTGTTGCCATCGGCGTGATTTCTAAGTTACCAAAGGGCGCAGCATAACCGATGCGACCCCGGTAAGAATTTTGTCTGGCTTCAAAATTACCCTGAGCAATGAGATTCGCAATTCTGATTGTTCTGCTGGTGCTATATTTTAAGATACCGGTTGCCAAGGTTACATAAACAAAAGCCCCATTATAATTAAAACCACCATACACGGCTGGAGCACCTGAAACAATTTTCGTTCTAGTGCTTACGTTGACAGGGTCAGGTCCAGCATCGACTCTCATGATAAAGCCTGAAAGCGCGACCCCCGCTTTAAAAACGCCATAAAAATCGCCTTCCAGAAAAAATCCGCCCCCTCCAAGTCCCCCCGTATAGGGTGGAGTCGCATTTTGTGCGCCTTGGTTGACGGATACAGCAAAAATCACAGGCCCACTTGATCCGCAGATGCCAAAGTATCTTTTTGGGACTTTAGTACGGCAAATATCAGAGCGGTAAGGCGCTGATTGGGTAGATTGAAAAGGAACAGATAGCAAGATTATACTTAAAAAAATTCTAAGCAATTTATTATGAAACATCTATCCTCCTGATCCCTGTCGTACTCATATACGGTATTGTGTACAATATGACCACAAGAGTATATCAAAAAGCTCATTTTATAAACAACCATTTGTTAGTTAAAACACCAAAGGAACAAATGAATGTGAAACGGTTGATACGAATTGTAACCCGCAAAAGTGTCTTGGCCATCTGGCAGGCTGAATTCTTTAAGCAAAAGTTACACGCAGCTCATCCCAATATAAACATCGAAATTCTAGGTATCAGTACGAGAGGTGATGAAATTATCGATATTCCTCTGCATAAAACAGGTGGGAAAGGACTTTTTGTTAAGGAATTAGAAGACGCTCTTTTAAATCATGTTGCGGATATTGCCGTACACTCTATGAAGGATATCCCAGCCTTCATACCAGCTGGCCTAGAAATAGCGGCCATTTTAGAACGAGAAGATCCAAGAGATGCCTTTGTTTCTAATCAAAAACAACTTTTTTTAGATTTACCAGCTCATAGCAGAATTGGTACTTCCAGTTTAAGAAGACAAGCGCAGCTCGCTGCAAAAAGACCCGATCTACGATATGAATATTTACGGGGTAACGTTGATACTCGTATTAAAAAACTGGACCAAAATGAATATGACGCCGTCATTTTGGCTGTTGCTGGCTTAAAACGTCTTAACTTAGAAACTCGTATCAAGAGCTTTTTTGATCCTGAATGGATGCTTCCCTGTGTTGGCCAGGGGGCATTGGGAATTGAATGTCGAGAAGAAGACTCAGATATCAAAAAAATCCTGGCTCCTTTCAATCATCTTCCTACCGCATTATGCATAACAGCAGAACGCAGCATGAATGAGCGTTTGGGAGGGAGTTGTCAGCTTCCCGTCGGTGGACTAGCCACATTTGAAAATGCATCAGATACATCACATCCAGCACATTCATCAAATGCATCAGACATGCTGCTATCTGGAATGGTAGGCCTTCCAGATGGAAGTCGCATTATTAAAGCATCAGCGACAGGATTCAGTCAAAATGCCAATGCACTCGGCAAGTATGTCGCTGAACAACTCCTTAAGCAAGGTGCCAAGGATATCATCGATGCTTGTCACTAAAGAAAATAAAAACAATCAAAACCATTCAGACACTCAAAATAAACAAGAAAATCCTTTAAGGGTGCTTGTAACCCGTCCTGCTCATCTTGCAGAGAAATTAGCTACTCAAATAAAAAGACTCGGTTTTATTCCCGAACTGCTTCCTGTCGTAACATTCAAACCGAGTCCTCATCAAGCAATTCTAAAGGAAGCCATTTCTATCTTAAATCAATCCGATATTGCCTTATTCGTAAGCGCTACCGCAGTCCAGTATGGCATGAAAGCTATTCTGGATTACTGGCCTGCACCACCCGATATTCTCTATGCGGCCATAGGGCCGGCAACGGAGCAAGCTTTACAATCCTATGCAGTTAAAAAAACGATTTATCCTCTTGCCCCCCCTTATGAAAGCGAAAGTCTTTTAGCAGTGCCTGCTTTACAAAATGTGCGCGGTAAAAATTGTGTGTTCTTCCGTGGCAATGGTGGTCGCAATCTTTTAGCTCAAACCTTAGCAGACAGAGGCGCCAAAGTAACAATCGTTGAATGTTATCAACGACAAATACCCAAGCTAAATATAGTTAATAAGCTGAATTCATGGCGACAGAACCCCATTCATGTTATTTTAGCGACTTCCGCAGATGTTTTAAAAGGCCTTCAAATCTTTGCGGGTCCAGAAAATTGGCATCACCTTCAAAAACTACCCATGATTGTGGTGGGTTTGCGAATGCAAGGGCTAGCAACTAGTCTAGGAGTAAGCCATATTGTGGTTGCCAAAGGTGCAGACGACGCTTCTCTCATCGAGGCCTTAATGAAATTTAGGGATTCATTTCAGTGAAAACGGCTATTTTAAGTTTAATTATTGCAATTGCGGTTGCGGCATTTAGTATTTTTCAATTTGAAAAAAACAATCAAGAAAGTCAACAAACCGATCAAGCGTTGACCGACATCCAAAGCAAAATTGTGAAAATCAATGCCGAAGCAACTCAAACCAAAAATACCCTGACAGAATTATTAGGGAAATATCAATCTTTAACCTTAGAAGGTAAATGGAAGCTTTCTGAAGCGAGTCATTTTTTACGTCTGGCTGCCATTGAACTACAAATTTCTCGGGATGTCCCTACCAGTTTACGTTTGCTAGAAGCTGCAGAGGATCTCTTAAACAGCATTCCAGATCCTAAGCTTTTACCCCTGCGTTCTCAAATCGCTAAAGAAAAAGCGGCTTTACAAGCCCTACAATTACCGGATCTAGAAAAGCTTTGGTCTAGAGTCGGTGCATTAATGGATCAAATTCCAAGCCTGCCCACTCGCGGCGTACGAATGGGAAATCAGGCTAAAAATCCGGTTGAAGATCAAGAACAGGATCAAGATGACGTGCAAGAACAAAGGCCATTGCAAGAACAGGATCAAAAGCAAAACCAGAGTCAAATGCAAAATGCGAAGCCAGATCAGAAACCAGATCAGAAGCAAGTTGGGAAACCAATCCCAATGCAAACCGATGATCAATCAGACAATGAAGCTGAACATCCAACAGAACATCAAACTGAAAACCAAACTGAACATCAAACCAATACCACGGTACCTGCAAGCGTAGGATGGTGGAAAAAAGGGTTACATAATACTTGGAATGAACTAAAAGGTTTGATCAAAGTTCAACGCCATACCGCCCCCATTGAGCCGATTTTGAATGAATCTGAACAAGCCTTAGCAAAGGAAAACCTCTTGCTTATTTTCGAGCAGATACGCTGGGCGATTTTACAAAGTAACAACACGGTTTATCAAGAATCTATCCAGAATGCTAAACAATGGTTAAACCATTATTTTGAAAACACCGATAGTCGTACTCGACATATACAGGATGCTTTAAATGACCTCGCAAAAATTGATTTGCGTCCTCCATTGCCTGATATTGGGCAGGCGCTTAATGAGTTAAAAAACAAAGGCTAATTGTAAGGGTAATAGTTGAATTAAAGGTTAAGTTAAATGCGATTATGGATTATTATTCTGGTTCTTTTTCTGGCAACACTTGCGGGGATTTATATTCGGCAAGATCCGGGTTATGTGCTCTTTGCTTATCGTCATTGGACGCTAGAAATGCCCTTATGGCTTTCAGCCGTATTGTTAATTTTATTATTGGCTTCTTGTTTATTTGTTTTATGGAGTTTGAATACGGTTCTGGGTAGTGGCTACCGAGTTAAAAGTTGGTGGTTTAAAAATAAACAAAATAGCGCAAGAAAAAAGACCGCAGTGGGGTTGCTTGCACTCGCTGAAGGCCAATGGTCGAAAGCGGAACGTTTCTTACGCGATTCAGCACGCTTTAGCGATGCGCCTATTATCAATTATCTCTCTGCTGCAAAAGCGGCAGAAGAGGGTGGAGCTCCTGCCCGTCGAGATCAATATTTGCAACTCGCCCATGAGGTGAACGAAAATTCTAATATTGCGGTTCACTTAACTGAGGCACATTTACGCTACCAACGCGGAGAACTCGAACAAAGCATCAATGCCTTACGAGAATTACAGACCAAACATCCTAAACATCCACAAGTATTACGGCTACTTTATACGATTTACGAAACCACTCATCATTGGCAATCACTCCAAGAATTGCTACCTTCCTTGCGAAAAGCTGGCATCTTTACTTCAAAAGAAAGTAGAGAGGATTTAGAACGAAAAGTATATCGAGCCTTAATTCCCATAAAGGCAAAAGAAGGCAAAACTTCTCTTCTCCAATGTTGGCATGGAGCACCCGATTCTGTTCAGCATTCTAAAGATATTATCGCCCTTTATACGGAAGCACTCATAAATATAGGGGCAGAGACAGAAGCAGAAGCTTTATTACATGCAACCCTTAAGAAGGGCTGGGATCCCAAACTAGGACATTTATATGGAATAGTTAAAGGACCTTCACCTCAAAAACAACTTACTTTTGCCGAAACATTTCTTAAAGTAGCGGCACATAATCCTATTTTATTGCTTACTTTAGGGCACTTATCTTTTCGTAATCAATTGTGGGGCAAGGCAAAAGACTATTTAGAAGAAAGTATTGCCCTGTCTCCTTCTGCTGAAGCCTATGCTCTTTTAGGACAAATTATGGATCGTTTAGGCTTTCCCGATAAACGCGATGAATGTTATAAAAAAGGATTATTTTGTGCTGTGAACATTCAAGCATTATCGTAGATTTTTTTTAAAAAAATGAGCAATGTCTTGAATTTCTTCCGGGATAACAGTATGTGACATAGAATAAGTATGCCATTCAATTTCGTAACCTAAACCCTGCAAATGATGACGCGACATTTCCCCTAACATTAAAGGAACAATAGGATCAAATAATCCATGCGCCATAAAAATAGGGGTTGCCTGATTTTCCTTGTTGCGTTCCCCAGATAGATTTTCTGCCAAAGGCGAATAGGCAGAAAGTGAAACGATCCCACCTAAGGATTCTTTATAACGTAAGCCTGTATAAAGGGCCATCGCCCCACCTTGGGAAAACCCGGCCAGAAAAATAGACTGACTCGGAATATTGAGATTCTTTTCTCGTTCGATCAGTAATTCGATAAGTTGACCAGACTGCTTTATACCCTCACCATCTTCCTTTCTTGATAAATCCATGGCAAAGATATCATACCAGGCGCGCATCTTCATTCCCCCATTGATAGTAATGGGGCGGATGGGAGCATGTGGAAACACAAATCTCACTTTATGCCTATCGGCTAATGCAAATTGCTCGACAATGGGAACAAAATCATTGCCATCAGCACCTAAACCATGTAACCAAATGACCGAGGCTTCGGGTTTATCGCCCGAAGGGTTTAGATCAATTGTCGCTGGGATCTTATCCATAGATTTTCCTTTTAGATTTTTGTTTCATTGCTAGTATGCCACAAAAGGGTGTTATTTTGCCATACCAGATAACCTGCGCCTATAATTTTAGGTTTAAAAGCGCTCAATTCTTTTCTAAAAAAGAATAAACGCGTTGCTATTATGTGTGCAGAAGCACTTCCTTGGCGTTGTCATCGATCTCTGATTGCCGATGCTGAAATGATTCGGGGCATTAAAGTTTGGCATATCATGAGTGCCACTTCGATTCATCCACATACACTCACTACTTTTGCTGTGATCGATAGGAAAAGAAAGCCGATGATTGTCTACTATCCAAAAAAATCATAAACTGATAAACAAATAAGATTAAATATATTATATTATCCAGTTTCCCGGGACTATCCCTGCTGTTATTAATATGATAAAATCATTCTATTTTAGGCTATATGCAAATTAATTTTTTAACTTATTGATTTTCTGGATCCCCAAATGACAATTGCGCAAAAAATACTGAAATGGTTTGATAAAGAAGGTCGTAAAGACTTACCTTGGCAAATAAATCCAAGTCTTTACCGAGTTTGGGTTTCTGAAATCATGTTGCAACAAACTCAAGTAAGCACCGTTATTCCTTACTTTAATCGCTTTATGAAAAAATTCCCGGAATTATTCTTTTTGGCACAAGCACCCTTGGATGAGGTGCTCAAAATTTGGACGGGCCTTGGTTATTATGCCCGGGCCCGTAATATGCATAAAACCGCCGGAATTATTTTAGAAAAATATCAAGGCGAGTTTCCACGCGACTTTGAAAGCCTATTACAATTACCAGGCATTGGCCGCTCCACCGCGGGCGCCATCCTAGCCTTAAGCACTGGGCAGCACTACCCCATTCTCGATGGCAATGTAAAACGAGTATTATGTCGATTATTTGCTGTTCCTGGGTGGTCTTCATCACCGAAGGTGATAGAAAAACTTTGGCAACACAGCGAACAAATTACCCCTAAAAAAAGAGTCAATCATTATACGCAGGCCATTATGGATCTCGGCGCAATGGTTTGTACTAGAACAAAACCGAATTGTAATGCCTGTCCCTTGTCGCAAGATTGTCTGGCCAAAGCACAAGGCAAAGAAACCCTCTACCCCCATCCGCGTCCTGCAAAAGTTAAGCCCATACAAAAAGTTAACTTGGTTATCCTCTTCCACCCTGAAAAAAAAGCAGTACTTTTAGAAAAAAGACCTCTGCAAGGTATTTGGGGCGGGTTATGGAGCTTCCCACAATGCGAACAAAAATCGCAAGTCAATTGCTGCTACGATAAAAGTTTAAACATCCGCATCCAATCTAAAAAATATTTACCTGATTTTCGTCATACCTTCACACATTTTCATTTGGATATTCATCCCATTCTTTGTGAGGTTAAAATCCAAAAGAAAAATTTATCTGCTTCACTTAAAGAATTTAAAGGATCCTATTATTGGCATCCGCTTAATACTAGCCTTAAAAAAGGCGTAGCAGCCCCCATTAAACGTTTATTGGAACAATTGAACGCATGCTAAAATCCTTTCACATTAGGGTTAATTTTATTCGGAGCAACACTATATGACTCATACCGTTTTTTGTAGCAAACTTAAAAAAGAAGCCATAGGACTGGATCGCCCTCCCCTTCCTTCCATTTTAGGAGATAAAATATATGCAGAAATATCCAAGGAAGCCTGGGGACTTTGGATGAAACAACAAACGATGATCATCAATGAAAAACGCTTGAACTTAACCGATCCCAAAGCAAGAGAAGAGCTTACCCAGGCAATGGAAAACTTTTTATTTGGGCAAAAAACTAGCTAAAAATTGCATTCCATATTTGATTTGGGAATGCATGTATGGCTTCAATATTTGTGTCATATTGCCCTAGTATTTAGTTACCATAATTACAATAATAATCATTGACGAACCAACCCCAAATGCGTTTTAATAACGGTTGCTTTTGGCCAGATAGCTCAGTTGGTAGAGCAGAGGACTGAAAATCCTCGTGTCGTGGGTTCGATTCCCTCTCTGGCCACCAGTCAAATCAAATATTTAGCTCCGACTTCGCTAACCCTAAAAACTCCTTGTGGGAGACAACTATGAGCGCAACCCCATCGACCGCAAGCAGTAAACTTGATCAAGAAAAAGCTGAGAGAGCAAAAGCAACGGCAGACGCTGAGCAAAGAAAACAGGGAACACGACCCAAAATAGATTACTACATCCCCAATATGTTAAGGACAATTCAAAAAACACTTGACAGTATTGAACAATCAAAAGAAATGCTTCAAGAAATGTTCCAAACATCTGAACCAAAAGAAGTTAAAGAATTCGATGATAGATTAAAAACAAACAATGAACAACTTTCTAAATTTATAAAATACGCCCAAGAATTAAGAGAAGCAGCCAAAAGTGATACCAGCCAAGAGTTTAAAACAAAATTAGATAGTGCTCTTAAGGATGTTTTTGAAATCAATAGGCAGTTTTACATCCTCATGCTGGATTGCCGAGCCTCAAGAATTCATGATTATTTTAAGTTAGATAATAACGCAAAATTAACCCAAGAAATCTTACGAGAGGTCTTGCATACCATTCATTTACAGATACCTGATTTTAAAACTTACTTTAAGTATAAAACAAAAAATAAAGGAAGCGATTATAGAGCACCCATTAAATGGCTGTCTTTTCCAGAAGCTACCCCAGAAAACGCTTTACACGCTTTAACAAAGCACCCCGATTTTACTAAGGCGGCCCTTGGAAGAGAACGAGTGCTCATCGCTGAGTTTTCAAAACTTTCAAGAGAACATTTCGCTTGCTTAGTCTCCCAGGGGCCGAAAAATACAAATAGTTCGATTATACATAACGTTTTTCTATATGAGAAGCAGTGCATTATATTTTTCCTTAAAGACTTCAAGAGTAAAACTCTTGATTTACATGGATTCGATCTAAGGGTGGCCACTGAACATGCTCATGCAGCTATAAAAGAAGCATTTTTAGATTTCAAAGGTTCTCTTGCCTTGATGTCGGGTCAAGGAAAACATAACGCTTCAGGAACATCGGTTATTCAACAGACATTGTTAGCCGAATTAAAATCTTGGAAAAACTGTGACCAACAGTTTATCAAAGCTGTTTACAAAGATCCCAAAAATCCCGGGAGCATAAAGATCGACTTTCGTCCGCCCACGATTATTAATTTGTCAGCAATTGCATCAGGAATAAGCAATATTCTAAAAAATCGTGTTCACCGAATTGTGGTTAAATTAGACAAAAAATATCCTCCATTAATGTTGGATAAAATAACAACTCAACTGACAATGCAAATATTCCATTCTGATTTATATCCTAACGTAGATGATGTGGTCATCCATTTTGTCGAACAGTCCAAAGTTGAAAGTGAATTTATTCGCTTATTTTTTGCTTACAAGAATGATCAACACAAGCTTTTTACTGCTGAATTGGATTCAGAATCAGATGTTGATTCTGATCCAAATTTAGAAGCAACATCCGATGCAAAGGCTAATGCAAACGGATCTAATCCCAGTTCGACATCCGCTACAGCAGCAGGGACAAACAACCAAGATGCTCACCAAACAAAATCTACAATAGAAAAGCAGCAGGCAGAAGATTTAGCACAAACTAAAGAACTTGTTGCCAAGGAAGCATCGAATGCGATTTTAACAGCCTTCCAAAAGGTTCAAAAATCAAAAAGCCAAGAACTTTTGGAAAAATATAAACTTGCAAAAGAGCCTCAACTTCCTCAAGTTGAAACCGCGCTACGAAGAGCAGCAGCCATTGGCGATAAGAACGATTTATTCATCCTTTCTAAAATGGTCCAAGATATTAACGCTCAAGATGAAAATCCGAAAAATAAAAGAACGGCTCTGCATTGGGCTGCAATTGAAAAGCACATAGATGTCTATGATTTCTTAATTTCTATCGGAGCCAATCCAAACATAAAAGATGCCCAAGGTAAAACAGCAGAAGAGTATAGAAAAGACAACCTAAGAAATGGCTCCAAAGCCTTGGATTAAGTCAATCAGTTACTTCAACCCTGCACTTGCTCCAGTCCCCGGAGCAACACCCTTGCTTGCATAAGCAGTTGTTACTGTTTTTAGAGATTTTAAGGGTCTTTTTCCATTAGTATTTTTGACGGTAGAGGCAGCAGGTGTGCCACCTGCACCAGTACCGGTAGCGGTTACTGTTGCGGCAGCAACCAGATCAGATAAAGGCGTGTGGCTGCATTGCTTACTTGACACTCTCTCCTGCCTAAAGGCAACCTAAAGGAAGGTGTCTTGGGTGCACATTATGATAAATATCCTTGAAGACAGGGGTCGGCATTATTATCCTTATTATCATCATTAATTGCCAGATTGGAATCATCGAGCGTTTAAAGTCTAGGGGTAGTGACAGCAGCTTCACCGGAAGTTGAGGAACAAACCTTGGGGGTCACTTCTGGACTTAGATCTAGCATTCCACGAATCCGCGAAAAAACACCCACATCTACATACGGACTTATGCCTGTTTTTCTTCTATAATCGTGGACCCCAGCTTTGACAGTTACGCCAAATCCCAAAGCAATATCTGCTTTTAGGTTGAACTGAACACAAGTATTACTAAGGCAATGTTTTTCTGATTTGAAATTGCCACGAATATCTGCAACCAATATAGCTGCATCAGCTCTAACGCTTGCATGATTATTTCCTTGTTTTCCAAGATTTATTTGGGCCCCAGCCCCAAGGCGCATACTAGGGCCATTAATATCTAACCTGGAATTCTCATATTGACTTTTATTGTGAGCAGATAAAAGATTCACACCTGAGTATAAATCCGCTGAAAAATGAGCATGCACACCATTTCTATTAACATTTGCAGAACGTTCAACCTTAAGATAATCATAAACTGTCACGCCGTAATCAATATTGTTTAATGTTTTTCTTCGTTTAAGAATATCATAATAACCCCCATAAAGAACAAGTTTACTAGATAGTGAATCATGATTTAATTTTATCTTTAATGGATCTTTTATTCTGGCTGCTGGTCCTTTATTCATTGATTGTTTTGCTCTCTCTGCTGGAGAGATTGAAAATTCACCTGATTCAATATCTCTATAACGAGCAACTCCATTCTTATCTTTAGTTATTCTCGCCTTATGACTCTCAGGCTCGTAACTTTGAAACATAGGAGTCCATTCTCTCGGAAATGAGGATTCTTCCGAAATTGTTGGAAGCTTAGAATACTTTTTTGGATCCCTCATGTACTCATCGACACTCACATGAATTCCTGCCTTTTTAAGGGTTGATTCTAGTTCCTGACGTTTATCAATGCTAATCCTTGATTTGTTTGAATTAATATTATTTGTTTTGTTATGATTATGTGGATGGTTACTTTTGTTTAAGTTCTGAATCTCAGGTTTTGCTTCCTTTGGTGAATTCTGAGAATGTGTAGTTTTTAGAGCCCCCTGAGTGTCAGTATGTATATTTTGTTCATGAGAGTTAAGACATGCAACTTGTCCAAATGCTCCTGTGAAAGATTGTACAGCACTCATTCCTGCCGAAAGCAAAGTTTGTTCAAACCGAGTTTTAGTGACTGCCGATTTTAAGGCCCCACTGGCAGCAGACTGCACAAATGAATCGCGAGCTTGTTTTAAAATGTCTGACAACGTTAATTTATTTAATTTAGCGCCTGCTTGTGCGGGATTTTTCTGATAGGCAGAAACGGTAAGTTGTCCTAGGGCGCTACCCAATACCCCCAATAGCATATTTTTACTGATGTTATCACCGTTTTCTAACAGTATTTGCAATCCTGAGGTTCCACCTTCTACCAAAGCCTTACGCAAAATGTCTGGCGCCGTCTTAAAAGCGTTGCCTAAAATTTGATCCATTCCACAACTGAATCCAGCAAAAAGACCCGATTGCATCGTGTCTTTCAATATATTGTTTCCTGTAATGCTGGATTGAATGGCGCCGCTTATCATTCCCTCTGTGATTTTTGCAACCAGAAGCTTTGTAGTTTCCGAACTTAATACAAGACCTAGCTTACCTAATCCAGCTAACAACTTAGGTGCAAGCATGGGGGCAAAATAGGCTGCAACTCCCATTGCCACCACTGTCTTAAGAATGGCAACTTTTCGTTTTTTCTTTGCTTTTTTTATAGCTTTTCTTTGAGCCTCTCTAGCTTTCTCCTCCTCGGTCTGGCAACGTTGAAAAGTTCCTCCCATGGTCGCTAGTTGTCCTTGAACTACCAACTCACCATCTCGAACACCGACATTCCCATTTAGTATACAATTTCCATTTGCTGCAATAACTGGCTTGTCAGAAGTCGCATCTAAACGAAATTGCTCAATAATGGGGGCAATGATGTGTATATTTGATTTCCCAATAATGCTCCCTGTATTTTCAAGTTTATACAGAGCTTCTAAAAGCATATCTGCTTTCGCATAAATACTGCCATCGTTGCGAATAAACCCTGATTTAATTTTCATTCCACCCTGGCTGGCTACATAAGCATCTCGATTGATTTTCAATTGGCCCGCTTCAATATTCAATTGTTTACCAGCTCTTAAACCTTCCTTCTCAACCGTTACAGACCCCTGGCGGTTATTGACTGCAAGCGTTTCTGTTGCTCCAACTCGAGCATTGAATCGTAGTGTTTCCCCCGAACCTTGAATACTTAAAGAACCCATCACTTCTAAGGGTTTGGTAAAATCATACCCCTGATTTATCATCATTTTCAGCAAACCACAGATCCAGATGGTATCTGCACTATAATCAAGTGTTCGTTGTGCCTCCAAAGAAAAAGTTTCCTTTGAAATCATTTGGCCTGCCAAATATAAATCTTTTGCTAAAAGTGACATAGTTCCTTCAGAAGATAACTTGCCTGTGGCAGTTTGTTGGAATCTATCTTTTATCCTAAGTGATAAATCATGAGTGCTGACTATCGACCCTTCATTACACATTGAATCTATCTCTGCTTTTATTTTTTCAGCGGCCATTAAATTCTGGTTATGAACCGAACCTGCAAAAATTTCTAAGGCACGTTTAGCAGTAATTTCACCGGAACTTAAATTTAACAGTGTCCTTACATACAAGCTCAAATTGCCTTGGCTCCTCAAGCCACCATCATTCATAATCACATTGGCAATCCCCTCTAGTTGCTCAGTCGCAATGATTTCGCCGTTGCTCCAATTGCACAGAAGTTCAGTTGCCTCTAAGCGAATTCTTTCTCCCAATAAATGACCCCCATTTGTTAGAACAAAATCTGAAAACATCTTAAGATTGTGTCCAGCCTGCATAATTCCACCAGACATATTCTGAAGTAGAACTTGGGACTTCACCATAATATCTTTGGCACTCTGAACCATACCAGCATTTCGCAAGATACAAGCCGAACATAATTGTACGGCCTCTTTCGCTTGTATTCTTCCAGACTGACAATTTTCTAAAATGAGCTTGACATCCATCATTACACCATTTTCAGAACAAATGCTACCTTGATTCGTTAACATTTGAGCAAGTGCAACTATTGCTTTATCGGCGTGCATAATGCCATTATTTTTAATGACCCCTAAAGCTTTTAAAGAAAAACTTTGATTCGAACGCATTTCTCCGTCGTTATCGAAACGATAACCAGACCCTACTGTAAGATTACCGTTCGAACGAATTAAACCAGTTATCTCATTTGTAAACCAGGCACCCGATTTAATAAGAAGGTCTTTTTTAGCTAAAAGCAGGCCCGCATTGGATAATACATGTCCAGCCAATAACTGCATATCTTGTTCTGAAATAACTTTACCTTCACGTAAATTTTGAAGAAGAGATTCTGCTCTTAACAGTAATCCACCATTTGCAACAATACCACCCGAATTTTGTAAAATTCTTTTGGAAAACAGTTCAGCTTTCTCTCCAGCCAAAATCAGTCCCCTGCTTAAATTGTACAGTAGATATTTTGTTTCAATTTCAAGTTTACGATTAGCATGCAATAAACCATGGTTACGAAATACATTAGTTTGAACATTTATAGTTTCAGCAGTCGCTTTACCTCCCGCAAAGTTATCAAACTCTAAAAGTGCCTTAACGAATAAATCTCTTTTAGATTTAATGACCGCCGAGTTTTCGATGATTTCCCCGCTCTCAAGTTTTAGCCATTCTTCCACAGAAATATGGCCGTTGAATGAATTAACTATGGCCCTAACCACATCCAAAATGGCTTTATCTTCGCTTTCAATCTTTCCTTGGTTTTCAATAACTTTTGCATACACTTCCAAACAATGCCTAGCCTTTAAACGCCCCTTTTCACTATTACAAAGCCGATTGGCAATCTTTAGAAAATTAATTTCTGCCTTTATCATTCCATGATTATTCAAATTTCTTGCTTCAATATTAGTCTTTGTCTTGCTGGCAATATAAGCATTGATGGCATTATTTAGGCATTCTGCAGCCAATTTTAACTCTCTATCCGCTCGAATAATATTTTCATTATCGAGTTTCTTTTTAACTCGAATAATAAGATCATCTGAACTTTCAATTTTAGAGTTCTTGCCTTTATTCGAAAGTGTCCAGGCTTGCAACGCCACCTGTCGCCCCAAAATACCACCGTAGTTCTTTAATGCAACTTGAGCTTCAATATTGGATTTATCATTGGAAGTTAAAATGCCTGTTTTGCTATTAGATAGAAAACGAACGGCCACCATTAAAGATTCTAGCGTGGCTATACGAGACTCATTTTTAAGAATGGAGGCCAACAACGATAGTTTTTTTCCCTGCATATCCCCAGTTATGCCATTCAAGGTTTTGCCTACCGTCTTGACTGCGACATTAAGCTGACCACTGATCTCACCAAAGTTTTCAAAGTCCTTAAGCCCTACAATTTCTACATCTTGGTCAGAATATATCCTACCTGTTTTGGCATTAATATTTTTCCCATGAGAGCCAACACATAATCGTTTATTAGCCATCAACAAACCCGAATTATTGAATTCTTTTTCCCCTCGAAGAAATAATTTTCTTCCTATGAATGATCCTGCAGACTCGTTGGTAAAGTGAGTGATACCATCCCCAATGAATATGCCACGAACACCCTGCATAAGACCAGCATTACAAATGCTGCAAGTAGCATTATCCTTTTGACTGGTTGAATAAACATTAGGTGTATTAGATGGGATATCTGATATATCTTTTTTTGGAAACGAAGTCATGACGGATTTTCCCAGGACCAATATTTTCTGTGGGGTTATCATTTGTCCATCATTTCTAAAGTTCCCATTGGGAGTCAACTCAATGTTTCCAGAGGATAGTAATTCTCCGCCTAGATGATTAGTAATGGAACGACAGCCCTTAAAAATAAGTTTTTCTTTACCTAACAAAGAACCTTCGTTATCTATGGTATGAATATCCAGTCGTAATAATTGTTGGGCTGTTACCAAACCCAAATTTCGAAAGCGACCCTTGCCTGCAATTTTAAGGTTTTGAGCTGACATCAAATGATGGTTAATAAATTCCTCCTCGGCAGCTAACACTATGTCACCCTGACACTCAATAGCTTGATAATTGGAAATTTTTTTTCCATGCAGCATAAGTTTTCCTGCCTGGATGGCCTGTGTGCTCGTAATGTTGGCTTCAGTGCTACATTTTAAATACAAGTCTGTCTTTATTTTCCCTAAAATTAAGCTTCCATCTGGTCTTAAAACCATCGACCCTTCAACACCAGGGAAGTTTAACACTGCTGTTTCGGGCATAATATTCTTGGTAAAATTTTGGGTGGGAGACTGATCACTGTTTTGATGTCCGTTAAATTTACCATCTTGACTTAAATGAAGTAGCTGTTCGAGAATTTTAGGGGTGGTTGCCGGAGGTATCAATAAAGAAACCTGAAGCCTTACACAACGGTTTGTTTTATCACAAACAATGTTGATTTTTACAAAATTGTCATTTTGGCTAGGCACGCTTGTATCTCCTTGCAATTCCCTTACTCTCTCCTAAGGAGCGAACTTCGAAAAATATAGCTAAAAAATAAAATCTTGGCTCGCACGCTGCGCAAATAATATTTATTCTGCCTTCTCGACGGCAATTGTCGGGCAGGGATGCCCGACAAAGCTATCGAGACAAGGACACGGTTGACCATCCTATCCTTTTCTTAAGTTACTAATGTCTGTTTTTAATGCATTATTTTCTGATGAGAGATCATTGCATCTACCTTGTAGTCTTTCTTTCTCGGCTATCGCTGGTCCATAAATATGTGCATAATTATTGCGCGCTGCTCCAAGCTCATTATTTGCATAATCGCGCTCGGCTTTGACAGTGTTGTTTTCGATCCTGAGCGTGTCTCGTTCTTGCACGACTTCCCCTAACCGCTTTCTTAGGGCAGCATTTGCATCCTCAACTTCTTTTAACCTTTCTGCCAGAGTTTTTTGTTGACTAGCACTTTGTCGCTCTGTATCGGCCTTTATCTCAGATTGTCTTTCAAGTTGCACCCTTTGACTATCATTCTCCTGTCGTAATATACTATTACGTTCAATTAAAGCTGTTGGACTTGAGCATCCGCTGCTCACACTGGATGAAATCGAATTTCTTCTAGCAGTATCCACATTCAGAACACCTGCGGAACCTGATCCAGATGCAGCTGCAAACATCACGGGTGCAGGAGCGTGTCTTAGGATGGGTGTTGTCCCTGATATTGATAACCCAACAGTACTAGCTTCCATTGCAGCAGATTGAGCAGCATGTTCAGCAGGGGTTTTAATATCGGGTTGAGGGGACTTTGATAAGATGGGTGAAGCTGCAGCTGCCGCTGTATGACTAGAAGTTCCAGCAGTCAGTATAGTGTCAGATGCTTGCTTACTACCTGTGACTGCCATTAACACTGTTTGCTCAGTACTACTTTTGTCATCAACCCTCATCTTTGAATGTTCTGAATTTTCTTTTGATTTGCCATTAACCATCACGTATTCGTCAATCATCTTCATATTTAACACGGTAGTTAAATTATCTTCTTGCATTACCCTTTGAACATCTTCTCGAACGACAGTACTGTTTACACCCATAAATATCCCCCAAGTTTTAAAGAAGTTAAAAAAAGAATAATGATTAAATATTAAATAAAATAGGGTTCAAATCGCCCTATTTTTGGCAGCCCTCCTTGCTTAAAAAGTATCTTAAAAAGTGAGTTAAATTTCTTTTTTCTAACTCATTCTTCCGTTTAATAAGTTTTTTTGATAATATGCTGTAAAGTTAAATGTTTACTCTTCATTTCGGAGAATCCATGCTGAAGAATAAAATCATTATTGATGCGAGTGATGAACTTTTAATTCAGATAGAAGATAATGCTGTTAGACTGGTTAGACCTGATAAAACAAAATATTTAAACACACAAAATAACCTATTTAATATTTCGAAATTATTAAACTTGCCTCTTAATATCGGCTATTTGGATACAGAAAACGTTATACGAAACATCAATGAAAATACAATTAAAATAGCCGGCTATTTATCTAAAGCAGATACTCTTGGAAAGACAGTTCGTATTGCTGCAAAAAAGGATGCAGCAGATTTTTCAATTAATCATGACCGCCTAGTCACCCAGAACTGTAGGCCATTATTTAGATAATACCAGAACAAAATTAGGCGTTTCAAATAAAACTGAGCTTTTAGAAAAATGGTTTAAACGCAGTTAATCTAACATTAGTTAAAAAGTATTACAACAGTGATAAAATCGATTAAGGTTAGGAAATTGAGCTTCAGAATTAGGGGCTACGCAAGGAATATTGTTGGGACCCAAACCAGCTCTAGAGACAGCTGCACTGTAAAAAGGCAGCCAGCTGGAATTTTGAGAGGATGCGTTAGCCCCAGTTCTCTCTTTATTTTTGTGGGCATTTGCGCTAACAGCTGCATGAACATTTGTCTGTCCATCTGCATAAATTTTCTGCGTTTCTTTTAAACTTTTCTCTAAGTATGAAAGAATATTGTCTGTGGCATTGGGAACAATGCCTGCTTTCTGATATAACTGATCTTCGGGAATAAAGTTTTGATCATTGGCTGCATTATCTAAGACTTTCAGAAAAGTATTAACATCATGTACCTGAAAGGCAAGTTTTTTTTCAATAATAATATTTGTATAACGACCTTTTCTTGAGTCGAGATAAATGATTTGTTTACCAATAAATCGAGCTTGCACCCCTACTGTAGAACATTGTGAAACGATCACATCAGATGCCACTGCTGCTTCTACGGTTAGAACATCTTTAGGTAGGATCTGCAGGTTTTGTGCTGCCATTTCCTGCATAATATGTTTTTCAGTATTCCCTAACACCTTGGGATGCAAGGAGACAATAATTCTATAATTTTTTATTTGTTTTGCTGCTTCGATGAAAAGTCGGAAAGATTCTTCATAACCCTCTCCATATCCGCCTGCATAAAGAAGCAGTGACTGAGAGGGCAACGATGATAATTTTTGGCGGAAACTATCAATATTTGCTCGTGTATTATATCGGGACCATATATCAAGAGTCGGTTGTCCCAATATTAATACTTTTGAAGAAAGCTGCAGTTGACAAAACCCTGCAGCAGCAGTTTGACAAGGTACAATTATTTCATCAACACTTTTTAAAAAAGCTCTATTGAGCTCTGGCTCCAGCTCAGGTGATTGAAAACCATCAAAATAAGCAACGACTTTTATCCCCTTATTTTGCAACATTTTTGCCAGCTGCGCTTCAATAATAGACGATGTTCCTACAACAACCAACTGACAGGTAATAGCCTTTTGTATTCGATCAGCATCCTCTTTACCTAATGGCTTTTCACGTTGCCAGTTTTCACGATCCACAATCGTTGTTACTGCTAAACGACTATTCACATCTATATAATTAGGATGATTAACAAGAAGTGCCCTAGCAGTCCCAAATGCAATAATAGAATAGTTGATTTTCTTTTTATCTAATTTATCCATCACTGGTTCAAATGCTTTCGTTGTACCCGCATCATAAAAGATAAAAACAATTGGAGATTGGACAATAGCATGAGCAGAAACTGAATGTATTAATTTTGTTAAAGATTGAACAGATATCATAATTTTATTCACCCCTGTCTTTGATAGATCGCCGATTTCAGCCTTTGTTCCTCAACACTTTTTAGTATTTTGAATTGCAATGTCTTTGTTCTCTTCTGATCCAATTTCAACTCTTCACTAGTTTCTGCACTTGCAGCAGCACTGTGCATTACTCATAACTTGTTCCTCTTTGACTTAGGACTGCTGATATTTTAATTTACGTTAGGATATTTCAGGTATAATACTGATATGATATACTCATTGTAAAGGAGCAATTGTATATTATGAGTAAACTTGTCAGAATCGACTGGGCAATGAAGTATTTGCTCCGAAATAAAGCGAATTTTGGTATTTTAGAAGATTTTCTAACTGAGTTGTTGAAGACAGATATTTTAACTTGTCAAACACTTGATGAGGTTTTTCAGATTAATTAACTCATGCTTATTACCCAATTTAACAGAATATTATGCTATGGCAATTTACTACGTTTAAATAAACCCATCGGTATTTTTCTATTACTATGGCCAACATTAATTGCTCTTTGGATAGCTGGCGAAGGTCACCCCAATCCCAAAGTAGTCATTATTTTTATCTTGGGTGTTATCTTGATGCGATCGGCAGGCTGTGTCATCAATGATATTTTTGATCAAAAATTTGATGCTCAAGTTAAAAGAACCCGGAATCGGCCCTTGGTCACCACTCAGGTTTCTACCAGAGAAGCCATATTACTTTTTTTATTTTTAACGACTTTAGCTTTTCTGTTAGTGCTGCAATTAAATAGTTTAACTATTCTTTTAGCATTATTTAGCCTTATTATAGCGGTCCTATATCCTCTTATGAAAAGAATCACCTATTTACCTCAAGTGGTCCTAGGAATAGCCTTTAGTATGGCAATTCCGATGGCGTTTGCAGCCCTATTAAATACAGTTCCAATCGTTGCTTGGTATTTAGGTTTAGCCAACATTTTTTGGGTGGTAGCCTATGATACTCAATATGCCATGGTCGATAAATCTGATGATTTAAAGATTGGGGTTAAATCAACCGCTATTTTATTTGGAAATGCAGATCGTTGGATAATTTTAGGATTACAAACCCTGAGCATAACAGTCTTATTGTTCATCGGGTATTATCTCAACTTAAATTTTTACTATAAGCTTGGAATTTTGATGGCGTCAATTCAAGTCCTATACCAATTCAAGCTTACTTATCATCGAGAACCTACTCAATGTTTCCGGGCCTTCTTAAATAATCATTGGCTTGGTGCATTTATTCTCCTGGGAACTTTCCTGGCTTACCGGTAAGGGTTGTGTGGAGACTGTTCCATTCTTAGGTCTTCTATCCCATCACCATTAAAATCTGAGAGAGGATTATCAATGACATCTTCATCTCTCAATATATTTCTTTGTGGTAACCCTTGAGAAAATATTAATGGTTTAGAGATGTAAAACTCTTCTTCGTCGTGATAAGTAAGTGGTCCCATCGGATCAGTTATTTCGAAGGGAGACACGAGAAGATCTTCAATATTATCCCCGTTAAAATCTCCAGATAAACTGACTGACCATCTTATACCTGGCATTTCATCAGTTCTACAAGTCCATTCATTATCGCGGGAGGGGAAACAGCTAAGCTTCGAACAATGAATATTAGAAATATGCGATTGATTGAACGAAAAGGGAGTCATTGGATACCCAGAATACCCAAAGATGAGATTAGTACTTTTCCCCATACCTGTGAACTCAATACCCCAAGGATGAACTCCCAATGAAGCGTCATGATTTACACACAAGTCTGAAAGATCAAATGTTTTTGGACAAGTTTTCCAGAATTTTGTATATGGCTCCATAGCGCTAGGTGTTGCCCACCTATTATTGGATTGTGGAAATTTTAGTGGAAAACTTGGCGTTATAAAGATGTTCTTCAAGTTGTGTGGAAAACTTGGTGTTATCTGGATTTCATTCAAGTTGAATGGAGAGGGAAAGCGCCTTAGGTTTGCATCTAATTGTGGCGCATAATCAGGCAGGCTGGAATCATTAATATGGAAGAAAACTAAAGGTCTTTCACCGTATATAAGATAAGCTGATCCCATTGATCCCATTGATCCCATACTAGGACGCTGGTCGCCTATGAATAAATCAGATATATCATCCTCTCTATTCGGATTCAAAGTCACCGATGCCATCCAACTCGAGTAGTCAAATAAAGGTTCAAATGGGGGTAAGTGGCTGTATAGTCTGTGCTCGTTGCATATAGAATTATAGAATGCTGCCTTCCAACATAAATCCGTCTTGTCTTCCCAAACACAATGCTTATCTCTCCAACGCTTGGTATGCCCATTACTATAAACTGGAAGGAGTTCATATATTCTAGGTACCATCTCAGGCGCAAAATAGTCTCTAACGTATCTGAAGATTGGATCCCTATCCGTTAAATTAAAATAGTTAGGAGGAAAAAAAACGGTTCCGTCTTCTTGCAAATACAAATCAGATGGATTGCAGATGCCACGATGGTATTCATCCAAACTATGATGCCCAATTAATTCATCAGAAGATAACTCTGTATTAAATGTAGCTTGATATAATAATGCATCTAATGAAATTATACCCGAACGCCGCCCCTCCTCATACCTCTCATCGGTAGATTGACTAGGCGGATTGGGTTCTGCGGTAATTTCATTCAGACATCCTTTTATTCTATTAATTTGTTCTCTATGCAACTGCTCTTGTTCGGCAAATTTTTCCGCTAATGATTTAGGATCAGAACCAAAGAATGAAAAGACATAATTTTTAATATCACTGAGTCTAAAAACAAGACCATCGACATGCTTAGAAATTTGACGTGAAGAGGCCTCAGCCATCATCTTTTGATACTTTTCTTTTTCCTTTCTAAGATGGCTTAATATGCCTTTTAGACGTTTTTTTTCATTTTTTAAAGTATGTGCCAGTTTATTCTTATTCTTGGGGCTGGGATTTTTATTATATTTGTCCAAAGCTGTAGTTAGTTTATTTAAAACTGCACGATCTTCCCAATCCGCATCTTTAATTCTCGAACAGACATTATCTTTATAAACAATATTAGAGATAAACTCCGAGGAACCAACCATGTTAGGTATCATAGTTTGAGCTTGATTATGGGAAGCGGGGTTCAACATAGAAGATGATTCTGCCAATGTAATACTCATAACATACTCCTCTTATGGATAATATTCAATACAGTTATAAGCCTACAATGTAATGGAATAAAAAAACTTTGGCAATAGTATTCATTCTTGTAGTGTTCATCTTTAGCGGTAAGTCTTTACATAGCTGACTTTGCTAGATTATTGTAATTTTGGCGGATCGAGTAAGAAAGCGGTCAACTTATCAGCCGTTAAAGGACGGCTAAAATAATAACCTTGTATTTCATCGCAATCGAAAGATTTCAGAAAATCTAGTTGACCTTTTGTTTCTACTCCCTCTGCGATTACTTTAATGCCTAAACTATGAGAAAGCGCAATAATCGCTTTAGCGATGGATACATCTCCTGCATCATCGGGTATGCCATGAATAAAAGACTGATCAATTTTTAGACGATGGACTTTAAATCGTTTTAGGTACATTAATGAAGAGTATCCTGTACCAAAATCATCGATCGCTATTTGCATCCCCATATTTTTTAAAGCGTGGATAAGGGCAATACTGCCTTCTGTATTTTTCATAAGCATCGATTCAGTAATTTCTATTTCTAGATTTTGGGGTGCAATTTCAAACATTCGTAAAGTATGCATAATAACTTCAAGCAATTCCTCTATAATTAATTGTTGAGAAGACAAATTCACGGAAATAGACAGCGTAAAACCCATTTTTTGCCAAACTTTCAGTTGCGCACAAGCGGTTCTAAAAACCCATGTACCAATGGGAATAATTAGCCCTGTTTCTTCCGCTAAAGGAAGAAACTCTCTGGGGGCTAATATTTTCCCATCTTGCTTCCAATATAACAATGCCTCTACTCCAATCATTTTTTCACAATGCAGATCATATTTAGGTTGATAGAGCAATATGAATTCTTCTTCTCTAAGCGCATGCGCCATTTTCTCTTCTAAAACTGCCTTTTCCTGCACAACCTTGATCATTTCGGGCGTGCAGAATTGGAAATTATTACCACCTAAATCTTTAGCCTGATACATGGCAATATCTGCTTTACTTAATAAGGTTTGCACATCCAAACCATTGTCTGGATAAAGACTAATCCCAATGCTCGTGCTAATAAAAAATTCGTGACCTTGAACGAAAAAAGGGATTGAAATAGCCTCTAATATTTTAGCCGCAATGGCATGGATTATTTCAATTTTGGAAATATTAGACAACACGATAACAAATTCATCACCGCCTAGCCTTGCTATAAAGTCGGGCTTTCTCACTCTAGCTCTTAACCGTTCTCCAACCACTTTTAGAAAAGCATCTCCCATTTCATGGCCATGAGTGTCATTAATTAATTTAAATCGATCTAAATCTAAAAATAAAATTGCAACTTTTGTTTTTTTATCTTTAGCAGAAGCAAAGGCCTCTTTCATATTCTTGAATAATTCTGCTCGGTTTGCCAATCCTGTTAAGATGTCATAATGCGCTAAATGTTCTAACTCGATTTCAGTATATTTTTTTTTCGTAAACACACCAAGCTGTGCACTAATCGTTGACAAAAGCTTAAACAGTTCCTCATCTAAAAAAACGATTCGATCACTGAAAAATTCAATAACACCTAAAACTTCTCCTTCAGACATAATAGGAAAACCGCAAACGCCATGCAGATTATCTTTTTGTGAATGAGATTCTATCTGCGATTCTTTATCCTGTTTGATATCTGCAATCCAAATTGCACGTTTTTCTTTCAAAACTCGGGTCGACAATCCAATGTCCACATTTGGAATGACCTCTTGCAATGTTTCCAAATATTGATCTAAACTCAAAGTATTTCTCCAGCTTGCGATACAATTTAATTCTTTTTCTGGATATTTCACCATCCATAAAATAACGTATTTCCAGTTAAAGTTCTCTGATAATACCCTTAATACTTTGGGAGCAGCATCTTCTAAATTGTTAGAATCTGACAAAATCTGAGACACAACATATTGCGTTTCAAAGCGCCTATCCGCATTTTTTCGTTCTGTTATATCCGTTGTTATACCTAAAGCATGATTTAATTTTCCAGTTTTATCCGCTATCGGAAAGCCGCGGTCATACACATACCGAACAGATCCATCAGGCCTTACCAATTTATATTCAACACTTAAGTTTTTTTTATCTCGAATCAGCATTGAATAAAGCCTTTTCACCTTGTCTCTATCTGCGTTGCTAATAGCATCAAACCAAACAGCAGAATCCTTATATAAAGATTCTATCACACTACCCCAAATGTTGATGAAAGCAGGACTTACATAAATGAAATTGCCTTGCGGATTGATAACCCAAAACACATCAGATATATTTTCAGAAAATTCCTGAAAATACTTTCTTCCAATATCCAAAATTTTTCTTTTATTATGCTTACCCAGCACACCGACTGGGAGAGTGGCATGTGTTGTTTTTGTAGGAAGATTTGTAATTTGTTTAGTAGCCGTTTTTAAACATTTATCAGGATAACCCAACGCACGATGTACAGCAGTCAAAATCTTAGTGCTATCGTTGGGCTCTAGAACAGACGTTTCCACTAAAGGATAAGATGTTGTATAGAAAACAACGGGAATGTTATGTAGTTCTCGTTTTTCTCTCAGTTTTTCAACAAATTCATAGCCTTCTATCGTTGGCACCAGCTGATCTGTAATAATTAAGCTGGGGGTCATTTGAATGATTTTCTCTAATGCATCTTTCCCATGGCTTGCGGTAATAATAGAATAGCCTTCGTTGTTTAAGATGTGCGCCAATTGTTCACGAATCATCGTATTATCATCAACAACTAATATCGTGACCATATGCTTAACCTGAATAGTAAAAATAAAATATATAGGTAATATAAAGCTAAGTATAATCGTTTTTTCTTAGACCCATAGTCAAATAGATTTGTCGTTGTTCAAATTATTAAACTAGAATTTATGTAATGTTTACAGAGATTTAAGAACCCATTTAGAAGTCAATAAGGACAAAAGAAAAAGACCAAAAGCCAAAACCACAATTGCTGGTCCCGCTGGCCAATCAAACTGACTGGATAATTGTATACCACCAAAAACACATACAATACCTATTAAGCTAGCAAAAATTGCCATTTGTTCGGGTGTTTTTGCCATCCTTCTGGCAGTAGCCGCTGGAATAATAAGCAGAGCTGTAATAAGTAAGACTCCTACTAATTTCATCGCAATGGCAAAAACAGCCGCCAAGACGATGGTCAAGATCCATTTGACTCGGGCAACAGGAACACCTTCTACACTGGCTATTTCCTCATCTAAGGTTATAGACAAAAGTGATCGCCAAAGATAGATTATAATGGCTAAACCCAGAATATCTACTAATAAAATTGCCAATAGATCATTTAGATTAACAGCTAAAATATCACCATATAAATATCCCAATAAATCGATTCGTACTTCAGATAAAAGTGTAGCCATAATAAGGCCGATGCTCAGTGTGCTCGCCGCTAACACTGAAAGTAAGGTGTCATTTGCCACTTGTTTTTGTGAGGATAGAAGAGTCAAAAGCCCTGCAATTAGGATACTGATACTAATTAAACCTATACTAAGATTAATATTCAGTAAAAATGCAAAACAAACACCCAACAAGGTGGCATGTGAGAGCGCGTCCCCAAAGTTAGCCATACGCCGCCATACCATCAGCGAACCTAAAGGCCCCGCAATCAAAGCAACCATACAACCTGCAATCCAAGCTTTTTCTAAAAAATCTAATTGAAAATTTAATGGCAACATAACAGTCCTAAATTTCCGTAAAACTAAAGTTAATCATGACGATGATCATGTTGGTGTGTGTAAACTGCGATACCCTTAGGCGCTGAAATGCCAAATAAATTGATAAATTCGGGGTGTCGGCTTACATCTTCGGGTCGACCAGAACAACATACATGCTGGTTCAAACAAATAACAGAATCAGTTCCAGCCATCACAAGATGCAAATCGTGAGAAACCATCAGAATCCCACAATTTAATTGATCGCGGAACCGCATAATTAAATGATATAATTCCTCTTGCCCAATAATATCAACACCCTGCACGGGTTCATCTAAAACCAGTAAATCAGGATGACGTAAAATAGCACGGGCGAGCAAAACGCGTTGTAGTTCCCCACCTGAAATGTCTTGAATGGGGGATTTTAAAACTGCTTCAATCCCCACCTCTTGAATGATTTTATGAAACTCTCTTTTTTTAGGAATTTCTCCGCCACCTGCCACTTCTAAAAATCTCTCTACGGAAAGCGGAAGGTAGGGATCGATATGCAATTTTTGAGGCATGTATCCGATATTAATATTATCAGCTTTTTGGATTTTGCCTGAATTCGGTTTAACCAAACCTAAAACAATTCTAACCAGGGTTGACTTGCCAGCACCATTGGGACCAATTAATGTTACAATTTCCCCACGATCTACGGTAAGATGTACATCAGTTAGAACGTTTTTTTTTCCAAAGCTTATGGAAACTTGTTTTGCGGCTAATAAATTCATCAATACATGTTTATCCTGAGTTTGAATAGGAAAATAAATGAAATCAATGTAAGCGTTTATTAATTAAGTTAATTAACCCATATATTCAGAGAGTGGTCAAAATATGAAACCAAACCCGTTAAAACCTTACCTTAAAATCCTGGCTGTGTGCGGATTGTGCTGGATTACAGCCGTTTTTGCAAGTGGCAATAAGCCAAATGTGGTTGTCAGTATTCCTCCTTTTCATGCCTTGGTCACTGCAGTTATGGAAAATGTAGGGGAGCCTATACTTCTTCTCAAAAAGGGAGCATCCCCCCATCACTATAACCTTCGTCCCTCAGAAGTTAAGATGCTACAACAAGCTGATCTTATTTTTTGGGGCGGCCCAGCGCTTGAAACCTTTTTGGTGAAGCCGCTTCAGTCCTTATCAAGTTCCACTAAGGTTATTGAATTGGAAAAAACAGAGAAACTACTATTGCTCCCGCCCCGTCGTACAGCCGCATTTAACTCAGCACGTGGTCATGACCATAATCCTGACCACACCCATGAGCATAACCATGAGGGACATAGTTGCTGTGGCCATGATCATGGCCCAAGTGCAAAAGATATGCATTTTTGGTTAGATCCGAATAATGCTAAAATAATATTAGGAGCTATTGTAGAAAATTTATCGCAGATAGATCCTGCACACCAGGCTCAATACTGCAGCAATGCCAAAAAATTTATTGCCAAACTTGATGCTCTCGATCGCGAATTAAAAATAAAATTAAAACCTATTCAAAAAATGCCCTATGTTGTTTTTCATGATGCCTATCAATATTTTGAACATCATTATGATTTAAATGACGTAGGGTCTATCAGCGTGCATCCAGAACTGCCCATAAGTTTGCAACGCCTTTATGAAATCCGTGAACAAATTAAAAAGACTAAAGCAATATGTGTTTTTCGCGAACCTCAATTTAAACCGCAAATGGTGGAAAGCTTAAGTCAAGATACCGGAGCAAAAATAGGTGAGTTAGACCCATTGGGTCAATCTCATTCAAAAGATGGATCAGATTATTTACATTTACTGGAGAATATTGCCAACTCTCTCAGGGGATGTTTGATGGCTGAAACAAGGTAAAGGCCCCCATGGTTTACGGTTTCGAATTCGGTTTCCTTTTTGGATTCGCATCAATGGTGGACGTGGTGAAATCTGTTTTTATCTTTTTTAATGCCTTACTTGCATCTTGTAATATGGTATCTAAACTACTGCTTTGAAACCATCCGGTTGCATCCTTATTTTGATCTGACCATTTTTTAATATCTGATTCCAACGAACTAATATCATTTGATGTTAAAATCTTTCCTTCCTTTTGTTGCTCAATTAACACAGATAGATTTCTTAAAAATTGTTCAGCAATAGCTTTTTTCCTCACAGTATCGCTCCTAAAAAACAACATACTACCTGTTCTCATTTTTTTCTCAGATACTTCCATCTTATAGACATCTACTTTTTCCCACATATCTTTAAGCGTTCTAAACAATTTTTTTTGAACTACTAATTCATTTTTTATTTTTTCAACTTGATTGTTAATAAAATCTCCTTTGGATGTAGCGCCGCTACTATCTTTTGTCACAGCAGGATTTCCTGACATAAAATCCATATCATTATGAACTCTACCTAATTCAATTTCAGATACCGCAAACTCTGAATGATTCTCATTCTCTAAGTCATATATTTTGGTGCGAAATTCAGCCATTTGTATCATTGAAGAGAAAGACGCACCTTTATTTTTCTCAAGCTCATCTAGCTTTTTTTTAATTTTTTCAATATCGGGATCATTATTTACTTTAACTCTAAGAGAATCAAATTCATTTTCCCAATACTCTCTTCTTAATATTAAAATAATTTTCAACTCATTTATGATATCTTCCTCATCTTTTTTCATAGAAGATTGAATGCTGGCGATTTTTGCCCTTATCTCATCATGCTTTTTTTCAGCCTGCACTAGCAAAGCATTATTTAAATCATTTATTTCTTTATGTTTTTTAAGATAATTTGATTCTTCTACCCGTTTAATAAATGATTTAAAATGAGCTTTTCGTATTGCATCATCTTCTTCAGGGGTTGGCATAAATTTCCTCAAAAAAATTATACATTTATATTTATGACAATTATTTAAATAGAAAGTTTTTTAAATGGTTGTATATCAACATATCAGTTAGAGTTATCTAAAAATGTCATTTGAATTGTTATTTTTTAACTATTTGAATTTTTATATATTTTTTGGATGAACTTCTATTGTTTTAAACTCAAGAGTACATGCCCATTACACTTGAGAAGTAAAGGACATCAACTTATCATTGCAATATAACTATTCATCTATCATACATGTTCACTATTCAACCAACCCTCAATCCCATAAAGGGGTATTTCAACTAGATTAGATTGTTTCGCAAAGGTTCCTTCTGAAATCTTTAAACCATAAGGTGAATTAGGGTGTGATTCCATAAAGGAATGCAAACTTTTCATCCCCCCTTGTGTCCCTGATTTGACTTCAACTGGGATAATGGCTCCTTTTTTAACACAAAGAAAATCCACTTCGGCATTACTACTTCTTGATTCTCGATGCCAATAATATAGCGAACTAGGTTTATGACTTTCTGCGTAGGCAATAAACTCTTCAGCAACAAATTGTTCTGCGATACCTCCCAGTGTTTTAAGGTTTAGTGGCGCTACAACCCATTTGGATAAATCTAAACCCAAGATTCGCTGAGCAAGTCCGACATCTAAGAAAAATGCTTTAAATTTTTTATCATCTTTTTCTGCGCCTAGAGGGTAGCTATGGCCCGAGGTATGGTAACAAACATGTACTATGCCCGCCTTTTCCAATAGGGAAAAAGCTTTTTTTAGGGAATAAGTGCTCACATCACCATCCACATTCGTAAATTTAAACTTCTTCCCCAACTGAGTTGGGATAAAATCAAATAAGGTGTTGACATATTCAATTTGATTTTGTCTTGCATATTTAGCAAAATCGTCGCGATAGGCGATGATAATTCTATCCTGAATTTCTTGACAAACATGGGCGTCTTCCTGTTTAATCCAGGCGTCTATTACTGCCGGCATCCCGCCAAGCCATAAATAATTTTTTAATGAAGCCAATAAAATTTTGTGAAAAGCTATATCTAAATGTGAATTTTCGATTAATTCATTTCTCAAATCATCTCGCTCTATAGCGGTTAAATATTCACCAAAGGAGAGTGGATAAAGATAAAGAAATTGAACACGACCAACGGGCATTCCAATTTTTTCTAAAGTAAAATCTAACAAGGATCCAGAAGCAACCACATGAAGTTCAGGGTGCTTCTCCTTAAAAAATCTTAAAGCTTGGATGCAATTAGGACAGGCTTGAATTTCGTCTAAAAAAAGTAATGTCTTTCCTGCCTCAATTTTTTGTTGTTTATAGAGAGATATCCTCTTTAAAATATCAAGAATATGAAGATCGCCTTCAAAAAAAGATTTAGCACTTTTATCTTCTTCAAAATTGATTTCGACAAAATTATTAAATGATTTTGCAAACTCCTTTACTAACCAAGATTTACCCACCTGACGCGCGCCCCTTAAAACGAGAGGGACTCTAGCTAGGCTGGTTTTCCATACAGCTAAGTCTGTTAATAGATCTCTTATCACTCAACTTACCTCAAGCGCTAACCATTTAAAATTTAAGATATTTTTTTGATAATACCTCATATATTTAAAAAAATCAAGGGAATAATTTATTGTTTTTTCAAATAATCAAGGGAATAATGTCTAATAATTTTAAAAATTCAATGTAATAATTCATTGATCATTATTTATCGTCCTCCATTCGCGAAAATCTCTAAAATGACTTTGCAAATTTTTCGAAAAAGGAGCATCATTAAAAGCTTGAGCAACCATCACTCTTCAGTAGCGAAGATCTAACTTTTGTAAAATGATTTAACTATTTTTGAGGAATTATAAAAATGCGTTACAAAATACTTCTTTCAATTTTATTTTGTGCCGCATATTTTTTGATTGTTTTATGCTCATGCTCATCCACATCGGTTTTTGCTAACTCCTCTACTCAAAAACAATGTGAAATGGCAACTCAAGAAATCACCAAGCAACTGGAGAATTCAAAAACAAATGTAGCTGGCTGCTTGTCTGCTTTTGAGATATATAAGAAAAATTTGAAAAAATGTTATGAATCATCGAATGAGGGTGATAGTTCAGAAGAACTACAATTTCAATTATTTTCATTCGAAGTTTCAAATTGCTTTAAAGCTCATGACGAATATCTATTAGCAAAGGAAGTTTTTCATTTTAGCTTAAAGCATCCTAATTGGACAATGCAGCCCTATGAATGCAATGGACATTATGCGTGGCTAGCAGCTTTAGAAAAGTTAGAAATATCTAAGGAAACCTGTTCAAAATGTATTTCCAAGCCTGAGTTAATGGATTTGCTTATTAAATTTAAAGAAACCCAGGACACCCATATATTTAGGGCTGTCCGCGCATCAGATTTTTATTACTATACTGCTATGGAAGGTTGCAATGAACCCTTAAGCAACGTAGAAAAAATTTTTAAAGAACGATTTGTAAACTCTAAAAATTGGAAATCAGAGCCGGTTTATTGGGAACATAGTGACTTACTAGGAGACAATTATTATTATGTTGCTTTTAATGGATTTGCAAAAAATCCAAACGAGCAATTAATATTAGTTTTTTATGATCTATCTGCTGAAAGCGCAGATAAAACCCAACCCGATCTGCCCTGCTATGTATTGACAGGGTATCGCTATTATGAGAACATTAAAGAAATGAATAAAGATGGGTATACTTTTGAGCCCAAGAAGCAACCTAATTGATTTTTAATTTATAATATTTTAATGGTGTGAACATGACATTTTAGTCTTTCTGAAAAGAATAAATCGATCCCAATTGTAATAGGCTAGTTAATTCATCCAGTGAAGTTTTAGACTCCTCTATTAATAAAGGATCTAACAAATCTTCATCTCTTATGCTTTCTCGATAAAAACGTTTAACCCAATGTGTTAATTTTTGATATTTGTCCTCATCTAAAAAGATCTCGGGCATCAAGGCATTTTGCTCATCTTCACTTAATACAACGCGCAAACGCAAGCAAGCAGGACCCCCACCATTTTTCATGCTTTCACAACAATCAACAAAATGGAGTTGCCGAATCGGATTATCACTTTCTAATATCTTTTGAACCACTTTGAATGCGCTAGGAATTTCACGACATTCTTCTGGAGCAATTAAAGCCATGTCATTATTAGGCAAAGAGACTAATTGGCTATTAAAGAGATAAGATTGCACAGCATGTATCACACTTATTTCAGACTCCTTTATATTAATAAAATGAATTGGAAAGGAAGCCCTAGATTGTAAGGTCTGATATAATAAATCGATATCTTCTTCAAAAGCAAGTTCATGGGTTAAAAATACATTTTTATTCATAACAGAAATGACATCATTATGGAAAACCCCTTTGTCGATGACATGTGGGTTTTGCTTAACAAAAATGCAAGCGTTTTTATTGAGGAGATGACGGCGTGCGATAGCTTGTGAGGCCACCAAGGTTTGTCTTGCGGGAAAAATTCTCGGGGTATAATTTTCATGTTTCTTCGTTTTAATAGGGTGAGTGGAGGCGTTCATTTGTGAACTCATTCTTGGATCATCAAAGCCTTTACGACCATAGACAAAAATTTCCAATCCCGAGTCACCATACTGTAAACACAAGCGATTATGATTGGCTGCGCCTTCATCGCCAAAACTAGTATGTGAAGGCAGTGGGGGATGAACCACAAATTTGCTTTCATCGAAAAATATGCGTTTCAATACTAGATAGGTAAACTCAGTTTCGATGGATCGATGAAAATGACTAATCAAATTTGCCGGGGTAATATGCAGCTTGGCATCTTGACTATCTGGGCTAGGCGTCACCGTCGCAGCATTGGCGGACCACATACTAGAAGAGGAATAACAAGCGTAGAATAATGAGGGTGCAATTTTTTTCGACTGATTTAATATTTGAATATCAGTACCTGAAAAGCCTAAATTTCTTAGCATCGGCAAATTCGGACGTTCATGTGGGGGTAAGATTCCTTGTTTTAAACCCAATTGCATTAACAAATGCATTTTACGCAAGCCTTGCAAGGCTGCTTCTCTAGGATGAGAAACTTGACGGATATTCTCAAGAGATGCCAGATTACCAAAAGCGAGTCCTGCATAATTATGGGTTGGGCCCACTAAAGCATCGAAATTAACTTCAATATAGTCTCGGTTGTGTTTTGATTCTTTTACTTGGATCATCCTGTTGTTTCCATACCACTAAACTCATTACTACAAACTAACTCCTGGAGACAATTTGTCGGGTAGCTTTAAACTTTGTTCAAACAAGCTGGCCACAGGATATGCACAATAATCTGCTGCGTAATACCCAGAAGGACGAAAATTACCACTTCTTCCGATGCCACCAAAAGGCGCTTGGCTGCTTGCTCCTGTGGTGGGGCGATTCCAATTGATAAGACCCGCGCGCATTTGGTTATAAAATTGTTCAAATAATTTTTCTTCTGCCGTTAGAAGAGCAGAGGACAAACCATAGGTAGTATTGTTGGCCTCTGCAATAGCTGCTGTAAAATCCTTAACCCAAATCAACTGTAATAAGGGTCCAAAAATTTCTTCATCTTCCCGATTTTTAAGTGTGCTCACATCAATAAGACCAGGTGATAAAAATGCACCTACTGTTCCTAAATCTCGCATTTCAACTAAGACTTTAGCACCTTTCTGTATGAGCTCCTGATAGCTTTTGAAAATATGAATTTTTGCTTCTTTAGAAATCACGGGGCCCATAAAGGGTTCGGGTTTTTGAGTATAAGGACCCACAACAATTTTTTGAGTAGCGTTAATCAACTTTTCAATAAAACGTTCCCCATTTTCATTTTGAGTGACGATTAGTCGTCTGGCACAAGTACAACGTTGACCAGAAGTTAAAAATGCAGAATGTATGGTATGATAAACGGCGGCATCCAATTCCTGTTCATTTTTTATATCATGTACAACCAAGGGATTATTTCCACCCATTTCTAACGCTAGAATTTTTCCCGGATGCTTTGCTAATGTAAGATTAATATTTTGTCCGGTTCGATAACTGCCGGTGAATAATACACCGTTTATATCCTGATGCTCCACTAAATCACTTCCAACTTCACCTGCCCCTTGTAATAAATTAATAACACCAGGCGGCAAACCTGCTTCCTCCCAATATTTAATAATGGTTTCTGTGATCAAAGGTGTTAAAGGACTGCCCTTTAGAACCACCGTATTACCTGCTAAAAGTGCAGGGATAATATGACCATTGGGAAGATGTGCAGGGAAATTAAAGGGACTGAAAACAGCCAGTGCACCATGGGGAAAATGTTTAACTTTGGAAATACCCGCGGGTGTAGGGTTGGTTTTTTCAGGGCAACGCTCCCGATACGCTTCTAATGCAGTGGGGAGTTTATTGATCATTGAGCTGATTTCAGCTTCTGCTTCCCAAAGCGGTTTTCCATTTTCCTGTGCCAATATTTCACTTAAGGTTTTGCGTCTGGATTCAATGATTTTTTGAAACCTATTTATTTTTTCTAGCCTTTCTTCGAAAGAACGTACAGACCAGGTATTAAATGCGGCCTTTGCAGCCTGACAGGCCAGATCCACCTGAGCTTTCGAGGCATCTTTTCCTTCCCAAAGTGTTTCATCCGTCGCAGGATTCATTGAAACCATGATATTGCCTTCACCCTGAATCCATTGATTATTAATAAAATGGTGAGACATAATTTTCTCCTAACGAAAAGCACATAGACGTATTTTATCTCCAATAGATAATTCTAATAATTGAACGATACTTTTTTCTAAAAATACCCCTTCCTCTTTATGCCATTGGACCTTAGCCAAGGTTGCTCGAAAATTAAGCTTCGCATTACAAACTATATAAAGGAAGTCTTTCGATTCATCTTTCGACACAGGCGGCAGAAAGCCCACGATAATAGCAACTTGACTGGTTTTGACTGTTCGAATATCTTTTTTTCTAGCTTCTAGAATCGGACCACCATCAAACACATCAATATGATTTTGAAAGAAAAATCCTTCTTTCCCCAATGTGTGTAATGCAGGTTTGGTGTTAACATTCACCTCTCCAATGATTTTTTGGGTAGCTAAGGGTAATAATGGCACATAAATAGGCAATCTTGGGTTTAACTCTGTAACGATATGTGTCCCTTCGATAGCCAATATTTTTTCTGCCTCAATAATATCCATATTATAAAAACGTTGTCCTACACTATCCCAAAATGGAAATTCCATATTTTGATCATATACTCCTCGCATCTCTGCAATAATTCTATTTGAAAAGAAATCAGGAAATTCTGCAATAAATAATAACCGGGTGCGAGACAGTAAGGACCCCTCCCCCAAAGACCTATTGGCAGGATTGATGAATAACGTACAAAGCAAGCTGCTGTCTTGATAGTCATTACTCAGATATAAAATTTTATTGGGTTGTGTGATAGCGTTTTCCTGATGAAGATCAAGCGATCGATATTTTTGAATTAAAGTGGTTACATAATAAGTATAATAAGGCCCATGATAGGCCACTTGGGCCTCTATGGCTGAGGTGCCAATGATTCTCTCTTCTTCTAGGTCTTCTAAAACAAAAAAAAATATTCTGGCCTGCTCTTCATTTATCTGAGCAAAACTTTCCATTGAACGATTAATCTTATTTGCAAGAAACTTTCTATCGTTTAAAAGTGACGGCAAACTACCGTCTACTTTGCTGGCAATATCGCAAAGAGATATTAGGTCATTTTCTCTCACCGGACGAATTAATACATTATTCTTTTCCATCCACTAAGGATACACCATTATATTCTTGAATATAGAATTCATTTTCACTTAAATGGGTCAAAATATCCAAACTCAGTTGTGCTCTTTTCCCTAGGCTATCAATTAATAAATATTCTCCTTCGCTATGAATTTTTCCACCGCAAACACCTAATGTATCTATATTAGGCAATCCTGCTGCCGACATATTGTTACCATCACTGCAGCCACCACTCAGTTTCCAGCTTAGGTTTTGGCCTTCTTTCCGTGCTAGTTCAGCCACCCATTCGTATAATTTCAATGTTTTACCCTTTAATTCTTTAGGTTTTCGAGTAAATTGGCCAATAAACTCCACTTTTACTTCTCTGGCTTTCTGAACCTTAGCCAAACACCGTTCTATTTCGGTTCGCACCCAAATCTCATCTTCCATTTTTAGAATACGAATATCTAATCGCGCGATGGCAAGATTAGGAACCACATTAACTGACCCACCACCTTCAACTTTCCCGACATTCACGGTCAGACCTTCGCGTTGCTGATTTAAGCTTTCAAGTTCAAGAATAATATCAGCCAAAGCACAAATGGCGTTGCGCCCTAAATGAAAATCACGCCCAGCATGCGCAGCTTGTCCATGCACCACAATGGCAAATTTTCCACTTCCTTTTCGTGCACCTGCAAGTGTACCCTGTTCATCCATGGCCGGTTCAAAAAGCAAGGCCAAATGATGCATTTTTGCTCGCTCATTTAAAAAAGGAGCAGACGCGAGTGATCCAATTTCTTCATCAGGATTAATCAAAAGTTCCCAGCCCAAGTTTTTAGCTTGGGGACATTTTTCAAAAGCTTTGAGCGCTTCTAATATCACACATAGACCACCCTTCATATCGGTAACACCGGGTCCCACCAAGATATTGGGATCATCATTTTTATAAAATGCTCGTTGAAAGGGATGGTCTAGAGGAAATACAGTATCCATATGTCCCATCAGTAATACTTGCTGTGGTGCTTTAGGTCGTTTCCAAAAACGAAGTAAAGGCCCAACCGCTACTTTTTTGGATAATCCTTCATTATCAATTTGTTCAATGGGGGGGAGTGGTAGTATTTCTCCTTCACACTCTAATACAGAAAAAGCTTCTGTTAATACAGCGGACATCCGTTCCAAGCCCAATACATTGTAACTACCGGTATTGATGTTGGACCATTGCAGAACCCGATCTGCCATTTCCTGAGCGTTAAAATCCATGAAAATTTTCCTTTTATTTATTTTCCTCGCCAAACACGAGTCACCCCTTCTGCTCCCCTTAATTGTTTCATAATACGCGTTAAATGCTGGCGATTTTTAATATATAAAAGAAAGGTGATGGAGTTATGATGACTATCACGCTCATCTATATAAACATCTTCGATATTTGCCTCATTATCTGCCAGAATGTTAGCAAGGGTAGCAAGTGCCCCGCGTTTATTAATAATTTCGATACGCAATTCAACCAAAAACTCACCTTGAATATTATCAGCCCATTTTACAAATATATATTTTTCAGGGTATTTATGCATCTCAGATACGTTTTTACAATTTTCACGATGAATGACAATACCTCGCCCCGAACTTAAATGGCCTACAATAGCATCACCCGGAATGGGACGGCAACACTTAGCATAGATAACCACCATGCCTTCTGTGCCTTTGATAGCCAAAGGCACCAGTGAACATTCTTGATCTTCTCGGTTTAAGTCTTCTGCTAAACGTCTGGCAGTGAGCGCAGCTACCTGGTTCCCTAAACCCACTTCTTCAAATAAATGATCCGCACTCTCTAACTTTAATTCTCGTAATACAGCAGCCATTCTTTCAATGGGTATATTGTCTAAACTGACGGCTAATCCGGCTAAAGCACGTTCTAGCAAGCGTTTTCCTAATATTTTGGCTTCACTGTCTTGCTGGGTCTTCAGCCAATGTCGAATATTACTTCTGGCTTTCCCGGTAACAACAAAACTTAACCAAGCAGGATTCGGATGAGCACCTTCTGCTGTGATAATTTCAATGGTTTGACCGCTGGTAATACGGGTACTTAAAGGAACTAAACGTCGGTCAATTTTGACAGCGATACAAGTATTGCCAACATCAGTATGAACTGCATAAGCAAAATCCACTGCAGTGGCTCCGCTTTGCAATGATAATATATCTCCCCCGGGAGTAAAAACATATACCTCATCCGGATACAAATCAACCTTCACATGTTCGATAAATTCCAATGAATTTCTAGTTTTTTTTTGAATTTCTAAAATACTTTTTAACCATTCTCTCGCACGCATTTCGGCTTCGCTACTGTTTGCATCTTTTGCCGATTTATATAACCAATGTGCAGCAATTCCATTTTCCGCCATTCTATCCATTTCTTCGGTGCGTATTTGAATTTCCACCGGAACCCCAAAAGGCGCTACTACGGTTGTATGGATAGATTGATAACCATTCGATTTTGGCACAGCAATATAATCTTTAAAACGTCCGTGAATGGGTTTATATAGATTATGAACAACACCCAAAACACGATAGCAAGTATCCACTTTATCTACTAAAACTCTTAAGGCATAGACATCCATAATCTCAGAAAGCGATAAATCTTTTTTTCTCATTTTTCGATAGAGGCTATAAAGATGTTTTTCTCTACCCAGAATAACAAAAGGAATCACATTTTCTTGTTCTAAACGATTTTTTAAATTGGCCTCTAGGGCTTGAATGATCTCTTTTCGATTACCTCGTGCTTTTTTGACAGCTTCTTTTAGGACCCGATATCGCACGGGGTATAAAAATGAAAAACCAATATCTTCAAATTCTACCCTAAAATTATTCATTCCCAAACGACTGGCAATAGGGGCATAAATCTCTAGGGTTTCTCTTGCAATACGACGTTGTTTTTCGCGTGGTAATGATTCTAGCGTTCTTAGGTTATGCAACCTATCTGCAAGCTTGACTAGGATGACACGAATATCTTGTGCCATTGCCAACATCATTTTTCGAAGATTTTCTGCTTGCGCTTCTGCATGACTTTCAAATTTGATGACATCCAGCTTGCTAACACCATCCACCAGTTCTGCTATTTCATCACCAAATTTACAGGCCAAAGCGGCTTTATCTAGGTGTGTATCTTCAATAACATCATGGAGAATAGCTGCCATGATACTTTGATGATCCATATGCATGTTAGCAAGGATACGGGCAACTTCTATAGGGTGAGTTATGTAGGGTTCACCTGAAAGCCGATGTTGTCCTTCATGGGCATTTTCAGCAAATAGATAGGCTTCATAGATTAAAGCAATCTGTTCCTCTCTAAGGTAAACTGCCAATAGAATCCCGTAAATCAGCAAATTGAAACACGCCTTCCCCAAAAGGCCCGTCCATAAAAAGGGGCCTTATTGTTTAGTATTGTCTGTTTCTGGGGCCTTTTCTAGTAAATTCCCTGCAGCGATTTCACGTAAGGCTACAACCGTAGCTTTATCGTTTTCCCAGGGGACGGTTGCTTCTGCTCCCCCTAGGGCCAGCTGTCTTGCCCTTTTGGCAGCCAGTAAGACCAATTTAAAACGGTTGTTTAATTTATCTAAGCAGTCTTGAATGGTAATACGTGCCATAATGATAAGCTCCAAAAATCAGGATATATACCCTTCGCCTTTCAAGCTGCAATTCTGTTGCCTGTTCGGTTTGTAGCGAGGATACAAATTTGTATGCTCCGCTGCTCATTTTCGCCGGCGCATCAAAGCAACTTAAAAATGCTTTGGATATATATTCAAGTAGAATAAAATTAACTTCTTAGGTTACCTGAATGTTTGTAAAAATGCAAGGAACAAAAAATTAGTTTATCAACTAAGTAATTTCTGAATAATCGGTTCCAATTCGACACTTTGACGCCTTACCCGTAACCGAAGGCAGCGAATAATGGTAAGCATATCCTCTAGCGCATCTTCAAAGCGATCATTACATACCAGAAAATCATACTCCGGATAATGCGATATTTGCTCTTTAGCTTCTTGCATACGTTGTTCAACAAGAACAGGATTATCCGGATGACGTTTTTGTAACCGTTCAAGAAGCGCATCTGTACTCGGTGGAAAAATAAAAATACTTTGTACATCAGCAAAATGACTGCGAATTTGCCTTGCACCCTGCCAATCAATTTCTAAAATAACATCTTTACCTAAACGACGAGTTTCTTGTACCCATTTTTTTGAGGTACCATAATAATGACCAAAAACCTTTGCATGTTCTAAAAAAATATTTTCGTTAATAAGTTCCTTAAATTCGGCATGGGTTACAAAATGATAATCTTTATGATCTTCTTCCCCCAGACGCTTAAGTCGAGTGGTATGAGAAACAGAGGCTTGTATATTCGGTAAAGCTTTTATGAGCGCCGATACTAAACTGGTTTTTCCGGCTCCTGAAGGGGCAGAAACAACATATAATGTACCCGTAATGCTAGTCAAGTTTATCATTTCCAAAATCCCCGAATGTGTCCATTCTAAGTCCTAAACAAAAAAATTAAGTTTAAATTTAATCTTAATTTTATTCAATATTCTGTACTTGTTCTCGAATTTGTTCAATCAATACTTTTAGTTCTACGGTTTCTTGCGTCAGTACTGCATCTATTGATTTTGAGGCAATGGTATTGGCTTCACGGTTTAACTCCTGGCTCAAAAAATCCAGATGCCGTCCAATCACACCTCCTGTATTTAACAGTGTATGAACTGCTTGTAAATGTGTATGCAATCGAATCTAGCTCCTCAGCAACATCCATTTTTTGAGCAATAAAAATCATTTCTTGTTCTATCCGATTAGCATCCGCTTGAACTTTCATTTCATGTAGCCTTTCCAGCAATCGACCACGATAGTCTGACAAAATCTGAGGTAGCCGTTGATGAATATGGATCAAAATTTCACTCATCATCTGTAGCCGTTGTTCAATAAAGCCTTTCAGATCCGAACCTTCTCTTGTCCTAGCCTGTATAAAATCTTCGATGGTATTAGAAAATGCCTCACTGATCATTGCATTGCTTGAAGTCAGATCGGGTTCTCTGGGTCTCATGATGTGTGGCCATTTAAGCAAATCTAGCGGTGAAATCGCAGCGATATTTTTGAGGATTGGGCATTGATCAGTTTTCTCGTTTAATCGGTTGGCAACAGCTGCACAGTTTTCAATTAAACTATCTAAGAGTTCCACATTCAGGTCTAATTGAGGTGTAGCAGATAAGTGTTCTTCAAATTGTAATTGACAGTATATTTTGCCTCTATTTATTTTTTGACGTAAATGATCCCGCAATGGATATTCTAATGTTTGAAAAACCTCGGGTAGTTTAAAGGCGGCTTCAAGATAACGTTGATTGACAGACTTAATATCCCAACGAAAAACTCCACCAGGATAAGAAAATGTGCGACTGGCAAAGGCAGTCATGCTTGAAACCATAATGTATCCTAATCAATCATCACACTGGCTTCATTCCGTTCTGAAAGCCAGCGGTATCCTATTAACCCGATTATTGTGACAGTCAAAATAAAAATGGACAACGAAAATGCTTTACCATGGCAACATTCCCCAACCCAATTAATACAAATTGCTGCTGAAACAAATTGTAATGCACCCATCAAGCCAGAAGCCCGACCCGTATACATCATAGGAACTGCCGTCATAGCACCTGCAGATCCGGTTGGAAATAGAAAGCCATTCCCCAAAACTACTATCGCCATAGGAAGAATAATAGCAAAAGGACTTTGATTAAAATAGAGGCTAGAGGCCACCATGCATCCTCCTCCAAGGACCGAAAAAAAGAACCCCATGTTTAATACGCGTTCTAGGCTGCGCATTCTTACTAAACGTTTTGCAATTAAATTGCCCACTACATAGGCAACTGATAACGCAATGTAAAAAGAACCCATTTCTTCTGCCCGATAGCCTTGGTTGTCAAAAACGAAGGGGGATTCCACTGCAAAAGAACGAAAGGTAGCAAACCCAGCGCAAAGAGCCAAAGCATAACCTAAAAAGCGGGTGTTCGTTAATAAATGTAAATAGGCTGCAAAATGTCTTTTAATGGGATGTGCAATCACAGGTTCGCTATGAGATCTTTTGAGATCTTGCAGGAAGAAGAGAACCAAAAACCAAACCACCAATCCAAATCCCATCATAAAATAAAAAATAGAGCGCCAACCCAAATAGCTGCATAAATAACCGCCTAGCAAAGGACCAATAGCTGCGGATAAACCAATAAAGGGAAAAATAGTCGAAAAAATTCTGGCAGCCTCGGTTTTATTGAAACGATCAGCAATAATTGCACGATTAATAACCGATCCAGCCCCTGCTCCAATGGATTGTAAGGCACGATAGGTTAAGAACTCAGTCAGTGTCTCTGCCTGCGCACAAAAATAAGAAGCCAAAATAAATAAAAAAAGTGCAACGAGGGTAATACGTTTACGACCAAAACGATCAGCCAACGTACCATAAACCAATTGACAAAACGCAAGACCCAATAAATATAACGTGAAGCTGCTTTGGATTTCTACTTGGGTACAATTAAAACATTCACACATTTCAGGTAGGGCGGGTAAATAGATATCTGTGCCTAAGAGGCTAACAGAGCCCAAGAGTATCATGACTAAAAGGAAAAAAAAGTGATGTTTTCGCCACATATGTGTTTTTCTATATCCCTACACTATTATTTTGGGTATAATCACACATTGTAGGTTGACTTCCTCAGGTTGTCAATGTTTTTTTACATATATATAAGTAATAAGAAAATAATTGGATGACTTACTTATACTGGAAAGGTATTTATATGCGCATCATCTCATTCAATGCCAATGGTATTCGGGCAGCTGCTAAAAAAGGCTTTTTTAATTGGTTTCTTAAACAAAAAGCAGATGTGCTTTGTTTACAAGAAACAAAAGTGCAGTTCGAGCAATTAACTGACCCCCTTTTTTTCCCAGAAGAATATCACGTTTATTATTGTAACCCAGAAAAAAAAGGCTACAGCGGGGTTGCTATTTATTCTTTGCAAAAACCCGATCGGGTCCAAGAAGGCCTCGGATGGCATTCCGCGGATACCGAAGGTCGTTATATTCAGGCCGATTTTGGCAACCTATCGATTGCGTCTATTTATCTACCTTCAGGTACCAGTGGTGATGCGCGTCAAGCGATTAAATATCATTTTATGGAGGAATACCAAAAACTCTTAGAAAAACAAAAAAATGATGGGCGAAATTATATATTATGCGGCGATTGGAACATTGCCCATAAACCCATCGATCTAACCAACTGGAAAGCCAATCAAAAATATTCTGGATTTTTGCCCCAAGAACGAGCCTGGTTAGATTGGTTATTCAGCGAAGAAGGCGGGTTTGTGGATGCATTCCGAGTTATCAATCAATCCCCAGAACAATATACTTGGTGGTCTATGCGAAGCTTAACTGCCTGGGACAAAAATGTAGGGTGGAGAATTGATTACCATGTGGTAACGCCTGGATTAACAAACAAAATCAAAGCCGCTGAAATTTATCGCGGAGAAAAATTTTCAGATCATGCCCCTCTTATTTTAGATTATGATCTTTGAAGGTAATCCTAATACTATCGATTGAGAGTATCATATTCAACAGCGTTTTTATAGCCCAACCACGGGAAAGGAACCAAAATGATAGAATATGAAATTATTGTTTTAAAATAAGTCTATAATTCGTTTGATTTTCTATATGGCCTTACCTATGATATAGATCATGTGTCTAATTTTAATGGGGATTTATGATTTGGCGAATATTACTTATTTTTTTAGTTAATTACCTTCTATGTGTCAATGGTCTTTATGCTGAGGAGGCTATAAAAAGTGGGAAAAAAATAACCTCCGAAAAAAGAGACGTCTCAGGAATTAATCAAATCAGTATCTTAGGCTTTGGAGATTTATATATAAAACAAGGCGATCAAGAATCTCTTACCATCGAAGCGGATAATACTATCTTGCCTATGATAGAAACAAATGTTAAATCTGGTAAATTGTCTATTGGCATGAAGCATCATGTTGCTAAGGATTTGGTAAAAACAATACAGTATTACTTAACTGTAAAGGATATTAATAGTATTCAACTGAATGGCCTATCTAATCTTTCCATAGCCGATACCATAAAAACGAATGAATTAAATCTTACCCTAAATGGATCAGGGAATGCCAATATTGCAATCGAGGTAAAAAAATTTACCGCAAATATCATGGGCACAGGCAATATAAATGCAAAAGGTAAAGCAGAAAATCAAACGATTACCATTCGAGGCTCGGGAAATATGAATGGCGGTCATTTATTAGGAGAAAATGGCGTTATATATACTTATGGCATAGGATCAGCAGAAGTTAATATTGCCAATAATTTAAATGTTAATGTTTTTGGTATAGGGGAAATTAAATATCATGGCAACCCCAAATTAACTAAAAAATTATCAGGGACAGGCGAAATTATACACCTCAAATAATAACCTAATGTTCTATTTCCAAAGTCTCACCCGTCTTAACGAACCTTGATAATACTTATAATGAACTAGGAAACGCTTCAAAGAAGCAATCAATTTGACAAATAGCCTCTGAATTTTTGCACAGATAGTTTTCCAAGCATGTACATAGACTTTGCAGGACTATTTCCCTATACCCAAAGTCTCACGCTGCTTATGAATCAGATTCCGTATTCCGGTGCGGGCTAAATCTAACATACCTTGCAGATCTTGTATGGGAAATGCAGATTTTTCTGCGGTTCCTTGGATCTCGATGAAATTCCCCTGTTCTGTCATCACAACATTCATATCTGTATCGGCATTGGAGTCTTCAATATAATCCAAATCTAGGATAGGCATTTCTTTATAGACCCCGACCGAGACCGCAGCAATCAGATATTTTAATGGATTGCGTTGTAACATACCTTGTTTCTTTAATGTTTCAAAAGCATCCACAACGGCCACACAGCTCCCTGTTATACTGGCTGTTCTGGTACCTCCATCCGCTTGCACGACATCACAATCAATATTCAAGGTATTTTCTCCTAATAATGTGAGATCCACAGCTGCCCGTAGTGCCCGGCCAATCAGCCGTTGAATTTCCTGTGTTCGACCCGATTGTCCGCCTCTGCAAGCTTCGCGTTGCATTCTTTCGCTGGTGGACCGGGGTAACATGCCATATTCAGCTGTTATCCAGCCTTGGTTTGTGCCTTTCAAAAACTTAGGCACCCCGGGTGTTACACTGGCATTGCAAATCACCTTCGTGTCGCCATATTCAATTAACACTGAACCCTCAGCATGTTTGGTATATTTACGGGTAATACGAATATCGCGTAATTCATCCCTTGCGCGGGCACTTGGTCTTACTATCATTTAAATCTCACTTTTACAATTTTCCAATTTTTTTGTTACACTCTACTAAAAAGGCAAAGTCAACGGTAGCTCTAAGCTTTGAAACAATTCACGAAATTTGTTTTGAATACGTTTTAATGCCTGAGGGGTTTCCCCCTCGAAACGTAGAACTAAATTCGGTCCGGTATTAGAAGGTCGCACTAAACCAAACCCATCCTTAAAATCCACCCGTAATCCATCAATTTGACTCATTTCTGCGTCATCGAATCGAGCATTTTGTATTAATGTCCTCATGATTTCCATTTTTTCTAAATCAGGAACCGGCAGCATCAACTCTGGTGTATTCAGACTATTGGGGATTGTGTTAAATATTTCTGCAACAGTTTGATTTTCCGGATTCTTTGAAATGATTTCTAATAGCCTTGCTCCTGCATATAAGGCATCATCAAAACCTGTCCAACGTTCCTTGAAAAATAAATGACCACTCATTTCACCCCCCAATAATGCAGCGGTTTCCTTCATTTTCGCTTTAATAAGAGAATGACCGGTTTTCCACATTAAAGGCCGCCCGCCGTGCTTTAGAATATCTAAAGCGACATGTCGGGTACATTTCACATCAAATAAAATTTGTGCATTAGGATGGCGGGACAAAATATCTCTTGCAAATAAAATCAATTGTCGATCAGGCCAAATAATTTCCCCCTGATTATCGACTAACCCCAAACGATCTCCATCTCCATCAAAGGCCAAACCGAGATCAGCGCCGGTTAATAAGACCGTTTCGCTTAACATTTCTAGATTTTTAGGTTGACCGGGATCAGGATGGTGATTGGGAAAATTGCCGTCGACATCACAAAATAATGGGATTACCTCGCATCCCAAGCTTGCAAATAATAATGGCGCAATGTCGCCTGTAATACCATTGCCTGCATCTATTACTATTTTTAAAGGTCTCTTAAGACAAATATTATTTTTTAGAGTTTCAATATAAACTTCTTCTACATTTCTGTTTTGAATATGGCCTTGGCCAGTTTTATAATCTTGTCGAAGAATTTTCTGATATAGCGCTTGTATGCCGTCCTCATATAAAGTTATTCCGCCTATCATTATTTTAAAGCCATTATAATCAGCTGGATTATGACTGCCCGTTATGATAACACCTGAAGGAATTTGATAGTGACTCGTCGCAAAATAGAGTAAAGGCGTGGGCAACATCCCGAGATCAATGACATGGCAGCCTGTCGAGACAATTCCCTTACATAGTGCTTCCAACAAGCGAGGGCCAGATAAACGACCATCTCTCCCCACTAATATTTGCAGCTCGCCCTGTTCTAGAACCGTGGTCCCCAAAGCACGACCCAAATCAGTGACCAATTCTGTACTTAGCGCTTTATCTACTATCCCTCGAATATCATAAGCTCGAAAAATTTCTTTTGGGGGATAAGCGGTATTTTCCACACTGTTTGTGATACTATTTATCATACAATGATAGCCTCAATGTCCATACGCCCGGTATGACCAAAACCACCTTCGCCTCTAGCAGAAATTTGAAATTCTGTTACTTGCTGAAATTGAGCTTGTATCACAGGCACAATAACGAGTTGTGCTAATCGTTCGCCTACAGACAAAGTAAAAGTTTGCTGACCCCGATTCCAACAAGAAATCATTAATTCTCCCTGGTAATCCGAATCAATTAATCCCACTAGATTGCCAAGCACAATGCCATGTTTGTGCCCCAGTCCAGAGCGCGGTAAAATCATGCCTGCAAGAGCAGGATTTGCAATATAAATAGCAAGTCCGGTTGGAATTAACTGTGTTTCCCCTGGTTTTATTTCTAAAGGAGAATCAATACAAGCACGCAAATCTAAGCCAGCAGAACCAATCGTTGCATACTGCGGAAAAGGAATTTCTTGCCCCACTTTTGTATTAAGAATTTTTACTTGAATTTGATGCATGACTTACCCCAATTTTTACTTTACTATTAATTTCACCCTAATTTAAATCTTAACCTTAAAAAATTCCTGCCACAGAACCTGATAGACCTTGCACGAGTAATGGACAAGCTTTCTCAAACTTTAAATTGACTTTATTCGCCGTAGAAACAATTCGAGTCTGATAACGATTCCAACTGATCTTTTGTGTCGAAGTAATTTCTTTATACCCGCTATTTCCTTGAGCCAATTTTGATCGGGTTTTTTCTTTCACCACCATTGCATTACCCGCTCGTTCTGAAATTTGCACATCGGCTATCACACTGTATACAACATCCTTAACCATGGCATCCGTAACGGTAGCAACCGCTGCACCCATTAAACCACCTGCTGCTGCAGCACGATCGCTCTCGGGTTGCACCAAACTTCCTATCGCAGCGCCCGTCGCAGCCCCCACAAGTGCGGTACCAAAGCCCCTGCTTAGAGCACATTCCGCAGCCCTTAGATCTGTTTTTCCAACTTGTAATACATTGGCCTGTAATAAATATTGAGCCTCTTCAGGATTTTGAACAATCACATAGCCTTTAGCTTGTAGAGCGGCCATCACACAGGGTTCAATATTTAATTCCTGTTTATCTGAGGTGTTTCTTAGTTGAACATAGATAGTACGCTTATTTTCAGTCACCGGATCTAGAAAAATGGTAGAGCTCATTTTTGTTTGCACATCTAAGTTTCTTTTATTAATGGCGGTATGCGTGGCATTACACCCAACCAGTAAATGACAAGACCCCAAAACCATACCTACAAAAAAAAGACGCCAGGCTGCGTATATCATAACTGTTCTCCCTCACTCACTATCATCTTCTAACGTGCCCAGCCTTCATTTTTCGAACTTTGGCTGGCAGGTCCATAGTACCTTAAGGTTCTTTTGCTTGGAACAAGGGAGGCAAATAATGTTTTCTAAAAGTTAGTTATTATGCTAATTTTGATTTAAAACTGCTTAAAAATCTTAGTTGCGCACCTTGACAAACTTCAATAAAAAATAGGATATGGGCATATTGAATCATGTTCCATCTCAATTTTTGGAGAAATATAATGTCAGTAACAGCATCCAGTTTTGAAAGTAATATTAGACCTAAATCTGATGAAGTAAATCATCAAAATATAACCGGGAGCACCTCAAAAATAAAAATAGATTGGTTTTTAAAAATTTTCCTGAACGATCTTAAAAAAGATATAGAAAAAAATACTTTTGTCTCAACGACACATTCTGTTACAACAGCTGCACAGTCTGCAACTATAGCTGCAGATAAAGAGCAATATGCTCAATCGAAATTGAAAATCAACAAAGAATGTCTGATTTCCATGAGCTCATGAAAGCCTTAGGAATTTATTATGAGGAAGGTAGGTTTGTCAAAGCAGATTTGGGATTGGCTTATATCTTTTTTTCGTTTGCTGCTGAAAATGGAGATTTAGTATCTCGACTTGGAAGAATTAGATGCTTGATTGGAAATCTAGCACAAGATCATAACCCAGTAGTGAAACTATTATTAAGACATTAGCTATATCTTGAGTAATTTTATGAATTGAGAGACTGATGGCTCTTAGTGGCTCTCATAGGTAAGTTGGATTTCAAAATATGGCTTTCTATTTAGTTAAGAGGAGCGCTTTTTCATATAGTTACGACAGTTTTCTGGAAACTACTTGCGTATTGACCTTAATTTTGATATAAATCCAAACAATATTTGATTGTTTATAGATAGCTTACGGAGTCAGCCATGTCCAGAGTATGTCAGGTGACTGGGAAAGCCGTTATGTCAGGTAATAACGTTTCTCATTCAAACCGAAAAACACGTCGTCGTTTCTTGCCTAATTTACATTGGCATCGATTTTGGGTACCTTCCCAAAATCGTTTTGTTAAATTATTAGTTTCTCGAAAAGGCATGCGTACCATTGATAAGCTTGGGATCGAGGCTGTTCTTTCCAACCTCGGTGCAAACGTTCAAACTTTCGAAGAACAGGTCAGCGCTTAAAGTTATCCATCTAATTTAAGCAACGGAGCAATCAAACATGGCTAAATCTAAAACTGTTAAAGTAAAACTAGCTGCAGAATCTGGCTATTTTTACACTACTCTTAAAAATCCTAAAATGGGTAAGAAACTAAAACTTCGTAAATATGATCCCATTACACGTAAACACGAATGGTTTGAAGAGAAGAAAATAAAATAAGCAATTTTAAAAAATTACTTCAACTACTTGCAGATGGTCAATTCCATTCAGGAGCAGATCTTGGATGCAGACTGGGTTTAACCCGTAGCGCTATTTGGAAGCTCACTCAACAATTCCAATCCTTTGATATCGAGCTAGAATCCGTAACAGGAAAAGGCTATCGCATTCCTAATGGGTTATGTTTACTCGACAGAAATAATATTCAAGCAACACTTACATCCAAAAATTTTGATTATCCTGAGATTGAAATTTGTGATTCTTTAGCTTCTACTAACGATTATCTGATGGCTAAATTACCCCAAGCTAAAAAACCGCTCTGTTGTTTAGCAGAGAGGCAAACCAAGGGTAAGGGCAGACAGGGTAGAAGTTGGTTTTCCCCTTTCGGCAACAATATTTATCTATCATTACTTTGGCATTTTCCTTGTGATTTAAGCGAATTATCAGGTTTAAGTCTCATCACTGCTATAGCCTTAACGAAAGTTTTTCATCAATTGGGAATCAAAGAAAATTTAGGTTTAAAATGGCCCAATGATATACTCTGGAAAAACCAAAAATTGGCCGGCGTATTAATCGAGGTCAGTGGGGAAACGCAAAATAATAGCCGCGCGGTGGTTGGTATAGGTATCAATGTGACAATGCCAAAAATAGGCAGCCAAAAAATAGATCAAAATTGGACCGATCTTTTGCAAATCACCGGCAAAAAAATAGATAGAAATAGTTTAGTAGCCTCTGTCCTAACTGAATTAATGGTTAGCTTTCAGAAATTTCAAAAAGAAGGATTTCGATCTTTCATGAATGACTGGCAAGCACTGGATCTGAGTTTTGGAAAAAAAGTGCATCTGCTTCGTGCAACCGATGAATGGGTGGGTTTAGGGCGTGGTATTAATGAAAAGGGCTATTTTCTATTAGAAGAACCCTCTGGCAATATTAAACCTTTTACTTCCGGAGAAGTGTCTTTGCGCTTCGATTGACGATTGAAGAACTCCCACTGATAGTCAGGAGATCCTTCACAACTCATTTAATAATCATCCTGAATGGCTGCGTTTAAGTCTCTTACTCGCTCCTTGAGTCATGTCAGACACAGTTGCAGACTCCTCCTCATGATCAAACGATGATGCATCTTTGACCTTAGTTTTAGCTTGTCTTTGACCACCAGTAGCAGCAACTCTAACGGAGGCGGGAGTAGCAGCTGCAGCAGCAGGCGCGGAAGCAGCGGAAGAAGCGACAACTGCCTCAGCTTTCCGTTTCCGAAGAGGTACAGAGGCGCTAAATCGTATGGGAATAGGCATAACTGGAAAAGCATTTTCTGTAATAGGATATTCTCGAGTAGGGCTTAAATCCTCTAGGGGTTGTGTCGGTTGTGATTCGGATACACTGTTTTGCTGTTCGTCTTCTATCTTAAGCTTTTCTTTGGCCTGACTTGACCCTATTGAAACCGTATTGGTAGTAGCTGCTGCAACGGTCTCGGCTGCGCCCAGACCCGAAGCATTCGAAGCAGCCGGTGCAGCCCCTGTCACTGCTATGGCTGCAAAGGAAGATTTTTTTGCAGCATGGCCAAATTTTAACACTTTTTTGCAAGCACTTAGCTGTCTGGGGGAAATCAATAAATGGGGATCTTCGGAAGCAATAGCATCCGAAAAATGAACTTGAGAGAATGTTAAATACTTTTTTCTTTCCTCAGCAGACATAGCATTTTTAATGTCACCGCCAAATTGCGCGTAAGTAATAAGAGGGTTTTCAACTTTGCTAAAACGAGGAACACAACCTGAACCAAGCTTATTAACATCATAAGTTGAAAAGAAGGCATTAATATTTGTCCATAGAGTTTTTGCATTAGCTTGGCCTAATATTGGATAGATAACGATATCTGGAAATTCTTGTCCGGTTAAATTAAGCCGGGGATTTTTTGCAATCTTAAGACTATACAAAAGCTTTAAGAATTCGGGGTTAGCCTTAAAAAATTGGAACACTAATTTTAAAACAGGGATCTCATAACCTGTGGCTAAGGCTAAGTGTATCTTATATTCATCTTTGCCCACCTTAAATAGCGCTTGTTGATGCGCTTCATCTAATTCTTTAAAATTTATTTTCCTGATTATATCATCATATAGCTGTCCATGAAATGGGTTATCCGATCGATTAATTTTACGATGCGGCTGAAATTTTGTACTTCTAAAAAAATAGTATCCTTTTATGTATTCTACATAGCCAGTTGCATCAAATTCCTTGTTAAAGAGTGCTCCTAGTTCAGCATGAAGCTTTGTTTCGTTAGGAAAGGGGATTGGATCCACACGTTGCTTTGGGGTAGAGGAGGTTCGGTTCATTTCAGTTGTACTAGCGCTCATGAGAATCTCCTTAGAAGTTCGGCTGCGACAAGTTTGCTGACTGATGTTGAGTTTGCGGTTGTCGTCATAACGATAACCCTGCATGTTAATTGTTTAGATATTCAAGGTTATACCATGCATTTTTATTATTGAATAGGCTTATTTTGTTTATTTTGTATTCTATGCACAAACATCATTTTTTAATATATTTTCTTGAATAACTAACAAAGGCTTATGTAGCTGAATGTGCGATAGAATCTTCACGGTATTTAATGCGTTATTCTTTAAATAGTTTTTTTCCAAAGATTTTTTTATTTTTTTTAATATTCTTATCAGCAATGGATCTCTGTGGCCTACATAATTTTTTAGTTTGAAATGAAAATCGACATCCACGAATCAATAAATGTACATGCAAATTATTGACGTAAATAGGATCTGCGGTTTTGACGGTACGAATATTGCAGCGCGTAATATACCTCCCATCAATAATGATAACCATACCTGAACCTCTGCATTCCGCTTCTGTACCATTCTTGATGATTAAGGCCGTGTCTTCTCCCAAGCCTATCCCTAATCTTTTTGGATACAAGACTACTGCATGTGCTAATCTGGAAAACCTTCCTCTTTTAATAAAATGGGTGTCTACAATACAACTGGGTAGAATATTTAAACCAGGGGCTAATTCTAAATCATGATGAAAAAGAGCCTCCTTCTTGCCCCCCCCTGTAATCATATCCGTTGATAATGCCATCGCACCAGCACTGGTGCCAGCGATCAAAAAACCACACTCATTTTTATATTTCTCTTTTATAATATCAATGAGCTTAGTATTATTCAGAACCCTTACAAGTCGTCTTTGGTCCCCTCCCGTAAAAAACACAGCCCCCGCTTTTCTAATGCGATCCAAATATAAAGGATTATCAGCTTCATCCTTTTTTCTTATCGAAATAAAACCTGGGTTGGGGTAGTGAATTTTATGAAAGGCTTTTTGATATAATTTTTTAATGGTTCCAGGAATTTCTGATGCTGAAGTGATGATTTCAATATGCTTGTTTTTAGAAACCTTTAAAAGTTCTTTTAGAATTTCATAACGTTTAACATGCCGCAAATACTTTGGCTCATCTAGGAATTCATTTTCTCCTTTATCTTCCGCTCCGCCTATAATTAACAATATACCCTTTGGTTTCATAACCATTTAGCCAGCTATTTTAGTTTTAAACAATGTTCTTTCATTTAAATAAAATACACAGCCTTTAACCAGCAGATGCACCTTTAGATTTTCTATATAGATAGGCGTATCTTCTGCGACCATTTTAAGATTGGTTTCACCTATATTTTGTCCATCGATAATAACCACCGTACCTGATCCCCTACATTCGGCTTCATTACCATTTTTTATTATCATAGCGGTATCTTCACCCAATCCAATCCCTAATTTATCTGGATTTTTAGCGATGGCAAGCGCAAGTCTTGGGAAACGTCCCCTTTTAATAAAATGTGTATCAATGATACAATTATCTAAAAAATTAAGGCCAGAATCCATTTCTAGATCCTTTTTAAAGAGGGCTTCTTCTCTTCCGCCTCCTGTGATCATAATGGATGACATAGCCATAGCCCCTGCACTGGTCCCTGCCACGAGAAAGTTTTCGGTAATGTATCGTCTTTGGATGGCGGCCACAACCGAAGTACCACTTAATATTGTATAAAGTCTGCATTGATCACCACCTGTAAAAAATGCCGCATCTGATTCATTGATTCTATCTATATATTTTTCATTTTCAGCATCTTTTTTCTCTTCTATTTCTATAAAGCCCGGGGCAGGATAATGAATCTCGTGAAAAATTTCTTGATATCTTCTCCTGACTTCATCAGGGACTCTTGAAGCCGTTGTAATAATTTCTATTTTTTTGTTTTTAGATTCATGTAAAATTTCCTTTAATATTTCATATTTTTGAAATTCCCTATTTTTCCCACCCGCATCTAAAAATTCATTTTCCCCTTCCGATTCAGCCCCCCCTATAATTAATAACTTACCTTTTGGTGGATTCATATTGGGTTCTCCATGCGCCACATTCCTAGATTTATCTTTTCAATGTGCTCTAATGCAATTGAAACATCCTCGGGAAATAGGGAGATAAAACTATCTGGAACAGCATTTTGTATTGCAAACTCGACCGCGGTTTTTTCATCTGAAATAATGGTAATATTATGGAGTGGGTTAAATTTTTGGATACCCATTTGTAGCAAATGTGTTATTTCTTCATTAGTCCTGCCCCTTCCATTTTTGTCATGCCGAATGATAATTTCATCAAACATTTCGGCAGCATGAAAACCAATATTGACGATATCTTCGTTTCTCCTATTGCCCGGAGTTCCAATAATGCCCACTTTTTTATGACATTGAATACTTTTTATGAATTTCTTTAATTCGATAAATGCGCCCGTATTATGACCATAGTCTACCATAATTTTAAACTTTTCGAAATCAAACATATTCATACGTCCAGGATTAAGCTGGATAGACGGAAGAAAGCTCCTTAACCATGAGGCAATGTCAGTTATTTCGAAATGATGAAGTATACCAGAAAGAACAGCGGGCATAATATTTTGAATCATAAATTTTGCTTCGCCATTATAAGTAATCGGTATTTCCTTAACATTGATAATGGCATTTTTAAGATTTCCATGCCTAAAAACCAAATGATCTTCGTCTAAATAAATGGCAAGTCCATTCTTCAAACAATGTTCCTCAATACGCGCATTGTCTTTATACAAACTAAAGAGTGCAATCTGGCAAGTGAGGTCATCTTTCATTTTATAAACCAAATCGTCATCTGCATTTAAAATGGCATAGCCATCGGGTAAGGTACTCATGGGGACAACACGCTTGACTTCCGCCAATTCCTCCAACGTATCAATGCCACCTAAGCCAAGATGATCTTCTGTAATATTCGTTACAATACTAATATTGCAGTGATCAAAACCCAAACCGCTGTTTAAAATTCCACCCCGGGCACATTCAAGCACTGCAAAATCAATAGTCGGGTCATAGAGAATACTGGCTGCACTTTTTGGGCCGCTACAATCCCCTTTGCGGATTTGATGTTGATTGATATAAACACCGTCTGTTGTGGTACATCCCACCTGATGACCTGCTTGCATCGCAAAATAGGCAAGCAACCTTACAGTCGTTGTTTTGCCGTTCGTTCCCGTGACAGCGGTGATCGGAATGCGACTTTTTTTTCCTTCTGGATATAAATGTTCCACGATATGTTTTGCTACATGGCGTTCTTTATTTTCATCTGAAGCAAAGTGCATTCTTAGCCCAGGTGCAGCATTCACTTCTATAATGGCACCATTATTTTTTGAAATGGGGATCCGAATATCTTTTGCGATAATATCAACACCACAAATATCCAGATTCATAATTTTTGCAATTCTTTCTGCTAACCACTTATTTTGTGGATGTACCGCATCGGTTACATCGATGGCTGTTCCACCCGTACTTAAATTGGCGGTATATTTTACAAACACTTCTTGTCCATTTGGCAATACTGAATCTAAAGACAATCCATCTTTTTCCAATATATTTAAGGTGGAGTCATCAATTCTTATTTTTGTTAATATACTCCCATGATCATCTTCACGTCTTGGGTCGTCATTAATTTTTTTAATTAGACTTTCAATAGTAGAAACCCCGTCCCCCAAGATAGAGGCTGGCTTTCGTCTCGCAATGGCCACCAACTTGTAATTTACCACTAGAAACCGAAAATCAAAACCTGGAATATATTCCTCAACAATAATACGGGATGATATTTTTTTCGCTTCATTGAACGCAAACTTAACTTGATCTAAGTTCATAATGCCGGTTGTTACACCCCTGCCCTGATTACCATTGATGGGCTTAATAACCACCGGAAAATTCATTTCTTTTAATACTTTTTTTAAGGTAGATATTTTTCTTACAATATACCCTTTGGGTGTTGGAATATGAAAGGAATTTAATATTCTTTTGGTAAGGTCTTTGTCAGAAACCAAATCGACAGCTATAGCACTCGTGCTACAGGATAAAGCAGCACAGATTTTTTTCTGATGTACCCCATATCCAAAAATAATATTTGAGTCTGAATAGGGTTGATGCCAAGGTATATTTTTGTCTTCAGCTTCTGCTACTATGGCTCTGGTACTGGGACCTAAACCCTGATCTAATCTGACGTCTGTAATGAAGGCAATGTCTTTTTCTAAAGCGGTATATTCTTTTCCCTTTGCTAAGCATTCTACAATTTGGACAGCCTTTTTTGCTGCATATCTTCCCGCCGTTTCAAGCTCATATGAAAAAATAACATTATAAACATTCTCTTGTTTCGTTGCATAAGTTCTGCCAAAGGTACAATCCATTCCGCACAGATGCTGAAGCTCTAAAGCAACATGTTCCACTACGTGTCCGAGCCAAGTGCCTTCTTGAAGTCGTTCTATAAAGCCCCCTTTCTTATTACGTGAACAATGATGATTCGCAAGTGTAGGTATTAAATCCAAGAGCGCCTCAGTGAACCCATTAATGAGGTTCGTGGGCAGCTGTTCGTATTCTTGTATATCCAATTTTAATATAATGAGTTTTTTTCTATAATTTGACCAGCGGTTAGGGCCTTTCAAGGCTTGAATATCGATTATTATCATACTATTTTCCTCAAGAAAATAATTCCCTTGTTATGAGTGTTTGAACTCCACTATATAGTGTTTTCGTAAAAAAATGATTTCTCTTTAATTTTTTATGACTTACCTTTATTCTAACGTCGACCTACTACATCACTCACATCTAAAAATTACAGTTACTTCTAGGTCACAAAAGAAGATTATACTTAATTAATATTAGCAAAATTATGATCTATTCGTGTATGGAGATATATCGTGATTGAGATCTATTTCACATTAATTAGGTCATTTTTAAGAAGAAGTCCCGGAGGTTCCTATCTGTGGAAATTTTAGAAACCAAAATATTGAAGGGCCCTAATATATGGTCTATCGAGAAGCCGCAATTGGTGGTCTTAAAAATAATAAATCCTAAATCGGAGACAACATCCAATGTTGCCCTAGAAGAACTGGCTATCAAGATTGATCAATTACTCTCTTCTGTACATGAAAATGGAAGCAACCATTCTGATTTTTTGCAAAGGATTCAAACTCAGGAACTATCCATTGCCTATATGATTGCCTGTCTTGCCTTAGAATTACAGAGAGGTTCTGACCCTACTTTAGATTTTGTCAATAGCTATATTAAAGGCGCAGATATATCTTATGCAATTTTTTCTTATTCAATAGAATCTGCTGGAATTTTCGCTGCCAATTGCGCCGTAAAAATTGTGGAATGCTTAATGAGCGGAAAACTTTATAAGGCTTTTAAAAAAGACCTTAAAGATATAAAAGAAATTTTTATTAACCAAGGTTTAGGGCCAAGCACTCAATCCATTGTGGATGAAGCAAGCATTCGCGGCATTCCCTACCGCCGCATGGGAGCGCAGTCATTAATCATGTTTGGCTATGGTAAGAACTTAAAACTTATAAATGCATCCGCCACCTCAGATACCAGCATTATTGGTGTAGATATGGCATCAGAAAAAGATTTTACCAAGAAAATACTTGCTGAGGCTTATATACCTGTCCCCCACGGAGTCGTAGTAAGAAATTTAAATGAATTGAAGCAAGCATTAGATAATATCTTATTTCCTATTGTCATAAAGCCCTTAGATGGGAATCATGGGAATGGGGTTACAACACACATTTACGACAAGGAAAAAGCCTACCTCGCTTATAAAATTGCAAAAAAAATTTCCTCGAGTATTATCGTGGAACATTTTATCAATGGGTTTGATTATCGGTTTTTAATGGTGAACTATAAGCTCGTGGCCGCAGCCAAACGAAAACCAGCCTCCGTTATGGGAGATGGTGTTTCAACGATTCAAGAACTGATTGAAAAAGTTAATCAAGATCCGAAAAGAGGAAATGATCATGAGAATTTTCTGACTAAAATTAATATTGACGAAACAACAACAGAACTATTGATAACACATGGATTGACTCTTCAAACCGTACTTGAAAACGGCAAAGAATTTTTTTTAAAATATTCTGCCAATATTAGTGCCGGTGGCACTGCGATTGATGTGACTGATCAGGTTCATGTCGATAATCATTTAATTGCCGAACGGGTTGCGAGGCTACTCAATTTGAATATTTGCGGAATTGATTTAATTTCTACCGATATCAGTATTCCTCTTTCAGAAGCAACCGGTGCGATTATAGAAGTGAATGCAAGCCCAGGTTTACGTATGCATTTAAAACCTACAGAAGGAAAATCTCGCAATATCGGAAAGGCGATTATTAATCTACTTTATCCTCAAGATGTTAAGGCCAGAATTCCAATTATTGCGGTGACAGGTACCAATGGTAAAACCACTACTACAAGATTAATTGCACATTTTGCTGCTCACGAGGGTTACCAGGTTGGTTTTACTACTACGGATGGAATTTATATTAATAATAGATTAATTTATCAAGGCGATTGTAGTGGACCCAAAAGTGCAGAAAGTGTTTTACGTGAACCGATTGTTGACTTTGCGGTCTTTGAATGCGCTCGCGGGGGCATTTTGCATTCGGGCTTAGGTTTTGACAAATGTAATATTAGTATCGTTATCAATATTTCTGCGGATCATCTGGGTTTAGATGAAGTGTTGACATTAGAAGATCTCGTTAAGGTAAAAAGCGTAGTCCCAAAAAGTACTACACGAGAAGGCTATGCAATATTAAATGCTGACGATGATCTTGTGTTTTCAATGCGCGATGATTTATATTGTAATATTGCGCTATTTAGTATGAAATCTAACAATCCTAGAATCAAGGAACATTGCTCTAAAGGAGGAATAGCTGCATATGTGAAAGAAGACAATATCATTATTTCAGCTGGGGAAATAAATGCCGTTTTTGCAAATGTTAAAGATATTCCACTCACCTTTCATGGGGCCGCTACTGCAATGACACAAAATATATTAGCTGCAATTCTTGCCGCTAAAGTAAGCAATTTTAATATGGCACATATTGTTCGGTTACTAAAAAATTTCTTTCCTTCTCCAGAAAATATCCCAGGAAGAATGAACTTGTTTGATTTTACAACTTTTAAGGTACTGGTGGACTATGGTCATAATATGGGGGCGTTTCTAGAACTGAAAAAATACTTGAGCAGTATTAAATGTAACCAGAAAATTGGGATTTTTGGTGCGCCAGGAGATAGACGAAATGAAGATATTATAAACTTAGGATTTTATGCTGCACAAATATTTGATAAAATTATTATTAAACATGATTCATACGGTCGTGGCAGAACAAATCAAGAGATTACAAGACTGATTGAAGAAGGGGTTCACAAATGTAATCCTAACTTCAATATTGAAGTTATCTCTGATGAGACGAAAGCTTTACAATTTACCATGGAACATGCTAAATCGGGAGATTTTATTGCTTACTTTCCTGAAGATGTGAATGCAACCATTGAATTTCTTAATCAATATAACCAACGCATTATAAGTGATTTTCCATAAAATCTACAGGAATTTTGTTGTACACAAATAGAACTAAAGTGAATAAAAGAATGTAAGGGAGAAAATAATATGGCGGATAAGATTGCACTGTCTGTTCATGGCGGTGCCAGCGATTCTAATGCCTATCTTCGCAAACATATGCGAGATTATGAAGCCGGCCTGAAAAACGCAGTTTTAGCGGGCTATAAAATTCTAAAAAGGGGAGGGTCTGCCTTAGATGCGGTGGAAAATGCAGTAATAATGCTAGAAGATGATCCTTTTTTTAATGCAGGACGAGGATCCGCCTTAAATAGTCGAGGTGAAGTTGAAATGGATGCCTCAATTATGGATGGCAAGAAGCTAAGAGCGGGCGCTGTTGCACTCGTAAAGGGGGTAAAAAATCCTGTGGTGCTTGCTCGTAATGTCATGATGAAAACAAAACACGTATTTCTTTCCAGCCAAGGCGCAATAGATTTTGCGCAATCGAAAGAGATAGAATTTGAACCTAATGCTTATTTTGTAACCGAACATCAATTCCAAGAATTTTTAAAAGAAAAAAAAAGAGAAGCGTTATATAAGAACCAGCGTTCAAAAAGAAAATTTGGAACCGTTGGTGCCGTGGCTCTCGATAGAAATGGAAATTTGGCTGCAGCCACCTCTACTGGAGGGACGAGTTACTGCTTACCGGGTCGCATCGGGGATAGTTGTATCGTCGGAGCAGGATGCTACGCAAATAATAAAACTTGTGCAGTTTCTGGTACAGGAAGCGGTGAGATTCTAATAACCAATGTCGTCGCTCATACGATATCCATGCTTGTACAATTCAAAAAATATACCCTGCAAGAAGCTTGTGATTATATTATCAATAGGGTTACTTTCAAAAGAAGAGAACACGGGATTGGAGTCATTGCAATTGATCCGAAAGGAAATATTGGCATTTCGTTTAATACACAAATTATGAAAAGAGCATGGATTACAACAAAAGGAGAATTGTTTGTAAAAATTATTCGCTAAGAGAAAGCAAATCCTAACTATTGTGGTGAAACCAGCACTACATTTTATCGTCGCCGGTGGCCCATTATTCATATTTTTACATAAAATTAAGTCATAAAACCAACATCTAATGATATTAACTTCCAATTTCAACTTCATTCTTATGAGCATTTTATACTATCTAATTTTATGGAGATTTGTCAACTATTACACCATCATCCATAATCTTTATAGATTCTCTTTTTTTATTCAGCAATACGACGTGTATTTTCCTTGCCACTTTCTTTGAATAGAGCCTTTATGCCAAAAATACAGACAAAACTAGATTTTAATTTAATTTTAGCTGCCCTCTGCACCGGGATACTTTATTTATTAGGAGCCTATTCGTTTGCTTCCTTGATTTTTAAAGGCCCAATATCACATTATTTGGCTTATGGTTTTAATCTAATTATTATAAGTAATATCGTAGGTTGTCTATTTGGATCTCGCTTTAGTTCTTTACCCTCTCTTATGTCGTTGTTGCAAACCAGTAATCTCGCGATTTTTGCGCTTATCAGTGCATCTTTAGTAACCAACCTCTCTACTCCCTTTCTTGATTCAGGGGCCTCCGATTCTTTCAACCCCATTTATACAATCTATATGGCTCTAATCTTACTTTGCATTTTCTCTGGCATACTCCTGTGGCTGCTTGGAAAATTTGAATTGGGCAATTTGATTCGTTTCGTGCCTTATCCTGTTATTGTTGCATTTTTGGCTGCTTCGGGTTGGATATTGATAGCTTTTTCCTTAGAGCTGATTTTGGGGAATGCCATTCATGCCCTACCAAAAAGTTTATTGAATCCCCAAATCATTATACAATTATTAGCCGCAGTGATTTTAGTAATAACTATTATGGTATTACAAAAACGTTTTGATCAACCCTTTATCATGCCAATGACCTATGTGATAGCTTTGGTTTTGTTTTACTTAATCGCCTATCTATTTGATATTCCTTTGGAATCTTTTAGACTGTCTAATCAATCGCATATGACAAGCGGAGGGGAATTTGCAAATCCTTTTCAGATGTTATCTTTTGCAAATGTACACTGGAAAGCATTTCTGGATCGCAATGTCTTGGGAAACAGTATTGCCATTTTGATCATCACTCCGCTTTTTCTTTTAGTTACATTAAACGGCATCGAAAAGGAAACTCAGCATGAATTTAATTACAACAGAGAGCTTAAATACACTGGAATATCAAACATTGTTCTACCACTATTGGGTGGCGGCACCATTGTAAGTGCTGCGCTGTCTGCCACTTTACGCAATTATCAAATGTGCGTTACAAGCCGTTGGGTGGGGGTTATAGTCACTCTTGTTTTATTTTCTGGACTTTTCTTTGGAACTTCCCTTTTACAGAAGGCCCCATTATTTATAGTGGCCAGTATTCCATTAATGAGTGGAGTTGGGTTGATTAAAAGTTGGTTGTTAGATACTAGAACTAAATTATCCAGGTTAGATTATGCCTTGCTTTGGTTTATTTTTTTAATCATTGTTTTAGACGGCTTCTTGATAGGCATTTTTTTAGGTGTGGTTGCCTCTTTACTTGTTTTTGATTATCGTTATGGCCAAACAAGTACCGTACGTAATACGCTTACCGGTTTAGATCTGCAAAGCAATAATGAACGAGGCATGGCCGCAGAGGCAATACTTAAAACTTATAGACCCGGTATCGATATTATTATTTTGCAAGGATATCTATTTTTTGGAAACATTAACACTTTAATTGAAAAACTGATCCTTAGAATGGAAAACAAAAACCATTCGAAACTTTATTTTATTATCCTTGATTTCAGAAATACACAAGGCATGGATCCTTCTTCCGCCGAAGGATTTTTCAGGCTCTATAAACATGCAAGAGAACATCAGGTTAAAATAATTTTCAGCCATTTATCTCAAGATATTTTTCAAAATATTCTGAGCTTTCTCAAATTTACAGAAGAAGACAACCTCTTCCTTTGTTTTTCAGATCTGGATTACAGCCTAGAGTGGTGTGAAAATTATTTTTTACAGCAGAAAACACTTAACTGGAAAACTTATTTTGCAGGACAATTAGCGCTCATATTTCCCCAAGAATCTGAATTAAAAACCTTTTCAAACTATCTTGAGCCAATCAAAGTTAATGAACAGGCTCTGCTTTTCTCAGAAGGAGATGATTTACAAGATATTTATTTTTTAGAGTCAGGGGTATTGGATTTGCTTTATCAAAATTCAAATTGTCATGAAATCAGAATGAAAACTATTTATCCTGGTGTGTTTTTGGGCGAAACCAGCTTGTATCTTGGAATGAAACAGATTTTTTCTTGCCGAGCAAAAATCTCTTCTTTTCTTTATCGACTATCTTTTGATAATTTAATCCGCATGGAACGTGAGAATCCAAATTTGGCATTAATCTTTCATCGTTATATCGTTTGCCAAAGCCTAAATCGTTTAACACATACACATAAGACCATACTTTCTTTAATCTAATGATTGCCAATAATCAATGTTTCTTTTTTTAGGCTTAGTTGGGAACTCATCATGTTCAATATGTCTATGCTATTGAACTTTTTTAACATTCTGGGTTTTTATTATCTACAGACTCCGCCGCAACAAAAGCAGGTTTACCATATATATAGGTTGCTATAATATTCACTTCCGAACCCAGCGTCATCAAAATAAAAAGCAACTCAAAAATATCATCGATCTTTGCTTTGCGATATTTCAAATACGGAGTCACATCGGGATCAATGACTATAAAATCTGCCTCCTTGCCTCTAACAAAATTGCCGATTTTGTTTTCTAATTGTAACGCTTTTGCCGCATCCAAATGTTGCTATATACCAGCGAACCATACTGGGTAATTTAACGCTATTTAGCATAGATACTTTATAGGCATCATCCATTACAGCAAACATGGAAAGACAATTTCCTCCTCCCCAATCGGTGCCTAAAGTAATTTTATCTGTATATTTCGAGGCTCTAGCAAAATTAAATAAACCGCTTCCTAAAAAGTTATTACTTAATGGACACCAAGATATAATCGCTTTGGTTTCTTGAAATAATTTAAGTTCATCCTCGGTTGTATGAATACAATGACCAAAAACAGTTCGATCACTGACGAGGCCAAAGTGATCATAAACATCCATATAGTTTTTACTTTTTGGATAAAGTTTTTTCACTGCAGCAACTTCATTTACATTTTCATCTAAATGCGTTTGAATATAGCAGTCTGGATGTGCTTTTTTAAGTTCACCACACAACTCAAGGATTTTCTCCGAGCAGGATAATGCAAATCGTGGAGAAATACAGTAGGAAAGTCTGCCTTTATTGTGCCATTTTTCAATCAATTTTTTAGTATTGTCGTAATTTTCTTGTGTGGTTAACATAAGAGAATCAGGCGCATTTTTATCCATGATAATATTGCCGGTAATAAAACGCATATTTCTTTTTTTCAATGCTTCAAAAAATATATCGGTCGCACCGTAAAATAAAGGACCATAGGAAACTGCTGTTGTTGTTCCATTTCTAACAAGCTGATCTAAAAAGAAATTTAATTCTCTTGTCGCTATCGCATTGTCACTGTAAGTGCTTTCTGATGGAAAGACATAATTGTCTAGCCAATCTAAAAGCTTGTCACCATAAGCAGCCACAATGGCACTTTGGCTGGCATGTTGATGCGTATCTATAAAACCTGGGGTTATAATTTTTCCTTTATAATCGACTACCTTCACGTTGGTTAGTTTATTTTTTAAATCTTCATAGCTGCCAGCTTCAACCACTTTTCCTGATTCAACAATCAAAACACCATCCAAAATGTCTACATACTGACAATCTTTCTCTGATTGTTTATCCTTATGAATGGGCAAATTGGCCAGCGTGGCTGAATCTTTAAAGTAAAAAATACGACCTCTATACCCTGTTTTATCTGACATATGATAAGGCCTCCCGCTGGGATGAATAAGTTTCGTTAATAAAGTAGAGCAACAACAATGAAAAGATAAGGAAAAATGGTAATATCCAAAGGTAGGTAAAAAAATCTTTAGACAATGTGGTTATAAATATATAAGGAATAAATAACATCAATGTATTAAATATAAATACCGAAGTATTTAATATGCTTAACGCCACGCCACGCGATTTATTCTTCGCTATCTCACTTACCATCGTATAATAAAGATTAGAACCTGATAAAAAGAATCCAATGAAAAATGAAACTATGTTGATAATAATCAGAAAATGATTGTCATAATGAGGCATATATATACCCAGCAATAGTAACATTGTTCCTATACAAATGGTTAGATGAATCAGCATTTTTCTTGTCTTAAATACATTTGACAACCACCCCAATAATGGCGTGCCAATACCAATACCTGCAAAAATCATCCCACTAACAATTACAGCTTTAAGCTTATCTACAGCATAATAGTTTTGAACTCTGAGATACCAAAAGCCCGCATAGGCGAGCAGCACACCAAAAGATGTGGCGCCGGCAATAGAACATAACCAGATCTGTTTGTTTTTAATGGTGAGGCTAAGTGATTTAATTAATGAAATATTGGGATCATATTTATAACCGGGTGGCGATTTCACAATAAGCACTGTAAGAATCAATAAGGAGAAGCCAAAAATGGCCAAAACTTGATAGATCTTGTTCCAACCATGGGTAGTTAAAGCGAGGGTAAAGTAATAATGAATAAAACCTGCTGCTATACAAGAAAGTGTTTGAGTGAGTCCGAATAATATAGGAAATACTTTTTCTTCAAACCATTGGGAAACTAAGATTGCTGCAGCGATAAATGCAAAAGAAGCACCCACACCTTGTAAAAAATTTGATAAAGTGTAAATAACTATATTTTCCGAAAATGAAATGCAGACATTTCCGATTGCTAATAAAAATACCCCAGTGCTGACAACCAGGCGTGCATTGAATTTATCCAGTAGATAGCCTGCCGGTATTTGCATACAAGCAAAACCTAATATAAATGCAGCTGTTGCAATAGACACGCCAAGATCACTGACATTAAGGCTATTTTTTATGGCTTCTGCAAAAACAGCGGCTGCTGTGTTAAGACAAAATGAATACACGACAAATAATGTGGCTATAAACCAAACAATTGATCCATAAACCTTTGTCATATATCTTCCATGTTTTGAGTAGTAAAATATCTCAAATACGACTATATTAAGTTTTTCCTAGGGAGCGATTATTCATTACTTTTTTTACTTAATGACATGACCCTAAAATTGATCTCCAAGAAAGTATGCCCTCCCTAAGAAACCAAGAGAACTGCTATAAAAATTTAATCGACATATTTTAGTTTAAGCATAAACAAAGATAAATCAAATTAACCTGCGCGACCTACAGCAATTGAGTATTAAAAAAGGATCGTGAAATGCATTTCTCTTAATTCCGAGAAAATAGGGTCCGATACTTTTCCAATAGTTCTTCTTTTTCCTCCACATAATTTGGATCTTTAGGAATACAAGCAACAGGACAAACCAACTGGCATTGCGGCTCATCAAAATGACCAACGCACTCCGTGCATTTTAGCGGATCAATAACATAATAATGTTCGCCACTGGAAATAGCTTGATTTGGGCAAACAGCTTCACATACATCGCAGTTAATACATTCTTCAGTAATTTTTAATGCCATCTAATATACTCTTTGCGCTAATGTTTTAGAGTTTATACATAGTATTATTCTAGGGTTAATATTGGCTTTTCAAAACGTTTAATAAGTGCCTTAGCAACATCTGTATGTACAAAGGAACTAACGTCGCCCCCAAGTGCTGCTATTTCACGCAGTAAGGTAGAGGAGATAAAAGAATATTGCTCGGAAGGGGTTAAGAAAATAGTTTCAATTTCTGAGGCTAGGCGTCGATTCATATTGGCCAATTGAAATTCATATTCAAAATCTGAAACCACTCTTAAGCCGCGAATAACCGCATTTGCTTTTTTCCCCCGGGTAAATTCGACTAATAAATTGTTAAAACCTTCTACCTCAACATTCTTAACATGGCTTAAGACAATTTTAACCAGATTCACTCTTTCTTCTAATGAAAAACAGGGATTTTTTTGTTTATTTTCTGCAATGCCCACAATAACTTTGTCAAACATTCTAGCAGCCCGCTCAATTAAGTCTCGATGACCATTCGTAATAGGATCAAAAGTTCCTGGAAAAATGACGCTATAATTCATATCGATCATGCTCCTGTAAAATTCATTCGCGAAGGGTGGTATCTACTTATGATATGCGGGACTCAATTCATGCACCGCCTCAACCATCGCTAATACATGCTCCGGGTTTATATCGGGGGATATGCCATGGCCCAAATTAAAAACATGGCCAGATCCTTGCCCAAAGTCTTCCAATACTCGTTTTACCCATTGCTTAATCACCTTTGGTTCGGCATATAAAGCGGCAGGATCCAAATTGCCTTGCAGCGCCACTTGGTGCCCCACCTTTTGTCTAGCAATTCGTAAATCTGCCAATCCATCTAAACCTATCGCGTCACATCCGGTATGGCTGATATCTTCTAAATATAAACCTCCGTTTTTGGTAAATAAAATGATAGGTGTTTTATGTTTTTTCTTTTGTGTATTTTCGATTTGCTGTATGCCTTGTATGATGCGTTGCATATATCTTAAAGAAAACTCCAGATAATGATGATGCGATAACAATCCGCCCCAGGTATCAAAAATCATTAATACATCTGCACCTGCTTCAATTTGTGCATTTAAATAGTCGGTCACAGATTGACTTAAATGTGAAAGCAATTGATGTAATAAAGAAGGATCATGATATAAAAGACGTTTTATTTCATTAAAATCTTTGGAAGATTTTCCCTCGACCATATAGCAAGCTAAAGTCCATGGGCTGCCGGAAAACCCAATGAGAGGTATTTTATTGGCCAAAGTTTTTTTTGTAATCCGAATAGCGTCCATGACGTAAGCAAGTTCAATATTAGGATCAATGTGTGGCAAAGAAGTGATCGACCGGTGGCTGCGAACAGGATTTTCAAAACAGGGTCCTTCTCCTTCCACAAAATGTAATCCTAGACCAAATGCATCTGGAATAGTCAAAATATCGGAAAAAATAATCGCCGCATCAAGAGGAAATCGTTCAATGGGTTGTAAGGTAATTTGGCAGGCTAATTCTGGGGTTTTACATAAAGTAAGAAAATCCCCCGCCCTTTGCCTAAGGGCTCGATATTCAGGAAGATATCTACCTGCTTGGCGCATGATCCATACAGGGGTGCGATCGACCTTTTCTCGAAAAAGAGATCGTATTAAGCGATCATTCGCGAGCATGCAGAGTCCCCTGGAGCGACGCTACACTTCGAACCCAAGGTTTTTGTTTTTTTACTTCTTCTGGTAATCCTGCAATCACTTTTTGAGCTTCTTCTCGGGTGGCATAGTCTCCATATACCAATATGTACCAAGCCTTTCCCTGGTGTTCACCACGGCAATAACGTACCCTGCCCTGCAATTTGGCGTCGTTAACAAAGGTTTTTAATTTATTTTTATTATGCATGCCTAATATCTGCACCGTATAATGCCTAGGGTCGCTTTTTAAGATTTCTTTTTCAGATGTCGAATATTGTTTAGCATCTTTCGCTTTTGCATGCGGCTTTGAAGACTTTAAGCCCTGTTGCAGTTTTTGTTCATTTTCTTTCTGCGTTGCTTCCGCTGCGTTCTTAAGTGAAGTTTCCAAAGGCATCTTTTTGGCATCTGTGGCAGGCTGCGCCAACCCTACTTGTTCTAAAGCTAGCGTCTCACTAACATTCTCATTCGATTTATTCAAAGCTTCTCTGGTTTTTTCCTGCTCTATTTTGTCTGCCCCTACAGGATTCATGTTTGCTGAACTTGCCATCTTAACTGAATTGGCTGTACCAAGTTCTCCAGCTGAATTGCTTGCATTAAGAGGATTAGCTAAGGTGCCTGTACCCGATGCGACTGCTTGTTCTTTGATTTCCGTTGATTGGGAGGGAGTTTCAGCTGATTTTTTGAAATTTAAAGGTGGCAGTTGATTAATCTTTTTTGATTGCACAGCTAAATTGCTTTGATTATGCTGTTGCGTTTCTGCCGCAGATTGTACTGATGTACCTATTGCAGGGTTGACATTAGCTACGGGTGTTGGCGTTGATGAAGTTGTCCCTGAATAAGCACTGATGAGCTTGGGTTGAGAGGTTGTGGGATCAGGCCATAATTTGGCTGCCACCATATCTAAAGCTCGAGAACCCAGCAGCATTGCCAAAAGAACCGCAAAAACCAGCGTTAATAGAATTGCCAGTCTAGTTAAAGACAAGGCGCTTTCGGGTGTTTTGCTGGGTAAATTATCACGTTCTGGAATTTCATCAATCATTTTTGCCTCTTTAAATTACCTCTAAACTCTATTGTCTATTAGCGCGATTCAAAAGAGTACCGCAACTATCATACCTGACACAAATTATACAAGAAATGAAAGTCTTTATCATTATTATGATGTAATACTCTTTTAACATATTTTATTTGCTAATTGAATAACTAGGATAGATTTTTGAAATTGGGTTCATTATTTTTGAATGATGGTATTTTTCATGACATCTTAGGGTGTTTTTTTCTTTATTATTAAGTAAATTTAAGCTAATATAGTAATGAGGTAAGCTTTCCTTACATTCATACTAAAAGAGAGGTTTAAAGTGCATATACATATTTCTACCATAACTCAAAAGGGACAAACGACTATACCTGTCGATATTCGACATGAACTAGACTTAAAAGCGGGTGATAAAATTGAATTCGAAATATCCAAAGGGAAAGTTACCCTAAAAAAACTTCAACCCATTGATTATGCTTATCATATGGCTTTAACAGCCAATCTATCAGAATGGGGATCCCCTGAAGACGACGAGGCTTACAATGACTTATGATCCCTTTTCAATTGTCGTTGTTCCTTTTCCGTTTACTGATTCATCAAAATCTAAAAAAAGGCCTGCACTAGTCATTAGTTCAAAACAATATCAAATTGAGACAGGTCATATTACTTTAGCCATGATAACAAGTGCGAGCCATACAAAATGGTACGGTGATTATGAAATTCAGAATTTAGAGTCAGCTGGGCTTTCTAAAGATTCCATAGTGAGACAAAAAATTTTTACCATAGACATAAGGTTTGTAATAAATAAAATAGGTGCCTTGTGGGCCTCGGATAAGCAACAATTTATATTAAATTTTAAAAAACATATTCATCTTGGATAAGGAAACCAACATACCTGATACGCATAAGAAATCACTCATTTATCATCGATTCCTCATGCGACTTAATGATTTTTGCAGTAATAAAAATTAATAGTTCTTTACGGTTATCCTTTTTGTATTTATTGCGAAATAAATTACCAAAACAAGGCAAATCTCCCAAGACTGGCAATTTAGCTTGAGTATCTGCATCTGTTAAGGTAATCACTCCCCCTAAAACAATGGTTTCACCGTTATTGCTTAAAACTTTCGTTTGTAATTTGTTGGTGTTAATACCTACAACTTGGCTAGTGGCACCGGTCCCTGTATTTTGGGTTGTTATAGTCCCTTGTGAATCATTACTAATGATAAGATCAAGTAAAATTTTATTATTGGCCGTAATTTGTGGGGTAACCTCTAAACGTAAAACGGCTTTTTTAAATGCAACACTCGCTGATCCTCCTGCCGTCATTTCTTGATAGGGAATCTCAACCCCTGCTTCTACATAGGCCTTATTTTGATCAACGGTTGTTAATTTGGGTCTAGCAATGGTTTTAATTTTGGCTTCATATTCTAATGCTTGCAGTTCCAAATCCAACAATATGTGATTGGGCAGCCTTGATAAAGCCAAACCTAATCTCGCAAGTCCACCGCCCGTCATGGTAGCGGAAAGATCACTAAACAAACCTTCTCTAGTTGGTTCATTCTGGGAACCTTCTCTCGCAAGGTTTAGAATACCGAGTGGCGTTTGTGTCCCTGCACCAAAATGTAAACCTAAGGCGTCTTCAATGGTATTGTCGGCGGTAATAATTTGTGTTGAAATTTCCACCTGACGCACGGGAACATCCAATTTTTTTAATAATTCTTTAATTTCGGCTAATTTTATCAAGGTGTCTTGAATTAAAAGGGCATTGGTTCTTTTATCTACCGTCACATTGCCTCGAGCCGTCATCAGAGAATTTCCTTTTTCTTTTAACAAAATAGCTAAATCTTCCGCCTTGGCATAATTGATTTGGACGAATGCCGCATGCAATCTCCCCAAATCTTCAGTCTGTTTCTGGCTTTCTAATTCTTGTTTTTCACGAAAATTCATTTCTTCCAAGGGGCCCACCATCATAACATTCCCAACTTGTCTTTTATCCAAGCCTTTACTTTTTAAAACCAAATCTAAGGCTTGATCCCAAGGAACATTTTGTAACCTTAAGGTGATATTGCCCCTCACACTATCGCTGGTGATTAAGTTAAAGCCTGCGAAATCAGATATTATTTGCAATACAGAACGCAGTTCAATATCTTGAAAGTTAAGAGAAATGCATTCTCCTTCATAAACAGGATTTATTTCCGCGTCTTTACTCCAAACTGGTTCGTTAGAAGCCATGCAAAAAAAATAGAGCAACAAAGATAGCAGCACATAAGGTAACAAGCTAGATTTCTTTTTCATGAACCATCAGCCTTCGAAGAAAAAGGCAAGATAATGAGTTTTTCTTCTGGTTCTAATGAATTCTTATAGTGCTTTTCACGAATCCCAATTCCTTTCTCATCTATAGTTTCAATGATTCCTTCATTCTGCCCTATATAATCTAAAGCCTTGACTCGATGAATATGGCCCCCATTGTCTCGTACGAGACCGAAAACCAAATCTTCTTTTTGAATAATGCCTACCATCTTCAATGAATCTAAGGGGTATAGTTCCAAGAGCTCCTTTGCGCGAGCAGATTCCTCCTGGTGTTGCGCATGGTGTTCTACCGCTGGTTTATCGAGTTGCGCAAGATTTCCCATTTCAAAGGGGCTTCGTAAATGACTAGCACCATAGCGATAGGGTTCCCATTTTTTTACTTCAGGAATGGTTTCTATTTCAGAGATTTGCAATTTCGTTTTCATATCCTGTTCGACAAGACTCTGCAAAACAGGATCCGGTTCTATTTGACAACCCGAAAGCAGCCCTATGAAGAAAAGAAAGAGACCTTTAAAAAAAATTTGTCTTAACATATGGTATTATATTCCATGCCCTATGTTTCATGTTCTATGAAAATATATTCTTTTCTGAATAATTATTTCTGTTGTTGTCTTCATCCGACTGTTTTTTATCTGTGTTATTCACAGACCGATAGGTTTTTAGTAACAGTTGCATGTCTAATGTCTCCCCTGCTTTATTATACTGCAGTGAATAATCCTCCAACGTTATAATAGGTGACATACTAGAAAGATGGCTGGCAAATTCACCCAACCCATGAAAATCTCCCGTCATAGATATAATAATGGGATTTTCTACATAACATTCTTTATATTGTTCTGGTTGGGGCTTCACCATTCGAATTTTTAAACGACACTGCAGTGCTTGTTCTGCAATGTTTTCTAATAATTTTGCTTCTTCGTTCTGAGCAGGCAACTGGCGATTTAAGACCTCTAACGACAAACCAATTTGTCCGGATTGATCTTTAAAAAATTCTCGATTGCTGAATTGTTTCGCTGTGTTTGCCAACTCTTGTTGCAAGACAAGGCATTGGGTTTCCGATCGATGCAACTCTAGCCAACTCTCTTCAATGAGCATCACGTAGCCAAAATACAAACTGATAATAAAAAGGATAAACAACAAAGACCCCTTCACTTTTTTTGGCCACTGCCCAATTTGGCTAAAATCTAAGGTTTCAAAATCAAAAGCCAGTTCTTTCATTTTTCCATTTCCTGTTAACTCGTCTAATGTAAACCATACTCAAAGCGAATGAGTTTTAGGCCTAAAATTCATTCGCGAAGAGTATGAATTGCAATTTGAATCTAAGCCCGCTATCTTGTCTACTATCCGTCGCAATCTCCGTTAATTTAATATCTTTACATGAACACGACCCTTTATACTCTGCCAGAGCTTTCAACAATGCAGCAACCGAACAATGTGTTCTCGCGTTTCCCTCAAGAATAACTGTATCGCCTTTTCCTGTTAATGAGCTTAAATACAAACCTTCGGGAATCGAGGCTGGCAAGGCATCAAAAAACTTTATCCATCTAGTACGATGCAACTGCAGCATATCAATCACTTCTATATGTTTTAATAATGTTTGTTTATCTTGTTGCAATGCTTCCGCTTCTTTTATGCTTTCTCTAAAATTGTTTTTTGCTGCTAGCAGATAGGCAATATTGGCATCTACTTTAAGCGTTTGATAATAAAGCCATCCCATGATCATTCCAATAAAACCAAAAGCCAAAATCACGACCAAAATCCCGAAACTAAAAAATTGTTTATTTTTCCTTTGTCTTGTTTTTTCACGCCAAGGCAATAAATTAATTCTTCTTATGTTCGCGTGGCCCTGTCGATTGTCGAAGGCACTTAACATCGATCCCAAACTTGTCATCTTTGAAGAGCCTTCTGCTCGTATCTTTCCCCAGTCTTGTTTGGGTATTTTGTCTGAACAATGAAACTTCGCTAAGGGATCGGCAATCTGCACTGAAAATGCCAGAATTTTTTCTATGGACTCCCTCATCTGCTCGATCAAAGAGCATTCGCCCGATAAAATCCATGATTTAATCGTCAAATTTTCTTGACCAGCCATAAATTGTTCTAGGTTGATTTTTATTTGTTCACATAGCTGCTGTTTAAGTTCTTGTGATAGTTCCAGTGTGTAGGGAGGGAATTCCCTCATCAACAGCAAGCGATTATCTTGGAATATATAGACCGTACTGAGATTTTTTCCGAGATCCAACAAGGTAATTACGGCTTCTGTTTCGAGCTTTGGCCTAGAGTCTGGCAATGGCTCTAAAATCAAACTCAATGCCCTTTGAATACTTGAAGAAGATAACGTAACTATTTCCACTTGAACACCTGCAGCGGCAAACAAAGACACCCAAGCTTCCACCTTATTTCGGGGGCATGCGGCAATACATACTTCCCTTTGGCCCCTCGCTTTTGAATGGACAAGTAAATTGTTGTGCTCCGGTTGACAACCCATCAATACATAATCGTAATAGCTATCCTCGAGGGGGAAAGGGATAACCTGATCATAAAAAAGGTCTATTTGATCTCGAATGTCATCTGCATCTGCCAAATCTGTATTTTCTTCTAAGGTAACCTGCCGAGATACGACAGAGGGCCCAGACAGGGCTATAACCCCAGAGCGACAGCGACTTCCAGAACGTTTTATTAAAATTTTGAGGGTAGAGGCTAAAGATTCAACAACCTCAGAAGATAAATCAGAAAAAAAAGAAGTGAGATGACAAGACAATGTGTCACTAATATAACTTTCTAAAATATAATCATTCCCTCTTTTAACGATTTCTATGAGGGTGACCACAGGGGGATTAATATCTATAGTCAATAAAGAGGATGATTGCCCACGCCAGTGCCAAATAATTTTTTCTTTAATATAATCAAACATTTAATATCCTTTCAGACCCATTCTAAGCCTTTTGATTGTCTATCAAACTGGCTGTCAATCAGAATCAGGGTTGATTTTTTTTAAAAGCCACGTATCTCTTACATTGTTATCAAAAAATTCGAATGAGATCATTCCCGCAAATATCTTAATATTTAGTTTGCGAACAAAATATAGACTAGAGTTATAGCGTTATATTGTTTGTGTTTGGTATTATACTTGCTATAGTTCTTCATTTTTTATAATTGGCTGAGTAACTCATGCGAGCAATTTTTTTAATTATTAGACGTGCCTTCATTGGCACTTTGGCAGTAATGGTGGTTCTGGTGATTGCCGGAGCTGCTTATTTGGAAACTACCCTCCCTTCAGTTGAAATGCTGAAAGATATGCGGTTACAAGTTCCTCTTAGGGTTTATTCTAACGATGGTAAGTTAATCGCTGAATTTGGAGAGGCTAGACGGACTCCCATTACACTGAATCAAGTACCCAAAGATCTGATTAATGCTATTTTAGCCGCTGAAGATCGGCGCTTCTATGATCACGCTGGGGTAGATATCCGTGGTCTTATGCGGGCTGGTGTTCGACTCATGAGCAATGTCTCGGTTACGCAAGGGGGTAGTACTATCACCATGCAGGTAGCCAGAAATTACTTTTTAACCAGAAAGAAAACCTTCATACGTAAATTCAGTGAAATTTTGCTGGCCTTAAAAATCGAAAAAGAGTTCACGAAAGACGAAATCTTAGAACTCTACTTAAATAAAATATATTTCGGAAAACGAGCCTATGGGGTCGCTGCAGCTGCAGAAGTATATTATGGCACAACAGTAGAAGACTTAACTTTAGATCAAATTGCCATGATTGCCGGGTTACCACAAGCACCCTCTAGCTTAAACCCATTGCATGATAAAGCAGCGGCTTATAAACGTCGCAAATATGTATTAGAACAAATGCTGTCTTACGATTTCATAACCCAAGCACAATATAATTCTGCCATCAATGCTCCTTTGCCTACCCGTTATCATGGCAGAACTGTTGAATTAGAAGCACCTTATATCGCTGAAATGGTCCGACAAGAGCTTTTTGACCGCTATGGTGAAGCTATTTACACCTTAGGGTATGAAGTCACCACTACCGTCAACAGTGAATATCAAAATGTAGCCAATTATGCTTTACGTAGAGCTCTACTGGAATATGACCAACGACATGGTTATCGTGCAAAAAATAAACTTCCTTCATTTACGCTGCCGCGAAATAAAAGCATTGAAAATATGACAGATGAATGGACAGAAAAATTAAGCGAAATTCCAGCCTACGGAAATTTATTCCCAGGCGTTGTTACTCGCTTTGAAGGTTCAAAGATCAGCGTTTTATTACAGGATGGACAAATCATTCAAATTCCTTCTTCTGGTTATTCTTGGGCAAGAGCCTCCTTTAAGGTAGGGGATGTTATTTATGCCCAACAAATGTGGGATCAAAAGACTTGGCGTTTTGGACAAATCCCAGACGCCGCAGCAGCTTTTGTTGTTTTGAAACCTCAAGATGGATCTATCTTGGCGCTAGTCGGTGGATTTGATTACAACTTAAGTAATTTTAATCGCGCAGCACAAGCAGAACGGCAGCCCGGTTCTAGCTTTAAGCCCTTTTTATATGCCGCTGCATTGGCGGATGGCTACACCCTGGCCAGTGTGTTTAATGATGCACCTGTCACTTATGTCGATCCGGTTACAGGAGTTGCCTGGCATCCTCATAATGCTTCTGGCAGATTTTATGGCCCCACACGCTTACGGGTTGCCTTGAGTAAATCACAAAATCTCGTCACGGTTCGAGTGTTACAAGCAGTCGGCGTGAATGAAGCCATTGACTATATAGAACGTTTTGGTTTCGATCGCAGCAAAATGCCCCCCGTCTTATCCTTAGCATTGGGCGTGAGTAACTTTACACCTTTACAGATGGCTGCTGGCTATTCTGTATTTGCAAACGGTGGTAACCGGGTCACACCCCACGTCATTAAAAGTATTAGAGATTATCAAGGAAATCTGGTGGATGAACCTCCACCACCACCCCCTGTAGAGGCCATTGGTCCTCAAATTGCATACCTGATTACTTCTGCGCTTCAGGATACTATCCAAAAAGGAACAGCCCAACGTGCAAAACGTTTGGGACGACATGATCTCGCTGGAAAAACCGGGACCACAAATGACTGGTTCGATGCTTGGTTTTCTGGTTATAACCGCGACCTTGTCGCTACAGCCTGGATGGGGTTCGATGAACCTAAGAGTTTAAGGGAATATGGTGGGGTTGCAGCTCTGCCTATGTGGATATATTTCATGGAGGAAGTATTAAGGGGGAAACCAGAGCATCCTCCATTAATGCCACCGGGCGTTGTGACAGTGAAGATTGATCCTTCTTCCGGAAGATTGGGTGGTTCTATGTATGAAGTATTTACTGAAGAAACCGTTCCCAAAGCAAATCAACGTTCTGAATCAGATTCAATGTGGGATTGGGAAAATAGTGGTAGTTCGCCGGATCCGTTATTCTAATCTTGGCGGGACAAGTCTCGATTATTGAAAAAATATTATTCTAGTTTGCCACAAATCGAGATTTGCCCCCGATGACTCATTCTTTTGTATTCGCATCCGTTAATAACGGCTGTATTTCTATTTTATTATTCTGCTTTGCAACGGTTAAAGGCGTAGCATGCATTCTATCGCGAGCATCTAATCTAGCCCCATGCTTCAAAAGCAACTTGGCCGTCATTTCATCTCCTGTTTGTGCTGCACAATGCAAAGCAGTAAATCCTTCTTCATCGGCCTGATTGACCTTGGCTTTGGCATTTAATAACACCTCCACAATTTGAGGCTGATTAAATTGAGCTGCAACCATCAATGGGGTGATACCAAATTTCATTTTTTCTTCTATATTGGCCCCCTTCTGTATTAACAACTTGGCAACGGAAGTTCGACCATATAAGGCAGCCATATGAAGCGGCGTAGCCAAAGTATTACTGTCTTTTTCATTTAATTTTGCCCCTGCTTGAATAAGCAAAGCAACAATGGCTTCGTGATTATACATAACCGCTACATGCAAAGGCGTGACGCCTCCTTCAAAAACCTGATTGGGATTAATCATGTTTTCTGAAATAAATTTTTTTACAGACTCTATTTGCCCTTGCTGCACAGCCTCAATAAACAGCATTTGAGGTGTCATTGCCTGTTCTGTTTTAATTTCAGCAAAAGAGCTTGTGAAAGGTAGTATAGAAAGCAAGAAAACCAGCATGGCTTTTAATATCTTCGAGGATGATTTTTTCTTGTAGATGACTTTATCCATATTTTTAATGACTTCAGTGATTTTAGTGATCCCAGTAACTTTTAAGTTTTGATTGCGGTTATTCATCCTTTTCCCCCGTAATGCAATAATCTAGATGCAGAAGAAAATCTTAACATGAAAAGAGCTTAAATCCAATCAAACAGCAAAAGGACGGTGTCTAATCTGGACATCGTTCCGGTAACATTAGATTAAGTCCCACAGCTGTAGCTCCTATACGGGGCATAGTATAATGGGGTGGTATTTCTAAAGAGTTTTAAATACTGATAAGAGGCATATACAAACAAAATGAAATTCAACTAATAGATTTTTACAGTGATTTGGGTAACCCTCAGTGTATAGTCACTAACCCTCATGTTATATGCATCGATATTCATATAGGATGCCTTTGTTAGAAACTGCTATATTAAATAGCATACGGTCATATTACCCAATAAATTACCCTATAAAAAAATTTATCAGCGTTTTTTCGAAACCAACCTAAAAATAAGGATTAACGAATGTTTAATGACAATGTTATTTTTATTACCGGCGGCACTTCAGGTATTGGCCTAGCAACCGCCGTTAAATTCGCTGAAGCTGATGCTGCCCATGTCATAGTATGCGGGCGGAATCAATCTAAATGGGAACAAGCTCAAGTTTATCTAAAAGCGAATTTAAAACCCGAACAAATAAAAAAAATTGAATATTGGCCCTGCGACGTTAGGGTAGAAGCACAAGTCAAAACATCCATTCAAAAAATTTTTGCACAATTTGGGCGCTTAGATGTTTGTTTTAACAATGCAGGCGTGCAGCCCGGGGATGTCACAACAGGAGGTGACATCACTAAAATGGAATTTGAATCCATGATTGGTGAAGATGGCTCGATATTATTTCGCTTGCCACCTCCTCAACCGAGTAGTCCGTTTTTAAAAGAAAACTCTAAACCCGCTATTATCCCAACGCAATATACCGCTGCATCGCCTTACGCAGAGAGTCCTTTTGCAACCAGCATATTGGGTATTTTCTATTGTTTAAAATGGGAAATAGAATTCATATTTGAAAAACAACCTAAAGATTTACCTGTTGCCATTATTAATACCTCCAGTCGAAATGGTGTTATCCCCGACCCTCATCGACCCATCTATGCAGGGGCTAAGGCATTTATTTTGTCAATCACAAGGTCTTTGTCGAATCAGGCTGCTCAACGTGCTTTGAAAGAAAAACGCGCTGTTGTTCGCATTAATGCAATTTCCCCTGGTCCCGTAGACACACCTCTTGAGAGAGCCGCTTTCCCCGGCAACGATTCTGAATTTAATATAAAGGCAACCGTGGGTGTTCCCATGCAACGCGTTGCCAAACCAGAAGAAATTGCAAATGTCGTTTTCTTTCTAGCTGATCCTAAGGCGGCTGCCTATATTACAGGTGCAAATTTACCAGTAGATGGTGGCGATGTGGCATCTCCCTTAATGAAACCTTAATTTTGTAAATCCTCAAAGGTTACATTATGAGCCCTCAAAAGCTTCATAAGATTTCAGATTGTAGATTATTAAAAATTGAGTGGATTTAATCATAGTTCAAGCTATAATGAATATCATAACCAGTACATTTCGCAGTTGGTTCTGACTTTCATTGAAGGAGCTAATATGTGGTATCTAAAAACGCGTTTAGGCACATTCTGGGTAGCCCCTATATCGGATATAAAAAACCAGTATTATTTAGGAGTAGATGATCAAGAACTGGGGGTTTATAGCGATATAGAAAAAGCTGCAAAAGACGTCCATGATCAAAGCACAGGTTATTTTAAATGGGATTCTCAGGCACGTGTAAAAGCACCTGAGCACATCTCACAATGGACTGAAGGCGAGCCGCAAACTTGGCATAGCGATTAAGTTAATTTGCTATTTAACTTTCTCGTATAGTCTCCAAGGCAGAGCACCAAAAAAGTTGGGCTTTTTTCTACACGAATCCGAATCAAGAATCCTCTAAAATCAACAATTTTCTTACATTGCAAATCAATCCGCTCTTAATTCAATAAAGCTGCATGGTCTTGACGGCCTGCACCCGACTCGACAAAAAAGCCTGTTTTTGGATAGCCTGTCTATTTTCTTTCATCGAGAACATTAATAGACCAGCCGCGTAATTTTTAGCTGGACAATTTTCCCAATATGACTGTAAAAACCAGGTTAACAAAGTTTTATGATCCCAAGTTTCTGAAACCATTTACGACAGCTAAGCTGTTTTTAACCATTGATTGGATATTTCTTGGAATTTTATTGCTGAATGACTATACGATGAAAAAGATACATTTTTTGTAAGTTAACTATAATTTAAAGGCTGTCAATTCAATCCTCCTCCTGTACCAATTTAGAGTAAAGGCGCCCCACACTGATCTCTACTCTGGCCAAGTATTTCGACGGTGGTCTTGCAGTTTTTCCTTGTATCAGGTATGATTCCATCTTTGAAAATAAGTTTGGTTTCTTAATCGAACTTGATCGAAATCGAATTTCTTCTTTATCGAAAGGCAGAGAGAGGTCAACATGAAGGCAAATATCCATCCAAAATATGAGCAAATTACCGTTAACTGTAGCTGCGGACATAGTTTTATTACTTCTTCTACCCTGGGTAAGGATCTAAACATTGAGCTTTGCAATGAATGTCACCCCTTCTATACTGGCAAACAAAAAATAATGGATACCACGGGTCGAGTTGAACGTTTCAAAGGCAGATTTGGATCTTTCTCCTTAAATAAGGGTCAAAAACCTGCAGATGAAGCCACTTCAGAAGATAAAACTGCTGAATAATATAATAAAGGCGATCGATTGATGGTAGAACTCAATCCCAAAATAGAACTGAAGAAAAAAGCAGCTTTGGATTATCATGAATTTCCAAGCCCAGGCAAGCTTGCTATCCAAATCACCAAACCAACTGAAACACAATTCGATCTAGCACTGGCTTACACCCCGGGTGTTGCTGAACCCGTTCGCGCCATTGCAGAAAACCCTGAAGATGCTTATCGATATACTGCTAAAGGTAATTTGGTTGGGGTTATCACCAATGGAACAGCCATCCTAGGTTTGGGTGACTTAGGGCCCTTAGCCAGTAAACCTGTCATGGAAGGAAAGGCCGTTCTTTTTAAAAGATTTGCCAATATCGATGTCTTTGATATCGAAATCGCAGCAGATAATCCTCAAGCTTTTATAGAAACTGTCGCTAATATTTCTCCTACATTTGGTGGCATTAATCTCGAAGATATTAAGGGTCCTGAATGTTTTGAAATTGAACAAGCATTAATTGATCGCTTGAACATCCCTGTATTTCATGATGATCAGCATGGTACAGCTGTTATCGTTGCAGCAGCACTTTTAAATGCTCTTGAATTACAAAATAAAGATATTTCAAAAGTTAAGATTGTTTGTTTAGGCGCAGGCGCGGCCGGTATCGCCTCGATGCGCTTGTTACTCTCGTTGGGTGCTAAACGAGATAACTTAGTCATGGTAGACCGTTCAGGCGTTATACATGCAGGACGGCTCGATCTGAATCCTTATAAATTTGCTTTCGCACTTGAAACCAAAGAACGAACCTTAGCAGATGCCCTGAAAGGCGCAGATGTTTTTATTGGTGTTTCAGGTTCCAATCTTTTATCTGCTGAAATGCTAAAATCAATGGCAGCAAAACCCATTGTTTTTGCCTTATCAAATCCTGATCCTGAAATTCAACCTGCACTGGCTCATCAAACTCGAACTGATCTTATCATGGCTACGGGTCGCAGCGATTTCCCCAATCAAGTGAATAATGTGCTTTGTTTCCCATTCTTATTTAGAGGGGCATTGGATGTTCGCGCAAAACGTATTAACCAAGAGATGTTAATCGCTGCCGTTCATGCTATTCGAAATATCGCAAAAGAACCCGTTCCTGAATCCGTATTCAAAGCATATGAGGGCTGCAAGAGTTTTGTAGCGGGTCTTGCTTTTGGCCCCGATTATATATTACCTACCCCCTTAGATCCTCGATTATTATCGCAAGTCCCCCCAGCGGTTGCCAAAGCAGCTATCAAAACAGGAGTTGCAATTGGTGAGTATCCTAAACATTATCCTCCACTATAAGACTCTGTAAGATTCTTTAGTTACCAAGCAACATCAAAAAATTATTCGCGAAGGATATAATATATCTATAATATAATGAGATATTAGGGTATTTCGGAAGTAAAAAGGAGTTTCAGCATGTCAAAGGCAAGACCTAAAATAGCCTTAATCGGCGCAGGAAATATTGGCGGTACCTTAGCCCATCTTGCCCTCATTAAAAAACTGGGCGATATTGTACTCTTTGATGTTGCTGAAGGTATACCTCAAGGCAAAGCACTAGACTTAGCACAATGTGCGCCCGTTGAAGGCTTTGATGCCCATATTATAGGCAGTAATGACTACAACGATATTAAAAATGCAGATGTAGTCATTATTACCGCGGGTATTCCACGAAAACCAGGTATGAGCCGCGATGATTTATTAGAGATCAATGCCAAAGTAATGAAGGCTGTTGGACAAGGGATTCAAGAAAATTGCCCTAATGCTTTTGTTATTTGTGTTACCAATCCCTTAGATGTGATGGTCCGTGTATTACAAAATTATTCTAAGGTAGCTGATAATCGCATTGTTGGCATGGCCGGCATTCTAGACTCCTCACGCTTTCGTACCTTTCTTGCTTGGGAATTTGGCGTTTCTACCCAAGATGTACAAGCCTATGTTTTGGGTGGACATGGCGATAGCATGGTCCCTCTCACTGGCTTAAGTACCGTGGGCGGTATCAGTTTAGAACAATGGGTAAAAAAAGGACGCATCACTCAAGAACGTTTAGATGCCACCGTACACCGAACTCGTAATGGCGGTGGAGAAATTGTTGGACTCCTTAAAACCGGATCTGCTTTCTATGCTCCCGCTACCTCTGCCCTTGCTATGGCTGAATCTTATCTGCGAGATCAAAAACATATTTTCCCCTGCGCTGCCAAATTAAAAATAGGTCAATATGGGGTCAAAGAACCCTTATTTGTAGGCGTTCCAGTTAAAATAGGTTCTAACGGCATTGAAGAAATTATTGAAGTTGATCTGAACGAGCAAGAAAAAAATAATTTGCAGTTATCGATTAATGCGGTGGTTGAGTTAAATAGCGCGGTTGATAAGCTAGCACTTTAAAAGTTTTAACTTCTTAAGTTGCTTAACGGTTATGATACGTAAAGGATAAAGGATAGAGTTATGACGAGCATTATTATCCATGGAACTTCTTTCGGCTCAGCATTAGCCATGGCTATTTCTTTTAATGTAAATCACTCGGTTTTGTGGGCCATCATTCATGGGATTTTTAGCTGGTTTTATGTGATTTATTATGTGTTGCTTTAAGTCGTTGATGTATACTCTTTTAAACACTATGTATTGAGTATATACACTACCTAATATACATTGTCTTTATAATTCAATATGGTAAAATTATAATTGCTAATCAATTTTCTTAGAGAATTTTATGAAAAAACTAAACCGATCTTTTTATAACCGCAATACCCTTTTAGTAGCAAAAGAGTTACTAGGAAAAGTCTTGGTTTATAAACAACATCGCGGCATCATAACAGAAACCGAAGCCTATATGGGCTTTGACGATCCGGCCTCACACGCCTATAAAGGACCCACACCCAGAACAAAAATTATGTTTGGTCCAGCAGGATTTTCTTATATATACCTCATCTATGGCATGTATTATTGTCTTAATATAGTGACGGAACAGAAAGGATTTCCAGCTGCAGTATTAATTCGAGGATTAAAATTATTAGACGATACAGAAACCTATAATGTCAAGAAGACGAGCTTACATTTAGATGGTCCAGGTAAAATTTGTCGTCATCTGGGCATTTCAAAAGACCAGAATGAGATCGACATGATCAATAATGATGAACTTTATGTAGGCTGCATTAAGCATAGTTTGCCTTTCAGTCAAACACCACGTATCGGGATTAAAGTGGGAACGGCTAAACCCTGGCGATTTATTGCAAATGAGGCATAAAGTCCCTTAGATTTCTTTTGCCCAAAAATAAAAAGTTCAACCTAAGCTTCTTTTTATCATATAAACAATATCATCATTAGCATTTAAATATTTTATTCTAATATTTGGAAATTTATTTTTAAATACCCTAAAAATTTCATCAACGAAACCTTGTCCAACTATCCTAACGCCCTTAATATTCTTCCTTTACAATTCGCGTCTTCATTGCCGGTGCTACATTCATATCACCTTATGATTAGTGAAAATTATATAGAAAATAATTATTTTTGTTAAAATTTTCGTCCCATAATACATAGCCTTCTAAGTTATAACCAGAATAGCCCATTAACCAGAAAGCTTTGTTACTAGTATCGGTAAAGGCAAGAAGTGGATACAAGTTAACTCCAATAAATTTAATAACATCCTTATTTATATAAAACCAATTAGGGTTAAATTCGGGATCCGGAATCCCATCATTATCTGATTTTCTACTACTCATCTCAAGGCCTATCAACCAACTATTATTTTTTGCATTAAAATAACATTCTAATATTTTTAAATCAGTAGTCGCCCATTGATAGCTTATTTTTGGATATCGCTTTTTAAATCCACTGGCGACGAGTTTTAAAAGCTTAGGATCTAATGGTCTTTTACTCCATTGTGCAGTTTCTTTTACATTAGATTCGGAAAAAGAAATTTTAACTAATTTATCACCACCCCAACCTGGATAAGTCATGCTTTTTAATAAATTGGAGGAGCTATCATTTCCCTTATCATTTTTTGATCGTTTACTAAGATCTGCAAGTGAACCAAATTTGATCTTTTGATTTAAGTCTTCAGAAAAGTTCTCAATACTATCGCCTGAAAATAAATTATTCCAATTCGATGACCAACTGTCATTTTTATTTTCAAATGCAGAAAAGATGACTGGATCTTTTTCATTATAATGTGTCTCTTGAATATTTAATATGAGGCGGGAATTATCGGATATTACTATCTCTTTCTCTTCATTCGCTGCAATGTTCCCCACGAAAAGGCAGGTCATGAAGATTACAATGAAAATTCTTACCGTTTTTCCTAATAATAATTTATTCCAAATATCATTAAATTGAAACATAATTTACTCACCTCATATCATTCTTAAAAACTTATATCAATAGTTATGTTAGATATCATCTTACATGATTATTGTCAAGATTGAAACTGCAGCAGTAGGCAGTATATGGATCTTTGCCTCCACTAAGTTATGTAACCGTACAAATTTGTTCGATGATATGATGAAAAAAATTTTTAGACCAAACTGACAAACTTTCTTTATCTTTAATAAAGGGTAAGACGTCCTGACGTGCTTGTTCAATATCTATATTGGCCAATTTTTGCTCTAGTAATTGCTTCATGTCCTTGGCTTCAAATGGCTTATCCCTTTCCAAGTCATGGCTATGTATTAATCTTTCTTTTAAATGAAGGAGATTAACTGGCACTTTCTGACCCACATACCAAGTCAAATCAAACCAATCCCGGCCTTTAACACCTCTTGTTTTCCACGTCCTACATAATGCAACATGTATTTTACTAGCAAACAAATCAGGGAGACTGAAGGCATTTACGGAAAATGGGATCGGTTGCAAGATATATTTATCCTCGATTTGGAATCTCAAAGGGGGATCGATATCGATCTCCATTTTGATCTTAAGTTTTTGATCTTTATGAATAGGCTCTATTATTTTGGCAGGGGCTGCAATATTGATAAGCTGGAGTACAGTATCTGCTTTGAGGGTAGCCGCATGGATTCGGCTTGGTCTATTCTTTTCTTTCGCTTCAATAGAAACTTTAAATCCAAAGCTTTCCATCTCAGCGATGATGGCCTCATTATATATTTGAAGGTTAAAATCGTCCTGCGGCTGTAATAAAGAAAAATCTAAATCCTCTGAAAAACGAGGTAGTCCATAGAGTATTCTTAAAGCCGTCCCCCCATAAAAAGCCCCCTTTTCAAAAAATTTTGATCTCCAAAGACCTAATAAAGCAATTTGCTGCAATATTTCTTTCACAGCATGCGTATATTCCGTCAAACTGCCACATGAATAGTTATTTAACATTTTTTCAATGGCGTTATGCATTATTTTTCCCCCGGGTATTCATAACATAATTGTAAAATAAAAATATATTAGGGTGTCGATAATTATCTGCTAATGCAGTTAATAGGTCTTCATCTAGAAATTGCATAACATTTTCATCTAGTCGCAAATTTTCAAATAAATACTCAGTAAGATAATCTTCATTTTTTAAGAGCCCACACTTCAAGTACAACATATCACATATCGCTTTTTCTTTTGTTGCAATCAATATATTGCGATTCATAATGTTAATTTGAGTGATACCGATAGGATATTTGGATAAACGAAGATAATGATAACTAAAGCGTCCAACTGGCGTGTTAAATTCTTTATTTCTTTTGGGTGTAATACTTGTGACTTCTTCCACCCGCTCTGGAATAAGTCCATAAAAGCTGAGAGCATACTCTAACGAAATCGCCGAAGGACCATAAATTAAATTAGCTAATACTTCTTTACTATATGGCCCCTGTCGCGCGCTAGCTCCAAAGACATAAAGTCCTTTTTTTACATTAATGAGATCTTTGGATTTCAATAAATTGCGGATTTTCATCCGTGGATGAGCATAATTTTTTAAACAATCTTTCAGGAAAAGGTAATCAATTTCTTCAAAGAGCGCTTTGCTGCGAATCGACTGTATATTCATATAGCTTATATCTAATGATCTCTTAAAAATAACCAGTATGTATAAATATAATATACATACTGGCTATTTTCAAGAGTTACATGGCCATGGGGATTAGCGATTTTATGCATATTCTTATTTAGCAAATTGTTTATATTTTTATTGAACAAAATCTGTTTTTTGGACTCATAGATATATGTAACTACTCAAGTATAGAGACTCCCTAGACTCCCCAACCCCACTTGAGTGGTTACTCATCTATTTTTTTGAAATAATGTACATTTATCAAAATTTGCTCGCATTACCTTTCTTAGCTAGTATATACACATAAATGGAATGATTTTAAATGGGTATAGGTATATCCAAAAGAGCGGTTTTAAGAGTAATGGGAAGATGATACGAAAAAAGGGAAAAAAGGATTTTTACCAATCATTTTATATTTACTCAGCCTATATTTGCACAATTATTTTTTTTGGACTATCTTCATCTATTTGTTTGGCCAAGAGTTCCAACTGGGATCCAGACGATCGCAAGAATTATGTGCTTACGACAAAATATTTTCGCCTGACCAGACCCAAATACCCTGCTGTTGAACCCATCCAAGTTGTTGATCCACGTTATCCAAAGTGTGACTTTCGTAAAGTACATTATTACCCAGAATACTATCATCATCAATTTTATGGAAGTTTCAGCCTTAACTGTAGTCAATTAACTTTAGATGAGTTTTCAAGCAATGGAACTCAGGCCACTCTTTCGCATTTGGGCGTAACGGAACAAGCTGCATTTCCTAAAGGCACCTTTAAATCACCTGGCTTTGAAACCATTACTTCTGGCGCAGAAATAGCAATCGGTTATCTTTGGTGTAATGTAAGAGCGGAGGCGGAATACTTCATCAATTCCGAGACCAGCACTACAACAGCGGCTACTATTAGTCCTTTCAGCAGTTCTTTTGGCGAGTTCCCCTCTGACGAGATTTCAAGTCCAATATCGGTAAAGCTTCAAACTCAAGCCTACTTCGGTAATCTTTATTATGATTTCATGTTTTCAGAGAGAATTAGACCCTTTGTTATGTGTGGCTTGGGAATGGCTGTCAGCACATTGAAGTTTTCTGCACAAAATGTTTTTAGCATTAACGGCCTATCCAGACGGACTTATTCCTTAGCATTTGCTGCAGGACTGGGTTGTCGTGTAAGAATTTTTCCTAATTGCTTTCTAACGACAAGCTATCGCTATATGCGTTTAGGAGTGGCAGCAGCCAAAAGTTCTGCTTTAAATACAACCGCAGAGGACGTTCACCTCCAGATTCCTGCTATCACAACTAGTTATTCTGATTTATATCAGAATACCGTTAGCGTCGGCTTAATGTATCTATTTTAACATGTTAAAGAGCCCTCGACTGAAAGTAGAGAGCTCTCACTTGCGTCATCATCGGTGATATACTACATCACCCTACACAACACACTATTTTTTGACATTAACTTCTTTGGTTTCTTTCATTCCCTTTTCGTGATGTTTCATTTTTCCAGTATGAACATGTCTATGATGATGCTTATGGTGATGAACATGTTTAACACCATGATGTTTATGTGTCTTCACATCTTTATCTACCATATTCACTTGTTTATGGCATTCACTACATTCAGTTGCATGGGCAACATTCAGGAAGCTTATGTTGCTATACTCCATTTCTTGAACACGACGTAATGGTGATGTTTCATCATGACTTTCTGCAGGGTTTCCTGTTGCATACACCACATTTCCTGCAACTAATGCAGACCCAAAAGTTAACGAAAGCAAAGTTAATAAAATTTTTTTCTTAAGCATGACTTTTCCCCTTTACATGTAATTCAACCTTCATAATGATTATCAACTATATCATTGAATATAGCCCATTCTCGAAGCAGAAAAAATTTTTACTAAATAATAAAAACCTTACTTCCATCGGAACTTTAATAAATTAATAAAAACATATAAGCGAGATAGTACATCTATGTAATCACACACATCAATTATATTAAATATCAACTATATTAAATATTAAGTTATCATATTCATATTAAATATTCATGCGGTGATAAATGGATACTAGGTCAATAATCAATGAATTCGGTATGCCCGTTCCACGTTGGCTTATCACATATCCTGCGGGTCCTTATCGTTTTGTAGATCGTGAATATCTTATTATTAATTATGAAACCGATCCAGAAATGTTAAAACTCATTCTTCCACCCGTTTTAGAATTAGTAGAACCCATCGTTAAATACGAATTTATCAGAATGCCGGATTCAACCGGTTTTGGTGATTATACCGAATCTGGGCAGGTTGTTCCTGTACGGTACAAAGGAGAAGAAGGTACTTTTACCATATCCATGTATTTAGATTGTCTGGCTCCCATTGCTGGAGGAAGAGAAATTTGGGGATTTCCAAAAAAAATTGCTAAACCACGATTGTTTGTAGAAGAAGATACTTTAGTAGGCATTTTAAATTATGGCAGTATTAATATTGCGACCGCTACAATGGGGTACAAATACCGCAACGCCAATTTAGATGCTGTCGCAAAATCCATTACAAAACCTGTTTTTTTGCTTAAAAATGTGCCGGGGGTTGATGGTAAACCACAAATTAATCAATTAACTAAAACCTATTTAAAGGACGTTAACTTAAAGGGAGCATGGACGGGTCCATGTAGTTTAGAGTTACATCCCCATGCGCTCGCACCTATTTCAGAATTACCCATTAGAAAAATAGTTTCTTGTGTGCATTTTATAGCTGATCTCACACTTCCTTATGGTGAAGTTGTCGAAGATTTTCTTATAAAGAAAAAATAGATGCATTGAATCAACCATTGTTGAATGAGTTGAAAGTGAAAACTGACAGGAGAGAACATAATAATGAATACAAAACCTTTGAAAGGAAAATCTGCTATTATTACTGGCTCAACCAGTGGTATTGGTTTGGCAATCGCCGACCATCTTTCAGAATTGGGTGCCAACATCGTCTTAAACGGAATGGGAGACAAGTCTCAAATTGAGGGGTTGGTGAACAATATCTCACAAAAGAACTCAACCAAGATCATCTACTCTGCTGCAGATGTGAGCAAAACAGAAGACATACACACCATGGTAAAGCAGACCATAGATGCTTTTGGCAAAGTCGACATCATTATTAATAATGCAGGCATTCAATTTGTGTCCCCCATTCAAGATTTTCCACAGGAAAAATGGGATGCTATTATTAATATCAATTTATCTGCAGCTTATAAACTCATTAAAGAAGTGCTACCCGGAATGCTGAAACATAACTGGGGTCGCATCATAAACGTTGCTTCTACACACGGAGTTGTAGCCTCTGCTTACAAATCTGCCTATGTTGCTGCAAAACATGGATTGGTTGGTTTAACAAAAGTGGTTGCTTTAGAAACCGCAGAAACCAATATTACCTGCAATGCCATTTGCCCTGGATACGTCAAGACGCCCTTAGTAGAAAAGCAAGTTTCCGAACAGGCAAAAGCACATAAAATTCCAGAAGACCAAGTCATTAGAGAAATATTATTAAAAGCACAACCTAATAAGAAATTTATTCAAGCTGAACATGTTGCAGCCTTTGCTGCTTTCTTATGTTCTGAAGCCGCTGCAGGCATGACAGGCGAAATTTTATTAATGGATGGTGGCTGGACAGCCCAATGAGTTATTGAGGCTATTATGCGTAAACCTCCCTTTACCTATGCGAATATTGATGAAATTGTATACCTTTTTCAAGGCGGCGGAGCCTTGGGGTCGTTTCAAATAGGGGTTTTTCATGCGCTCGAGGAAAATGGGTATGCTCCCGATTGGATGGTGGGAATATCGATAGGTTCTATTAATTCCGCTATTATCGCCGGAAATTCGCCAGTCCATCGTCTTGATAAACTATACCAATTTTGGGACATTATAACAAACCATGATGAATCTGGAGTCGGTGTAACGGATTCTCAACTCTCATTTTTCCTACAAAAAAGCGCCACTCGAGCCTTACTTTTTGGTCAGAAAGGCTTTTTTCTGCCAAGAGCTATAAACCCCTGGTTTCTCCAAAAAGAAAAATGTACCGAATTGAGTTTCTATGATACTGGCCCATTGCGTGAAACATTATTAGAAGTCATTGATTTTGATTATCTCAATAAAGCAAATTTAAGATTAAGTGTGGGAGCAGTCGATATTGAAACCGGCAGAATAAAGTTCTTCGATAATAGAAAGGAGAAATTAAGTCCCGAGCATATTATGGCAAGTTGCGCATTACCACCTGGCTTTCCTGCGATCGAGATCGATGGTCGATATTATTGGGATGGAGGACTCTATACTAACACGCCATTAATATGTATTATTAATGACTTACCTCATAAAAACAAATTATGTTTTGTGGTTGATCTATTTGATTCCCCAGGCCTCATTCCAGAATGCATGGATGATGTTCTAGAAAGACAAAAAGACATCACCTATGCTGGAACTATGAATACTGTATTGAATTTCTATGATACTCAGCTGTTACTACAGAAAAAAATTGCCAATTGTATCGCAAATCTCCCAGAAGCAATGCAAAACGATCCCAATATTATGGAATTAGCCAAATATGGCGATGCGCATAATGTTCATGTTGCAAAAATTATTTATCGACCCGCCCCTTATGAATTTCACTCCAAAGATTATGAATTTTCAAGTCTTTCTGCTAAACGTCACTTAGCAGATGGTTACATGCATACCAAAAGAATGCTCGCTAATCCCAACTGGTGGCAAGACGAGGATAATGTCGGCAATATGGTTCATACCCATGCTGCGGACTTAAATATGGTAGTGGGGGATCCTATTTCTGCTTCGCAATCAAAGCCAAAACCTTCCTAGATTCCTTTCCTGTATTATGTCTTTTTAAATGGATTTGTGTTACACTTAATGCTATATGCAAGATAGAAAAAACTTAAAAAATCCCATCGGTATATTCGATAGTGGTATCGGCGGCTTGACTGTTGCAAAAACTATTACAGAGCTTCTACCCCACGAGAACATTATCTACTTTGGCGATACTGCCCATACACCCTGGGGAGATAAATCACAAGCAGCCATTCAAGCTTATTCTATCAAAATTTGCGATTTTTTATTAAAACATCAGTGCAAATGCATTGTCATCGCCTGCCATACGGCTTCCTCTGCTGCTTTTGAGTTGGTTTGCGAATATGTCGGCAATAAAGCTCATATTGTAAATGTCATAGATCCTGTCGTGTACCATATCAGTCAAAATCATGCCAATAAAAAAATAGGGTTGATTGGAACCAAACAAACCGTTCGCTCTAATACGTATAAAAGACGTTTAGAATCCTTGAATCTTAACATTGAGTTACTTGCCTTAGCCACTCCTTTACTTGTTCCTCTTATTGAGGAGGGATTTTTAGATAAACAAGTTTCAGAAACTATTGTCACAGAATATCTTTCACATCCGAACTTACATAATATTTCTGCACTTATTTTAGGATGTACACATTATCCTTTAATGAAACATTATATTCAAAATTATTATAAAAATAACATTGACATTATTGATGCTTCAGCCATTACTGCCACCACACTCAAAGCGGACCTAATACTACATAATCTTTTAAACCAAGAAGGAAAAGCGGAGCGCCTTTTCTATGTATCCGATCACAGCGAACATTTCAGTCAAACAACCAAAGTATTTTTTGGTGATGATATCACGCTGCAACCTTACCCACTTTGGGATTAATTTCAAGCTCTTAAAATCTGTTTGCGAAGAGTACACTTATCAGCAATAACCATGGAGGGAATGATAATGAGTATTGGAATGAAAAATAAATTATTAACGTTAGCTTTGCCTGGCGCAATGTTGTTTTCGGGCGTTGCCTTTGCAGGTTATTTAGATTGCGATCCCAGATTTTATTTGGGAGCAGAAGCGCAAGCCCATGCATACAAAAATAAAAAAACCGTTACTGCCAATGGTATCACTTTTCCTTTCTTTGGTGATGGGGGCGTTGGGGCCACTGGATTTATCGGATTACGTTTAAATCAACCTCTAGGTTTAGAATTAGGTTATACCGATATGAGCTCTAGCACACAAACAATTAGCATTCAATCTCCTGCGGGATCTTTCTCCAGCCAGTATCTCGAACAGGCTTAGCAATGGATATTTGGATGCTTTAGGTTATCTTCCACTCTCTGGCAGCATCGATGCAGTTGGGAGCCTAGGGATTGGGTTTCTTACAACTAGAGTAACGGCTAATGCAGCGGCAAGCGCTGGGGGCGTAAGCTTTGTTGCACATTTAAGGGAAACTAAAACAAAAGCAGGAGTAAGAGTTGGGCTTGGGTTGGCTTACACTGTCTGCGAAAATTTTGGCGCACGCATTATGTTCCGTTATCAGAGCGGAAATGATAACCTCAAATACATCAATTCGACCGCGTTAGGCGCATACTATCAATTTTAAAAATGGATGCTGATAAAAAACTAATATATTAAATGGGCCTTTATAGGACCTTTTTTTGCGATGGTCTTAGTTTTCTTAATAAAATCATAATTATTTTTTGATTGGGTATTTACCCATCAATAAAATTGCCTTAACATCTCAGTCTATTAATTGTAATTTCAAACTATGTAATAGTAATAACCTTGGAGGAGAAGTGGCAGTGAGGATTAAGATGAAAAAGAAATTATTAACAGCGGTTTTGTCAGCTACGATGCTGGCTTCGGGTCTTGCATCGGCTGGTTTTTCAGATTGCGACACCAGATTTTATCTTGGGGCGGAAATTCAAGCCCATGGGTATAAAAGTAAAACTCTCACTTTACCAGATGGCGATAAAGTTTCTCTCTTTGGTGACCGTGGTGCTGGGTTCACTGGCTTTATCGGGTTACGTATAAATCCATGTTTTGGTTTGGAATTAGGTTATACTGGGATGAGCGACCACACACTAACCATTACCGATCCACTTCTTAGATTCACCATCACAACCAAGTCGAGCAATGGCTACTTGGATGCTTTAGGATATCTTCCTATTACAGACTGTTTAGATGCAGTTGGTAGCCTTGGGGTCGGGTTTCTTTCAACAAAGGTAAACGCTAATCTCTCAACAACACTATTTAATATAAACCTATTATCCGCTAACGGAACAAGCATAAAAGCTGGGGCAAGAGTCGGGCTTGGTTTAGACTATAAGCTCGGCGAAAATTTTGGTACTCGTTTTATGGTACGTTATCAAAGCGGTAATGATTACATTAAGAACCTTACTTCTGCTGCTCTAGGCTTATACTATCAATTTTAATGTTTGATAGATAAAAAGCTAAACCAATAAAAAGGGCCTGTAAAGGCCCTTTTTTTATGCTGGATTTTTCTATATTAGATGTAACATTCCATACCTATGCCGGACAGCCTTGAAAAGTTACATATAAACGTACACCGTTTGCGTTTGAATGATTGTCTCTTTAAATAATGAAACAGGTAAAAGATTTTCACAAGTGATGTAATTTCTATTGGTTATTTTTTCCTGAGCAAGATTGGGGTATTTTTTATAAAAATACTTTTCCGCTTGTCCACAGGAATTTAGCACTTTAGTGGGTCTACCCGTTTGCTTAGGCATAATATCCAGATCACCCAAGTAAACAATCTCATTTGGTTTCACTGTAAATTTTGCGTAGACGGCTTGTCCAGTACCAGGAATATAACCTTCTGCAGAAGACGTATAGATGGTATCTCCAAAAGTATAACAAATTTCCTCAATCACATATTCACCTGGTTCAATCATTAAAATGTCATACTCTGGAGAAACAAGAGAGGCTTCTCTAATTTTATAACGGTGTCTAGCATGCAGATTACAATAATTGGAATCTACTTTAGCCAGTGCATAACCAGCGCGATATTCTCTTTCACACCCTATTAGAGGTTTGTGCCTACCATACACTTTTGTTATTACAATAGCTTTATTTTTTGCGCAAAATTCAGCATCATTCACTTTATGAGATGCATATTTCAGACCCGCACCACAGCCTGCCAAAGTCAGAACACTTATAAGCAAAAGTAATGATCGCATATTCGATAAAGATAGTTTCATTTTAACTTCCTCAAATAGATTTATTGAATCAGCATATTAACAAAGATCAATGGCCTTGACTATAATTTTAGATATCTAGCTCAAACATTAAAAACCTGTTTTTATTCTGTCTCCCTGAGATGAAAGATTCACTTCTGTTCTATAATAAATGCTAGAAAATAGCAATCATATTATTAGCAATAAGGAATTTAATGAAATTAAAAGGCTCTTGTCACTGTCAATCGGTTAAATTTGAATTGGAATCGTATACCCCGTACCCTTATATGCGGTGTTATTGTTCTATTTGTCGAAAAACAGCTGGGGGTGGGGGCTATGCTATCAATATTATGGGACAAGCAAAAACTCTTAAAGTCACTGGCAAAAGAGATGTAGGCACCTATCACGCCATATTGGGGAAAACGAAACAAGGTAAATTAGAGAGAAGTTCAGGTGAGAGACATTTTTGTAAAAAATGCGCAAGTTGCCTTTGGATTTTCGATAAACAATGGCCTGAATGGATTTATCCGTTTGCTTCCGCGATGGATACTCCATTACCCATCCCCCCAGAACGATTTCACATCATGCTAAACTATGCTGCTCATTGGTGTCGTATACCTAAAGGAAAATATGAAAAACATTTTTTAGAGTATCCTGGTGGTTCAATAGAAAGTTGGCATAAAAAACATGGTTTAATATGCGATTAATTTACCTCTAAACCCACAAATTTAATACAGTTTTATTTTGGTTGCAAAGAAAGATCCAATAAGTGGAACAGCTTCAAGTGCTGCATTACTTTTAGTTGCCGCTTCGGGCCAATTCAATACAGATTGGTGATTGGTCAATATAGAGATTGGTTAATCTTTCTGCATGCCTATTTATTGTTCTAGTAATTTATCCTTCAAAGACCTTATCTCATTTATACTTATGAAAAATGTACCCTCACGAACCATTTTTAATATCAATTTTGTCTTAAAAAAGACTATCTTTATTAATATACACTCTAACTTTATACTGGATTCTACAAGTAAAAATGAATGCGCACCATACTCAGTTTTTTATTAAAGATTTAAAGAATCTAAAGCCTGGAAAAAATTTATATATTAATTTTTTGTTTGCTTTTATTATCATCATATTTTTTTGCATTACTATCATTATTTACAAACAAATAGATAGAATGCATTCAGCCCAGCATTGGGAAATGCACACCTACGAAGTTATAAAAGCAAACAATAAACTTTTACTTGATCTGTATGTTATGGAATCATCTGTAAGGGCCTACGCTTTGAGTGGAGAGTCATATTACATAAGCAATTTTGGTGAAAAAATAAAAACTATCCTGAATGATTTTGAAAATGTGAAATCTCTTACTATCGACAATGACATCCAACAAAAGGCATTAAACAGCCTTAGACCCCTTATTGACAAAAGAATTATGATACTTAAAGACACTCTGGATTATGTAGCGCACAATAAATTCGACGCAATAAAAATCAGAAATATTATTCAAAATGGGCAGGGGCTAACAGATGAAATTCGAGAAATTTCTAATGCTATTTATTTAACGGAGTCCGAACTCTTAAAAGAAAGAGAAACAAGGACAATAGGAAATTTTAACAATGTTATTAGAATAACCAGCATCGCCAGCATTTTGGATATTATTTTTTTGATAATTTTATTTATAGTTATTAGCCAACTATTAAAGAATTTAGGTAAGGCTAGAAGTGAATCGAAAAAATCTGAATCCCTCTTACTGAGTATTTTTAGTGGCACACATGAATTTATTGCTGCATTAGATTTAAATTTCAGATTCATTTCGTTTAACAGGTCCTTTGAAAGAGAATTCAAAGAAGCCTTTGGAAAAAGAGTATTCATTGGAATGAGCTTAAAGGATGCGCTTGCACATTTGCCTAATGAACAAAAAAAAGCTATTGATATTTGGAATCGTGCTTTAAGTGGTGAAGAATTTACTGTGACAGAACAATTTGGATCTAACGAAAAGTCGCAAAAAACTTATGAAATTTCATATTCATCTATTTATGATGAAAACAATCAACTCATTGGAGCATCTCATATTGTTAGAGATGTTACAGCTCGTATTATTAATGAAAAAAAATTACGACTCTCCAAAATGAAACTTGAAAAGCATTCAAAAGAAATGTCGTTAATCAATGCTATGAATAATGTTCTGGGCAATAGCAGTTCGTTGAATGAAACACTTAGAATGGTTATTATTTATTTAAAAAAATTATTACCATTCAGCGCTGGCATCATATATTTAATGAATCCATCTAAAAACTATCTTGCATCAGCTATTGAATGGAGCGACCCCATCAACGATGAAAAAATATTCCCACCCCATGATTGTTGGGCATTAAAAAAAGGAAAAGTTTACACAAAAACTTGTGACGAAGCGGATTTACCTTGTGACCATATAAAAATAGAAAACAACAACATCGAATATTGCTGTGTACCTCTGCTAGCGCAAAATGATATTGTCGGAATATTATATATAGAATTATCTAGCACTGAAATTTCGCAAGAAAAAAAGGAACATATGTTAAAAAGAAATTTATTACTGATAACAAATCTATCTGGGCAAATTGCTTTGGCTATCTCCAATATTAAATTAAAAGAATTCTTAAAGAAACGTTCAACTAGAGATCCATTAACGGATTTATATAATCGATCTTATCTAAGCGATACATTAGAAAGAGATCTGCAACGAGCGAAGCGCGATAAAAAATCAATAGCGGTTATCATGATGGATCTCGATCATTTCAAAAACGTTAATGACAGTTATGGCCACGACGAGGGAGATATCATATTAAAGAGAATCTCTAAACTATTGTTAGAACAGTGCCGCGGGGGTGATATTGTTTGTCGTTATGGCGGTGAAGAATTTATGCTGGTTTTATATGATATCGATGTACAATCTGCATATCAAAAACTTGATAAAATTAGAATTGAAATTGCCAACATGCAATTTAAAGCAGCTGAAACGATTTATAGTATAACCGCTTCATTTGGTATAGTCGGTTTTCCAGAACACTTTAGCAATGATGCAGAGAAACTCATAAAAGCAGCGGATACAGCTTTATATCAATCTAAAAAACAAGGGAGGAATAGAATCACAATTTATAGCCCAGATCAAAGCCCGTAGATAATATGCTACCTGCCGTCTAGTCTATTTGAATTGCTCTCATTATCAAACCCTAATAGCAATCTATTCATTACACACAAATAATCTTACTACTCTGATATCAAAATAGGAATATTTACCTTCAAATTTTTCATATACAGGCTTTAGCCCACCATTTTCAGATTTATTTAATTCAGATAAGATGATGTCAAAATCAGCTTTTGAGAGTTTCTGTTTTAAACTGCTTATATAAGAACTGTCAATTTGCTTTAAACTCTGAAGTTTTTCTATATGATGAATAATTGTATCTATAGAAAATCCACGTTTTTCAGCTATTAACTCAATAGACAGTTTTTCTTTAATCATCGCTAAGGTAACCATGTGGGTCGGAAATTTTTCATCTGTCACTTCAGATTTCTTAGATCTTTTTCTTTTTCCTTTAAGTCTTACATTCGGATTTTTTTCAACATAACCATCAAAACGTTTCAAAAGCGTTTCTTTCTGATACTGTATCTTATTTTCTTCAGAAAACGTTTGTAAATATTGAACTGAAGCATCTGATCCTTCTTTAAAAACTTTATCATGCTGAAGAACTTTGGGATTGACTTTCAATGCCAATTCATTAAGATTCATGAGTTTTAATCCATTCAAACTACGAACCCTTGATAATGCAACATAACCCATACCCAGCTCAAAAACATCACCTAAGTCCATCTCTGCAGCATCAAGCGTCATACCCTGACTTTTATGTATCGTAATCGCCCAGGCAAGCCGCAATGGCACCTGTAAAATGGTCGCTCTCACCACTCCATCTTCTTCATATTTCCATTCTACAGGAGATGCAATAATCACTTTATTATCGTAGGTTCGAACAATAGGCCACCCTTCGTTTTTATCAAAATTAACAACCAGGCCACGGCTACCGTTTACATATTTATTTTCAGGAACATCATTTTTAATGAATATTACCTCGGCACCTATTTTTAATTTTAATTGCTCCTGTGCAAGACAACTTTTCTTTAACCCATTCACTAAACCACTAAAGCCTGAGGATGTCATTGTGAATGTTTTTTCTTCTGCAGAAATTTTTCTTAATTCACGTTCATTAATTTCATCCACATTAACATTGCGGGAATATAATTTGGTCGCCTTGGTAGAACCTTCTGGTTCTTTTTTGTATCGGGTTCGCAATGGAACTTTGGTATGCTCTCCAGTTGTTCCACTTCGCATATCCTTTAAAATAGTAAGCAAAGGGTCATCTCCCTGACGATGTTGTTCTTCTAGATAGCAAACGTGAAAATTTCCGTTCTTCCAAGCATCCGCTTCAAAAGCAAACTGTATTTCATTTTTTAATTGAGTAGACGACACTGGTGGTAATTGGAAAAAATCACCACAAAGAATCACTTGCAGATCTCCAAAGGTATTTCCAGAATCCAAAATATAGCGAGAAATAGTGTCTATCATATCAAGCTGATGTTTATGCAGCATCGATATCTCGTCGATAATGAGCACCTTAGTGTTTTTATAATTTCGTATTATCTGCTTTGTTGCCAGTTTCTCCAGTTCTTTCTCATTAAGGTTATCCCTTACCCCTATACCAGACCAAGAATGTATTGTGCTTCCTTGTAAATGTGTCGCTGCAATTCCTGTTGATGCAGTTACAGCAATTTTCACATTATTTTCTTTGAGATGGTTGATATATTGATTCAAAAGATAAGTTTTACCACTGCCTGGCGCACCGGTGAGAAAAATATTTTTCCCCATTTTCATTAAATCTAAAGCTTCTTCTTGTCGCATAATATATCTTAGTTTCTAGGTGCTAATTTGCTGCACTATCTTTGATTCCACTCACTCCTAATTTTGTCAATTTATTTTACCATAGTAGAATGATTAAATAAAATTTATTTAATCAAAAGTTGCTTTTCCAACAAAACATAATCATGCTAATTTGTTTTAGAAAATACACCACGTGCTTGCTGTTTGTTTGGATCTGGGGCATTATTAATCTCATCACTTATTTCTAACACTTTTGAATCATTATACATCCAAGTCCATATTTTCGAGGGATCTTCATTCGACTGTATTACAGTTGCTTGAAGCATCACTGGCGGTGATGCTATTGAAATCATACTGGCAATGGGAAATGATTGCGTGGGCCTAAGATCCTCAATGGTGATTTGCAAGTTTTGGGTTTTTTGTGCGCTTTGAATACTTATTCCAGCTTCCCAGAACAAAGCAGGTATATCTGTCACTCCTTGAGTATACCCAACAAATGCACCTTTTCCTAAACCATATAATGCAAGAGCAGTTTCCAAACCAACAAATATTAGCAACGCAGTATCTGCACCAATAAAAACTCCTCCCACGTACCAAGCATATATATTAATAGCACCTGTATTAATTAAAACTGGCCATTTACGTTTTGCTGCAAAAATGGTCTTTCCCAATTGAGCATAAGGCATTAAAACAGCAGCTAAAATTCCCATTGTAGCGCCTTTGATTGCTTCAAGTAATTTTGATCGTTTAACATAAACGTTCTCCATGGATATTGATGTTTTAGAGGAGCAAACATTTTCAGCCTGAACTTTGTCCTTTTCTATATGCCAAATAAAAAGTTTCTTCGCAATTGTCTGTGTCACTTCTTTTAAAGTAAGCTCTTGTCTTAAGACGGTTGCTACTCCTACCACAGCGCCATAACAAGCTAATAAAGTGCCGGTTGTTGTAAAAAGATAAACTATTGGCTCTCCTAACCGTAGCGTACTGCCATACAAAACAACTGCCGCTGCACCAATATCAATTAAACCGGTCATTCGGCCACGAAAAGTTCCTTGTGAATCATAGGCATGCTCCCATGTATTTAACAACCACTCTGCAAGTGGCTTCGTGACTCCGCAGGCAGCCCCAAACACTCCACCATATAATGCCCGCCCTGCATACAATAACTTTTGCCAACCATTTTTAGCTGCTGTTAACATTTTTTCCCCCATAAATCATTCATTGAACGGGAAGGCTTGCGCAATCCTCCCCTGTCAAGAGGAGGTGAGCAAGCCAATAAAAAAAGCAGTCTTCTCTACCGCGAAGAACTCCCGACTATCAGTCGGGAGTTCTTCAAAAGCTAAATTGTTTCAGCTGCTCTATCTATGCAAAAATATTAACATGAAATATTAGTAAATAAATTTCGTATTTTGGGAAATAAATTTACAAAATGGATAGCCATTTGCTTCAAATTTGAAATAAATGAAAAGCTCTATGCGTCCATTATTCTTTATTGCAGTATACCTGCTTTAGATTCTTCTACTTATTCTTCTACTTTTAGACAGGAGAGCATGTCAAAGGTTTGTTCCTACGAATGCCCCTTCAATTATTTCAAGATCACTCTTGTTCTGCCAATTCAATTTTGGTGCTATATTTTACTCTGTTTAAACAAAAACTACTACGAAACATCTTAATATTGGGTTCACAAGCAAAAACCCGACGTGAAAATACATTATAATGTTGCATATCTTCCACATGCATTATTAATAAATAATCCGTATCTCCTGATACAAAATAGCATTGTAATACTTCGGCATGTTCATGCATTTTGCGCTCAAAATTTGCCAGAAGATCATCCCTTTGCTTTTCTAAAGTAATGTTCACAAAAACAACCAAACCATGTCCCACTTTTAAGGGATCTACTATTGATACATCATGTGTGATGATTCCCAGCTCTCTTAATCGTTTGACTCGGCGCAAGCAAGGAGGCGGAGATAGGTTCACCCGCTCTGCCAACTCTAAATTGGTTAGCAAATTGTTCTCTTGCAACAAATTTAAAATTTTTCGGTCGGTTCGGTCTAAATCCATCGAATTTTTCTGTTGTTCGAGGGCTTTTAACGTCATATTAGGATGTTTGGATGAATGCATAGTCTTTCCATATATTACAAAAATTAAAGAAAAGTTATTATAAATTAAAAAATTTGAAAAGAAAATATGAAATATTTATATATTTATTTTATTTTAATTAGCCATTAATCTAGGGATGCGAATTAAGGGAACTAGCTCATTCTTATTGACGAAGATTATTAACTTATGTAATATTTGTTCTCCTTTTGGAGTAGTCTCTGTATGCCATTATTTCTAACCATTATTTTGATTGACATTTTAGCGGGTGCAGAAGTTGATCTGTTTATACCCAGCTTTCCAGAATTGCAGAAAATCTATGATCTTTCTCCATTCTTAGTACAATTTACCCTAAGTGCCAACTTTATTGCTTATTGCGTTTGTTCATTATTTGCAGGTGCTCTAGGCGATCGCTTTAATCGTAGAACCGTTCTACTATATAGTTTGGCCGTTTTTGTGATCGGAAGTTTCCTCTGCGCGTTTGCAAATAGTTATATCATGCTAATCATGGGACGTATATTACAAGGAGCAGGCATGGCAGGGCCTGCGGTGATTAGTTATGTTATTATTGCCGATCAATACCCACTTGAAAAACAACCCGCTATGTTAGGGACTTTAAATGGCATCGTGACCATGGCAATGGCGCTAGCACCCGTTGCCGGGAGTTATGTGAATCTTTATTTTGGCTGGCGTGGTAATTTTGTGATCTTATTGGGTCTTGGATTTATATCCTTGCTCTTAAGTCTCTGGATAATTCCGGATCATAAAGGGGATAGTTCAGTTTCACTTTCCCCAAAAACCTACTGGCCATTATTAAAATCTGAAAAGCTCATGACCTTTGTTTGGGCCATTTGTCTTTTAATTGTCCCTTATTGGGTGTTTATTGGAATGGCCCCCATATTTTATATGGAGGGTATGAACGTCGATCTTAAACACTTTGGGTTCTACCAAGGGGCCATCGCAGGCGTTTTCTCTGTCATCAGTATTTCTAGCCCTAAAATTTTAAATAAATTTGGGCAGTCTAATTGTTTGTACTATTCCAAGATCCTTTGTCTTTGCACCGCCATCGCAACACTTATTATTACCCTGTTGGAGATCCATCAGCCTTTAATCATTACCGGCTTAATGTTGGTATTTGCAGGATCTCTTGTGTTTCCTGTCAATATTCTCTATCCTATGTCCTTAGAAGCACTGCCGAATACCAAATCTCGTGCAGCAGCCGTTATTAATGGCTTAAGGTTACTGCTAACAGCAGGCCTTCTAGAACTTATCAGCTACTTTTATGTTGGCAAATTTTACCCCATTGGCCTAACCATCTTTCTAACCACTTTAATTTCCTTGCTATTTATTTGGAAATTATTTAAAAGAGGTTGGGCGCATTAACGCCAAGGAGTTGCACTATACATACCCTTTGTAGATACTTTTTTTCTTGATACGAGATATTTATTTCGCAAGTTCTTCCAATACTGGCATTAGCTGCTTATCCGCAGTATCCATAAATCCCAAGTCTCAATATTAACTTAATACACAAAAGAAAAAAAGTTTTAGTTTTTTTACTAATTTAAAATTTGAGTTTTTGATTTAAAGAAGGAACCTGAAATTCAATACCTTCATAATTTGTTGCTATCTTTAGCCAAATTTTGTCTCTAATAAATTGAGACCACCCTGATTCGAGCAAGGCCGGTTTAGTATTTGCATCATTATCGCTCTCTTTAAACCAGGATTTATCAGCCATATATTCTTTTAAAAGTTTTTCCATATCATCTGAGGTAACTGTATTGACATCGCGATAGGTTAAAAACGTTTTAACTTTATTTAAAAATTGAGCAGCCGAAAAAAGCGGTATATAACGGGTTGCTTTAGCATTATAAGTCGCCGGGTTATTGTCTCCACGTAAATTTGCAACTCCTACTAACTTAACACTATTATTTAACATAGAAATACATTGTGCAAACGATTGGATCCCTCCATCTAAACAAACACCCAAAGCTGTAGTTAATCCATCAGAAGATTTTATATCTTTTCCAAATGTACATTTGGGATCGCCTTTGCTATAAACCAGATAAAAATTTCTTAAATTTTCTGATAAATCGCAGCCCCAACTCTTGACTGCTTCAAAAGTATGAAGATCTACGACGTTTCCAATCACACGCTTTGCAAAAACAGGTTCTTTTGCTATAAGTTCGTTTAAGATTTGATTAGCGCCCCAACATGTTAAATCATTAAGCTTAGGATCTACCTTCCTCCACCCCCTACGTCCCGTGAAACCGTACCACATCACTGCATGGCTGTATTCATTCATTTTTTGTTTTATAAATTGATAGGCATATTCAGTTCCCTCTTTGCTGTACCCATCTGTATCACCCACAAGCTGCAAAGTTTCCGTTGTCTCTTTAAGATCTAAATGTCGCATGATAGCTTCTTTGCTCGTTTTGAATTCCATTGTTTGTTGCTCATCAACATCTACCCCAAAAAAAGTATATGCTCCCTGTTCCGTTGTTACCGTGGTTACCCTTAGTTTTTCAGTTAATTTTTTTGATTCTGTACTGCTCATTAGCTGCTCTCTTGCTTTCTGTAATACAGTAAGAAATACACCATGGTAAGGTGTTTTAGTTGATGTATTTTCAGCAGATGACTTTGAATCTGTAACAGGAGCAACTCCAGGCGCAGTGAAAGCTGGAGCTGGAAACGCAAAATTAGGTGTAGCTGCAAGAACATCAGCACTAACTGCACCTTGGATTTTAAAAAACATACATTCACTTCCATTATTATTTTTTTCACCATTCGATAATAATTTCAATAAATTTTTCATGTTCTTAACAATTAATTTCGCTTCTTTTAAGCTGCATTCAGACACTCCCATTACAAGGATTCCCTGAGATTGTTTACCAATGTGATGTCTAAATTTTAACATCCTTATAATTCACTTATGTCCGGAATAAATACGGACAAATGGTCATTATTATTTTAATGTATATTTATACACGTCTTGATCTTAACTTGCTTTTAATTTATTATCTTAAGTTCTATATTAAGTTATTATGGCTGAGTTAAAATGTACGATTTGCTCCCGATTTCTCATCCCACAATCGCTTTAAGTGGCCCACTTAAAGACTATTGTGATCGATTTTTGAAAAAATATAATTTAAATTATTTCCAAATTATTAGAGTCAATGATGATGGTTCCACAGCAATTCTAACTAACCAACCTGAGTATATTCAATTTGTATTCAGTTATGCAAAAAAATCCGATATACCTTGTATATATTCATGTCTTAAAGAAAAGGAAGTTCTTAACCCTGCTCTCTATTATTTTCTTTGGGAACCCAATTTACCTTCACTACCTGTCTCTTTAGCAAGAGAATTTGACATATGCAATGGATTGACTTTTGTAGAACGATTTCCTACGCATTATTACATGTTTGGATTTGCTACACCCAGCTCCAATCGTGGTATCCTTGATTTTTATATTAATAATATTGAGTTATTACAGAATTTTATACGAAATTTTAAGGAAGAACAAAAAAAATTGTTATTAACCCTAGAAAGTAATCCTATTATTCTTCCTGCTAAACAAATTGATACTAATTTACAATCCATGTTGTTAAAAAATGGTTACAAAATACCCATAAATTTCCAAAATCGTTCAAGTTACATTACTATGCAAGAATATCATTGTCTTCAAAAGTTGAAATTAGGCTATTCTGCAAAAGAAATTGCTCGCTTTTTAAATATTTCCCCCAGAACTGTGGAAGAATACTTTTTAAGAATTAAAAGTCGAACTGGATGCTCGAAAAAACAACATTTACTTCATCTTATATAGTTGAATTGGCGCGATTACGATTTGGTGCATCTGCACCTTATGGCTATCGCAATGTTCATATTGGATCTGGATCAACTTGCACCTTTATTTTTCCATATCAATACACTATAATTATAAAATGTAATAATTACCCTTCTTTAGGGTAATGTTAATTGTTAAAGTGAAATTTTAGTTTTTTATAGATGTTGATGTGTTATTATTAAAAACATGATAAGCAAGTTGAATCTGCCGCTACTTTATTAATTTGAGGGATGATCAATAATGAGCGTACCTGGAAATGAAACTCCAAAAAATAATTTGTTGAATGATAAGAAAAAATCTGAAACTCAACAAAATGAACTAAGTAATTTTTTAGATTTAATATCTAAAAATAATGCTCGTTTAATACCTGTAATGAGGGGAATAGGTAACGACTCCATGGAGTCTGCAGCAATATCTTTTTCCAAATTGCTCCTTTATCAAGAGGAAACTCTAGGGGTTTTACTAGGGCAGGCCTTAGAATCAAAAATTTTTCAAGAAGAACAAATCACTTCCTTTTTTGATAGTTTGTTCAAGTTATATCCTACAGATTACGCTAAAGAGGCTACATTAATAGAAAAAATTTCTGAAAGCCCATACTGTGATATTCAAGGGAACACCAACTTGGTTAAAAAACTTGTATCTCTCTATCTGAAAAATTTGCTTACTCTTAAAAATGACACTGAAAAAGAGGAAAAGGAAGAAAAAGAAAGTGCATATATAACAATAGTAAAGGCCCTTTTCAACTCTTCAGATATTATTCCAGATGCCTATAAACTACAAGATGAAAATTCTCAGAAAAAACTTCTGGAAATTTTTTATAGCGCCAGCGTCGAAGAAGCTATCGCGACATCTAAACCTCAATTTCATTATAGTGTCATGATTGCAAATCCCGAAACATTTAAAAAATTTCACAGTTCCCTAAATAAAGAAATGCAAAGTGTTCTAACTAAACGTTTAGAAAGATCGAAAAATACATTAATTTCTTCAATACAAAGTGGAGATTTTAAAAGTGCCATAGAGATTTTTATGTACCATCCAACCAGCTTCCTTACTTTGTATCACAACTTAGAGGACGAAAAAACAAATCCTCTCACTGCAAATCAAATAATGCAATTTTTTTCAACCCTATTAAATAATAAATCTACAAAAGGTATTGAATTTGGATTTTCTGTAATACGCGCATGTTCTGAAAGCAAAAATTTTATGGATGCAAATCCAGATATATTAACCAAGTTAATGGTCTTATTTCTAAAAAATGCAATTAGTGTTAATAAAGTAAAGGATGCCTGTGATCTTTTGTCGTCAAAAAAATCATGGGATATTAATGTTTTACAAGCTTATAAAGAATGTTCGATACCGATGGGTTCAAATAAAGAGAGCTCAAGCATTGTAAATGAATTGACTCTTGAAGAAGAAAAATGGCTTTTGTCTCTTAATGATATTTTAGAAGACCCAACCAAGTTCTCATCTTTCATTATCTATTTAAGAAAACAGATTCAAGATTTTTATAAAACTAAGAATCAATATTTGCCTGATAAGCATCCAAATTTATTCAAAACAGGCATATCCCAATATTTAAAAAAAGCAATAAAACTAAACAGAACTAAAGAGGTATGTGATATTTTATCATCTAATCCATTTTTGAATCCCTATATATTAGGGGCTTATCGTGAACAATCTAGCGAGGATAAAATAAAATTACTTCATGAATTTTTGCAACCTAGCGCAAGCAAATACAATATAGAATTAATCGGTGGATTAAAAGAATCTGATTCGGACCTATTTGACAAAATCTCATCTTCTAAATCTGAAGAAACAAATAAAATAATAAAAAATTTGCTCACGATTCCTGTTGCAGCACGATCAAGGGTTTCTAATATTATGGGAGAGTTTTCATTGCCTTTTCGTGCCATGTCGGATTACGCTGCAAAACTCGTATGCGCTGAAACAAATCAGAGAAAAAAGTATCCATTTACTCCTGTGGTTGTACCTGCTGCAAAATTTAAAGAATATTTAAGGTTATTAAAAAGCCAAAAGCCACCCGTAAGAGAGCGATTTATTATTGATGCAGAACATTGGATAGCGGGTGAGATAGAAATTCCCCAAAATGGAGTTCCAAGAATTTTATTTATAGATTCTCTTGGGTCTGGAGAACCTAAAACACACTTTTTGATAAAACGTCAATGTTCAGATGTCTTTGATGAATTGATTATTTATCTTTCAAAAGAAAAAAGACAACACTCTAATGCTGGATGTACAGTATTTGCGCTAAAAGATGTTCAAGATCTATTCACCATAGGAAACTATTTAGAACATAAATACAAAGGCGATATATTTAAGTTTGTATCTGATCATATAGTGAGCCATAAAATCTCCTCGCTCGATTTAGGAAAAAAAATAATATTCGAGTTTCCGTTTCCCGTTTATTCCTGCTTATTACCATTACGCTTTATGCGTTCTGAACAATCTAGAAGTCTTCTTGAAAAAACTATTCCAGCAAGAACTAAGGAAGAGCAATCCTTGCCTATTAATAAAAAAAGGGAATTGGTTATTGGTTCTTCTGAAAAATTTTTTAAAACAATTAAAATGAAGGCCAGAAATGAACGGCTTGAGTATAAATTCAACAAGATGGCTAAGAATGTTTTCGCCTATTTAGCCAAACATCAATTCAATTTTTCTCAAATAGACCTTGAAATAGAAAAGTTTTCTTTGAAAGGATTAAAGGAAAGATTTACTGTTAAGAACACAGTGGAGACTCTGCAATCCAATGCAACTGTAACACATAAAAAAGATGAAGATTACAAAGTATTACAAGACAAAATGATTCCCGCCGCTCAGGCCAATCCTCCCCTGTCTCCACAATATTTTACATCTATAAAAAAGGTTAAGGATAAAGAATCTGATGAAGCAAATGCAATACTTATTGCTGTAAAAGAGGGATCTGTAAATTCTGTGAAGGAATTATTAGCCAAATCGGATCCTAACAGTTTGACTTCTGAACAGCTTACGGCTTTAATTAAAAGTGCTGAGGAGATTCAAAATGCTTCTGATCGTGCAGTAATAACTGAGAGCCTCGTTGAAAAACTTAAAAGCGTCATGACTCAAGGAAATAGGCAATTGCCATCATGAAAATAATGATAATATTATTTTAACATGCTTGGGAACAAAATATTTAATAGTAAAGGGCGGGGTCTTAATGACTGTAACGCTCGATTTCCAAAATTTCATCAGCAATTGTTTGTGCCGGATCTTCCCTATCATTCATTGCTTTTCTAAGAAGAAAAGTGTTATGCGTTTGTCCAAGCAGCACAATCTTTTTAGTATTGTTATTGAATTTAATCATTTTTTCATAATAAGCTTCCGAATCTCCTCTGACCCCATCATATTCTGAGACTATAAAAGTCGTTGGTGGCAAATGAAATAAATCTTGCTCTAGGTATGGAGAAAACAGTGGATTTACCATTTCAAAAGAGGAAATACCATAATGACTGGCTAGGTATGAGATAACTGAACGGTTTACCATTTTATCTTCTTTTTCAAACTCTAAAAAATTGAGGCAGGAATTAGATAAGTCATAATAACCATTCACCAAAATTTGGTGAGAGATTTTAAAGGATTTTTTTTGCTTAACTAAATTTGCAATGACCGCAGCACAATGAGCGCCCGAACAAATTCCGCCAATATAAATTTTATCGGTATCGATATTAAAATATTCATGATTTTGAGCTATTTGCACACTAACATCATATGCATCATAAATAGCGGTAGGCAAAGGAAATTCTGGCGCCAATCTAGTATTTACAACAATAATTTTGCAATTTGAATATTTTGCAATTCTTGAAACAGCGATACAGTTTATTTCAAAAAGATCTGCAACGTATCCATTTCCAATAAAAAATATCATGACTGAGGTTTTTTGTATCAAATGATAATTATAAATTCGAATTGGTACCATATAAGCATCACGCACAGCAAGAAAGCGTTCCTGAAAAGGAGCGGAAGTGTGCGGACCAGAGAATTCTTTGAAAAGGACCATATCTTGTCTGAATACGTCTATTGACTTTAATGATAAAGGCATATTGGATTTTTGTCGTTCTCTTTGTATTAATAAATCAAAGAATGTTTTTTCTGCGCGGTTTACAGGCATATGTTTTGCTTCCACGAATTTATGTTGTCAAAACTTAGAGTTTAGCAAATTAGAATCGCGTTCTTTATTTTCTTTAATGAAACTGTCTATTTGATTAATAATGCGATCAAAATGTTGGGGACTTATAGCATGTGCAAAATCATTCCAGACAACCAATTTTGATTTTTTTATTTTGACATGAAGATCTTTCCCATGATCAAGGCCAAAGACAGGATCTTTCCCTCCATGAATGATGAGGGTAGGCATACAGATATTTTCAAAAGATTTTTGTTGTGCTTCGTAAGATTTTTTCATGGCTTTGGCATGATTTATAAACGGTTCCAAAATTTTACTACGAGTATAGTAGGTTCTGGCTTGTTCTTTAAAAAAGTGTTCATCAAAATTTTCAGGATGACCGTCTAGGATTTTCCAAGTTCTAACATAGTCTTTTATTTTTTCATTTAAGCTTTGTTTAGAAATATTAACATTTCTGGTTGCCCATTTAACATATTCAGCATTAGGTGGCGTTAAGCTTCCAGACGCAGGCTTTCCTTCAAAAGCATTAAATCCGGGGGAAAAGTCGCTAGAAGTTCCAATTAGAATTAAACTAAAAGCGTGTTGGGGGAAATAGGCTGCAATCAATGCGGCAATAGCGCCTCCCATTGAATAACCAACATAATGTGCTTGAGTGATCCCAAATTTTCTTAGAATTGCTATGGAGTCTTCGGCTAAGTCTATTAAATCATAAGGGTGTAGATTGTGATCAATAATTGAAGATTGCCCTGTGTCTCGATAATCATATCGAATCACAAAATAACCTTTTTCTGAAAGGTGTTTACAGAATACTTCTGACCAAGTAATTCCCTGATTACCAACTCCCGCGTTTAAAATAATTGCAGGATTTTTTTTGTCGCCGAAGGTATCGGAATAAAGTAAAATCTCTTTATTTGACATAACCAATATTTCCTATAGACGCATAAAAAAGATACAAAATATATTGCTCTTAAAACTACAACTCATTGCACCCTTTACATAATTCCACTAACAAGGGATCACCCACATTTGGTTTATCAGTATATCATAGAGAATCCTAAAAAAAAATAGATTTATTGCATATACCGAATCAATATACCGTAGTATTCTGTCAGTAAAAACTACGGACAGTATTCTTGTAAACATTGTGAGATTCTGATTTTGAATTTGTAATTCTAGAGGTATAACCATGTCATACTTTATAAGATATTTTTTTGTGGGGTTGTTATTTTTTCTTTTTGCTCAAAAGGGTGCTGCAGATTGTTTCATTATCAAAAATTTAGAATCGAATGCTATTATAAAAAGTGAAGGCAATTGTGAAAAACGTGTTCCACCATGCTCAACATTTAAAATTCCATTGGCCATAATAGGTTTTGAAACAGGCAACTTAAAAAATGCGACAACACCTATTTGGAACTTTAAAAAAGAATATGAGAATGCTTATCATGTTTGTATTAAAAAATGGAAGGCCCCCCATAATCCCTCTAGCTGGGTGAAAAATTCCTGCATTTGGTATTCTCAAGTTTTAGCTCAACAATTGGGCATAAAAAAGCTTCAACAATATGTAAATATATTTAATTACGGTAATAAAGACCTTTCTGGGGATCCAGGAAGAAATAATGGGTTAACGCATGCATGGTTAAGTTCAAGTTTAAAAATATCTGCTCGAGAGCAGATCGAATTTATTACTAAAATATTACAGAATAAACTGCCAGTTACTATTGCTTCAGTAGATGTAACAAGGGAAATTCTATTTGTATCTCAGATAGCCCAATTTAAATTATTTGGAAAAACTGGTTCGGGGTATCAATTGGATTCCAATGGTGTATACAATAAGGATAAACAGTTGGGATGGTTTGTGGGTTGGTTAGAAGATTCTACGAAAAATAAACATTATGTATTTGCATACTTACTAGAAAATGAAAATTCTGAAAAGGCTATCACAGGTTTGCGAGCAAAGGAGAAAGCAATTATTAAAATAAAAACCGTTTTAGATGAGAATAGTTCCGGCTAATTAATTATGTAATGATGCAGCTTAATATCGTAAAGGGGGGCTTAATGAAACGAACCATCATCACGTTACCTTTAATAAAATTAGTTGGGATTAAAATTAGAACTAATATTAACGAAGAGAATGACTTGAAAACGGGCAAAATCTTTCCTTGCGTTCTACAGTATTTTCACAGATTAATCTCTGAAAAAATACCAAATCGCAAAAATCCAGGCACTACCTATTGTGTTTATACTGAATATGAAAACAATTTTCTTGGAGATTATACTTATTTCATTGGGGAAGCCGTTAATAATTTTGAAAATCTTCCAGCTGACCTGGAAAAACATATTATCCCAGAACAGAACTATGCAAAATTCACAAATGGTCCTGGTGCATTGCCGAATGTCGTTCGGGAACCATGGGAAAAAATTTGGGAGATGAATTCGGTTGATCTTGGTGGTGAAAGAAGTTATCATTCAGATTTTGAAATATATGATGAAAGAGCTCAAGATCACCAAAACCTGATTCTTGATATATATATCGGGATTAAAATTTAATACAATCCCACGTGGCGTACTAGTGGGGTAGAATGATGAGTAAACTTTTATCATATGTTGGCACGATTGCATACAAATGGGTTTAAGTAATATGAATGAAAAAAATGAATTCAATCAAGTGGTGGGTTGTTTAATCAAAAATTGGGTTCCAATAAAAGAACTTGAACCGACTATTATGCGAGGAAATTATTGTGTTCTAGAACCGCTTGATATCAACAAACATATAAAAAAATTATTTGAAAATCTATCGATTGATAATCGTGGTGAATCTTGGACATATTTACCTTACGGTCCATTTGTTGATGATATTGAGTTTCGTTCTTGGTTAAAAGCAATTGCTACTGGACAGAACCCCAGATTTTATACAATCTTAAAAAATGATAATCCAGTTGGTATTGCAAGTTATTTACGGATTAATCTGGAGCATGGAGTAATTGAAATAGGGCATCTTCATTTTTCTAAATTGCTACGAAGAACGCCTGCAGCGACCGAAGCAATGTATTTGATGATGCGTTATATATTTGAGGACCTAAAGATTAGACGGTGTGAATGGCAATGTAATTCATTAAATGAAGCATCAAAAAATGCAGCTTTGCGTTTGGGGTATACATTTGAGGGGATTTTTAGACAAAGCCATGTTTTTAAAGATCGTAATCGTGATACTGCAAGATTTTCGATTATTGATTGTGAATGGCCAGGTATTAAAAGTAATTTTCTGCAGTGGTTAGACCCAAACAATTTTGACGCGGAGGGTAAACAAATTAAAAGTTTGCATGAAATCAGAAAATGTCGAAGCTAGCGATATGATCCGAATATAAAATCTGCTAATTACAAATCAGACTGGGACGTTTTGTGTGTTGGAATTAATGAGTGGAAAGTTTGAGCCATAGCCTTCTAAAGATAGATTTGTAATTACTAGAGTGGCAAATAAAAGATAAATCTACGATCTCAGCATTATACTGATGTGCATACAAATATAGTTGAAACTGCTCGTCATGCGGCAGTAGCATTATTTGAAGAACAACAGGTAGCATAGAGTGTGCCCGTTTTTTTCGGGGTAAGATTCAGGCTTTCCATCTTTTTCTTAACGGCGAAGTGTTTGGATAGAAATACCCAAATATTCAGCAGACTTACCAATCTTTAATTATCTATTATTTTGGAAGTACTTAGTCCGCATGGACTTCTTTTAGGCTGTGTGAGGCTTTATTCTTACATAATAAATATGCTAATCTAGCTTAACCCGCGAAATAGGATGACCATTGATTAGGCAAGGAAAACTCATGTATATAACCATACAACGCAAGCAACAAGATAGAACTCTTGCACAAGATTTCAATTCTCTAGCTGAACTAAAAACAATTCTCGAACAATCACCAGCTGAAATTCTGGCCATCGCAATTTGCGAAGCAGATAAAGATTTACCCTATTCGGAATTACAAGCCATATTTAATCTATTTAATTCAAAAGCAACCAATCTTAGAACGCTTGATTTCACTGATAGCCAACTCGATCCAAGACTATTTAAAAGCCTTACTGAACTATTAACCACCAGTCGATTAACAGAATTGATGCTTGCTGGTTCTATCAAGGATGAAACTAACTTTTCAGAAATTTGTTATGCTGCCACAAAATGCAAATCTTTGCGTGTTTTAGACTTGCAAGGTTTTTCGACACTCAGTAATCAAGGTGCATTGACTTTATGTAATATGATAAAAGAAAATAACTCTATCAATGAGTTACTGATCTCAAATCTTCAATTAGAAGAGAATCAAGTTCCTTTGTTATTAGAATCATTAAACCAAAATTCTACAATTACTGCTTTTTATCTTCGGGATAGCGAACTAATCGATCAAGAGTATCAAGAATTAGATCAAATCCAAAAACGAAATAAATATTTACACTTATTATTCAAAGAGAAACAATATCCTAAAATCGCAGAAATCCTATTTAATTCTTTTAAGGAAAATAATCTAGTCGCGGGCCTTTGTATATTAAATCTTATTAAAATTAATCACTCACCAGCTCAGCAAACAAATTCTGAACAGGTATTTGGACAAGACAATGAAACGCTGCTCAAATTGATAGATTTGTATCTAAACGAAAGCATATCAGGTAGATTAGTTATCAAAGATAAGAATCGGGTTGTTGATGAATATACGAATCGTGATGCATTATTAGCACCAGAAAATAAACGGTCAAAAGAGTATTGGCAACGCCATGCAATGAAAGTCGATCTAATCTTGACAGCCATCCGTGCATATTGTCCGGCATTATCCGATTATAGCCGCTCTAAGCTCGACAGTTTCTATGATGAATGTGTCAAGAAGAACCAAAGATACTTTAGTGCAGATTGTTCTGACGACTCTGATTCGGATGATGAATTAGTACTTAAGGGGAAGAAATTGGGTGACGCTGAAAAATCTAAACATTTTTCCGAAGTAAGAGCCTGTCAGAATGATGCGTTTTGGAAAAAAACAAAAAGAGTCACTCCCAGAAATGCAGGTTTAACTGACAAATTGCCTGGGATAGGTAACGTTACGGTAAAAGCACTTGCTCCTGCCTTGCAAACAATAACAGGTCATATTGATAGAGCAAAGATCCCTGGAACCTCCTCTGTGCCCAATGCCGCAAGATTGTTTGTTGCAAAAGTTCGTGGGCTTAACTACATGAAAGATAGGTGGAGTACTGCTGCTAAACGGTATCACTATAAAATGAATGAAGTCAATCAACCCCAGTTTTCTGAAGCAATATTGAAAACACTACCTTTTGATTTTTACACAGAATTAAATTCTACTAACGATTATTCTCGAAATGCATATTCGAATAAACTACTATCCGAAGCTGAAAGATTAAGGCAAAATTATCGACAACTAAAAACAAGAGGTCCCTTTTTAGCGAAAACCGTAAAGCCTTCAGAAAGTTACTATGTTTTTAATACAGTGAATGACTACCTACAACATGGTTTTAGTAATGGAATAAACCAACATTTACTAGAGCTAAGAGATAATCGCCATTTAGATATTTTCGCAGTATTTCCAAATGCTTATAATTATGCCATTGCAACGGGAGATAGGCCTTACCATAGCCTTAAGTATGCAACTGGACTGAAGGAATACTATCAAGATAATTTCGAGGTAAGATATAATCAAGATGGTAGTATTATTAATTCACATGCAGGCAAAACTTTTATCATTTTACAAGAAGCAAATCAATTTATTTCACAAGACGCTTGTAACCGCCTTCTCCCGTTAAATCATACAGGAAGAGTCCCCTTAGACCCTCTTATTACACCTGAATTAGAAACTTCTTATATTGGTTATATACCTGGAGAATTTGTAGTCTATCAAAGTAACATTAAATTTCCTTCTTTTAACAAGCCTTATAAAGAAATATATGAAATTAAGTATGGGATGGATCTTAACTTATATACGCAATTTCAACGACTCATAAAAAGTACGCCTGTAGGATCAGAAGAAAGAAATGCTGTTATTAAATTATTGAAAGAGTGGCTATGCGCATATCATGAGGTCCTATTATTAGAAATTGCTCAACGTGAAGCAAAACGGAGGAGTGGCTGTTTGATTTATGTAGATTATCAAAACAAAGTTGCAGATATACCCGACATGGGACCCCTTATCAAGGGCCATATAGATAGCCAAAATAGAGTACATGTATTACAAGATATTAGATGGCGTTTAGGAGAAATATATTCTTCTTCTCTAGCTAAAGAACAACCCAATTTTGCCTTTATTTCATCAACAGACCTAAAAACAAGAATGGAAGCATTAGCCAAAGATCATGATGAAATAGTAGCGCTTGGTAAAAAGGTAAAAATTTCGGAAACCTCAATGTTATACAATGCAATATGGAACAAAAAAATATTAGAAGAAAATGCTAAAGCCCAAATTGCTAGCGAAATTTTAACAAGTATGTCAAGTTTTAATATTTAATTCAATTATATTAATCACCACTTTAAACCCCATTTTAGGATAGGAGACGTTTTTATGGCAGCTACCGCAAAAGCAATGTCCACTGCAGGTGCTCAGAGCAATCCAGCACAGAAAGATAAAGTGGAATGGGAAACCGCTTTTCAATTGAACCTTAATTATATTAATCCACAACAAGATGGTATTTTAAAAGAAATAATCCTCACTGGAAAAGCTAACCCAGGCGAGATGAGGATGTTTTGTTTGCACATTAAACTGAACAAACAAAATGCTCGAGCGCAGCAACTATTGCAAAGTTGCAGCGAAACTGTGTATTGTCCTTTGATATTAGAAGAGATGCATCAAAAATTAGAAACCTATGAATATCTTTTTGAAGGATTACCTGCAGCCACCATGCCATTTCCTTCACCTGATAAATCTGGCATCTTCTTTTTCCTCCCACTCAGACCATTTCTACCGGTAGAATTCTACTATAAACCTACTTTTGATTATTTGATCAGTCTTGGGTCGCCACAACAAGTCATAGAAGATATTAAACTACACCATTTTAAGCAACCTATAGTTGATGCAGAATTGAATGGAAAAGAAAGACAGGCATTTAATGAAGTACTCAAATCGATAGAAGCATCTAAATCGGACTCTGAACTTAAGAGCCGTTTTGACGGCATTATAGAACAAGCCAAAGAACTGCAAAAAAAAGGGAATAAAGCAGTTCCTTACATTTCAGATTCGCCATTATATTACTTGGCCATCGCTTGTTCAAATGCAGGGTTTAGTGAACTCGCTCTTTTAGCACTTAATCATATTAGTGCAAACAATTTTTATACCAAACAAGCTGAATCGATGAAAGGCCAGCTACTGCTTAAAATCGCCAGTAAAAATGATGCAGCACCCAAAACTCAAGCTCAATTATTGAGTATTGCTATGGGACAATTTAAAAAGGGCTGGTTTTCGGGAGACCAGGATGACATGATGTGGGTGGGGAGAAAGCTGAATGATGATTCTTCGAAAATTTCAGCGAAACAGAATGCGGACAGTAAAGGAAATAAAACATTTTTGGTCAAATATCTAGCCTGTGCGGAATATGTGGGTAAGGCACGACTTGACGGTCAAGAACCTTCTGTCGGTCTATTAACAGCTGCAACCTCAGCTGGAGCCAGAACTGCAGCCACAATAGGTACAGGCTCTGGTGCAGCAGAAACTGCGATTACCCAACAGCTACAAGTTCTAGAAGAGTTTGGATGAGGAATTGGCTATGAATCAGATTATGTGTCAATTCAAATCCATCGGATAGAATGACTAATAAATACAATATCTTTAGCGAGCACTTCTTGCACCACCTGTCTTTATTGTTAACGTTATTATAAAAGACATCGACCATAGGTGTGACTTTTTGAATCGGCAAGATCATTAATTTATATGAGCTAAATAGCTAAGAATTATTCAAAGAAAATCAATCGACCTACCATTTAATAGCCAACAGCATAGCTATTTATAGGTCTTTGTGATAGGATTAAGCAGTTAATATCTTACACCATATGCACGTATAGTTTTAACTTCTTTGAAATTACTGGAAATATTAAGCAATTCACTGATTAGTGCGGAGATTTGTAGATGAGTGCACCAAATCCTTTCAATACCGCTACGGCTACTGCATTAGAAAACGTCAAAAGTAGTTTAGATGCTGAAATTGAATCTGAGAATTTACTAGATGCTTTGAATGATCTTGAGATGGGATTGCTACTAGGGCGCAGTATTAAAAAGCTATCTAAACAAGAAGTCGATACATTAGCAAAAGAATTGAAAGAAGATACCTATGATCTGAAATCACTTAATATTCATGGCACCAAAGAAGACAACAGACCAAAAGGTTTGGGGGATGTTTTGCAAGCACTCTCCCAAAATACAAATCTTCATCGGATTAGTTTTGGAGATCTTAGCTTGTCTCACCTGGATTTTAATGGGTTGAATAACATGCTTCATAAGAATTCAAATTTGGCCAGGGCACGTTTAGAAGATGTTGATATGGATGCTGATGCTACAAATGATTTGGCAGAAGGAATTGTTGCGAGTAAATCTATATTGGACTTATCATTAGTGAATGTAAATATATCTAATCCTAGTGCTAAAAAATTTATTTCGGCTCTTGGCATCAATAGCAGCTTAGAGATATTATTTATTAAGAATTTAGAAATGGACGATGATGTTCAAGATGTTAGTGATGATGGTCAGGACTTGTTATCCATCCTATATAGAACATTAGCAGCGAGTAGGAATCTAAAAAATTTATCTCTGGATCTTTATTCTGGGATAGAAAATCAGGAGGTTTTTTCTGCATTTACAAATGGTTTAAATCAACATTCAAGTTTAACGGAATTGCAATTGGGTGATGTCGAAACAACTGGTTTGAAACTTTTGGGGAAGGCGCTAGCCAACAGCAATGTAGAAAACCTAACAGTTTATGTAACGGACGATGAAACGGAAACAGAAGACAACCGCTCAGGTTTGGAAGTTCTAGCCTTAGAACTAGCAAACAATCATTGTTTGAAATTTTTAAGCATTCTACGTACGGGTGTTGGAGAACATTACTGTATTACTGATAAGGTAGGATTTGCCCTGGCCTTAGCTCTCAGTAGAAATACGACTTTGAGAACCTTAGAACTAGAGAGTCTGAACGATATTGGCGTTGAAGGTATGGTTGCTTTGTTTCGTATAATCGCAGAGGGACGTACAAATCTAGAGAATTTGTTTCTAATAGACACAGGATTTAACGAGGCAATAACCTATGTGACTGAGATGCTTAAAAGTGATCTGTGTAAACTAAAGGGGCTAAGTTTGAAGGATACGTGGATTAGTTATAAAAACTATCAACTACTAAAAAATGCTTTACTCTCTAATGAAAAATTGACGAGCTTAGCAATACGTGTGGTATTCGAAAAAAAGGATACCGTTAATCGTATACATTTATTAGCTGAGATGTTGAAAAAAAATCGTAATCTCCAAGCTTTACACTTAAGATATCTTGGTTATGAAGGGGATGGCATATCAAGGTATCATTTCAGCTCAACCGATATAAAAGTGTTAGAGGAGGCCCTTAAAGTTAATCCAAGCTTAACTAGTTTTTATGTGTTAGAAGATTGTGATGATGACGATGAACCAAAGCCACAGAGTGAGGTCTCCCATGCGGATGTAGAGCCATTGAATAAATATCTTAGAAGAAATGTCTCACTTTTAACAAGCTGGACTGAAATCAGCTTTTTATTGTCTTTCCTACGTGCCAATCGAGGACATGCATTCCAATATAGTGGGATCCCATTGTTTTCTACAATTTTAGAAATGGCTTGTCCAAAAGACTTTTCTTTGTTATCAAAATGTAGTTTTCCAGTTAAGGTTAAATACTCAAGTATACCACGCATTAAAATAGATAGTTTTATCAAGTCAAAATTTTTCCAAGCAAATTTAGCTATGGATAATCCTAAAATAGCACAAACTACAACACCCGATGCAACCGCTACAGCAGGAAGGGCAATAACAGCGAACGGAGCTGGATCAACCAAGGAAATGGAAGACGCAATTGCACAATTGGGAACAACTGTTGCGCCACTTCTTCTCTCCCAACCGCTGGGTTTAGCAGGTGGCGGAGGTAACCACGATCATAAACACAGTGAACAAGGTAAACATAAACGGAAACTGTCAGCTGATGCAAATAGTACTCATTGATTTACTACCTGAGACTACGTTCATAATGCTTGATGCCGCTAACAACAGTAAGCCAATACTTATTGGTCTTTCATCATAGTGCTATCGAATAGATAGCATGAAGAAAGTTAAATTAGACAGGGCAGTCTAGTTCTTTTTCTGGATTGCTGTGATAATATGCTTTCACAGTTTAAATTTTTACGTCATGAGCAGGTATCTTTTTTAGGCTTTGATATTACGGTAACTATAGTGGTCTATTTCTCACCTTATTTTAAATGATCAGCCTTGTTAGTGTTTGGGTTTTCTGCAAGGGTACTAATAAATTGTTTCCCTTCCTTAATTTGTAGGCTAGAATCTTTAAAATCATTTTGAATGGGTTCGAATCTGCCCCCCAAATGTTGGGCAAGAAAAGCTTCTTCAATTGCATAAGTCGCAAGTTTATTGGTTGGCCGTAAAAATTTGATCAGGCAATACCCAAAGACGGCATATAATCGCGCCAAAAATTACAAAGAAGGATAAAAAATCTATGGCATATGGCGCAAAATGAACAATTTGCATTTTGGATATATTTCCCTACTTGACCGAAAAAGAATAGCTTCCTTTGGTCGTATGGCCATGACGAGATAATACCTTCCAATGCACTTGATATACTCCTTTATTTAAAGGTGTTGAGAGTTGCATGATGACCAAATTTGGATTTTGTGGAACTAGGTTTCCTGAGCCTATTTTTTGATCCTTACTATCCGCTAATCCTATGCAAGTTATGGTGTCAAATCTTGACATTTGACACCATTTTCCCACTCTTTCAATCTTCATTGAAAATGGTTCCTTGGTGATACAAAATTTTCCAACCTGCAGATGAACGTCTCCAAATAGTCGAACGTCTAGTAATACGGATATTATCTTGAATGAGAGTGTAAGTTAAAAGATAATTTTCCGGTGAAATTTCAAGACAATGAAAGTCTTTAGTTTCCCAATATTGCAATTTAGTTTTATAAAAAAGTTCGTCACAATTCCCTTTGAGTTTTGAAACATTGGCGGTATTCGCTACAAGTTCATAGTATTCAAGAGTTTTACTAACATCTTTTACAGTTCCCTTACCATCTTCATAAAAAATTCCGACTCTCACAGCCAATTCTAAATGGCCCTGATTAGCTGCAAGCTTGTAATATTCAAAAGCTTTATTCATATCCTTAGGGATACCTTTACCAGTTTCGTAGCAATGTCCAAGATAGAATTGCGCTTTCGGGCACCCTAAATGAGGAAACTGTTGTTTTGCTGCTTTTTCATAACATTTAAGTGCTTTTGCAAAATCCTTTTCTACACCTTCACCATTTTCATAAGAGTAACCAAGCCAAAATTGAGCTTCGTCAACACCATATCTTTTACCATCTTATTTTCAAAAGATCAAGTCTTGAAAATTAGTTTTCTGCGAGTCTATTTTTAAATGTGTAGATGGCACTTGATGCGAAGTTTTTCGAAGCTTTTGGTCTGAGTACTATTCTATTTACCTCTGCACGAGAACTTATTCCACATTTGCCCGAATTATCGGTTGATAGAAACCCGTATCCTCGAGATTTAATATTTGCACATTTTCAAAACCTACCTCTGACACCAGTTTTGCAACTTCTTCTACTTTTATAGCCATATATTTGCCAGCAGAATGATGGGTTTTCCAACCCTCTTTTGTTTCCCAAGTAATATACAGATGCACAATATAATCTCTTTCATTCTGCCAGTCCCAAACCTGATGTATGATCCGACGATATTGACCATCTTGAAAAAATTTAGGTGGCGTGACTGTTGGGCGATCTTGTATCAGTTTATGATAGTCTCTCAAGCTTAAAAGCAGTGTTCCACCTGGCTTTAATCGATTGCGCATGGCAACCAGCGCCGTAGTAATCTCTTCAAAATTGGTTAAATGAGGCAAAGAATTATCCATACATATCACCACATCATAATGATGAAGGGGAGTGGTATTCAATTTACACATATCATCTATTTGAAAATTGATTGATAACTTACGTCGCGTTGCTTCCTGTTGCGCTCTTTCTACCGCTGATGGGGATAAATCTCTCCCTTCAACGACATAGCCCATCGTTGCTAAAGCAATGGCTTGAGTACCAATACCACATGCACAATCTAATATCACTCCAGCCTCATTGGGGGCCGGTAGAAGGTTAGATAAAATAACTCCCTGTTGATGCATGGAAGAATCCCAATTTTCAAAAATAAGGTGGTACACAGAAGCTAAACTTTCATAAAAATTTTTTTCCATTTCTAATCCCACTCTATTTCTTTCCGAGCCGGCATAGACGCCCTTTCAAAATTATCTGATAATAAATTACGTGATACCTTAGACAAATTACCCAAACCAAAGGTGGGTGGTAGAAGAACGCATGCCTGATTCAAACAATATTCCTCTGCTTAGTATCTCGGTTCCCTAATTCATCTACACATCGCAAGTAGATAAACGATTTGCTTCTTTGGCCTGAGCAAATTCAGGCATCAATACTTGAAATTCTCTCAAAACCTCGTTTATACAAGCAGTGATCTGTTGTAGCGGTTTTGAATAAGTAAAACTCATAGGGACCGCCACTTTTGCTGTAGCATGGATGTGTTGTTTAATTTGTTCTAAGCAATATTGAATAGCAGAGAAGGTAGGTTGATATTCGGATCGTAAATGTTGAATGTTTTCCTCTACAGAGGATTTATTTTGAGCCTTATAAGATGCCAAAGTCTTTTGATATGTTTCAAATGAAGATTTGTATAAATTCAAAAGGTAATCTACTAATGATTTTAAATGATACTTACCAGGATTTGTTTTATTAATGAATTTTCTAATAACGTTAAAATTATCTGCTTCGACTGCATAATCTATGGCTGACATCTCATTTTCAATTAAATTAGGGTTTGCCTCTTTTTGAAGCAAAAGATCCAACATTTTCTGAAGAGCTCCACCTGCCATAGAATAATTGTCACTGGTATATTTATCGCGCGCGACGATTATCAACGCAGTTACACCACTTTCCCCCTGCAGATTTACATCGATTCCTTCTGTCTCTATTAATTTGTTAAACACTTCCAAATTATATCGACCGGCAGCATGCATAAGTCCCGTTTGTTGTAACTGATCTCGCTCATTGGGGTTTACACCAGCTTCTAATAATGCCTCAACAATAGCCAAACTATGAGGAGGATATAGTTTAGGAGAGGCACAGGCTGTAACCAAAATGGATTCTGTTTGATTTTTTAATTCATCACCATTTTTCACATCTGCATCTTGAAGCTCTTTTTTGGAACTTTTATCAGTCGCAACAGCAAAGATATTAGGCCCAAATTCTTTAATTAGCGATTTAACTCGTTGAACACGGATTTGATAACGTTCAGGTATCCTGGCCAGCCTTAAATGCTGAGATAATACTTCTACGAAATCTGCTGCGTTTTTGGCAACTTTCAACGTTTCCTTTAATTTTTTTTGTTCTAGTGCACCATCTTCAAGCAGTTCAAAATAATTTTTTATTAAAGCATTAGAAGTAGATTCAGCAACTATTGTTTGATTGCCTTCTTCAATTGTCTTGGTAGCTTGCGCAGTCTGACTGCTTCCTTCAGATGTTGCAGCTCTGAGAGCTGAAAGTCCAGCTACAGAAAGTAAGTTGCCTGATGATGCGACTGCTGCCATAACAATACCTCTACATTTTGATATGTTTAAATAATTACAAATTTTACCATAGATTTTAACTATTGATTAGCCTAAAATCTTCGTAACTCAAAGATACCCTGAGCGCCAAGATACTCTGCTGCTTCCTTAACACCTATATACTTGATCATTTTGATATAGTATGATCAACTTTGAATAAGTTCAAGTGTAGCAGTTAAAAAACCCAATCTTAATATAAGGCCATTCTCCAAATTTCACTCCTTGCATTTGTGCATTTGTAAAATTGCTATTGGCAAGCCAGGAACCTCGGAATTCAACATTTCGGCAATCGGAATTTGTAAAATCTGTACTATCGAATACTCCTTGGCTTAACTCCGCACCTGCAATTCTAGCTCCTTTTAAATCTTTTGCCGTAAAAGCAATGTTGTCCGTTGGGTACTGCCATATGCTTAATATGCGTTACTGGCCCTATTCTTAATGCCTTATTAATTTCTATCGCTATAGTTTGCAATGTAGGTTCACGAGAAAAACTATCTGGACTTTGCATACTTTCTTCTAGATTATTCATTCCTAACATTTGTTATCCCCAGGTTTATTTTCTATTCAAATTAATTTGATAAATTTGAAACTTCACAATATTGATTCCTATCATTTAAGTTTAAAAATCTTCAATTATTTTCTGTATTCATTTAGCTTCTCTCCACTTCTCCTAATCCTACTCGATTTCTGGTGGTACAGGGGCCTTAACTTCTTGATCACAGACCGGGCACTTATAATCAATCACTTTTTGATCTGGTACGAATTCTAGATAGCCTTTACCTCTTTAACTACATTTTTGAATTATATCGGTTCAATATAAAAACTGTCAATAGTGTAAAACTTATTTACAAAAATATTGAAACCTCAAATAAAGTTCGATATACTCTGACTATGCACTATATACAGATAGCATTATTAAACCTTATAGAACACCAAGATCTTGGGGCGTTAAGCTTGCGTCAAATTGCCAAACTACTTGGTGTAGATGATAAACCCCAGATAGTAAAGCACCATTTGCTCCAATTAGAGAAAGCGGGCCTTATACAAATTAATCTTGAAAAAAATGTCATAAAGCCAACCAAAAGAGGATTCTGCCCAGAATCTTCCAATAATATGTTTTATTCGATTCCTATAGTTGGCGCTGCAAATTGTGGACCAGCAAATTTATTTGCTAATGAACGAATAGAGGGATATTTAAAGGTCTCCGGTAAACTACTTCCGCGGAATAAACAACATCTCTATATACTAGTCGCAAGCGGATCATCTATGAATCTTGCAGAGGTACATGAAGGATTAACAATTGAAAATGGCGATTTTGTCGTTATAGATAGCGCCTACAAAAAACCCAAAAATGGCGATATTATTGTCGCTGTTATAGATAGTATGGCAACCATAAAGCGATATAAGGAAGATAAAAATCACAATCGAGTGATACTAGAGGCAGAATCCACTGAAAATTACCTCCCAATATTCTTACACAACGAAGATGATTTTATAATAAGTGGTAAAGTTATTGATGTTATTAAAAAACCTTAAAAATGATCCTCATTGTGATCCATCAAAAAGATACAATTCATTTTTTCTGTTGCCATATCGATTGCTTACAGCGTTAAATTCTATCTGGAAACACAGTTACATACTTTATATGGAGACATCTCGTGAAAAAGAAATTAATATCCGACAATCAGCCCCCCATTCTTGTTTATCAAACAGAAGATGGTCATATACGCGTGGATGTACGAATTGAAGCTAACACTGTTTGGCTAAACCAAAATCAGTTGGCTGAGTTATTTGATACCACTCGTCCAAATATTACACAACACATCCGCAATGTTTTTGTCGAAGGGGAGTTGATAGAACAGGCAGTATGTAAGGATTTCTTACTAACTGCAGCCGATGGTAAGCAGTATAACACTCGTCATTATAACCTGGATGTCATTATATCGGTCGGTTATCGGGTGAAGTCTCTCCGTGGTACCCAGTTTCGCATTTGGGCAACCCAACTGCTCAATGAATATTTGCTGAAAGGCTTCACGCTAGATGACAAACGATTGAAAGAATCGAACTACCTTGATCGCTATTTTGATGAATTGGTCGAACGCATCCGCGATATTCGCACATCTGAACGTCAATTCTATCGCAAGGTAACAGATATTTATGCAACCAGTATTGATTATGATCCGACTAATGAACAGACTAGTATGTTTTATGCGACCGTACAAAACAAATTTCACTATGCCATTACAGGCTATACTGCAGCTGAAATCATCTCTCAACGTGTTGATGCTAACAAGCCAAACATGGGGCTAACCAATTGACCAGGTGAACGTATTCTGCCACGCGATGTAACCATTGCGAAGAATTATTTACAAGAAGACGAGCTACGCCAACTAAACAATATTGTAGAGCAGTATTTGATTTTTGCTGAAGGGCAAGCGGAGCGACGTATAGCAATGTGAAGGATTGGATAGATAAATTACATGGCTTCCTGACATTAAATGATCGCGACATTTTGCAAAATGCAGGTAGGATCAACAAGGAATTGGCAATCGAACAAGCCTTATTGGAATATGAAAAATTCCGATTAACACAAAAATTAACCATGGAATATGAAAGCGATTTTGATCGGATAGTGAAGCAACATACGCAAAATAAAAAGGTATTAGTACCTGAAGTCCAAAAAGAAAAATGAAAAAACATCAAACTCTTGTACAAATACCGTGGCTTTACAAATGGAGGGAGGAGATTGCTAGGATGTGGCGATTTACTAAGTCTAATGGGATTACAGAGGGGTTCCATCGAAAGATGAAACTGATCCAGAGGAGGGCTTATGGCTTTCGAAATTTTGAAAATTATCGATTAAGAGTTAGAGTATTATGCTCGTAGTTTGTAAACTGAAGCGCCCCCTAATTTGGGGAAGAGCCGGGTTGGTTCAATTACCCATAGCTGCTTAAAATTTAGGAATTCACATATTACAGGCAACAGTTTGGCTAACAATATATACTGATTCATAACAATGTTAATAAAAACCCATTTAGGAGCTAATATCAATGAAAATTTTTCCAAATAAACTCCAATCTGGAGACGCTGTAAGGGTAATAGCTCCTGTTTCGAGCTTGAAAATTGTATCGGATTCAAATATCCAACAAGCAATTCAAACGCTTGAAACCATTGGCTTGAAAGTCACTTTTGGGAAACATGTATGCGAAGAAGATATGTTAAATTCCTCATCAGTACAATCAAGATTAGACGATCTACATGAGGCCTTTTATGATACAAATATTAAGGCAATCCTTGCGGTAATAGGTGGTTCCAATTCTAATTCGTTGTTAGAATATATTGATTACAATCTTATTGAGAAAAATCCAAAAATATTTTGTGGTTATTCCGACATTAATGCCTTGCAAAATGCTATACTTCACAGGGCCAATCTAGTAACTTATTCTGGACCTCAATTTAGTACTTTCGCCATGGAAAAGGGTAATGAGTATACTATAGATTATTTTACAAAAGTTTTAACATTATCGAATCAAAAAAATCACTCAGCAACATTCCAATTATAGCTAATGCTGATTTTGGGCATACCATGCCAATGTTCACCTTCCCTATCGGAGGAATTTGTGATGTCAATGCTCAAAAAAGTAATACAGTTGAAATCAAACTGGTGTCATATTAATTGAAAGGAACACCCATTAATAAAGAAGTCATAAATTACGGGCATTTTGATTTTTTATCCTATAAAAACCCACCGAAGTTTCGATGATATTGTCTCGTATTATCTACAATCCTTTTCAATCAATATGGTTATTCAGTATTTTTTCCATCTTTAAATGTGGAATGGTAAAATATTATCTGGCAATGCAAGAAATGATTTTTAAAAACCCACCAACATGGAATGAGATTATCACTGCAATAGACCAATTTGAAAATGAATTTAACTAAAAATCTAAAGTCAGGCCCTAACTGATGGGATATCAACAAATCGCTTTTCATCTATTTTTAATAATATTTTTAAATACACATTTTCACATTTAGACGTTTATTTTCCAGTTCAATGCATTTTTCTTCATGTGATAACATCCTTTTTAACTCTCTTTCTCAGTCAATTGTAGGATTTTTTAATTTTTCCAAAGCCATTTGATCATTTAGCCATATTCCGTTTTGCATGACATGTTCATATTGTAGTTTAACTATTTTATCGTCAACTTCAGTCGGGAAATCTAACGCTACACTATAATGCAAGCCAATAAAAGCTATGTTTCTGCGCTTTAGTTCAACCTGTACCAATTCTAAAGATTCCATTTTGTCATCTATAAATATTATTTTATTGGGTTTCCATTCCGTAATTGACTCGACGATATCTAAAAATGATCCTAATACATCTCCTTTAGCAGATCGATTACAGAATAAGATCCCATGCTTAAATAGTGGATGATGCCCATTAAAGCTAGGAAGTTTCTGTAACTCAATTTGATCTAGTTTTTTAAATGCTAAATCAAATTTTATGCCCAGCTTATCTAGTTCATCAATCCTCCAATCTTCAATGCTTTTAATATCACCAATAGGTCCTACAGCATATTGAGTTAACGCTATGGTTTTGATGTGCCTAGCTTTTAAATCCCGCATAATGTTTGGTATAATTTTATCAACCAATTCAACAGGTCTTTTGGAAATTAATTGACTTATAAACTTATCTCTCTGCTCGGGAGTCAAATCGTATTTATTTTTCATATAATCTACATATTCATTATTTAGTCCAGAATGTATGTTTTCGCTATGAAATATTCTGTCGCTACCAATTAATAAAACTCCGTCAACATCCCAAATAACCAAAGTATGATCATCCGAGTCTTTAACAATTTCGCTTACTATATTAGTTTTAACTGGCGAATATATTGAGAAAGTAGGATTATTGTTGTCTATTTTCGACATGTCTTTCTCCGCTAAAATTTCAAAACGAGTAAGTTCAATCCAAAGGGCCTACCAGCATCATATCCTGCAGATCGGGTGAGATTTTTTGCCAGACTAGGAATAAAGACCGGCATGGATTTTTCTCCACAGAAACGAAAAGAAGCTTAACCGTGCCAAAGTTGCTTATGTAAAATAATACATCAAAATGTTTTAAAACAAGCTGTTTAATATTCCCTCAGAAATCACCATAATTGTAAACGTGAGACGCGTTATGCGTTCCCACCTTAGCTCTACTGGATAAAGATATCATTTCTGTTCTAGCAGCTGCTGAAAGTGGCGTATTGATTCGATAGAATTCATAATATTGATACTCACTCATTACAATTACCTTTATTAAATTACCTAGTGTTGCTTAAAGCTTAGGAATGTCAACCGCCAGGTTTATTGACCCACTAGTCTGCCAAATTAATTGACCCTCTTCGACTAGCCAAAATCATCATAATTAAATTTTGACCAGATGGCAAGATTATTTTTTATGCAGATTGGTTTAAAGATTTTATACATGAATTGGACTATCTTACTTTGTTATTCTTTTTAATATTTATTGTAATATTAAATCTAACACAAGGGAACGAAGTGTGGAAAACACCTGTTAATAACCTGTAGAAATACAAAAACAGTATATTGATCTGTTTTCTACAGGTTATTAAGCAGGTTTTTCCACACGGCCCACAGGGTCGTTCGCTTGTTCCTTCTTAATCTGATTCAGTAGATTCCTTTACTTTTGTCTTCTCTGCTCCAGGTCTGTTCTCTCGACGATAAGATTTCCCTTCAAGAATCAGGTGGTAAGCCCGATTAGCTACTCTATCCAACGCTGCATTTGCTAGTACTGGATCGGGAAATAGTTCTAACCACCCCTCAACCGTACGATTGCTAGTGATGATCATACTATGTTTAACATGTCTAGCTGCTATTAATGCGTAGAGATCCTCTGCCTCCATTGCCGTTAAAGTTTTTAATGCAAAATCATCCAGAATAAGTAAGTCCGGAACACCCATAACAAATTGTTGTAATGTTTTGCTCCACGTTTCATCTGCTCGGCTTGCCTTCATAATTCTAAAAAACTCATTCGCATCCAAAAACCGAACGCGCTTGCCTTTTCTACAAGCCTGATGGCCTAGCGCTTGCGCTAAGTGTGTCTTTCCAGTACCAGTTGGCCCCATTATTAAAACATGGTGCCCTTCCTTTAAATATTGACCACAGGCAAGGTCTCGTATGAGTTGTTGCGCTTTTATCGGATAGCGAGATTGCTCAAGGTTTTCTAAAGTTTTTTCCTCTGCAAATTTGGCTTTATTAACCCTTCTTCGCAATATATCTGAATCTCGCCGTTGCACTTCGGCCTGAAATAAAGTACATAAAAATTCTTGATGCGATAAATTATTATCACGCGCCTGCTCTAGTCGCACTTCAAGTACATCCAATATTCCTGGCAGCCTCAGACGATTTAATAGTTCTCGTAATTGTTCTAAATACATGCTCGTATCTTCTCTGCAGAAAACTCATTTGCCTCCCTCAAAAAAGCACCTTTACTTAATCTTGCTGGTTGCGAGCGCTCTAACACTAACTGTTTCATTAAAAGTCCATTTTCTAAAATGCTTTTAATGCTTTGATACTGTAAATTTCCGAAGACTAAAGCATGTTTACAGGCTGCATCCAAATCTGTTTTTCCATACTTATCACTTAAACGCAGAATCGCTTGGGCTTTTCTTTGCAAGGTCATTGAAGGGTTACTGATTAGTTGGTCTAGAAGCGTATAAACTGATTCTCCAATAAGTTTTGCTTGTTCTAAACAAAATACCTTATCTTTTCTTAAAAAACCCTGCTTATGTTCTGGATAATCTGACATGTCCGTGACCCATTTGCCTTTAAAAGGTGCTCGCATGTGTGTTTTAATAAGTCGCTCATTTATAAATACCTGTAATAATCGCGAACCAGCACGCAGCCAAACATCTTGACCGACATATGTATAAGGTACAGAGTAAAATGAACCCTTAAAAACAACATGGCAATCTTTATGAACGAGTGCTTCCGCCCATGTCGAATTTGAAAACACTGTGGAGGGTAAAGTTTTTAATATTGCTTTCTCATCACGTTCAAAACGAACAATGGGTGCTTCTCCCGTTGTCCTCGTTATAACTTGTGCAATTCCTCTTTAGCCCATCGTAATGCGCGTTCATTTGCTTCTTGAATATCTTTATATTTCCTGCCAGCAATGAGCTGTTGTCTAACGATAGGAATTGACCTTTCAACCTTACCTTTATGTTCAGGAGTTCTTACTTTAGCCGGGTCTGCAACAAAGCCATAATGCCTTTCTAACTCAGCATAAGTTCGATTGATAGTTGGGTCATAAATGTCAGGCTTAATAATTCCTGCTTTTAAATTATCTAATAAAATTGTTTCTGGTACGCCTCCAAAAAATTCGAAGGCCCTAATATGACAATCAATCCATGTCTCGACGTCTTGACGAAATACAAAACGCACAAATCGATATCTGCTGTGAGATAATGTCATAACGAATGCATAAGCTCTTCGTTCATGTTGCAAAATCGGGTCAGACATCATACCAACATATCCGAAATCCACTTGAGCCTGACGTCCCGGAACCGTTGTTAAAACCACTGTAATATCTGGCTCTTTAGGGAAATATGCAGCTAAATAACGCCTGATACTTGTCTCTCCTATGGTAATGCCTTTTTCTTTTAACAAACGATACATTTGCATAACAGTCATATCAGGAATAGTACGCCATTCTTTCAATTGTTCATGATATGGGGCCAATATGGCATGAGAATGCCCATTTTTTAAAATGGGTAGATTGCGAGCAGCTTCCATTTTTGCAGCTACTTCGTCTATCTCTACCACTGTACTCACACCACGAATCAATCCTAATTGTATTGCTTCGTTAATAAATTTCTTGATGGTGTTGCGAGCAGTGGCTAGAGATTTAGCAATAACTCTAGGACTTCTACCAGTACACCATTGGAATAAGATTTCTTTAATTTCAATCATAGGTAACGTTCTCCGCGCCATGGCAGATCCCTCCTCAATAGCTAATTAAGAGGGTTCTATCACAGGATTAAGTAAGTTATACAAGCCACAACTCAACCCATCATGCATGTGTGCATGTAGGGTGGGTCAATTAATTGGCAGCGGGGTGGGTCAATTATATTGGCGGGGGGGATGTTCAGGTGGGTCAATTAACCTGGCTGTCGACAGAAGAAGAAATATCCTCATAACCGATAAGCTTTGCTTGTACCTTTAGCGCGGCTTTGTTCAATTTGATTCGATAACCAGGCTTCAATTTCACCCTCCACCCAACCTATCGCACGTCCTCCTAACGAAATCTGTTTAGGAAAAGACCCTTGTGCAATACGTAAGTAGATGGTTGAACGGGCAAGCCCCGTTCGGCTTTTGACTGTCGGTAACCTAAGAATTACATTTGACATCTAGATCTCCCTGCCTCGTCTTGGCGTTTATTAAACCTGTGTCTAGTTAAGTAGATTTTTTGCTAGAAAAATAGAGTAGAAGGGATGGGTAGGTTCTAAAAAACAGGAGAAGAGATTATTAGAAAACCCTTATTTTATAGATCAAATTTGGGTGGGTATGTTTTTTACAAAACAGAAGGATTCATTCGATTGATACCAAGGGGGTGGGTAGGTTTGCGCCGAATTTTGTTAAAATCTGTAATAATTATATTCTTATTAAATCGAGAGTAAGTGTGGGTTTTGAATAACCCCTGATAGCAAAAATCATCTGTAGGAATAGCTGATCTTATATATAGTATAAAATGGTATTCGTAATCGTTCAGGGCGGCTGGCGCCGCCCTATCTCAAAAAGGAGAGCGCTGCCGCGCCACTATTGATGTGCTTTCCTAAAATCCTCCAGCCCACTAGGGGGACCATTTCGTAGCTATTCTACTTAAAATCAGAGCGGGACAAGTTTATTGCGATGGCCTGCTCCCCCTTTTCAAAGGGGGTGGGGGGATTTCTCAGGTTCGTTATCACATTATAAATTTCTTCCAACACACTATTATGTGTCCTTAATACCTGGAGGTTGTCAAATCGTAGAACCTCTATTCCTAATTTATTTAAATACTCATCTCGCCGTTTATCTTTTTCAATGTGTTCTGTTTCAAAATGCTGCGAACCATCAATTTCAATGACTAATCGAACTGATGGCGCAAAAAAATCAACTATATAATCTCCGATTATTCTCTGACGATAAAATTGAACATCCAGAATTTGTTTTCGACGTATGTGGTGCCATAAAAGTGATTCGGCATTCGTTAAATTTGAACGTAGTTGACGCGCAAATGGCTTTAGATTGTCGTTATATCTAGGTCTCAATTTGGCACCTTCGTAATAAGCAATGAACTGATCTTGTGCTATATTACGCTGCCAAGGACATTGTTGTCTTTGGTAATAATGACGGATATTCTTCTCGGTTTAAATGGGCTCGTATCGCTTGTGAGATAAAATCTAGTACATTTCGCTTTTGCAGTTGACACGTCCCAGCAACCGACATGACGCGTTCCATAAAACGAGAGCCGGCCTCAGATTGCGTTCCAAAACTGGTCTTCCTCCAGATAACAAATCGTCTCAATAACCTTTCTGCAAGATTATTGGTTGGATCAATTCCAATCTTGTCTACAAAAGTCCAGAGAAATTCTTTATATTCTAATATATTATGACAGGTTCTCTGGGTTTTTGCATGCTCACATACAGCACCTTTTGCCAATAAAGCCTCTATTTGAAACCGAATGGGGATCATGAGAAGTTTAAACTTTTCACGAGTCAGTTTCCCGGCCTTTACTCTATGCCAATACATAAACATTTTCCGATGGTATAAGAGTAAAGCATCTCCCACCCATCCAGACTTCCCATGCCTTTCTGACATTTTCTTAAAATCTCTCTTTAAATGTGGCCAACATAGCTGTCGGGCGTCAACCCAATTATAAGCCGAGTAACGATCGGAATTAAGGATGCCGGAGAAATTCTTTCCGAGTATTTCATGAGTAACTGCCATATTACGGCCCTTTCTAATAAAAAAGACGCAAATTAAAGTAGTTGCAGCAACCCATGTCCACATGCGATTATTTTGTTCCTTATGACTGGTTTCATCCATATGTACGACAGGTTGCTTCGGAATGTCATTAACCGTTTCTTCAACAGGAGCTTTTAAAACTGTACTTACAACTTTTTCAACATTGGAAACTGTACCTATTGAGATATGCAGGCCATAAAAATCCTGCAATAAATTCACGGTATTCCTTTTACTTAATCGATAATTTCCCGTCAAAGTCGAAACTTTAGCCATGGCAATAGGTCCCAACATTCCCCTTGGCACACCCAGAGGAAGTTCTGCTGAATGTTTTTTCCCGCAACCACCGCAAATGCCATCGAATAATTGATACTCTGTTACAACGGGTTTAACCAGTGGCAACTCATGTACTTGATGTTGTATAAAGTCTACATATTTTTCAATGGAATGGCCGCAGGCACATTGTGAAGGTGGGTTGCAGGCTATAAAGTGATCGACTTCTTCTGGTGGCAATGGGGTTCGAGTATGGCCCTTATGTCCTGGCTGCCCACCTCGTTTACGACTTGATTTTGTATGATGTGTTTTATTTTTCTTCTTCTTTTTCTTAAAAAGATCACTGGATGGAGGTTTTGATGAATTTTGGGAATTGCTATTCAATTTTTCTTTTAAGTCTGCATTCTCTTTTCTTAATGCAACTCTTTCATTTCTAAGAAGGATGACCTCATTTTTTAATTCCTCCATATCTTTTCTTATGCTGGATACATTGGGTTCAAATTTTCCGCAAATGTGCCAAAGAACATTAATGAGGGCATAACACTCCTCAAGTGTTGTAGGGTTAGGAGCAGGTTTAGAAAAATCTGGTTTCATGGGATTATCATGATCCCACTTTTTACGAATTGCAACTACACGAATAAAAAAATTTTGTAACTGAGAAATCCCCCCAGCCCCCTTTGAAAAGGGGGAGCAGGCCATCGCAATAAACTTGTCCCGCTCTGATTTTAAGTAGAATAGCTACGAAATGGTCCCCCTGGGGGCTGGGGGATTTCAGGAAAGCACATCAACAGTGGCGCGGCAGCGCCCTCCTTTTTGAGATAGGGCGGCGCCAGCCGCCCTGAACGATTACATGGTATTCAAAGGTTTGCTTTTAAGCACTTAATAATTTGATTTATATGAATATTTTTCAAAAATACCCCGGTTTTTAGGTTTGCTTTTAAGCACTTTTAAGCCCAAAAAGGAAGGTATTTTGCGTAACGGGTAGAATCCGTTTTTGCAACATCCGCTTTAATAAGCCCAACATCTTTTGTTTCTGCAATCACTACAGAAATTAATGAAGATTTGGATTCTGGAAGACTAAACCGCTCCCGTAAGGTTTGATTCGACATTCTTTTATTACTTACATACAACAGGCAACAATGTTGATAACAAGCCCGAATTCTATCTGCTTTATTCATATCTGAAAAATCTTGATGAGAAAATAACACCACCGTTGTCCTAGACTCTCCCACCCGAAAATCAGGGGCTGGTAATTGAAACATTTCAGCGGCATCGATTACCTTATCAATACCACTTCCTTTTTCCTCGCAGATACCAAATCGACGCATAATAAAAGATACGGCGTAATTGATCCGACGTCATGGGGACCAATTCTTCGCCAGAACGCATCAAATATGTTCCATCTAGATGTACTGGCCTTCCAACAGGCCTGGAAGGAATTTCAAATATCAACACCCGTCCGTCGGGATGTTCAATTTCATGTACATCAACACGGAACTGCAATTTAGACAATATTTCAGATTTTATATCTCCAACTTGTTGAAATGCTTTTGTGCCAACAACCTTCCGAGGAATAACGTCACTAACCCCCAGTATTAAATATCCACCACCCTCATTGGCAATAGCAATGCAATATTTGAATAGTTTATTTTTGTCATATTGAGCTTTAGCTTCTTTAAATTCAAGATGTTCATTTTCTTTTGGGATTGTCAACCAACGATTCAATAAATCTAATGTAGTCATAGTACAACTCCATTAATATATAGACTAGTTTTTAGATAATAAGTACTTAAATTGAAATTTGATGCCCGATGATTGTCAAAGCTGTAGAATTTTTTTAAGCTATGGGTAGCCATTTTTTGACTCCTAGTAAGTCTAATGGTTAGGGGTGTAGGATGTCTCACCATCTTAACACTCCGCTCTTGATGCCATTTAAAATCTAGCCATCATTATAAATAAAAAAATTTACTTTTCAAACACTTTTTTACAAAGTTGCTCACCATTAAATTAGGGGTGCTCATATTATTTTTATGAGCGCCTTTGGGTATTTGAGCATGTTTGATGGTTTTGCCTTATATCATCATGGGGTTGAGGGCGCTCCACCGCTTTTCTGCCAATTACAAATTTTGGCAATGCGTTCTTTTTCCTCGTTCATCAGCTTTGGATAACGTTTCTCTAACCACTGGGTTATTTGTTGCTTGATACTTGAGCCTTTCTTCCAAGATCTACTGATTACCGTATGCGCTTTAACAGCTATTGCCAATTCCCTAGAATAAGTACTTTTATTTTCATCAAAACCATCCCAGACTAATAACTCTAATTCTTTAACCCTTTCTTTAAGAGTACCGATTTCCTCGTCTTTTATCTCCAATATTTCACTCATTTCATCATTCCACGAAGATTGATTACTGATGACTGTTTCAACTTGCTCTTTTAACTCCGATGGAATTTCAAGACTTCTATCCTCTGCCCAAGCAAGAAAAACTTGAGGTTTAATCGGATCCGTAATTTCTTGTGCTTGATGGGCCCGTAAAATTAGCTTCCTAAGTTTTGCATAATTTAATGATAACTCTGTCGTATAAGGCCATTCTTGATAATCTTTTGCAATGTCCCAATTAACGTAAAGAGGATCTTGCCCTAACAGTAAAGCAACGCATTCCTCCAATGTCCAATAAGCCATACTACCCCAATGCTTTAAATCAGCAGCTATTTCGGGTAATTCTTGTTCAAATTCCCCTACATAACCTTCTTGAGACATAAATCATCCCTCCCTCTGTGCATAATTTTAAGCTGATACACCCTCTTTAATATTTCCAGCATCCTGTAAGATTAAAACTTTACCATTCACTCTTTCTTCATTTGCTTTTAATTCATCTAAATAATCTGCCCATTTTTGCATCATTTCTCGGCGCACTTGCAAATGAGTGGTTCGATTATAGGCGCGACCCAGGGGATCTTTTACAGCATGCGCCAATTGATGTTCAATCACATCCGGTCGAAAACCTAAAACTTCATCTAAAATAGTTCTGGCACTGGCCCGAAAACCATGAGCAGTTAACTCTGACGAACCATAACCCAATCTTCTTAAAGCTGCATTAATCGTATTATCTGACATCGGCCGATCTTTAGTTCTGGCTCCCGGAAAAAGATATTTTCCTGTACCAGTTAATGGATAAAGTTCTTGGAGAATTCGCACTGCTTGCTGGGGTAAGGGCACAAGATGCGCTTGCCGCATTTTCATTTTCTCTGCAGGGATACTCCATTCAGCGACATCTAAATTGATTTCAGACCATTCTGCTTTCCTTAATTCGCCTGGTCGTACAAAAAGCAATGGCGCAAGCTGAAGGGCGCACTTGGTAATAAAATACCCCTCATAGCCTTCAATCACTTTTAGCAACTCAGCCAGTTTATTAGGCTCTAAAATAGCTGCACGATGTTTCACTCTTGCAGGCGGAATAGCTCCCCGCAGATCTGCTGAAGGATCCCTCTCACATTTACCTATCGCAATAGCATATCTGAAAATTTTTCCGCAGTATTGATGAATACGATGTGCAGTGTCTATTGCCCCTCTTGCTTCAATACGACGCAAAATGCTTAATAGTTGAGGAGGTTCTATCTCTGCTAGAATGCTTTTACCTATCCACGGAAAAACATTTTTTTCTAATCGACTGAGAATTTTTATGCTATGACTTTTGGCCCAACCAGAAGAAAATTTAGCAAACCATTCTCGGGCGACGGCTTCAAAACTATTTTCAGTGATCAATCGATCGGATCGTTTGGAAACTTGTTTGAGAATACCAGGATCAATTTCCTTCGCCAGTTGTTTTCTGGCCTCGCTATGCTTCTCTCTTGCTTCAGATAGCGAAATGTCAGGATACATGCCCAACGCTAATACTTTTTCTTTACCCCCAAACCGATATTTAAAGCGCCAACATTTAGAGCCTTGCGGGGTAACCAATAGATATAACCCCCTTTCATCCGAAAGCTTATAGGGCTTATTTTTGGCCTTAACATTCCGTACCTTTACATCGGTAAGCGACATCCAACTATCCTCTTGGGGGTATTGAGATCTCTAAAGCCTAGGGCGCCCCCAGTAATACCCCCAAATGCTTTGGATTTTAACAGAATTAACAAGATGGTCTTGGATAAGAGAATAGCAATAATTAAAATAAATTCAAGAGGTTTTGGACGATTATAGAAATGGAAGGATTTATATCTGGTGGGCCCACTAGGACTCGAACCTAGGACCAAGGGATTATGAGTCCAAAGACTGCATTTAAGACCTTCAATAATTTACCAAAACTATTCTTTATTTCGCATATTACTTACTCCCTAGCGATTGAGATCATGGAACGATAGAGTTTATCTATATTGGTATCATCTTCGTATTGAGAAATTAATTTTCCATCATAGTTTTTTTGCCTTGCAATGGCTCGAATTCTTCTTTGTGAGTAGGGAATTGCATCTAATGTATGATCTGCAATGGGATCGGTATAGGCTTCAGATATTGGAATAATTTTGCCCCCATGACTACGAATGTGCGCTATTAAATCACCAATAAACAAGGCACTCATGTCATTTTCATGCAATAAAATGACATGTTTCGGAGACCTACCCAAAACATCTTTTGCTAAGTTATCGTAAAATAAAATTCCATCCCAAATCATAGTTAGATATACCTGCCGTAACTTATCAAGGGATGGAGGAATCCCTTTTTCAATGTCTTGTTTTACAAGTTTATTAAGATACCAGTCGTAGGTTTCAATAGTAATGTACCCATGCTTATATTTTTCTTTTTCTAAGAATGCTTCAACCGTTCGATTGTTTTCTTGGTTTACAATTGAAGATGATTGACGCAAGAAAGGATAACGGAACCAGTGTTTATAATTGGGAAAGGCACTTAATTTTTTATCCGCATCGATAATGTCTGCTATGAATGCTTTTGCGCTTATGGTGGGACTCTGAAGGTCAGGATGAGAGGTTGTATGATTGGCGATAATGTGTCCAGATTCCGCATAATGTCGAATTCGAGTCTTATCTTCTTCGCTGAAATTTTCAATATTACTACAAAAGAATGCAGCCTCTTGAACGTTATTTTCTTTTAATGCTTGAGTAAGTTTATTTGCACGTTCCGTGCCGGTCAGAATAGGGCCATTGCCTAAGGGAGCATCGTCAAAACTCAAGGCAACTTCCAATGCATGTGTTTGAACTGAATAGATCGAAAGTAGTATAAAAAAGATTTTGACAATATATGTTCTGTTCAAACTAATCATATTAACCTCTTCTTCAAGATTTTCGCTTATATCCAATTTGGTATACAGGAAAAATATCAATCACAGTTTCTTCATAGGGATGGATTGCTTTAATTGCTGTTACAACTTCTTCAAGCTTATCCTGCTTACAAATGGTTTCAATTCTTTCCTCAATTAAGGTTTCTAGCACCCCAGGTTTCCCAAGAAATGGTGTGGCTGAAGCCTTTGGTAAAAAACGACTAACACCCTTCACTGAAAAGCTAGCAAAAGCATAATGCTCGCTCTCCCCTGCACCCCTTTCCCCCATAGCTTGTCTCACTACATCAGCATGGCTCTCTGGCACAGTCACCACCAAGGTATAATACCCAGATGGTTCTAAAAGTTCCTTCATAAACTACCTCCCCTTATCGACGACTAAGGGTTAATTATGCCATAATGACCAGGCAAGTAACATAGTTCCAAATTAGCCATCATTTTGAGATTCTATCGTTATACACCTTTCCCGCTTCTTTAGCTACTTTTTGCCAGACCCCTAGTGTTTCTGTTATGATACTTTATCATTTAGCATGAAGAAATTTATATGAATATAGGCATCATAGACATATTCGGAAGGGCAATTTTATTCACGTTACATGCACCCTTTTTAGTGCCATTTTTATTAATTGGATATTTTTCCCGGTACCGACCCATTTTTACTCGATGCATCTTTATTCTCTTATTTACACTAATACTTAATCCATATTTAAAGTCCCTATGGCAAGTACCCTTAATGCCGCATTTAGGAGAAGGATATGCCTTTCCGAGTGGACATATGCAAGTGGCCGTGGTTTTGTGGGGTTGGTTGGCGTTTGAATTTAGAAGAATGGAGTTATCGATTTTGGCCTTTTTATTAATCATTGGTACAGGTTATTCTTTAATTCATTTTAATTATCATAATAGTTTCGACATCATAGGTGGCCTAATGTTTGGTGTCTTAACCTTGATGATATATTATGGTTTAAATGTTTTATTTAAGCATAAAAATGCCGGGTATATCGGCTGTGTATTATTTGTTCTAAGTATTATAATTATGATGATAAGCTCAGCCATTACTATGGGTATGTGGACGTATACCGGAATTTTGTTATTGTTTTCTATGTTATCTTTGCCATATATAAAGAAAACCTTAAGTAGACAACTATAAATCAGTTTTAATTACCTAATCATCATCTCTTCGGCCGTCCCTTCTGACAAAATTTTCCCTCATCACAACAGGATTAGTGATTGCATCAATAAACATTTGTGTGGAACGGACATGGAATCCTCCGGATTGTTGAATCTATTTAAATGGCGATGATTTTTGATTAGTCCATTTGTAAGCCCATATGCCAATTACTGCTGCACCTGTTGCTAAAGCAATTAAAGACTTATATGAAAATGTAATTGGATCAGCGGCAGTGACTGAAGCGATAGCCCCGTTGGCACCATGTTTTGACTTCACTAACTTATCAGCCATATGTGCTTTCACAAACTTACTATTTGCAAAACGGCTAAAGCAGAGTTCTTTTTTGTTGTTTACCTGCAATTTTTTCACAGCGGTTTTAGAGCTATCCAGATAAATTTGTCCAGGTCCCTCATTCGTTCTAAAAGATGCTTCAGAAATGGGTTCTAAGAGTGGCATAACAGAGCATTGAAATACATGGTCTTTGTTTGCTCTCATAAATGCTGTCAGAACAGCAATACTGCCCCAAAGGCTTCGTTGCTGTTTATTAGCTGTTACTAAACGATGTATATCAGCATTGATGGCATCTTCTGGGATAACGTGCCTAAATTGATTTAAGTTAACTACCGGTTCGCCTGAATAATTATTGGCAAACTCTGTTAGTGACTTGTTATGCACTAAAGCGTCTCTAATAGTTTCTATCTCTTCTTCTATAAACTGATGAAAACTAAAGGTCAATGATGTCAGAGTTTTATTAACACGCAGCGCTACTGCAAATTTGTTTGCAGCCTCCGAATTATCTTCTCTCTCTGCTAAACACAACTTTAGTTCTCTTAAACTTTGATTAGTGCGCAACAGTTCTGCAACACGAATCATTGTTTGTTCGTTGATCTCATAACCCAATAAATTCAATGACGTTAATGAAGTTAACCTAGTAAGGTTTGGGGGTAATTCATATAATGTTGGAGCAGAATCAATACCAGGATTGATATATGGAACCAATTTTTCTGGTCTTTCTAATCTAAATTCCAATGTGCGATTTAAATCAATTATATCAGAGAAAATCTTATACATAGCGGCTTCATCGAAAAAGCATAAACATATAGAGGTTGTTACTTTAAGAGATTCCTTTAGGATATTTGAAAATAGTAAAATATCTGGAAGGTAATATGCAGAAGATACCATCACCTTCTTTTTGGGATTTACTGAATGTAATATGTTTATCGTTATGTTGCTGATATAACGAAAAGAAATAGGAATTTCAAGCTTACCAAGATCATTAAACAATTTTTTAAAAAATTTTACATCACGTGGAACCAGAAACTCTGAAATTAGATGTTCTGAATTTTCACCCCAAATGGGTATTAATTCTCGCCCAAAATTCGTATCAACTTCCAATAATGCATTTATTTCTGGATCTGAAAATAATACCGGTCTATTAAGTTTAAAGACAAATCGAATCGAATTTACATATCTCTTTTTTGCAACCACTTTATCAGCTTCATTATCTAGCACATCTTCAGTAGGAGAGAGTATACGATTTATTAACCTACGACAGACAGCTTCAAATTTGGCTGAATTATTCATATCAGAGGACATTCCTCTTTCAAATTGTGTTTTGGCACCTACAGCTTCAAATTCTCCTTTTGTTTTTTCACAAGACGCCGAGACCATATCACAATGTGCCGCCATATTATTTCTCCAAAGTAATTACACGCTTTATTAAGCCGCCAATTCGAGTAATAATGAATATTCAGAATTGTGTCACCTTTCTAAAAAATTGTCAAGAGGTCCATAGGTCCCATATAGCACCTAAAAATTAAAGATGTAATATCACTTTTGCAATTACCAAATAGCACAATCTTATAAAAAAATGATATAAAACCTTTCGGACGCTAAAAAACTAATAAGTGTATTATCCTCCTCTCTCTTGGCTTTAAGCAATAAAAGCAAAGATATACGTATTTAGAATATTGACATAAAGCTAATTGATAAGATACCATACATTTTCCCTTTAAAATAAACCTGGAGTTGAGGTGAGAAGATGGCTGCTGTGGATAATGCTGTAAATTCTAACACTGCTGTATTTATGAAAGATAGTAAAGATTCAAAGGATAGTACACGTAAATTCGTAAATGAAGCTGAAAAGTCTCCAGCATCTTGTCCCAATACAGTTCAGCAGGATCATTCCGCCGATGCAACTGTCAAAATTGACGTGAATGGTGACATAAGTGTTGCGTTGAAGGTTGCAAAAGCCACATCACCAACAGTACCTTTTTTAAAAATTGAAAAGGATAATAAATTTTTTTTCATATTGGGAACTGATCATTACGTTCATCTGAAAGATTTGCCTGTTTGTATTTTAAACAAAATAGCTGAGGCTAAGTTTTTGATCAACGAATCTCCAACAGTAAATGATGAAAATGAGCAATCTAATAAACTCCAGACAATAGGTTTTTTAAACTCGCAAGAAGATAACGTTTGGCACGAAAAACTTTCAGATGCAAGCTTAACTATTTTGAAAGAATATCTTAAGAAGATAGCAACAAAAATTGGCCTCACAATCCCGTTAAATAGAATAAATCCTGCTCTATTTATGTTTTTTATGATGGTTATACTTCAAATAGATGGCTTGGACGATGAGGTGTCTGCACGATTTACTGACGTCTTTCCATTAGATGATAAAACTAATGCCGATATTAACTTTGGATCATGTAAGCTTAGGATTGAAGAACTAGATGAGGCATTAAAACAAATAAAGGAATTAGAACAAAGTTTAACTGATGACTTTTCAGACTATCTTTGCGGAGAAACCCTATCAAATCTTGATAAAATTGCATCTCGTGAACAAGATGTAGATTTGGTTGTTAATCGCAATCTACACTGGCTTCCCAAAATTATTAATTATATTGAAAATTTACCTGGACCTGGTTTGTGCGCAGTAGGCACCGGCCATCTTCCAGGAGAAACGGGGCTATTGCAATTATTGAAAAGATGTGGATATCAAGTTTTTCGAATTAATTCTCAGGGTGAATTTGAACCCTATCACACTGTAACTTCGGGCAAATCATATAGGACTCTCATTGATTCTACTCTAGCTGAAAAATTTAGTTCAGCCATCAGCACATTCACTAATGTTAAGGAAGAGCGATCTAGATTAGTAACAGAATATCTTGGAGATCTGGTAGCCAACGATCCCTCAGTATTAACTCACCTTACAATTAGAAAAACAAATGAACAAGCCGTAACAGTGTTGAGCGCGCAGTTTATTGACCCCTCCAAGGTACAAATCCGCGCTGTAATTTGACCCCATCAGCCACGCTAGGAATACCCAGTGGTCTTTTGCCATTACGTTTTGGAATGTAGACCCGCTTTAGCGGTTGTGCCTTATAGCCATGTTGTTTCAAGCTTAAGGCCAATTGCATTTTCTTGCTGTCACATTGATACAACTTTCCATCAACACCGGGAGTTTTAGCGCCTTGGCTACTCGTGACCCTTTTCACCGCCAACAATTTTGCTTCCAGTGAATGAGTCAACAGCCATTGTAAAGCTTTCACTTTATTAAAACGCCGCTCCCTTCTTGCCTTTGCGATACGCATTTGTAGTCGATATACATTTACTTCCACTTTTTGCCACTGAACGTCGCGCCAAGTAGTCGAAGATGCACCAATCAATGGTGAAATCCCACTGGTTGTCATTTGCTGTTTCTTCATTCTATCGATTCTCTAAACTCTCTCGCAATTAAAGACCAATCGGAAGTAGGCATGCTTTCGCATCGCGTGATAACACGCTATCCAATCCATTACAGATTGGCATTTGCTTTCTCCGATCTCCTTTACCCGCCGGCCCATCCACACATCTCGCAATGTGCTTTCTCTTATTACTAAGAGAGACCGTCGGGCTTACACTGTTCCACTTTAGTGCCCGGATGGGTTAGGCTCCTTCAATGTGCCGTTGGCTTATTTGTCTGCGTGAAGATGAGTGCACGAATATCTTCACCAAGCCACATACCATTTTGGTTCAAGCTTATCAGCATCTTTAGCTTGTTGTCCGTCTCGACACGTTTTAAAAGTTCACTTACATTAGCCATACCATCCAATGCTAGTCCCTCACCGCCTGACGCTGGCAGTGTTGTATTTCCTTCGCAGAAAATACTTCTGGTAATACAACCCAAAGGGTTCCATTCTTCTCAGAGCTCCACACCAAGTCGTTACCAACTTCGCATGTCTGAGTAGCATACCGATAGCAGAATATCGGGTTATGTAATAGGCTTCTTGGCAATACCAATTTTATCGGGTATACTTTGAACACCAGTACGGTTTTCAAACTTTCCCTTACTTGCATTGCAAGAAGATGTAAACATAAAACTTCATTCACCTCCTATCTATAACAGCCACTAAAGTGACTTTCAGCTCGCACCTGCACACCGGACTCACTGGCGCATGATATTAAATTTTTCTGATATTTTCAGAGTTTTTATTTATTTTGATTTTCAATATTTCGCTCAGCGGTGTGACGATTTAACATCGGCATATGTCATCTTAACATCACGATGTTACATTGACACATCTTAAACATATCAAGAAAAGTCGCATATAGATGCAAAATTCATTCTAAGTAACGACTAAAATCTATAACTTCAGTGAAATAACCAGAATCTAAAACTCTATCTTCTACCCCATTAACATGGATCAAAACAGGACAACAAGAAAATCCTCTTGGCAAAACAAGTCGATTCAACTTCTCTTTCATTTCACTAATGATCTTAAATTGTATAGGATGACGGGAAAATTTCACTTCGAAAGCAAATAATGTGTTAAACCGTGTTTGGATTAAATAATCAATTTGGCAGCCAGGCATTCGGTTTGTTGATCTTTGAAAAAAAGGATTATCGTAAACAATGTCTTCTGCACGCAAGTTGAGTGTTTCTTGTATCAAATGACGATTCTGCAGGACAAGATTTTCAAATTGTAGCCCCATAATCGTTGAATATTCTGGCAGTGCTGAAATAGATTTTATCTGAAAAATACCGTTTTCAATTTCTGGAAGATGTTTTTCAATGTATTTTAAATAGAAGCGCAGATAATTATCTCGTAACCTATAGTGACTCATGGCAGAATGCTCTTCTGATTTAATATGCCAGGTATAATCTCTACTAATAAAACCAGAAAGAATCAGGTTATTTAAATATTCACTCATCAAACCTGAACTTTCCATTCCTATTGCTTTACAAACCTCACCATATTCCAAAGGCGCCTCCGATAACGCCTTTACAATGTTTTTATATTGACCACTTTTCTTGGAGAATAAATCAGAGAAAATTCGTTCAAATTCATCCACCAAAATACCGCCTTTTTTAAAGCACAAATTTCGAATATTCTCATCAGCTGGCTTCTCTGGCTGGATTTCTTCTAAATAACGAGGGATCCCACCCGTAATCATAAGTATTTTAAATTTTTCGTATGCAGAAATTTTTGCACCAACATTTGCCCAAAATTGATTGCACGCTTTTAGTGGAAGTTCTTCAACAGTTAATGTAAAAGACACCCTCCCTAAAAAACCCGTGCTAGATAATATATTGTCTTCTATCCATGATGCAGTAGAACCGCAAAGTATCAAAATTAATTCAGGGTTTTTCTTGAAGTGCCGATCCCATGCGTTTTTCAACTTTCCTAAAAATGTGGGGTCTAAAGAACCCATCCATGAGATTTCGTCTAATAAAATTACAATTCTTCCTTTTTTTACTCTTTCAGACAGAAAGAAAAAAAGATTTGACCAGTCATTTGCATTTACTTCACTTTCTGGAAAATATTCAGATAATTGACGAGCAAATTCATTTCTTTGATCTTGATCAGTGACTTTCTTATCTGGTAACAACCCGGCAAAGGAATAAAAATTAAGGTCTCGAGCAAACTCTTCTACGAGTCGACTTTTGCCAACCCGACGACGTCCCTTTATAACAATGAGACTTGCAGAACGTTTTTTGAGGTACCTCTGCAAGTCCTTTAATTCTTGACTTCTTCCGACAAAAAGATTGTAGTTCATAACATTACTGTAACAATTACCAGTTAAAAAGTGTACTCTTTTATACGCAAAATTAACAAATGTCAAAACTACGTAATAATTAATTCTAATACGTAAAAGTAGCATTTGTCAATATTGCGTAATATAATAATTAAACGTTTGTCAGCCGACTTAACTTCCAGGTTTGGTAGATGCCCATCGCAAACAACATATGTTCTTTGCCAAACGACATATGTTGTTTGGTCTCTTTAATGAAGTTAAAAAGTGTATCACAACGACAAATTAGTGAACTTGCCACAAAAAGTTGGTATATTTTGTGGCAAGAAAAAATTTAGAAAATGACTGATATATCATTCAATGTGTGAAAAGCAGAATTATACTTTCAACACAAAATTTATGACTAAATTATTTTTGTAGTGAGCTGGCATCTTTTGAATTCACCACCAAAGTCCGTGGTGAATTTCTAAATTTAAACTCTCATCTGAAGTTCATTGTTAAAATCTAACATTAAAAAACCTATCGTTATGATTTATTACATATTTTAAATTATAAAATCATAATTGACTGGATAAAGATTTAGTATTATTATATCCCTAAACTGTCGAAAAATGACAGATTAGGGATATAAAATGTTCATAGAGTATTTAGAACACCAAAGGTCCATTGGAAACCTGTCTTTTACCATTGAGTATGGAACTTAAACGTTCTAACGAAGACTTCCGTAAAGATATGAATGTTCTGTTACCAACTCGGGTCGATTGGAATTTTGATGAAGCATTCGAATATGTCCAAAACAAAATTATTGTTAAAATCAAAAATGAAGTAAAGCATGAAGCTATGGCATCACTAGCATATTAAACTCGTTTAAAGAACCAGGGGGAATATTAATTAGTCCCGCTAAAGTCTTTTATATATCATCCCTCCTGAACATCAATCAGTGCTCGAGTAATGCAAGTATTTTTTTAGTCGGCCACTTATAGCGGGGTCTATACGTAGCCGAGTAAAACAAGATATGAGATTGACTTTGACTAATAGATAGGAATTTAACGTTTTTGTCTTCTAGGTCCCGAGAATATCATGAGGGGATCTTTGAAGATTTGGAGAAGGTCGAAAAATGCGTCGCAACTCATTGTTTTTCTTGGTAATTCTGGTGGGCCCACTAGGACTCGAATAATATAATAAAACCCATACATATCTAGGGTTATTAGCTATACAATATTAAAAATACCCCCAATAGTACCCCCAAAAAATATTATTACCATATCCAATTTAATTAACTTACGGTCTATTAAATCATCTACCATAAGCTCAAGCAAATTAATAGGCTTACAACACGGAGTGATAGAGGTATTTTTTAGATGCCTTATAATTACAAATCCTACAACTACCTCTATAAATATTTATGAACACGTGAGCAGTCCCCATAAAATCATACATCTATCTCATATTTCGCTATCTTATTATAACTATACCTGGGTAACACCTGAAGCTGCTTATCAAATATGCTCATAAATATCAAATTTGCTCATGCTTGTTTATTAGTATCTTTACAGCACATTACCCAATAATGCATAACTACCACAGCACATGCCATACCTTCAACTTGTCCGTATAAATAACCCTTCTTTCAGTGTTATTAAACGAACTAACGTTAAATTTGTTGCGCACTTATAAGATCTCTTGTGTTTTTTCATTAAATACACCATAATGGTACAATAGATAAACATTTAACCATTGTGGTGATTGAGGAGAACCCATGTTTCACGAATTAGGACTAGGACCACAGAAAATCAAGGAAATAAGAGAATTACTTGGCTTATCTCAAGCAGAGGCAGGAAATCTCATAGGAGGCGGCCCAAAGGCATTTAGTAAATATGAGTCGGGAGCTATTAAACCGTCAGCATCAGTAGAAAATATTTTGAAAATCTTAGAAGCAAATCCCGATTCACTCAAAACTTTGAAGGGAATTAGGATTGCCCCATTTGAACATTTAGCTTCGAAGCCCCTCGAAGTTTCAGGAGATCATGTTTCAGTGCTCTCACCACACAGCTTTACTCTTCTTATTCGGAGATTGTTATCGGCAGAGGCCTCAGCAAATGATTTGCCTATGGATGGAATACACGTGGCTGCAAAGATAACTATTGCAGATGACGGAGAAGACGCTCGAATTGAATGGAAAGATGGTCCAATGAATACAAAATTTCTTTCTAATAGATTAAATCAATTTCAATTAAAAGCAGGACCAATTTCTCCTGCATTAGCAGGAAAAGATGTTTTGAAAACGAATGGAACGGTAAAAGCAGAAGTTGCTGACGCATTAAAAAATGGCGGTACTTATACTATGTTATGCGCTCGTAGTTATAATCGTAAGGAAATTCGAAAACGCATTGACTCTATTAGAGTTTCTCTGCGAAATGCAGGAATAGCCTTTGATGATAAACAGATTTCTTTCCGAGACGCAGATCAAATCGCAGAATGGATCAATAAGTTACCTGCAGTTTCATCATGGTTACTTGAAAGGACTAGACCTGGGATGATAGGCCCCTTTCGACCATGGAGTTACTGGGCTGAAAGTCCCGAACATAACATTCAGCTTGTTGAAGATAAACGTTTAGTGAAAGTGCGAGAGGTTATCAGATCAAGAGTTTCAGAAAAACGTAGCATAACGCGCGTTTTTGGATTTTCCGGAGTAGGAAAATCACGATTAATTTTAGAATCTTTTTCACCAACGAAAATGGAAGATGTAAGTGGAATTCAACTTTCTGAGTTGGTTCTGTATGCTGATGAACAGATTACTGGTACAAATCAATTAAAATCTGTAATTCAAAGTCTTTCTGATTCAGGATATAGAGCAATCATCATCATAGATCGTTGCACTACAGAAACACAGCAAGATCTTGCAGCGCTAGTAAAGAGAACAAGTAGTGAATTATCACTAGTAACAATAAATGACGAAATTCCACAGGGAGAAATCGATAATAGCATAATCATTATCCCAGAAGCGCATGTCAGTGTTATTGTTGAAATGATAAAAAATATTTTCCCCCAAGGACCGTTTGAGGATCATCAAAGACTAGTGAAACTCTCTCTTGGTTTTCCTAGGATGGCAGTATTGATTGGGCAATCTTGGCTAGAAGGCAAAGCTCTTGTTATAGCTCCCAAAGATCTTTTTGAGCAGGTGGTTTCAGGAGGAAAGCAACGCCAACCAACGTATATGAGTGCCGCTAAAATACTTGCAACCTTTGGAGCAATTGGCGCCAAATTTCCTGCTGATACAGAGCTAGATGAAATAGCTAAATTTAGTCGCAATCTCTCTGTAGATGACCTCCGAGCAGAAATTGAAGAGCTTGCAATAAGAGGTATTGTTCAAAGAAAAGGAAGAATGATAGTTATTCAGCCTCGGCCTGTAGCTCTTAGGCTAGCTGAACAGCAATGGCATGAATGGGGTCAGGAACGATGGGATGACATTCTCGCTGGTAGCCTTAATGCCGGACTACGAGGTCGGGCTGCGAGGCAACTTGCATTACTAAACACTACTCCAATTGCCGTAGAAGTGACAAAAAGCCTCTGTCGAAATAGTGGGCCGTTGGATTCAATTGAAAAAATTTACAATAATGGTTACTCGAAAATTTTACCAACTCTTTCTGAAATAGATGCTGAAGCTGTTCTCTCTCTATTAGAGCGTTTAATGAATGGCCTCTCGGAAATCGAATTAAATAATATTATAGGTGATTGCAGAAGGAATTTTGTCAAAGCTCTTGAGAGAATTTCGTTTTTGCCAAAAACTTTTGAACGTGGTGCAAAGCTTCTATTGTCGCTTGCGGTGGCAGAGAATGAGCATTGGGATAATAATGCTACAGGCCAATTTAAATCATTATTCCCTGCCATTCTAGGAAACACGTCTGCTGACGGAAAGATAAGATTGCGTTTTATTGATCACGAGCTGCAATATTCTAAGGATAAGAGACGTTTTATTATAGCCAATGCTCTTCTTGATGGATGTAAAGGGTCGCATATACGTATGCTTGGATCAGAATCTCATGGTAGCCGTCCTTCTCTTGAACCGTGGCATCCAAACAGAAATGAAGAGTTAGAATATATATATAATTGTGCCGATCGTTTAATTACTCTTGCTAAGGAAAACACATCAGCTGGTAAAAGTGCTAAAATCGGCCTTGGTCAACAGCTACGCACTTTTCTATCTCAAAACGGCAACATAGATTTTATTGAAAAGACAGTGTCTCAAATTATGGATAATTGTGATACCTACTGGAATGATGCCTTGGAAAGTCTCAGTAACGTAATAATTTACGATAAGGAAAGTATTACTCAAGATATTTTGAGTCGTATTAAGACTTTAATACATAAGCTACAACCATCCAGTCTAACCGACCGGGTTAAATATCTTGTGACCGATATGCCTTGGAATTTTCCTTGTGATAAGTATCTGGATTTCGAAACTCAAAATAAGTATCAACGAGAAGCAATAGAAGATTTTGTAAAAGAGATACTTGAAATTCCAAACTCTATAGAATCTCAACTTAAATACTTAAGCTCTGGCAAGCATAATATGTCATTAGTCTTTGGGAATGCCTTAGCAAAATTTTCTCAAGATAACGAACAGTGGTATCCAATTTTTATTAAAAATCTACAAGATACAAATTCAGACTTGCGAAATTTTGATTTGTTCTCTGGATATTTAGCAGGTCTCTCGGCACTGGGAAAAAATAAATGTATTGACAACTTTAAAAAAATGGCTATAAAGTCTGACATTTTTGCACCTGCATTACCTAGTGTTTGTTATCAAATGGGTATTTTAGATACAGATATACCATTAATTTGCAACACTCTAAAATCTGGCTTACTTGAACCTGACAGGCTTCTACAATGGACATTTGGCGGGATACTCTCAAAACTTTCTTCAAAAGTAGTTATCCCACTTCTTGATACTCTTTTCACAATGAATAATATCGCTTACACGATTGCCTTAGAACTTTTTGGGATGTATGTACATGGTCAGCCAGAAAAAATTGATTCTTTAATGCCTCAAGCATTTACAGCAGTTTCAAAAATTCCTATTGGAGGAATAAAAAATTCAGGTTCACAAATGAGAGAGTATCATTTCAATCAAATTATGTCGTGGATATTAAAAAAAGGAAAAGATAATAATGATGCTAAAAATTTAGCACTATTACTGTCAAAAAAGTTAATTGAAAACTATGATGATCCAATAGTTGATTTAATTCAACCTCTCATTCCAGAACTATTAGGAAATTTCTCAGAATCAATTTGGCCCTTATTAGGCAATGCCATTGCATCGGATCAAAAAATTCGATGGAAGTTTGAACATATACTTAAAAATAAATTCTCCATTAGTGAGAAAGAAACCTCCAATCTTCTCAAATTACCCGAAAATACACTTTTTGCCTGGTGCCATGCTTATCCTGATATAGCCCCATCTTTTGTAGCAACTATTATACCGATTCTTGCCGTACAAAATGAAGAAAATTCTTTTCAAGTAATTCATCCTGTTTTCAAACGTTTGCTTGATGAATTTGGTGATCGAAAAGATGTATTAGATAGCATAAATAGGAATATTAATACTTTTGGATGGCTAGGTTCAATAACTAATTATTATGCCTTATACGAACTGCCCATAAAAAATCTCGAAAATCATGCAATCTCACAGGTAAGGGAATGGGCGCAACATACGCTTGAACAACTAGATTTAGCAAAGAAGAATGCACATGATAGAGATGAAGAGAATCAAGCTATTTGGGGTGTATAATTTTTTTGAACCATCACAAAGGTGTTTTGCTATGCAAGATGAAATATATATGAACAAAGGTCGGCAATAGATGTCTTCATTGGCAACATATAAGCCAACAAGTATGCAACTATAGTATAAGGAATAGTTAATATGTCCATTATTGTTGAAAAACGTATAGCCTTTGATAAAAATATGATCCAAGGTCTCAAATCGGAAAAATTAAATGTATATAAAGAATCTCCTTATAAAACTCTCATTACCCGTGGCTTGTTAATTGAATGCCTTGGAAATCTTACTAAGCAATGCCAAAAATATCAAAAAAAACTAGAAGCATCAGGTACAACTAAAGAAAGTTATACTTCATCACTTTTTAGAAAAATTCAAATATTCCCCCTCGCCAAATATGAGGCAATGGATCTTATTCGAATGGAGTTATTCGATAATGTTCATATAAAAATGTTACACAACTTCTTCAAATTTGAAAGTTTTGCTTCATCAGAACAAAGTCTAGATATATTCGATCATGAGGATTCGCAAGATCAAGTGAAAAGATGGGCAAATGGAAAATTTATTGATGAAGACTATCATCTTGCAAATAAATATCTAAATGGCTTGGACTCTAAAAAAGTTGAATTAACGAAATCCACCACTACCCTCAATTATAATATTGTTATTAATGAAACCAAGATACGCCCTCATTCCTATCGTATGACTCACTATATTGAGAAAATTATCCAAGACACATTCATTAACCCTGAACAGATTACAGAAAGTAGAAATAAAATTATCCATAAAATGAAAACTAAGTCACTATGTGAGTTTGCACCATACACTGCGTATGTGTATACAATAGACAATTTATTTCATAATTTGTTTCTACCAAAATGGATAGACAATAATAGCTCAAAACCTGCATCTAATTGGATAGATTTTAATTATATCTACTATTTTCCCTTTATTGACCATATTATATCTAATGATTCTGGTTTTAAAAATTGTGTAGAAACCATCTTTAGCTCTTCGAGCATGCCACAAGATTTTTTTCGATGCTGGAGTAATTAACGCTAATTATGAAACGCTTTTACTTAGTAAGTATTGATTCCAAGTAGCGGCTATGTATCCTGATTAAAGTTAACGATCTCAGTCAATAGATATTCGTAGTAAAGCCGTGAAAAATGACACAATTATCAATAAAATTCTACTAATAGTTCTATAATTCTCAGAAAAACACGTAAAATGAGCATGCTTGGCAGTTTTATGGATTTTGAATAAGATCTGCCCTTGTTTTAATAAAATTTTTATCCTGATTCATTTATCTTCATCTGAAGGTAACAAGTAAGGGTATTTTTCACCCAATCTTTCCCGTGCGGCAATTATTGCTTGATGTAATTTATTTTCTAAGACCTCTTTCGATGGTAGCTGCGTTAAGTATTCAGCAACATGTATTCCGCTTTGATCCATTTCAAGCAACTCTACTTGTTCTTGATTCTTTTTGGAACACAAAATAAGACCCAATGGAGCATTTTCACCTTCCTTTCTCTCATACTTATTAAGCCATCTCAGGTATAATTCCATCTGTCCTTTATGCGATGCTGAAAATTTTTCAAGCTTCAATTCGATCGCTATTAGCCTTTTTAAAGACCTGTTGAAAAACAGCAGATCTATATAAAAATCATCATCTCCAATACTAATACGTTTCTGCCTTTCAACAAAGCAAAAGTCGCTGCCAAATTCTTGTATAAATCCTGACAGCTCTTCTAATATGGCATTTTCTAAATCTTTCTCACTGTAGTTTCTTGGCAAATTGAGAAAATCCAAAAGATAAGGATCTCTAAAAATAAGCGCCGAAGTTAACTCATCACTTTTTCTAACCTGTTCTAGCTCATTTTTAATAAATGTCTCGGTATTCTTTGAAAGTGCTGTTCTTTCGAAAAGCATACCCTGAATTTTTTTACGTAAACTACGAACGTCCCAACCCTCTATTCGGCAAAGCTCGGCATAAAACTCTCTTTGAAGTGGCTCTTTTAGTGTTAAAATTTCCACAAAATGAGACCATCTTAATTGACGCGATAATGCTCGAACAATATCATAATTAGCAAAAGTTTTTGAAAATTGAATCATTTTGAATATATTGCTTCTGGCAAATCCCCTACCATATCCCATGGTAAGCTCTTTAGAGACATTCTTTACAATAGCTTTTCCATATTCAGCACGTTCCTCACCCAATACTTCACGGTTAATTCTATCTCCAACATTCCAATAAAGTAATACCATCACAGAATTAGAAGAAACAGCGATAGAATTCTTAGCCTCTTCAATAAGAATTTTGATATCATGAATTAATTTTTTTGAAACCTCTTCTACATTAAGCTGAATATCTGTCATCACCTCTTCCATCCCATTTAAATTGTCTCGACATGTCGAGACTTTTGCCCAAACAAATCTATTTAGTATAATACCTTACCCTAATTCAATTGTCTCGACATGTCGAGACAATTTGGAAAAGTCAATTATACAGGACTTTAAACAGCAATAAATCGGCACTTTTTACACCACTCATATTAACTGTATTTAAAACCAGCTTATAACTTTCAAATTGGAGCGCTCCTAAGGATCGCCCCAAACTCTGGTGATTTAATTAACGAGAGAAGACATGAAATCTCCCCTTAACTTCCAATGAAAAGTAATCACTGATAAAAATGTCTCGTCTAAAAAACGCATAATCAATATAAGCCTGAGCTGCTTCTGGTATAGCAGCCATATAAAGCCTATCAAATAATTGAATTGCGAATTCAAGCTCATTATCATGCTCCCCACGATAATGATTTACCCAGGCATCACGGGCAGAATTTACATCGCCATAATATGCCAATAGTTCAGAACCCAATTCGCCGAGCTCCAAAATAAATACTGCTATTCTTTGAACCGAGTCGATACTTTCGCACCCACCTATCTTCAAAGAGCCAAACCCTTCAGATGCATGAATTCCAAATTCCTTTGCTTCTGAAATAGGGCTCTCAAGCAACATTTTTTTAATTTCTTTGTTTATTACTTGGACTTCTTGGGACGCACTAATCCACTTCCCATGAAGCCAGCCATTGCTATAGGCGGCTAAACAAATGGCATAAATTCTGGGACCAAATTTATTAATATGAGTGGGGTTGTTTGAAGGTGCGAGATCGTTTAAGCTGTCACTAGCGTGCGCCACGAAGCTGGCGTTTACTCACAGGTGCGATATTTTCGCAAGATATTTAGTCCTGTCTAGGTAATCTTTATAAGAGCCAAGTATCGAGTCTTGCACATAATAGGCAACGAAATATGTGAAGCGTAGACAGAGAGTCTGCAGGCTGTTAGGGGAAATATCCCCTTTAAGCGATAGAGCTTCGAGAGATAAACGGATGTGAAGGGCCGAGCTCGTGCTAATGAAGTGAAGGCAATACCAGGTAAAACTGGCCTTCCGGAGTCGAAGAGCATTGCATGCAGACATAGTAAACGCGCGGAACGTGGGAGAGCCTCATGGAGTTTAAACAGGATGTTAAAGTACGAAATCAAGAAAGATAATTTCAAGATGAGTATCATACTCTATAAGGAAGTCAGATCGATCCATACTAGCCAGGAAGTCGAGTAATGTCGATGGAGCAAAGGGATCGACAGGAACTGAATCTTACTACAGATACCCTTTCTGCACACAGCAGCGGAGTAAAAGGGCGAATGACGGATGGCCTGCTAGCAGGTACCATTCTAAATCGATGGGTAAGAATAGGTGTGAAGGCACATGATAAAAATTGTGTGTTCTCAAATCTCTTAACACATATCAATGTGGACTCCCTTCAGGAGGCATTCAGGGCGATCGATGGAACGAAAGCATTGGGTGTAGACAGCGTAAGCAAGTCTGAGTATGGTAAAAGCCTAAAGGAAAACCTGAAAGATCTGGAAAACAGAATCCACAAAGGTACCTATAGGCCTCAGCCAAAACGGGAAGTTCTAATTCCAAAAGCTAACGGTAAAACCAGGCCAATTGCTATAGCTTGTTTTGAAGATAAACTTGTGGATTGGGTGGTTGGGAAAATTTTAACCCAAGTATACGAACCACTGTTTATAAGAAACTCGTTTGGTTATCGACCAAACAAGTCAACAGATAATGCTATTGAAGCAAGCTACAACTCTCTCTGCAAAAATCGGAGACAGCATGTAGTAGAAATAGACTTTTCGAAATTCTTTAATACAATTCCGCATAAGAAGTTAATGCACATAATTGGAACAAGAATCTCAGATAATAGGTTCAAGGGACTTATTGGAAGGTTCATGAAAGGTGAACTAATTAACCATGAAGGTGAAAGACTTCCAAGTGAATTAGGAACACAGCAAGGATCATGCATGAGTCCAGTCCTAGCGAATATCTATCTTAACGAAGTTATTGATCAATGGTTCATGAAAAACTATGGATCATATAGCAACGTAATCGTAAGATATGCAGATGATGCAGTTTTCTTCTTCACGGAAGAAAATACTGCAAAGAAGTTTTTGAGTGACCTGGAAAGCAGAGTGAAAGAGTATGGTTTATCTCTCAATCAAGAGAAAACAAGAATTTTTGCTCTGCCAAAGAAAGGACATCAACAATTTAGTTTTCTAGGCTTCACTTTTTATTGGGGTAAACAAGGTTCGAGGATTATCCTTAAACTGAAGACCCAAAAGGAGAAACTGATTAAAGCCTTTCAGGAATTTGATCAATGGATAAAGAAGGTTAGAAATCGACTGCAATTGAAAGAAATTTGGGAGTTAGCCAGGCAGAAGATAAGAGGACATAATAACTACTATGGTTATTGGATGAATCGCTTAAAGCTGAATCATTTCTACAATGAGGCAGTCAAATCTCTGTTCAAGTGGTTGAATCGACGAAGCCAAAAGTATTCATACACGTGGGATGGATTCTATGAAAGATTAAGGAATCACCCACTGATGTTGCCTCTGAAAATGCTGAAACTAAAACCATTGGGGTGGAACCCATATGCGAAACGCTAATACACTGAAACAGTTCTTGAAGAGCCCCGTGCGGGAAAACTGCATGCGGGGATTCTGCGAGGGGACTATCCTTCACTCACAGTGGGGGATAGTTCTACTCAATCATGGTTGACTCCTACGTAGTTAACGGTGGTTAGGGTCGCAATGGTGTTTCGAGCACTATTGCTTCCCGCTTAGTTTCTTACTGCATGAAACTTACTTTAATAATAGCAAAAACTGAAATTTTGTAAATACTTTTTCACACTTTTTTGATTATTTTTTGCCAATCTTTATCGTTTTTTAAAACATATTTTGCAGCTTCATTATAGAAATCCTCCACTTCAGAAATTGAAAATTCTTTGCAATAGCTTTTGATTTCATCCAATAAAATGGATGGGGTTTGAATACGGATTTTTTCGAAATTTTTGGTCTGGCTGGGGGTGTGAGTAGACCGGCAAGATCGCTCCTGCCAGCCCCTCCTCAGACCCGTACGTGCAGAATTCCCGCATACGGTTCCCGACTACTCGACGAACTTTAGGTTCTATTCAGTACATTGGGAAATATTGATACTATTTTGAATTTCGTAGGAAATTTTAATCTAACTAGCATGTTGATATATGATTCCCACTTCATTCGCTTTCGACCACCACGAAGGTTAATCCACCAGAATATTATTCTTTTCGTAACATTCAGAAACGATCTACTCGTCTTCCGTTATCCGAAATACCATGGTAGTTTACCCATCCAACCACTACCTTAATCACTCGTTTAATAGTCTTACCTGTTCCTGCATTTCGATTCTTTCTCAGAAATTCTCGTAGTCCATTAAGTTTACGCGTAAAGCGATCCGCTCTCGAAGTGTATTTTAACCTCCAGAACTTTTTCGTTTCCGACATACCCCAATAACATGTGAAACCAAGAAATTTATATGTAGCCAATCGATCACCTTCATTAGCCGCTTTTAGTGCTGCATTGCACCCAGAGGCTATCACTTGTGATTTATCAGCATGCAGTTTCAGGCCATATTTCCCGAGCCTTTTCGGTAGCGCTTCATAAAATCGCTCTGCATCCATCTTCCGCTCAAAAGTAAATACCATATCATCAGCGTAGCGCACTAACTCGGCATTTCCTTTTATGTGTGTCTTTTTGATTTCTTCAAACCAAGTATCCACAACATAATGTAGGTATATGTTAGCTAGAGTGGGTGATATACTCGAACCCTGCTGACAGCCAATCGTATTCTTCTCAACAGCATCACCTACACTAATTGGGGCCGTAATTAATACTTGCACCAAGTGCAGGAATCTTCTGTCTGTAATTTTCTTCCTTAAACATTCCAACAGTGTCTTATGAGGGATCGTGTTAAAATATTTCTGAAGATCAATTTCCACAACAGCGCCATTAGAAAAACGATAGGTGGCTGCTTTTAACGCTTTTAGTGCGTCATGACAATTACGATTGGGCGGAAACCATATGAGGTTGACAGAAATATTGGCTCAAATACCTTGCTCAAGATAGTGTTTACAGCAGTCTGTACTAATTTATCTTCAAAACAAGTTATTGCTAGTGGCCTCGTACTCCCGTCCTCTTTTTGGATCTCCACGATTCTTGATGGTCGCGGTTTATAGGTGCCTCTGCGAATACGTTTGATTAGATCTTCGAGATTTTCCTCTAGTCTTTTCCCGTACTTCTCTTTGGTCACCTTATCGATACCAACGGCTTTCTTCCCATCCGCCTGCTGATATAGCTCCCTTAGCATATTGATACTAATGACGTGTCCAACGTTGTTGAATACAGTATCAGGTTTCTCAATAGCCAATGTACCTATGCGTTCAATTTTCGTTAACCATGTATTTCCGTCTTGTCTGTGTACGGACATTGTTTCACTCTTACGCTCTTTCAATCTGCTAGCCCTTCACTCCCCGGTCTTCTTATTACCGCTTCTTCGCTACTATGGCTGACTAAGCAGTCCGCTTCCCATTTCGGATCGCTTACCTTGCGAGGGCTTGCGTTTCCAATACTTCTTCCTTGAAGGGTCATACGGACTTTTCCCAGGTGATGTCAC
>CAWDVG010000003.1:0-131928 GCA_963805795.1 uncultured Gammaproteobacteria bacterium
AAAAGGGGGCTATCACCAGACAAAATCTGATGATAGCCCCCTTTTTAATAACTCTATTTTTATTTGAAGGAGTTCAATTGACATTTTGCGCCTTGTATTTAACCTAAAAAATAACTATCTTTAGTATGGTATAAATCCCTTTTATATTTTTTATACTTGTTATAATTTTATTTTTATTGAGTAATATATAGTTTATATGTCTGCATTTTCAATTGAAGATGATATAGCACAAACTAACTTTCTTCGTAAATTGGAAGCAGAATTATATTTTCATAGTTATGATCCAGAAGATAGCAATGCTAAGGCAATACTACTCAAATCTTTAGAAGAAAAAGGCGAAGGTGCATTTGTCCTTGTTCCAGTAAGCGGTGAATTAAGAAAAAATGGTATCATTGGCGAAATGGGCTATATAAGAAATGGACGATTGACAGAACACTACGTAAAAGCAAATAGAGAGGGACTATTTCTGATCGGTCAAACTCAAGATAATGAAGAGATTGTACAAGGACCTTATCAGAGTTTCCATGAATTATACCAAACCTTAGAATTACATCCCGATAGATATGGTATTCCGAATGAAAATCAAATTGCTAGTAAAGTTTGGTCAGTTCAATTTTTAAAAGAACCCTATTATCAAGAATCTATTAATGAAGTGATTAAAGAAAAAATGCTGAAAGAAGGTGAGGGTGCCTTTATCTTATGTGATTTTCATAAAGCCCAAGGGATCATAGGAACTGTTGCTGTAAATCACAAAAATAGTTTTGCATCATACGATATATTGGCAAATAAAATGGGTCTTTATCTTTTCCTGCCTGTACCTACTCCAGAAGATTTACATAAAATTCAAACTTTTGGACCTTATCAACAATTCGAATCTTTATATGAAATCTTAGAAAAAAGAAATCTCATAGACAGAAATAAGGGTATGTTGAAGGATAAGAAATCACAAGCAAAACCTATTATCTTGAGTCAAACAAAAAAGTTAAAAGAGCTACCTACCGTTCCACTTTCGAAAGAATTAACGGCACTCATCGTTGAAAAATTAAAGAGTATAGACACTTGTCCCTTATCATTAGAATTAATGGAAGATCCCGTGACAACTGTTGATGGACAAACTTATGAAAGAGACTTTATTAAAGAAGCCTTAAGATTAAAAAAAACGAGTCCGTCAACCAATCTTCCATTAGACTCGATAGAACTCCTTCCAAATTTAAATTTAAAGGGGCAAAAAGAGCTGCTCGAGAATAATAATGTAAATAAGGTGCAGGACTGTTTTGTGTGCCCATTAACGAAGCAAGTTATGAATGATCCTGTTATTGCACATGATGGGTGGAGCTATGAACGTAGTGCCATCGAAAAATATTTTTTAGAGCATAAGGGTGATAAAGAACTATTAAGTCCAAAAACAGGAAAAGCTTTTGTTGAAAGGAATTCAACAAAATTAATACCCAATATTGCATTAAAAAATGAGATTGATGAATATACGATTTTATTAGAAAACGAGCAAAAAATGAAGCTGAAAAAGTAATTCGTCTGAAGAGACAGGTGAGTTTATCCAAAAAGCAAATAACTATTTTATATTTAGCCATAACTAAATTTAAACGATTTATTACCGGGTGTTACTAATGCTTTAATTTGCTTGCCCATAAAATTCTAGTGTATTAGGTTTAATAATGTTCTACAATAGATTTCCCATATGGTACTATTATAATAGGACGTTAAGACTATTTATATCGTTGCAGAGCTTCAATAATAAGTCCCTTTCCTACGCTACTGAAAACATCGCCTTTAACCATTTCAGCAGCAGGAAATTGCATTTCAATAGCCTCACGGATCATGGGTATTTGTGTGGAACCGCCAGTAAAAAAGACGGAGTCAATTTGCTCCATTTTTACTCCTGCCTCCCTTACTGTATCTAATAAAGTACTGATTAATTGCTGAACTTTATCTTGAATAGAGGTTTCAAAAACTTCTCTTGGTATATTTAAAATAAAATCCTCTTCAATATAATTCAGGTTTAAATTGACATGCCTGTCTTGACTTAAATAACATTTAGCTTGTTCTATAGTATCGAGTATTTTATGTCCACGTTGATTTTCAATCACTTGCAAAAGGCGTTTAATGGCAGCTTTGTTATAAGCCAAATTATATATTTCTATTAAATGACGTTTGGTTTGATGCGTATAAAGACTATTGATCGTATGCCAGGTAGTGAGGTCATGATAATAACTGCTGGGAATTTGGATATTACCGCTTAATCCTCGCATGATGCCTCCCAATCCTAATTCCGGCATCACGGTTTCAAGACTTAAGGATGTGTCAAAATCAGTACCGCCAATGTGGATCCCTTTATTTGCTAAAACGTCTTGGCGACGATCGCCTTTATATTGGCTATATCCGCTAGCTTTTTGATTGCTGGGCCTTAAATGGATAACAGAAAAGTCTGAAGTACCTCCGCCCAAATCAATAATTAAGGCGAGCTTTTCTTGCGAAATAGTTTGTTCATAAGCCAAGGCAGCAGCAATGGGCTCGTATTGAAATGCAATATCTTTAAAGCCTTGTTCACGAGCTACTTTTTCAAGGGTATCTTGTGCAAGGCGATCTTTTTTTCATCATGGTCATGGAAACGAACGGGTCTCCCGAGAATGACCCTATTTAATTCATGTCCAACAAAAGTTTCTGCTTTGGATTTAATATGTTTTAATAATTTCCCCAATATAAGGGTATAAGGCATGGGCTTATCGTTAATAATTGTCTGTTCTTTCATCAAGGAAGAACCTAAAACACTTTTTAGAGACATCATTAAACGTCCATGAGCGCCTGATAAGTAATCACTGACGGCTCGTTGACCAAAATAATGTCTGTTGTTATCAAAATCAAAAAAGATGGCTGAGCGCAGGGTTGGTTTTTCTTCTTCTAATGGGACCATTGCAATATTATTTTTTTGATATACCCCTATTGTTGAATTGCTGGTGCCGAAGTCAAGACCACAAAAATCATTCATAAGTCACCCCGCCTTACAATTTTTGGAAGGGATAAAATCCTAACAGAAAATTTTGGGTCTGTAAATAGGTATTTGATAAATAAATATTTTTAACGGCTGTATTAATATACAGACAAATCATTCAAGAACTCATATATTTTAATTACTTATCCTCTAACCTATATAGTAACTATACTTTAAATATAAGATAATATTTTTTGGAGTTGTGTATGAAAACAAAAAAGAGAGATAGAACGGATCGTGTATTTTCACAAGGTTTTAAAGCTGGAGTACGAGGACATGAATTGGATGATTGCCCCTATATGGGCGATCTAAGGGGCCTTTGGTGCGGAGGTTGGAGAGAAGGAAGAGCCAGCCATATATCCGGAAATTTTAGTATGCCAGAGCATCCTACGCGTTATGTACATGGTTGATTTGGAATTATTCTTTCAAAGGTCTGCGAATAGCTGAAAGAGGGATTCTGTAATCATTATTTTGTTCTTGTAGAGAACTGCAATAAGAAGCAGCTTTCTTTGAAGTGCCCCAGGCATGCCCATAAATAATTTCAACAGTAGCAGGTATTTCCCCAGATGCTAATTTAAATTGATCATAATTATCAGATAATTTTTTAAAAACAGATTGGGTACTTAATCCCACATGCCTTTCTCTTAAAACATATGAGGATCCGCTTTTTTTAATATCTTCTAGCAAACGAAAAATATTGGGGAAAGTGAGAATGAATTGCTCCATATCCATAACGGGGTCTGAAAATTTCGCATGTAATAATGCATCACCAACATTATGCATATCCATAAAATTATTGACATGGGGTATATGAGGGAGCTTTTGGTCAGAGTTAATTTGATAAAAACATTCCCGAAGTTCTTTTAAGGTATCTGGACCTAAGGATGAAAACAGTAACAAACCATCTGGTTTTAAAACACGATGAATTTCATTAAAAAGCAAAGAGATGTCAAGGGACCAATGAAAAACGCAATTAGAAAAAATAAAATCGATACTGTTATTAGCCAGAGGCAACACTTCTGCATCTGCACAAGCTGTGATAAAGGTTGAAAGGGCATCGCCGCCCTGAACTATTCTAGCTTGTCGCAACATCCCTTCCGCCAGATCAAAATTAAGTATGGTAGCCTTAGAATAACGCTCTGCCAATTTTTTTGAAAAATAACCGATGCCACCTCCTAAGTCCAAAATAGTAGCTGGCTCATGCTTAATAAAATCTAGTCGATCCAATAAGCGCTCACCCACCTCTTTTTCAAGAAATGCAGCTTCATGATAAGTTTTGGCCGATCCGCTAAAACAACGAGCGACAGCCAGCTTATGCTTTGTTAACCTTTTATCTTTTTGCATAAAACCATTGAAGCATAAATGAGGTTAAGGGTAAAGAGGCAATGGATCTATTTAAAACCTTTATGGAGTTTGTATTTCCAAGAATCTGTTGCTTTTGTTCTTCCGAGTTACAGAAAAGCAAAATAGATCTTTGTTTAGATTGTAAGAATAGCCTCCCTTTTGTACAAGATCGCTGTTACCAATGTGGCTTAAGGTTAGAAAAAATAAACGAAGCTATTTTATGTGAAAAATGCCAAAATAAAGTACCTCCCTTTTCCAGACTCTGTGCTCTATTTAGCTATGATCCCCCAGTCACCAAATTGGTCACTGGTTTGAAGTTTAATAACCAATTGGCCTATGGACGTATATTGTCCGATCTTTTGATTGAAGCCGTTGAAACGCAATGGTATAAAAATACTCCCCTTCCAGATGCCATTATCCCCATGCCTTTACATATTAAACGTTTGCGCACGCGAGGTTATAATCAATCCATGGAATTGCTACAAGCCTTCAAAAAACAAAATAAAATTCCCATATTGCATCGACACTGTTTTCGTAAAAAACAAACTAAGAAACAATCCGGCTTGAATGCAGAACGACGACGGCATAATCTAAAAGAGGCTTTTCATGTTGAACTGCCACAAGCATTTGAACACGTGGCCATTGTAGATGATGTGGTAACGACTGGTAGCACTGTTACAGCTTTAAGCCTGGAATTAATAAAAGCAGGAGTAAAGCAAGTTGATGTATGGTGTATTTGCAGGGCCTAAGTAATAAGAGTATTATCTGTATAATCCTACAAAATTTAACCTCAGGAACTAGATATTTGTCGATTTGTCGATTTGTCGATTTGTCGATTTGTCGATTTGTCGATTTGTCGATTTGTCGATTTGTCGATTTGTCGATTTGTTGAGGTATCATTTCATTAATTTGTCCAGATTGTCTGTGGTTACTAAAATATTTTTTGATGAACATGACAATAAGGCTGCTTTCCAGTTTTTTCATAATAATCTTGATGATATGTTTCTGCGGGCCAGAAAGTACTCACTGGTAATAATTGGGTCGCAACAAGATATTCTTTATCGTGTAAGGTTTTGATTAACTGCTCTAAGATCTGCTTCTGTGCATCGGTATAATAAAAAGCCACACTTAAATATTGTTCGCCACGATCGGGTCCTTGGCCATTGGTTTGGCTAAAATTATGGATTTCAAAAAAGTATTTAGCTATCGCTTCGTATCGAATGCAACTTGGATCATATAAAACTCGTATGGCCTCAAAGTGCCCGGTGGTACCGCTACATACTTCTTTATAAGTGGGATTTTTTGTGTTACCCCCGGAATAACCAACCTCCGTTTTTAGTACCTCTTTTAATTGTTTGAACAAAAATTCCACTCCCCAAAAGCAACCTGCAGCAAAAATTGCTTCCTCTGTATCGAGCACAGCTTGATCAGGAACAAAATCTAAACTAATAGAATTTACACAATGGCGAGTGTTTGTAGGGTTAAGGCCTTCTCCCATAAATACATGGCCTAAATGGGCATGACAACGCGCACAAATAATTTCAGTTCTAATATTATCTTTATCAGGCTGACGGGTAACCGCATTGGGAATTTCTGTATCAAAGCTTGGCCAGCCACACCCAGAATGGAATTTGGTTTTCGAACGAAAAACTGCCAAACCACATTCCCGGCATAAATAGGTACCTGGCTGCCAAAAATTATCATAAAGACCACAATAAGGCCGCTCAGTCTCCTTTCCTTTCACAATGGCTATGGTTGAGTCGGGAAGGCTGGCTATCTTATCGATAAAACCATTGCTTGATGGAGACAAAACTTTAGAATTCATATTTTTAATTATATCTCATTTATCATAGAAAGTGAGCTCATGTCTTTAAAGCAACTTCAATAAGATAAAAATGCACCACCCCAGCTTTTTGTTCACGTAAAATCTTCCAACCCACAGGAAGGGTTTGGGGTGCAATGGGTTCATCTGTTCCACAGTAGATCAGCGTTTTCTCCTTAACCCAGCCCTTCTCGTGCAATAAAGCAAAAGATGGAAATAATAAATGACTCCCATAGGGTGGATCAACAAACACGATATCGAACGTCTCAAAGGGTTGCTTGGTATCTTTAAGGTAACCTTGGCTGTCTATAAGTTTAATTTCCAGCTTCTGTATTGGTATGTTAAATAGACCTGCTTGTTCTTCAATGTATTTGAAAACGGGGGTTGATTTTTCAAGTAACACAACTCTTTCAGCTCCCCTCGAAATCGCTTCAAAACTTAAAGCGCCGCTGCCTGCAAATAAATCCAAGCAATGGGATCCTCGAATAACAGGATTCAACCAATTAAATAAGGTTTCGCGTACTCTGTCTGGGGTTGGACGCAAGCCTGCAGAATCTGGAAACGTAATTTTTCGGCCACGCAAACTGCCGGCAATAATGCGTATTTGATTTCGCTTTTTTAACATCATTCCCCAACAATCACCTGCACCATTTTATCAGGATTTAGTCGCTTTTGAAAAGCAGTTTGAATATCTTCTCTGGTAACGCTCTCGACCTGGCTTCTATAGATGTCTAAAAAATCATGAGGAAAGCCATAAAAAGTCATTTCAGAGACCACGTTAGCTATTTGGGCATTATTTCCAATAGTAAGTGGGAAACCACCTATAATACCTTTCTTAGCAGCAATGACTTCTTCTTCAGTAGGACCGTTTTTAATAAAATCTTGCAGCGTTGATTTAACAATGGCGTCTGCTTCTTTTGCATGATTTGCTTTTGTTTGGAGTGATATCATAAATGGTCCTGGTCTTTTTAAAAGACGGAAGCTGCTGGTAATACTATAGGCCATGCCCCGGTTTTCTCGAATTTCTCTAAAAAGTCGTGCGACAAAAGGTCCTTCTCCTAAAATGTAATTTCCTACAAGCAATGAAAAATGATCCGATTCATTTTGTGTACAGCAGGGTTGTCCCAAAAGGACATGGGTTTGTTGCAAGGGAAGCGTGATATGGATATCATTTGCCTCTTTAAGTGGTTGTACTTCGGGTAGCGGTGCAGCAGCAGTTCCTTTAGGAAGAGCAGCTGTAATACGTTCAGAAATATCGATGGCATCATCACGGTGTAACCCACCCACAATTGTAATAATAGCGTTTTCAGCAACAAAATATTGTTTGTGAAAATTAATTAAATCCTGGCGAGTAATTTCAGAAACCCCTGCAAGAGTCCCTTGGGCTAAGTGTCCGTATGGATGTTTGCCATAGCAGGCATGATAAAAGGCCGTCATAGCTTTAACGTTGGGACGTTGTATTTCACTTTTAAGTGTGACCAGAGTTTGATTTTTAAGCTGTTGTATGGAGGGTTCTGAAAAACTAGGTTTTGAAATGATTTCTGCTAATAGATCAATCGTTGACAATAAATGATCAGGATCCACGATAGATCGCAATTGAATTGAGACTTTATCACGTTCTGTATTGCTGTCAAAAACGGCCCCCACATTTTCAAATGCTTGTGCAATTTCTAAACCGGAATGATTTTCTGTTCCCTCCTCCAGCATTAAAGAATGAAATGAAGAGAGTCCAAATTTATCACCATCCCTCGCTGAACCTGCATCAAAGGTAATAATAATATCAACAATTTGTAACTTTTCAGTAGGGACAAAGTATACGGAGGTATTTTGCTTGGTTTTCCAATGATGGATGGGAACAGCCTCACGGGCTACCAAAGTATCTTGCGGCTGTTCAAATTGTTTTGGTACAGTTAAAAAAGAAGTGTAATGATTCATCAAGCTTTGACGGCTTAAAAATAGTACTAAAGGAAATAGAATAATAAGAAAGGCAATAATAATATAGCGCTTTTTCATGGTGTATTTTCCATTTTTGGTGTTAAATAAGCCGTTGTTATACGGTTGGGTATCAGATATTTTTTTGCTACTGTCAGTACCTGTTCAGCAGTGATTTTTTGTATTTCATCAACATAAGTATCTGCAAGGTGCCAAGAAAAACCTACCGATTCTAAAGTTCCGAGCTCATTGGCCTGAGAGGTTAAAGAATCTTGCTTATACAAAAATTCTGCCATGGCATTGGTTTTAATCCGTTTTAATTCATCATTAGATATTAATACCTCTTGTAATTTATTAATCTCTATTAATAAAGCTTGCTTCACATCATCCAGGCTGTGCCCTTCGGAAGGAGTTGCAGAGAAAGTTAATAGGCCAGAAAATAATTGAAAAGGATTATAAGCGCTAGAAATACTAGCAGCCACTGATTTTCCACGTATTAAATTCTCTGAAAAGCGTGCTGAACTTCCTCCATCTAAGGCCATCAGTAGCACCGTAAGCGCATAAGGTTCATAAGCCTCTTCTGCTGTTTTTAAAACGGGTACATTGTAACCCAGAACAATACGAGGAACGTCTGCAGCTAAATTAACATCAATATGTTTGGGCCCAACATAAGGGGGAGATTTTCTAGGTTTTAGTTTAGGAACAGTACCAGAAGCAATAGGACCAAAATATTTTTCTGCCAGTTCAAACACGTTTTTTGGATCAACATCACCAACAACCACCAAAATCGCATTATTGGGTACATACCAAGTTTTATACCAATCTCGTAGGTCCGCAACGGTTAGATTAGCAATATCGCTCATCCAACCAATTAAAGGATGTTGACGAGGATTGTTGACATAAGAAGCTGCGAAAAATAATTCTCGAGTTCTAGCGTCGGGGTTATCATCAATCCTTAATCGACGTTCTTCGGCCACCACTTGGATTTCTTTTGAGAATTCTTCTTCAGAGAGTAGCAGGTTTTTCATTCTATCTGCTTCCATCTCTAAACAGAGTTCTAATTGAGAAGCATCTATTTTTTGAAAATAACTGGTATAATCATATCCGGTGAAAGCATTTTGTTGCCCGCCGTGCTCTGCAATAATTTTAGAAAAATATCCTGCTGGGTAAGTACTAGTGCCCCTAAACATCATATGTTCAAGTGCATGAGAAATCCCATAAGAACCATCATTTTCATAGCTTCCGCCAACCTTATACCAAACCTGAGAAACAACGAGAGAGGCTCGATGATCTTCTCTTACGATAATTTTAAGTCCATTATCTAAGATATATTCGTGACTATCCATAATTGGCTTGCTATTTGCAATTCCAGCTGTACAGCAAAGTATTCCTAACAGTAAAATGATTCTAGACATTCGATTTTTCCTTAAAATTTTTTCTAGGTAGATAACATGCTGGATTTCTTCAAACGCAAAACGGTTACCTCCTCTTTGGATAATACATCAAATTCGGAGAGTAAGCTTTTCTCTAGGCTAAAGGAGGGTTTAAGCCGCAGCCGGCAATCAATTACTGAAGGACTCTCGCAGCTATTTTTGGGGAAGAAGGAAATTGATGAGGAACTTTTAGAAGAACTGGAAGGCTTGTTAATTTCAGCTGACTTGGGAGTGGAGGTAACTGCCAAGATTATGCAAGAACTTAGTCAGCAACTCAAACGAAATCAATTAAAAGATAGAGAAGAACTTTTAAAGGCTTTAAAAGCTTATTTAATAAAATTATTATTACCCTATGAAGCCTCTTTGCAAATTCCAAGCACCATCAAACCTTTTGTTATCTTAATGGTAGGGGTTAATGGGACGGGAAAAACAACGACCATTGGCAAAATTGCGAAAAAACTAAAGAAGGAAGGGAAACAGATATTGTTAGCGGCAGGCGACACTTTTCGTGCCGCAGCCATCGAACAATTACAGGGTTGGGGTGAAAAGAGCCAAATTCCTGTTATTGCACAACATTCTGGGGCTGACAGTGCTTCTGTTATCTATGATGCTTTTCAAGCAGCACAAAGTCGTTCAGTGGATGTTTTGATTGCAGATACCGCTGGTAGGCTTCATACCCAGGATAATTTGATGGAAGAATTAAAAAAAGTGGTTCGTGTAATCAAGAAACAGGATCCTGCTGCCCCTCATGAAATCATGTTAGTATTGGATGCTGGAATCGGTCAGAATGCAGTCATTCAAGCGAAAAAATTTCATGAGGCCATTGGCATAACGGGCTTAGCGCTCACAAAATTGGATGGTACTGCAAAAGGCGGGATCATTTTTAATATTGCGAATTCGTTAAAATTACCTATACGTTTTATTGGGGTTGGTGAGGGGGCAGAAGATTTACGTCCCTTTAAGGCAGAGGTTTTTGTAGAAGCTTTATTCGCTAATGAAAATGAAAATGACAGCGGTGAGAATAGATGAGTCTATTCTATATTCAAAGCAAATGGTTTTAGGTAAGAGAAGTATATGATAAAGTTCGATAATGTTTCAAAGGAATATCCTTCACATCAGGCCCTAGTGAAGGTAGACTTTCATTTACGACGCGGCGAAATGGCTTTTCTGACAGGCCATTCAGGTGCGGGTAAAAGCACCCTGCTAAAACTCATCAGTTTAATAGAACGCCCCAGCCAAGGACGAATATTTTTAGCCGAACAAGAAGTCACTACAATTCCAGATTTTAAAATTCCGTATTTAAGACGACAAATGGGGATTGTTTTTCAAAACCCACGCCTATTGGAAGATAGATCGGTCTTTAATAATGTAGCACTACCTTTAGTGATGCTAGGCATGCCACATCGAGAAATGGGAAGACGGGTTCGAGCCGCATTAGATAAAGTCGGATTGTTGCATAAGGAATCTTTATTTCCAACAACCTTATCTTGTGGCGAGCAACAAAGAATTAACATTGCTCGTGCGATTGTCCATAAACCCTTATTGCTTCTCGCAGATGAACCTACAGGGAATCTCGATCCCTCTTTATCTTTAGAAATTATTCGGCTATTTGAAGAATTTAATCAAGTGGGTGTTAGCGTGCTTATTGCGAGTCATGATATCCATTTGATAGCCTCTCTTCCCTATCGTTGTCTACAACTCAAACAAGGCAGACTGTATGAACAATCGTTTAAAACATCCGAAGAAACCGTTTAGTGGCCTTAACAGCTATATGGCATCCCATCTAAGAGATGGCTTATCGAGTTTAGGAGAATTCTATCGACAGCCCATTTCAAGTTTGATGATTTTGATGGTCATTGGTATTGCTCTGGCCTTACCTCTAAGCTTTCTGGTTCTCATCAAAAATTTAAGCCAATTTACTGATAATTTGCATGGACAAACGCAAATAACGTTATTTTTAAAGATGGGTGCTACAGAAATCACGGCCAAAAATATAATGCAAAAATTGTCCAGCAGACCTGAAATTTCAAAAATAAATATTGTTTCCCCAGAAACAGCCCTTACAGATTTGACGAAAACCCTCAATATCCAAGATGCTGTTCAAGCTTTACCCAGCAATCCTCTTCCTTGGGCGCTTATTCTAACCTTATCCCCTTCTCTTCAAGAAACTTCACAAAAAACACAACAGGTGGAACAATTGCTTGCAGAATTACAGGCTTTCCCGGAAGTAGAAAAAGCCGAGTTAGATCTTCTATGGTTAAAACGTTTAGCAGCTGCCATCCATTTCGCGGAACATTTCATAACTGCAGTGGCACTATTACTTTCCTTCACGATAGTATTGGTGATAGGTAACACTTTACGTTTAACTATCGAAAGTCGTCGACAGGATATCGAGATCGCTAAGCTAATTGGAGCCACCGATGCTTTTGTTCGTCGGCCTTTTCTTTACCTAGGTGTTTGGTATGGTGCTATTGGGGCATTGCTTGCTGTTGGCTTCGTCATGATGCTTATGTTTTGGTTAGGCAAAGCGATAGAGCCCTTATTGGCGTATTATAATAGCCACTTGGCATTAAGGGGTCTTGATATCTTAAGTTCACTCTCTTTATTGACGCTAGGAGTTTTACTTGGCTTTGGCGCAGCCTGGTACGCCGTTTCTCGGCATCTTAGAAGTCTAAGACCACGATATTCATAACTAACTCATGAATTCTATTTGTATCACTGTGGAAGATGAAACACGAAGATTGCGTGCAGTTAAACTTTCGCAGGAACTCGGGATAGATATTATTAGCAAGATAGATGCAGAAAAATTCAAATATCAATTTAGTTTTACTACTCATGGCCTCGAACTATTGGCTCTGCATTCGCAAGGAAAAAGTCGCTTATTTGTAGATTTTCTTAAGGGAGCAATGGGGTATCGTAGAATACATGGGGGTGGTTACCGGCAAGCTATAGCCAGAGCAGTCGGCATAAAGAGCCGAAAGCAGTCTATCACGGTATTGGATGCCACAGCAGGGTTAGGGCGTGATGCTTTTATTCTAGCAGGTTTAGGTTGTCATCTACACTTAGTCGAAAGATCGACAATCATCGCTGCCTTGCTGAAGGATGGGTTAGAACGAGCGCTTCATGACTCTGAGTTATATACCATTGTAAAGGAGAGGATTAAGGTTAGTATAGGAGATGCTCAGTCTATTTTAGCGGCCATTCGGTCGCACATGGATATGTATTTGCATGAAGAACAACATCATGAAGAGGAAGAGAACCACTTATTAGAAAAGAACACCCTGAACGAACAACCTGATGTTGTATATCTAGACCCCATGTTTCCTGAAGAGAATAAAAGAGCATTAACAACCATCGATCTACGGATTATTCGTGATATAGTAGGACCAGATTTAGATGCAGAAAGTCTTTTCCAAATGGCTTTGAAAGTTGCTAAGAAAAGAGTGGTGGTGAAGCGTTCTATACAGGCTCCCACTATCTCTAAACTGAAACCGAATTTTAGTTTGATTGGTAAGAAAAATCGTTATGATATATATATTGTTCAAAAATAAATTTTTTATTTTGGGAATAAACTTACCACAAGGATATACCCAAAGCATTTCAAGTTGCGACAAGGCGGAAGCTTCAGATCGCAGCGCAGCATACAACTTAGTATCCTCGCTGCGATACCTTCGCTTCCAACACAGTCGCAGCTTGAAAGGCGAAGGGTGTATACACTAAAAATAGAGGGTTGATAAGAACGTATGTATCGTTTTCATGGCCAATTAACTTCACAAAAAGAGGGAAGCATAAGAGAACTGCTGTTTATCTCTCTCCCCCTCATCCTTTCGATTTTTTCTACCAATATAATGTCTTTCTTTGATCGGTTGATCCTGACGCAGTATGACGTGCATGCTTTAAATACGGCTGTTGTCGTGGGTAATGTTTATGCGTTCTTTCAATATGGTGCAATTGGTATAGCAGCCATCTCTGAAGTTTTTGTCGGCAGATTTAATGGGGCAAAAAAATTTAGACGTTTAGGAGAACCCGTTTGGCAAATGATTTGGTTCTCAGCCATCACTGCCTGTGTATTTATTCCTGTTGGGTTATTTGCCGGCCCTTATTTTATCCGAAACCCAGAAAATGTATTGGATGGTATCCCTTATTTTAAATGGCTCATGATTTTTGGTCCAGCAGCAGCATTAGATGCAGCCCTCTCTTCATTTTTCATTGGAAGAGGTCAAGTCAAATTGGTGATGGTCATTACAATCCTAAGTAACATTATCAATATTGCCCTGGATTACTTACTTATTTTTGGTGGAAAAAATATACCAAGCCTAGGTGCTAGCGGTGCCGCTATTGCTTCTGGGATAGCACAAACAGTGCAAACGAGTATTCTGATGTTGATTTTTTTAAGTCCACATCATCGATTAAATCATGGCACCGGCAGCTGGCAGTTTAAACCCAAACTATTTTTTCAATCTATTAAAATCGGCTTGCCTTCGGCTCTTTCCAGTATTATCGAATTATCAGCCTGGTATGCTCTATCGCGAATATTGGATTCAGCAGGGGATTCGCATATCACGATATATTCTATCGGCGATAGTTTTTTTATTTTATTTGGTTTTGGTTTTTGGGGTTTACAAAGAGGTATCATTAGCTTAGTAGCCAATTACCTAGGTGCTAAAAAAGAGGAAGTGGTTAACGCATGTTTACGCTCAGGGATTAAATTAGTTATTGGTATCATGTTGATATTGACGATTCCACTCATATTTTTTCCAGAATTTCTAGTGCAAAAATTCCTAAATGTAGATCCCGATTTCTTACCGAGTGAGGAACTCATAAGATACGGGGTATCTGCTATTCGTTGGCTTTGGGTTTATTTTATGTTGGATGCCATCGCCTGGCTTCTTTGCGGTGTATTAACAGCCAGCGGCGATACAAAATTTGTTATGGTCATGAATAGTATTTCCGCTTGGTTTTTCTGTGTTATTCCTATTTATATCTGTGTGGGTTTATTAAAGGGCACACCGGTTTTAACTTGGGCTTTTTGCGCTCTTTACGGGCTTTTTAATGTGGTTTGTTTCTCTTTAAGGTATCGTCAACTCTACATTTCAAAAAATATTGAGGTGGTACACGCATTTAGTTGATATATTAATAAAAATTTACTCTATTTGCTTGATCTAAATGTGTTTTTAAGGTAACTTAGTAAGATATTTTAATTCCTCTTGTTTAAACTTTCTTGGAGGCGATAGAATGCAATTTATCATGCTTACCTTTATTGGCTTATTGATGATTATAAGCCCAGGTCCTGATTTTGCTATAGTCACTAAAACCTCTCTTACGGATGGACGCTTGGCAGCAATCATGGCTTCAGTTGGTATTGCCTTAGCCAACCTTTGCCATGTAGGAATTAATTTATTGGGAATCGGAGTTATTATCTCTCAATCGATGATAGCATTTACCATTATGAAAATATTGGGTGCAGCCTATTTGCTTTATCTAGGGATTAAGGGTTTGCGAGCAAAGCCGCAACTAAACATAGAAGATATTAACAAAGGAAATCAACCCATAAATTTCAGAGATAATTTTTATCTTGCCAAGCGAGGGTTTAGTGTTGGCATGTTTACCAGCCTATTAAATCCTAAAGCCTGCTTATTTTATTTAAGTTTTTTTTCTGTAATACTTTCGCCAGAAACCTCCTTAACTATGCAAATTTTCTATGGTGTTTGGTTAAGCTTTTTGGCATTAGTATGGTTTGTTTTGGTATCTGTGTTTTTTACCAATCCCAGTATCAGCGCAAAAATTAGGCAGGGCAAACATTGGATAGAAAGATTTGCAGGTGGGGCATTAGTATTTTTAGGTCTGAGATTATTAGGGACTGAAGCAAGTCTTTAATAGGTCTCTGTCCATTTTTAAGAAAAAAACGGTAGTTTCTTGAAATGGTTTGAAACATTTGGAGTAAAGGGAATATTAGTTGTGTCATTAAAAATCTATTTAGTTGGCGGCGCAGTTCGAGATAAACTTCTCGGGCGAGCCTATCATGAAAGCGATTGGGTTGTGGTAGGCGCAACAGAGCAAGAAATGTTAACAGCAGGTTACAAACGCGTTGGCAAAGATTTTCCCGTTTTTCTTCACCCCGAAACCAAAGAAGAATATGCATTAGCGCGCACCGAACGTAAAAAGGGTAGGGGATATTATGGTTTTGAATGTCATGCAAGTCCTGACGTTACTTTAGAAGAAGATCTGGCGCGCCGTGATCTCACTATTAATGCGATTGCCGAAACGCCAGAGGGCAAATTAATTGATCCTTATGGAGGCCGGAGCGATCTAAATAATAAAATTTTGCGCCACGTTTCTCCTGCCTTTAGTGAAGATCCCGTTCGAATTTTGCGTTTGGCGCGCTTTGCTGCAAAACTTGCTCCATTAGGATTTACTGTAGCAAAAGAAACAACGGCATTAATGAAAACCATGGTAGATTCAGGAGAAGTGGATGCTTTAGTTCCAGAGCGAGTTTGGCAAGAAATGGAAAGAGCATTAAGAGAACCTGTGCCCTCCCAATTTTTCTTAGTACTTAAAAGTTGTGAAGCTTTAGCTAAAATCTGGCCAGCACTAGATGCATTATGGGGTGTGCCACAAAAAATAGAATATCATCCCGAAATTGATACAGGCATTCACACCATGATGGTGTTACAACAAGCAACTCGGTATACGGCAGACCCCCTTGTACGTTTTGCAGCTTTATGTCATGACTTAGGAAAGGGAATTACTCCACACGAAGAATGGCCCAGCCATCGTGGGCATGAAGAACGAGGCGTGCCACTTATTCAAACATTCTGTAAACAATACCGGGTTCCTAAGGAATATCGAGATCTAGCCATTATGGTGAGTCGTTTTCATTTGCATTGTCATCGCGCATTTGAGTTAACCGCAAAAACCTTTATTAAAACCCTAGAAAAATTGGATGCATTTCGGCAACCTGAACGATTTGAAAAGTTTCTGATAGCTTGCCAGGCCGATGCGACAGGAAGACTCGGTCTTACAGAAAAACCTTACCCCCAAGCAGATAGAATGCGTGAAGTGGTTAAAATTGCGAAGGAAGTGAATGTGCAGCAGTTAATTGAAGCTGGGTATGAGGGGGCTATTTTGGGTGAAAAAATTCATGAAGCGAGAGTGAAGTTGATAAAGGCCAGACTTGGCATGCATTGAAATAATTACTTATGGTCACTTCCCTAGAATAGGTTTGTCAGATTCCTGAACACTTAAATCTAGAGGAACATGAATTTAATTTGATTTTTGACTCAATTGTGCTTCCAAATAAGTTTCTTCAGTGACATTAAAAAGCAAAATACTTTTAATAAGGTAATTTAATATTAAGCACATGCAGCGCCGTTTCCATTAAAGAATCAGAACAGGTCTTGCAAAGTTTATTGTCTATTTAATATGCGACGAGTGATGCCTGTTAATACCGTCCCAGGCCCGATTTCTACAAAATCAGTTTCACCTTGTTGCAATAAATATTCCATCGTAGCTGTCCACTGCACAGGATTAGCAATTTGCTGGGTAAGATATGTTTGCGTTTCATAAAGCTGATAAGGTTTGGCATTAATATTTGCAATGACAGGAATAGTTGCAGGATGAAAACTGAACTGTTTCAAAAAATCATTAAATTCTGCTTGAACATCTCTCATATATGGGGAATGAAAAGCACCACTGACGTTTAAAGGAAAGAACAAAGTACCTTTCGTTTCAAATATAGTTTGAGAAGCCGTAATAGAATTTTTAAATCCAGCTATAACTACCTGAGTATAAGAGTTATAATTTGCAATTGTGAGACCCTCTATATCTGTTTGTTCTAATGTGGTTTGTACTTCATCGCTCCGTAATCCTATTACAGCGGCCATCCCTCCACCTGAAACATGGCTCATTAATTCACCACGTTTTTGGACGAGTTTTAGACCGGTTTCAAAATCAAAAACATCTGCAGCGAGTAGAGCATTATATTCACCAAGACTATGACCTGCCAAGAAACTAGGCTTTTTGCTGGTGTCTTGTATTTTTTTTAAGTAGGATAAAGCGTTTACAACGTACAATACAGGTTGAGTAAATTGTGTGAGGTAGAGCTGTCCATTAGGATTTTCTCGACAAAGATTAGGAACAGAATAACCTAGTATTTCATTGGCCTTTTCAACATAAACTGGGAACTCATTAAATAAAGATTCGCCCATACCTTGAAATTGTGATCCTTGTCCCGGGAAAAAATAAGTTGTCATATATGTCTCCTTTGATTAATATACAATCCCTTACACGCTGCGAATCGCAAGTCTCTATTTTAAAGTTAACTTTCGCAAAAATGCAAGGGTAAGAATCGCTTAGGGAGGTATTATGTGGTTGGGAATAGCCTTATACATATCCATGTTATTATTTTTTGTGTTTGAATATGTTTTTCCGTACAAGAAAAACTGGCTAACAAGTAAAAAACAATTCATTCAATTTCCATTTTTCTTAATTTGCTCGTTTTTTTTAGTACATTTCATCCAGGAAACACTTTATAACATTAAAAGCCATGAAACATTGCTAACTAACTTGCCTTTTATACCGGCGTTGCTTCTTGCATTTATCATAGGCGAATTTTTTTATTATTGGTTCCATAGGCTAGAACATTCTTCTAAATTTTTTTGGAATATTCATTCGGTTCACCACAATCAAAAATCTGTTAATTTTGTTAATTTTTGGTTTGCTCATCCCGTTGAAATGGCTTTAAATTTTTTAATAAGTAATGTCCCTTTAATTTTGCTTGGATTTAAAATGGAGGTATTAGGCGTATATTTGGTTATGGTGAGTTTTTTATATATGTTTTCACATTCTAATATTAATATTAAATTGGGATATTTGAAATATATTATTGGTAATCCGGAGTTGCATCGTTTTCATCATAGTATCTCACCTCTGGAAGCAAAGAACTATTGTGGAAGACTACCCTTATGGGATATTGTGTTCGGGACTTTTCATTATAAACCTGGAGAATTCCCGGAGCAAGTAGGTATAATAGATGAGGAAAGTTACCCAAAGGATATACTTCCCCAGTTATATTTTCCCATTAGAGAATTCATCAAAGATACCAAAAGAAAATGGAAAGCACAAACTAACTGATGAAGGATATTTAGAGTTTTGAATAAATACTGATTGTGTGAAGTTGCAAAATAACTGCAAATTAGGTATAACAGATTCTTTATACTTTAGAGAAATATATGCAAGTCCCGAATCAGACTGATTTTGTTCAAGATAAACTGCCAGCACCTTGTTTGATTACTCTTAGGGATGGGCCCGGCACTAAAAGAAACTTGATATTTTTTCATTTTGCAGGTGGTTCTGCATACTATTTTCGAGGTTGGGCTACAAAAATAACTGAAGGCACTTCAGTGTATGCAATGCAGTTACCCGGTAGAGAATGTCGATCAGCTGAAGCTTTTGTGCTTTCAATTCATGAAGTGGTTGACGAGCTTGTTGGTGCAATGACAAAACTCTTGCAAAAACCCTGCATATTCTTTGGTCATAGCATGGGGTCTTTAATTGCGTTCGAATTGAGCAAAAAACTCAAAAAAGATTTTAATATCGAGCCGAACTATTTGATATTGTCCGGAAAAAACTCTCCACAGCTTCCAATTAACGAAAAAACATATCATCTTTCAGATGAAGATTTTATTCGGAAATTAGCTCAATACGAAGGTACTCCCAAAATAGTGCTTAACGATCCTGAACTCATGAAACATTTTTTGCCACGATTAAGAGCTGACTCTCATATATTAGATACTTACGTATATAACAATGAGTATCTTTTGTCTTGTCCCTTTTGGGTAATTGCCGGTGAGCAAGATGTGCTTACAAACAAGGAAGGATTGCTAGCCTGGCAGAATCTAACGTCAGGTAGGTTTATCATGGATATGTATTCAGGTGGCCATTTTTTTATCACTGAGAATCAAACTGAAATTGTGGATCGAATCAATGTTATTCTTGAAAATGGAATTTAGTAAATATCATGTTAGAGTTAATAAATAGATTTGCACATGGGTATGTGTTGTTACCGGTTCTGAAAGCACTCCAGACGCGCGGTTTTTTTGACTATATTAAACAACGGCCATATATTAGTATTGCTACTCTAACAAAAGATTTGGGAGCCAATGAGGGACATATCAGAGTGGCTCTCCGGATGCTGGAGTCTTTTGATTGGATAATAATAAATGATAAAGATCAGATTTCACTAATATCACTCCCCCAAGATGAAAGATTCTCAGCCGATGCTGATATTATGGAACTTTATCAACCTGCAATTTTTGATAAAATATTTCAATCAACATCGCTATCTTTATTGTTGAAATGGGTTAATCGATCGAAGGAAAATAAGAAAAGGTATAGAAAAGAACTACAGGATTTGTTAGATGGTCCTTTTGTTGTTACGCTTTTAATGAGTTTAAAACAAAAGAATATTAATAATTTTCTTTCCTTAGAAATTGTTTTGAAGTCACTTGATCAAAATCTTTGTGAATTGTTGATGGAATTTTTTGAGCATAAAGATTGGTTTTTTCAAAAAAAAATAACAGATTGGGGTCAATTTTTGATAGAGAGAAGTCTTAATCTAGGAGTAGCTGCTTCTTATCGCCCTATGTTGCTAGGTATAGAAGAAATCTTATTTGGTGATCCTAAGAAAATTTTTACAAAAAGTCAAAATGGGCATGAAGATCATATAGAACGATTATTAAATGTTGTTGGAAGTGGTTTTCAACATGAAAAATTCTTTTCAAATATGGATGAAATTATTGTCAGCATATTTGATACTACAGAGTTTTTATTACAGCCTAAATATATTGTGGATATGGGTTGTGGGGATGGAACATTATTAAAAAGAATTTATCAGATTATTGTCAACCAAACTCAGAGGGGAAAATTATTAAAAGATTACCCACTTATTATGATAGGAGTTGACTACAATATAAAATCATTGGAGGCTACCCAAAAAAATCTAGTTGATATTCCAAATATTTTGCTGCAAGGAGATATTACTAACCCTGAAGGTTTAATGGAAGGCCTGCAGAGCAAAGGTATACCTGATCCAGAAAATTGCCTCCATATTCGATCCTTTTTAGATCATGAATTAGCTTATCGAAAACCTTATGATAATAACGCAGTAGAGTTAAGGAAAAAATATCGACATAAGGGTGTTTACGTATCAGATTCAGGAGATAATATCCCTGCAGAAAACATGGTGCAATGCTACGTTGAATATTTTAAGAGGTGGGCTGCGGTAACAAAAAAGCATGGTATTATTATTTTGGAAGTCCATAGTCTCCTACCACAGGTAATTAGAGATTATTTTGATCAAAGCGAAAGCTTCCATTTTGATGCTCTGCAATCATTTTCAAAACAGAATTTATTAGAAGCTCAGGATTTTATCAGCCTAGCTGCTGAAGCGGGTCTTTTTATTCAAGAAAAATATTTGAAAAGGTTTCCTTCCACTTTGCCATTTACTCGCATTACATTAAATTGGTTTGAAAGTCCTGGGTATCATATCAGACATGCTGAGCTACAAGATATCACCCAATTAATGAGATTAGAGGAAGCCTGTTGGGAGGAATCTTTGCGGGTGAGTAAAAAAGATATTGAGAAAAGGATATTACAATATCCTACTGGAAATTTTGTATTGCTTCTTAATGAAATAGTTGTTGGAGTCGTTTATTCACAAAAAATAAAAAATTCCGATCAATTATTGCAAAGTTCATTTTCAAAAATTCTTAATTTGCACTCAAATGATCATTCTGTTTTACAATTAATAGCAATAAATGTATTGCCTAATAAGCAGCATCTAGGATTTGGTAAAGTTTTGCTGTCGTTTGTTTTGTTAATGGCTCGATTGCGCACAGATATTAGTTTGGTAGTTGGTGTAACTCGATGTAAAAATTATATCCAAAAAGAAAACAATTTGTCCTATGAAGCATATGTGATGCAAAAAAATCAAAACGGCCAAGCAATTGATCCCATTTTACTTTTTCATACTGAGCATGGAGCAGAAATTAAAACAGTTATTCCAGAGTATCGTCCCGAAGATGTTGATAACTTAGGTCATGGAGTTCTAATTGAGTATCATTTAGATAATCATGCTTCCATGAAAGAGAATTTAGCTGGCAAGCTCGCGAGCTGTAACGCCATGACTTTACAGAAAATAATAGATGAGGTAGACGAACTCATTAAACGACAGCTTAGATTTAAAAAGAGCAGTGACTATTTTAATGATATTGCATTTAGAGATTTAGGTTTGGATTCCTTAGATCTCACTGAATTAAGAAATCTTATCAATAAGAGATTTTGTCTTTCGTTAGAAGCTGCTATTTTTTTTAGATATCACAATCCCCTAGTATTATCAAAACATATTCAAACATTATTAAATGAAACAATAAAAGAAAAGGATATTGCTGTTAGTGAAGTGGAAAAACAAATACGAACAACAGAAAAAAAGGAATCTATTGCAATTATTGGTATTGGCTGTCGTTTTCCAGGTAACATTAACACGATGGACGAACTGTGGCAATTGCTAATTGGAGAGAAAGATGTCGTTCATGCAACTTCGCAAAAAAGATGGGACCCCAATATCACGGATGCTGTAAAGGGGGCCTCATTTGCTGGCTTTATGGATGAAATCGAAAAGTTTGATGCTGATTTTTTTGGGATATCACCTCGCGAAACTCAATTTATAGATCCTCAACAGCGCATATTGTTAGAAACAACTTGGCATGCCTTCGAAAATGCTGGAATTAATCCACATAATTTACGTGGAAGTCATACTGGGGTATTCATAGGAATGTTTAGCCATGATTATGAAATTTTACAAATAAAAGCTAATCAATTGGAAGATTACCAAGCTTATTTCGCTACTGGAGGATCAAATGCTCTTGGCTCAGGAAGGCTCTCTTATTTTTTTGATTTTCGGGGTCCAACGTTAACTGTTGATACAGCCTGTTCTTCATCTTTATTATCAGTTCATTTGGCTTGTAAGAGTTTACAACATAATGAATGTGAATTAGCCATAGCTGGCGGTGTTAGTCTCATTTTAAGCCCAGAACTTAGTTTAGCCTTTGGTAAAAGTGGAATGTTAGCCAGTGATGGAAAGTGTAAAACATTTGACAAAAATGCCGATGGTTATGTTCGTTCAGAAGGCTCTGCCGTCGTTCTCTTAAAACGATTAGATAAGGCAATGGCCGAAGGGGATAATATCTTAGCAATTATCAAAAGTAGCGTTGTTAATCAAGATGGAGCAAGTAATGGTTTAACTGCGCCTAATGTAAAAGCTCAAGAAGATTTAATGAGGGAATCGCTTAGGCAAGCAAAAATATCTGCTAATGATATTAACTATATAGAGACCCATGGAACGGGGACGGCATTAGGTGATCCAATAGAAGTAGAAGCATTAGCTAACGCGCTTGCTTCTCGAGATAAAAATCTTCCACCTATTTGGGTCGGATCTATCAAAACCAATTTAGGGCATACTGAAGCAACTTCGGGCTTGGCGGGTCTCATTAAAGTTATTCTGATGATGAGAAAAAAAAGCATTCCTAAACATTTAAATATAAAGGAAATCAATCCTTTAGTATTAAAAGAACTGATAAAAATACCGGCAGTCATCCCGTTGAAGGAAGAAAAAATAGATACCAAGAATAATAGGCTATTAGCAACCGTTAGTTCTTTTGGTTTTAGTGGAACAAATGTGCAGCTTGTTGTAGAAAATATTTCTGACCATACAAACAGCTTTGGTATTAGTGAAGGGTCAAGTTATATATTGTGTCTATCGGCTCAAAATTTTCAATCCTTGCAAGCGTTAGCGATACAATATGAAAAATATTTTATTGAAGAGCCGGAAGATGATCTTTTATCTATTTGTTGTACAGCGAGTGAAGGTAGGGCACATTTTAAAGAAAGATTGGCTATTGTATTCAGAAATAAGAATGAACTTCTTGAAGCACTAAAAAGTTATATATATGGTCAACCCAATAATAATGTTAGAATTGGAACACAGCAAAAAAACTTCCATCAAGAAAATTTTATTGACCTGAATAGTGACTTGTTTAGATTGGCGGAATTTTATGTAGAGGGGGGTAAAATAAACTGGAAAAAATTAATTAAAAATATAAATATTAAGCGTTGTATGTTGCCTGGTTACGTTTTCCAACGACTAGCCCATTGGTTTCCAAAAGATCAGAATCTAGCAGATATGAAACATGAGAAGGTCAAAGAATTTTTCTATCAAATTAAATGGCATAAAGTTAATGATGCTGACAAGTTAATCTCGAGCATTTTGGCTACAGTTATATTTATTCCTTTCTCATTATATGATCGTGTTTCCAATATAAAGCTTGAGAATGTTATTTTCATTTTTCCGGAAAAGGACAAAATAATAAAAGAAACTTTTGTCAAAAAAAATAATGACCCAAATTGTTACTGGGTTAAGCTCGATGATGAGATAGGTGTCTACCAGTTGAAAGAAATTTTTAACTCACTTCATATTAAAGTAGAAAGGGTCATTTATTTATGGCCGATAGGAGACATTGGAATACAGGAAAATTCCTATTATTGTATAGCGAATTTAATAAAATATCATAGTAGTTGTTTACTAACGATTGTAAAAATTTTGTCTACACATCCTCAAGGATATTTATCTAAACTATGTATTTTTACAAAGGCTGGAATTATCTTTGATGGTCAGCAACAAGTTGGAGAAATATCGCTTAGCCAGTCTGCTTTATATGGGTTAGCGAATGTTATTCGAACGGAATATCCTACCACTCATTGTCGTTATATTGATTTAGACAATCAAGCCTTAGAAGATATCAATAGCATCATCTTGAAAGAACAAAATTGTGATAGTAAAAATACAGCTTGGTCTGCCTATTATCTTGGTGATTATTATCAGGCAAAGCTTGAACAATGCGACAAGCTAAATCTTAGATTTTTTGCCGCCTGTAAAGCAGCAAGTTATCTTATTACCGGTGGCCTAGGTGCTTTAGGTTTGGAGGCAGCAGCTACGTTAATTGAACTAGGGGCTGAACACATTATACTGTTGTCTCGTCGGGGTATAGCGAGTCCCGCGAATCAAGCTAAATTAACTGGTTTGATGAAAAGTGCCCAAATCTATATTGTCTCTGCAGATGTTAGTGAGTTGCAAGATCTGAGGCAAGCACTATGTAACATTTCTGAGAACATCCCGTCTATTGTTGGTGTTATTCATGCCGCGGGTGTTTTAGAAGATGTCTTAATTCCCCATCAAACTTGGCAGAATATTGAAAAGGTATTGCGCGTGAAAGCTGAAGGTGCATGGAATTTGCATCAAATCACATATCATCTGAAGTTAGATTTTTTTATTTTATATTCGTCTATTTCTTCTATTCTCGGCATTGAGGGACAGGCTAATTACGCAATGAGTAATGCCTTCTTAGATGCATTTGCTAAATATCGTACGATGCAGGGTTTGCCTACGTTAACGATTAATTGGGGGCCATGGGACATAGGTATGGCTAGGGATGAAGCAACATTAAAATATTTGAATAAAAAACATAACCTGCTACCACTTGCAGACTCTGAAGCGAAGCTAGCACTAGAACATATTCTAACGGAATCAATGCCAAATGTTATTGTGGCTAACATTTCAAAAAATAAGGAAGAAAAAATCGAAAAAACGATCCACTTCACACGTGAAAAGGTCAATATTTTTGAAGGGATGGCAAAAGAAGGGCGCGAAAATTATATTGTCAATCAAATTGTCAATATAACACAAAAGGTTTTGAAAATTGAACATTCGAAGCCGGTCCCATTGAAGGAACCATTACAAAACTTGGGCTTAGATTCACTCACTGCAATGGAGATAGTAAAATTATTAAATGAAGTATTCTCAATGAATTTTTCGGCTGCTATTCTATATGATTATCCTAGCATTGCAGAGCTTGCTCAGTATACGCTTAGGTTATTACAAGAAGAAGTTGTGAGCCCCTATCCGATAGATAATCATTCGATCATTGAGCGGGACGAATCAATTGCTATTGTAGGCTATGGGTGTCGATTTCCGGGTTTATGTTCTAATCCGGAAGAATTCTGGCGATTATTAGAGGAAGGAATCGATGGTATCCAGGAGCTTAAAGATAAACGTTGGGACATGGAAGCATTATATGATCCAAACCCTGATGCCCCAGGTAAGCTGTATTCACGTTTTGCAGGGTTGTTAGACGACATTGGAAGATTTGATTGTGAATTTTTTTCCATTTCTCCACATGAAGCCCAGTGCATGGATCCACAGCAACGAATATTATTAGAAGTGGCTTGGGAAACTATTGAATCCGCAGGTTATGCCCCTGATACCTTGTATGGTAAAAATGCTGCAGTTTTCATCGGAATCATGAATAGTGAATATGGACATCAGCAATTAACAGGTAATACTGAGCACATTACTGCTCATATGAGTACAGGTAGCGCCCTGAGTGTTGCTTCTGGACGTTTATCCTATTTCTTTGGATGGAATGGACCTTCCTTATCGATAGATACTGCATGTTCATCATCTCTGGTTGCCGTACATTATGCTTGCCAAAGTTTACGTAATAATGAATGCGAATTTGCGTTAGCCGGTGGTATAAATTTATTACTTTCACCAGAATTAAGTATCTCTCTATCTAGAGCGAGAATGTTATCTGCCGATGGTCGCTGCAAGACTTTTGATCAATCTGCAAATGGATATGTTCGATCTGAAGGTTGTGGATTAATTTTGTTAAAACGGCTTTCAGATGCAATTAAGGTCGAAGATACAATATTGGGAGTCATTAAAGGTTCAGCAGTGAATCAAGATGGTCGTAGCCAAGGCCTCACTGCGCCGAATGGTATAGCTCAAAAGGAAGTGATTCGAAAAGCGTTGCAGAATGCTAGCATAAATCCAGGACAGGTTAGTTATGTCGAAGCACATGGGACTGGCACGGCATTAGGAGATCCTATTGAAGTGCATGCTATTTGTTCAAGTTATAGGAAAGATAGAGATCAGAAAAAATTAACTATCGGTTCGGTTAAATCTAATATTGGCCATTGTGAAACTGCTGCAGGAATTGCAGGCTTAATAAAGATACTGTTGATGTTCGAGCATAAAAAAATTCCTGGCACTGCACATTTGGACAAACTAAATACTCTGTTCAAAATAAATGACGCAGAATTTGATATGAAACTTAATTTTCCAAAACAGTTAACGAACTGGGAACCTCACCAAGGAATGCGAATAGCTGGATTGAGTTCTTTCGGTTTTAGTGGAACTAATGCTCATATGATTCTTGCCGAACATTTGACTACCGATATATCAAAGGATTTACAAAATCCAAGTTATGGAATAATGACCTTGTCGGCAAACAATATCCCAACACTAAAAGCCTACCTCGAAAAATGTATAGTGTATTTGAATCATGAACATGAACATTCTTTTATTGATATTTGTTATACTTCCAGTTGTGCCAGGAGTCATTTTCCATATCGAATAGCCTTTTTGTGTTCGAATAAACAAGAACTAAGACAGAAAATGCAAGAAGCATTACAAGAAGAAAGTTTTTCTGCTTTGGAAGTTTTACCCCCTGGATTGTGTTTTATATTTAATGAATATGATGAAAATTCTATTAAGTGGGGTTACGATATTTATCAGACATTGCCCTTATTCCGACGAGAAATCGATAGCGTACTGAATCTTTTGGATAGAGTTTTTTTACATGTTGTAGGGGTAGATTTTTGTAGGGACAGGGAATTCTTTTTCTCTAGCAAAACACATGTAGACCTATCTAAATTTATTATAGAATATTGCCTTGCAAAAATGTGGATTGCTTTGAACGTTAAACCAATTGCTTTACTGTCAGTTCATGCCAGCTTAATATCAGTCGCATGTTTTTCCGGGGTTATAACTTTACATGATGCCGTGCTTATGATAATAGAGCTAGATAAATTGAAATCCTTTAAAAGCTCTATAAAAGAATATCAAAGTATTGTATTAAAGTTACACTTTAAAGAGCCGGAAATCTCTATTTTTAACGGTCTAACAGGAATTTGTTTGGATGATAAGATAGGCTTGGCTGAATTTTGGATACAACACTTGCAAGAGGAAAAAATACATTCAGCAAAAAATATCGTTAATCTGAAGGGCGAAGTTGTAAATTCATATCTTGAGATGGGATTGCATCAGAGCAGAACATTTGATACTATCTCATCAATTGACATGCTCTCATCAAATTATTCAATACTCAAAACGCTTAAAACCTTATATTGTTATGGCCACCAAATAAATTGGCATGGTTATTTCCAAGAGCAAGATGTGCAGAAAGTCAAATTTCCTACCCGTCCATTTCGAGGAGGTCATTACTGGTTAAAACCATCGCAGAAAAAGTATGGACATTTTTCTAATGGTGAGTCTTGGCGTTCTGTATTAGGTCATAAAACGACTTTAGCGTCGAGCAATACCATCATCTACGAGCAAAGCTTGGACAATTTACAGCCTTTTAACATAAAAGATCATCAGTTATATAATGAAATTGTTATCCCTGGTGCAGCTTACCTTGCTTTAACCATTTTAATGCTAAAAAATGAGTTTGGTGATTTGAATTTTATTCTTAGGGATATCATTTTTTCAAAACCCTTGATTATTAATAAAAACAAAAAGCAAGTTCTTCAAAACATAATATTGAATGACAACAATCAAGGTACCATTATCCAAAGTCATAGTAGAACGGTAACTGAGAAAGATGAGGGGGTAGTTTGGGAGCAACATTTCCAAAGTAGATTAGATGTAGACCAAGACCATCCTCATATAATGAGAATGGAGGAACTATCACACATTCAGTCGAAAATGGAAGGCTATTTTACTGGCGAAGAGTATTATCAGAAAATTGGGCATTGTGGTTATCATTTATCTAATAGTTTTTGTTGTATACAAAGACTATGGCACAATAGCAACGAAAGTTTAACTGCGCTTGAATTAAATTTTCCATTATCGTCCGAAGAATATGAAAACTTCTACCCTGGTTTAATAGATGCTGTTTTTCAAGGTACTCTAATATGTATTCCAGATAAACAATTCTTTTCAGTCAGTAGAAAAGAAATGTATGTTCCATCGTCAATAGACGAAATTCATATCTCTCAGAATAAGGATAAAAAATTCTGGTGTTACTCCAGAAGAGTGCAAGATAACCTAGAAGATGAATCCTATGTTTATGATATCATGTTAATGAATGAGAATCATGAAGTCGTTATGCAAATAAAATCTTTAAAAATTAAGAAAATTGCAAAAATCGTTTTGCTCCAACCCACCATTGAAAAAGCCTGCTATACCATACAATGGCGAGAAATTAAGCATCCATCTAAAGTAGAGAATAAAACGGATGGTTGGTTAATATTTTCGGATAATCAAGGCTTAGGACAAGCGCTATCTAAACATTTGCGAAGTGAAGGGAAAAGTACTAAAGAGATTACCCATGATGAGGATAGCTATTATCTCGAGCCTAATATTGAACCTCAATCATTGGATGAGCATAATTTTACAAAGTTATTTGAAAGTATAACAAATGAAAAAGAACACATGAGTAACATTATTTACCTATGGGCACTCGATACACTGGAATTAAATAATTGTAGCAAAGCAGACTTAACCAAAGCTTTGTATTTTTCTTGCATACAGACCTTAAAGGTTATGCAAGAGATAACTAAAATCAAGCAAGCAACAACGCTTCGATTATGGCTGGTTACTAAAGGATCTCAAAAACTGGATGATTCCAAATTGTATTCCCCTTTACAAAGTACTCTATGGGGATTGGCAAAAGTCTTTGCACAGGAACATCCAGAATTTAATACAACACTCATAGATTTATATGATAGTCAACATATGTTAGAGGATATATTGTTAGCAATGCAACAACCTATTTTGGAAAATATGTTAGCAATTAGAAAAAAACAAGTTTATGTTCCTCGTTTAAGCTATAAACCAAGGGTTTTAAATCAACACGTCATCTCAGGGGTATCAAGTCATGGCAGTTATTTGATTACCGGTGGTACGGGTGGTTTGGCAAGGTTAATCATATCATGGTTAATAGAGCAGGGGGCGCGTTCACTCATACTAATAGTACGAAGAAACTTGAATATAGAAGAAGACTATTTTATTGAAGAAAAACGCAAAATGGGGATCAGTATTATGATATATCATATAGATGTTACTGATATCGATAATATGAAGCAGGTGCTAGAAGCATTGCCTGATACATTTCCATTAAAGGGCATCGTTCATACAGCAGGAATTATTCAAGATGGAATGATAGCTAAACAGTCGATGAATGATTTTTTAAATGTCATGCCTGCAAAAATACTAGGGACTCAATTATTATATAACCTTACTAAAAATATATCTTTAGACTTTTTCATTCTTTTTTCCTCGGCCGCGTCAATCCTGGGCTCTAAAGGTCAAGCTAATTATGCTGCCGCTAATAGCTATTTAGATGCATTGGCAGAATATGCAAGCAGCGAAGATAGAAGAGTCACAAGTATTAATTGGGGGAGTTGGGATGCAATAGGGATGACAACTCAAACAAATTCTATTTTTAATAAAAAACATCCCTATCCCATAACCATAGACTTGGGCATGAAGGGCTTCGAAAGGGCAATCAGCACAAAAGATCCAAAACTTATATTTGTTCCCGGAGGTGTAGCGGCATTTAGAGCTATTGCGGGCGATGAAATGCAACAACTGTGGTCTGAGTGGACTAATAAAAAAATAATACATCAGTCAACTAAGGAAATAACAGCACAACATTTCTTTACAACGCTTGCAGAGTTGAGTTTGGATGATAGACGAAAATTATTATATCAAGAAATTACGAAAATAATTTCTACAGTAATGAAGTTAGACCATAATAGATCTTTTGCAGCAGATGAGAACTTACAAGATATAGGTATGGATTCATTGTTGGCAGTTGATCTGAGAAATAATCTGAACAAACTATGTAATAAAGTTCTGCCATCTACTCTTCTGTACGACTATCCTACCATCAATAAATTAATTGATTTTCTATTACAGACAATGCAATTGGATGTTTCTAATAAAATCAAAACTATAGCAATGCAAAAGCTTCCAGTCTCAGAACCAGACAGCATTGCATATTGGGATAGCGATTCCTTAGAAGAAAAATTGCGTGAACAGATTAAAGAATTTGCAGATACAAGTGAGATGGAGTGACAATGGAACGTGAAAAGGCTTTACAGGATCTCATAAAAAGCTCTGTTTTGGCACTGGATATAGCTAAGCAGAGAATTAATAAACTTGAAAATGAGAAAAACGAGTCAATCGCAATAATAGGAATGTCTTGTCGTTTTCCTAATGGTGCAAACAATCCTGAATTATTATGGGACCTATTGAAAAATGGTCAAGATGGTATTATTGATATGACTGATGAAAGATGGCCCATGGACTATTTCTATGACAGGGATCCTGACGCGATCAATAAGATGAATACAAAAAGTGCAGGGTTGTTAAATAACATAAGTGACTTCGATGCTGATTTTTTTTCAATTAACGCTGAAGAAGCAAAACATATGGATCCGCAACAGAGGATATTATTAGAAACGACATGGCATGCTCTCGAAAATGCATCTTGTGATATCGTGGGCTTAAGAGAAAAATCTGTTGGTGTGTTTATTGGTATGATGAACCATGATTATGCTGAGATATCCCATGGGATCAACGGTTATACGGGATCAGGTACTGCAGCTAGCATTGCCTCCGGTAGGATTTCATATTTATTAGGTTTAACCGGCCCTTCTATTACGATAGATTCTGCTTGTTCTTCTTCTTTAGTTGCTTTGCACTATGCAATACAAAGCATACGTTGTGGAGAATCGGAGTTTGCTATTGTAGGAGGCGTTAATGTCATTATCTCCCCTAAGAGAATGTTGGCAATGTCAAAAGCTAAGATGCTTTCGCCAACTGGACGTTGTCATGCATTTTCGAATGAAGCAGATGGTTATGTGCGCGCAGAAGGCTGTGGTGTTGTGGTGCTAAAAAAACTATCTGAAGCTATCCAAAACCAAGATAATATATTAGCTGTCATTAGAGGCTCAGCAGTTAATCAGGATGGACGAAGTCAGGGATTAACGGCTCCCAATGGACCGGCTCAACAAAAGCTAATAGAAACTGTCTTAAAACAAAATCGTTTAGACCCCAAATCACTGGATTATGTTGAAGCACATGGGACAGGGACAGCCTTAGGTGATCCATTAGAACTTCAAGCATTAAATGCGAGCTATGCAACTTATCGGCCGTCGGGTTCGCCATTATTAGTTGGTTCAATTAAATCAAATATTGGTCATACGGAATCGGCAGCTGGAATTGCAAGTTTAATTAAAGTCATTTTATCCCTAAAAAAGGAATTAATACCTGCTAATTTACACTTTATAAATCCTAATCAATATATAGCGTGGGATGAAATTAATATTAAAATTGTTGATAAAAATACACCTTGGCTTAGAAAAGCAGTTTCTAGAATGGCTGCCATCAGTTCGTTTGGTTTTAGTGGAACCAATGCACATGTTGTTCTTGAAGAAGCACCCAGACTTCTTTTACCTGATGAAAGAAATCCTACAAATGATTTAGCTCATATGTTATTGATATCAGCTAAAACAGAGCAAGCATTATCAAAGCTGGTTGAAAGCTATTATGAAATGCTTAATCAGAATGAAACTGACAGTCTAGAAAATATTTGTTTTACCGCAGCGTTAGGAAGAAGTCATCTTCATTTTCGTATTGCTTTCATAGCAGATTCTAAGATAAATATGTCGAAAAAGATTTCTCAGTATTTATCTGGGCAGAGTTCAACGGATACTTTTACAGGAAAAATTGAAAATCAGTTCACAGGGGATATATTGATTCCTGGCATAAGTACCAATGACATTCCGTCCTTATCGCTGTTACGTGAACTGGCGGTAGAATATTGTAAGGGTAGGTTTATTGATTGGACAAAAATTTACGATAAAAAACAACACCAAAGAGTTAATCTGCCCAATTACCCCTTCGCGAGAAAACATTATTGGTTGCAGCAGGAATATGAAAATATATTCATGGAGAATGAAAATTTAGTTTTGGAAAAAATACCGCTCTCAGATAACACATTAATTTATCTTGTTCGTGTGACCAGCAAATCGTTACTTTTGTTCTCACATCATTTGGTACTAGAAAAAGCCCTGTTGCCGGGAGCATTCTATATTAACTTGATAAGTCAGCTCGCTTCTGAGTTGGGTGTAAGTGAAGATTTAATATTAGCCAATATTGTATTTCACAAAATACTTAAGCTAGATATAGAGCCAGTTATTATCCAAGTCATTTTCAAAATAAAATCTATGGATAATGAAAATGAGAAATCAGAATATGATGTACAGATTTTTAGTTACGCACCAAAGAATGAAACAAATAGAATTTGTCATTTTTCAGCGAGTTTGCAGAAAATCAGCCAAAAAAGAGAATTAGTACGAGAAGACTATGAGTCAGAGATAATAGGGGATGCTGAAAGCTTCGAATTCACAGGGGTTACTCTTTATCAAGTTGCTGCTAAAGCACGAGTTTGTTATGGATTTAGTCTTTCAGTTATCACAAAGCAGATAATTAAAAAAAATAAGATCATAACAGAATTAAATATGCATCAACTCAGGTTGTCAAATCAAAAATGGTTACAGACTCTTATTTTGGATGCCTGTTTTCAGAGCTTCAGCATTTTGTTATATGGTGAAGATACCAAAGAAATAAGAAATTATTGTTTTTTGCCAGTCTCTATACATGAAATTAATTTGTTAGCAGAATTTGACAATTCTCAGCAATTGAAGATACTGGCTACAGTCACGAAAAGTTCTGATGACTTCATTAACGCTCATGTTATCGTGTTTGACTCGAAAAAAATATACATTTCAATGGAAGAGGTCATGTTTCAAAAGATCTCACACGAAAGAATAAGCGAAATTCTTGGGCAGGAGCGTTATTATGAATCATTATTGACGAGTCAATGGAAAGAGCAAGTTAATTATAGCCCTTATTTTGCCTCATACTATTTTAAAAAAATTCAGCAGGACAACTTGAATGACGATGTTGCTCACGCAGCTGATGAAGTGGAAATTAATCAAGTTGCAGATTTGCAAAATCTATCCATAAAAATTATTATTTATGCGTTAGCAAAGTTGGGGTTCAATTTTTCCAAAAATTTGGAATATAAAAAGCAGTTTGTATTTTCACAGGTTACAATTATTGACAGGTATATTCCTCTGCTATATAGAATGTTTGACATACTACATAATGCTAATCTGCTACTCGTTACTGATGAGAGCATTAAAGTAACCAGCAATTTTTCAACAAAAGATATTCAAAAATTTACGGATGATATTTTTTCTGAAGATACATCCGATGTGGATGAGGTAAAGTTTCTTAAAGCCTGTGGCCGGAAATTATCTGAAGTTTTGAAGGGGGACTATGATCCCCTAGATTTACTTTTTCCATCTTTTGAGTTAGTAGGGGCAGAAAAAGTTTATCAGAATTCATCTTCTATTCGAAATATGAATGAAATGATATCTATTGTACTACCGAAAAAAATGCAAGAATTGCCAAGGTGTGCCGGTATTAAAATCTTAGAAATTGGAGCTGGTACAGGTAGCACAACTAGCACTGTTCTAAGCCAGCTTCAAGGTGAAAGGATACGGTATTATTTTACCGATGTTTCACCACTTTTCATTCAAAAAGCGCAAGAAAAATTTAAAAATTATCCATTTCTATTATACCACATACTCAATATCGAATTAGATCCTCTAATGCAGGGTTTTAATCCAAATGATTTTGATATCATTATTGCTGGCAATGTATTACATACCACAAAGGATCTGACTAAAAGTTTAGAACATATCCAAAAATTGTTAGTTCCACAGGGTTTGTTAATATTACAAGAAATGACATCCCAGCAGGCTTGGCTTGATTTGACCTTTGGTTTAACTGAAGGATGGTGGCGCTTTCAGGATACGGAGATTAGAGAAAAACATGCTTTATTATCGGGAAAACAATGGTTGAATCTATTGAATAAAATGAATTTCCATGCCATTCAATTAAATCCAGCATCATCTACCGAATCTCTCATAATTGCTCAAAGTAATGAAAAATTCGAATTAAAAAAAAATGAAAAATATTTGATTTTGGCCGATAGGAGTAAACATGCTGAGCTGTTTAAGGAAAATTTAGAAAAACTCGGGATAGACTCTCATTTGCTATATCGAAAAAATCATGCCGAATGCTTGAATGCAGATGTTGAAAAAATGGATTCTGATAGTTTAATTCAATTCAGGACAGTATTTAAAACACTGCTTGACAGCAAGCCAGCAAGTATAAAGGTTGTATCATTTTGGGGTTTAGATACAAATCTATATACATTGACTTCAGAGCTGATAAGAGATATCAATATATTATGTCGGACTACGAGAATACATATTCCCATTATTCGATCCCTTTTGCTCGATAATAACGTTACCATTAAACTTTGGGTTGTTACAGAAAATGCTCAAGCAATCAATGAGCTGCAAGAAGATATGAATATTTTTGATGCGCCATTGTGGGGTGTAAATAAATCTTTATCTTTTGAATATCCTGATTTTAATTTAACTTTGCTAGATATTGATCGGAATGAACATAATGTTAAACATCTGTTACATGAAGTTCTTTCTAAAAATGATGAAAAGTATATTGCGTATCGCAACGGAAGTCGTTTTGTTGCTCGGCTTCAGAAGTATGTTCCCCCAGATAGATTAAAAAATATTCAATTTTATAAAGAATCTACTTATATAATTGCCGGAGGCACCAAAGGGCTAGGATTATTGACGCTTGAATGGATGTTTAATAAAGCTGCACGAAACTTTGTTATTTTTAGTCGGCATAAACCTGAAGCAGAAAATCAAGCGATCATTGATAAACTTCGGCAATGTGGGGCCAACATTTTCATTAGCCAAACGGATATTAGTGAATATAAAGCACTAGCACAACTCTTTTCTGATATTAAGACCAAAATGCCTCCCATTAAAGGTGTCATTGACTCTGTTGGAGTGTTAAGCGATGGTATTTTTATTCAACAAACATGGCATAAATTTTCTGATGTTCTTAAACCAAAGGTAATGGGAGCTTGGAATTTACATTTGTTAACAAATGATCTTTCTCTAGATTTTTTTGTAATGTATTCATCTATTGCATCGTTATTGGGTTCTGCAGGGCAGGCTAATCATGCTGCTGCAAATGCATTTTTAGATACTTTTAGTTATTATCTTAGAAAACATAACCGGCCAGCCACCACTATTAACTGGGGAGTTTGGTCGGAGGTCGGGGCAGCGGAACAAAAGGGGGTAGCAAACCGTTTAATAGAAGAAGGGAATGCTATTAAAACCATTTCAAGAAAACAGGGTTATGCATTTCTTGATTTACTATGGTCAATGTTGCCGACTCAAGTAGCCGCCATACCTATAGACTGGGAACTATTTTTGCGAGCCAATGAAAAAGTATCGCAAAATCCTTTTTTCAGTGAAATATTGTCTTCCGTAGATGAAAAAAATATTATATTGAATATTCAAACTAAAAATATCAAATCGCTATTAGTTAATAAAAACAAAAGACAAACAAGACAAATATTATTTGAACATTTGCGTGCAAAACTTACCCTGCTGTTGAAATTGAATAATCCTGAAAAAATTGGGTATAAGACCGGACTTTTTCATTTGGGTTTGGATTCATTGTTGGCAGTTGAATTTCGCAATTATTTGCAAAGAGAATTAGAATTTAAGATGCGTCCAACATTATTATTTGATTTTCCAACGCTTGAACAATTGATAGAATTTATATTGAGCGAATTAAATAATTCTTTAGAAACAGAAACAAATACGCTCTCTGAAGATGAACTTGAAAAGCAACTTTTGGCTGAAATTGAACGGGAAAATTTAGGCAATGTTTCGTTTCCAGAAGTAAGTGAGAATATAATATGAAAACGGCGGATAAAACCAAATCAATAGCAGAATTGGCGCTAAATAAGATTCGCAGCCTACAAGCGCAACTGGACTCCTATAAGAAAAATCAGCAGGAAGAAATAGCTATCATTGGTGTGGCTTGTCGTTTCCCTGGGGGCATAACCGATTTAAAAAAACTGGGTGATTTATTAAATAATGGCGGTTGTACTATTACTGAAGTACCCAAAGAGCGCTGGGATCTTGAACAATATTATCACCCTGAAAGCGGGAAAGTTGGGAAGATGTATTGTAAATATGGGAGCTTTTTAGAAACAGTTGATGAATTTGATCCTCTATTTTTTGGCATTTCTCCTCGTGAAGCGCATTTAATGGATCCACAACAGCGTATTTTATTAGAAGTTACCCATGAAGCTTTAGAAAATGCCATGATACCGGCAGATAACCTGAAGGGTTCTATGGTTGGGGTATTTGTCGGTGCCATGACCCAAGACTACATTCAATTTCTGAGTGATGAAGAGGCAAGTGATTCATATGCTGCTACTGGAAATTGTAATAGTGTTCTTGCTGGACGATTATCTTATATATACGGTTTTAATGGGCCAGCCATAACCATTGATACAGCATGTTCCTCTTCTTTGGTAGCTACCCACTTAGCTTGTCAGAGTTTAATGGCAAATGAATGTGATATTGCTTTAGTGGCGGGGGTCAATTTGCAACTTTCCCCTCAAACAACAATAATGGAATGTGCTGCACAAATGCTATCGCCAACCGGTCTTTGCCAAACATTTGATGACAAGGCAGATGGATTTGTTAGAGGAGATGGATTTGCAGTGATAGTGCTTAAACCTTTGTCAGCAGCAATTGCTGAAATGGATAATGTTCTCGCTGTAATTTCAGGTTCAGCCGTCAACCATGATGGCATCAGTGCAGGTTTAACAGTCCCTAATGCTTCCTCCCAAGAAAGAGTGATGCAACTTGCATTAAGTCGATCTCGCATTGAAGCCATGGAAGTGGATTATTTAGAAGCACATGGCACTGGTACTCGTTTAGGAGATCCTATTGAATTACAGGCAGTTCAGGCAGTATATGGAAAAAATAGAAAAAAACCATTGTATTTAGGTTCAATTAAACCTAATTTGGGTCATACTGAAGCAACGGCCGGATTAGCCGGGCTGTTAAAAGTTATCTCGGCAATGAATACAAGAAAAATTCCTGCTTCTATCCATATAAATGAATTGAACAGACATATTCCTTGGAAAGAGATCTTGTTACATATTCCAAAAGATCCCATAACTTGGGAAAATAATGAAAAGGCTAGGATTGCTGCCGTCAGTTCCTTTGGGTTAAGTGGTACCAATGCTCATCTTATTGTAAGACAACATATAGATGAAAACGCTGCGTTGGTTCTTGATCGGGATAATTATCATGGCTATTTGCTGCCCATTTCTGCAAAAAATCCTTTGGCTTTACAATGCTTAGTCAAATTATATAACGATAGTATTTCTGAATTAACTGAAGATGACATCAGGAAGTTTTGTGAAAATGCAGCGATAGGTCGTGAACATTTTGAATACAGGGCTTGTTTTTATGGTAGAAACAGGATTGAGCTAAAAGACAACATAAAGAACTACCTGCAGAAGGTGAAGGAAGGTAAAAATAGTCAAGATTCTAGAATGGTTTTGAAAAAAGGCTCATTATCTTTTTTATTTCATAATAACCCAGACCATATAATAGCGATGTCAAAAGAATTATATAGTTCTCAAGCTGTTTTTAGAAAATATTTTGATGAGTGTGATGCTATATTTATTGAAACTTGTTTATGGCCTGTAAGATCGATTTTGTGGGGTGAAAAAAAAGACCATATAGATGAAATAAGACGCCAGCATATAGCTCTTTTTTCTTTCCAATATGCATTAGGTAGGGCATTAGGTGATTATGGTGTAAAGCCAGAGGTCATCTTTGGACAGGATCTCTGTCTTATTGTTGCAGCTTGTATTGCAGGGGTATTTGAACTAAAGGATGCGATATATATAGTGGATACATTGCATCTTAAGACTGTAGAACCAGATAAACTTGATAATATCAGGCACAACTTAGAACACATTCAATATCACAATCCCACCTTGGAACTGATATGTAGTCGTACTGGAAAAATACTCAATAGTGAATTGTTGACGAGTTCCTTTTGGTTCAAAATCAAAAGTCAGACCATACAGCATGATTCAAGTTTTGTTGTAAAACAATTAAAAGAATATTGCATCGATTTCTGTTTGCAGTTTGATAAGCATGCTTTGAATGAATTAGCTGATCCTCTATTCGGGATAATAAGAAATTTATATGAATTAGGCTTCAATATTGAATGGAAGCAAATAGCTAAGAAGCGTTTTGGTTCAATTGTGTTACCCAATTATCCATTTCAAAGAGAACGCTATTGGGTAGCATCTCAATCGGTAGCCTTACATAGAAGAAGTGATACATCCATCAAAAAACCTCATGCAACTCAAGTCATATTCAATCATGCAAATCAAACAGGAACCGAACTGAATATCCATCAGATTATAGAAATTGTTCGTCGAGAAATTGCTGGACTTATGCGCGTATCAAGCCCAGACTTAGTGCCTGTAGAGGTGCCATTGCAACAATGGGGTATGAACTCATTAATGAGTATCGAATTGCAAAGAATTTTAACCAAGGTCTTCTCGCTCACAATGGTGCCAACCTTAATTTTTGATTATCCAACTGTATTAAAAATAGCGAATTATATACTGTCGTTTTATTCGACACCGGAACCATCCATAAATAAAATCGATAACCAAAACAGTTTAGAGGATTCTGTAAGACTAAATAAAGTACAAGACGAGATAGCTATTATTGGTATGGCAGGACGCTTTGCGGGTGCAACCAACTTAGAAGAATATTGGGAAATTTTGGTCGATGCTAAGGTTAGTATTTCGGACGGTTTAAATAAACGTTGGGAAATGGATCAGATTCCCGTTTTTGTTAAACAGAAGCTAGAAAAATATAACCTACAAGGAGGGTTTTTAGATTCAATAGATAGGTTTGATAATGAGTTCTTTAATATCTCGAATAGAGAAGCAAAAGTTATGGATCCACAGCAGAGAGTTACTCTTGAAGTGGCTTGGCATGCTTTAGAAGATGCCGGGTATGCAGGCAATATATTAGAAGATCAAGAAGTAGGAATATTCTTGGGTGTTGCGGCAAATGAGTATTCCCGGTTATTCGAGTCAATGGATAACTTAGATAACGTTGATGCTAGTTTATTGCCAACAGGCAATGCTCTGAATGCCATTCCAGGGAGAGTGGCCTATTTATTAGGACTTGAGGGTCCCTGTATGGCAATAGATACGGCTTGTTCTTCATCCATGATGGCTATCCATATAGCGAGTCAAAGTATACGAAATGGGGAATGCCAAATGGCATTAGCAGGGGGGGTTAACTTGCTCGTATCTCCTCATATGTTTATCCCGCTATTTGAAGCAGGCATGTTATCTGCAACAGGGAGATGTCACAGTTTTGCTGATAACGCAGATGGTTTTGTAAGAGCGGAAGGCTGCGGGATTTTAGTTTTAAAATCGTTAAATAAAGCAATAAAAGATAAAGATAAGATTTTAGCCATTGTGAAAGCAAGTGCTACAAATCAAGATGGCCATTCCAGTAGTTTGACGGCACCGAATGGGCCGGCGCAGAAAAAAGTTATGTTGAAGGCGCTTAGACAAGCTAATATTGAACCCAAAACGATTGATTGGATTGAAGCTCACGGCACAGGCACAACTTTGGGAGATCCTATCGAAGTACAGGCGATTGATGCAGTTTATGGACAAGAACGCGAGTTCAACGAGCCTTTATATATAAGCTCGGTAAAGTCAAATATAGGACATGCTGAAGCAGCAGCAGGTATTGCGAGTGTCATCAAAATTGTATTAAGTATGCAGAAAAACCTAATTCCTGGGCAGGTTCACATTGACAGACTGAATCCACATCTTAACTTAAATTTAGATAAAATAATGATTCCGAAAGAAAATGTTCGCTGGGAAAAGGGGGGTAGACGCAGAGCTGCCAGTAGTTCGTTTGGTTTTACGGGCAGTAATGTTCACATCATTATAGAAGATTATCCTTGCAAGATAGAGAGCAGAATGCTATCGAAGAGCTCAGAGAATATTTTGTGTTTATCTGCGAAAAATATTCAAAGCCTCATTGAGCTTGCGCAACATTATATAGCCAGATTATCTATAATTGAAGATAATCAGTTTGAACAGATTTGTTATAGCTCAACGGTTTCTAGAGATCATTTTAGTTGTCGCATAGCTTTTACAGCTAAAAACAAAACAAAGATGCTGGAGCAATTACAGCATTGGTTAGCAACAGCCCATAAAGCCAAGCTCATAAAACAAGAAAAAAGCAAAAGTAAAGTAGTCTTTATTTTTTCAGGATCTGGCACCCAATATATCAATATGGCAAAAGACTGTTATCAACGATATCCTGCATTTAAAGAAGTCTTAGATAAATGTGCAGCATTATTCGACAAGACTCTAGAGGTGCCATTATTATCTGTCATATGGGCAGAAAATAGTGCTTTATTAAAATTGAATCGGTATATTGAACCAGCACTCTTTTCAATTCAAATAGCACTGTTATCTTTATGGAAATCGTTTGGCATACAACCGAATATTGTCTTAGGGTTTGGTGTGGGCGAGATAGCTGCAGCTGTTGCAGCATCCATATTCAATTTAGAAAATGTTATTCAATATGTTGCTACTAGAGGGTCATTGCTCGACAGTTTGCATAGCCGGGGGGGTATGCTAACTGTCTTTGCTGGTGAACTACAGATTCAATCATTACTTCAACACTATGACCAAATATGTATTGCAGCTGTTATGGACACGTTTCATATCATTTTATCTGGTTGTAGTCAACAACTCATGCAAATACAAAATGATCTAGACGATTTAAAAATTCGCTACCAGCCCAGTCCCGTAAACGTTCCTCTTCATTCTAAACTAATGGATCCTATCATTCCGGACTTAGAAAAGTCACTGGCGAAACTACAGCTTATTAAACCTAACATAACATTTATTTCCTCAGTTACAGGGCAAGTGGAAGAAGATTTTCTAACAAATACACATTATTGGGCTACACAGATTAAAAAGCCAATGTTTTTTAATGATGCGCTTGTTTCTTTAGAGATCAAAGAAAATGATATCTTAATAGAAATAGGGCCTACAAATTCAATGTCAAATATCATTAACAATCGACAGGTCCCTTTAGCTGCTAGCTGTATTGCATCCATTATTAGAACAGCTCCAATGGAGGAGTCCATTTTAGCGGCTTTAGCAAAACTGTATAATATGGGCTCGAACATTATTTGGCCCAGAGACAAAATATTGAATATGTCAATACCGCCATATCCATTTTGTCCAACTCGTCACTGGATCGATACTCCAAAGATGGAAACAAAAAATAAAGAGAGAAACAGAAACTGGTTCTACCAAACAAAATGGCAACAAATGAATCATGATTCTTCTGAATTTATGTTGACAGAACCATTAGAATTGAAAGAAATTTCGGAAAAAATTCATCATAACGAGTTTGTGAGAAATTTAGAGCAATATGATTGTGGCATCAAAGCGTTAGAGTCCTTGAGCATAGATTATGTGATAAATGCCTTCATTGAAATGCTATCCACATTAGAATATAATATCGGTTCGAGCTGGGAAATGTCTGAGCTGCAAAAAATACTTAAAATAAGTTTAGAATATCAAAAATTGTTTATCCAGCTAATCGATATGCTTTCTCTGCAAGGATTAGTGAGTGTTTCGAAAAGCACAGTTACTATTGTGCAGCTCCTCAACTTAAAAGACGTAAATAATAGCCATGTTCAAATACAAAATCAATATCCTGAAGTGAGGGCTGAGTTATCATTACTGAGTGCGTGTGGCTCCAAATTGGTGGGAGTGTTGCAAGGTAATATTGAAGCGCTACCCATATTATTCAAGGATAAAGAGAACAGTCTCGCAGAAGATGTTTATGTGAAATCTGCAGGCCAAATAGCTTTAAATTTGCAAATACAAGCGACAATTTTAGAAATGCTTGAGCATATAGCTCAAGATAAACATCTGAATATATTAGAAGTGGGTGCTGGAACGGGAGGAACAACGGCGACTCTTTTGCCCATTTTTTCCGGAAGAAAAGTGAGATATGTATATACCGATATTTCTTTACATTTGGTACAAAAAGCGAGGGATAAATTTTCTAACTACAATTTTATGGAGTTTGCGGTTTTAAATGTAGAGATTGATCCTGAAGAACAGAGCTTTAGAAAGAATGATTTTGATATTATTGTGGCTGCGAATGTTATCCATGCCACAAAAGATCTGGCTGTTACTTTGCACAATATTAAAAAGTTGTTAAAGCCAAGGGGATATTTACTATTTTCTGAAGCATTAAAACAATTTAATTGGTTAGCTGTTACCTTTGGTTTAACAAAGGGTTGGTGGCGTTTCGAGGATTTGAAATTGCGTAAAAATTCACCTTTGTTAGATGCAGAAAACTGGTTAGGCTTTTTAACTGGGAATCATTTTGAGGACGCTATTGTTATCAAACAAGATGCTTGTCCAGATCAGGGTGTTATCCTTGCAAGAAAAAACCCTATCACAGCTCTACCTGAACGGACTATTTGGATAATTTTTTCAGATGAAAAAGGCTATGCTGATGCTATGATTCGAAAAATATGTGATGTTTCGGATGATGATTATTACTGGGTAAGAAAAGCGGAAACGTTTTTGCAAGTAGAAGAAAATATATTTACCTTAATGCCAGCTTCACAACAGGATTATATCCAGTTACGTACTGCATTAGAACCAAAAATTGCTAATAGAAAAGTCAATATCATACATTTTTGGAGCATGGACATTGAAGAAACTTTAGAAGACGTGGTAGTGGAAGCTAAGAAAGCCTCTATAGTTAGCTATTTTTCGGCTTTTTTCATTGCTCAAGCTTTTGCAGACATTTCTAACGTTCAATTAATAAAATTTTGGTCCATCACGACGCAGGCTATGAAGGTAGTAGAACAAGATACGGTGAAAGGCTTTAGACAATCTGGCGTTTGGGGAGCAGGCAAGAGTATTTTGAATGAATATCCTAAATTATTTGGGGGATTAATTGATATAGATAATAGTTCTAGCGAGAATATGGACCACATTTTCAACGAAATAATGCAGTCAAAAAATAATGAGGAATATGTAGCTTTTCGTGAGAATATTCGATATGTTTCTCGTTTACAATCTGTGCAGATGCTTGATCCAGATATTGCAGTTGTACGGGATAATGCTACCTATCTTATTACTGGGGGGATGAGTGGTATAGGCTTTGAAACTTGTTTATGGTTAGTAGAAATGGGAGCAAAATATATTATTCTATGTGCACGTTCGCTGCCATCGCAAACTATCGTTGATTATATTGCTAGCATGAAGGCACAAGGAGTCTGGATTGAAGCTATCCAAGCGGATGTGGCAGTCAGGCTGGATATAGAAAGAGTCTTTAAAACTACGACCCAAAGAGTTATGCCACCCATAAAGGGCATTTTTCATTCTGCTGGGATAGGAGAACATCAAACAATTATGGAGATTGCTGAGGCAGTCCTTGATGATACTCTACGTCCTAAAATAATTGGAACCTGGCTCTTGCATGAATTATCTTTGTCTCTACAGTTAGATTATTTTGTTGTTTATTCATCTATGGTGTCAATCTGGGGCACTAAAGGTCAGGCTAAGTATATTGTTGCTAATCAATATATGGACGCATTCATACAATATCGTGTTAGTTGTGGATTACCTGGCTTAAGCATTAACTGGCCTCCTTGGCAAGGGAAGGGTATGCTAAGTAAACAAGGGGAATGGCTGGCCAATCAAAGTGGTATCAATAGCATATTGCCTAGTATCGGGACTAAGGCGCTAGAAAGTATTTTGAAAAACCCCTACAGTCAAATTTTATTTGCTGAAATGGATTGGAAAAAGTTTATTGAAGTCTACGAATTGCATAGAGAACGTAAGTTTTTTGCAGATGTGAAAAAAAGCTTGAGAGTTGATTTGCCGATTCATATGTCATCAAAATCTTTTAATAAAGAAATGGCAATTGAATTTCTAAATCCATCTGAACGTTTTGAAACGGTAGTCAATATTCTCGAGAAAATGCTTTTAGATGTACTTGGGTTGCCATCCGATCAAGGGTTGGATATTGAACAAGGATTCTTTGGCTTAGGTATGGAATCATTGATGGCAATTCAATTGAAAAATAAAATTAATGCACGTTTTAATGTTGAAATAAGTTCTTCAATCATTTTTAATTATTCTTCCATTCAGAAACTTGCTCATTACTTAGTTGGCGAATTATGGGGGAAAAAAGAACATAGTATCGAGATGCCTGAAAAATCGATTAGTACTTTCGACAACATCGATATTTGGATAGAAAAGGAATTGGAGTTATTAGAGGATTGAAATACTAGGAGCTATCGATTTGTTTAAAGATAATGATACCGATAATATTCAGATACAGCGATTATTAAAGGCGTTGAAAGCTGCCAGGAAGGAAGTTGCCTTAATAAAACAAATAAAAAATGAACCTATAGCGGTCATTGGAATGGCTTGTCGAATACCATCTGGTATTTGTACCCTAGAACAATATTGGAATTTATTAATAAATGGTCAGGATGCAATAACGGAAATTCCTTCTGAACGATGGGAGGCTAAGCAATATTATGATCCTGAGCCAGGTGTGAAAGGAAAAATGTATACTGATCAAGGGGGTTTTTTAGCAAATGTCGATATGTTCGATGCAGAATTTTTTGGCATTTCAGCTCGAGAAGCCATTTGTATAGACCCCCAACAACGCATATTATTAGAAGTCACTTGGGAGGCTATGGAAAATGCTGGGTTAGTACCAGAGAATAATCAAGAGAAAGAGTTTGGCATTTTTGTAGGCATTAGCGGTTCAGACTATTCAGAATTTCAAGGAAATGTTGATCTAAATAGAATTTCTCCGCATTCCATTACAGGTAGTACACTGAATGCAGCTGCAGGTCGGTTAGCTTTTACTTTTGGTTTTAAAGGGCCCTGTATGGCCATTGATACCGCTTGCTCTTCTTCTTTAGTTGCCGTTCATCAAGCTTGTCAGAGTTTACGTGAAGGGGAATCAGAACTTGCATTTGCAGCGGGTGTCAATCTTATTTTATCGCCGAAAGGCGCCATTGCATTATCACAGAACAATGTATTAGCTAGGGACGGGCGTTGTAAAACCTTTGACGCAGCGGCAGATGGAATGGTTCGTAGTGAAGGCTGTGGAGTATTAGTATTGAAGCTGTTGTCTGAAGCCGAAGCAGCAGGGGATAGAATATTAGCACTCATTAACGGTAGCGCCGTCAATCAGGATGGTGCAAGCAGTGGGTTTACTGTTCCGAATGGCTTGGCACAAGAGCAGCTATTCATAAAAGCATTGGCAAATGCTAAGATTGAGCCAGAACAAATACAATATGTCGAAGCCCATGGGACAGGAACGGCTTTAGGTGATCCGATTGAGTTGGCTGCGATAGCTAACATTTATGGAAAGAAGCATAAAAAAGAGCAGCCATTATATGTAGGTTCAGTCAAGAGTAATATGGGTCATGCTGAATCTGCATCGGGTATCCTCGGTATCATTAAAACGATTTTGGCACTGAATAAACAATGTATTCCAAAAAATTTACATTTTAACTGCAAAACCCCCCATTTCAATTGGGACAAGCATGCAGTTCAGGTTCCCTGTGAAGCTATTGCTTGGCCTGCCAATGCGGTTGATAAACGCATAGCCGCTGTGAGTGGTTTTGGTTTCAGTGGTACTAATGCACATATCATCATTTCAGAGCATAAAAAGAAACGAGAGAGAGACCCTTCTAAGCAGGGTCTACATGCTTTAAAAATAAGCGCCAAGTCGTTGCCAAGTTTAAAAAACATGATTATTAATTATATCGAAAAACTGGTTACAACAGATAATTTGTCAGATTTTTGTTATATGGCAAATGTGAGAAGATCAAATTTTAAATATAGGATATGTGTCGTAGCTGCTGATAAAGATCAAATGATAAATAAATTGAGTGAATTTTTACAAAATAATCATTCAGAAAAATCGGTATATTATGGCGAGGTAGCCTATCAAAAAAAAATACCTTTGGCTAAAGGATCGCTCGTTTCTATAGAAGAATATGCTGAAAAATATTGCCAGGACTATTCTATTGACTGGACATGCTTATACCCTCATACGGCTCATCCTATTATAGATTTGCCTAATTATAGTTTTGAAAGAAAACCCTATTGGTTACTGGACCATCATCACAACAGATCAAAAAAGGAAATTGACCACTTTTTCTATTCAGTGAATTGGGAAGCAAAAACATTACCAGAACAGCCTCATTTGTCAAAAAAACATTGGTTACTTGTGGCTGATAGACAGGGAATCATGTTGGCATTAGCAAAAAAATTAAGAATGCAAGGGCACCGGTGCACATTATTGATGAATAACCAAAACGATTCTCTAATGGATAGCATAGAAAATGATCTTTCAATAATAGTAATACAAGAATGGTCTGACTCTAATCTATTCAGACAATCACAATCGATCGAATCCTTAAACTCTGCAATAACAGGCGTATTGGTTGGTTTGGGTTTAGATGTTGCCAATGAAGCTGATAATATAGAAATGCCTAATAGAAATTTAAATCAGCTTGAAGACTTAATGATTTTGTATCAGGGCCTAAAAAAAGCATTTAAAGATAAAACTTCATCGTTGCCGTTAGTTGCGTATACTTGTGGTGCTTTCAAGGTTAAAGAAGATGAAGATATCGATGTAAATCCTTGGCTTGGCCCCATAACCACTTTTTCTAAAGCATTAAGCGATGAGTTTTCAATTTTAACTTGTTCTTGTATTGATCTTCAACAGGCTGACAAGCATCCCCTAATTGAGCAAATGTTAGAAAGTTTATATTGCCTTGATAATGAATTGTTTTCTGCTTATCGGGAGAAACAGCGCTATGTTGCACGTTTAGAACCCTATCGGTTAACAAAACGAACAAACAACTTTTTTGTAAGATCCGATTTATGTTATCTCATTACGGGTGGAACGGGCGTTTTAGGGATGCAAATGGCGCGCTATTTGATTAAGAAAGGCGCCAAAAATTTGGTTTTAGTAAGTAGGGAGGCAAAATTAAAAGCAGTTGATGAAGAATGGGTTAATAGTCTCGCTACACAGGACAATCATGTATGGATCGATAAAGTTGATGTAAAAGACTGGTCTTCAATGAAAGAGCTATTTAAAAAATTTGGATCTGATTTGCCAAAATTAGGAGGAATTATTCATGCTGCGGGCGTTGTTGAAGATGCTGGTTTTGAAAATTTAACTGTTGAATCCTTTAGCACGAACTTTGCCCCAAAGGTAATGGGTGCTTGGAATTTACATGTGCTCAGTCAGAACATGCATTTGGATTTCTTTATTTTATATTCCTCTATAGCTGCTTTATTTCCGGCACCTTGCCAAAGTGCATACGCAGCTGCTAATGGATTTTTAGATGCGCTTGCACATTATCGCCAAGGTTTAGCATTACCAGCTTTAAGTATTAATTGGGGACCCTGGGAATATGCAGGCATGGCCTCGAAAGCAGTAGTTAAAAAAAGAATTGAACGTTTAAAAATGAACAGTTTCCTGCTGGCAGATAGTGAGAACATTATAGACTCTTTACTCAATTTGAATGCAACACAAGTGGTAGCATTAGATGCGAATTGGCATGATTTGGCTGATGAGGGCAATTCTCTTATGCAGCATTTGCTTGTTCAGAAACAACCTGTTTCAGGTAACGAATCCACGGTATCATTTCTTGAACATTTGATTAGTTTGAATGGACTGAAAAGAGATCAATATTTTGAAATGAGGTTGGCAGAGCATATTAGAAGGATATTAGGGAATGGACAGGAATATCAAATAGAACAGACTACTTCATTTCGAGAAATGGGTTTTGATTCCTTAATGATGGTCGAATTAGGTAAATCTTTATCGAAGGATATAGAACAGCAGGTTTCTCCTGCCATATTTTATGATTATACCACGATAGAAACATTAATTCATTATTTGCTCCAAAAATTATGTTTGCGCGATAAAGAACAGCTAGTAGAACCGTTACACAGCGACCATTCTGAGGAGAAAATTGCGATAGTAGGCATGGCATGTCGTTTTCCTGGGAAGGTGAATGATGTGGAATCTTTTTGGAATGCTTTGATAACGGGTATTGATTTAGTGGATGATATGGGGAATAAGCGCTGGAATATAAACGATTATTATGATCCAGATCCCAATGCGCAAGGCAAGATGTATTCGAAAAGGGCTGGATTAATAGATAATATAGAAATGTTTGATGCAGAATTTTTTAACATTTCACCTCGCGAAGCAAAAAATATGGACCCTCAACAAAGAATATTGTTAGAAACTTGTTGGGAAGCATTGGAAAATGCTGGGTATTCGCAGACTGATCTTATGGGAAGTCGTGGAGGGGTTTTTATAGGGCCGGGCACGAATGAATATATTCAATTGCAAACCTCAAATGGCAATATGACAGAAATAGATGCTCATATGGGGACTGGCAATGCATTAAGTGCTATTTCAGGCAGAATTTCTTTCTTTTTCGGTTGGCATGGCCCTAGTATTACTATCGATACCGCTTGTTCCTCTTCCTTGGTTGCTGTTCACCAGGCTTGTCAGAGTTTACGTTTAGGGGAATGTGATCATGCTTTTGCAGGTGGGATTAACCTTATTTTACAACCGACCACAAATATCATGTTATCAAGAGCTGGAATGCTGGCAGCAGATGGAAAATGCAAAACTTTTGATGAAAGTGCTGATGGTTATGTAAGATCAGAAGGTTGCGGAGTGGTTGTTTTGAAAAGATTAATAAATGCTCTGGAAGATAATGATAATATTATTGCAATTATTAGTGGTACCGCTATTAATCAGGATGGGCGCAGCCATAGTCTAAGTTCCCCCAATGGGTTGGCACAAGAGGCTGTGATTCGACAAGCGCTAGCCAATAGTAAACATGCTGCAGAAGAGATAAGTTATGTAGAATCACATGGCACAGGAACAAAACTGGGGGATCCCATAGAAATTAAAGCCATCTATAAAACCTATATAGAATCTTGTAACCGTAAAGTTCCTTTAGTAATAGGTGCATTAAAATCCAATATGGGACATGCTGAGGCAGCAGCAGGTATAGCAGGATTGATAAAGGCTGCATTATCTGTTAAATTAGCCAACATTCCGCCTAATATACATTTTACTAAGTTGAACTTCTTGTTAACTGATGATGGTATGGATAAACAAATGGAATTCCCAGTAAAACAAATGAGATGGTCAAATCTCTGCAAGGAAAGGATAGCAGCAGTCAGTTCCTTTGGATTTACAGGTACTAATGCACACCTCATTCTTGAGTCGATGGATATTGAACCGTCCGTAGAACAATCGCTCCCAAATAAACATATTCTGCTTGTTTCAGCACGTTCATTAGAAACATTGCAAATTAAAATAAATGATTATATTAGGATTCTAAAAAATAAGGAAATCCATTTACAAGACTTTTGCTACACAGCCAATACGGGACGAACTCATTTTCAAGTAAGAACAGCTGTCGTTGGAGCCGATAGAGAAGAGTTAATTTTTAAATTAAACCAACAACTTAAGTTGTCGTCAGAGGATATTCAAACGAGTCATTTGAAAAAAAATAAAGAGTGTATCTTCGTCCTGACAGGGAGTTCCTTCAAAGACCCATTCTATGCCTACCAACTATATATGGAAATAGATTGCTTTAAAGAATCAATAGAAGAGTGTGAACAGATTTTAATGTCGCTTTATAATATTTCAATAAAGGAAATGTTGAAGATAAATGAACAGGGTTTGGGAGTTTCATCAACGAATATCGTCATAGAAAAAAAACAAGAATGTATGAGAACTATAGAGCGCATGCGTTATTCTGTTATGATTTTTTCAATAGAATATGCACTCGCCAAGCTATTGTTGGCTCTCGGGTTGGAGCCCTCTGTTTACCAAGTCAATCAGGCAGGTTTATATGTGGTATGGGCGATTATGCGTCTCTATTCTTTGTCGGAAATTTTTGGTTTCATGATGGATTCTGATCCTGAAAAGTTAACAAGCGCCATTTCGAATAGCTCGCGTTATGAGAATATTGTTTTGCTACAGGATTTGCCTGAAAAGGAAATGTTTCTTGCAGAGAAAAGCAACATGATAAAGTTAGAGGAACTCACAAAACAGGGTAATCGTCAGGCATTATACCAACGGCTTGCTCATTTCTATATGCAAGGCATTACTATCCACTGGCAACTTTTATATAAACGACATTTATTTAATCGAATTCCATTACCAACATATCCCTTTCAACGGGATAGATATTGGTTGGAGGGATGCCTAATGGGCGAATCTAAATCAAACAAAAACGCATGTGATGATATCGCAGACATCTTAAAACTTTCTGAACAAACAATAGATGATGTTTTGGTAAAAATGATAGAAGATAGTAATGAGTCATAATTAGGAAAAGTATAGATGATTGAAAATTTTATTAAAAGAGCCGCAGAGTTATCGAAAAAACAATTAATTCTTTTAGCCGCAAAGCAAAAAGAGCAATTGGATGAGCTTTTAAAGGGAAGCCAAACAAATAAAAGTGGGCCTATTGGAAGCAGCCGTTATCAAATTAGATGGAAAATAGACAGCTTAGAAAATGCAGAAAATGACTATTCGGGTATAGAAAAAAATTGGTTGTATTTTGGAACTTCATTAGATGATATATTGCAATTTAAGAATAGAATGCGGGATTATCAGATCAATATTATTGGAGTCACTGCAGAAAAAGAATCGCTGGTTAACTGTGTGTTTGATGATCAAGCCCAAATATTCCGAGTTAATTCTAATAAATTAGAACATTTTATAGAATTATGGACTATTCTTAAAAAACAGGAAAAATTAATAATAGATGGGATTATATTTTGCTGGGGTAAAAATCGCATTATTGGCTCAAATACCGAACTCAATATTTTAAAATTTGAGCTCGAAGAAGTGTGTAGTGGATTATTATATTTATTACAAGCGTTAGTTAAACAAGAAATGACACATAACATGAAATTGTGTTATGTAACTGAAAATTCTGAGTATTTGGAAGAAATAGATACAGAGCAGAAAAGTCTCAATTTACTGACAGGTAGTTTAAGAGGTCTTTTAACAACAGCCGCCGTTGAATACCCTGAATTAAATATTTTGCTCGTTGATTTTGATGATCTTAATCATGAATTAAATGTAAAATTATTGGCGAAAGAACTTTATCAATTTGAATATGCTAAACGATTAGCCTATCGAAAGAATAAAAGATATAAAGCAGAATTAAACATAGCTGAATCTAAACATGTTCTTTCATCAACTTCATTTAAACCGACACTTCAAGAAAATGCCAGTTATTTAATAACGGGCGGTTTAGGTAGTCTAGGGTTGAAGGTTGCTCATTTTTTAGTTGAGAATGGAGCTCGTTCTCTGATCCTGACAAGTCGGAGTAGTGAAATAAATGATCATACTCAAAAAATATTAACGAAATTAAAATTAAATAACGCCAACATTACCATCATAAAAAATGATATTGCTAATAAAACAGAGGTTGAGCAATTGTTCAACTCAATACTACCCAATATGCCACCATTAAAAGGCATAATACATGCTGCCGGTATTTTAGATGATGGGATATTACCGCAACAAACCTATCAACGTTTCTTAAAGGTTTTTGAGGCTAAAGTTTTTGGTGCTTGGAATTTGCAGCAAGCTAGCATAAATTTGGATTTGGACTTTTTTATCTTGTTTTCTTCCATTGCTTCTCAAATCGGCTCACTTGGGCAAAGTAATTATGCAACAGCCAATGCTTTCTTAGATAGCTTAGCGCAGTATCGTACTCTGCAGGGGTTGAAAGCTACATCGATAAATTGGGGTCCTTGGAAAGAAATTGGCATGGCCGCTCATACAAATGTTTCAGAGGAGTTTACACGCCATGGTTTGAAGATGATCAGCGCGGAAGATGCATTACAACAGTTTGGTTATTTACTAAAATTTGATACAAACCAAGTATTAGTTGCAAATTTCAACACTGAAAAAATTGATTTTAATGTTATTTCTAAATTGAGTGCAAATCTACTTTCCTCTGTTATCTTGCAGAAGCATAAAGACAGTCAAGTATCCACTTCGTTCATTCCAGAAGATCCTTTAGATATCATGATGAACTCTCAAGCATCTCAAAGAGAAGTATTCGTTGAGAAATTTTTAATTGAAAAAATAAAAAATGTTCTAGGAATATCCAAACAATTTACCATAAAAGAGGATACGCTTTTTGTAGATCTCGGCTTAGATTCCATGCTTGCAATAGAACTTAGAAATAAGCTATCGACTGCGCTTAAAATTGCGTTACCAGTAGGGTTATTATATAACTACCCCAATTTGAAAGATTTAAAAGCCTATTTTATTCAGTTATTATCTGAAAAAGTAACAAGCGAGACTAATACTACGGTATCCGAGAGAACAATCGAAGAAGAATCAAAGCAGGAATCAAGCGAGGCGATTGCTATCATTGGGATGAGTTGTCGTTTTCCCGGATCAGCCAATAGCCCTGATGAGTATTGGCAACTTTTAGAAAATGGGATATGTGCAGTAAAAAAATTAAACAACGAACGTTGGATAATGGACGATTATTATGATCCTGATCCCAACGTGCCTGGTAAAATGTATTCTCGATTTGCTGGTATCCTAGATGAAATACAACAATTTGATGCTGAATTTTTTGGTATTTCTCCACGGGAGGCTTTAAGTTTAGATCCACAGCAACGATTATTATTAGAGCTAAGCTGGGAGGTTTTGGAAAATGCAGGTTATAATCCAAATGATTTGCGTGGATCTAAGGGTGGAATATTTATTGGCCCAGGCCCGAATGAGTATAGTAAGGTAATCTCTGAGGCAGCAGACATCGATTTGCATATGGGGACAGGCAATGCACCCAGCATGATGGCAGGACGTTTGTCTTATCACTTGGGCTGGAATGGACCTGGCATGGTGGTTGATACAGCCTGTTCTTCTTCATTAGTATCAGTGCATTTAGCGAGTCAAAGTCTTTGTCAATTTGAATGTAACATGGCCATAGCAGGTGGTATTAACCTTATGCTAAGGCCTGAAGCTAATATTGTGTTATCAAAAAGCAGAATGTTAGCAAAAGATGGCTTATGTAAAACATTTGATGCTTCAGCTGATGGTTATGTTAGATCTGAAGGAGCTGGATTGGTGGTATTAAAGCGTTTATCGGACGCAATAAAAGATAAAGACAATATTTTAGCGGTGATTCGTGCAACAGCCATTAATCAAGACGGTAGAAGTCAAGGGTTAACTGCGCCCAATGGAGCTGCTCAAGAGAATCTTCTAAAAGAAACATTAAATAAAGCTCATATCAATCCCAGTGATATACAGATTGTTGAAGCTCACGGTACAGGTACGGCATTGGGTGATCCTATTGAAATGAACGCTATTTATAATGTTTATGGACAGAATCGTAATGCTGAAAACCCATTATATGTATCTTCTGTGAAAACTAACCTTGGTCATACGGAATCAGCAGCAGGGATAGCAGGGTTAATTAAGCTTATATTAAGCCTAGAAAATCAGAAAATACCTAAACATCTGCATTTAAATTCAATGAATCCATTATTGGGTCTATCAGATGTGTTGAATAAAAGTCTTTTGATACCCGTAGCACTGACCGAATGGAAGGTTTTTGATAAAAAACTAAGGAGGGCAGCATTAAGTTCTTTCGGATTTAGTGGTACAAATGCACATCTTATTTTAGAAGAAAGACCAAAATGCCCAGAAAAAATCAACATTGTCAATATTGAAAGTAACATGCAAAACATTGAATATTACATTCTTACCCTCTCTGCTAAAACAGTAAATGCCTTAGAGGAGTTGGTAAAAAAATATATCATGATCCTTGAAAAAGAAATAGTGCCAAATTTAATAGATATATGTAATACAGCCAATATGGGAAGAAGCAATTTCGAATATCGTGTTGCATTCATATTCACCGATCCAGACAGCCTTAAAAAAGCTTTGAGAGGATTTTCCGTTCAAAAGGCCATTGAAAATAACGAAGTGTCACAATTAATATCAGAACCCATTATTCTTTATTTAACTGAGGATTTATTTGAGCTCATGCAGAAATGTCATGAAGTTATTCATCTCATGCCGGCATTAAAACAAGAGATAGAAGAATGCTTGCAGATGCTAAATGATCTGAGCAATAGCACTATTATTTCATTATTAAATTCAAGTAAGCATGGGGGCATAACTGAAAAAGTTTTATTCATTTTAGGCGCTTTATACCAATTAGGTTATAATATAAATTGGATAAAATATTATCAAAATTCGGCAGGAAAAAAGATCAATCTCCCCACCTACCCTTTTCAGAGAAAAAAATATTGGATAGAAAATGAAGCAAAAGTAAAAGACAGTTTTTTTAAAGGATTCAACCATCCAATATTAGGATATGACTTGCCAGTGCCAATCTCAAAGGAAAAAATTTATTACAATCAGTTCACAACGGATAATCCGAGTTATCTTAAAGACCATAAGGTTTTTGATCACGTTGTAGTGCCTGGGGCTTCGCATACGGCGATGTTATTATCAGCAGCCTGCTTATTTCTTAAGAAGTCTGATTGTGTTTTGGAGGATATCCATTTTCCTAAAGCATTGGTGATTGCACCCAAAGAGACTTTTCAGGTGATGGTCGTGCATGAGTCCTTAGAAAATGGTAAGTATATCAAAATATTAAGTAGAAAAGCTCAGGACATGAGTGATAGTAAAAATGACGACTGGAACTGTCATGCCAGTGCTATGGTAAAAAACCCTGAGAGCAATCGTTCTGCTCATATGTTTGATATTCCACATCTGGAAATACCCAGCGTAAAACCTCATTTTGATCAAACTACGTTTTACAATAGGATGTGGGAACAGGGCTATCATCTTGGACCCTCCCACCAATGTGTTAAAGAAGGCTGGGTTAATCATAATCGAGTTATTATAAAAATGACCTTAGAGGCGATCTCTAATAAAATGAATGATTATGAACTATTTCCTGGCTTAATAGATTCTTGTCAACAAGCCATCGATCGTTGTGAAACAATTTATAGAGCAAAAGAAAAAAATGATAATATAATTTATATTCCATATGGTGTTGAATCGTTGTACTACTGTGACAAACCCAAAGCATCTGAAGATTTATGGTGTGTTATTAATCACAATATAGTAGCAAGCACAAAAGAGATAATTAATTGTGACATTTATTTATACCATAACAATGGTAAATTAATAGCTGCTATGCGAGGATATAAGAGCCTCCTTACAAGTCGCAATACTTTTTTATCTTTAACTCAACAGGAAAATTGGTTATATAAAATCATATGGGAACATAAAGAGCTATCTAGGCATTTACTATCTAGTTCAAAGCTATCAGTACAAATGTTAAAACAAGAAGGCCTACAAAAAACTGCAGCTATCAAAGAGAAATTAGAGTTTTCAAAATATCGTCAAGCTGTTTCCTTGTTTGAGGGTATTAGTTTAGATTTTGTTTTGCAGTCACTAACAGAATTGGGCATTCAATTTATTCCATCTAAAATTTACAAAATGGAAGATCTCATCCACTCTTTGGGAATCGTTACAAAACAAAGAAGATTATTTATTCATTGTATAGAAGTATTGCAAAAAGCAGGTTGTCTGGAAATAGTGAATGACGAAGTTAGATTTATAAGAGGTAGCATTCGTAATCCCATTAGAGAGTGTGCGACTCTAAAAAAAGAATTTCCTGAAGCAATGAATGAAATTATTTTGTTAGAACGCTGCGGTAGTCATCTGGCTAAAATATTCATAGGCGCGGAAGAACCTTTATCTTTGTTATTTTCAGAAAACACCTCAGGAAATTCTCAACAGATTTATAAAACATCGATAGGTTCATTATATCTCAATGCACAAATTGCTACTATTGTTAATCAAATTAAAGAGAGCATATCTCAAAATCAGTTATTTAGAATCTTGGAGGTTGGGTCTGGGACAGGTGGTACCAGTGAGACGATCATCCCATTATTGATGGATTGTCAGGGCCCAGTAGAATATTATTTTACGGACGTCTCAAAAGCCTTTGTTGAGAAAGCTAGAAAAAATTTTAATGATTATGGATTTGTTAAGTTTCAATTATTTGATCTCGAAAAGAAGCCTATCAATCAGGGGATGGCACTAGAATCCTTTGATTTGGTGATTGCCTCAAATGTGATACATATTACAAAAAATATTGTTGAATCACTTAATAATATATCTCAAGTATTAAAAAATGGTGGCAAACTCATACTACTTGAATGTACGAGTAGACCTCTATGGTTAGATATCACTTTTGGTTTAACGGAAGGTTGGTGGCGTTTTGAAGACCAAAAATTGCGTAGTCATCCATTGTTACTCGCAAGAGAATGGCAAAGTTTATTGGCAACTTCGGGATTCGAAAATTGTGAGATTCTTTCAGAAGAATTATTTCCTAGTGATGCTGTGATTGTTGCTGAAAAAAACACTGCGTTTATTAACCCTCAAAAACAACAAGATATATGGTTGCTATTGCTTGACTCATCAGAATTATCTGATAACGTGGTACAAGAGCTTGAAAATGCAGGTAAAACTGTGCTAAAACTCTACAGAGGCAGTGCTTTTTCTCAATCGAGCAAGGATGTTTTCTATATAAACTCATCCTGTAAACAGGACTATTCGGGGCTTTTAAATCAGATATTAGAACAGTACTCCAATATAAGTGGAATAGTGCATTTATGGAGTCATGAGATTAGTTCTAATAATATAATAGAAGACAACAAATTAGAACTGCACATAAAACAGAATTGTGAAGAGGTCTTATATCTGCTTCAGGAGCTGCTTAGTTCTGACATGAATAATAATCCAAAATTTTATTACATTACTCGCAATTGCCAGTGTGTAACTATGTCTGAGCAAAATATACAATTATCGAACAGTGCTATTGTTGGAATGTGTAGGGTATTCAATAATGAACACCCAGAACTCAATTTTTATGTCATCGATACAGACAATCAAAGTTCAACCAAACGGTTAATGGAAGAATTTTTGAATCCCAATGCTGAAATGTTAACTTGTTTTCGAGAAGATAAACGTTATGTTCCTCGTCTTACAGAATATACGTTGCCAACCTATGCAAAGGTAAAACTACTGGAGAATCCGATCAAACAGGATGCTAGTTACTTGATTACGGGTGCATTCGGAGCCTTGGGTTTACTAGCAGCAGAGTATTTAGTTCATAGTGGCGCAAAATTCTTAATACTGATTGGGCGTTCTGAAATGAATCATGAAGCAAAAGAACGAGTAGCAGAATGGCAAAAAAAGGGCGTTAAAATTATTATTTCAAAACTGGACATTTCAAATTATGCAAGTCTTGAAACAGCCTTCAATACTGAATATGTTAATATGCCGGGACTTAAAGGTGTGATCCATGCTGCGGGAACATTGCGAGATGCTAGCTTCTTACAGCAGAGTTGGGATCACTTTAATGAGGTATTAAGCCCTAAAATACAGGGTGCTTGGAATCTTCATCGATTAACGCAATTGAAGGATTTGGATTATTTTATTCTTTTTTCTTCAGTGACCTCTATCATGGGAACAAGTGGACAGGCAAACCATGCAGCAGCCAATGCATTTCTTGATGGTTTAGCTTTTTATAGGAAACAATTGGGATTATGTTGCATGACCATAAACTGGGGTGCTTGGGCAAAGATTGGGGCGGCTGCTAAACGATTAATAGGGGAAATGCATGCAGCAGTGGGTAGTGGCATCGGGACCATTGCACCAGAACAGGGAATAGGGTTGTTTGCAAACTTGTTAACATGTCATGAACCGCAAGTCATTGCTATGCCGCTGGATTGGAAAAAATATAGTCACTATCCTATGCCACCCATGCAAGCTTCTCTTCTAGAAAAATTTCTTAAAAAAAATGAAATGAATATACAAAATACAGAAGAAACGCGCAACCTGCATCAAAATAGAGAGCCAAACTTTATTAGCATCTTAACGGAAATGCCTGTTCAAGATAGAAAGCCCGCTTTAATGAAGCATTTACAAGAAAAAGTAGCCCATACTTTAGGTATGAATAGGCCAGAAATGTTATTGCCGCATCATCGTTTTTTTGATATTGGCATGGACTCTTTAATGGCCCTAGATCTGAAAAACATACTGCAAAATTCTTTAACTCAGAAATTACGATCGACCTTATTATTTGATTATTCTACTTTCGAAAGTTTAACAAACTATTTGTTGGATGAAGTATTAAAGCTGTCGACAACTCCTATCACTTCTGGCCATGAAAGGGAAGTGAAAGCAGAAAAAACAAAAGATAGCGATTTGGATATTGTGCAGCGTTTAGAAAAAAAATTGCAGGAATTGAGTCATTAATATGGAAGACAATAAGGCATTTGTTAATCGATATGAAGGGCTGCTTGAACAATCTTTGTTGAAGCTTATTGAACTAGAATCACAATTAAAACAAAAGGAAGATAAAAACAGAGAACCGATAGCCATTATTGGTGCCTCTTGTCGTTTTCCGGGAGAAGTCAATAATCTAGAAACTTTTTGGCAGTTACTGTCTCGTGGGCAACATACAGCGAAGCAAGTTCCCTCAAAACTTTGGCCAATAGATGATTTTTATAGTCCTGAAAAAGGGACTAAGGGAAAAACTTACTCAGATAAAGGTTGTTTTATTAGTAATGTAGAGATGTTCGATGCGGATTTCTTTAATATCTCTGCTCGTGAAGCAGAGACTATGGATCCACAACAGCGCTTATTACTAGAAGTCAGCTTCGAAGCACTTGAGCAAGCAGGCATTCCTTCCGATAGTTTGCTCGGAAGCAATACCGGAGTTTTTATTGGTTTAATGAATCATGAATATAAGGAACGGATTAATCAAATATCTGATTTAGATGTTTACCTTGGAACTGGCAATGCACCTAGCGTCGCTTCAGGTCGCATTTCCTATTTTTTTGGTTTCCAAGGTCCAAGTATGACCATCGATACAGCCTGCTCCTCTTCATTAGTGAGCATCCATTTGGCTTGTCAAAGTTTAATGCAACATGAAAGTGGTTTAGCCCTAGCAGGGGGTGTCAATTTACAATTAGCGCCTTATAGTTCAATCGCAGAATCTGCAGCCAATATGTTGGCAAAAGATGGTAAATGCAAAGCTTTTGATGATTCAGCCGATGGTTTCGTACGGGGTGATGGTGTAGGTATTGTCGTCTTAATGCGCTTATCAGAAGCCGTAGACGGAAAGTACCCGATATTGGGTGTTATTCAAGGCTCTGCTATTAATCACGATGGACAAAGTGGTGGATTAACTGTGCCCAATGGCCCTGCACAAGAAAAAGTTATTAAGAGAGCATTACAGAACTCTAGAATAAAAGCATCTGACATCGCTTATATCGAAGCCCATGGAACAGGCACTGCACTGGGAGACCCAATAGAAATAGGCGCAATCAACGAAGTTTTTCAAGCGACACACAGTCGATCAAATCCACTGTATGTAGGTTCATTAAAAACCAACATTGGGCATAGTGAATCCGCTGCAGGAATTGCTGGCTTGTTAAAAGTGCTCTTAATGTTAAAATATGAAAAAATTCCACCTAACGTCCACTTCAAAACACCTAACCGACAAATAGCTTGGGAGGAAATACCCGTTCAGGTAGCCAGTGAATTCATTTCCTGGCCAGAACATTATCAAAGAAAAGTGGCGGCAATTAATTCCTTTGGTTTAGGGGGAACAAATGCACATGTGATAATTGAGCAGGCCCCTAAGAAAGTTGCCAATGCAACCAATATAGCTTGCCAACATATCTTAACAATATCGGCCAAGGATATAAAAGCTCTCAAACAACTCATTTCAAAATATGCGGAGTTGTTTGATTCAGCGGAACCTATTTCCTTAGAGGATGTATGTTTCACTACAACAGTTTGCCGCAATCATTATGATTATCGTTTAGCTGTAATTGGATCCGATAAAATTCAAATTAAAAATGAATTGAAGAAAAGTATTGAAGGCTTGAATGTTAATTACCTGGATTTTGAGAAGCAAAAAGAGTTATTATTTGTATTTTTCGACGGTAATGATAATTTTAGAGAAAAAATAAAAGTATTATTGTCAGGAAGACAAATTTTTCCTCAGGTGCTTGATGTATATCATCGCAGTTTCCAAAATGTTTTTGCACTTGATTTTATAGAAGTTCTAAATAATCATTCTCAAATACGAGATGGAAAGTTACTTCAGTCCATCGATTTTACCTGCCAATTGATATTGGCCATGCTTTGGAAAGAGATGGGAATAGCCCCGAAAATAATTGCGGGATCTGGTTTTGGGCAATATGTTGCAGATTGCTATGCAGGCAAATTGACTTATGAAGAAGGTTTGTTGTTTTTAAAATCCACATTCTGGAATGAAAGCTTAATTTATAATGAGATTATAAAAAAACCGAAAATGACAATTATTCCTTATGAGACAATCAGTCAAGCTGCAGATAACTATTTTGTTATTAATGAGCTTCAAGAGGCATTAACCGCCCATGAAACTATTCTTAATCATTTAAAAAAATTATATGAATTAAAATACAATATTAATTGGTTAAATGTCTATAATATATTATTTTATTCTTTGACTTTTAATAAGATTTCCTTGCCTACGTATCCCTTCCAAAGAAAAGAATTCTGGTTGGATTTTCAAAGTCCTGTTCTTGAAAAACAAAGCGATTTTATTATCTATGATTTACAATGGCATCTGGCTGATTTCTCAGAACCAAATATTATGCCAATAGATACTGAAAAGGGAAAAATTTGGATTATTTATGCGGATATAGAAGATCACGCAAATTATTTTGATGAATACATTAAAGGCTTTGGGGCAAATACTCACATTATTTTCCTTAATAGCAATGTAAATGAGGAATATAATAATCGAGAATGTTTAGAAAAGATCACTCAATTGATTTCTGATATACCAGTGGGTAGTATTGTTTCTTTACTGTATTTGACACCATTCAATGATATCTCTTTTGATAATGCCGATGAACTATTGTCTATACAATTAAAAGTGGTTATACCTTTAATGCAAGTTGTGAAAGCTCTATTAAACAGTCATCACCTGGTCATTAAACGACTATGGGTTCTAACTAAAACTCTTATGAATATAGGGTCAGTCAATAGCAATATTAATGTAGCTTTAACCTCCCTTATTGGCTTATGTCAAGTTATCTCAGATGAAAATCCTACTACAGATGTAAAGCTTATTGATGTTGATCATTTAGATAAAGTTGCTGTTCAAAAAATCTTTGCTCATGAATTTAATATCGAAGATAATCACAAACAAGTTTGTTATCGGCAGAATAAACGTTATTTAAGGAAAATATTGCCGCTGGAAATCTCTGCAGAGTTAAAAGATGTTTCACTCTCAGCACATCCTCATTCATCCTATATCATTAGTGGTGGGCTGGGTGCTTTAGGATTAAGTGTTGCTCGATGGTTAATGAATTTAGGTGCTAAAAATATAGTTCTTTTAGGTCGAACAGCCATTGTCAATGATAAGACTAAAATCATCTTGAATGAATTAATGCAAGGTGGGGTTAGTTTGCGCATTGAGAAAATCGATGTTCGGGATTTTAGTGCTTTGAAGATCTTGATGGAAACACTCGAAGATAAAGGAACACCGATTGCAGGCATTATACATGCAGCAGGCGTTCTCGATGATGGGGTTATACAAAATCAAACGTCCGAACAGTTTCTTCGCGTTCTGTCGCCTAAAATGATGGGTGCCTGGAATTTACATAAACTGACTGCTCATCGCCAACTGGATTTTTTTATTTTGTTTTCATCGATTTCATCGGTGTTACCCGCGCCAGGCCAAAGCAATTATGCTGCAGCGAATAGTTTTTTAGATAGTCTAGCAATTTATAGAAAGCAGAAAAATTTACCAGCACTCAGTATTAATTGGGGACCTTGGGATGGGGAGGGTATGGCGAGTACCAATACAAAATCTACCTTTTCCCGAGCAAAGATGGAATCTTTAAGCCCTAAAGCAGCATTGGCTGCAATGCATATCTTGCTTTCAGCCAGAGCTGCTCAAGCAATCGTGTTGAAATCTCATTATAAATTTGAATTGCAAAAATCTAATACCCATGTTGCTGGCTTAAATATAATGGGTTTAACAAGAACTCAGCAGAAAAAAGCGATTCAAGATTTTATAAGGGCAGGCATTGCGAAAATGTCTTCTGGTAAGGAAATATTTTTACAGGATGATAAAGCAAGTTTGCAGGAAATAGGGTTGGATTCCTTGATGGCTATTGAAATTCGTCATTACTTTAGCCAAGCACTCGGAATGAATCTCCCGACAGGTCTGGTTTATAATTACCCTACTATTTCAGATTTGACCCAATATTTTTGTGAACAGTTGCTTGATAAGCAAGAATCACCCGAATCTCAAAGTAATATCGATATGAATGATGAGTCATTTGCTATCATTGGTATGTCTTGTCGATTCCCTGGTGGTTCAGAAAATCCTCAACAATTCTGGGAATGCCTATGTGAAAGTGTAGATTGTATTGAAGAAATGGAAAATAAACGTTGGGACATGAGCCAATATTGTAATTCCAAGATAAATTTTGTCAATACAATTTCTTGTTCAAAAGCAGGTTTGTTAGTAGGCATTGAAAACTTTGACTATAGTTTTTTTGGTATAACGCCTAGAGAAGCTATTTACATTGATCCACAACAACGCATACTTTTAGAAGTCAGTTGGGAAGCGATCGAAAATGCTGGATATTCTGCCGATAAGCTTCGGGGATGTATGGGTGGGGTGTTTATCGGACCAGGGCCAAATGAGTATATTCGAGTTTGTAGCCAAAGTATTGAAGATATTGATCCACTGATGGGAACGGGAAATCATAACAGTGTCACGGCAGGACGTCTTTCGTATCATTTGGGGTGGCATGGACCAAGCTTAACTTTAGATACCGCCTGCTCTTCTTCGTTAGTGGCCATTCATACAGCTTGTCAAAATTTAAAGAACAGAGAATGTGATATTGCACTTGCAGGTGGTGTTAATTTGATTTTAATGCCGGATGCCAGCATTGTTTTATCTAAAAGCAATATGTTATCTCCCAGTGGGCAATGTAAAACTTTTGATGCAAAAGCAGATGGTTACGTCCGTTCTGAAGGTTGCGGAGTTGTATTATTAAAACGCCTAACGGATGCAGTGAAGCAAGGAGATACCATTTTAGCTGTCATTCGTGGGTCTGCAATTAATCAGGATGGCCATAGTCAAGGGATTACAGCACCGAATGGGTATGCACAAGAAAACTTATTTAAAATGGCATTAAAAAACTCAGGTTTAAAATCGACGGATATAGATTATGTTGAAGCTCATGGCACGGGCACAATTTTAGGTGATCCCATAGAGATGCAGACAATAGACAAAGTTTATGGGCAAGGTCGTACGCAGGAAAATCCGTTGTGGGTGGGTTCAGTCAAAACAAATATTGGTCATACAGAATCCGCGGCAGGGGTGGCTGGATTAATAAAAGTTATTCTGGCTCTTTACAATAAAATGCTTCCGCCACATTTACATTTAACTGAATTAAATCCGCATTTGAACGTGCAAAGTGGCCTAAGTGATAATATTCAAATTCCAAGAACATTAACAGTTTGGAAAACAAATAGTAGAAAGCGTGTTGCCGCCCTCAGTTCTTTTGGTTTTAGTGGCACAAATGTTCATATGATTATTGAAGAAGGAACCGGAGCTGCACAGAAAACCATGCCTCAACTTCTGGCATTACCTTTTATTATTTCAGCCAAGTCTTGCTCTTCGTTAATAAATATGGTTGCGCAGCATTTAGATTTTCTCAAAAAATCTGGAAATACGATGTCATTATTAGATATTTGTTATACTTTAGGGGTTGGTAGAATACACTGTCCCTATAGAATCGGCTTTGTTGTGAAAGATTTTGACGCACTTATTAATCGATTAGAAGAGTTTTGTGCTACTCAAGACAAAGAGTCTGTTAATAGTTTATGCAAAGTATCCAAAGAGAAGATCTTCTTCACATTAAAAGATAAGGTATCAAACATTAGTGATGTCGTTGGGTTTTATCAAAACTTTCCAGTTTATAAGAAAGCCATAGATGCTTGTAATGTTTATTTTTCTGAAGTGTTCCAGCAATCGATATATTCTTGTATTCCTTTATATGAAGAATTAGTTCAAAAAGATGAACCTAGAGCAAAATGGATCATTTTTACAATACAATTTGCTATTTTGATGTTATGGAAATCTTTTGATGTAGAACCAGATAAAATTTTAACTGGAGGCCTTGGAGCTTTAGCTGCTAATTGTGCTTTTGGAGATCACAGGTTGTCAAATTTGTCTAGTCTTATCCCTGCTATGGTGGTTGATAAAGATAACAGAAAATTTGAAAATACAAATAATATAGTTAAGGAAAATTCAACTCTAATAATAGAAACGGGAACTGAAACCATTCAGGAGTTTATGGCTGCTTTAATCGCATGTTATAAAAATGGTACCAATATCAATTGGGAAATGCTATATCTATATAATGATGATAAACCTTCACGTATTGCATTGCCCACCTATTGTTTTGATAAACAGCGAATATGGCCAGATCATATGCAAGCCAAACCAAATGACAAACATCTGTCTTTGGTCTCTGAATATGCTATTGATAAAGTTCTGGGAAGAAATTTTACCGTTGGTCAAAACATTATTTTTGAAACAATGATAAGTAACAGGTTTCCCTATAATTTTGATGATCACAAGCTTAATGATCAAATAGTAATTCCCGGCGCCCAACATATTTCAATGTTGATTGAGGCCGCTTTATATATGAATTTATCTAAGCATATAAAAATAAGTAATCTTTATTTTTCAAACCCAATGATTTTAAATGAAAATGATAGCAAGCTATTCCAGCTTATTTTTAGTGATGTTGAGACTAAGAAGAAGATAGCAAAAGGCGTTAGTCAAACACTGCAAAGTACGCAAATTAATACTCTTTGGGAGCAACATCTTGAAGCTATTGTGGATTTTTCAGCTTCACCTTGCAGAGAAAAAGAAGGTGTTTTCGACATAAAATGGTTCCAAGAATCCGATTTTACAGAGGCGAGCGCCGATGATTTTTATCAAAACATGAGTCTGGGTGGTTATAATTTGGGGAAGACATTTAGATGGATAGAAAAAATATATTTCAGAACGGGGGAAGCAATTACTTTTTTTCGAGCAGAAGCTGAACTGGAAAATAAATACATTTTAGCACCAGGGCTCATTGATTCTTTTTTTCAATCTATTGCCTTGGCTAAAGCTTCAAAGAAAGATTTAGAAGTAAGCCATAAATTATTTATCCCATTTTGCTTGGATAGTTTTGAAATATTAGATTCTATAGAACATAACTTGGTTTGTCATGCTATTTTGTTAGAATCGACTAATGATAGTTTTGCTCATGATTTATATATCTACAATACCACAGGGAAACCTGTCATCGTTATTAAGAATTTGGTTAGCAAACAAGTCTTAGACCCAAAATTATTTGCGGAACAACAAAATTCCATTTCAAAAGTCATTTATAAACTCGATTGGAAACTATTTCATGCCGAATTTCACAAAAAAGATAAAGCAGGATCCTGGCTTATCGTTGCTTGTCAGGAAAGAAGTGGAAAAATTATTCGGCAAAGATTGCTTGATTTAAACATTCCTTCAGTTATTTTGTTGCCTAAGTTGCTCAAAGATAATGCAAGTGAACTACCGAATGTCTTATATCATGATTTATTAGAAGAAAAGGATATTTCGAATCTTTTAGGGAAAGTTATGCAATCCATGTCAAATCTGGAACATGTCTGCTTTGCTTATGGGATGGATGAGCTAGAATTAGACAAGGAAGCAATAAATATTAAAAAGGGTATTGAATTACCTGATACCAAAATCATTAACATGGTAAAATCCATTTTCGCAAAAACTTGGAAACGGATGCCAACAATATCTATTATAACCCAACGTTGTCAGAGCATTGATGAAAAAGATAGCCCTGTATTATCTCGACAAGCGACACTCTGGGGTCTTGGTAGGACATTACAACAGGAACACCCTGAGTTACACTGTAAATTAATTGACTTAGATGAAACCTCAAAGGATACAATGATTGAAGGCTTAATTTCTTTATGCTTATTCGCTGGAAAGAATCAATTTGTTATTCGGGATAATAAAATTTATTATCCCGAATTGATAAGAAATGACATTGTATATAAATCAAGTTTTCAAGTTAAGCAACCCGAAAATACGATTTATTTAATCACAGGAGCATTTGGAGGTCTGGGTTTTATCGTGGCAACTTGGTTAAAGGATCAAGGCGTAAAAAATCTCTTGCTGGTTTCTAGAAATGGTCCTTCACAAGTCCAAAGTGAACAACTGATACAATGGGGTAAGCAAGGATGCCAAGTGATTGTACGTTGCGTGGATATAGCAGAAGAGGTAGAGATACTCAAAGTCTTAACAGAAATAGATGAACTTTCGCTCAAATTGAGCGGCGTTTTTCATGCGGCTGGGGTTTTAGAAGATTCCTTAATTGCAAATATTCATGAAGCACAATATATGAAAGCACTTTATCCTAAAATGCATGGAGCTTGGAATATCCATAAACTGATGCCAAATTTAGATTTTTATATTCTATTCTCATCTGCAGCTTCAATATTAGGAACTAAGGGTCAAGGTAATTATGCGGCAGCAAATGCTTTCATGGATTATTTAGCCTATTTTCGACAAAGTCGAGGCTTAGCCGCTACCTCTATTAATTGGGGTCCTGTTGAAGGTGTTGGAATGATAAGCAAACTTCCCCAGAATTTTTCTTTGGAACAGCATAATTTAATATCTCAGGAGATTGTTTTAGAAACAATTAAGCTTTGTTTTCAAAACCCTATTACGCAAATGATTGTTTTGAATAATGAAGTTGTAAACTCAAGTCAACCATCAAATACAAATAGTACTTTGAAGGAAAAATGGGATGAGTTAACTTCTTTTGAACAAAAGGATTCTATTATAGAAATAGTAGAAAATTCAATCTTAAAAATATTAAAAATTCAGCATTTAGATCCTGAACAATCTTTATTAGAGGTAGGTCTACATTCTTTATTGGCAGTAGAATTAAGAAATGAACTAAATTTACAAACAGGTTTGGTTTTACCTATTACACTTCTTTTTAATCATTCTACAATTCAATCACTTATAACATTTTTATTGAATGAATTTAATATGAATAAGTTTGAAAAAAAACAGCCTCAAAAATATGAGGCGGAGACTCCTGAAGGTTTATCAGATAGACTGAATGATTTGTCAGAAATGCAGTTAGGTAAAGTATTGGAAAAGTTACTTAGTAATAAGGATGAAATAACAACATGACAGTTATAGCAAATGAAGATTACAAGCGCTTGTTAAAAGAAGCCATCATAGAAATTGAACGCAAAAATAAAGTGATTGAAAACCTTCATACCATGCAGGATGAAAAAGTAGCTGTCATTGGTATGTCTTGTCGCTTCCCGGGTGGATGCGATAACCCAGAGAAATTTTGGCAATTATTAGTTTCGGAACAGGATGCATTAATTGAAATGAATTATGAACGTTGGAACATGGATGCCTATTATGAGGCTAATCCTAATAAAACGGGAAAAATTCATAACAAAAAAATGGGCTTGATAGAAAATGTTGATAAATTTGATGCTTTATTTTTTGGTATTTCTCCAAGAGAAATGGAAAGTTTAGATCCCCAACATCGAATTCTATTAGAGTTATGCTGGGAAGCTATAGAGGATTCAGGATATTCTGCGAAATCTTTAGAAGGAACAAATACGGGTGTTTTTATTGGGATAATGGGGACAGATTTTTCTAGTCTTTATCGTGAATATGATCAAATGAAAACTTCTGCTTATGTCGGTACAGGAAATGCACACAGTGCTGCAGCAGGTAGAATTTCTACCTTCTTTGGCTTGAATGGCCCTTGCTTAGCATTAGATACAGCCTGTTCTTCCTCATTGATAAGTGTTCATCTTGCTTGCCAAAGTTTGCGAAATAAAGAGAGCTGCTTGGCATTAGTTGGTGGTGTTAATTTAATTCTACACCCTGACACTTCCATTATTACTTCTAATGCTGAAATGCTTTCTAAAAAAGGGTCATGCAGTCCATTTGATGATTCAGCTGATGGATATGTGCGTTCAGAAGGTGGAGGCATCATTGTTTTAAAACGTCTATCCGATGCAATAAAGGATCATGATTGCATTCTGGCTGTCATTAGTGGGTCTTCAATAAATCATGATGGTAAATGTGGGGGTTTAACGGTACCTAGTCAGACTGCGCAAGAACAATTAATTAATCAAGCTCTAACTAAAGCGAAGATATTACCCGAAAATGTTGACTATATTGAGACGCATGGTTCTGGCACACCATTAGGAGACCCTATCGAAATTTCAGCATTATCATCCATTTATAAAAACGAAAATACTCGCAATACTCCTTTATGGATTGGGTCCGTTAAAGCGAATGTAGGACATTTAGAGGCAGCTGCAGGGATAGCAGGGCTCATTAAGTTAATATTATGTTTTAAACACGAGATATTAACAAAGCAGTTACATTTCAGTATTCCAAATTCACATATACCGTGGTCTGATATTTGCATTCGTGTAATACAAGAGCAACTCCCTTGGGGTAGAGGGCATAAAAAGCGGATTGCTGGTATCAGTTCTTTTGGCTTTAGCGGTAGTAATGCACATTTAATATTAGAAGAGCCTGCACAATTTTCATTGCCCCAATGCAGAGATATGGATTCCTTTATATTAAAAATATCAGCTAAGACACCTTTAGCATTGTTTGAACTAGCGCAACGCTATGTGATAGCTTTGCAATCTGATACTGTGGTTATGGATGATTTTTGTTATACTGCTTGTGTGGGTCGAAATGATTTTAGATATCGTTATGCATTCTGTGCTGCAACAAAAGCAGAATTAATTATACTAATTAATGAATTTAATGGGTTATATAATTCATCTAATCAGTATCCAGTTAGGGAAAGCCTTCAAGAAAATTTGAAGGTTGCTATGATAATTAATAATGAGCTGAATTATGGAGCAGTGAGGCATATATATAATACATTCCCGGATTTCAAACAGGCAGTAGACGAATGTGATCAAAAAGTTCAAATGATATTGAATAAATATTTGTTGCCAATGTTGCTAAATACAGATAAAGAAGAAATAGAAGGTACAAATAAACTATTTGTATTTACCGTTAAATATGCCTTGGCGAGAATGTGGCTAGCTTTTGGTTTGCAACCTGCATTTCTAGTCAGTGATGGTATTGGTGATTATGTAGCTGCCAGCTTATCTGGGATATTTAGTTTGGATGTGGCTATTCAATTGTTGCATTTTTATGAGGATGATACTCATTTTGAAAAGCATGCAAATTTAGTGAGTTATAGTATTTCAAAGAATCGTATTTATTCTTTTGTTGACGGAGGCTCTTTGGATGTAAAAATGCGGAGTTCTAGATATTGGATAGAAACACGCGCTAAGAATTTAGTTGCTTTCTCGGATAGTACAATCGTAACGGATAGATTACAAACAAGCCACTACCTATTATTGGATACAGAACAATTGCAGGCTAAGATTATTTCTTTATATCAGGCAGGACAATCATTTGATTGGAACAGAATATACTCTGGGTATAAGGTACAGCGAATTTCCATTCCCTGCTATCCCTTCCAAAGAAAAACTCATTGGCTTGGGTCTACAGCCTGTCAAATAAGTACCTGCCTCGATCAGGTAGCCACCACGCTGAATCAAAAGCCAGTTGATTTTCCAGTTTCAGCTTTAGAAAATTTTGAAAAAATCAACATTTGGAGTAGGCATTTATTACTGCTGGTTTTCCAAAAAATGGGGGCATTTATCAGTTGCGAAGAAAGATATAGTCTGGATGAACTGAATGAAAAATTAAATATCAGTTTGAAGCATAGACGATTGATGCCCGCGTTACTCAGCATTCTAATCGATGCTGGGATGCTGACTCAATCTAAAGAAGTTTTTAAATTGGCAAAAAAAGTTAATCTAGAAAATCATGTTGTTGAACTTAGCGATTTGGAAAGAGAAAAAATAGCATTGCTTCATGAATATCCTGAACTGCAGACCTATATTAATATTCTTTGGACGATATTATTGGCATATCCGGATATTTTAAGAGAAGTCATTTCTCCCATGACAATACTTTTTCCCGAAGGTTCCACAAAATTCGTAGAAGGAATATATACGGGTTCTCCTGTGGTTGACTATTATCAAGAACAGGTTGCAAGAACGGTATCTGCATATGTAGAAGAACGTTTTCAAAAAGATCCTGAGGCAAATATTACCATACTTGAAATTGGGGCGGGAACAGGTGGAACCAGTGCATTTGTCTTGCAAGCATTGGAAGCTTTAAATGTTAAGGTTAAATACTTTTATACCGATATTTCAAAAAGTTTTTTAAATAATGCTGAGATTCGATGGAAAGAAAAATATCCTTGGGTGGTTTTTCAAGTCCTTAATATTGAAAAATCATTAAGTGCCCAGGGGTATTTAAGCCAAAGTGTTGATTTGGTATTTGCTAGTAATGTGCTTCATGCAACTCATAGAATAGAAGATACATTGAACAATGTTAAAGACTTACTAAAACAAAATGGTTTATTAGTGTTGAATGAATTGAATCATAGGAGTGAGTTTATTTCCTTAACTTTTGGATTAACAGATGGATGGTGGTTGTTTGATGAATATGAAGATAGAATTCCTTTTTCTCCCATATTATCAAGATTACAATGGGAAAAAATATTGAGAAAACTCAATTTTAGAGTTGCTTCGATTAATGACAAAATAATAGAAACGGAGAATATTTCAGGACAACAAATTATCATTGCAGAAAATTACAAACCTATTTTTTCAGGAAATGAAAGGAGTACTTTTGCTATTCCTCAACCTGGGGTAATAAAAGGTGAAAAAATCATTGAGAAAGCTGACCCTTCTCCACAGATAGCAGCCTTAGATGAAAAGTGGATAATGAGACTTAATAATAGTACGGCGACAGAGAATATGCATGTCATATTACAATATTTAAGCGAATTATTGGCAAAAACTTTAAAACTACCAATAAGAGAAGTCAACGCTGCAGAAAGTTTACTTTTTCATGGTCTGGATTCATTGATGGCACTGGAAATGGCCCAAAAAATAAAGCTTACTTTGCATATTGAATTGTCTCCGGTTGAATTATTAGATAACTGCTCGCTAAGACGTGTAGCAGAGAGAATTTATGACATGTATAAGGAACATCAATTGGCGGGTGAGCCGACAGCAAATTATGCTGGCATATCGACAAATACTACTAAGAAGGTTGTAGAGGTAAGTAACAACCTTGTCGAATTCGAATTTTAATGCCTTTTAGATCAACCTAATGCAATGCTAAAGCACTAATTTATGAATTTTATTATGCAGTAATGAAAGATATTTTTAATTAATGATTGATAAATTATCCATTGTTTAGTAAAGTTCGGCAGTGATAAAACATCTAGGGTGTAAATATGGCAGCAACTACTGACGAACAAAGAAAAAAGCTTATAGAAGATGCGGGTGACTCGGCATCGACTGTGACATCGACTGAATCTACGACTGCAGCTTCTACTGTGGTTGCTAGAAATCCTGCACAGAATATTGAATTGCTGACTATGCAGGAAGCCATGAAGCAGTCTTTAGGTCTGTCTTCATTGATCGGCTTAACTTTGCTGATCGGCACGGCTGGAAATTTTGGTACAACCATTATGCTTGCCCGTATTGATGATGAAGGAAAAAATTTGGCAGCTAGTAACCTTATTAATTCTTGTCAAAATATGGTTATGACCTCTTCATCTGCCATGATTTTTTCAGTGAGCACAAGTGTAAGCACAGAATTGGGTAGAGGTAATGTTAACAATATTGCGGCCATTTTTAGGAATGCAGCTTTATTCTCTTTACCCCTTGCAGGAACATCTTGCATATTATTATTGAATTCGGGTCCCATTCTGAGTAAATTAGGAGAACCGCAAGATCTGGCAGATATTACTCAAGCGTATTTTGAAGGATATTCTTGGGGGATACCCGCTATCTTATTACTGGGTGTAGAACAACAAATTGCCCTTGGAGGTTTCAATCTTTTGCCTGTCAATGTTATTAGTTTTATTAACGTAGGTTTAACTCTAAGCTTAGGTCATATCTTGATTAATGGGGACTTAGGTTCTCATCGCTTAAATGCTGCAGGTTTAGGACATGCTACATCCATCTCTGCCTGGCTAAGCTTGGGTGGATTCACTTTATATTTAAAATATAGCGATCGCTTTGCTGCCCTTAACTTACTTAAGTTGCCCGATATTCTTGGTCATTATTTCAATAAAGAAATATTAACAGATTTAATATCTTTAGGCATTCCTATCGGTATTCAGGTGGGCAGTGAATTTACGGGTTTGACCATATCAACAGCGATTATTGGTAGTGCACTTAAGCGTGATGATCTAGCAGCGAATGAAATAGCAATGCAATATCTATTTCTTACAATTGTGCCCATTTTTGGTATTGGTCAAGCGAGCAACATATTAATAGGGCAAGCACGCGGTCAAAATAACCATCATAACGTTCGAACTTTTTCAAAGGCTTGTCTTGTATTAGGTTTAGGGGCTTCTATGCTGGCTTTAACAATATTTACTTCAATGCCTAAACAGTTAATGTCTCCTTTTATTCATGTGGATGATGCAGAAAATGCAGATGTGGTTAATACAACGCGTTATTTACTCGCTTTAAATGGAGCTAATCAAGTATTTGATGCTTTAAGGGTGGTGGGCGCCGGTGCGCTTCAAGGTGGTTTTCGAGATACCCCATATTCAATGGGGGCAGGGATTCTGGGTATGTGTGTTGTCGCTGTTCCTGTAGGTTATGCCTTGGGATTGCCAGCAGGTTTGGGAGTTGCTGGTCTCTATATCGGTAGAGGGATTGGTATGTCAATAGGTGCTACTGCAGTTTTAGGTCGTTTATATAGTAAACTTAAGGGGATGGTTGCGGGTGAAGGATACCAGGCATTATCTTCTGGGGCTGCATTAAATGCTGAAACACTAGGTACTCCAGCTGCTCCTGTTACTTCTGCTGTTGCTAGTACTACAACAACGAGAAATCATTCGCCAGATTCGACCCCTAAAGTTGTAGCTTCAGCAGGAAAAGCATCAAGAGAAAAAGATAAAGATGAAGCATTATACTTTAGCTACAAACCTTCTCCGTCTAGCACAGCTGCGAATACTGCTATAGCACCTGCTACTGCTGCTGCAGCATCTTCGAAAACAAGCCCTGGCAAAAAACCCGTCACTGCCACTACCCCTTCACAACCACAGTCAGAGCGGCAATCAAATAAAAGTCGATGCATTATTATGTAACTTTTAACTTTGGGTATATGCCCAAAGCATTGGAATTAAAAATTAAATAAAAAATTTGACATAGAAGTCGAAGTAAGTTATAAATGTTTATGGTTTAGGGGAACGCCATAACTCACAAAAGATGAATTCATCCCCATATGAAGATCGACATTTTGAAACTATATAAATCTACAGCAATAGTGAGTTAGCTATTTTTTCATATTTATATGGGAGTACAAGATGCGCGAATCTACACAATCTCTGGTAAATGAACTAAAAATTAAAGCTTCCTTGCTATTTAAGAAAATACAACAGTTACTTCAAACAAAGGAAACCATAACAGATGATCCTGAGATGATAGCTGTTGTTTCTCGTCTTAAAAACTTGAGTTTTTTTTCTGAGAAGCCCCTGGAATTTATTTTGGCGCAATTTGAAAAAATTCAATTAAAACATTGTTTAAATGTTGTTGCCAAGGAAAATGGTTATCAAGATTGGGCAACATTAATCCAAGAATTAAGGCTAGGAAAAACTGGTCTATTACCTTCTAAGGTGATGTTCAAGGATAATGCAGATACTGAACTTTATCGCTATGGTTTCTCAGAGGCTAATTTAAATGCATGGTACAATAGTTATGAAGATGCTCGCAATCACTTAAAACTACGTAAAAAAGGATATTTATTAGTTTATAAAAACCATTATTTTGTTTGTCAAGCACCCCACATAGAAGGGCTGGGTTTAGATCCAAAAGATCCTGATTGGGAAAAAATAGATTGGGATTGGGTGCACCCTAAAGATCCTGAAGCAAAGGCTAGGTTGCAACAAAAATTAAGAACTGGGAATGAATAGGGCTTAAGTGACATGAAAGAACAAGATAAAAAACTCCTTAGACGTACATATAAAGAAAATCCCCCAGACATGGGGGTTTTTATAATTCGTAATAAAATGAACGATAGATGTTTTGTGGGCAGTAGTCCAAATTTGCCTGGTATATTTAATAGAATTAAATTTGAATTGAAAATAGGAACACACAAAAATAAAAAGTTACAAGCAGATTGGAAAGAGTGGGGCCTAGAGAATTTTTCATTCGAAGTCATTGATATATTGGAGCGTAATCCAAATTTTGACATGAATTATGATTATTCCTCTGAATTGGCACAATTGCTTAATTTATGGCAAGAAGAATACCCTTTTACTTATTATAATGACTAATATCTATGAATGAGATCAACTTAACTAGGTCTTAAGGAGAAATGTATAAAGTATATTATTTTATTTGAGAAAGCAGTATAATTTTGCTCTCGAATACTATGTATTATCGAGTAGGATTATGGATCAGGTTGAAGAATTTGTTCAGGGAATACGAGGCTTTGGAATTGAGCTTTTTGTCAATGACAATAAACTCAAGATAAGGGGAGCTGAAGAGATTCTCACGGAGTCTACTCTTTCTTTTATCAGAGACAATAAACAAAATATTATTGAATTTTTACAATCTCAGAAGGATATAACTTACAATCTTTCTTATGGACAATTATCGTTGTGGGCAAGTCATAAATTGGCTCCCCAATCATCCGCCTATAATATTTCGTGCATTGTGGAAACTAAATCAAGTTTTAACTTAGAGGTTTTTCAAAGGTCAGTAAAATTAATTATTAATCGTCATCCTATATTAAGAACAGTCTATCACTTAAAACAAAACCACCCCTTGCAAAAAATATTAAATGATATTGCTATTCCTATTAACATTGAAGAAAGTCATAATTTGAATCTGTCCGATTTGGATTCTTGGATAAAATGTCGAAGCGAAGCTTCCTTTGACTTAGAATCAGGACCCATGATCAGAATTTGTTATTTAAAAAATATAAAACATGGAGTTCAAACACAACATATTCTTTTATTTGTATTGCATCATATAGCGTTTGACATGATTTCCTTGAATGTTTTTTTATCTGAACTTTCTATTATTTATTCAGCTCTATTATTAAATAAAAAGATATTACTTCCAACATTGAATTGCACTTATCACCAATATTCTGAGCAGCAAAAAAAAATATTGGCAAGCCCAATAGGGCAGAAGATGTTAAATTATTGGATGGAAGAACTAAAGGGGGAATTAAGTCCATTATTACTGCCGACTATCAAACCGAGGCCGCCAGTACAAACCTATCTAGGAGATAGCTTTAGTTCAAAGATCAATCATACACTTTGGCATAAAATAATTGGGTATTGTCGCAGTCAATCGATAACTCCCTACGTATTTATGCTCACAGCTTATTATATTTTTTTATATCGATATACGGGTCAATCTGATATCATTGTGGGAACCCCCTCATCGGGTAGAGACAGTCAAGAAACGCAGAATATGATTGGTTATTTTGCTAATGTTCTGGCTTTAAGAAATAGCCTTTCAGGACAGGAAACGTTTGAAGACATCCTTAAAAAAACGCAGGGATTAACGAAACGGGCACTTGAAAATGCTCATATTCCATTCCCATATCTAATAGAAATGTTGCGACCAAAAAATGATCCTGCATTTCATCTCATTTTTAATGTTATGTTCAATTGGAATCAATCCTCTAAATTATTGGACAACTTGTTGGGGGATTCAAATGAATTTATTTCAGGTCTAAGACTGGGAAATAATGGTGGATTTAGTCATGATATTATTTTAAATGTAGTAGATGAAACTGAACAATATGAAATAGTATGGACATTTAATACGGATTTGTTCGATAAAAAAGTTATAGTAGGCATGCATGAACATTATGTCAATATTATTGAAGCAATAGTCAACAACCCTAGCATCGTTATTGACACAATTAACCTGTTATCTGAAAGTGAAATTAAAGTAATTGAAACAGAGTGGAATCAACAAAGGTCTACGAACGATGTCACTTATTTTGGGTTGCACCAAATTTTTGAAGAACAGGCTGAAAAGCATAGTCAAGCCATAGCCTTAGTTTTTCAAGATGAATTCATATCTTATCAGGTTTTGAATGAAAGGTCGAATCAATTTGCGCATTATTTAATGATGAAGGGGATAAACAACGAGTCTCTTGTTGTCATTACTATGGATCGTTCCATTGAACAAATCATTGCCATATTAGGAGTTTTAAAAACGGGCGCAGCCTATGTTCCGGTAGTGCCAAGTTATCCTAAGCAACGCATTAATATATTACTCAACAGCATAAAACCATCATTTGTTATTTCTCAGAAAATCTATAGGGCCTTATATGAAAATGAAGAAGTAGATTATTCAAAAATTTTTCTAGATGCAAATAATGATGACTTTTACAAAAATCAACCCATAACCAATCCTGAAGCACCCTTAAAGGAAAAAAGTTTAGCCTATGTCATTTTTACTTCTGGCTCAACTGGAAAACCGAAAGGTGTTTCCATCGAACATCGAAGTGTTATTAATACCATTACTAGCGTGAATAATCTGTTTAATATTACCGAATCATCTAGTGTTTTAGGGTTGTCTGCTATTAATTTTGATTTGTCTGTTTTTGATATTTTTGGTGTTTTTGCAGCAGGCGGAAAGCTAGTTTTATTGCCCGAAGAGTATACGAAAGATCCCGGTTACTGGATTAAACTGATACAAGACCAAAACATTACAGTATGGAACACGGTTCCGGCATTGATGCAAATGATGGTTGAATACATTCAAACCTCCGCCAATGATTTATCGAGCGCGCTACATTCTTTTAGAACAATCATGTTAAGTGGTGATTGGATCCCATTATCTTTGCCAGAAAAAATTCAATTGTACACTCATCCTGCCTGTGCTTTATACAGCCTGGGTGGAGCGACAGAGGCTTCTATTTGGTCAATATATTATTCCATAAAATATGTTGATACAAAATGGAAAAGTATTCCCTATGGAAAAGCTTTGCCCAATCAATCCTTTTATGTATTGAATGAAAGCCTCCAACATTGCCCAATAGGAGTAGTAGGAGATCTATTTATTGGTGGTGCAGGTTTAGCTCGGAACTATTTTAATGATATCGAAAAAACCAACAGTCATTTTATTTTTCACCCTACCTTAAAACAAAGATTATATAAAACTGGTGATATGGGTAGGTATTTTGAGAATGGCAATATTGAGTTTATGGGGCGGAAAGATAATCAAGTGAAATTAATGGGTTTTAGAATTGAATTAGGTGAAATTGAATCGACATTGTCAAAACATCCATCGGTTACAAGGGCTATAGCGATTATTCGTGAAGATATCCCGGGTCAAAAATATATTGCAGCCTATATAGAAACCATCGATGGAGATGAAAAGTTGTTAGCTGAAAAACTAATTCACCATTGTAGTCTTCATCTTCCCAATTATATGATTCCAACCCAAATAGTAGTACTGAATGCGATACCATTAACTACAACTGGGAAGGTCGATATCAAAAATTTGCCTCGGCCACTGTCTGCATCTAACATTTCCTGCGGTTTATCTGAACTGTCTTTTACAGAAAAAAGGCTATTTGATATTTGGATTTCTATTTTAAACCATGAGTCTTTTGGTATAAACGATAGTTTTTTTTTAGTAGGGGGAAATTCGCTATTGGTAATTGCGATGCATAACAGCATAGAAAATAGTTTTAATACTAAAATCGCCATGGCTCAAATTTTTTCAAGCCCAACCATAAAATCACTGGCTCAAGTGCTTGATACTACGAAACCAGCAACTGTGCTTGAAGACAGTAAAAAACGTTTTAGTAAAGTCACTAAAAGAACAGGTAAGTTAAAACCCGAGAAATCAATCATTTAAGTGAGTGATCTATGAGTTTGAACATGAATGAAAATGACATTGCCATTATAGGTCTCGCTGCCCAGTTCCCAAAAAGCGGAGATATCCATGCGTTTTGGGAAAATCTTAAGGCTGGCAATAATTTAATTTCCTATTTTTCTATAGAGGAGTTGGTTGAGGCTGGGCATGAAAGGAGGAGCTTAGAGCTTCCCGAATATGTTAGGGCGAAAGGACTTTTATCCGATATTGAAATGTTTGATTTTGAATTTTTCAAATTTTCTCAAATGGAAGCCAATATAACCGATCCACAGCATAGAGTTTTGCTAGAAACAACTTGGAAGGCATTAGAAAATGCCGGTTGCTGTGAAGAAAGAGAAGGAGAGCGTTTTGGAGTTTACGCAACATGCAATACTACGAACAGTTATTTATATATGCATTTATATAATAACCCAAACATATTGGAAACATTTGGTGGATACCAACTTTCATTGCATAATAACCCAGAGTTTTTAGCGACAAGACTTTCTTATACTTTAAATTTTACGGGACCATCGCTATTAATTCACAGTGCTTGCTCGAGTTCTATTGCGACAGTTCACCAAGCTTGTCAAGGTCTCATAAATTATAGTTGTGATGTTGCAATTGCGGCCGCTGTTAATTGGAGTAGTCCACATAAAGCAGGATATTTATACCAGAATGGTATGATACTCTCTCCAGATGGTGTTTGTAGACCTTTTGATAAAGATGCTGCCGGCACAGTCCCCGGAGATGGCGTAGGGGTAGTGATACTAAAACGTTTAAGCGATGCCATTCAAGATAGAAATCATATTTATGCTGTTGTTAAGGGGGTATCTATAAATAATGATGGTGCAGAAAAAATGAGTTTTGCATCGCCGAGTGTAGCAGGACAAGCTCAAGCCATTTCTGATGCCTTAGCCATAGCCAATGTTGAGGTGGATGATATTGACTATATCGAGACTCACGGGACTGCAACCCATTTAGGAGATCCAATTGAAATCATAGCCTTGCAAGAATTGTATCAAAAAAGAAAAAAACAAAAACCTCTTTGCGTTCTGGGTTCTGTGAAAAGTAATATGGGTCATTTAGATGTTGCTGCAGGCATGGCGGGACTCATTAAAACAATATTAGTTTTACATCATCGGGAAATACCTCCTACAATCCATTTTAAAACTTTCAATTCAAACATTGATTTCAGTCATGTTAATTTTGAAATCAATACGGCTATTAAAACTTGGCCAGAGGATGCAAAGGCAAGATGTGCAGCAGTCAGTTCATTTGGTGTTGGAGGAACCAATACGCATATTATTCTGGAGGAATATAAATCATATAGAAATCTTGGTAATAAAGTCGAATCTTACTTATTTCCTATTTCTGCGTTGGGTGAAAATGCTTTACGAGAAATGATCTCTAATCTGATTCTTTTCTTGAGGGAAAACGAATCAATCCCTATTGATGATGTGGCTTATACATTACAGGTGGGGCGCAAGCAATTAGCGAATAGAAGATGTTTTCTTGCCAGAAATAAAGCAGAGCTCATTGAAAAGTTAGAGGCATGTTTAACAACGGCTCATCTCGACGATAATAGTTCTTTAGATGCAAAAAATCAAAATGAAAAAATATCGCTATTGTCTGAGAATTTTATCAATTTTTTTGAGTCTTTTGATTTGCAAAAACAAGACCTAGTAAAAGGTAATGATCCCAACAACTCATCTAGAGCTGCATTGTTTATAAAATCGTGGGAAAATGGAATAAATTTTAATTTTATTGCTGCCAATAAAGCTATTGCCTCTACAAACCATATTGTACTACTCCCCACTTACCCTTTTCAAAAAAAATCCTGTTGGATATTACCTACAAAAAAAATAACGCCCGTTCAGGAAAAAGTAACATTTGAAGACTGGTACACTGCACCTGTCTGGGCTTTAAGCCCTCTTGTCAGTAGTGTTGAAAAAAATATTAAGAATGTTCTTCTAGTTTCAGAACTCTATAGTGATGTTGAAACATTTGTGAATGAATTAAAACTTTTATCGATTAATGTCAAGGTAGTTTCTCATGGAATTTTTTCCGTTCACGACAGGGAAGACCATTCCCTCTTAGATATTCATAGTGAAGTTGAATGGCTAGAATTCTCTAAAAAATTATTATCTTTGCATTGGGTGCCAGATCATATTCTATATTTTTTAGAACCCTCTGAAATCAATTACAATTATGGTTATCATCAGATTTTGAAATTTTTCAAGGGGGTGCATAAATATTGGGACAGTAAATTATGTCAGCTTTTTATTATTACAAGCCAATTGTATGCATTAGAATCACAAGAATGGATTCATCAAAATTTATCAACCGTAGAAGGATTTTCTACTGTTCTCAGTCAAGAGTTTCCTATGTGGCTTTGTAAATTAATTAATATAAGAAAGACAGCTAGTCATCCCTGGGCCAAATGTTTATTAAATGAAATGATGAATATTAATAATGACTATAAAATTTGTTATTTGAACGAAAATCGTTACGCGCTTGAATATAAAATTGTGAATCCAGTGTATCAAGATTCAAAAAACCCTATTATTCATGCCGGTGGAACATATTACATAACGGGTGGCCTAGGGAATTTAGGTCTTATTATGGCAGAGTATCTTGCCAAACATGCGAATTGCAATATTATACTAGTAGGCCGAACTGATTTTCCCGCTCGGGATACTTGGTTAAGTATAATCAATGACCCGAAATCAAACGTAAAACTTAAAAATCAATTAAATACAATAAAAAAAATAGAAGGCTTAGGCTCACAAGTTTATATTGAGAAACTGGATATCTCAGAGCAGCAAGAAGTTGAACAATCCATGTGCTTATTGAAAGAGAAAGGTTTAATAATACGTGGGATCATTCATGCTGCCGGAAATGTGAATGCAAATAGTATGCTGGGCATAAACGAAATAAATTCATCAAACACTGATCTGCATTTTAATGCTAAAATTACAGGTTTAGATAATTTAATAAGATTTGCAGATATTGATCAATTGGATTTTTTTATTTGCATGTCTTCTTTGGCGACTTCTTTGGGGGGGGTACATTATTCCTGTTATAGTGCAGCCAATAACTATTTAAATGCAGTTGCAAGCAATCATTATAAAGGAAAAAAAACAAGATGGTTGAGTATTAATTGGGATGGCTGGTTGTATGATAATCAACAAGACTCAGCAGAATATTCTATTTTGAAAAAAGTTTTAATCACACCAGAAGAAGGCTTTAGAGTGTTGGATGATATTTTTTGCTTTAGTTTTGGTCCAATTGTGAATGTTTCAAAAAGAAATTTTCATAATAGATTATCACTTTGGAAGCAAGGGGCGGGGAGCCTATTTTTCTCTAGGAAGCCTTCTAACTCCTTCTCAAAGTCATTTCCAGTTATATTGAATGACATCCAAGGATATTGGAAAGAAGCCTTGGGTTTAACAGATCCATCGAATGATAGTGATTTTCACTCACTGGGTGGTGATTCGCTTATGGCAATACAGTTAAGTGAAAAAATAAGTAAAGATTATGAAATACAATTTTTGCCTAATCATTTTTTAATGAATCATACTATAAATAAACAGGCGATCTTTATAGCAAAATTATTGGGCGTGAGTATGGAAGAATTTGTTGCTTGATGGATATTACGTTTATACACCCTTCGCCTTTCAAGCTGCGACTGTGTTGGAAGCTTCGGCTCGCAGCTCACATACTCATTTGTATGCTGCGCTGCGATTCCTTCGCTTCCGTCTTGTCGCAACTTGAAATGCTTTGGGTATAGAAGAGGAAAACTTTAAATGACACAAAAAACTGCAATCATTACTGGCGCCAGCAGGGGGCTTGGAAGAAGTCTTACTAAGCATTTGGTCAAAATGGGCTACCGAGTGGGTATGATTGCAAAAAATATGAATCTTTTAAAATCATTGAAGCAGGAATTGATCGAAGAATATGCTTTAGATATCGAGTTCTTACCTATCATTATGCAGGCGGACGTTAGTAATTTTGCTGAAATTTCGAGAGCAATTTTGAATTTTATCGAAGCGACTGGCTCAATCTCTGTACTGGTAAACAACGCGGGCGTTTTAAATCAAGGCACGCTATCTCTAGATTCTGAGGCTTTTTGTGCAATGACGAATACTAATGTTTTAGGTATGTTCAATTGTATAAAGGCAGTTTCACCCTATATGATACAAGCAAGAGAAGGGTATATCTTTAATATCTCATCGACAGCGGGTAAAATGGGGTTTGCAAGACTAGGAGGCTATTCTGCTTCAAAATTTGGTATGATGGGGCTTGGGGAGTCTGTTCTAAAGGAATTATGTGAATATGGTATTAAAGTAACCACATTATGTCCTAGTTTAATGTTGACAGATATGACAGAAAAAGTTAATCTCATGCCAAGCGATAAAATGATCCCTTTGGAAGATATTGGGCATACCATTGAATATCTTCTTAAGCTATCGCCAAACACGATCATAAAGGAACTAAGCTTGGATTGTTCCGAATTAATATGTTTAGATTAGGTTTTTGTCATGAGTGTTGAACTCGAAAGTGCATCCGTATTATCAAAGCAGATTAATGTTTTGAATAGACTTTCTCAAGAGAATGCTATCGATCCGTTGGTTAGCTTAGATTTTTCCAATGCGCCTTCTCCTGATCAGTTTTGGATGTCTGAGCATTTGATATCTCTTTATGGTGAACCAGAATATGAACAATTAAACTATGAAAATAAGAAAAAATTATCACAGCTAGAATTCTCTTTGCTCTGTTCATTATCTTGTATCGGAGAATCCGAAGTCATTTCTGCTGTTATGCAATTGATGTTAAGAAGTCGATATGAAGCTGTTCGTAAATATTTATATTTTTTTATCAAAGAAGAAAATAACCATATCTATATGTTTAGTGAATTTTCACGTCGTTATGGTAAGTTGTATCCTGTGACCTATTCACATGTGATATCAACGACATGGGAAGAACCGTTATTGAATGATTTACTTATTTTTGTGAATATATTAATATTTGAAGAGCTCATTAACGATCTCAATAGGGTCTTAGCCAAAGATCAATCCCTGCCAATACTGATTAGAGAATTGAATCGTATACATTCCTTAGATGAAGGACGTCATATCGCCTTTGGTAGGCAGCTCCTAAAAACCTTAGCAGAGGATGTTTTGCAGAAAATTTCATTAGAAACTTTAAGTAAAATTCAAAAACAGATAGCTGATTATCTCAGTGTTCGTCATCATGAGTATCATAATGTTGAAATTTATAGAACTATTGGAATACTGAATCCGATTGCATTACGTGACAGATTGATAGGAAATCGAAATATTAATTATTTTGCAAGAGATAAGCAAGGAAAAGAAAAGCTTATTAGTGTTATCAGGTTTTTAAAGCAACTCAATTTGCTGGAAGAAAATTATGATCAAAAGTAAAGTTATTCAAAATATTGAGACTGAAAAAAACAGCAACTATGGTATATTTGTCATTTCTTCTGCTTTAGTGTTTGCCTTGACTGTCTTTGGAATTATGATAGCTCTGAATAGAATAAATATGATGAATAACGAATTATTTGAAGGCTTGTTTAATCAACGTTACTATCAGGTGAAAACTGAGACATATATACATATTATTTTTGGTCTGATATACCTTGTATTGGCTCCTTATTTAATTTTAAATCGTGCTTTGAATCACTCAATACGATTACATCGATTTTTGGGTAAAATCTGTTTTTCTTCTGGTATGATTGTAGGACTTTATGCAGTCATCATTCACCACACCATGTCATCAGGCTGGTTGCTATCCTTAAATGGCTGGTTATTTTCGGTTTTATTCTTGGTTGCCTTATTTATGGGTTTTTATCATGTAAAGAGTAAGAATATTTTATCGCATAAAAAATGGATGATAAGAGCTTTTTGTATTGCACTCGGTTCATTTGTTGTTGTTAGAGTATTTTCTGCTATTGCCTTCATTGCATTTACAGAAATAGACTTATTATCTACTAATCTGATGCCGACACCTGAAACAATCAGTCTGATACAATCCATATTGTTTTTGTCAAGTTGGGCTGGTACTCTTGTGCCTATATTAGTTGGGGAGCTTTTGATAAAATCTTGGATAACCAGTAGGGGACATACATGACCAAAGAAGGCAACATATTTCAAAATCAAAATTTTAAAATATTATGGCTAGGAGCTTTAATATGCTTAATTGGTGATCAATTAACGTTAATTGCTCTTCCATGGTTAGTATTAAAAACAACCAATAGTGCCATTGAAGTTGGTACTGTTTTATCCATTATTGGTGCACCAAGGGCTATCTTTATTTTGATTGGAGGAGGTTTAACGGATAAATTTAGACCCAAAGATGTACTCATGCATGCACGTGCATTTTCTGGATGTATACTTCTTTTATTAGCATTTTTGGTGTGGGGCAATATGATAACTATGCCTATGCTATATGGTTTATCATTTTTGTTGGGTCTTGCTAGCGCGTTTACATTACCGGCAGGAATGTCAATCTTACCTACTATTCTACCAATGGAGCAGTTGAAAGCCGGTAATGGGATCATGATGACGTCCATGCAACTGAGCGCCATTGTTGGTCCAATATTAGCGGGCTCGATGATTTATGGATTTTCTCAAGAACCAGACATCACAGCGACTATACCGGAATTTTTAGGAATTTCAATTGTTTTTGTTGTGGATGCTATAACTTTTTTCGTTTCGGTAGCATCATTGATACTTATTAAAGTGAATACATCCAAGAATAGCGGTACTTTGGAAAAGAATAACACTTCTATACTTAAAGACATTAAAGGGGGGATTGACTATTTAAAACAAGACAGATCGCTTCTGGTATACATTCTATATGTTGGGATGATTAGCTTTTTTGTAGTTGGTCCTTCGACTGTTGGTATACCCGTTTTTGTAGAATTAAAATTCGCTGGTGGAGCTTGGGAGTATGGCTTTTTCTTGACTATACAAGGTACTGGAATGATGGTTGGTATGGTACTTGCAACTATATTGCCACATTTACCACCGTCAAGATTAGGAATGAGTATTCTATATTTAGATTTTTTAGCAGGACTAGGTGTATTGCTTTTTGCTTTTTCAACTAGCGTTTTTTCTGCATTATCCATTCTATTTTTTATTGGAATTATTGGTGGTTTCATTCAAGTCGTTGCTTTTACTTGGGTACAAACTCGGACTAAACAAGAATATTTGGGGCGTGTAATGAGTTATCTCATGTTTGCAATTCTGGGTCTAACACCTATTTCTGCAGCATTAGCGGGGTATTTGATTACTAAAACTTCAATAATTACAATGTATATTTTGGTTGCTAGTAGTATAATGGCAATTGCTTCTTTGTCTTTATTAAGTCCCTCCCTAAGACAAATGGGAACCAAAGAGATATTGACCGGCTTTGGCGGAGGCATCGGAGAGAAACTCTGATAGCTTTCCGTTAATTAGCAAAGGAGTGTCTATATAGGATACATGAGTTACGGTTTATACCGAAGACATCGGACAGAATCTGGGTATGAGGGCGCTGTTTTGGGTGAAAAAATCCGTGAAGCAAGAGTGAAGTTGATAAAGGCTAGACTTGGAATGCATTAAACATGAACTTAACTTGATTTTTGACTCAGCTGTCCTTTCAAATATGCAACAGCTTTTTTTACTGTGTTATAGCGAAAGAAAAATGCAGAATTTAATTCGAGTTGATATTGCTTGTTTACTCGCAAAGTTATTTCAAAGATATCTGCTGAATCTAATCCTAGTTCAGAAAACGGTAGATCGTAAGAAAAAGCATTTACCTTCCCTTGGCCGAGACATTTTTTAATAAGAATTTCAATATATGTGGCAATATCGCTTATTGATTCTTGCATGAGTGTAGGTTTTGATGAGTTATCCTGGGAAAAATTATTTTGGTAATAATTTGTATGCAGCTCCTTTTGGACACGTCCATGAAGATCATAATATACCAAAATCCCATGCCCCTCATTTTTTACATCGTATGGGCGGTAATTGGACACCAGTCCGACTATAGTAGCACCATGGGACTCATGAAAACGCAGAATAGGGTCTGACAAGTGCCCACTCACATCACGGTTATGAATATATTCTGCTAATGGTTGATGATGTTGCATATGATAATTTTTACACAACGTCACTCCGACTACTGCATTGATGCCGCTCATCATGCTACAACGTTGCAACATCCATTCAAGTAATTGATAACCTATGTTTTTCTTCTGCATCTCAGGTAAAATATTCAGTGCCAATAATTGTACAAAACAGCCATCGGGTTGGTGAAATAAAGCGGCTGTTTTTGAAGTCATTGCATGAATTTTATCTTGACTGGCTATTCGTTGCGAATAAATGACGCCTATTACCTCTCCATCGAGTTCTAATACAAATTGTCCTTGCGGATAGACTTGAATGCGGGTCTTTAAATCAGCAGTACTTATTTGCAATTCTGCAGGCCAGCATCGCTGCTCCAAAATTTCCAATTTCTGCAAATCCTGCAGATTCGCGTGTCGGATTTGATAATTGCGTTTCTCGAAATGACTAAATGTCACTCGGCAAAAAGGCAAGGTTTTGGGATATCGTAAGGGTTGTGTTCTTGGAAATAACCCTACATTAGCCATTAATATTAGAAAAACTTCTGCTTCAATTAGATATTGTCCAGAAAAAGCATGGAGATGATCAAAATAAAAATTTTCACTTTGCCCTAAATAAGATCGGATCTGGGCGGCTGACAAACAATGTGCTTCCAAAATCATGAGACCGTGAGGAGAAACAATTGCTGACCAGCGTGATAAATGCTGTTTCCAGGCTTCCAGAATCTCACCGGGGGTTAAAGGTTTACCGTCCTCACCTACATATACACTGCCTGGAACCAATGGGAAGTCTGATGTAGAATTTTTATATCCGGTTGTATTTGTACAAGAGAAGTTGTGATCTAAAAATGAGCGAACATGCAAAATGGATTCAGTGTCACTAATACCTTTATCATGTAGGTCTCGTAACAATTGTTCAGGGGCATTAATATCCCCTTGCAGAAGAATATGAGGCAAATCCTCTAGATTTTTTTGTGTTACCTGAAGAGCCACTGCATTGTAATCAATTCCTAACAAAATTAACGGGTACTCTTTTAGCACAGATCCACGCTCAGTACTTTCGCTAATGACATGGTAAATGTGTTTTAGGAAGGTGCCATCGCCACAGCCCATATCTGCAATGTAGCGAGGCTGTTTTTCGAAGGGAAGTTGGTTAAAGATAGCAACGATTTGCTTTTCAGCATCTTTGAAATAACGTATATGTTGAAACCCGCTCGCAAGCACATTTCTGTTGCGATCAATATGGCTTTCTGTTCCATCAGGCTGTTTTTTAAACACAGTAGCGGCATTACCAAATAACAACTCTTTCATTTGTGCCAGCATGGGTCGGTATGAAGCTGCAATTCCTGTAACCTCTGCGCGTTCTATCAACGAGCTCCCAATTTCAGTTAAAATAAGCCTATCATGAGCTGTCTTGCCCCATTTATAATGAATAAAAAGATTAATAATCATTTCCCTTAATGGTGATGGAAGATTAATAACCATGGATCCATTCTGTATAACCATATATTGATGAAGTATCTGCAACAATGGAATAAATAGGGGGGCTTCTAATCTCTCTTTCCAAAATGAGTTCGCCTGCGTAGGAAAATGATGTTGTTGAATAAAAAAGTTGATCCAAAAACATACTAAGTTTTGCAACTCCTCATTTTGCAGCAGAGTCTCCGGATATATTTCGTAGAGTTCGATCATTCCTTCAGGCAAATCTTGCCATTGAGAAAGGTTGTTTAACTTATATGCATCAACATCATTGCGCAGGACCCATCCTAGAGATTCCAAGAGATGTAAGGCGACTTTGAAATATCCTGAATTGGCTCTGAGCTTTTTTACCAAGATTGAAAACTCAGTCCATTGATGTTCTTGCAGTATTTCAAAAAGGCCTTGTTTTTTACAAGCATAAATGACCGGAATAGCCACATAACCGTCAGATAGGTTATTGAAAAGAGAAAGCATGTTTACGACCCCTTCCTTAGAATTCACAAAATACACAATCAATAATGTCAATTTAATAAGATACGTATAAAATACCTATAGTGGTTCCCATTTTCAAGATAATTTTCTTTATCCCTAGGTAGATCATAAAGATACCGAACCAAAGGGTTATAACCATGCAGACGCCAATTTAGGGGTCCCTTATCCTAAGCCACAGATGTTAAAAATGTTGACTGAGGCAATGATTTTCTATATATTTCACAGGAAAAGTTTGCATGCTTTGAATCAAATGGGATGTACATTAATTTTACTGATGTAGGTGAAAGGAAATCGCTGATGCGTATACCTAAATTTGTTTGTCAGTCTACTAATTGTTATTTGCCTGTTACACCTCAACACGGTCGTATTATTGTACATGGTGCTCATGCAAATAACTTAAAACACACTTGCTTTGAAATACCAAAAACTCGCTTGGTCGCTCTAACTGGTTTATCAGGTTCAGGTAAATCCTCTATTGCGGTAGATGTCTTAGCAAATGAGTGTGTGAGACAGCTTTTGGGTGGTTATGGTTTGGTAACAGATCATATTCCAAAGCCGAGAGTAAGCACCATCTTAGGATTATCTCCAGCTATTACCGTGTCTCAGCGGAAATCAGATTTTAATTCACGTTCGCTTGTAGGCACAAAAACAGGAATTTTAACCCTGCTTAGAAATTTATTTGCTACTATTGGCCATCAACCTTGCAGTGGTTGCGGTGCCAAAGTGAAACCGCCGCTGCAAGGCAAACATAAATTGATAACAGTTAAGACAGTAGAGAATTCCGATTCGGGGACTAAAAAAAAGAATACAAGTTATTTTGGTTGTCCTCAATGTGGTCAACAATTAGAAATGTTAAAAATGTCGCATTTTTCCTTTAATACCGCTGATGGAGTTTGTCAGCCCTGTAAAGGCATGGGTGAAGTTGTTGATGTTAATGTTGCTAAATTATTGGATGGAGAAAAAACCATTGTTAATGGCGGAGTTAGGTTTTGGGATAATAAATTAGCAAATTATTATGCTGGTGTAATAGAGGCGGCTAGTAAACACTATAAATTTCAGTTTGACCGAAATGCACCCATAAAGTCTTATTCCCAAGAATTGCGAAACTTTTTATTGCACGGAATAAAACATCCAGACTTTGTTAAAAAACATAAAGCAGGACTCGAAGAACCTAAGAAAGTTGGCGAGGGCAAATTTGAGGGTATCATCCCCAACCTTTTGGCTACTTATAAGAGTAACCCTAACAAAGCATCCAATAGTAGTGTTGGAGAATTCATCGATAAAATTCCTTGTTCAGCTTGCAACAATGCTCGCCTCGGGAAACTCGGAAGAGAGGTAACGATAGGCGACCAGAATATTATTAAAGTGTCTAGCCTTAGTTTAGGTGGATTTAATAGATGGTTAGATTCTCTGGAAAAGACACTTCCAGATGATGAATTGCAAGCCTATAACGCTTTTTCCGTTGGTTTGAAAGAACGAGCATCAAATTTGATTGAGGTTGGTTTACATTATCTTACTTTGGATAGAACCCTTCCCTCATTGTCTGGAGGAGAGGCGCAAAGGCTTAGATTAGCTGATGCTCTTGGCAGTAGTGCATTGACCGGCGTATTGTATGTGTTAGATGAACCCACTACTGGCCTGCATCCTTATGATACTGCTAAATTATTAAAAACCTTACATAGGATACAAGAAAATGAGAATACGGTTGTTGTCATTGAACATGATCTCGATGTTATTCGTTCTGCTGATTATATTATAGATGTAGGTCCAGGCAGGGGGACTAAGGGTGGAGAAATTGTAGTCGCTGGTACGCCTGCAGAAGTGATGGCTTGTGAAAGATCTGTCACAGGCAAACATTTGGCAAGAAAAACGGCTATCAAACCTAATCCTCCGGCGCATAAGAACGGACATGTAATTACGATACGGGGTGCCTGTGAAAACAACCTTCAGAATATTAATGTTTCTATCCCTACGCAACAATTCGTTGTATTGACAGGTGTCTCTGGTTCCGGAAAGTCTACCTTTTTCCGTACCTTGGATAAAGTGATGAGAAATTATCTTAATGATGCAAATGAAGAACCTGGAAAATATACATCTGCAGAAGGGTTAGATAATGTTAATCGAGTCGTAACAGTCAACCAAGCTACGATAGGCGGCTCGAAATCATCACGCTCCAATGTGGCAACTTACACAAAAATTTTCGATTTGATAAGGAGTTTATTTGCTTCTTTGCCGGAATCGGCAAGACATCGTTTTGACGCCAATGCATTTTCATTTAATGCATCAGATGCACGTTGCGAAAACTGTAATGGGGCAGGTGTGGTTCAAATTGATATGCACTTTATGCCTGGGGTGGAAATGGATTGCCCTGCCTGCGGTGGGATGAGGTTTAATGAAGAGCTGCTCGGAGTGAAGTTTGAGGGGCGCAATATCGCTGAAATCTTAGATCTAACAGTTGGTGATGCGATTCCAGTCTTCCATCGGGAAAAAAATATTCACGAAATTCTGGAGTTAATGAAGCAGGTAGGTTTGGAACATTTAAAGTTAGGGCAATCCACCTCAACTTTGTCAGGAGGGGAAGCACAAAGAATTAAATTCGCTTCAGAATTAGCAAAAAATAATAGAGAAAAAACTTTATTCTTATTGGATGAACCTACCGCTGGTCTACATTCTGAGGAGGTAGAATTACTTCTTGGTATTTTAAAGAAACTGGTATCTAAAGGTCATACGGTAGTCGTTATCGAACATAATCTGGATGCCATGTGTAAAGCTGATACCATAATTGATTTTGGTCCCAGTGGGGGAGTTGGAGGTGGCAGAATAGTTGCCGCGGGTACCGTACTAGAAATTTGTAACAATAAAGAATCAATAACGGGACAATGTTTGCAGGCCTATTTGATGGGAAAATCTGTGCCAACAGATGTAGTAAATCAAATGAGTTTAGATATTTTCTATGAGTCAAATGCTGCAGGATAGTACTGCTATCTAGAAACGCTTTCCGTATCTGGATAGCCGCGGTTTGGAGAGTTAATTGTCCCCTTCTCACCATTTCAAAAAATGCTTTGCTTTTCAATGAACTCATGATAATTTTATAGCTCGACATTGAAAATATTGACTTATGAAATGATTTTTTGCATATTCTTCGGGAAAGATCATTTCCCTGTGCATATTAGTCAAGATGGGATGTAATTTAACCCAACCTATGGGTGTAGATAAAGAGGGAGTTTACTTGTGCGTATAGCAAAATTTGTTTGTCAATCTGCTAAATGTTGTTTACCCGTAACACCGCAGCGTGGGCGTATTATTGTACACGGGGCTTATGCAAATAACTTAAAACACGCTTGCTTCGAAATACCAAAAACTCGCCTGGTTGCGCTAACTGGTCTGTCTGGCTCGGGTAAATCGTCTATTGCGGTAGATGTCTTAGCGAACGAATGTGTAAGGCAGCTTTTGGGTGGTTATGGTTTGGTCACAGATCACATTCCAAAGCCAAGAGTAAGTACCATCTTGGGTCTATCGCCCGCAATTGCCGTTTCTCAGCGCAAATCGGATTTTAATTCTCGTTCGCTTGTAGGCACAAAAACAGGAATTTTTGCCCTGCTTAGGAATTTATTTGCCACGATTGGTCATCAACCCTGTAGCGGTTGTGGTTCCAAAGTTAAACCGCCGTTGCAAGGCAAGCATAAATTGGTAACGATTAAGACAGAAGAGAATTCTGATTCGGGGTCGTCTAAAAAAAAGAATACAAGTTATTTTGGTTGTCCTAATTGTGGTCAACAATTAGAAATGTTAAAAATGTCGCATTTTTCTTCTAATACTGCTGCTGGAGTGTGTCAGCCCTGTAAGGGAATGGGTGAAGTTGTTGATGTTGATATTGCTAAATTATTGAATGAAAAAAAAACCATTGTTAATGGGGGTGTTAGGTTTTGGGATAATAAACTGGCAAATTATTATGCAGGTGTGATTGAGGCGGCTAGTAAACACTATAAATTTCAGTTTGACCGAAATGCACCCATAAAGTCTTATTCCCAAGAATTGCGAAATTTTTTATTGTATGGAAATAAACACCCTGATTTCGTCAAGAAACACAAAGGAGGGCTTAAAGAACCAAAGAAAGTTGGTGAAGGCAAGTTTGATGGGCTAGTCCCAAACCTAATGGCTGCATATAAGAAAAATCCTAGTAAGGCATCAAATAGTAGCGTGGGATCGTTTATTGATAAAACGCCCTGTTCGGCTTGTAATAATGCCCGTTTGGGAAGACTGGGTAGAGAGGTTACGATAGACAACCAAAATATTCTAAAAGTTTCTAGCCTAAGTTTAGACCGATTCCATGGATGGTTAGAAACGTTGGAAAGGGTACTCCCAAAGGATGAGTTGCAGGCTTATGCTGCTTTTTCTGATGGATTGAAAGAGCGGGCATCAAATTTGATTGAGGTTGGCCTGCATTATCTAACTTTAGATAGGACTCTTCCTTCATTATCTGGAGGAGAGGCGCAAAGGCTTAGATTAGCCGATGCTCTTGGCAGTAGCGCGTTGACCGGTGTTTTATATGTTTTAGATGAACCTACGAGTGGTCTACATCCTTATGACACTGCTAAATTATTAAAAACCTTGCGAAGGATACAAGAAAATGAGAATACCGTCGTAGTCATTGAACATGATCTCGATGTTATTAAAAGTGCAGATTATATAGTGGATGTAGGTCCAGGCAGGGGGACTAAGGGTGGAGAAATTGTAGTCGCTGGTACGCCTGCAGAAGTGATGGCTTGTGAAAGATCTATTACAGGAAGGCATTTGGCAAGAAATACAGCTATCAAACTCAATCCTCCGGCTCGTAAGAGTGGAAAGGCAATTACTATACGAGGTGCTTCTGAAAACAACCTTCAGAATATTAATGTTTCTATACCCACCCAACAATTGGTTGTATTGACGGGTGTATCTGGTTCCGGAAAATCAACTTTTTTTCGTACCTTAGATAAGATAATGAGAAATCATCTTAATGGAGCAAGTGAAGTCCCTGGAAAATATGCTTCTGCAGATGGGTTAGACAATGTTAATCGAATCGTGACAGTCAACCAAGCTACGATAGGCGGCTCGAAATCATCGCGTTCCAATGTGGCAACTTACACAAAAATTTTCGATTTGATAAGGAGTTTATTTGCTTCTTTACCAGAATCAACGGAGCACGATTTTGACGCCAATGCATTTTCATTTAATGCATCAGATGAACGTTGCGAAAACTGTAATGGGGCAGGTGTGGTTCAAATTGACATGCACTTTATGCCTGGAGTAGAAATGGATTGTCCTGCCTGTGGGGGTATGAGGTTTAATGAAGAGCTACTTGGGGTAAAGTTTGGGGGGCACAATATCGCTGAAGTCCTAGATCTAACCGTAGGTGATGCGATTCCAGTCTTCAGTAGAGAGAAGATCCACGAAATTCTTGATCTAATGAAACAGGTAGGTTTGGAACATTTAAAGTTAGGACAATCCACGTCAACATTGTCTGGAGGCGAAGCACAAAGAATTAAATTCGCTTCAGAATTGGCAAAAAGTAATACAGCAAAAACTTTGTTCTTATTGGATGAGCCTACCGCAGGCCTACATTCTGAGGAGGTAGAATTACTCCTTGGTATTTTAAGGAAACTGGTATCTAAAGGTCATACCGTAGTAGTCATCGAACATAATCTGGATGCCATGTGTAAAGCCGATACCCTAATTGATTTTGGTCCAGGAGGTGGAACTGCAGGCGGCAGAATTGTTGCTGCGGGTACGGTGCAAGAAGTTTGTAACAATAAAGAGTCAATCACGGGGCAGTGTTTGCAAGCTTATTTGTCAGGAAAGTCTGTACTAACCGATGTTGCGTGGCAAGAAAATTCGGACATTCTATCAATGCGTAAAAGATTGCAGGATAGTACTGGAATAAGCATTAACGTTATCAACGATCTTATCGCCAGTTACGCGATGCACAGAAAAAGAGGCCTCGAATCAAGCAGATGCAAGGGATATTTTCAATCACGGAGGCAGTGCTGGAGGACTGGGTCGTAATCCTCTTCTTTTTTCTCGCGATCTGCAGTCATATGATGCACGTCCCAGCGAGGGTCTCTTTGATCGTTTGGGAGAGAGAAAAAGGAGTAAAGAGGTAGATGAACAAGCAAAACTGAGAGTCATGGAGCATCTTAACCAAATAGGATATGAATTGGGCAGAGCGGTAAGTGCAGGAGACTGCTTTTTTGATGCAATGGCTCAAGGGTTGTCCAGAAACAATATTGCCATTCCAGCCGAATATCAAGGATCGACCGGGTATAAAAAACTAAGGGAAGTATGTAATAAGTATGCTAAAGATAACCAGCAAGATGCAAATAACTGGCTCGTAAAAGGACGTGATGCAAAAGAGCTCAGAGAATATTTAATGACAGTCAGGTTTACAGCACCTGAAGCAGAAGAAGGATATGGCAAGAAATTATTACCTTCTGGAACCGCACTGTGGGGAAGACCAGATATAGATGGTAGGATTATTTGTGAGAAATTTCAAGTAAGACTCCACTTGTTAGAGATCGCTGTAATAGACAATAACATTACGCTGATACATCAGTTGATCGACAGTAATGGCAGTCGAACTCTTTCTGAAAGAGAGATTGCAGGTATTTATAACGATGAAAGGACAATACATCTAGCAGTTTACCAAAACTCTTTACATTTTGTTCCCATTCTAAGAAAAAATGTGAAAAATGAAGCCGAAAACAATGAGCTCGAAAATAATAATGAAGAAGCCACAAGAGCTAGTGGGGCTGGCAAAAGAAAAAGAACTATAAGTGAAGACAGTTTGGAAGAAGACTCAGATGATTCGGACAGTACCCCTATCGTCCAAAAAATAGCTAAAAAAATAAAATTGGGAAGTACATAAGTGCCCAAAGGCTGAGCATAAGCGATGGCGCAAATCAAATTGACAAAATATGGGCATTCTAAGATAGTGGACGAACAGTTGCCTATTTGGTAAACATATTAAGGAAGGGATGCATGCATAGTAGATGGTATAAAAAATTTCGTGACACAGCAAATTGCACGATGAAAATGATTTGTTTCCCGCACGCAGGAGGCTCGGCGCAAGACTATAAAAAATGGCTTGACTATTTACCAGCTGACGTTGATTTAATAGTCGCTCAAATGCCTGGCCGTGCAGAAAGGATCCAGGAAAAATTGTGCTGCAATTTTGACGAATTGATCAGTCATTTTTTAGAAGAGGTCGAGCCGTTTTTGGACAGGCACTACTTTTTACTTGGGCATAGTCTTGGAGCCTCGCTTGCATTTGAGATCGCTAAAGGTATTAGACGTTTAGGCTATCGTATGCCAAATCGGCTAATTGTGATAAGCAGAAGCGGGCCCAGCATTCCGGAAGCTAATATAAAGTATAATTTACCAGATGAGAAACTTATTGATTACTTGAAAAGCCAGTCCGGAACAGATGAAAAAATTCTTGATGATAGAGAAATACTTAACTTCTTTTTGCCAATTATTAGAAATGATATTAAGCTGGCAGATACCTATAATGAATATTATAAAAAAGAAGCTCCATTGAGCTGTCCAATAAACGTTTTATGGGGAAACAAAGAATCTAACCTAGACAGAAGAATGATAGAAGAATGGAAGAATGAAACATCTTCCCAATTTACGGAGGAACAATTTGAGGGTAATCACTTTTTTTTGCATGAACAAACCGAAAAAGTGATTAATAGAATATTTGAACTTGAATGTGTTTCGTAAATTATTATGAAAATTGAAGAACAAGAGTTACCACTCTCGCCCTATCATCAAATATTTTATAATGAACAACAGCTGGCTCATGGGCGTTACGATTACAATATAGCATTTGTTCAATGTATCAATGGGCATATCGACATTAACCGGTTCAAGCGTGCCATAAGTCAGTTTACATCTAATACTTATTTATACCGTTGCGCAGTTAACGAGAGAAACAATAAGTATATTTGGTTTGATTTGGACTCGCCACCTGAACTGGAAACATTTGAAGTTTTCAGTGAAGACATTGCTCAAGCCTATATTAAAAGGGAATTTCAGCTAACCAGTCAGCCAGCCAGCCGCTTTGCATTATTTAAGAAAGATCATCATGAATATATTTTTGTTATCGTTATTCATCACTTGTTAATTGATGGTTTAAAATTTGACAAATTAATTACCACCATTAGCGAACTGTATAACAACCCGGACTCTTTAAATTTTGAACCGTTGGATATGCAAAAGCTACATTTAATAAAGGAAAATTTGAATTTTGATAAAAAAAATCAAGATGAAAATTGTTTATACAAAGAATTTTGGAAAAAGAGATTAATAAATTTCCCAAAAGGTGAACATATTCGGGGTAATACCGCGGACAAAGTTTACAATGTCAATACGCTTGATTTTGTGATATCCAAAAAAGGGTACTTTTCCTGGAAATCTAATCTGAAATATCAAGTAAGTGACTTTACTGTTTTTTTGACAATTTTCGGAATTATCACTGCAAAATATAACCGAAATACCGAAATTCCAATATCCTATCCCGTTGCTATTAAGAAAACTCATGATTTGGATCTAGGCTCAACCATTAATACAGTCATTACGCGATTTGATATTAGCAGTGGAATGACTTTTGAGGATCTGGTTTTACATAAAATAAAGGATATTAAAGAAGAATTAATACATAGTGCCCTTCCCATTTATGAAATCGCTGATATATTATGTGGTGGTAAGCCGAATATTAGTTTGGCCGAAACCAATTTAAAATTAACTCCCTTAAAAATAGATGGGTGCATCAGCACAGTCATTAATCAATACTACTATGATATCGCCGGTAATGATATCGTTTTAGAATATGATCTATCCAGCGAAGATAAAGTACATTTTAGAATAAAATATCGCGAAAAATATAGCACCAAATTTGCCGAAGCTTTTTTTCATAATTTTTCTAGAGTTTTGCAGTTATGTCTAGAGAACACAAAACAAAAAATAAGCAGTATCTGTCTTTTGTCTTCTCCGGAATATGAAAGAATTATTCATCAGTTTAACCCGCCCGATTTTGTATTTAAGACCGAAGATACGCTACAAGGAATTTTTGAAAGTATCGCAGATAATATGCCAAATAAGATTGCCTGTGCTACTCGAAATGTTCAATTAACCTATAGCGAGCTTAATATAAAAGCTAATCAATTGTCTTATTATCTTTTAGAGGTCGCTAAAAAACAGTTTGCAACTCCATTCATAAAAGGGTTTGTGGTCGGTATTTGTTTAGAACGCACTACTGATATGATAGTGAGCATGCTCGCTACTATAAAAACAGGGTCTGTTTACCTTCCAATAGATGCTGAATATCCCCCGGAACGCATTAAACTAATTCTAATGGATTCCGGCTGTAAAATAATATTAACAAACAATAAATCATACCCTGTTTTAAAAAAACTGTTCGATAATAGTTGTATAATAAATTTAGATTCTCATGATGAAATTTTCCGACAATCAACTAAAAATCCACCCTGTGTAACTACTCGACATGATTTAGGATATATAATCTACACCTCTGGGACTACAGGGATCCCAAAGGGTATTTTGATTGAACAAGCAGGAATAATCCGACTAGCATTAGATCGAAAGCATATACAAATAACAGATCAAGATCGCTTTCTTCAAGCGTCAAATGTTTCATTTGATGCCGCTACTTTCGAAATTTGGGGAGCCTTATTAAATGGTGCTACGCTTCATCTGCTGGAAGATCGAGAAATATTGGGAGATGCGGGACTATTTGGAGAATATTTGCGAACTCATAAAATTACCATTTTATGGTTAACGGTTGGACTATTTAATCAACTAGCCGCAGAGAACAATGTTATTTTTTCTGAAATAAAATACTTGCTCATTGGTGGAGATGTTCTCTCCAAGTCAATCATTAATGCGCTTGTATCCCTGCCTGCGTACTTAAAACCTAAAAACATACTAAATGGTTATGGGCCTAGCGAAAATACAACTTTTACCACCTTATACTCCATTCAGAAGCCAATAGATTTTCTAAACTCAGTGCCTATTGGATCGCCACTGTCAGGGACTACTTGCTACATTCTTGATCCTAACTTAAAACCTGTTTCCATCGGTATCGTAGGTGAATTATATATTGGGGGCCAAGGTTTAGCGCGTGAATATCTCAATAGACCGGAGTTAACTGCAGAACGGTTTATTCAAAACCCCTTCTCAATTGAAAGAAGAGATAATGAACCCACCTGTGATAGGTTATATAGGACTGGCGATTTAGCCTGTTGGCTAGAGGATGGCAATATAGAGTTTGTCGGGCGTAACGATAATCAAGTAAAAATCAGAGGATTTAGAGTCGAGTTACAGGAAATAGAGGCTTGTCTAATGAAGATTGACGCAATAGACCAATGTGCTGTACTCGTTTCCTCTGAAATGAAAAATGAACTAAATAGCTCAAGCAATTGGGATCAAGGAAATTCCGAGAAATACATCATTATTTATTATACTCTCAAAGCTTCAGATGTCATAGGCAAACAAGAAATAAAAAATTTCCTGTCAAAACATCTGCCGGCCTTCATGATGCCAGCTTATCTGATTCAGATTGAAAAAATGCCTTTAACCGAAAATGGTAAGCTCGATATCAAACAACTACCGACGTCGTCTGTAAAAGATGAAACCTCTGAAGGAGTTACTGAATTATCAAACGAATATGAGTTGATGATTAAAGAAATTTGGCAAGAAGTATTAGGGCACAAAGAGATTTCGATTTTCCGCAGTATTTTAGATGCTGGCGGGCACTCACTACATTTATTACGGATAGCAGCAAAAATACAGAAAATTTTCGAGGTGCGCTGTTCAGTAGCAATAATCCTAGAAATGCAAACGATAAAAAAACTTTCCGAATATATAAAGTTTCAATTACAAGATAATGAAATTTTTTATGTGCCTATCCAAGCAAACAAGCGAGATGCATATCCGCTATCATTCGAGCAAAAGCGATTATGGTTTTTGTCTAAATATACAGGTAAAAATTCCATCTATAATATAGTAACGGCCTTTAATATAACAGGGGAATTGGATACTGATTTACTAGAAAAATCGATATCGTCTCTACTAGACAGGCATCAGACATTTCAAACAAGATTTTATGAAGATCTTCATGGCGTCCCATTTCAGAGGTTAGATAAAATAAACTGTACAAGGACTTTTTGCACAATTCATACCAATGCGATTGTTGAAACAGATTTGCAAGAAATACTCTATAGAGAATCTTTAGTTGAATTTGATTTAGTGAATGGTAAGTTATTTAAATTTGACCTACATCCTCTGGCGGGAGGTAATCAGTATATTTTTATTTCGAATGTGCATCATATTATATCCGACGCCTGGTCGTTAAAATTATTTTTCAACGAGTTAAGTATAACTTACAATGCATATAGAATGGGGAGGCAACACAAGCTGCCTCAGCTCGATGTTCAATATTTTGACTATGCAATATGGCAAGAAGATATTTCAAGAAGCAAAAACTGGGACCTTCAATTTAACTATTGGAAAAAAAAGTTGATGGGCTATGAAAATATACACCTGCCTATCAAAGGAAAAAAGCCTCCTGTCAAAACTTATGGAGGAGGTCACGTTAAGTTTGAACTTAGATCAAGTATAATGGCTGATATGTCCAATTTTATATCCCATAATAATTGCACTATGCATATGTTATTATTATCTGCGTTTTATTTACTATTACGTTCTTATTCAGGGCAAAACGATTTTATCATTGGCATCCCGGTTTCGAACAGGGAACGATATCAATTTGAAAACATACTTGGATTTTTTATCAATTTATTACCAATACGCATTACCGGGGATGTTAAAACAAAAACTTCTATACTCCAGCAAGTGAAATTAGCATGTATTGAGGCATATAGCAATCAAAGTATTCCTTACGATTACCTTGCTACCGAACTTCAAACCAATAGAGATCAAAGTACGACGCCGCTTTTCCAAGTCTTGTTCAATCTAATACAGGACAGCGACTTGGAGCTTAGCCTCAAAAACACAACCACGAAGAGGATACATTTTGATTCAAATGTATCAAAATTTGATTTGACCTTATCTATTTATGTGGGTGCAAAGAATATCGTTGGAGATTTTGAATTTAACACAGATTTGTTTGATATTAAATTAATTCAAAGAATGGTATCGAATTATCAGAGTATTTTAGAGAATTTTTTGAAAAGCAATGACGAAACTTTGTCTGGAATTAGTATGCTATCGAAAAATGAAATCGAAAAAATACTTTACGGATTTAATCATACTAGAACACACTATAATAATTCATTAACAATAGATAGGCTTTTCGAAGCCAAAGTTGCAGAAAGACCTGATGCTGTTGCAGTTCACTTTAATGATGAGCATCTTACCTACTCTCAATTAAACAAAAAAGCCAACCAGCTTGCCAAGTATCTTCGTGCACGATACTTGGAGCAGTCAGGTACTGAGTTGCCTCCTGATTCATTGATAGCGCTTTTTTTGGATCGTTCCTTAGAGTTAGCAATAGCAATTTTAGCTGTCACAAAGGCAGGCTGCGGATTCGTTCCTATTGACACGAGCTACCCGCCTGAAAGAATCAGCTATATTCTTGACGATACTAAATCAAAATTTGTTATTACGCATGATTTACATTCAGTGAAATTAAATGATATTACAAATTGTGACATGGATGTAATTGATGTCAAAAAGGTTTTATCATGCGATTTGTATAAAACGTATGATGAACCTACGCTTCATGGCCCAAATAATCTGATCTATGTGCTATATACCTCCGGATCGACGGGGAAGCCAAAAGGGGTTTGTATTACACATTTAAGTTTGAATAATTTAGTTACGGCCTTTAGTCAGAAAATTTCTCTTAATTTTGGAAGAAAATTCTTAAGTCTTACCACCTATATTTTTGACATTTTCTATTTAGAATTTTTTGGTTCGCTTTGTTTTGGGGCTGAACTTATCTTGGCAGATAATAAACTTATTAAAGATCCTAATTCACTGGCAGAATTTATTAATAATAGCGAAGCGGATATTATTCAGGCTACCCCCAGCTTGTGGCAATTGATAATCGATGAACTTGTTCCATCACCAAAATTAAATATTTTATGCGGAGGAGAACCACTATACCCAATATTGCTTCAGAAATTTTTCAGAGTTACACATGAGGTATGGAATCTGTATGGTCCCACCGAGACTACCATTTGGTCTACTGCAAAAAAAATGACACCTGGAGAAAAAATTTCTATAGGCAGTCCCATTAGCAATACAACGATTTTTATATTGGATAAGGGTTGTCAACCTGTTCCTAAAGGCGTAGACGGAGAAATATATATAGGGGGTGACGGACTCGCTAGAGGATATCTGAATAACCCCAAGTTGACCCATGAAAAGTTTATTAACTTGAAAGTTGGCTTGACTAACCAGGAAAATGCTTATTATGATCTTCGTTTGTATAAAACAGGTGATTTCGGACGCTGGTTAGAAAACGGTGAAATAGATCTACAAGGTAGAATGGATTTTCAGGTCAAAATACGGGGACACAGAGTAGAACTAATGGAGATAGAAGAACAACTATTGACACACAATGATGTTTCGCAATGTGCAGTCGTTGTAAGGACGGCTGCGCCAGATGAGTCGAACACCTTAATTGCATATTATACATCTCACAACTCAATAGAGCCTTTAATTCTTAAAAATTATTTGGATAAAAAACTACCCAGTTATTCGATCCCAGATATATTTGTTCTGCTTAAGAAAATGCCGCTAACAAAAAATGGAAAAATTGATAGGAATGCACTTTCTGAACGAAATATTCGATCCAAGAAAATAAGTAGAGATGTACCAAAAACCGAAATCGAAATCATCTTGGCAGATATATATCGTAGTTTATTAAATGTAAATGAAGTGGGTACTAATGAAAATTTCTTTGATATTGGGGGTCATTCGATTAATGCTATGCAATTATTGGCAAGAATAAACAAGGTCTTCGACACTACTTTGAAGTTGCAGGCCATTTTTGACCATGGGAGAATAGCAGATTTATCGAGGCATATTGAATCGCATAAAAACGTGGAGATTTTTTAGAATGGACATAGCCAAGTTTATTGATGATTTGAATCAAAAGGGATTTAGTATCGAGATTATAGGTAGTAAACTGTCTATATCATCTCAGAAGAATATTAGTTTAACTGCAAAACAAAAAGAATATATTAAAGAAAACCAGAAAAATATTATTGATTTTTTAAGCAAAAACAGCGCAAAAACTTCTAATATTAGAAAAATGGAAAGCAAAGATATTTTGCCTTTATCACTGGCGCAACAACGGCTATGGTTTATTAATAAATTTTATCAAGATGGGAATTATGCTTATAATATGCCTATTGCATATAAAATTAAGGGGCAACTAGACGTAAGCTTGCTTGAGATCGCATTTAACCGAGTATTTAAGAGACATGATATTTTTCGTACAGTTTTTAAAGAAGATGCTGATGGAAATATCTATCAAAAAATATTACCGCAGGATTTAAACCCCGCTATAAAAATTATTACAACAGAATTAAATTCAGGTGATGTAGATAAATTTTTATTAGAAGAATCATTATCCAGATTCGATTTGACTTCCGGCCCACTAATACGAATACATGTTTTCAATGTAATAAACGCTGATGAAAGGATTTTATTGATAAATCAACATCATATTATCAGTGATCAATGGTCATTAGATTTGCTTTTTAGAGAAGCAGGTAATATTTACAATAGTCTGAAATCTGGAAACGAAATCCAACTGCCGTCCTTAGATCTGCAGTATGCAGACTACGTGATTTGGGAGAAGGACTTTTTACAGCATAAGGAGTTGCTCAATCAATTTAATTATTGGAGCGAAAATTTAAAGGGCTACTCTGACCTTAATCTTATCTCTGCGGAAAACAGACCTAAATTTCAAAAAAATGATGGTACAAACATATTTTTTCAGATTGAAAAAGAAACAATTAACCTGTTAAAGCAATATGCTAAAGCGCATAATGCTACAGTTCATATGGTGCTGTTATCTATTTTTTATATAGTACTATATCGTTACAGTGGCCAAACGGATATCGTTATTGGCGTACCATCCGCTAACCGTCGGCGTCCCGAAATTGAAAATATTATTGGTTTTTTCGTTAATATGCTCCCCCATAGGATAAATCTGAATGATCCAACGGTAGATGAATTAGTAGAATTTGTAAAAGGTGTTTGCCTTAACGCTTATCAAAATCAAGATTACCCATTTGAATATTTAGTAGAACAATTAAAAGTGAAAAGGGATAATAGTAGAACGCCGATCTTTCAAGTGTCGTTTGCGCATTATAATAAAACTGAAAATCTAAATTTAGACGGGGCAATAGTTGAAAAGAAAGAATTTAATCGTGGGACTGCTAAATACGACTTAAACTTAACTTTTGAGATGGACGATATTCACTTGAAAGGAGAGCTAGAGTTTAATTCGTCACTATTTAGTCTGGAAACAGTGCATAATATGGTAGAATCGTATAATGTTATTTTACAAGATGCGATTCAGAATCATAACTGTAAAATCTCTAGCTTAAGGCTACTTTCTCAATCTTCCTATAACGACATTATTTATAAAAAAAATCAACCTAAAATAAACATCCCGCGAAATAAAGCTGTACACCAGTTGTTTCAAGAACAGGTGGAAAAAACCCCGAATCATATTGCAGTCGTCTTTGGAGACCAGCAATTGACTTATCGTGAGCTTAATGAGAAAACCAACCAATTAGCAAATATGCTAAAATTCAAATATAAGAATAAATACCAAAAAGAGATTGGTAAGAATGTCTTTATCGGGCTTCACCTAGATAGATCACTAGAAACTGTTGTAGCGATATTAAGTGTTCTTAAATCCGGAGCGGGATACGTTCCATTTGACGTTAGCATTCCTTATGATCGATTAAAGTTTCAAATTCTTGATTCTGACTGTAGTATGGTATTAACTAAATCCAATAAAAATACTAATTACTTAAGCAACATAAAAGAAAACATAATGTTGATTGACCTTGAAGAAATAGAAGAAGAGTTACATAAGTATCCCAGCGATAACTTAAGTTGTACCACGAGCGGCGATGATCCCATCTATATAATATATACTTCTGGTAGCACAGGAAAACCAAAAGGGGTTATTCAGCATCATCATAGTGTTAGGCGCCTCTTTTTAGCGTGCGAGCAACATTTCCAATTCACAGATAAAGATATATGGGCGCTATTCCATTCTTATAGCTTTGACATTTCCGTTTGGGAGATGTGGGGAGCATTCTTATATGGAGGCAAATTATTCGTACCCACATACCAGGAAACAAGGGACTTTCAGAAATTCTATGACTTTTTGGATTTTCATCAAGTCACAGTACTCACCCAAACCCCCAGCGCTTTTTATGAATTAGAAAAAGTCGATGAAGGTAGCAATAAAAAACTCAATCATCTGCGATACATAATTTTCGCAGGAGAACTTTTAAAAATTCCCCAACTTAAAGATTGGATATCTAAGTACGGAATCGATAGTCCTAAATTGATCAATATGTACGGAATAACAGAAGTATCAGTACATGCAACTTATAAAAAAATTACTGATGATGATTTAAAAATGGGGGTTTCAAATATTGGTAGACCATTGAATGATATGACAGCGTATATTTTAGATAGCAATCTTAATCCGCTCCCAATAGGGGTTTCAGGTGAATTATATATGGGTGGAAACGGGCTAGCGATATGTTATTTAAATCAACCAGAATTGACAAAACAAAAATTCATTCATAATCCATTTGCCAGCGAAGTTGATAAAAAAAATAATTTTAATTTACTTCTCTATAAAACAGGTGACGTTGTACGTTGGTTAAAAAATGGTGATTTAGAATATCTATGTAGAAACGATAATCAAATACAGCTTAGAGGTTTTAGAATAGAATTAGAAGAGATCGAGAATAGATTATCATTGCATCCGGATATCCATAATGCAGTTGTCTTATGCAAGGAGAGGTCGCCGTTATCAAAAGATACAACTCAAGTTTCCGATGAGCCCTCGTTAAAATATCTTTGCGCTTACTATACTCTAAATGAAAAGAACAATGCCAGTGCAAAGTTAACAAGTCATTCGCTACGCGAATATATGTCGGGGTTATTGCCAGATTACATGGTCCCATCCTATTTTACACAATTAGATAACTTTCCATTAACAAAAAATGGCAAGATTGATAAAGCTGCGCTACCCAATCCTAATTTTATTAGCGTTGAAGATATCGTTCGCTATACAGCGCCCAGTAACGAATTAGAACAGAAATTATGCATTTTGTGGCAGGATCTTTTAGGTCTTGAAAAGGTAAGTACTCGTAGCAATTTCTTTGAATTGGGCGGCAATTCAATTTTATTGATCCGCCTAGTAGCAAAAATCAAAAAGGAATTTAACCTAAATGTATCTGTTATTGATATTTTTACTTACCCTAATATTAAATCCTTAGTAGACTATATAACAGGAAATAACGAAGTTAATGTCTCCTATAAAAGGACGAATAAATCAACAAGTAAAAGCGATATCGCTATTATTGGATATTCTGGCGCATTTTCAGGTTGCGACTCAGTAGAAGAACTATGGAAGAATATTCTTAATGGGGTAGATTGCATAACCAGACTGAATATTGAAGACGCCAGCCGCTTGGGTATACCTAAGCATTTATTAGCGCAAAAAGAATATGTACGGGCAACGGGACTTATTTCGGATATCGACAAATTTGATGCGGACTTTTTTGGTATTAGTCCAGCTGAAGCAAAGTTTATCGATCCTCAAACAAGGGTATTTATAGAACATTCATGGAAGGCTTTGGAAGAAGCGGGATATATAAGCAAACGCCATAATATACCCATCGGTGTATTTGCAGGAGCTGGCAAGGCCACATATCTACACCAAAATCTTAGTAAAAGTTCCATGATACAAGAAGCAGGCTATGATTGGGAAATGGATACTCTTAGTGATCCGAGAAGATTAGCGAGTCTAACTAGTTTTTATCTAGATCTCCAAGGTCCTTCAATTTTTTTGGATACGGCTTGTTCAACATCGATGGTCGCAATTATTGAAGCGGTCATACATTTACAGGTCGGACTATGTGATCTTGCCATTACTGGAGGGAGCACGTTATATTTTCCAGAGAATTTTGGATACTTGTATAAAAACAGTATGGTCGGTTCTCCAGATGGAGTGTGTGCGCCATTTTCTAAAAATGCGGGAGGTATAGTGCCTGGATCGGGCGTGGGCGTTCTAGTCTTAAAAAGATTAGAAGATGCCTTAAAGGATAAAGATAGAATATCTGCAGTAATCAAGGGATACGGAATTAATAACGACGGCAATAGGAAAGTGGGCTATGTTGCTCCAAGCGTCCAAGGTCAGAAAAATTGTATTTTATCAGCTTTAGATGCTGCAAATATACCAAAAGAATCCATTAGCTATATTGAATGCCATGGTACAGGCACCCAATTAGGCGATTCTATTGAAATCTCAACATTAAAAGAAATATTCGGTGCCAATGGGCCACAAGATCAAAAGCAGTTTTTGGGTTCTATAAAAGCTAATATAGGGCATACTGATACTGCTGCTGGAATAGCCAGTTTTATTAAAGTATGCAAAATGTTTGAAGCGAAGAAAATTCCGCCGCAAATAAATTGTGAAATAGTCAATGAACAACTTAATAGCGAAAATATTTCATTCAATATAGTAAAGCAGCAGCAAGATTGGACAGTGAGTCAATACCCGCGTAGGGCGGGTATAACCAGTTTGGGAATAGGAGGTACTAATGCCCACATAATTTTAGAGGAACCCAGTGAGATCATTCAACAATGTAACTCAATTCATATGTGTGAGCCCCCTACCCATTATCTGTTTTCGATTTCTGCAAAATCATCATATTCCTTAACTCAGGCAAAAAGTAATTTGTTAGCAATTATAAAAAATTCAAATGCTAATGATTTACAGAATATTGCCTATACTTTACATACTGCCAGAGAGGAATTTTCAAATAGATGCATGATTGTTGGCAAGGATCAGGAGTCAATCGTAAGGGTGCTAGCATGCGAAACACCTGAGGAAGCTGCTTTCTTCAATGAAAATGCGGTTATTAACCCGGAAAAAGAAGTAACAATAGTATTTCTGTGCACAATAATCGGACGTAAATGCTTTAGTATAAATAACCATTTATATAAAATAATACCATTCTATCGTCAACAAATTGATAAGTGTCGTAATATTATTGAGAATCATTTGAATGAAAAATATGACAGTATAATTAATCAAGAAATTTATACCGATTTAGTTGGGTTTGTAATTAGCTATGCTCTGTCTGAGCTTTTAATCAGTTGGAACATAAAACCCGAATACTTAGTAGGCTTGGGATCCGAAAGATATTTAATAGCATGTATTTCTGGGATTTTATCTTTAGAAGAAGCACTTTGTGCGATAATTAAAAATATAGAATTTACTGAAATTAAAGCTCAAAGATTATCTGGTTCAGAGAAAATAAAAATGATCCAAGATGAAAAAAGTTTTCAGCAATTACCCTCATCAGATGCTATATTTATTGATATCGGTTTGGGCTATCATTTAATTGATTTCATTAAGTCTTATAAAGACAGTCATTTATCATCAAATCCATTAATAAGTTTAATAAAGCATGAGGAGAAAGCCTGCGACTATGAATATTTTTTAAGTAAAATTGGTAAGCTATGGTTACAGGGAGTTAGGATTGATTGGAATAAATTTTATGAAAATCAAGATTGCCGACGTGTATCATTGCCCACGTATTCTTTTGAAAAGAAACATTTCTGGGTGAATTCCGAAATATGCTCGAATCCAGAAAAACAAGCGATGGTTCAGCCAAACAATCAAAATGCCTACGGTAAAGAGACAGCTCAGGTGGATTTTGTAGTCAATGAGCTGAAGGCGCTTTGGTCTAAGATCCTTGAAATTGAAGATATTAATATTAACGCCAATTTTTTTGACTTAGGCGGAAATTCGGTTATTGCAATCCGTTTAATGCAATTCATTTCTGATAGTTTCAACGTAGATATCTCGATCAATACCCTGTTTGAAAATCCTACAATATCTTCATTTAGCCATTTTCTGGTTGACCATCTCACTTTAGAAAGGCCCTTGCATCTTGATACTCATATCGAACAAACTTCTACCCAACAAGGAAAAAGAATATCTAATCATGCGTTAATGAATCAAGTGAAAACGCTTTGGTCAGAAGTGTTTATGATTAGGGATATTGATGTGGGTAGTAATTTTTTTGATTTAGGTGGTAATTCAGTTACTGCCATACGTCTAATCCAACGTATTTCAGATCATTTTAACATCGAAGTTTCTATAAATGATTTATTTGAGAACCCAACGATTCATTCTTTTAGTTCAACTCTGTCAAAAAATTTAACGACGGTAGATTCATCATTTAAACAAATTGTACCAGATGTTAAAAATGCGCATGAACCATTTCCGTTAACAGATATTCAAAGAGCCTATGTGTTAGGAAGACAAAATCTATATGATTTAGGTAATGTCGCAACACATTCCTACATTGAAAGAGACTATTATGACTTAGATATAGATAAAGTCGAGGGTATCTTTAATAAATTATTAATTAGACATCCAATGCTTAGAGTGGTCTTTGACTCCAACTCAGTTACTCAACGAATTCTACCAGAGGTTCCTTACTATAAAATAGAAATACAACACATTAATACTCTGGACAAGAAGTTACAAGAAACGAAACTGAATGAATGGAGAGAGGTAATGTCTCATCAAGTATTAGACATTACCACATGGCCCATTTTTGATATTAGATGCTCTATTTTACCTGATAAAATAAAACTACACCTAAGTTTTGAAGTTCTCGTACTGGATGGGCAAAGCCTTAGTATTTTAATGAATGAGTGGACCAGGCTTTACAATGATCCGGCCGGCGAGCTTCCAAAACTGGATTGTGGATTTAGAGATTGTGTCATTAATTATCAAAATTTAATGGAGACTCAACGGTATATTAAAGATAAGGACTATTGGTTAAAACGGGTCAATACTTTTCCGCCACGTCCTAATTTACCACTACACGCTCATCCTGAAAAGATACAATCACCAACCTTTAAGCGATGCGCTAAATATATTGATATAAAAACTTGGAAAAAATTTACAAATAAATGTAATAGTGTCAAGCCATATATTACCCCAACTGCCGCACTCGCTCTTATCTATGGGATTGTTTTGGCCCGTTGGAGTAAAAGCGATCACCTTGCGATTAACATGACATTTTTCAATAGATTGCCATTGCATTCCGACATTGACACGGTAGTTGGAGATTTTACTTCTCTAGAATTACTAGAGTTTAACTTAACTGAATTAAGGCCACTTAGTTTCTTCCAAAAGGCATTAAAATTGCAGTCACGGTTATATAATGATTTGGATCACGTGCTTTTTTCTGGAGTTGAACTGCAACGTGAAATTAATAAAATATCTGGCAATTATACAAGCGTTTCTTATCCTATCGTCTTTACTAGTTTGTTAAGCCTGAATATGCAAGGGGGTGCCTTTTTATCAAAAAGTCTTATTGACGACACCTCTAATGATATAACACAAACATCTCAAGTATGGTTGGATAATAAGGCCTATCTTTTGAAGCAAGGGTTTGTTGCAGAATGGGATTATGTTGAAGAATTATTTCCCGAAGGCATGATAGAAAGCATGCACGAGTGCTATTGTAAGCTTATTGAATATTTAGCGGATGCCGACTGGAATCAGGCTGAGCTTCCTGAATTATTAGACCTTAAAACACTTGAGCTCATAAAATCTGTCAATGCATCCATAAAAAATTTTAAAGAAAACCTATTACATGAACCTTTCTTTATTAATGCTCAGAATACGCCAAATAAAATGGCTGTAATAAGTGGCACGGGCAATCTTTCCTATCAGGAGCTGGCCATAAAGTCTAACCGTATTGCGAATGGTTTGAAGGAACGCGGTGTTGCCCCAAATAAGCTCGTGGCAGTCATAATGAATAAAGGTTGGGAACAATTAGCTGCTTGCTACGGAATCCTTTTGTCTGGGTCAGCCTATCTTCCAATAGACCCGGAATGGCCGCTTGTCCGAATTCTCGAGGTTTTGGCACAGGGAGAGGTCAAGATCATTTTGACACAAAATGAGGTAATGAAAAAATTGCGTAGTGAAATAGGTTTGGAGCATAATTTCACCTGCCTATGCGTCGATAGTGAATCCCCTTGGAATGACTATTCTTCAGAACAGCTACCGCGTCAACAAGGGATGGATGATATTGCCTATGTGCTTTTCACATCTGGCAGCACTGGCAAGCCTAAGGGTGCTGTTTTAACTCATCGAAATGTCACCAACACCTTGTTGGATGTAAATGATAGGTTCCATGTTAACTCGACGGATGCGATTTTAGCACTCTCAAATCTCACATTTGATCTATCTGTTTACGATACTTTTGCAGTACTATCTGCTGGCGGCACTATAGTAATGCCTGCTTCAAGTAAGATTAAAGATCCAGGTTCATGGGTTCCCTTGATCATTGATAATAAAGTTACACTCTGGAACACGGTTCCAATGTATATGCGCATGCTCGTTGAGTATACACAGACACTACCATCTGATGATTTAAGGAAGTTGCAAAATACACTTAGAGTTGTCATGATGAGTGGAGATTGGATCCCGCTTGAGTTACCTAATGCGATTAAATCCATATTTAGAAATGTAGATGTAAATAGCTTAGGAGGGCCAACAGAGTGCTCTATTTGGTCTATTACCTATAACATAAAAGATATTGAACCCACTTGGACTAGTATTCCTTATGGGAAAGCTCTTGCGAATCAGAAAAATTATGTTCTTAACGATAGTCTAGAATATTGTCCTGTAGATGTTGAAGGACATATTTATTTTGGAGGCGTTGGTGTTGGGAAGTGCTATTGGAATGATGATAAATTGACATCTGAGAAATTTATTACACACCCCAAAACAGGCGAAAGATTGTTTAGAACTGGAGATTTAGGCAAGCTTAAAAAAGATGGATATATAGAAATACTAGGGAGAGAAGATAATCAAGTAAAAATTTCTGGGTACCGGATAGATGTGAGCGAGATTAAAAAGGCAATTGAGGAGCTAGACGGTGTCGATGACGTTCTTGTTGCAGCCTTTGGTGAAAAACTTAACGACAAAAAGCTGCTTGCTTATGTGGTTTGGAAGAAGAAAAAAAATGAGTTCTCAGAAATAGAAATGTTAAAATTCAAACAATCTCATGTAAACTTAAGAAAAAATAATTTTTTGCATGAAAAAATCAAGTTGCAATTGCCTGTCTTTACAGAAGAGCGCATTGCTACTTATTTTAAACGTAAGAGTTATCGATGCTTTATAGACGATGTTATAGACGGCCAAATCATAGAAAAACTCTTTAAATTTCAGGGCTCGAGCAGGCTAAATACGAATGAGGCTTCATCCAAAAAATTAAGCTTGCCAGAGGCCTTAAATGTTCTTTTTGAAGACCTTTGTGCCTATCAGGATGAAAAATTAGTTCTACCGAAGTATCGCTACCCTTCTGCTGGAAGCTTATATCCGGTTCAAATATATATCACTATAAATTATCCGCAAGACAAAGATACTAATGGTAGTTATTATTATAATTCACATGAGCACGCACTTTACAAAATAAGCAATTATCATACTTTTACTGAAAACGATGTGACTATAAATTTTGTAAGCGATCTTGATGCCATTATGCCTATATATGGTGCTTGGTCAGAGCCATTTTGTGAATTAGAATGTGGGTATATCGCTAAGTTACTTGAATCGGCAGGAAACAAGTTAAAGGCAAAATTAAAGAAAATAACGATAAAGGAAGATGTACTGTCACAATTCCATTGCACGAAGAATAGCAAATACCATTATACGCTAGGAATTGATTTCTTAGATTCTACCAATTTTGATGCTCCAGACTTAAGTTTACCATCAGACCTTGATATATATATCTACATTAAACCCGATAGGGTAACTCATTATGAGGGTGGACTCTATCGCTTTGAAAGTGGAGAGCTAAAATATCACGCTGCATGGCAGCCAAGCGATGAATATTTAAATCAAATTGGCATGTTAGGCGGTACAATGCGTTCAAGTGCTATCGTCATATTTTTTATTAGCAATAAGAACAATAACTTTGTCGTAGGGAGAGTCTCACAACATTTGATTAGTGAAGCGATAAACTACAATATTGGTAGTTGTCCTTTAGGTTTTTTTGGAACTAATCTGGGCGGGGTTTTTAGCCAATTACAAGATAAAATTGTACACAGTCTTGTTATGGGAAAAGTATCTGAACAGCAAATGTATTCTCATGATTATTCTGAAGCAGATAAAAGTCTTTGGAACATGAAAGATTATATTAATAGCAAGTTGAAAGATTTGCTTCCAAAATATATGCTGCCTGAAAATTATTATGAAATCGATAAAATTCCGTTAAGTGCAAATGGGAAAGTTAATATTAAGGCATTGCCACAGCCTGGAGAAGATAGTAGTGAATATAAACAATATATTTCTCCGAGGAATGAAACTGAAAAGAAACTTTCTGCACTGTGGCGCGAAGTCCTTAACTTAAAACAGGTGAGCATCAATGATAATTTCTTTGAAATTGGGGGGAACTCAATAAAGGTAATAACGTTGCGTAATAAACTCAGTGAAAATTTAGGTTTTACTGTGGATATAATCGATTTGTTCAATTACCCTACTATTAAGCTATTAGCGACAAGGATTCTTCCAGAAAAGGAGGATATTGCCGTTCCTGAAGTAGAAGATCACTCTGAAAGCATTAATAAACGTAAAAAGGCAATTAATAGGTTTAGAAAAAAGTATGAAGACGCATAGTTTAAACTTAAATGGTTTCGAAATTGCAGTCATAGGTATGTCTGGTCGATTTCCTGGGGCAAAGAATATCAATGAATACCTTAATAATTTGAAAAATGGCGAATATGGCATTAAATTTTACACAGAAGAGGAATTGCGTGAAAATGGAGTGCCAGAGGATACCATACGTGCCCCGAATTTTGTAAGGGCAAGTGCAGTTATTCCTGACCATGATAAATTTGATCATAAATTTTGGAATTATACCCCTCATCTTGCCAAAATTATGAGTGTGGAACACAAAGTGGCGCTAGAAGAAGTTTGGAGCGCGTTTGAAAATGCGGGTTATGATGTAACAAAGTATAAGAAGAAAATTGGGGTTTTTTTTAGCAGCGGTCTTGTAAACGAAGCATTTAACGAGTATAGAAACACGACAAACCCGTTTGAATTACTATTAGCATCTGGGGCAGATTTTTTATCAACGCGATTAGCTTACGAGCTTAGTTTAACTGGGCCGGCGTTAAATATCCAAACAGCTTGCTCTTCATCGCTGGTCGCTATTCATTATGCATGTCAGAGCTTAATCAATGGTGAGTGCTCCATGGCAGTTGCTGGTGGAATAACGATCGACCCACTCAGAATGGGGTATTTTTACGAGGAAGGCATGATTCATTCAAAAGATGGATACTGTAGATCCTTTGATAATGAGTCAACAGGCGCGGTATTTTCAGGTGGTTGCGGGTGTGTGATATTAAAACCTTTGGAAAACGCCTTAAATGATGCGGACAGAATTGATGCGATCATAAAGGGCTCGGCAGTTAACAATGATGGCAGAAGAAAAATTGGTTTTACGGCACCGAGTGAAGAAGGACAGTTTAAAGTTATAACGCAGGCTATAAACATATCTGAAGTCGACGCTAAAGATATTGGTTATATTGAATGTCATGGTTCAGGGACTAAGCTTGGGGATGCCATTGAAATTCAGGCGTTAACTAGAGCTTTACAAGAGTGTGATAAAGGTAGCAGAGACGCTCAATGTTTGATAGGTTCTGTCAAAAGTAATATGGGCCACGCGCAGGCCGCTGCAGGTGTTGCAGGGTTCATTAAAGCGGTTCTGTCTATTAAAAATGCGCTTATTTTCCCCAGTTTAAATTATAATAACCCTTCTCCAAAAATTGATTATCAACAATCACCTTTAACTGTTAATACTAAACTACTGAATTGGGCTCCCAAAAATAATGCTCTACGCGTTGCAGGTGTTAGCTCCTTCGGGGCGGGTGGAACAAATGCACATATGATTTTATCAGAAATGCCAGGCCCGGTTATTCAAAAAAATAAAACTCCTTATCCATACAACATTATTTCGTTATCTGCAAAATCTTCAAAGTCACTGGAAATGATGCGATCCGAATTGGCTAATTTTCTCAAAAAAGGATCGCAAGAGAATCTCGGGGACATAGCAAATATGCTGCATAAATCACGTGCGGCATTTCAATATCGACATATACTCGTCTGTCCCAGCAATGAAGAAGCGATAAAAAAATTAGAATCTTCTATAAATGACGAATTAATTGATAAAAAAGATTATTCTGTATTGAAAAACGAACAAGCTCCAACTATCGTTTTTCTATGTTCTGGCATAGGAGAACATTATTTTAATATGTCAAAAGAGCTTTACGATACAATTCCTTATTATCGTGAGCAAGTAGATACGTGTCGCGATTTATTAAAACCATATTTAGAAATAGATTTATTGCATGTGATGTTTGGCGACAGTTTTCATGATGAATCTGACAGTTTATTGAAAAAAACTGAATACATGACATCTGCTGTTTTCACCGTAGGGTACGCCACGGCAAAGCTCTTGATGCACTGGGGTGTGGATCCTCAGGTATTGATTGGGCATAGTACAGGAGAGTACTTGGCAGCATGTCTCGCTAATGTATTACCACTCAAAGACATGCTGCATCTTGTGGTAAAGAGAGCGCAAATTATGGATGGCCTACCTAGTGGCGCTATGATTGTAGTCCCACTAACAGAAGAAGAAGTTAGACCCTATTTAAATGAAGACATTTCTATTGCAGCAACCAATGCTCCTTCTTTTTGTACTTTGTCAGGCAAAGTTGAACCCATTAAAAATCTTGTTGATAAGCTTTTGGATTTAGAAATTGATAGTAAGTACCTTCCAGTAAAACACGCGTATCATTCTAAAACAATGGAATTAGGTAAAGAACAGTTTCTTAAACTTTTTTCCCAATTTAAATTTCAAGCGCCAACAATACCGTTCGTGTCGAATTTAACGGGTAAATTTATAACCGATCGGGAAGCAGTTGATCCGTGCTATTGGTATAAACATACCTGCGGATCCGTACATTTTTCTAAGGGAATACAAAGCTTATTCGATGAGGATTCGATATATATTGAAATTGGCCCAGGAAACAATTTGGTGAGTGCACTATTACAACATCAATCAAAAGAGATTGATTTAAGAAACAGAGCATTTAACACGATTAGAGGTAAGAATAAAGACCAGAGCGATTTAGAATATTTTTTTAAGACGATTGGCAAACTTTGGTTGTGTGGTGTGGAAATAAATTGGAATCAATTTTATAATTATGACTTATTATCCAAGTTAGAGCTTCCCACTTATCCATTTGAAAAAAACGAGTATTTGCAGACACAAACTAAAGTCCCCGTTGTGCCTGCATCAAAACAGACTGAAAAATTATTAATAGATGAATGGTTTTATGTTCCATTTTGGAAAAAATCACAATTGAGTAGTGGCCGAATGGAAATGGTTAACAAAAAAATTCTCGTTTTTACAGACAATTGTGGTGTGGCCGATGTGCTGATTAACTCGCTACAAAGCCATAATGAAGTATATAAAGTTAGGCTTGGTACAAGTTACGGGTATGATGAGGAAAATAAAGAATACAAAATTGTAGCAACCGTTAGGAGTGATTATGAAAAAATATTTACAGATCTAAGTACCAAAGGAATTATAGTCGATCACATTATTTACCTATGGTTATTAGAAAATAATGATGAACAAAACGTACATGAAGTGACAGAGGAGAGTATTCAATATTATCAGGACTTGGGCTTTTATAGTGTGCTTTTTCTTATTCAAGCGATAGGCTTGTCAGCAGTAGGTAATCGTACTCATTTAACAGTGGTTGGTAACGGGATATATTCAGTCACGGGTAAAGAAAATTTATTCCCCGAGAAAGCGACCATGCAGGGTTTAATAAAATGTATTCCACAGGAATATTCTAATATTACAAGTGAATATATTGATGTTGATCTTCTTGAAAGTAACCAGCAAGAATTAACCGAGTTTATTTTAGCAGAGTGTTTAAATAACAGTAACGAAAATCAATTAATAGCATATCGAAATTTAGATAGATATATTTTAGAATATAATAATGTTAAGTTGCCAGAATCTCAAGGTATTTCCGACAATTTAAAGCATGAAGGCGCCTACCTCATCACTGGAGGGTTAGGAGGCCTCGGTTTTATTTTTGCAGAGTATTTGGCAAAAAATCTGAAGGCAAATCTTATTTTAACTTACCAGGCAGCGCTGCCGGCAAGAGCTAGTTGGGAAGACTATCTATTAAAGCCCGATTCAGACATTAATACTGTGGAAAAAATTCGTAGAATATTAAAACTAGAAAATTTTGGAATTAGAGTCTTCACTATACAAGCAGATGTTTGTAACTATGCGGAAATGCAGCAAGTTAAGTTTTTCACAGGGGAAAATTTTAGTAGACTCTCTGGGATAATTCACTGCGCAGGGATAACCGCAGGACAATTTATTATTAATAAAAACAAAGAATATAGTGATAACATTTTTGGGCCAAAATTGCAAGGTAGCTTAAATCTATTTAAAATTTTTGGTAGTGAAGATATAGATTTTATATTATTTACTTCTTCTATCATTGCGGTCGACTGTTTTATGGGGCAGTCGGATTATTCTGCTGCAAATGCATTTCTCGATGCATTTATGTATTACTGCAATAAGAGTGATGTGAGACGAGGGAACAAACCGAAATTTCTTACCGTCAACTGGGATGGTTGGCAAGAAATTGGAGCTGCAGAACGCGAACAAGGGAGCACTCTCAAACAAAAGTTGGAAGCGCAAAATTTTAAGGTAAAAAGCATAAACGATTATTTATTTAAAACTCAGATAACAGATAGTAATTGTCAAGCATATTATTATATTTCGAAATTTTCGCCTTTCGAGCACTGGTTTCTAGGTGAGCATAAATTAGGAGGCGTCCCCACGATTCCGGGAACTTTCTATATTGAATTACTAAAAGCTGCGTCAATTTTTTCTGGTTCAAAAAAACCTATTTATATTGAAGAGTTAATGTTTGTTAGTCCACTCAGGGTTGGCTTGAAGAAATCCAAAGAAGTCTTCACAGTTTTAAATAAAGTTGATACAGGATTAGAAGCCAAAGTGTTTACTGCTTCAGATGATAGCATGGGTCGCAAAATTTGGCATGAACATGTTTCTGGAAAAATTGCGTACTTTGAACAAGGATCTTTGGCCAATAGATCTGAAGAGATAAAAAAGTATATAAATCATTTGAAAAGCAAATGCAAAGAAGATTGGGGATACTTAACGCTTATTAATAGTCTTGTTCAGCGTAATATTGATGAAGAAAATCAGGTTTCAAAGTGGGGCGATAGATGGAATTGCATTAAGCAAGTTAGTACAGGAGAAGACTGTGGGATACTATGGCTGTCATTGCCAGAATCTTTTTCAAATGACAGCAAGATATTCGAGTTGCACCCAGCACTATTGGACATTGCAACTTCTGCTATCGCCCGAAAATTTTCAGATGGAGGGAACTACTTACCGTCCTCATATCATGGTATTACAATTTTTTCTCCATTACCACAGGAAGTTATATCTTATGTGGAAATGATTAATGTAGATACTCATAATGAGTCTTTGAATTGTAAGGTGGTTATTGCAGATACAGCGGGTAATATTCTTGTTGAAATACAAAAATTCACAATGGCTGCCATCGGTTCTGATAGCACAACAAATAAAGTTGCACAGTTTCAAACCAGAAACCTTGATTTCATATTTGGTGATAATAAGCTAAAAAATGGGCTAACTCCGTTCGAAGGGTTAGAAGCATTTAAAAGAATCATTCAGGGTGATTTTAGACATGTCATGGTGTCTACCATTAACTTAGAGGAACGCATCAAAAAAGAGATTGAGATCGAAAGTCCTAAAGAGAATTTCGATGAAATACCCAATCGATTATCTAGTCCTAGTAAAATAATTCATCATATTTGGAGTAACTTATTTGGTTATGATGAAATAGGCGAGGATGAAAATTTTTTTGAAGTAGGTGGTAATTCATTGCTAGCAATAACACTTAGAAATCAAATAAATAGGCAATTAAATGTTAAAATAGGTGTTGTTGATATTTTTGCTTATCCTACTATAAAGAAGCTAAGCGCACACCTATTTGGGGAACAGACACTATCTGAAAAAAATTATGAAAAACAACCTCTTACTAACGATGAGGCTATCGCAGTCATTGGATATTCGGGGATATTTCCAGGTAGCGAAGATATAGAGGCATATTGGAGTAATATCATAAATGGTAAAGAGTGCTTATTGCATTTAAGTCGTGATGCTTGTGTGGGATTACGAGTTCCAGCGTCAGAGCTTAATGACAAAGATTATATAGCATCAGGTGCACTATTTTCTGATATAGAAAAATTTGATGCCCAGTTTTGGAAGCTTTCACCACAAGATGCGTCTGTTATGGATCCACAAACTCGCTATTTTTTAGAGCATACCTGGAAAGCTCTAGAACATTCCGGTTATATACGACAAAGAAGTAAATTGGCAGTTGGTATTTTTTGTGGTTCCGGCTGGAGTCAATATCTTGTCAAAAATTTATTTGCTAACCAAGCGATTCTTAATAAAGCGACGGCTTTTGAATTAAATACCCTAGGAGATAAAGACTTTTTGGCTACGCAACTTGCCTATACTTTAGATTTACATGGTCCTGTTATGAACATTGATACGGCATGTTCTACATCGCTGGTGGCGATAGCTGAAGCTTGTAATAAATTACAATCCATGAAATGTGACCTTGCTATTGCTGGAGGGGTAAATTTACATTCTTCCGATCAATTTGGATATTGTTATAAAGAAGGAAGTATTTATTCAAAGGATGGATATTGTCGAGTTTTTGATAGCGAGGCTAACGGAACAGTCATCTCCGGTGGGGTAGGGGTAGTCGTATTAAAAAGGCTATCTCAAGCAAAGAGAGACAATGATAACATTTTAGCAGTCATTAAGGGATATGGGATAAATAATGATGGACGTCGCAAAGTAGGATTCACAGCGCCAAGTATGCTGGGACAAAAAGACTGCATACTAGAGTCACAGCGATGTGCAGGCATTAGTTCAGATGATATTAGCTATGTTGAGTGTCATGGGACAGGTACTTTGATTGGGGATCCAATCGAGGTCCAAGCATTAGCCGAAGTTTTTCGAGAAAACAGAGATGGCCATAGAGTAGCTAAGTGTATACTTGGCTCCGTGAAAGCTAATATAGGTCATGCGAATAAGGCGGCGGGCGTAGCCTCCTTTATTAAAGTATGTGAGATGTTAAAAAGAAAAATTATACCGCCATCTATAAATTTTGTTAATCCAAATCCAGAGTTAAAACTGGGTGACAGTCCCTTCGAAATAATTACTGAACAAAAGTTCTGGGATATACCAGAAGGGAAACGTCGAATAGCTGGGGTAAGTTCTTTTGGGATAGGGGGAACCAATGCTCATGTGATTATAGAGGAAGCCCCCTCGCGGGAGGCATCGAGCGATTCTGAAGATACATTTAAATTATTATGTCTTTCAGCAAAGAGTAAAGATAGTTTGCATGGTATACAAGAAAAGTTAAGGGAATATCTGCTGAAAAACTCAGAAGTGAACTTGGCTGATTTTGCATACACTCTACAAGTAGGGCGAGAATCACTTTCTCATAAATGCCTTATAGTATGCAAAAAAGTAGAGGAAGCTTTAAGGGCTTTTGCTGGGGAGGACGAAGCAGAGAAATTTTTCGAAGTAAGCGATACTAAGTCACGAAGTTTGATCTTTATGTTTAGTGGCCAGGGTACGCAATATGTTAATATGGGCAAGCAACTTTATATCAATAGTGAAATATTTAGAACTACTGTAGATGCATGCGCCAGAATACTGCAATTACATAGCGGCTATGATTTTCGAGACATTTTATATCCAGAAAAAATAACTAATAAAGAAGCAGAAGCAAAACTAAATAATACCCGTTTTACACAGGCAATCTTATTTGTCTTTGAATACGCGTTATGTAAGCTATGGGAGTCTTTGGGTATTAAACCAGCAGGATTAATAGGTCATAGTCTTGGAGAATATGTAGCCGCTTGTATAAGTGGAATTTTTTCACTGGAGGACGCGCTTAAATTAGTAGATGCAAGAGGCCGTTTAATTGCTGAGTTGCCACCAGGCGCTATGCTCGCTGTTGGTAGATCTTATGATTCAATTGAGCAGGAAGTTCCTCCCGATGTTTCATTGGCAGCGGTTAATACCGTGAACGCCTGCGTATTGTCCGGGCCAAGCGAGGTGATCGTTAAGTTGGCTAAGCAATTTAAGGATCAAGGGGTGTTTTGTCATATTTTACAGACATCACATGCATTTCATTCGGCAATGATGGAACCCATGTTATCTGGTTTCGAAGAAATTCTAGAAGAGGTCACTTTTAATGAGCCCAGCGTTCCACTCATATCAAATATAACAGGCAAATGGCTCAAACCAAAAGAGGCACAATGCAAAGAATACTGGTTAAGGCATATTCGTGAAACCGTGAATTTTAATGGAGGGTTAACAGAGCTATTTAAGAACAAGGATGCAATTTTGTTAGAAATAGGCCCAGGCAATACACTTGCCAATCTTGCTCTACAACATACTGATAAAGATAAGTCACATAAAATTTTGTCCTCCCTACCGGCAACAAGAGATGCCGAAAATTCGGAGAAGCACTTTTTCGTGTCACTTGGGAAACTTTGGTTAAATGGCTATGAACTTAATTTTGAATCTTTATACCCTAAATCTGAGCACCGAAACAAGATTGCTTTACCTACCTATGTATTTGAAAAACATGCACATTGGATAGAACCCGATCAAATACCAACGGTCCAATCTGTACCGCAGCAACAAGTCAAAACACCAATCGACGAATGGTTCTATGTTCCTTCTTGGAAGAGATTACCATTCGATAATATTCAAACAAAGCTGGTTGATAAAAAAATCCTCATTTTCAGGGATAATTTTGGCATAGGAGATAAGTTAATTAGCATATTACAATCCCAGAATGAAATATATAAAGTTAATTTTGGTGCAACTTATGGATTTAACCCACAAAATAAAGAATATCAGATAACAGCAACACATAAGAGTGATTACGAAAAACTATTTACGGATTTAGGTTCTAAACAAATTTTCCCGGATCATGTAATTCATCTATGGTTACTGGAGGCCTATGATGAGCAGGGTGCGCGTGCAATAACCGAAGAAAGTATTGCTCGTTATCAGGATCTAGGTTTTTTTAGTGTTCTTTTTCTTGTTCAAGCGATAAGTTTATTTCAAATAAGTAACCCGGTTAATTTAACTGTAATTGGCAGTGGAGTATATTCAGTTACAGGTCAAGAGAGTTTAATCCCTGAAAAGGCGACCATCCAAGGATTGGTAAAGTGCATACCACAAGAATATTCTAATATTACTAGTAAATACATTGATATTGAATTAAAGGAATGCTATGAGCGGTTAGCTCATCATATAGTGGATGAAATACCTCAATGTAAAAATTCTATTATTGCTTTTAGAAATCAATATAAATGGCTAGAAAATTATGAAAACATTCCTTTGCCTGAAGTGAATTTAACTTCTATCCCTCTTAAAGAAGGTGGAACGTATTTGATAACCGGTGCGTTTGGAGGAATTGGTTCAATATTTGCAGAATTTTTAGCGAGGAACTTCCATGCAAATCTTATTTTAATTGGCCGATCTGTGCTTCCAGATAGAAACCAATGGCAAGAGTATTTGTTAAAATTCGAAGAAACAGATACCTCAAAAAAGATTCGGACCGTTTTGAACTTAGAAAATTTAGGTGCTACTGTATACCCCATACCCGCAGATGTTTCAAGTTATGAGGACATGCAGGAAGTTAAAGCTTTTGCAAAAAAGAATTTTGATAATATGAATGGGGTGTTTCATTGTGCAGGGGTATCTAGCGGAAAATTTTTAAATCAAAATGATCGTGACAGAATTAAGGAAATCTTTTTGCCTAAATTAAGTGGCGCATTAAATTTATATAAAATTTTTCATGAGGATAATTTAGATATTTTAATATTTTTTTCTTCAACGCTTTCAATAAGATGTATCATGGGGCAAGCAGATTATGCTGGCGCAAATGCATTTATGGATTGTTTTTCCCATTTTGTTAATAAAAATAATGTTATTTCCGTAAATTGGGATGTTTGGCACAATATTGGTATGTCGGAGAAAAATATTGAGGATCCAGAGGTGGGAATACGACCTCATGAAGGAATTGAAGCTTTTAAAAGGTTATTATCAAAAAAAACGGCTGCCCAAGTGGTTGTCTCGACTATTTCTAATCTATTGGACGTTAGAGACTTAAAAACTAATAAATTAGATAAGGATAAAAGAGAGGTATTGAACGACATTACTCTACAGTCTTCAAAAGAGAAACTAGAACAACAAATAATTGAAATTTGGTGTGATATTCTCGGACATAATGAAATAAATTTAAATGACAATTTCTTCAATTTAGGGGGTAATTCTTTAAAAATTGTTAAAATGAAAGAAAAAATTGATGCAATCATTTCCTCAGATCTGAAGGTAACTGATTATTTTAACTATTCCACTATTAATCTATTGGTACAGAAACTAACAGAGGGCCATTTACCCGCTGCTCCATTACAACAAAACAAACAAATTGAAGTAAGAAAAGAAAGGGTCAATACTCTAAATATGTTACACATTAGACGTAGAAAATAATAAATCCTTAAGACTACATGATAATGCAACAGCTCCTTTTTTTAGAATTATTTTTTTGTTGAGTATCGGTAGCTGCAACTTGAGCTTGAGCCTTTTGTTGATTATAGCTTGTCAGTATTGGTTGAGCTGTAGCCTCGCCCGTAATTATATCATTATCCTCTTTGGTCACTGTCTTAATGGACTGTATTGAAGGAGTTGCAGTTAATTTTGCTAAAGCAGCTGCGGAATCATTGGCAGCACTCTGTTTTTTCTTTGACTCATTTTTGGTCGTTGGTTCAGGTAAGCCTAAATGGATTTGATTATACCAATGACGACCAACGAGCACACTAGCCGATATCATGCCAATGCCCTTACCAAGATAAACGCCTGCTGAGCCTAGCCCTAAAACGGTTGGTATACCGAGTGCACAGGCAGCTCCAAAACCTAGACCACAGACAAGAAGTACCCTAATTTTCGAAGCATATTTAGTGTCGTTGAGAGCCCCTTGTATTGCGCTTGAAGTTATAATTCTAATAGATTCGAACGCTTGACTTACACTGCCAATAAGCAGCAGCGTTAGGGTTGTCTTTTTAATATCTTCAAGTTCAGGATTAGAGGTATGGACAAAAGTTAAGACTAGTTGGCTAGATAATGTCCCAAATATTGTAATAATCATAAGAGACATGCCTGTGCCAGTAATAATACACGAAGCACCTAGTTTGATTGCATCAGATATTTTTTGTGCTCTACTAAATTCTACAACATGACGTCCCCGCACTTCACTGCATAGGTAATTACAAGTTTGCCCAAGGCCAAAGGCAGGGACTGTCATTAGAAGTGTAATATATAACGTTGCGATTTCATTGGCTTTTATATCTGTAGAAGACATTATGCCACCAATGATTGCAGTGGAGCCAATCACTCTTAAGCCTTCAGTTAAAATTTGTGCCAGAACAGGCCAGGATAAATCCCATAACTCGCTAATCACTTGCTTACTATAGGCGAAGGCTTCATAACTAAAGTATTTATATTGTTCAAAGGCCGGAGCATATTTTAATATCGAAACTAAACCTAGCAAATTCACCCAGGCTGAAATGGAACTTGCGTGTCCCATCCCTGCAGCATGCAAAGAAGTTTGTATAAGCGCGTAACCTAGTCCGGTTGTCATTGCGTTGGTGGTAAGTTTTGATAATAGGAAAAAACCAATATTTCTGGTTTTTAAAGTGGTAGCTTGTTGTGCAGCTGCAAGACACAAAAAGGCCGGTATGCCCCAAGAAAAACCAAAAAAATAGTTTTGAGTAATCGAGACAGATTCCTCGGGTTGCTGTAATCCTTTTAATAGAGGGGCACATAAAAGTAGCAAACCAGCTGATGCTATTCCTACAGGTATGGCAAACATAAAGCCATTATTTAAAATTTTATTCAATGTCTTAATTTCTTTAGCACCATAAGCACGATTCAAAAGGGTTCCAATTGAATACATAGAAACTGCAGAATAAGAAAAAATGACATATTGACAAGAATTAATTAGATTGGTTGCATCGAGGTTTACTCCTTGTTGATCAAGGTCTGCAATCAATTTTGTATTTATAAAACCGCCGATGGTGTCAATGCTAATAATAGCTATCATGAAAACACTTTTACCGAGTACTTTACCACAGGCTTCGCGATTAGTTAATGGGCTATACATCCGCATAAAATGACCTTCACCATCGAAGCATACTTTGACGGAGGTGGGGGCATTCGGATTCAGATCTTCCGGCATGCTAAATGATTTTGTATGTGGGTTATAACATTGAAATGTTATATTTAAGTTAAAAACCGCAGCCATAATTTTTAATTCAAGGGGAAGCAACCATTGTCTTGGCCTTTCGATAAATTCTGCATAGGCAGATAAAATATCTCTGTTTTCTAATATACGTTTAGCCAAACCAAATTCACGTTGGGCTGCAGTATTATAGGCTTTGAATAATGTTGTCAAAGACTGATCAGAAAAGATAAGTCCATATAAAGATCCGCTCTCCAAGTTTAAACAATGATGGAATTGTTGTTTAAATTCCGCAAGGTCTTTTCTATTTTGAGTTTTATTTATTATGTATCCAAAAACCCCGACATTTTCTTTTAAACCGGTTTGAAGCCTTAGCCAAGCTTCTTGTTCTGCAATATTTTTACTATTTAAAAATGTCTCATATTCTGAACGAAGCCTTTGAAATGTTGCATTTCTACCGTCACCTCTGATCAACATTTCCTGAATAACTTCTACGACTATGGGAAATATTGGGCTGTTATCATTGCATTCCCTTATGGCCTTAGCCATTTTACTTCTTTCTTCATCAACCTTTTCGCATATCAATTTTCCTTGCTCTTCATTCCATTTTCCTAATGCAGCATGAAAAGCACAATCACCATCGGCTTCCGTTTCCAGAGCAAGAGATATATCCGAAGTATTATCGTCCAGCAATTTTTTCTCAAGGTCATCTTTGGAAGTAATCATAATTACTCCTGTAGTTGTAGGTCACCCATTCCTTTTGCGTTGCTAACTTTTAATAAGCATTTAAGTCATAACTTAATGGCGTCTCTTTATAAGAGAGGAAATTTATTTTAAAACATAGGTATTCTGTGTCAAGATAAAATTTATTGCGAAAATTTTTCATTTGGCAGACAATATGGTTAGCGAATGCGTGGGCAGTTGTCTTTTGTTGTCTTATATAGTAAGGATAGCGTTCTTATATTATCATTTTATCGAATTAAAACTGGATTGCGAGAGTTTTTAAGTGTCTGATGATACCTCAAATTTAGAAATAGCCATCATAGGGATGTCCTGTAGATTTCCTAGCTGTAAAAATATTGCGGAATATTGGCATAATCTTGCTAATGCTAAGCATTGCCTAACCCCTTTAACAAAGCAAGAATTAATTGAACAGGGTGTTGATATCGAATTAATTCAGAATACTGATTATGTAAAACTTTATCCCCCCATTGAAGATTACGAAAAGTTTGATGAAAAATTTTGGGGCTACACTCCAAATGAAGCGATGAAAGCTAGTTTTGAGCATCGTATCATCCTTGAACTTGCCTGGGAGGCGTTTGAGAATGCTGGATATAATATTTTCAAACAAGGAGATGCTTCTGTTGGTGCATTCATCGGCTCAGGAAGCTCATATAGACATTATAAATATAACGAGAACGGCATTAAAAAAAACATGTCTTGGTCGTCTGTCGATGTAGATAACGAGTATCTAGCTACTAGATTAGCCTATCAATTGAATTTAACTGGTCCTGCTCTGAACATACAAACGGCTTGTTCCTCTTCTCTAGTTGCTGTTCACTCAGCCTGCCAAAGTTTACTCAGTGGTGAATGTGCTATGGCCATAGCGGGCGGTATTAAAATAGAACCTTATCCTAAAAAAGGGTATTTGTATAAGAAGGGGCTTTTCCATTCTTCCGACGGTTTCACAAGAACATTTGATAAAAAAGGAGATGGGACTTTTTTTACTAGTGGCGCAGGTCTTTTGGTGCTGAAACGATTAGAGGATGCCATTAGAGACGCCGATCACATCGAAGCTGTCATTAAAGGTTCAGCCATTAACAATGACGGTAGCCGAAAAGTTGGTTTTACAGCACCAAGTGAGCTAGGTCAGACAAATGTTATCAGCGATGCAATCAATATGAGTGGTATTAAAGCTGATGATATTACTTATGTAGAGTGCCATGGCACAGGGACAGCCATTGGTGATCCCATTGAGTTGTCCGCCTTGACGCGTGCTTTTGCCAAAGAATCCAATTTTCAAAAAAAACAATATTGTGCCATTGGATCAGTCAAAACGAATATTGGTCATCCTGAGTCTGCATCAGGAATCGCCGGCTTAATTAAGACCATTCTTTTATTAAAAAATAAGACTCTTGTTCCTAGCTTGCATTTTTCTGAAGCAAATCCGCAGATTGATTTTGAAAACTCACCATTTTATGTCAATACTGAAACACGGCCTTGGACGGTTGAAAATAATTCCAATCGGATAGCAGGTGTCAGCTCATTTGGGGTGGGCGGCACAAATGCTCACGTCATAGTAAAAGAAGCTCCAAAATTAGCACCATCAAGTGTGTCGCACAAGCAAAATCACATCATTTGCTTGTCTGCACAAAGCAGCTGGAGCTTAACAAAGATGCGCGAGCAGTTGCAAATTTATCTTGAACAGGCACCGCGGGTTCCCTTAGCGGATCTTGCCTACACCTTGCAGACGGGTCGTGTTTCGTTTTCTCATAAGTTGTTTGTGGTGGCTAGTAGCCGTGAAGAGATATTAGCGGGTTTAGGAGAAGACGCCGGTGATGTGAGGTTTTGGACTGGGGCGAATGAGACACGAGAGCGGTCTATTCTATTCATGTTCAGCGGTCAAGGTACGCAATATGTGGAGATGGGCAAAGTATTATATGAGCGTCAAGCTGTGTTTCGAGCGGCAATTGATGAGTGCTCAGAGATTTTGCAAGGGTTTGCTGGATATGATTTACGTGAGATTTTATATCCTACGCAAGAGAAATTGGAGACAACCAAAGAGCAACTAGATAATACGCGTTATACGCAACCGGCGTTATTTGCGGTCGAATATGCCTTATATCGATTATGGCAATCTGTGGGGATAACGCCTACTGCTTTGATAGGACATAGTTTAGGTGAATATGTAGCAGCTTGTGTGAGTGGTATTTTTTCATTAAAAGATGCCTTGAAGTTGGTAGAAGCGAGAGGCCGGTTAATTGCAGAATTGCCTTTAGGTTCGATGCTGGCAGTGGGTCAAGCCTATGATTTGCTTGCAGGAACATTACCAAGCGATGTTTCATTGGCAGCCATCAATACAGAAAACTCTTGTGTCTTATCGGGACCTCGAGAGAGTATTGCGGCATTAGAGGCAAAATTTAAGCAACAAGAATTATTTTGTCGTATTTTGCAGACATCACATGCGTTCCATTCATCGATGATGTTGCCGATGTTGAATGCGTTTGAGAAGATTCTAAAAGAAGTACGCTTTAACGAACCCACTATTCCGATTATTTCGAATGTCAGCGGGAATTGGATGACACGAGAGGAAGCTCAAAGTGCATCGTATTGGCTAAAGCATATTTGTGAGCCGGTGTATTTTAGCCGAGGATTGGGCGAGCTGCTTAAAGGATACAGTGGAATTTTATTAGAAGTCGGGCCAGGAGAAACCTTGTATGGTTTAGCGATGCAACATCCAGAGCGCCAAGAAGAAAAGCATGCAGTGGTACGTTCGTTGCCTAGGGGGAAAGACAATACTTGTGCAGAACGTTATTTCTACCAAGCGCTGGGGGAACTTTGGTTACAAGGTCATGAGGTAGATTTTAAGCTTTTATATGATAAAGAAGAACGCCGCCATAAATTACCTTTGCCAACCTATTCCTTTGAACGACGTCGGCACTGGGTTGAACCAGAGGTTATGACAAAAAAAATTGAGGAGGATAGCAGTCGATATCAGCGTCAACCATTAGATAATTGGTTTTATGCACCTTCCTGGAAAAGATTACCGATGTTACCGCTGGTGTCAGATATAAAGGGCAAGCATATTTTAGTATTTGGCGATAGGAATGGATTGGCTCAAGCCTTGACAAATCGCTTACGTCAAGAAAATGAAGTTTATTCTGTTTCTGAAGGGACGCAGTTTAACTACAACGCTTCAGAAAAAGCTTTTCAAATTAGGTTCGATATAGCTGAAGATTATAAACGCATATTTGATAGCTTGCACAAGGAACAAGTAGTTTGTGATCATATCCTCCATTTAGGTTTGGTAACGGCTGAGGAAGCTAATCATGAAGTAATGCAAGAGAGCATTGAGAGCTATCAACGTTTGGGTTTTTATAGTGTGCTTTACACTGTACAAGCGGTAACGAAGAGCCAGCCCGGTCATCGATTATTATGTACCATTATTGGTAATGGCCTTTATTCAGTTACAGGAAAAGAATGGCTGTGTCCAGAAAAAGCAACAGTACAAGGTTTAGTGAAATGTATTCCCATAGAATATTCTTACATTAACTGCCATTGTATCGATATTGAGTTGATAGAACGAGATTTAGAAGCCTTATCATCGATAATTTTATCAAGAAGTTTGTCTGATGTTGGTACAAGCACCATCCTAGCTTGTCGAAATACGGATTGCTTTGAAATGGAATCCAAACCGATTCATCTATCTGAAGTGGAGGGTCTTCCGAAGCGTCTTAAGGTAAATGGAACATATTTAATTACCGGTGGATTGGGTGGCATTGGTTTAGTATTGGCGGAATATTTGGCTAAAGCCTGTCAAGCGACTCTTATATTAACTGGACGCACTGCGCTACCAGTCCGTGCTGAATGGGATGCCTATCTTTCGAATAGTACATCAGATTCTTCCGTGGTTGAAAAGCTACGTACGTTGATGCAATTGGAGCATAAAGGAAGCACCGTGTATCCAATGTTGGCAGATGTTAGCAGTCTTGAAGATATGCAAGGTGTCAGCAGTTGGATAGAAGAACAAATAGGTGAGATCGATGGCGTGATCCATTGTGCTGGTGTTGCAGGTGGGCAATTTATTTTGCATAAGGACCGTAGTTATTCGGATAGGATTTTCGAGCCCAAATTACAAGGGACATTGAATATATATAAGCTTTTTGGTAATCAAGAAAATTGCTTTATTGTATTGGCTTCTTCAATTATGTCAATTAAAAGTATGATGGGCCAATGTGATTATGGGGGTGCGAATGCATTTTTAGATGCCTTCGGTTCCTATTGTACTCAGGTTAACCCCAAATCTTCAGTTCTAGTAATTAACTGGGATGGCTGGCAGGAGGTTGGTGCTGCAGAACGAGGCCAAGTTCAGAAATTGAAAGAACGCTTGGCATTACAAGATCTGCATTTGCAGTCGGTCAAGTCACCTCTTTTTACCCAAGAAATCATTAGAAAGGATTTAAAATATCGGTACTTGTTTTCACGAGTGTCAGCGACGGATGATTGGTTTTTACGGGAACACAAGCTGGGCGGGGTCTCTACTTTACCAGGGACATTTTATGTTGAGTTAATGGCTGCTGCTGGACAACTCATATGTCCGACTGATTCAGTATTTATAACCGAGTTAAAATTTGTGAGTCCTTTGAGGGTTAGTGAAGACAACACAAAGGAAATATTGACTGTATTAACGGAACAAGAAGAAGGTATTGCTATCTCTGTTATCAGTTACTCTAGGGAAGATGGAAGTCATCAGGGCTGGCATGAACATGCACGAGGTAGATTATCACTGGCCCCCATGCATACCCCTGAAGTGAGTAATGAACTAAAAGCGATAAAAGAAAAATGCCAGGATGATCCAACATATTTTGATATTCTGAATGGGTTGATCAACGGCAACATTCATGAGCCAGGAAAAGTGGTGCAATGGGGATCGCATTGGAACTGCTTAGAAAGTATCGCGACTGGAGAAGATTGTGGTATGACCCCATCTTTCTTTGTCCAAAGAATGTTGTGCAGAGCGAACTTCTTCTAAATTGCATGCGGGGCTGTTGGATATTGCGACGAGCTTTCCTTGCAGCTAACCATATTACAGAAGGAGTCTATTTACCTTCTGCCTACGCAGGTGTGTTTATTTATGGCGACTTGCCCAATGCGATTACCTGTTATGCGGAGCGACTGAGCAGCAAGATTCAACAACTATTAGTTATAAACTACTGATTACAGACAG
>CAWDVG010000004.1:0-655000 GCA_963805795.1 uncultured Gammaproteobacteria bacterium
GCACCTAAGGTTTCTGAACGGGCCATTTGTTCAGCTGCTTCAATGGTTATATTCTGCTCAACAGTAGCAGATAGGTTTTCGCATTTTGCTTGTGTGCCTTTAGAATGCAGATTTTTAGCTTTAATGATAATGTTTCTGGCTTGTAACCAAGGTAGGGTAAATCGGTCCAAGATTGTTGTGTGTCGGTAGTGCCAAAGCGCAGTTTAACATTGGTATTTATTGGCTTGCAGGCAAAATCCTTTAAAGATGACTTAGCAAAATCTTTGTAGAGTTTATAGGTATAATAAAGGGCTTTCATGCCATTGCCAATTTTATCAGCCGCACCGCTTTCTTTTTTCATCAAAGCTTCCATGCTGGCTAGCAAGGGAAATTCTCTTAACATACCTAGGGCGGCTTGACGAAAGTCTTTTTGGATTAAGCCTTCTATCATTTGCGAACCAAAGAAGCTTAAGCCTACGGAAAATTCTGTGCTTGAAATATCATGATGAAAAACAGCTGGTAGGATAGAAACTGTCCCATTAGGGGTAGAGAATTCTAGAGTTTCGCCTGCGCATAAGCGAGGTCCAACTAAAACCACATGGTTGTTTTGAGTTGTCATCTTGATATTTTGGCGAGCATAGAAGCTAGGGACAATGCCATATTCATGGGATTCTGACTTGTTTTGAGCATACAGGCTAAGGCCACGTAAACCTGTAGACGAGGTTTGGAACCATTGTTTTAATATCAAGGGGATGGCTGTTATGCCTTTGTCAGCGATAAGCTCAATACTAATGGCGAGCATTTCTGTGCCAACCATGTAGATGTTTCCCTTGGAAACACACATAATTTCTTCTGCTTGTAAAGAGGCAGTGATGCCTTTTTGGTATTCGCCGGTAATAGTCGAGGAACGTAAGCCTTTTGAAACATATTGGGTGGGAGCTCGTTCTGTTATAGTAGTTGTTGGGAATTCTATAACTTGGGTGGCTTCAAGATGGAGTTTTCTTGCAGCACAAGCTAGGGCATTCAGCCTTTGTACGCCTGCGGATATTGACACGGTTCCCTCAGGTGACGACAAGTTTGCGGGAATAATGGCATGTCTTAATAATGATTCATCAGCCTCTTTATATCCACAGCGATTGCTGGCATGATTATTATAGTGTTGTATCCAGCTTGCTATGATGGGGACAACGTCAATTTTACCAACCTTAAAGTCCATTGTTTTCTTAGCAAAAAGTTCTGCCCCTTGGATATGGAGCAAGGAAACGTTATTCATATCAATGAGATTAGCCTTGATATCCCCCCCATCCACAGGGGTACTTGTCGTGATATCCGACAGTTCATGACACACACGGTCCCCGCCCAGCATACTATCTTTCCGATAAGTATTGGCAACGCGCTCTGTTTTTTGATAAACGGGTTTTTCAATGTGGACTCGATTCACATCATAAACAGCTACTGTGCCCTCTGATTCCAAACTGCCCGTTAATGTAAAAATTGAATCAGCACCATTGCCATGAATGTCAATTCCTTCTAGGGCATAAAGATAAGCACCGCTGTTAATGCGTTTTGTGTTATTCCAAGATTTAGGTAGTTTTACGATAGGGGTCAAAACCTGAGAGGATTGGCCTGTTTGAAAAATATAAGTGATTTCCTTGTAATATAATACTGGCTCCTGAATGGTCTTGAGAGATAAACCTTCTTTATATAATTTCCAAGCATTATATTTTACCCAAGCTAATAGAGCTTCTGGATTTTTTGAGTTTTCATCTATAAAATGACGGCCAGCCCCTTTCATGAGTTTGTCTACGATATCCTTTTCTTCTTGAAGAGGATGGGGAAGGATAGGTATTGAACCATCATAAGGTTTCAATTGACCATCCGTTAGAACACACACATGAGATAAATCTATGTGGGTTGATACAGGAATCAAGGGCTGCATAATAAAGGGGAATGCATTCATACGAGGTTCAAACAAAGGGTTAAAGCTTACACCTTCCAACAAAGGTATTTGAGATCTAAATCGGGCTGCGGGTTGTAAAATGACCGCTTGTCTACCCACATATAATTTATCAAAATTTTTAATATCGATAGCCAGAACTGACATCACCCCAAAAATATTAATATTAACGCCATCTATCTGGATTTTGGAGGCAATGGATATTATCGGGGCATGAATCGTGCCAGACACTCGTTCTGAATACGGTTTATTGACTAATCGAGGGCTATGTTTAATACCTAATGCCCCTGTTTTCCACTGGGTCTCCATTCTTTGTCTGGTAACCGTTTGATACTCAGCAATGCTTTTTAGTTGTGGTTTCTTATCCTTCCATACTTGGTTTATCATGTCTCCTATTCGTTGACAAGATAATTCCGAAGCGCCTATAACCGTTATTTCTCCACTGATGCAAACGGATTTTGAAACTCGGAACCGGGCTGGGATGGAGGTTATGCTAAGGGAGGGACCTGTATTTATAAAGGCTTGTCGATGCACAAAATGTGGCGTATTCAATACAACTTCATCCCGAACGGTGATATCTGTTGAAAGGTTATCCACCGGATTGGGACTATTAATCGTAAAGAGCCCTCCACTATAAATATGAAGGCCTTCCATTTCCAGTTTTTGCTTTGCAGTGAAGGTAGTTTTTCCAGAGCTTAAAATGGATGAGGGTGATTTATTCTTAAGCGGGCCTACAAGACGGCCTAATTTCATTTGTGGGGCATCGAGCATAACCTCTGTGCCGCTTTTTAAGGAGGCATTGTTTAAATCGAGGAAAGGCGTCTGTATTTCGACTTTGCCAAAAGCTTCTAGATTGATTAACTTGACTGCCGAGCCCAGGACAAGGGGTGAGTTGCTTTTAATCGATAATGCTTGATGGGAACTTTTTCCTAAATAACTAAAAATAATAGGCAGAATTATTTCTGGTGAAATTGAAAAACAATCCTTAAGCATTTTAGCTGTTGTGATATGTTCTTTATCCTGACTCGCCTTAAGGTCTGTTAAAATATGGCTGGGATCCTTGCTCTGTTCAGAAAAAACTAGACTCATGCTTCCAGGCGTATAAATGGGTTGCGATATGTTTTGTGCTTTTTTATAAAGAATCTCTAATTCACCTGATACACGAAAAGTATTGTCTTGGTAATGAATTTGATTGGCTTCTATACCTACATTTTCTAGGCTCTCTATGCAAGATAAATCAAACGGCAAGGCATTATCGCTTTGAAGATGAATTTTTCCATTGCGTCTGATTTCAGACACTTTGATTATATCTAGAGCTGCAGTTTGAGTGTTATAAGCGTTCAATGGAACAGTACTTCGAACGCTAAAAGCAATATGAGTTTGTCCTTCTAAAATTTTAACAGACAGAATGCCATTGGGATTAAATTCTACTAGGGTGTTTTCGCGCCCAGGGACCTGCAAACGTATAGAGTCAGTACAATTTAACCATGAGTGAGATCTGGTTATTTCTTTGGATAGTGTGACTTTCTTTAAGAGATAGGGATCCCAATGTTCTAGACAAAAGCGATAATGGCCATTCATCTTTTGGACGGAATAAGCAATTCTGTCTCCTGCAATGGGGAGGGCTTCATAATCAATGGAAAAACCATTCATTATGGCTTCTTGACTTAAAGTCCGATGATTTTCTAATAGTTCATCCCGTTCTCTAAGCAAGGTATTGGGCGGGGTAGTCATTGTGACTAATTTTGATAGCGCTGCTTTATCTGTTAAATCAGGCAAATCAGATTTTATCACTGATAATTGAGGTGCTTCTGACAATAGCTGTTTAAGGCAATCACTTGCTATCGCATCATTAAGTGAGGCTACTCTTAGCCAGCTCGCAGCAAGTTCCAGGTTTTTAATGCTCGGGTGACGGATTAAAAAAAGAGCCCATTGATATTGAGACTTGTGATCTCCAAGTCTTGCAGCGCGTTCATACCAGGCTGCAGCTGTCTTGACATCCTTTTTAACCACAATGCCCTGCTCATAATACCGAGCTATTTCATGCTGAGCTTGAATATGGCCCGCTCGCGCGGCTGTTTCAAATAAAAGAGCGGCTCTTGTTAGATTGACTGGCCCACCCATCTCTTCAAGGGCGCTGGCAACCTTAAACTGCGCAACCGTATCACCCTTATTCGCTGATGTTTCATATCGACTAACAATAAAGCGGAGTAAATAATTGCGCGCTTCTGTGGCCAATTCCTCTAATATTTTATAAACCTGGGCATCATAGATTGGTGTGTGTTGTCCGGATGCATAGAAAACAGCCATGAGTAATTTTCCATCTAGACCTCCACCAAATTCGGCACCTTTGACAAACCATCTAAAGGATTCATTAAAATCCTGAAGCCCAAAGGATGTTCCTTTATAGCAGAGTTCATAGCAGATACCCAGCATAATCTGAGAAGACACATGGCCTAATCCCACACCTCTTTTTAGAGATTCCTTGGCTTTTTCAATGTCCTTCGCAATGCCTCTTCCAAAAAAATCTTGAAGGCCCAGCTGCAGTTCTTGTTCAAGATGTTTTTTTGTTGCTTCCTGTTGATTTGCAATATTTTGAATGTTAGCAATGTAGTCAATACTGACTTTTGAATTGAATGCTTGCGAATCGAATATTTGCTGTGCAATGTGTTGATTGTTTCTCAATGTTAAACTTCCTTATTTCAAAACAATATAATGTTCAATGAGTGAATCGGGATTAAATAAATTAAATCCTAGATTAAGCCAATGATTTACTTAACTCAACAAATTAGAATAATTCCTTTTCATACTTATATTGTTTGCATCCATGCAAATAAATATTGAGATGTAAAGAACAATACCCTATTTGTGGTTTAGTGGATAGTGGCAATTTTGCGCATAAATTTGTAGGAAAAAAGATATAAGTGAGGATTAATACAATATTTAGCCATTTTCACTCAAAATTTATCGATCGCTGATTATGCAAGGTTTGTCCAAGTACTCTACTTGTATTTAGCAACTCACTCACAAATCGATATGACATAGGATCTCACCATATTAGTTTGTCCAAGTATTCTTCCTATAGTCTAGTTGTAACATCGTTCATTGGTAAAATAATAACGCTTATATCAACTTGCAAAAACGGTTTTGCATTACTCGGAACATAATTCTTCAGCCATGTGTTGTTAAGCCTATTTACAAATATTGTTTTTTGTGATAGTTTGTGAGAAATGTACTGCACAATAGAGAAAGTGTTGCGTCTTTTAATGTTGATAAAAGATTAAAGGTGGACAAACTAAATGATTGAAATTAATGCCGTTCACGACAAAACTTTCAAAAATGTAATGAAAGATCTCCGCGTTGCTCAAGACTTCTTTAAACAATACTTACCTGAAAAAATAACTTCATTGCTTGATTTAAACTCCTTGCTGCTTTGTGCAAACAGTTATGTGGACGAGAAATTAAACGAATTGAGGTCCGACATTCTCTATCAGGTTAATTTCAAAGAAAGTGATGATATCGGATTTATATACATTCTCGCAGAACACCAGTCCACGGTAGATGTTTTACTACCCTATAGACTTTGGCATTATATTTTTTGCATTTGGAATGATTACCTTAAGAAAACTAAAAAAACCATGTCCGATGAACCCAAAAAATTGCCTTTGGTTATTCCTCTAGTTTTCTATAATGGGAAGACCGCTTACACGGCCTCAACAAACCTTCGTGACATCATTGATGGCCCAGCTGAATTAGTGGAAGATATCTTATTTAAAAATTTCTTGCTTGTAGATACACATGATATACAAGACGAAGACCTTCAAAAGCAACATTGGTCTGCTGTAATGACATATGTTTTCAAACATATCATGGATAGAGACTTTTGGCCTAACGTTAACATCTTGATTAAACTGATAAAAAAGATAGAGCATGAAAATAGCGCTAGCATCTATATTCTGGATTTGCTAAAATACGTATTACTTAAAGGAAACATGACGAAAACCCCTCAAGAATTTATCGAAACGCTACAGAATGGGCTGGCAGCGTCAATTAAAGGTGAAATCATGACTTTAGCAGAACAACTTATAGAGCAAGGTGAAAAACAGGGTATACAAATAGGTATACAACAAGGTGTACAGCAAGGTATACAGCAAGGTGTACAACAAGGCGTGCATCAAGGTGAAAGTAAATTGCTACTACTTCAACTCGAGCAAAAATTCCATTCCATCCCTGAACATTATCGTCAATGGATTCAAAAAGCTGATCCAGAAATGTTATTGAGATGGGGAATTAAAGTTTTAGAATCTGATGAAATAGACGAAGTTTTCAAATAGTCGAAGAACCATGACTTTTTGTTAAATTTATTGTACTTGCCTGTTATTGAGGATACTTTATATTACTAAAAGCGTCAGATTGAATCACAAATGTCGATATCCCCTCCCCAACCACATCGACGTCATCGCCGCAAAAAACCACCACTTCTATAACTCCGACTGTTGACGCAAAACAAACTGCGCTTGCCACGACCACAGCAGCTGTCTCGGCCGCAGTCGACTCTATTAAAATGAGTATAAGCACAAGACGATTGACTTTTTCATTCAATATAAGGCAAAATAATAAAATACTAAGATGACACATATACTTATGGTTCTAATTGTTGGGAGAAGTCAAGTGCAAACACCAGAAGCCACCGCCTTACAACTTCAGATATCCACAAAAACTAAAAACGATAAAATTAAATCTGACGCTGGTTCATCTACAGTTCGTGAAAACCACTGATAGGGTAGATTATGGCTGAGTTATATTGTCTATTGTCCGGCTTTTGACCCCATAGTCCTCTATTTCAATGGTGACTTGACCTTCACTTTGGCCCCCGCTTGGGCCTTGTTTTGTTTGATATTATAGATGTATCTACTTATTCCTTTTAAGAAGCAAGTCTCTGTTGCAAAGAATACAATCATGTTATTTTTGCTCATTAATATAAAAAACCAAATAACCATAAAGGAATTTTATTACCCATCCCTGTTTCTATATCATCACAAGCAAGATAGGCATCATTAACATTTTTAATTTGTTGAAATCCTTTTTTCTTTCCGCCAATTTCAAATAAAAATTGTCCGTCGACCAAAAAATCTCCATGTAAGGGCAAGGTCAACTCATGTTTAGTTGAAAGAGAATTAAAAAAGAATATCTCCCGAATGGTTCCCATATTACAATGGTTGGAGGATAAGGCAAACATTTGATTTGCATTATTTAAATATATTTTTTCTGAGTGCTCTAATTTACTCATCTTTTGAGTCGCTTTGGAAATAGTTTGTATTAACTCTGCATCCTCAAGGTATTTAAAGTAGGTTTTAAGCGTACGATCATCACTGACTTCTACTATGGATTTTATTTTATTCCAGTTTGGAATAAAAGGAACTGATTTAGCAATAAATGACAATAATTGTTTTATTTTTTTAACACTATTCCCGGTGAGATGAGTATAAATTGCGACCAGATCTGATTCAATGGTAATATGTATGTTTTGTTCTAGTAATAACTGGAAAATGGAGAAATCTTGTACCTCTCTATAAAATGGGTAATAGCCATAATTTAAATAATCCAAAAAATGAGGCAATATTTTTTTCCCTGAATCTTGTATAATAGAAATAATGTCGTCTGCGATTCGAATATGATTATTTATTATTTCCTTTAAAGTAAAGGATTCCAGAGATAGATTATAATATAATTCTAAATATTCCCGAAATGAAAGCCCATACAAATGGTATACTACAGCACGTCGACTTAGATCATGAGTGCCCTTTTGAATTTCTAAAGCTGAACTTCCAGATGCAATAATTTTTAGATCTGGGAAAGTATCATAAATACTTTTTAATTCTAAAGACCAGTTTGTATATTTATGAATTTCATCGATTGCAATAAATGTACCGCCATATTTATGAAATGTTTCAGTGACTTCATACAAAGAAGTATTCCCCATTAAAAAATGATCAGCCTGAACATATAGAATTCTGGAATCTAATCGGTCCTGATTTGCATAGTCTAATAAGTATTGAATTAAGGTGGTTGTTTTTCCTATCCCTCTTTGACCCATGAGTATAGATAAACGTTGAGATAAACGTGTATGTTGAATAAAATAACGCTTGTATTTTTGATTTTTTATATCTAAAAACTTTCGGCTTAAATTTTGCAGCTCTTCAAACATTTTGAATATCACTCCTAATAGGAACCCATTACATTAATTATATCATATTATTAGTAATGCATTACATATTGTATAAATAAACAGAGAATAGCATGAAGGTAATGCTAATCCCGTTGTGATAAAGTTAACTAAAATATTTTATCGACAATATGCGTATATACTGGTAGATGTTTTACTACCCTATAGACTTTGGCATTATATTTTTTGCATTTGGAATGATTACCTTAAGAAAACTAAAAAAACCATGTCCGATGAACCCAAAAAATTGCCTTTGGTTATTCCTCCAGTTTTCTATAATGGGAAGACCGCTTACACGGCCTCTACAAACCTTCGTGACATTATTGATGGCCCAGCTGAACATTCTAGAATGTCCATTTATAAGATTTGAAAAAGTTTTTCTGGTGACGCCAAGGGCTTCAGCAGCTTCGGTGATTGATATACCCAAAGGCTTAATAAACATTTCCAATAAAATTTCTCCAGGAGACGATGGGGTTTTTATACTCATATAAAGCTCCTAATGATAATCTAGATAATCAACATCATAGACATTTTCATCAATAATCTTAAAGGTTATTCTCCAATTGCCAGAAACCGAAACTGAATAATAACCTTTCATATCACCAAGCTGAGCTATATTGTCTCTTGGCCGGCTTTGACCCCAGGGTCCCTATAAAAAATTATTATTTATTTTATGTCATCCAATATTTTGGAATCTGAATGAGACTGGATACTATTCATTCTCCTCTAATAAGAATTTCCATACTGGCATGACCAATATATCACCATTGGCTACAGAAATCTTTTTCTCTTCCACTCTTGTCAATATTATCCCTATTTTTAAATCTAACTCTTCCATTGCTTCATTTAAAGCGTTTATTTCACGCTGCATAGTTTTGGGCTCAACCAATGATTCACAGACCTGGATTAACCGTCTTTCTTTGGAATTTAAAATAATGATAAAATCAACTTCTTTACTACTCTTTGTCCGATAATAATATATTTTTTCCGTAAGTCGTCTTAATGCCACATAAACCATCGATTCTAATAAATGTCCCGAATTGACTAAAATTCCAGATGCCACCGAAGTTACTAGGGCGTGATCAATGCAATATATTTTTTTATCATTCGTGCTGGCGCGCTTTAATGAACCGTCATAAATATAGACTTGAAACAAGAAGTAAGCATCTTCAAACCAATCCATATATTGTGCAATTGTATCTGTAGATATACTATGGTGCAGTAATTTTAAATATCTATATAAGCTTTTTATACTATACCGGGAAGAAACATTATGTAATAAAAACTGTGCCAAATCGAGTATAGCTTTGGGATGCTTGATATCATGCCTTTCAATTAAATCCCTAAATATAATGGTGTTGAAATATTCCTGGTGTATCTTTATACGTAAATTCTCATTAACCGTGGCAGTTTCAGGGAAACCACCTTTCTTAAAATATAAATCAAAATGCTTATTCATAAGCAATCGCTGTTTAGTGGATAAAGGTGCAAAGTCTACTTGATTAAATTTAAGAAATTCATGAAATGAAAGCGGAAACATTTCCCATGCAAGTGATCGTCCGCGCATTTGTGTAGCAATTTCCTTAGACAACATTTTTGCAGAAGACCCGGTAATATAAACTTCGCATTCCTCAGCTCGAAGTAAGCGATTAATAAACAACTCCCAATTTTCAACGGTTTGGATTTCATCAAAAAAGCAGTATATTTTTTCATTATTTTTCTTTTCTGGATAAAGTGAATAGTAGGCTTCAAGAATTTGTTCTAAATTACTATGTTGCAAATTATGTAGGCGGTTATCAAAAAAGTCGATAGATAAGAGGTTGCTGCGCTCTATGCCCTCATCCAGGAAACGTTGCATTATTTGAGACATATAAGTTGATTTGCCACATCGCCGAACGCCTATACAAATCGTAGCCTTACCAGGTAGAACTTCTATTTTCAGGCTTCGCTGAATTCCGGCTTTTAAGGGTAGAGATTGATTATCGAGTATAATTTGTTTTAGTTGCTCTAGCATTTTCTTTTCCCATCAGTTATCCAAAATTACCAAATTCATTATACTCTCAAAGTTAGAAATCGACAAGATAGATTGTCAGTTTTTTCAAATATTGGAAAGATATCTTATCAATTTATTGTGAAATCGATAAGATAAATTGTCGATTTTCTCAAATAATCAAAAAAATATTTTATAAAACATCATATTAGGTTAACTCTAGATAAGTTGAATAGGAAATTTCTAATTTCTATTACGATTACATATGATTATTATTTTTAAGAAGGTTAATAAACTAATATCCGGCCCATTTTTAGCGTGCATAATCACAGGCGATATCTTAATTACTAGGCGGTCCCCATCATGTGTTGGGTACAGGGATTCTACAGCACCTGTTGTGCCAGTAGCCCTGAGGATAGCTTTACCTCCGAATGGATCAAGCTCTTTAACATTTCATAAATTTTTAATTTTTCAATTTGTTTTGCATAAGTTTTGCATAAGATATTGTTGTTCTTTATTAACAGCTTAGTAAGACAACCCTATCTTGGCCCCAATTGACGAACTATAAATCGATTTGTTCCGAAGCTTCTATGCAATCTAAATCGTTCTTGGCACCCGGCCCAACATGTCCAGCTTGTATGGCCATTGTTTTTCAGCATTGAATGTCTTTGTAATCAACCAATTGTTGACATATTGTCAAATAGGTAGATGCGCACATCATGTCGCGTGAATTAGGTGTTCATTACTATTAGAAGAGTTGTTTTCCTTTAAATAGTCAAATTACCATGACCTTTGCAGATTTTCCCTAAAAAACGCGGCTTAACGACATTGAAACATTTCTGTGATACATAGATATAATTTCAATTTTTAGTACTCTACCTGCCATAATAGGAACTGATGTTACTTGTGCAATTAATAAAAAACTGGTGATTGTCCGATTTGACCCCAGCTCATTCAAGACTAAATATTGACTCCAGAAAGCATTCTTGATAATTTATAAATATTGATAGCTATCACCCGAATAAGGGGTAGGGGGAATGTAAAGCATATCTTTGTATAAGATTCAATTGAAAATGATAAATCGTTACATATATAAATGGTTTGAGAAATTCAATTAGCTTAATGAGCAGAGTTGTTCATACGGCGAATACAATTGATATACAGTTAACTTGTCTTTGAGGTTCTAATATGAAAGAAAGTGCAGATATTCAGCAACAAATTGAGTTGGATAAAAATGAGACTGAAAAGAAGGCAACGGAAAAACTTACAGTTCCCAATTCGGCAAATAAGCCAATGGATAAGTTTCAAAGATTATTAAAAAAAATTCAAACTTATAATGAAATAACATTAGACCTCACAGACTTTGGACTTGAAAGTAATCAGACAAAGGAGTTAGTCGATCAAGTTAATGCAAGGCCTTCAATAACACTTCTAATATTATGTCATAATGGCTTAAACAATAATGCAACAAAATTTCTTATCAATTTAAAACATGTAAAAACTTTAGATATTAGTTACAACAATTTTACAAGCGAAAGTATTAGTCAATTGTTAGATATCAATAAGTTTAGGTTGAATGCAAACTACAATAACACTCTTCATGCAACAATAAAGGACAAGAGCGATACCTTAATGTTTCAACAGCCTCTGGCGAAGAGAATGACCAATACATTTATGATGGCGGGAGATGAACAAAAAAAAACAGATAAAATTGTTGTTGCAAAGAAAAATATTCTTCTTCAACAAGCCAATCAACCAGGGAATGATGGTATTGCTAAGTCCATTAGGTTAATTTCACAAATTATTGAACTAATTAGAGAATCCAAAATAACTGACATAGAATATATGAAAAAGATGTTAATCCAAGCAATTGATGATATTCCAAGACAAAAGAATGAAGGCAATAATTCATTATAGAGATAAGAGCTTATTGCTTTGCTGATTCCTTCAAGAATTTAATCTGAGAGAAAATGTGGGTATACCAAAAATATTGCACTTTATATGGGTTGGACAGGCTATGCTTGATGAAAGGATAGCTAATGTAAAAAACTGGGCTAGATTGAATCCAAGCTTTAAGGTGTATCTATGGTTAGATAAAATAGGCGACCAAAGGAATTCAATATTTGGAAATGCCTATACAAATTCGGTAAAAGTTACCTCAGAAAAATTTGCCCTCTCTTCGGATACCCCAAATAATATTGAACTTCGAGACGTAGATGCTTTATCAAAAATTGATGCCTATTTTAATGAGTGCGTGCGTTTTGAGATCGATAAGCTAAGACCAAACTATGGTTCTGCGAGTGATTTATTAAGGTTGTTAATTCTAGATAATTTTGGAGGAGCTTACTATGATTCTGATGTTAGTGCATTTCCATTGGATAAGCTAAAGATATGGAATACAGAAAATGGATTTTATATGCATAAAAAAAGTTATAATGATATTATTGTTTGCAATAAGAATAGCCCTATATTGCGAGAATTTATGGTGAAGATTAAAGAGAACTACCTGCAAGCATCCTCACCAATTAAACAAATATTATATGATACTTACCTTTCTGATAATCCGCTCTATATTATTTTTCGCACAATTGATAAAACGGGCCCTAGCATTACTAACTTAATAAATGGAAATAAAGAAATTAAAGAGTTAGCCGAGCTAAGAAATTACAGATCAAATGCCGAATCTCATCAAAGCTGGTGTGGACGAGGTGTCAAAAAACTGAATAATATTAACGATATCCAACGCTTGATTGAAATAATAATACACAATATAATATTTGAGTTAAAATCAACTAAAATATTACGAATGGAAGATCATGTTTATGCTTTTCTTGAGTCAATAGACGAAGATGACCCAAAAGAAGGTGATAATTATCTCAAAGCTTTTTTTGAGAAGGTAAAAGTTATCATTCCTATAGATGATGTAGAGTATGCTCAATTAACTTTTCATCATCCGGAAGTTTTTATTTTCTATCAATCTAATAATCTTCTAAGTAGAACTCTCTTATTGCCTTGGGATTATAGACATATTAGAGCTCATGATGTATTTTCTATATATCAAAGCTTATCCAATATATATACACAAAATACTATAGAAACGCATGGTTTTATTAGAAAATTTAAAAATTGTTGTAATAATACAGCAGAAGCCTTACAACACATAGCAAACAGAATACTACCCAAAATGACTCAAAGTTTATACCTGGATGATTTTTCTGATTATTTAGATTTTGCTGCAACCTATATTAATAATTTAGGGATGGACGATAGTGTCAAAGCGATGCTTGTAGATCTTAAAAAAATAATTGATGCAAAGCTTAAATTTCTTGATGAGTATAAGATTAAGTTACAATTTTGGTCTGAAGCCCCAATGTTTGTTAAACTTCTTGAAGAGCAAATTCAAATATATAACCATATTTCATTAGATGTCAAAAATTTACAATTGAAAATAACAAAAGATGACTATTACTTAGATTTACAAGAAAAAAGTTTATTAGGCGATGGTGCGGATGATGAAAAAGCGGTGGAATTTTTTGAAAAAATTTTTATCTCGGAAGCCACTAAGGTACCAATGGATGTGGTTGCCCTTATACAAGGCTATGCTGCACCCACGTCAACCAATTCACTTTCCGCCTTAAATAGAAAAATGAAAAAAACATAGCTGAATTTAAGGTTGTTATAGGGTCAAAGCCGGACAATAGACAATATAACTCAACTATTTTTACTTTTTTTCATTCCGGCCAGGGACGCATTCTTTCATGACGCGATTGACCCGTTCCCAATCAACTGCCTTGTCAAATTCTTCACGATCTTTTATTTCATTTAAATCAAAGATAAAGTAATTGTCTTTGAGCATGATTAATGAGTTAGAAACATCTAATAGCAACCTTAGTGCCCAAGTCCTAACTTCACAAGAATATTCTTCTGATACCAAAATCTCATATATTTTTTTCAATACATTCGCGTTTTTTGTTTCAGAGTAATATCCCCCCATGAGGACCTATCCAATGCACACATTTTTCCACACCCGTTGATATTTGAGTCACATTCCTTATAATAATGAATTTTATACACAATTTGATAGCCTTAGAGGATGAGATAGGATGTCTTCAATATTATTACGATCCGGGATGGATGTTAGTTCTTATGTAATAGGCCAGTTTGGTGATCAAAGGTTAGCAAAAACTGGAGCATTATTTTTTAAGCACCTACAGGAGAAGTTAACTGTGTGCATTAAATCATTAGGTGGGGACCGAGCAACAGAAGTTGCATTTAGCAGATTTTTAGGCAATGAAAACGTAGAACCTACGGGTATAAGCGATGAATTTTCGAATAAAACCAATGATTCTTGTCTTGATAAAGCACATGTTTTATGTATACAAGATACTATTCAATTAACTTACCCTACGCAATCCATAAAAAAAGATCATTTTGGACCAACAGGGGATGCCGACACAAAGGGATTATAGTAGACGCCTCAAATCGTGATGTTCTAGGAATGAGCAGTATCATTACTTGGTGTCGAGATGAGGGAGTATCAACGAAAAAAAATAGACCTATTGAAGAAAAAGAGTCTATCCGTTGGATAAATACGGCACTCTCTGCAAAGCAAAACATATCCAATGCAGGAATGATTACTGTCGTTGGCGACCGTGAAAGTGATATTTTTGAAATATTTGAACGTATACCGATCAAAGACACACTTGATAGTTCGCGCCTCTCACGATAGAAAACTAGCCGATGGAGAAAAGATATCAGAATTTTTAGCGCATGAAGTCTACATGGGAACCCATGAATTAGAATTACCAGCAATTACGGGTAAACGTAAGGCACGTACAGCAACTATTTCTATCAAATATGCTGCATTGACATTACCTAATCCAAATAACGAAGAACTGCTTACTATTTATTGTGTTTCTGCTCTAGAAACATAAACTGTTCCATCTGGAGAACAAGCGATTAGTTGGGTATTATGGACAACACATCCGGTTAATTCACTCAAAGCTGCAATACAAATTCTGACATGGTACACTTGGCGCTGGATCATAGAACAAATTTTTCGCATGATGAAAAATAGAGGTCTTAGAATAGAAGACAGTCAGATTGAAGACCCCAAAAAATTACAAATATTGTCAATATTATGTGTTGCGACGGTAGACTAGCTGCTCCAATTAAAGGTGAAATTATGATTTAGCAGAGCAACTGAGAGTATAGGGCAACAAATGGGTATTGATGACCCTTGAGGTGCTGCAAAAAAGACTCTTTTTATTTTCTGGAATTTTAAGTGTAATTAATTGTATTTCTTTAAATGGATCTGGTAAGCTATTCAAGAATTGGCTAAGAAAAGGAGATTGATATGTCCACCCCAGCTTCTATGATATCAAAACCAAACGCTGGCCTTGCAAATTCCGTTGAGCCTAGCGTAAATGCAACAGTTACCACTTCATCTTCAGAAACAAATCCACCAACTAATGACGCAAAAAATATTAAAACAAAATCCGAGGCTGCATTAGCGGGCGTACAAACTTTGCTAGGAACAGCAACTACGACATCTGCATCACAAACTACTACGGTTGATAAACCCATATCTAATTCATCAGAGACATCCATTCAAATAAAACCTAAATTGGTAATATTTGTATTTGGAGGTGATCATACGGACCCTTCTCCTTTTCTAATTGTACCTGATCTTATTAATAAATGCGGACTAGCACAATTACAGTTTGCTATTGGGGAGGAATGTAACTCACAAACAACCTCTGCAGAATTGAAAAAAGATGTTGAAGACATTGAAAAAGAGGAGCCAATCCTATTATGGCTGGTAGAAAATGATTATACGATTGGTAGTGAGCTGAAATTTGATTTTGTTGGAAAAGAAGCATCGTTTGTAGAATTCATTAATAAGAATAATAATGTCTCTGGCGAGGAAAAAAAATGGTGGATAGATGCATATCGAACTGAAGGAACATATGGAAAAAATAAAGATGATGAGAATTGTCGACCCTTATCTTATCGCATTAGAAGCATTTATTATGGGTATATAAGAAAAATTGCGTTTAAATTAAAATCAGATTTTGTGTTTCAACTTGAAAATGAAAAAACAAATTTATATGCTCTGGAAGAAGGAATAGATCTTGCTCCTTTAGAGGATTTATTAAGGATTGGGGCTTATAAGAAAGAACATGAAGACGCTCGAATAAATAATATGGCAATAAATATAAGGAAAATGATTGATGAAAATTTGAATAAGAATGAGGGTATAATTGTCCTGTTTAACTTGGGTATGGCGCATTTAAATAGGCTATGTGCTTATCTTAACATTAAACTAAATCACTATGATATAGAAATTCATCCAATTCAACTATTGTCAACCAATCAAATAATTAAGACCAAATATGGTGAAGCAATGCAGAAAAATCTTGATAAACCTACGTTTAAAAAAACATCCGACGCGTTGTCAAAAGTCGATGATATCTATACAAAAGAATACGCTATAAAAAATCCAACTAAAAAGATAACATTCTCGCAAGGCGCAAAGTCCAAGGATATTATCTGTCCAGATCTAGACAGATTGATAGAAAAAACTATCAAAGAGTGTAGTGAAGCCAATACTAATAGACAGTTATACACCCAAAAGTTAGGTTATCAACAATTTTTTATAGAAAATATTCGGTTTATAATGGCCGATTGGGAAACAAGGTTTGCACCCAATACTCAAGAATACCAATTAATTCAGCAATTAGCCAACAGCATTAAAGGTCTAAGCAGCTCTGAAGATATCTTTAGGGGGGTGAGTAAAATTTTAACTATACAAATTCCAAAGCAACTTAAGCCAATGTGTAGCCTGCTCGCCAAACACATGAAAAAATATAAAGCAGATCATATTCTAGCACAAAAGAAAGAAGTCCAATCGAGATCATCAGCAAATACAGCTACTGCAGCATCAGGAACTACGTCGAAATCTGAAGTTTTACATTCAAAAGAAGATGGCAAAGGCCCAGCTTCCATAGGAATAAGCACTCAAAGTTTAGCTCCAGGGTTTCTGGCAGCTGCTACTCACCCCATTGCAAATACCAACTCAGGTGCCGCTGTAGCTAATGGTACTTTTAAAAACTATGAGGCTAAACTTAAAAATAAAGTTAAAGAATTGAAGGAAAAATTTGATCAATTGAATAAGAAAAATATTGCAGAAGAAGTAATTTTGTTCGCAGATATTCACGATGATAATGCAGTAAACAAATTGTTAGGAGCAAGAATCGAAAAGTTAATGGGGATGGGTTTTAAAAGTATTTGTACTGAATCTTCAGAAGCTAATGACACTTATCAACAAGAATTTAATAGCTTAAAAACAGATTTAATGAAAATGAGAAGTAAACCATTTGGTTTCAAAGAGTTGAAGACCCTGGGCTTTGTAAATCCTACTAACCAACATTTCAGTTCTGATATAATAGATTTAATGAAATTTGAAACTAATGTAGAAATGCGCGATCTCATTCACAAAAATAAAATAACAGAAGTACCTATTGACCCTAGAGGAAATGAAATAGATGTCAGTAGTTTTTCTCAGTCAGAAATGATGAGCATTAATTTACTAGCAGAAGATTTTATGGCTTTGAAAATTGCCGTTTGCATTATAGAGAATGGAAAAACAATTGTTCAAATTGGTCTTTTGCATATAAGAAATATTATAGAAAAACTTCATGGATTACTTCCTAATATAAAGCCTAAAGGATTTGTTGTCCATTCGAATCAGCAAGCTATGGAAAAACAAATGAAGGACAGCTGGCCAACGAATGGTGATGTAAATTTATTTAATGAAGCAACGAAGGCATGGATTAAAAAAAGGTATGAAAATCAAAAATCCATACTTGTCAAAGAGCATAATGACTTAAAAAGTATAGAAATCGGAATCGTCCCGGCAAACAATGATTTATATGAATTTGATATAAACATTGATCCTGTTGCTTCATCAAGTCCTTTAATGTTGATGCAGAAAAATTCAAGCCAATCAAGCAATGCGAACTCGTTAATTAACAACTTATCAGTGGTTGGAACAGTAGAAGAGGTTTCTTCAGCTTCTTCTAATAATTCGGCTGGAGAGGGGAATAGCAAGAAGCTCTCGAGTACTTCTAGCCATTGAGTACTGGATTACCTGAATAAATTGAGCACTCACGACCCGCATAACATATATTGGATAATGGAAAAGTCTTGTACCTCTCTATAAAATGGGTAATAGCCATTAAGCTTTAAAAATCTCTTCCAGATTGTCTTTATCTAAAATCCGATTCCCCCATAAAAGCAGAGTCTTGGCATCTGTGAATATTTGTTTGGTAAGATTTTAAATTTGTATAGGGTTTTTTAGGAACGGACATTATTAATGAACCGTCCTTCCTCCAGCGGATTATAACAGTCAGGCCATAAGTCTCTGTGATAATGCATGGCCATTATGAAGTCACTTCGAGCCTCTGTTTTTGCATTCTGTGCGCTTCTTGTTGCGCGCGCCCTTTTTCTTGTAATTGCCAAATCAGTTTTAATGTCTTTAGTGCTTCCTTGCCTGTTACACCTAAGGCAATACCACTTCGCACCGACTGCACAAAGTTTAATATTTCGGCTGTTAAGGCATCTTGTTTATGAACGGCAATTTGTTCTATCTGATTATTATTACTATTATTGCTATTATTATTACTATGATTATTATTGTTATTACCACGATGCAACCAAATTTCTTGAGTTAAGAAATCCAAGGTAAAATGGCCTCCATCGGTTGTAACTTCTAGTTTACGTACTTTTTTCTGCGTCATACGGCTCGCAGAAATATTGGCTACCGCACCATCTTCGAATGCAACTAAGGCACTTGCAAAATCTGCTTCACCTGCTTTAAAATGTTCAATGGTTTGAATTGAAATGTCTCTTACCGGTTTATTCATGAATGACAATATAATATCCAGATCATGAGTCATTAAATCCAGAATAACATCCACATCGACTGCTCTTTGTACATTTAGATTTAAGCGTTCTGTATTCATAATTTGAATACGATGTTGCTTATTTATTAATTCCTTGGAAAGTTGTTGTATAGCCGCATTAAATCGTTCGACATGTCCAACCAGAAGCATTAATTTGTTTTTTTCTGCAAGATGAATTAATTCTAAACATTGTGCCTCTGTCACGGCCAACGGTTTTTCAATTAAACAATGAATATGATTCGAAAGACATTGCCGCCCAACTTCCAAATGCAAAATAGAGGGCACAGCCACAATGGCTGCTTCTACTTTTCCAATTAACTCGTCCACATGAGTACAAGCCAAAATACCAAAACGAGCAGCCATTTCTAAAGCTTTATTTTTATCAAGTTCCACCACGGCGACCAGTTCAACTTCTTTTAGCTGGCTACAAATGCGCAAATGATGTTGCCCCATCATCCCGGCGCCAATCACCGCTATTTTAAGTGGTTTAACATCAGAAAATTTAATAGGCGGATGCGACATTCGATACTCTTTCTTGTTGATTTTGTTCAGAAAGGAGAGATTCTTTAACACCCGTAATAATTCTTTCTTGCAGTTCTACATCCAAATAAGGGTGCATAGGCAAGCTTAAGACGTTCTCTGCAAGCATTTCAGAAATATATAAAGTTCCTGCAGTAGGATATTGTTTAAATGCTAGTTGCTTATGTAAGGGTTTAGGATAATGAATGGCGGTAGGGATCCCCTTACTTTCAAGGCTTTTAATCACTTTATTTCGATCTTGGTTCTTTAAACAAATCGTATATTGTGCCCAGGCCGAAGTAGAATGTTCATTCACCAAAGGAACCGTCACGACCTCTTTTAAATGATCAGAGTAATACTGTGCTATTTTCTGTCGAAGCAACATTTCTTCTTCGAAAATGGCTAATTTTTCTATTAGAATCGCAGCTTGTAGGGTATCTAAACGACCCGTCGTTCCCACTCTAACATTATCATACTTTTCTTTGCCCTGACCATGCACGCGAATGCTTTTAATAATCTCTGCCAGATTATCATCATTCGTAAAGATGGCGCCTCCATCTCCATAACATCCTAAGGGTTTAGCGGGATAAAAACTGGTTGCAGTGACTAATCCAAGCGTACCCACTTTTCTAGCCTTGTATGTTGCACCAAAACTTTGCGCTGCATCTGCCATTAACCAAAGATCATGTTTTTGACACAATTTTTCTAGCAGGTCGTAATCAGCAGGTTGGCCATATAAGTCTACGGAAATCAACGCTCGTGGTTTCAAACCCAATTCTTTAGCTATACCGATGCCCTTCTCAAGATTATTTGGATCAATATTAAACGTATCGGGTAATACATCAATAAAAATAGGTGTTGCCCCTAAGAAAGCAACGACACCTGCAGTTGCTGCAAACGTAAAAGAAGGAACAAACACTGCATCACCGGGTTTTATGCCCTTTGCCATTAACACGAGTGCTAAGGCATCGGTACCACTCGAACAGGTAATGCTATGTTTAGCATCACAATATTCAGATAATTTTTTTTCAAGCTCAGAAACTTCAGGCCCCATGATATAAATTCCATGTTCTAATACCTGATGGATGGCGCGTTCGATACGATCACCAAGACGTTTTTTTTGGGATTGTAAATCAATAAATGAAATATTGGTTTTGTTCATCAGTTTGTCATCCTTCTTGAGTTCCTCAGCTTTCTATCTAAAACTAAAGCTGTGGCTTAGAATATATAGCCGAAGATATTGTACACTATCTAGTTGCTAGCTCCAAACTAGAGGTCTACAACAAGTATCCACTATTATCCGCTATTACTATTATCCGCTATAAATAGTATCTACTAGCAGTTAATAGCAGTTTGTAACAGTTAAGAGCAGCAGCTATTTAACTTAAGTTGCTTGCACAAAGTATAAGTCTGCTGTATTCTCATGCTCTTTGACTCATCTGGAGAGGTGTCCGAGCGGCTTAAGGAGCACGCCTGGAAAGTGTGTGTACGTTAATAGCGTACCGAGGGTTCGAATCCCTCCCTCTCCGCCAGCTAAGTCTAGAAACTCTCGAACTTCAGAACATCAACATATAAACAGAGGTATTAAAAGGTATTAAGCAAATGACAATCTTAGTAACCGGTGCTGCTGGCTTCATTGGCTATCATCTTTGCCAAAAATTATTAGAGCGTGGTGAAAAGGTGATCGGAATTGATAATCTCAATCCCTATTATGATGTCACACTAAAAGAAAATCGAGTTAACCTACTTAAATCAAAAACCAATTTTTCTTTTCATACTTTGCACATTGAAGATAGGCAACAAATGGCATCTTTTGCAGCCACACATCCTGAAATTCAGCATGTTGTCCATTTAGCTGCACAGGCTGGTGTTAGATATTCGATTGAAAATCCTTATGCCTATGCAGATTCAAACTTGTTAGGACATCTGACTTTATTGGAAGTCTGCCGAGCTTTACCCCATTTAAAACATTTTGTGTATGCCAGTAGCTCCTCCGTTTATGGTGCTAATCAAAAACTACCCTTTTCGATTGATGATCCTGTTGATCAACCCATTTCATTGTATGCGGCCACAAAACGTTCTTGCGAATTGGTTTCATATAGTTATAGTCATTTATTTGGAATACCAAGCTCTGGACTTCGTTTCTTTACGGTGTATGGGCCTTGGGGCCGGCCCGATATGTCTGCATTTTTATTCACCAAAGCTATTATTGCAGAACAAGAATTGCCTGTATTTAACCATGGAAACATGAGAAGAAACTTTACTTTTATTGATGACGTGATCCAGGGTACTATTGCCTGCTTGGATACGCCTCCTGCAGCTTCTGCAGTTTCTATCCCATCTTCTATATCTTCCGTCGCTTCTACATCCTCTACAGCGGCTTCTTCTGTGCCACATACTTATGTACCACATACTTCTGTGCCACATAGAATTTACAATATTGGCAATAATCGATCTGAACCCTTAATGTATTTTATTGAAACTTTAGAAAATATTATTGGAAAAAAAGCCAAAATTCGTTTCGAAGGTATGCAAGCAGGCGATGTAAAAGAAACCATTGCAGACATTTCAGAGTCCACCCGCGTTCTAGGTTTTATGCCGAAAACCAATATTGAAGCAGGCCTTAGTCAATTTGTTGCCTGGTATAGGAGTTATTATGGCGTTTGAAGATTTTTCCCCTAAAATTGCTGTGATCGGTTTGGGGTATGTTGGACTTCCATTGGCAATTGCTCTGGCAAGACATTTTCCAGTTTTGGGTTTTGATATTAATGAAACACGTATTCAGGAACTCCAAAAAAACTATGATCGTACCGATGAAATTGACAAAGAACAATTACAAAATTCTACTCTCCGTACCTCTTCCCAAATCGATGATTTAAAACGTTTGGAGGAACTGCCCTCTTTCAATCTCAATCATATGGTTCAGAAAAAGGATAACCAACAGGCAAATAAAAAATTAGCAGAAAATCTAAAGTTAAATAGCATGAGTCAAGATAACGAGAGCGACCAAGAAAAAAATACTCCACTCGTTTTCATCGTGACCGTCCCCACTCCAGTAACGAAAGATAATATGCCCGATCTAACACCACTCAAAAAAGCTTCAGAAACCGTTGCCAAAGTCCTAAAAAAAGGGTCTATTGTGGTATTTGAAAGTACGGTATACCCCGGTGTAACCGAAGACTTTTGCGGACCTATTTTAGAAGATATATCCGGACTTAAAGCAGGACAAGATTTTTACTTAGGTTATTCCCCCGAACGTATTAACCCGGGTGATAAAGAACATGCACTTGAACGCATCGCCAAGGTCGTTTCAGGGCAAACAGATGAGATTGCGCAAAAACTAAAACATATCTATGGAAAAATCAATGGTGACAATATCTTTGTTGCAAAAAATATCAAAACTGCAGAAGCTGCAAAGGTGATAGAAAATGCACAACGTGATATTAATATTGCTTTTATCAATGAAATTGCTACTATCGTAGGAAAATTAGGAATATCCATTTATGATGTTTTAGCTGCAGCAGAAACCAAATGGAATTTTATTAAATTTAAACCAGGTTTGGTTGGCGGGCATTGCATTGGGGTTGATCCTTATTATCTAGCCGATTGTGCTCGCAAACTGGGACATGAACCTGAAGTGATATTGTCCGGTCGTCGTATTAATGAAAACATGGGAAAATTTATTGCTGATTCGGTGCACAACGCTTTAGTCAAACAAAAGAATAACAGGGGCGACAAAGGTTCTGATAAGGGCCAGCACCAAGGTCATGATGAGTATAAGAGCAAGAGCAATAACAATGGCAATATCAACGTGGAAAAAGACAAGACAAGAATTCTCGTATTGGGTTTAACTTTTAAAGAAGGCACGTCTGATTTGCGCAATACCAAGGTGAGCGATGTTTTGAATAGCTTACGCTCTTTAGACTACATCGTCGATGTACATGATCCCAGAGCGCTTTCTATAGAGGCTAAAATGTATTTGGATGAACATTTGCTCCCTTCTTTAGATGATCTGACACCCTATGACTGTGTTTTGGGCGCTGTGCCCCATAAGGAATACTTAAACTTATCCCTAGATATATTCCAGAAACTTCTTAAACCTAACGGTTTACTAGCTGATTTGAAGAGCATGTGGCGTCATTGGGAATTACCTGAAGGAATTGAGTATTGGAGCTTGTAACAGATCGAAGCAAAAAACTACTGTTTCTAATTGCTGAAGACAGTACTTTTTGTACTCATCGAATCAATCTAGCCAAAGCAGCTATCAAGGCTGGTTATCAAGTCGCCATCGCAACTCGCTGCAGTCAATATCAATCATTCATTGAAGCAGCTGGAATCCAGGTTTTCCCTTTAAAAAAATTTAATCGTTCGAGCTTAAACCCTTGGCAACAAATCCAAAGCTTGCGGGAATTGCAAAAGATTTACAAAGAATACCAACCGGATATTTCGCACCATGTTGCCATGAAACCGGTGATTTTTGGTTCCCTCATTGCAAGATTCAATCATATTCCAAAAGTTATCAATGCTCTGGGTGGCTTAGGCTATATTTTTACTAATGTGAATGAAACAAAATGGGCAAAAAAAATTAAAAAGTTTTTTTTGCGCAAAGTCGTAATACAGTTATTTCAATGGATATTCTCTCATGCAAACACCGATCTTATACTACAAAATCCCGATGACATTAAAACCTTAGTGAGTTCTGGGGCAATTCCCGAAAATAAAATCACGTTAATCCGAGGTGCTGGGGTCGATATTCAAGCTTTTTCAGCAAAACCCCCTTTTCCTCAACAAACCCCTATTGTTATTAGCTGCATTTCGCGTTTGTTATGGGATAAAGGTATTGGTGAATTGGTGGATGCTGCTAAAATCATACAAGATCAAGGCATTGCAGCTAAAATCATTTTATATGGGGCCCCCAATCCTGCCAACCCTACTTCCATCCCCTTAGCAACAATTCAAGCCTGGCATGAAGCAAATATTATTGAATGGCGCGGTCATTGTCTTGATGTCGCAAAAGCTTATGCAGACTGCCATATCGCTGTGTTACCTTCTTATCGCGAAGGTTTACCTAAAACCTTACTAGAAGCTGCAAGTTCAGCAAGACCGATTGTTAGTACTGATGTTCCCGGTTGCAGAGAAGTGGTACAGGATCAAGAAAATGGCCTGTTAGTTCCCTTCAAAGATGCAAAGGCGTTGGCAGCAGCTTTAATTCTACTTTGCAAAGACGACGCTTTAAGACAAAAAATGGGAGAAGCGGGACGACGCCGTGTGGAGCAGTTTTTTTGTGATAGTTTGATTCATCAACAAACTTTAGCTTTATATATACCCAAAGCATTTTAAGTTGCGACAAGGCGCCGGCGAAAATGAGCAGTGCAGCGTACAAATGCGTATGTGAGCTGCGATATCTTCGCCGGCAACACAGTCGCAGCTGGAAAGGTGAAGGATATCATAGTTGGCAAGAGGGCCCTAGGTCCTAATACCCATGCCGCGATTCATCAACCAAACGGTCAAACTATATAAAGCCACAATAAAGGCAAAAATCACCAGCAAAGCAGTGACGAGATCAACATCAGAATATCCTAACATGCCATAACGAAAAGCATTTACCATATAAAAAATAGGATTCATATAGGTAACTTTTTGCCAAAACTCTGGCAGCATATGAATCGAGTAAAATACGCCGCCCAAATAGGTTAAGGGCGTTAAAATAAAAGTGGGGACTAGGTTAATATCATCAAATTTTTTGGCAAATATGCCATTCAAAAGTCCGGCTAAAGAAAATAAAGTGGCGGTTAAGATTCCTACTAAAATAATAATGCCAATGTTCATGATAGGCAATTTCGTAAAGCATAAAGATAAAATCATCACTAAAAGCCCAACAACCAGACCTCTAGCCATTCCACCGAGTAGATAACCCCAAATAATAATACTATTAGGCGTTGGGGAAACCAACATTTCTTCTAAACTTCGCTGAAATTTTGATCCAAAAAAAGAGGCAACCACATTGGCATAGGAATTGGTGATGACCGCCATCATCACCAAACCTGGGACAATATATTCTATATAGGTATACCCGGCCATATCACCAATACGAGGACCAATTAAATTACCAAAAATCAAAAAATACAGACCCATAGTAATAACGGGCGGCAATAAGGTTTGACTCCAGATTCTTAAAAATCGAACGATTTCGCGTCTTAGAATGGTGTAGAGTGAAATACTGTTTTCTTTAATTCTTAACATTACATACTTCCTAATAAATTTCCTAATTCATCTCGTATATCCAATTTAACTCTACAATCTACATATGCCCAATTTATACCTTATTGGTTAATTGCAAAAACAATTCCTCAAGCCGATTGGTTTTATTGCGCATACTGATCACCTCGATATTTTTTTCAGAAAGCACTGAAAAAATATCGTTGAGATTTAATGTTTTAGGGAATGTGATAGAAAGTGTGGTTTCATCCATCATTTCTGTATCACAATCTTGGATAAAAGGTGTTTCAGATATGGGATTTTTTAAATCCAATATTATCACTTCCGTATTTAATCTCGTGAGCAGCTCTTTAACGGTAGTATTTTCTACTATCTGTCCTTTATCAATAATGGCAACCTTACGGCAAAGTGTTTCTGCTTCTTCTAAATAATGCGTTGTTAAAATAATCGTAATACCTTGTTGATTAATTTCTTGCAGAAAAGACCACATCGATCGCCGAATTTCAATATCCACTCCTGCCGTTGGCTCATCTAAAATCAGCATCTTGGGTTCATGCACCAATGCCCGAGCAATCATGAGACGCCGCTTCATGCCTCCCGATAACATGCGTGCAGAGTGATGACGTTTTTCCCAGAGGCCTAACTTTTTTAAATAATGTTCCGCTCGAACCAATGCAAGAGATCTCGATATTCCATAGAATCCCGCCTGATTCACGATAATGTCGAGTACTTTTTCAAAAATATTAAAATTATATTCTTGAGGTACCACCCCAATAAAAGTTTTGGCATCTGCAAAATTCTTATCTATATCCTGATCAAAAATAGAGACGGTTCCACTATCTTTATTGACCAGAGAAGTAATAATACCAATGGTCGTGGTTTTACCTGCGCCGTTAGGCCCCAAGAGCGCAAAAAAATCACCTGGTTCTACTTCTAAATCTATCCCTTTCAGGGCCACCTGGCTTGAGCCATAGGTTTTTTTAAGGTTTCGAATTTGTAAAGCTTTCATGGATACTCACTTAACAGTGTCACAGCTAATGGTATTAAAACGCCGGATAACATGGGAACACCTAACAACATGGGAACATCAAATCAGACTCATATCTCTGGACGCCGACCTACGCTTAAGGTCTTTTATCGACCTATATACTCTCTTACGGATTCTTACAAGCCTTTATGGATTCTACCACAATTGGAAGAAACAATTTTACCATTTTTATGGACTCCATTACAGCTCCTAAAAAGCGAGTGGCTTCGCCTCCTGTAATAGCCCGATGATCAAAAGTCGTGCTAAGGACATCTTAAATACAAAAGGTGTGTATATACAAAGCAAGATAATACCTTCTGTGATTGTTTTTGATCTATAATGATAATATAGATATTCTCTAAATGAAAAGACGGTAGTACAAGATTAAATAACACAAAAGCTCAGAGATAATAAATATATGACTGGGCTGATGGTTTATGGGGACAAGAATGAGTATACCCGCAAATGATGAACAGCTTAAAAAAATCAATAGCGATTTCGAGCAATCTTATGCGATTGTTAAAAAAATTATTGAAGCAGACGAAAAAACAGGGAAGGAACAACTTGCAGACTATACAAACAAATATCTAGAAAAATATAATGAATTGTTAAAATCTTACAAAAAATTATTAAAAATACATGATAGAAAAATGAAGTTATGTCAAGAAAATTCTGACCTTTGGTTGGTGCATGGAGATGATTTGAAAGCATTGATAAGGGAAACAGGAGATGCAAGGATTTTCTTACAGAAACGAATTGCTCAAATAGAAAACATAAAAGTAGACAAAGATTTTTTGCGCGGTTCTCTAGTAAAATATTATGAACTTTTAGATAAATACAAAGATATGCTTTCTAATCCTGAAAAATACAGTTTTTACTCAGCCCCAGTCTTTGAGTCGGCGAAAAAACTGGCATATCAAGAAATACAAGAACATTTACAAAACATGATTTATTATGCAAGCAGATACACTGAGGAAGCACTTAACAAAAGTCTCGATGAATTTGATAAAAAAATAAAACAAGTGGCGGGACAGATTAAAAGCAGATCTTTACCCAAAGCAGCTGCCCAAACACCTTCATCTGCGGCAACAGCTGCAGCAGGATCAAGTGGAGTGGCTTCTCAAACTTCTCCATCTGCAGCTGTAGCCATCTTATCCCCAGCAACAGGAAGGGTAGCAGTAATACCAAAGCAACCCACCAAAAGAGAAGCGGAATTAATAACTAGTTATGTCAACATGACAGGACAGAATATATTCAATGCATATCAATTTAATAAAGAAATCGGAGAAGGGAAGCAGGGATCAGAAATGCAATCGCAATATAAAGTTGATGAGGAATTTTTTAAAATAACACTGCAACCTGAGACATCTCGAGGTAACTTGGAAGCATATCTTAAGGAAATGGAGGGTTTATCGAATGAAGCATTTCCTGGCTGGGATACTACATTATTAGAGGAGGTGAAGCAAGCAATTAGAAATAACCTTGAAATCTTTAACTATATGATGCAAGGTATGCAAAAGAACCTTGTGGCAGTAATTAAGAAAAATAACCAGAATGTTGCAACCCCTTCTCCCCCGGCAGCAATGTCGGCAGCAGGATCAGCTGGGGTGGCCGCTCAAACATCTTCGTCTGCGCCCCCACTCGCTTCATCTGCAAAAGCAGACTTGGAGCCGCAATCTGTTACGACTAAGGATATGGATCTAAAATTAATTAGTGAATATCTAAAAATGAGAACACAATGGGACGCAAAATCATATTACAGTTTTAAAGAAAGTGAAGGATTTAGAGCAAGCACGACGAAAAATGAGGATGAAAAAAACTATCTTGATGATTTACTTAAACCAGAAACTACCCAAGAAAACCTTGAAAATTATCTACGAGATGATCGAGATGTTGTTTTTGATTTCTCACGTGAAGAAAGAGAAGAATTAGAGAAACTTTTCAATCAACCCGAGGTAAATATCGTTGAAGAGCTAAAAGGGGCAATTAGAAGAAATTTTATTGCCTTTAATACCGCAATGCAACAGATGAAAGGGCAACTTGTTGCAACACTCAGAACTTCTCAAAATGTTGCTCCTCCTATAGCTACAGCTGCCCCAGCTCCCCCAAAAGCTGCGGAAATTGCTCCCCCAAAAGCGAATGGGGCAGCAATACCGTCAGCAGCTTTAGCACCCATTTCACCCGCAGCGGTTGTCGCACCCGGAGTTCCCTCATCTGGAGTTCCACCAGCTCAAAAAATAAGTGAAGCGGTGGTTTTCTCTGCATCTGCATCAGGAGTAGCAAATAAAGATGCTTCGAAATCAGAAAAGGAAAAAAATGATAAAATCGCAGATAAAGTTGATTCGGAATTGGAAAATGAACAGAATAAAAAAATTGCAGCAATCCTAAAAGTTAATACGGAAGAAGTCTATAATATTCAACCTAAAAGTATTGCCCAGAGATTTTTTGCCTATAAAGAGCGTAAAGAGCAACTAGAGAACATTGAGAACGTTAAAGACTTGTTAAGAAAAAATATTGGGTTATCTCCCGAAGATAGGGCTCATTTACTTTATTCCGCCATGAAAAACACATTAACCGAATTATACAAGGAGCATGAAAAACGGCGATCGAAATTGTTCGGCAGTAAAAGTAGATTGGAAACTGTATTGGAAGGAGAAACAAAAAAACTAGAAGAGTTTTTCCCAGCTATAACTAAGCAACAGGTTCTAAACAATGAGGAAATCCAAAAAAAATTAAGCAGCACCGCCGCCAAAAAACCATCGATGTAAAACCTCTTCTGGGGGTCAGACCCTAATATACATTAACGCAAAATTGCCAAAACATGGGCGTTCCTAAGTAATGCCTGAATATTATGACTCAACTTATGCCTGCAAAGACTGCATCACAGCTCCCAAAAAGCGTGTAGCCTCGCCCCCGGTCACAGCCCGGTGATCAAAAGTGAGTGCTAAAGGCAAAACTTTACAGATGCGGATTTCTCCTTTATCTGCCACTACTTCCTCGCGAATTTTGCCGGTTGCGAGGATAGCTACTGTAGGTGGAATGACGACTGGATTCGCATAGCGTCCTGCAAACACACCCACATTGGATAGAGTGAAGGTTGCTCCACGCAAATCTTGTGGCGAAATACTTCTGTCTAAAACTTTTTTCTTTAATTTATCTAATTCTATGCGTAGTTCCGCTTTACTGTACTTTTCTGCATGATGCAGCACAGGTACAAAAAGACCGTCTTCTGTATCCATTGCAATGCCTAAATGTATTTCATTCATAACGCGTCGGCTGATGGTTTTTGAGTCGAACCAGGTGTTTAGATCCGGTTCTTTTTGAAAGCCCTGTACAATGGCTTGAATAATTCTTATTGTCACGTCCTCACTTTCTGGCCAGTTCAATAATTTTGCATCATCCATCACCGTGATGGGTACGACTTCTGCATGAGATTTTGCCATACTATTCGCCATGGCTCGTCGTACACCTTTTAAGGGTTCAAAACCATCAACTGCTTGCGCATTAAGTCCTTGTGCAGTTACCGCAGCTTGTTCGAGATCTTGTTTTGTTATGGTTCCATTAGGTCCAGTTCCAGAGACGGTAGCTAAATCGATTTGTAATTGCTGCGCCAAGGCACGAATGGCAGGAGTAACCCTAATGCTCGCACCGGCAGCTTTTCCAGCCACAGTTTGTTTTAGAACTGGCGCTTGATCTTGGATAATGGTATTCCCAATTTCAAGTTCCCCCGCAGCTGTTGCAGCATTATTACGTCTATCCGCATTTGTATTTTCTGAATGATGACTTTGAAGATCTGCGTTGTGAATGTCATGTTCACTTTCAAACTCCACTAAAGGAGCTCCGGTATGTACTAAATCACCAGGCTTTCCGAATAAGGTTCGAATAATCCCTTCAATGGGTGAAGGCACTTCTACCACCGCTTTTGCTGTTTCTACCGAAACTAAAATTTGATCTAGCGTAACAGCATCACCCACATTAACATGCCAACGCACAATTTCCGCATCCGGTAAACCTTCGCCGAGATCGGGGAGATTAAATATTTTCATTAAAATTTCCTTCATTTTTGATTTTTTCAATGCGGATGCGCATTCAAAGCTTGAATAGTGCCATCATCATGCAAATTCCATTACTTTTTGTATCGCTTTCATGATACGTTCAACACTGGGAAAATAGTCATTTTCTAAACGATATAAAGGAACAATGGTATCGAAAGCCGTCACTCGTATTACGGGTGCTAGTAAAGAGGTTAAACCATGTTCTGCTAATCCTGCTGCAATTTCTGCTCCTACCCCACAAGTTTTAACAGCCTCATGTATAATGACGCAACGTCCAGTTTTTTCAACCGATTGTAAAATGGTTGCCATATCCAATGGCTTAATGGTGGCAACATCAATCACTTCGCAAGAAATGCCAAGCGCTGCTGCTGCCTCTGCGGCTTTTTGAGTTTCATGCATCATCGCACCCCAACTCACCAAAGTCACATCATGACCTTCTTTTACTGTAAAGCAAACATCCAGTGGAAAAGCTTCACCATTATCAGGAACATTTTGTTTAAATAATCGATAGATTCGTGTTGGTTCTAAAAAAATAACCGGATCGTGATCCCTAATCGCCGCTAACAGTAAACCATAGGCTTTTGCAGGCGTTGAAGGAATAACAACACGTAATCCCGGAATATGCGCAAAGAGTGCTTCGGTACTTTCAGAGTGATGTTCTGGTGCATGAATACCTGCGCCATAAGGGGCTCGAATAACCATAGGGCAAGATAAACGTCCTTGAGTTCGATTTCGCAACCTTGAAGCGTGGCTGATAATTTGATCCATCGCAGCATAAATGAAACCCATAAATTGAATTTCAACAATAGGTTTCAAGCCCTGGGCTGCCATGCCAACAGCCATCCCTGCCAACATATTTTCCGCAAGCGGTGTATCAAAAACGCGATCGGAACCAAAGCGTGCTTGTAAACCTTGAGTCGCACGAAATACACCTCCATTCGTACCAATATCTTCACCAAATAGCACCACATTCGGATCATGTTCTAATTCATAACCCAAAGCTTGGGTAACCGCTTCTACTAAAGATATTTCAGCCATGAGTTATTATTCCTATCATTATTACTATTACTTGTTCGTTTGTATTTTTCATTTTTTCTTTTCCATAAAAGTTTCTGCTTCTTCGCGTTGTGATAAATAAGCCTCTGGTAAAGTTTCATAGAGGTAATCGAACATCGTTTCTGGGCGTCTTGCGGGAATGTTTTGATACCGCAATACAGCCGCAGCAACCGTTTCCTGCGCTTTCTTTTGTAATGTTTGCTCCTTGTTTTCGTCCCAAACTTTCTGCTTTGTTAAATAAAGGGATAAACGCTTAATAGGATCTTCCTCTTTAAATTTTTCTAATTCAGCGGCTTCTCGATAACGTCTGGCATCATCTGCGGTTGTGTGATCACAAACACGATAAGTAATCGCTTCTATTAGGCTAGGGCCTTCACCGCTTCTTGCCTTTTCTATGGCATTGCCAATATTATTGCGCACAGCAATCACATCGTTACCATCAATTTGCTCGCAAGCTAAACCGCAAGCAATTCCTTTTTGCGCAAGTGTTTCTGCAGCGGTTTGATTTTTTCTGGCAACTGAAATAGCCCATTGATTATTATTCACAACAAACACGACCGGTAATTTCATAACACCTGCCAAGTTCATGGCTTCATAAAAATCACCTCTGGAAGTGCCACCGTCGCCCACTACCGTGACTGCTACACGAGGTTGCTTGCGCAATTTAAAAGCATAAGCCACGCCAACAGCATGTAATGTTTGGCTTGCGATGGGCACACAGACAGGAAAGTCATCTTTCACTTTTTGATTTTGATAGGCACTTCCACGTTCATCGCCACCCCAATACAATAATATCTCTTCCATTGCGACACCGCGCATCAATTGCGCACCTACTTCACGGTAATAGGGGCAAAGCACATCTTCTACTCGCATTGCCGCACCTAATCCTGTTCCTATTGCTTCTTGTCCTAGAACAGATGCATAAGTCCCCATTTTACCCGTGCGCTGCAAAGCAATGGCTTTGGTATCAAATACTCTTGTTTCTACCATATTGCTATATAAATCGATAAGATATTCATTGTTACGAGCAAACTCAGGTAATTCTGCAACAATATTACCTTTGGCATCACAAAACTGTTGATATTGTATCTCGAATTGAATAACAGGCTTTTGTTTCATCAGTACTTACGATCCTTTCTTTATCCTTACCCTTTCTTGGCTGCTTTTAATCTTGTGAAAGCGAGTTGATCCGCAATTTCATTGGTTGGACGACTTTCCTTATCTGCCCATGCAAATATTTCGAGTAGAGTATCATAGATGTGATGAATTTTATTCTTAGCTTCACCTTCTGTGATATGATTAAGGCCCGCAGCAACATAAATTAAGCCCCCGGCATTGATCACATAATCTGGGGCATATAATACGCCACGTTCAACTAACCTTTGACCATGTCTCGCTTCTGCCAATTGATTATTGGCACAACCCGCTACAATGGGTGCTTTAAGCTTAGCAATGGTCTCATCATTTAAGATCCCCCCTAAAGCACAAGGGGAAAAAACATCACATTCAAGGCTAATTAAACTATCTAAGTTGGGCGCAATGTTGGCCTTAAATTCTTGAGCAGCCCTTTCTTGTAGAGCTGGCTTGATATCATACACCGTTAGACGAGCTCCCATTTCATGGAGATCTTTCGCCATAGCATAACCTGCGTGGCCTAAACCCTGTATTGCGATATGAATACCATCGAGAGATGTTCTGTTAAGTTTATATTTGACTGCTGCTTCTATTCCCCGTACTGCGCCTTGGGCTGTCAATATCGAAGGATCTGCAATAGATAAATTTCCATGACTCGTAGCAACAACATGCGCAGTCGTTTTTGCTACAATGTCCATGTCTTCAACCGATGTACCACTATCGACTGCCGTAATATAGCGACCATTCAATGCTTCTACCACCTTTCCAACTGCGGAAAAAAAAGCAATACGATCAATTATCTTCGGGGGTTTTAAAATCACCATCTTCCCACCGCCGAGTGGTAAATGAGAAATGGCAGCTTTATAAGTCATTCCTTGAGCTAAACGTACTGCATCGATGATTGCTGCATTCGTGGAAGGATATTCAATACAACGACAGCCTCCCAGGGCTGGTCCTAAGTTGGTGTTATGAATAGCCGTAATGGCCTTAAGACCCGTTTCCTCATCTACATTGCAATATAATTCTTTACAATGCATGTCAGATAAGTATTTTATAACATCTAGAGTGTTATCTTGTTCCATAACTTTGTTTTTACCCTTCGCATTTATTTGCAATTTTTGAACTTTAATTTGATTCTGAACAGAATCCAACCCGTGATCGTTAATATGAACGTGATCCATTATATGATCTTCAACTGAATTCACTCGCTGATCCATAAATATTCCTTAACCTTAGCTTTAATACTGGCAAGCTTCTCATAACTACGTTACCCATCGCAAGTTCAGTCAACAATTGCTTTGCGTATATTTGCATGCCCTGCGGTAGCATGCTAATGTTGACGAATGATCGATTGAAGTTATAGCTGGATATTTTTTGTTAGTTATTCATCTACTATCGACGGGATCGCTGAGGGAAATAGCATGAGAAAATTTCTAACTTATATATTAGCTACTGCCTCTGCATTGTCTCTTTTAATAACCCCCATTTCTTCTCATGCCACATGCGATATTAATAATTTCATCGAAACCTTTTGTCCCTATGGGGGTGTAGAAGGTAAATGGCAAAATATTTTAGGTCGCGGAGATTGGAAATATGTATTTACCGGTTCTCATGGGGGGGGTCTCTTTTTATTGGCAGTCGTTTCTCTGATTTCATGGGTGTAGAACTGGGTTACACAGCACTCTTTGAAGGAACCAAAACACGTTCTTTTGGTCCTGGCGATAGTTTTTTTAGCGTCATGTCTACTAACGGTGCTCAAATTAAAGCAAGCTGTCGCTACAATAGTGTTTATCTCGATCTAAATGGCTACTATCCTTGCTTCGATGGTTGTTTTGATTTTATTGGTTCTATCGGCCTTTCTAGTATGCAACCCAGAATCCGTATTCGAGTAACCAATTTAGGGCCTGCTGGAAGCGGGGGTGCTTCTGGAATTTTTCCAGAGGATGCGGCCCGTCTGGAACGAATCCGAGCTCAAACCAATACTATTTTTCGTTTAGGTGCGGGTTTGCAGTATATGTTTTGTAGTTGTATCGGTTTACGCGGACTTGTGCGCTTTGAAAACACTTCTGCACTCCGTTTTTTGGTTCCCGCTCCATTTAGATCACCTATTATTGTTGATCAGTTGCGAAGGCCATTTAGAGACAGTATTTCATTAGCAGTGGGCGTCTTTGCAAGTTTTTAATCTCAATTCGTTTTCCGTTTTTTTGTTGACAGCCTCTCAGTTTTGACCCCATGGTAACATGGGGTTTTTTTTAAGAGCCTATTGATATTTCTACTATGCTGGACAGAAATCATTGACCTGCTGCGGCGGATTCACGCCATCCTAGGCGTTCACCCTTCGGGCGCACCTATCGGCGGGTCCAAATCGGCTTTCCTGCCGATTTGTCGGGGTTTTTAACTGCTACACTTGAACTTATTCAAAGTTGTAACATTTTGGAGAGCGGTTCATGTATTGAGGCTATAGATTGGAACTTTTTCTTTACAAGACCTATAAATTTCTGTTTGAAAAAAATAAGGTTTTTGGTTCTGGCCTTGGTTATGATTATTATGATGATATTGAACATATTTGCTGCCCTGCTGCTGATTTGAAAACATATTGGGTGCAGAGGTAAATACATCATGTATATCCTGTGCAAATAATTTTCTGTTACAAAGCGGGGTAAATAGCCTGAGATGCGTTTGATCATCCCAAGTTGTTTGCTGTGCCTGGCTTAGCTCTCGGTTAATACCAGATATAGATCCAACTTTCAATGTAATGGGTCCTGCAAGGGTTGCGCGATTGATTCTTGCATTTTCTTTATATTGTAGATCTATATCGGCTAATCCTGCCATAAAATCTGCATGGTTGTCTCTGCCAATATCCATTATAGGACTAGATAGGTTCATGCCTATTTGAATATTCGTTTCGCTATCTAGGACATCCTGGCCTTCAATTGCAGCAGCCCTCACAAATCCAGGTTGTTCATTTAATAGCGACCAGCATTTTTCCTGGGTGGAGAACTTTAAGTCTAATATTTCCGCTTTGGGATCAAGGGTCACCGTCCAGAATAATTGGACCCGTTCAGATATCATTTTTAAAGCTATATGCTCTTTTATCTCTGCAGATAATCTATTATGATTCATCTCCTTTGCATTCATTTGAACTTTGATTTCTGCTTCATGCTTCGAATCAATTGAATATTGTTTATTCAATACTCCAGCACTATTGCTCACCGCATTTGAAAAGTTTTGGGTATAATCCTCATGTATTCTTTCAAAATGATTAGAACCATTAAAACAAACTCCCACGCTAGGATTTCCCTGCGGATTAAGCGATTCCATTTCAGAAAATATTTTTCGATTTTTGTTATAGGTGATAAATTGAACATTGATATTAAATATATGTGCTATGATGCTGATTTCATGTGGCAGCAAATATTGACCTGGCTTTTGGATGTAGTCAGCATATTCTGCCAGGATATTTTTGTCTTGTAGTACTCTCTTGGCTAGATCAAAGGCAATATGGGTTGCTCGATTGTATTCCACAAACAGAGTATTTAAAGGCTCCATAGAACGGACAAGGCCATACAATAAACCATCATTTAAATTTAAACAATGTTTAAACTGTGCTTTAAAATTTTTTAAACTGGAGTTGCCCTGCGCGCCACTTGCGATATAATCCGAAATATCCTTGTTGCTTTTTAATGCCGCTTCCAATTTTACCCAGGCCTCATGACTTAACTTCTCGTCATGGTTCATATTCTTTTTATATTCCTCTCTTAAGGTCCAAAATAAATGGGTACCACCATCTAACATTTCCTGTATAGCCACAACAACCAATGGTAATATAGGGTTTTGTTCTTTAAGATTACGAATGACATCTGCCGTCATTTTTCTTTTGTTATTGACATCTGCACAAAATATTTTTTGCTTCTGATGGCACCATTGCCCAAAAATTGCATGATAAGCACAATCGCCTTCTCCAACCGTTTTTAAAAGCATGGAGAGAGCGGGTGTTTTCTTTTTTGCGTTCGATTGCGGAGGAGTCGCTTGAGCTGCTGTCGGTGGCGTCGGTATTATGGATTTCGAAGCCAGATCAGGCATCGGTATTGGATGGTACTCCGCTGTCTGGATCCAAATGCGCATATTTATATTGCTCAACTTCGACAAAATAGTTAATATCTTTGCATTATGACTTAATATTTTTGTCTTTTCATTTGTCTCATGAACCTCTTTCAGTATCGCTTCGTTTGCACCCCAAAAAGACGGTTGAATATTCATATCAGTTTCATGCAGAATATCTAGAGCATTAAGCTTATGGATAAAATATTGTGTTAATGATCTTATACTAACAGTTTCCGCTATTTCTTTGATCACAGTTTGCCAATTTTGAGCATTCTCGGTTAGAAGTTTTTTCCAACATAGCGTTCTATCGCTCTGCAAAAACTCCGGCAAGGTATTTTTCCAAAGATCAATAGCAAACTGCATTTGCAAGTCGGCGGTAATTTGAGTAAACTGAAGAACCTGCAGCCTTTTTAATATCTTATCAAAATTAAGTTGAAATACTTTTAATAACCCTTCTTGTTTCGGAAGCTCAACATCGTAAAGAGAAATTAATTTTCCATCGGGTAAGGTTGCTTGGATTACCTTTGCCTGTTTGCCCACTAGAAGTAAAGATCCCAGCATTTTAATCTCTTTCTCGATACTCATGAATAAAGATTCTTTAGCTTGAATTTTGGCTTGTTCTTTGGCGAATTTCTTATCACACTGGCCAATGGAAGCACCTATTGAACCTTCACTGGAAATATTGGCATGATAATATGACCCATGCGTTTCATCCTGCAGAGTCTTAAGTTCCATTTTTTCTGCAACCAAAACTGCCTTTAAAGTTTCAATACAAACAGCAGCCAAACTTATTTTCCCCCCGGCAACTAAAGTTGTGACACCAGAAACATTAAAGCGGCTGATTATGTATGCTACCGATCTTTGTTTTGAGTTTTCTATTTCAATCCCTAGATTAGGACAGTTGTTTGAAAAGTTATACCCTGGTATTATGGCTGCAGATATCATGTCTGACATTGCTTGTTGTTCGGCAGCTTCAATGCTCATGTCATGTTCTACTGTTACTGTTAAGTTTTCACAGGTAACTTGACTGCCTTTAGATACAAAGTTTTTACTTTGAAGGCTAATATTTTTGGCCTGCAGCCAAGGTAGCGCTAACTCGGTCCAGGCATTTTTAGACTCTTGGATTCCAAAACGAATTTTAATATTTGCATCGAATTGAGATTGTGCAAATTCTTTCAGGTTAGCACATTTGGAAAAGTGCTTATAGGTTCTATAGACATGGTAAAGAGTTTTTATACTATTTGCAGTATTATCTGCCATATCTTTGTTTTTTGCGGCACACAACTGCTCTATACAGGCTAATAAAGGAAACTCTTTCAGCATACTTAATGCAGCCTGACGAAAATCTCTTCGCATTGCCGCTTCAACGACCTGCGAACCCATAAAACTTAAGCCAACGGAAAGCTCGGAACACGATACATCTTGATGAAAAACAGCAGATTGGAGAATGATGCTGCCATTAGGAGCAGCTAATTCTATACTTTCACCTGCTAATAATTGAGGAGCAACCAAAATAAGATTATTATCTTTGGTTGATAGCTTAATATTTTTTTGTGCACTAAAACTTGGGACCACACCAGATTCATGTTGCTGGTTTCTACGGCGAGAATAATAGTACAGTCCACGAAAACCATGAGAGATTGTTTGGAACCATTGCTTTAATATTAAAGGGATAACTTCTATTCCTTTATCTGCCTTTAATTCGATCGAATAAGCCATCATCTCTGTTCCGATAAGATACATATTTCCTTTAGCAACACATTTGACATTTTCTAATGCTTGCAGAGAAGCACTTTGCCCTGTTTCATATTGACCTTGGCTAGTAAAAAATCGCATTCCTTTTCTTGTGTACTGAGTAGGCATTTCCTCTTGAACAACAGTGGATAAGAATTGTAAGTCGTTAGTTGCAGTCAGGGTAATACTTCTGGCCCCGCATGCCAGCGAATTAAGATACTGAGCGGTGGCAGATAATGTTACAGCCCCTTCCGGCGAAAATAAGGTTGCGGGTACAATTTCATGCCTTAATAATGTTTCAGTGGCTTCTTTAAAAATCCAGTCGTTATTTGCACTATGGTTATAGTTCTTTACTTCACTGATTATAAGCGGCGAGACATGAATTATTCCTATGCCTTCGCCCATAATCCCCTCATATCCCATAAGTTTTGCGCCTGCTATACTGATAGCTTTTATATTTTCCAACTGTATAAATTCTGCCTTCAATTCGCCACCATCTAGAGGGGTTTGGGTGGTTATATCAACCAAGTTGTGACAAACCTTACTCCCTATAATATAATCCTTACGATAAGTATTGGCATGACGATTTGTTTGTTGAAACTTCTGCTTTTGAATGATCATTTGATGGATATCTCGCACCACCACTCTTCCTTCTGAGCCAATGCTGCCTGTTAATGTCAAAGTAGAATGCGATGGATCGCCTTGGATATTGATACCTTGCAAGGCATAAAAATAGGCCCCACTATTGATATCTTTTGAATGATCCCAAGATTTTGGCAGACTTAAAATAGGGCTTAAGACGGGATATTCTTGACCGGCCTTAGAACAGTAAGTCATTTCTTTATAAAACAATATAGGTTCTTGAATATCTTGAATAGATAAACCTTGCATATAATGTTGTTTGGCATTTCTCTTTAGTGCTTCCAATACCGCGGTAGGGGTTCTTGTGTTTTCATCAATAAATGCATGGCCTACAGCGTGCATTAATATGTCTATCACTTCCTTTTCTTCTTGAAGCGGATGCGACAAAATGGGTATCCTTTCATTATAAGGTTGTAGGCGACCCTTTATTAATACAAATATCTGAGATAAATCTTCAGATCTGGATAAGGGTATCGGGATTACGGGACGCATCATGAAATGAGAATGCTCGAAGCTAGGCTCAAACATAGGGTTAATAGACATTTTTTCAAATAATGGATAATTGGCCTTGAAGTGAACAGCGGGTTGAACTAATAGAGCTGCTTGTCGACCGATATGTAATCGGTCAAAATTATTAATGCTGGCAGCTATAACTGATAAAACTCCGAATATTTCAATATTCCTACTTTCAATCAGTATATTGGAAGCAATAGATATAACAGGCGCATGAATTCTTCCATACTCAACAGTTTGGTAAGTCTCATTTGCCAAATATGGACTATGTTTAATACCAAAAAAATCTCCCTTTCTATAACGGGTAATCATTCTTTCTCGTGTCACTGTATGATATTCCGTAATTCCCTTGCAAAGAGGTCTTTTATCCTTCCATACTCTATTCACCATAGCGCCTACTCGTTGACAGGATAGTTCACAAGAACCTTCCATTTCTATTTCACCCGTAATCGTCAAATCTTTGGCAATCCGCATTTTTGCCGGATTTGAAGTTATATATCGAGCGCTTCCCGTATCCAGGAAAGCATGCCGAAGTATAAATTTTGGTGTATCAAATTCAGCCGCATTTGCTACTGAAATATCCGTAGCGAGATTATCAACAGGGTTTGGACTGATGACGGTAAGCTTGTCCTGGCTATAAATATGTAGTTCTTCCATTTCAAGTTTTTGATTTGCAACAAGCGTTGTTTTGCCTGAACTTAATATAGAAGAAGGCGTTTTGCCTTTTGCGAATCGCCCCAATTTCATCCTGGGGGCATCAAGGAAAATATCCTGGCTGCTTCTTATTGAGGCATTTATCAGATCTAGGGCGATGGAATTAATAAATGAAGAGTATATTTTTATGGTTCCATTGGCTTGAATGATGATAAATTTTTGAGCGGATCCAAGAATAATGGGTTGGCTACTGTAAAGACAGAAGTCTCTTGCTGCCATTACATCCTTTTTCTTATCATAAACTTGCGCATCACCAACTCTAATATCTGCCAGAATATAAATAGGATCCCTGGCTTCTTTAGAAAAAGTAATATTAACGGCACCAGGGCTCAATAGAGGTTTTATAATATTTTGCGATCGATGCAATAAAATCGAAAGTTCACCACGCACACAAAAGCTGGATTCAGCATAATTAATTTGGGATGCCTCGATACCCACATTTTGTAAACTATGGACTCGTATTAAGTTTAAGGTTTTTGCATTATCACTTTGAATATGAATCTTCCCCTCTCTTCGAATCTCAGAAACTTGAGCAGAATCCCCTTGCATATTGAAAAAGATATCTGCATAATGCTCTAAAATATTAACAGATAAGGTCCCTTGCGAATCTAAGGCCAATATTGTATTTTCATGACCCGGAACAGACAAAAAGACAGGCTCTTTTAATTCTGTTTCAAGTATTTCCTTAACGAGTGTAATTTTCTGTTTCAAGTAGGGATCCCAATGCTGCACACAAAATCGATATTTCTCCCCAACTAATTTCTGTGTGGAATACGCGATTCTTTCACCTGCAATAGGGAGAATCTCAAAGGATATAGTAAATCCTGATTCTCTTGCCTTTGAAGTTAATTGATGACGTTTTTGAAATGTTCTATTATCTATATTACTTTTTAAATCAGAAACTTGATTAGAAATTTGTTGAAAATTCAACATGGTGACACCCCCTAGATTCCATGCCCCTCTTCCCTACACTTTGCATGTGGATTAAAAACGGATTAAAATTAAATAACCATTAACAGCAGAATACTGCTTTTATTTTTTTGTCACTATCCGTTTTATAGCGGGGGGATACTAGAAATCTAAAAGATCGGATCTCCAATTGCCTAACACATAGCTTTCTCGATTGACCGAAGAGACCTGTATTGTTTCAAAATCTGAAATTGGAATCTCAAAGCAATTCTCTGGTTCTGCATCCATATTAATCTCGCATTCTGATCGGCTTGAGTTGGCATACCAGTGATAAGTCACTGGATTTCCTTCATTTCCCCAAAGGGATGGCTCGGTCCAAAAATTTGCCGTCTCTATGCGAACTTTATTGTTTGTGTATGCTCCTTGAACTGCTCGTAATCGTTCTTCAAATTTTGCTCGTTCTTTTATTATAAAGCGATCTCGGGCAGCCATTCTGCCGCGAATACTTTCAAATCGAGCATCAAAAAAAGTTGTGTAACCATAGCTTAAAATTGCTTGAAGAGTATAGAGTCCTAATTGTTTTGCGGCCAGAGTGTCGCCCTCATCTTTGTCAGTAATTCTTAATGGGGAGATGACTTTTGGTATCAATTTGGTAGACAGGGCTGCCGAACCAATACCCAGAACTGCAGTTATTATTGGGGCAGGATGCCAAAAACGAACGGCATCTAAAACTGCAAAGCTTATCGAGCTGATACGATGCATAGCATTACGGCTAGGTGGATTAAAAGTACGGTTACAATAGGTTGTCGAATAATGATTGACTATCAATTGATGCTGATGGGAAAATAACATATCTGAAAATGCATTAACCCCAATAAAACGCAGGGTTCCGGTAAGGCCTCCAGAGCAGTATAAGCCTATTCCAATGCCAGCAGTTTGGGTGATGCCATTTAATAGATTTTCTGCAGTGAATGAGTCGTAAATATCCGATAAGCCCTCAAGCCCTTCTTGGCTCAGCATAATATTTCCGCATTTTTTTCCAAGCGTTTGAATTCCCTCAGCCAGATCTGCTATTCCCTTACTCAAATGTGCAGGAATTTCAGCCACCGCTTCTGAAAGTAATTCAGGAGAATCTTCAGATAATACAGGAAGATCAATACAAGCCATGGCCTGTTTGGCAAGTTCATTTGCTTTGCCAGCAATGGCTCGCGTTTTTATAGTTATTTTTTGCTTGGCTTCTAAAAGTGTTTTTTGGGTTATATTCTCTACTGCGTAATTCACGATGGGTAAAGCAGCCGATAAAACAAAATGACTGAGTGGCGTAGGTGAATATTCATAGGCAACATTCGCTAACGAAAGGGCTGTCATACCTGCTGTTTCTAATAATTGACCGCTCGTATGCCATAGATAGCCCGGTAATTCAGAGGCCTGTTTTGAGACCCCTTGCGTGACATTCTGAGCCAGGGTAACCATTTTTTTTGCAGTGCTACTGAACCATGATACAGGTGAATGCACTAGGGGGTATTGCGCCAGACCCTGAAGTAAAGGTTGTGCAGCTTGCGTTAATAATATTCCAAACATCCCAGGTAAGGAATGCCGGTATAGAAACTCTATCGTTTTTTGGTCCAAAAATTCCTGTTCTTGAATTTGTAATTTGAGATCGAGTTCCCATGTTATGAGTTCTTCTGTCCATCGCTTTCTAGTCTCTCGCAGAATTTTTAATAACTCTAAAGGTTGAGTTTTTATTAACGAGAGAGAGTCCAGAATAAGTTCTTTTGGCAAGGTAGGCATCAAGGAAATAATTCTTTCATTAGAGTTATCTTTTTCATCCTTCCAGTTTTCATACAATTCTTTGATAGCCAATATATCGCGAACCAACACATTCTTTTTAAAAACGAGAATATTTCCCTTAGCAGCTCCTAGCGAAAGCTTATGATTTTTTTCGCGCACTTGCTTAAGCACAAATTGCTTGGTTAAGATAATTAGCAAATTAAATATTTCATTTTTTACAATGTTTAACCCATCGTTCTGCTGAAATTCTTTAACTAAATTCGCAAATTCCATTCTTTCTTTTACAATCATCTCTATCTTTGCTTTGTTATTGATTTCTACTTGAAGTAATGTAGCTAAACTTTGAGCTGTGGCCTTTATTAGGGATCGATGATGTCTATAAATTAATATTTGATATGCGAGTTCACCAGAGCAGGCATAAGGATTATGTTCATTAAGTTTCTCAAGTATTGTGACAAGCTCGATATAATCTTGCTCTTGCCCTTTTTTCCATTGTTGAAGTTTGGATTCTAAAAATCCTTTAAGAATTTTGCCCTCTAATTTAATATCCTTCTCCAGCATCAATGTCATGGCAACGCAATCAGTTAATGGTGTCATGGTTGCATGCAAATTATCTGAAGATGCTTTTATTCCAGAGGCACTGGCAAATTGACCATCCAAACTAGCAGCTGCAACAGGTTTATTTACTTTTGAAAAGAAAAAATTATATATAAATCCGAAATCGATTTTGGATAACTTTGCAAAGACCTCGGAGAAATAGGAAGGAGAACAATTTTCGTCAAGATCTAAATTAAGATGTGACTGCTGCAGTGAGTCATGAGATGCTTTCGCTTCAATGATCAAATGATGCCGCAATAATCTATATTCTGCTGATTTAATCAATAATTTTAACATAGATTGGGCTAAAGCTATCATTTCATTATTAGAGGATTGCAACATTTCTTCTAATTCTTTTTTCATTGTGTTTATTTTAACATGAACGAATGCCGTATAATCATCAGTATCCCACTTCAATTTGGCAATAATGGCGGCAGTCAAATCATTTTCATAATTAGCTTTTGGATATACAATCGGACATAAAGAGATATTGGATTGGTTGTAGGCAAAAGTATAGGCTAAACCTAACCATTTTTGAAAATAGATTTCCCCAGCAGGCGTGTCCCCCGGTGGCATATCCTTATTAAAAAAAACATCTTTTTCTGCACTTATCAGAACTGCTTTCACGCCTCCGTACAAATCTTTAAAGTGGTTACATAGACCTTGATAATACATTCTGATGCTAGAAGCATTGTTTAAATCGTTGGTATCAGTTAATAATGTCTTATAGGGGTCTTTTAAAGCGGCAATTTCTTCGTATAGTTGTTTCCCTAACGCCTCTTTAGGCTTATTAAAAGAAATAAGCAGAGCAGCCGGATAAATATTATAATGAACATTAGATGCAGGAGGCAACAGAAAGCAAACTCGACGGTTTTTAATTTCCCCTTTCGTTGCTAAACAATATTCAATGCTATCTTGCATTAATACTGTGTGATGCTTTATGGCATCTTGCGCTTGGTGCAAAGCTGGGAGACGGCGAATATATATATGATCTGCGAGTTGCTCATCTTTTGGAAAGACAGCCTCTTTTGTTAAATTTATTGGGATATAATACGGCTCCTTAGCTAAGATCGATTCCAGTTCTGATATGTGAGGAGTTCCATTAGCTATCTCGTGTGTTTTATGATCAGGATTTGATGTTTTAGGCCTATCGTATTTGCTATCTAGATAGGATTTTTTTGAATCTCGCGAATCAAATGCCGATTTTGAATTTGATGATTGCTGGGCGACCGGGATGGTGGCTGTTTGTGCAACAGCATGACCTGATGTAGCAGTTAAATCTAGTGTATTTGTTATACTAGATCCGGTTGTTTGAGTAATTTTTGGAACATCATTTCCAGCCTTGGAAAATAGTATTGCAGACATAATACCTCCGCCTACAAAAAATTGATGACATTAGAGCCTTTTGACATATCGCAAGAATGAATCTCAGGATTCGGAATCCTGGCTGCGATTATACCACCTGAATACCAATACTCAAAGACTTACTACAGAACCCACTCGTACTTTCTCATCACTTGGATTGCTAGCTTTATTTGTGGGTCTTGCAATAATACCCAAAGCATGACAGGTATACCCTGCACGAGAAAAGGTCAATTGAAGGCTATTGATAATATCTTTTGGGAAGCCCTGAGCTTTCGGATCACTTGGTTTAAAAGCTTTGGCTTTTTCCAAATACCATTCTTCCTCTAAAAAACCATAATGATTACCTATAACAACAGTATAATGTGATGAGCCCCCACTAGGCGATTTTAATTTGATAGCTTCACCTTGATTTCTCAGGGCTTCAATAAGATTCATTAATTCATTATGACCAAAACGATTCGGTTCAAAATATAAGGTTTCAAATAAAGATATAATGGGTTTATTTTTCTTTAAGGAAGTATTTATTCTTTCCTCACGCTTCTTTAATTCTGATGTAGAAAGCTCACGCATCTGCAATCGCGCCTTTTTGAGATCAATTTCTATTTTAGTAGGTTCGGTCATGGCACGCAGTTTTTCTTGTTTTTTTACTGCCTGTTTTTTTTGGTCTTCCTCCGTAATTTTTGCCCATCTTTCTTTTGTCATTGGTTCAACAATAGTCATTGGCCGAATTATTTTTTTCTTGGCGGGCTCTTTAGACTTTTCGGTATCCATAGCACAAGCAACCACTAAACTACTTGCAGGTTTTTCTGTATTTTCTGGCTTAGGGATTGCTTTCATAAAAGCTCTAAGCTCAGTAAAATAAAATTCTAAAGCTTCCTGACGCTCAATAAATAAAGTTAAAATTTCCCTAGCATCCAAAAACAAGGGAGCTATCGTTAGCACCCCACCTGTACTATAAAGTTCTTCAACGAAATTTTTCAATTCTTCATTTTCTTTCGCTAACGCATTAATATTTGCAAGTATTTTTGTTATTTCAGGCAATTCAGGCGGTGGGTGATTCAATTGTTTTTTTGCAAGCTCATCTTCAATTTCACTGAGCTCTTCTTTATATTTCTGAATCTTTGTCTGACACAATGTTTTGACAAGTTGAAAAGTTTTGTGTAATTTTTCTCTGTTCGCGATTTCTTCAATATAAAATTCGTAAAATATTTTAAAGTGTAGCATTCTGCTTCGAATATTAAATAATTTATCTTTCATAAGCAGAAAAGTTTCTTGATGTCGTTTGAACGAGCTTTTGCCCGCTCGCATCAAGGCTAGATTCTTTGCGGATTCTTGTTCTTGCAATGCTTTTAGCTCATCTTTTAATGCTTTACAATCGTTCAATAGGGGTGTCACCTGGTGGGCAAAAAAACCAGAAAAATGATGTTTGCTTTTTTCATTGTTAATAAAATTATATTTTCCTTCCGCAACTTTAAGTAGTAATTCATGAACGGGTTTAAATAAGCGATTTATTTCTTGTTCAATTAATTTGTCCATATCCCAACCACTTTGACCAGTAGAACCTGGAACGCAAGCCACATATTGTGCAAGATCCAAGACTGAAGGGCTAACCAATGGATTTAATTGCTGGAGTAAATCCTGCATAAAAACTCTTTCCTCTTCTTTTTTCTTGTTTCTTGCAAAATAATCATGATTGGATTTTATTATTACAGAAGCCGCCAATTTTCCTTTTAAAGAAATATAGAGCTGATCAAAATCTGGGCTCTTTTCTAATAATGTTAAGAAAAAATGATAGATCTCTTGATAATCTTTAAAAATAGCGCTTAACATTTTTTGTAATTTGGTTTTATCTAAACCTTTCCCATCAAAACCATATCTTCTTTGAACATAAGCTTTGAGTTTTTCGATGTTGGTCGTTTCTAAAAATAACCAACTCTGCATTTCCTGCAGGTACTGAATCCGCGCCTCTAGCTGTCCCCTAAAGGAAGACAATATAACCGCTTCATCATATTTCGTTTTTATATCTGCTTCTACTGCCGACATTTTTGCACCTCTGCGTGATCAACATTCATTCAAACGATTAGGTAATACTGGATGGTTAAGTTATCAAGGCCAACAACTAAAGTCAATAGCATGAGTATTATCCAATATGTTTTTAGGAATGGCAAGAGGTTAACATAACCTTCCTCCGAAGCAGATTACTTTTGGCACTTCGTGCAAAACACCGTTGCCCTTTGTCCTATTCTAGAGGCAGACAATAAAGTATTGCAATTCAAGCAGTTCTGTCCTTCTCTTCCATAAACAAATAATTTTTGTACAAAATAACCTTGTTTGCCCCTAGGAGATAAAAAATCACGTAAGGTGGTCCCTCCTTGTAAAATAGCTTTCTTTAAGATTTTTTGAATACCTTTGACCAATGCTTCACATTCAGATAAACTCAAGGATGAAGAAGATCTGGCCGGCAGAATTTTCGCTGCAAACAATGCCTCGTTGGCATAAATATTTCCAACTCCCACCACAATTTGTTGATCCATTATCAATAACTTTATCGCTTTTTTCTTATTTTGGGTATGTGCAAACAGGTATTTTGCATTAAAAGAATTTGAGAGGGGTTCTGGCCCAAGATTTGCTAATAAAAAATGTTCCAAAGGATTGCCAGTCGCCCAGAGAATAGAACCAAAGCGTCTAGGATCAGAATATCGTAACAACTTTTGATTATTCAAAATAAAATCAACATGATCGTGTTTTTTAGGTTCCATCTTGTCTGGCATAATACACAGTCTTCCGGACATACCCAAATGGATGATAATAGTCCCTTTGCTGCAACGCAAAAGTATATATTTAGCACGCCGTTCCACAGCATGTATTTTTTCATTTTTTAAATGCAAAAGTTCTTTTGACAGGGGCCATCTTAGTCGAGATTCTCTTATGAGTATATGACGAATGCTAGCTCCGAACACTACTTTTTCGATTCCTCGGCAGGTTGTTTCAACTTCAGGTAGTTCTGGCATAGAATCTCTGTAGGGTAATGGTTTCATTAAAGGTTAATTAGCAAATATATTATATTTACAAATTTATTGCAAAAATTTGATGTACCATTCCTTATCCCAATTAAGCTGCTTCCTCAGCAATATATCGTATATGCATCATCCGTTCGACCCTAGATAATGCTTTTATGCAAAATCGTCCGCTTCTGGTAAATCGCAGTCCCCAAGCTTACGCTGCTCTGGCAGAAAAACTCCCTATTATCCAGTTTCTAAATAATTTACTGGAGGATGCCGTTCAACAAGGGGTTTCTGATTTACATTTTGAACCTTATGAAAATTATTATCGTTTAAGAGTAAGACAAGATGGGATCCTCCACGAAAGTGCAAGACTGCCATTAAAGCTTGCACCACAGCTGACTTCCCGTTTAAAAGTCATGTCCAACCTAGATATTGCTGAACGAAGGTTACCGCAAGATGGACGATTTAACTTTAAAATGTCTGAATTATCCACAAAGAAGGATAGGTCGGATTTTGATCACATTGATTTCCGTGTTAGTAGCTGTCCCACTTTGTTTGGTGAAAAAATGGTTGTTAGAATTTTAGATCCCAAGCGCCGTGAACTGCATATTGATAGTTTAGGTTTAGAGCCATTTCAAAAAGATATATTTTTGGAGCATTTGTCTAAACCGCAGGGGATGATTTTAATAACGGGTCCTACGGGTAGTGGTAAAACTGTTTCTTTATATACTGCAGTTCATGTGCTTAATACCACGCAGCGTAATATTCTGAGTTGTGAAGATCCGGTAGAAATTTGTCTGCCGGGGATAAACCAAGTGAATATTAATGTTAAAGCAGGATTTAATTTCGCCAATGCCTTAAGGACTTTTTTGCGCCAAGATCCAGATGTTATCATGTTGGGAGAAATTAGAGATTTAGAAACCGCTGAAATCGCTATTAAGGCGGCGCAAACTGGTCATTTAATGTTGTCGACTTTGCATACGAATTCTGCAATAGAAACGATTGTTCGTCTTAAGAATATGGGCATTCCCAATTTTAATTTGGCTGCTTCACTTTCTCTTATTGTAGCACAAAGACTTGTAAGACTGCTTTGTCAATATTGCAAAGTGCCTCATATTCTACCAGAAGCTATTCTCTTACAGTTAGGCTTTTTACCCGAAGAATTGCCACATATATCGCTTTTTGGACCTAAAGGCTGTGAAAGCTGTAAAAATGGTTATCGTGGCAGAGTGGGTGTTTTCGAATTACTGACCATCCATTCTGGTATCCAAACGGCTATTCTGAATGGCGAACATGCTATAGAACTTAAACGCAAAACCATATTAGAAGGCATGTGGCATTTAAAACAAGCTGGATTAAATAAAGTTAGGCAAGGAATAACCAGTTTAGAAGAAATTCAACGAATGATTATGGATTAAATTTTTTATATGATACTACCTAAAACAAAAGTCAATAATCATGAATTAACACTATTTACTAGAAAACTGGCTACACTTGTGTCTACAGGAATCCCCCTAGTTCAAACGCTCAATATTATTATTGAAGGTTACCCTAAGACTAAAAGCCCAATGCGCTCATTGCTACAACAAATTAAAAGAGAACTTGAGCGAGGCAATGCACTTTCTTTTGCTTTAAAGAAACACCCACAATATTTTAATAAGGTTTATTACGGGCTCATCGAAATTGGCGAACTATCTGGAACCATCGATAATATACTGCTGCGTCTTGCTGACAATCAAGAAAAAAGTGATTCACTTAAGCGAAAAATAAAAAGGGCTTTAATTTATCCCTTGCTTATTTTTTTCGTGGCCATCAGCATTACAATTTTTCTATTAATTTATATTGTCCCTACTTTTCAAGACATGTTCCAAAATTTCCATCTTGAATTACCCTGGCCAACAAAAATATTACTTAAATTGTCAATTATTATGAAAACTCAGGGTTATAAGATTTGCATGGGTTTGATTTTAAGCATCTTTTTCGCCCATAGACTATATCGAAGCAACAAAAACCTGCAACATTTTATTCAATGCCGTTCTTTACAATTACCTTTGCTCGGCCCATTGATCATCAAAAGCCAAGTTGCGGCTATCACTCGTATGCTAGCAACCACTGAAGCAGCAGGCGTTCCGTTAACCAGCGCGCTTGAAACATTGGCTGCTATTACAACCCATGTCATTTTCGCGCGGGCAATCCATCACATACGAGTATTATTAACGCGAGGAGAAAGACTAGAAACTGCCCTGCTTTCGACCGCAGTTTTTCCTACTGTGGTTAATCAAATGATTGGCATAGGAGAAGAATCGGGAACGCTGGCTATAATCTTAGATAAATTAAGTTGCATTCTGGATGAAGAATTGGAAACAGCGCTAGGTCAATTAACCACTTTAATAGAACCTATCATGATGCTATTTTTAGGATTCATAGTGGGTGGTTTGGTTATCGCCCTATATTTACCGATCTTTAATATGGGTTCATTATTTTAGTAGTTTAATAGCTGTATGTTTAAAGCAAGTGGGTTGTAAGTTCAAAATGATTTAAATGCATTATGAAGAGCAGGAAAAAATGAAACATTTTTTGTATAATATTCGTTGGCAATACCCGCTGATTGGGTTTCTTACTTTGCTACTTTCATTCGTTATTCTGCAAGGTACTAACTTTAGCTTGAGCTTGCTAGACCTCTCTACCCTGCTGCTTACTTGGGCATTGCTTGCCATCATTTTGATTGATATCAAAGAATTAATAATACCAAATATCATTACTTTTCCTTTCATGGGGCTAGGAGTTTTCTTCAATTGTTTTAATTTCTATCAATCGTTCTACAATGCTTTATTGGGTCTTATCTTAGGCTATATTTTTCTCGGTTCCGTCTACTATATTTATAAATTTATATCGGGCAAAGAAGGCTTAGGCTTTGGGGATGTCAAGTTATTAGCAATGTTAGGTGCTTGGTTAGGCTGGAAAATTTTACCTTTCATTGTGCTATGCGCTTCTATACTTGGGGCGACTGTCGGCATTATACTGATGATATTAGGACGTGCGAATAGAAACACTCCGCTTCCTTTTGGTGCCTTTCTATCGTTTGCTGGTATAATAGCCTTATTAATTGTGGAAGATATTTGCTAACGGTTTAATAGAGGTACTGAAGTTAATTTAGATACTAAATTGAGTACACAGGGATGGATGCAAGCAATCAAAAAAATAGATTAAGATTAGTGGGCTTAACAGGCGGTATGGGTAGTGGAAAATCTACCGTTGCAGAATTTTTTCGCGCCCTTCATGTTAAAGTGTTCGATGCTGATCAAATCACTCGAGATCTGGTCTCCCCCGATCAACCTTCTTTTCCATTACTTTTAAACCATTTTGGAAAACAAATATTGAATGAGGATGGCAGCCTTAATCGTTCTAAACTCAAAACCCGCATTTTTCAATCTATAGACGATCGTTTGTGGCTTGAAAATCTGTTGCATCCTTTAGCAAAAAGCGAAATCCTAGGTTTGAAGGAACAGGTTCCTACTGGTGAATATTGGGTGGTTGCCATTCCTTTATTAGTGGAAACTCGTTTTGAAACTGCCGTTGATCGAGTGCTGGTAGTAGATTGTTCCGAATCGCAACAAATTGCGCGAGTCATAGAACGAGATTCTTTATCTCGCGATCAAATTGAGGCCATTATAAAGGCACAGGCGGATCGCAAAACCCGGCTTTCAAAAGCACATGACATTATTTTGAATGAGGGAACTAAGGAAGATTTAAAAGACAGCGTGTTAGATTTACATGAGTTATATAGTTTTCTAGCTAAAAATTAATTGGCAAACCCCTTACAATAAAACATATTTGAAACAATCTTCATTATTTTTTAGCAATTCAGTAGTTTGTCAGGTATATTTACTAGAGGGGGTTCAGGCCGGATTTTAGACAAATCTGTTGAAAACATAGTATTTATGACTGACAGATTTGTCTAAAATCCAGACTTGACACCATTATCTCATTATCTGGCAAATAAACAAGGATGCCATCGTGACTGTAGAAACAATTATAGAAACTGCAAAGATAGAAAATACTCCAGCAAAGGTACGAGAAAAACCAGAATTCTGTTATAGTGGTTTTATGTCTACTACACCCATATTATTCGAACATCCCTTAAATGAACGTATCCGGGTTTTCCTGAGATTAGAACATTTTTTTCTTCAATCCTATTATTTTTTGACAGGTACAACGGCTTCCGATACTCATTCTTGTGTATCTGCACTCATAGAAATATTATCAATTTTAGAACGTACCGATGTACGTTCTGAAGTAATAAAAGAATTGGATCGTCATATTAACGGTCTCTCGAAATTGACCAATACTCCAAGTGTAGACCGATGCCGCTTGGAGGGTACATTAGAAAAATTAACTCAACAAATGAAAATGCTGGAAAGAAGCCCCAGTCGGCTAGCAATTGAAATGCGAGATAATGAATTATTACAAAGCATTCGCCAAAGAACAGCGATCGCTGCCGGAACCTGTGGCTTTGATTTGCCAGCTTATCATTATCTATTGAATCAACCAGCACAATTAAGAAATGAATTTCTTGGCCGCTGGTTTGCAGAGCTTAACCCTGTTAAGCAAGGCATTGAGTTATTATTGTCTTTATTAAGAAGCTCTGCTCTCTTTGATAGACAAGTTGCAGAGGCTGGCTTTTATCAGCGCATCCCAAATCCACAAAATCCATGTCAGTTACTTAGAATTTGTATGCCGCCTAATTCATTAGCTTATCCCGAAGTCTCTGGAAGCAAGCATCGAATTAGTATTCGATTTTTAGCTTTCTCAGAAGTTGGCAGGCCTAAACAAATTTCCGAAAAACAAGAATTTGATATCAGTTGTTGCGTTATATAATTATTTTTATGATTAATAAGGGTAGCTGGCCTTTTCCATATTTCTGAACGCTTTTCTTATAAGTGTTCAAGCACTATTTTAGAACGCCCACATTTTGTCAATTTCCTGTTAAAAATTTAACAAAAATTGCTCATTTCTGGATAAAGATGTGGCGTCCCCAAGGGGATTCGAACCCCTGTTATCGCCGTGAAAGGGCGGTGTCCTAGGCCTCTAGACGATGGGGACATAAGCAAACATGTCTACTTTCTCAATCCCGGTTATTAAAGTCAATAAGCTATTCAACTAATAAACTAATCTTTTAGCTCCAACTAGGCATCCAGCATAGTCATCTTTTTAAAAAGATTTATTGGTGGAGCTAGGCGGGATCGAACCGCCGACCTCTTGCATGCCATGCAAGCGCTCTCCCAGCTGAGCTATAGCCCCGGGTTGAAGGGGCATATTACCGAGGTGTTCTTGGTCTGTCAAGTCATCATTTTTCATCCATTTTGAATAAGGCTTCTTCTTTGCTCTTATTTTTTTACAGCTGTTGGAATTTGGAACTCATCAAAGAATATGCCCTACTTAAAAAATGTTTCCACTTCTCACTTGACCCTAAAGTTTGCTTCTGTTACTTTTCGCATGTCACCAGGGGTGCTGAAGAGAAAAAGTTTTCTTTGGCTGAAAAGACGATTCTGTCTAACCCTTAATACCTGATCTGGTTAATACCAGCGGAGGGAGTGTGTTATGAAAACTTTTAAAGGCGTTTTTTTGGCCTTATTTGGCACCTTTATTGAATATTATGATTATGCCCTATACGGCTTTGCCGCCCCTATATTAGCGCAACATTTCTTTCCAAAAAATGATCCAACTGTTTTGCTATTACAAGCCTATGGCATATTCTTTGCCGGATCATGCTCTAAGCCCTTAGGATCTTTGCTTTTTGGTTATATTGGAGATCGACTGGGGCGGGCTTTTGCTCTAAAAATAAGTATTTTTGGCATTGCCATACCTACGGTTATGATTGGGCTTTTGCCTGATTATCAAACCTTAGGTTGGATCGCAACTGCCATGCTCATTTTTTGCAGGGTATTACAGGGCATATTTGTTTCTGGGGAATCCGATAGCGCCCGTGTCTTTATTTTTGAATCCTTACCTAAAAAATATCGTTGCCTTTCGAATAGCTTGGCCTATTGTTTATGCATGTTGGGTATCTATTGGGCTTCGTTTTCTTTAAATACTATTTTTTCAGAAAACTCTGCAGAAAATTCTAACATATTAAATACAAAACCCTTATTCTTTTTTACTTTTTTACCTTTTGAAATATCCCGTGAGCCCTGGCGTTTAGCTTTCTTGATGGCCGGTATCTTTGGAATACTGCTTTTTATTTTAAGACAAAGCTTAAAAGAGACTCAACCTTTTTTATATGGTTTAAATGAGAGAAACAAGCTAACAAGGAAACACAATCTAATACAGAAAAACAAAAAAACTGTTTTTAATTTTTTTTCATTCCTTAAAATTTCGAATAAGTCGGCGGTATTATTGACTTTACTCATGACTGGGGCTGCCGGAGGCCAATATCATTTCTATTTTGTTTTTTTACCTACTTATCTCAACAGCATTTTAAATCCTATAGAGCCCTCTTTGCCAAGCATCCCACAAACCGGCCATAGCCATCTTTTATTTCTGTTTGCGATTTTTCTTCCTCTGGCAGGTTTTCTGGCAGATAAACTCAGCAATCGTTTTAGTCTTATTTCACTGCTTAAAACGAGTGCAGTGATTATTCTAGGTCTTGCTGTCATCCATATTCTTTTTATTCAACAGGGCCATTTACCCTACTCGGTCATGGTCTTAACAGCGGTCGCCCTTTCTTTCGCCCAAGCCAATACCTTTGTTGCTATTTTAAATCAATTTAATGTGATGGAACGTTGTAGAGGAACTTCTTTAGGACATGCACTAGGATCTCTTATATTTTCTGGTAGCACACCATTTATAAGTCTTTGGATTTGGAATATAACTCGAATGTCTGCTGCTCCCTTTTATTATTTTTTAATATTGTGCTCAATTAGTTATGGTGCACTTATATTTTTAGAACGAAAACAGCGAATATCTAAGACTTTAACACCCGATCTAGCCTTGCCAAAACCCTATCTTTCCCAATAAGCTGCAAGGTAATATCAATGGGAGGGGACATGGTATTACCCGTTACAGCTACTCGTAAGGGTTGAGCTAATTTCCCTAGTTTTAAGCCTAAAGTTTCGGCAGTATCCATCACAGCCTTATGAATGTTTTCTGCTTTCCAAACCTGAATTTCAGCCAACACTTCTCGTAAGGCTTTTAAACCTTGCAGAGCTTCCTGTTTTAGATTTTTTTCCACAATCTCTGGAGGAATAGATTCGTACTCGCGATAAAAATAAAAACTTTTTTCTGCTAATTCTTCAAGAGTTTTGGCACGCTCTTGCTGCGCAACAATCACTTCTTCCAAGGCAGGGCCAGCGTTTAAATCTAAACCTAATCTTTCCATTTGCGGCTTTAAGGGTTTTACTAAATCTTTTGGATTTGAACTTTTAATATAGTGCTGATTTAACCAAAGCAATTTTTCAGTATTAAAAGCAGAAGGCGCTTTATTCAAATGATGAATGTCAAAGAATGAGATCATTTCTTCAAGCGAAAATATTTCTTGATCCCCATGCGACCAGCCTAAACGCACTAAATAATTAAGCAGAGCCTGGGGTAAAATGCCTTCTGCTTGATAGTTTTGGACACTTACAGCACCGTGACGTTTAGATAATCGTTTGCCATCGGAACCTAAAATCATAGGGACATGTGCATAAACAGGAAGTTTGCCGCCAAGTGCTTTAATAATATTGATTTGACGGGGCGTATTGGTTAAATGATCATCTCCACGAATAACATGAGTAATATTCATATCCAAATCATCTACTACGACGCCAAAATTATAAGTGGGTACGCCATCGGTACGAATCAAAATTAAATCATCGAGTTCTGAATTTTGAATAGTTACTAAACCATGCACACAATCTTCAATTTCTATACAGCCCTCAATCGGATTTCGAAAACGAATAACAAAGGGTTCTTTAAAATCAGCAGGAATATTTTTATCTCGACAATGACCATCATAACGCGGTTTTTCTTTGTTTTCGATTTGTTTTTCACGAAGCTTCTCTATACGTTCTTTTGAACAATGACAACGATACGCAAAACCATGAGTGATTAATTGATCGGCAATTTCATGATAACGTTCTAAACGATGCATTTGATAAACAGGGCCTTCATCCCAATCAAGACCTAACCATTCCATAGCTTGTAAAATGGCATCAATAGCAGCTTCTGTCGAACGTTCTCTATCGGTGTCTTCAATTCTTAAAATAAATTGACCGCCTAATTTTCTGGCGTATAACCAACTATACAAAGCAGTTCTTGCGCCCCCCACATGCAAATAGCCGGTAGGACTGGGTGCAAAGCGAGTGCGAATGCTCATAAAAAAACCTTAAAAAGAGATAGTTAAGAAAAAAAGTAGCTTAACATAGTATATCTTATTAACCCAAGATCTTGGTAGCCAAAGCAGAAACCTAAGATTTGCTATCAAGCTAAATTATATTGCGCAATTTCGTGAGCAATCTGAACAACGCCTATGATGACTTTTGCAGTGGACTACATATAAAATAAGATATCGGGCGATTAGCTCAGCGGTAGAGCACTGCCTTCACACGGCAGGGGTCAGTGGTTCGATCCCACTATCGCCCACCATATGCCAACATAATAAGAGAAGCTAAGCAAAAGAGATAAAATGATCTAAATTCATATCCTATCTGTTAACAAGAAAATCGCCGACGTAATGCCTGCCAATCCCTATAACCAATATCTTCTTCGAAAGCGCGCATATCTTGTGCCGCCTGTTCACAGATTTCTGCTGGCGGATAAATCAAATTTTGCTGGCTATTTAAAGCTAAGCATTGTACTCGACAGGCCTGTTCTAAATAATAGGTATAAAAAAACGCTTCATGAATGGTTTTTCCGCAGGTGACCGTCCCATGATTATGTAACAACATCGCAAAATTGTTTCCCAAATCCTCTGCCATTTTTTTACCATGAAAATCTGTATCTAATGCTAAGGAATGATATCGGTGGTAACTTAAGCGATTATAAAAATGAAAAGAAAATTGACTCAAGGATAACAAACCTTTTTCCATACAAGAAACCGCAACTCCAGCTTGAGTATGCAAATGAAAAACGGCATTCACATCTGGACGAGCCAGATAAATACCGCTGTGCAATACATAACCGGTTTTGTTGTATTGTACTTCGCTTCCCTCTAAAATTTCTCCCTCCATAGATACTTTTAATAACGAGTCTGCAGTGACTTCTGAAAATAATTGCCCTAAAGGATAAATGAAATAATGACCGGTCCCCGGTAACCTAGCCGAAAGATGAGTATAGGTGAGATCATCTAATTGCAAATGCGCGAGCAAACGATAGGCGATAGCGAGATTAGTTCTTAATTCTTGTTCCATGGGAAACGGATAACCCTAGCTATAATACAAATTTGATAAAATCTGAAAGATTAAAACAAATTTTTGAATATTTGTATACTGTATATATAAATAGCTCAATAAAGTTATATGGTCACTTTGATCAATATCTCATAAATTTAAGCACTTTCTGAAATTACAAATCACCCTATAAGTCATCGTTTGAATTTTATCTCATCAAAACAACCCCCTGTTTTATTAAATTACCACAGAAAACAACCCCCTGTTTTCTTGACTTCAATGGTTAATTAAGTTAGTATATCTAATGTAATGTATTGACTATTACAAACTAAAATGCTCAGCAGGATATCTATATATGCAAAGAACTTTAGTTCCATTTCTTGAAGATTGGCTCCTCTCAGAAGATAGGAAACCATTAGTTATTAGAGGGGCTAGACAGGTAGGAAAAACCTGGATAGTAAGGAACTTGGCTAAAATTACCGGAAAGCAAATTATAGAGCTTAATTTTGAAAAAAAACCATCTCAATCCAATTTTTTTACTTCAAATGATCCTAAACAAATATTATTAAACCTAAGTGCTATTCTTAATCGTGAAATAGATCCTGAGAATTGTCTATTGTTTTTGGATGAAATCCAAGCAGTACCGCATTTATTGAGTAAATTACGCTGGTTTTATGAGGATCTACCACAGTTACCCGTCATTGCTGCAGGATCATTACTAGAATTTGTTTTATCTGATCATTCGTTTAGCATGCCTGTGGGTCGTATTAGCTATGCATACCTGGAACCACTATCATTTGAAGAATTTTTATTAGCCAACGACAAAAAATTTCTTTGCGAATATTTGGCAAAATATGATTTAAATAATGAGCTTCCCATCGCTATTCATGAAGAACTCATGACTCTATTTAAAGAATATTCCTATATCGGTGGGTTACCTGCCGTTGTTAAGAGTTGGATTAATAATAGATCGCTCAATAAAATTAATCAACTTCACCAAGATATCTTAACTACTTATCGAGATGATTTTGTAAAATATCGAGGCCGCATAGATATGGAAAGATTGGAGGAAGTTTTTGTAGCAACCCCAAAACTTCTTGGGAAAAAATTTGTTTATAGCCAAATCAACCCCATAGTACAATCTAATACCATTAAACAAGTTCTAACAATATTAGAAAAAGCCAGAATATATTATCGCGTCAGAAGTTGTTCAGCTAATGGCATCCCACTTGCAGCAGAAGTTAAAGAAAAATACTTTAAGGAAATTCTGTTGGATACAGGATTATGCAACGCTATTCTAGGTCTGAACTTGAATCAAATTAGTAATGTTAATGATATATCAATCATTAATAATGGAGGAATAGCTGAACAAATTGTCGGTCAACTTTTGAGAACTATCGAGGCACCCTATGTTGAGCCTAGTTTGTATTATTGGCATAGAGAAATACCGGGTTCTAATGCTGAGATTGATTATATTATGCAATATGGCAATCAAGTTATCCCTATAGAAGTGAAAGCGGGCGCAACTGGCAGTTTAAAGTCCTTACATTTATTTATGAGTCTAAAGAAACTTCAAAAGGCTTTACGAATCAATTCATCTTTGCCTAGCAAAATGAAAGTCGATGTGAAGGATCATGAAGGAAATACAATTCAATATAGCTTAATATCTATTCCTTTCTATTTAATAGGACAAATTCACAGACTATTGAATAACATTTAATCCTACTTTGCTCCATGTCCTAGAAAAAAAATGATAAAGCTTGACGGTTTCTCTGCTTTAACTGCTTTAAGATTAAACACGTTATAGAGGATAATATTATTATTTTGCTTTCCATAGCCCCATCATAAACCAGAAAAAAGTTATTTAGCTTAATTCAAGCTATAGATTGACATTTGACCCATTCCCAAGGAAAATAAACCCTTCCTAACAGAATGTATCCAAAATAGGGTTATCTGGCTATGTAGCTCAGCTGGTTAGAGCGCGGCACTCATAATGCTGAGGTCGGTGGTTCGAGTCCACTCATAGCCACCAATAAAATCAAATACTTATAATAAATTCATAGCACCATCTCAAATATAAAAAACATCTGTAAGTCCATAGTAAGTCCATCAATAAATTCATTACAACAAACATAATTATTTTTTGATGAGCGTTAATCTAAACCTAACCATTTTTTAAACAATACTGGATCTTTCTTTCCACTTTCTGGCCTCACTGTATATTAACCTCTAATGTTCAATTTTGGTGTTTTTTTCCTCCGACAGAAGGTTACGCACTCTTACCTATTCTTCGCGCACTTAAGACCGTTCATAAGGAGGTGTTAAGTTCTACTTTAATACACTTTAATACCTATATATAATTACCGGTACTTTTCAACCAAAATATGGCTATATTGTGGGGGTAATTTTAACAAATTTTGGTTTTGATGCTTGGTTAAATCCTGTTAGCAAGCAAAAACCTATATATCTGTATAAAGTTAACCTACTAATTGCTAAAAAACACCATAATCCTTATAATACCCAATCCACTTAAGGTAACTGAGTTGATATACATCAAAAACCGATGAAAACTGTTTTTATTAAAACGCATGGCTGCCAAATGAACGAATACGATTCTAATCGTATGCTTGATTTATTAAAAACAACTCATGATTTAGCACCCGTACAATCTGCAGAAGAAGCCGATTTAATATTAATCAATACCTGTTCTATCCGAGAAAAAGCGCAGGAAAAAGTTTTTTCTGAATTGGGGCGTTATCGTGAATTAAAAGAGAAGCGACCTGAAGTGGTAATCGGTGTAGGGGGCTGTGTTGCCAGCCAAGAAGGCGAAGCTATTCAAAAACGTGCACCTTATGTCGATATTGTTTTTGGTCCTCAGACTTTACATCGGCTGCCTAATTTACTCAGCGCTGCTACGAATACCAGAAGTCCGCAGCTAGATATTTCTTTCCCTGAAATTGAAAAATTTGACAAGCTCCCAGAACCTAAGGCAGATGGCCCAGCAGCCTACGTTACTATTATGGAAGGTTGTAGCAAATACTGTAGTTTTTGCGTGGTTCCTTATACTCGCGGAGAAGAAATCAGCCGTCCTTTTGATGATGTACTACATGAAATAGTCTCTTTGGCTGAACAGGGGGTGCGTGAAATTACTTTACTGGGTCAAAATGTAAATGATTATCGTGGTAAAATGCACCATAACGAAACGGCTGATCTCGCTTTATTGATCCAATATATTGCCGAAATAGAAGCTATTGGACGAATTCGTTTTATGACTTCGCACCCGCTGGAATTTTCAGAACGCTTGATTCAAGCCTATGCGGACATTCCTAAATTAGCCAATCATTTACATTTGCCTATTCAAAGTGGGTCTGATCGCATCCTAGCCTTAATGAAGCGAGGCCATACTGCCAAAGAGTATAAAAACAAAATACAACAATTACGCGCACATCGACCTGACATTAGCATTACTTCAGATTTTATTATTGGTTTTCCGGGGGAAACTGAAGAAGATTTTCAAGCAACCTTGGCGTTCATACAAGAATTGAATTTTGATCAATCTTATAGTTTTATTTATAGCCCACGCCCCGGCACGCCAGCAGCCAATATGCCAGATAGTATTGCACCAGATATTAAAAAACAACGTTTGAATATTATTCAAAGTCGTTTGTCACAACAAACAAATACCATTACCCAACACATGTTGGGGACAGAACAAATCGTGTTAATTTTAGAGCCTTCAAAACATAATCCCTTAAATATGATAGGCAGAACTGATAATAATCGTCTGGTTGATATTCATGTAGAAAGGGTAGAAAGTGATATAAAAAATCATAATAACCCCAAAGTGGGTGATATCAGCAAAGTCATTATTACAAATACCGACAGGCATGTTTTAAAAGGGAATTGGGAACCGTTAAGCTAAATGACTAATTTTATTTGGGATGTGGTATATACTATTTTGAAATAGCTATTCTGGGCAGCCTGGAATAAAGGTTGTAAAAAATATATTTAGCTGTTAATTTGGCAACTTCAAATTTGATATTGTTGTGTCAAAGCAGTATATATTTAAATATACCTGTTGAATAACTAATTATCTATTTTTATTAGGTTTCTATTTAACCTATTTTAACTAAATTTTATTTTAGGTGATATCATGCAAAATCCAACTTCGGTTCAAGCCAATATCCAACAAACTCTAATTGCGGATAATACGAAAACAGTGGTTGATCAACCAGAAATTATTAATAATACAAATTCGATGTCTACTGTGGGTACCTTAGATGGCAAGGCCACCTCAGATGTTAATGCTGGCATGGAATCCTTAAATAAAAAGGCAGCAGATAATGCCGATAAGGCTTTGCAAGCTCAAAATCCAAAAATTCTGACTAAAAAAGAATTACCTCTTCCCGATGGCTGGGTGATTAAATCTGGAGACTTGGATTTATTGGATAGACGGAATAATACATATATTGTTTTTGAGAAGAAAAAGCTAGAAGATGCAGCTAAGGATCTGAAAAAGGCAAATGAGGGTGTAGCAAGCGAAGTTCAAGCTTCTCATTCTGCAGTGGTACCAGATAGCAAAGAAAAGGGAGATCAAGCAAACCCATTGCTTTTATCCCATGTTGTTATTGGCAACGTAGAAATGCTGTCTAAAAATGATTTTTCAGGAATATATGAAAAGACAAAGGTCAATGCCACTTGTATAATATTGGTTTTTGAAAATGGTAATCCATCTTTAGTAAATTTACTAAGTAATTCTATTATTGATAAGACTAGTCCTGAACTGACAGCATTAAGGTCTGTTGTTACTTTAAATCCCCAAGTAATGGGTTTGCCTTCAATTTCCGAGAAAAATCCAGTTACTCATTTTGCCATAAGCTTTTATCGTGAAAGGACTGTGCTAGCGTTTTTTAATCATTTGATAGATAAAGGCATTTTGTCAAAACAAGAGGCTCAATATTACAAAGAAATTTGTGGTCATAAAACTATTCCAGCCACTGAGCTTGAAAAAGTAACTCAAATTAATAAAGCAATTAAGGATGCAGCCTATAAAAGGGCAGTTGAGCTTGTGCAAGAAATCCATGCCGATGCGATTAAAGAAAATCAAGAACAAAATGTTTTCTGGGGGGACACTGAGGGTGTGGGAAATGCTTTATACTTTGATGATGCTGATGCCGCCTTTGAAATTGGGAAACAATTGTTACCGCTATCACTTCATCATGCGGCTCAATGTTTTGCATTGTTAAAAGAAAATAATCCGTTGAACGATCATAGATGCCAGATAGCTTATAACTATTGTTTGAAAGCAAAAGAGAATGTTATGGCTTTATCATCGGCAACCCGCTCGAATGTCATCAGTTTCTTAATGGATTCAATCAATGCAGATACTAATATAGACATAGATCCTACTGAAGCTTTGAACTTATTCTTTGAATTACTAGAAATGCATGCGGGATTTAATTCTGCTGATCCAAAAAATCGTTTATTTAAAAGCTTAAAAAATGCGGCTGATCTTATGGAGTTAGTGCCCGGAAACATTATTGCTGCCGCCAATAAGTTATTCGAGATTTCGAAAGCTAGGGATGATAAAGCGTCACAAAAAACGGCAGAAGAGAGTACTGTAACTGCTCAGGTTAAGCAAGCAGAAAGTGAGTCTAGTGCTGCGAAAATTGACCATGAAAAAACTAAAGTAGAAGCAGCAATCACAGCTATTGATAACTCAACAATCCCTCATGCAAAATTAGCTGTGTCTTCAGATGCCACAGCAACAGCTGCAAACTCAATAGATATTAAATCGCAGTCCGATATCAATACTTTACAAATATCCCAAGACAATGCTGCTGAAAATTACCCACTCCCCAAAAATTGGGAGTTGGTTGCGGGGGACTGGAAGAAATTAGAAAAAGACAATCAAGAATGGATAACCTTTAAACGACAAGAAGCTTCAAAAACTGCCGTAGAACAAGACAGTAATCTTAACGTGAAAGCAGCAGATGAAAAAGAGAAAGGCGATGCTCAGCAATTATCCGTTATAGCAAATCATGCAGCAGATTCTAAAGCAAGGCAAGAACCTATTCATACATTAGATTTTGTTTGTTCTAATGTTATCATTATTCGTTTGAAGTATTGTATATATGATGAAAAAACAGGTCAAAGAAAAGTCATTGCTAACCCAGTTTTCAGTTTAATATTATTATCCCCAGATAAAAGAATGCAGCCCTACAGTTCTTCTGTTTTTAATTATGATGTCCTCGTCAAACAAGATCCCATCTTTAGCCATTTTTTAGCCTATAACGCAGGACCTCGATTTCTAGTTGATGCAAATCACTTTAAAATGATTTCCTCAATAAGTACAGAAATGGGCATGAGAATATTGGCATTTGAAGTGGGTGATATGAGGGAAGAGCTTCGTGATAATTTATTTGATGCTTTTTTCCGAAATGGTATTCTTAGAGAAGAAGAGATTAATTATCTTAAAAAAGTGCTCCAGCCTAAAGCACCTTCACAGGAAGAATTGGCCGAAATGGCAATAATACAGAGTCATGTAACAAAAGCTTGGGAACTACATGCTTCGATACAGAAAGAAAAGGCAAAAAAACAAACGAAAGAGACAGAAGTAGCGATAGACTTACTGAACGCAGCCATGGCCAACTCCCATGGGTAAGTAAAGTCAACTTGCAAAGCATAATTGCTCTAATGCGACCTTCAATTCACGAGCTCGTACTTCAGGCTCAACTGTTCTAAAATAATACCTAAACCTTTAGATTTTATTATTCTTTCCTTTTTTTGGGATAACCTGCAACAAATGAATCCGCCTGTTATCTGCGCGCAACACTCTAAAACGATAGCCCTGAATTTCAATGGACTCAGCACGCTTTGGTAAATGGCCAAATTCGCGTAACAGCAATCCACCAATGGTATCCGCTTCCTTATCTTGCAAATCTAAACCAAAGTATTCATTAAATTCTTCGATGGGAATTAAAGCCTTTACAGCAAAACTATCTTCACTATATTTTTTGATAAAACTATCATCCTCTGTATCGTGCTCGTCTTCTATATCCCCGACAATTTGTTCTAATACATCTTCGATAGTCACTAAACCCGTAACGCCACCATATTCATCCACCACAACCGCCATATGGTTACGATTTAAACGGAATTCTTGCAATAAAACATCTAAGCGTTTACTTTCAGGTACAAATACGGCCGCACGCAAAACATCTTGCAAATTAAATGGTTTTTCTTTATCTCCAAATGCATACACCAATAGATCTTTAGCGAGAAGAATTCCCAATACTTCGTCTTTGTTTTCCCCTATCACTGGAAACCGAGAATGAACCGTTGTAACCACAATTGGTAAAATTTGTTCGAGCGGCATATCTTGTTCAATCACAATCATTTGTGATCGAGGAATCATGATATCCCGCACACGAAGCTCTGGCACTTCTAATACGCCTTCTATCATCCCCAAAGAATTGAGGTCTAAAAGACGACGTTCTGCCGCATCCCTTAAAATTTCGATGAGTTCATTTCTATCGCGCGGCTCACCGGCAAGTACTTGACCCAATTTTTCAAGCCAAGAACGTACATGTGGAGTGGTTGGGGTTTGTAATTCGTCAGTCATTGATGATGATATCTCCGTATGGGGGTGGGAAACCGAGTTTAATTAAAATCTCTGTTTCAATATTTTCCATTTGCTGTGCATCTTCTTCATCTTCGTGATCATAGCCTAACAAATGTAACGTGCCGTGAATCACCATATGCGCCCACATGGCTAAGATAGGTTTTTGATATAGTTGCGCTTCAGCTTCAACAATATCCGCGCAAATCACAATATCTCCTAAATAACGCGAGGCAACACCGGGTGTAGGTTCATAGGGAAAGGATAAAACATTCGTGGGCCCCTTTTTTTGACGAAATTGTTCATTTAATTGAGCACTTTCTTCTTCATCCACCACTCGAATCACCAATTCTGCCGTATCAATACGATTCCATAACGCCACGCTCACCCATTCTCGCACCTGAGAAGGATGCGGCAAAGTTTTAGCCTGACTCGCAATTTGTAATTCAACTTCGATGGTCATGAGGATCTCTTCCAGGTTCCGTTGGCTTCATGGGTTTATTCTGATATAACTCATCTCGATGTGATTCGAAATTTTCATAGGCATCAATAATTTTTTGAACCACTGGATGTCTAACGACATCCACAGATTGGAAAAAAGTAAAACTAATGCCTGGGATATCTTGCAATATTTTCATCACTTGTTTTAACCCAGACTGGCGACCTCTGGGTAAGTCAATTTGAGTAATATCTCCGGTAATAACCGCCGTAGAGCTAAATCCAATGCGTGTTAAAAACATTTTCATTTGTTCGACAGTGGCATTTTGTCCTTCATCTAAAATAATAAAAGCATCATTTAACGTACGACCGCGCATATAAGCTAAAGAAGCAATTTCGATGATTTGTCGATCTAATAATTTAGCGACTCTTTCATAGCCCAACAATTCATATAATGCATCATAAATAGGACGAAGATAAGGATCAATTTTTTGAGAAAGATCCCCCGGCAAGAAACCTAAACGTTCACCCGCTTCAACTGCAGGACGCACTAAAACAATGCGTCTGATTCTCTCTTGTTCTAGGGCAGAAACGGCAGCAGCCACAGCTAAAAATGTTTTCCCAGTCCCTGCAGGACCAATTCCAAAATTGACATCTTGCGTCAGGATATTATGTACATAACGGACTTGATTGGGGGAACGAGGACGGACCTCGCCTGCGCGAGTACGAAGACTCAATTCTGGGGCTAAAGCACTGGAGTCATCAGACTTATTTATACTTCTAGATATTAGTGGCGAGTCAGTGTATTTTTTTAGAGACAGATGAACTTGGGTCGGTGTAATTTCAGTGCCACGGCCCGTTTCTTGATATAGATTTTTTAATATTTGGGCGGCAGCTTCTACAGAGGGTAAAGTGCCCACCAATTGAAAGACATTTCCTCGGTTGGTAATTTCAACTTTTAACTGACGTTCAATTTGACGAAGATGTTCGTCAAATCGGCCACAGAGGTTGATAAGCCTACGATTATCAAATGGGGTGAGGGATATTTCAAGGGAATGTATCTGGTCGCTCAAATTAATGTTTTAAACCGCTCCTTCGCGGGGTTGTGGGCCTAACTTTAAGCATAACTCGAAAATACAAGCTTTGTGAAGGTTTTTCTATTAATTTTTCTATCCATTGCTTAAAATTCTGCCTTAAACAAAGTTAAGGTAGAATACTAATTTCCTTCTAGCTCACTTTTAAAGTAAAGCTGTAAGTTTAATCAGTGCTCATTACACTTATCGTCTTCAGCCTTTACCTTTCGACTTCAGCCCTTCCCTTTTGTTTGAGTTTTATTCGGCTCAGCATTATTTTCAATAAATTCTATGATTTTACTCGCGACATCAATTCCGGTGGTGCTTTCTATACCGCGTAAGCCTGGAGAAGAATTGACTTCCAAGACCAGTGGACCTTGGCTAGAACGAAGCATATCTACACCAGCAACGTTTAATCCCATAATCTTTGCAGCGCGAATAGCGGTTGAACGTTCCTCTGGGGTAATTTTAATAGGAGTCGCGCTACCACCACGATGAATGTTAGAACGAAATTCCCCTTTTTTTGCTTGTCGCTTTATACTTGCAACCACTTTGCCACCAATCACAAAACAGCGAATATCACAGAACTCGGCTTCTTTTATAAATTCCTGCACTAAAATATTCACTTTAATGCCAGCAAAAGCTTCAACGACACTTTCGGCTGCTTTAGGTGTTTCTGCTAAGACTACACCCATCCCCTGAGTTCCTTCTAAGAGTTTGATCACAACCGGACTGCCGCCCACCAGGCTAATTAAATGAGGCGTATCTTCAGGAGAATGTGCAAAACCTGTAATGGGCAACCCTACGCCCTTGCGTGAAAGTAGTTGCAATGATCGTAATTTATCTCGTGAACGTGAAATGGCAACAGATTCATTCACAGGAAACATGCCCATAATTTCGCATTGACGTAATACGGCTGTACCATAAAAAGTAATGGAGGCGCCAATACGTGGGATGACTGCATCAAACAAAGGTAATGCTTTGCCTTTGTAATACATAGAGGGCTTATGCGAAGCAATATTCATATAGCAACGGAGTGTATCGATGACTTCTACTTCATGACCAGCAGCCTTTGCGGCTTCGACTAAACGATGGGTGGAATAGAGTTTTATGCGTCTTGAAAGTATTGCAATCTTCATGTATTAGCATCTTGTTTTAATGATAAAGATAAAACCAAAGCATCCTCGCGGCCATCTTTGGCTGGATAATAATCTTTTCTCTCTCCTACATGTATAAAGCCAAGCTTACGATATAAATCAAAAGCACCCTGATTAGAGACGCGAACTTCAAGGAAAATAGACTCTGCGCCTAAATAAATTCCTTGTTTAATTAAATGTTCCATCATGCGTCTACCCAAGCCCAAGCGTTGATGACTGGGTCTTATGCATAAATTCAATATATGCCCTTCTGCTGCAGAAATAGATAATAAACCATAACCTAGCACCCGGTTATTTTCGGAGAGCACCCAACAGCCATAGCCCACCTTTATACAATCACTAAAAATGCTGTCAGTCCATGGAAATTCACAAACGGTGTTTTCAATTTCCATTACCCCTTCGACATCATCTTGTTGCATGGGTCGTATCACTATCATAATGCATTCACACTCATCAGTTCTTTTTTTAAGTTTAGCAAGCTCTGATAGGCTTGTTTCTTTTTTTCTGGCATTTTAATCAGCTCCTCGGGATGAAAGGTCGCTCCTATGTAATAATGATTATCATTCTGAAGTTTTTTTGACCCCATTTTAGTCTCATTTTCATTACTGCCTTCCCCTGCTTTCTTGCTCACTGTTTCGAACGTTTCCAATGAAGGTAATCTTAATTGTTCTATTAGACCTTCTCCCAATAATAGTATCGCATTTGGCAACCAAGTTTGCATAGCTTGCCAAAATGCATCCACCCCTGCTTTAGAGAGTAGCTTCGTTTCTGGAAGTACCCAACCCAGCCAATATTCCTCTTTTTTAAGATTTAAAACACTTAACATACCAGAAAGTACCTTTTTTTCTTCTGATACTTGTCGATTTAATGGTTTTTCTAATACGATGGCTAACCTTGCAAAAGGTAACGGTTTGTCAAAAAAAAGAAAGGCATTTCGTCTTTCCCATAAAGACACATCCATATATTTTAGTAGCTGCAACCGAGTTCTGGGATCCATTATTTATCTATTTTCCTTATCAATAGATTTCGAATCAATGGATTTCGACACTTTACCACAAGATATAGTAGAAGAAATGCAGGATTTGTTTGTTCGGAATCGATTTCTAAGCCACCATAAAGGACCCGATAATGCGTACATAAAAAACACACTGAATAATACAATAGGCGGATTCCAGGCAATTAAACTGAATACTAATATGATTAAAACAAGCGCCATATGGGGAACATGATTTTTAAAATCAATTTCTTTGAAACTATAATATTTAAAATAACTCACCATCAAAATTCCAAGGGCTGATACAATAAATGCCACCAACAAACTTATATTTTTTCCAGAAATGTTTAGCTCTGTTCCAAACCAAATCATGCCAGCGACAACGGCAGCAGCAGCAGGTATGGGTAAACCCACAAAATAGCGTTTATCTATTTTATCGACATCGCCTGAAGAGTTTTGTACATTAAAGCGAGCCAATCTTAAAGCCCCCGTCGCTGCAAAAATAAATGCGGCTAACCATCCTGGTTTCCCTAACTCTGAAAGCCCCCAATTATAACAAACCAAGGCAGGCGCAATACCAAAGGAAACCATATCAGAAAGGCTATCATATTGAGCACCGAAAGCACTTTGAGTTTTCGTTAAACGAGCAACCCTACCATCGAGTGTATCCATGATCATGGCTATAAATATGGCAATAGCAGCATATTCAAATAGTCCTTTCATTGCTGCTACCACGGCATAGAAGCCTGCAAACAGCGCCGCGGTCGTAAATAAGTTAGGCAACAAATATATTCCCCGATATTTTGGATGTTCTTGCTCGATTTCGATATTTTCAGAGCCTTGCGGCTCATAATTTTGAGGTTTTGACATAAGAATGATTTTAAACTCCTAACGCCCATCTGAACTATATTGGGTATTATACCCTAACAATTTTAAAATAATACGGCCTCTAAGATGAAAAAGATTGATAATATGTCAAATGACAGTCACAAGCTCTTAGAGCGACTATTGCTTTGGGGTAAACGTTTGACTGGACGAGTGCTGATTCTGTTATTCCTTGCGTTTTTTTGTATCGAGCTTTTACTTTTATACCCTATTACACGTATTTATGAAATATATGCATTATATAATAACCATTCCGATCAAGAGACTATATGGGGTATAAGCACGTTATTTAATTTCCCACCCAAAAGTTTAGTGATACTGAGTATCATGTTGCTTTTTGCATTATGCAACAGCGTAATAACTTATCTCATTCTAAAACGATTGATATTAAACCCTCTGGCAAGACTCAAGATGCGTTTGGTTAATATTTCTCAGAATGGTTTAAATCCAGAACACGGGATTCCGAAACAATTCCCAGCAAATGAACTCGGTGATATTGAAAACATCTATAATGAATTACTGAAACGTTTAAATGACACCCAAAAGATCGTGAGAGCTCATAATGCTGTGCTCGAGATGAGAGTAGACGAACGTCATAAGGAACTTTCTCAGATAGCCAATTATAATCTCATGACCAATTTACCGAATCGCAATTTGTTAAAAACCACTTTGACGCAATATATTGAAAAAGCCAAAGAAGATAATAAAAACATTGCGCTGATGATTTTGGTTTTGAAAGATTTTCACGATATTAATAATGCTTATAATCAAACTATTGGCACAGAACTATTAAAACAAGTGGGACATAAATTAATTGAAAACATGCCTACTGGAACTTTTATAGCACATCTTAGCACATCGCATTTTGCTATTGCCCGCGGTGGATTAACCTCTGCGCATCAGATAGCGAATTTAGCGCAATGGATACTCGATATATTCCATAAACCAATGATCATAGAAAATCAAAATATTTTAATTTCTTGTACGCTTGGCATTTCTATATATCCTATAGATGGTAATGATGCTGAAAGTATGATAGCGAATGCTTATTTAGCCTTAAATCGCGCCCCTGCTTCCGGCGCCAATAGTTATCAGTTTTATGAAGCCAATATGAATAAAATTACAGAAAGTAGAAGAACACTTTTAGTGGATTTGCATTACGCTCTTGAAAGAAACGAACTGATTGCCTGTTATCAACCTCAGGTAGATTTAAAAACCCAAAAAATGATTGGGGTAGAAGCTTTATTGCGCTGGAAACACCCAGAGAAGGGCCTTATGCCACCCGGCTTTTTTATTTCTTTGGCAGAAGAATCGGGACTCATTATTCCCATGGGAGCCTGGATTCTAAAAGAAGCCTGCCAACAAGCAAAAGCCTGGGAAGCAGAAGGACTACCAAAGCTTACTATGGCTGTTAATTTATCGAGCATCCAATTTAAACAAAAAAATATTATTGAACTTATTCAGAGCGTTTTATTAGATACTAAGCTCTCGCCAGAGCAATTAGAGGTAGAAATTACTGAAAGCATCATCGTTGATAACATCGAAGCGGCCATCGCCACTATGAAAACTTTGCAGGGAATTGGGGTATCTATCTCCATTGATGATTTTGGCACGGGATATTCTTCTCTTAGTTATTTAAGACGTTTCCCCATCCAAAAAATTAAAATTGATCAGTCTTTTGTAAGAGATATAGACCAATCTGTGCCTGGGGAAGAAAAACCTTTGGCAGACATTATTTTGCTTCTAGCACAAAACTTAAATATTAAAACCATTGCCGAAGGTATTGAAACGGAAGCGCAGGCCGAATATCTAAGAGCACGTGGCTGCCAAGAAGGCCAGGGTTATTTGTTTGGGAAGCCGCTGACGGCTGATGCAATTAAGGAATTATTGATAAACCAGATTCCTAAATAGCTAAAAAATAATGAGATCCAAATCTATCTAAAAGAATAATGAGAAAAATAATTATGCATATGCACCTATGTTTCAATTCTTTATATCTATTTGTGAACTTTATTTCGTTATTTGAAGTCTATATTATTAAGAATGCTTCATCTTCCGAGAGTGAAGGGGTTTATTATGTCAAGTCAGACACCAAAAAAATTAATGATAGATAATAGTGAAGTTACGAAACTTATATATAATAATGAAACATTAAGAAAAGCTATTTTAGATTTTAGTATGAAGGAACATACAGAGGAAAGTATAACTTTTATTTTGGCTGTCAATGAATTGCAGCGCATGCCAGTCGATATACCTGTTACAGATGCCCAAAAAAATGCAGTGATACAAAAATACAAAGAAATATATGAAAAGTATATAAAAAAAGCTGCTCCTTCCGAAATCAATATTTCATCCGAGTTAACAAAACCATTACATAAATTGATGGAAAATAGTGAAACTTTAGGACAACAAGACCCAGCCATTCTAATAAATATTTTCAACTCTGCACAAAGATCAATAGAAAGAACTGAAGTGTCAACGAATGTTGTGGAGAGATTTAGACACGGAACAGGTGTAGGAGGAACCCAGCCCTATCCCAATGCTGAAAAGATTATCAGAAATGCTTTAGAATCGGAAAAAATACGGAAGGAGAAAGAACAGCAAGAAATAGAAATGAAAGCACAAGCGAAAAAGGAAAAGCAACAGGAAGAAGCAAAAGCATGGGCAGCAAAAAATGCATATGCTTTTATTGATGCTAATAATCGATATAAGCGATTAAATGCTATGACACCTGCAATGTCAGGAAGATTATTTTCGGATACTGGCATTAAATTGTCCGATGAAGCTTTCAGTGCATCCGCCAAAGCTTGGGTACAAGATCTTGCTAAACATAATGCAAATTGGCATAAAGTTCAGAATACCGAAAATGCTATAGACTTACCCACCCCACTTGGAATTATTCCCCTTACCGCAGATAAACTGAAAAAATTAAATGAATTATTCAATAAATTCGATGAGGAACTCGCGGCTCAAAAAAAAGCCTTTATTGGCAATTTAAAACAAAAAAATCAAAAAAAGCCAGAGGAGCTACAAGCTATAGAGGCGAGCTTCGACAAAAATCAAGCATCCATTTCAGCTGCTTATCGATTTAGAGTTATTGCTAATCTTTCTGAAAGAACACGTTCTGAAAATTATCCTGCGGTACAATCAGTTCATGAACTAGATATTAAGATGGAAAAATTAAGTGATAGTATCACAAAAAAGAAAGAAGAACTAGAAGCTCTGGAAAAGATCCTTAACAATAAAGCTTCAATTTTGACAAAATTGACCAATAAAGATCATTATAAGACCGATCCACAATACCAAGAATTATCAAAACAATATCAGGATATGCAGGTAGAAGTTTCGCAACTTAAAAATGATGCTCAAAAACTAAAAGCATCTGATCCCTATAAAAAAGAATATGAAGCGTATTCAGCAATGACCAGGGAACAAGTTTGCATCCAAGACATTCATGTCTTGAGGAGCAACTCAAAATCAGGTAATGTTGAAGTAACAATCGATTCTTTAAAATCAAGTTATTTGGAAAAGGCAACCAAAATACTATCAAGCATTGAAGAGAATATAAAGACAAAAAAAGCTGACCCAACACTTAATCTGGCAGAGGAATGGAATCGTGCATTAAAAAATAAAGATTATATTAAGTATCTTAATACGTTCGGAGAAGATCCCAAACTACAAGAGAGTATCAATAATATTCAAAAACTTATTAAAGGAATTGAAAAAGAAAGGAATGATAATCAAAGAGCGCTAGAACAGAAAAAAGATAATGAAGACCTAGCCTTAATGAAGGAATATGTAAAACGTAAAGGCGAAAGTGAAGATAGTAGAGCCATCCATAAATTAATTGACAAGACTGAAAGTGTATACACTCAAGCGGAAAAAGAAAATCGTGGATTAAATTCAGAAGAGCTGGAAACTCTTAGAGATGAATATTCCGAGATTTTCACTGCCTATAAAAATAGGGTTGAGAAAAGACTAGGTGGTGGTAAAATGGGATCCGTTTGGACAGAACAAGTAGAGAAAAAAATATCTGAACTTGAAAAACGAATGGCCGCTAATCGTAATGTTACAGAATCAGTCATTATAATGGATAAAGCCCATATGAGTTCATCCACTCGTACAAGAGCAGATAGTTCAACACCTCCCCCACCTCCGAATGATCTATTAGCTCGTGCGGCAGCACTTCGTTCCACGCAACAAGCCACTCTCTCTGCAAATTTAACTGCACAAGCCTATATTCCTTCGGCAGATAAGGCGAAAAAAGAAAGTATGGGAAGCACATTGGCTACTACAGCAAAAGCAGCTGTAGATGCTGTAAAAGCTGCTACTCTAGATCATGCTGCGGCCATTGAAGAACCCTCCCGACCGCCATCACCAGATTCATCATCTCAGAGTGAAGAACCGCCCCCACCACCTCCTGCTCCTGATGATGAAACCGAACTGGGACCGCCCCCTCCTCATGCACATGAGGAGGCTGGTCGTAAACGTGGCCCTAGTCGCTAATAAGTTCCTCTTATGCTACCAGCAAGTGGTATAAGATAACTGACGAATCAGTTGCAAAGCTGCATCATTGTAGAGTTCATTCTGGACGCGCACACGGTCATGGTCAGTACCTAATACCGCACTAGGATTGATAGTCAGTTCACGCTCTACTTGCAGAGTATTGCAATCTAAAATAACATTTCCTTTACGATCGGTTATTTGATATTCCACTTTAAATTGTAATAATACTCGATTCACTTGTACGTCGGAGCCAAAGGCAATATTTCGTTCTGAAAAATTTTGATTGATTACGCAGAGAATATTGCCAGGGCATGATTTATCTAATGTTTGAGTTTCTCGGGATGCTAGACATTCTGAACATTCAATTAATTGTACTTGATTGGCTCTAAGGATATGTCTTAACACTCTTTGAAATGCATCAAAAGGTTGATCGGGTGAAATCGACAAAATTTGAAAGGCCTTTGGAATGCACAGATCCCCGCGCAGCTGAAATCCGCAGCCACCCAAATTAAAAATAGAGAAAGATAGTAAAGATAATAAGCAGACCTTTGCAATTAATCTGATCTTAAGCATTAAGCAACAACCAAGTTGATTAATTTCTGAGGGACAATGATTATTTTTTTAATTGTTTTATCTTCCAAGTATTTTTGAACATTTTCATGTGCAAGAGCTTGTGCTTCCAAATCTTTTTTGTCTACGTTGGCAGCAACCAACAATTGGCCCCGTACTTTTCCATTCACTTGAATAACAATTGCTATCGTGTCTCGAACAAGCGCAGCTGCATCGACTTTTGGCCAAGCTTCATCGATAATCGGTTTAATCCTGTGCCCTAAGGTATTCCATAAAGCGTGACAAATATGAGGGGTAATGGGAGAAAGCATGAGGATAAGACTTTCAAGTGCTTCTTGTCTGACGGAGCTATCTTCTTCACTTGCTGCTTCGAAACGATTTATTTCATTTAACAATTCCATCATAGCAGCAATGGCTGTATTGAAAGTATGGCGACGATACATATCATCGCTCACTTTAAAAATCGTTTCATGACAAAGTCGTTTTAATTGTTTTTGTGCTGCCGAATGTGGAGGTGTCAGGTTGCCCTGCAACTGTTTTGCTGCCTGCACATGTTGAAAAGTAGCCTGCCAAAGCCGTTTTAAAAAACGATGGGCGCCTTCAACACCCGTTTCAGACCATTCCAATGACTGTTCGGGAGGTGCGGCGAACATTAAAAAAAGACGGGCTGTATCGGCACCATATTGTTCTACCAAAGGAATCGGATCTACGGTATTGCCAATGGATTTAGACATTTTTGATCCATCTTTTAATACCATACCTTGTGCCAACAGTCGAGCAAAAGGTTCATCCCCCTTTACTAAGCCTAAATCGCGCATTGCCTTATGGAAAAAACGTGCATAAAGTAAATGTAATATCGCGTGTTCGATACCCCCAATGTATTGATCAACAGGGAGCCAATAATTTACTCTTTCATCGAATATTTTATTATCCTGATTATACGAAGCAAACCTTGCATAATACCAAGAAGATTCCATAAAGGTATCAAAGGTATCGGTTTCTCGTTCTGCGGCTTCGCCACAACGAGGACATTGGGTCTTATAAAATTCCGGCATTTTCTTTAATGGCGAACCCACTCCTTCAAACACAACGTTTTCTGGTAGTTTGACTGGGAGATCTTTTAGTGGAACGGGTACTGTTCCGCAGGAGTTACAATAAATAATGGGAATGGGTGCACCCCAATAACGTTGTCTAGAGACACCCCAATCTCGTAAACGCCAATGTGTTGTAGGCTCCCCTAAACCTTTTTCTTGTAGTACATTTGAAATGGCTTGAAAGGCTTGATCAAAATTTAGCCCAGTGAAAGGACCAGAATGAATTAACTTTCCTTTTTCTGTCATGGCCCCTATTTTAATATCTGGCGAAGTTTTTCCTTCTGATTCGACGACCTGCTTAATGGGTAAATGATATTTTTTAGCAAAATCAAAATCACGTGCATCATGTCCTGGAACGCCCATCACAGCACCGGTTCCAAAATCTAACATGACATAATTGGCCACCCATAGAGGAATAGTGTCATTCGTAATAGGATGAAAAACCATTAATCCCGTATCCATGCCTAATTTCTCTTGTGTGGCAAACTCGGCTTCTGCCACTTTTGTTTTACGACATTCTTCTATAAAAGCCTGCAGTTTTTTGTTGGCATAAGCAGCAGAAATAGCAATAGGATGGGAGGGCGCTATGGCAAGATAGGAAACACCCATAAGTGTATCAGGACGGGTTGTAAATACCTCTATCTGTTTTTGGCTTTCCCCCATCAAGGGAAAACGAATATTCATGCCGGGAGCTTTTCCAATCCAATTGCGTTGCATGTTGCGCACTTGTTCTGGCCAACCGGTTAAAGTATCTAAGTCGTCTAATAATTCCTGAGAATAGTCGGTAATTTTAATGAACCACTGAGGGATTTCTCGTCGCTCTACTCTTGCCCCTGAACGCCAACCACAACCATTCACCACTTGTTCATTGGCTAATACCGTTTGATCAACGGGATCCCAATTCACAATGGCATTTTTTTTATACACTAAACCTTTCTCAAAAAATTTAATGAACAGCCATTGTTCCCAACGATAATATTCAGGACGACACGTGGCAATTTCCCGATCCCAATCATAAGCGAGGCCTAACAACTTCAACTGGCTTTTCATATGTTCGATGTTTTGATAAGTCCACTTTGCAGGGGGGACTTGATTTTTAAACGCGGCGTTCTCTGCCGGCAAACCAAAAGCATCCCAACCAATGGGTTGAAGTACTGATTTCCCCTGCATTCTTTGCAGGCGTGTAATAACATCCCCAATGGTGTAGTTACGAAGATGCCCCATGTGTAGATGCCCACTGGGATAGGGGAACATAGAGAGACAGTAATATTTTTCACGACTGGGATCTTCTACAGCTTTAAAGCATTGGTTTTTTTGCCAATACTGCCTGGCTTCTTCTTCAATGATTTGCGGTTGATACTGGGATTGCATGCTTTCAGCCTAATCAATCATATAAGTGATGGATAATATTTATACAGCATAACAAATGCTAAGCTCGTGAAGCAATAAAAGATGGTAATAAGCCAACTTTTCATGGATAATGCCTTGTTTAACAGGTGGTTATGTGTTAGTATACCATCTAATTCTCAAAGAATTGTAACTGAATTGATTGGGGGACGACTGAATTGGAACAAACCAAAATCCAAAGCATGAAACTGCCTACAACCTTTGGCTGTGGTGCCTTATTGGTTTGGTCTCTCTATGCGTTAATCGTCTCAGAACTTTTGGGGCGTCTTCCCATTTTTCAAACTCTATTTTTGATGTTTGCTGTGAGCTTTATAGCCATGGCCATTCGTCTAACCCTCATGAAACGTTGGCATGTATTAAAACAACCTTGGTTTGTTTGGTTTATTGGGATTATGGGTGTCTGCGGTAGTGATGTTGCCTACGTTTCTGCTGTGAAATACGCGCCCCCTGCGCATGTCGATTTTATTGACTATCTTTGGCCTTTCTTTGTGATTATTTTTTCCAGTTTCCTGCCCAGAGAAAAATTAACCATTCAACATGTGATCGCCGGAGCACTTGGCTTTTTTGGCGTATTTTTAATGCTAACAGGTGGAGATTGGAATTTTTTCAGTCTATTACAAGGTGAATACTTTGTAGGTTATATGTTTGCTTTTACGGCAGCACTAGTTTGGAGTTTGTATACGATAGCAACTCGGTGGTACCAGGAGTTACCCATAGAAATTGTTGGAATGTATTGCGGCATTGGTGCCTGTATTGCATTGGGCTTACATTTTCAATATGAAACTTGGGTCATACCAACCCCCTTTGAAGGGATATTACTGTTCTTTTTAGGGTTAGCATCTGGGGTTGCTTATATTTTTTGGACCTATGCAACACAAAAAGGTAATTTTAAATTGTTAGGTGTTTTGGCCTATTTTACTCCGGTAATTTCCATGAGTTTTCTCGTTCTTTGTGGTAAAGAACCCTTGTCCGTTATTTTGGTTTTGGCTTGTATATTGGTTATTTCTGGCGTGGTCATTGGTAGTATTGATTGGGCACGACTTCGCAATTCACTGCAGTGGGTTTATGGTCGTAGGAAACTAGAAGAACTCTAGGACTTAGTCAACAAGCATTATAAATCCCAGCATTTACCGTTGCTTTGAGGATATTATTTCATTTAAACTAGGCCCTATTCTTTCACTTAAGTTAAATATTTAGGTTCAAACAGGTTCAAAATTGTGCTAATCCCTAACATTGAAGTTGGCCAAAAAACCAAAATCATTATTTATACCAGCCTTCTTGTAAGCGTATTGATCGCCGGTGCTTTGCTGCCCTTTGCCTTTGCACCTTTTCACTTTTGGCCATTGGCTATCCTTTCTCCAGCTTATTTGCTATGGGTCTGGAGTCATTCAAGATTAGATCCATTTGTCTGTTTTAAAACTAAGTATCTTAACTCTGAACCCAAACGGGCATTTTTAACAGGATTTATTTATGGACTCGGGTTATTTGGTGTGGGCGTTTCTTGGGTTTTCGTTAGTATTCACCAATTTGGGAATACAGATGCGCCGCTTGCTGTTTTTCTAACTTTTGTGATGATTTGTTTATTAGCGCTCCTAACCGGCATACAAGGCTATTTGTTGAAACGATTTTTTAAAGGTTCTAAAACCGCATTATGCTTATTGGGCTTTCCTTGTCTTTGGGTATTTTTTGAATGGTTTAGAAGTATTTATTTTACAGGTTTCCCCTGGCTATTTTTAGGTTATACCCAATTAAGCACCCCACTCAGTGGGTATGCCCCGATCTGTAGTGTTTATGCTGTTTCTTTAGCCGTTGTTATAAGTAGTGGTGCAGTTGTTCTTTTGTTAACAAATTTATCAAGCTACCACCCTTACCGTAACGCACAGAGCAATATACTTGCCAACACATATACCAATACAAATGGCAACACATCCGGCAACAAAATATTAGCCCTGATCATTCTTTTAGCCATATGGGGCGGCGGTGAACTTCTAAAACATCAAACTTTTACTAAAACGTTACCAGAAGAATATACCGTCAGTTTGGTACAAGGAAATGTGTTGCCGCTGGATAAATTTGCCCAAGCCGATCCCATTCAAGCGGCGCGTAATGTTTATGTGGCGTTAACAGAAAAGCATTGGAATAGCCATTTAATTATTTGGCCAGAAAATGCAATTGCCTATCCTTTACCTATGGTTGAACCTTTTATCAATGAATTAAAAAATATAACCCAAGCTAACAAAAGCACATTAATAACCGGTTTACAGACAATTATGCAGCATCGCGACTATTACAATTCGATGCTTGCCATTGGTGAAGGATCCGGTATTTATCATAAACGGCATTTGGTCCCTTTCGGGGATTATTTGCCTTTTGAAGAATATTTACGAGGTCTTATTCGCTTTTTTGATATACCGATGTCTAGTTTCCTGGCTGGCCCGCATCAGCAAGAATTATTAAAAGCTGGCAATCTTAACATTGCCCCCCTTATCTGTTATGAAATTGCTTTTCCCGAATTGGTACGTGAAACAACGAAAAACGCTAATGTGATTGTGACCATCAGTGAGGATGGTTGGTTTGGAAATTCTTTTGGGCCTCATCAACATTTTGAAATTGTGCGTATGCGAGCGCTTGAAACCGGAAGACCTTTACTAAGAAGTACTACCAGCGGCATTTCAGCCATTATAAATTCTAAAGGGGAAGTATTAGCTGTTTCTCCACAATTTCAAGCATTAGTTTTAAAAGGAACGTTTCAGGCCGTTCAAGCGGAAGCACAAACCCCCTGGATGAAATATGGTTTACTCCCATTATTTATTTTGTTATTAGCGGGTTTCTTTTTGCCTGGTCGTTTTGGGTTGCAACGATTCCTGCAGCATTAGGCAAAGACAACTGCCCTTTTTGGGTCCCAACGACTGTTGGTATCGTAAGCGTTCTGTAAGAACATCGGTCTCAGGAGCTACCTTTTACCCAGGCTTCAAATTCAGAAGGGCGAACTCGAAAACGGGCAATATTACCTTCATGTAATCCTTTTAATTCTTCATGGACCACATTTACAAATTGCTCTTTATCTTCTTGTGGAAGTTTTGCATCGATCCATCCTCTAACAAATGGCTCAATTTGCTCTTTGACTATTTTTAGTTTTATTATCTCTGATATTAATTCTATCATTTCGGTGTGATATTTTAAACGGAATGGATCAGGCTCGCCAAGAGATTGTTTAATTGCTCCAAAATGTGCAGCCGAGCGTTCATATGCCCAAACAAAAATATCTCGCATCAATTCTATCTTGTTAAATTCATAAATTCCTACTAACCCATCGACATAAGCCTGTTCAGATACTCCAAAGAAGGAAAGAGGTAACAGATTATTTTTGATAAGGGGGATATTAAGCGCTAATCTTGAAACTCGTTTGTTCACATCCTCGAATGCTTGTAAATAAGGAATATGCACCATAATAAAAAAAGCTTGTTCAAAAGGATCGCGGATAACGTTTGCGGTATTTAAAATTTGTTGAAAATATTCTTCAATTAAATGCGGATTTTCAATAGGATGATAAACTGTTTTTGCAACACCCACTGGAATCATTCTTAAACGTCCAATTAATTCGGGAGATAAAAGGTTGTTTGCAAGAAGCGCATGTAAACTTAAAATGGTATGACGATTTAGCTCGTTCTCTGCAGAGCCTTCTACTAAAAATTCTATTGCAGCTTTGTGATTTAAAATCATCTGGGTTTCAAAAAGAGTTTTCCCTTCGGCTGCTTTACCAAAATCTATAAGATTTTTAGTGTCTAATAATGAATAAGTATTTCCTTCTAATCGGCTAGAATTCCATGAAAGATCAATTAGTAAACGATGAAAAGTTTTCCTAGAATAAGTCCCAACGGGTAGTTGCTCACCATCAGGAGGCGTGCCAATTTTTTTTAATAATTTTCTAATGCCTTCTGAAAGATAAAAGGTTTTATTTGGCTTGTATTTTTGAAGAAATCCGGGATTGTAACTTACAGGATGCCGTTCTTCTAAAGGGACACTGACCGCTTGCCTAATGATTTCGGCCTCCTTTGAGATGGGCGGGTAATTAATTAAGACTAAATCTTGTCCCTCAATTTGAGGCACTACACGGAGAATGTGATATCGGATATTTCGTCCACGACCTGTTGTGAATAACCGTTTCTCTTTAAGTAAATCGGCAAGTCGTCGTTGAAAAGTTCTTTTAGGTAACGCAAGTTTAGTTGCATTAACAAGCTCATCCAGAGATGCCCCATCCGAGTATTTGCGACCTATTGTCTCTACAATGGTCGCCTTTTCATTTTTAACATCGATTTTTTCCATGTATATCCCCTAAAATCATGTCGGCTACCTGCCAAAAAAAATGGCGCGCAAAGGCCATAAATTCATTATCGCGCCATTTTTTGTGGCGCGCAAGTGCCAAAATAGCTTAATCGCGCCATTTTTTGTGGCGCGAAAGTACCAAAATGGTATAATCGTGCCATTTTACGTGGCATACAAGCAATGAGGTTAAATCGTAGCAAATGACATGGGGGAAGGCACATGAGTAAAAGGAAATTTTAATTGCAAATCGACCCCACCCCTTTCGCCTAATATCTTGGGGTAAGCGTTCAGGGCGGCTGGCGCCGCCCTGAACGCTTACATCAATTTATTTTGAGTTGGTGTGCTATTTATTTTTTTGTTGCTGGGTTTTTTATTACCTGGTTTGTTTGGACCGCAACGATTCCAGCAGTAGGCAAAGGCAAGTGACCATTTTCAGCTTCTGCTCTCACTCTCATATGAGGACTAAAAATAATGGCTTTTGCATATTGAGTATCTGAAAAAGAGGCAGCTGTTTTTTTGAGAACCTCATCATTTTCGGCAGTTGTCTTCGACTGTGGTTGAACGAGACGCATAATTTCAGGTAGTAAAGCAAAAATAGAATTTTTAAATTCATGTCCTGAATTAGTGCGGAGCCAAAGCAAGGTCATATAAATAGCTGGCCAACTTCTTTGTAAACAACGATTGCGTTGACAAAGAGACTCTGCAGATACCAATATATCAGCGTCCGCTTGGCCAAGATAGTTTGAACTTAAATCTAATTCAGTGACTGTGTTATTGCCTTTTAGAGCTCCAAGAATTAATTGTGCACCTCCTTCGCCAAGTTTATTAATTCCGAGTTTCAACGAAGTGAGTGTTCGATTGATTGCCATGGCAGAAGCCATGGCCTTTGCGCCCCAATAGTTAATCTTATTGTTTTCGAAATTTAATGAAGTGAGGGTCATATTCACTTTTAAGGCAGAAGCCATGGCCTCTGCACCTTCTTTAGTCGTATTATTGCTCGAAAACTCTAATGAAGTGAGCGTCTCATTGGTTTTTAAAGCTTCTGCGATAAGCTTGACTCCCATATCGCCAAACCCATTGCCTCCGAGTTCTAAGGAGGTGAGTGTTCGATTTATTTTTAAGGTATCAGCAAAGGCTTTGATACCCAGTTCACCGATGTCATTATCATAGGCCATGTTTAATTCAGTGAGCGTGCAATTGTTTTGTAGGGCCTCTGCAATAGCTACTGCACCCCTTGCACCAAGCCTGTTGTTCCAAAGACATAATGAACGAAGTGTTTTATTGCTTAATAAGAATTTAGCGATGACCATTGCCCCACTTTCCTGAAGGTCATTGCATTCAAGGTTTAATGAAACAAGGTTGGGATTTACATTCAAGATTTCAACGACGATCTTCGCCCCTTCTTCACCCAGTTCATTGTTTCCAAGCCCCAAGTAAGTCAATGTTCTATTGGTTTTTAAGGGATCAGCGATTGCCCTAATACCCAAGACACCTAGCTCATTGCCGGCTAAATTTAATGTAGTGACTGTGCTATTGGGTTTTGAAGTGACTGGGTTATTCAATATTAAAGATTGGGTAATAATCCGAAAAGCCTCCACAGCCATTTTATTAAATAGCAGGTTTAGAGAAGTAACTGTGCGATTTTGGATTAAGAACTCAGCCATTGCCTTTGCACCTTCTATGCCGATGTTATTGGCTCCGAGATCTAAGGAAGTAAGATTTTCATTGCTTTTGAGAGATTCAAGCACGAGCTTTGTGCCTGCATCCCCCAACTCATTCGACCCCAGGTTCAATAAATTAAGCGTGGAATTGTCACTAAATGCTTCAGCAAAAATCTTTGCGCCCGTTACCTCAAGATTATTCCTTTCGTAATTAAATGAGGTAAGACTGTTATTGGTTTTTAAGGCGTCAGAAATCAGCTTTATACTTGCAGCACCAAACGTACTACCCATAATGGTTAATGATGTGTTTTTGCAGTTACTATTTAATATCTTAGTGATGACCCTTACCCCGAGTTCACCAAAATCGCTTGCGAGACTTATGGAAAGAAAAATACGATTGTCTATGTTTTTTAAGATTTGAGTAATGGCATTTTCTAGACCTTTAGACTTGGTAAAGTTAAGATTTAATGAAGCCAAGGCAGGCAGGACTGCAGTTGTATTATACTTTTTGTATTCATTTAAAATCCTAAGAAACTCCGCCAACCAATCCTCAGATATCTCTTTCAAACATAGATCTAGATGCGCATTTTTAATTTTTGATAGGATTTCTAAACGAAAATTATTATCTCCTTCAACCTTTGTTTTTTCATTGCTGGTCTTAATATCACCGCTGGTCTTGATATCAACTGATACTGCAGCCATATATTTCTCCAAAATACTGATTATGTTGTTTTAAACGATTATTATATCTTTTCAGAATAGAAGCCACGTGATGGTGAACATTGCTACCTTATGCAGTATAATAACTTATTTAAAAAAATAAAGCAATCTCTTTTTATCAGAATATACACTTAATTTTACATCCATTTTACATCTTTACATCCTACTTGTCGATCGTTTCTGAAAAATAGCTATCCTCGTGCACTGAACAAAAAAAACTCTCATCTTTAGGTAATTTAAGGAGTCTTACTAATAGATAATAAGCTTAATCAGCTCACCACTCCACCTGCTGCCTGCAAGTCAGCATGATAGGATGAACGCACCAAGGGCCCCGAAGCGACATTGCGAAAGCCCAAATCTTTGGCAATATCTGCAAACCAGGCAAAGGTTTCGGGTTCTACGAAGCGATCGACAGGCGCGTGAAATTTACTGGGTTGTAAATATTGTCCTAACGTGAGCATATCGCAATTGTGTTGGCGTAGATCTTTTAGAACTTCAATGATTTCTTCATCAGTTTCCCCCAAGCCTAACATCAATCCAGATTTAGTGGGAATTTCAGGGAATTTAGCTTTGAAGGCTTGAATTAATTTTAAAGACCAAGCGTAATCAGAGCCCGGACGAACGGCTTTATAAAGTCTAGAAACCGTTTCCATATTATGGTTGAACACGTCTGGTGGCGCTATCGATAAATTGTCTAAGGCCAATTCCATTCGGCCTCTAAAGTCGGGTACTAAAATTTCTATTTTGGTATTCGGTGCAACAGTTCTGATTTCTTTAATGCATTCTGCGAAATGACTCGCTCCCCCATCTCGTAAATCATCACGATCCACTGAAGTAATAACAACGTAACGTAAAGCCATTGCTTGTAAGGCTTTGGCTAAATTTTTGGGTTCTGCTGCATCTAGTGCGTCTGGACGGCCATGGGCCACATTACAAAAAGTGCAACGGCGAGTGCATTTATCCCCCATGATCATAAACGTAGCGGTACCGTGTCCGAAGCATTCATTTAAGTTGGGACATGAAGCTTCTTCGCATACTGTATGTAGGTGGTGATCACGCAATAATTTTTTGAGATGCGTCACAGCAGTAGAGTTTGTAGCACGAATGCGAATCCAATCTGGTTTTTTAGGAAAATGTTCTGTGGGTATTATTTTAATAGGGATGCGGGCCATTTTATCTTGTCCGCGTTGTTTATCGTTCGACTTCAGTAAGGTCATTTTTTTAGCTGAGACTTCTTGTTCATTTTGTGTACTATGATTAGCCTGCTTATTGCGTTCTTCTTGATCAGATTCTAATTCGGGATCCATGCATTTTCCTCTTATATACCCTTCGCCTTTCAAGCTGCGACTGTGTTGGAAGCGAAGGTATCGCTGCTCACATACTCATTTGTATAAAGTTGGTCCATCCACAATATTATTATACTCTAGATGTTGGCACAAATGTAAAGTCAGTTGTTTGGCCAATACCTCAAAAGGAGGCAGTTTAATAAAATTGCGTAATTGAGTTATCTTCAAATCAGTAAAGCCACAGGGATTAATACGGGAAAAAGGTTCTAAATCCATATCTACATTAAAACTTAGGCCATGGTAACTAGCCCCTCTGCGAACCCGAAGTCCGAGGGAACAAATTTTTGCCCCCTCAACATATACCCCAGGAGCTTCTTTCTTGGTTTCTGCTTTAATCTGATAGTCTGCAAGCAAATCCATCGTGGCTTGCTCCAAGCCGCTCACTAACTTTCGAATACCAAAATTTTTTCGTTTAATATCGACAAGCACATATAAAATTAATTGCCCGGGCCCATGATAGGTAATTTGACCGCCTCTATCGCTCTGCACAATGGGTATTTTACCTGGGTTTAATATATGTTCTTCTTTTCCTGCTTGCCCCTGAGTAAAAACGGGGGTATGTTGTAATACCCAGAATTCATCCTGAGTATTGTCGTCGCGACGCTGGGTAAAATCCCGCATAGCTTGGTAACTTGTTTCATAGGGGCAAATACCCAAATCGCGCACGGTAACCTGGTTTTGTGTTTGCTTGTGTTCATGATTTTGATTTTGTAATAGGTTTTGCAATGGAACTCCTAGCAATTGCCTTGAGCCTTCTACTCATTTTTAATACTATCTTCTATAACACCATTAATATTTTAGGGTGACTTGAAAGCGCACGATATAAATTATCTAATTGTTCCTGGCTTCTTGCGCGAATATTAGCCGTCATGGACATATATTTACCGCCGGCACTGAGTTTAATCGCAATAGCACCTTCACCCAGATCAGGAACATGTTGGTTCAGGATAGCAACCACAATACCTTCAAACTCTTGGTCTGCAACGCCCATAATTTTAATTGGGAATTGACACGGAAATTCTATTGCACTCTTCGTCATAAAGATCCCACATTTGTTCCCAAACTGGCCCAGGTTTACCTGCATTGAGGGTTCTATCATTCAACTCTAATATAGGATAAATACCCCGGACAGAACTACTAATCCACAATTCATCTGCTTGATTTAAATCAGCTTCAGTTATGCTTTCTTCTTTATAGGGCATTCTATTTTTTTGAGCAAGCTCGAGTATCACATCGCGAATAATACCCGATAATATCGCCTGAGATTTGGGAGGCGTTATAATAACGCCCTCTTTGACAACAAAGAGATTACTTGAAGTACCTTCTAAAGCGTAACCATCACGAATGATGATACCTTCATCTGCGCCCTGTTCTTTGGCTTCTTGAAACATTAATATATAAGCCTGTCTTGCAGTTGTTTTGATATGACAATACTGCCAACGAATGTCCTTCACAGTTCTTGCCTTATAACCCTTGCTTAATTCCGTCTTAGAAAGTGGTGTATTAGGAAAACAAGTCACAAAAATAGTTGGAATAACCTTTTCAGGAAAAGCTTGTTTGCGAATGGGGTCCACACCCCGAGTGATTTGCAGATAAAGCGAGAAATTCCCTCCTCCGTTTTTTTCAACTAAGGTGCTGAGAATATGTTTCCATTTATCTAATAAATAGGGGGGTTCCATGCCGCTATATTGCAAGCTTTGATTTAAGCGATGAATATGAGGCTCTAGATAACAAATGCACCCATTTAAAACCTGAAATACCTCGTAGACCCCATCACCAAAAATAAAACCTCTATCCAAAGGCGAAATTTGTGCCTTTGAAAGTGGCAGATATTCTCCATTTAGATAAGCAACATTTTCGTAATGCATTTAAAAAACCACTTTTTGCCAAAGTTTATGCCAAGTCAGCGAGATGGAATCCATCGTACGACCCCAAAAACCACTTTCTTCCATCTTAGTTAAGGATACTATTGGACGTTCGGCAATTTTTTTATCATCCAGGTGTACTGTTAATGTTCCGAGCGGTTGACCTTCTTTTAAAGGCGCCTTAATGGTTTCCTCAACGTTAATATTTGTTTTTAATCGATCAAATTGACCCTTAGCAAGGGTGACATATAAATCCTGAGCTAAACCAACATTCATTTCCTTTTCTTTGCCCATATATACCCGCACCTGCTTCAAGGAAGCTAAAGCAGGTTGCACTTTTTTAGTTTCATAAAATTGAAAACCATAATTAAGTAGTTTATTCGTTTCCGTACTGCGAATACCATCATTAGTGGTCCCCATAACCACCGCAATAAGACGCATGCCCTCTTTTTGTCCAGAAGCAACCAAACAATAGCCTGCATTATCGGTGTGACCGGTTTTAATGCCATCCACAGCATCATTTAGCCATAGCAAACGATTTCGATTGGTTTGTTTAATATTGTGATAGGTAAATTCTTTTTGAGAATAGCTTTTATAACTTTCTGGAAAATCTCGTATGAGCGCTTTACCCAAAATTGCCATATCTCTGGCAGTGGTATAATGATTGGAATCTGGCAAGCCAGTAGCATTTACAAAATGCGTGTTGGTCATGCCCAATTGTTTGGCATAGAAATTCATTAATTCAGCAAAAGTGGTTTCAGACCCTGCAATATGTTCTGCTAAAGCAATCGAAGCATCGTTTCCCGATTGGATGATAATCCCTTTTAACAATTCATCAACCGTAGGTTCACTATTGAGATCTAGAAACATGCGCGAACCGGTGCTGCGCCAGGCATTTTCACTCACTTTTACTTTGTCTGTTAAGGCAATTTTATGACTATGAACTGCATGATCAGCAATATAGACAGTCATCATCTTTGTTAAACTGGCTGGTTCGACTCGTTGATCAATATCCTTTTCTGCCATTACATGGTCACTTAAATAATCAATCAACACATAAGATTTGGCAGCAAGATCGGGTGGGTTTGGAGTGGCGAGAACCACATTTGGCATGGGCAAAGTGGGTATGGGTGTTGGCAGAGGCGCAGGCGCTAAATCAGCCCATAAAAGAGAAGGTAAAAGTAGGCTAAACCAGATAATAAATTTAAAATTGAGGATTTTCATATTGTTTCTCATATAATGTTACTCCGATATTCACAACTTTATACTCTTCGCGAATGAATTTTAGGCGTTGTTGCCTTCGCCATCTCACAATCCTCATTTACTATAATGTAAACTCCGGTTGTTCGAGGCTCGGCGCCTAGCCTAAAATCCATTCGCTTCGAGTATATACTTTCCGCGAATGAATTTTAAGGTCAGTATAACAGGTTTCATTCAGCAAGCACGATAGATTTCGGAAATTCCTTTTTAACAAGCTTTTGACTTAAACTTATAGCTTCCTCTCGATTCTTAAAGGGCCCAATTCGAACCCGATATTTTGCTCCTATTTCTGTATTATTTTCAGCAATTTTTGTGGGTTGTTTGCAAAATTGCCCCACCTTCTTTGCAAGATCTTCTGCATTGTTCTTTTGATTAAAAGACCCAAGCTGTAAAAAAACTTGCCCTTTTGCCGGAGTATTTTTCACTGAATTTTTCACTAAAGCTTGCTTAAGGGTTTCATTTTGAATCGGTTCTTTTTTAGTCATTTTGGATTCTGGTTTTGTATGCTGAATAGTCTGAACGGCCACTTCTGGCATCACAACCTGTGTACTATCTATATTTTTAGTATTTTCGGTTTGGATAGTATTTTTGGCGAGACGATTTCTATTGAATAAATGACCTTTATTATTTTTAATTTTCCCATGATGATCGCGTGGATCAACCGATTCTACTTCGACTCGCCCCGTACCTCTTCCTAATATGCCTAATTTATGAGCGGCAACATAAGAAAGATCAATTAAGCGATCATTATGGAATGGGCCTCTGTCGTTTACTTTAACAATAATGCTTTTTCCATTGTCTATATTGGTGACCTTAGCATAGGTGGGTAAGGGTAAAGTTCGATGTGCAGCTGTCATAGCAAACATATCATAGGCTTCACCACTGGAGGTTCGTTTGCCCTGAAACTTAGTGCCATACCAAGAAGCTTTTCCTTTAGCCTTATAGCCTCGACTGGTTTGCATCACGGCATATTTTTTCTTTAAAGCCACATAAGTATTGGTTGAATTCTTTTTAAAACGATTCCCATATTTACTTAAAGGTTCAACGATAGGTTCCGCATTCGGGATTCGATCCAGATGCTTGGGAATGATATGAGGTGAAGGATGGCCATCTTGACTTGGATTTTTCATTTCTTTGATTTTTGTCGCACAGCCCATCAGTATTAAAAATAGAGCGCAGGCGAGCAAAAGATGGCAGGAAGATTTAAAGCGCATTTTATCTTATCTCCGCTGATCTCGCTGGTACAACTCACGAATGCGTTGACTCAATTGATATACAGCCATGGCATAATTAACACTATGGTTATAGCGCGTAATCACATAGAAGTTTTGTAGCGTCAGCCACAATTCTGGATTATTATCATCGGATTTCAACATAATAAACGAGGCTTTTGCATCTTTATGGGTTTTCAAACCATTTTTATCTTTCGGTTGAATGTTGAAACGAGAATAGGCATCTAAGGTTAATTTGGGTAGTGGATCTTTCATGTTAGTGTTAGCCAAACGTTGATATTCCAATCCATAGACTTGGGCAGGATATGCAACCGGTTGACCGGAAATCCAGCCATGTTCCTTAAAGTAATTGGCAACACTACCAATCGCATCGGTCGTGTTATGAATGAGATCTCGCTTGCCATCGCCTGAAAAATCGATAGCATAACGCCTATAACTACTGGGCATAAATTGAGGCAATCCCATAGCGCCTGCGTAAGAACCTAAAATTGTTTTTCCATCTAATTTTTCTTCGTTAATCAATAAGAAAAATTGTTCTAGCTCACTTTTAAAATAAGGGGCACGAGGAGGATAGTCAAAAGCTAGGGTAGCCAAAGCCTGCACAACCAAAAAATTACCGGTGTTTCTGCCATAATAGGTTTCCACGCCAATAATGGCTACGATAACCTCAGCGGGGATCCCAAATTCGGTTTCTGCTTTTTTAAGAGCTGCTGCATTGGTTTTCCAAAAATCAACCCCAGCTTTGGCACGTTCATCAGAAACAAACCTTTCACGATATTGCGGCCAAGCAACTTCTTCGTAAGGTTTAGAAATAGCTTGAATGACTTTTGGATCGGGTGAGATTTTTAATAGTTGCTTTAGATGTTGGATGTTTAATTTATGTTTAACATATAAATCCCAAATAAATTGTTGCACTTCTCTGCGATCGGAAAACTTACGTTCAGAAGAGAGGCGTTTCGTATTTTTACTTTGAGGATGTTTATTGGTGGCTACCGTGGTATTCTCCGCCGCAAAAACGGTCTGGCTACTTAAAAACACGATGGTTAAAAATACTAAAAAATGTTTCATCCAATTCTCCTGATCTGATATAGCGCTTCTTCATACAGCGCTCCCTTACCTCTAGGCCCTATTTGGCCAACTTCCAACTATTTAGTCAACAAATTACGATGGGTATGTATGGACATTAACATACCAAAGCTAGCCATTAATGTTACCAGAGAAGTTCCTCCGTAACTAATCAAAGGCAAGGGAATGCCAACAACGGGTAGAATGCCTGTGACCATCCCTACATTCACAAAAACATATACAAACACTGTCATTATAAGGCTTCCCGAGAGCAGACGACAAAAAGTGTCCTGGGCCTGCACTCCTATATATAGACCCCGAATCATAATACACAAATAGAGTAGGAGCAATACAAGACAGCCAACTAATCCAAATTCTTCTCCAAATACCGCAAAGATGGAATCAGTAGTCCTTTCTGGCAAAAATTCTAACTGAGATTGAGTGCCATTTAGCCAACCTTTGCCAAATAAACCACCTGAGCCAATCGCAATCTTAGATTGGATAATATGGTAACCAGACCCTAAGGGATCCCAATCGGAATCTAAAAAAATTAAAACCCGCTCGCGCTGATAATCCCGTAAAGAAAACCATAAAACAGGTAATCCTGCCAATAAAACACTACAAAAGGAAAATACCAATTTCCAAGATATTCCTGCAAAAAATAACACAAAACAACCGGTGCTGAGAATTAAGAGTGATGTCCCGAGATCCGGTTGTTTCGCTATCAGCACCACCGGAACAGCCATAAAGAGTAGCGGTAAAACCAGGGTTTTGAAGGTGGGTGGCAGAGAATGGTTGTTTAGATACCGTGCTAACATTAATGGAACGGCAAGCTTCATCAATTCTGCTGGTTGAAATTTAAAAATACCTAAATCGAGCCAACGCTGCCCGCCTTTCGTAATGTTACCTAAAATTAATACCGCCACCAGCAATATCAAACCACCAAAATACATAAAAGGAGCAGCCTGTTTCAAGATTCGAGGAGGGATTTGTGCCACCCCAATCATGAGTAAAAACGCAAGAAAAAATCTAAGCAGCTGTCTATTTAATATATCCCATTCATGCCTAGCACTATAGAGAATAAACAAACCTAAAGTTATCAATAAAAATAAGCTTATTAATAAAGGACCGTCCATATGTAAGGTCCAAGATGACCAATAGCGTCGATGTCTCATCGGGATTATTCCTCAAGATCCATGATATGATCAGGATGATCTATATGACTCCTGTGATCCGCATCATATATTTCATGATTGGCTGAGCTTTGTGCGTTATCTTGAACAATTTGGATATTATCAACAGGCAATTCTGTATTTTTTTGAACTCTAAAGTAATGATCCAATACGGCACGAGCAACATGTGCGGCTGTTTTGCTTTGCCTGTTTTCTAGTAGCACGGCTATCGCCACCATAGGGTTATCCACCGGAGCAAAAGCAATAAACCAAGAGTGATCACGTAAATGCGCTTTTATTTTATTCATTTCATATTTTTCATTTTGTTTGAGATTAAATACCTGAGCTGTCCCTGTTTTTCCAGCCATTTGGTAATGAATGCCCTGATTGGCGCGAAAGGCTGTTCCGTTGGGTGCGTGAACTACTTTTTGCATGCCATCAATTATGATAGCCCAATGATCCTCTTTTTTGATAGACAATCCTAATGCTTCTCTCTGCGGTAAAAGATTGTTCTCAATGGATGCTAAAGAAGCTCCTACGGGACTTGAGCTAGAAATAGCGCGGACCAAACGCGGAACAAAACACTGGCCACGCTTAGCGAGCATAGCGGTTGCTTGTGCCATCTGCAGCGGTGTGGCTAATAACATCCCCTGTCCAATACCAATATTTAGAGTATCGCCAGGAAACCAATCTTCTTTGCGAACACGTTTTTTCCATTCTGCAGAAGGAACCACACCAGTTGCTTCACCCAACATATCGATATGCGTGGGATTTCCAAGCCCAAAACGCACAAACGCATCATGTAAATTTCGAACTCCTAATTTATGTGCCAGGGCAAAGAAATAGGTATCACAACTTTCTGCCATGGCTTTATCTAGATTTACCCATCCATGTCCATGTTGCTTGCTATGAAACATCCAATCTCTGAAAAGTCTCCCGCCCGCATTTAATTGATACCAACCCGGATCAAACATTCTAAAATTGGGTGTAATTGTGCCAAGCTCCAAACCTTGCAGGGCAACAAAAGGCTTCACGGTGGAACCTGGCGGGTATTGCCCCTGCAGCGCACGATTAAATAGAGGGCGATCCGGCGAGTTGCGAAGTTCTTTATAGGTATTGACATCTATACCTTGTACAAATAGATTGGAATCAAAGCCAGGTTTACTGACAAAAGCCAATATTTCACCATTATTGGGATCTATCACAACTACAGAACCCTTATATTCTTCCAAAGCTTCATAGGCCACGCGTTGCAACTCACTATCGAGAGATAAATATAAATTGGATCCTGCAACGGGTGGTGTTCGATTTAAAATGCGAATTAATCGACCACAGGCATCCGTTTCTACATGCTGATAACCAGAATGGCCATGCAACTCTTTTTCATAAAATCGTTCCAAACCTGTTTTACCAATGTAATAACTGCCTCTATATTGAGCAGAATCTATTTTTTCTAGATCTTTTTCACTAATTGGGCCAATATAACCAATGGCATGGGAGATAATTTCACCTTGAGGATAATAGCGGATAAATCGTGCAACAATCTCTACACCCGAGAAACGATATTTTTCCAAAGAAAATTTAGCCACTTCCTCTTCGGTTAATTGTCTTCGGATTGGGATCCCTTCATGCGATTTTTGATATTTGAGCTGCTTGTAAAAATTTTGTTTTTCTGTTGCTGAAAGTGGAATAATTTTATCAATGGCTTCAATGGTTTCAGACAGATTTTTAACTCGCCCGGGCGTTATCTCTAAATTAAAGGCTGGCACGTTTTCAGCCAACAAAACGCCATTTCTATCGTAAATGACCCCTCTAGGCGGAGTAATAGGTACTAATCTAACTTGATTATTTAAAGAAAGCGTCTTATAGAGATCATGTTGATGAATTTGCAAATATGCTAGTCTAACGACTAATAATACCATCAGCAACAATACCATCACCATCGCTGTAACCGTACGGTTTAAGTAAAGTCTACTTTCTTTAAAATGGTCCTTCAGGGTAAATAAATTTGACATGGGCTCCATCATGCCAAATTTGGCTTCTCTAAGCTAGAGCGAGTATCAGAAGCTGTGTGGCTCATTTAGACAGTCATTTGTATCAGGCCCATGCTGTTTATCAAATTACAGCTCTGACTCCCATGCTCTCAGACTCTACTTAGAAAGTTTTGGTTATCTGAAACAATATCTTCTGAGTTTAAATAAGGAGCACTTTCCAGATCTTTTTCTTTTTTACCTGTCTAGATGGACGTTCTCTGGCTACAGCTTCAACAGCCATGCTGATTACTTTAACAGTACCAAACTGAGTCATTTTCTGTTACAGTTCTAGCTTACACTTCAAGACTATGAGAATGCGATTTAATAATAGGTTAATATGCAAGTAACTCATGTTTTAAAATTGATATTTAGTCCTGGATTTACTTTAAGTCAATCCAATCTTAAATCTATTTTAGACGAGAAAGTCCTGCAGGAAGTTTTAAACCAAACAAGTGTAAGGGCTTTTTACGATGCTGACTTTAAAAGTAAAAAGGAAAAAAAAGACAAGTCTGCTGATGAGCCTCAAAAATTCAAATGCGAGAAAGAATTTCTCGAACTACTTGAAGTACATGATATAGGTTTCCCGGCTAGAGAAATTCCAAAAGCGCTACACGTGTATGAGCAACTCTTACCTGTCTTGCAGCTTGCAGCCCATTTAGATAATGCAAACCTCGTCAAAGTAAAACTTATGACTGCAAAATTAGCCATTTTATTTGGAGATGTAGAGCAGGTTCTACGATACTTAACTCGTTTTCAAAAAATGTTTCCAAATATGACCATTGAGGATGCAACGCGTTTTGTTTTGCCTAAGAATGATGTATCGAATGATTGGGATTTGGTAAATATATGGCGTCCAAAAGCAATAAAAGATATGCCCGACCCTCGATTTGAAAAAGTATTGCCTTTTGCATCGGGTATACAAGCCTATGTTAAAGAAAATAGGGGAAATCTGCTTAAAGATCTGAAAGCCCAGATTGAGCATCAATGGCAAGCTAAATTGAGTTGTGCTTTTGATCAAGCGTTTAACAAAGAAGGGTGGGGATTGAAAAAGGATGCAGAAACTAATAAATTAAAATGTGATGATATTGCAAAGAAGCTGCAAGAAAATAAATCCTTAATTGCCAATGAATTTAAAACAAAATCCCTCAAAATTTTATCAAAAGATACCGATTATTCTGTTTTGAGCGACTATGTGGCACATGCTTTATATCAATATTCTAAAGATAATCCGAAAGCGCAGACTGCTGCGGAGACATTTTTTACTTATGATTTACCAAAACCGATCTTTGATCAGTATCTAGATCTGGTCCCTTCTGATAATTCGGAATATATTCCAGAAATTGGTTTAAATGATGCAATTCAAGCTCCAGCCTATCCCGGGTTATATATCGTGAAATTAGACTCGGCAGATCCAAGAACGGCAATTCTAGGTAAAATTACGGGTAGTTGTCAATCTCTGGGGGGGGTGGGAAGCTATTACGCGATAGACAGTATTACTCAAGCGACAGTTGGATGTTATATATTGTGTAGAACACGTAGAAATAAAGCACCTAACCCGAAAGAAGATGAGATTGTTGCTGAAAGTTTGGTATGGCGTAGTAAAGATGGCAATCTTGTGATGGATTCTATCGAAAGTCAAACTGTATTTAGGCGGGATCATGAAGATGCCATTGTGAATTTGTTCTCATTGTTGGCTCATAAATTAACACTAGAGAAAGGGATACCACGCGTACTAGTTGGGATAGAGGGTTTAACACCCAAAGAAATGGGCAGCTTATCTCCTTTACACTCTGAAAAACCGATTCATCATTTGATGAAAACTGATGCAAAATGTCAACGTATTGTGGCAGATAATAGAGTGCCTTTTTATGAAATTGATTTGAGAAATCGATCTGAAAATGCAAAAAATATAAAAGATTTAAAGGATGTAAAAGAAGGAAAAGATGTAAAAAATTTGATTAACATGATGTCTTTAAGTGCTCGAAAGCCCGTCCCCAAAGAACAACTTGAGAAAAAACTGATAGATTATATAGTAATATGTATCAATAATAAGAAAAGTTTTGATGATGTTAGAAAACATATTGATTTATTTATTTCCAATGAATTGAGTATCAAACAAAGAGATCAGATATTGCAAACTCAATATCAAATCCTCATAGACTATATGAATAAATGGGAATCTGGAAATGAAAAAGAAATACAAGAATTCTTTTCGAAAAACAAAGTTGATTTAAATACTCCAATTATAAGCCAAAGTGGAAATTATAAACCCATTGAAATGGCAATTATACTCGGAAATATTCCTCTAATAATTTACTTTTCAGAACAAGGCGCACAATTAATTTTCCAAGGTCCAAGAGATACTATATTAGAAGCCCTATTAAAAATATTGCTTGTGAGTGGTGACCCAAATCATGCAAACTATTCAAATATTTGTCGTCTCATAGAGATCTGTGCTAAGCAAAAAGAGTCTAGCAAACTTTTAAGCGCATTATTATTCAGAATGCTTGAAAGAGATAAGTATAACAATAATCCAAGACCGCAGGAAGCATTCATCGCTTTCATAGTTGGACAAGGTGTGGATGTCAATTTTGAAGATCTTTACCTATCTACCCCTCTAACATCGGCCGTTAGCAATGGTGAAAAAAATATAGTTAAATTGTTTTTAACGAAAGGTGCAAGTGCAAGAAATAAAGGTTTAGCATTGATTGTAGCCATTGATGATGATAAAAAAGAGCTAAGAGACTTATTATGGCAATCTCAGCCTGATTTAAATACTCAAAATTTCCATGGGGATTCGCCATTAACAACTGCTATTAAAAAGGGCCAAACAGACCTAGTTAATAGTATTCTGAACGAAAAAATTTCAGCGGAAAACCTAGGCATTGCCTTGGCTGTTGCTGCACATAGCAACCACAGTCATTATGTAAAATTAATATTAGAAAAAAGTCCTAAGATGGATTTAAGGCATACGGATAGTAATAGTACCACTGCATTAATCAGTGCAGCCCGACATAATAATATTGAAGCAGTAGACATGCTCCTGAAACACAAGGCAGACAGCCATATTATAGATAATCACGATACAACCGCACTTAGCGCAGCTGCTGGAGCCGGAAATATGAAAATGGTGAAGTATTTTATTGAAGACGCCACAGCCATGGAGTTGGCTAAAGCACTTACAAATGCCAGCATGAACTGTTATGGAGCCATAGTTAAATTATTGCTTCAGTATAAAGCAGATGTCAATTTAGATTCTAGTTTGGTAAAAATGCTATCCGAACCCAACGTTAACAGACAAAGTACAGAGCAAAGCACAGCGATCTTTTCGGAGCTCATCGCGCATTCGAATTCAGCAGTACTGGGACGTAGTTTGGCAACAGCCATTGATCATAATGTAGACAAAAAGTGGATCGAGATATTGATACAGAAAAAAGCAAATATCAATGCATTGACTCGGATGCGCCGGGATGAAAATGATACTGCTCTCTCGATAACGGTCGTGTCTAATGATATTCCCCTTAGAAATAGGCTCATGTCTTTTACCCCCAACTCAGATAACATGGGCTTGGCTTTAATCCGTGAATATCAAAGTCAATTTGGATGGGAACGTAGAAATAATGATATGATTTTTGTAGATGAGCTTATTCGTAGAGGGGCAAATATCAACCTAAAGTATATGAATAGTTTAGGTGAAGAAAAAACCTTCAAGCATTTGATATTAGAACAGGAATCTCCTAATCCATGGTTTGAACTTGCATTGAAATATAATTTATTGTCAAACGAAGACTTATTAAAATATCGGGAATTTCTGCAAGCATCGCTTCATTGGAACACAGAAGCTGATAAACTGAATAGACTTACCTATCTAGATCAGATCATTTCAACAAGAAAAAATAGAGAAGCTAACTTAGCTGCAATGATTGAAAAGGAAACAAAAGAAACACAAGCTACTGCCTTGCAAGTTAAAGCAGACAAAACTGCTGCTAATCCTATAACTTATAGTCAATCGGCCGGGAAGTTATTAGCAAAAAAGGAAATGCCTGCGGTTCCTACTGTTGCTCCTACTCCAGCAATAGCACCTGCTGCAGGTACTGCACCTGCTCATGTTCAATAAAAAATAAATTTTAAGCCCGGTGATAGGGATGATGACTTAAAATACTGTGCGCTCGGTATAATTGCTCTATTAAAATGACTCGAACTAAAGGATGCGGAAAAGTAAAGCGGGAAAGAGATAATTTTATATGCGCCTCTTTAAGGCAGGTTTCTGATAACCCATCCGGACCGCCAATTAAAAAGTTAATCAATAAGCCTTCATCGGCGATAGATCGTAAATTTTGGGCGAATTGTTCGGTTGTCCATAATTCACCCTTAACATCTAAAGCAATAGTTTTTGATTTTGCTGGAATAGTTTTTGTTATTTGCAAGCCCTCTTCTTCTAATAATTGAGAGATTTTTTTTGAATGACTGCGTTTGGCAGGTGAAATTTCAATAAGATTTAATTTATAATCACGTGGAAATCGATCTAAAAATTCTTGGTAGGCATTTGTAACCCATTCTGGCATTTTTTTGCCAACGGCAATTATATTAATTCTCATTGTAAACAGGTAGATTGTTACAGTTAAATTTAAAAAAATGTTGCCACATTAGGCAGATTCTTTAAATGAATTCTTAGGTGATACTTCGGGCATGCGCCATAATCTTTCGAGATCATAAAACTCACGAACCCGAGCTAACATAATGTGTAATACCACATCTCCTAAGTCGATTAATATCCATTCTGCTTCTGATTTTCCTTCCACCCCCAAAGGCAAATACCCTTGCTCTTTTACTTTTTTCAGAATATTTTCTGCCAGCGCACGAACATGGCGATTAGAATTACCCGTGGCAATAATCATGGTGTCGGTAATGGTGGTTAGATTTCGTACATCTAAAACCCGAACCTCCTCGGCCTTAAAATCATCTAAGATTTCAAGGGTGAGGGCTTGTAAGCTTCTTGTGGTTTTGGCCTTCATATTATATGCTATCTCCTATAAAGATATATATTCTTAGAAAATCTTCTAAAAATCATTCGTTTTGAGTCTATCATGATTCTTATACCCGTATAAACCATTTTTTTGTATATATTTTAAGACTTGATCGGGTAATAAAAATTGGGGTGATTCACCTAAAGCTATCATGTTGCGAATACGAGAGGCCTGAATATCGAGACTAGTAATTGTTTGCATAATCACTTTGCCAGAAGAAAATGCATGGATATCGGCATTGCCCGCATTGGAAGCATTAAAAGTTAAAAGATGTTCTTTCAAAAAATTCATCATCTCACCTTGCTCTGGAAAGTCCCATCCCGTTCTGTGTATCACGACAATATTGGCTAATTGAATCAATTTTTCCCATTGATGCCACGAAGATATATTTAAAAATGCATCCACCCCCACCACTAAGTAAAGAGCGCTCTTATAAAATTTTTTTCTAAGATCTTGTAAAGTATCAACTGTATAAGAAGGGCCTTCGCGCCCCATTTCTTGATCATCCACTTGCAATGCTGAGTTCAGAACGGAGAGCCTGGTCATTTCTAAGCGCTCTACACCTGAAGCAATAGGCATTGCGCGATGTGGAGGAACATGGCAAGGAATCAATCGCATTTCATCTAATTTTAATCCTTGAAAAACTTCTAAAGCTGCGCGTAAATGCCCAGAATGGATAGGATCAAAAGTTCCACCGAAAATGCCAATGGCTTTAGGATGTGACATAATCCACTCCCGCCAAGTTAAGGCATAATACAAATAGAGAAGCCCAAACATCCCCCACTTGACGTCCTTTAATAAGGCTATCTACATTTTTTGCCTGGCTAATGAATTGATGTAAAGAAGTAAGTGTCGATCGGTTTAAAAATGAAGCATAAATGGGTACTTTATGTTTCCATAGATTTTGTTTTTGGATGCCTTCTGCAACACTGCAGCCTTTATTAACCGCTTGTGCTAATGGCATAATAGCTCTTACCTCCCGAGTCATTGCCCATAATATTAAAATGGGTTCAACTCCTTCTTTTTTTAGACGAGTAAAAATCTGTTTTGTTCTGGTAATATTACCAAGCAAGGCTTCATCGACTAAATCAAAAAGAGAAAACTCTGTATCTACACTGGTTATAGCGGCTATTTCTGCAGCAGTTATGTTTCTTGGATTGGCTGGTATATTTTCATTTTTTAGTGTATATGAATATAACAACAACTTTTCAATGGCTTGATCAGTGGCCAGTAGATTGCCTTCTGTTCTTTCTACTAAAGTATCAATGGCATCAACGCTTAAGTTAAGGCCAACTTCTTTGATACGCTTCGTTATCCAAGTTCCAAGTTCTTGTCTTGATAATGGACGCGACCACAGTGTTATTCCTAAACGTTCTATTGCGGTAAACCAAGCAGATTTGGAAACTGTAGAATCGAGTTTGTCTGAATAAAATAATAATAGGGTATCCAGCGGAGGATGACTGGCAATTTCAACGAGAATACGCGCCCCAATTTTGCCAATGTTACCGGTTAAACGCCCCTCGATAAATCGTTTTTCAGAAAAAAGGCTAAGCGCATTGAGTTGAGCTTTAAAACTGTCCCAATCAAATTGAGGAGAAATATCATAGCGCTCGCACTGGGTATAACCTTTTTTATTGGCTTCTGTTCTTATCTTATTAAGAGCTTCTAACTGTTGTTGTGGCTCTTCGCCCACAACAAAATAAAGTGGGGCCATCCCTCTTTGTAAATGTGCAGAAAGATCTTGGAGTTTTAATCGCATGGGACGATATTAACTTGAAAAAGACTGTATTACAATAGGCCAAGTAGGAGGCCAGCAGCACAGCAGGTCAGCAAGGCCAGCTAGGACCAGTTGAAATTTCGCTAGGCTGGAGCAGAAATCATCGATCTGCGAGCACCGTAGCGCAGTTTACGTTGTGGTAAATGAGCAACGGAGCGCAGCAGATCGATGATTTCTGTCAAGCCTAGTAGAAATTTCATTGGTCCTAATTGACTCTTAAGATTTTGGCCCCTAATAACTTTAATTTTTCTTCAATACATTCATAGCCGCGATCAATATGATAAATCCGATCCACCATCGTTTCCCCATTGGCTATTAAGCCGGCTAAAACTAAACTCGCCGATGCACGTAAATCGGTTGCCATTACTGGGGCACCAGTTAAAAATGGCAAACCATGACAAATGGCAGCGTTTCCTTGCACCGAATATCTCAGCCCCCATCCGACGCAATTCATGCACATGCATAAAACGATTTTCAAATACAGTTTCGGTAATCACACCAATTCCTTCGGCTACCGTATTTAGCGCTATAAATTGCGCTTGCATATCGGTGGGAAAGCCAGGATAAGGAGAGGTCCTTAAATTAACCGCTTTGGGTTGGCGACCTCGCATATCGAGTGAAATCCAATCCTCTCCTTGCTCGATCATCAGCGCCAGCCTCTATCAACTTTTGTATTACCGCCTCTAAGAGATCTGCACGAGTATTTTTTACCTTTACTTTTCCTCGAGTAATAGCAGCAGCTACTAAGTAAGTGCCGGTTTCGATGCGATCGGGCAGTACTCGATATTCACCCCCACCTAATTTGGGTACCCCTTCAATTGTAATGGTGTCTGTGCCGCCGCCTTCAATTTTTGCACCGAGCATATTTAAAAAATTCGCTAAATCTTGTACTTCTGGTTCACGGGCTGCATTTTTTAACACCGTTGATACCTTCTGCTAAAACGGCCGCCATCATTAAATTTTCTGTTCCCGTGACAGTAACTGTTTCAAATATAATTTGACTACCCTGTAATCGACCTTTGATACTGGCTTTAATATATCCATTTTCAACCACAACATCTGCACCCATGGCTTGCAATCCCTTGACGTGCAGATCAACAGGCCTTGGACCAATGGCACAACCCCCAGGTAAAGAAACATTGGCTTGACCAAATCGGCTCAATAAGGGCCCTAAAACCAATATAGAAGCACGCATGGTTCGAACTAATTCATAAGGCGCACTATATTGATGTATGTGACTCGCATCCACCTCGATTGTTAAATTTTCATCCACGGTTAATTTGGCCCCAAGTTGCCCTAAGAGCTCCATCATTGTAGTGACGTCATTTAAGTGGGGTACATTTTCAATAATGACCGGCTCGCTAGCCAGAAGAGCTGCTGATAAAATAGGTAATACCGAATTTTTAGCACCTGAAATACGAACTTCCCCATTTAAGGCTTCGCCACCTGCAATAACTAACTTTCCCATACTTTTCCATCACCTATTTAAAATCAAAGTTAAAACTTAAAAAATATATTTTTAGCAAATGAATTTTTAGGCACTGTTTACGGCCTGCCATCTTTAATAGACAAGGCTTTATCCAAACCATATACTCTCAATAAATCTTGAACAAAACCAGGAACATTCACAAAAACAATTTTTTTCTTTTGACTAAAAGCCGCACGACTCCAAGCCGTACACAAAGCAAGTCCACTACTATCACATTGAGTCAGTTCCCCTAAATCTACAGAAAATTGATTGATGCAATTTTTTATTAAAGTAAGACCCTCTTGCCAAACCTTCCTTGCTGTGCGATATGTTACAACGCCAGATAAGGTTATTGTTTCATTTATAAGGGTCACGCGAGGTTCTAATAAAGATTCGGGTGTCATGAGGGATTCCCTTTTTGCTGTTTTATCTTTTTCAAAGCAGCATCAACTCCACCTTGTTTCACATCATCTTCAAATTGAGCTCGATAGCCCTGCATTAAACTGATTCCTTCAATGATGATATCATACACTTTCCATTTATTTCCTACGCGCACTAAACGATAGTCTAAACGCAATGAACCTTTGGCTCCATCTCGAATAATACTTGAAACAATGGTACGCGCTTTTCCTTCTGCAGATTGTCGCAGTGGCAAAAAGTCAATGGTCTGATCGGTGTAATTTAATAATGAACGAGCATAGGTCCTGATGACTAGATTTTTCAATGCATCCGCAAACGATTTTTTAGAGGTCTCACTCGCTGCTGTCCAAGCATTTCGACCCACGACCCAACGAGACATCTCAGCAAAATCAGCATAGGGAACAATCAGATCATTTACTAAAGCAAAGAGATGATTAGGATTAGATTGGTAATCCTTACGATTATTTTTTAAGGATTTCATGACTCGTTCTGTCACGCCCTTTAACAAGACAATCGGATCTGATTCGGATTGATTTTCCGCTTTCGTTTCAGATTTTGCTTCCGTTTTAGAAGTACTACTATTGCCTGCAGCGGCATCGACTTTGGTTTCCGTTTTTGTTTCTGCCTTTGTTTCGAGTTCAGAATCGGATTCTTCTTGTGCACATAAATGCCCTGTACCTAAGCACAGCATAAGGGCACAGATTAAAGATAATATAAGTTTTAAGTGCCTCTTAAAATAGGATATCGTTGACATTTCCTCTCCTGTCCTTTTGTTAACACAAATAAATCACTTATCTGTTTGTCTAATTGTGAATGCTTAATTATTTTCCAAATTCTCCACTAAACCATTGTCTGCTGTTGCCACTTCTTTAGCTTTTTCTATTGATCCTTGTGATTCTGGTTTTTCTTTCCCTTTAGAAGCGTCACCACTGACTTGATTCGCCAAGAATTTTGAAATCAATTTTTCTAATATTAAAGCCGAATGCGTATTTTCAACGGGAATGTTGCTGCCATCCTGCAAATATTCTGCATCGTTAAACCCAGGGACTAAAGAAATATAATTATCACCTAATAACCCGGCTGTCATAATACCTGCTTGACTGTCGAGAGGGAATTTCTCGTTACGATCATAATTCAAACACATGGTCACTTTCGCATTAAATGTTTTTTCATCTAATTCAATTCCAACCACACGCCCAACCACCACGCCTGCTACCGATACTTTTGCACGAACTCTTAAGCCGCCAATATTTTCAAAATGGGCGACTACCTTATAACCCTTTTCTGGTTCAAAGATATGGCTTAAACCGCTTACCTGCAATGCCAACATCAAAAGGGACGCAATGCCTGCAATAATAAAGACACCCACGGCTATTTCCACCGTTTTCATTTTAATCATCAGCTTTCTCCAAACATGACAGCGGTTAGAAAAAAGTCTAAACCTAAAATAGCAAGAGAAGAATAGACAACCGTTCTAGTCGTAGCACGACCCAGTCCTTCGGATGTCGGAACGGACTCTATCCCTTGATACACGGCTATCCATGTTATCACAAATCCAAAAACCACACTTTTAATAACGCCATTCAAGACATCATGACGAAAATGCACACTATTTTGCATGTTTGACCAAAAAGCACCTTCATCCACACCCAACCATTTTACACCTACAGCATAACCCCCTAAGATGGCAACAGCTGTGAAGATCAGAGTAAGCGTAGGCATAGAAATTTGCCCAGCCCAAAAACGCGGGGCAATCACGCGACGCAAAGGATCTATCCTGTCATTTCCAAAGCGGATAATTGTTCAGTCGCTTTCATCAAACCAATTTCTGCGGTTAATGCAGATCCTGCTCGACCTGCAAACAAAAGTGCACCAATCACGGGACCCAATTCTCGCACCAAACTTAAGGCAATGAGTTGACCCAAAGCATGCTCAGCACCAAATTTAACCAGTATCGTATGTCCTTGCAGCCCCAAAACCATACCAATAAAAATGCCTGATAACACAATAATGACAAAGGATAAAACACCCACAAAATAGAGCTGTTTTATTAAGCGCAGAAACCCACCTTTAACATCGGGTGTTCCTATTAAAGCACGAAAAAGCATCACGCCAGCACGACCGGCATCTGCCAGAATAGATAATCCTATAACCCCTAGGGATTGAACATGACGCACACTCATTAAACCGCATCCCATAAATCTTTGCTGTATTCCATCGCTGGGTAATGAAAAGGAACGGGGCCATCTGGCAAACCTTGCATAAATTGACGTACCCAATCTGTCGCACTTTCCATCAAAACTTCCGGCGTGCCTTCTCCAACCACTCTACCTTCCGCAATAATATAAACATAATCGGCAATACTAATGGTTTCCTGTACATCATGAGAAACAATAATAGATGTTAAGCCCAAAGATTGATTGAGCAATCGAATAAGTTTGACCAATGCCGCCATTGAAATAGGATCTTGTCCAGCAAAGGGTTCATCAAACATCAACAAATCAGGATCTAAACAGAGCGCTCGTGCTAAGGCCACTCGTCTTGCCATGCCACCTGATAATTCTGATGGCATTAAACTACGCGCACCACGTAACCCGACAGCCTGTAGTTTCATTAATACGATATCTCTTATTAATTCTTCTGGCAAATCCGTATGTTCCCTTAGAGGAAATGCTACATTTTCATAAACATTCATGTCGGTAAATAAAGCACCCGATTGAAATAACATGCCCATTCGACATCGGATTTTATAAAGGCCTTCTCTCGATAAATCTGGGATAGATTGTCCATCCACCAAGACACTGCCTGATTCTGGCATTAATTGTCCACCAATTAAACGCAACAAAGTGGTTTTTCCCGAACCACTGGGCCCCATGACAGCAGTCACTTTTCCTCTGGCCACCGAAATATTAATGCCGTCAAAAATTTGACGCGAAGGGCGACTAAAATATAAGTTTCTAACTTCAATTATATTATCTAACTTTTGTTCCATAACTTAATTCTAAACGATCATTGTCCTAATTGCAGACTCTTGCTGCCAAATGGGTGCTACCACAGCTGCCATATAGGTGTTGTAGGATACTTGACCACCCCTCAATTGTCTACCTTGACATCAATGCAATGCCCTTAAGTTATCGGGCAAGATGACTAAAACAAGAGGGGGTTTTAACAACTGGTTTCTTGCAACAATTCATTAATATGATAAACATCTTCCGGGCATAATGTCCCGGCCGCTTGCTTCAATAAAATACTTTGTACGATATAATCATAACGAGCATTTGAATAATCTTGCTGAGATTTAATAAAATCACTTTCTGCATTTAAAACATCCACAATGGTCCGGATCCCTGCTTTAAATGATTGATCAGCCGCTTCTAATGCCGCTTTATTAGACACAATGGCTTGTTTCGAGGCTGCCACTTGATTCATTTGGGTTTGCACACCAAGATATGCCTGGCGAGTACTACTTTTCACTTGTCGATATATCGTTTCCATTTGTTTTCGTGCTTGCTCATAAAGATGAACAGCTTGTCGTGTTTTAGAAACCACAGAATTACCGCTAAATATTGGCATAGCAACCTGTAATCCTATATAGGCGTTGGTATTTTTCGGGGTTTGGAATAGATCATTTGCACTTGTAGAGCGAATAACTGAGCCATTAATATTTAAAGTTGGCAGATGTCCAGCTCGATGCAAACGTATCTCATCGCGGGCTGCTTCTACCATAAAGCGAGCCGCTTGTAGATTGTAATTTTGTTCTAAGGCTTTATCTACCCATAATTCGATATCACATGGTTCAGGGTTTTCTAAATGTAGATGATTCATTAAGGGGGTAAATTGCTCGATCTTTTCTCCGGTTATCTCTTCCAAAAATTCCTTTTGGTTGGCAAGATTATTTTCAGCTGCGATTTCAATTGCATAAGCACTGTCATATTTCGCTTTGGCAATTTGGACGTCAGTTATAGGAGATATCCCAGCTTTGTAACCTTGATTAGTTTGATTTAAAAATTCTGCAAACGATTTTCGTTGCGCTTTAGCAAATTTGAGATTATCGATCGCCCTTAATACATTAAAATAACATTGCACAGTACGCATGATCAAATCTTGCTCTGACGCTGCATATATCGCATTGGCCTGCTTCACTTGTTCATTGGCTTTAGATAATTCTACCCATTGTTGATAATAGAAAATAGGTTGGGAAAGATTCAGAGCAATAATGGCTTGGGAATATCGAAATTTATTCGTTATCAAGGGAATCGTAATATTAGAAATGGTCACGCTATTGGCGTTATATACCTTATTATAGCTGGTGCCGCTCCCTGTAGCATTAATGATAGGAAAAAACAAAGCTCGCGCTTGTGGGCAGAGTTCTTGTGCAGCTAGAAAACCCTCTCTAGCCGCCTGGATAACAGTATCATTGCATTGTGCCAATTGATAAATTTGCAATAAATTTTCAGCATTCACCCCTTCAGAATTTAATATACAAAAACAGCATGATGCTATCGTAATAATAAGTTTCCGCATAATCAATCATTCAAAACAAAAAAGACACCCTCAAAATAAATAATTAAAGCAAATATATTTAAGGATAGGTTCTAGTGCTATTAATGCAAGTCTTTCTTCAAAAGCTCTCATTCTTGCTTGGTTGAAGAACTCCCAACAGGTAGTCGGGAGATTCTTCGCGGTAGAGAAAACTACTTTTCTTATTGGCTTGCCCGCCTCCCCTTGAGGGGGAAGGACTGCGCAAGCCTTCCCGTTCAATGAAACTCGAACAAAATAGACTAGAATAATAAATACTTCTTTGGGACTTACTATGGCAACCACACCACAAAATCCAGCGACTGAAACTGGAACAAAATCTCTTCAGCGACGCAAATTTTGGTTAATTAGCTTAACGCTGGTTTTTCTTCTTATCGGAATGGTCGCATTTTTCTATTGGTTAATAATAGGTCGATTTCAGGAAGAAACCAATGATGCTTATGTAGAAGGTAACCAGGTTCAAGTCATGCCGCAAATAACCGGCTATGTGACCAGCATTTTTGCCGATGATACCAACTTGGTTAACAAGGGAGACGTTTTGGTAACTTTAGAAAAAGCAGATACTCAAATTGCTTTAGAAAAAGCCAAAGCCGAGCTTGCACTAGCGGTTAGACAAGTCGCAGAGCTCTATACCAATGTTGAACAATTAAAGTCCGATGTTAAAATCCAACAAGATAACCTGGAAAAAGCCCAAAATGATTACCAACGTCGAACGGCACTGGTTGTCAACAAAGTTATTTCGCAAGAAAATTTAGAGCATGCAAGAATTGACATGAATGCTGCGAGAGATTCACTCGCTGTAACTCAACATAAATTAGCAGCAGCAGTCGCTTTAGTAGAAAATACTGATCTTTATCATCATCCACAAACCCTGCAAGCCATTGCTCTTTTTCGTAATGCCTATTTGGCCTGGCAAAGAACGACCATCTATGCTCCAGCAACGGGTTATGTAGCAAAACGATCGGTTCAGGTAGGACAGCAGGTTAATCTTAATACGGTTTTAATGATCATCATCCCTTTAAACGAAGTCTGGGTAGATGCTAATTTTAAAGAAACTCAATTAGGCAATGTTCGGGTTGGACAACCAGTGAAATTAGTTTCAGATGTCTATAGTGGTGACTTCACATATCAGGGTTGGGTGATGGGTTTAAGCCCAGGCGCTGGCAATACTTTTGCATTATTACCACCACAAAATGCAACCGGGAATTGGATTAAAATTGTGCAACGATTACCCGTCCGTATTCGACTTGATCCAAAACAATTAAATGAAAAACCACTTCAGTTGGGTTTATCTATGACCGTTACCATCGATACGCATGAACGTAATAAGCCCATTTTATCACAAACGCCTCAAACTGCAGCACTGTATCAAACCCAAAATGAAAGCAGCGATCTTGCAGAAGCTAATCAAATCGCCGAACAAATTATCAAAGAAAATGCAAAAAATGTGACTTATCCGAATCCGTCATAAAGGAGCTTCTGAATAGTATGCCACCGATTCAAGGAATACAGTTAATACTACTAACCATCGGGGTATCTTTGGGGATATTTATGAATATCTTAGATATTTCAATTGCAAATGTTGCGATTCCAACCATCGCTGGTAATTTAGCGATGTGAGCGCCAGATCAGGGAACCTGGATTATTACTTCATTTAGTGTGAGTATGGCAATCATGCTTCCCTCTTAACTGGCTGGCTAGCGAAAAGATTTGGCGAAGTAAAATTGTTTGTGTTTTCAACGTTTATTGTTTACACTTGCTTCTTTGATGTGTGGATTTTCAACCAGCTTTGAAATACTACTCTTTTTTCGAGTTGTCCAAGGCGCTTCGCAGGTCCTATGATTCCCTTCTCACAAAGTCTTTTGTTGGCTAATTATCCTGAAGATCGACAAAGGATTTGCGACCGCACTTTGGGCCATGGTTGCGGTTGCAGCACCGGTATTAGGCCCAATACTCGGTGGGTATATTACAGATAATTATCAGTTGGCCTTGGATTTTTTACATTAATGTACCCGTTGGAATGTGTTCTGCATTTATTAACATGGAAATATTGAAAGAACGTGAAACAGAAATAATCAAAACAACAATCGATTATGTGGGGTTAATTTTATTGATTGTGGGTATTGCTTGCTTACAAATTTTATTAGATCAAGGAAAAGATTTAGATTGGTTTAATTCTCAACCATTATATATCTTAGCAGTCATTTCTGCGATTGCGCTTAGCTTGTTAATTATTTGGGAGCTTACAGAAGAAACATCCTGTTGTAGATCTTACATTATTTAAAAAAAGAAATTTTACAGTAGGGACAATTGCTATCAGCCTTGGGTATATGACTTATTTTGGAACAGTAGTAATATTACCTTTATGGCTACAAACCAAATGGGTTATACTGCCCACTTGGGCAGGTTTAGTCACAGCACCGCTTGGAATTTTACCCATCATATTGTCTCCATTGTTGGTAGTTTCATGGATAAAGTCGATTTACGATCAATAGTAAGCATAGGATTTATTGTTTTTGCATTTGTTCATTTCTGGATATCTAATTTTAATACTCAAATCCCAGCATCAACAATTGCTTTTATAAGATTTATTCAAGGAATTGGTGCTCCTTGCTTTTTTATACCAACTATTACCATTTTACTATCTGGTTTTCCCAAAAAACGATTGGCAAGCGCAACAGGTTTATCTAATTTTTGCCGAATTCTTGCTGGTAGCTTTGGTACTTCTATTAGTATAACATTGTGGGACAGATCAACAAGCATCTCATCAAAGCAGATTGGTCGAAAACGTACCAGGCTATGAATCTAAATTTTTGATCAATTATGCATTAGGAAAAACAAAACTGGGTTTAACAATGATCAAAGCTATGCTTTGACTTATCAGAATCTGGACGATCAGGCTTATATGCTAGCCACTAATGATATTTTTTATTTATCCGGTTATATTTTCCTTATTTTATTGATATTAATTTGGTTTGCTCGTCCCCCATTTTTAACTAAGGCTTCTGCTGCACATGTTGATTAAAGAGCAGTTATTGCGCTTATTACTCTCAATTTTACTGTTGGTATTACTCCTTGTTTTACCCCTAAATGGGTATTGGATGCCTCAAAATATAAGAGAAATTAAAAATGGAATGGTGGTGAGCGATCAGGCTCTGGCATCTCAATTGGGAATAGAAATTTTACAAAGAGGTGGGAATGCCATTGATGCTGCTGTTGCAGTGGGATATGCCTTAGCTGTGGTACAGCCTTGCTGTGGCAATATGGGCGGTGGTGGTTTTATGACTATCCGTTTTCAAAATGGTAGAACTGTTTTTATTAATTTTCGAGAGACTGCACCTAGCTCTTCAACTCAAAATATGTTTTTAGATGCAGATAATAACCTTATGCCTGAAAAAAGCAAAAATGGTTATCTGGCAGTAGCGGTGCCCGGAACTGTGCTGGGACTTTTAACTGCGCTCACGAAGTACGGAACTTTATCTCGTCAAACGGTAATCGAACCTGCTATAGAGCTCGCGGAAAATGGTTTTACGCTTACAGCAGGGGATGTAGAACTGCTATCTGAAAAAACTGAAAGATTTAGAAGTGAACCTAATGTGGCCGCTATTTTTTTAAATAATAATGAGCCTTATAAGGTTGGAGAAAAACTGATACAAAAAGATCTGGCTCACTCACTCAAGCTTATTGCAAAGGACGGCGCAAGGGCTTTTTATGAAGGTCCGATTGCAGAAAAAATAGTTGCTGCTAGCCAAGAAAATGGCGGTATTTTAAGCCTAAAAGATTTTGAACATTATAATGTGACTGAATCAGAACCCCTGCAATGCTGTTTTAAAAAGAAAAAAATTATTACGGCCCCTCTTCCTAGTAGTGGGGGTATCCTATTATGTGAGATGTTAAAGCAACTAGAACAATATCCACTATCTGAATTTGGATTTCATACAACAGAAAGTGTTCATCTCATTGCAGAAACAATGCGTAGGGCATTTGCTGGACGAGATCGTTTAGGTGATGCTGATTTTATAAAAAAACAGCCAGAAACGCCAAATAAGACAAACACAAATACCATACAAGAAACCCATAATACAACCCATTATGCCGTTATCGATCGAGTGGGAAATATTGTGTCTGTAACCTACACCCTAAATAGCAAATTTGGTGCAGGGGTAATAGCAAAAGATACAGGAATTTTATTGAATAACGAGATGGACGATTTTACTGCAAAGTTGGGAGCAGAAAATCAATTTGGTTTGGTGCAGGGCTCTGAAAACTTTGTGGAACCTGGCAAACAACCCTTGAGTTCTATGACCCCAACCATTATTCTCAATGAAAAAAATGAGCCATTGATGGCATTAGGTGCTGCGGGTGGTTCACGTATTCCCACAGCTGTTTTACAAACCATTGTTAATGTTATGGATTATCATTTACCTATTCAGGATGCTGTCAATGCTCCTCGCTTTCATCATCAATATCTCCCAAATGTGCTTATGGCTGAACCACAGGTTTTTACTGATAAAGTATACAAAAACTTAAAAAATATGGGTTATGATATAGAATATGACGGCAATCTAGGTATAGTAGAAGCTTTTTTGATTGATCCTAAAACAGGGAATATTGAGGGGGCAAGCGATAGACGAAGGCCGGCAGGCAAAGCAGTTGGTTATTAACCCTAATGGATTAACTTAAAGAGACGCTAGCAATTGTCTATCTCAGCTTGTATATTGCCATTAACTGGGAAATATAATCTCTTTTTGCCTCCAATAAAGGGGGCATATACAATAACTTGCCCGACAGCAGCAACGATAAGCGCCAAATGAGGTCCCCAGTCGCAACAAATGCATTAAATTAATGAAACAGTTTGCTCTAATTCCTGCTGCAAGCCTAATGGTCAGAGATTTTCTATTATGGGACCTTAGGGGGTGTTATATATATACTCTTTAGCTTGACCTATTGAGGGTGGGTCTTAATGTTTTTCTAAATAGTCTTTACGGCATGCAACTAGGAAATAAAAAGACAGTCTATTAATTAAATAAGAGCAAATTAGTCAAAAGAGGTTAAACTTGGGAGTTAAGATATGTCAAGCATGATGGAATCCCCACCCTTACATGAAGCCGCGCGTGGTGGGTGGAAGCTTAAATACATTATTGAATCAAACAAAATCACCGATCTAAATATCATCAATGCACAAGGTTATACTGCCTTTGAAGTAGCCATGATGTATCGAAATTTTGATGGGGCTTATGAATTACTAAAAATGGGGGCGATGCCGCTAGATTATAGAAATAAGTTAATACTGAGACCTATATATGCGGCAATGGAATCGGGTGATGGTGCGACAATTCAGCAGTTAATCCGAGACAAAAAAGTAGAAATCGCGGAACTTAATTTACTAACCAGAACTGGGAAAAGTTTAAAAACAGTAAAAGAAGCAGCAGAAATTTTAAAAACTAAAATTTCCGATTTTAACGATATGTCGATAAAAGATATTCTTGAGTTTTGTATAACGAAAAAAGAAATAGAATTACAAAAAAGTGGGACCGAGACCATTCTAAAATATATATGCGCCAAAAAAGATGGAGACTTGTTAAAACAAATGCTTCAAAATAAAGAAACAACAGAAAGCATCAATAAGGAAGAATTAATTCAATCTGCAATCAAACAAAATTTTAGGGAGGGACTAGAAATCCTGTTAGATTTTGGTATAAAAAAATTAAACAATTTGTCCCCAGTGCTAGAATATATATTCTCTAATAAAGATGAGGGATTATTATTGAAAATCCTTCAGGATAAAGGGTTCGAGTTGGATATCCAAAAAGATGAATTGATTTTTTTAGCAATAAAACATGATTTCAATAAAGGCCTAGATATTTTATTACAGCTACCTAATGTCAGCTTGTCACAAAGAAACTCAGAAAAATTAACGCCATTAACCTATGCGTTATCCTTAGAAAAACCAGAGATGGTCAAGCAAATACTGAATGATAAAAGAATTGATGAGCCTTTGATTACGGATGCAATAGACTGGTTTAAAAATCAAGTTTATTTTATTAATATTAAGCGAAAGTCCGCATGCCTTTTGTTGCTGATCCTACCCGCCATAAAATATGGCAAACAGGAAGCCATCAAGCAAATTTTAGAGGGTGAACATACCGAAATTGAAATATTTAGTAATACTTTAGAGGAACTAGAAAAGATAAAACTAGATGACATTAAAGTAAAGGAGGAAATTGTCAATATTCTTAAAAGTTCGAAAGAAGCAAGAAATAAGAACAAGCACGAAACCGCGTTGCATGAAAACGCCAGAGAAGCGGCGGGATATTCGATAGGCTATATATATGAAAACAATCCTGGAATAGATCTAAATGCTGTCAATAAATACGGTTATACCGCATATGAACTGGCCATGATGAGAAAAAGTTACTACAAAGCCTATGGTTTATTAGCACTCGGTGCAGTCCCTTCGGATTATACAAAAAAATGGAGCACTCGTCCATTTTATAAAGCGCTCGAAAACGAGGATAGCGACGCAATTCAAAGGTTGCTAGAGACTAAAACAGTGGATAAGGCAGAGCTTGGTTTAAAGACTGCATCTGGTAAGACACTATTAGGTATCAAGAAAGATATATCAAAAATTTTAGATATTAAGTTAACCCAGGAAATAGGTGACTGGTCAAACGTAGAAAGAATTGGGGCTATCGCGGAGGCACAAAAAAATAGAGAGGAGGGATTGGTAAAATCAAACGAATCCACCATATGGGAATATATATTTAATGAAAAAATGAAAGACAAAAATGCTGGTGAGGTTTTTAAGAAATTGATCCAAGTTAATGAAGTCGATGTTAATACAGCGGGACCTAATAACGAAGGATTGATATATCCAGTTATCATGCATAATTTTGAGGATGGACTGGATGCGCTTTTAAATTTACCTAAAGGTCGGATCGACTTCTCAAAAAAACATAAAAATCTGGGTATGACGCCACTCATGTATGCAATACATGCAGAAAAAACAGGGATGGTTGAGAAAATATTGAACAGTAGAGTAATGGATAAACAATCGATTGATAGCACGATTATCTGGTTGAAGGATTATGCTATAAAGGAGCCATTAAAGCAAACATACACACAATTACTTAACGATTATCTAAAACAGATCACAGAAGTAAAAGCCAAGGTCGAAGTACGTCAATTAACGCCACTCATGCAAGCAATAGAGTCAGGGCAACCAGAGGCAGTTAAGCGTTTACTATCGGATGCTCGCATCGAATCTAAAACCATTTCCGAGACATTTGATTGGATAGAAACTGGAGATTTTAGAGGGGATGTTAAGTTAAAGAACGAATTTTTAAAGATACTAAGAGAAGCAGAAAAAAAGAGAATACAAGCAAAAATTCCACCACAAGTAACAGAACTTATTAAAACATTTCATGGGGAATTAGCAACCGATTTAAATATACCTATGGATCCACGACTATTTGCCCATATTCACAACGATTATAAAATTTTGGGCAGTACATTACAAGGACAAGTATTTTCTAGAACTATTCGATATGCGGCAGAGTGTTTAGCATTACATAAACCAACTCAATTAGGTGGAAAGCAGGCAAAAGACCAAAAAGAGCGTAGTGAACCTAAAGCGCGAGAAGAAAGTAATAAAACTGCAATTGAAGGCGTTATTAAACAATTTCAGATTTTTCATGAATTAGATCAGACTATACAAGATCTACTCATTACGGGCATTCCGGCAGAAATCCTTAAAAAGGGAATTAAAGAAGCAAGTGAAAACAAGGTGATAAATGTCCAGGAAGAACCTGAAAACCAGGAAAAAAAGCAACGACAAGCATTAACGCAAGCCGTGGTTAGAACCATTACCGGAAAACTAGTAGAAAATAAAAAGGTATTAATCCCTGGAGGATGGACAAAGCATGCAATCGTTTATGGGTTGGAATTAGATCCTTCTGGAACAATCGAATTCACACTTTATAACTCAGGGGCTGGGATCAGTTATCATGATCGAAAAACTGCAAAAGGTAAAATAAAGTATTCCCCACTGCTTAAATTCAAAATAAAAAATCTGCAAGTATTGGAATTATTCTTGGACCACATAATACCTGCCAAGTATCCCAAATTGCAACCATGGGATCAAAAACCCTTTGACCAGGAAAGTTTTTATAAAAAATTAATGGAAGTAAGTGCATTTCCGGGGGTGGAAGCAATCCCTATTCCTGATAAAACACCTTATGTGGGTGGTCAACGATCAAGAACTTGTACCTGGAAATCATTGATGGTGGTACTCAAAACCTTACTCCCCAAAGATGCATATTTGGAAACAAAATTAAAATTAAAACTCCAATCACTCATTGATTTTTATTTAAGCGAATTAGCGAAAGGAAATCTAGGGGATACGACTACGCAAGATGAGTTAAGAGATGCACTTAGCAATTTTGGTCGTTTTTTAGAAAAAGTTATCGAACAAGACCAGGAAAAGCTAAAAACCTTTGCACCTATTTTTGCGTTTTGTGAACATGTTAAACTTGAATTAAATAAAGCCAAGTCTCAAACGTTTAACGAGCATTTGCCAGCGTCTGTACCTGAGATGATACATTTTGAAGGTGCAAGCATTGAAAGTGCACCGAGGGAAAACGTGGTAGAAGATTGGGGTGGCAAAGCAGGTGATCTAAAAGTAGGCTACTATGGATATGATCCCAATAAGCCGTTGGTAACCCTGGTTGATCCATTAACCGATATCAGAAATTTCAAAACTCTGCTCGTAAAATTAGAGAAAAATGAAAACTTACCTCGATATAGTCAGCAATTGATCGAACAATTTTTATTTCAGATCCCCTTAAGTAATGAGTATGCAGCGGCAATTAAGAATCAAGCAGATGCGTATGAGTATCAAAAAGAATTGTTTGAACTTCAAAATTTATACGCGTCCAGTATTCAAAGAGATACGAGTCAACTTCCTTTTGCATCCAGAACAATAGCCTCGGCACATTTTTTAGTTTTGCAAGCGATGGTGGGAAAAAGATATTTTGCTAACGAAAAATACGGTGATTTTACTGCAAATGTAGAAAAAAATAAGAATGCATTAATAGAGATGGTTAAATCTCCAGAATTTTATATTGGAGATCCTAAATCAGAAAAACGGCTAGCTGAGATATTAAGTTATATTGAAAAAATTTATAAAAGTTCTGCAGACGAGAAAGCAGCAAGCGAATCGAGGCGTGAGGTAAACTTAGAGAAAATTGCTATAGTCAATAACATGGATGAGTTAAAGGGAAAAAATAAACGGTTAAAAGCTCATCTGGATAATGAGTTTTATTCCAATAAGACATTTCATTATAAAGATAGAATGACAGATATAACCGATCGTGCTGCATTTGATCTATACACGGCAGCTAGTAATAATGATCTTTTTAAAGATACCTTAACACCAGAGATCCAGCGTGATTGTCGATGCTACGAATCATTTAGAGTGTTTTTGAGCAACAATATAAATTTAATGGGTGGTAATTATTCTAATATGATAGAGCCATCACCCTCCCATCAACCATTTGTTAGATTAGAAAATAAATTAGTAGAAACTAACCCAGGATATTTTCATACCCATATCGCAGTAAAAAAAGGGGATGTTGCTCCTGGTTATCAACGACTTGCTCAATTACATATAACAAGCGAAAAACTATCACAAAAGGCAAGGATTGAATCAGCACATAAACAATTACAAGTTAGCGATTGTTATTCTGGAGTAATGAATAAGACTCAAAACGATGTACAAGTAAAACCACAGATATTTCTTGGAGAGCAATCATTAAATAGCCATCTTGACCATTTTCGACATTTAATGAATACGCGTACAGAAACAGATAAAACTAGGGTGTCCTATACTTTAGAGGCGTTATTGTCTCATATGGATAAGTTAAGGGATCCGAATTATCAAACTTTATTTACAATAAATTTATTTAATCTTGGTACCCAAGGGAGCCCCGGTAAAACTATCTTGGCTCAGGAAATCACTCAAAATCCTGATATTACTTACAACATATTAGAATTTATCCAAAGGGGGATGGCGATCTATAGAGAAGGTCAGCATATTACAGGTACATTGGCTTTCTTTCTTAAAATAAATCACTATTTAATAAATCAGATTAGTGCATTGCCAATGGATAATAACATAAAAATGGATTTACTGACAAAAGCGAAAAAGGTCGATGATCAAATCGATGAACTATTAAAAATAAACGATCCAGAATCCAGAAAGTTTACAAATGAACAACATGAATTAGAGGCGATTGCGACCCAAAGAAAGTTATATATAGCGCTTCTGCAAAGAATAGAAAGATCTTTAGAAGGAAATGTAAAAGAAGTCACCGAAAAAAATCTGCGCGAGTATGTAAAAGCAAAATTATATTTGTCAGCCAATGACTTTACACCAGCAGGGCTTGAAGATAGATTGGACCCGGTATCCGAAGAAACAGAAAAAAACGTATCTGTTAGGATTGCGCCATTACTTAAGAGCCATTTAGATACCATGGATGATACAAAGAGACTAGATTTTATAAAATCCACCCTCCCTAAAAGTATTTTATCTGAATTCCAAAAATTAAAAGCAATATCAACCAAACGCAAAATGCTTTATGAATTTCCAATAGTGCGTTTGACGACGGATTCAGGAGAGATAGTAGATTTAAATATACTAGATGGAAAATTAAGTCAAGGGACATGGGTTGCTAAAAAACTGCCGGCATGGGTTCATGGTGGTTTAAAGTATGAAGGTATATTTAAAGGTGAAATGCCGACAAGTGGTTTTGTTAGTTATAATGAGAAATTTGCTGAATTTACTAAGAATGGACAAGATTATAGGTTTGGCTACCCGCAAGGATTCGGAGGACCTGCAGGAAGTAGGTTATATAAAAAAATTATAATTAATGGAAAAGAAGAATGGTTTATGCATCGCAAAAGACAAGAAATATTAAATAACCCCGAGCAGTTTAAGGATCTTTTAAAATTATGGGTTTCTAAAAATTATAATATTTGGACGAGTGTAACGCATCCTGAAATGACCGTTGTTTCCGATGTTGAAACCGGCATTAGTCAATATATCAGTGAAAAGGGTAAATTTTATAAAGTCGGCAAGGATATCGATGATCGTAATCATCAAGTTATTCAATTAAACAATAACAAAACCCCGTTCGATTTTTTAAAACTCTTTGAAAATCCAGAGTTTATAGAAGTATTCAGAAAGGAAAAATATCTTAAAGCGGATAAAGATCGTAAAGACGACAAAGAAAAGATGGAGTCCGATTTAGTTATTCGGATCCCACGCTATAATGTTGAGTTTAATACTGAAAGTGCTGGCGGCCACAATACCTTAATTTGGAAAGATGATCCCCGTTATTGTATTGATTTGTCAAAAAAACCGTTGCCCATTAAAAACTTCACTAACCAAATTAGGCTTACAGAAACTGATCCAAAAAAGGATCCTAAATCAAAGCTTGATGATTTAATTTTAATACCGGTATTGCCTTATGTAACCACTCAAAAATATAGCTTTGACTTAGATAGAAATGGCTTATATTTAGCAGATATCGGTAAAGAACCTACCATTTTTTCAGGCAAAAGACCATCTGGCCTATTTGATCCTTCGGCTTTGAACTTACATGGATGTGCTAGATATGTAAAGTGTACAGTTACCAAAGACAATGACATTCAGTGTGCAAGTGCCGAAGACTATTTATATCTAGCCTATCTTAGTATTGCTCGCCATGATAATGAGATGGCTTTTAAAATGTTGGACAAATTTAATAAAAAAGGAGGCTTCACGGGTTCAAAGCTCGAGGCCCAAGTGGTTACTTGGCTTTTGCAAGATATTCCCTATCAGCTAAAAAACAAGAACCTTTTAAAGCAAGAACCTGAAATTGCCAATGCGCAATCAGACTCTATTATTGCTACACCGGAGCTTGTCGCATTTCGGGCACAGGTTTTGAGCAAGCTGATTCAGTATAAAGACTTTCAACATGAGTTTAAACTAAAAGTAAAAAATGATTTAAAAGAAAATGAAGAACAATTGACAATCAATGAAAACCAAAATATAACCAACTTTTTATCAAATAAAAATTTGCCGGAAATTGCATTAAAAGTGTTAAATGCCTATCAAGAAACTCAAAACAATATTCCGAGAGCGATGCGTTTAAATTTAATAGATCATCATTTGTTATATTCAAAGATATCGATTGATTTTATTCCAGAACAATTAAAAGATTCTCAAAAGCAGATTGAACAGGCCTATAGGAAAATTGAAAGACAGTCGAAAAATCAGGCAGCAGACGTGATACCGATAGCACGAGCACAACGTTTCAAAGACAGAATGGAATTTAAAGAGGTTTCAGTAAGATTGTTTGGAGGTTCCACCGGTTCTGGTGGTTCCGCGGGTGGTGCAGTTGACATGTCCAAAAAAATTGAAATTAATCTTGTTCATGAGATCTGTACTTCTAAAAAAATCTTTGATGTTCGAAAACAATTAAAAGACAGGTTCAGTCAAAAAGATTTCTTTGATCGCTATCGGAGTATTGCAAAAGCTGCATTGTCGCCGCAAGATTCTCCTTTGATAGCTGAAATTGCGATGTATAAAATAAGAGATTTTCTAAACACGAAAGCACTATTGAAGCGAGAAGATCCTGAAAAATTTCTGGAAAATCCACCAGAGAATTTGGATGCAAATGAGACTGAATTTTTTCTTGCTTTAGCACTATACATTATGGCAAAGGCTAGCGTCGAAGAACAAGCAACATTTAAAGAAATGCTTAATGAAGAATATTTTGTTACCAAGCTTATTCGAGCTGTCTCAATAACATCAAATACAGCGCCGTTTAAACTTAAGCTGCCCATACCTGTTCGAACAGCTATTGTGCCAAAAAAACCTGGGATAATCGTTCCTTTACAGTTTGCGCAAATTGAACCTGCAAAACCCTTGGTGGTTAGAGAACCTTTCAAAATGGATGTGCCCACTGTCGCTTCGTTGCTCGAAAAGCAGGGCCTTGCGCTTGATATAAAGTTAAGTCCACGATCTAAGGAAGAGGATGATAAACTAAACATAGAAAGTCTCGACATAAAGGATTATGAAGAAGGTAGACGTCAAAATAGAGAAATCCGAAAATTAGATGATGTGTTTTTGGAAAAAATATCGAAGGATAATAATATAGCCCCTTTATTGGGTGAGGTAGTTAATCTAAAAACGCTATCGGAAAAGAATAAGAGTGAACTAGAAACGCAATTACTTACAATTGCTAAAACCCTTCCTCCGGAGGCGACACGCGCTTTATTTGTCAAAATGGGGATCATGGGGGAAAGAGCGCCAGAGCTTACTGCTCAGAACATTTTATCCATTTTCTTGCCGCTCTTTTTGAAAGGCAATATGAATTATTATAAAGAACAAACGCATTTAAAGGAAAAGGATGCGAATGAAACAATAGAAGCCATTTATGCATTAACCATGCAATATTTATTAATGGCAACTCAATGGCAGCATTATAAGCGGATTGAGGATGCGATTTGCGATATGCAGGTTGCGGATAAAGGTTCTGATGATTACAAGAAAAATGCTGCCAAATTGCGAGAAACGCTCTATGCTACTCGAAGATATTCCTATTTAAAACATCCCAATTTATTAGTATTTGAGTATCTTGAAAATATTTTGATTCGCCCTGAACAAGAAAAAATGTTAAGTACATTATTAGAGGATCAGCAGGAGAATTTCCCCAATAAAATTATACAATTAATTATGGGTGGTGGAAAATCAAAAGTGCTATTGCCAATTGCCGCGTTTAAAAAGGCTAAGGGCAATAATCTGGCGATAGTGGTGGTGCCCCCTGCGCTGGTAGAGACTAATTTCCGGGATTTGGCGGAAACATCAAGTACAAAATTTGGTCAACACCCCTATAGATTTACCTTTACTCGAACGACAGACTGTAACGTAGAAAATTTAGACAAGCTTAAAACAGCTTTAGAAAGAGTTAAATATAATAAAGATTATGTGATTACCACCTCTGTGGATGTCCAATCAGTAGAGTTGAAATGGTTGGAGTTATTAGGTAAGGGTGGTAGCAAAGAACAAATTGAGAAACTGGAAGAAATACTTGATCTTTTCAAAAAAGACGGTGATGTACTAATTGATGAAGTAGATTCTGAATTGGATGCTAAAAAGGAATTAAATTTTCCCGTTGGTGCTGAAGAACGCTTAGATGAAGCAGCCATTAACCCCATTATCGATTTTTACTATGGTATTCAACCTATCACATTTAATTTGCAAGGTGAAAGATATACCATAAAAGATGTTCTAGAGCGAAGAATCCCAACCTTATCGGAACCAGAATGGAAGAAATTATTTCAGGATGAGATAGCAGTAGCGATACTCAAATATTTTACGGATAAAAATGGGTCTTTGTTAAATCGAGTTTTTACAAGATATCCCAACAAAAAACAACAAGCATACAATTATATCCAAAATAAAGAAGGATCTTCTGCAGATTGGATGAATGGTCTAAATCTTACTGATGCTGAAATAGAAGAGATCCATTTATATAAGGGCCAGCTTAGTCAACTTTTAGTCTTAAGCTTAAATCAAGTTCCAAATGTAAACTATGGATATTCTAAACGCTTAGAGGGTTTAGATATTAAGCAACGCCTGGAAAAAGAAGTGGCGATCCCTTACGAGGGGAATAATGCACCAGCTGAAAAATCACAGTTTGCAAGTCCGTTCGAAACGGCAAATTATACCATACAATTGAATTTAATCAATGGCATTTCTTTGACTGTGTTAAGCCACTATATAAACCATTTTAAAAATGAGGCGATGCGGGAAAAACTGAATAATCCTCGGCTTTACCAGACGGTATCCGATACCCCTAGTGGTAAAAAGTTTGCATCTATGACTGGGTTATCCGCTAATGACTATAATTTATATACACTTGATCCAAGTAATCCTAAGACGCTACAAGATATTCATAGTAAGATAGCTAAAAATCCCGAAGTGGTTCGCTATTGCTTGTCACATTTTATTCTTACCCAAATTAAAACGAATGATGTGCTATTACGTCATAACGCGCAAAATCATACCAGCTTGTATCGAAGTGTTCAAGGTTGTTCAGGGACTATCTTATCACCATTTGCCTTCGATCGACGAATGACCTTTGACAAAGAACCGGCATTAGGCACTGATGGTAAAACAATTGATTATTTGCTCTCTAAAAAAACGGCTGTACATGACGATGTTAAAGGAAAGACCGCTTTTGAAAGACTGAGTAGTTTGTTAGTAAAAGATGATAAATTTAGAGCTATTATTGATGTTGGTTCGGAATTTAGAGGCATTGAAAATCTTGATGTTGCCAAAAAAATTGCAAACACTTTCAAGGCAAAACAAGCTCAGGAAGCACACGTTAAAGGCAAGCAAGAAATAAAATATGTTCTATTTTTTAACAAGAGAAATAAACTATGTGCGTTAGATGTTAGTAAACCTGAAGATCCACCCATTTTGATCGGTGCTAGTGATCAGGATTCTATCAGGGCTCGTTTAAAACAATGCGAGCCTGAAAATTATTTTACCTACTATGATGAACGTCGAATAACGGGGACGGATATTAAACAAATGCCGAATGCCAAAGCGTTGGTGACGGTGTCTTCGCGAACTATGCGCAAAGAATTATTGCAAGGTGTGATGCGAATGCGAGATTTAGCGCAAACACATTCGGTGGAAATTGTTATTCCTCCAGAACTCAAAAAAGCAGAACCTGCAATCAAAAAATGGGATATTCAGACAGTTTTAGAATTGACTGGGCGGAATCAGGTGGCTCGAGTAACGCAAAATAATTTTAAGGTGGCGCTACAAAAGATTCGTAATGTTATCCGAGAGGACTTATTAGAAAGGTTAAAGCGAGAAAAAGATCCGGCCATCAAAAAAGCGATGTTTACAGCCTTTGACCCTGTTATTCACCATTTGGAGGTAAACACCTTTCATGAGTCTTTTAAGGGTATAGAAATAGAAGATGATACAAATAAAATATTACAAAAAGAATTGCAGGATAATCTGAAATTATGGGGGCAATGCTTAACGAATCAGGTAGTAACGAGATCCCTGCTTAAGGCAAAGAAGACTGCAAAGGATCTCAAACAGGAAAAAGAACCAGAAGGAGTCAAAGGCAAACCATTTGTGAGTCTGGAGACTATTCAAACAAAAGGGAAAGAACTTGCAGCGGTATTAGAAAAAATTGTGGTAGAGGCAACGCAGGAAGGTATTTGTAATAAGCGCGAGAAAAAACAAAAGGACAATCAGAACACACAAGTAGAAGTCTTAACAGAGGCTCGTTCAGAAGTACAAATGGATGTTAAAAAGACGGCTCAAAAAGAATCCCAGCAGGAAAACCAACTTCAAAAAATTGTTTTTAATCTTCCTATCGGAGTTTCCCCGAGTCAATCAAAAATTCCCCCTTTGTTTTATACGTTTAATCATGTAGCAGAACAACAGGCTAAATCGGATGGTAGATTGAAGCTCCCCTGCCCATTTAGCGAAGATCTATATGTCAGCACCAATTTTTATGAAACGATTGAAACGCCAAATAAAGAGCCTTCATTATTAAATGGCTATAAAAAACCCATTACCCATATTATGTTCCTTCAAAACCCCAAAACGGGTGAATTAAAGTCCATGCTTTTGTCGCCTTTAGATGCGGCTTTCTATAGAGGGAAAACCTCACTTAAACCGCATATAGAAGGAAAAGGCGTCGGTGCTCCTTTAAATCTTACAGAAACTAATGAGGGCGCTTGGCAGGCTTGGATCGTTACCCCCAAGGGTATACCCTATTCAGGTAGACCCCCGGCGGCAATCAATAAGCTATATCCCTCGATGCTAGAACAAATTCGATACTACAATGGAGATACAGATACTTTAGTTAGTCATTTCCATGAAACTGTTTGGTTAACGGAACAACAAACTGAAAAACTATCATTTTACGAACGTGTGATTCAAAATTATCACCCCGATAAAAGCGAAGCATATCCCTTTTTAAAACAGAAGTTGCAAGAACATATATTTGTTTCAAAATTTAAGGACCATCTGGTTGCTAGAAGTAATTCCGAGCTGAAGATATCGGATGAATATTTACGATCTATTGTAAATGCAAAGGAGAATCTAAATCAACAAGACAAAACTGGGCGCACACTTTTATTATGGGCTATTGATTTAAAGGCAGTGGACGTTGCAGAACTGTTACTTGACCAATTGACTGTAGAAGTAAATAAACCTGATATGAATGGCGTTACCGCATTACATCTTGCTGTAAAAATGCAAGATCTAAAACTTGTAGAATCACTATTGAAGCGCGGTGCAAATGCTTTGGCGCAGGATAGCTCTGGTTGTCGACCCTTGGATTTGATTGATACGCAACATTTTGCTGATCCTAAACGCGAGGGGATTCGAAAAATGTTGTTAGAAGAAATGAATCCGGAACTTACTGTTAAGATGAGTGATGGTGGGAAGGGCTTTATGCCGGGGTTTGGTGGGTTAAAAACCAGTCCAGATAAGAAAACTGCTGATCAGCATAGGCCGCCAGCTACCACCCCAACATCAGGAAAATTTTGATCTTTGAATTAAGTTGAGAAAAGAGACTTCTGAATTTATGACAATTGCTTTATGAAAACCGGCGCGTAAAACAAGGTTGACAATTTATCTTAACGGGTTCAAGTGCCCGAAAGCTAAAAAGAACAGGCGTCGATTTGTTGGGGAAATGGAACAAGGACAAAGAGGAATTAATAAAATGAAAGCATTAAAGTTTAATAGCACAGGATCTTTAAGCGAACTAAGAGTAGTAGAGGCAGAAAGACCTGTCCCAGATATAGGTGAGGTATTAGTCCAAATTAAGGCTGCGGCCATTAATCCTAGTGACGTTAAAAATGTACTTGGAAAAATGGAACCTACCAAAACACCCAGGATTCCTGGCCGAGATTATGCTGGTATTGTTGTTTCAGATTCTGTTTGGAAGGGTAAATCTGTTTTTGGCACGGGTGGTTTACTTGGATTTACAAAAGATGGATCTCATGCAGAATATATTACCATTCCCGAAACTGCTCTAGTTGAATTGCCTTCTAACATTTCCTTTAGTACCGCAACCGCAATGAGTCTAGGCTATCTTACTGCTTGGCAATCATTGGTTGTCGTTGGAAAACTTAAAGCAAATGAGAAAGTACTGATAACCGGTGCTGCAGGGGCTGTAGGCAATGCGGCGATTAGAATTGCTCATTCTTTGTCTGCAGAAGTCATAGGAACCTATCTTCCTTCCAATCAAATACCAGAAGATTTAAAGAACGTTGTGCAATGGGTGAATCTTGAAACTGAAAAGTTGCCAGATAAAATCTATGAATTAACGAATAACAAAGGTGTCAATTTAGTCATGGATGTCATTGGTGGCAAATTATTTGAATCTTGTATAGATTGTCTTGCTGAACGAGGCAGACAAGTTTCCATTGCCACAACGGATCCTACTGTCAGTTTTAATTTATTAGATTTTTATCATAAAGAAGGGCAGCTGTTTGGCGTTGATACCTTAAAACTTTCTTATCAAGAAGCGGCTCATATTTTAAAAGCTTTGTTGCCAGGTATGGAAAAAGGAATTTTTGTTCCTCAAGAAATCGACGAGGTTTCTATTGAAGATGCCCCAGAGGCCTATGAGGCCATCAATAATAGAACAGCCAAACGTAAGCAGGTCATCATTTTTTAGTGGAAAGTAAATGATGGCTCTGTTAACCGAACATTGTAATTTGGGCTCCCATTTGGCTATTCGTTGTTGCTGTTGCAGGATTCACGGCAGCATTAAGGTGAACAACTTTATCAGTAAATGCAATCAAAAGTTTTGCCATTTTTTATAATCTCGGTGTATTTACAAAAATATATATCGTTGTCATATACAAATCCCTCACCCTGCTTTTATCATTTCTATTTATTATTCTTCTTCGAGATGTGAAGAACACCACAAGATTTTATTGATGATGGTGCAAAAGAAGTGGATGATAGATGATCGAGCCATTTGACTTTGACAATCCCTGACATACCTCTCTGTCACCAGAGAAGCATGTCAGCATGCCAATTCAATTCCAAATCCTTACTAGGATTGTCCTTGATTCACCAAGGACAACCCCTTCAATATATTTAAACCTTCGAACAGCTGATAGTCTCGCGTCATCAGTGGCAGTTCTTTTTTATCCTTGTCTTTGTCCTTGGTAGCAACTGTTTTCTTGGCAGGTTGACCACCACCATTTTCTAAATGACCACGTAGATCTTCTTCTCTAATTAATAAAGAAGCATTAGCATCAGCATCTGGGCTTGGAACTTTTAGATTTTGCACAGTGATATCCGGTTTGATGCCATCGGCCTGAATGGATCGACCAGCAGGCGTGTAATACAACATGGTTGTCAGTTTTAAGCCACGATTATCTTTTAAAGGTAATACAGTTTGGACGGAACCTTTACCAAAAGTTTGTGTACCCAAAACAACCGCTCTATGATGATCTTGCAAAGCACCCGCTACAATTTCGGATGCAGAAGCGGAACCTCCATTCACTAAAACCACAATCGGCGCACCATTTAATATATCACCCGAATGCGCTTTTTCTTTTATTTGGCCACCATTCATGCGACCCTTGGTGTAAACAATCAAAGCTTCATGGCCTAATTTTTCTCTATCTAAAAAGGCATCGGCTACTTGTACAGAAGCTTCTAAAACTCCTCCTGGATTATTTCTTAAGTCAATCACCAGACCCTTCAATTTCCCACCAGCCGTTTTCTTTAAGTTTTGTACGGCAGTTACAAATTCATCACCGGAATTACTTTGGAATTGAGAAACACGAACATAACCAAAACCATCTTCCAACATTTCATTGCGGACACTACGAACATTTATTGTATCGCGCGTAACAGCAATTTTAAGAGGTTTACTTTCCCCTTGACGAATAATGGTTAAGTTGATGGTGGTGCCTTTTTCGCCACGCATCATTTCTATTGCTTCACGTAAAGAAAGTCCTTTGACTGGCGTATCATTCAAACGAACAATAATATCACCCGGCTGAATGCCCGCACGTTGTGCAGGAGTATCGTCTACAGGAGTGATAACACGTATTAAGCCATCTTCAGGGATAACTTCAATACCCAAGCCGCCAAATTTCCCCGTAGTCATTTCTTTTAGCTCGGCATAATCTTCTTTATCTAAGTAAGCAGAATGCGGATCAAGGCCTGATAACATCCCGCGCATCGCATTTTCAAAAAGAACGGAATCATCCATGGATTTTACGTAATAATTTTTAATATGTTCAACGACGGTTGTAAAACGTTGTAAATCACCTAGTGGTATTTTTTCATTCGTCTTTTTATCTGCACTCGCACTGGATTCCTGACCTTTACTATTCTGATTATTATCTTTAGCCTTCGTCTCAGCGTTATTTTCTATTTTGCTTCCAGATTGACTTCCTTCAGTAGTGGATGCTGCAAGACAAACCTCTGTAAACATACTCAGGGTTAAGATCCCACTCAAAACGACCGAGAGAAAGGATCGATGCAATTTCATAAGGATCTCCATTATAAAATAAAAAAAATTAATACCAATAACACCATGACTTACAAAATTAACAAAAATTCTCAAAAAAAATGAGCACCCAATTATTTAAACCAACCAACTAAATTAATGGGTTTTCCATTCTTCCTGATTTCAAAGTATAAGCTGGAATTTTCTAATTCGCTTGCTTGGGTCACGCGGCCAATTAACTGGCCGGCTTGAACCAAATCACCTACTTTTTTATACAGTTCCTGATTATGGCCATATAGGCTCATATAGCCCCCACCATGGTCAATGATCAACAATAGGCCAAAGCCCCGTAGGGTTTCAGCAAAGACGACACGACCATAGTAAATGGAACGGACTTCTTGCCCCGGCTCAGCATTTATCATAACGGGATTACCTGCAGATGTCGATGGAAGCGAAGCTTTTATTAGCTCTGCTTTTGGCCCAAGAATAGGGAAAGTCAATCGCCCCTTAGAACCACTAAAGGATCGCCAAGCAGGACCTGGAGGGGGTAGTTGGGACAGGGTTTGATCTAATACTTTTAGACGTTCACTTAAATTTTGTTCCTCTGCTTGTATTAAGCGCAATTTTTTTTGATCAACTGCTATCTGATTCTGAATAGTTTCCAACAATGCTAAGCGTTTGTTCTTTAACAATTGAACCGCAGCAATTTCTTTTTTTTGCTTTATGATGAGTTGGGTTAATGCAACTTTTTCTTCTTCGATGGCTATTTTATTTTTTTGTAGCTCTGCGAGGTGCGAAGAAGTATCTTGAATGGAATGGATATAGTAAGACTTCAAAAAGGGAAAATATCTTAGCAATCTATCTAGAGCCTGCGGCGTTTGAAGATTGAACAACATTTTTAAAGTATTATTTTGTTGTAAACCAACCATCATTCTTAATTGTTTAGCTAATATTTCTTGCTGTTTCTCAAGATGCTGATTAATCGTTTCCTGTGCCTTGTCTAGGGTTTTTAATTTTTCTTCCCGTTGAGTAATTTCATGCTGTAATCGATCTAAAGCATTATTTTTAAGCTTTATTTCTTCATCCATCTGCACTATCTCTGAATGATGCTCGAGTTCAAGTTTTTTATGAGTGAAGATATTTGTTTTTAGTTTATCTAAAACAGACTGAATTGTGCTTAATTTTTTTTTCACAACTTCCGGATCTTCTTCTGCTTTTAAATTTTGAAAGGATACACATCCTAATAATAGAATTAATAGCAGCCAAAGTTTTTTTTCCAACATATTATGTCTCATTTTCTAAAGTCGCAAGTTGACTAGGCAGCGGCCTGTCATTTCCTTGGGTATTTTTAAATCCAATAGAGAGATTAAGGTAGGAGCAATATCGGCCAACACCCCATCCCTATAAGGGCAATCTGCAGGACGCCCAATATAAATAAAGGGGACTCTTGCCATTGTATGCGCCGTATGGGGTTGCTTGGTATTTTTATCAAACATATATTCTGCATTCCCATGATCTGCAGTGATTAAAGCCTCAGCTCCAACCTCGTTTAGTGCATGTAAAATTCGGCCAAGGCAAGCATCCAGTACTTCTATTGCTGTTACAGTTGCTGAAAAATCACCCGTATGCCCCAACATATCTGCATTAGCAAAGTTGCAAATAATAACATCATACTTTGCCTTCTGAATAGCCTCTATTAATTTATCTGTCACCTCGATTGCACTCATTTCTGGGCACAGATTATAGGTAGCCACTCGTTTTGAAGGAATGAGAATTCGCTCTTCACCTACAAATGGTTGCTCTCGACCCCCATTAAAGAAAAATGTCACATGGGCATATTTTTCAGTTTCTGCCAGTCGTAGCTGTCGTAGATTTGCAGCCTGCAAAAATTCTCCTAAGGTATTATTCAAGTCAACGGGGGGAAGGCAATTTCTGCTTTAATATCTGCGGCGTATTCTGTGAGTGTTACAAAGGCCACGAGTTTAGGAACAATATGACGTTGAAAGCCTTTAAACTCGGGATCGGTTAAAGCATAACTTAATTGCCTGGCTCTATCAGAACGAAAATTCATAAAGATAACCACGTCATGATCTTTAATAATGCCAGAAACCATTTGCTTTAAAGAAGGATTGGGTACTTTTGATATATTAGTATTTGAGACTATAGTTGGGGCAACAAATTCATCATTTTCACCCCGAGCATAAGCCTGTGTTAAGGCTTCTATGGCTGTATCTGCATAATATTCTGCTCTGCCCTCGGTTAGTAATTTATATACGCGTTCGGTTCGATCATAGCGTTTATCTCTATCCATAGCATAATAACGACCTGAAACAGAAGCTATTCTAACCCCTACCCTGGTACTGCAATATTTTTCTAAAGCGAGTATGGATGACTCTGCACTTTGAGGCGGGGTGTCTCGTCCGTCTAAAAAACAATGTAAAGCGATTTCATGAACACCTGTTTGTTTGGCATAGTCGATCAACGCAAAAATATGTTCCTCATGGCTATGTACACCACCTGGGGACAATAATCCCAGTATATGTAAGGTTCTATGATTGGTCATATTTGTGACATTGCTCTCAGTAGCCATATGGTTGTTATGAGTTATGATTTTATTAAACGCGGCTTTAAAAACAGGATTTTGGAAAAAGCTGCCTTCTTTTATCACTTCAGAAATTCGAGTCAGATCCTGATCGACACGCCGACCTGCTCCCATTGTTAGATGTCCCACCTCCGAATTACCCATTTGTCCTTCTGGCAAGCCCACATCCCGGCCAGAAGCTGAAAGCGTACAATGCGGGTATTCACGCCAAATTTTATCCCAATTCGGTGTTTTAGCAGCAGCAATGGCATTATGTTCTGGGGCTTCTCGATGTCCCCATCCGTCTAAAATAATTAATACAAGGGGTTTTCCAAGCATTGTTTAACTTAATCCCTCTTCTTCTAGAGCATCTGCAACGGCTTTTCTTTTTTTAATGTCTGCCATATATCGAGATAAGTTGGGATAAGTGGTGGCAACATCAATCTGCAAAGCGGTTAACCAGCGTGATACCACAAATAAGTAACAATCAGGTAAGGTAAATTGATCCCCTATTAAAAATCTATTTTTTCTTAAATGCTCTTCTATCGCTTCAAATCTCTTTTTAAGAGCGGGAATAAAAATCTGATCTTTTATTTCCTGGGGTACAATAGGGCTAAATAAGGGTCCAAAACTTTTATGTAAATCACTACTCACATAGCTAAGCCATTCAAGTACTCGATAGCGCTTAAAATTTCCAATAGGAGGAAGTAATGGAGTCGCTTTATATTCGTCTGCCAAATATTGTTGGATAGCCACATTTTCTGTCAGTATCTCTTTATTTGCCAATTCAATGGCTGGTACAGCCCCCTTGGGATTTATTTTTAAATAATCACCCCCGGATTCTGTTTTTTTAGTTTTTAAGTTAACTGATTCCTGCTCATAGGGAACCCCTATTTCTTGCAAAACAATTCTAACCGATAAAGAGCAAGCGCCCTTAGAATAATACAATTTCATACTTTCTCCCTTTTCCCTTTGCAAAGCATCTTATCTATCTATAACAGCATTTGTCCGATTAATCTTAAGCCTATTCATTAATTATTTTTCTGGCAAGATTACAGCCTAGCAACATTAAGAAAAGACTACAAGAAAAGGAATTAGCTCAATAACTTAATAGCTGCATTTATCGTTATTCATTTCTTAGCATTCTTCGCATAACTTTATTAGAAGTAGTCCTTGGTAATTTATCAATTATCTTTATTTCCTGGATTTTAAATAAGGGATTGAGATGTTCCTTGATCAAGTTTTGCAATTCTGTTTTTAAGTGCATCATCATATTCTGGTTATCTATAGGCTCAGGGTTATCAGCAGATTGTTTTAATACGACAAAAACAATTAATTGTTCCGGGCCTCCCCCTGCCGGTGGCACTGCAATGGCGGCAGTTTCAAAAATAAGGGGATGAAGATTAAGCACATGTTCAATTTCAGCAGCGCTAATCTTAATACCAGATAAATTCATGGTATCATCAACCCTGCCTAATAAACGAAAAAAGCCATTTTGATAACGTTCTGCTTGATCGCCATGTCTTCGCAAAATAGTTCCATCGGCTAACGTTGGCATATTGGCATAATATATTTGTTGATGATCATGATTTAACAAGGTCGTTGAAAGTCCAATGGATGGAGGAATAATTGCGATTTCGCCTTTATCACTGGGCAAACTATCTTCATCCAGGATCACAAAATCCATACCCATGGTTGCTGTTGTAAAAGTTGCTGGGGCACAAGGTTGTAATAAAGTTCCAGTAATATAGGCACCTCCAATTTCGGTACCCCCACAATATTCCAAGATGGGACGATACCCTGCTAAATACATAAGATACAACATATCTTCTGTATTCGAACATTCACCCGTAGAAGTAAACACCTTAATAGCATCCCAATTGAGTTTTTCCATGCAATGGGTTTCATGCCAATGTTTTACTAATGTGGGCACCACACCTAAAATGGTGATCTGATTATTTTGTACAAATTCGCCAAAACCTTTTCCATTAGGGCTGCCAGTATAAAGCGCAAGCGTGGCCCTATTAATAAGGGCTGCAAAAATCGACCAGGGTCCCATCATCCAGCCTAAACTGCTAGGCCAACAGAGTCTATCACCTGGTTGAATGTTATGATGAAAATAAGCATCGCTGGCACATTTTATGGGGGTGGTATGATTCCAAGGAATCGCTTTAGGATCGCCTGTTGTGCCAGAAGAAAATAATATATTAATGGGATCCATAGGATCGCAAGATACAGGCGTCAAATGCATTTCATAGTTTGAATTATTTATTTCATCATTGCCAGGGGTGGGAGCTTTGCCGTTTTCATCCAATAAAAAAGATTCCCAAGTGATGATACAGGTTTTACCCAGGCTCTTATCTTTATCTTTGTCTTCGTCGTCCTTATCTTTATCCTTATTCCTAAGAACATTTTCATTAAAATTTATTGGGCTATTGGATTTTGTAGAGGGCAAGACAATAATGTGGGAAGCGTCTGTATTGATTATTTTTTCTAACAAGGGTAATTTTTTCCCATCACGAATAATATCATGTTGAGTAAAAACCCAATGACAGCAAGTTATTTTTAAACGAGCATCTATTTCACTCTCTGAAAAACTTTCAGCAATGGAAACCACTCGTGCGCCTGCCATAACAACACCTAAGTAAATTGCAACCGCCCGAAAGTGCATGGGCATAATAATGGCAATACTGTCTCCTTTTTTTATTTTATTTTTTAGGCTGGCAGCCACCTGACAGGAAAGTCCTTGTAATTCTTGATAGGTATAGTGTTTACTATTTCCGAATTCATCTCCTTCAATGATGGCAATCTTGTTTCTTGCAGTTGAAAAACAGCTGTTTACAATATTCATTTTTGCACCCGGAAACCATTGCGGTTTTTGCAAGCCTTCGGAAAAATCTACCAGTGTTTTGTAGGGCTTATCAAAGGCAATTCCCAGTTCTATTGTGATTTTTTTCCAAAACTCAAGTCTTTCTTTTGAAGACCAATGATGAAGTTCTGCATAATTTTTAAAGTTCATCTCCTCTATCCATTTTTTTAAATGCAGCTGCTCATTTGCCGCAAAAATTTCTGGACTGAGAGCTTGTGAAGGAAACCAGGCAGGGGCCGGCATTTGATTCCAATAGGGATAAATCATCTTGTAAAGTAGCAAATGAAGGGGAAAAGGGAAATATTGGGACCCTTTTTTTGTTAAGTATTTTTTAACAATCTCCCAGCTAATATCTTCTTTGATTTGTTCTTGCAAGCCTTCAAGAAACTTAAGGGTTTCGGCTATCTCGGTATCAGAGAGTCTCAAGTCAAGCATGTTGGCTTTTAGATTATGAAGATCATGTGTCATAGCATTCCTGCCTGTATACAAAATCAATTCTTCCTAAGAATTAATTCTTTCTTAAGTAATATTTAATTTAGCAGGGACTTTGGAAATAATCTATTTTAACATTTGCAATGGTTGCTATTCTCTGCAGCTGTTTGCAAACGTAAAATTTCCTCAGTAAAGCCTGCACGCCTAAATGTATCTTGAAGACCCAGTATGATGTGGCGGGAAAGATTTCCATTATTTTTTTGTTTCGAGGCGCTTGATCCATGTGGTCTATGAGTTTTACCCCTTACTGAAAAAACTTCCAGAGGATCGGTGATGTCCCCTAGCACTCCATTAATGATAACAGTATAGTGTGAGGAGCCACCACTGGGGTATTTAACCTTTATCTTTATATTTTCAGCCAATATAGATTTTTCTAATTGCATAACCTCTTCATGAGAAAATTGATTAGAAAAAAGCTTTGTCAATAAGGATCGAATGTTATCTTTAAGGATCAGTTTTGAAACAAATTCAGAACGTCTTTGAATCAATCTTTCCATTCTTGATTTATAACAGTCTTTTGCCTTTTTTAGATCAAATTCTATCTTTTCTGAAACGTCTATATTGTCTTCAAAATTATCCAGTTCATGCTTTCTTTGCTCTTGAACTGATCGCCATTCCGCGATAGTGCTCGGCTGTTTGATATGTGCATTCTTCTTTGTTTTGGGAAGTTTGTTTTGTATTGCCTGAGCAGCAGGGGCTGTAGCCATTGGAACATTGACAGCAGTTCCAACAGCAGTTCCAGATGCAAGGGTAGTATCTGTCTCTGTCTTTGACTTAGAGTTTTTACCATCGTTGATAGGGGAAGCTGTCTCTTGATGATTTGTAGCCGCCGTTTGAGGGATAGAGGCATTATTCGCCTCAGCAATCATTCCATCAATTTTTTGAGCTTCCAAATCAAAATCATTAACCGTTTTTGAAAACTGAGCTAGATAAATGTGCCAAGTTTCTGAAGCTGAAAGTGCATGCCATGTTTGAGATAAACTGCTCGCTTTCCTCATAATGATATCGTCATTATTTTCATGAAGCGCTTCTAAAGAAATATTGAGTTTTTTGGCACGTCTTTCTACGATATCAAAAAGTTTTACAATATTTTCTGACCATAGCGTTATATCCGCCATCCTCCGTTTTTGAAAATTTTCCCAATAGGTAAGTTCTTCTTTATATGGCGCAACCACATTCCAAACATTTTGAATATAGCTTTTTAAGTTTTGAAAACTTTCAATAACTGAGAGAGCAGAAGCTTCAGCAGATAGATATTTATCAGTTTCTGCAGTATTCTTTTTTGAAGCTTGCATTTTCTTGTATATGTCTAAATGCCCAGCTATCCAGCCAATAAATATTTTATCACAGTCAATCAATTTTTCCCTTATTGACTTCACTAGCGCACGTATTGCTTGACGTTCTTTTTCAGTGGTCATCTTATATTTGACAACCTGTACTTTAAAAAAGCCAGCATATATTTTTTCCAAAATTTCTTGCAATGGTTTCAATATGCCTTCGTATTCTAATTTTAAATCCTGCCCTTCTTTATCTTGTTTAAAAATATTTGTTTCGGCCTTACTGCTGCCCGCTGCGACCACGGAAAAATTAAAATACTTTTTTTTCTTTATTTGGAACAATAATGCACTTCGATAGGGTGCGATTTTAATCATCACATCTTTGAGAAAGTCTCTAAACAAAATATCATTTGCATCATTTAATATTTTTTTATTTAATTTAGATGATTTGCAGGCTGGAATCTCCACTAACACAACTCTTAAAAACCAAAATAACTCGTCGAACAATAAGGCATCTGCCAATTCTTTTACTTTTGCAAGGATAAATAGTTTGTGTTTCAAGAGTGCAATTGCGTCTTGCTTGTTAATACCTACTATATCATCAATACTTGATAACCAGCTTAGTAAAAGATTATTACCACTAATACCTGCCTCACAATTCCGAATAATTTTATGAACCACTTTCGCCACATTATCTTCGACACTGTGGCTATCTGCTATTGTGTTTAAGGCTTGATCTAAATTAGGTTTATTGTCAGACTGTAGTTTCGAAAATAACACCAGAGAATTTCCTCGAGTACTCATCACTATATTGTTTGAGGTTCCTGCAGCTGGCTGGGCTGCAGCTGCTGTAGTTACTGTGGCATTATGGTGCATTTGATTTGTTATGGGTGTGGCTACAGAGCTTGAAGCCGCAGAAGTAGGAGGTAGCGGAGCTGCAAGATTGGATACGGATATAGATACGGGTTCAAGAGCAAGTGCAGTACTATTCCCAATACCCATTGGACCTGCTTCTAATTTTACAGGACTTCTTTGATATTTTTCGTTATTAAGTTTTTTAATAATTGCATCAAGTTCTAATTTTGAGAAAGCCATTTGTTTACCCCACTTAATTCAATTTAAAGAAATTTTTACTATAATTTGTACCCGTTCAGGTACTACCCCAAAACGCCCAAATCTAAACGTGTAACCGTTTACGCCCTATCTTAGAACGTTTCATAAAATCAAGCTGATAATCCGAACAATTATTTTAATGCTTATAAATGATTCAATCGTGTATTATTCTAAGGTTTCCTAATAACCTCTTCCCATTAATTAAGCAGCCTCATGCACTAATAATGCTTCTTTTAATTTTAAAAGCGCATTTTTTTCTAATTGCCGAATCCGCTCTGGCGACACTTTGTAGTAGGTAGCCAAGTCTTGTAAGGTTGCTTTACTTTCATCCGCTAATAAGAAACGTTTTTGTAAAATATCCTGGCTGCGAGAATCTAATTTTTTAAAAGCTGTCTTTAAATTTATTTCAGAATGTAAATCTGAATTGATAGCTTCTAATTGAGTTGCAGGATTTGCATGAGCATCTTCCAGATATTCGGCAGGAACTAATGCGGTGGAAGTGTCATTATCATCAACTGGAGGATCAAAAGTGACATCTCTTGCACTTAAGCGTTCTTCCATACGCCGAACTTCAGTGGCACAAACACCTAAATCATTTGCGACGGCTTCGATTTCTGCATTCGTAGCCCAGCCTAAACGTTTTTTAGCTTTTCTTAAATTAAAAAATAATTTTCGTTGTGCCTTAGTTGTGGCTATTTTAACGACACGCCAATTTTTAATAATATATTCATGAATTTCAGCTTTAATCCAGTGCACCGCAAAAGAGACGAGCCGTACCCCAACAGTGGGATCGAATCGCTTTACAGCCTTCATAAGACCTACTGTACCTTCTTGAATTAGGTCTCCTAGTGGTAGGCCATACCCCAAATAACCTTGGGCAACGCGCACAACATAACGGATATGGGAGAGAACTAATTTCTGAGCAGCTTGTATATCCCCATGTTCTTTAAGTCGAAAAGCTAAGTCTTGTTCTTCTTCAAGACTCAACATTGGGATTTCGTTAACCCTTTGAATATAGGCTTCTAAGCTACCTATCGGTAATTGTGGATAGGCGATCTGTAAGGCGGTTGTCATAAGATGCACCTCGGTTTAATAACTATAGAGCCATAATATCATTTTATATTGCAAAAAACCATAGGTAAAAGTAAATTTATTTTAGGAATAGGGCTTATTTGCTTATTTTTTAAACTATATATTTAACCAGTATTTGATCATACAATAACAGGTAGGGAAAAATTGTTGCAACCGTTAATCAACTTTATTTTTTTGGCCCACCCGGTGCAGTCGGAACTTGAGTCTCCCACGCTTCTTTAATTTTATCATTTAACATCTTAATGATAGGAGAAAACTGATTCTCTACATCTGCTCGGTCTTCGCCCATTTCCAGCATTGCTAGGAATGAATCATCAAACTCTCTCTGCAAATCCTCGAAAACAATTAATCTAAAATCATCCATATCCATATTATCTAGAATTTTTTTCATTTCATCAGATTCAGGATAAATAACAGCAAGACTCAATTTATTGAATAATTTCTGCACTGACTTCTTATACACTTTTTGCTTCTGCACTGTCTTTTGCCTGTATTGTCTTCTTTATTGCAGAAACAATACCCCCGCTTCCTACATTGATTCCAGAGGCAGCGGGTACTGTCCTAGGAGGTGATGTTGAGGCGGCAGGTGTATTAGTAGTCGTACTTGTAGTTGGGGCAGTAGCTGTTACGGTTGCTCCTAATGTTGCTTGTTGTGGTTTTTGAGAAGTATAGTCTTTTGCAATCTCTTTAGATAACAAATGCCAGAACGTATTATCATTAAGATGGGGTAGATCACATAATACCGGGTTATTGGCCTGTTTCAGTCTCACAAGGCTTTTGGCTAATGCCTCCCAAGTCAGTATTTTTGGTAAATAATTTAATTCAGGATGTGTTGTATCCATGAAGTTCAATATTGCCTCGGAACGCAAAAGAGTTAATAAAGGTTCTGGAGAAGTGGTCTTATCCAAAGCATATTCGATGACCGCCAGCTGCCCTGAATGCTGACTACCAATACAAGGGTTTTTTGTTATTTTATGATATTTCTAAAAAATCCCTTATATCGATTATTCTATAAAAAAAACGTTTTTCTTGCACGCTATCAGTAACGCCACTCAAATGAAATAAAACGGGGCATAGTCCAAAGCCATGCGGAATGACTAAACGATCAAGTTTATCCTTCATTTCCCCTAGAATTTCGGAACCGATCTCACGCCTTTTAAATTTAAATTCAGATACGAAAAGATTATTCATGTGCGTTTGGATTAAATAATCAACTTGGCAACCCCTATTTCGGGTTGTGGGATGTTGAATATAAGGATTATCTGCCACAATGTCCGCTGGATTTAGACCAAGGGACTTCAATAATAATGGACGATTTTTAAGTAAAAGACTTTCTAATTGTATGCCCAGCATACCATCCCAACCTGGCAAATTAACCAAAGATAAATTTTGATAGGCATTATTTTGAATTTTGGGCAAATTGACTTCAATATATTTTACATAAAAGCGTAAATAATTGTCACATAAGCGATATAGTTTTTGTTTCCCAAGGGTACCTGTTTTAATGGTCCAGGTAAAATGCTCACTTACAAAACCGGATATAACCAGATTATTTAAATGATTTGAAAGCGTGCCGCTTCTGGTATAATGTAAAGCATCTCGTATTTCAGCTAAATCACGCATGCCCTCAGACAGTATATAAATAATTTTCTTATAAATATCAGCTTTCTTTTTAAAAACATCATGAAAAATTTTATGAAATTCTTTTACTAACAATCCTTCCTTTTCAAAACAAAGACGTTTAAGGTTAAGGGGGGAAGTGAAAAGTTTTGTGCCAATTGACGAGCAAAGGCATTCCGTTGATCTTGTGCCTTAATAGCGGGCAAGGGTGCCAACCCTGAGAAAGGCAAAAATAACTTATCTTTTGCAAACTCCTCTATTAAACGGCTTTTCCCAATCCTCCGACGTCCCCGTATAACTACCAGACATGTGCGATTAAAGGAGCTTAAATCCCGCAATTTTTTAAGTTCTACCTTTCTTCCTACAAAACTGCTTGTCATCATTGCCCTCTGAGTTCTATTTTATGCTCAAATCTTGTTTATGTATATCATGAGCATAATAAATTTTCAAGTTATTATGCTCAAAACTTGCAAATGTCGTTTTTGAGCATAATAATTTATGTATAAAATATTTTTATTATAAAAAACAATCTGTTATAATTTATTATCTCTAGTATGAGGCTACAAAATAGTGCGTGCTAGCGCCTCATTTCTGAGAAAAGGATTTGGCTAGGTATGGCTTTTGGTGACATATTACGCGCATAGACGTCATAAGTTAGCGCAATAGTCCTACATGTCGTAATAGGTTTTACATTTTTCTAACCGATTATATTACAGAGAGCCGGCTATGGGTTTGGGCTGCGAATGAGGCAACTGAGTCATTAAGTAAATTCGTTCTTACCACCCTCAAGCGGATGCATTCGTTCAAGTTAGCGAGAGATCTCCAGAAATGTTAAAAAGATTTATGGATTAAAAGGTGTTTGAGGAAATTCCAAGGCATATTCGATGATTGTTTCGCGGATACCCTTTATTTCTAAAACACGCCATGTGCTAAATGCATACAACACCGATTTTGTATACGTTCCCATATAACTTACCTTCCCACCCATGCTCTCTATTTTTCTCTTGACAAAATCAAGTGTATTTTGATCATCCATCACTCTTTGCAATTCTAAGTTTTCTTTGTCATCTTTTGAATCTTTAGTAACTTTTTCGACTTCTTGATAAACATCTTTAATGTGATTGTAAAATCGAAGCGCTTGATCTAAATCCTGTTTAAAATATTGGGCTCCTTTTTCATAACAATATGCAAGAAAGAGATATCCTTGCTTTTTGATATGATAATGAGCACTTGATTTTGGATTTGCAATGCACTCGTTTATTTTTTCATAATATTTTGAAAAAGCACTTCTGCTCTCAGAAGTATCTTCGACCCCATGTATATTACAATAACAATCGTATAAATCCCACAGGCAAGGATTATCCGTGACTAATGTTTTTTCATAATATTTGATGGCATTCATATATCTATCATATTCTGATATTTCTGGCATTTCTCGCAAACAATAGCCTAGTTGAAAATAAAAACCTAAAAATGAGTTGTTTTCATTTTGAAGCGCTGTCTGATAATAATCTGATATAATTTTTGGGTCATCACATGTTAATATATCTGCTCGTTCTAGATTCTTTTCAACCCCTAATCCATTTTCATAGCACAATGCAAGACGTTGCCTAGCTTCAACTGACCCTTGGTCTGAGGCCATTTGGTAATACATGGTTGCCTTTATCTCATCTTTTTCCACACCTGTTCCAAATTCATAACACAGTCCAAGTCTATACCTTGCTTCAATTGACCCTTGGTCTGAGGCCAATTGATAATACATAGCTGCTAATACCTCATTTTTTTCGACATATTCTCCAGATTCATAACACTCACCGAGGTATTGTTGAGCCTCAACTTGCCCTTGGTCTGAGGCCAAATGGTAATATTCGAATGCCTTCTTCTGATCTTTCTCTACACCCTCACCCTGTTCATAACAGCAGGCAAGATTATATTGAGCTAAAGGGATCCCCCAATCTGCAGCTCGTTGATAATGCTTAAATGCCATTTCCATATTCGCATCAAGACCTATTCCTTCTTCATAGCACCATCCAAGCTGAGTGATAGCTTCAAACAACCCTTGATCGGCAGCCATTTTATAATACTCAACCGCTTTTTTCTCATCAGCTGCAATACCTATTCCATTCTGATATAATGAACCGAGCATGAGTTGAGCTCTTGGGTGCCTTAACTGAGCTGCCAACTCAAAACATTTAATCATTTTGTCATTGTAATCCTCATCTTGTAATTGATGATAATTCATGCCAAGACAATACTGAGCCATTGCATACCCATAACTTTCAGCCGTATCTTTTTCACTCTTTGCATCTTTTTCATTTTTTTCATATTTCTCAACCAATTCTTCACACAACTTAACTGCTTCCTCAGAGTCCTCTTCATTGCCTCTGTTGCCTTGAATACATCCAAGGACTACTTTAGCAAGACCATGTCCTTGTTCAGCAGCAAGTCGAAAATGTTCAATAGCCTTTTCCGTGTTACTTTCACAATAAATACCTAGTTCAAAAAAATATCCTTTGATACAATTTTTGTCTAAATCATTCACCCTAGCCAAAAGATCTAGAGCATCATTTCTCATTTTTTCATTTAGCCAGTCTTTAATCAATTCTGCTATAGGCGCGTAATTTTTTTTGGTCAAATATTCTGCAAAAAAAATGATATTTGCATGAGACTCATTACCTAATTTCATCGTTTTCATGATAGTTTGCCTCTCATTTATAAGAATACTGGATTGTTCCAATCACACTTTAGAATATATGTGAATTTCTTTGCTTAGATTTTAAATAATTAAAAAAGAAGCAACCTGTTTCTGACCATTCAATAAAAATTTAATATTAGTTTTGCTATGATAACTTAATAATCAATTAAAATGCAAGCTACCAGTAGATAGGTTGAAATACATGATTCAGCAATGGCAGTTGTTCTCTTGCTTGATAAATATTATTAAAATCAATAGCATGAAAAGCACAGGCGTAAAACTTTCGTTTAACTACACCTAATTTAGTTAATAAACTTATCAATGCAGTTCTGCTGTTATGCTATGATAGCCGATCATAGCCATCCAATTTTAAATACACTAAAATATCAAAATGAAATGGAATTTTCTTACCAATATTGTGATTTATTATGCTTTGATCGCAGTTTTTGTTTATGTGTTTTCTGATTTTATGATGTTCCCTTCCCCCAAAGCTTCATATCAAGACAATGATCTAAATTTCCCACCGCTCATCAAGCTTAAGACCCAAGATGGTAAACAGATTTCAGCCATTTATCTTAAAAATCCAAAAGCTAGACAAACCATTTTATTTAGCCATGGCAATGCTGAAGATTTAGGGTCCATTTTAGGATTGATAGAACAATTCCAACGTATCGGTTTTTCTGTATTGGCTTACGATTATCATGGTTATGGTACAAGCGAAGGGCGGACAAATGAATATAAGACCTATCTGGATATTCAAGCTGCCTATCTATATTTAACTCAAACCCTAAATATTCCTGCAAAAGATATTATTCTTTATGGTCGTTCCATAGGAACGGGTCCCACTATAGAGCTTGCTCGACAAGCTGTGGTTGGGGGCGTCATCTTAGAATCACCGATGGTTTCTACTTTTCGAGTGATTACAGTTATACCGTTATTCCCTTTCGATAAATATCGTAATAATCAAAAGATCGCAGACATTAAAGCGCCGATTCTTTTTATACATGGGGTCAATGATAAAACCATACCCATCTGGCATGGCAAATATTTATATAATCTGGCAAAAGCACCTAAGCGTTTTTATCCTGTGGAGGGTGCTGACCACAATAATGTTATGATGGTGGGGGGAGATCAATATTTACAAGCAATCGTTTCATTTGCTGCTTCCCTTTAGACTTCACTAAAGTTTTCTTGTAACTTGGACCTACTTTTGTTATTTTTATCTAATATCACCCTTTTTTTAAGGGCAGAGGATTAAATTTATGTTAGTACTATACCCCTGCATCAAACCCTATGCTGTCCATCAATTGGCTGTAGATGATTTGCATAGCCTTTATGTCGAAGAGTCCGGTAGCCCTCAAGGTATACCCGTATTATTTTTACATGGAGGACCAGGCTCTGGTACAAGTCCAGAACATCGACGTTTTTTTGATCCCTCACAATACCGAATTGTATTATTTGATCAACGCGGTTCAGGCCATTCAACACCACATGCGGAATTGAAAAATAACAGCACACAAGCTTTAGTTTCGGATATAGAAGCTATTCGTCAGCATTTAAATATTGATCGCTTTGTACTATTTGGTGGTTCTTGGGGTTCTACTCTAGCGCTCGTCTATGCAGAAACCCATCCTAAACGAGTGCTCAGCATGATCTTACGTGGCATCTTTTTATGCCGCAAAGAAGACATCGATTGGTTTTACAAGGAAGGTTATGCAAGCCGTATTTTTCCAGATGCTTGGGAAGCCCTGGTAAACCACTTAACGCCTGAAGAACGAAATAATATTTTGGCCAGCTATTATCGGCGTTTGACCGGAGAAGATGAATTAGTACGAATGGCTGCTGCAAAAGCCTGGTCATTATGGGAAGGCGTTTGCTCTACCTTACAGCCCAATCTGAATGTCATCAATCATTTTACTGAGCATCATGTAGCGATGAGTCTGGCACGTATCGAAACCCATTATTTTATGAATCAAACTTTTTTAGAACCGAATCAGATCATTCAAAACGCAGACAAATTGCAAGATATTCCCGGCATTTTAGTTCATGGACGCTATGATATTGTTTGCCCTTTAGAGAATGCCTATGCCTTGCATCAGGTCTGGCCAAAGTCCCGTTTAGATATTATTCGGGATGCCGGTCATTCCGCTTATGAACCGGGTATTATTCATGCCTTAATATCAGCGACGAATGAAACTGCAAGGCAATTTGCTAAAATTTAAACCATCCTATTTTTAAACTTTTACCAAGGCTCGTTTTTCTCTATATCTTGCGAGCAATAAAACCATTTCAAATAGCCCCCACATAGGCAAAGCGAGCAAAATTTGAGAGATAACATCAGGTGGCGTGAGCAACATACCAAAAATAAAAGCAGCCACAATGATATAGGGTCGAATATGAATTAATTGGGCAATACTAACCCATTTTGCCTGCAATAATGCTAATGTAATAATGGGAACTTGAAATGCCAGCCCTCCAGCTAAAAGAACCGTTAACACAAAATCGAGAAAATGACGAATGTCCGTTAAAATGCGTACATTTTTGGGTGCTACCTGCGCAAAAAATTGTAAGGCCATTGGGCAAATCACAAAATACGAAAATGCAACCCCAACATAAAATAATATAATACTAGAGATCAGCAACGGAAATAAATTTTTCTTTTCTTGATTATAAAGCGCAGGTGCAATAAAAGCCCATATTTGATAAAAAAGATACGGAATGGCTATAATCATGGACATCACAAAAGCCAATTTCATGGGTACCGTAAACGCAGAGGTCACTTCTGTGGCAATGATACCACTCCCCGCTGGCAATTGTTGTTGCAGGGGCTCTGCTAATTGAGCATACAGCCAATCGTCGATATAAAAAAAGCCCAGAAATAAAAATAAAACCAACAGAAATGACTGTATGACTCTTTTCCGTAATTCAATAAGATATGGAAGATACGCATTCATGATAAGGCATTAAATTTTTTCGAGATGTTATGATACCAAATTCTAAATTGACCCAACCATTTCCCCAATAGATAAGTAATTTCAGGCAATCTTTCTGGCTTAATCACAATAAAGGCAACGATGACGATAACGAGGACTTCCCAAAAACTCATTCGATTTCTTTCTTAATTTCTGATTTAGGTGGAACACTAGAGTCTGGTCCGCCTTCTAATCCTTTGCGAAAGCTGCGAACGGCTTGCCCTAAGTCTTCACCCATACTCCGAATACGCTTGCTGCCAAATAAAACGAGGACGATGAGCAGAATTAACAATAAAGATCCAAAACTAATGCCACCAAAACCCATTTATTTCTCCTTAAAATTTAGGTAAACCCCCACCTAATAAATGAAAATGTAAATGATCCACCTCTTGCCCACCACCTGATCCAGAATTAATCACGGTCCGAAAACCCGTTTTCAAACCTGCATCCTGTGCAATCTTAGGTAATAACAACATCATATACGATAACAAGTCACGATGCGCTTCTTCGACTTCCATTAAACTTTTAATATGTGCTTTTGGTACCAGTAAAAGATGCGTTTTAGCTTTGGGATGAATATCTCGAAACACGACGACATTATCGTCTTGATAGACAAAGTCACTCGGAATAACACCCGCAATAATTTTACAAAATATACAGTCAGACATCCAATTAACTCCTGCTTAACCATAATATAATAATCATACTAATACTCATTCCTAATAAGAAGGCAAGACAAATATTATAGACATTGTTGCGGTTTTGAAACCCTAGTATTGTTCCCTTTTTTAGTTCATTTTCCCTTAGTCGTTGTTCTTGATATTTGTTATTATAGGAGGAATCCCAAGTCCCCTGCCTCGATAAAGCGCTAAAAAGAAGATCAGGCAATTCAGGAAGCTTTTCAAGGAAATAGGGGCTATCACTTTTTAGTTTACGCAAGAAGGCACGTGGCCCTACTTGGGTTTTCATCCATTTTTCGAGAATGGGTCGGGCTGTCTGCCAAAGATCCAAATCGGGATAGAGTTCTCGTGCCAAGCCCTCAACATTGAGTAAAGTTTTCTGTAATAAGATCAATTGGGGTTGAATATTGATCTGGAAATGCTCAGCGGTTTGAAATAAGCGTAATAATAATTTTCCAACGGAAACTTCTTTAATGGGTTGTTCAAACATGGGCTCACAGACGGTTCGTATGGAAGACTCAAATTCATCTAGGCGAGTGTTAGGGGGAATCCATCCAGATTTTAAATGTAATTCCGCAACTCGACGGTAATCTCTTTTAAAAAAGGCAAGAAAATTTTCTGCCAAATATCGTTGATCGGCTGGGCTTAAACTGCCCATAATCCCAAAATCTAGGGCTATCAATGAAGGTTTGTCAGGATGATTGTCTGCAACCAAAAGATTCCCAGGGTGCATATCGGCATGGAAAAAGCAATCACGAAAAACTTGCGTAAAAAATACCTCAACGCATATTTCTGCTAATTTTTTTAAAGAATATCCTTGCTGCTTTAAAAAAGCTATCTGATTAATAGGAACACCATATACTCGTTCCATAACCAAAATGTTATTTTTAGAGTAGGTCCAAACTATTTTAGGCACATAGAGCAGGGGTGAGTGTGCAAAATTACGCCGCAATTGTGAAGCATTGGCTCCCTCCCTCATTAAATCCAACTCGAAGGTTAAAGCTTTTTCAAATTCAAAAACGATCTCTTTTGGTTTAAATCGTCTTGCACGTTTAGAGTAACGATTGGCAAGACTTGCAATAGTTTTGAGCAATGCGATATCGCGTTTAATAAGTGGCTGTATCTTCGGACGTAATACCTTCACAACAACAGAGCGCCCATCTAGCAAGGTTGCCGCATGCACCTGCGCCACCGAAGCCGAAGCGAGCGCCTCTTTTTCAAAGGTTTGAAAGCAACTATCAAGAGGTTGCTGAAGGGCTGTCTCAATAAGGCTAGCTGCTAAGATTCCAGAAAAGGGCGGCACTCGATCTTGCAGTAGTCTCAGTTCTTTAAGGATATCTTCTGGAAGCATATCAGGCCGAGTGGATAATAATTGACCAAATTTTACAAAGATAGGACCCAATTCCTCTAAGGCTTCTCGGATGCGGATAGCCCTTGGCTTTTGTCTTTGCTCTGTATACCGAAAAGGAGAAAAGATAACAATAAAACGCAAAGCTCGAAACAAATGGGTTTCAGAAACAATTTCATCTAAACCATGCTTTAATAATACATAGCTAATATGCAGTAAACGAAAAAATTGATTGAGTGGTTTCATTTTAGATCTTTCCCAACGTTATTTTCATGCACATATCTCTTTTTATCTATATTTTTCTTATGATTTGCCAATATGAGTTGAACTCGCATTTCTAGTCTATCTACTTCATTCCGTAGCTCATCTACAGAATGGTTAAAATATTCTACCTCGATGGCTGTGGGTAATAATCGTTGTTCTTCCTGCAGGAAATTCCTGGCACTGAAAGACAAGTTTTCGATAATGCCACGTTTTTTATTCTCTGCTTTTCTTATTCCCTGAAAAAATGCATGTGCAAAAATATCCCCAGTATAACGAGAAAGCATTTCTTCCCAATCAATGTCTAGTCCCATCACAAAATTTTGGATTTCATGGGCGAGTTCTATATCCCCCTCAATGATAAGGCCACGTTCTGTTGCCTCTTTAATTTTTTTGGATCCAGCAAACGCTATTAAAGCGGCAACCGGAGCTTTCACTTGAACCTGTGCCTCGTTCTGTGTTCCGATTTTTTTTGATTGCAAACGAATGTTAGTTTTAGTAAAAAAAATATCAAAATCTAGCTTAAGATCGCTGATCTGCAAATATAGACATTTCCCATCGAGATGAGCAAGCCGCGTTTTTGTGCTCGCATCAAATTGTATCACCCGGTTAATTATCCGGTTAAGCATGGGTTCAAAAAATAAAACCATCCCTGGCAACATTAAAATTTGTATCCTCTATGTAAGGCCACAATACCACTATGAATATTTTGATAATCAACTCTTTCAAAGCCCGCAGTTTCCATCATGTCTTTTAATGTATTTTGATCAGGATGTTTCCGGATCGATTCCGCTAAATATCTATAACTATCGGCATCATTACAAACCATTTTCCCTAACCAAGGTAATACCGAAAAAGAATAACTATCGTATAATTTGGTTAGCGTCGCATTTTGGGTTTTGGAAAATTCTAAAATGATGACACGCCCACCTGGTTTTAATACTCGGAACATTTCTGATAAAGCCTTATCTTGATGGGTTACATTACGTAATCCAAATGCCATGGTAATGCAATGAAAATGCTGATCCGGAAAAGGCAAAATTTCTGCATTGGCTTGCACATATTCTACCTTTTTTAACAATTCCTGCATCGATCAAACGAGCACGACCGCGACTTAACATGGCATTATTAATGTCTGCTAATATTACTTGACCCTGCTGCTTATCTAATTTATTTGCAATCAGTGCAGTCAGATCGCCAGTTCCCCCGGCCAAATCTAACACTTGATGATGACTTTGAATCTGGGCTCTCGTAACAGCCAAACGTTTCCAGTACCGTTGTAATCCAAATGACATTAGATCATTCATCAAATCGTAACGCGAAGCGACTGAATCAAAGACTTCCCCGACTCGCTCCGTTTTTTTCGCGGTCGAGATTTCTTGATACCCGAAATGTGTTGTTGAGGGTCTTTCGTTCTGCATAACTTGAATACTCTAATACTCTTCGCGAATGAATCCTAGGCGGATAATAGTTCTTGACTCTGGGTTATAATTGCTCCGGCAGCTTGCATATTTGTTTTAGCTTTTTCTACATCACCAGAATGTTGTTCAATACCAAAACAACCATCTTCAACTAAAAACGTTTTATAGCCCAGGTTCGCCGCATCTATCACAGAATACTGCACACAATAATCAGTTGCCAAGCCCATGATATAGAGTTCTTCTACACCTTGCGCCTTTAGAAATGCATCTAACCCGGTATTTTTTTTATGGGCATTATCAAAAAAAGCACTATAGCTATCAATATTGGGATCGGTTCCCTTATAAATGATTTTCTGGATAGACTGGGTTTTCAGTTTTGGATGCAGTTTTGCACCATGACTACCTTGTACACAATGATCTGGCCAGAGAATCTGCGGTATTCCTTGTAATTCAATCTGATCATAAACCTGTTTGCCAGCATGTTGAGAGGCAAAACTTTTATGACCTGCAGGATGCCAATCTTGCGTCGCAATAATTAAAGGAAAATAATCTTGCAAACGATTGGCAATGGGGAGAAGCGCTTCTGCTCCCGGAACACCCAGTGCGCCTCCGGGAAAGAAGTCGTTTTGAAGATCAATCAGAATCAGCGCCTTTGATCTATCCTTCATTCACTTCCTTCATATACTCATCATGCATCCCTAAAGCTCATCCCTGTTGAGTAAGATGTCCGAACTGACTGGGTGTTTGGTTATTGCGCTGCCCGTTTCATTGAATCAAAGAAATTTCATTGGTTTTGGTTTCACGAGACGATCCAATAAGAATTCCATCGCGGCCAATTCATCCATAGGATGCAATAAGTTTACGAAGAATCCACATTTTTTGAAGTCATCATCTGGTTTAGTCAACAATTCTTCACGACGTGTACCGGAGCGATTAATATTAATCGCAGGATAAACACGTTTTTCAGCAATACGGCGATCCAAATGGAATTCCATATTACCGGTACCTTTAAATTCTTCATAAATCACATCATCCATTTTGGAACCGGTATCAATTAATGCTGTTGCAATAATGGTTAAGCTACCGCCTTCTTCAATATTTCGTGCAGCACCAAAAAAACGTTTCGGACGTTGTAATGCATTGGCATCCACACCACCGGTTAAAACTTTACCGGAAGCAGGAACAACGGTGTTATAAGCACGAGCTAAACGGGTAATAGAATCTAATAAAATAACCACATCACGTTTATGTTCAACTAAACGTTTGGCTTTTTCAATAACCATTTCAGCAACTTGCACGTGACGAGTTGCAGGTTCATCAAAGGTACTGGCAATCACTTCGCCTCGTACGGAACGTGCCATTTCGGTGACTTCTTCAGGACGTTCATCAATTAATAAAACAATGAAATAACATTCAGGATGATTTGTTGCAATGGAATGCGCAATATTTTGCAACATCATGGTTTTACCCGCTTTCGGCGGTGAAACAATCAAACCACGTTGGCCTTTACCAATCGGTGAAACTAAATCAATAACACGTGCAGTAATATCTTCGGTGCTGCCATTGCCGACTTCCATCACTAAACGTTCATTGGCAAATAAAGGCGTAAGATTTTCAAATAGCAATTTTATTGCTGGCATTTTCAGGTGCTTCAAAATTAATTTCATCGACTTTTAACAAAGCAAAATAACGTTCGCCTTCTTTTGGTGGACGAATTTTGCCAGAAATGGTATCACCTGTACGCAAATTAAAACGACGAATTTGACTAGGAGAAACATAAATATCATCAGGTCCAGCTAGATAAGAACTATCTGCAGAACGTAAAAAACCAAAACCATCTTGCAGAATTTCTAAAACACCATCGCCATAAATATCTTCACCACGTTTGGCATGCGCTTTTAAAATAGCAAAAATATATCTTGTTTCCTCACACGCGCAATATCTTCAATACCAAAGGTCATGAGCAATTTCCATTAATTCTGTAGGGGATTTTTGTTTAAGTTCAGTTAAGTTCATAACAATATTATCCATATTATCTAGTTGAGTTGATGTTGAAGGGAATTGATAAAAACACTCATAACAGAATTGTTCCAAGTGTTAATAATTCTTAATGTGGGGCAAGTCTAACACTACATTTTTTAAAAAGATACATGCCCCGGATAAAATACGCAAGAGAAATCTCAAAATATATCAAAGATGACTGTCTAAAAATTCAGAGATTTGAGTTTTGGTCATAAACCCTGCTTTCGTAGCAAGCAATTTTCCACCCTTAAATACCATTAAAGTAGGAATGCCGCGTACACCATATTTTGAAGGGGTTTGCGTATTTTCTTCAATATTCATTTTTAAGATTTTGACTTTGCCAGAATAGGTTGCTGCAACTTCTTCTAGTAGTGGCGTGATCATCTGGCAAGGCCTGCACCAAGTTGCCCAGAAATCCACCAAAACAGGGGTATTGGATTGAATAACATCGGTATCGAATGATCCGTCAGTAACAGCTTCTAATATACTCATCTAATTTTAAACTCCTAATGGTTTAATGTGTCTATACTCTATGCGAATCAAGCAATCGAATTCACTTTGAGTACCGTTCATTTGTTACAAATATAAAGAGATAATGGTGTGCGGATTGTTAAATTCAAGGGCTCTACTTTAATAACTGCTTTGATACTTTAATCACTATAGTGTAACAAAAATATTGTGCAAAATAAATACTTAAGTAAAATCGTTAAAAATCAGATAAATAACTTATTTAAAATAATAGATTTTTCCTATTTTCTACCCGTTTTCCATACGATAGGGTAAATATCTTACAAAAAGAGGAGAGGATCGCCTATATTATAACCTATTCACATCAGGCACTATAAGTCTTGTCAATCTCCAACCGACCATATTCGGTGTTAGCCCAGGTGTTTCACCTGGGCATTTTTTTATCGGAGGTTATCATTTTCTAGACGGGTTCGTTCTAGACAGATTCGAAATTATTACTTAAGCCTATTGTTCGGTTATCTACTGTTATCCCTCGAAGCCTTTTTACGATCATGTTCCTTCAAGAATTTTTTCCGCAATCGAATATTTTTCGGCGTAATTTCTACCAACTCATCATCTTCAATAAATTCTAAAGCATGTTCAAGGGTTAATTTAATGGGTGGTGTTAAAATAATATTTTCATCAGTACCGGCAGCACGAATATTGGTTAATTGTTTTTCTTTGGTCACATTAACCACTAAATCATTATCACGTGTATGGATACCAACAATCATACCTTCGTATACTTCGGTTTGTGGCCCAATAAACAATCGACCCCGTGGTTGTAAATTAAATAAAGAATAACCGCTGGCCTTGCCTGCAGCATTTGAAATTAATACACCCGCCGTTCTCTTGGCAACTGGGTTTTTATCGCAGGACCATAATGTTCAAATACATGTGTCATAACCCCGGAACCTGAAGTTAAGGTTAAAAATTCGGTATGAAAACCAATTAAGCCCCGCGAAGGAACTAAATATTCTAAACGCACCCGCCCTTTACCATCTGGCACCATATCCAGAAGACGGCCTCGTCGTTCACCTAATTGTTCCATAATGGCGCCTTGATGTGTTTCTTCAAGATCCACAACCAAATGTTCATAGGGTTCTTCAACTACACCATCGACTTCATGAAAAATAACTTCGGGTCGTGAAACGGACAATTCATACCCTTCACGCCGCATGGTTTCAATTAAAATGCCTAAATGCAATTCACCTCGGCCAGACACTTTGAATTTATCAGCATCGGCTGTTTCTTCTACTCTTAATGCAATATTATGAATGGTCTCTTGCATTAAACGATCACGAATTTGCCGGCTGGTAACATATTTACCTTCTTTTCCTGCAAACGGAGAATCATTCACTTGAAATACCATGCTAATGGTAGGTTCATCGACACTTAAAGGAGGTAACATGTCTGGAGTATCTTTTGCACAAATCGTATCGGAAATGGTTAAATCTTCAATGCCCGTTACTGCAACAATATCACCCGCTAAGGCTTCATCAATTTGTTTTCGTTCTAGACCCATGAATCCCAAAACTTGCAAAACCCGACCGAAACGAACTTTGCCTTCACGATCAACAATAGAGACATGTGTATTAGTTTTAATGCGTCCTCGAGTAATACGTCCAATCCCAATAACACCTACATAGCTTGAATAATCCAAGGAACTGATTTGCATTTGCAAAGTCCCATCTTCCTTGGCCGGAGGTGGAGACACTTTCTCAACAATGGTTTCTAGAAGAGGGGTCATATCCTGGCTTTCTTTTGCCATATCTAAAGTGGCATATCCTAATAAAGCGGAAGCATACACAATTGGAAAATCGAGTTGAGCTTCAGTTGCCCCTAGACGATCAAAGAGATCAAATACTTGATCAACAACCCAATCAGGCCTTGCCCCCGGCCTATCAATTTTATTGATCACGACAATAGGATGCAGACCCTGCTTAAAGGCTTTTTGGGTCACAAAACGAGTTTGAGGCATCGGGCCATCGACTGCATCCACCAAAAGAAGTACGGAATCCACCATAGATAAAATACGTTCTACTTCTCCACCAAAATCAGCATGTCCGGGAGTATCCACGATATTGATACGATAACCATTCCATTCAATAGCTGTATTTTTAGCTAGTATTGTTATTCCTCTTTCTCTTTCCAATTCATTCGAGTCCATGACTCGTTCGACTTGGGTACCACGGTCCCCTAATGTGCCTGTTTGACGTAATAATTTATCCACTAAGGTGGTTTTTCCATGGTCGACATGGGCGATAATGGCTATGTTGCGTAATTTTTCCATAAGATTTGTAGGGCTCCAACTGACATAATATCAACGATGAATTTAGAGTTAGATACTAAGATAGAACGCTATAAAAATCAAGTGAAGTTTTTCAATGTCCGGCCGATATCCCAGTAAGCATAGAAAGTTATAGCTACCACCACCCAAAACAAGACAATTAGGGGGCAAATACATCATGACAGCAAATGTAGAACAACTCAATGTGGAACAATTGTTATTGGAATTGGAACAAAGAACCGAAATATTAAATAAAGAAATCAAATTCCGACAACAAGCTGAATTTTTAGCGCATCAACATATGGAAATTCTAGAATCTAAAAACAAAGAAATACGCTTATTTGCCAATATGGCTGCCCACGAATTACAAAAACCTTTACAATCCATGGAGCAGGGATTACATATACTGAAAAGCCATCCCTATTTTCAGGACACCCTCAATGAAACAGTCGATAAATCCTTAAAGATAGCTTTAGAAAAGGCAGAAACAGCTGCTGATAAAGACCAAACGCAAAAAACCGCAAACGATAATAATATTAGCCAGTCCATTGGGCTGCTAGAAAACTCCGTGGATCGCTTAAGAACACTCATTAACGGCTACTTAGAGTATGCTTTCATTCAAGTAGATGCTGCTTCGTTTGAACTGGTAGCTATCAATTCCCTATTAGAAGAAGCATTGCAAAATATTGCCGAGGACATTCAAAAACATAATGCAAAAATTAGCTATAACAAGGAACATTTTTCAAAATGTCCGAATTTATTGGGGAACGTGCAGTTACTCTGCTCAGTATTTCAAGAATTAATTACCAATTCAATACATTATTGCGAGAAGGGTCAAGCCGAGATAGACATTTCTGTAGAGACCCAACCGGGCATTTGCTTGCTTTCTATTAAAGATAATGGAAAAGGTATCCATCCGAAATTTTTTGAACAAATATTTTGGGTTATTAAGCCCGACCAGGACTCTGGGGGCTACAAAAGAAATAGCATTGGATTATCTATTAGCAAAAAAATCATTGAGCACCATGGCGGAAAAATCTGGGTAAGCTCAAATATTGAAGGAGGCGGTTCAACCTTTTATATTAGTTTACCTATCCCAGCACAACATTAAGAAATATTAGGTAAATAAGATCCTAAAAGTCCAGAGCAATGTTACCATTATAGCTATTGTTCTTCCGCTTTGTCTGTTCTTTCCCAATTTCTGTTTTTTTAGTTGTCTTTTTCGATTGTCTTTCCTGACCATACCGCTATCTAATATATACACTATAATTAATAATAAGATTTAAAGGTTCACGTCAAAAAATAGGGTTTATCTGCACGTTTATCTGAGGTGAAAGCTTATGGACACTATTATTCTTCAACCAACTCCTACTGCTGAATGGCATGCTTTAATTGAAGAGGCAAAACTTCGAAATGCTTATTCGATTACTGACGAAATTGAAAGCTATCTCGTATTTCTGTTGATGCGATTTTGTAATAAACCGGAACTTGCACAGTGCATTCTAGCAACTGATTTTTTAAAAAGTTTTGAACAACAGAAAATGGAACGTTTAGCCTCACTAAGAATGGTTGGAGATACTTGCTTACTATTTGCGGGTCTATTTCCTGGACGAGCACAAAAGCGCAGAGTAAGAATTAGCTACTTCGTGAAATTAGGACAAATGGCATATTCTACCTTAGCAGAAGCAAGAAATTCTAAACTAGGAGATCTTTATGCCGATCTAGCAGAACAATTTGTGATATTAATGGATATCATGCATTGTATGCGAGAGCTAAACGAAAATAATGCTGCCATTGATTTTCTACAAGCAGAAGAGCTTTGGAACGATACGAAAAGCTTACATGCTTTAAATACTTTGAGAAAAGCTACTCAAGGGTTTATGGCAAGTAATGTATTACTTTTTCCTCATTCTAACACTGATCCTAATCCTAATAACTCTTCCACAAAACATTGAAACTGCAATTCGATAGTAAGACCGGATAATAAATCAGTGAGGACCATTGGCTTCTAGTTTAACGTTTGTACTAATGCCCGTTGCTTTGTAACTGCATCTAACGCCGGTCCTTTTTGATGGGTAATCATTAAGAAATCGCAACCAGCATTTTGGGCAGCAACCAAACGCTCTAAAGAGCCACCAAGATTTGCACCTTCCATGGATAGACAATCACTCATTACAACACCGTTAAAACCCCAAGTTCGTAGTATTCCTTGGATCCATTTTACAGAAAACCCAGCTGGATTGATTGCATCTACTGCAGGGTAGATAACATGTGCAGGCATCACTGCAGCCAACCTTTGCTTAATGACCATGGTTTTAAAAGGCAACAAATCATCTTGTAATTGTACTAAGTTTCGATCATCAACCGGTTTATGAGTATGAGAATCTGCTTTACAAGTCCCATGACCTGGGAAATGTTTTGCCGTTGCGGGCATCCCTGCACTATTCATACCTTTAATAAAGTTTTCAGCAATTTCGGCAACAATTTTTGGATCTGAATGATAAGCTCGATCAAGTTTACCAATCACATTGCTCTCACCATCTAAATCTAAAACGGGTGCCAGGCTAAGATCGACTCCACACTCTAAAAGTTCACTTGCCATAATATAGCCTTGCTCAAAAGCAAACTTTAGACCCTTTTCTCGATTTTCCATGTATCGTTTGCCGAATTCTCTTGCACTCGGCAATTTAGTAAAGCCCTGTTCAAAACGCCAAACCTTACCTCCCTCATGGTCGACCATGATTAGAATTTTAGGATTAATTGTGCGAATTTCTTTCACAAGCGCTTTCAATGCTTGTTTAGGTGCTGCATTATTTTTATCCCAATTTTCTCGATATAATACCAAACCACCAACTTGTGGGTGTGCAAGTAATTTACGTTCTTTATCCGAAATTTGGGTGCCTTGCAGGCTAACAATAACAGAACCGGGCGCGATTGAACCATCTAAACTACTTTTGGTGTTTCCTAATTCAGTAGTAGTGGAAACAACAGTAGCCTTAGTAGTATTGAAAGGATTTGGTGAACTCACTATAGATCTCCTCTCTAACAGTATATTGTTGAAAATTTACAGTAATATCAGTCGAATGAAAATAATACCTGCATATGAAATAAACTTTTAAACTGAGTAATGACATTATCACAAAGATCTATAGAAAGCTATACTATTGACTATTAAATAATAGGTAGAACTATTCTTTTTGAACATATTATCTATGTAATTTAAGTAAATAGGGATCAGACCCCAACATTCGAGCAGAAGAACTTTGGAGTGATACTAGAAACTTACATGCTCTAAATACTTTGAGAAAAGCTACTCAAAGGTTTATGGCACACAATGTATTACTTTTTCCTCATTCTAAGACAGATTCTAATAATTCCCGTAAAAAAATTGAGAACGATCGTTCGATAGGTGTATGAGAATGTGTAGATTCACACAGCTAGGTGAGGTCTAATAAACGACTTATAAAACATTGAGGATACAATCCTAAAAAAGGAGCTTTGATTTTCCTTTTTAAAAATTCTATATTTTCTTCCATACACAACATATTTTCATCAATCCTACATCCCAGCCATCCTGCTAATTCTAAACCTGAATTTTGAATGGCATCATAGGTTAATAAGCTTTGATTTAAACATCCCAGTTTCAGGCCCACCACTAAAATAACGGGGAAACCCAATGCGACGGCCAAATCAGCAAAGGTTTCTTTTGCATTGAGAGGGACCTTAAAACCCCCAGCGCCTTCTATAATGATATAATCTACGGCGCTGTTTAAAACTCTCCCACACGCATTCAAAACATCATTTACAGTTAATTCTATTCCCTGCTTATTGGCTGCAATGTGAGGAGCGATAGGAGGAATGAAGGCATAGGGGTTTACCCATTCATAAGGCAATTTTAAAGTTGCCGCTGCCTGCAATAATAATCCATCTTCATTCTGAATACCTTCGGTTTTGAGTTCAGATCCAGAGGCAATGGGTTTAAGCGCTGCAGTGCTATATCCTCTGGCTTTTAAGGCTGCAAGTAAATAACAAGCAAAAGTCGTTTTACCAACCCCTGTATCTGTTCCTGCAATGAAAAAACCTTTGGATGTTTTTGACATATTGATTCTCTTCACGACCAACCCTATTCTTCAAGCATGAGATAAATTTTGCTATTGTTGAGATAAATATCCCTGTCGTTTTGCTTCATCTAAAACTTGTAAAAGATGTTCAACCTGGCTTTCAGTATGTAATGCAGAAAAAGTAATACGTAAACGATCTTGACCAAAAGCAACTGTGGGTGGACGTAAAGCACCCACCCAGATTCCTTTTGATTTTAAAAAATGATGGATGTGCAAGGTCCTTGTGGAATCGCCTATTAATATGATTTGCATGGGGGTCTTGGAAGGCATAATATTTATTCCCAGTTGTAATGCGGCTTTTCTAAACTGCATAATGCGTGCTGCTAATCTTTCCCGCCGCCAGTCTTCCTGCGTCATTAATTTTAAACTCACCCGCAAACTTTCTACGACGGCGGCTGGCAATGCTGTGCTATACATATAAGGACGTGCGAATTGAACAAGCGCTTCAATAATATCTTCTGCTGCAGCGATAAATCCACCAAAACAACCGAAGGCCTTGCTGAAACTACCTGTTACCAGATAAACATCTTCTGCTCTCAATCCGTAATGCGCTATGGTTCCCCTACCTTGCGGCCCTAGTATTCCAAACGCATGGGCTTCATCCAATATTAATCGACTGTTGTGAGATTTAGCCTGTTCTATTAAAGCCGGTAATGGGTTAATATCCCCATCAACGCTATAAATGCCTTCAGCTATGATCCAATTATTTGCAGTACTCTGTAATGAATTTTTTTCCAATTTTTTCTGCAAACCTACTAAATCAAGATGAGGATAACGGCATAATGTTGCAGAACTTAATTGAATGGCATCTAATATGGAGGCATGATTATGCCGATCAGAAAAAACAATATCCTCTTTTCTAATAAAGCTGGTAATGGCCGCCAAATTTGCCATATAACCACTCGAAAATAATAGAGTTTTAGGAAAACCACTAAAATCTGCCAATGCTTCTTCCAAGTCTTGATGCGCTTTGGTGTAGCCACATAAGAGCGGTGAAGAAACACTGCCTGCACCATATCTATTCACTGCTGTTTGGTAAGCCAGAATGACCTGCGGATGCTGAGTTAGACCCAAATAATCATTGCTGGCAAATGAAAGATAAGCTTTACCATCGATAATGATAGAAACACCTTGAATGGCTTCCACAGCAACTCGTTTTCGATGCAAGGCAGAGGCTTGACGCTGATAAAGCGCTTCAATTTGCTTTAATGGCTTAATGGACTGCATTCAATCCCCAAGCGTTCAAATAAACGCATATCTTTTTTAGTTTCCGGATTTTTAGCAGTTAATAATTTATCTCCCACAAAAATAGAATTGGCCCCCGCCATAAAACAAAGCGCCTGGCATTCATCGGTGAGGAGTTCCCTCCCTGCAGCCAGTCTTAACATAGCTGTTGGCATTAAAATTCTAACAATGGCAACACAACGTACAAATTCGAAAGAATCCAGAGGTTCTACATGCTCTAGAGGAGAACCTTTTATACGCATAAAATAATTCATTGGCACACTTTCGGGATGACTAGGAAGATTTGCTAATTGTCTTAGAAATTCTATTCGATCCTCTCGACTCTCTCCCATTCCTATAATTCCACCACAACAGACATGGATACCTGCTTTTCTAAGATGCGATAAAGTGTTAAGCCTATCTTCAAAATTTCTTGTGCTGATGATTTTTTTATAATATTCTGGTGAAGTATCGATATTATGATTATAAAAATTTAGACCGGCCATCTTTAATTGTGCTGTCTTTTCTTCCGTTAACATCCCTAAGGTCACACAAGTTTCTAAGCCTTCTGCTTTCACGGCTTTTATCATCTCAATAATTTTCTCAAAAGATTTTTCAGGTGGACTCCTCCAAGCTGCACCCATACAAAAGCGGCTAGCTCCTTGCTTTTTAGCTTGTTGGCAGGCTTTGATGACTTCAGATAAGTCCATCAATTTTTCGGGTTTAAGTTCAGTATTATAATGACCACTTTGTGGGCAATACGCACAGTCTTCCGGGCAAGCACCGGTTTTGATACTCAATAAAGCACAGAGTTGTAACTGATTTGGCTTAAAATTTTTTCGATGAATGCGCTGCGCTCGATAAACAATCTCCAGAAGTGGCAGCTCGAATAACTTTCTAATTGTTTTAATCGTCCAAGTTTTCCTCTTAGCCATTCAAGCGCTTCTCCAATTCTCCAAAAATTGATCATCGAGTTATCCTGCCATGGCTATTAAAAGGGGTTGCATGACTATTGTCAACTATTTATTCTTGCTTAAGTCGACATTGATGTTTTATTTAAAGGTAATTGACTAAATGAAAAAATTAATGCAAGTAAGAAATTTAATAGCAAGGGATCTAGCCCATATATGGCACCCCTGCTCACAAATGAAAGATTACGAACAATTTTTACCTTTAGTCATTACAGGAGCATCCGGGCCCTACATTGAAATTGCAGGCGGTCAAAAGCTCATTGATGCAAACTCCAGTTGGTGGTCTAAAGCTTTAGGACATAAACATCCTAGACTTCATGCTGCACTATTAAGACAATATGATTTTTATGAACATGTGATATCGGCCAATACCTGTCAAATACCTCTTGTTGAACTATCCGAACGTCTAGTCAATTTAACCCAAACTCTGCAAAAAGTATTTTATGCGAGTGATGGCAGTTCTGCCATTGAAATTGCCATTAAGATGAGTTTACATGCGAGACAAATTAATAATGAACCCAATCGAAACCGTTTTATCGCATTAGAAAACGCCTATCATGGAGAAACGCTGATGGCATTGAGTGTGAGTGATGTTGGGCTTTATAAAAAACCATACCAATCTATTCTCACAGCCAGTGAGTTTCTTTCTCCTCTTCCCTACCTCAATTCCAAAGCAGACCCACTTTTTTATGATTGCGGTGATTATTGGCCATCTGTCGAAGCAAAATTACAGCAGCAAGCAGACACCCTTTCCGGCATATTATTTGAACCCTTGCTACAAGCTGCAGGTGGCATGCGACTCTATAGCATGGATTTTATTAGACGTTTGCAGGCATTTGCCAAAAGCCATAATATCCATTTAATCGCTGATGAAATCATGACAGGCTTAGGACGTTGTGGTTACCCGTTGGCTTGTCAATACGCTGGAATTGAACCTGACTTTTTATGCCTTGGGAAAGCATTAACGGGAGGCGTACTACCTATGTCCGCGGTTCTCACCAGTCATGCAATCTATGATAATTTTTATGATGATTACGAAACACAAAAAGCTTTTTTGCATTCGCATACCTTTAGCGGCAATGCATTAGCAGCTGCCGTTGCATTAGAATGTTTAACTGTTTTAGAAGAAGAAAATATATATCAGAAAGCACAAGCCAATGAAGACTTGTTTTTACAGCTCATGCAAGAGGTCGCCGCAAAAACAGGACGGTTAAAAAATATTCGCCATATCGGCGCCATGGTCGCTGCCGATTTAATAATCGAACCAGAGCGAGAAAAAGAAAGATCACGCTGGGGCTATGCGGTATACCAGGAGGCAGTGCGCTTGGGTGCGCTGTTAAGACCTTTGGGAAACACGATTTATTGGACCCCGCCACTGAACACAGAAACTCGGGTTTTGCATGAATTAAAGGATATTACTATCCAAGCTATTCGAAATGTTTTTGTTGATTAGCCAATATTGTCAAGCTCTAAACTTGCATTGCAGTCAATATTTGAGTTAATATTGTACGTTGTCTCCGATAATAAACCTTTGAGCTTTTTCATGGAGGAAGATATGCCTATCGCAAATATCAAAATACTAGATAAGAAAACCATGTCTGATTTTTTTCTTTCAAGTCAAACCATAACTCGTGATGGTATAGCCCCTTAGATAATTCACAAATTCCTGTAATTTTTGTATCCCTGTGGCTTCAGCTTGGCAACACCAGTCGTGAAGCGCTTCTAACAAGTCCTTTTGGCTTGCAGCGGTTTTATCCCATATCGCCTGCAACCTTTGTCGATAATTATAAACTTCTTTTATCCGATCATTTTGAGCTAAAAAGTTTTCTAAAGATTGTCGACCAGAATCATTCACGAGAGAATCCTCTCGGATCAAAACAGATTTAATTCGCGACCAAACACCCCGTTCTGTGTCGGATACTTTTTCTTTTTCTTGATAAAAAAGCGGCAGAATCACATTTTTGGAATAGGTTGTCATGACCTGAAAACGGTTAGTGATGATAGCTCTTAAAGTTTCCGCATCGATTGAGCTTTTCCCCGGAACAATAACCGGTGTGGGTGCAACACGCTTTACTGTAGCTAAACCGCAGGCTGAAAGGATGCGGATATAAAGCCAGCCAATATCAAATTCCCAGGGTTTAATTGAAAACTTAGCAGAAGTCGGATAAGTATGATGATTGTTGTGCAGCTCTTCTCCCCCAGCTAAGATTCCAATTGGGGAGACATTGGTGGCGGCATCTGGACATTCAAAATTACGATAGCCCCAAAAATGCCCAATACCATTCACAATGCCCGCTGCAAATAATGGGATCCAACCCATTTGTATGGCCCAAATAACAATACCTGGAACTCCGAACAGAATAATATTTATCCCCAGCATAATTTTAAAGCCTTTGGAAGTATGCTTAAGATAAACATTACGTTCTATCCAATCATCTGGCGTTCCTTGTCCATAACGCTCAAGGGTTTCCTGGTTACGCGCTTCTTTACGATACAGTTCTGCGCCTTCCCATAATACGGTTGATAAGCCTAGAATTTGGGGGCTATGGGGATCCTCTGTTGTTTCACATTTTGCATGATGTTTACGATGAATGGCAGCCCAAGCACGAGTTTCCATGCCGGTAGTTAACCAAAGCCACATGCGAAAAACATGACTCACAATAGGGTGTAAATGTAAACCCCGATGAGCCTGACATCTATGTAGAAAAAGTGTCACTGCTATAACGGTAATATGGGTGAAGATTAAAGTGACTAGGATATAGCCCCACCAAGGAAGACCAAGAACGCCGTAAAATAGATTGTTATACATACATTAAACCTCTGTTGGGAAGAGTGTACCCAATGTTACCTTAAATATCAATTAGTTTATTAACTGACACTTTCTTGAGATTCCATTACTTCTTTCAAAAAGTACAATACAAATATAATATACATTTAATATACATTCAGTGACCTCATATTCGCTTTTTATAAGCCCAACTTTGCCATAAAAAGACCAATATCACGATATTATTTGATATTGATAGTATTTAACTCTAGACTATGCCTGTTGAGTAAGACCAATCTCTAATGTAGATCGATGGTGTAAACGGAGTCCAATATGGTATCTAGAATCGAACCTTCAGAAAATAGGCATGTCTTCAAAAAACGTTCGCTACGACCTTGGAAACCTGTTATTGAGTTAGATAACGCTATACAGAGCGATCCTAAAACAAATTCAAATCTCTTCGAAAACTCTCTTGCAACCGAATTCCCACTTGAAATCCTACATCAATCTTCAGAAAGCAATTTAGAAACCGCAACTCTGCACTGTGAAGATATCCGCGGTAAGCTTTCTCATCTGGACAATACCCGCATTACAATGGGTGGATTTTTTAAACCAAAAAATATTTTGCTTTTGGATGAACAAGGTTCCTCGGAAAAAACTTTTTTCCTACTCAATGCATTAAAAGATAAAGAGCATCAACTAGCAACCATCCAACATCAGTTAAAATTAGCCGAAGCGTTAGACGAAGCCAAACGCAACACTATAGAACTGAGTGCAGAACAAAAAGCCAGATTCACTGCTGAAGAAAGTTTACTCTCGACTCAAAAACAAATGCAGCAAGCGATAGAATATAGCCAATCATTAGAAGAAAGGCTCAATATTGCTGAACAAATTAAAAATAATCTTGAACATCGCGTTTTGCATCTTGAAAAAACCATACAAGAATCTTCACAGAACTTTGAAGCCCAATTACAAGCAACCGCCCAGGAAACGGATCTTCGAAAACGTAAGGAAGAAGAATTTATTTTGCTTAAAATGCAAAGTGATATTCTAGAAACTGAACTGAATAATAAAATACAAATAGTGCAAGATCTTCAGGCTTTATTAGAAGAAAGTCGAAATGATATAGAGGCCCTAAAACTCCAAGAAAAAAACTACGAAAAAAGTTTACTGGCTGCTTCAGAAAAGTGGAAACAAACGGAACAAAAACTAGCATCTGAAAAAGCCCAATACATCCAATTAGAAATTTTACACCAGCAATTAAAAGAAAAAAAACAAAATGAAATCCAAGAACTTAATTTCGAGAGGAAAAATATTGAAAGCCAACTTATGGCTGTTTCCGAAAAATTATGGCTTGCAGAACAAGGGTTAGTATCTGGCAAAACAAATTACGAGATTTTAGAAACTCAGCACCAGCAATTAAAAGAAGAGCAATCGCGATTATTGTCTCAGACCCAAAATCTTGAACAAGAACTCAATCAAGAAAAAAATGTGTTTCAAAATAAGCTCGCCACTTCGCAAGAATGGATGGAAAAAATCAATTCTGCTCTACAGATAGAACGAAATCTACGACAACACCTAGAAACTGTAGCAAGAGAAACAGAACAAGCATTAGTATCTAAAAAAATCCAATACACCCAATTAGAAGATCACCATCAACAATTAAAAGAAAAAAATCAAAATGAAATCCAAGAACTGATCCTTGAAGGTAAAAATGCTGAAAGCCAATTCAAGGCTGCTTCTGAAAAATTATGGCTAGCAGAACAAAGCCTGGCATCTGGCAAAGTGGATTACAACTTACTAGAAACTCAATATCTGCAATTAAACGAAGATCAATCACGCTTGTTATCTCATGTCCAAACGCTTGAACAAGCATTCAACCAAGAAAGATGTTCCCTGCAAAACAAAATCTCTTCTTCGCAAGACTGGATGGAAAAAGCCAATTCTGCCCTACAAATGGAACGAAACCTAAGACAACAGCTAGAAGCCACAACAAAAGAATTAGCAGGACAAATTTTCAATCTCGAACTCCGAATCCAACATGAAGCACAGACGAGAAAACAAGCTGAAGAGAAAGCTAAGAATGCAATCGCAAGAGCCAGCGAAGCGGTGCTTAATCTTTTGAATCAGTCAGAAACATCCGAGGCAATGATTGCTGAAAAATAAAAGAATCCGATTCATCCCAAAGTTTATCCATCTTCTATTTAATATTAAGATGAAGCTTATTTTTCTTTTGGGCGGCAAAGTTGTTGGGGCAAGAGCTTTAATCATCCAAGATCAAAAAATATTATTGATCCAACATACCTATAACGATTTTGGTTGGCAAACAGTGGGGGGCGGGGTTAATGCGAATGAAACTGCTTCACAAGCAATATGCCGAGAAGTTGCAGAAGAAGCCCGTTTAAAAGTGGAAGGTAAACCTAAGTTATTTAGCATTTACTATAGCAATTACCATAAGCGTGATGACCATATTATTTTTTATATTATTGAAAATTTTTCAACCATAACAAGATCTCCCTCGCCCGAAATCGAAGCGGCAAAATGGTTTGACTTACACAATCTCCCAGAGGATGTTTCACCTGCCACCAAGCGTCGCATTGCTGAGTATTTGGGGCAAAATTCAATTTCAGAGTTATGGTAAGTAAGCATTCAATATCCTTTTTTCGGTCTCTGGAACACACAAGTGTAAGATTGAAATACTTAATAAAACGTCCGATTCATTTTGAAGAACTCCAGACGGTCACCCACCAGCTAGATGTTAATTACCAATTTTGACCTGAGCTGCAAATGTTTGGTTCAGGGTTTGTTTCTTTTAATCCCGCAATTATTTTTTCTCGATCAGCGCCATCGATGATGACGCGAATAATGTCTTGACGCCCACCTTTAGTCTGTTCTATTTTGAATTTTTGCAGAAATGATGCAAAAAATTTATTTGCTTTCTCAAATTCTTCTGGTTCGCATTGCCATAAACGAACTTCGATGGTTTTCTTTTCTTTATTGATTATACATTCGATAGCAACTTTCGGTAATTTTTCATGTACCAGTTGTTCCAAGTCTTTGTCTGCGGGTCTTAAAATATCTTTTAAAGCTCTCTGTTTCGTTATTAGTGCATTCCTTGTTGTTCTAAGCTCACTCGTTAGTTTTTTTACTAGCGCATCTAGTTCGCTTGCCTGCTTTTCCAATGCAGCAGTTTCTTTGGTTAAATTATCCGCCATTGCTTTCTGAGCGCTTGTTAACACAAAAAGATTTTCTGGGACTGACGTTGCAGCGGTTGCCGTCCCAGCAGCGGCTGCAGCTGTAGTAAGTCCCGTTGCAGAAGCTGCAGATAGGGTTGTTGACAATAACAGTGGTTGGACGGAGCCCATTGGTTGTTCAGCTTGGTTTTGCATAGTTCCCTCTCACGCAAGTTGGTTTATCAAATATAAAGCCAAAAATCCTCACTGACTAGATTTTAATGGCTTAGCGATTTGTAACAATAGGATATATGCCCTATTGACAAGCAATGATAAACAATGTTCAGGTTATATTTATTCCTTCACTAGATTTTGGCTACATTTAAAGATAATGAAATCTGTAATAATCATCTTTTTAAGCCTGATCTACTCCCGAGTATTTCACCTTAAATTTTTAGCAAAAACATCTTTCGTTGTTCGGCAGGAAATTTCTCGATCGCATATCTTAGCATGGTTCTTGGCATATGTTTCGCATGCTGCGTTAGAAACTCAATCAAAACATTTTCATCCTTTTTACCCATTTCTCGCAACATCCAACCCACTGCTTTATGAATTAAATCCTGGGTATCCTGCAGCAATATTTTAGCAATCTTAATAGTCCAATCGAATTGTTGATGCCGAATAAAATACCAAGTCGACACTATGGCAACCCTTCTTTCCCACAAATTTTTGGATTTTGCTAAGGCAGTTAATATGGTTTTATCTTTGTTGTATAATAAATGAGCTCCGATAATTAAATGGGCAGAGCTGTCGACTAGATTCCAATTGTTCACGTATTTTAAGTGTTTTAAATAGGATTTATATAGGTCTTCACGTTGTTTTAGGCTGCCTTTTTTGTATTGATTACACTTAATAATTAAAGCAAGCAATCTTTCTTCGTTAAAGGAAGATTTAAGTAGAAGCAATAGCTCAGGCTTAGATAAAGAACTAAAATCTTTGGCTATTTTGCGCAACTGTGGGACGCTAACGCCAATAAACTTATCATACTCGGCATAGCCACCAGGATTTGTTTTAAAGAATTTCGCCGTGTTATTCGAGGCGACTTTTGCCAAATCCTTAAGATGACTTTTTATTTTTTTATAGTCTTTCATCGCTTTTCCTTACCTCTACCCAAATTAAGTTCCTATAATAACATGCTTGAAGTTGACCAGTAAATAGCCTGATAACTTTTAGGTGGTAAAAGCCAGTATTCAGAACTTACTCGAAGTTTTGTTTAATCAATTGATAACGCAGATAATCCTTAAGTATCAATCAAAAAAATCTGTTATTTTTTGCATTCACAAACAGTTGTTTCATTATTGTCCCCAGACTTAGCATTAGCATCAAACGTTTTAATAATACGAATATTTCGAAAACCAACGTCCCGAAGCATGTTTGATAAAACATCAAAATTATAAAAACGAATCTTGTATTCTTCAATTTCTGTCTGAACAATTTTATTATTATCAACAAGCTCATATTTACAAATAGAACGGCATACATTTTCTTCATCAAGCGATGCCAAAGAACTGAGTATGATTTTCTTTCCATCGGGTCTGTACCAGACTGATCCTCGCCATGCCCCTAGGGGAGGTAAATCTTTGAGTGTTTCAATTTCAAAAAGAAGAATGCCACCTGCATCCAAATGATCATAGAAATTTTTCAATGCGGCTTTAGCCACATTTAAATCTGTAATTAAGCAAAAAGAACCCGTGGGTATAAAAATGAGTTTATAGCCCTTTAAATTTTTTAAATCCTCAACAAAACCCTTCCAAATGTTAGGCGTCAAGCCTTTAAGTTTAGCTTTTGTTTGTAAAGCTCCAAGCATATGATCACTGGCATCAAAGCCTTGCATGTCGAAACCTTCTTCTAACAACGGCAGTAGAAAACGCCCCGTACCACACATGGGCTCTAAAATCGGTCCATTAGCATTGACTACATAGGATCGATAAAAGTTATATTCATCTTCAGGGGGATTGGGTTTACTTAAATCATAAACTTCTGTACAAAGGTCAAGATAAGTATCAAGGGATTGAGGTTTCATTATGAAATAGCCTGTGGTTTATTATTTCAATCGATTTAACTGATGCAAAACGATGGAATTACCTTCCGAATCTAGAATAACGGCCATCCGACAAACTGGGCTTGAAAAGATATCCAATTTAACTTCAACCTTTTTTGATTTAAGGGCTGTCATTAATTCGTCAAGATCCTCTACCTCAAAAGCAATGCTGCCACCCGCATTTGCGCTTGGTTTAACGCCCTCTGCTAGGGTAGTAAGGGCAAAACAGCCCCCTTTGGGTAAATCATACTCTACCCATGCACCATTAGCGGTGATAGACCCAGGAACAAGTTTTAAAATGTTTTCGTAAAAATCTCTTGCCCGTTCCATATCAGTGACTGGATACATCGTAAAAGCTACTTTTTTAATCATAAGATCCCCTTCTGATGAGCATTAAATAACCGCGATGGTTGAAATTCCATGATAATGCTTTCATAATTGAAGTGTCAAGCAAGCTTCACTGATAGCCATTCCTAAAGGTAAACAGTTCATGGTTGATAATTCTGAAATTTCAAAATCAAAAAAGACAAATGCTTACGTTATTTTATAAAAAAAGAGTCGGCTCGATCTTTTTTTCTCCCATTTTTGAAACATAATAAGCACTCCTACTAGGGTCCGATATCGCAATGCATTTTAATTGCCCATCTACATAATGAGCGGCGGTATGATCTTCTAGCGCAATGCCCGGCATCACTTCCTGCTTACTTACCTTATCCAGATAAGTGGGTCTACGCTCGGGTTCAGAATCATAATGTGGGCAACAGCTACCTTGCAACATACTAAGACCCTTAATAGCACCCAATGGCCATACTGAATCGGTGATCATTTCTTCAAACCAACAGATGGCACCAGCGCTAATCCCACAAAGAATGGTCCCTTGGGCATATGCTTCTTTTAAAACTTTGTCCATACCCCATTCTCTCCAAAGTGCTAGCATACTGCGGGTATTACCACCACCGACATATATAAGATCTTGCTCCAATATTTTTTCTTTCCAAGAGGCTTCGACCTTTCCAAAAAGAGAAATCCAAGAAGGTTCTGCCCCTAACTCGGTAAATGTTGCAAAAAACTTAACAGTATATTCGAAGGATTCTGAACTGGCTTGAGGAAGGAAACAAATTTTAGGTTGGTCTTTTTTGGTTTGTGCTAATAAATAGCGCTCCATCTTTAATTCAGAACTTGGGTTTGTAAATCCGCCACCACCTATTGCAATAATCTGTTGTTTTGTCATGGTGAAACCTTTTTAGCCGTTTTTACTCTGGATGATTTGCTTTAAGTGGACTCACATTTTAAATCTTTTAAGCTTTAATGCCAATGTATATGTCTAAAATTACGTTTTGGTGATCAGCAGCTCTTTCATCATAAATTTCGAAATCTGATAGGTAACCTCGATCACCGCCAAAATCTACAGAGCTCATTTTCCATATTTTTTGCCAGGGTTCTCTTATAGCATTTGGCATAGCGTCAGGACCGTTGGTGAACTTTGAATAAGTTTGTGCAGGAATAATATGCATTTCTAAGCCAGCAGGAAGTGCTTCAAAATCATTCACAGCCTCACCTATGAAATAAGTATAATCTCCAGTAAAATCGCTTTCATACTCAGTGTAAACGCAATAGGTTGTTCCTGGTTTCTTACGATTTGGAATGGTTTCAGCAATTGATCCATGAAAATAACGCTGAATACATGGAAAAAGTTTACCGTTTTGCCAATCGATTTCATCCTTATTATTGGTTCTAGTTTTAATTCCAACTAATTTAATTGCAGGTAAAGTAATGACTGATTTTTCCATTTGATCCCCAGCGAAGTACTATGCAAATTTAGTTGCCATGATATCATATTTGAGATTGTCCAGTAAATAGTCTGAAAACTTTTAACTAGGTAAATGGGGCCGTTCGTTTGGTCATCCCCACCTCTCACACATAAAAAAACTGTTCAACGATTCTATGAAAATGTTTAGCTTCAGAACTGCCCTTCGGTAGGCGGTTAGGAGTGATGTAACCTCTATCTCATTGCGCCTGCCATATAACAATGTATCATCGTTTGATCCTAAGGTAAGACTACTTCCCTCAACTTCGTCTTGTTTATCAAAAAGACAATAACCGTCTGCTGTCTTATTAGGTAAATTTATTGTAAATCTTCTTAAATGATTTTTAAATGGCTTCGAATCATTTGCTCCATTAGCTAATCTCTAGTTTCATCAATCATTGGATACTCAAAATTATGTCTTGTCACCAAAGATGACAAAATCAATAAAACCTTTTGCAATATTAACATACTTCAACTGAACTGAAACTTTATCTCCAATATGCAACTTTTCGAAACCCTGGATGATTTTACCTTCGACTGCTGGTTGGAAAATGCGTACCCAAGTGCCTTTTTCACCAACCCCTGTAACAATTCCATTAAAAATGGCACCTATTTGAGAGGATAGAAGTATCGCTGCAGCGGATTTATTTAGATGCCTTTCCACTTTCTGTGCAGCATCTTCTTGTTGGGTACAATGAGCTGCTAGACTAGTACAATTCTTCTAATGTATACGGCGCTTTTTCACCTCGCAAAAAAGCTTTATATTGACGTTGTGAAATAAGATCCGGAAAGCGACGGTTCGGCGCTGTAGAATGAGTATAATCAGATAACGGCAAGAGCAAAATGTCCTACAGGAATGTCTTTATCATTTTCTACAACATATTCGCCTCTTCCAAGCAGCTTAATGATTGTCAAAGAAAGATCGGGAAAGCTTTCAGGATCAGCTTTTTTTCTATTGACTAAAAAAGCATCTAATGCTTTGGAGTCTGGTTGTTCTGGAAGATCTTCTCCAAAACTTTTTGCAATTTCCACAATCCGATTCCAATATTTGGGAATTCGCACAACACGACGCAGACTGGCAATTTTTGCTTCGCTAAAATGCTGCGCCGTTGCTCTATTTGCGGCGATCATAAATTCTTCGATAAGTTGATGAGCAAAATTATGGGGAGAAAGTTGAATAACGATTTGATTATTTTCTAGAATTTTGGCTTCGGCTTTGGATGACTCTAAGAGTTAAGGATCCTGCCTCATGTCGCTTTTGTTTTAAAATTTGTGCTGCTTCGTGCTGAATTTTAAGCGTATTTTCTAATCCAGGCACTTGTTTAATTTTATCTGGAAAGGCATTCTTTCCTTCTAAGCCATCCACCAATGGCATTATAGGTTAGTTTGGCATAGTTATGTACGATCGCTTGGAAGATAGAAGAATTTTCAATATCACCCATTTGATTAATTTGAATTTTTACAACCATAGAAACACGGTCTTCATTCTCATTCAATGAGGTTAAATTAGTGGAAAGTTTTTCTGGCAACATTGAGAATATTTTTGCAGGGGTGTAAACCGATGTCGTATTCATTCGAGCGTGATTATCTATTGGCGATTCTTTGTCAACTAATGCATCCACATCTGCAATAGCGATCCACAATATCGTTTTATTATCTGACCCTGTTTCAGCATAGGTTAATTGATCTAAATCTAGCGAATCATCATTATCAATCGAACACCATAGCAAGGAACGCAGATCAACGTACTTTGAGGATAATGGAGCAGGATTTGTGATTTGAGAGAGTTGTTGAAGTTCTTCCTTGGAAAATTCAGGTTGTAAGCCTCTTTCCTGCATGATTTGATATGCTAATTTAGCTAGATCAAAAATCTGCATAACCTACCACAGTTGAAGTGATGAGCCTTAAAACAGTATAAATTAATTTGGAGTAGAGCTTTGTATCTCTACGACTAGCACCTACTCAGGGGCACATCTAACCTTATTAATTTTTAAAACCAAAATATCATGTTGTAACAAGCTTTTATCAAATTTTACCAAGCAAGAACAAAATTAACACGACAATCAAAACCGTTCCTAATAGTCCGGTGGGCGCATACCCCCAATTTTTACTATGTGGCCAAGTAGGTAGAGCACCTATTAATAATAAAACCAAAATAACGAGTAAAACTGTTCCTAACATGATATCTTCCTCATCTTGAAATGTAAAAGTTTGGTCTTGTCTTTAACAAGCTTTAAGTCAAACCCTTACTAAAAACGAAAGAGATTGACTTCTACTTTTAAATTCTAGGTTAACTTGTTAGATTTTTCCACCATAATTTAGATTAATTTTAATCACACATTATAGCGTCATTAAAACCAATCTGTCTAGGTCAACTAATTGATTATTTTAATTGTATAAGAGCCTATTATCATCCAGCAAAAAAAATGATATTCTTAAAAGAGATTTGGACTGGAAAATTTTAGTTAATGATGTTATAGATGATCCTTTTAAGACTTCCTAGAGGAAACCATGTTTACACTATATACCCATCCCAGCTCTGCTAATGGACGTAAAGTACTCGCTGTTACCTTGCATTTAGATCTTAAACCAAAAATTATTATGATTAATGTCTACGCAGGAGATGGACAAACGCCTGAATATTTGGCCGTAAATCCAAGTGGAAAAATACCGACGTTAGTCGATAATGGTTTTGTTCTTTGGGAATCTAATGCAATTATTCACTATATTTCTGATGTTTTTGGAAATTTTCTATTATCCTCAACCGACCCGAAGGAAAGATCAGATATAGAACGTTGGCTTTTTTGGGAATCCTCGCATTGGCAACCCTCTATATCAGGTGTTATAGCTGAAATTGTAGGGCATCGTCTTATGCCTCATTTAGTTCCTAAACCAAAATCCGAAGCAAATTGGCTTGATACAAATTTTGATAGAAATGTGAAATTTTTAGACAATCATCTGAAGGATAAGCATTACTTGACAGGACCACAGTTGACTATTGCCGATTTCTCGGTCGCTGCAATGATGACGTATTTTCGTGTTGCAAAATTTCCTTTTATTCATTTTCAGAACCTAAATAGGTGGTATACAGACATTGAATCATTGGATGCTTGGAAAGAGAGTGCTTCAGATATTTGGATTTAGATTAGGGTATGAATATGTTACTATCTGACTTTGCCCCCTTTGTCTCAAGAGGTAATAATGTTTAATAGAAAAAATGTACTGTGCTGTATACTTGCTAGTTCTATGAGTCTTGTTTCATCACTTTTTGCCAAGAACCCCGTGGAACAAAAGATACCTCTTAAAGAAATTTTGGCTGAATTCACAGATTATGCTGTGCAAACTCAAGCAGACTGGCATGTACCTGGAATGGCTATTGCCATAGTAAAAGGTGATCAAATTATTTATGTAAGAGGATTTGGAAAACGGACTACAGAAGATGATCCTGTAACTCCAGACACTATTTTTGACATCGCTTCGCTTACCAAATCATTTACAGCTACACTATTAGCGATGCAGATCGATGAAGGAAAATATGCCTGGAATTCAAAAATTGTAAAACTATATCCAAAGTTCAAATTATATGATCCGAATACAACAAAAGAATTCGAAGTTCAAGATCTAATGGCGCATGATAGTGGATTACCTGAGGGAACACTGAGCGCAATGGGAAGCTTTGGATATAGCATAGATCATGCCCTTTATGCATTGCGATTTATTAAACCTATTGCCCCGTTTCGATCGGAATTTGCATATCAAAATATTTTTCCAATGCTCGCTGGAGAAATTATTCAAAAATTGAGTGGGAAAAGCTATACAGATAATTTGCATCAACGCCTATTCAGCCGATTACAAATGAATCATTCATATACGGAATATGAGGAGAAACTGTATCGTTTAAAAGATGTAGCTCAGCCATTTGATTTCATTTCAGGTCAAGAATACGCATACCCAATCCATTCTTCCTATTCTTCCAAGCTAAGGGCATCTGAAAAAGCTGCTGGAAGTAGTGGCGGAATACACTCAAGCGCTACAGATATTGCAAAGTGGTTGATTTTTAATATAAATAATGGTGCTATTGGAGACACTCAACTGGTTACTGTGAAGAATATGAATTTCATACACTCGCCAGTAACATTCATCAAAGACGCAACACCTGAATCCAAAACCAAAGAAAACACCCAGAATATCAGTGGACAAGGCTGGTTTATCGATAAACAAAGATACCGGCCTTATACGCTGCTCTATCATGCTGGCGGTGGAACAGGAATGCATGCTTTGATGGCCTATATTCCAGATGAAAAAATTGGAATTGTCGTATTGACAAATACCTGGGGTAATAAAGTTCCAGAAGCGCTATACCAAAGATTTTTTGATCTATACATGAATAAAAATCCCTTGAAAAATTGGAGTAAAATCTATTTACAGGAACAAGCGGCAACAGAGGCTGGTAATAATGCAAAAGTCAAACCTGATCAATGCCAGATGATCGAAAATCCGAATTTGGAGAAATATATTGGCACCTATTACAATCGTGTTTTCGGTAATCTCAAAGTGACAAAGCAAGGGGATCATTTAAATCTAACGATAGGCCCAATAGGAGTGGTCTGGAAACTTACCTATTGTAACGATAATATTATGCGAGCTTACTGGCCAAATCCATATGGGCTGAATTTTGCTATGCTTTCAAACGGACAAAATTTGATTGAATTCACTACTGAGCCAAAAAATGCCATTCAGAAAATGACAGTCCCTTATCTTAACAGCAATGGATATGGTGTTTTTATAAAAAAATAATGTAATATTAAGCTTCATAAAATTTCCACCATGCTTGCATGATTCAAAACGTATTTAGCAATACATCTCACTTTATAATTTTCTCAATAGGGTAAAGTCACCCATCTTTTTAGGTGATTAACTTAAGTTGAAAATTTGGTTATTACAATTGCTGTACATATAGAGGATGTACGTCTCCTGTCATCTTGACGTAAGCATCAGTGACGATACCGCTCTTCCCTCCCCAACGTGGTTTTTTAAACGCTTTCCATAGGAACATTTTCATATAGTTATGACAAAGGACTATTTTTACTTGACTGTATCAATTTTTTATGAATAATGGGTGTATATATGCCTATCGCTATGATATTTAAGTTAAATGTAATATGTAATTTACAATTCAGATTAGGTTAGGTATTTATCATTTTTGTTTACAACTTTTTAGGTTTCTTTATATTATTTGGGAGGAATATATTATGTCCACGTCTGCGGCCGCTGTACTCTCTGCTGTTTCAAAATTAGATCCAACCGGACTTGCCTCTAAGGTTATGGATATTGTTACTCTCATTCATGGTAAATATGAACAAATGAAAGAGAATAAAGAAATCTGTGCGGAGTTAAATAAACAAGTCAGTATTATTGGCCTCGTTGTAAAAGATTTGAGTAAAGCGAAGCAAATAGATTATTGTAGGGTAACTTTGGATGAAGTACATGGGTGCTTGACGAATTGTTTGAAGGTGGTTGATTCGATTATAACCGTTAAAAAAGGATTTTTTAGTAAAGTCAAAGATTTTCTATCATCTGATTCTAACAAGGGATTGATTACTAAACTCACTACTCAATTGCATGACATGGCAGACATTTTAAATCTGGCCTTAACCGCCCAAACTTCTAAAAACATGCAAGAAATGATGAAATTGATGGCTCAGAAACAAGCGGAAAAATTACCTGAGATTCAGAAGTCAAATAAAGAATTAGAACAAAATGTGGATGCCTTTGTTAAAAATATGAGTCAAGTAATCAATGTGAGCAGTAACAGCAGTAGTGCCGCTACTGCTAATAATTCCGTCAATGTTGTTATCAATTCTCCGATAGCTCATCAGAGCGGCAGAGATAGCCCACCACTTGAAACCAGATTTCAGCATGTAGAGGAAGAAAAAAGACTTTATGTCCTGAAACGATTGAAAGAACTTTTTAGGGATAGAGATAAAGGTGAAAAATCCAAAAATTTCCAGACATACAATGATGTTTTAGAAAATTATGGATGGGGATTAGGATACAAGGAGGGGCAACATGCATTATACATAAATGATGAGGCTGTTTCATCGACGAATATACTAAAAGAGATCACTAAACTCATTACTACTATTCAATCTACTATGAAGTCTCCTGCGCCTCAGTCTTCCACTGCTGCTAGCCCTAGTCCGAAGGCTTCCAACCAGGGTGATGCGAAGGATAAAAAGGATACGAAAGAAAAAATTGAACCCATGGTGACGGCGTTTAATCAACTTAAACTGACTGCAAACCCAGCATCCGTCAACACTTCTCTTCAAACCTCCTCTATTGAGCTTATGAACATGGATTTTAAAGGAATGCTAGCCTTGGCGAATCAAGGACATGCTATGGCACAATATAAATTAGGAGAGTGTTATCAGAACGGTGAGAATGGATGTGTTAAAAATGACACTAAAGCATTAGAGTGGTATCAAAAATCGGTTGCACAAGGAAACGGCTGTGCTCAGTATGGTCTCGGTGAGATGTATCAAGAAGGATTGGGGGGGCTTAAGAAAGATCCTGCACAAGCCTTAAAACTATATCAAGATGCCCGTGAAAGTTTTGTACAATTAGAAGGGGATGTTTTTGTACAAAACAATCTTGGGCATATGTATCAAACTGGCCAAGGTGTTACCAAAGATTTGAAGAAAGCTGCTGAGTGGTATCAGAAGGCGGCAGACCAAGGGTATGCTGTTGCCCAAAGCAATCTTGGGCTTATGTATCTAGATGGCCAAGGTGTTATCAAAGATCTGAAGAAAGCTGCTGAGTGGATTCAGAAGGCGGCAAACCAAGGGAATGTGAATGCGCAATGCAGTCTTGGGTTTATGTATAAAAAAGGCGAAGGTGTTCCCAAGGATTTGAAGCAAGCCGCTGAGTGGTTTCAGAAGGCGGCAGACCAAGGGGATGTTGAGGCCCAAAGCAATCTTAATGCTATGCCAGCTAAGTTTAAACCTCGGAAATAAACTTAAATATCTAAGTCAGACCTTTATAAGGTGATATACTTTTGGTCCGCTTTTGCAGTTGTACCCTAAATTTGCATCACATTCTTGAATTGGATATTTATTGAAACAGCATCAGGCTTTTGATAAGCGTTCTAATTCGTCTAAAGGCCGAAGGGTATTTGCAGGTCGTGATTATCGTTCCATGTTGATATTGTCGGGAGGGAAAACGGCCCGATTGATTAACTCACTGCCCATTGAGTTTGGATCGGATTCTTCACTACGAAATCTATTTCGACAATTTCTAAAACAAAATAAAACCGTACATAATAATGCGGTAAGACCAGTATAATCTAATAGAATACTATTAGATGGCAATGGAAGTATTGAAGAAGATGAATCAAGGCTTGGCGGAGGGTTATAAGATGGTCTAGGATTTATAAGTTCCATGCAGTCTATATAACGTGATATGAGATCTTCATTGATCCTTGGGTAATCTTGGGGACGAGTAAAATCATTTTTCCGACACATTAATGGGACATCGGTATTACCAAGTTCTAAAACAAATTCGAATGATATTGTGTTATTCAAATTATTTTTATCACATCCTATGTATCCCGTGGAATCTATGCAAATTGATACAGATTGCTCACATCTGCCATGTCCTACTATTTCACTAATGGACTTACTTGCTAAATGAGAAGCTAAATATTGCTGAGTGGCATTATTATTGAGGCATCTCCAATAAGAGCTAAATTCCGTTTTGTTATGATGAGAAGTATAAAAACTACTTGTACCCCATGGTCCCTCAAGTAAATTACCATCATCGGAATATAGATCTAAATGAAAAGATTGGCAATAAATCATTGATGGAATATGCGAATATACTAAACAAGTATCTTGGCCGCCTAACCATTCCGGCTTACCATCCTCAAATCGATATCTTACAGGTAGAGCACTTGACGTCGCAGCTCCCTCTCTTTGTGGTGTTTGATCTGGTAGAGAATCGTTGACTTTTTTTTCAATCTTTTGCTTCCTAAACTTTGGCAAGTCTTTTTTATTTTGTACAATATTCTGATATTCACTGAATATCAAAGGCTTCTTATAAGCTAATTTAATTTGGGGATCTTTTCCCCTGTATCGTAATTCTGAGGGTGGCATTAATAAATTCCCCTATAGTGGTTTCATCTATTCTAATCATTCATCATTTAACTTTCAATAAGTCATTTTCTCATTGATGGACGAAATTTGTTAAATAAAGATTTCTTCTTTTCTCCTGAAAACTCTTCTAAGGCTTTTCCTAAAGGCAATGCTGTACTTTAGATTGAGATAAGTTCAGAACGGGGTACGCTCTGGGTTGTAACCTGGGTTCCAATATCTCAGCAGCTATTCAATAAATTTGAGACGTGATATAGTGTGTTTAATTACTAAAAAATCTACCGAGGTAATTTTCAACCAATTTTGTCACCCCCGTCTCCGAAAAGTTCATCTACCTTTGCAGCACAAATAAAATCATTCTCGGACAGGCCTTCGATTGCATGGGTTGAATATTGCACCGTACACTGATTATAGAACACAACTAAATCTGGATGATGATTTTCTTGATGGGCCATCCAAGCAATAGCATTTACAAAAGCCATGGTTTTATAATAATTTTTAAAATCATAGACTCGATAAATATAATCGATAATTTTCTCTTTTCCTTCTTTCTTTATTACCATCGTCCCCAATTGCCATTGGGGCAATTCCTTAAGCAACTTTTGAGTTTGTTCCTTTGTCATGGGCGTAACGCCTCCCTCACAGGGAAGACAACGTTTTTGGGTTAATTTTGACATCTTCAGCACTCCTTTAAATACGTGCGACAAAAATGAATATAACGTTTCCTATATTAACAGGGATGGCCCGGATATTTAAGAGCACGACCTTGTTCTTGTCGAATGATAGCCATCAGATCCATATTAATCAGTTGGTATAACTGATCAAAATTCTCCAGAACAAAATATTGAGGTTGTATGGCATTTATTTGATAAGAAGTACGCAAGATCTCATTCAAATCAAATGGTTTCCGTTTCGGAGCATCACTTTCAAGACAATAAACCGTTTCTTCAATAGAAGAAAGAATACCACCGCCATAAGCTCGTAATCCCTGCTTTGTTTGAATAAGTCCAAATTCTACCGTAAACCAAAATATCCTTGCTAATAATATCCTCTCGGCAGGTGTTGCGTGAAGACCTAATTTACCATAAGTATGCGTGAAATCTGCATAAGCCTGGTTCGTTAATAAGGGACAATGTCCAAATATCTCATGAAAAATATCTGGCTCTTTTAAGTAGTTCAATTCTTCTTTCCTTCGAATAAAAGTAGCGGCTGGAAACTGCCGATTCGCTAATAAAGAAAAGAAATGATCAAAAGAAATTAATGCCTCTACCGGCGCTATTGACCAACCTGTTACTTTCTGTAATGCTTTTGAAACTTCGTAGCATTGCGGGATCCTATCATTGGGTAATTCAAGTATTTTCAGACCCATGATAAATTCCTCGCAAGCCCTACCTGTAATGATTTTTGATTGCCTGGCAAATAACTCTGCCCAAGTTGCATTTTCTTCATCGGTGTAATCAGCATCCCCATGCTGATCAACCGTCTTTGCAATGTACGAAGATACTATTTTTGACATAAAAAGCCCCTCCATTCACCGTTTGGATTATTAAATATTTGAAATTATTGATTAAGGTATGAAGTATTTATCTGCTCAGGGCAGATAATAGGTGGGGTAATATAAGGAATATGCAAAATGTGCAGAGAAGTTATCCTTTGTTGATAACTTCTTTAAAAATGAATTAATTAACTTTAGGTTTTGAACTTTCATAATGCACACTTAGCAATCTACTCAATTTAAGGTTAACACAGAATATTAAAAAATGGAAGTAGTAAATAAAAATCTACGCTATAGAATAGCCCGTTGATTTAATATGTCTTTCGGGGCTATACACGCTAAGTTATAAAACATCATATTGATGATTGATGACCCTTAACCAGAGGGTTGGCCATTTTGTCATTCTCTGGCTAAAGGCTAATCGTTTAACCTTTCGTTATTTTAACACCTTTGAAGATGTCCCCACTGTAGGGCCGAAAACCTAAGCCGCTGCAGTTGCGGTGGCATTGACCATGGCTTCCCCCGCCCCCAATGTAGCCACTGCTATGGTTGTTGAATTCGATGCAGCTGCTACGTTATTGAACATGTTCAAAATGGGCGGGGGTTCCCTACCTGGCATATAAGGAGCAAGCATTTCATAATTGCGTTCAAACAACACAGTAAACAAATCAATGTCTTCTTTCCTTTGTTCTCTTTTTTCTGCGACTTTCTTGATAACTGGACTATACCATGCCCTTATATAGGCTTCTCGCATCATCATTCTGGCAGCAGGAAGTGTAGCAAAGGTAACACATATTCCTAGGTACTGAACAATGTTTTTCTCAACTAAGTCAAAAGGCAACATTTTCCACTTAGGAAAAGTTTTTTTGATTGTTAATACCAATTTGTTCATCTCCATCTGTATTGCATCCATCAATATCTCACTTACTTTTTTGACGAAGAAAATCATTGTAAAAATTTTATCTCAACAGAATGGAAAATGACGATTTGTTGAGAAAATAAATAATATTAAAATATCTCAAAGGATTGACATTTGACAATTTGTTGAGATAAAAATATAGACTAGTAAATAAAGAAGGAGGATTTGTATGGACGGTTTTAACCAAACCACACAATAGGACCCAAAGGTAATATGATTCGGATCGAGACCTGTTTCTTCTTTTAGCTCTCGAATCGCTGTTTCGCGGTTAATTTACAAAATTTTCTTGAGTATAGGCAGGAGATACTACGAGATATCTTTTATCTAGTCAAGTTCTAGTTCTCGATGGCGGTAACCTTCGATGAAGGCAGTGGCCAATTATTCTTTCATTATCCTCATTTCTATCAAAAATAACAGAGAACCCTGTAAGTACTCTGTCTCGATGCGTGATATTATATCGCAAGATCTTCCAATACTGGCATCAGTTGCTTATCAGCAGTATCAACAATAGGTTGTCCAAGAGCACTAAAAAGATGTCGGAAGCGTGCATGGACAAGTGTTGGGAATGGTAAATTATGCTCTTTCTGAAGGCTGAGATTTCATGGTTAAATTACCATCGATTAGCGTTATTTCAATCCTTTCTTTTGAACTGCCCACATTTTTCCTTTTCAAATGGACAAAACCTACCTCACCAGTTGACTTAACATGCGTCCCTCCACAAGAAACTTTAGAAAACCCTTCTATTTCCCAATAACGTCTCTGGGCTTCAACATCGTTAAACCCAGTTTTGATAACGAGATCTTTTTTGATGATCTCATTATAATCAGATAAGATATCATGGAAAATAACTGAAATATTTTGATTATGCACAAAATCTATTCTGGCTTTTGTTTCAGCAATATGCGCTCCTATTTTTTCAAGTGTTAATTTTTGAGTAGCAAGTTCAAGAATTAATTCAGTAGCGAAATGTAAGCGCATGAGCCGATATCTACGCAGCCAATCTATAGTCATTTCTACCTTATCCCCTAGCTGCAAGTCATGTCCCTCTTCTAATTGGTAATAAATATCTTTGCCAACTATTTCTGAATTCATGACGGGTTTTCCATTGACATAGGCTTTATCGCTTTCTTGCCCACCAGAAAAAGAAAAGGCAATGGTCTCATTAAATAATACGCGATTGTTATCAATAGAAACAACGCTTGTTGTAAGACTTCGTTGATAAGGATTGTCCCAAAATATTTTACGCATATAAACTCCTAAATATTAGGTTTGGGCTATTTTTATTGCCATAATGAGAATTTTCTGGTTAATTCAGTTACTTTATCCCAGTCGCCAAATAAAACGATTCCGTAGTAAATAAGGTCCTCGTCTTTTACCTGTTTAGTTCTTGCGATTTGTTCCTTGCAGGTTCCAACCGTCATGGTATCTGTAAAATCATTAAAAGAAATTTTATGCAAAATGGCTTCATGACGCAATTTCCTAATTTTATTAGAATTGGCAGATAATATTATAAATGGACATTCCGAGATATAGGGATGTATTCCACCGTTTGCATCTATATAGTTTGTTAGACGTAACGCATCTATTCCAAGGACAGAACCATGCCCTATACACATATGAGCAAGAGCATTCATAACTTTACCAGGTTCAATGCTTTTATTGAGTATTGCGACCAATTTATTTTGGAATTTCTCTTCTGACATAAGGGTTCCTCCAAATATAGGGATTAATATAACCAAGTATTTACACTGGGCTCATTATGCGCTATAACGCACCTTAAGGCCATCATATCATTGTACGTTATGACGCACAAGCGATTTTTTAAAATTTGATAAATATTGAGGGTAATCTATAAATTGTATGAAAATGAATAGCATATACAAGCAAATTTCTTTAACTCTAAAGAATTTACGAGCAGAACGGGGATGGAGTCTCGACATGACGTCCACAAAAACGGGGGTCAGCAAGGCCATGCTAGGACAGATTGAACGCGAAGAATCTAGTCCTACGATTGCAACCCTATGGAAAATTGCCAGTGGCTTTAATGTTCCATTCTCTTCCTTTATCGCAGATAGGGATGATATCCATGCATATGATCACAAACCTGTTCATCGTAAGGGTAAAACCCAACATATTCATCCCAAAGATGAAAAGATTCGTGTTTTTTCGCTTTTTCCATATGATGCACAGTTTAATTTTGAAGTGTTTAAGATAGAGTTATTGCCAGGTTGTGAACATCTATCACCAGCTCATCAACCAGGCGTGGTAGAACATGTGATTGTTCTGGAAGGGACACTAGAAATTCTAGTGAATGGGAAATGGCGTTCTGTAAAGAAAGCTGAAGGCTTACGTTTTAATGCTGACAAACCTCATGGCTATAGAAATCTGAGCTCTAAAATCGCTAGCTTCAACGATATTATTCATTACCCTTAATCTGTTTCGTATCGTCATGCACAGGCTCACACCATTCTGTATCATGGTAATGCTCATAAAGTAAAGAGATTGCTGAATTACCTACACGAGTGCAGAAATTACGAGCAGCATTAAAACCTAAAGGACTATACAAAGAGGTAATACCCAATATAGCCAGTATGGTTCCCAGAAACGAGGCTGCATTCCCTACCTTGCAGGCCGTTAATTTCTTCTTTTCTATATAGTCTTTGGTTATGAGTGGGAAATAATCTTCTGGCCAATGAACAACCCCCTGGCTGGTATCGAATTCTTCTATTTCAATCCAAACTTTGATACCGTCTTGAAAGATGGGACATGTCCACTTTACAATACGCTTATTTTGGATTTTACAAACATCTTCTGCATAATGATACAACGTAATATGGGCTAATGGAGACCCCAAGACTAAAATCTTCCCACCCAATTGGCAAAACTTATCAAGCGGACTTCTCCTACCATACCCATAATTTAGGGGATGATTTTCTGTTATAAATTCAGCATTTTTGCCCGGTGCACAAACTGAAGCGCCAGGATTTTGGCTTCTAAATGTATAGGGTGTTGTTCTTAAAAATTCCGCTAAGATACCATGATCTCGCTTTGCTCTAGAACAATGGATATCAAATGGAGGCAATTCTTCTAAATACAATTTTTGTTTTTTTACATCCCATTCTTTAAGATGATATGGGCTGTCCTCCCAACCAACATACATCATTAATGTACCTGTTTGCCCAACAACATCCATAATCGCCTGAATTACCATGTCAGGACCACCAATGATTTCACCTATGGCCTTAATAGAGGCGTGCAACATGATAGTATCGCCAGGTGATAAATACGAGTGTTCTGAATAATTTTGAGATCGAATATATTCCATTTTGACTCATACTAACTCGTAAATATTAACCTTTAATCGCGAATCCTCGAATGGTAGGACGTACGATCGCAGGAACACCACGCATACTCTGGCGTTTGATTTCACCAATATTAAAACCTGCGCTAGCAATGGCATCCTCAGTATGGCGTGTAATGTGACAACCAGCCGCAATGTATTTCCACAAAAATGCTAACCGACACTGCCACAGATATCGTGCATTATTATTGGTCGCAGCAACATGTTCAATAAAATAAAGCTTACCTTGAGGTTTCAAAACACGATGAATTTCGGATAGAGTTTTTTCTAAATCATTAACCGAACATAGGACTAATGTACATATAACAGCATCAAAACTTTCATCAGGGAATGAAACACGCTCAGCCTTATCATTTAAAAGCTCAATATTGGCTTGCTTACTACTGGTTATTTTTACTTGCAATTGTTTACGCATATGAACACTAGGCTCTATGAGTACTAAACGTTTAACAGAATCAGGATAAAACTCAAGATTAGCACCAGTACCACAGCCCAACTCTAGAACATTACCAGATATATTTTCTAGCAATTGCTGACGCCAGTCTCTTAAGCCTTTGTCTTCAGCATCCTACATAATATTATCATAAACCTTCGCCATTAACCATTGACACATATATCAGCCTCAAATACCACAAACTTATCTCCTAGCTTCTTTTTCAAATCAGGTATAACTGCTCAGAAGATCTTTAGAGGCCATCAAGAATCAGTTTCCGTCCGGTGATGCCTTGCGTATGCATGAGGATACCACAAGAAATAAAACTGATATTTTGCTTGGAAAAAAGCCGAATATGAGTTACGCAAGCTTACGACGCCTAGTACTAGGCTTTTTAAGCGGCATCTTGTTTGGCTGTTTCTTATTTTTGGCTTTCTTCAACTCAACCACTTTTTTCTTTTTGGAGCTAACAGACTCTCCTTCTATCTCAATGCCAAATAGAGTCGATAAATCTTCCTCTGCCAGAAGATCTGAAGGACAAGCAGCTTTGCCTGAAAGAGAACTGACTTTAACCTGCTGAATGGTTCTGATGCCTTTTTTAACAATAAATTCTCTTCAAATTCTGCTCGAGAAACCTTAAGCCCCATAAAATCCATGCAACTAGAAAAACAATTTAATATCTTATCAATATTGATAGGCAATTGCCTTAAGGCTATAGCCAAATCATACAAATCCCTACCTTTTCGGCGCTGGAATAAGGCACGTAATTTTGTTCCCAACAATTCCTCTATCGTATAAGTAGCAATATTCGCTTTTCCTTTAAACCATGGAGAATCAACAGCAAAAGGAACTGTCTTTAGATCGTTCGCTGATTCTAATAAGTGACATCATCTATGATAATTCCCTTCTTTTTAAGAAGGACCCTTGCGAGGAATATCCTCGATGTCTTTTTCTTGATTTGTTGAGGTTGCAGGTCCTTCATCCGTCTTGGGGTTTGGTTTTGTCCCTTGGCAACACAACGGCTCTTTTGTGGTTTTTTCTTGCATCTCATGTTTTTCCTTAGTAAACTTTATATTCTGTACATCTGAAGCTGTTCCAGCAACTGCAGAATTAACTGCCATTCGTTTTTTAAATCCAATTAATGAAAAGGATTCCATTGCTTTTTCCATTTTGGCAAAGTCAAATTGGTTCAGGAAGAGATAATCTAAAACATGATCTGCCATTTTATTAAGTTTATAAGTAATTCGTTCATTCCGTTCTTTTGTATCAATAGTTTTAAAGTGTTTTTTAGAAGACTGGAAGGTTGTTTCTTTTTTCTTATTAATAGCCAAAGATTGTTCCGCTAGATTTCTTCCGGGAATGGTTTCTTCCAGAAGTTTTATAGATTGTTCTGAACGCATAAATCGTAATGGTAATAAACATGAATGGACGGAAAATGGAAAACTTTTATTTTGTTTTCCAGTTTCTCCCGAATTCAAAACCATTCCAGTCAGGTTCTGTGAAACAAACTCAAATATATTACTATGATATTTTGGTTCTAAAAAATTGCCGATAGTATATAAATCCTGAACATCTTTTAGGGCATATACTGTGCACCCTGCTCCAGAATGTTGTCTTTTTCTATCTGAAAGAAATACGGTTAATTCTTCAAAAACATTTGAACATTGAGACATAATCAAATCGTGTGTTTTTGATTCGTGAGAACCAAGTGAGTCAATAATCAAAATTCGGCATTTCCCCTGTTCTAGGATCTCTATTTCGCCTGAAATCCAATGATCCGCCGTTGGATTAAATACAGAATGTGACGATGCAAATGTTATAAATCTTTCTTTTATTGGGGGTGTTTTCAAACTTAACAGAGTCAAAAATTCCTTAAGTTCCGAGTTCTGTAACACTGTTGGATGAAATGAATATAATTTTTTCCTTTGATTTGTTTCTGTACATACTAATTGTGCTGCATATGCATTTATTTCACGAAATGGTGTCGAAAACTGGGTCATAATATTCGAGACGTTTAGTCGGGCAGGGTAGGGCACTGTTAACAAACGTTTTATAACTTGATTAGTTTTGTGATCGAGGCTAGATAATACCTTTTCAAATAAATCGGGGTAAGATTCCTTTAGATTACCAAGCACCACGGCATTGTATGTTTTTGCTGCAGTATTTAAAAAAGGGAGGAATAGTTTTTCTTTTTCTTCTTTTGATAGAACGTTATATGCATCTAAAATGATTTGAGACCACGAAGGATATGGAAATAATAATTTGCTTACATCATCCATCTTATTTAATTCAATGGATAACTTTAAATAAGTTGCTATGAAATTTTTTAATAAATTTGGATATTTATCGCGATTTAATCCCACAGGGCTAGATTGTATAAATTTAAAGACTGAAAATGCAAAATTTTCAGGTTCTCTAGAATAATCTTTCAGAAAATAATCCCTCAACCTGTCATTAAATGACTTCAATAGCTCTTCTTCTCGTTGTGTCCACTCATAGGGAGGCTCGGCCTCTTTCTTTGTTAGGTTATTCAATGCATCACGTATAGATTTTTGAACTTCCGAATTTTGGGAAGATAAAATTTTGTCAAATAAAATAGGTGTTGTTTTTTGAATGGAAAATAGCAAATATATATTGTTATGATTATTAAAAGAGTTGATGAAATAATTTAATAAGAGAATCCGTTCCCTATCTGAAAAATGTTCATAGGCTTTAATTGTATCAGCATTCCATGCTGCTTTGGACGCCAATAGCTCACTAGCTCTTTGAGCATTATTCAAGTTAATCGATTTTTGTAAGAATAATATCATTAATTGGCTTGTTAAATTTGGATTGGCATTCCTGCAAGATTTACTTTCGTAACATGATCGTATTGCTTTAAAACAATACTCCATGTTGAATGTTGATTCATTAGTTAAAAGAACAGAAAAAAACGGTAGCATTTTTTCTGCAAGCCCTTTTGAGTTCTTTGCTTCCAAGTTGTCATATAGATCTAGGGGGCTATCAGGATGACAAACGAAAGCCTCCATCGCCTTTTTGAAATCTCCGGATTGGATGCAATCTATCATCGGGTTTTTTGAAAAGGATAGTTTTTCATCTAGTCTTTTACGTTCATGTTCGTTTAAGGCAATATAAAATTGTTCGAATAGTTTAAGATTGGCTGTTTTTAGGGCAAATAAAAAATTGCTAGAACTGGAGCTCGGGCGGCGTGAAAAAATAATCTCTAATATCTTTTTTTGGTTATCAGGTGATTGCAAACTATATATTTTTGCAATGATCATGTCAGAACTATAGCATTTAAGTGCAAGACATTTTGGAAGGTTCACCAAAACAATCATAAGGATATATGTACACATAAGTAACATTCCAATTTTAAGTTAGAATTTAAAATTATTATGTTTCGATATCCCTTTACAGATTATTTATATCTCTGAGCCCATTGTTCGTTGAAAACAGGGTATATACACTGAAGGATCCACAAAGAAAAAATGGAGAAGATAGCCTGGTTGTATAACTGTAATTCAGACACTAGAAAAAGGCGATAGTACACCATACCATCTGGCCTTTTTCGATCAAAAACTATGTTGTGAGTTTACTTTCTTACGCTGGTAGGGATGGAAAACGTTGAAAATCCTTTGACGTCAATCCTCTTGATTTCTTTTTAGGCGTCCCTCCTTTTTGTGCCTTCATCGTGACTATCAGTTTTGCACGCGGGATATCCTGTAAACCGGCCACTCGTACTGTGTAATCATCTAAATCAAAAATTCCAAACTTTTCTCGTGCATAAACTAACACGGCATCTTTTCCTAAGCGTTCATCTGCTCGCAAACTGCTGATCATTTTATTAGTTATCTCTTGTAAATCTTTTCGCCTCAAATATAGCTGCAATAAGGAATAAGTTAATAGGATAAAGCATACATGGCTTTCAATTAAAGGTTCATGAGGTGAGGGAAAATTTGCAATATACCAATCATTCTTAAACTGTCGAAAACGTTCTTCGGTTTGTACTCTTAGGTCATAGTGGGTTATCATCATTTTCGGATCAGTATATTTTTTTGTTGAAACAAGAACCCCATATTTTTCTTCATATGTTTCATTCGCTGCATTCCAGTTTGTATATCGCGTTGCTATAGCATGTACTTTACAATCAAGGCTATCCCATAAATCCAGATCTAGAACAGCCGCCATCTTCGTTGCCTGGCCCAAATTCATACCTAGCTATATGAAACCCCTCTTGTCCTAAACCAACGTTTAACAACGTGCTGAATATATAACGAGGATGATATATCAGTGACTTTTTCTGCTCCTCAATTAGATATTATTGACAACCAATTATTAACCAAATTGGAACTTCATTTTTTACCCTGGGATTTGGATAACTGCTATCAATAAAATTCAGCAGTTTACTTTCCATTGCAAAACATAAAAATTCATCTGGAAAGCTCCATCGCGTTAATTCAGCGTAATCTATCTCGCCTTTTTCAAGACATCCTTCAATATGTTGTTGACTTTTTTGATAGACTTATCAGAAACCACTTTTGGTCTCAAAAAAAATGGAAGACTTTCTTCAACTGTTCCTTCTGATATTATTGGTATCACCTTATCATTTCTTTCGGCATTATATCCAATAAAATACTCTATCAAGTAAATTTCCGATTTAATTATCGGTTCCCTATTTTCATATTTCTTATTGATCTTGTCTAAATAATTTTTAGTGCCCACTACAATTGTATAATCTGCATGTTCAATTTTTTTAACGAAATCATTTAGAATTCCTCCTTTCTTATGCTCCCACCGATCAAGCAAGACAGTTATATTTGCTTTTTCAAGGAATTTAGCAAATTCTTCCACCCATCGTTCATGCTCTTCATTTCCCCAAGCATAACTTATGAAACAACTGCGAGGTTTTACGTTCTGTTTATTTATATAGGGTAAAATTTCATTTTCGAGTTTTTGCAAAAAAAAGCGCGTTTTTGAGCATCATGTTTTAAATTTACAATCGTATAATTTTTTTTATCTTTTGCATCGAATATAGTTTTATTTTTTGAGTCATAAAAATTTTCGCCTTCTTCAGAAAAAGTATTATCCCCACCAAATAATAAAAATAAGCCTATTAGTAAAATTCTTTCAAAAAACCTCTTCATTTTTGGGTTCATAGTAATTTTCGTTATCTTTTTCTCAAGTTACATATTAACTGACCTAATTGTAATCTCTTATTTTATATATCCCAGTTTTAATAAAGAAGAAAATCCATCTGCTCCTTGCATGGCTTCTGTTGGAGAAAGAGGTCTGTCGTCTTTATCAAAACGATAGGTTATATTAGCCGTCTTTGGTGTTTCTAGAAATTTACAAATCATTTCAATATTTTTTTCAAGATCTTCATCCCTCTCTGTGTCTACCATTAGATGCGACGTTTTTGCAAGATTTACTAAATGATTTTTTATATGTTCCTGACGATATTGAATAAATTTTCCTTCTTGTAATTTGTCTGAATCGCGACCATCTCCTCTTGAGCGCAATCTGTCTAATTGTTTATTCCCAGAACAATGAAAATAAATAACTTTGGTAACAAAATCTTGAGAATTAAGGTAATTTTTCAACAAGCCAGAAGTTAGTTTGTCTCCAAAACTACCATCGAGGATCACTAATGTATCCCGCTCTAAATTATCACGTGCAAGCGCTAGCATCACTTCATAGCTCTGCATTTTTACATATTGGTTATAATAGTCAGAAAAATAAGGTTTACCTTGTAAAAGTATTGAACTTATGATGTCTTTACCTAAATAAACACTATTAGAAACTTTTCTACTTAAGTACTTTAAATGTGCAGTTTTTCCTGTTCCTGCCAAACCGGCGCTTATTATTAATATCTTTTTGTTAATGGTCTTTGCTCCTAGAAGTTTTTCAATATTATTTATTACACCCAAAGCGGATAATTTATTCTTCAGTTCTATAATATCTTCATGTGTACTTTCAAGTCTTACGTTCGCAATATCAATGGCCTTTTTGTAAAAGGTAATTGCCTTTTGATTTTCAGTTAACTTCTCGTATGCATAGCCTATTTCAAAATTTATTTTAATAAGTCTTGGATCCATATCAGCAATTTTTTCTCTTATTTCAGCAGCGTCAGTTAAATATTTAATAGCCAAGTTATACTTAGTTATCTTATTGTAATAATAGCCAAGGAAATAATATACAGTGCCCATTTCTCTCGTTCGAGTAAGATTTTTGTTTTTTAAAATATTTTCTACTGAATGTAAGTTCTGCTCGGCTTCTTTGTATTTTTTTAATTGAACATTAACATACCCCATATAAGATAAGGCTCTTACATAATAGGCTGTTTCTTTGTCTGAGATTTTCAACGAGTTTTCCAGTTGCTTTTTTGCTTCCACATAATTATTACGATTTATTAAAGCGACTGCCAACTCATGTCTTATTGCTGCATTAATGTCATCACAATCTACTTTGCACTCGAGCAAAGCGTTTTCTAGCATCACAACAGGATCAGTTACTTTTTGTTCGCTTAACAGGTTTTGGTATTTTTTTGGCTTTCGGTATTCTAACTCTCGGAACATTAATCCCAAATCACACATAATACTTGCGTTTAATCTTCGCAGATCATAAATTATTCCATCCTTCTTGCCTATTTTCGTATTAGCTACCATAAGCCTTTCAACAATATTTTTTGCTTTCATTAACCATTCTATCGTTTTTTCCGAATCAAAATCTTTTTTTCTATAAATTGTTGAAAAATATTTTATGGTTTCTGCAATTTCTATCGATATTTTTTGATCATTTTCCAGTAAATTTTGAATTTTTTCTGATTCTAAGAAATGCTCGAAATGCGGTAATATATCATACCCACGTTTTATTGAATCAACCTCTCTAAAATCACTTGCCTCTTTATAATTTTCTTTCTCCTGCAACTTTCTAAAAGATAAAAAAAACTGATTATAATTTAGCATATCGGATTGCTGATGCCTAATTGTTGATTGAAGTAGCCGATGTATAGATAAATTTTCCCCTTCGGGATCCATATGGATTAAAGAATAATTATGTAATTGACCAAGAGTTTGATCTAACTTTATTTCTCGTGCTCCAAGTTCCGGATAATTTATTTCTAACCATGACAATAAAAGTTTCCTAGGAATTTGAACAGGTGCTAAGTATGCACAAACTGTCAGTAAAGTACGATCTAGAGGCAGATAACCCTTTCTTTTAGAATCTGCTTCGATGGCATCCAAACTCGTATTCCAAGTAACTGCCACAGGGACATGATTCGTTCCAACTGGCATTGTTTTATTAGAAATCATTTTATTTTCGTACTGGCGGTAAAGGGTTAGATATTGTGCAGTAGTCTTTCCATTTTCCCTAATATAGGCGCTTGCTTGCGCCAGCGCTAGCGGCAAATAGCCCAGCTCCTTTGCTAGTTCTTTATTTTCTTGAGCTGTTAATTGTGTTATGGTTTCTATCATTAAGATAGCATCTTCTTCAGACATCACATCAAGAGGAATAGAGTAAAAAGTATCTGGCCATTTCTGATGACGAGTTGTGATTAAAACATGGCCACCTTCTTGAGGTAAAAATGGAATAATAGTTTCATAATCAGGTACATTGTCTAAAATCAAGAGCCAACCTGGGTGATTTTCGAGCCAATATTTAACGTAATCACGCACAGCTTCTAAAGACGGTTGATTTACTTTATATCCAATTGCTTTTGCAAATTGAGAATAGGTTTCATATAATTGTTGGGTAGTTTCTGCGGAAAACCATATTTTTAATGTGTAGGAAAGAGGGGTATGGTTTGCATATTCTAAAGCTAATTGCGTTTTTCCTATACCAGCTAACCCGTTGCAGACAGCAACAATCTGAGTCTTTTCATCTTTTTTATTTTGAACAGATTGAAACTCCTCTGTAAGTTTTCTTAATATATCTTTTCGACCAACAAATTTATTATCCTGTCTTGGCAAATTCCACTCTACAGTTTTTCCTGACTTTATTTCTGAACGCATCGATAAATTTTCATCAGATTCTACTCTCATAAAAAAAATACTACATAGCACTAAAATCAGAAGTGTAAGAAAATATTTTACAGTATTTAACTTAATAAGGATATTTTTCACTTTATTACCTCCCTTTATCTATAAATTTCGCTAAAAATATAATGTTAACTCAAATTGAATCTTCAATTAAAAGAGTGGTTCACACTTTGTCACCTATCCCCTTTTTACTTTTTTCTATGTAATCCATGGCCTTTTCTATATAAAAGGGTTGTATTCCTTGGGTATTGGAAAAAACATAATAGCATCGTTGTGCCAAAGGATAAGCAATTAGAAATTCTTCAAGTTTCATGTGAATTTCCATTAAATTAAATAAAGTCTTTGCTACCTCTATATGATCTTCTCCATAATATAGCTCTTTGATATTAAGAGAGCGTTTCAAATATTTTTTCGCTTCTTTAAAATCCCCCAAAGCTCCATACACACTACCAAGATGGTTTAAAACAGAGGCCACTTCAAAATGATCTTTTCCATAATACTTTTCTCTAATTATCAAAGCACGTTCTAAATATTCTTTCGCTTGGTTTAAGTAACCCAAATCTTGAGAAACGTTCCCAAGACAAACCAGGGTGGAAGCCACTTCAAAATGATCTTTTCCATAATAAGATTCTCTAATCGTTAAGGCACGATCCAGAAGCTCTTTTGCTTGTCTTACTTCACCTAAATCTCTATAAATGCTTGCAAGACAGGTTAGGGTTTGAGCTGTTTGAAAGTGAGTTTTACCAAACTGTTGTTCTCTTATTATTAAAGCTCGTTCTAATAGTTCTTTCGCTTTTTTAAAATCACTTACGTCGTTGCAAGCAATGCCAAGGTGTGTTAAAGTATTAGCAACTTCAGGATGATATTTTCCATAAAGGATTTCTTTAATTTCTAGAGCATGTTCCAACGATTTTTTCGCGTTCGTAATCTCTCCTAAATCTCTGCAAGCATTTCCAAGACGAGTTAAAGTAACCGCCACTTCGAAATGACCCTCACCATAATGTTGTTTCTCAATTGAAAGTGCACGTTCTAGTAATTCTTTAGATAGGTTAGCATTCCCTAAATGTCTATGAGTTTCTCCGAGAGAAGACAATGTAATAGCCACTTCAAAATGGTCTTTATCATAATGTTGTTCTTTAATCGATAAAGCATGCTCTAATAATTTTTTTGAATATTGAGTATTTCCCAAGTCTCTATAAGTATCACCAAGATAAGTTAAGATACAACCCAACCCAAAATTATTTTTTCCATAATGCCTTTCTTCGATTGACAGGGCTTGTTCTAATACTTTTCTTGATTGTCCAGTATCCCCTAAATCACTGTAAACTATGCCAAGATAAGTTAAGATTCTGCTAATTGCAATATGATCTTTGCCGTAATAATTTTCACTAATTACTAACGCCCTTTCTAGTAATTCTTTCGCCTGCTTAATGTATCCCAAGTCCTTGTAGACTAACCCAAGATAGGTTAAAGTGTTAGTAATTTCAGCATGATTTTCGCCATAATACCTCTCTTTAATTGATAAGGCACGTTCTAACGAGCTTTTGGCACGGTTCTCGTCGCCTAAAGATCTGTAAATTTTTCCAAGACTCGTTAAAATATTACCGATTTCAACATTATTTTTAACATGTTTTTTTTCTTCTATTTCTAAAGCACGCTCAAAGTAGGGTTTTGCTTCTTTCGCATTATCAAGCATATAAAGCAAAACATATCCAATATCATATAGTAACTTTCTAAAAGATAATTCTGATCTTTTCTCACTTGACTTAAAAATTGTCTGATAATGTCTCTCAAGCATTTGAATATGAGGAAACAACGATTTTTGGCGTAATGTATCTTCTATGGGATGCGTCTTTCGCCAAAACTCCGCGTCGATTGCATCGATTACTTCCATATACCAAACTGGAGTTAACTTAGGAAATTCCTTCGTCGATTTTTTTTGGGCAGCGTGTTGATATCTCAATACACTTTGTACAAGAGGGTGTAAAGATACACTTTGTTTTATAGGATCTAAAGTTATTAAAGAATATCTTTTCAACTTCCCTAATAATTCATCTAATATCAAAGCATGTTCTTTAATGTTTGGATAAGTATTTTCCAGCCAACTTAAAAGGACATTAATGGGGATATTTGCTGGTGCAACGTAAGCACATACCGTTAGTAAAATGCGTGCCAATAAAGGCTTATTTTCTTTTTTTAATTCAGCTTCTATAGTGGATAAACTTGTGTTCCAAGTTACCGCAACTGGTACATGTGTTGCCCCTGTCGGTAAAGATTTATCTGCCAACAATGCTTGCTCATGTTGTTCATATAACTTTAAGTATTGAGCAACCGTTTTATGTTTTTCCCTTATATAGGCACTGGCTTGAGCAAGTGCCAAAGGTAAATATCCTAAAGTGGCGACTAAATTTTTTATTTCAGCATCTTCTCTTAGAGTTAATTTTTTTACCAACTCGATTGCTTCAGTTTCTTCCATAAGATTAACAGGCAAGATATCTATTTTCGTGGGCCACTCAATATTAGGTGTTGTTATTAATATGCTACCACCCTGCTTTGGTAAAAAAATCCCAATATCTTCATATCGTTCCGCATTATCAAAAACTAAAAGCCAACCTGGATGATCTTGGAACCATTGGTTAACAAATTCTATTGCTTCGATAATCTTGTTTTTCTCTCCTTTATAACCTAAATATTTTGAAAATTCTAAATATTTCTGTTGCAATTGAGTAAGATCACCCGCATAAAACCAGGCTTTCAAAGTATAAGGTTGTTTTGTGTGACGAATATACTGTAAGGCCAGTTGCGTTTTACCAACCCCTCCAAGCCCTGCACAAACGCATATTGCCAAATTATTTGTTGATCGAAATGCAAGCCGTGGATCTAATCTTAAATGCAACTCATTTAAAAGTCTTTCTCTTCCATAAAATTTGTTATCTTGCCTGGGTAAATTCCAAACTCTCGAAATAGACAATAGTTCTTTTAACAGTTTTTCTTTAATTACAACCACCTCTTGTGATATTTTAGATTTACGTGCAAGCTCTTCTTTTTCGAGCCTTTCCTGATATTGTCTTCGTTCTAAGGCAGTAACATTATTATCAATCTCAAATAGGTAAACTTTTAATTTTTTAAAGAAACCCTCAAAAATTTCATCACGATTATCTATTCCATATAAGTCATGAATAAGATTAAGTAGCTCTTGAAAATAATCCTTGCCAGGTGTGAAATCTGAAGCTATCTTGTGACGCAACATAAAAGGGAGACTTTCTTCAGGTGTACCTTCTAGTAGTACAGGAATCACTCTATCATTGCGCTGCGAATTATACCCAACAAAATATTCTATCAATTGAACTTCTGATTTAAGTTCGGGTTCTTTGGTATTAGGATCAGGTTTTTTTCTAGTTTTTTCTAAATAAAGTTTAGTTCCAATGACAATAGCCCAGTCTGAATTTTCTATTTTGTTGGTAAATTTAGTTAGAACTTTACCTCTATTGTTTTCCCATCGATCTAAAAAAACTTCTATTCCTGCTTTTTCAAGCATCTGAGCAAATTTTTCAACCCAATGCTCATGATCTTCATTTCCCCAGGCATAACTAATGAAACAAGAAGGGGTTTTTAAGTTTTTTTGTCTAAGATAAGGTAAAATATCTTGATTTAGAAGTTGTTGAAAAGCAATTTCCTTCATATAAAAATTCAATTTAGCTGTTTTTACTAATTCAATCGGTTGATTATTTTCTTTTTCCAGATTATCAACCAATGAAGGAGACGTTACTTTTAATAATGTTTCTCTAGGTTTCGAAGAATCTAAATCTTGTAGGATTTCTGAACTTACAGCGGAAATACAGATTAATTGAAGGATTATGAACCGTAAAAAACCTATTTTTGTAAATTTGAAGATACTCAACATGATAGTATTTTTCAACTATCTACATATCTTGCTCTAAATCGAGACAACGGACTTAAAAGCACTTCTTTTTTAATTTTATCAACATCATCAAAAATTTTATTATCTAATTTTTCAATTTCTTGTCTTCTCGTCTTTTCAAATTCTTGTCGATCTTTTTCTGTGATATTCATGGAAATTGCAGAAGAATATTTTCTTAACTTCTTAACAAAACTTTCAAAGGTGTTATCCTGATTATCAATTTTATACAGATCATGAATAAGTCTTAATAACTCTTCAAAATAATTATTTTTTGTGAAATCAGAGGCTATTTTATGCCGAAACATAAAAGGTAGGCTTTCTTCTCCAGTTCCTTCTAATAGTATTGGAACTACCCTGTCTCCATTTTTTTCATTGAAGGAGATGAGATATTCAAGTAATTGAGCCTCTATTTTTACGACATGTTCTCTTTCTTTTAATGAATTTGCACGCTTATTATATTTTTCTAGATATTTATTTGTGCCTACCACGATAATCCAGTCGGAGCCTTCAATTTTTTTAATAAAATTAGTTAAAACCCTGCCTTTGCGATCCTCCCATCTATCGAGCAATACTACAAATTGCGCTTTGACTAACATCTCAGCTAATCGTTTAACCCATGCCTCATGGTCAGGATTTCCCCAGGCATAACTTATAAAACAGGTGGGAGATTTTAATTTTTTCTGTTCAATATAAGATAACACATCCTTCTCTAAAAGAGTAAAGTAAGCTTTTTCATTAACAATGTAATCCAAACTTAAATTTTTAGGTTCGGCAAATGATAAGTAAGGTATAAGTAAAAAACTTAATTGCCATAAAATAATCAGAAATTTATATTTTTTTAATAACAGATCAAATGGATAAGCAGGTTTGAGTGTTAACATGAGTTTTTCCTATAAGGATCACTTTAATTGTTTCGGGATAGAAGTTTTTTCCCCTATAACATCTTCCGCCCCTAAAAACAGGTCTTCCATTAATGGGTGACAGGATAAGGGTAATTTTTTAGCAAAAGTCGCTTTCCTTCGTTCAATTTCAAAAGAACGACCGATAAGCGGCACTAAGCTTCGTTTAAAATAGGTCCCTGCTGCTGTGCAAGCCGGTTTCGGTTGACTAAGCAGCAAATAACTTTTTTGTAAATTGGCTTCAATATGGTGTTTATCCAATTTTAAAGCACTTTCAAAATCTGCCATTGCCCCATCAGTCTCATTCAGTTCTAATAACACCTTTCCTCGTGATACGTACTTATTAGCTGTTTCACTCAACTGTAGTGCACGCGTAAGATAACCATAGGCGAGGTCCAATTGAGTTTTTCTTGGCAATAATTGAGTTTTTTCAATACTATAAAGCGCTTCCCCAATGCCACATAAAATATGTCCATCATTGGGTTTTAGGATATCGGCTTCCTGGTGTAGTGTTAGGGCTTCTTCTGGGCGGTCACAATCAGCTAATAAAAATCCTTTACTGCTCTTTAAAATTGCTAGATCAGCCCATCTATCTGGGACTTTCTCAAGAACAGCGATTGCTTTGTTGTAAGCAGCTAAAGAATCATCACGAAGTAATTTTACCTCCTCTGGTTTTTTAGTAAAAGCCAAACTGGCTTGTAATTTTGCTTGAGCGTTATAAGCCGCCGCTAGAATAGTGGGTAAATTAAATAAGGTTTTTTGAGTTAAATTTTTTTGATACGCTTCTAGTTTTTGAATAACTCCTTCAATTTTGGTCAAGGCTACCTTATATTGACGATTTTTCTGCAACCAGATAATTTCATTAAAAGCTTGGACAACTTTAAGCTGTTCTATTTCCTGCTCTAAACGCACTCTTAATTCCATTATCCGTTCAGTAGGATAAATTAAATAACCGATAGGATGAGTTAAAAGGAATTTTAATTTTTGTAAATATTTTTCTAGACCCTTCGCAGGAATATAAGGAACTAAAGAAAATTCTTGTAAGTAACGCTGTTGTTGATTAATTCCTTGGATCAATTCAGCTTGGTTTTTATCATATTCTTGTTTATCAATCTCCGTCAGATGCCTAGTCAGATAAAGAAAAGGTTGAGCACCAAATATACACATTTTCTCTAATCTAACAGCATTATCCGCTGTTTGACTCTCTACTGCTAATTTAATCCGATCAACTTTTTTAACTGCCTCAATATGTTCTTTGAAAAGATAAGCAACTCCAGCCGTTAAGCCAACATAAACAAAATTTTTCAGCGCAAACTGCATCAATTCGTCCGTTGCAGAATTGTCTTTTTTCCAATCTTTATAACGTTCTTCAAATTTTTTACGCTTAAAATTTAACCGCGCCCATAAGCTAGGTACGCTAGGACTAGAACCCTCTCCATTAGAACTAGCTTTCTGGTGAGTGGCTCTACTTAGCGTGGTTATTGTAGGCGTTGACGATATTCTTAAAGCAGTGGCTCGAAGTATATCAAAATTATGACCAGCTCGACGATATATTCTAAGAGGCATAAATCATTCCTTATCTGCAGTTAAATTCTCAGCTAACATTTACTGCCCCCCACCTTTTTATGGTCTTAGAACAGTCCAGGGGCTCATTCTAGTTCCTGTCATAACCGTGGTAGGTCTTAAAATAGTCGCTAAACCAGCTACATTATTTGCCAACCCCTCCGAACCCTCTTTAACTGGCTTATCGTTTTCTAAAGACTCAATAGTTTTCATCTTGATCAACTAACTTGCTTTCTTACTTTTCAGAAAATTAGCAACCCTGATAAAAACTTAAAGTTCATTTAAATTCTTAAACCGTTACTACTGAACTTAATGTATCACCTTCTTGATTTTCTAACAATATCATTATTTCGCTTATCGTTCTAACAGACTAATCTGTAAAACCCTTAAAAATTACAAGACTTTTTTAAATTTACCGTTCAGAATTAAATTTTCACAAATTCAGCATATTGATGTCGACTCCAACATAAAGTGAATAGAAAAAACCAAGTTTTTTCTTCTTTTCCTGTGCGCTCGTCTAACAGTACCGGACCCTGGCCAAAATCAACTTGCGCCGCTTCTCCTGGTTTAAAATCTAGAGGCACTGTTAATTCACTCTCATTTCCTTTAATTCTTTTAACAAAACGTTGAACACAGCTATACTCTCCATCAAAACCAAATTTTTTTTGTAAGTGATGAAAAATTATTTTTGCTTGAATACCTTCTTGTACCCATTGAGTGATGATTTCTACATAGGGGGCTATTTTTAGTTTTTGAACATGCATTGGTTTTTTAGCAAAGAAAGCATGTAACGTTTCATCTTCTGGCAAAGAAGCATTGGCATCCAACCAGCCCTGCTCTTTAGCAATTCTTTTAATTTCACTTATTTTATCTCGGCACCCCATGCCATCTCGAGATATCGCTCGGTTTGTTTGGTTCTGCCGTAAACGAAAAATAATTTGTCGATATTCATACATCTCTATTCTCCTATTAGCCATTGTGTCTCCCTCTTAATAGTTTCATAAACTAATAAGGATACAGAGACTATAAACAGGTAGAAACCTATCTTGCTAAATAAGAAGATTGAAAATGCCCTGATTATCCCGCTGTTGGGGTGGCCTGATTAGAATGATTTTGAATTGGGCTGATATTGATGCTGTTTAACAATATGGATTAAGCACATATTAACTCGATTCCGCAGTTTTTAGTTCTTGATGAGGGCAAAAAAGTATGGCCTACTATACGAGAGATAAGTCGGACTACTGAAACTGCTCTTGTTTTCGCATAGCAAAAACCGTCAACGCTGTAACAGAAGACCGACTTGGCTATAATGCCCTCTCCAGGGATTTAAAGCAAGGAAGATGTTTTCATGTTAATTACGCCAGTCGATTGTATTTCTGATTATGTCACGGGACTTAATGCCTCCCTCAAACAAATATCCGCACATGCTTTGACGAAAATTCAGTCCAACTGGCTTGTTGTCATATTAATTGGATTAATGGTCACTGGTTGTTTTAGCTGGTCTGGATTCATGCGGGGTAGCTTAGGAAAATTTGATGAGAATCGATTACGTTGGATATTTCGTTATGCAAAAATTGCATGGGATTATCTTCTGCAAGCCAGCGTTACATATGTCATCACTCATTATGGTGTAACAAAAGGCGTTTTAGTACTTGATGATTCAGATAAAGTAAGATCTCGTAATACCAGTAAGATCCCAGGGGTTCATAAGGTTCTAGATAAAAAGACGAGAGGATGGTTCAGAGGACAAGAGTTTGTTTTTTTACTCCTTGTGACGGATATTTTAACGATTCCTGTTGGATTTCGTTTTTATGTTCCAGATCCTGCGATGAAAAAATGGAAAGCAATTATTAAAGCTCAAAAGAAGGCAGGTATTCCTAAAAAAGAACGAATAAAATAGTCTGCCCGGAATCTGAATTATCCTACCAAACAAATGCTAGCGCTTGAACTGTTAAGAGATTTTGCCGAACAACATCCAAAAATCAAAGTACAAAGTGTTTTAGCAGATGCCCTATACGGTTCCAAAGATTTTATGGATGAAGCATCATTCGATCACAAATTGTTCACAAGTGATTAGTCAGCTGCGCAAAAATCAATTAGTCCGTTCTTGCGGAAAACGCGTTCTATTAGAGACCTATTTTTCACGACGAACAGGGGTAAAAACAAAGCTTACAATACGAGGTGGGGAGTCAAAATCAGTCACAATGCTTGCGGCTAGAATTATTGTTAAATCACATGGAAAAAAGCGTTTTGTTGTGGCTTTGAAATATGAAGGTGAAACAGAATATCGATTTATTGTTGCTACTGATTTATCGTGGCAACATATGGACATTGCGCAAACCTACACTTTGAGATGGTTAGTCGAGGTTTTTATCCAGGACTGGAAGGCGCATGGTGGCTGGAATAAGCTGAGCAAACAACACGGCGTTGAGGGTGCTATGCGGGGCATGACACTTAGCCTATTGTGCGAACATGCGTTACTTCTCCACCCGCAGCAATCAGCCCGATTTAAGAACAAACAACCAGGAATATCGACTGGTTGCCTGATTCAACATGTCAAAGGAGAGGCGTTGGTGAATACCGTTTTTGATATTGTCAATTCCGTTGACCCTAAAGAATCGCTAGTAGAATTTAAGCAGGCAATAGATAAGATAGTGCCATTATATCAGTCAAAAAAGCATATGGTTGGCCGAGATCTTGGGAGAATGGAAGCAAGTCCCTCTCTCAAATATAAAAGGGCAGCTTGAATTTATATTTTTATGCTGCGTCAACTGTAAAAAACTGCGGAATCGAGTGCACAAAATACAGCCACACAGTTTATTAATAAAAAATGTTAGTATGTTCACTATTGCTTTTTCTCTTACTTATTGGCATAATTTTACTTTAATAATTTTCTTCATGTTTAGGAGTAGAATTTATGAAGGTTGATGCGAAGATTGACAAAGAATTAACAATTTTAGAAGGGCTAAGCCCGATTCGCCCGCGCCCAGGTATGTACACTGATGAAGGTGCTGAAGGGATGTTTGAAGAAGTTAGGCCCATTTTTTCTAATCCTAATAACTTAGTAGAATTTCGAACTTCTAAAGCCGCAATTGTTTTGTACCCTGATGGCTCATCGATGCATGAATATCGCAAGGAAGAAGATATATTCCCGATTATGTTTTCGGATATTTACTCAAAAATTACTGCTTCCATCAATGCAGCAACTGCTACCACTCCACATGTAACACCTAATGAAAATGGGTCAGCAGGGGCGCTATCTCCACCCTCTTCCACTATTTCTAAGGCTGCAGTCAAGAAATAAAAAAATTAACATAACGTTTTCCGAGGGAAACGTTATGTCTCTTCGCTAGTTATTTTATTTTTGATATCTTTTTTCGATTTCCAATTTGCCGTCTTGATTAGAGGCGCGTATAAATCATCCTCGACAATACTGTCGCATAAATAATGCTGTATAGAATAAGCGGTAAAAAAATACCCGAAGATGCGCTTTATTGTCTAACTGCAATAATTCTACCCAAGCATCGGGGTAGACTGTATCATAACCGTCTTTTTCTAGAGCTGCGTAGGTCAACCCTATCACAAATAGGGGATCTCCGAAAAACATTTCATCAATATCCACAATTCCAGAAATTCTGCCCTTATCAACGATAACATTTCTTTCTGCCGCATCTAAAGCAGCTTCTGCACAAATACCATCTAATTCAGGCGTTGCCCCATTAATACCAATGGCACCAATGTGCTGCCCATCTTTGGTGAGTATGGGTTTAGACAAAGGAATAGTATTTCAGAACGAGTTAAAAATCGGAAAAAAATTCGAACAACAGACATTATGAATTTTAAATTCACTCGGTAGGCACAAAAAAATGAATCCCGTTAAGATGACACTAACACCCTTTTTAATTGCCACAGCTAAATATACTACCTCTTAACTTCGATCCATTTAGTTACTTAGTGTAACATCCCCTAATTATGCCATCAACTCCTTTATATCGTAAAATCTTACTGTTTCTTTCGTCAGATGGAGTTTGTTTTAGTGGGCTGATTATAATAAATTTATAATTAGCCCACTAAAATAATGCATTGTCTCATTTTTCTTGGACTACTACTTAAATGCTCTTTCCAATCGTCTAGAAGGGTTATGAAATTTCACTATTTTGGAGTCAAAAGAATCTGGATCATGCAAGCCTCTCCAACGCACTGTATCCCAATATTCTTCATGCATTGAGTCTTTTAATATTGTTAGATATCGCTCATATCCACCAACACCACCCACATCTTCTGGTGGACAAGCTTGTTTTCCATCTAAACAACAAGGATATTGTTTTTCATTTTCTTTAGGATATACCCAAAGCGAATGAATTTTAGGAGATATTTGAGCGTGCGTCTTTGCGAGCGATAGCGAAGCAATCCAGTTTTAAAGCTAATTTTCTGGATTGCTTCGGTCGCAGGCTGCAGGCTCCCTCGCAATGACGACACCTAAATTTGATTCGCTTTGGGTATATATGGATTAGGGTATTGAAAATTCTATTACTATTAGGTAATATACAATTTTTTTAATCATAAAATTTGATAGGAAGTACACATGTCTGCTGTTTCACAATTAGTTAAAGTTAATACTTATAGAAATGCCTTATTAGATGTCGATTTAAAAACAATCGAAGATCACCTTAAGAAAGGTGCAAATGCATCCTACGTTGAAGGAGATACTACTACTCATATCGTCATTCAATCTGAAGTTTTAATACAATCGAATACTTCTTTATCTCATCTTTATACGCCTAATAAAATACCTAATGCACCAATACGTTTGGTGATTAGTGCAGCGGTACAAGATCCTAAAAAAAGAGGCCAATTATTAGGTGTTATTGAATTATTACTTGAAAATGGAGCTGATCCAAATGTACATTTACAACAATTAGATTCACACTATCATGAAGGTTTTCATTATCGACTTAATCGTAAAATGTTTGCAGAAATCGCAACATTATTTAATGATTCCAAAGAAGAAGTAAAAAAATTAGCAACAGCAACATTTAAAATGCTCATGAAGGCGGGTACAAATTTTCGCGCTGATTGGTTCATGTTAATATCAGATTCAAAACCTACGAATATTATTTCTGTCATAGAACAGTTGGCCGCTAATGAGAAATCAAGATTGGGTCTTTATAATTATGCCTTAAATTTATATGTAGAAGGGGCTAGGAAGTTTCTAGTTCTTTTTAATAATTATGAGAATGAACTGGCAGATTTACATAGACTGGAAAAAATTAAAGATGCTCTTCTATTAAATAAGGAATACATTCCAATTCCCGGCATCTTAGATATTATTAAAAGCTACGATAGTAAAGCAATTATTTTTTCAAATTATGAGGAATATTGTGCAATTAATATAAAAGCGGATCCAGGCATGATAAAACCTATACGCTTTAATAAATAAAAAATACTTAAGATATACCAATAGCGTTTGAATTTTAGGTGATTCGTCATTGCGAGCGTCTAGCGAAGCAATCCAGAAAAACTATGAATTATTTTAATTTAAAAGAAGTTTATTCTTCCATTTTAATTTAGATATGATACTATTGTCTTAAAATTGCTATCCAATTTACAAGGTGAGAGATGAGAGGATTTGAGTTAAGTCAGGAAGAGCTTACTTTTTTAAGAAAAGCACACAAATCGGAGCATTATAAACGATCTGCTTATAAGATAAATGCTATTATATTGCCCGCCGGAGAAAGCATGTTAACTAAATTTAATACTGACAAAGCTAAACCTAAAGCACCTATTACTTTAGAACAATTATCGCTTAGTTATACAACAGGTCTAACAATGATAGCGAAGCAACACTTTAAAAATTGCTTCTTGGTAGGCGCTGCAAAAATTGCTCCTTGGCTTCCCAACAAACTAACATTTGAAAACGATAGTGTAATCCTTGATCAGACCTCAGTTCGTCTGAAAGACAACAATTCGATACATTAACAAAAGATGTTGAAAAATTCTTAATTGAGAAATATTTGACAGAAGTCAAGAAAACATATGGTGAAGCTGCGGCTAACTTTGTAAAAGAATACCAGAAAAAATAGTCACATACTTCTTGAAGAAGCGTTAAATTCTGTTTGGTGTGGTTCTATTCAGTGTGGTCATGCATTTTCTTCTGTAAAAGATGGTAAATACTTCTCAAGCGTGGAGTTTATGATTAAATCAAATACTCCAATGGATCGAAATGAGAGAGAACTTATGAGATCTGCTCTAACAAAAGCATTAAAATTTGATTCAAAGGAAATTGCAGTCGCTAAAGTAATAAGATTCATCCAGAAAGCAGGCGGTTTTAAGCATGCAGCTATTTTTGTTCCAAAAGGTAATTTTTTCGCATTAGATATATATGATTATAAGGTGGTATTATACAAATTAAGAACCGTTCTAACCAAAATGGGTCTTATTATCAATTCTGGACCCCAAGAGTATGTTGATATGGGCATACTAAAAATAGACCCAGGTATTTTAAAATTTCCAAATTGTAAAGGGGAAAAAGAAGAACAGGAAATGTTTGAACGAATCATAGATGAAATAGACAGCGCTGATGCATATGCGGGAGCTGTCTGCCGTATGACTGTGATCATGCCAAACCAAGCAACAGCCACTGATGCCACAGCAGCAGGTCCTGCTCCCATGTTGACAGCATTTAACTTAGATAATGCGAAGACCAATACTAATTCAACAACCGAAATACCTTATGTTCACTTTATAGCCCCTGAATTCGATAATAATACATTTTCATTTTCAGGGCCAGGTTCGGTAACAATGCGAGCAGGCTTCACCCCAAACAGGTAGGTTAAAATCATAAATCGTCAGAAATGGCCTTTAAAGCAGCTTCTGCGCATATGCCGTCTAATTCAGGATTGGCTCCACTAATACCAATAGCTCCAATATGTTGCCCATCTTTTGTGAGTATAGGTAAACCGCCCTCTAGTAAAACAATACCAGGAACTCCTAGATAAGGGCCATTGGGAAGATTTTGGTTACGTTCTGCAAGTGCTTTGGTTGAAATAGGAATACTTGCTGCCGTATGGGCCTTAAGCTGCGCCATTCTTACACTCACAAAATTGTTACCATCCATCCTACGGTAATATTTCAAATTACCATGATTATCCATAATCGCAATAACGATTTTAAGATTTTTCTCAATGGCAATCCTTTCGGCAGCATCGGCCATCTTTTTTGCCATTTCCAAAGATAACGCTTTTACAGCAATTGTCATGCAACCCTCCCTTGGCGCACAATGATTATGGATTGTGTTTTGTAAATATTTTTTAATCGGAGCTAAAAACGCAGTATAAAATTGTTCTGGGGCGTTGTTGATAATATTCCTTACTTTCTCTATATCTATCCATCTGGCATCCTTAGACTCGTTTGTTAGTAAGACGGGTTCCCCTTGTGCTTGGCAAATAAATATCATTCCAATAAAGGGAGGCCCTTAATTTTCCCCCAGGAATTTCATAACATTCACTATATTTTTTATCGGAAGATTTGGCTCTAATTTGTAGTAAAATTTGTTTTTTTCCTAAATACATCCGCTCAACAATAGCCCCCACAAATGGGACATATAATTCTTCACCTCTTAAAACGGGAACGGACATCTTTAAAATCCTTAAAGAACGTAGACAACAATTTCAGGTTATCCACAAATTGAACATTTAAATGGTGTTTACTTCAATCAATGCTTTCAAGTGGCTCCCCAGAGCAGTAGTAGTACTGATGTTTAGAGACCATATTATTTATCATAAGTAACAAACTAATACAATGATTTTTAAAACTAACTTTTAGAAATTCTTCTTAATCAAACCTAACCAAAGCAGTACAATTCTTATCAATTATGGCATAATGGTGTTTCAAGTTAGAAAGTAGTCATCTTGGGAGATCTTGTCATGTCAGTACCTAGTTTAGAATTTGCGACTCAGTTCATAACTCAAGCAAATGATACAGTTATATTACGAGCAATGTTATCCTACCCCTTTGCGACAGGCTCATTTATACCTGATCTCACGTTATCCCCTGCCGCTCAAGAATATTTGGCACATATATACGGAGAAAACCGATACGATGATTACCTTAAGAGGGTATCCGAAATAAGCGACGCCGCATGTGCAGAAGCAGTACAGCAAGAAGTTGAAAGCCAACCTAAACCATTTAGCTTTTCAATTCAATCGGCTTGGACTCAATGCTATGATTTTGTTACTCAAAAACTAGGTATCGGTTATTACAAAGGCAATTCTAAATCATCTGGCGCTACCGCAGCTGCTGGAGTCACATCTACTAATCAAGTCCTAGATAAAGAAATGGCAGAGACCCTGCAAAAAAAGATTGAACAAGCCAAAGCCACTGAAGCCAAGGTCCTCGCTGAGCGAAAGATAACCATAGAAAAAGAAAAACAGGCAAAATCTCAATTGAATCTTCAACCGCAGGGAAAGCAAAATTCTAATAGCAGTATCCCTGTTGCAGAATGTAATCGAAGAATGTTAGAAGTGGCTCTCAACCATAAGCCCACTTACAACTATGGCATGGTATCTGCCTTAAAACAGTTTGGTAATTTCATGCTACAACAACTTCCTTTCATGTCGAATTCAACGCAACAACCTGTTGTAAAGCCCACAGGAATGGCCGCTATAGAAGCTTGTGCAGATAGTACACAAACCTTTAAAGAAAGTGTTCGTAAATTGCATAACGCTCAAAACAGTCATCAAGCCTGTTTAGAACGAATGGGCTATTCACCATTAGTATCAGAGCTCGCCTTACGTCTAGAGTCTTGCAACATTGAATATAGTAGCCTTGCAGTATATCAACGTCTCGAGGACTCAATTGAAGGGCGATATTGTTTTAGAAATATGGATCCTCGCATGCCTTGTTATGATCAATTTATGAAATTACATCAAAAGTTTCGTAACACATTTGATGGACAAAGTGCTCAAAAACAAAATTGTCCTACTTCAGCTCCATCACATGCACACTGAATCTGCATCTAGATTGTGATTGCTAATCAGTTTTTATGAGCACTGCTGTTACAGTTGTAGAAAACAAAATCAAATCAGAGAAAAATCTGATTCATCACATATGCATAAAAATTGACGAAAGCATCAAAACGGATGACGAGCTTGCAGAAACGTTTTCCAAAAAACTAAAGGCTTACTATGACTTATTTGAAAATGAAACTGATAAACAAATAAAGCAGCCGGGCGATTACTATAAAGTAATTAAAGGAACTGTTAGGATTAACCTTCCGTATAGGTTTGTTGGGAAAAAAACCATTGCCGTATTCATGCAGCATTTACTAAATACTCCATGCATTGAAACAAGTTTAGAATTATCTGCAGCTAAGGTAGCTGAAACCAGCAAAACTGAGAACGACTATATCATAGATTTTCTAAACAGAACCGATTTTGACCCTGATATAGGTGTGATACGTTTAATATTTCCATATGCTCGTAATGTTCAATTGACGGAAACCTTAAAAGCATTGGGAACTTTTATAAAACTTAATCGTACATTAGGTGCCGTTCACATTACGGGCTTCCGAATAAGAAATGAAGATGCTGCAGCATTAGTATCCGTTTTTCAAGGAGTACAGAGTAACTCTCATTCCGCCCTAACTGGCCTTGATCTTACAGGTTATCAGTTGGTAATGCGAGAAGTTCAATCTTTAACACAATTATTAAGATCAAATAAGAGACTCATGTATCTAAAATTGGCGAATTGTGGTCTAAATGATGAACAATTAGAAATAATTATTCTGGCAATAAACAACAACCCTGATTCTAATATACGAAATCTTAATATAGCGGTCAATTTAATGCATATGCAGAGTGCAGCAAAAACAACTAAGGCTTTAGAAGCTTTATTAAGTACAAGTAGGACGCTGAATGATATTCTTATTGACAACGAAACAGATAAGCTGGTTCATGGCATGGCAGCAGGAAGATTGTTAAGAGCAAAATATCAAAATCCGCATTTTGATATTCCATCAGATATATATTTCGAGAATTCTGCGGATAGTCATTGTATGTCTGCTGTAGCAGATGTTATGGGTATCAGTACTCGCATAAATGGTTTGAGATTAATTAATAATGGTTTCATATTATCCGAATTAGGAAACATTTGTTTAAAGATCAATACGAATCCCTACTGTATCTTACAAAAGCTCGAACTTTATATTGGCTTTGACCTGGAACTACTTTTGAGAAATATAACAGCGCTTGATTCTTTACTTGATCCTTTAAAGTTACTATTGAAAACAAGCCCAACGCTCACAAAGGTAATATTGTCTTTGGGTTGTCTCACAAACGATAAGCAGAGTGCTGAAATTATTCAAGCAATTCAGGGGAATTGTCATGGTGTTTTATCCAAAATTATACTTCGGGATTTTTGGGTTGAAGAATTAACATTTACCGCTATTGCTCAATTTTTGCGTTTTTCTACAACCACAACCGATTTTTTATTTTTTGTCTCCCATTCATTGGACTATGATTCTAAACTGACCACATTAGTTCCGGCCATCATAGAAGGCATTTCAAAAAACAAGAAAACTGTTTTAAGATCACTTTCTTTGCCATATCCAATAACATCGCCACGCACAACACAACACTTAGGGCAAACTCTCTTACAGTTGCTAGAAAAAACGAATAAAACTATAGGTGACCTTAATGGGTTAGAAAGTTTCTTTCCGAATAATTTACAATTAAGAATCAGAGGATATCTTGAAAGAAATGAACAAATAGCATTGAGACTAGATTCGTATTGGTCAATCTTGTCTATTTTAATAGCATGGTATAGGGTTAACGCCAACCATGCGTTTCAACATTCTGTTTTTCCCATGCTAAAAGATATTATGTCATTCATGGATCGTACGATACCAATAGGGAAAAAACCTACTACAGAAATTTGCAATGTCAAACCGAATGCTCAGCCTGTGCTATTTGATTTTAACAGAAATGGTGCTTCTTATAAACCTGAAACTGCGGCTTCAAAACCAACTTCACATGATTGCTGTGTTATGCTTTGAATATTTTTAGAATAATAGCCCATTTTCCATCTTGCAAAAAATACAAAATTAAACCATAGAAATCCATTTCACTATGTTCACTTCCCGGGCATCGGTATCATTGTACGATAAAGTTTGTCAATGTTAGTGTCGTCTTCGTATTGTGAAATCAATTTTCCATCATACTTTTTTTGCCTTGCAATGGCTCGAATCCTTCTTTGTGAGTAAGGAATTGCATCTAAGGCACGATCTGCAATGGGATCAGTATAGGCTTCAGATATTGGAATAATTTTGCCCCCATGATTACGGACATGCGCAATTAAATCGCCAATAAATAAGGCGCTCATGTCATTTTCATGCAATAATGTGACATGTTTCGGAGACCTACCCAAAACCTCTTTTGCTAAATTATCGTAAAATAAAATTCCATCCCAAATCATTGTTAGATACACTTGCCTTAACTTATCAAGAGATGGCTGAATGCCTTTTTCGATGTCTTGTTTGACAAGCTTATTAAGATACCAATCGTAGGTCTCAATAGTAATATAACCATGTTTATATTTTTCTTTTTCCAAAAATTCTTCAACAGCTCGATTATTATCTTTGCTTATAATTGAAGATGATTGGCGCAAATAGGGATAACGGAACCAGCGTTTATAATTAGGAAAAACATTTAATTTTTTATCCGCATCGATAATATCTGCTATGAATTCTTTTGCGCTTACTGTGGGATTCTGAAGATCAAGATGAGAAGTTGAGTGATTGGCAATAATATGTCCAGATTCCGCATAATGTCGAATTCGGGCTTGATCTTCGTCGCTAAAATTTTTTAGATTACTGCAAAAGAAAACAACTTCTTGTACGTTATTATCTTTTAATGCTTGAGTAAGTTTATTGGCACGTTCCTTGCCAGTCAGAATGGGTCCACTACCCAAAGGGGCATCGTCAAAACTCAATGCCACTTCCAATGCATAAGCTTGAACTGAATAGATCGAAAGCAGTAAAAAAAGAATTTTAACAATATGTATTTTGTTCAAACTAATCATCTTAATTTCCTCATCATTCCTTCCATATTGAAACTTATCATAAAAATACACTATCTGTCTTTATTTGGCTATGTATTTTCATCTAATCTGACTGGATTACCCAAATTTATACTATTATGCAGCGTTTGTTTTGTTTCCAAAATATTTGTTTTCTTTTCTGCATAATCCTTCAGATATTTTAATCGTAATTTCAAAAATGGTTCTTCAATAACTTTGAAACTCAAAGCAGATAATAAACAAACACAAGGTATATAGAGGATTATGGCTAAAAGGAATTTTTGAATGTCCTCAGGCGCATTATTCAGCAAAGAAATATTGTCTATCAATATGGCTGGGATTTCCATTTTTTGAAATGTTTCAAATATAAATTCATGCAGCAAATATATGGAAAAACTCATTGTACCTAAGCAAGCTAAACCCCTATCAAATATTCTCCTAAAATTAAATTTTGCAGTTAAATAGCCCATTATGATTATGCTGCAAAAAATGGCAAGGAAAGGCGCTGCAAACATAGAGTCTACAACATCTAAAGACATGATAAGGTAAAATACAACCATAGTTATCAATAAAAATATTTTGGAAGACAGTATTTTAAATAAAAATCTTAGATCTTCCTTTTTCTTATATAAAATGGCTGCTATCATGCCTATGATAAACGTATCTAAATGCCCAAGAATTGAGAGGTAAATACTCATAATGGTATTTCCCCAGCCATCAATACCGCCCCTGGCATAATAAACAAGATTACGCATTATCATTACAAAAACGATAAGCTGAAATAAATATTTAAGGCCATATCGTTGATAAAATTTTAGGATGAATGGAAAAATCAAATAAAATGAAAATTCCACCCCTATTGTCCACCAGGGGAATGAAAGAAATTCTCCCCCATATCCCCACTTACCAGCACCGCTTGGCATATTTAAAAATAATAAGTTCAGGATATCTGTTCCTCGAAACTTTTCACGCATCACCGCAATGGTTGTGAAAAATAAAAACAAAACCAGCGGAAAAATTCTTAAGATTCGATTATAAATAAATTTTTTATAGTCAATCTCCTGTTCCCCAGCTCCCGTAATCAACATAAAAATAAAACCACTTAGGGTAAAAAAGAGGTTGACTCCTACATCAAGGGATTCTGTATATTCATTTCTGGCAAAATGAAATAGCATGACTAAAAAAGCAGCAAAAAAACGAATATGATCAATACGTGAAATATATTGGAAATTTTCTGTTTTCATTCATTATCCTCTTAAGTTTTAACGCACGCAAATACTCTTACCGAACTGGAGCTAATAACTTCATCATATTTCTCTTGTTTACCTAAACTTGAATTTGCGATTATAGCTTAGATCGTATTTTTCCTATTCTATCAGTAATTATAGGATTGAATTGTCCTTTACGGGTAACCCAGCACTCACTCAATAATCCATCTTCAATCAAATCACCATTCAATGATAAAGCCTCTTCAAGTAGACTCAACATACAGTTAGCATAAGCTTCACTGGCTAATTTTGGTTCAGCTTTAGGGTAGCCCGATATATTGACAATAGAAACATGTTTATATGTCATAATTTGATCACTCTTACTTCCGATAACGTTGCCGCCTTCGCTTATCGGCTTTCTCCCAAGAGTCTAGAAACTTTTAATCCCGATCGACCTAGATTAACGTATTGCATAGTGACCTCGAGCTTATATGATCATCCTAAAATAACATTATATCATGACAAAAACAAATTAATATCCATTGTTCCAATTTTTATTAACAAGACTTGTTAATTTATGATCTTGCCACCTGCCATTAATCAATAAATATTCCTTTGCAATGCCTTCCTTTTCGAAACCCAATCGCATCAATAATCGCTCACTTCGTAGATTATCAACTAAATAATTAGCCATAACTCTATGAAGATTTCTCTCTGTGAACATAAATTGGATGCTGGCATATAGAGCTTCTTGCATAAGTCCTTTCCCTTGTTCTTTTTCTGCCAGAGAAAAGCCAAGGTAACATGCTTGAAAAACACCACGAACAATAGGTCCAATATCTATCTCCATAGGACCAATGGCAGTATTCCCCTAGATAATTGACAAACCAGGCCCAAACTGTTGCAATCTTTTAAGGGAGTGCTTAGTTAATTCAATAGAAGATACTTCTCTTGAACGTAGCATCCGGCTTAATTCTGATACTGATTTGAAATTTAAATCATCAAGACCCAAGTTTTTCTCCTTTTACTTTCTAATTGCCTATGCATTTTCTTTTATTGGTAAGAATTTTTTATCCCCTAGCGTTTTTATTATCTTTGTTCTAGCACTGGTCTCCTAGAATCCTGCTGGACATTGAATGAGCAGTTGTTGCTCCTTATAAAAATTATAAGCAGCAACAACTCTGGTTTGGCTGTTGACTTAATGATTCGCAGACGAAATAACAATGGGTGCTGTTGCCACTGCTTTAACATTTGCAGCTTCTGCTGCGACAGCAGCTTCAGCGTCGCCAGGTGGTGGCGCCATTCCAGTTTCTGCTGTAGAAGCTAGCCCGAATGTGGGTGAGGAGGCAGCCGCACCAGCAGCAGTGATAGCAACCGTAGCAGAAAATTGCGGCGTTACTGTTGGCCTAGGCTCATCAGTTGCACTTTTGGAATCGACGGCAAAGGGATCGACTGTCGCTGTTAGCCGAGTAGCCAGTCTTAATTCAGCTAATCGTTTTTCTTCCGATGCAAAGTCAGAGCTAAAGGTGACAGGTGTTTGTCTTTCAATCCATTGGCCACCGACTTTCCCTAATACATTAAAATGAATGTTGAAACCAGGGCGTTTTGCACCGGCACTGGTTCCGACACCAGTAGCAGTACCAGCACTGGTAGCAGTAACACCAACTGGCATTGCAGTAGCAGAGGTAGCACCATCATTGGCAACAGCAAGAACCCCAGCAGAACCTTCAGTATTAACGGCCACCGCATTAACAGAAACGTTGCCACAAGTTTGATAGAGTAAAAATAAAGTAGTGTCATTATCTACCTGATCTTGTAATTCCTTTAAATATTGGTTTGATCTGGAAGAATGAATATCTAATATCGCATCTGGTGAAACCTTAGCTACTTTTAGAGATTGCACATAAGCAGCCAGCGAATCATATAAGGCAATAGATACAACAGCCAACGGATTTGGAATCGGTTTAGGAAAAACCTTTTGGTATAATGTAAAACTACAATTTTCAATAACAAGTTCCGGGTTAGAAAGAACGGGGGTGTTTGAAGCTACATAGCGACAATTATCCCGCTGGCTCATAACCTCTGCAACAGTTTTGATGAATTCATCTTGTTCATCTATTCCTTTTTCTTTATCAAGTTTAACCTGTATTCCCATTCTATGTAAAAATGCCATAAATTCGAAAACACTTCGAATGTTACTATCATTTCCTCTTGCAAATAACTCATGATTTCCAAATTGAGATTCGTCAATGAGATCGACAATAAAATGTTTTCCTCTTTGACCCGCTAAAGCCAGTTTGGCAATATTGACCAAAGTTGGGAAAAATTCTCCTGCATCTATAGTCGCAAATTTAAAACTGGCTTTTTTTGAAGCTTTGGATTGATAACAAGCCACTAGAGCATCTTCGGCCAGTTTGCGACCATCAATGGCTGGAAAATGGCGACTATAATGTGAAAAATCATGATTTTCATGTAAAAAGCCATAAGGAGCTGCCCCGAGCATAACAGTTCCGCCTTGTGGATGAGGCACCAAAAATTGCTTAGGATTTTCTGCCAATTTTCTCGCCAAAGCCTCACCATTTAATTTAGGTTGTAAATGTGGGTTAAGAAATTCGGGAGCTAATAATTTTTTACCCGCTGCAGCAAGCATATTGTGAATATACTGAGGTTGATGCCCTTCTAAAGCTCGGGAAATTAGCTTAGCATGCGCATCGTCGAAAAGGTTTCCACCTAACATGAATACTTCAAAGGGATGTTTTCGTTTAATTAACATCTGGCATAACGCTTCTGCCCCTTCGTTTTGAATGTTATTGTTTGTTAAAATGAGAACCCTAACAGAATTAGTGGGTTCTATAGCTGCTGCTAACTGTTGAGCTCCTGCGTTACCAATATTGTTCCTATCTAAAACCAAGTTAAAAATACGATTCTTTTTTAAAGCGTCTGCTAATAATGTCGCCCCATTATCGCTTATCATATTATCGATCAATATAAGCGTACGAAGTATTTTATTCGCTTTTAGAGCGGGACAAATCGCTTGCATAGCTGCATCATTTATGCCTTTGCTGGAGAAGTCGAGCTTGGCATTTTTATTTCTAGATATTGTTTGTACTATAGCTGCCAACTCATCATCGGTAATGGCTGGTTTAGGTGGCTTAGTAGGGGCAACACCGATTGCAATAGGAGGTCTATCGCCTGCAGTTTTTGCATCTAATGCAGCCATTGGCGTAGCAGCAGCCGCGGTACCTGCTATGGATAATGATGTGACACCAGCTGGAGTAGCCATAGATTTTCTCCTTATCACAGAATCAAAAGACTTACCAATTTACGTCAGTAAAGTATCATAATCTGCAAAGCTCATCTAGTAAAGCGATTTATTTTCGAGCATAAAGTAATCTTAAGTAAAAATTAGCCATTTGGAGACATTATCATGTCAGCAATCTATCTGGAAGTTCCGGTACAATTAAGCTGGGATTCTTTTGATTCTGGTTGAACCCACTCATATTACCAAACAATGTTGTTAAGTAGTGGACCTGTTGCCAAGCCAATTCCAGTAGCCGGCAATAATATGTCCAGATTCCGCATAATGTCGAATTCGGGCTTGATCTTCGTCGCTAAAATTTTTTAGATTACTGCAAAAGAAAACAACTTCTTGTATGTTATTATCTTTTAATGATTGAGTAAGTTACAGCAGCAAGAAAAATTTGACCATTTTATTAAAGAATATAATACTGAAAGACCTCATGAAGCGTTAAACATGAAATGTCCTGCCGAAATTTATATTCCTTCTACCAAAAAATTTGCAGGTCTTCCTGAAGTAGATTATCCATTCCATGAATAAGGTTATTACCATTACTAGTTGCGGCAGGATCTGTTTAAATGGAAAAAAGATAAATGAAAGCCAAGTCTTTGCAGGACAAAACATCGGTATCAAAGAAACGGAAGATAAGATCTGGCTAGTAAGCTTTATGGATTATGTTTTGGGTATTTTGATGAAGAATCGTGTAGATCACTTTAAGCCCTATTTCTGTATTAAAAAAGTAAAGCATGAAATGTGTAACGCTCATATATTAAGAGAGCTGATTGGTATTATTGAAGCAGACCAAGAAGAATGGGCAAAAAATATGTTTCGATTGCTTAAATTGGCCTGTCGGGTCAAAAATAAATACACGCGTGGCATACCGAATAGATGGACAGAATCCATAAGTAAAAATTATTTTAAAATAATTGCTCAGGGACTACAATATCATAAAAGTCTGCCGCCTTTAATTCAGAAAAAAGATTATGGAATACCCAAGCGTCGTGTTGGGCATAATTTAGTATTGCGCCTTGAGCATTATAATGAGGAGACACTTAGGTTTTTATATAACCCTGAAGTGCCATTTACCAATAATCAAGCGGAACAAGATCTGCGCATGATGAAAGTGAAACAAAAAATATCTGGATGCTTTCGTAGTTTTGAGGGAGCAAAAATATTTTGTAAGGTTCGTTCATTGCTCAGTACAGCCCGCAAACAAGGTTGGAATATCTGGAATTCTATTGAGAAGGCTCTGGACGGAGAAGTACCTGCTTTTTTAGCTGCTTAAAGTATAACCTGGGTAGTTACTTCAGAAATTAAAACTGTTTTTATTACCAGTTTCGACATGTCATGTTGATACTTGTACTATCACTGGCTTTCGTTGACGTATTTTTCTCTAAAAGCACCCCTTACGGGACGATTAGATTTATTTCCACAGTTAACACATTATTGTTTTATGTACAAATCTGTCACTTTATGACATATTCTTGCATAAAAATATAGAAAACCCTATAATTTTAATAGAAACTTATTTTTTAAGCTAATTAGCTAAAATTTATGGGGTGCAATTATGAATCCAAATTTTAAAAAACTCCTCTATGATAGCCCAAAAATTTATATTACTAATCATGATCTAGCTATTGCTTTAGGGAATAGTGAAGATGCACGTCAAGCGTTAATTAAACGCGCATTAAAGAGAGGAGAACTTATTCAACTTAAAAATGGTTGTTATTTAATTGGTCAACCTTTTAATAAAAAACTTCCTAACCTTTTTGAAATCGCACAACAACTTTACGGCACTTCATATATTAGTTTAGAATCAGCATTATCTTATCATGGTTTAATCCCTGAAGCGGTTTATACCGTGACCAGCGTAAGTCCTAAAAGAGCTAAAGAATTTATCACTCCTATTGGTAATTTTAGTTATTCACATGTGCCAATGCTTAATTTTTATATGGGAGTTGATAGAATCGATAGTCAAAATGAAATTTATTTAATTGCAAGTGTTTGGAAAGCTTTAGGAGATTTTGTATATGTACGACGAAAAACTTGGAATACATTAGAAGATATTATGACTGATTTAAGAATTGAAGAAACGGATTTGAGAGCAGTTGACTTAACACTCATTGCTTCTCTTGCAAAAAATTACCCTAGCAAACGAGTTAAAACATTTTATTTAAATATGTTAAAGGGATTATCATAAATGAGTATTAATTTAATAGAAAATCGTTTTAAACTGTACTCGATCCACTCAAAACAAGATGAATTAAATGCTTTTAAAGAAATTATTCAAGAAATTGCATTATCGATTTTATCACAAACTGACTTTTTTAGACACGCCGTTTTTCAAGGAGGAACTTGTTTAAGAATAATATATGGACTCCCTAGGTTCTCGGAAGATCTGGATTTTATACTTCAAAAACCCGATACAAATTTTATCTGGCAACCCTATTTAGATAAAATGAAAATGGCATTTGAAGCTTATGGTTTACATTTAGAAGTGCATGACCGTTCTAAAGCTAATAATACAGTTAAAAAAGCTTTTATTAAACAAGATTCATTTGGTCAAGTTTTAACTTTAACCTATCCGTTAAATCCTTCGGACAAACAAAAAGCTGAAATTAAATTTGAAATTGATACAAATCCGCCTTTAGGATCACTGTTAGAAATTAAATATATAGACTTTCCTACACCTTCTTCTATTATTCTACAAGACATGTCCAGTCTTTTTGCTGGAAAATGTCATGCTCTATTATGTAGAGATCATACTAAGGGTAGAGATTGGTTCGATTTTATTTGGTATGTTTCCAGGAAAACTAAACTAAATTATACCTTTTTGAAAAATGCCTTATATCAAACTGGCCCTTGGGAAAACTTAAAGCTTAATATTGATGGCTACTGGATCATTGAACAATTAACAACTAAAGTTAATTCAATTAATTGGAATGAAGCGAAAAAGGATGTTTCTAAATTTTTAAAAGGTAAAGAAGCTGAAAGTCTTAACATATGGGGAACACCATTATTTTTAAGCACAATTGATAAGCTCTCAAGTTATCTCTTTATTGAACATCCATAATTTTAGAACCGCTCTCAACAATGCTTGAGAGCGGATGTTCCGTTTTATTGTTTAATAAAATTTCATTGCTTTTTTGTCAGATTCCGATTGCGCTTCTGGAGTGCTTTTAAGTTTTTCCCTTAACTGCATAGCCTCTTTCCTTAATTTATTCAAATTCATTAGGAACGCACTTAAACCCTGTTTCGTGCGATTTAATAGCCAAAGCTAAAGATCTCAATGAAGCTTTTATTCGGCAATTTATAACTCTTCACCCCGTAAAATAGGTACGGCCATCTTCAGAGTCCTTAAAAAAACGTAGACAACGATTTCAATTTACCTAAATGGAGCATTTAAATGGCCCCACAACACTAGTGGCATTGATACTTAGGAATCGTATTATTTATCATAAGTAACAAACTAATACAATAATTTTTAAAACTAACTTCTTGGCGCCTTCTTAATCCACGTTCATCTAGACCAGTACAATTTTTATCAATTATGGCATAATAGTATTTCAAGTTAGAAAGTAGTTCTTTAGGAGATCTTTTCATGTCTGTGCCCAGTTTAGAATTTGCAACCTAGTTGTTAGCTCAATCAAACGATACTGCCATATTTCGATCAATGTTATTCTACCCATTTGCCACAGGCTCATTTGTGCCTGATCCAACCTTATCCCCTGCGGCCATAGAATACTTGGCGCATATATATGGAGAAAACCGCCATGATGATTACCTTAAAGGAATATCCGCCATAAGTGTCACCGCATGCGCAGAAGCAGTACAACAGGAAATCGAAAGTCAGCCTAAACCATTCAGCTTTTCAATCCAATCGGCCTGGACTCAATGCTATGATTTTGTTACCCAAAAACTAGGAATGGGTTATTACAAAGGGAATTCTAAACCATCCACTGCTACTGCAGCCAGTGGGGTAACGCCCACTAAAACAGGCATTGACAAAGAACTGGCTGAAACACTCCAAAAAAAGATTGAGCAAGCTAAAGCCACTGAAGCCAAGGGACTCGTTGAAAAAAAGACTGCCATAGAGAAAGAAAAGCAGGCAAAATCTCAATTAAATCTTCAACCAGAAAAAGTGCCAAGTTCTAATGGCAATGTCCCTGTTAATGAATGTAATCGAAGAATGTTAGAAGCGGCTCTCGATCATAAACCCACTTATAACTATGGCATGGTAACTGCCTTAAAGCGATTTGGTAATTTTATATTACAACAGCTTCCTTTCATGTCGAATTCAACGCAACAACCTGTTGCAAAACCAACAGCAATGGCTGCTATAGAGGCCTGCGCAGACAGTACACAAACTTTTAAAGAAAATATTCGTAAATTGCACCGTGCTGAATATAGTCATCAGACATGTCTAGAACGAATGGGATATTCACCATTAGTATCAGAACTTGCCTTACGACTAGAGTCATGCAACATGGAATACAGTAGTCTTGCAATGTACCAACGACTTGAAGATTCAATTGAAGGGCGATATTGTTTTAGAAATATGGACCCTCGCATGCCTTGTTATGATCAATTTATGAAATTACATCAAATGTTTCATAACACATTTGATGGTCAAAATATTCAAAGACAAAATTGCCCTATCAACACTCCATCGAATGCGCACTGAATCTATATCTAGCAACTGTGATTGTCAATCTGCCCTATGAGTACTACGGCTGCCGTTGTAGAACACAAAATCAAATCAGAAAAAGAGCTGACTCCTAATATATGCATTAAAATCGAGGAAAGCATCAAAACGGATGACGAGCTTGCAAAGGTGCTTTCCGAAAAATTAAAGGCCTATTATACTTTATTTGAAAATGAAACTTGTAAGCAAATAAAATCAGGTGATTACTATAAAATAATTAAAGGGACCGTTAGTATTGACCTTCCGTATAAATTTGTTGGCAAAAATACTATTACCATATTCATGCAACACTTATTAAATACTCCAGGCATTAAAACAAGTTTAACATTTGCTGACGTTAGCAAACCAGAAAATGACTATGTCCTAGAATTTTTAAACAACCGTGATTCTAATCCAGATATAGGCGTGATATATTTCGAATTTCCCTGGGCTCTTGATGTTCAATTGACAAAAACCTTTAAAGCCCTAGGATTTTTCCTAAAAATGAATCGCACATTAAACACTCTACGAATCACGGGCTATCGAGAAAAAAATGAAAATGCGTCTGCATTAATGTCAGTTTTTCAAGGAATCAGCAGTAATCCTCATTCCCTCCTAACAGGCCTCGATCTTACTGGCTATCAATTAGCAACACGAGAAGTTCAATTTTTATCACAATTATTAAAAACGAATAAGAAACTTATGTCTCTTAAATTGACAAATTGTGGTCTAAATGATAAGCACTTAGAAATGATTATCATGGCAATAAATTTTAATCCTGACACTAATATAAGCTATATCAATATAGCTGTTAACTTAATGTACATGCAAAGGGGAGCAAAAACAACTAAGGCTTTAGAAGCTTTATTAAGCACAAGTAAAACACTGAATGATACTCTCATTGATGACGAAACAGATGAGCTGGTTCATGGCATGGCAGCTGGAAAATTGTTAAGAGCAAAATATCAAAACCCCCATTTTGATATTCCAACAAATATACATCTCAATGGTTCTGCCGATAGTCATTGTATGTCTGCTGTAGCAGATGTTATGGGTAACAGTACTTGCATAAATGATTTGAGATTAATTGATAATGGCTTCATATTATCCGAATTAGGAAACATCTTTTTAAAGATCAATACGAATCCCTACTGTACCTTACAAGTTCTCGAACTTCGTACTGGCTTTGACCTGATTTTACTTCTTGAAAAAAAAACAGCGCGTGATTCTTTACTTGCTTCTTTACTTGAACCTTTAAAGTTACTATTGAACACAAGTCCGACGCTCACAAAGGTAATATTGTCTTTGGGGAATTGCTTGGCAACCGATAAGCAGAGTGCTGAAATCATTCATGCCATTCAGGGGAATTGCCATGGTGTTTTATCCAAAATTATACTTTGGGATTTTTGCGTTCAAGAATTTACATTTGCCGCTATTGCTCAATTTTTGCGTTTTTCGAGAACCACAACCGATTTTTTATTTTTCGTCTCCCATTCATTAAGCGATAGTGATTCTGAACTGACTACACCAATTACGACCATCCTTCAAGGCATTTCAGAAAATAATAAAACTGTTTTAAGATCACTTTCTTTGCCATATACAAGAGCATCGCGACATACAGAAAAATTAGGTCACACTCTCTTACAGCTCCTAAAAAGAAAGAATATAATCATAGGTGATCTTAAGGGGTTAGGATGTTGCTTTTCGGGTGATATACGATTAAAAATCGAAGAATGTCTCGAAATAAATAAACAAATAGCATTGAGGCTAGATGCCCATTGGTCAATTTTGTCAATTTTAATAGCATGGTATAGAGCTAACGCCAACCATGCATTTCAACATTCGGTTTTTCCCATGTTAAAAGATATTATGTCATTCATGGATCGTACGACACCAATAGGAAAAGAACCTACTACAGAAATTTGCAATGTCAAACCAGATGCTCAGCCTGTGCTATTTGATTTTAACAAGAACGCTGTTTCTTATAAACCTGAAACTGTGGTTTCAAAACCAACAACTCATAATTGTTGTGTCATGCTTTAAATTCGTCCCCGTCATTTAAACCTGATTCTATTTCGCGAGCTCTTCCAATACTGGCATCAGTTGCTTATCAGCAGTATCAATCATCGGCTGGCCATGCGCGCTAAGAAGATGGCGAAAACCAAGACTTTTAAGTCTTTCGAAATCAGAATTTTTTGGTTTCATTGCACCCAGCCATATTTTATCAATGCTAGCAGGTTTTATTAAACCCTGTTTCAAAAATTCTTTACCTGTTTTTTCGCTAAAATACTCGTCTACTCTAGTCCAGTTTTTGATGCTATCGCAGGTGATCAAAATGCCACCCAATCTTGCAATGTGAAGGATGGCTTCAGGCAAAAAAGTCGTTTCAAATTTAAAAAATGAAGCATCCGGAAATGGAGGTGTGTCAGTTTCTCCAATTAGAAAATCGGCTTGACGGTTTTCCTTATGAATCATTCCCTTTAACGCCCAAAGCTTTGCATTATAGCGATCTAGGTAGAAAGCATCGTTCCGATCATGAAATGCACCAAGTCTAATGATTTGGGTAACCTTCCCCAAATTTTCAAGCGCGTTAAGCCCTTCTTCATTCAAACGCAAAGTATTAATAAGGGTGAGGTTCGAGCCATCACGGATAATCACCATGTTGTTACTTTTTTGGCTAGTGTTTCCTTCATATTCAAATGTACTGGAACCCATTACTAAGAAAATATCGGGAAATATTTCTTGAATTTCACTATGTGGCCATGCTGGTGGATATCTTAATGACATTTAAATCCTCCTACTACATATTGACTTGCAATAACCACTTTCTGGAATATTTACCTTTGGCTTCTCTCGATGGATCGAGACGTCTATACCCTTTATGTTCCGCTTTTACAAGGCTTAACGTTTGTTCGTTCTCAATACCCAATTGTTCTAGTGCCCAACCTATCCGTCTACCCACAGCTATATCCCATTGATTAGCATATCTCACCAATTTTTTAAGATCTAGTTTTTGAAGACTTTGTTCCATACCATACATCACTTCAGAAAATCCTCCACAATATTGTGGCATCGCAAATCCTTCTAATATTGTTCGCCCTCTAAATCACTCACCAAAAAACGACTTTCACCTCGCCACGCTTTTTCAGAACCATAGAATTTATCTTTTTTTAGCTGAGTGATCTGATACTCAATTCCATTTAAATTAAAACCGGCTTTTTTTTTATATAATCCTCTCTGAGGGGTGGATGATTCTTTCACAGTGCTGATATAAATGATTTTAGGAAGCTGTTCTGTAAGGCCATGATGATAAAAAGCTGAATAGTAACTAATCATGGCTGGTTTTACTAAATACATCGCTATTTCGAATTCATGAATGGGAGATATACCTGTGGAAAGGCTTAATTTATAAACTCCTTTCTTGATTGACTCTAACCATCCTTCCATTATTAAGCCACTAATTAATTTAGCAGGATTAACTTTTTTAATGTTAAGTTTTTTTATGATGTTTTTAACATCTTCACTTTCAAAGACCCTTAGACCTGCCTCAATAATGCCCTGAAGCAACAGTGTCTTGTTAGACTTACGATCTCTTGTTGATTAATCATAGACTTATTATAATTATTTTATTACTTTTTGTATATAGATAATACCTTTTTTTGGTATTATCTATATACAAAAAGTAATAAATGTATGCTCAAGGGACAAAATCAATTTTTATCTGTAACACATTGATTTTTCTACATGTACGTATTGAGACATAGGTGACACTAAATACCGGAGACATAGGTTACACTGTAGGCATTTACAGGAGGGCCTGGCAATGCCTTGGATGGAGTGTAAAACTATGGATGAAAGACTTAAGTTTGTTGCAAGACTACTAGATGGCGATAAGATGTTGCCTCTATGTGAAGAGTTCGGCATCTCTAGAAAGACTGGTTATAAAATCTATAACCGATATAAAAATTTTGGGCTAGAAGGATTAACTGATCGCAGTCGCAGACCTTATCGATATGCTAATCAACTTCCCTTTCAAGTCGAAAAAACGATCCTCAGAATTAAAAATGATAAACCCACTTTTGGAGCTCCAAAAATCAGAGAATTGTTAATTAGAAAATTTCCAGATATTCATCCACCCTCTAAAAGTACTGTGCACGCTATTTTAGATAGGCATGGTTTGGTTATAAGACAAAAAAGAAATCGTCATGGTAAAAAACAAGGAACACCGTTATCCGATACAAATATCCCAAATAAATTATGGTGTGCGGATTATAAAGGAGAATTTCGATTAGGAAATCATCAATATTGCTATCCTCTCACAATAACAGATTTTAGTTCGCGTTATTTACTGGCCTGTGATGGGCTGACAACTACTAAGGAGGAATATGCTTTTATTGCTTTTCAAAGGGTTTTTGAAGAGTTTGGCTTACCAGATGCCATCCGAACAGATAATGGTGTTCCTTTTTCTTCGCCAATGTCATTATTTGGATTAAGTAAATTATCTGTTTGGTGGTTGCGTTTAGGCATTTCTATAGAAAGAATAAAACCAGGTCATCCTCAACAAAATGGAAGACATGAACGTATGCATTTGACCTTGAAAAAAGCAACCACAAAACCTGCTGGAGAAAATTTTTTACAGCAACAAGAAAAATTTGATCATTTTATTAAAGAATATAATACTGAAAGACCTCATCAAGCTTTAGATATGAAATGCCCTGCGGAAATTTATGTTCCTTCTACCAAAAAATATGCAGGTCTTCCGGAAGTGGATTATCCATTCCATGATAAGGTTATTACCATCACGAGTTGCGGCAGAATCTGTTTAAATGGAAAAAAGATAAATGTCAGCCAAGTCTTTGCAGGACAAAACGTCGGCATTAAAGAAACAGAGGATAAGATCTGGCTAGTAAGCTTTATGGATTATGATTTAGGGTATTTTGATGAAGAATCATGTAGACTGGAACCTTTAACGAACCCTTTTGGGCCTAAAGTGTTACCCATGTCTCCGGTATAAACTGTAACCCATGTGTCCGGTACGGACCACAGAATTCTGGCGCGCCCGGACCGATTCGAACGGCCGACCGCCTGGTTCGTAGCCAGGTAACTGAAATTTAAGCGATTGATTTTATTAACAATTTTAATTGGTAGGCACGCTATATTTGCCTGACCATGCACCACGATGCATAGCCCATTTACACAAAAGTTACACAATGAAAATTACCATCTTTGCCGTATTAAGAGTTGAATGGGCAAGGTTTTAAATGCATAGATTCTATTAACGCTTTCGTTTAAAAAGAGTCAACCCGCCTACCTTTGATGAACTGAGTTAATAAACTTAATTGTCAGGCTCAAGTTTATATGTGTTATGATTTTATTTCACTGACATTCAGCCCCCAATGCCTCAAGGTTTATAACTGGGTCCAGATAAATTTTTATACTGGATACCAGTACCAGGATATGAGTGCAAAGAAGTCATTCTAAAATTTGGAATGATAAAAACTCTTGAGAGGAAAACAGAAGCCATGAAAGATTCCAAACCAACAGAGGTTACAATCGATTTAGACCTAGTCCAACGTTTAATAGCAGCTCAATTCCCTCAATGGAAAGACCTGCCAATTAAACCCGTTGCAGAAAGTGGCTGGGACAACAGAACCTTCCATTTGGGCGATAATCTTTTAATACGCATGCCAAGCGCCGCCCACTATGCCTCACAGGTGGAAAAGGAACAACATTGGCTACCGAAGCTTGCCCCTCATCTCCCTCTTCCTATTCCAGCTCCCATCGCCATCGGTGAGCCAGGTTTTAGTTATCCCTGGCATTGGTCTATCAATCGTTGGCTACCCGGTGAGCCTGCGACTTCTGCCTTTATATCCAACATGGATGATTTTGCAATGAGCTTGGCAAAATTTCTAAAAGCATTTCAAGCTATAGATACTACTAATGGTCCTATAGCCGGTCCACATAGTTTCCATCGTGGGGGGGCTTTAGCCATTTATGATGCTGAAACAAGGCAAGCGCTTGTTCTACTCGATGGTAAAATCGATGTTGCTACTGCCACAGAAATTTGGGAAAGAGCATTATCTACCACCTGGCAAAATCCACCTGTTTGGGTTCACGGAGATATTGCACAAGGAAATCTATTGGTACAGGAAGGCCGACTTTCGGCTGTCATAGATTTCGGTCAACTTGCTATCGGTGACCCCGCTTGTGATCTCTCTATTGCTTTGACATTCTTTGATGACAAGAGTCGTGAAATTTTTCGAAACCAGTTAATGTTGGATAAAGAGACCTGGATCCGAGGGCTTGCTTGGACCTTATGGAAACAGATGATTATTGCAGCTGAAATGATTGGATCAAATTCAGCAGGAAGGCAAAAATGTTGGCATATTATCGAGACAGTTATTCAAGAATACAAGCAAACAAGTAGGTAAACATATCTTATGTTTAAAAACTCTCTAATATCGAATAGCTATCGTAACGATGGCATAGACATACTGAGAGGGATGTCCATTCTATCGGTTCTATTATTCCATTGTTACATTCATATGCCATTTTCAAATGAGTTTCTACCAACTAAATTAATGAATATAATTTTTCGAAGTGGATATTATGGAGTGGTAATATTTTTTGTGATTTCGGGTTTTCTAATCACATCCATGTCCATTAAGCGATGGGGCAATCTAAAAGATATCCATCTCGGGCAATTTTATCAAATGCGATTTGCGAGAATTATGCCCTGTTTACTCGTTTTGTTAATCATTTTATGTCTATTAGATAGCATAGAGGCCCCTGGGTTTATTGTCCATAATAAAACTACTTTGGGACAGGCAGTATTTTCTGTACTCACGTTTCAATTAAATTATCTAGAAGCAAAAATAGGATATCTACCAGCAAGTTGGGATATTCTATGGTCCTTATCAGTAGAGGAATTATTTTACTTTTTCTTTCCGTTAGTCTGTTTATTCTTTAGAAAAACAAAGTATATTGTTTTAGCAATGCTCGGTTTTATCATTATAGGGCCTTTTGCTAGAACTGTATTTTCTGACAATGAAATCTGGTGTGTTCATTCTTATCTATCTTGCATGGATGGTATCGCAATAGGATGTCTTGCAGCCTTGTTTTCTGCTCATTTTACTCTACATAGAAAAGCTTATTCATTCGTTCTAATCTCAGGAATATCGCTTTTCATATTTATATTTTTCTTTCGAAAACAAGCCTATGATTTAGGGATCTCAAAAGTCGGGTTGAATGTAACCCTACTTGAAATTGGCATAGGGCTGATCCTTATTGCCATGCAAGAATACTATGTAAAAGGAAGACGTTTTAGCAGTATATGGACTGGGCCATTACGTTGGTTTGGCCGCAATAGCTATGAAAATTATCTCATACATTCGTTTTTTGTCCTTGTTATTGCCAAAACGCTATTTGATAAAAATCAACCTGGCATAGTTATTGGGCTTTGGTATATCATTGTATTAATTTTATCAGGACTGACTGGACAATTGGTTTCCTTATTTTTTTCAGAACCTATGAACAAATTATTCCGAAATATAGTTACGTTAAAGAGACTTATTTTACCTTATGAGAAAAATTTTAAAGCTTGATTACTGAGATTATATCGCGATTTTTTACCCTTCCATCTTGCTTTCAAACGCAGGATTCAAATTTAAATTAAGCCATTTTGGAATCAAATTCTTTAAGGGATCGGGACGAAGATCAATTTCTTCTAGTTTATCGATTGGGATCCACAGAACTTTGATATGCTTTTCAAATTGTTCTAATGCCATATGAGGGGCAGGCAGAAGGTTAGAATTTGCTTCAAAAATAAAATCATACTCATGAGTATGACATTTTGCGTGCTTCCTAACATTAGGATCAAAGGAATATTCAAAGCATCCTAAAAACCGATTGATTTCAAATTCAAAGCCGATTTCTTCTTTTAGCTCCCTAAGCATAGCGTCCTTAGCACTTTCTCCATGTTCAATATGCCCACCAGGTAAAAAATAAAAGTCCAGATCAAGCCCGGTTGTCTTACAAAGCAAAATATGCCCTTCTTTAATTATCACTGCACGCGATTGAACGTGGATGTTGTCTTTATTCATATTTCTATTTCCTCCAATACGAGTGTTCTGAATAGTTTTGAGATCGAATATATTCCATTTTGACTCACACTAACTGGTAAATATTAACCTTTAATCGCGAATCCTCGAATGGTAGGACGTACGATCGCGGGAACACCACGCATACTCTGACGTTTGATTTCACCAATATTAAAACCTGCGCTAGCAATGGCATCCTCAGTATGGCGTGTAATGTGACAACCAGCCGCAATGTATTTCCACAAAAATGCTAACCGACACTGCCACAGATATCGTGCATTATTATTGGTCGCAGCAACATGCTCAATAAAATAAAGTTTACCTTGAGGTTTCAAAACACGATGAATTTCTGACAGAGTTTTTTCTAAATCATTAACCGAACATAGGACTAATGTACATATAACAGCATCAAAACTTTCATCAGGGAATGAAACACGCTCAGCCTTATCATTTAAAAGCTCAATATTGGCTTGCTTACTACTGGTCATTTTTACTTGCAATTGTTTACGCATATAAACACTAGGCTCTATGAGTACCAAACGTTTAACAGAATCAGAATAAAATTCAAGATTAGCACCAGTACCGCAGCCCAACTCTAGAACATCACCAGATATATTTTGTAGCAATTGCTGACGCCAGTCTCTTAAGCCTCTTTCTTCGGCATCTCGCATAATATTATCATAAACCTTCGCCATTAACCATTGACACATATATCTGCCTCAAATACGACAAACTTAACTCCTAGATTCTTTTTCAAACCCGATATAACTAAAGCCCACGTTTAGTTCATTTCTAAACATTCTAAAGTTACGCCAGTCCATTTATCATTTTCTGATAAGCTAGTAATCATGCTATAGAAATAATTTCGGAACCATTGCCATTTTTGTAGAATTTTAAGATTTTCATCTTCATTATATAAGTTAATATTCTGCTTAATAATGTTAACTGAATTCGAAATCCATTCCTTAACTTTCTCATCGAGAATTTTTTCATCCCTAGATGGATCACATGGCCAAAAGGCACGCCTGAATGATGCACAATGCAAATAATTTAAATATTTAATATCATCAAAATCTTTAAGCCAAGCTTTCCGACAAATTGCGATATTGGGTTCAACAGGAGTTAACATTAAATTTCTTTTAAATATATCATTTGAAATAACAACTCGAGGATAAATTGCTACTTCTTTTTCTATAGCTGTTGCATTATCAAATGATCTACCAAGAAATATACCATCTTGATGATAAAATTCTCCAACTGTTATTGCTCCTCGTATTAACATACCAAAACATAATGCCCTAATCATTATTTGAGTGATATAAGGTAAAATGGAAATGGTAATGACAGATTGATCCACTGGTAACCCAGGTTGATTAAGAGGCCATGCCAGCACTAATCCATCTGATGAAAAACTACTTGCCACATGAAAATTTACAGACTTACCCACTCCTTCTTGCACTTTTACATCTGAATCAAGTTTTTTTATTTGTTTTAAAAAAGAAATAAATTTTAGCCTCTCATCCTTACTTTTTTTATTAAAATTTTTAAACCCTAAAAAATCTATATAAACAACAATGTGTTCATCAAAACAATCCATTAGATTATTCCTCGTAGACTAAAACGCTTAAATAAAAATAACTCACCCACGTTAGTTACCGCCTAAAAATTCATCAATAGCTTCAAACACTTCTTTTGGTTTTTCAATATAGGAAAAATGCCCACATCTCTCAATCAATACCAATTGAGAATCAGGAATAGCTGTTGAAATTTCCACTGCAGCAGATACAGGGATTGGATCAAAATCACCATGAATTAATAGCGTAGGTATTTGCAATTCCCTTAGTTTAGGCCTTAGATCGATGTCTGGCTTCAATATAAAAGATGATAAAAAAATATCAGTCACCTTAAGACTGCTTATTGTTGAATCTGATGTAAAATTAAAAGAGATCTTTTGTACATCTTCGCTATTAAAGCAATAAGTTTTAAACATGGTTCTACAGAAACTTGCAACGGTTCTAGGTTCGCCACTCACAAATTCTTTCGAACTCTGAATAGCTGCAATCTCCTTATCTACAGTCTTCATTCGCTTACGATATTCTTCCATATACTCTTGAATACCCTTAGAAGTACATGGTAACGAATTCATTAAAATCATGGCTGATATTCTATCAGGATACTTTGTAGCATATTGCATTGCAAGCATCCCACCCCAAGAATGCCCTACCAAAATGAACTTTTCGATTCCTAAGGACTTACGTAATACTTCTAGATCATTCACAAATTGCTGAATATTTATACTATCCTCATCTAAATCTGTAGGAACTGACTTGCCTGATCCTCTTTGGTCGTAAAAGATAACCCGATGATTTCCAGCTAGTTTCAATAAATTTGGCAATAAGTATTCATGGTTTAAACCCGGTCCACCATGTAGAACTATAATTGGTTTATCTTTACCGAAACTCTGATAATACAAACTCGCACCTCTTGTAGAGACATAGCCTTCATCTCTATTTAAAAATCTGTATTCTGAGACATCACTATTACTCATGTTATTACCCAAACACCCCGTTAATTGAAAGACAAAAAGAATAAAAAATACTTTTTTAAACACCCTTATTTCCTACAACAAATCCAAATTCTATCGACCTTTCAAAACTCCTCTTTCAAGCTTCAAGATCGCTGTTTCACGCAAATCATTAAACCAAAGTTCAGCTTCTTGCAATCGCTTTTTCAAATCATCCAAAGAACTTGTTTGATACATTTTCTCTAGTTTTTGTAATGATTCCTGAGGTAAATGCTTTGATATATGAATTGGCCCATAATCAGCAATCAAAGGAGTATGGATGATGCGGAGCAACATAACCAAAGGATCTAAAACATGCTTATGATAATAAGCCAATGCTTCCAAATATTCATACCTTAAGATATATTTTTTAACTTTGGATCTTTGAAAGAATAATATATCAATTGTTGCTAACTGTTCTTGCAGACTTTTCCCTAAGTTCTCTTTATTTAATTTTTCAAACTTAATCACATTCTTTTTATCGAACAGTACTAGAGGCTTTTCAAAAGGATGACCCTCTATGAAATTAAATTCTCTACTATGACTTTGCACATTGACATCAATGAATAGATGTTCAGAAGTATCTTTAATATGGTATATCTTATAGCGCAATTTTGACGTGGGTTGGGGCGCCTCCCAATTTAAGTCGAGAGAATCAAAAGATTGTAAAATATCTTCAATTTTCGATAAGATCCTACTTTCTTCATTATCTTTAACATCCAAAACCATATCAATATCTGAATACCGATCAACGTTTCCCAGACTATCTGCACCCTCCAGCCAAAGGGCGTAAACATCATTATCCTGTTCTAGCTCCCTTTTTAAAGTTTCAATAATGTTGTCACGTATCATCAAAAAATCCTTGGATTTAATTTAAAGAAGATGTTAAATTTTTGCGTAAGAAATGCATGATGGAATCCTTTTCAAAACCGCGCCGTTCAAATTCAACAAAATACCCAAGTTTTTTATAAAACTCGGGGGCCTCGAAGTCCATGGTATGCACAGCCATAAATCGACAACCACTCTCGATGGCTAGCTTTTCGACTCTTTCCATCAACTCTACACCGTAACCTTGTCCGCGTAGCGAGTTATCAACCCATAAAAAATCGGTATATGCGCAGCCATGAAAGAGGTAGCCAGAACAACCTCCCTTAATGCCACCCATTTCATCTTTAATAAAAAAAGCAAAGGGTCTTCCTGGCCCATGTCCCCTCACAGCTTTAGCATGTTCACATATGCCTCTCCAAATGGTCATGATATCCGCATGGCTCGGGTCTGCATCGAAAATGATCGTATATTCCATATTTAACTGATAAGCTCACAAGTAAGTTGAGATTACAAATTATATCAAGCTAAGCTTATAATTCAACATATACTTTGGAGCTGGAAATTGTTAGCCAACTTTCATCGTTTGGTCAGCGACACAGGTAGCTACTATCTCGCTGCCGGGCATTAATTGAGGGCCTTCATTACTCCATTTTCGCTACGGTTCACAATGTCAACTCATTGAAAACCACAAATCGGGGCTGTACGCAGCATAGCAGGCTAGCAGTGATTACTTCCCTTAAGCTGAAGGAAAAATTACTTTATGAATGAATCTAATCGTATTCTTTTATGGGCTGAAGATTGCCTTGCATCACAGAAAAATCTGAAAATTATAAATACTCAAAAAATTGTACAAACATCTTATTCTGCAGTTTATAAAATTCAAACAAATCAAGGAGATTTTTATTTAAAGAAAACACCCAAAGATTTGTTTTTAGAGCCTGATGTTATCAACTTTCTTAATATGCGACATTGCATGAATGTCCCAAATTTCGTGGCAAAAAATGATTTATTAAATTGCTTTCTGATGACTTCTTGCGGCAATGAATCTTTACGTCATTTATTCAAGGGCAATGCAGAAATCAATCAAATAGGGCAAGGTATTAATAATTTTACTAAAATCCAACGTGCTTTAGAAAACAACTTATCAGATATGCTGTCGATCCAAATGCCTGATTGGCAGCTAAATAAATTCCCTCTTTTATACCATCAACTTATTCTAGAAGAGAAACTATTACTAGACGATGGAATGACTAAACAAGAAATTGATCAGTTGCATCTACTGGAAGGCCCTTGCACAAGCTTATGCAATGAATTGTTAAATTTTGGAATACCTGAAACGATAAATCATAATGATTTCCATGAAAACAATATGATTTTAGATAAGCCCACCGGAAATATTAGTATCATTGATTGGGGGGAAGCTGTTATCACTCACCCATTTTTTTCATTAAACGGTTGCTTGTGGAATATGACATATTTTTACAAAATGAAGACAGATGATCTACAATACAAGGCCTTACAAGTATTCTGCATTGAACCTTGGTTGGATTTATATAGTGAAGAGCAATTAATTAAAGTATTGAACTTGGCAAACAAGTTACACGGAGTATATGCGGCTCTTGGTTATGAAAAAATATATAAAGCCACTCATCATCAAGAAGAAACTGTGCAGAAGGAACATCCCGGTTCAATAGCTGGTTGTCTGAGAACATTCATAGATAATGTTCGCTAAACTTATCTCATACACCCAGAACTTTGGCTAAAAACTGGAGCCCCCAAACATGAATATCAAGGATGAGCATCAAAACAAAATCACGGAGCCAGGTTTGTTATCCAAAAATATAGAAAGAAATGCGCAATATAATCTCTTTCTAAGCGCGCATCGAAACAATAACATAATAGTCCAGAATATTATTGAATTTGGATATAATTTGATGCGAAAGGCAAAGCTGCATCACCACTATTTTGGTAATTCTCTTCTTAAAACTGCTCAATATTTAACTTTTTTTTCTTTAAAGCTCCCTTATGAATACAAAAACACAAAGTATTTAAACCAGATCATTTCTCAACAGACAGCAATAGACATTTTCAGTTTGTTTGAAAGAAGAATTTCTGAAAGAATACCGGTAGAATATATTACTAACGAGGCATGGTACCTTGGTAATAAATTTTATGTTAATGAAAATGTGTTATCGCCTAGATCTGTCATGAGCACTCGATTTGACGACTTTTTAAAGGATATGATTTGGGGGAATAATCGTGTTTTGGATTTATGTACGGGTTCAGGATGTATAGGCATAACGCTGGCGTTACTCAATTCTAAAATCAAGGTGGATTTACTAGATATATCCTCTAAAGCTTTAGAAGTAGCCAATATAAATATTGACCATTATCATTTAAACGATAGAGTTAAATGTATACAAAGTAATTTATTTGAAAAAGTTCAGGGTAAATATGATTTAATAATCACAAATCCACCTTACGTGTCATTATCCGAATATAATAAGAGTCCGATTGAATTTAAAAATGAGCCTAAAATGGCCCTAGAAGCGGGCGTCGATGGATTAGATGTCATTAAAAGAATTTTAGTTGAAGCACAACACTATTTAAATACAAATGGAAGACTTATTGCAGAAGTAGGGTCTAGTGTCTCTAAGATTTTAAAGAGAAAATATCCCCACATCCCATTCCAATGGTACAAATACAGAAAGCCTGCTACGGATTCCTCATGGTTTGATGATTGGGTGAACCGGATATTTGGCTTAGATTGTATTCTTGTCTGCAATGCAAATGATTTATCATTGCTAAGTAAGTTAAGCAAGGATCCTTTTAGTGAATAAAGTTAGAATGTATGAAATCAGAGAATATCAACCAGAAGATGCGCGAGCTCTTATTGATATTATTTACAATACTATTCACATTGTTCTTGCACAGGATTATTCCCTTACCCAATTAGAGGCAATGGCTCCCAAAGCAAGTTTAAAGTTGGATAAATGGAAAAAGAAATGGTCTAAGGTTCCACCTATCGTGGCTACAACAAAAAATAAAATTGTTGGTTTTGCTGAGCTAGAAGCTAATGGCCATATAGATTGTTTTTATTGCCATCATGAATGGATTGGAAAAGGAGTTGGATTAAGTTTGATGCAAGCAATCGAAACTTCTGCCATGGAACTTAAAATTCCAAGAATTTTTGCTGAAGTAAGCATTACAGCAAAACCATTTTTTTTGAAGCAAGGCTTCACAGAAATAAAAAGACAGACCATATTTTGTGAAAAGATTGCAATGGTCAATTTCATGATGGAAAAATATATAATTTCTAAGCCCTTGTGACTTCATAAATTACGTATTTGTTTAAAGAACATTTGTAAGATTCATGAGCATGAAAATCATTAAACACCAAGTCAGCCCCCTCAAACAACCTTTAATCACGGCTTTTTAATTTTTTTATCTTGTAAAAACCCGCCGACTTGCGTTGTCCAAAGGTTTTTATATAAACCATCAATTTCAAGCAGCTTTGCATGGGTTCCATCTTCAACAACAGTTCCGTTATCAAAAACTAAGATCCGATCCATATGCAACAAGGTTGATAGTCGATGTGCAATAACTATGGTAGTTTTATTTTGCATTAATGTCCATAAACTTTCTTGGATATGACTTTCCGTTATCGAATCCAGTTGGCTGGTCGCTTCATCTAAAATCAAAATAGGTGCATCTTTCAATATGGCTCTTGCTATAGCAATACGCTGACGTTGACCTCCTGAGAGTTTAACGCCACGTTCCCCTACCAAAGCATTATATGTCTGTGGTAATTTTTGAATGAATATATGGGCATGCGCCTTTTTCGCAGCCTCAATCACTTCTTCATTCGTCGCATCTATACGGCCATACCGGATGTTTTCCATTAGACTGCGATGGAAAAGCGTTGGATCCTGAGGAATTAAAGCAATATTTCGGCGTAGACTATCTTGACTCAATTCTCGAATATCTTGGTCATCAATAAAAATATGACCTTGGTTGATATCAAAAAGTCTTAAAATAAGATTCACAAAAGTAGACTTCCCACCACCAGAATACCCTACCAATCCTACTTTTTGCCCTGCCTCAATATGAACAGACAATTTTTGAAAAAGAGGTTTTGTACTTTTATAACAAAAATCAACCTCCTCAAAACTGATTTTCCCCTCCTGAATAGATAAAGAAGGTGCATTTTCTTTATCCTTAATATCCTGCGGTACTATGAGACTCATTAAGCTTTGTTTACATTTTCCAATGGCTTGATTAAATTCATCGACCTGAGACATCGTATACCAGGATATATGGCCCACTTCCATGCTAAGTCCTAAAATTAAGGCAAAATCCCCGATCGTGACTTTGTGTTGCCCATATAAATATATTAAAAAATAAACCATAACTGCGATCATAAGCGCAATTAATGTGCCCTGGCCCCAATTTAATTTGAGTAGAAATAATTCATTTTTCTGGAAAGCCGTTTTAGTTGAAAGCAAAGAACCTTCAAGACTCGCAATTTCATACTTCGATCTTGCAAACATACGAATATTATTGACATTACTAATACTATCAACCAATAAACCTGAAATAAGGGATTCGGATTCCGCATAGCGATCAGATAAATTGACTAAAGTTTTGGACATATAAAGGCTGAAAATTGAAAAACAAATAAACCAAATAGTCAGGGTATAAAAAAACAGAGGATTTACCAGATACATACTTAATAAGGCAACCACCAGTAGAGAGAATCCTCTAATAAAATCGGCGGCAATACGATGTAATATTCGCTCTATATTATCTGCAAGTGTTTTAATTTGGTTCGATATTCTGCCTGATAAGTTATCGTGAAAGAATTGGTATGATGAACCCAAAATATACGCAAAAGTTTCAGAAATAATTGCATTTTTTATAATGGGCTGATATTTATAATTTAGATATCCAATTGAACGCCAAGTAAAATTATCGAAAACAATGAAGTTTAAAACCAAAGCGGCTGCAGGCCAAGCCAATAAAGAAATATTAGGATTTTCAATATTGAGTGTGATGAGGATGTTAATTAACTGTTTAATCAATAGGCTATTGAAAGGTCCCCAACAACCTGCCAGCAAAGCTATGCTGACATAAAGAAAAACAACTACTTTATGCAACTTCAAAAAATGCCAAATAAAAGACCAAACATTTTTCGGAAGCGTAAGATTCATTGTTTGAGCCCTTCATATATGCCTTTCGGGAGCGTCATGGTATCCGCTTGGCTAGGGTTTCTTGTATCGAAAATGATCGAATATTCCATATTTAGCTCAGGTGCAAGCAAGTTGAGATTACAAATTATATCAAGACACGCTTCTATTTCAACATGTAGATGAATGATTAGGTAAAGTAGCTATGGGTGTTCTACCCCGGCTCATTCTCCCTTGATGAGTACTGTCATAATTATAGTGGAGTTATAGCTAGGCAAGCAAGACAAAAATTGCTATGTGGGACTGTTGGCCTATGAACAGTGTGTCCGATGAAGTCAACACCTTTCTTTAACAAGAGCCTAGAATATTTCATTACCTGTTCGCCTATTATATTTAGATTCATAAAGCTGCCAAATCACAAGCATTACCAAATTTACGAGATAAGGTTCTAAAAATAACAACTGATGAGACAATGGCACTCAAAGCTAAATAATATGCTATAAACAACGGATCTTTGAATTTATCTACCAGCCATGTGGTTATCAATGGCGCAGTCCCTCCAAATATTGCCATTGCAAAATTATAGCCCATTGATAGCCCCGTATAACGGACTTGCGCAGGAAATTGTTCTACCATTGTTACTGGAGTGGTAGATTGTTCGATACAATAAAAGATAATGAGGGGCAATAACCAAATGCAAGAACTAGTTGTTTTTAATAAATAAAAACATGGAATACTACAAAGTATATAACCAATTGCAGTAATCATTAACATAACACGCCGCCCATAATGGTCTGAGAATCTAGCTGCGACTGTCACCAATAAGAAAGTTAAAGCATTATAAATTGCCTGGATCTGCAAAGCTTTTGAAAATGAATAACCAAAATATTGGTGCAGATAAGTACTCATGAAGTCCATCAATACATAGCTTCCCGTTGCGGACATGATCAGCAATACAAATATATTGAACACATCTGCTTTGTAATTTCTAAAAATTGTTAATAACGGAACTCTTGCCAATTTTGATTTGGTTTGTAATGACTGAAAAACAGGAGTTTCATGGATATCACGCCGTAACCAAAGTCCTAACAACCCAATAATACCGCCCAAAAGAAAAGGTATTCTCCAACCATAAGAGAGAAATGCAACTTCGGACATGCAACTAGAAACGCCTGCAGAAATTAAGGTTGCACATAAAACACCGAAATTAGATCCATTATTCGTCATACAGCTTACGAAAGCTCTTTTATTTCCAGATGCCATTTCAGTCAAATAAATCATGCTGCCGGCAAATTCGCCCCCAATACATAATCCTTGAATTAATCGAAAAAGAATTAAACTGATAATTGCACCTATCCCCCACTGTTGATAGGTTGGTAGCATTGCAATACCAATACTAGGTAGTGAAATTAAAAAAATAGATATTTTTAAGGTTGTTGATCGACCCAATCGATCTCCTAAGTGCCCAAAAATAATAGAGCCAAAGGGACGAATGAAAAATCCCATTGCAAATATTAAAAAAGTCGATAACATCGTATTTACATTATCTGATTCAGAAAAAAAATTGTGTGCTATCGCTGGTGCTAAAAAAATATATAATGTAAAATCATACCATTCGATTACGTTTCCAGTAATGGCTGCAAGAATACTTGATTTTTTCACGAGTAAATTTTCCCAATTCAGAAACTCAAAATAAAACTATCCGCTACGTGTTTAATAGTAGCCACCTTAATCAGAGTATTTTCCAATCGTACTTCAAACAGGCACAAAAACTAACTATATTAATGTCATCGAGCAACATTATATTGAACTCTCAACAAATTTGTCTATGTACTCTTGTATTTCTTTTTTTATATTTTTAGGTGCCCGATCACAAAAATCCCTGTGTCTAACATTATTTAATTTTATTATTTTTATTCCAAATTTTTCTTGATCTTCCAATGAAGGTAAAACGCCATTATCTGCTGCCCTATCAATTCCACGTAAGCTCAAAATGCTTATATTGTGTGACTTTGGAAATGGCATACGAAGACTGTCTAAGGCTATAACCTTAGAAACAAATTGTTGATAATGACTAGCAAAAAGCATGGAAATATCACCACCATTTGAATGTCCAATTAATGTGAATTTTTCAAGATTAAGGCTAGGATCTATTTTTTTAAAATGTTGAATAACAAACAGTACATTTTGTACCCCTCGCTCCCAAATTGGCTTCCGTCGTTCATAGACTGGCTCCGTGTATGGCAATGGTGGATCTGAATCCAAATCATGTTGAATGCTAATAACCACATAGCCTTTTGCGGCTAGATCGTTTGCAATAAAACTATATTCTGTATTTTTGACTGTATATCCATGGTTAATAATAGCTACAGGGAGTTTTATTATGCCCATAGTACCGTTGCTGCCGGATGCCTCACTACGATAAACAACGACTGGAATATTGCGTTTTCTCTTATTATCGAACAAATTTAACTGGGATACTTTAACGGAAAAGTTGTTGACTCGTTCTAGTTCCTCTACTTTGAGCTTTTCTTGTTTTCCCTCATCAATATCATTATTAGACAGATCATATTTAACAAGTCCCATGTTTATATTATCACTCGAACTTGTGAAGTATACGGCTTTAGCCTGAGTAGAAGGGATAATCATGTTTAGTACAAGAATCCATAAAATTTGTTTTAACATCCACATCCTCACTGATTCACTTATCGAGCCCCACTGTAATTAGGTCATATTTTACAAAATGACTAGAAATTTTACTAGTAATTAACATCTATTCAATATATGTTAATTGCTCTTGATGTGATCTGACAATAGGAAAAAATACCCTTGCATTAGCAAAAAATGTAATGCATGTTTTGAATGAACTTGGTCTTCCATGCATCCTCGACAGCGCATTACTAGAAACCGTTACCCCAATTTAATATGCGCCCAAGATTAAAGTTGGCTAAATGGATAATGTGGGCTCTACCAGGGGACCTGGTAGAGGAATTTTTTCAAATTAAGTCATGGCAAAATCAGATGAAAAATTTTAAAGTTACATCTGTAAAGCCAAATTAATATCTTTTTACAAAGGGAATTAAGTGTAATGAAAGCTCAAATGTCGAAAATAGGTACTGAATTACCAAAGGACCTTCCCTCTTTTATATGGCACTATTTAAAAAACGAAAAAAAATACTTAATTGGTTTTTTCCTTATTGGTTTGATCATTGCAGCAGAGATATCAGTAAGTCCCTATTTGTTAAAGGTAATGATTGATAAAGTTGTTGAATATGAAAATGCTGCTATCTTGCTTCAGGCAATATTAGTGCCTGCAATATTGTACGTTTTGATGAACCTTATCTTAAATTTAAGCTTTTGGTTTTTGTATTACCTTAGCTTACGACTTTATCCAGAATTAAAGGCCTCAATTATAAAGGATGTTCTATCCTATCTCATGCATCACTCACATGCGTTTTTTCAAAATACTTTTTCAGGGAGTTTAACCAAAAAAATTACCGATTTAGCAGCCAATATTGAAGGGTTGATTATTATCACAAACGAATGGTTCTATGCGAGGGTGCTAGCGATAATAACTGCGGCCATCACCTTATTTATAGTGATCAGGCCTATTTTTGGGATCATTATTATTTCATGGGCTGTCCTTTTCATCTGCCTTGCCTATAAGGCAGCCAAAGGTTCTGAAAAAAATGCAAAAATATTTTCTGAAGCTTCTTCAACTTTAGACGGAATCATTTCCGATTCAATTTCTAATATTGCAAGCGTTAAACTTTTTACAAACATCCCACATGAAATTGCTTATGCAAACAAACAAATGAAAATATTGATTGCTAGCGATCGAAAGCTACAATTTAGTAACTCAAAAGCACAATTATTCCAGGACTGCAGTGTGACAATATTAGTAGCTTCATTATTAGCGGCTCTTATCTACGGTCGTATCCAAGGCTGGGTTAGCCCCGGTGATTTTGGATTAGCCTTAATGTTATCTGTTTCCTTTATACGGATTGTCTGGAACATCGGACCCCAAATGTTAAAATTTTCCAAAATTGTAGGCGCCTGTAATCAAGCATTAAACCTAATAAGGATACCTCATGAAGTTAAAGATATGCCAAATGCCCTTCCCATTGTTATAAACAAAGGTGAGATTAAATTTGAGGATGTTTCCTTCCAGTATGAAGCAAATAAACCCTTATTTAATAATCTTAACGTTCTCATAAAGCCAGAAGAAAAAATTGGTCTGGTTGGATATTCCGGCGGTGGCAAATCTACTTTTATCAAATTAATTTTGCGTTTAATGGATCCACAACAAGGTCATATATTAATAGATGGGCATGATATTAAAAGAGTAACGAAGGCATCCCTTCGAAAACAACTAGGAACAATACCTCAAGAGCCAGAATTATTTCATCGAACCATTATGGAAAATATTCGTTTTGCAAAAGTAGATGCAAGCGATGAAGAAGTTATTGAGGCTTCAAAAAAAGCAAAGTGTCATGAATTCATTTCCGAATTAGCAGATCAATATCAATCAGTAGTTGGCGAACGAGGTGTTAAATTATCCGGCGGTCAAAAACAAAGAATAGCAATAGCGAGAGCATTTCTTAAGAATGCACCTATTCTGTTGTTAGATGAAGCAACCTCCTCTCTAGATTCAATTACAGAGCGTGATATTCAAGAAAGTTTGCATGAGATAATGAAAAACAAAACGACCGTTGTGATCGCACATCGATTATCGACTCTTAAAGATATGGATAGGATTCTTGTTTTTGTAAACGGCAATATAGTAGAAGATGGTAGTAGTGATGTCTTATTGAAAAACCCAGATGGCCATTATTACAAACTTTGGAATATGCAAGCTGATGGATTCATTAGGTCTCCATAAGATATAAATGGTAAAGGTTAAACACATTATGACCAACAATTTCTGTCATAAGCCTATTTTTCTAGGCCTTAAGGAAGGTCATCACCATATAGCAAAACTAAGTTGGGCTACAAAGGTATTCTATAGACATTATCATCCAATCCGTTGTATTATTATGAAAAGCAAAGTACTAAATTAAGTCTTACCGTTTCCTGCGATGCATATTTTTCTATAAATGCTTCAAAATGCTGAAAGTCTGAGGTTTAAAATGAGTAGTGGATTAAAAAAGTTAACTGTCATTGGGAATATTTTTAAAACCATTCCTATTCATTCAGCCCTTAAGAATTATTTTTCGGTTGAATTCATCCCTTCAACCTTGTCTGAAAATGAAATTACAGAAAAGCTTATATGCACGGAGATCTGTATTATTGGAGGATCAACCAAAATAACACCAGCCATTTTAGAAACTGCATCTAATTTAAAACTAATTGGTTTTGCCGGCACACAATTTGAAACATCTATCGATCCCAACCTCGCAAAAAAATTTAATATTCAAATAGTCAATACCCCAGGAACAAATGTCTGGGCAGTAACAGAACATACTATTGCTTTAATTTTTGATTGCTTAAAGAAAATTACCTATCAAAATTTTCATGCAAAGCGAAGAATTATTAAAAAGGAACCCGTTCCAGAAATTAGAGATACACAGATTGGCATTATAGGGTTTGGTAATATTGGTCAATCCCTTGGAAAAGTTTTCAGCCAAGGCTTTGGATCAAAAGTCTCCTATTGGAACAGAACAAGAAAGGTTGAGAAGGAAATCGAATTAAACATTGCTTATAAAGCATTTAATCAAATTCTTTCAGAAAGCGACATTATTATCCTTTCCATTCCACTTTCTCAAGATACAACTAACATGATAGGCGTAAAAGAACTAGCGCTTATGAAAAATACCGCTATTTTAATCAACATTGCAAGACCTCAACTGGTCGATCCAAATGCTTTATATCATGCATTGCATAATAATATCATTAATTCCTGTGCTTTTGATGGCTATTATATTAAATTCCTAAATCCTGATATTGAGGATCCTTATGGCCTGCTTTCCCTGCCGGATGACAAATTTATTTTGACCCTGCATACTGCCAGCCGCACTGATACAACGCTTGAAAAAATGGATAGAGAATTGTTCAATAAGGTCTTGGCTTATTATGGCATAGAACATTCAATTCCCCAACACCAAAATCGTGTACCTAATAAAGGAGTAATTCAACATGAATAAGGTGCAAAGATATAACATTGCTTTTCTAGCAGATGACCCGAGTCCCTTCACTAAGGTGGCCAAAACTCTTTTTGGTAGTACTTATGACACTTATATTTTATCTGAAAATAGTTTAGCGCATATTACTTTATGCCAGTTTGAAACCCAGGAACCTGAAATACTCAAAAAAATATTTAAAGATGTACTAGCTCTTAATATTATCACCTATATTCCTAATATGATTGGTGTTCATTTCAAAAAGGGCACAAAAGAAAACCAAGGGTTTTATATGGCTCAAATTTTAGTTGAAAGAGAAAATTTTTTAATTAAAGCTCATGTTGGCATTTTAGAGATAATAAAAAAATATAATATAAATTGTGTCAATGCCTCTGCTGAGTGTTATCAACCTCATTTGACCCTTGCTCGCATTCGATTAGCAGACTCAATACCCGCCTGGCCAGATGTCCTATTCAACCCTACCACATTTAAACTAGCTTTAGGGATCTCGGATCCTAGCGGTCAGTATCTTGAAACACTTCACACTATTGATGGTATTAGATGAGATCTATGAAATCCAAAGATTAGTAGCAAAATATTAAAAGATCTGTTAAGAAATTCTCAAGAATTTCTTAGGTCTACCTAACTGCGCTTGCGATTATAATTTAGATCGTATTTTCCCCATTCTATCTGTGATAAAAGGATTCAATTGTCCTTTACGAGTAACCCAACATTCACTGAATAATCCATCTTCAAGCAGCTCACCATTCAATAATAAAACCTCTCCAAGTAAACTCAACATACAGCTTGAAAATGCTTCACTCGCTTCTTTTGGTTCAGCTTTGGGGTAACCAGATATATTGACAATAGAAACGTGTTTATATGTAACAACTTGATCACTCTTACTTCCAATAACGTTACCGCCTTCGCTTACAGCCAGGTCAACTACAATTGCCCCTTGTGGCAAAATGGCTAGATTTTTATCGTCTATTAATATGGGAGCCTTTTCCTTGGGAACTCTTGCGGCAGCAATAACGATAGGTTGATCTTTTAAAAATGATTGAAGGTACTGAGCTTGACTAGAAGTTGGCAAACAGTGATAGATTATTCCGGCAGATTCAATCTCTACTCGATAACGCTCATTTCTACCAAACAATTGCACTGTGATCCCCTGTTTCTTTGCTTCTAGAGCAGCAGAAATCGCGGCAGGTCCTGTTCCTAACACGGTCAATTTGATTGGACTTTGGCCTTTATAGCGCTTCAAAGCATCTCGAAAAGCGAGTCTCCCGGCAATGCGACTCATTGCAGCTTGTGCGTTTTTGGGATCCTGTGTGGATAGGGTTTTAAAGAGATCATGCGAAAAAGTAGTTAACCCTAAAGCTCGCCATTCTTCGATATGATTACCCGAAATAAAAGGATCTAGGAAGCCGATCATGGCAGTGTTTTCGTGGAAGAGTTTTTTCTCAAGTAGTTCTCGTTCGTGAGTCCCACGTTTGACTCTTAAAATGAGTGAATTTGGAGGAAAACCTTTGGAGGCCAATTCTAATATTTCAGCGCCAGCTTTAATATAATCCTCATTGCTAAATCCAGCATTCAAGCCTGCATTTGACTCAATTAAAACTCGAATCTTATGTTTGGAGATAAATTCTGCGGCAGCTTCCGGTGTTAAAGCCACTCGACCTTCCCCTGGACGGGTTTCTTTAACTATAACAACCTGGCTAATAAGCATGCATCAAACCTCTAAGTACTATCCAATAAAAGCTGTTATTTTTTACATTCATACACGGTCGCCTCATTATTGATATCAGGGCTAGAATTATCATTAAACGTTTTTATAATGCGAATGCTTCGAAAGCCAACATCGCGAAGCATGTCTGATAAAATATCAAAATCATAAAAACGAATCTTGTATTCTTCAACTTCTGTCTGAACAATTTTATTATTATCAACAAGCTCATATTTACCAATTGAACGGCATACATTTTCTTCATCCAGTGATGCCAAAAAACTGAGTATGATTTTCTTTCCATCGGGTCTGTACCAAACTGATCCTCGCCATATCCCTAGGGGAGGTAAATCCTTAAGTGTTTCAATTTCAAAAAGAAGTATGCCATCTGCTTCCAGATGGTCATAAAAACTTTTCAAAGCAGCCTTAGCGATTTTTAAATCGGATATTAAACAAAAAGAACCACTGGGTATAAAAATGAGACTATAGGTTTTTAAATTTTTCAAGTCCTCAGCAAAAGCTTTCCATATATTGGGCTTTAAACCCTTAAGTTTAGCTTTAGTTTGTAGAGCTACCAGCATGTGATCACTGGCATCAAAGCCTTGAATGTCAAAACCTTCTTCTAACAAGGGTAACAGAAAACGCCCTGTACCACACATGGGTTCTAAAATAGGACCATTGGCATTGATTGCGTAGGATCTGTAAAAGTTATATGCATCCTCAGGAGGATTTGGTTTACTTAAATCATAAACTTCTGTGCAAAGGTCAAGATAAGTATCAAGCGATTGAGCATTCATAGGACAACCCGCTAAAATCATTTGGCTTGGTTTAACTGATGTAAAACGATGGAATTACCTTCTGAATCTAGGACGACTGCCATCCGACAAACAGGGCTTGAAAAAATATCTAATTTAACTTCAACCCTTTTTGACTTAAGGGCTGTCATTAATTCGTCAAGATCTTCAACCTCAAAAGCAATGCTACCACCCGCAGTTGCGCTTGGTTTAACACCTTCTGCTAGAGTGGTAAGAGCAAAACAACCACCCTTAGGTAAATCATATTCAACCCATGCACCATTTGCGGTGATAGACCCTGGGACAAGTTTTAAAATATTTTCGTAAAACTCCCTTGCTCGTTTCATGTCTGTTACTGGGTACATGGTAAAAGCTACCTTTTTAATCATAATATTTCCTTTGAAAGATCTTTTGGGATCAAGAAACTGATTCTTTATTTATTGCCAAGAACTTTAATATCTCAGCATTAAATATTTCTGGAGCCTCTTCGGCAACGAAATGACCACTTTCTTCGACAATGATAAATTTGAGAGCAGGCGAATTCTTCTCCAAAGCTTTTGCTAGTTTATCTTTTACACCATGTTGACCAGAAATCGCAAATACTGGCATCAGTAATTTTTTGTTTTCAAAAGTTTTAGCAAATGCCGCATCTTCTTTGAGGGCACGATAATAATTAAATCCAGCTGTCATGCCTCCTGGAGTTGAATAGTGTTTTGCATATTCATCAATAACGCTTTCACTAATAGCATCTTTCTTAAAAGATAGAGTCTTGATCTGTGCTCGAATGTATTCTTTTTCACGTCCTTGAGTTAGCATTTCTGGGAAATTGGATGCCATGTGAAAACCGTAATGCCATGCACCGCCATGTAATACATCTGCGTTTTCTGTCCCTGGGATAAGACAATCTACTAAAACAAGCTTTTCTACTGATTGAGGATAAAGGTGAGCCATTATATAAGCAACCTTACCACCCATATCATGCCCAATAACGATAGCCTTTTTCTCCCCAAGATAATCTATAAGAGCTTTAATATCTGCAGCTATTGTTTTCTTGTCATAACCATCAGGCGTACGTTCGGAAAGACCAAGCCCTCGTAGGTCTGGCGCCACAACTCTATATTGATTGGATAACGCATGAATTGTCTTATTCCACTCTAATGAAGTCTCAGGCCATCCATGTAATAAGATAACTAATGGCCCTTTCCCCTTTTCAAGATAATGAAGACGAACATTATTCACTTTGGCAAAATGATTAGTAATGGCTGAATTATTTGATATTTGCTCTTTTTCTGATGTTGGTTCGCTATAGCATGACGAAGCTATAAATACCTGTAATAAGAGGACCACAAAAATTTTTTTAAACATTCCCATAACTGTTCCTTCAAAATTTGCCTAGATAACTATTAAATTACACCATGATCCTTTGTCCTTGTAAAGCGTTAATTTGAAATTGCAGTACACCGCCACCTTGCATGCGAATATTAGGAAAAAATACCTATTGGTAGGTCATACCTGCCCCTCTTTTTCCGCATGGAATAAGGTACTAATTAATTTCAAGAATGCTATTATTAATATCTAGCCTGAGTTCTCTCTTTGAAGTTTAAATGAACAAAATCCTGAAACGCCGACTTTACTGGAGCCAGCTAGCATTAAATTGAAGCTTGTAATTAAATTGATTGGAGAGCTAGGAGCAACAATGAATCTAAAAGTAGCCATCGTAGGAGCAACGGGCAATGTTGGCAGAAGAGTTTCAGAGTTAATTATCAATCGTAAACTCACCCCCCCTCAAAATTTAACTCTTTTTGCTTCTCCTCGATCAGCAGGGAAACAATTAAATATAGGAACTACAATTTTTACCATACATGACGTAGAAAGGGAAAATTTTTCAGGATTTGATATTTGTATTTTTAATACTGAAAGTGATATATCCGAAAAGTTTGTTCCTAAAGCACTACAAGCAGGAGCATATGTAATTGATTCAAGTTCAAAATTTAGATTAAATCCAGATGTACCGCTTCTAATCCCTCCTGTTAACAAAAATATTATTGATCTTAATAAAAAATTGTATGCGCATGCAAATTGTCTAGCTTCTCCTATTGCTAGCGTTATTGCTCCCTTATATCGCTTTAGAAAAATCTCGAGAGTTAATGCGGTCACTTATCAATCCACCTCCGGTGCGGGTAAATTAGCTTCTGATGATTGCTGGAATGAAACATCTGCGATGGTTCTTGGCAAGCCCTATACTCGTCAATATTTTCAACGTCAAATTGCTTTGAATATTATTCCTCAAGTTGGTGACATAATGGATGATGGAATGACCTTTGAAGAATATAAGATTGTTCATGAAATCAAAAAGGTTGTTGATCCGTCAATCAATATAACCGTGACCGCCGTTAGAGTGCCCGTCATTATTGGGCATTCCATCGCCCTCAGTTTAGAATTTGAACAAGAATTCGAGTTAAATGAAATGATTGATATTTTACAAAATGCACCCTCCGTTAAAATTAGTTCTCATCATTATTCAACACCAGTTGACGTTGTTGATAATGATGATATTTTTGTTGGCCGTATTAGAAGAGATTTTTCTGTTAAAAATGGACTGCATTTATGGCTATGCTCAGATAATTTAAGACGTGGAGCGGCCACAGATAGTGTTGAAATTTTAGAAGAGCTGTTGAGAAAATTGCATGCTAGCGCATAACACGATTTTCAAAAAAATTAACGTTAAACATGTTCATATAGAACGGATAATTGCTTCAATTCAGTTACAACACTACTAATTTTATTCAAACGCTTTAAGTACTTTATTCACATCTTCCTCAATAGAAGTAGAGTAGTCTATAGTTAACGTAGCTATTTCTTCGAATAAGCTATCGCGTTCAAGATGTTGTTTTTCCAGAAATGCTTTTAGATCAGCGATTGGTAGTAGCGGAATACGACCACTTGGCCATCGTTCTAGTTGCACTGGTGTTGAATTTTTAAATAAACAACAAATTCCGAGGATAACAATTTTCTATTTTTTTCAGTGGCGATTACAGCTTCCTCTAGTAATACCACAAGGTTTTCTTTGTGATATAATGAGATATGATTTCTGCTTCACATTGATGAAATGCTTCTTCACCCTGCTTTCCCAAAATTTCATTCAAATCTCGCCCAATATAACGCTCTAAACCAGGATTGGCATCGATAAACTGCCAGCCAAGTTTTTTAGCTAAAGATTCACCTCGTTACATATTTACCTGCCCCGTATGTCCTACAATGAAAATACGTTTAGGTTTTGTCATGTTTTATATACTCCAAAGTTAATACGCGTAAATAATGCCAATACTAATATAGAGAGGCCTTATTCCTCTAAATGGCATATCAAGTATTTAGATATGCTCAGTCTCATCACAACAGTGCGTCTCGATGAGTGTCTAACATATATTATATGGGTGCTATTGGATTTAATTTCAATTCTAGATAGTAACAAAATAAAAAGTCAGTTGACTGTGATTGTTGGATATTGCTTTAAACCTTCATGGGAATCTTTAGAATAAAGGTCTTTCAAAACTTCCACCTTTAGATTTGCGTTAGATCTAAAGATTACTACCCCCATGATGCAAGATAAAATCAACTCTTTCCGCAATTGGAGTTTTTGGTACTTCAAGCACTTGGTAACCAGATTCTACATAGGCTTTAGATATGCCATAGTAAGTCTGTTCGGCCTCTTGCCAATCATGTTTCCTTTCAGAATCAGTATGATATATTTCTTCCCAGGGTGGCAAAAGAAAAACTTGCTTGTTATACCGAAATAAATCAACAGCATTAAACAAATATTGAGGGATACTACTATTAATTAGCCTGCAATAATTGATTAGTTCCGAGATCCCTCTATCAAAGAATACTGCTCCTTCCTGATTTACCATTTGTTCAAAAGTATAAATAGATCGCGATAGCATAAGGTCTCTAAATTTAATTTGATCTTTCCAATGAAGCGCATCTCCATCAATTTTAACCTGTTCTTGAATAATCTGACGAGCAACCTCATCGACACATAAATAGCCACGCGTCTTTAGTACATTGATTATACTGGTTTTCCCAGATCCTGGGCCACCAGATATGATATAGAAATTTTCTTTTACAATAGCGTTCAACTAAGTATCCTTTTATACAAAGAAATTTTAAGGGTATTTCAACCCTTCAAGATGCAAAATGAAATGGTGCTTGGAATAGCTATGAAATTCATGACCTTAAATTTTCATCAATCAATCTTGCTGCACGCAAGGCAGAAATATAAGCACCATGGAAACATCCCATTAATCCTAAGGGTACTACTGCATCGCCTGCAAACACTAACCTTCCATCCCATTCTGGACTCATCATATTCACAATATCTTTGTCTTTGGTTTTAACTGAAAAACTAGCATAGGATCCATGGGTATAAGGATCATGTTGCCAAGCAGTGACTTCTTCGAAAATCGGATCTGGTGCCTCTGGCCATGCTGCTTTGATAGCAGCTTTTGCATCTTTGATTAAACCCACTGAATCTCTTAGTCCATCATCAGCAAAGAAAGATGCAATAAGAGTCGGTTCTACATTTTCGAATACTTTATTAGCATTCAAAAATACTGTAACGGGCCTTGCATTAGAATTGGTGTTCAAGACAACAAAACTCTTGTTTTCCTTTTTCCAAAATTGGGTTTTAAATTTTAAGGTTACCGTATTCATAATGCCCATTTTAAGGTTTTGAATAGCCATTTTTTTATCATTAGATAAACCGTAAATTTCTACTACATTTTTTTGCAATACTCCTAACGGCATTGCAACAATAACTGCCTCACCTATATACTGCTCTCCATTTAAAGCATTCACTTTCACCTTTTTATTTTCTTGCTCAATCTTAGATACAAAACTATCGAAATAAATTTTTGTGTTTTTGAGAGTGTTTTCAATATGCTTAACAAAGGTATAATATCCATGCTTTTCAATAATGTGATGCACATTGCCATATTCAAAAAATACCAATTCATTCGTTTTGGCATTTTGCATTATTGTTTGAAATTCTTCCATAGGTATTCCTGAATATGCTTCAGCAAATGTCGTCGCTAATGTAACTGCAAATTGTTCTTCAATTGAAGAAGTATCATGTTTTGAAAAATTAGGACAATAATTTTCTCTTTCATTTTTATAATTCATATAAACGGTGTTAAACTTGCTTAGATCAAAGACATCTGCTTTTTCACCAATTACCAAGATTCTTTGTTCAAAGATCATTATGCCATACCCCTGTACTCGAAATGCCTAATTCATGTAATAAAGCTGGTATGGGTTGAGAAGAAGGTAAATCAGCTGTCGTTAACAAATAGTCCGGATGCGTTTTTATGAAACCTGCGATGCCACCTGTGCCTTGATAAGTTCCTATCTCATGCAAGTAGAGTGGGCCCAATGGGATATCATGACTGACTCTAACTCGGCCACCAACTTCTTGCCTAGCTTCTAACAAGATAACGTTATACCCTTTTTCCCCTAATTTCTGAGCAGCCGTTAGCCCAGCAATTCCAGCACCAATAACAATAACCTTTTGTTCTTCATTCACATTCATCATTTTTTCCAAAAAACTATTTCATATGACTATCAATCCATTTGATTGTCCGCATTAAAGCATCACGTCGATTTTCAGGTTTCTCGAAGACATGTCCTTCATCAGGATACTTCACATATCCTACTTCTATCCCTTGTGCTTTGATGACGTTATATAACATTTTAGTAGTACCATGGGTGTCAATCCCCCCCAATTCCGCATTTCCCATCAGAAATAATGTGGGTATTGTTACCCCCTTACCGTGGTATAAAGCAGAATTCTTCAGATAATTTTCCGGGACTTCCCAAGGAGTTCCCCCATATATAGCTGAAATTCGCTTTGATGAAGATTCTTGTTCATGCATACATGAAATCCAATCGTCCGCCCAACCTTCTTTAGAAATTGCTGAACGAAACCGATGGTTTGTTGTAAGAAGCCAATTGACTCGTCTTGCGCCAGCACTATGCCCAATCACTGCTATGGATTTAGAATCAACCAAATTTTGTTTGATAAGTTCATCGATTCCTGCTTCTATATCTTTGATGTCGCAGTTGATAAGATCATGGTTTTTATGATCATCGCGACTAATAGCCAGTGATCCGAAGGATGCTGAAGAACGAAATTCTGGAACAAAAACGGCATAGCCTTTTGCTGCCCACATATGCCATTCCAATGGGGTACTGACTAAAATGCCTCCCGCTACCAACATGTTAATTGAAGCTCCTGCGCCTCCACCATGGATATCTACAATCAGTGGGTATTGCGTATTTTTTTGATAATTTAATGGCATAAAGAGAAGACCGCGCATCCGATTTGGATAAGATGGGACCTGCCAATCAATTTCACGAACTTCGCTTAAAGCCACATCTTGCGGAACACCAGGAATAGTAACGAGATCTCTGGCATTTTGCCCATCAGAGTCTGCAACACGCACGATACTTGATGATTGAGCATCTAAACCAGTCCAAGCAAGTTGAGAGCCATCTGGGGAAACAGCATAACCTTTTACATCTAAAGCTGCATTTGTAATCTGCTGTGCCTCACCTGTTTTTATATCAATCGAATAAATCTGCCGATAAGCACCATAATCTCGTCTTACATAAACATGTTGACTATCGTGTGACCAGCGTGGGGAAAACAGTTTTAATTCATGGGTTATGCGCCTGATTGGTGGTAGCGTATTAGTACTAATAGGTTCATTAGGGACAATCCCAAGACTGGGCATGTGATTAAATATCGGGTTGTCTGCATCATACATAAAAGCAACAAATTTCCCATCGGGTGATGACCGTGGCATGAGAAGTTGTTGCAATCCTTCAAATTTTGCTAATGTACGAACTTGTCCAGTATTGATATTGAGAGTCTGAATTTGCGTCCAATCTTTCTCTTCATTATAATAAGGGCCGTTATGTACATTCATAAAAAGGAGCTCTTCCCCATTTGGAAGCCAGGAAAGATCCCATATCGTCCCCTCAAAAGATGCAATTTTTTTCGATAAACCTGTCCCAACATCAATCATTTCTACTGCACTTGCAAGTGGTTTCTTTTTTTCCCAATAAGCAAAACCTGGTTGTTGAACTAGTGCTATAAATTTAGAATCCGGCGACCATTCAAATTCAAAGCTAATGTAATCATAAGTCCCACCTTGAACATGAGAAATTTGTTTTCTGTCCGTTCCATCACTGCGCATTACCCAGACTTGCTTAGCTTCTTTTTCACCATGGGTAAATGCTATCCATTTTTGATCAGGCGAAGGTTTTGCATCCGCACCGATCCCTAACATGCGGCGCTTACCAGTAGGGAGATCCAGCAATTCAATTGTCCAGTCAAGCTGATCTCTTGTCGGTGGGACTACATAAATTAATTGTGTATTATTCAACCATCTAATCGAAGGATAATTCCCGGTAAATTTTGGCAAGTCTAGAACCCATTCTGGCGTTATAATAGTTTTTCCCGGCTTTGCAGGAAGAGGGGGGGTTAAGAGCTGATCAGGTACCCTCTTTGCATCTTCCATAGTAAAGAAAGTCGCGATGCTTTGCCAGATACCTTTACCTGTTCCTGTAATCATTACTTTTTCCTGTTGAGGATTGTCAGCGTTGGAGTGAAAAGAATATAAAAGGCATAAGACGAAAAGAAAACGATTTTTCATACCTAAAGTACCATGATAACAAATTGCTATATAATACATTATTTAGGTAAGATATCAATCAATCCGCATAGGATATCCTTTTTGAGCCTTAGCAGCCATCTGTGCCGAAATCCAATTGACGGTATAACTCCCAGTAATAGCTCTTTCGATGGCAGTTTTTAAACTCTCAATACTATCTGAATTAACATATCCGGCTTCAGTTAGAGGTTGGTGAGATTCTAAATATAAATGATTTTCATGCCAGCCTATTTTATAGGGTTCGTGAATAATTCGCACGGTAGTTCCTATAGGAACTGTATAGTAAAGCGCTTCTATATCCTCCGGATATAGACGCATACAACCATGACTGCCTCGAACACCGATCCCACCTGGTTTATGTGTGCCATGAATATGATAGGATCCTTCCATTGCTAAATAAATGGCATAACGCCCCAAGGGATTACCAGGCCCACCAGCTACAACAGCAGGCAGAATATCCCCTTTCTCGCGATGTTCTCTTCGAATACTTTCTGGTGGTGTCCAAGTAGGATCTTTTTTCTTGCGAACGACGGTTGTTGTCGCTAATGGGGTTGACCAACCTTTTTTGCCAATTCCTATAGGGTAAGTTGTTACGATGGGTTTGACGGGATCATAATAATAGAGACGCATTTCAGCCAAATTTAAGACAATCCCTGTTCGAGGACCACTGGGTAAAATAAATTGAGTAGGAATCAATACCACAGACCCAGCAGGCGGAATCCAAGGGTTCACAGTTGGGTTTGCCTCTATCATCTCATAAACACCCACATCATAGCGTCGCCCTATTTCGCATAAAGACTCACCGCTTCTGACGGTCGTCATCTGTATTTCACCAACCAGATCGCCATTTTTAGGGAGCTCAAAGGTTAGGGAGAAACTGGCTTCGGAAACAAAATAGATAAGCAATGCACCTAACATTTTGATAGATTTATGTATTAAATTACAAATCAGCGTCTCCACTACTATTGTTTGCTATGATCTCTTACCCAAGGTTTATCGGCTCAAATTTGTTTCAATGGAGGTGGAATCATATCGAGGACAACAAATCTTTACAATATGCATTAGATGATAGGATGTTACCTGAGTGCAACAAGAAGGTTTTTATAGGCTTTACTTCCCTGTTATGATTCCAATAAAGCTACTTCTTATGACTATCAATCCATTTGATAGTTCGGGTTTGGGAATCACGTCGATTTTCAGTATTTCCGATTGCGTGTTCTTCACTTGATCACTATTAGGAAAAAATACCCTTTTAATATTTATCAATATTATGTCAAAATCCCCTCGGTGGGTTTAAATATATTGAATTTGTTCTGAACCCATACATGTTGTTATCCTATTTTAGGAGTGTAGGTTCAGCCCCATTTTCTTAAGGAGCAATTAAATATGAGCAGATATCCATTGATGAAGTTTTCTGGGCGTCTTATTATTACATTGATCTTTGCTGGATTGTCATTTCCAGCATTTTCTGAAATAACATTGAATACTAAAAAAGGATTAGTGGAATCCGCCATTCAGGCTCAGAAAATGGCTTATGCCCCCTATTCTAATTATTTTGTTGGCGCAGCATTTTTAACGAAACAAGGAGAAACAATACAAGCCAGTAATGTTGAAAATGCATCTTATGGCTTAACTTCTTGTGCTGAACGAAATGCAATTTTCAAGGCGGTAACAGATGGGAAAAAGGACTTTATTGCGGTTGCTGTGGTTACTAAAGACGGTGGTTTTCCTTGTGGTGCTTGTAGGCAAGTATTAAATGAATTTAGCCCTAATATATTGGTTATTGTAGCCAACCTTCAAGGGAAAATTATTAATGAGCGCAAACTTAATGAATTGCTACCTGATGCCTTTGGACCTCAAAATTTACAAAAATAATGCGTTTTTCATAAACTGCATTGAAAATTGTTCTCTAACCAGAACGCAAGGGATGTTTCAATTTAAGCATCCTTTTGTCTTTATCAATATAAATTGCGTGATCGGCAAATGGTTCAGCCACACCAGCAATATGATCATCGGCATCTTTACGATCAGATAGATTGACTGGTTGTCTATAGTTTGGATCATCTAAAGGATAATGATCCGTATAAATTATGGTCGCCCTTGGCAGACATTTTTTGATATACCTTTCTATTATACGTTTATTATCTTTATCGATGCCAGCCGCTGCCTCGTCCATCACTAACACCTTAGGGTCGCTTTGCAAAGCACCAATAATTGCTAATCTTTGTTTTTCTCCTTGACTAAGAATTTCTTGCCAATTTTCTTTTTTGTATAAGTCCCCGACTTTATGCTGCAAATTGAATGCATGCATCATCTCTTTTATTTGACCAACCTTTCGAGTCGATGGTTTTAGCTTAGGGTCTTCGCATAAATAACTTATGCACAATTCCACAATATGAGGAAGTAAATAACAAGAAATATTGTCCAAAGCAGATAAACTATTTTTGCATAGTTCCTTAGGATAAGTAATAACTTCAAGTAAAGTAGAATCTAAAGGAATAAAAGTTTTCTGGGAAACAAAACGGATCTGATCACGTTCACAGGGATAATTTATTTCTCCTGTAGCGAATGGCCATAAGCCCATCAAGGCTTTAATGGTCGTGGTTTTTCCGGCATTAGAGGCCCCTTCAAAACGATAAGTTTTTCCTAATTCAAATTGGAAAGTCAAAGCTTTTGGAGCTCTTGAAGTTTTAGTTTTATCTTTTATAAGATTTGGGTTAGTGAGCGTAGCACGAACATGGTCAGAAATCGTGGAATCACTAGGTATATGTATATTTAATCCGCGAATAGTAAAGTTTGGATTGGAGTATGTTTGTTTAAATGGCAAATCTTTTCTCAATTTTTTCCAACCTTGAATTAGATTTTTAAAATTGATAATTTCCTCCATTCCCAACATCATTGGAGCAAAATGATTATTATAACCATACATGACATCTTGTATGGTATAGGTGAGCTTATAACTTTGATGCTTAACAAGCACAAGTGCAACACTGTTTATTAGCCCTTCTTTTACTAACATAGGACCAATAATATCTATCAAATTAGTAAAAGAATCAAAAGTTAAATGACCAGAAAAATACGATTTAATAGTTCTAACAAGCTGTCTTCGATTAAATATTGCCTTTGAGTTTAAAGAATCTAGTCCAATTCGCAACTCCAAAGCTTCTGCATTTAAGGAAAGGATCTGATCTTGGTTCTGTTCAACATGAATACATCTAGAATTCATCGCTTCATCAATTTTATCACCTTCTTTTCTTAAAACTAATCCAGATTGATTGTTCAAATAAAGCCAGCTAGCACAAACTAACCCATAAAGACTGGAAAGTGCGAGTAATCGAGTGTCTTTAGTGAGATTTCTCAAGGTGCATACATTAAGCACTATTGATATCGTACCATTAACTGTCGTCAAAGTAACATTAATTGCACCATTAGAAAAACTACTAACATGTCTATTGAGTATTTCGTGCACAGGAGTTTTAGCGTTGGTAGTAATTTCTGATTGTTCTTTAGTATCCTTTGCCTTTTTAGTAGCAGCCATTGATTTTTCTACTGTACGTATAACATCGATGCCAATAGCGGTGTTATTGTTAAGCCATTCCGCCATCAATTCTTTACGAAGAGAATTTTCTAATTCGCCAGATAGATATTGACTAATACTGGCTCGTAAACTAACCAGCACTACGCCAACAACCATACTACCGGCCATGACATAAACTTTGTTCGTCCATGAAATATTATCTTCTTCTGTTTCGGATATACCCTTTGCCAAAAACTTCGTTGTATAAAATTCAATGACAGGCAGGGCCATATAACAACCCAGTACTGCCAATTTTCTTTTATTTTCCTTTAAATTGAATAATGGTTTTACAATAAATGTAAATTTGCTCAAATTCTCTTTAATACTAGAAAAAAAACCCATAGAATACTACTCCTCACTAACTACGGTTTGTTTAGCAGCCATAGCCGCTAACTAAATAGCTTATCTTATCGAAAACTATACTGTGAGAATATTAACTTATTTTGATAAAATCCAACATTAGGAAAAAATACCCTTTTATAATAAAAAAATGATGTATATCCATGTTTAGATAACCTCAACGAACATAAGGTCAATAAATCCACACTCAAATGCTTTATTCAAAATTTCACTTTTATTTTTGCATTCTAATTTGTTTTTTATTTTTTCCAAATAATGTTCCACCGTTTTTCTTGATAAGAATATATTTTTAGAGGTGGAAGAAGCTGTATTTCCCCTCAATAAATTGCTTAGAACTTGTGCTTCACGTTTTGTAAAGTGTAGATTCCCGTAGGAAAAAATGGGGTCTTTTCCTTCAATGGTTGAAATGAAATCAGAAAATTTCAACCCTGACAGGGCTAATAATGAAAAAATATTTTTAAAATTTTCTTGGGTTAACTGAAAGCCTATCCCAGCCACACCAACAATTTCTTTATTTTCATTAAAAATGGGTCCTTTTTTTATAAGGTGGACTCCCTTTTTACCCTCTTTGAGTTCAGGCATCGCAATATTAAATTGAACATTCCCTTTAAGGGTAAATCTATCTTGTTCAGTATATTTATCTGCATCATTGTAAAAAGGAAGCAACTCATAGTCTGTTCTGCCTATAATATCATTTAGAGAAGAAAATCCGTTGGCATCTAATAATTCTTTATTGCCACCGTGATATCTAAAATTTCTATCCTTCCAAAAGCAAATACCCGGCATCTGATAAAGAATATTCTCACCATTAAGAGCATTAGAGCGTATATTTTCGTATTTCATAGGGTTCCAGTATATTAACGTCAATTTGAAAAAAGCATTACATGACGAGTCAGAGCAAATAAGAAAGTCATTTTACCAAATCCAAATAACGAAAGGAATAGAATACGCGATCTGTTTGAAGTTTTTAGGGCCAAACACAGGAGAAATGGTCACTTAATAAGTAATGTTTTTATTGTTTTAGACAAATAAGTCAGCCAACAAAGTTTATGGTATTGTTAGTGTATATCCCCTATTAGCTTTGAATAATTTATGGAATGACCCTACTCTATATCCTATACAAATTATTACAGACTCTCAAAATGAAATACTTTTGTCAATACTGTAATTTAAATCAGTTCGTCTCAAAAAAATATCTTTACATTTATTCGTGTCTCATCACAAATCAAGGTGACATAGTCTCGATAATTGTATTCATGACAAATTTTACTTAAGATATCCAATTTGCAATATCATCAATACCAAGGGGTTCCTTATGTCTGTTCCCTCAGAAAATCTAACCGTTCAAAGCGCCTCTCCAAAACCAATTGATAAAAGAAACCGTTCATTTGCCAGTCAAAAGTTAGTACTACTTAGACCTTTGACATTTGCAAAACATATTGAACCTGCTTCAACTCTTATATTTCTTCATATCCCAAAAGCAGGTGGCACAAACGTGAGCTTCGTTTCTGAAGCTATTGAAAAAATTAACACGAATTTTAAATCTCATCGATTCTCGGTACCCAGAGTGTCCGATCAATCTCCTAATCGGATTGTCGAAGACTGGAGAGGAGGAATGCAGTCGGCAGAAGTCACATTAAAATCCAACCCTGATTTTTGCAAAAATATCCAATTTATAAGAGGTCATTTTCCTTTTGGTATACATGTTCTTATTAAGAAACCAGCACGGTATATTGCTTTAATACGAAACCCCATTGAAAGAGAATTATCTGCCACCAATTTTGATTATCAACGTGGCTATGTTGATGAGGCTTCCGCTCAGAAATATTTATTAGAGCAATCCATCGATAATCCACAAACAAGATTATTGGCAGGATCTGCATCTATGTCTGGTGCCTGTACTGTAGCAACGTTGGCAAAAGCTAAAGAGAATATTGAAACTCATTTCTTATTGGTTGGGATCACGGAAGAAACGAATGATTTTATTCAAGTCCTAGCTTCCATTCAAAATTGGGGACCCATAGCTTTATGTAAAGCACAGGTAACTGGCGAAAAGGTATTTCAAAAGGAATCCGCCGAATTGGTTAAAGCTTTGTCAGAAAAACATGCTATTGATATGCAACTTTATAATTGGGTGAAAGATCGTTGGCATAAATGGAAAGCGGCTATGGTGAAGTCGGAACCTAATAGCAATAATACTTTATCTAAAATTCTTTGTATTAAGGCAAGTTTTGCAGCCCATAAAACACCTGAGCTATTATCTATCCCAGAAATTGAAGCTTACAATAGGTGTGTTTCAGATGAATTGTTAGCGTTAACTCAAACCTTCAGCAATCTTCCCACAGGAATGCTAGGCGTTGCTGTTGTAGAACAACCCACCGTGGCATATATTCAAAGTTTAAGAGATATGCTAAATAGATACATCCCGCCGTTAGCACAAAACTTAGATAAGTCAACTACTCCTATTATATTGGACTTTCTGTTTTCTAATCAAACACCAGATCACACCGGAAAACCAGAAGATTGTTCCTCAACGGCCGCGATAACCACAATGGTTAAATCATTAGGCAGCAACACCAAATCAATTTTCTATAGCCCTTAATCGTGTTGACATTATTGATGACTACATCTAATATCGTGTGAAAAACTCATAGCGAGGACTTAAAATGGGAAATCGAAAACTTTTATTGGCGTCGGTAAGGCAAGGGAACTATGCACATGCAGGTGAAGAAGAGGCTATAGAGTTAGCCATGGGATTATTGCCCAAGAAACCAGAACAAACATTGTTAGATGTAGGTTGCGGCTTAGGTGGTACAGCCTATTACATTCAGCAACATGGCTGGGGGGAAGTGAGTGGTATTGATATTGATCCCGAAGTTTTAGCTCAAGCAAAAAAGTTTTACCCCAATCTTTCATTGTCTCTTTGTGATGCCAACCATGTTACAGAGCTTTTTCTAAAGCCTTCTTTTGATGCTGTGTATAGTTTTAATGCCTTTTTTTGTTTTTTAGAGCAAGAAAATGTATTAGTAAAGCTTAACCAAATTGCAAAAAACAGTGCTGATTTAATTATCTTTGATTATGCTAGTCCAGATGTTTTTTCTAAACCTAGTTTTTTTCATAATTCAACTGGGAAATCTACTTCTTCGGTCTTTTCCCCTATTAATCTTCGCACCATTGAATTTTTGTTAGATAAAACAGGTTGGCGTCTCCAACAAATAATTGATTTGGAACAACAATATAAAAACTGGTATGAAACCTTAGTCATAAAAATGGATGCTCAAAAGAGTCATTTAATAACTAGCTTTGGGGAGGTTACCTTTAATGATTTATTTGAAAGTTATCGTCGATTATTAGACGCCCTTCATCACAAAGAAATTACCGGGGTGATTTTACATGCAAAGAAAAAATGAACTAGATGTACCGCCTATAGCCTCAAATTTCAAAAAGATAACGACATGAACATGTCTGCAGACCTTCAATCTCACTTTTTTCATATCTAGAAAATTTGACAATCTTGTTAAATTTTATTAGCATACCCAAGTATTTGGATTAATTTTTCCCATTTGCGCGTTACTATACATCCCACTCAGGAAGCATTAATTAATGACCGTTACAATGAATAGAAACATTAAACCACCCATCATTACGGGAGATTCCAAAAATATTATTGAGATTGCAGATAATAGTACTCTAGAGCATATAATTAAAAAAAATCGATTTATTAATCACGTAACAGGACAAAAAAGATATATTATTACGGGCGGCCCAGGTGCTGGAAAAACATCAATTATCAATAGACTTGCCGAATCTGGTTACCTATGTATGCCAGAAGCAGCAACGGAAGTAATCAATCATGGAATTGAAGGCGGCAATCAACATCCCTGGAAAGATGAAGACTATCATATTAAAATGTATCAATTGATTATAAAAAAGCAACTAGAAGCTCAAAATTCACCTGCTCCCATTGTATTTTTTGATAGAGGCCATCTAGATGGAATTTCATACATTCTCCTACAAAAACGAAAACTGTTTAAATATGTACTAGATTGTGTGCAAGCTTCATTCGATTGTAATTTTTTCCAAAGATATGTCTTTTTTATAGAAAACTTAGGCTTTGTAGTCCCAAGCCCCGCGCGTACAGAATCTATTTATGAATCTTTACAAAAATCAGAATGTCTTAAGAATAATTATCGAGCTTTAGGTTATGAACTTATCCATATACCCCCTGGCTCCGTTGATATACGAAGTCAAAAAATCATTAACTATATTGAGCAGTTTAGCAGTCAAGAATAAACCACAAATCATACAATAAACAAGATAACCTATGATTTGACAATATCGCTGAATCTGATTAGCATCTCCATATTAGTCATTGTTATGATACAGCCTACAACCCTTTCTGGTCATAAAAATTTGTAAAATCATCTGAAAGTAAGCTTCTTGCTTCTTCAACTCTAGTCCACCTGAATTCACTATGCTCTGGGCTTAAAATAATTGGGGCTTCTTTTGTTATGCGGCAGGTATGATAATAAAATATGAGGCCAATCGTTTGATCGTTTACTGGAAATTTAATTGAAGTCAAATAAAGCCCATGTGAAATAATATCATCTAAAGCCATTAACCCAGTTTCCTCTCTAATTTCTCTATACAATGTATCCTGCACCCTCTCTCCTTCTTGAATTCTTCCACCTGGGAGATCCCAATAATCCCTGCCAGAACGTTTGAGGATTAAAATATGATTGTTAGGATTATAAATAATAGCTTTGACACCAATGTGATATAGTTGTTCGTTTTTCACACATTTCTCCCTATTGTAAAATAGTAAAATATATCCTCTGAAAACTCATGAATTACTTGATGGGCATCTTTAAAATCTTGTTTCATGGTGTATTCATTTGGAATTGCGATAACAGTCATATTAGCCTTGTATGCAGCCTCTACACCTGCAGCCGTATCTTCGAAAACAAGACATTTTTTAGGATCCACATTTAACCACTCTGCTAGTCTGGTATAAATATAGGGTTTGGGTTTATTCACGCCGTCTAGATCTTGGATATCTTGCAAATGATCATGACCCGAAATTACTTTATCAAAAGCATTACTTAAACCGATTTGGTTTAAGTTTATATTGATTTCATCTAGAGGGGCTGATGAGGCCAATCCCAACTTAAAATTGAGAATATTTTTTTGTTTTGACAGCTCTTTTACTACGTTAACAGCCGGTAGAATTGCTGATATACCGTTTTTTTGTTGAATTTGGTATAGTTTATTCTTCTCTTGAATAATATCTAAATCATTTTTGATGTCACTTTCTTTGTATTTCTTTATTTCTTTTAGGATATTTCTGGAAGTTTGGCCCACTAAAGGCAGATAATCTTGTAGAGTAAAATTTATGCCGTATTTTTTGAGCGCGTCTCTCCAAGCTCGATATTTTAAATGTTCCGAGTTAACTAAAACTCCATCACAATCAAATATGATGGCTTCAACAATAGCCTTTTCCTTTCTTTTATCACGCAACATACATCTAAGAGGACAATATATATCAGCTCAAAAAACCGGTAGCAAATGATATCTACCAGCATAAGTCTTTGTACAACCAATCATACTCATTATAAGGGTATGCCTCTTGAAAATCATAGTCCCCCTTATTTATCCTAAAAATTCTGATACAATACACGCAAGCTATGGTTCGTTTAATCACTTCAAGTACGGAAATATCGGGGAGTACATAATGGTTACTAGAATTTTCATTTGCCTCATTTTAAGTTTTATTAGTTGCACAGCTTATTCAAAGGTAATATTAATCACTGGTGCCAGTGGCGATATTGGTTTAGCGCTAGCAAAACACTTTGCCAATAATCGTGATACAGTTATATGCCATCCCTGAATTTATTCAGTTAGTAAAAATGTTCAACATTCCAAGTCTACTTGTGATTGGCGATACTGACAGCGTGGTTTCGCCTGCCGTAGACACAGATTTGCAACATATGAATCCTTAATTGCAGGTCCAATCAACCCAGAATGCGGGCCACGGGATCCATTATGATCAGCCTGATCAGTTTGCAGCTATCGTCAAAGTCTTTCTAAATTCATTAACTTAATACACCGCATATAGCTCTCACAATTAACAACCTTGAAATTTTGAGTAATAAGCATATATGCTATTTTCTCCTAGAAAATTCTTGAGAAATCAAAAATCTCCCTTAAAACTTGTTTGTCGAAAATTGAGTTTTGAGACATTTTCAATAAAGAGCTCACTTCTCCATTTTCGTCTACGCCTGCCTTCGGATGAAATCCCATTAAAAAAACAAATCGTTGCTTATTTTCTTCGATCAGCATTGCCTTTTGCTGCTTATATTTTAATATCTGATCTTCACATTCCTGCTTTTCTTTTTTAAAGTTACCCCACAACGTGTCAAATAAAAGCATATTACCTCTGCGTCCTGCTCGCTCAGTATCCATCCATACTTGTTTTTCGAGCATAATAATTTTATTTTTAAGAAAAGTAATTTGTTCCTCTAATTGTAATAACGAGGGTCGCTTTAACATTTTAATGGACGGGAGCATTTCTTCTTCATCTGAAGCTTTAAATAACAATTCCAATTTTTCTTTTACATCTTTTTCTTCAGTATTTTGTTTAACTGGCACCGCTCCTTTCCTTTGCATCCATAATAATTCGTCATTAAGAGCGCTTATTACAGCCGGATTGAAAGAATGTGCGCCATGAAGACTTTTTTCAATTTCATCAAAGTTTTTCATAAGTACCTCCTCAAGTAAATTAGAATAATGATCAAATAATGCATCTTGTATTAGCAGTTTTCCTTATAAGGTGTAATATTGTCACCAGAAGCCAGGCCATCATTAGATAAATTACCGCGGCAATCATTAACACCTCGAATGTTTTATAATGAGTTGATATTATTTGTCTTGTCGCCCCCATGAGATCCATTAATGTAATCGTGCTTGCAAGACTTGTACTTTTAAGCACCATGATGGTTTCGTTTGAATAAGCTGGCCAAATGTTAGATAATGCTCTGGGCAATAAAATATAACGCATGGTTTGATAAAATGTTAGGTTCAACGTTTTGCATACCTCAACTTCACCCAAAGGGATAGAATGTATAGCCTTATCTAGCAATACGGTGGTATAAGCGCTGCTATTTAATGCCAGAGCAATGGTGGCGCAGCAAAATGGTTCTTTTAAAACAGGCCAAAATAGACTATTTCTTATCCATTCGAATTCAGCAGCGCCATAATATAACAGAAAAATTTGTACAAGCAGTGGGACCCCTCTAGAAAAAGAGATGAAAATGTTAATTGGCATGCTGAAAATTTTTCTTTTGGTGGCTAATAAATAAGAGAAAGTAACTGAAAGACAAAAGCCAATGCTAAGAGCAAGAATTGCTAGCCCCAAACTTAATACAGCGCCTTCATATAATTCTTTAATCATAGGTTTTTTCCTTTTTTAGAAATTTTTCAAAAATAAATGTTAAACCAAGGTAAACACAAGACATCAAGATATAATATTTAAACGGCTCTTGTGTGTTGTGAATAATTATTTGTGTTCTACTCATTAAATCATATCCACCTATTAATGAGATTAATACTGTATCTTTTAATAAAATAAGCCATAAGCTTCCTAATCCAGGCAAAGCATAATTCCAAAGCTTAGGCCAAATAATATGATAAAAGGTTTGAAATTTTGTTAAACCCAAAATCAGGGAAACTTCTATTTCACCTTTTACAATTTGCGAGCTTGCCGATTGGAATATCTTGGCGGCATAGGCAGAAAAAATGATTGAAAGTGCAATAGTTCCTGCTAGAAAACTTGGGATCTCAACTTCAGCATTAAAAATGTATGATAAAATTGCACTGCATCCAAAATAAATTAAAAACAAGATCAATATTTCAGGAAGGCTTCTCACAATTAAACAAAAATTCATCACACAATTTTTAATGAATGAACATTTACTTTGATCCCAAGCAAAAAAAAGAATAATTCCTAATGGTAACCCAAAGCAACATGAAACACCTGCCAATAATAGCGTTTCAAATGTTCCTTGAATTAGCATAATTACAACATCGTATGGCATTGTCATTTTACTCAAAGTACTGTTGTTGAAGTTTCTGCAGACTTTCATCATGAACCATGTCATCTACAGCCGCATTTATTTTATCGATTAATTCTTGCTCATTTTTTCTAACAGCAATTCCATTTCCTTCAGAAAATTCAAGAACTTCTTCTTTTTTCAAACTTAAATATTGGTAATCTTTGGCATTTGTATTTTTCTCCCAATATTTAAAGACAGGAATATCACCAAAAACTCCTTTAATTCGATTGTTTTTTAAATCTAAAAGAGCATCTTGGATGCTGGCATAGGTTTTTAGCTTTATATTGGGATGATGCTTCTTTAAATAATTTTCAAAGCCAGGCGTTCCCTTTTGTATGCCGACAATATCTATGTCCGAAAAGTTTCCATTAAAAATGAACCCAACTGGAGCTGCATATAATGGTTTCGAAAATAGCACCTGGTCTTTTCTTGCCTCAGTAATACCAACGCAACCATAAACAGCATCAATTTTCTTAGCCTGAAGACTTGGGAATAAACTATCAAAAGGTCTGTGATGAAATTCACAATCTATATTGGCTTTCTCACATATTTTTTTAACTAATTCAGTTTCAAAACCCCCAATATTCCCCTTGGCATCTATATTGACAAACGGAGGATAGGTTGCCTCGGTTGCAAACTTAATGATTTTTTTGGTTTGCACATTTGCCGTATGATTTGAATCTTGCAACCCAAAACCCGCAGTTGTTATGCAACCCAATATCAAAACAATAAATAAATTCAATGTTATCTTTTTCATGCTGGCTCCCCATCTTGTGTTTCAAATAAATCATCAATGTTTTTTAAAAACTCTTTTAATCGAGGCGTTTGGCTCTTAATAAAACCATTTTCGCATTTTGCAGTTTCAATTATGGAACCCTTGTCCAAAAATAAGATGTTGTTTGATGCCTTGCGTGCAAATTGAACATCATGCGTGATGACCAATATAATTTTCCCTTGTTTTGTTAGGGATTGGATTATTTTTGCTATATTCTCAGTGTTTTCAGGATCAAGAGAAGATGTAGGTTCATCAAACATTAAAACATCTGGATCCATCATGAGAGCTCGAGCGATGGCTACTCTTTGTTGTTCCCCTCCTGAGAGCCTTTCTGGATAAGCTTTAATCTTTCCATCGATTCCCAACATCAACAGTAATTCCCGCGCTTTTTGAGTGGCTTCCAGTTTTGATTTTTTTAAAACTTGCGTTGGTGCTAGGATAAGATTTTCAAGCACAGTCATATGCTTCCATAAATAAAATTGCTGAAAGATAAAACCAATCTTTTTTTTATTTAAAATCACTTTGCCTGAGTCAGGGGTTTCTAAACCACATAAAATTCGAAAGAGGGTAGTTTTACCTGCCCCACTATTTCCTAAAATCGAAATAACGGAGCCCTCATGGGCTTCAAAGCTAATTCCTTCAAGCACCGGCTTCCCTTGGAAGCTGATCTCTAAGTTGCTCAACCGCAATATTATTCATATATACACCTATTAAATGAATATTTAATCATAAATATGATTATATATTCATATTTTGAAGTCTGTCAACACCTCAACTGAAAAAATGTCTATATTTTGAATGGTTGACTCTGTTAAACTATATAAATTAAGTACTTAGGATTTTTTTATATGGCTAAGGTGACAGACAAACAGCCGCTTATTGAAAGTTTCCGTGAACTTTTATCTAAGGGGAGTGCTCGTACTCAGGAAGATTTGAAGGTCAGCCTTCAACAACAGGGGTTTGAGGTTAATCAATCAAAGATCTCACGGTTGTTACGAAAATTAGGGGCTATTAAAACCGTTGGCTCAGAGGGTCAGATTGTTTATCAGATACCTTCAGAACCTGAACCACCTATAACTGGGTCACCGATTGAGAACTTGGTATTAGATATTATCCATAATGAAATTATGATAGTGATAAGGACAAGTCCTGGTTCAGCCTCATTGATTGCCAGGGTTCTTGATCACAATACAGATAAATTGAATACGCTGGGAACTGTAGCTGGTGACGACACAATTTTTATTGTGCCAAAGTCTGTAAAAACGTTAGAGAAGACATTCAAAGCAATTAAGAGTTTATTATTTAAATAGATCAGAGATCTAAATTCGTTGGCGTAATACTTCCCATGAATGCATCTAACAGGCACCATTATATACGACCTTCTTAATCATCATTAGCATCAAGAAATTGGGGTAGTCTGCATATCCTTTTTTAGGTCATTTAGTCTATCAATTATATGATTTTTATCGCTCACGCCTTTGATCGCCAACCCTCGTTCTAAAATAGATAGAGCTTTTCCTAAATCCTTTTTATTTTTTCTGCGAAATAACCAATAACTATCTGACCAACCTATCCACCCCCAGCCCCAATCTGGTTCCTTTTGAAGCCATGCCTCATATAAACTATCGCAGATTTCTAAATCATTCATGTCGACATAGCAATCTGCAAGTGATCGTCTAATATTACCTATATTTCTCATGTCTTTATCTAAGAAATTCTGATGCATCTCAACATATTCTTTACAAAAAAGTAACTTTTTTTCTTGGAATTCCTCTCTTGCCCATCTATTAAATGCGTCAACCTCCGGCGGCAAATCAAATACAACGCCAACTTGATTCCCCGATTTAATAGTACGCCCATTTATTGGAATTGCCCCTTGCATTGGAACAGCGTTTCCTAATAAATCCCCTATACATAAGTCAACATAATTTATAGTCGGGGTGCCATGCATTTCGGGAAATTTAGAAGCAATATATCGAACTTCTGCTTCAGCAGATGCTCGTTTAGATGGTCCCTTTGCTAGATCTGATAATGTTTCAACATAAAAAACAGGGGCAATTAAGGCCGTAAAAAAATTATCGAACCACATCGATTCGTCATCATTGAGGGATTGAAAAAATGACTTGTCAAAAAGAGTGGTTGGACCCATATAACCCTATACGTATATATCCCTTTTCATGGTATCCCTCTTAATGGTGTGTCTTCAGTACTGATACTAACAGCCTTAACAATTGTTCCTTAAAAGGGGTATATAATTCCTTAGCTCTTAACATGCACGCGCACTGCTATTATGCAATTAATATCATACTCTGTCACATCAAAAGTACGTAGAATGATATTAGTTCGGATTTATAGCTTGTTTTTTGGCTTGTTGAAATTGATCAAATAAGGGAAATGTTTTCATCACTTCCTCAACCGACTTCTTGTAAGCCTTTGCTAAAAAATTTCCTATGGTGCCCTTTAAAAATTCAAGACAAGTGTTCGGATCATCTCCAATGTCATCTGGTAAGTCACCCACAGCATGCAAATCATTTAGGAATTTTCTTGCTCCTTCACCATATAGTTTGACTGCTTTTTGATAACCAACTTCAGTCTCTTCAATATCAGCTAGATTATGCGCCTCGTCTACACAGCTGTCGACTATTTTTCTTAATTCTTCCCTGTGTTTTGCATCATACAAGATGTGGGTTTCAAAGCTCTCAAGACTAAGAATTGAGGCCTGTGTGTTTGCTGAAGAATCAAATTGGCCATAAATAATCGTACATTCTAATGCGCTCAAAGCTTCTTTAAGTAACTTTTTGAGATTTGCTTTAAGTGATGCGTCATAGACGGTTTTGTCATGTCCTAGATATTTAAATAGTTCCTCGTAGGGAATAGGTGCGGCTGCAACAGCACCCGCCGCGGCTCCGGCTGCAGCTGCAGCAGCTTTTTGCTTTGAATCTTCATTGAAAGCGGTCAATACTGATTGTTTGTTTGCTGACATATTTGTCTCCTGAGTTAATTCATGTTCGGTGTCGGTATTTAATTCATAAGAAAGGGATCTTACCATTGATCTAACAATATGTTCAATATGTAACCTAGGTTACTCTCATAATTATAAATCAATAAATAATTATTGATAAACAATAAAAATCGATTTATAAGATGTATTGTTTTCAAAAAGCTATTTGTGATTCATTTATTGGGAGATTAATTATATGAGTAGGCTTAATAAGATCAGTCGTCTTTTTCAATGGCTGTTTATTGCATTCTTTTTTATATATCCCATGCTAGTCCTTAATATGTGGTTAGGCGCAGTTTCGATTCCTTCACATTGTTTAGCAATTGCCAGGTTGCCAGTTGAAGTTGACTTGCAATCTTTGCGCATTTCGGTACGACTTTTAGCATGCTTAGTTGAAATGGTCCCGACTGCCATTATAATGTTGGGATTTTACTATTTGAGCCAATTATTTAAATTGTATTCTCAAAATAGTATATTTGGCCTTCAGAATGTGATATTGATTAAAAAAATTGGCCTTACTTTAATTGCTCAAGTACTCTCTTCATTTGTTATTCAACCTATATTAAGTATCATATTAACGATGGATGCAAAACCGGGGAATCATTTAATTTCGCTTGGGATAGGAAACGAAGAAATTTCCAACTTGGTTATTGGAGGGATCGTGGTTTTAATATCTTGGATTATGGAAGAAGGCAGAAAACTTGAAGAAGAAAAACGTCTAACTATTTAGGAGCGTGAGTGATGCCTATCATTATCAATGTCGATGTCATGTTAGCAAAACGAAAAATGAAATCAAATGAGCTTTCAAAATTGATTGGTATTAATGAGCAGAATCTTTCAATTTTGAAAACAGGAAAAGCAAAAGCAATAAGGCTTGCTACATTAGAAGCCTTATGCGAACATCTTGAATGTGAACCTGGCGATATTCTTGCCTATGAAAAATAGGAACCCACCAGGAAGATATTTTCGAAGAAGAAAGGGAAATATTGCTCACTAATTTTTTCAACCGTACACACAACCTCAAATTGCGTCACCTCATCAACTGCATTGATGTGATAAACTCCTTTTTCTCCATCTAAGTCCCCTTGATGAACTGTGTCAATCCGAATGTAACCTGGCTTTCCATTCGGTCTAGGTTTTCGTCGTTCACCAATTTTAGAAACTTTTGGTTTAGTCTCTTCATAGATCCATCGTTGTCTTTTATAAGTTGTAGATTTACGTAAATTATAAATATGCGATGCTGATATAGTTGCCAATCTTTCATATTCCTGTTGTTCAAATTTATTATAAGCGCGTTCACAGATTTTTTTTGTTGTGTGACCATTTAATGTGCCATGCAATTCATCTGTTTTTGCTAGCAAAAGAATATCCTTAGGGGTATAATGTGTTTTAAATGAAGTTCGAGTAACATTTGTTTTTTTCCGAATCCATCCAGCTTTTCGATACTGTAAGGTGAGACGGGTGAATTGTTGACGCGAGTAACCAGTAATCTTCAAAATGTATTGTTTAACAATTCCTTTTTCATATTTTCCTAATGTCATATAGGTGAATTTTATTAATGTTTTTTGAACCCAAGCGGAGCGGTCTTCTATATTCGTCGTGACCGAAAAGATGACGGGTTGGGTCCCTTCTAAAAATTTTTTTAATTCTTCAATTCTTTCAAGTTGACTTACATTCATGATGGCTTTTACTCCAGCATCATGAACAGAGTCGGTATTGGACAAGCTCATAAAGGCTCCTTCAGAGGATGTAAACTACTGTATAAAAATTTATCTTATACAGCTAGCTATCCCCATAGGATACCCCTTCAGACTCATTCGCCGTTAGAATCAAACCCTCGCTTCAGACTCATTTGCCGTTGGACAAGACTTATGCTAGACAACCAAGGTTGGACCATAGATAATGGTTTGGGAAAATTTCGAGAACCCCCATACTATAAGAGTTTATCTAAGGAGACATAATATGAGCGCAGCCACTAAAGATATTGGTAATAAGTTAGGAATTGAAAAAGAAAATCTAGATGAAATTGCCCCTCCTGATGATTTCATACATCCTTTCACTATAGAATTAATGCAAGTTGAAAAACGAGCAGCAGTACTTTTTCGATTGGCTGCTCAGAAAAATAATGCTTCTGAAGTTGCTTCACGACTTGTGCTGTATGCATACGATAATGGTTCGGCAAGAGCGGTGGCTTCGGCTCATGGGGATGCTGCAGCCGCAGCGGCGATTCGTTCCCAAGCGGCTAAAAAGTAAGGGTCGTTTTTCTTATTAGTAAAATGAATGCCAATCCATGATGTTGTAATGGGATTTTCCTATCCCTTTCGCTTCTGGTTTCGGTATCATTTTTTGTGAAAATATACCGTTGATTTTGGGAGGAATGATAATGAGTGCAACTGCTGCCGATACAAAAGGAATTACTGAACAAAGGTGGCAACAAACGACACAACAAAACACACTGGTGGGGTTAAAAGCCATAAACATTACCTTACCCAGACACACGTTAGATTCCATTAAAGATATTATCCTCATTAATTCCACAAAAAACGCAATAAGAGAGTTAATCCGTTTGATGGAATATTTCAAAGATAAAGAATCGGCGATCAGCCGAGCCATTTTATATTGTGCAGTGTGGAGTGGTGCTCCTGAGATTGCTCGATTCATTTTTGAATATAATAAAGAGCTAAATAATATCATTAATCATCCAATCATCATTACTGCAGAAGAGACATCAGATATTGCTAGTGCTCGGTATCCATATACTATCGATGGTTCAACTACAGCTACGGCCAATCACAGAACAGCCGTAAGGGCTCGTAATCCATTTTTTGAAACGGGAAAAAATCCATGGATGGTTGCTTACCCTGTGTCTTGGGATCTTACGCTTTCGAAATGGAATAGAGCTGATCCAGAGACACTGCTGGGTATGGCTGTATTCAAGGCTGTACATCTAAATGTGGTTGGATACTTACAACCACACCATAGAGCAATGATTAAATTTTTGATTGAAGTAAAGGGCAGCAATGTGAATGCCCGCTCAACATTTGGCTTTAGCCCTATAGAAGAAATTTATTTTGCTTTTATTGATACTGGGTACCAGGAACCCATTTATAACGAAAATGTTGTACGAACAGCATTTGAAGTTGTAAAATATCTATTACACTGGGGAGCAGATTGGGGTGCTCTGCATGCACTTCAGATAAAATATGATCGTGCTGATTTTGTACCTAATAAAGTAAGACAAACTCGAGAGGCTTTATTAGGTGCAATTGAAAACCATTATGGCCCTACAAATGATCTATACAATAGAGAGAAAAATTGTTTTATTGAACATTTAAAGAAAATTGATTATCTCAATATCAATTTACCTAAACCAATTAAAGAGATAATTTTTGATTATTTACTTCACAAACCTATTAACCCAGTTTCACCTTTGCTTGCTCTTCCACCTGCCCCCCCAATGTCGCTCACACGGCCATCTTTAATAGCGAGAGTTACGGAAACTTTAGGTTCAATGTCTCGTTGTGATCAGATCTTCTGTTGTGCGACATCTACTATACTTATAGGTCTTTTTTCCACGTGGAGGATAATTTCTTTGCAGCATTCATTGAATGATGCAGCCTATGCAGCATGCCAATCGCAACAGCCAATATTGAGTGCTGTTATAGATGCTGCAAGAAATGATGGAAGAGTTCAAGCAGCACAAAATTCAATCACAAATGCCGTACAGCTGCATTGTGTTTCAATTGCTGTTGCACCTGCGGCGCTGTTGTTTAGTTATGGGATTGTACGATGCAGAAATAGGTGTAAGGCAAAAACAGCTAAGCTACTATCCGATCGTTTAGAAACCCGTATCGCAAATCGTCCTAAACTTAAAGAAGAATAAGATTACAAGTGGAATAAGATTACTTCTAACACAAATATTTTAAACACTTTCATTTACCATTATTAGAATTAGTAATCCCTCAGGCGGCTGGGGACGCCTGAACGATTACGGAGCATTTGGAAAAATCAAATTAAAGTGAAATAATGGCTAGGTTTTCATGATTTATTCCTTAACTAGATCTGGCTACGTTAAAAATCAGGACATAGATGCTTTAATTTTAGGATCAACTTTAATATTAATAGTGACATCAGAACTTGAGATATTGAGACCGGATGCAGCTGCAAAACTTGCGGCAGGGTCAACCATAGACGTAGGATCGGTAATAGTAAGGGCGCCTGCAGCTGAATTAAGTGCTGCTCCCTTACTATCTTTAGAAGATTTCCTATCTTCTTGGGATAAATCTCTTTGTAAAACCACTTGTTCTTCACGTCTTCTCAACTCCCTTTTTAATTCAACAAGGGGAGAAAACAACCGTGAACGGGCCTTTGCCTCTTGTAATACAACATAAGCTTCGATTTTAGAGGCTAGAATAAAGTTTCGCTTTACCACACTAAAAAGTATTGGTTTTTTGCATTGGGGATACGGGCATAAACGATTTGCCTCATCTTTTTCTTTTATTCCCATATAGGTTGGGTGATCAATATTATGACAACCTATGAAATAGGGAAAATTCATTATTTTTCTAGTTACTGGATCAATATACTTACCTCTTATTTCTTCCTGAAATCTAATATTTTCTAATCTTCTAGCAAAAGTGACTACATCTGGCATTTGCTCATTAATTAGATGATTTTGAGGGTCCCCTATATTTAATCCACGTTCCAAGTTTTGTGCTTGTAAAGCTAAAAGCCCTGCCTTTCTTGAGGTAAAGGCCCAACCCACAACGCTAACAGAAAACGACGCAAGCGAGGAGAGAAATTTAACAGGAGTCAATGGAGGTTGCCCCAATCCATATATAGCAACCAGAATCAAAATAATAAATGCAAGAAGACTCCAGCAAACATATATTCTGCTGGATTTACGTAATCTTCTTATTTCTCTCCGAGTGTTGTTTAGTATATAAATTTTGTTTGTTAAGGGGTCTTACGAATGCGGGATTAAAATAAAGCTATCATTAAAATTTGAGATCATTTTAATGCGCCGTAGCTTGTAAATGATCGCTCCTTAATAAGGAAACTTCCGCTTGAGGTGTGCTAGTAGCGGCTGCTGAAGTGAGCTGAGCAGAAGGTCCTCCACTTAATATTAATGTTGCAGAAGGTGGTAATGGTGGTTGAACAACAACGGTTTGCAAATTAGATATCGATTCTACTATTTCCGGTGAAATATCTTCCGTTTGTTTATTCAAACTTCCATTGGAGGAATAGCTATTCCTCCGGCTGTTAGATGCATCTCTTAGTGCTTTCATCTCAACAGCAACTGTTGGTGGAGTTTGTGGATGAGATTCTATATACGCATCATAGCTTCGTTGTGCAAGTTTTAGATCGTGATGACATATTATAGCACTCATACAAGCACCTCCAAGACCAAAAAGAGCGGGACAGAGCAAAAAAATAGGCTGTTGAAAAATAATCGCAGCTGCCTCCCCCCCTGCAATGGCAACAAATGCTTCAATCGCAAATGCCAGTCCAGCTGGTCCAATAATCATACCAGCTATACAGCTAATATCAGTCCATGATAGACTTAAAGTTGGTCGTCGCATATACTTTGTTTCCTTCTTACAAAATTGGTTAAACTGGACTAGCAGATTTCCAAATCATAAAACAAGTTTCCCTACTTATAAATGGTGGAACTGTATCAAACTCAACAGATTATATTGCAATTCAGGTAATAAAAAAACAAAATTTACCAATCCCAAGGCTATGTTGTTTAATATATCGCTCAGGCTTCATAGCCTTTTGAATAAACTCCAAAATAGATCGTCTACTTTGATCATGGCTTTGTAGTATATTAAAAGCATTATAAAGTCTTTCCGATTTTGACATACTATAGTTGGGTTCATCAATTTTCATTGCGGTGAGTATTCGACTAATTTCTGAACCAGTTAACCCTTCATATGTATTCCCTAAAGTTTTGGCTATAGCTTCAAGCTCACTACTTGAAAACACCTCTTCCATATTTTTTTCTTAATTCAAGACATTCTATAAACCCGAAATTCAGTAATTTTTTTTGATTTTTCACATTAGTACAATCCAAGCCAATATCGAAAAAGATTATTCATTCTTTTTCATCATTTTCTTTATTATCTGTAATTAGCTCAACACTTCTGGAAAATTCATTCAATTCAGCTTCAATTTCATCCGTTGTAGGCAATACTGATTCCAATTTTTTCGGCAATTATTTCGATAGCTCATATTCTGCAATACCCATCGGACTATCTACTCGTCTTAACGAGTACTCTGCAATCACGCGGTCTTTTTTTTCACATAATAACAATCCGATGGTCTGTCCATCTTCTGGCATTTTTAATTGCTCATCTACTGCAGACAAGTAGAAATTTAATTGCCCTGCATCTTTTGGTTGAAAGTCACCGCGCTTGAGCTCATATGTTGCCAAAGCAGTTATGTGCTATTGAATCATATTCTCATTATAATATGGCATATTGCTAATATAACGGTAACATAATTAAAGGTGCTACATATACCATTTTTAATTCATTTAGATTATACTTTAACTTACATATGCTTGGAATAAACTTTTAATTTGCTGATGGTTTATTTGCAGCATTTCCTCCTAAAAGTTCTTTGAGTGGTGCAAAGATTTCAAGAATGGATTTTCTGTCTATGCCATAAGATCTTTCCAAGAAACTGATGACCTCATTCTGTAGCTGCATGATTGTAGCAGGATCTGGCTCTTCTTGCGTAGACTCAAGAGCTATTTCCAATTTTACATGATGTTCATGGTATTCAATACAATTAATGTTTATGCTGAGGTTGACCTCGAAATGAAAGCTAAGGCATTAGCATGCTGTGAAATTGCCGAGGTTGTGAAACCAACACACTGGCGTGATAATAGGGACTTAATGAGTTTTCTTGACAGTATTTAAAAATATGGAAATGAATGAAGCAAAAATGTGCTGAGTTAATTTATGGAAATGTAGAACAATGCAGCTTTCGGTTTGTCTACCAAAGAAATGCTTCATATCCCCTCCGGAGGCAAGAACAGACAAATGTCGTTTCCTGCCTCCATTTTATACCTTTAAAATGGAGGCGTAAATATGCAAATGCAGATTATTGCCTCCAAATGGGAAAAAGTGACCACATTAGCTTACTGCGAATTAATCGAGAGGAAAGTTCTGAGAAAATGGGAATTCTTACACAAAACCCACACAGTCGAAAATTACGTCGAGAGATTACAGTCGGTTTAGCTCTGTAATGCGTTGATTTTATTACATGTACGTATTGAGACATAGGTGACACTAAATACCGGAGACATAGGTTACACTGTAGGCATTTACAGGAGGGCCTGGCAATGCCTTGGATGGAGTGTAAAACTATGGATGAAAGACTTAAGTTTGTTGCAAGACTACTAGATGGCGATAAGATGTTGCCTCTATGTGAAGAGTTCGGTATCTCTAGAAAGACCGGTTATAAAATCTATAACCGATATAAAAATTTTGGGCTAGAAGGATTAACTGATCGCAGCCGCAGACCTTATCGATATGCTAATCAACTTCCCTTCCAAGTTGAAAAGATGATACTGCGAATAAAAAACGATAAGCCCACTTTTGGTGCTCCAAAAATCAGAGAATTGTTAATTAGAAGATTCCCTGATATTCATCCACCTTCTAAAAGTACTGTGCATGCTATTTTAGATAGAAATGGTTTGGTTATTAGGCAAAAGAGAAATCGTCATGGTAAAAAACAAGGAACACCTTTATCAGATACAAATATCCCAAATAAATTGTGGTGTGCGGATTATAAAGGAGAATTTCGATTAGGAAATCATCAGTATTGTTACCCTCTTACGATAACAGATTATAGTTCCCGTTTTTTATTGGCTTGTGACGGACTGACAACCACTAAGGAAGAATATGCTTTTATTGCTTTCCAGAGGGTTTTTGAAGAGTTTGGCTTACCAGATGCCATCCGAACCGATAATGGTGTTCCATTTTCTTCTCCAATGTCATTATTTGGATTAAGTAAATTATCTGTGTGGTGGTTACGTTTAGGAATTGCCATTGAAAGAATAAAACCAGGTCATCCTCAACAAAATGGTAGACATGAACGTATGCATTTGACCTTAAAAAAGGCAACTACAAAACCTGCTGGAGAAAATTTTTTACAGCAGCAAGAAAAATTTGACCATTTTATTAAAGAATATAATACTGAAAGACCTCATGAAGCGTTAAACATGAAATGTCCTGCCGAAATTTATATTCCTTCTACCAAAAAATTTGCAGGTCTTCCTGAAGTAGATTATCCATTCCATGAGAAGGTTATTACCATTACTAGTTGCGGCAGGATCTGTTTAAATGGAAAAAAGATAAATGTAAGCCAAGTCTTTGCAGGACAAAACGTCGGTATCAAAGAAACGGAAGATAAGATCTGGCTAGTAAGCTTTATGGATTATGATTTAGGGTATTTTGATGAAGAATCGTGTAGACTGGAACCTTTAACGAACCCTTTTGGGCCGAAAGTGTTACCCATGTCTCCGGAATAAACTGTCACCTATGTGTTCGGTATGGACCCACTAAAATCTGGCGCGCCCGGACCGATTCGAACGGCCGACCGCCTGGTTCGTAGCCAGCGAATTCATTTTTAACCTGATGATTTTATTAACAATTTACACCTGGCAAGCCTGCTACGTTTGCCTGACCATGCACAGCTTTTCAGTGCTCACTGACACAAAAGTGGCACAGCTCATATCAGGGCTAATATGCCATAAAATTTGGATACGTATTAATACTTCCATCCAGATTTAGACAATCGGCACGAGAAGCCTTTATCATTAAGCCATTTGCCTCATATACTATTCCACCCAACTGCCAGCTATTCACGCCAGACAATAATTGTATAGAAGTCAAAATTGGCGCTCCACTACAACCCCCAAGCGCCCAATCAGAAGGAATTTGGGGTCTTAAACCAACGTCATAATCGGGATTATGTTCAAGAACCAGTGAAAGATCTGTATTACTTACAGCATCCACTATCGTAATGCCCGTATATCCCACCCATTCTATTTCTACCCGAGAATTTCCTCTATATGGCAACATTTTTCTCCCATCACCCGGGAATCCAATAAAAAAACACCCCCTTTCACATTCTGGGGGTTTAGGTGGCCACTCAGATTGAGAACCTGTCAATGGTACTTTTCCATATTCTTTCAATTTCAAAATTTCTTCCCTATTAATTCTGAAGGTGGCGATATCATAGGCCTTATCTTTTGCCAAAAGCCGTCCTTCGTCTTCGAGTGGAAATCGTATATTACCAAGGATGCATACTGTGTCGTGATACTCTACTTTAGAATTTAAAAATTCAGAATAAACATGACCTGCTGTCACCAAAAAAGGTTTCTCACCAATTTTTAGCATAAAAGCGGAGCCATTACCCAAAATTAAAGGTTTCCCATTGTGTCCTCTAATCCAGCAGATTGGTATTACATATAACGCTGCTGCTTCCTGTAAGGCTTTTGCATAACCATCTTTAAGCAACCTCTTTGCCTCATCAGCTGATAATTGGTCCATTACTCTTTTTCCTACTTGTAGTGAATAACAAAAATGTTAAAAAGTATCGTGAGTTTGTTTATCATAAATTTAGAAAACTGGTGTTGTCAATAAATGTAAGAGCAAAGCATAAATGTCCCCTTTCTGGCAAAGCCTAATGTCCCATTTAGGAAGTTAACTTAATTATTAAATCTATGGTTTTTGATAACCTGGTGGTATTCGTAAATACCCCAGGGAGATAGCCATATGAACACACAAAATAAGCGTCAGGAGATTATTGCTTTAGTCAATGCTAAGGTACTTGGACAATCAGAAGCGGCCACCGTTTTAGGCATTAGTTGTAGACAGGTGAAACGATTATGTCGCATCCAGAGAGAACAAGGCACGATTGGATTGGTGTCAAAAAGACGGGGCCAAGCGGCACTCAATCGTATTCCTGATGTTACCAAACAACAAATCATTGCGCTTGCCCAAACTAAATATGTAGATTTTGGTCCAACCTTTATGGCTGAAAAATTAGAAGAATTAGATAACATCAAACTCAGTAAAGAATCTCTCAGAAAAATTTTAATGGAAGCTGACGTATGGAAGGGGAAAAAAAACAAACAGATCACGATACATCAGAGACGGGAACGCCGTTCCTGTCTTGGTGAATTAATACAAATTGATGGATCACCTCATGCATGGTTTGAAAATCGAGGACCCAAGTGTTGTTTGATTTTATTTATTGATGATGCTACGAGTACTGTATTATATGCACAGCTAGAACCAGTTGAGACGACAGCTGCCTATTTTAGAGGCATGAGTGCGCAAATCAAAACTTATGGGATCCCTCTTGCCTATTACAGTGATAGGCACATGATTTTTACGGTTAGTAATGCAAAAATAACAGAAGCTAACTTGACGCAATTTGAACGTGCTTGCCATGAACTTGGAATTGAAGGTGTTTGTGCACATTCTGCACCGGCGAAAGGACGAGTAGAAAGAAATAATCGTACTTTTCAAGATAGACTAGTTAAAGAATTTAGATTGGCTGGCATTAATACCATAGAAGCTGGCAATCAATTTTTACCGACATACCTACCCAAATATAACAAAAAATTTTCAGTTCGTCCGCGTGACCCTCAAGATGTGCATAGGAAGTCTATTCCAGACGATGAAACATTGGCACACATTTTAAGTATTCAATCATCAAGAACGTTAAGTAAAAATTTAGAGCTGAGTTTTGAAAACAAAATTTATCAAATATTACTTGAAGAGAAAAGACGTCGTTTGCAAGGAAGCATAGTCAAGGTGTGCGAAATGTTAAACGGGGAGGTACATTTATTGTCATCGATGGGAAATATACTGCCTTACAAGATATTGAACGTTAGAACGAAAAAGAACACCTCGAAGGTAGATGATAAATCTTTGAATGCCCATGTCGATCTTTTAATGCAGAAAAATAAAATTATAAAGCCAGCAGCAGATCACCCTTGGCGGGGGTATTATGGTGTGGTCCCTAAGAAAGATTCGCCTCGTGTAACAACAGAACCAAGTTAAAATTCTGTCGATATATGCTTTGAACTTGAGCTGCCAGGGTTTGGGACGGAGTCCCAATTAAAAGAATGCGAAGCCTCCTTATGAAATATTTTTTGAGTTTATTAATGCCTACCATGCTTCTCACTGTCGCCGCAAAAGCGTTAAAGAACGCAAGTGAAGATTTTACAAGGGGGGATGTCGCGAAGCGCCCTTGTAAAATCTGAGCGGCGTTCTAGCTTTTAAAGCGGCGACAGTGAGAAGTGTGCTAAGGCTTAATAAGAAAATATTTCATCATAAGGCTGCCGTGGAGGGACGGTAAATTTAATGAACAAAATCATTAGTTTGTTGACTTAACAAAGGGGACATTAGGCTTTGCCGTTACATAATTTTCTCCGTAAAGATAATTCAATTCTTTAATATAACCATACTCCTATCCAGGAGAGCACCTGCTTATTAATCCTCGGTGCGAATTTAAATGTACTTGATCTTTAATACTTTTAGTCAATGCTAAAAATATCTGCTTTTGCAGAACCAAGTCGAACTCATCACAGCTCAAAACCACAAAACTCATACAAAGTATATTCCAGAGTATAAAAAAGAGTTTTCTCAAGCATCTATCCAAACCTCTTTTTTTGACAATTGGTTCTTAAATATTGATTTACTTCAAATTGTGCACACGAACTTCCTGCTTCCCCAGCTAATCTAAACCAGTCCAGGGCGGCTTCTTGATTTTTTTCAACCCCATAACCACCTTGGTATAGATACCCCATCTGCAATTGAGCAGGCACGTAACCGCGTCTTGCAGCTAAAGTAAACCATTCAGCAGCTTTTTTGTCATTTTGATTAAAACCGGTGCCACTCAAATAACAATCACCAATCTCATGCATTGCTTCAACATTACCTAATTTTACTGAACTGATTAATAAATCTAATGCACGGGTTTTATCTCGTTTAGAATTTTTACCATACAACAATTCTAGAGCTAATGAGCATTGTTCCTTAGCTCTTTTTTGTACGCTATTTAAATAGGTAGAGAAATCATCGATTGCTTTATTAGTCATTTCATTTTCAACATTTTCTTTCTCGGGATCAACCGTTACTTTTGTTGCACAGGGTTTACCACTTCCAGATGTAATTTTCATTTTATATGCCGTTAACATTAACTGAGATGTTGTATCTGTTTCAGAAATAGCCGGATTTCCTAAACTTGATTCTTCATTTTTGGTTTTAGTGATTGGTGTTTCTATGTCTTTTCTGAATTTCTTTTGAGGGGATGTTTTTGTGCTGCTAGAAATTCCTTTGGCCTTAACATTGCTTCTTAAGTTGAAATTCTGGCAGTCTTTAGAGTTATTCGAATTTGAATTATTCGAACCAAAAAGATGCAAAAATCGAATTGCAAAATGTAAAAATAAAAGAATGGGAAGCAAATAATTAAGGAATGAAGGCCGCAATGAAGAATTTCCTGAAGTCACACAAAAACCATTTTGATCTACAATGGAGTGATCAACATTGTTTTCACCCAAATTTAAAGATGATACCGACATCGAAGTCCATGGAAGTTCCTGACATAAAATTTCTGAACTAGAATTGTTAATATGATTACTCTTCAAACTTAAAGAGATTAATCTAGTATTTGATTTCGGCATTTCCTGAATGGGTTTATCCTTAGGGTCTAATAAGTTAATCCATAAACGGTGTTGATCATTTTTCGATGGAGTAATCAAGTTATCTGCAATGGCTTGAGCACCGCTGTCTCCAATGTTATTGAGATGTAAATCCAGGATTTGTAGAGTTGAGTGTTTTAATCCTCCACCAATGGCAGCGGCTCCGCTGTCTCCAATGTTATTGGAGTATAAATTTAGGGTTTGTAGAGCAGAGCTATTTAATCCTCCGCCAATGGCAGCAGCTCCGCTGGCTCCAATGTTATTGCCCCATAAATCCAGGGTTTGTAGAGTTGAGTGTTTTAATCCCCCCCCAATGGCAGCAGCACCACTGTCTTCAATGTTATTGACTTCTAAATTCAAGGTTTGTAGAGCTGAGCTATATAATCCCCCGCCAATAGCAACGGCTCCGCTGTCTCCAATGTTATTGTAACCTAAACCCAGAGTTTGTAGAGTTGAGTGTTTTAATCCTTCACCAATGGCAGCGGCTCCGCTGGCTCCAATGTTATTGAAACCTAAATACAAAGTTTGTAGAGCAGAGTATTTTAATCCCCCGCCAATGGCAGCAGCACCAGTGTCTCCAATGTTATTGACACCTAAATCCAGAGTTTGTAGAGTCGAGTTTTTTAATCCTTCGCCAATGGCAGCGGCTCCGCTGTCTCCAATGTTATTAATACCTAAAAGCAGGGTTTGTAGAGCAGAGCTATTTAATCCTCCGCCAATGGCAATAGCACCACTGTCTCCAATGTTATTGCCGTATAAATCCAGGGTTTGTAGATCAGAGCTATTTAATCCCGCACCAATGGCAGCAGCACCACTGGCTCCAATGTTATTGTAGTCTAAACCCAAAGTTTGTAGAGTGGAGTTTTTTAATCCCCCGCCAATGGCAGCAGCACCACTGGATCCAATGTTATTGTGGCCTAAACCCAGAGTTTGTAGAGTGGAGTTTTTTAATCCCCCGCCAATAGCAGCAGCACCACTGGATCCAATGTTATTGTGGCCTAAATCCAGAGTTTGTAGAGTGGAGTTTTTTAATCCCTCGCCAATAGCAGCGGCACCACTGTCTCCAATGTTATTGCCGTATAAATCCAGGGTTTGTAGAGTTGAGTGTTTTAATCCTTCGCCAATGGCAGCGGCTCCGCTGGCTCCAATGTTATTGCCCCATAAATCCAGGGTTTGTAGAGTTGAGTGTTTTAATCCCCCCCCAATGGCAGCAGCACCACTGTCTCCAATGTTATTCTTTCTTAAATTCAGGGCTTGTAGAGCAGAGCTATTTAATCCCCCACCAATAGCAGCGGCACCACTGGCTCCAATGTTATTGCCTCCTAAAAGCAGGGTTTGTAGAGCAGAGCTATTTAATCCTCCGCCAATGGCAATAGCACCACTGTCTCCAAGGTTATTGACGGTTAAATCCAGAGTTTGTAGAGTTGAGTGTTTTAATCCTTCGCCAATGGCAACAGCACCACTAGCTCTAATGTTATTGTAGCCTAAATTCAGGGTTTGCAACTTAGAATTCGGTAAAATTTCGGCTAAAAATATGGCACCCTTGTCTCCAATTTCATTATTTGTCAGATCGAGTAATTTTAAATTAGATGCTGGAAGAAAAGCAGCTATCGCCTTTGCGCCTTGAAGACCGATTGGAAAGTTCTGGGTTGGGGCTGTAATGGAAAAATTATATATAAATGTAGTTAGCGTTGAGATCTGCCGTTGAATAACAGGCATAATTGGGATTAAATCATTGGTGCCATTCACGTCAGAAAAATGCTGATTCGATAAATCAAGCACTGTGATATTGTCTCGAGTTTGCGCCCGATCTAATAGACGAATAATTTCGGAGGTATTTCTCGGGGTACGCAAAAAATTATCCAAACAACTTCGCATGGTAAAGGTGTAGGGATAGGGAATTGGAAAATCTGCACAAACCGTGCAGTTGTAATCCCCAATTTCATTAATAAAGCCCCAATACTTTCCATTCCATTCACAATCCTGCTTGAGGTAATACAAAGCAATTGCCGCTTCAATGCCCTTGTAGATCAAATAGGCAAAATTCGCTTTGACTAAAAGCTTGCCTGCTTTAAATACCCAAAATAGAGGCTGAAGTAACGTAGAATGGGGTTGCCCTAAACACCATAATAAATATTGGGCAGTTAAATAATGCGCTAAAGGCCGTAAGAATCGACCATAATAGCTTCTATCCCCTTGTTCTGAGATGGGTTGATAATACCGAGCCCATGCTTGTAATTCTTCCAAAGCCTGTGCTTTATTGGCTAATAAAAATTTTAGTACCTTTGGCTCCTCCCCTAATCGAGCAAGTCTGCACAAATCAGCCATCGCAATCCCATCTGCAATGTCGCTCAAGAGGTCAAAACTATAAAGTTGTGCAAGCTTTTTAGCACGACGTGAGAAGGCTTGGAAAGCTTGATAAAGCGCTAGACGTTGTTCGGCTGAAATCTGATTATTCCATAATAATATTTGACGAGTGGCATCTAAAGTGTTGCGAGCAATAGAGAAAGGAATAACCCAATTACAAATATCTTCACACAAACCCCCTGCTTTATAGCTATTAAAGAATGCTTGCAGTTCCTTTAGCTTTTTAGCATCGGTGCTGGGAGGACAACAAAGACTGGTTCGCAGTGCTTTAATCAGACCCCATCCTAGTGGGATCCCTAAAAGGGTGACAAATCCATACCAATGCTCGGGTCGCGATAAATAAGTGACTAAGCTTTGTTCGTTGTCTCCTTGATTAAATAAGATCCTGGCGGGAGTTGCTCCATATCTTTCTTCGGGGTAGGCATAATAATTGTAATAATCATTTGCTAAAAATGTACCCAGTAATAGAGTCCAAACTCGGGTAATCACCGATTCAATCCCATCAAAAAAGTCATCCATGGCATAGGCTCGTCTTGCCATGGTTTCTGATTTAAAAGGGATACTTTGAGCTTTGGGCCAAGTACGGGAGGAAAGCCATTCTAAAGTCGCTGGGCAACAGTTTGGGTTTTTAGAGATAATAACCTCATTCTGAATGCCTCTCTCATCCAACAAGGGAAATAGAAATGCTTTTTGTAAAAGACTTTCTAAGGCTATCCAACGCAGTAACCGTTTGGTTACGCTTGCATCTAACAATTGCTCAAATTTTTCTTTGCGTATCTTAGCATCTACTAAGTCTTGGATGGTCAAACCCGTTTCTTTTAGAAAATCTTGTGCCCTTTTGGAAAAATCAGCAACGTCCAGGGGTAAATCAATAAGCTTATTAAAGGGTGTTTGGGGAGATGCTAATTGAGAATCTGAAGCCGAAGCCTCATCTTTAATTTTTAATTCGACTGATATTTGAGCACTTGCTTCTGCACCTGTTTTCGCAGGAATATTTCTGCTCTCATTAGAACTTTCGACAACAGAAGCAAGAAGTTCAGCCTCCGTTTTATCTTTAGCGTTATCGGATATTACTCTAGATGACTGAGAAGACAAAAGCGGAGTTGAAGATATTGAGACATCAACTGTTGGTTGATTGGCTGCACCTACTGGGCTTATAGAAACAGAGCCTGGGGGAAGCAGGGGTTCATTTGCAGAAGCAGTAAAATCACTTTTCATTTCAATACATCCTGTAAGTCCAGATACAGACAATAGTTGATAAACTTAATTTCACTTTATGCTGCTATCCTTGGGAACATCGCTAGAGATTTAATTTACTCCTAACACATTCAATAATCAATTGTCATCAAAAAAACTAAAAAAAACCAGAGGAAACAGTCTCCTTGCCACCAGTGAGTCGGGTGTGCGAATTTTACCGACGAGACTTCAGGGACATCGCATGCATACGGTTATATTTAAGGCTTTCGAATTTACACTCAAAAATCTGATAAAAAGGGGGAGCCTTTTGGCGGGGTTTCTCCTTAGAAAATAATAAAAATTCAATTCAATTTTAGAAAAATAATGGAGGCATTTTTGGATCAAAGTCTCTCAGGTTTCGGAAGAAAAAAACGTATTAAGCTTGTGTTCTGACACATTATAAAACATTCAAAAAATTCATACCAAAAAATTTACCCAATTTAAAAATATTGCACTCCATCCTTGTCGATAGCATTGGCACTTTTTCTTCGGAAACTTGAATTAAAGCTTAAAAATCGTATTCGTTATTGGTCAATATAGTTGTCGCATTATTTTCTAGCATTTTAAGCCGATTAAAAAAAGAATTCAGTCAGGTTTTGTATTCATATCTATACCTCAGCTATCCACATCTATTACCCTCATTCAGCTTTCAAAAGCACCTCCTGATTCGTTCACTAATAGAGAAAAAAGCGAGCTAAAAAATAAATCACAATGCCTGGACAAACCTACTCGCTTACCTCTAAAAAGTCCTCTCACTCTCGAACCAATAATCAACCGAAAAAACTATTGACCTATTTCAAATTAAAAATTTAGTTTTACATCCAATTTCTAATAAAAGCTTATTCTGCTTTCTATCAGATTTTCAAAACATTGGTGCATTAGGCACGCACTTAAAACCCCGAATAATTTTATTGCTTCTTTTTTAAAATTCTCACTATAATGTAATCACCTTCATCAGTCATTTTGGGAGTGTAATCTATGCCACTGATTACCGCAACCAAACCTCAGAGTTTTGAAAAAACGCGCCTTCAAGTCCCCGCAGATTTAATGGCAGACATTCAGGATTATTGTCGCGAGTTTTCAATAGCTAATGCAGAGGATTTTTTTATCGAAGCCGCAAGATATATTTTAAAAATGGACAAGGATTGGAAGAAGAAAAAATAAAAAAATACTTAAAAAAATACTTTACAAATGCAGTTTTTTTGCTTATATTTAATTAGTTTCTTTTAAGCGAGAAACTAAACGGGATGTAAAAGCGCTCGACACACTTTTGACACCCCTAACCACAGTAAACTTTATAGGAGTTTGCCATGGCTACGAATAGCTTAAACAATCTTGCCCATTCAAACAACCCCAATCAACATGGCAATCAATGGAATGGACCCACCCCTTTTAAACGGCTTCTAAAAGAGCCAAAATGGTGATGAATCAACCATTTAAACCATAAAGGTAAGGAGCGAGTCCATGGCCAATGTTACATTACTAGGTATCGATATTGCAAAAAATGTATTTCAATTGCATGGTGTCGATGAAAAAGGAAATACCGTCTTAACAAGACGACTGAGCAGAGAAAAATTTGTTGAATTTGTTGCTAAATTACCATCTTGCATGATTGTTATGGAAGCATGTAGTGGGGCGAACCATTGGTATAGAAAATTTACAGCCCTAAAGCATGAAGTAAGGCTTATTAGCCCAAAATTTGTTAAGCCATTTGTAAAAACCAATAAAAATGATCGAAATGATGCGGAAGCTATATGTGAAGCAGCTTCTAGACCAAGTATGAGATATGTTTCTCCAAAAACAGTAGCGCAAGAAGATATTCAGGCTTTGCATCGTATTAGAACTCGGCTTGTTCAAGAAAGAACTGCGTTAATTAATCAAATACGTGGATTATTAACTGAATATGGCATTACTGTTCCTAAAGGAATTAATAAAATAAAAAGAGCATTGCCCGAGATTCTAGAGGATGCAGAAAATGAATTGAGCCATGCAGGCCGTCACTTATTTAATGATTTGCATGAAGAAATTAATGTAAAAGATAAAAAAATTAAGGAGTATGATATAAAATTAGAAGCTCTTTTTAAAGTGAATGAGTTTTGTCAAAAAATAGCAGAAATTGAAGGCATAGGCGTGATTACGGCGACGGCGATTGTAGCTGCTATTGGAGATCCGAAAGTATTTAAAAATGGTCGTCATTTTGCAGCTTTTTTAGGATTGGTTCCTAAGCAATGCTCTAGTGGAAACAAACAGAAACTACTATCTATTAGCAAACGTGGGGATACTTATATCAGAACTTTGTTAATTCATGGTGGCCGCAACGTTGTTAGACATATTGGTTCTAAGGAAGATAGTAAAAGTAGGTGGATAAGAAATATCAAAGAAAGGCGCGGTAAGAATATAGCCGCGGTTGCGGTAGCTAACAAAAACGCGAGAGTTATTTGGGCATTATTAACGAAAGGTAAACGTTATGAAAAAGCAGCCTAAACGATATCATATTACGCGCCAAAAGAAGTTATTTATTTTTTTAAGGTGGCTAGGAGGCGCGTTTCTTTCGGTCAGTTGACCGAAAGATGAAATGAACAAAGCAGTCAATATTTTAAATGAGTTGCGAGGGATAAATTTCGTTGATGGCAAGATAGGTGAGACCGGCTTTTTCAAAACCTGTTCTCAGTGCATGGCTAATATTAAGCCGAGCAATCGATTAGGAGAAAAAGCGCGAATTCCATCAGGGCCCGAGTTAATAGCTCAATTATGAGGCCGGATATACGCAAGCACTCAACCACTTTTGCCAGACTAAAATTTTCCTTTACAATAAGGCTGGGTCCATATACGCACTGGCCTAAATCCATTTCAAATAAACATTAACTTCCATTAAAATCATCATTTAATCGTTTGTTATTTTCTAATATTTTACTGTATATTTAACTAGTTTATTTTTGGTCAAAAGTTTGTTAGTGTATAAGCTTGCTAATGATAACGTTTTAGCGAATCACCAAAGGATAGACAATATGGCAACCAACCCTTCAAAATTGACCGCTTTAACTTCACCAGAGGCTGATAACTCAAATAACGCTAAACAGCCGTCAGATACAACAACAACACAAGAACAAACTTTATTTGAACAATTTCAACATGACTTGTTGGTCATGAAGCCTGCGCTTGTTTCCGAAGATATGCAAAGACTTCTCCCTTTTGCTAATGATTGTTTTCCAAAAGAGATAACCACTCTTACAATAAGTTATATGGGGGAATCAGAAATTCCACGACTTGCCGCAATAGCCTCTCCCATTCTGTTTGCTTGTCACTCTGAAGTCTATAAGATAATGGGCTTTAAAAAATTGGTATCTGAAAATCTCCTTCCGCATGTTTTTAATGCAAACCTAGATGGGGTAGATGCATTTTTAAGAACACCTAGTATACACCCCAAAATACTTTTGACAGAAAGCCATTATGCAGAAGGTTACGAGAGTAAAAAATCAAAAAAATTTATTGCTTTTGGACGACATTATAAAGCAGTTAGCGCCCTCAAAGGTGCATATAGAACTGGAGACGGTCCATTCTTAGGACGCAGAATTTTAGCTTATCTTCTGAGAGACAATAATCTTCCACATAATGTAAAAGAAGGTCTGTTATGTGAAGCGAGACAGCAATTAACAGAACTATTAGCGCTCGTAAGACCCAAAAGCAGCCTAGAAACTGTGAATGCAAAAACATCCGCTGAGACACCTATCGCAAAAGTAAACGTAAATACAGCCACTGCAACAGCCGCATCTGCAGCAACAGCGGTGAGCTCTAATGACACTGCAAACAATAAAGAAAAAGCAGAGTTTAATTCTAATATTTCTGCAAATACCGATGAATTTAGAGATACTGATGAATTTTTATCGGCTATTGTAAATCTTATCAATGCCTATAATGCTTATACTTCCCAATATGATTCATTAGCTACAGCAGAGAAATGGACTGAAATAGAAGTAGAAGCATTATGGGGCGAAGTTTGTGAATGTCAAAAGCTAGTATATCATTATGTCAAATTAGAATTTTTCGGACCGACACCATTTAGTCCTTTGCCAGCATTTGATATTGAGCCGCCACGTGGTCCTTGTCGTTATTATAATAATGAGGCCTTGGATTTAGATGAGATTGGTCGTGATACTTTTGTTGGGTTATATAAAGGCGGGGCGCGTGGTGCTGCCGGTGAGGGCGCGGGCGTCGGCGAATCGTTGCGTGGTGCTGAGTGGTGTCTGGCGCAGCTAGATTTGGCGGCCATTAGCCACCTTTATAAACTTCGAGTAGATGATTTAAGAAATACGATTGACCATTTGCACTCTCTTGAGTCGGCGCTTATTTTTTTAAATGATGTCAAACCTGCATTGCGAATTGATCTTTAAGTTTATATTGTTCTAACAATCCTGCAGCAATAAAAATTGCAGGATTGTTGTCCCAACACGAGCGAATAAGCCAATTTAACAATTCTTCGTATTTCCAATTGTCAGCCGTTCGAAGCCACCAAATAACCCATCGATGCAAATAACTTCTGATGCGGCGGGCAGAAAACCCATCTAATACCATAACATTGATTTGCGTCCTAGCTTTGCGTAATGTCCTCGAGTGAGGAAAAAAACGATTAGAGACCTTCTGTGATACAGAAAATTGTTCAATCGATGATTTATTTTCCCCTTTTGAAAGTAAATCATTTTTGCAATTATCCATTTCTGTATCATCAGAGTCTGTTGTTTTGGTGTTATCCAGAGTTTGCGTTCCTGGATAATGAATTCCTAAAAAATGAAATGAAGCGCTAGTTTTCCCCATCCGTGTTTTCTTTCGGGATAACGATAATTTCCGTTCATGTAATATTTCCATTAAACGTCTTTTGCAACGATTCATTTGGCGCTTTGTTTTGCATAAAATAATAATGTCATCTTGATATCGCAGGTATGAAACCTGCATTTTTTCAAATGCATCGTCTAATGGTTTTAGGTAGATGCCACTAAAAAACGGTGATAATGGCCCTCGTAAAGCAATACCTCTGATGGAGTTTCTAATCCCCCCCGCAGTTTCAACGGGATTAATTATAATATTTTTTAACATTTTTATAAGTTTTGGATCGTCATAAATCTTGCTAATATCTTGCAGCAACTTATAATGTGGAATGGAGCTGTAGAATGATCTTATATCAGCCCGAATAAAATAATTTGGTTTTTTCTCCTGTAAAATTTGATGAATACGTTTTGTTGCAAGCTTAACGCCATGAGGACCGCATAAATGATAACAGTTCTGACTCATGACATGTGGAAAAGTTTTCTTTATTTGATTTAATAGGACGTTTTGGAAAATTCTATCGGGCAAATATAGCTGATCAACGGCTCCATCGGCAAAGTAAATCCTCTCTAAATGTTGTGGCGTATAATTTCCATCTTTTAATGATTCGATCCCTTTTGGCAACCAATCCTGAAGTTGGCGCGATAGAAAGTGAATTTCGTGGTTATGATGGGCAAGATATTTTCGCTTATAGATTTTATTAAAAAGTTTATAACTCATGTCTAACATAGGTTGAAAATTCCAACGTTTGCTCGTTTTATAATTCTTTTGAGAATGACTTGTGTTATTTGTTTTTTCTAGTTTACTGTTCTGCGTTCTGCGTTCTGCGTTCTGGAAATGCTATCACAATAATTTTATCCAATATCCTAAATTTCTGATTCAAAATTGCTTGAGCTAATGAAAATGATACTTTAAACTTTATTTTTAAGTTTCACAACTTTGGAAAGTGGTCGATCGGCGGTTAAAACTTTTAACAAATATTGATTGTCCCATCCAGCAGTCTTTCTTCGGCAACTAATGCCGTTTTTATGGGTTTGTTCTTGTTTTAATAAGTTTAAAGCAATTCGTCGAATTAAAGCCAAATTCTCTGGGGCAGTGTCCTAGTCGGATTTGGCAATGATCTTCTCGGAAACTAACATCTAATGACCAGTGCAGATCTATTTCAATCTGCCAATGTTTTCTAACCGCTTCCATAAAAATATCAATATCCTCATAATGTAAGCTTGTTAAAAAATATCTTGTTGAATATTCAACCACATTATTAGTTGTTCGTGTGATTTCAATTTTTCCGATACCCCTAAGTCCCGGCCAACGCAACTCAAAAAAAAGCGGATCTCGCGCTGAAACCAAAGTGTAACGCCGGGTTTCTATTCGACCGTGATCGTGTATTTTTTCTATTTTTCTTCGGTGTAAAACCTTTTTATATTGCTTTTGTTTATTTTCTTCTGCACGCTCGAAAATGGAAACGACATTAGCATATAAGGTTTTTTGGTTTTCTTTGAGGCAAAATAAATAATGTGCTTCTTTCTTCTTAATCTTTTTAGCAATTTCTGTTTGGCAGCCCATCGCATCAATTGTAATTATGCTTCCTTTTATATCTAACATATCAAGCAACTTAGGCATGGCCGTAATTTCATTAGATTTATCCTCAGTTTTAACTTGGGCTAACATCATTCGAGATTTTGCTGCCCATGCACTAACAAGATGGATTGCAGGTTCTTTTTGGCGTTTATTCCCGGAACCCCTTACCGTTTTTCCATCTAGGGCAATAATTTCGTTTTTCAAATCAATGGTGAGCGATTTTAACCAAGCGCTAAAACATTTTTCTAATTCTTTAGGGTGTAATATAGAGAAAACACGTCCAAAAGTATCATGAGATGGGATCCCATTTGGTAATTCAAGAAAAGTTTTAAGCCAGTCTTGTTTTGATTTACCAAAACGCTCGATTTCAGCCCATCCATCAGCTCCACAGATCGTTGCTAAAATAGTAATAACTAATATATCAATGATTCTGTGACGAAAATTATGGTTTTGAATCCTGGGATCTTTTATATCTGAAAAATAATCAAAGAACGTGTCTGCGAGACTCATATTTGGCTTCCTGCCTACTGCAAAATGACGACCATTTTTAAATACTTTCGGATCTCCAATAGCAGCTACAATCGCCGTCGCCGTAATCACGCCTATGCCTTCAATTTCTGCTATTTTTTGACAAAACTCATTCACTTTAAAAAGAGCTTCTAATTTTATATCATACTCCTTAATTTTTTTATCTTTTACATTAATTTCTTCATGCAAATCATTAAATAAGTGACGGCCTGCATGGCTCAATTCATTTTCTGCATCCTCTAGAATCTCGGGCAATGCTCTTTTTATTTTATTAATTCCTTTAGGAACAGTAATGCCATATTCAGTTAATAATCCACGTATTTGATTAATTAACGCAGTTCTTTCTTGAACAAGCCGAGTTCTAATACGATGCAAAGCCTGAATATCTTCTTGCGCTACTGTTTTTGGAGAAACATATCTCATACTTGGTCTAGAAGCTGCTTCACATATAGCTTCCGCATCATTTCGATCATTTTTATTGGTTTTTACAAATGGCTTAACAAATTTTGGGCTAATAAGCCTTACTTCATGCTTTAGGGCTGTAAATTTTCTATACCAATGGTTCGCCCCACTACATGCTTCCATAACAATCATGCAAGATGGTAATTTAGCAACAAATTCAACAAATTTTTCTCTGCTCAGTCGTCTTGTTAAGACGGTATTTCCTTTTTCATCGACACCATGCAATTGAAATACATTTTTTGCAATATCGATACCTAGTAATGTAACATTGGCCATGGACTCGCTCCTTACCTTTATGGTTTAAATGGTTGATTCATCACCATTTTGGCTCTTTTAGAAGCCGTTTAAAAGGGGTGGGTCCATTCCATTGATTGCCATGCCCCAATCAAAAACATCCCAGAATTTTTGTTGCCTGCCTGGCAGCCTTTAATAAAGGTTTTCTTTGCGGACAATGGATAGATGCGGCTCAGAATATCCCAGCTATCCAGCAGCAAATAAAAAACATTTTATCAGATAGCCCTATTACTGGTACTGAAGAATTTATTATTCTGCGTGCTGAGGGCTTTGGCTCTTTGAGGATTGATAAAGACGACAGCATCAAGAAGGTCCAAAAATTAGCATCATTTATCGCTACCCATGGTCCGTTGGGGTTAGAGCTGCTGGCCCTTTATGAATCACTAGAACCTGCTCAAATGGCACTTAATAATGATTATCAGGGGGAATATGGAAGCGAAGTAGAATTCGCTACCCAATTATTCCAAGAGCTTTACCAGGATTCCGTCCCCAAGGAAGTCTTTCGGTACATCCATTACGAGGCCTATAAAGCCGATCTCTTTCATTCCGCTTTCCATTCTTTTGAGATTGAAGGGAAAGTCCATGTATTCGCTCAAAGTTAACACCTTGAGCAGAATAGAGCCCCTACCAGGGCTTGAAAAAGTGCGGGCACCTGAGTTTTGCTCAAGTGCCACAACACCCGTAGGGTGACGGTGCTTGCAACACCTTCGACCTACTACCACAACCCAAACTAACAAGGAGTTTAAGTTATGGATCATAATAGGTTATCAGATCAGGTATTGTTTATAAAGCAGCATATCATTCCTCAACAGGAATCACTATTGGACTATCTCTTCAAAATAGAAGCAATGGTGGAAATGCTGATGGTGCGAGATTTAATGGAAGATTATACTAAATCAGCTCTACACAGTTATCTCTGTGTTTTGTGCGATTTAATAACCAAAGCTAAAGATCTCAATGAAGCTTTTATTCGGCAATTTAACAATCCTCCGTTATTTATCGTATCGGAAAACGCCATGTTGTAACAATGAAGTTTTTTTGTATAATGAACTGTTGCATTGTGAGTAGCACCAAACCATTGGTAACTAAAAGATGCAACAGTTCATGGGCAATCACGATTCAAAGGTTTATTTAAATCTAAAATTTTGCGATAGGGATAAATATGGAAGCCATTAAAGAAAAAAGACGAACACGAATAAAGAATAGTGCTCAGAAGAAACCTGTGGTCGATGACAATTTGTCTAAACCTAGGATGGAGCTAGATAATGCGTGGAAGGACATGCTTCAAGATTATTTTCAAGATTTTATGGCGTTATGTTGGCCAGAGCAATATGACTTAATTGACTGGAGCAAAGGCTACAAAATGCTCGATAAAGAATTAAGTAAAATTGTAATCGGTGCACAAATAAAAAATAAAATCGCAGATAAGCTTGTCGAAGTAACTCTAAAAACAGGCCAAGCAATTAATGTATTAATCCATGTCGAGGTGCAAGGCCAAAAAGAAATAGGTTTTGAAGAAAGGATGTTCATTTATTATTATCGGATCTACAATAGATACCGAAAGCCAATCGCAAGTCTTGTTATTTTAATCGATGGCAATCGTCAATGGAGGCCTAACACTTTTAAGCTAAGTTTATGGAACACTTCAATTCAAATGAATTGGGGGGTGCTAAAATTGATCGATATGCTGGATAAAATACCAGAACTTGAGGCATCCAGCAACCGCTTTGCGGCAGTGATACTGGCACAATTATCAGTCTTGGTTGAAAGACCGGATAATGCTAAACTTAGTGACAGTAAGACTAGGCTCTGTAAATGGTTACTTCGAAAGGGTTGGAAACGGGATGACATCCTAAACCTACTGAGGTTTATCGATTGGGTCATTAAATTACCAGAAGAACTTGAAGAGAAGTGTCGTAAAGAGCTTGAAATATTTGAAGAGGAGATGAAAATGGCTTACGTAACGAGTTGGGAACGTCATGGCATGCAACAAGGCATCCAACAAGGTCTTCAACAAGGCATTCAACAAGGTGAAGGCACCCTGCTATTACGCCTATTACAGGTAAAATTTAAAAATATACCTGATTCTTATCGCCAAAAAATAGAACAAGCAAATGCAGAAACCCTGCTTTTATGGGGAGAACGGATTTTAGCGAGCGAAGATCTTGAGGACATTTTTAAAGCCTAAGTGTTTTAGTCGACCCTGTGTTCTATCTTTCAAGTTCAAGACCCTTCTTTTGAAGGGTCTTTACGTTAGAGCCACTGGTATCTAACCCTTTAATTTCCCTGGATTCTGATATTCTACTTTTTTCAATGATCGTCTTTAAATCACCCGTCTTTAATACCCCAACATCTTTAATCTCAACGACTTTTTCCAAAGCATCATGAACCGCAGAAATACCACCCTGTTTCATGAGATCATTAAAATCTTGTTTTTGGTTACCCAAAGGCATTGTTAGATAAACTTGTCTTCCCTGAGATAAATGCCGTTCAATGGCTTTAATCACTGCTTTTTGTGAATTGGCATTGCTACCGTCATTATCTGCACAAATGATCACCTTTTGTGTTTCAGGAGATAGAGGCACATTTTTTAATTGTTGAGCGGATAGACTGGCTACAACTGTATGATTAGGCATGGCTTTAGCAACACTCAAAGCTGTCTCTATTCCTTCCGCTATCCATAAAACTCTAGAAACGTTTGCTTTTTGAACTGTTACCGCTCCACCACTTTTGACCCCAAAACTTATTTTACTAATAATTTTTTCTTCTACGCCATTACGATAAAAGGTGCCTTTTAATTTATCCCCCTTTTCATCTAAGAAAATACTTTCAACACCAATGAGTTTTTGATTTTTATCCTTAATGGGCACTAATAAAGCAGGTGAAAGTTTTCGGGTAAAGGGATGCATTAAGTCTGCCTTAAACCTAAAATCTTCCGGTAATGGGCCTGGAATGGATCTAAATTCACGCAAATATTTTTCAGCCAATGTTCCTGGAATTGGAACTCCTTTTTGATAAAGCGTTTGGGCTTCCTGGATTCTAGTTTTGGGATCTTTTTCTGGAGTGATTAATTTTTTAGGTTTCTTTATAGTGATGTCTTCAGGCCTTACCACTCCCCCTTCTTTAGCTAAATCTTTTAGGGCATCTTTCCAAGGGATTTTGTGTATATGAGAATATAAAGCAATTAAACCTTTTCCTGACTCTCCACTTTCAAAATCGCACCAGGCTCCTATTTTTGAGCCATTTAATAGTAATGAAAAAGACCCTTTAGTCCCCCATCTAGCTTCTCTGCCTGTAATACGAGTGGGTTTGCCCAACCAAGTGGTTGCATAGCTTAAGAGATTGTTCTCTAAACGACGATTTAGTTCTTCGGCATTAATACGGCCGTTATTCGCATACAAGCGATTTGAGATTGGTAATATTTTCGCTGAAGTTGGACTTTTATTTTCTTGGGGAATAGCATTTTCAATGACTGAAATTGGCGTTTGCTTTTCAGGTTTTGCTCTGCCGGTTACTTTGGATGTTAGAGATTCCACCATCTCGGCTCGAATTGGCCAAAGCGGATCAAGATGTTTTAAGACGCCATCTTTGGGTTCTCGCGAAATGAGAGTCTTTTGAAAGTCATCAACGTTGTTGACAACTAAAAATGTTAGATCACCGCGAGTAACCTCCATCAAAAAGCTTTGCTGGGAAGTAGATTTAGGGATTTCTTTTGCTTTTCGTTCTTCAAAGGGTGGAAAATATCCAAAAGTTTGTTCTGGTTTTGTTTGAAGCGCATAATGGTAGTCATGGCGATCAACTAAGGTTAATTTAGAACCCTCTACTTTTTGAATGGTAACCACTTTAGAATTCTCACTATATTTGCCCGGATCTGGGATTTCTTTTTTCGGTAAAATTATACAATCACCAACCTTTAATTGTTCCGTTTTCTTTAGATGTGGCTTAGGACATTCGCTATAAGCCAATACAAAAGGTACATCACGGCCTTGAGCAGGATAGGCTGTGACAGTATAACCATAATCTAAATGTTGATTTTCGGTCAAAGATAAATCCAAGGGTAATGTTTTACCATTGTTTAATAAGAGTTCTGTTTTTGAGCCTTCAATTTTTAAAATCTTTGCCTTATCTCCATTATAAATACCCATCGGTTCGTTATTACGTTTAAAAATAATCACATCATTTTTTAACCATTCGCGCTGTTCAGTTCGATAAATTTCAATATCCGATTCTTTTTTTAAATTTTTAGGTGCCCAATAAATTTCCCTGCCACTTTCTAACTGTAACCTCAACCGATGTGCTCTGGGCTCTACACCAATAATTTTCGCATAATCTCCCATTTCGATACCAGAGCGTCGATTTTGAGCGTTAAAACGAATAGTATCCCCAACTTCGAAGCTCGAGCAGTCGGTTTTATCTACCTGATGAACATCTTTAGGCAACAGTACTCGTGTATTAAGGAGCGAACCTGTTAAGACTTCCGTTTTCTTGAATTGTTCACGAATGGCATTATTGATAAATACCCTATCTTGGTTAAGGGGTGTAATGATTAACGTGTTTTCTTGCACTTCTTTTTTTGAAGCACAGTAAATATCAACTATTTTTTCTAAGGCTTCTTTTTTATCCGGTATTTCTAAAATACTATCCGAAAGCTTTTCCAGCGCATCCTGAATTCGAGCCGCATAAATATCTTGCATGACTGCAACGGTATTGGGATCTTTGAACCTAACATTTTCTCCCATCACGGCAGTTTTAAGACCATAGGCTATTAGAGAATAAAATATTCTGCCTGCTTCAATTGAGCCCATTTGTTTAATATCTCCCATCAGACATAAGCGTGCGCCCAATTGTTCAACAACGCTACTTAATTGGAATACATCTTGGGTTGAGGCAAGAGATGCTTCATCTAAAACAATTAAGCGATTGCCTCCAAATATTTTTTTCGCTTCTTCAGGGGATCGAAGCAACAAAGCGGGAGCACGGCTTAAGAATTGCCGAGTCGTCATTGCAGGAATTTCTGAAGCTTCCATCGCTCTATTTTTAGCACTGGCGGTATTGGCAATAACTAAAACCGAATAATTTGCCCCTTCACATAGTCGATTAATTTCTTTTAAGGCAGTAGTTTTACCAGCCCCGGCTACACCTTGGATCCCAATAATCCGATCAGAGCTGGTAACAGCCAATGTAATAGCTACCTTTTGACCCTCAGTTAACCAAAAATTTTCATCGACAGTTTTAAGAATTGGATCTGACGTGGCAATAATTGGTATGATGGCATTTTGATTAGCCAACATTTTTTTAACTGTCAGTTTTTCCATGGCAAGCATAGCTTTGGTCGTCACTAAGACATCAGTAGACTTCATAGTTCCAAAACGCTTTTGATTGGTAACAGGCACAAGCCAACCTTGCGCAATAGCTGCATCAAAAGCCTCTCGTATCATTTCAGTGGACACATGTAATCCGCCTGTTTCACAGCCTTCTTTCTTGATTGCTTCTAGACTGAACACTGCTTCTCGTTCTGAATATCGCAATGCAATGGTATCCACAATATTAGCAGCTTTTCTAAATTCGGCAGAATATTGTGGCTCATTTATAGATTTTTGGTTTAATTCTGGATTGGATTTTGAAACTGAAAGATAAGCGGATTGTAGTCGATGGAACAGTGGTTGTGTTGCAATGCTTTGATCATTTTGTAATGCTTCAGCTCTGTCATAAGGCATTTCCCCTTGAAATCGCCATTCTGAATTCACCCTTTGAATAGATTCTGTTAATTTTTGACTATTATCGCAAAGAACCGTAATAGAAGATAAGGATTTTACAGATCTAAAAGTTTCTTGTAAGTCTTTAAGATTTTGATAATCTAGGGTATGACTATTCACAAGCCCTATGGCTGATTTAAAGTGAACGGGTAAGTCTTTTGCTAAGGTGGCATAACCATATTCCCAATGCATGGCTTCTGTTTTGGTTAAATCTAGTTTTATCGCTTCTTTATTATGTAAAGAAGCGGTGATGATTTTATCATCGATTGAAATGACCGTTGCAGAATGATGTTTAGTTAGGTTAAGTTTAGGATCATCTTTATCTTTAATCGTTTTGGTCCAACGAATCGATTCACCTATACTGAGATTTCGGGTTTCCTTTTTAAAGACCTCAAAACGACTGGCCTTAGTTTGACTTGGATCCCACAATACCGCCTGATCTTGATGGTGGATCTCTATTAAACCTTTCTCAATATCTATACGATGGATAGAGAAGTATTGCTCCCTTAAAGCTTCATCTTTTATTCCTCGTTTAAAATAAATCATATCACCTAACTGAAAGGAAGAGAGCGCACTTTTTTGTGCAACACTTAAAGTGACTGGAGATAAAATTTCTGTACTTATTTTATTTGATAATACGCCCCGTTGTATTAAAGCCTCTCTTGCAGCTTGATTTAATCGAAAATAATCTTGCCTGCTGGAAGTGAACAAGAGTCCACCTTGCTCTCGCTCTTTTAACCATTCATCAACTGCTGCTTGGGTCCGTTTTTCAAAATCGGGGATAGCAATCAATGATTTCTCAGTTTCAAGATCTTTAATAAAGGTCAATACATCTTTATGATGAGATGGATGATTTGGAACATTTTCCAAGGTCTTATGGGCTATTCCAGCTTTTATTAACGATTTTAATGCTTCATTTTTAGACGTTTGCGCAAAAATAATACGAACAGAAAAGGTTTTTGCCCAATATTGTAAGCGATTGATCTGCTTTAAACTTAAATCGGCTTGGACAACCCATATTTCTTTTGCTTGCCAATCTCTAGCAGGTTTCCCAAGTTGTTCAAAATAATCCCCTAAGCCTGATGCCTTTTCATCTTTTGCATCCATGCGAATTTCACGGCTGAGTAAAAATTCATCTATTCCAATGACACGACTCATCCCAGTAGAATCTTTTAGGGTTTCGCACTGATTAGTCCTTGAAACCAGCAATCGAGGATAGTATTTTTGATCTTCAGAAACCGTGTTGAATACTTTTAAGATCTCATGTAATCGTTCTTTGCTGTGAGAAGAAATTAAAATTTGTTGATCTTTACTGGTTAACATAAATTTTAGAGCTTCTTGTTCTGATTTTTCAGTTAAGGTTCTATTAGCAATATATTTTGCAATCAGATTGATGAGTATGGGGCTCACTTTTTCTTTTCCTTGCTGCATATTTAGATTATTTTCATTTTCTAATTGTGCTGCTTTGGGTGTCGTAAATTTTCCTTCTCCAATATAAATTAATTTCGAAGTTTTGGCTCTGGATTCTATAGACTTTAAACAATCCGCATCATTATTAGGGATGAGTGATAAGGCTTTAGCAGCATCCATTATGTCCTTTAATGCAAAATGGGTCTTCCACTCCGATAAATGTTCAATGGCGAATATTACCGCGTTTTCTGCGATGAGGGCAGGATCAGGCAATAAAACAGGCCCTCTTAAACGAGCTGTTAATGCATGCTGCTGAAGTTTTTCTATGGATGATCCATGATTTTCTAATTCTTGCAGCCATCGGTCCTCTAATTTCTCTAAGGGCGTAGACTGTTTAGCTCTTCTAGTCTGGAAATTAGCAACTGTCGCGGCCTCACCACCCGATAAATCTCTGTCATCTAACCAAGTTCTAATTTGATGGCGTCTTTTTGAAAAAGCTTGAATTAATTCGGGGGAGACGTCCTTAATTTCAAAAGTACCTTTGGGTCCTATATTAATTTCATACCCTAGTTGCATGAGTTTTTGTGCTAAAAATGTTCCCTGTTAATTTCGTCCATGACATCATCATATTTTCCCTGTAACACTTTAATTGTATTATTATTAAAAAACCAGAAATGGCTTGCAAAAGCACGCAACAACTCTACATCATGAGAAACAATAATCAAAGTGCCAGAATATTCATTTAATAACCGTATTAAGGAGCGATGATTATGACGATCTAGATGATTTGTTGGTTCATCTAGCAAAAATACATTAGGATCATTCGCCAACGCTTGGGTCAGCGATTGCGTTCTGTATCGCCCAATAAACACCCCCATGTGAAACAATTAATGGAGCCGGGTACTCTAATGCCTGATTAACGCCATTTAATGCCCGAGCAAGAAAGATCTCTCACTGTATCTTTAATCAGTAACTCATCAAATACCCATCAAATAAAAACCATCAAAGACAAAATTCAATAAATTAAATAATTTCAAATAGTTACAGCATTTCGCTATTATATAAATTTGTCCTTTTACAGCAAATCATCAAATAACCATCAAATAAGATTTTGTCAGTTATTTGACCCAAAATGGAACATATTTAGCATATTTTCTAGACAGCTTTGAATCATAAATATGGATTAAATTAGCCTGTTGAGCGTATTTAATGATCCTGGAGGCGTCTGCACTATTTTGTGGTTCAATACCAAAACGCTCTCTTAAGCTAGTATTAGTCATATATTCTTTTGTTACATATTTTAGACATGCATGTAAATAACAGGCGCGAACACGATCATCTTTATCCATTTTATTCATCTGCTTATGAGCAAACAAAATTATTCGTGTGTTATCTCCAACAACTTCAAATATGGGTGCGGGTAGTTGATATAGCTCTGTTTGAAGAACAACCCTGTCAATGCCGCTACCTCTTTCCTCACAAAAACCAATCCTGCGCATAAAAGATGCTAATGCCTCATTTCTCGAACGAGGTGGATTATCTAAAAAACGCATCGTATCCACTAATGGTGTTCCTGGATTTGTGATTTCTATACGATCATTAAAAATTTCAATTAATGGTGCTGCACCCGTAATAAAAAAATTTTGATGGATTTTAGCGTTTGCAACAAGCTCACGTATTGCAAGTGGTGGATACATAGGTACATTTTTTCTTAAAGCTTGCCCTATTACCTCATTTGAAGGGACGCATGTATTAATAAATCCAATTAAATCTTCAAACCCACTGGCATAGCCTTTAACACATTCAAATTCTCTGAGAGTCTCGGCACGATTATTATCACGGTAGTGAATTGTACGTACCGTTTTTCGTTTTAAAGATTTAAAATTATTCAACTGTCTAGCGAAAAGGATCGCGCCTAGATTTAACAGATTCCACCGATTATTATCAGTACGAGCTATCATTGCATCATTTTCAAGAGATTCTATGATTTGATCTCTGTTTTCAGGTAGCGGTTGATTGAGCAACTGAAAATAAGAGGGGTAATCTAAAAACCTCAATACATCTTCTATTGGAATATTTTCTATAGCAACATGACTTTCAAATGGAGTTTTATCAAAAACACGCCAAAGCATTCTTTCCTTTTCTGGAAAATCTTTCATTTTTTTTACATAGGAGCCAATTCTTATAAATTCATCTCCTTTAAACCGAACTGGGTGTTGATATGCTTTTGGAATCTCCAGAAGAACAACCGACAACATGCCTATCTTGATTTCAAAAAATCGAAAATGAATTTTAGGATGGATCCATTGTAGTAACCAATTTTCAAGTTCCTCATTACCAACTTTTGAACTAGAAGGTGAAAACACTGTACCAACAATATTATGGGTTTCATCGTTAATCCCCCATAAAAGATATGCATTTGGTCTGCCATTCAGTGCAGCAGAGTTGGCTAAGGCGGAAATTTGCTCACCAATTTCATCTGGTTTTGAATTATTATGTTTAAATTCAATCCATTCAGTTTCTTTAGAATTCTTGCGCAACTCGTTTACCAAGTCAATCCAATACTCAACCGGACGAACAACTGTCATCAAAATTCTCCTGGCATTCTGTTAATGACAATTTTCATAATACATCCATTTTTATTATTGAACAATGGTTAAAAAATAAAGCTGGTGCTATCCTATTTCTCAGTATATAGGGGCAGCTTAATATTTCTGGTTTTAATTCCCGTAAATTCGAGGGAATTAAAAGCAAATCAATTTGAACCTCTTTTTCTGCAGTTTCTTTTCTCAGGGCATAATGCCATGCACCACGCTTGTCCCGGCTTAATATTTAAAGCTTCTCTACAATGCTGTAATATCTGTTTGTCGCTATAATTAATTATATTGTTTGCTAAAAACTCTTTGGTTTCATGTAGTGTGAGCGGTATCATAGGTATATTCATAGTTGTAAGCTATGAAGTATACTATGAAGCAAAAATTAAAGGTTACTTCATAGCCTTCTTGACAGTGTTGAGAAGGGTAATTGGTTTTAAAATTTAAAGAAGGCAGCAATCCAATCCGCACAAAACCCGCACAGAGGAAAATTTGGGTCAAAGATTACAAGCGATTTAGCTCTGTAACGTGTTGATTTTAAAACTTGTACGTATCGAGACATAGGTAACACTTTATACCGGAGACATGGGTTACACTGTAGGCATTTACAGGAGGGTCTGGCAATGCCTTGGATGGAGTGTAAAACTATGGATGAAAGATTAAAGTTTGTTGCAAGACTAATAGATGGCGATAAGATGTTGCCTCTATGTGAGGAGTTCGGTATCTCTAGAAAGACCGGTTATAAAATCTATAACCGATATAAAAATTTTGGGCTAGAAGGATTAACTGATCGCAGCCGCAGACCTTATCGATATGCTAATCAACTTCCCTTCCAAGTTGAAAAGATGATACTGCGAATAAAAAACGATAAGCCCACTTTTGGTGCTCCAAAAATCAGAGAATTGTTAATTAGAAGATTCCCTGATATTCATCCACCTTCTAAAAGTACTGTGCATGCTATTTTAGATAGAAATGGTTTGGTTATTAGGCAAAAGAGAAATCGTCATGGTAAAAAACAAGGAACACCTTTATCAGATACAAATATCCCAAATAAATTGTGGTGTGCGGATTATAAAGGAGAATTTCGATTAGGAAATCATCAGTATTGTTACCCTCTTACGATAACAGATTATAGTTCCCGTTTTTTATTGGCTTGTGACGGACTGACAACCACTAAGGAAGAATATGCTTTTATTGCTTTCCAGAGGGTTTTTGAAGAGTTTGGCTTACCAGATGCCATCCGAACCGATAATGGTGTTCCATTTTCTTCTCCAATGTCATTATTTGGATTAAGTAAATTATCTGTGTGGTGGTTACGTTTAGGAATTGCCATTGAAAGAATAAAACCAGGTCATCCTCAACAAAATGGTAGACATGAACGTATGCATTTGACCTTAAAAAAGGCAACTACAAAACCTGCTGGAGAAAATTTTTTACAGCAGCAAGAAAAATTTGACCATTTTATTAAAGAATATAATACTGAAAGACCTCATGAAGCGTTAAACATGAAATGTCCTGCCGAAATTTATATTCCTTCTACCAAAAAATTTGCAGGTCTTCCTGAAGTAGATTATCCATTCCATGAGAAGGTTATTACCATTACTAGTTGCGGCAGGATCTGTTTAAATGGAAAAAAGATAAATGTAAGCCAAGTCTTTGCAGGACAAAACGTCGGTATCAAAGAAACGGAAGATAAGATCTGGCTAGTAAGCTTTATGGATTATGATTTAGGGTATTTTGATGAAGAATCGTGTAGACTGGAACCTTTAACGAACCCTTTTGGGCCGAAAGTGTTACCCATGTCTCCGGAATAAACTGTCACCTATGTGTTCGGTATGGACCACTAAAATCTGGCGCGCCCGGACCGATTCGAACGGCCGACCGCCTGGTTCGTAGCCCGCTAAGCTAATTTTATGTCATTGATTTTATTAACAATTTCAACCATCGGAGCCCGCTACCTATGACCAACTCTGCTGTACTCTGCACAGCTGATCCCCACAAAATCCCCGCACTCCAGAAAGATCATAAAATTGAGACTTGTTGTCTATTTCTAATTAGTTTATACTTTTTGTATACATTAAAGTAGTAAAAAGCTCATTATGGGTATACAAAAAGTAGATGATAGGACGGAAAAAACTAGGCTATTGCAGGCCCTTATTAGAAGGCGGCAACCGAGTTATGACGGCCAATGTGGTAAAGGAGGTTGCACACCAGTGCGCCATCGATCCTGACTATACTCCACATCTCATTACATCATTAATTCAAGATAACTGGTTAACACCCCTTAAAAAGGGGCTATATAAACTTAGCCAGACTACTGGGATCTCACCTATACATGAATTTGAGATCGCCATGCATCTCGTTAAGCCTGCCATGATCAGTTATTACTCTGCTTTTTATCACCATGGTTTAACCGATCAGGTACCAAAACGGGTTTATATTTCAACTTTAAAAGGTCATTCAATTCCTCATGAACAAGGCCAAACCAGGCGCGCAAAATTTAAGTTGGCAGATATAGAATATCAGATAGTACAGCTAAAGGAAGAACGATACTATGGTGGGATCCAAGCCTGGAGAGGGGAAGGAGGTTTTAAGGTGGCAGATTTAGAACGTACTTTAATTGAAGGATTTGCTAGCCCGCACTATTGCGGCGGTTTTAATGAAGTCATGCAAGGTCTTACGGAAGGTTTAGGGAAAGTAAATTTAGAAAAACTGATTGATTATGCTTTACGCTGGGATATTGCCGTCAGTCGCAGAGTAGGATGGGCTCTGGAAGAATTGGGGATCGAAAACACAATATTAAGTCCTCTAGTACATCGAGAACGCGCTGGTTATCGACGTTTAGATCCTTCTCGTCCAGCTCAAGGCCATTATTCTAAACAATGGTTATTACAGATCAATTTATCAGGAGGGTAGATAAATGTCTCTTAAACTTCGACTATTGAAAAAGCAGCAGGAGAAAAAAGCCAGCTGGAATATGATCGAGTTAGATTATGCTTTAAGCTGGATATTAGCGGCTATAGCAGCAGATCAACAATCTAAAGAAAATCTCATTTTTAAAGGAGGTACATGCCTTAAAAAATGTTATTTTGGTGAGCATTATCGTTTTAGCGAAGACCTTGACTTTCGTGGGGATCCGCAATTAACCGATCCATTTTTAGACGATTGTTTAGAACGAGTACTCTATGGTGCCAGCACACTCTCAGACCAAATGGGCGCTGGAATAGAATATAGCGCGGAGCCTTATTTAGAAAAACAAGCGCACCCTTTTAATCAGAGGGCTTATATCGTAAGAGCAAAATTTCCCTGGCACCGAACACCTCTGACCAAAATTAAATTGGAAATTAGTCGAGATGAGCATTTAGTTTATCCAACTGTTGAAAAACCGATATTACATGAATATGGCGAAATTCTGCCGCAACATATCAAAGTCTATGCTCTTGAAGAAATTTTAACCGAAAAATATCGAGGAATCTTACAAAATCAAGAGCGCTTGAAAATCAAAGGTTGGGTACGATCAAGAGTACGAGACTTTTATGATTTATGGCGTATCTTAACCCAATTTAAAAATGAGGTGAATCTAGTAAATTTTAGAGAGGCATTTAATACAAAATGCAAACATAAGAGCATCCAGTTTGAAGATCCACAGCAATTCTTTATAAATCAAAACTATTTACAACTGATTAAGAGAGATTGGGATCAATTTTTAGAGGGACTGCTTGAAAAGCTCCCTCCTTTTGAAACTACAATCGAAGAACTCAAAGCCTTAACTTGGCAAGTGTTTCGAGAACCTGTGTATGGTTAAAGAGAAAAAAATCTCACATCAAACTCTATATACGATTTACAATAAACATCGGCGGAAATATCGTAGTAATCCTGATTCAAGACAGATGTGTTGTATGTGGTCGACGAACAACCCACCTGATTCTCTCACGGATACACAACAAATTTTCGATATTGAAAATGCATTTAACATCACAATTGAAGAAGATGAGGCGGTAGAAATATATGATATGAACTTGGATGAAGCCATTGAAAAAATTATGGAAATGCAGAGAATGCAAAAAATAACTTGATGTAAAATTGTATTATACAAATTTAAAACCTAAAAAAACAAGATAGAGATACAATTCTGCCACAGCTGTTGCAGAGTTGTAATTATATAATTTAAGCATTATGGATATATAGAACCTTACATCCTATGGGGAATAACATACACTGTTTTTTACAGGTTAGCTAATTATAGGAAAACCCCTGTTCTAGAATTAACTGCGGCCCCAGGTGTTACAACTGGGGTTGCATCTGCAGCCCTCGCCATTGGGGTGAAGGTGACATTGCCATTGATTGGCCACAGATATTCTAAAATATTATTACAGTTTGAGCTACTCAGATTAGTAGTAGAATCAATAATCTCTTGAAATCTATCCTTAAACTGAAATTCTGGCTTAGATAATAGCGTCTCTAAAAAGGGATTGGGTATAAAAGAAGCACCCCCTTGCATAACAAGGTATGTTGCCATAGTTTGAGTAACATCGGGGTCATTACAAGCTTCAATCAAACTGGTTCCGGCGAAAGAACCTCGCAAGGTATTGACATCGGCTTCGTCTGACAGAGAACAATTGTGCCTTGCTTCAATATCTCTATCGGGATCAATTGTCATGCAAATCATAATATCTCTTTGTGTCTGGGGTGGTAAAGCACAATAATCTAAGGGTGTCCTCCCCTCATTATCCATAATATTGATGTCTGCACCCCTTGTGACTGTAGCTTTAAATAAGCTGTGTTTTTTGTAAAGTGCAAGATAATGTAGTGCAGTGCAACCTTGATCATCCTGCGCGTTAAGCTCCAAGTCTCCGTTAGATAATATTGCTAAAAAAACAGCATCCGCAGTTTGTTCGAAATCAGCTCTATCACTGTTGGTTTTCATATCCACCACAGATGATGCTGTGCCCGCTCTATCCCACCTTCTTGGAACAGCTGTCTTAGCAGCGATAATAAGGGCTGTTTTCCCTTCCATATCCTTCCGATTAAAATCTATTCCCCCAGGAAAAGCCTCTACAACTTTCAAAGCTCGATAGTGTGTTTCATTCGCAATAAGAACGTTGATTATTGGATTGTCATCATCACCACTGGCGTAAGAATCGGGACTAAAGTTAAGTTCATCAAGGATTTTTTTTAATTCTACCCCAGATTTATCTTTGACTATTTGATCAAATTTACTAGATGATGGTGCTTCATAAAAGTTTATCTCTCTCTGACCTTTAAAATTAATCTGATGTCGAAACCGAAACCGCATATGTTGACCACCCGGACCAATCTCTGGGGTAGAGCATATTGTTTTACGCGCTTCGAATATTCTCAATTTTATGTCATGATTATATCTAGGGTCGTTAAACATAAAATTATTTAGAGTTTTAATACTGGTGTTTTTTACAAAAGCTTCAGTCACTGCCTTTTCTTCTGCTTCACTAATTTCCTTAGTGCAATGTAATAGAAGAAAAGTAACCCTATTCGCTTGAAGAATTTTGATGGCGGCTGTAGCAGTGATTTGTTTGGTCGATTGCTTATCATTATGAATGAACAACCTATCAATTGTTTGGCTTTGAGCTAACTCGAATACCATCCCATCTTCCACTTCGCAATTAAACAAGGCCAAATGTTTTAACGGTAAATGTCTTAGACCTTGTATTGTAGCCATAACCACAGGGATATCTACAAAATGTATTGCTCTTAATTGAATCTTCTTGGTAATAATACCATGTAAACGTTTTCTTAATGCTTCACTGTAAATTTCTTCACCGGAAGCAGAGAGAGCTACACAGCGATCATTTTTTTCTAGAGCATCCAAAATTGCGTGAATATTTTCTTCCGAAATATCTACTTTTCTTAGTTTATCTAAGTCAATAGTTGGTTCTGTTCCGGAATTTATTTTGTGAAGAATTTGTTTAAGGGTCAGAGATCTTCTCATCCTTACACGAGCTTGCATTGCCTCCTCAGACGCCGATAATTTTGGGTCTCTTCTAAGAGTTAATTTATCCAAATTTTTCGTAGTGCTCATAGGGCCTTTAGTAGTAGAGGAATTTTCTTTAGATGCTTTAGCATTCTCTGCTATTACATGGGCTGGTGTGGTTGCCATTTTCCTTTCTCCATATGATCGAAATTAATTGAATAAAATTGTCTTACGAATCGCTGATATATTTTATTCGTGCGAATTTGGTTAAAAATTTCAGCATATACACTCACATCTTCAGAAGCATCATAACATAAAAAAACTTTCTTTTCTCTCTAAAATACGCATTTGACCTCTTTATATTGAATAGCCAATTATAATTTTATTATATTCGGCTACTCATCAAAAAATCTGTAATTAAAAACAGTTTGTACCTTTTGTGCCTAAATACTCATTATTTTAATTAGGAACCATGTAAAAAAAGTAGGAATTGTTAGTTACAACTCATTATCTTTTGGTTATGAAACCTAAGCATTGGATCTTAAAAAATGACTACAATGAGTACCGGGTTATTACCCAGGTGCTCCTCTATTTTTAAATGACATATCAAGAAATAATAAGTAAATTTTTACTATTTTTGCATTTTTATTGCATAAAATTGTATAATTTTTGGTGGAATTTAGAGAAGTAAGACAACCTAATGCCCACAAAATCCCCACAATTGGAAATTATGCTTAACAGACAAAATCAATTTTTAGCTGTAACATCTTGATTTCACTACAAAAATCTGGCGCGCCCGGACCGATTCGAACGGCCGACCGCCTGGTTCGTAGCCAGCTGATGGGTTTTTAACCACTTGATTTTTATCAAAATTTTCGACTGACAGGCTCGCTACCTATCACTAACTTTGCTGTACTGTGCAGCACTCATGGCCCCAAATTGGCCACAAGAAATAAACTGATGTCATGCCTACAACATGCACCACTTTTCATGACTCATTCAGTCGCGTAATACTATTCAAGTGGCATTTTAACCCGTTTACCCTAGAGCACTAATATACCACAAGGTCAAGAATCACTAAGGGGGTGGATTATAAGTCCACCAAAGACCGCTTTTAAACCATATATCTCTAGTACGGACAAAAACTGAATTAGACCGTGTAGATGGGCTAAAGCAACATAAACAGTTAAATGACTAATGTTAGTAGAAAAAATTTACCTAACGCAACTACGCATAATCCCATGTTACTTGAGGTGCCTTTTGATTTACAGACAGCCCGGGGGTTCTATCTGCGTAATCTTCGAATTGACTACGACTATGATACACATCAGAAGCAAATTGAAATTATCGCTAGTCAGATGGAATCGAAACAATATGCAGAATATTTAGACAGAATAAAAGTTTCACGAGATATCTCAAATTCTGTAATAGCTATAAGTAGTATAGCCACCGCAACTGGTTCAATGATAGGAGCAACGGTTACTTATGTTGCCGCTATGCCCCCCACTCCTACTCTGTCTAACTCAGCAGCCAATACTTGGGTTATGAATACTACTCCTAATGGCGGAACAGCCGCAGCCAATACTGCCACAGCGGCTTTTTCAAATACTGCTGCTAGCGCTCCAATGACAGTACCCAAGCCATTTACTCTTCATTATGAACAACATTGTAGGGCATATATCCATGAGGTTGTAGGAAATAGATTTAAAGCATTAGAATGCTTAAAAAGATCATTAGACTTTGGAAATATTGAATCTAAAAGAAGATACGATATTCTTGTTCCTATGTGGGATTTTCAAAGGACAGTTCGCGAAGCTAATTTAAACAACTATCTCCCACCACAATCACTACAAGATCTGGTTGTAGAATACTATTTTGATGAAGCAGCTGAACCCAAAGGACTCGTTTTTTCATAATTAAGGAAATCAACAATATTTATAGCGTTGCAGAGCAAGGATAATGTCAAGTAAACTTATTGCATCGGGATGTGTTATAGGTATGACTTTATTGGATGCCGCGTTTGGTTTTGCTATTGAAGCATTCGTTGCAGCTGCCTCAAGTCAACCTACCACAATTATTTTTCAACAATCTCAATTCATGCAAACCAAAAATCCTTTTTAGTATTTACATTTACTATAAAATGCTCATTACAAAAGAAGCGAGTTCTTCTGTTGAATTCATCCACCATTTCTTCATTAGCCTCTACATATGAATATTTACATGATTCTCTCAAAACATTGCTCCAGAAAAAAATTGCAAGTCGCTTTGGTGAGATAGGCAAAGTAATTTCAATACTTGGACAGCCAAGCGCAGGATATTCACTAGTATATAGAGGATCGAAAATTACACATGGATGATCAGAAGTAATAAACCCAGGATGGGTAGTTGTACATACGATATGCATATTCATTTTCACTAAAATTTTCGATGTAATTTCTGAAGCTGGAAATAATATACTCTGAATCGGCTCACTCACTATTTTTATTACTTCTCCACGGCTCAATGAATTCTCTCCACTTGACTTTCGTAGCGGTAACAGTGCTGAAAAAGAATTTTCAGCCTGATCATTCATTACATTTAAAATATGTTCCCACTGATTTTTTTCATTATCCCTGTAGACTTTGGTTCGGTATCGCATTACTGAAATAAATACTACCAAAGCTGATATGTCTTCACTTGTTAAATCTTGACTTGAGTCCACTTTACTTCGAACTTTACTGAAATCTTTTTCAATGATAGCCAATCTTTTCTCGAGCGTTATATCTCTTGATCCACCAGGCCCTTCTTTGGTATAAAAATCAGATTCACAAAACATACTATTTTTAGGGGATTTAGTTCCATACAAACTACCGTCTTTAGCATAAACCCAAATTTGACCTTCTCGACCTTTTGGCAGGTCTAGATCAACCCAAGCTTTAAGATAAGATGCCGGATTCCAATGTTGATTTTTATTTTCCATGGTAATCTTCGCACAATAAATTATTTCTAATGCCAGATTTTTTTATTATAATATTATTTAATTCTTCCTGTGAAAAATACCTTCTCAATTTTGAATATATTTTCTCCTTTGTTGCTTCAAGATTATTATTTGCTCCTATCAAAATTTCCCTAACATGCATTAAAGAAAAAGGATCACTCAAAAGATAGGGGTTATATTCATTATCATAAAATATTAAATCATCAGATATCCTAAGATCCTCAGATATGCCAATATCCTGTGTATAAAGCCTATATTCATTCTCAATCACATAACATTCATTAAGCGTTTTTGGTAACTGTGGTATCAGTTTCGAATAAACATCTATAATGCATTCCTGATATTTTTTAGGATCGTCTACCTTATCTAGATGAATAAGAATTTTTGAAACAGAGTCTGCAAGCTTATAAAGAGTTTCCTTTCCATAAGATACTTTCATTATGCCATTAAAGGGAATATTTCTATCCCATGAATAGGGCTTCTCTTCCAAATATCCTTTATCCAACCGTATAGCAAAACCATTTTTTTTCCCACCAAATCTTTTCCATAATTCAGGATCGTCTTCGCTTAAAGAAAATGATAAGGTAAAAAATCTTAATTTTTCTACATAATATTCGAAGCATTTGCCAAACGTCTCCAATTCTCCTAGTGGGTATTTTAATTTTTTGTTCCAATATTTAATTCGATCCCGTAATACACACATAGACTCAGAAACTTCGTCATTTTTATCAAGATACATCCTTAATTTTTTTTCCTTTACGATATTAACTAAGTTATCCAGATAGTGTGTATAATGATACACATCTGTAATCAATGACTGGTGGAACGACAATGACGCGTTCTTTTCCTATCTGATAAAACAAAGACAAGCCCATCAGCACATTGAGAAAAGCTGAGACGCAAGTGACTAACAACAACCGGTTGCGCTGTAATAAAGTCAAATTAAAAGCATTTACCAATGTTTGTGCTTTCACCCGATAAACTCCCGAATGTGTGAAGGGGGCAGTGTTTTATATCGTTTGCCACTCCAAGGTGAAAACCAATATAAACCTACTTTTGTCAAATCTCCTTGGGGGCTTTTTTGTAATGAGCGCATCATCTGTACTGCAACAATTCCTGCAATAAAGGCAAACACAATCGAAAAAATAATTCCGATGACCGCGACAATTGAGACAAACAAGGACACTTCATTCCAAGTCCAGAACGCTACACGATCGGGTTGGCTCAAGTATCGCGGGATGGCGGGTATTTCTTTCTCCATTGGATTTCCCTTAAATCAACATGGTCGAAGTAAATAAAGCCGGTGCTTTAAAGGCAAAGACCGTAATCACCGCTGATGCTGCCAAAATTTTTAAATTTTGTGCTGCGATAGACCAAGCGAGGCCCACTAGTGATGAAACTCCACCAGCAATATAACAACCGGTTTTGGTTAACTTACCGACCTCGGTGGTTAAGGTTGTTAGTTCAGCTAAACGGTCTTGATCGTTTAAAGCAAAACTCTCGGGACCGTATACAAGCAAACCTAAAAAGAGCAACACAGGCAGAGAAAGCGCAACATAACGCTGAAAGTTGATTTGATGCGCTTTATCTAAAACTGCTTGGACCTTAATTGGCAACGGTTTAATTGTGTTCATATCATTCCTCCTTTTTTCGTGAATGGGGTAATTGACGCATAATTTCATGAATGGATTGGCTTAAATGTTGGATCTCCAAAAGTTTATCTCCACCATGACGTATCACTTCAACTGCTTTGCAAGCATCTCCAATCAACAATGGAACTGCCGTTTCAAAACCATTTTTGGTATTCTCTTGCTCAGAAATGCCGCAGAGATATCTTGGATAGCGACTGGGTTGTTTCAGCACATAGCCCATATAACGTTTTTGAAATTCGTTGGCGTAAAAAGGAAGGCCATCATTTTTAATCGCACATAATTTGACCCAACCACCCATGTCATCAATGACGGCATGAATGATCCCATCATCAAAGGCCACACTTTCATAACGACCCACTTGAATCATTGCTTTTTCGACTTTAGCCCAAGCTTGCAGTGCTTTGGTTTCTCCGCTGCCCTCGATATATCGCACGACATCTGCTGGTTTTGGAAAAAATTGTCCCTTATCTGGATTATGAACATGGGCTTGAAATGCGCGTTGCACATCTTGTAATTCGTAGTTTTTCAAAGCCCGCCAATAAATATCCGTTAGCTGCGCTGAGATGGTTTTACCGTAGAGTTCACCAACCCCTGCCATCATGGTGGTGAATTTTGAAATATCATGCGCTTCCATGGACGGCTTCCTCTGCTGCTATGGTTTTTTGCATCCAATCCTGCAAGGTCTGCACATTTGCTTGACTGCGTCTATCTGCATCGCTTAATCGTTTTGGTGGATTTTGGGCGTTGTGAATAAAGCGATCAATTTGATCTGCGTCTCGTAAAATCAGATTCAAGCCATCGTAACGTTGTCCCCTATCGTTATCGCCGATGTTGTGGGGGGTGAGACTACAACCTTGGATAGCCTCACAAAGTTCAATTTCGCTGTAACCAAACTTCAAGGCTTTTCGAATAATGCTCTTGCGTTTGCCATCCAGTTTTGAAGTAGGGTGGCCCATGATTTTTTTCCAATACTCAAAAATTTTTTGGATGGGTTCTTCATCCCGCTGTCGAATCGAAGATTCGACAATATGATCTCTCTTCCCTTCTCTTCCTTTCCTTTCTCTTCCCTTCCCTTCCCCACTACCATGTTGCGTTTGCGTAGTTGACGCGTCATCTACGTGTGGCGCACGCGTAAAACAGCCGTCAATAACAGTTCCTCTTTCGAGAAGTAACTCTTTATTTTGATTTAAATATTTGTTATTCCGATAAATCACTTCCTCGATAGAGGGGAGTTCGCTTTCATGTTCTCTACCATTGATTATTTGATGATTCTCCCAAGAGGGGATCCATCCATAAATCTCACCTCGACTTATATCTTCATACTTTTGGATATACCCATGCTCACGAAAGAGTTCTAAGATTTGTCCAATATCGACATCGTCATAAGGCATCATGTCGAGTTTTAAGCGTCTCGGTTGCCAACGAAAACGGCCCCTTCGATCACAACAGGTAAATAAAGCGATATAAGCTAGCCTTATGGGAAGCTGATATTTCATTTCAATTTCAAATAATCCTTCATGGCTAAATAATTCCGGTTTAACTGACCGGATCCTTGCTGTCATCATGGTTGTACTCCTACTAATTTCAGTTGTTCATGGTTCGATTGGGGCTTCTTTAATCCGGCAACCTTCTTTTCTGCCGTTGCGATAGTTATTTCTTTGCGATCCATCAAATCGATTAATGATTGGGTTCCTTTTAAACACACGTACCTAGCACGATGATAAGTGCCTTTACCAAAACCAATGAGTTTGGAAATATAAATATCGACTCTGCCAACTTCGTCCCATCTGGGACGAAGTTGTTGGATATCTTTAGAAGACTCTTGGTTAATTCGGTTAGATTTTTTTAGATCGTTCCTTTTACCTTGTCGATGTCCCAACATTTGTTCTAATCGCAAACCGATAGCAACGCGTTCACTAATACTGAACTCAATATTTGTGTTTTGAAGAGATCTATCCCCTAACAACAAGGCTTCTAAATCCAAAATCGTGACTTGGATTTTATTAAAGCCCATTGATTTAAACATCTCTATTTGCCCTAATCCAGTTATTAGGATGCCATCCGTACCTACCAGAATTGGCCGATCGGGTTTCTGGCATATTGAATAGGATTGCGTTCCGATTTGAATTTCATCTAATTCCATATTGACTGGTAACAATGTTTCTTTTGAACGCAGGCGCCGCATAACCTGGTTAGTCATTTCTGTATAAGGCGATAAACGTTCAACACTCACGTGAGTAAATTCTTCTGTTAAGACAGCAAACTCGTAAGGCATGTCAATATCGGGTTGATTCACCCAATTACTGGCTCGAGTTCGACTCACTTTAAGACGTTCACTATAGGCTTTTACTCCACCACAAAATCGCATAGCTTCAAGCAAAGCTCTCCGCCGAATTTCAATTTTGTTGCCTACACTAACAGACATCTACAAAGTCCCATAACGCATAAAGATTTGATTGAAAATCTATTCCCATTTTTTGGAATTGATCTTTCAAATCACCTTGTGTTTTTTTAGCGTAGCGAAGAAACGCGACAACGAGTTGTCCATTTTTAATTTTTTTGTTTAAATATAAAACTTTTAAATGGCCCACTTATTTAAGATAATAATGTTTATTCATATCAGTAGTCTGTATAGATATGTAAAATGAAAATAAAAACAATATTGTCTCAATGCTTGTCATAGAAGGCGCACATTTAAGGCAAATAGGGAGGATTAGGGCTCTAAAGACCCTAACTTCGTCCCAGATGGGACGAAGTTAAAAAGTAATAAAATAACTTTTATACATCCAAAGTTCCACTTGAATGCAAGACCACCACAGATAACCAAACTGTTTTTAATTTAAAACGGGGCAATTATTGCAGGTTTAAAAAGACTGATTGCTAGAATTTTTCTGGCATGCAAACAATCTTGGCAGCATCTGGCAGTGAAATCTGATTTTGATCTACCCTTTGGATGATCGAGGGACTACCTTTGAAATAAACCATTTTGGCTTGGGCATAATCCATCTCGTTTTCAAAACCAACCATGTGAGCAATTTCTTTTAGGTATCTCCCACTCACCTCGTTGCATTTGCGATAAGGTCCTTCTTTTGTCTTAAACATCAAAATGCAAGGCGATTTTTTAGAACTATCGGAGCAATTTGAAATCAATTGCTCTAGCCTCAAACCCATCAACACTTGTTCACTGATCAGAAAACTAAAATTGAAATCTTTGAGTGTCTTAATTCCAAGTAATAGAGAGCTTGGATCTAAGACTAATACCGTAGCTTTTTTTAATTTTGAAATTTTTAAGGACTCTAATTGTTTAAGCCCTGAGATTAATACTTTATCTGTCCCAATAATAATTGAACGATCCGGATTAATGTATCGAGTATAAGGATAGTTATCAATTATTATATCATCCAATGATACTAGTGTGGGGATTAATCGGCTAAGACCTGGCGACCCTCTAAGAGCTTTGTTTATTGACTCTGTAAAAGGCGATAAACGTTCAATACTCACGCCCGTCATACTTTCCGCTAATACCGCATATTCATAGGGGATACTGATCTCGGGCTTATTACACCAATTACTGACTCGCGTACGATTGATTTTTAGACGTTCACTAAAAACTCTAACACCCCCACAAAATTTTATAGCTTCCAATAATGCGTGTTGGCGAATTTTTTGTTTGTTCGACCGGTCCATAGCCATTCTCATTTCTCCCTATCCTAGTGCTCACATAATAGTGGACGTAGTTAAACTTCTAAAAACATATCTATACGTCACACAACCATTAATGAAGTTGATCTACAAACAAATTAAAACCGATATGTTCATCAACTTATTTCTAAATTAATTAGTTTATTGAGAACCACTTAGCTATCCAGGGAATTCACGAGGGAGCGTTCCATAATCCCCTAGGGGAAGAATTATCTACCTTTTCGACACCAAAACATTGAAATCTACCACTGCATTATTCAATTATTTAAAGGTTTGCCATTACGGAAACAAAAAGCCAATGACTTATTGGCTTTTGACTACCGTGATCTTTCCCAAAAAATGGAGTGATTGGAAAGCGTTGTAAAGTTTATTGTCCAACATAATACTTTACCCTGTAACATAGTAGTGACATAATATTATTTTCAAAGATAGAGGGTAGGTCCTTTTGGAGGTTTTGCCATGGCAGTATCTAATTTGGAAGTTGCTACGACATTATTAAATCAGACATTCATTCATGCCAATTTTAGTTATTCAGCTGCATTTTCGCTACATCATTAATCTGAATTTTACCATTAATTTCCTGTGCAATAAAATACCTGATACATGGCAAATCGCTAACTAAAGCCTTAATTTGTACAATTTTATCTTTAGAAACCTTATACCCAAAAATGATTTCTTTGATAGCCTGTCTTACGAATGCACTAGAATATTTCCCTTTTAGGTAGAAAAACCTATACTCTTTTTCATAAGAATACCTAGGTAATTTGCTACAGTATATTTCTAACCATTGTTCCGGCGTAATATAATCAGCATTAATTTCGATAGTTTCCTGATAAATCACACGTCGAGGTATGTTTTTTATCGACGGGGATACGTCCGCAAAAAAAAGATTAAATTTATCCCAATCAAAACCAATGCAAATGCCTTGGAAATCATCGGCATACTGCTTGTACATCAACGGCTCTTGCCTACTTTCGCATAGAGACAAAATTCCATAAGGTTCATTATGGCCAGATCGAACTACTTCCATTAAGCGATTTTTATTCTCTTCTGGAGATAAATACTTTAAGAGATTATTTTTACTTTTGACCCATATATTATTCCAAAAAACGAAAGAAGCTTTTTCATTATGATCTTCTAATTTATTTGTACTTGCAAAATATATTTCACCATTTGAAAGAATCTTCTCTGTATGGCCGCTTCTAAGATCCCGATATTTATATAGCATCTTAGGGATATTCAATTCATATTTTTTCATATTACACTCGTCTTAGTTAAAAATCACCACTTATTCGGGCCATGCAACGTCATCTTTAGGAGGCCATTTTAACTCGCCAAGATCAATCATTACAATACCATACCATAAATTTATGTTTGATATTTAATCTGTAAAAATGCAGCATTGAAAGTTGAAAATGAATCACACAATATATTGCTCTTGCAATTCTTTTGCGAAGAGTATACCTGAAAAATTATGTTAATTTTTTCCTCGCGCTAGAGAATTTAATTTTTCTTTTATTAGCGAGACGTTTGGACTGTTTTGTTTTTCTAAAGATGGATCAGCGGTATTGCGGTCAAGGATGATATTTAATGCAGCATTCAAATGAGAGCTAGCATTTTCTTTCTGTAAAGCATTTTGAAATGATGTTCCAAGCAAATAATGATATTTAGATGCATGCAAAGTCTCTTTGCCAAAGATGTTATTAATGAGTTCCAAAGATTGTTCAAGGTAAGCTATATCTTTCGGAGAAACTTTAAAACGGCTGAATTCGCCTACAATAGGCAACTGTTTGGATATCAATATATGAGCATTTGAGTTATTTGATGACAAAATTATATCATGTATTTTTTTAAGATACTGTGTAGAATTTTTATAATCTTGATTTGCTTCAAATGAACGATACATGAGAAAATATAGATATAAATAATTTATATTACTCTTAGTGAAATGTTTGTCGTACATTTTCTCAGCTTTTTCAAGATACTCAAGAGCAGCTGCTGGTTCATTCATTAGAATTAAAATCGCTCCAATCCTGGTGAAAGTTTTACCGATTCTATAATTATTTTTTGCATATATCTTGGTTTTGATTTCTAAGGCTTGTTCGAATAATTTTTTGGCACTCTTATAATCACCCTGGGAAATTTTCAATTCACCTATCCGTTCAAATGCGTAGCTTTTTGGAAGGCCACTCGCATCTTCATAGTGAACTTGGCTGAGTTCGTTTGCCACTAAGTCAGCTTTTTCCAGACTCCCAGCATGTGTATATAAATGCAATATATTTGATAAATATGCGGCTTTATAGACGCTTGCTTTATCGTGTTCTTTACACTGATCAATGGTTTTTAATGCTTTGACATAATTTTCTTCAGAAGAAGAAAGCTTGTTTAGATCAAGCTCCACATTTGCTAATGCGCTTAGAGCGAATGCGTAATCAGAAAGAATGTTATCTTCTATTGCAGTTTGATTCGCCCATCTAAGATTCTTTAAAAGCGCTTCGATTTGAGTTGAAATTGGATCTAAAGGCTTTTCGTAAGTATTTATCGCTTGTTTTAGAATTTCCTCAGCTCTAACCGAATTTCCAAGCAGATAGTTATTAAATCCAACTTGGGTATTGATGTTCGCTAAGAGATATGAGAATCCCTTTTCAGTAGATAAATGCTTCGTTGCTAGAGCTAATATTTCCGACCATCTTTCATTTGAAAGTCTTAGATCTTCTTGAACATAAGTAGAGTACATGGTTAATTTAATATATAAAGCCAATCCTTGACAAAGAAGACTGGGTGTTTCAATAGCATGGCGCGAAAGAGAAATAACGTGGGGAATAAGCGAATCACATAAATCTTTGTTAACATTTTGATATATGGCAAAAGAAAAATCTAGCATTTCGATGGCTTTCGTCAAATAGAACGGTGTTCCTTCTTGTTCTCTTACAATTTTTTGTAATAATCTATGTATTTTAAACGAGTTTTTATCATCATTGATTGTAATAAAAGAATAATTTTTTAATTCGGCTATGGCAGAATCTCTTTCCTCTAATGTCAAATGTTTAAAGTAATCCAGGTTAATTTCGTCCGCATCAAGATATGAAGACATGATGAGTATTGTCTTTGCATTTTTACCCAGTTTAGAAAAACTTAAGCTCCATGTTGACCATAAAGCATTGGTGTATTTGTTAGTGGTTTCGCTAGCCTTGTCGTTTAGTTTCATGATCTCAATATATGTGTCAATGTTTGTGTGCGCTTGGATATATATAATAGCTTGATTTATCGCCAAAGGAAAATAGTGCAAAATCCTCGCAAGATTGTAGATAGAATCATCTTTTTCATTTGGGAGATATTTTTTTATAAATGTATAGGCCTCTTGTTCGGTGAAAGCATCCAATAATAACATATCTCTATGCCATTGCTGAGATCGAGAAGTAAGTAAAATATGCAGTTTTGATGGGGTTGAAAAATCTTTGCTTAGGTTATCTAAATAATCCTCTATATGTTTAGAGGGAACTGCATTATCCAGAACAAACAAAATGTTCTTTGCATTAAAATTTTTTAGTCCCTCGTGAATGAGGTGCTGAATATCGGTAGGTTTATATCCTTTTATATCTATTTTTAAACTTTTTGCAAATTCTATGTATGAGTTGTTAAGGGAATCACTGGTTTCTGCTCTAATCCACAGTACTGTATCGTAATGTTTTTCTTCTAAGGCGCTGTAAGCATAGTTGATGGCCAACTGCGTTTTGCCAACTCCTCCTAAACCAGAGATTGCTTGTGTTATCACACCAAATTTATATTTATTTAGAAACTCATTTATTGTTTTCAATTCTTTTTCTCTGCCAACAAACTTAGAATTCCTAGCAGGAAGATTTAATAAAAGACCGTCATCGCTGCTTCTTTTATTTTGCGTTAAGGTATTATATTGTATATGTTTTTCTTGTTCCATCATTAGAGTGGGTGCATTAATTGCGTTTTTTTGATTGCTCTCTGAGCTTTTATAGAAATTTAAAGAGAACAGAGTTAGAACAAACATGCAAACACTAATGATTGTTAGCAACTGCGATTTTGTTATGGTTCTTATTGCTGTATTTGCACTCCATTTAACTGAACTTGTATCTTGCTTTGGTGACTCCCTAATATCAACTTCGTCATAAAACGTTTTACAATTTTTTTTGAAATCAAGAATATTTTTATCGACATTAAGGCTGGGAAGTAATTTCTTTAACGTTTCAAAAACAAAAAGATAATAGTTTTCTTGGTCGTTAAAATTTAAACATTCGGCTGAGAGTTCTTTTAAAAAGACTTTAGAATCTGAAGTCTCAATAATAACGCACAGAGCTGGCAGGCATGAATCTTTATCAGTCCTTATCGAGCTAATGTTTCTTATCGTTTCTTTATACTCATTTAAATTGTCTGTTTGAAGCTTATTCAACTTATCGATAAATGCAGGAGTTAAAAAGTAAATGGCATGCGTAAATTCAAACTCATAAACTCGATTAAAATTTGGACCTTCTTTTTTATTATGTTCGACGGACACTTTAAATCCTGCAAGTTGTAAATCCTGCATAAATTGTCGGACAAATGCTGTATTGTCAGTTAAATCTCCATTCGTTATCAACAAACAAGCATAATTATAATTAACCACTAGCGCTGAAAGCGTCTTTAGTTCTGAAATAAATGAGGATTGAATTAATAGGTTTAAATAATGCTTCCTAATAAGCAAAAATTTATCCGACTTTTCTATAAATTCGATTATTTTTTCTTGTGACTGACACCCCAGTTTTAGCATTATATTGTGGAGGTGATTTTCAACTGTTCTTGGGGATATTGACAAAAATTGAGCTATCTTCTTTACCGATTTCCCACTCAATATGCAAGCGATCACGTCTATTTCACGTTTGGTAAAATTAACGCCATTAATTGGTTCTAAATGCAAGGTGTCCTGGAAATGTGGGGTTTTATCACCTTGATTTTTTATTACTGGTACGTTTGACATTGTCTCACTTCAAAAATTTGCCTGGTTGGTTCCCTAATAACATAACGCCTATTCCCAAAAACAATTTTAATGCTGCAAATTTGTGAACAGGTCTAACCTATTCTTAAACTAGAAGTTAGCCCGTAGTTTACCAGTTTATTTGCCGATAAACAACACGGTAGGTCAGCTACCCAATAAACGTATTAATACACCTAAACAGCATTCTCCCCCCCATTAATTGCTCTCAAGCAAAAATAGACAACCCGTTGTCGCCATTCCGTCTTACATTCGATTCAGGACCCAAAAATATTGAAACCAATTTGGAGAAGGAATGGATATGAATGTTCAGGACTATGTAAGCGCCAAAGAACGTTTGAGGCAGTTAAAAATAAAGAAAAACCTAAAAGGGGTTATTCGTCAATTTTTAACTTTCCTCAAAATTTCATCTTCAAAAATCGATTCTAAAAGTTCAGGGAAATTAGCTAAAGGGGAAAATTTATCATGCTGATCTTACAACGTTATGCAGGCCAATCTATTTCGATAGGAACAGATATTCAAATCATTGTATTGGGCCATTATCGCGGTGCTACTCATATTGGTGTTGTGGCACCACCCGAAATCAAGATCCTTAGGGATGAAATTAAAGATAAAGAACCTCATCCAAAACAGGGAAACAAGCATGGCTGAGTTATTGCCGAGACTTATCAGGTTCCGAAACGCCCCGACCTATCTAGGTATGGACCGGAACCGGTTTAACACAGAGGTAAGGCCAAATCTCACTGAAATTCCTATCGGAATTCAAGGAATTGCCTTTGACCGACTTGAATTAGACGCCTGGGTAGAGCAATATAAAGCTCGTAGCGGGCGTCTGTGAGTTGCCAACTCTAGGAGTAGGGAACTATGGGACGCAAAATATCACCAGGGCTCGTTAAGAGAAACGGGGTCTGGTATCTGCAGAAGAGGCTCTTTGGACGACGCCTTCGAGAAAGCACTGGCACAGAGTCGCTCTGTGAAGCAGAAAAGTATCTCGCACGTCGGGTCGAAGAAATAAGACAAGCGAGTATTTATGGTGTTAGGCCCAAGCGGACCTTTAAAGAGGCTGCAACAAGATACCTGCTGGAGAATCAACATAAAGCAAGTATTGCGGATGATGCTGATCACCTGAAGCTGCTTTGTCCCTGCATAGGACATTTGGCATTGGAACAAGTGCATAGTGGTACATTAGAGTCTTTCGTAAAAGCCAGGCAGGCGTCGGGTCGCAAAACCAAGACGATCAATAATGCCTTGGAGGTGGTTAGACACATTTTAAATTTAGCAGCTTGTCAGTGGATTGATGAGAATGGGTTAACTTGGTTACAAGCCCCAGCGAAAATTAAAATGTTACCTGTCAACGATGCACGAGATCCGTATCCATTGTCTTGGGATGAGCAGGTTTTATTATTTAAGGAATTGCCAGAGCATTTAAGGCATATGGCGATCTTTAAAGTGAATACCGGCTGTCGCGAGCAAGAAGTGTGTCAATTAAAATGGAAATGGGAAACACGAATACCGGAATTAAATACCAGCATTTTTATTATTCCAAGCCATGTTGTTAAAAAGGGAGTTGCAAAACGTATGGTGAAAAATGGCGAAGATCGCTTAGTTGTTTTGAATGAAGCAGCCAAAGCCATCATCGATAAAATGCGAGGGTTACATTCGGAATACGTCTTCTCTTATCGAGGAAGATCCGTCACAAAAATGAATAACACGGCTTGGAAACGTGCTAGGAAGGTTGTGGGGATCCCTCAAGTAAGGATACATGATCTCAAGCATTCATATGGCCGCCGTTTACGTGCAGCCGGCGTGAGTTTTGAGGATCGGCAAGATTTGTTAGGCCATAAATCTGGGCGGATAACAACCCATTACTCAGCAGCGGAATTGCAGAACTTGATTGTAGCAGCTAACAAGGTTTGCAATCGCGAACAGCAAGGACCAACTTTAACCTTGCTACGCATCAACCGCAACGAGGATGATAAGTTAGAAAGCCTAATGGCCGCAAATTGGCCACAAGAAAAAAGTGTGTCAACTGGTTAGAATGAAATTAACACTCTATCATGCTGATTTTATTAAGAATTCTGGCGCGCCCGGAGAGATTCGAACTCCCGACCGCCTGGTTCGTAGCCAGGTACTCTATCCAGCTGAGCTACGGGCGCTTAATTTGGTTTTACTACTTAATCAATATTTAATTAATAGGTACTAATTTTCTAATAAATAACTTTTTATTCACTTAAACTGGCGGAGAGAGAGGGATTCGAACCCTCGATGGAGTTTTAGCCCCATACTCCCTTAGCAGGGGAGCGCCTTCAGCCACTCGGCCATCTCTCCGTCCTCTGGAATACCGATCCTGGAAAACCAGGAGTGAGAGGAGTGTAGCATGAAAGCTAAAAGGAGGGAATGGGTTACAATGCGAGTGAATAACCTTTTAAGGTTTATCTTCGCCTTCTTCAATTCTTCAGAGGCGTTTGTTCGACCGCCTGAGGTTTCGTCAGTGTGATGACCTTTTAAGGCAGCTTCAGTTTCGTTAATTTTTCGCGTTGGATACGTTGATAGATTTCTTCACGATGTACTCACACATCTTTGGGTGCATTAACACCAATGCGGACTTGATTTCCTTTTACACCTAAAACAGTGACGGTAACATCATCACCCACCATTAAGGATTCACCAACTCTTCTTGTTAGGATTAACATTTATTTACTCTCCTTCCTGATACCCATATATCACTTATTTGTTTGCCTAATGACCTTCCTTACTTCCCTACCAATAAAGGCAAACACTCATTATTTCAAGCGTTCAACATTTCATTTCTATATTTTTATATCCTCAATCTATCTTAATTAACTGTCACAGATTATGCACCTAAAAAATTTTCACTCTCCAATGAAAATGCATGCGTGTAGGGCGCGAACGCCATTCTCTAAATGTTCTTCGTCAATAACAACAGAAACCTTAATTTCTGAAGTAGAGACCAACTGAATATTAATACCTTCTTTCCCTAAAACATCAAACATTCTACTGATAATACCGGCATTTGATCGCATACCAATTCCCACCAAAGAAAGTTTTGCGACATTTTCATTGAATAATAGGCCTTTAGCACCCAATTTTTGACATCACGGGCATTAATAAATCCCGTGTTTGTTTAAATTCGCGGCGATGAACCGTAAAAGCCAGATCGGTTTTTCCTTCACCACCCAGATTCTGAAGAATCATGTCTACCTCGATATGCGCATCCCCTAGGGCACCCAAAATGGAAGCTGCAATTCCAGGGGAATCAGGAATCCCTTGTATAATAATTTTTGCTTCATCCCGATGGTAAGCCACACCAGAGACTGGAGGTCTGTTCATATTTTCTTCTATTCCAGTAATCAAAGTGCCTGGACCTTCCTCGAAGGTTGATAACACTCGCAAAGGAATATTGTATTTCCCTGCAAACTCTACTGCTCGGATTTGCATTACCTTAGCACCTAAACTTGATAATTCTAACATTTCTTCGAATGTAACTTGCGTCATTCGACGCGCCTCTGGCACAATCTTGGGGTCTGCTGTATATACCCCTTCTACATCGGTATATATCTGGCATTCATCTGCCTTAAGAGCTGCCGCTAAAGCAACCGCTGTTGTATCTGACCCTCCCCGTCCCAAGGTTGTAATATTACCTAAACCGTCTGAACCTTGAAATCCTGCTACAACAACAACCTTTCCAGCTTGTAGTTCTGCACGAATCCGAGATCCATCAATACCCAAAATGCGTGCCTTATTATGCACACTGTCGGTTCTTATGTGGACCTGCGCCCCTGTAAAAGAACGTGCCGGACAACCTTTCCCTATTAATGCCATGCTTAAGAGGGCAATTGAAACTTGCTCTCCAGTAGCGAGTAATACGTCCACCTCTCGGGGATCAGGAGAACTAGACAATTTCTGTGCCATCATAGCCAGACGATCCGTTTCCCCATTCATAGCAGACACCACGACAACCAAATCGTGCCCTTCAGACCGAGCCTTCAATACCCTATCGGCGACAAAATGTATGCGCTCAAGATCACCGACCGAGGTTCCACCGTATTTTTGTACAATTAGTGCCATAGTAATTCTTTAATGTCTCGTCCTTTCTTCAATCCATTGCTCCACAAACTGTAAGGCTTTCGGCAATTGGTTGATATCATTTCCTCCGCCCTGCGCCATATCAGATCGGCCCCCACCTTGACCACCTATCATAGTAGAGATATTTTTAATCAGCTCACCTGCATGCAGGACCGAAACACAATCTTGCGTAACACCTGCCACCAAGCTTATTTTTCCTTCATTCACGGCTGCTAAAACTATGACGGCTGTTTTGAGTTTATCCTTTAAGCGATCGACCATTTCTCTTAATGTTTTAGGGTCGGAGACTGGAACGAGTTCTGCCAAAACTTTAATTCCATGGATATCTTTAGCTTTTTCGCTTAAATCCGCGGATCCCTTACCACTGATCAACTCTAGTTTGAGTGTTTGTATATCTTTTTCAAGTTTATTATTTTTACTTAATATTTGTTCCAATTTTTCTTTCATGGATTTAGGATCTGAACCTGTTTTTAGCAATGCGGCAAAATTATCTAAACTGATTTGTTGTTGATTGAAAAGATCCAAAGCTTTAAGTCCTGTAACGGCTTCTATACGTCTAACCCCTGCAGAAATCCCAGCTTCTGAGATCACTTTAAAAATACCAATATCACCTGTTCTTCGAACATGTGTACCCCCACAAAGTTCTACTGAGTAATTTCCGCCCATGCGCAAGACTCTAACCTTATCACCATACTTTTCACCAAATAGCGCCATAGCACCGCTTTGTAGCGCATCCTCTACAGACATAATATCTGTTTGTACTTCTGTATTTAGTATAATTTGTTCATTGACTGCTTTTTCTAATGCACGAATTTGTTCATTTGTTAAAGCTTCAGGATGGGTAAAATCAAAACGTAATCGCAGCGGATCTACTAAAGAGCCCTTTTGTTGCACATGGGATCCCAATAATTCACGTAGGGCCGCATGTAATAAATGGGTAGCAGAATGATTTAAAGCCGTTGCACGACGATTATTTTTATCAACGATGGCATGAACCTGCTGGTTTATTTTTAAGGTTCCCTTGCTAACCACCCCATAATGTAAATGGGCTTGGCCCATCTTGCGGGTATTTTTGACAATAAATTCCCCTTCTGTTTTTTTATCAATGGCTTTTTCGTTTTTATTCCCTTTATCTTCTTTTGCGCCTTTATCGTTTTTTTCGCCCATACTCATATTAAAACGCAAGATTCCCTGATCGCCCACTTGGCCGCCCGCTTCCGCGTAAAAAGGAGTACGACTTAGAACGACGCTGCCTTCTTCGCCAGCTATTAATTCTGTACGTTTTTCTGTTCCAACATATAATTCTACAATTGTTTCTTCCTCTTCTAAGGTTTCATAGCCACTAAAATCGGTTTTATGTCCGATTTCGATTCGATCAGAAAAACCTCCGGAAAATTGGCTGGCTTCTCGCGCTCTGCTACGTTGTTTTGCCATAGCTGTTTCAAACCCGTCTAAATCCAGTGACAAACCACGTTCGCGAGCGATATCTGCGGTTAAATCGATAGGAAAGCCATAAGTATCGTACAAACGAAAAACTGTTTCACCTGAAATGGTTGATTCAGAAAGTTCGGAAAGCTTGGCAATATCTTGTTCTAAGATTTTTAAACCAAGCTCTAATGTTTTGGCGAATTGCTGCTCTTCCTGCAATAAAATTTTTTCAACATGCGGTAAAGATTTTACCAGTTCTGGATAAGCTTCCCCCATTACCTCTGCTAAAGGTTTAACGAGTTTATAAAAAAACGGCTCTTGGAAGCCTAAGCGATGTCCATGACGAATAGCTCTACGACAAATGCGTCTTAAAACATATCCTCGTCCTTCATTAGAAGGCAAAACGCCATCCACAATTAAGAAAGCGCAAGCACGAATATGATCGGCAACTACGCGTAAAGATTTATTTTCAAGATCCTTTACATTTCCTAAGCTGGCGATCGCTTTAATTATATATCTAAAAATATCAATATCATAATTGCTATGAACCCCTTGCATCACTGCAGCAACACGTTCAAATCCCATTCCGGTATCCACAGAAGGTTTTGGCAGTGATGTTAAGCTGCCGTCTTCTGCACGATTATATTGCATAAAAACCAAATTCCAAATTTCAATATAACGATCTCCATCTGCATCAGTTGATACCTGGGGGGCCACCTGCAATTTCCGGCCCATGATCATAATAAATTTCAGTACAAGGCCCACAAGGGCCTGTATCACCCATAGACCAAAAATTATCTTTCTCACCACAGCGTGAAAAACGGTTTGGATCAATTTTTATTTCATTTAACCAAATGTCTTCGGCTTCTTGATCTTTTTCATAGACAGTCATCCATAAGCGCTCTTGCGGTAATTTTAATACGTCGCGTTAAAAAATCCCAGGCATATTGTATCGCTTCGCGTTTAAAATAATCTCCAAAACTAAAATTTCCCAACATTTCAAAAAAAGTATGATGTCTTGCGGTATAACCCACATTTTCTAAATCATTATGTTTGCCACCGGCTCGCAAACAGCGCTGGCTGCTAGCCGCACGATTATAAGGACGTGGTTCTAAGCCTAAAAAAGTTTCTTTAAATTGCACCATCCCGGCATTAGTGAATAGCAGCGTTGGATCATTGTTTGGAACTAAAGAACTACTAGGAACAATTTTATGTTGCTTTTCCTTAAAATAATCCAAAAAAACTTGTCGTAATTGAGCTGTTTTCATTTAGTGGTTATACCTATATTGCCTATATTACCTATATTTACTTACATATTCTTACATATTGTATTGTGAGATAGCGAGAAAATAATTGTCGTTACATCCCCACTCTTATACTCACACATTTACAAATGTGCATCTATAAAAGGTGGGGATAAAACATAGCGTCTACCCTCTTGCTAATCTTCCATTTCCGCCATTTCTTCTTCCATGATAGGGGCTTGTGATCCGCATTAGCAACAACAGGGCTTAAAAATTTACTACGAATAGAATCTTCAATTTCTTGAGCAATATTAGGATTATCTGACAAAAATTGTCGAACATTTTCTTTGCCTTGGCCAATGCGATTGCCTTTATAACTATACCAAGCGCCCGATTTATCAATCAAACCAAACTTAGACACCTAAATCGATCATTTCTCCGACACGAGAAATACCTTTGCCATAAAGAATTTCAAAATCAGCTTGTTTAAAGGGTGGTGCCACTTTATTTTTAACAACTTTAACGCGGGTTTCACTGCCTAAAACTTCTTCGCCTTTTTTAATGGCGCCGGTACGACGAATATCTAAGCGAACTGAAGCATAAAATTTCAAGGCATTACCACCCGTTGTTGTTTCTGGATTACCAAACATAACACCAATTTTCATACGAATTTGGTTAATGAAAATCACCAGCGTATTAGAACGTTTAATATTTCCTGTTAATTTTCGTAGTGCTTGCGACATTAACCTTGCTTGCAAGCCCATATGTTGATCACCCATTTCGCCTTCAATTTCAGCCTTCGGCGTCAGTGCTGCAACAGAGTCTACAACACGACATCTACAGCACCTGAACGCACTAACATATCGGTGATTTCCAAAGCTTGCTCGCCAGTATCGGGTTGTGACACTAATAATTCGTCGATCATTAACGCCCAGTTTTTCTGCATAGATGGGATCTAATGCGTGCTCAGCATCCACAAAAGCCGCCGTGCCCCCTTGTTTTTGACACTGTGCAGCAACTTGCAAAGTCAGAGTTGTTTTACCGGAGGATTCTGGGCCAAAAATTTCAACTATTCGTCCTTTTGGTAATCCGCCAATTCCCAATGCCCAATCCAACCCTAAAGAGCCGGTTGATATGGCCTCGATGTTGGCGATAGCATTCCCATCGCCCATCAGCATTAAGGCACCTTTCCCAAATTGACGTTCAATTTGTAATCTTGCGGCGTCTAATGCCTTTTTCTTGTGTTGATCTGCCATTAACCTTCCCCCTATATAAATATCAAACTAAATAATGATTAAAGCCTTTAGAAGATTATTGCACAGAAATGCAAGGGATGAGTAGACGCAAATAGAACGGATATTGAAATAAAAATTTGAATATGGGAAATAAAGATATGAATAAGGTGTGGTTACGATATAGATGAGGAAATAAAACTGCGATGCTCATATCCAAAACTGCATAGATAGCAGTTTTGGATACAAGCCTATTATCAGACTCTATTATTCAAAATTATTCAGATTCACTATGCGTATGAGAACGGGATGAATGAGCTGGTCTTGGTGGATTGGCATAACTTTGTACAGCCTTTAATTCTCCTAAGAAGTGATGATAACGCTCATCGCCTAACTTACTAACAACATGCTGTTGAGCCGCTTTCCAAAGAGGAACCCCTTTTTCGATTGCTTGACGACCTTTATCCGTCAAAACATAACCTTTGGATCGCTTATCTGCTAATTTCATCTTGGTAATAAACCCAGCTTTTTCTAATGGTTTTAAATTTCTGGTTAATGTGGTTCTATCCATCACTAAACCTTCCGCCATTTCTGTTAAGGTTTTACCAGTAGCTGAGGATAAAGTCAGTAGTAGAGTAAATTGAGTAGCCCGGATACCCGCTGGTTCTAAATGTCGATCATAAAATTGAGTCACGGCGCGAGTCGCCTTGCGCAAGCCGAAACAGCAGCATTGTGGGTTAATATTCTGATAAGAAGCCATAGATACATTATTTGCATTGAAACTCATATTAGTGCACCTCCTAACAAAAGTGTAGTATGTACACCGGGGTCTTTGCAAGTATATTAACTAAATAAATTTTACATATTCGTGTATAGTCTCGGTATCTTATTGTTCGTCTTTTAAGTTAAACATCAAACAATCGCACGCAAACGCCGAATTTCATTTCTAATGCGCGCAGCCTCCTCAAATTCCAAGTTTTTCGCATGTTTATACATCTGATTTTCTAATGCTTTGATTTTACTGGAACGCTGTCTTGGACTTTGTATGGCTTCAGCCAGTGCCTTGAGATCGGATTTATCGAGCGCATGATGGGGCGATAGAGCACCTTCAGCAGGATGCGGTGCTTCTAAAATATCTTTGATGGCTTTTGCAACCCCCTGTGGCGTAATGCCATGGGTTTCATTATATTCTTTTTGTTTTTTTCGTCGCCGTTCAGTTTCATCTATGGCTCTTTTGCATGGAACCTGTACATTTTATCCGCATATAAAATAGCTATTCCATGAATATGACGTGCTGCTCGTCCAATCGTTTGAATCAAAGAACGTTCAGAACGTAAAAATCCTTCTTTATCGGCATCGAAAATCGCCACTAAAGAAACTTCTGGCATATCTAAACCTTCACGCAATAAATTAATACCAACTAAAACATCAAAAGTACCTAAGACGCAAATCGCGAATAATTTCCACACGCTCCACAGTATCAATATCAGAATGCAAATAACGCACTTTAATGCCATGTTCAGCTAAATATTCGGTTAAATCTTCTGCCATGCGTTTTGTTAAGGTCGTAACCAAAACACGTTCATTTACACTAACGCACGTTTGCGAATTTCAGATAACAAATCATCTACTTGAGTGGCAACTGGTCGAATTTCAATTTCAGGATCAACAAGTCCTGTTGGTCGAACCACTTGTTCGACAATAGCATCGGAATGTTCTAATTCATAAGGACCTGGCGTTGCAGAAACATAAATGGTTTGCGGTGCAAATTTTGCAAATTCATCAAATCGTAAAGGTCGATTATCTAATGCGGAAGGTAAACGAAAACCATAATTCCACTAAATGTTTCTTTACGTGACACGATCGCCTCGATACATGCCACCCAATTGAGGAATCGTGACATGAGATTCATCAATAATTAATAATGCATCGGCAGGCAAATAATCAAATAAAGTTGGAGGCGGTTCCCCAGCTTTTCGTCCTGATAAATAACGAGAATAATTTTCAATGCCTGAGCAATAACCCAAGTTCAAACATCATTTCGATATCAAAACGCGTTCGTTGCTCTAAACGTTGTGCTTCAACTAATTTATTGACTTGTCTCTAAATTCTTCTAAGCCGATCTTTAATTCTACTTTAATCGATTCAACCGCATCTAAAACTCGTTGCACGTGGGGTCACATAATGTGTTTTGGGAAAAATAGTGACACGTGGCAACTCGTCGTCAATATTTCTCCGGTTAAAGGATCAAAATAAGCTAATATTTTCAATTTCATCACCAAATAATTCAATGCTGAATCGGCTTCGTCTTCAGATTCTGCAGGAAAAATATCAATCACATCACCACGCACTCGATAAGTCGCACGACGAAAATCGATATCATTTCGCGTATATTGCAATTCAGCTAAGTCGTTGCAATAATAGAGCGCTGATCAATTTTATCGCCACGCTCTAAATGTAATACCATCTTAAATAGGATTCGGGATCACCTAAACCATAAATCGCAGAAACTGTCGCAACAATAATAGTATCCTTTCGTTCTAATAAGGCTTTCGTTGCAGACAAACGCATTTGTTCAATATGTTCATTAATCGAAGCATCTTTTTCAATATAAGTATCTGAGGAGGGAACATACGCTTCTGGTTGATAATAATCGTAATAAGAAACAAAATATTCCACCGCATTATTCGGGAAAAAATTCTTTCATTTCGCCATACAATTGTGCAGCCAGGGTTTTATTGGGCGCTAGAATCAAGTGTGCGACGTTGAATTTCTTCAATAACATGTGCAATGGTAAAGGTTTTGCCTGAACCCGTAACACCTAATAATGTTTGATGCATTAACCCGGAGTTAAGGCCTTCAACCAAACTAGCAATAGCAGCGGGTTGATCTCCTGTGGGTTTAAAGTTGGCAGAAATAATAAACTTATCCATAGAATTGCCCCAAATTTCGCTTCAAATATAAAATTATCCCAAATTATGTTATACTTTTGCACCAGAGCCTAGTTGATTCTTTAGGGTGGTCTCTTAATATCTTATTGGCTTCAGCATATACTCATATATGCAGAGAGTATTGTACCATAAAAAAAGAGGAAAAATCTTAATTTATGCAATTATCTAACCGAATTCATGGCGTTAAAACTTCAGCTACTTTAGCCCTTGCACAGAAAATAGCCGCTATGAAGGCGGCAGGTAAAAAAATTATCCCTTTGGGCCTTGGGGAACCTGATTATGATACCCCCTTACATATTAAAATGGCTGCAATCAAGGCCATTGACGCCGGATTCACCAAATATACGGCTATCGATGGCATCGTAGAATTGCGCCAAGCTATTGTCGCTAAATTTGCCCAAGATAATCAATTACCCTATGATTTGAGCCAAATCATAGTTTCCACAGGCAGTAAACAATGCTTTTATAATATGGCACAAGCTCTATTAAACCCAGGGGACGAAGTAATTATTCCAGCTCCCTATTGGGTTTCTTATCCTGATATGATATTGCTGGCTGGGGCCAAACCGGTCTTTTTAAAAACTGATTTGCAACAACAATTTAAAATAACCGCCCATCAATTAGCTGCTGCTATTACCCCTAAAACTCGATTATTTGTGCTAAATAGTCCCTCTAATCCGAGTGGGATGGCTTATACCCGGCAGGAGTTAATGGAATTGGCTTCGGTATTACTTCAACATCCTCAAATTATGATTGCGAGCGATGATATTTATGAACATATTTATTGGGGGGAGGAGCCTTTTTCTAATATTTTGAATGCCTGCCCCGAACTATATGATAGAACCATTATTTTACATGGAGTTTCCAAAACCTATGCCATGACAGGATGGCGCATTGGTTTTGCTGCAGGCCCCAAGGAATTAATCAATGGAATGGGCATTATACAGGGACAAAGTACTTCTGGCCCTTGCTCTATTTCCCAGAAGGCAGCACTAGCCGCTCTGACTGGGGATCAAAGCTGTGTAAAGGAAATGTGCGCAGCATTCAAAGAGCGTCATGATTACCTTGTTTCCGCCCTCAATACGATTTCAGGCATTCACTGCTTACCCAATCAGGGTACATTTTATGCTTTGCCGAATGTTGAAGGCCTGATCCATCGTTTACAGAAAGAATGGGGCAAGGGCACTGATAAAACAATCAAACAAAATATTAGTACCGATGTAGAGCTCGCCAATTGGCTATTGGATGAAATGGGTGTGGCTTTGACGGCGGGTACTCCCTTTGGAGCGCCAGGACATTTAAGATTATCTTATGCAACAAACTTAGACAATCTTCATGAGGCTATACATCGTTTTCAAACTGCTTTTGTTTAAGTCCTAATATTTAAGTTCCAAGCCCTATCAATTAAGACCCTTCATTTAGTCCTGTCGCTTAGGCCTTGACCAATTTAATCCATCTAAGCTAATATTCATTTTCAATTTTATATGTTCATGTTAATATTTAAGTAAGTAACTCATATTCCCCGGTAGCTCAGTCGGTAGAGCAAGTGACTGTTAATCACTGGGTCGGCGGTTCGAGCCCGTCCCGGGGAGCCAATAAAATCAATTGATTAACGCTTACACTACTTCTTGCTCAAAAACGGCTTGCGCGATTTTTGCGCGACTCAACTGTGCATGCGCATGCGTAGTTGCAGGTGATCTGATCAAAGTTAACTCTGACTCTAATCCACTCGACTCTGACTTCATGCACACCGTATTCGCTGCTTCCCAAAGATTCAATAATTCTGCCCTAGAATAATGGGTCGTTATCCTGGTAGATTTATGGCCAAGTAGATCTTGTCTATCTTCAAATGAAACACCTGCTGAACGCAACCGCCTGCCGAAACTATGCTTCATATCATGGACTCTGACATCCAGATTTGCTAACTTCCTTGCCCGGCGCCAACCATTATTCAACATACGTTGAATCGGTTTATCTTGATAGACAAAAACATACTCACGATGCTTCCCTCGCTGTCTTTCTATCACTGCACGTGCCTCACGATTTAATACCACCAGGCGATCATTACCATTTTTAACACGTTCACCTGGGATGATAAAAATCGATCCTATTTCTTTTGAAGGAACCGAAACTTCCCAGTCCCACCGTAGATTACATATTTCAGCATCTCGGGTTCCTGTATTTACTGCGAACAAAGCCATCTCACGTAAATGAGGCGCTAGTGCAGAAAATAAACGATCTTGTTCCTCCCAATCCAAAGGATAAGGTTTTCTAGCATCATGATTGGCTAATAACTTTATTTTAGGTGCATTGGCTATCCAGGTAAGTCCAAACTCATCCACCCATTCACTCGCTGCAAGATTCAAAATTCGGCGTAATACTTGTAACCCTTGATTAATGGTACGAGCTTTCACGCCTTCCTTTTGTCTTGTTGCAATATAAGGTTGTAATGTCCCCAGATGAATGGATTCCAAAGTTATGTTGCCAATGTAGCGATCGAGCATCCTGATGCCACAGGCATCTGATTGAATGCTGCGTTTATGCTGATGCTCCAGCAAAAACTTCGTCGCTGCTTCCCTAAACGATCGTTTTGGCCGTATTCCGTATACCTTTGCTTGGCGAAATGTTTCCAAACGCCGTACAAGATATTTTTCCGCTTCGACAAGATTACTGGTTCCAGTACTTTCGCAAATGCGAAAACCATCGACTTTTTTGTTGATATGCCAATACTCGCCTCTTTTAACGAGTCCTGGCATCCTCTTACGTCCCATACTTACCTCCTTAGCACAGGACGCCCGTTACAATCCTAATATTGCATCAGATAGGCGTCCGAATCAAGGGCAAATTTATTGAAGGCCAGCTCTCGCTTCCAGTAAATATCGTGACATTCTAGTCACCCTGTTATCACTCGATTACAGCAATGGTCTTCTTAACAAAAATTTAGCTCTCAATTGACTTTAATGAATAACGTACCAAGAGTGTAGCCATGGTGAACGACAATGTGTTGTCGTTTTGAATCATTGTATATTTATTTTGAAATGACGTATTGCAAAAGTTTGATTGAGTACGATCTGATCAAGTGATTATTAATCCGATGCTTCGGTGCATAACTCCAGTGATTTTGTTCACTTTTTATTTGCTATAAGAAATGTCCGTTTTGCACCACAATCCCGAACAATGCTGAACTGAAATGCGCAAAAATTACCAAGAGTTTTCCCTCTTCCTCCATATTCAATCATTGGATTCATTGTTTTCAAATTGTATTATTTTTTAGCACTTCTAGCTGCTTTGACTGCAGTTACAACCATCGTAGCAACCGTTTCCTTAGTTACCACTGTTTCCCCCATAATAGTAACTCCTAACTCTAATTGTCTAAGGCGTTCTGCATGTTCTCGTTCGCGCTCTAGTAAATAGGTTATCTGTGCAGCGCTCTCTTTTCCTGAGTTTGCTAATGGCGTTGCTAATGCTTGAGCGACATTACTACCATCGACACTCACAATCACATCCTTCAGACTTTCTTTAAGTTTCTCGTGTTCTGCTCGTTGCTTTTCTAAAGCACGTTGTAATGCTTCTTCTCTTTGGCGAGCTAGCTCTCTTTCAATTCTATCTTTTTCAACTTGTTATTCTAATAATTGAAGTTTTCTTGCCATTTCCTCAAGTGCCAGTGAACTCGGTGACGCTGGAGAGGCAAAATCAGGAGTAGGAACAGATGCTGCTGCTGGCAGAGCAGGTTGTTGAGAACTCCCTACAGCTGGATTGATAACTGCAACGGAGATGGCTGCAACATTAGTATTAATCATTGCTGGCTGATAAGGCTTCCCAGTCAACACAGCGATAAATTGTGAGCTTAATTCCTTTTTTTTCAATTTTTGCTTCTCCTGACATCACTTGCTGCAATAGAAAAGCAGCATCCCAAATAGCCAGCTTATCTTCAGCGGTTATGGTAATACCGTGTCAGCCATAGCTAAATCTTTCCACTGTTGCTCAAAAGTTTCTTTTATTCCCTGTAAAGACCTAGTATTTTTCGCCAACCTTCGTATTGAACTTAAAGAATACCGATTCTGTTTACATCATTTTTTAATGGCATAGTAAAATGGCCATTTTTCACGACTCTTCATAACAAAGTCTCATCGAAATACGCATTTTTACCAACCGGTTAAGAGTCATTGTGTGACATTTTTGGCGCCGACGAAATATCTGGCAGATTCAATTCTTGACCGTTTTTAATCTGAAGTGTCCCCAACTTGTGTCTATAGTATACTTGTTTTGGATATTGAAGTACTAAATCTGCACATAACTTAAGAGCTTCTCCAGCATTGCCATTTTGTTCAAGCTTAATAACCTGCTTAAACATGGCATCAGCAGCTTTAACCCTTCTATAATGATGTAGCATTACTCTTAACATATAAATACCCTCCTAATCACTTACATTTCCTTCCTATACCTCGAGAATTGTTATCAACAATAGATTGAGACAAAACCCCTTCCGTCTCTTTAGCTCTTAATATCATTTTTGCAAGATTATTAGGGGTTACTATGGAGAAATCTAATTTTTTGCAATGAAATGGTGCCAATTTTCTTATACCGCCAGCTACTAGTAACTGGTAAGCAAGCGTACTACAACTATTCGCATGTATTCCCATTAAGTGGTAGACACCATTAGATTTCTCTGTCGAACTAGCAACATGCTTTTCTATTGCTTTCGAGATAGCGAGCACATCAAGACTACAAAAATCAATCATACAATCAGGTGGTCGACCCTCAAAAACAATATCTTGTTTAATTGTAGAATTTTCACCATCATGTATTTTTAGTTTATTAAAAATGGTTAGATTACTTGGCCAAAGACTTGCATAAAACCCTTTAGTTTCAACAGACACATGTCCAACGTTCGATACTTTATTTGGATTTTGAATGATTGTTTTTATCAAGGCAGATGGAATATTACTATGCACAAAACTATTATCTTCCGCAAAATATCCTGAATTCCAAATTCTAATCCTTGTAAGCAATGGATCACCTAGAAGCATTACGTCACTGTGCTTAGTACGTTGTTCATCCACTAATCCTGCCCTTAGTAACATTGCACTCAAATTATTTGGAGTTACTAGTACATAGTCTCTAATTGAATATTCCCTTGGAATGAGCGTTCTGATTCCACTTCTCATTAGCAAGTTATATAAAAAATCGCACCCATTGGTAACTTCGTAATTATGGACATTATCTGTTACTGAAGAAGGTTTAGAAATTTGCATAAAATTTTCAAACCAATCTTTAATTTTTTTTGAATCTAAATTTTGAAACCGTACAACATGATGAGGTGTGTCTGTAACAAAATGTGGAACAACAGTTCCAGTACTATTATTTGCAGTTTTTGCATTAAACAGTAATAATTGTTTCGGCTGAACATGTATATGGAAATTATCCGTTTCTAAAGTAAATTGGCCTGCGTTTGGAACCTCCAATAAATTATAATTTGACATTCTTAACATAGCATATGGTAAAAAGGAAGGTTTAAATCCATTTGGTCTAGAATACCCAGATTTCCAAATCTTTACTGTGGTAAGATTTGTTGGAGATCTTGTAGCACTAGTTGCCCTATGAACATACCGTCTTGCCAGCTTTAAGACTCGACTCATTATAACAACCCCAAAAGCATGTGTAGTTACATGGAATTTATTTACTTTTTTACTTGATTTTCATGGTATCATGTCACAGATATTGATAGCAACTCACTTAATCATTTTCATTAAGCAGTAATTTTGTTTGTTGATTGACTTTTTGCTGTTGTAGGCCGGGTCTTTACCCTCTCAAATAATTGACTTAATAACCTGAAACCAACAAAGAGCTATCCGATTATTAATCCTCAGCGCCAATTTTCAATTGTCCGATTTCTATCACTTTTATATTTGTCAAAATACTCTCTTTCTTCGCACAATGTTCTACTCAGCATAACTGAATATCGCAAATCTACAACAAAGCAATCACTTAAATTCAAAATGCTGTCCCCATTCAATCCAAACAATAAGTTTAAAGAGACAATTAAGGAATTGAGAAACTACCTATTAATGAAAATAAAAGCTTTGGATATGCAACTATATGCTGATAGAAAACTGGAAAAAACTCTCAACTCTACTGATCGTTTTTTATATCTTGACCTAGAAAATCATTGTTGCGTCCGAGAGGAAAATCTTAAACAATTGAAATTATATGAGGCATTAATAGATAATCTACGACAAAACAATGCAAAAAAATTAAATGTATATAATTTAAAATCACAAGCATATTTTTCAGTGCTTTTTTGCGCAGAAACCTTTGGGTTGTCACCATCAAAAGCAAATAGAAACGGCAATCCTCTACTAAAATTCCTCGAAATCATTATTGGGTTTGATAAAAACAAAAAAGACAAGAGTGAAATCCGTAATACCTCTAGTCAATCATATCAAAAATATACTGATTACAAAGAAAGCACGCCTGAAATTAAAAGTTTAATTACCTTGTTAGAAGAATCTAACCATAACCGAGGCTGTAACTCTACACTACAATCCCTAAATAAGAAATTTCAATCAACTTTACTACGTTTAAACCTTAGATCAAAAATCTCATTAAATTCTTAATTATCTAAACAACTTTAGATATTTATCAAATGAATACAGCCTATTCTTCTTCAATCCCGTTTTTTCCTTCAATATGCCCTTTGCAAGCAAAACATTAATTAACGGATGAGCGACATTCGGTTTTATCTCTAGAACCTGACAAACATCATCAACTTTTATAGTTGGATGTGAGTATAAATAATAAACCAATTTTTGAGCATTCTTAGCCCGACGACCAAGCGCCATAACAATCTGATCAACTTCATCTTTTAAGGTTAATATTTTTTCAAAAGTTGCTTTTGAAGATTTGGCACTTTCAATTACAGCGTTTAAGAAGAATTTAATCCAATGTGTTATGTTATTAGATGTTCTTACACCCATTAAAGCATCAAAGTATGCTGCTCTATTTTTCTCCAAGAAATCAGAAAGATATAGGCAAGGTTTATCCAATAATTTAAAGCTGATCAAAAACAATGTTATAAGTAATCTACCAGTTCGACCATTACCATCTAAAAATGGATGAATAGTTTCAAATTGGTAGTGGGACAACCCAATTTTTATAATCAGGGGGACATAGATATTTTCATTATACCAAAAGTGTTCTAAATCAGACATAAGCGATGGAACCTCATCCTGATGTGCAGGAATAAAAATAGCATCTTGTAAATTTGAACCACCTATCCAATTTTGGCTTTTTTTAAATTCCCCCGGTAATTTATGCTGCCCACGTGTTCCAGTTAATAAAAGGCGATGAGCTTCTTTTATTAGTCTTGATGATAGAGGCAGTGTTCCTAATCTCTCTATTGAATAATTCATGGCAGAAATGTAGTTTTGGACCTCTTGCCAGTCATCTGTTTTGTTCGGATCAATCTCCTCTCTACTCATTACTGCTTCATCTATATTGGTCTGCGTTCCCTCAATCCGACTCGACTGACTAGCTTCCGCAGTAATATGCATGCTTATAAAATGATCTATATCCGGTATCATTTTCGAAAATGCATTCAGCTCCCCCAAATAGCGAACGGCACCCTCTAATAACGTGTTAATTTCAGGATTGTCCCACGACCATTGACAGTTAATATGGGTTGGAGAAAAACTCTTGTATTTGAACTGCTGAACGTATTTACCTGATATATAATCTTCAAATTTCATTTAGTGTATATCCCCTAAATAATATATTTCCTCTATTAAAATAGATTATCAAAATCTATAATCCATTTTAACCTTAACAAAATAGATTATACAACAACCATAATCCATTTTGCACCAAATAAAGTGGATTATATATATGTCATAGTCTATTTCACCTCAAGAAAAGGGGATTTCTAATGATGATTAGCCTATTTGTAGGCTGTTTATAGTTAGTAATTTAATTAAATAATAATGTGCAGCGAATAATAGCCAAGAACTACGACCTTATTCAATAGAGACATACCACTAAAAAGAGACCAGCATCAATATTTGTTCCCTATCTTCAGAATCAGTAAAAATCCATTTGAATCCTTGAGAAAGATTCGAATTGGAGAAGTCATTTAAATTTTGGAGTTGTAATTATGAAACATGCATCAATACTGGTCTACCCAAAGCAAGCCCAAGAGATTTTGGGGGTTGGCACTACTAAATTCTATGAATTGGTAAAACTTCCATCTTTCCCAAAACCTAAATCTTCTCTTGGCAGACCAATGTATCTAAAAGGGGAATTAGAAAGCTGGGCAAAAAATTTGGATTAATTTTAATGAAAGTCTGAGCTCAAGATGGGCTTATGTGATCTTATAGCTGAGGTACACAATTGCCATCAATGAGCTCACTCTAGGGATGACTATGAACTATTTTAATATATCACATTCAATTGTGGAACACTTCCGTGAGGAAATGATTATAAAGGGGGTTATGCCCCCAAGTGATATTCAAGCTGACGGTATTCTTCACCGCTTCCATATTCAACAAGACAAGCCAGCCACCCTGAATGGCTGGTATGTTTTGCACCTTGACGAGATCCCCAGCGGGGCATTTGGTAGCTGGAAAACTGGTATATCTTCAACATGGTCTGCCAAAGCTAGAGGGGACATGAATGCTACAGAATCTGCAGAATATAGTCGTCGAATAGCTGAGGTACAACGTCAACGAGACCAAGTACAATTACACCACCACCAACAAGCGGCAGAGCGTTCACAGAATATATGGAACACATTAAAAACTGCTGATCCCGTTCTTTAGCTCTCATAAAATCCTGTATTAACATTTGTTCCTCCAAGTTATGTCCAAGAATATGCCTCTGGCAACTTTACAGACGGATCGCGCACATGCTAAAGCAGTTGGAGAGATTTTGCATTCTGCTAATAGAGTAAAAACCTTAAATATCACGCTCAATAACAATGATCAATTTTCAAAGCAGACAATAATAGATCTTCTGGGTGCTTTGAATGATAATACCGGTAGCATTTATTTGTTGAGCGTCACTCAAAATAGAAACCCAAATAGACATGCGGAAGAATTTCTAACAGATATCGTAGAATTTGCTAAAGGCACTGGTCAACCCGTTTATTCATGCATCGCTGGCAAAAAAAGACCTTGCTTAGGATGTTCTGGTAGGATGCAAGGCGTAGTTGATCAATATAGCAAAAAACCAGGACTTTTTTGGATGCATACTTTGGAATTTCAATCAGAAACTGCAGCTGCCAAAACTCTTAACGTACTTTTAACAGAATCGCCTCGTACCAGTTTGAACAAAGATGGAGTAAAGTCATTTAGGGATTATGACAGTGGTTCAGACTCCGAATGCGATGAAACAGAGAATGATAGTTCCGATAACGATGCAGATATCGAAACTAGTTCTATTTCTAGTTTTGATTCTGAATTTATGAAAACGTCCAGATTTTAGCCCCCACATGCGGACTAAGAATATAATAACTTTAAGATGTTTTTAGTCGCTTGGCTTTTGAAACATCTTGGTTATATTCTTCATTGGATGGTACGTTTAAATGTGGATTTCCGCCATTCGGATTAACTGATGTACCGGCTACTGGCACATTTGAATTCCCTGCTGTTTGATCATTTTCAATGACTAAATCTTCTGCTGCTTTTCTTTTATGGGAAGGCGAAAAAGTTAACGAAAAAGGGGGCATTTCGGTCGGGGAAGAAGCAGCGGGTAGATAATTCTGAAATATTTTTTTTGCTGATATTGCTGAAAAACAACATATTCCCATCTGATGTGCATATTTTATGAATAATTCGCAATGCTCTTTCATAAACTCTTTTGGTTTAGTGTTTGCCTCCTCAATGGTACCAATAATAATTTTGTCCTGAGTATAGGCAGCAAGCATTTCATGATTATTAAGCATTGAATCGCACAAAAAGCCTAAAATGCTCATCTCTCTGTTTTCTTTATCATCCAATGTCATTTTTCTTAAAAAATCAGCCAAGGTACCTAGCAACATTGTTTTTCGAGTTTCTTCTACAGACCCAATAGTGATTAAGATTTGCTTTAATAATTGAATTTTAAGTGTTGGGAAGGTTTTATTATATTCGGTATTACTTAAATGTTCAGTCAATATTCTGAGTGCATCTTTTTCAGATTTTTTTTCAAGTTTTTGAACATTTATATTCGACATGCAATCGATAAGTTGCAAAACAAATGTGATGCTAGAAAAAAACCGTGTAAAAAAATCTTGGCAACTTGAATATGAACCTACATTTATTAATTTAAACTTATTAAAATGTCTTTCCAGTTGGGGCTGCAATTGTTGAGGGTTTTGTTGAACCAATTGAAAAAGCTCTTCTATGTTATTTTTATTTTGATTTCGTTCTCTATTATTTTGCATTCCCTCTTCATTTCCATCCTCACTTTCGTAATCGGATGCAGCATCATAAAAGCCATCTTCTTCATCTTTGTCCCGCAGGCTAGGCACGAAAGTAAAAGTAAAGTGACTGGACAATGGCTTAGTTACAACAATATTATGATATTTTGATAAGTGATCGAGATCTTCCTTCTTAAGTTTTTCCGATCCCATTTTTCGTTTAATATCTTCTTGTGCCTGTCTCGAAGTTTCTTGAATTATTTTTGTCTGTATACTCAGTTCTATTGGATCTCGCCCAAACTTAATATCAATAGGAAATTTTCCATTTTTATTTTTGACCAGAAGAGAAGCTCCTGCATCAATTAAGACTTGAATTGCATTAAAATTTTTAGAATGAATAGCAGAAAATACCGCTGTCTCACCATCAGCATTCACTTCCTCCAATAATTCCCTCCTATCTTTTATTAACCACTCCAAGCAATTAACGGTTTTCCATCCACGTGCCCTATCCACGGTAGTACTACCATCTATAAGCCTGACATAAATTTCTAATGCTGTGGATTTTGGATCGCGTATGTTTTTATAGTAGAGCAATAGGCTATAAACGGTTCCAACATAATAAGGTAATTTTTTAATTAAAGACGATGTCGATTGGGGTGGAAAAGGGTCTACGCCTAATTCAACTAATTTTTTCATAAAAGAATAATTAGATTCAGCAAAACAAAATAGGTTTTGGTTAGGATCTAATAAGGATATATTAACAATGGTTTTTGGAAATAGAGCTTCAACCATATAATCTTGTTTGGTAAAAGTTAATAAGCTCTTGAGCTTCTCGGGTTGAATGGGTTTAAATAAATTAAATAACCCTGTTGACATTTTAATGTTTTCTTTGTTGTTTTTTAGAAAAACATTTTTTTTGATTCTAAACTGAAAGTAGGCATCTCTAATTGTATTTTCAAGAAAAGCTTCTTCCATTACCTCGAAGATGTGTTTAACGAGCGTTAGAAATCGATTCAATTTAGGGTGTTCTGGATTAGAAGAAGCCAGCGGAATATGGTTTTTTTTCAAACATATATTCGAATATGTGCCAAGGTTGGTTATCTTAGTTTTAAGTTCTTCCAAGAATAAAATTCTAGGATCATCATTCGGAAGCTCAACCAAACTAGTAATATTTATCGACAATTTTTTCTCAAGTGTATTAACTTCCATCAGCATGACAACTGGGGAAAGTTGCATAGCTGGAAGAAATACCAACTTTACTTTCGGTGTGTCTGCAGATTTAACACAACAGTTAAGACACTCCAATAAGCTTTTTGCTTCTAAAACCATCTCTTTATTTTGACAGACGTGTAAATATACGCTGGTTCTTTCCGATGAGTCTTTATTAAGTTTTTTATTGTTTAGCAATAACAGTCTGTGAAATTCAGAATTATTTGTTATATAGGTTCGAGCAATTCCATATGATTTTAAAAAATTAAAAATCTCAAGGTTAGTGCTAAGTTCTGGTTGTGGAGCACAAGGTTCCATAGTATAGATAGCATAGTTATAGCTCAAAAAACCTTCTTCATGTAAAGTGAGTAAAATTTCGAGAAAACGCGCCTTCGTTTCATTCTTGCCTAGTTTTTTCAGACAACAATAAAGATTTAGTGTAGAGACCGCAAAGCCATTTTCATTCATTAGACCAAAATAGGCTAATGTTTGTAATGGGGTATAATTTTGACGATTTCGTAAATTAACATCAAATCCATTATTGATGAGTTCGTAAGTTAGGAATTCATTCGTGTTACGACAGGCATTATGCAGAACATTGCCTTCATAGGTATTAGGAGGTCGTCTTTGTCCTGTAGCATTGATATTCGTATTATTTTTCAGGTGGCTATAGGAGCCATATTGCAAGAGAACTTCCTGTAAGGGATTTGTATCACCTCGAATACTTCCACATTTTTGCAAGTATACTAAGTAATCAATCGGAAAATAATTGGCAAGAACGATTGCATTCACATCTGTTCCATGCTTTATTAGAATCAATGCGGCTATAACATCATTTTTCTCTAAGGCATAATGTAACAATGTTTTTCCAAATTCATCATACCAATTGATAAATTGAGCAATAGGCATTATTCGTAAAAGATGTGACAAAAGAAAATATCGCTTTTTTAGAACAGCCATTCGCAAGAGTTGTAATGTTAATTTTTCTCGTAGCGTCTGAAAAATGAATGTTTCTTGGGTTCTTTGGGTATGAGGAGAAAGCCTCATGTACATGCAAAATAATTGATCAAAGAAATGGCCATTAGTATCGGCAGCACTAGAAGTTGCACAATGCGGACAACCATTTTGAAGTGTCAGCAAATCCGTATTTTTATATAATCTGCCACAGCAAATGGATTCTGTATAATTAAAAAATCCAAAGCACCAAGCTTCAGATTCAATTTTATTTTTTTGGTAATAGTGTCGGTAAAGATAATCGTCAATTAATTTTTGATGTTCCGAAGATAAAACACTATGATCTTGAAGCGCCCATTCTTTATTCAATTCAACTTCCGAAAACAAACCACTGGGAGAAAGTTTTAAAAAATTGCCTGCATTTGGTTTTGACTGCATGTCTTCCGAGTTCTGCTTAATATCTACTACTTGAAAATTATTTAGAAGGGCTTGTAACATTGGCTTAAGGTCTGGCAAAAACAAGGGATCAGTGTCTCGACGTATAGCATCTAGTTCTTGGATTTGTTTTTGAAACCGACTACAATTAACTTCTGTTCTTTTCTTAAATTGCTGCTTCAGTGCTTGTTGCTGATTTGGGTTTAAACTTAAATATTCTTGATGTTGTGTTAAATTTAATAAATTCAACTGGACTTTTTTTGCCAATCCATCTAATTTTCTTAGTAAATCTAATTTTAATTGAGCCTTACGAGTTTTTTGGGTAATATCCGCTTCGGTGGCGGTTTTGTCGTCTTGGTCAATTGCTTTTTGATGTGATATTAATTGAAATAATTCCTGCCAGTGTTTCTCCAAATCATCATTCAATTGGCGCATCTGGGTTTCTGACCAGGCTTTAAAAGCTTGAGAAATTTGAGAAGTTTGAGTGGGTTGAGAGGGTTGGCCTGTAGATGCCAAATCATTTTTAGCTTTTAGAGACGAATGAATTAATGGAACATAATGCAAGGTGCCCTGAAAAACAGCCATATGAATTATTTTATTATTCTTATATAATTCATCTATCTCCTTTCCGGTTACTTCCTTAGTACCCAACTTATTAACTACTTCATGACGAAAAGCCACCTCATTTTCCGAAGTATACATCATTTCTATTGTATGTATTTCAACATCTAATTCGTTACAAATAATTCGACCGTCAATATGGGGGTCTCCCCAAATGGCTATTCCTCTAAAAATTTTCTCTTCGTACATCTTATCCATTTCAGATGCTGTAAATTGTATAGTCGCAAGATAATCATCATATTGTTGAGGGTTACTAGGGTTTTTTTCTAATATCAGTTTCTTTAGCCAATGGCCATCAACATTTTTATATTGTTTTGCATATTTATCACAAATTTGTCGAAGTTTTTTATATCCAATTTGACCTTGGTGTTCCAATAGAATTGCTATTTGTAAATGTTCTAACGCTTGATAAAGTGAATCAAAAAAACAATCCCCCTTACTAAGAGCTTTCCCTACCTCATAGCCTGTTCTTGATAAATGTTCCAATAATTTATTATTTGTTTGCTCACCCACCTCTTTTGATTTCTTTTTTTGCATAAGATTATCAAAAAGACCTTCACGTAAATGACCTATCTCATTGTTCCCTCTAGATATCAGGGACCCATTCATAGCAGAAGAAGACCCTGTAGCAGAAAAGCTCATATTACTTGAAGGGAAGGGGTGTTGTGTAGCCATACAAATTTCCTATTGAATTGAAAATCAGTGCCTAAGAATATCCTTTATACTTTTATATTACTAGTAGTCCTGTGAGATCTGTTTGATTTCAATAGTAACTGGTTTCTTTGCTATTTATCTAAGTTGTATTGCCTGAAAAATACTTAGAATTTCGGATAAATCTATTAATTTGAGAAAATAATTTGATCTCTATAGAACATGCAGCTATATCGAGCTGCATGTCCTTCAATGTAGGAGGATATTAATGCGACCTCTTTATTCAAATGATTTTTTAATTTTTTTTGAATGCGTTATCATTAAAGCGTGAGTGCATTTACACTTGTTAAAGTGAGCAAACTCATTTATTTTCTTATTACATATTTATATTTTATAGTGTGATCTATTGTATATACCCAGGGTATATTAAGCTGCAACGAGGCGCCAGCATTGATTCGAAGTATAGCGTATCTCTATAATATCGTAGTCGCATCCAGTATTATTTATCGTAAAAAATAGATTATTTATTTACACATATTAAAAAAACACTTAAAAAATCTTATAAATTGCATATGCACTCGGATATTATTCGGTTTGATCTTTTTTTTACTTGAAATTAACATACTACAGTAATGGGTTTTGGTAATCGGTCTTTTTACTAAAACTAAAATATGGAAAACGGATTGAGAGATTGAGGTATCGAATTATTATAGCAATACCTTGATATAGTCAGTCATCATGATTTTTGAATAATATCGATATATCACATATCGAAACAATGGAAAACAGGAGTATTGAACGTGAGTATAATCCAACAGGATTTTTTTGTAAATCATTTCATATTACCCCTTTGGAACAAAAAATCCTTGGAAGTTATTGACACTTTTATCGCTGCAACGGCTAAAATCCAAACCAGTTTTTTTGCAGGCTTTGGACCTGAAGTACTCAGAAAAAGCGCTCTTGATACTTTTCAGGCTTTTCCTATTTTCGAAATCAGAATAGAGGCCATCGTGGAAGTTAATTGTCAGCTTATTTATCTTTGGCAAGCAAATGCCATGCATGAAGGCAGTATTATGGGCATACCAAAAACAGGTTTACACATGTTTTTTAACGGGATTATTGTTTGCGAGATACACAATCAAATGATTGTGGGCTACCACGCTTTTTCGAATATCCCTCAGGTATTACGTAATCATTATGAAACCTTCCGCCTAGATCCTCAAACGCATGTCTCGACTGAATTGCGTAAATTAACCAATTACCCACTCACCAAACGCGAAGTGGAATGTTTAAGTTTTTGGCTAAAAGGCTGTTCAATTAAAGAGACTGCGAGGCAAATGGGGGGACTATCTGCAAGAACCATTCAAACCTATAGAGAAAATATTAAGAAAAAATTTAATATTTTTAGCTTCCAAAAGATTTTCTGCTCCATTCAAAAAATCGGTATTATGCCTTTATTTTTAGAAAATCAATATGCAATGAGTGGCCAGGATCAAGTGTAGGAGTTATTGGAGTCAAGTCCGGACTTGACCCCAATTCTCACTCCTAAGCTCTTTTTTATTGCTTACAAAAGCTTTTAAATAACTTTTAAATTCCTCTCCCACTTCGGAATGTTTAACGCCATAGTTAACGATGGCCTGTAAATATCCTAATTTGCTGCCGCAATCATAGCGTTCCCCTTCAAACTGGAGCGCAAAAACAGGTTCACGTTGTAATAGCGAAGAGATAGCATCTGTTAATTGTATTTCACCATGAGCACCTGGTTTGACTTGTTCTAATTGAGCAAAAATCTCTGGGGTTAATATATAGCGACCCACTACTGCCAAATTAGAAGGTGCATCAGCAGGCTTCGGTTTTTCTACAATCTCTACAATCTCACCAAAACTTAAGAAAGAGGATGCGACTCCAACAATTCCATACTTATCGCTGTCTGATGGAATAATACGTTCAACGGCTACCACACTGCTTTGTACTTTAGAAAATTCTGTCATCATTTGCTGTAAACAACCCATCCGATCTCCATTATCCATTAAATCGTCTGCCAATAAAATTGCAAAGGGTTCATTACCCACAACTTGACGCGCACAAAGCACTGCATGTCCTAATCCTAAAGCTTCTGGTTGCCTTATATAGGCGCAGGAAACCCCTGAAGGTAACACGTTCTGCACGATATCCAGTAAATCCTTTTTATCCAGTTCTAGAAGTTTATGCTCGAGTTCATAGTTGCTATCAAAATGATCTTCTATGGCACGTTTACTACTACTGGTCACAAAAATCAATTCACTAATACCTGCTGCAACGGCTTCCTCTACGGCATATTGGATAAGCGGTTTATCAACGACAGGCATCATTTCCTTCGGATTTGCTTTTGTTGCTGGCAAAAACCGCGTACCCATTCCTGCTACGGGAAACACTGCTTTTCTAATTTTACTAAAAGGTTTTACGCTTTCATTTATCATCATCTATACTCGCTTATTCATGAATTGGTTTAATTACATCCCAGCGTTTACAGCCTGGGCATTGCCATTGCAAAGTACGGCCAGAAAATCCACAAGCTTGACAACGATAGAAGGGTTTATTGGCAACTACTTTTTCCATTAGCTCTTGCAGTATGCTTAAGTCGTTCTGAATACTTCCTTCTGCACGTCCTATTGTAAATTGCATTAATCGATTAATGCCGCGAATGGAAGGATGCGCTCGCAAATGCTCTACCACAAATTGAATGGCTTCCTCTTCCCCCTTGGTCTTCTGAAGTAAATCTGCAAAAACCAATACCACGGATAAATTAGGATTCGTTTGCAAACATTGACTTAAGTATTTCACTAACCCCTCTGGGTTACCTAAGCTTTCATAGCAACGAGATAAGGGGAAGATAATTTCCGAGATAAAAGCTTGATCTTGTTTTTGCACCTGCTGATAATATTTGATCGCCGTCTTATAATTTCCGGCATGAGATTCAATGCCGCCCAATAGTAGGCTAACCCGTACACATTGAGGGTTGTTATCAATTGCTTGCTTTAAATAAATATTCGCTTCCTCTCTCTCTCCCTTGAGCCAGCGTTGCTCAGCCAATTCACAATAAAAATGAGCAATATGTCGACTCATATCTCGCTGTAGGGTTTTTTGTAATTTTTCAGCGGTTTCTATAGCGCGCAGCCAGTCTTTGCTTTGTTGATAAATATCAATTAAATGCTGAAAGCAGGCTTCTAGTTCCTTGCCTTGGTCTACTAATTCTTTAAGGGTATTTTCTGCCCTGTCTAGCACACCTGCACGCATATAATCTCGACTTAATTCTAATAGCGAAGAGGCACGTTGCTCTGGCGTTAGTGTCGATTTGCTAATTAAATTTTGATGAATATGGATGGCTTTATCGACTTCTCCACGTCTTCTAAACAAGCTTCCTAGTGTTAGATGGGTCTCAACAGATTCTTGATTCGCATCTAACCAATCTATTACTGCTTCCGCTGATTTTTCCGTTCGTCGACTTAAAAGATCAGATAGACCCATTAACTTTTCAAGGGTACGGTTCGCTTGAATGGGACGACGACCAATATACCAGCCTGTCATCGCTGCGAGTGGTAATAAGAGGAATAATAATTGCCAAACAATACTATCCATATACTATCCGTCTATTATCCATGACTATGACTGCGTCGTAATCGTCTAAGTTCTAATTTTAGCCGCACGATACGTGGGTAAAGACTCAGCAAGCCGATTATAATGCCTACAACTAAAGATAGGAATAACAAAAGTGATAGAGGCATTTCTTCTGCGCCCAGATAATAATTGACCTTTACAGGATGAGCATTTAGGACTGCAAAACTAATTCCAATCAATGCTATTAGGCTTAAGATTAATATCGAAAAAATACGCATTCAATTCTCTCTCCATTGAAATTGAATATAAGCGCTTTAAGTATACACTCTTTATTGGGGTCAAGTCCGGACTTGACCCCAACCGATGACTTCATTACTTATCTCGATTGTCCATTTGCTCTTTCAAAAGATCACCGAGTGTTGGGCTTGCAACCGCATCACCTCGATTTAACTCGCGCATAACCTCTTGCTCTTCTTGGCTGTCTTTCGCCTTAACAGAAAGAGTAATGCTGCGATTTTTGCGATCCAAATTGATGATCTTGGCTTCTACGGTGTCGCCTTCTTTTAAGACCGTACGGGCATCTTCTACTCGATCACGGCTTAATTCATTCGCGCGAAGATAGCCTTCTACCCCGTCTGATAGGGCAATGGTAGCCCCTTTGGCATCGAGTTCTCTTACGGTGCCGGTCACGATATCACCTTTCGCATATTGTCCTACAAAACCCGAAAATGGATCTCGTTCTAACTGTTTTACCCCTAAGGAGATGCGTTCACGTTCAGGATCTACAGCCAATACAACCGCTTCTACTTCTTCACCCTTCTTATAACGACGAACAGCTTCTTCTCCACTTTCATTCCAGGCGATATCGGATAAGTGAACGAGACCATCAATGCCTCCATCCAACCCAATGAAAATACCGAAGTCTGTAATGGATTTAATTTTTCCAGAGACCTTATCGCCCTTATTGTGGGTAGATGCAAATGCTTCCCAAGGGTTTGCTTTACATTGTTTTAGACCTAAGGAAATCCGACGACGCTCTTCGTCGATATCCAAAACCAACACTTCAACATCTTCACCTAACTGCACCACTTTGCTGGGATGAATATTTTTGTTGGTCCAATCCATTTCAGAAACGTGTACTAAACCTTCCACTCCTTCTTCAATTTCCACGAAGCAACCATAATCGGTAATATTGGTGACTTTACCTGTTAAGCGTGTTCCTTCAGGGTAGCGTGCAGTAATATCAGCCCAAGGATCGGTTCCCATTTGTTTTAAGCCAAGAGAAACTCGATTGCGGTCGCGATCGAATTTTAAAACTTTCACAGCAATTTCTTGGCCAACCGAAACGATTTCGCTGGGGTGTTTGACTCGACGCCAGGCCATATCGGTAATGTGTAAAAGACCATCTACACCTCCTAAATCCACAAATGCGCCGTAATCGGTTAGATTTTTTACGACCCCTTTGGTTTCTTGGCCTTCTTGTAAGTTAGACATTAATGCTTCCCGCTCTACGCTGCCTTCTGTTTCCATGGCAGAACGACGCGAAACAACAACATTATTCCGTTTTTGATCTAATTTGATCACTTTGAATTCTAGTTCTTTACCTTCGAGCACCATGGGATCTCGCATGGGTCTGACATCGACTAAAGAACCGGGTAAAAATGCGCGAATCGTTTGGATATCGACCGTAAAACCGCCTTTTACTTTACCACTGATAATACCTTTAACAGGTTCACCCGCTTCGTAGGCTTTTGCTAACCAGCGCCAGGATTGTGCACGCTTGGCTTTATCACGAGATAAGCGAGTTTCTCCCCAGCCATCTTCTACAGCTTCCAGAACGACTTCGACTTCATCGCCGACTTTTATTTCTATTTGACCATTATCATCCTGAAATTGTGCAATGGGGATACGGCCTTCTGATTTTAAACCGGCGTTAATGATGACAAATTCATCATTCATGCGGAGGACTTTGCCGGTAATAATGGAACCGGGTTCCATTTCGGCTTTGGCAAGACTTTGGGCAAATAATTCGGCAAAACTTTCGTTACTGCTACTGGATGGATTGGATTTGATCATAAAATTACATTTTCCATTCTGCATTTCCACAAGCCTTAAATTTAAATCTAAATTTAAATTTAATTTAAATTCCAATTTCAATATTTAATTTAAGTTCAAACTAAATAAGTTGGCTTTATTCAAATGCAGGTCTAAGTTAAGTTACACATTTACATAAAGACGTTTCTTAACAAGTTGAATCACCTGTTCAAAAACAGCCTCTACCCCTATTCCCGTAGTATCAATGACTACGGCATCTTTCGCTGGTTTTAAAGGTGCAACCGCACGTTGTTGATCGCGTTGGTCACGTTCCTTTATCTCAGTTAAAAGCCTGTCTAGAGTAACACTATGAGACGTATCCTTCAACTGCAAATACCGTCGCTTTGCCCTGTCTTCAGAACTGGCCTCTAGAAAAATCTTTAAAATTGCATCTGGGAAGACAACCGTTCCCATATCGCGGCCATCTGCCACTAAGCCCGGTGGTTGCTGAAAAGCTCTTTGACGACCCAATAACGCAGCCCTGACTTTTGAAAAGACAGCTATTTTTGAGGCCGCCTGGCTACAAGTTTCAGAACGGATCCCCTCGGTGACTTGTTTGCCTGAAAGCCAAACCTCTCCATCAAATTTTAGATCTAATCTTTGTGCTAATGCCTCTAGAGCGCTTTCATCCGTGAGTTCGATCTTTTCAGATAGACTTGCCAGGGCTAGGGCACGATAGACTGCTCCACTGTCTAGAAAGTGCCAATTTAGTTCTTTAGCCAACCTTAGACCAATAGTTCCCTTACCAGAACCACTGGGACCATCTAGGGTTATCACAGGCATAAAATCCGACGTATCTTTTTTATTCGGCATCGACATTACCCATTACTTTGTCTTGTATATTAAAAGATAGTCCGAAATGGCGATAGGCTCGTTCTGTTGCTATCCTACCTCGCTGAGTTCGCATTAAAAATCCTTGCTGGATTAAATAGGGCTCTAGCACATCTTCAATTGTCCCACGTTCTTCCCCTATCGCGGCTGATAAATTATCTAGGCCTACAGGCCCCCCAGCAAATTTTTCTATAACGGCACAAAGTAATTTTCTATCCATCATGTCGAATCCTTCTTGATCGACATCCAATAAATCTAAGGCTTTATCAGCAATATTTTCAGTGATGCGCCCTTGTCCTCGCACCTCTGCAAAATCGCGTACGCGTCGCAAAAGACGATTGGCAATTCGGGGCGTTCCTCGTGAACGTTTTGCAATCATCGCGCCACCCTCATCTTCTAAAGCAACATTTAATAATGCGGCGGAACGTTTTACAATTTCTAGCAGTTCATCTGCTTGATAAAATTCCAAGCGTTGCACAATTCCAAAACGATCTCGCAAGGGTGAGGTTAAGAGTCCGGCACGCGTGGTTGCCCCAACCAAGGTAAAAGGAGGTAAATCTAGTTTGATGGATCTGGCGGTAGGGCCTTCGCCAATCATAATATCGAGTTGGCCATCTTCCATGGCTGGATATAACACTTCCTCTACTACGGGACTTAAACGATGAATTTCATCAATAAATAATACATCTCTGGCTTCTAAATTCGTGAGTAGAGCCGCGAGGTCTCCTGCTCGTTCTAAAACAGGACCTGAAGTTTGCCTTAAGGAAACATTCATTTCGGTGGCAATAATATGAGCTAAAGTTGTTTTGCCAAGCCCGGGTGGACCGAAAATCAAGACATGATCTAAAGCTTCTTGACGTCCTTTGGCAGCGTTAATAAAAAGTCCCATTTGCTCACGAACAGCTTTTTGCCCGATATATTCCTGCAAACTTTTAGGACGTAGGCCTCTATCTTGCTTGTCTTCTTCGGGCTTGGCTTTTACGGCCGTTAAACGATCGGTTTCAATCATAGTTTTGCCATCCCCTGTAGTGCGCGGCGAATTAATTCTTGGCTCATTAAGCCTTCTTCATGAATTTTCGAAATTGCCCTTGAAGCTTCTTGTGGTTTATAACCTAAGGCGATAAGAGCCGATACAGCTTCTTCATAAGGCGCTTGTTCCATTTTGTCTTTAGCATTTTTCACAAAAATCTTGACGGAAAAATCTTCTTCAGGAGCATTGCTCTTTAGTTTTCCTGCCATTTCAATTAATAAACGTTCTGCGGTTTTTTTACCTACACCAGGCAATCGTACCAAAGGGGCGCTATCCCGACGTTCAACACATAAAACAAAATCTTCCCATTCTATTCCAGATAAAATGCTAAGCGCCATTTTTGGGCCTACACCGGATATTTTAATGAGCGATCGAAATAAAGCGCGTTCTTGTGCTTCAAAAAAACCATATAAAACCTGCGCATCTTCCCGCACATATAGATGAGTTAATAATGTTACGGTTTGGCCACAATCAGGCAATTGATAGATGGTAGACATAGGTGCTTGTAATTCATAGCCTATGCCATTGACATCAATCAATAAAAAAGGAGGTGTTTTACTTTCTAAAATTCCTCGTAAACGACTGATCATTTTATTAATCCTAGCAAGTTATTAATCCTCGCAGATTTTGACTATGGCAAAATGCTGCCGCTAAAGCATCTGCCGCATCTGCCTGTGGTTTACCCGTTAATTTTAACAGAGATTGCATCATATGTTGAACCTGGTGTTTTTCAGCAGAACCATAGCCCACAGCAGCTTTTTTTATTTGCCTTGCTGTATACTCAGCCACGGTTAGTCCTTTAAAAGCAGCTACTAACATCGCCACGCCACGTACTTGTCCTAACTTCAAAGCAGAGGCAACATTCTTATGAACAAAAATTCTTTCAATGACCACAACATCGGGAGAATATTCTGTAATAACCTGAGATAGGCCTTCAAAAATATGTTGCAATCGCTCTGGCCAAATCAATTTCCCAATTCGAATACAGCCGCTGGAAATATAATGCGGCATTCCTCGTTTTTGTTCTATAACACCAAAGCCTGTAATTTGCGATCCGGGATCAATACCTAAAATACGTATAGTTTTCCGCTCCTAAAAATCCGAACAAAATCTTAAGCTCTTGTTCTAAACAATCATTCTAAACAAGGGTTATAGCCATTATTATAAACCTAAAGCGGCAAATAATGATTCTGCAATATCTCCGTTAGAATAAACAGCCTGCACATCGTCTAAGTCTTCTAGGGTATCTATCAACTTGTTGAATTTAAGGGCAACATCTTTATCTTCAATAGAGACATAATTTAAAGGTAATAAGGTAATTTCCGCTCTTTCGGGTTTTAGATTCGCCTTTTCCATTGCTTGTTTAACTGCAGAAAAGTTTTCAAAGGTCGTGATGACGATAATGCTACCATCTTCTTCCACTTGAACATCTTGGGCTTCTGCCTCAAGGGCTATGTCCATTACAGTATCTTCACTCAATCCCGGGGCAAATACGATTTGTCCTTGTTTTGTAAATAAGTAGGAGACTGAACCTTCAGTACCTAAATTGCCCCCCATTTTAGTAAAAGCATGGCGTACTTCTCCGACGGTTCGATTGCGATTGTTGGTCATACAATCGACCATTATAGCAACGCCACCGGGTCCATACCCTTCATAACGAATTTCTTCGAGATCTTGACCCTCCTGCCCGCCAGCACCCTTTTTAATGGCGCGGTCAATGGTATCGCGCGTCATATTTGCCGTTAAAGCTTTATCAATGGCCGCTCTAAGGCGAGGATTAGAGTGGGGATCCGGCCCCCCTTGTCGCGCAGCTACCGTGATTTCTCTGATATATTTCGTAAATAATTTGCCACGACGAGCGTCTTGACCCATTTTACGAAATCGAATGTTTGCCCACTTACTATGACCGGCCATAATCGAATTTTTTCTACGTTCCTAGTTAGGTTAAACTGCTTGAGTTAATACAACATCTTAATACGATGTTATTGTGTCATAAATGGATTGCTATTGGTACCGTTGAAGCAATCATAGGGCCCATTAGGGCAAAGGCCGGATCACATTTTGGCTCCGGCTGGAGCAGAAAATGTCAATAGGCCCTACTTTGGTTTTGGCCAGGCATTAATGACAGCCTTCACCAAAGTGGCCAAGGGAATAGCAAAGAATACACCCCAAAATCCCCAAATGCCCCCGAAAAATAAAGTCGCCACAATAATAGCCACTGGATGCAAATTAACAGCTTCTGAGAATAGCAAGGGAACTAGAATATTTGCATCTAGACCCTGCACAACCAGAAAAGCTAATATCAGATAACCAAATTGCGGATGCCAACCCCATTGCAGATAAGCAACTAAAATAACAGGGATTGTAATAACAACAGCACCCACATAAGGAATCAACACCGATAAACCCACTAAAGAAGCCAGTAAAACGCTATATTGCAAGCCAAAGAACCAAAAAACCAGGTAAGTTACTATACCCACAAAAATAATTTCAATAACTTTGCCACGTATGTAATTACCAATCTGTTGATTAACTTCCAATGATACCTTTTGCAAAACCCCTCTTTTCTTGGGTAAAAAATGCATCAGCCAGTTGATCAATTGTTTCTGATCTTTTAAAAAAAAGAAAACGAGTAATGGTACCAATACTAAGTAAACTATCCAGACAATGAGACCAGTAATGGAAGAAACCGAGGCAGTTACTACCACCTTACCCCAATTACGAATATCAGAACCCATGGAATTCACGACATCCCAAAGTTGATCTTTGGAAAAGAAATCTGGAAAACGTTGGGAAAGTAATAATAAGGCTTGCTGAACCTCGGTAATCATGTGGGGCAATTCATCAAAAAGAGCAGCTAATTGCTTCCAAACCAGTGGCAAAAGTACCATCAATGCCAAGAAAAGAATTCCTAAAAAAGCACAAAATACAATAATCACAGCGGCAAGGTGCGGGATTTTCCATTTCTGCAGGCGCGCCACACCTGATTCTAATAGATAAGCAATGGCAATACCGGCCAACACAGGGGCCAAAATTCCGCCTAGAAAGATAATCAGACAAAAACCAAGCAACAAAATGAAAAATAATAAAATGGCTTCTGGATCTGAAAAATAACGATGGAACCATTTTTGTATCATTTGGAGCATATATATCGCCTATGAGTTTTATTCAACAAAAACAAAGTTTAGCAGCTTGTTGTGGGATTGTCTCTAAGTTACTTTCCAAAACTAAATTACCAATTCCTATTGTATATTAACATTACTAGTAACTACTAGTAACTTGACTTAATTTTCTGTGTTTTGTTACATTCTTTCTTTCGCTAGCTATCTATTGTTTAGCTGTTTAGTCATTTTATTTTATACATTTCTACATGATGTTATACGATTATAAGCCCTTGCCCAACTCTTTATCTAATCGCGTTATTTTAGTGACGGGTGCTTCTCGCGGCATTGGGCGCGCTGTTGCAAAAGCCTTTGCCAAGCAGGGTGCCACGGTGATTTTACTGGCCCGTACTATTCCACATCTTGAATCTTTATATGATGAAATTGAAAAATCTGGTAACCCTAAACCTGCCATTTATCCCTTCAATTTAGCCAATGCTACGCCCGAAGATTACGAATTGCTCCACAAAAATATTAAGCAACATTTTGGGAAACTCGATGGCATTTTGCATAATGCTGCCATGTTAGGTAGTTTAACCAGTATTGAACATACTCCGCTAGAACAGTGGTATCATGTCATACAAGTCAATTTACATGCTGCATTTTTACTCACCAAAGCTACGCTTCCCTTACTTAAGCTTTCTAAAGATGCCTCCATTATCTTCACGAGTTCTGCAGTTGCGCAAAAAGCACGCGCCTATTGGGGTTCTTATGCTGTCAGTCAATTCGGATCTGAGGCCTTGATGCAAATTTTGGCTGATGAACTTGAGGTCAATACTCATATCAGGGTCAATTCAGTGAATCCTGGACGAGTTAAAACGGCGTTAAGAACCGCAGCCTTCCCTGCAGAAGATCAAAGTAAACTCAAAATGCCTGAAGACATTTTGTCTTTTTATCTTTATTTAATGAGTTCGGATAGTATAGGAATTACTGGGAATAGTTTCTAAACGGTTAGACCCAACGTAGTAAGGAGGTCATATGGCAAGCAATACTAAGGACATTACAAAAATAATTGCTCACAAAACAGTTCCCTTGTTGGTAAAACAAAGATCAACAGCAGCTGTTAATGCAACAGTTAATACTGTAACAACTATGCCCAGAGTCGCCCTTCTTCATTTGCCCACCCCTTCGATAGATCTCATTTTGGCTGATCCCAGTGCAAGAAAAGCATTTAGCAAATTTGCTTCAGACACGCATATAACCGAAAACGAGAAATTTATAGTAGAAATTCGCAGAATCGAGGAAGCGCTAGCTTCAAAGAAAAAGCCTACGCAGTCATTAGAAAAATTGGAAAAAGAGCAATGGGCACAACAAGAATTTCAAGACATTTATTTCAGATTTATTGCAGAATCAAGTTCTCAATGGATCAGTATTTCTGCTAAAATGAGAAAGATCCTATTCGAACAAAACAATGGAAACTCAATGGCTGCCCCCAAGCCAACCTCTTTTCGATTTGCAACCTTTAAAGAAATTTATGAAGATATTGTCAAAGATTTATCTGGCACTACAGGCCCTTTAGCGCAATTTCATAGTAAATATAGTTCTATGCGAAATCTGCATCAAAGTGCAGCAACGGGAGCAACGTTTGCACCTGCACCAGCAACAGCAATTTCATTAGCAACACCTGTTCCAATGATCGCGACAACTGTTGCTGCGGCTACCGCTTCATCCACTGAGGCAGCAGCCTCAGCTTCCACTGGTACAGCGACACCCTCACTGCATTTTCATTATAATCAACCTGCACATTTAACCGTAATCAAACCAACAAATTCGCGCAGTGGATCTTCATCGTTGCTTCAAGACGCGCACCTAGTCACTGCCCGCAATATACATCCTACAATGGATACGCAAAGGGGCACCCCGGCAAAATATTCTCCTTTAATGAACTCTGCTGCTACTCCCACATTGCATTTAACAGATATAACCGAAAAGCTTTCAAATGCTTCTACAAATACTCCAACGATTGCCATAACCGTTCCATCGGCCGCAGCAAACCCTACTCATTCTCTGGAATATAAGAATGCTATTATGGGACTTTCTAAAAGGTTGGGAGAATATTTGGTGAGCATTCCGAATTATAACAATGAAGAAACTGGCTGTACCTACTGCTGTTTTAGAAACTGTAAAAAAGACAAATCGGGCATTTATAAAAATATAAATGATTTGGTTGCTCATTTACAGTTATCATTGCAAAACTGGTCCGATGATAAAGTAGAAACGATGAAAAAAGAAATTTCAGATGCACTTCAATGTCATCAAATGCTGGCTGGCAAAGAAGAGCAACAAATAATCGAATCCTTAAGAACTGCTCTAGGCCTGCTTAGCCAATACAAACCAAACAGACATCATTTATAATAATTATGCCTTACCCAAAAAATGCTTGATGAGATCTACAGTCGTTTTCGGCGCTTCTACTAACATCACATGTCCACCTGCTAGCATAGTCAAATTGGCATTTTGAATATTTTCTTTTAAATATTTAAGCTCTTCCTCAGAGACTAATAAATCCCGACTATTCCCTATAATTAAAGTCTTAGCTTTCATTCTGTTTAGACTCGTTCGAAAATCAAATGCCTCTAAGACCTTTATTTGTCTTTTATTGCCTATTAGAGTTTGTGGAAATGGGTATTCTTGTATTGCTTTAATATATAAAGCAAGCTTTTTTGAATCTGCAATAAATGCTTCTGAAAAAGACCAGGGAATAAATTCTTGAGCCAGTAAATCAAGCGATATATTTGCTTCTTGTAACTTGAGCATATTGCGTAATACCATTAAAGCAACCGCATTTGATTTTGCAGAGGTGTTCAACAGCATTATTTTGCCTAGGGCATTTGCATAGTTTGCTGCCAGAATTTGAGTGATCGATCCACCCATCGAATGCCCTACAATATGAGGTTTCTCCCAACCCAAAAAATTGACGAGTGCCATAACATCATTCGCTAGAGTTTCTAAAATAAAATTTTCATTATTATCTTGGGTCTCGCCACTGCCTCTGTTATCCAAAATTAAAATTTGAAAATCATTTTTTAAATAGGGAATAAGAGGTAACCAAAAAGTGTGATTGCACCCAAATCCAGCAATCAATACTAAAGATTGTTTGCTTTTACCATGAGTTTCGTAATATATCTTCGCATCATTCAAAATATATAATATTATAAATTATATTTTATACTATTGACATTTAATAAGAATAATGTAAACTATATTTTATAAATTGTGTTTTTTATTTTGGAGTATAAATTATATTTTATGGCTACATCTCAATGGGGCAAGATATATTATCAGGATGTATATACAGGAATTTTACAACAAGAGCCGGGTGGTCGCTGCGTATTTACCTATGATACCTCCTATCTAGAGAGTGGGCTTCCTGCAATAGCCTTATCTTTCCCTAAGCAAAGAGAACCCTTTATTTGTGAAAGAGGGTTACATCCCTTTTTCGATAATTTAATCGCGGAAGGCTGGTTTCAAAATGCACAAGCTAAAGCCTTAGGAGTTGACACCAGAGACCGTTTTGCATTACTGCTAGGCTTTGGATTCGATCTAGCCGGTGCCGTATCAGTACTTGATCCTGAACCACGCAAACATATGGCTCCCTTACACGCGGACGATGTTACTACTGCTGCGTTGTTAGGTCGTGCCTCATTATCAGGCATACAACGAAAACTGTTGGTTGTCAAAGAAGGGAATAAATATCGTCCAGCTGTTGGCAATGAACTCAGCAGCCATATTGCTAAGCTATCTTCAGGAAATTTAACCGATATTATTGAGCTAGAATTTCTGACTACTCAAGCAGCAAAACAGTTGTTGCCAGAAGATTCTATAGTCAATATGGAAATAGGATCCATTGCTTCTATTACAGAAGAGGCCCTAATCATAGAACGTTTTGATCGAAGCCCCGCAGGCAAGCGTATTCATTTTGAAGAATTTAACCAATTATTAGGACATTATTCTGGTAATGATAAATATGAAAGTTCTTATGAAGCAATGGGACAATTTATTTGTACAAATCCAAATTGTATTAAAGCAGAAGCAGACAAACTATTTAGAAGAATCTTAGCTTGTCTTTTGCTTGGAAATACAGATGCCCATCTTAAAAATTTTGCCATGTTCCATACTCGCGATGGCTTACGTTTAACGCCAGCATATGATTTGGTTGCAACCGCGAGATATAAAGAGTATCACACCATCGCTTTGAGTATCGGCGGAGCTCGGGACTTAGATATAGGCGCCTTAAAGGCCAAACATATTCTTGAGTTAGGTTATGGTTTTGGATTGAATGCAAATGCAATCCAATTAGCTATAGCAGATCTCAGCAACAGATTACCACTCGCGCAGTCTATTGTGGCAGAATCCAACATAGGGACTCCTATGTTGCGGAAAAAACTAGTGGATATAATGGAGAAAAGATGGAAAGGCAGTTTCGTCTCAATTGGCCAGTTATTGTCGAAGAGGCAAAACAAAGGCGGAAAACACAAAAACTTACTCAACAACGATTAGCTATTTTAGCCAACGTGAGTACCCCGACTATTTCCCGATTTGAAGGAGGAGAAAAGGATATTCAATTATCTTCTATCCTAAATATATTGGACATTCTAGGTATGATTGATCAACGTGAACTACTGTTCCCGGACTCACATCCCAATTTTGATCACAGAAATATGAAAATAGTCTTTTGGGGACAGGATGGATCTAAAAAAATACTTTGCGCAATATCCAAAGAAACATTAGAAGATCATTATAGAAGTAAAACAAATAGCAAGGATCCCCTTAAAATATTTATGGATAATCAATCATTGATTGAACATGAGGCTCGGCGAAAATATATTGAAGACCGACTAGAATCTGATAAGAGCATACTGATTCGAACAAATGATTTATAAATTTTTATAGGGTTAATATTTTACTTTTTGAAACTTTTCAAGCTGTTATTTTATACAGCAAATATGAAGATATACCTGAGGAGTAGATGCTAGATGTGTTACTACAACATCAAACTCGTTCTTATCTAGAAGCGGACTTACACAAATCACAATCACAACAAGGCACTCACCCTTAGCCTTTATTCCTTTGGTGGCTGCTGACGACTCTCTACCTGACCTTATGGCAACAGCAACAACACCTGCAATAGAATCTGAAGCAAATACAAAAGTTGCACAAAGTGCGGCAACCTCAACAACAAACTTAACGGCTGCAGCGACGGCAACAACAGATACAATTGCCAGACAAAAGGGATATCTCGCGTGATGTGGCATACTCCATCACCCAATAATAAGTTAGTTAGTTTAAAGATGATAGTCCGCCTGGAACAAGATTGGTTGAACACCTATTAATACTATTAAAGAACTGTGAAAATAGTTTATGATGGCAGTACACCTAAGTCTTACCTGTCGGTAAGCGAGATCTAGGCGGATTATTTTCACTGCTCCCAATAGTATTTGTTTGTTTAGAAAGGAAAAGATTGAATTATTAAGGTAGGCACTTACAAATGCTCATCGATGACCTATTTATGAACAATAACTATCAAAAACTTTGTAAACTGATCTTCAAAGTATTAAATTGTCATTCATTATGGTTTTATAATGTCGAGCGTACTTCGTTAGATATGTTAATTTCCGATAAGCCTGTCTTTAAACATTATTGCGAGAATAAATATTATTTGCATGACCCTATTCTTAAAACCAAAATTTTTAAAGATTTCGAAGAAGAAGAAAATTTACTTTGGAATGTCAGTTTAGGAACGGATTGCGATAATTTTGCGAAATGTGGATTTATATATGATCTATACAGGTTGTTTCATATAGAGGAATTTATTTCCATTGAAAAAAGAACAAAGACAAAGCATTATTGCTTCAGATTTTTTACCAGGCATAATCGTTTTATTTTTATCAATAAATTCTTAAATGATATGCCTATTATAAAACATTTTGTAAATACCTGGATAGAAAAATATGAAGAAGATGCTTCAAACCATCTATCTTTTAAGTTAATAGACTTGAGAAACATTGGCCACAGGGGGTAATATGTTAACAGATGAGTTTTTTCTTGGGACAAAATTATACCATAAGAAATTCTTAAATCTTTGCAAACCATTAGCGAGATATCTAGGCATAACACACGCTATTTACGTTAATATCGATAAAAATGGTAGGTTATTCAGTATTTGTACGCATCCAAAATGGGTTGAAAGATTTTTAGAAGAAAAATATTACCTTTTAGATCCCCTAATGGTGCATCCAAAGAACATGCATAACGGCTTTTCGTTTGACATTGCGAGTAATGATCAAGATTTTAAAGATACACTTTTGTATGACGCAGTTATTAAGTTTGACTGGTGCCATAGTTTTGCTTATATGGAAAAAACGGGAGATGGTGGTTACTTTGCGTTTGATTTCGGCACAACTAAAGAAAATTACAAGATAATCAATAGATTGATTAATGAAATGCAAATAGTAAAGAAAGTCATAAAAAATTTGCATAACAAAATGAAATTAATGATGATTGCGGACTTACAAGAAAATAAAATGGATTTTGCCACTCTTAAAGGAGATTGGTTTTATAGCCAAAAGGGCTTAGTATTTAATGAACAGCAGGAAATGCAAAATAAAATTCAATTATTGAATGAGACAGGTTTTTTAGAGCAGGATCTCGAGTTTTTTCTGGGTAATGTTTCTTTATCACCCCAAGAAATAAACTGTTTAAGGTCATATCTTGCAACACATAGTGTTAAAAAAGTATCGCAAGATTTAGATCTGGCCGTAACAACGGTTGCCAGTTACATTGAAAATATCAAAACCAAGTTAAACTGTCATGATAAAAACAAACTATTTGAAAAAGCGGAAATCTTAGCTTCTTTAGGCCATATTTAACTTCTCAATCATTGGGGCTTCCTTAGAAACAATAAACTTTCTTATTATCATGACCAACACATAAAAAAGTGGAGTAATACAAACCGTTGCAAAAAGTTTGTATGAATAACTGTTTATCATGATAACCCACATCTGTTCTTTCGGAAAAATCCCCAATAGTGTCAAGAAACTAATCGCAGTAAAGGTATCTACGAATAATGATATCGCAGTGCTACCATTATTTCTAAGCCATAACCACCTGCCCTTGGTTAGTTTTTTAATCCATAAATATAAACTGATATCTGCTAATTGCGCAATATAACATGCAACAATAATGGCAATAAAGGCCAAGCCATACTGCCCAAATACTCGGTGAAAAATGTTATTATCAATTTTAGACCAGGGTGTTGCTTGTAATGAATCCATACCCGTTACGATTAAGGCTGCAATAATATTCATAGCAATGGCTAGTCTTACACAAAACCCAGCTTTTTTTTTGTCATAAAATTCCGCAATCAGATCGGTTAACATAAACATTAAAGGATATAATATGGCACCAACAGATAATTCAAAAGTATGAAGAGCCATCACGGGTAAATAAACAAATTTTTGATAAGTCAAGTTGCATAGCACTATTAATATTGCAAAAAAAGCACATAAAATAATATACAATTTTTGCAAATCTATAATTTGTTTATTTCTTATGTTCATCAATAAACCCATAAGGATGTCCTTTATTCAAAATCTACGGTGCATTTCGCTAGTTACTCAACTATTCATTTTTGAGGATAGCCTCAACTGTCATTAACACATGCTTTTTCTGTCCAAGCATTTTCCTTACAACATTTTCACATATTAAAATTGTTCTACCTGTATTGTATAGGTATTTCTGGCCGAATATTTAAATAAAATTAACATGTGACAATACAGAACTTTGGATACTTAGTATCCTAAATCATTTTTAGGTTCATTGATATGGGTACTCTAAGCTGCACTTAATTCAGAGTAAAAAGCCATAGTTTCTAAGAACCACTGGAAGATAACGGGAAGAGCGGGAAAATGCTTAGACAAACAAAGCGTGCATTAGTGACAGATGATGAAAAAATAAGTCAAATGCTTCTAAAAGATTTTTTGGAAAAGTTAGGTTATCAAGTTACATTGGCCCAAAGTGGAGAGGAAGGCATTAATCATTTTAAAATAGAACCTTTTCCATTCATTTTTGTTGACTTCGACATGCCAAAGATGAATGGCCCTACCATGGTTGCTGAAATTCGCAACTTAGAAAATGAACTTAAACCTTATATTATTGGTGTTACTTCTAATAATGATCCCGATTTTTTAAGAGAAGGACTAAAAGCGGGTATGAATGAAGTTTTCAACAAGCCCATAAAGCAGGAAATCGTCGCGACTATTGTCGATAAACACTTGGAAAGTGATTCAAACTTCAGACTTAGTCGAAAGTCTAAATTGTTGTAGCATTATGTAAAATGAATTTATGACGGTGCATCATACTTAACAAAACGACACAGCGCTTGAACTTCAGATTTTTCTAGATCTTTCCATTTGCTGGGGCGAAGGAATCTTGGCAATTGGATGGGTCCAAAACGAACGCGAATTAAGCGACTCACCGTTAGGCCTACAGTTTCAAACATGCGGCGCACTTCACGATTGCGGCCTTCTTTTAATACGACGTGGTACCAATGATTCACGCCTTCACCACCGGCATCGATAATTTCGTTAAACGCGGCCATGCCGTCGTCTAGTCTAACGCCTTTTTTTAAACGTCTTATTTGGTCTTCGTTGAGAGTCCCAAGCGTTCGCACAGCATACTCTCGTTCAATTTCAAAGGAGGGGTGCATTAAACGATTGGCTAATTCACCATCGGTCATAAACAGCAAAAGCCCTGAGGTATTAAAGTCTAAGCGTCCAACAGAAATCCAACGTCTGCCGCGAAGTTTAGGTAAATTATCAAAAACGGTGGGGCGACCTTCTGGATCGCTGCGGGTGGAAAGCTCTCCTGCAGGTTTATGATACATCAAGACGCGTTGTCCCACGTCTTCCGAAGATCTCAGTGAAATTTGGCGCCCATCCAAAGTCACCGTATCCGATAATTTAATGCGATCCCCGAGGGTGGCTCTTGTTTGATTAATCGACAAGCGGCCGTTGATAATCCATTGTTCTATTTCACGTCTTGAGCCTAGGCCCATACGTGCTAATACTTTTTGTAATTTTTCAGTGCTTTCATTTGACATAAATTTTATTTTTCAGTCTCCGTTTCGGCCTCGGCCGTTATTTCTGTTTCTGAGTCTTGGTCTGATACCTCTATTTCTTCATCGGTATCTGCGTCTAGATCTATTTCTGCATCTCCGTCTATTTCTGCTTCTATTGTTTCTAAGGCTGATTCATCAAATTCTTCTTCATAATCTAAGAGTTCAATTTCCTCTACCTCTGCATCTGCTTCTAATGCCTCAGTTTCTAATGCGACTACTTCATCCTCAATGGTTTCATCCATGTCTAATGCTTCATCATAAGCATCATTATTTTCATCATCTGCATTTTCTTCGTCTTCCTTGTGCTCCTCATCTTCCTCGTTCTCAGTGAAGGCATCATTTTCGTTGGCTGCAAAAAGCTCGATCAGTCTTCACTTGCAAGGCATCGGCTCCTGTGGTGTTAGTAGTTTCATCTTCTGCAGCTAAAACTTCACCCTCGCCATCAATCAATGCCATTTGTATAAACTTTTCAACTTTGGCATCTTCAATTTCCGATGCATTTTCCATACTCATGATCTCAGGTAAGGAAGGTAATTCTTCTAGTGTTTTTAAACCAAAATAATCCAAAAAGAGTTTTGTGGTGGCATAGAGTGCAGGTTTCCCTGGTACTTCCCGGTGTCCAACCACGCGAATCCATTCCCTTTCTTCTAATAGGGTTTTAAAAATAGATTGGCTGATAGAAACACCACGGATATCTTCTATCTCCCCTCGGGTAATAGGTTGTCTATAAGCAATTAAAGCCAAGGTTTCTAACAAGGCACGAGAATAGCGGGGTGCTTTCTCTTCCCATAATCTAGACACCCAAGGTGCCCATTCAGGATTGATTTGAAATTGAAAGCCACTCGCGATTTCAATTAAACGGATACCGCGAGATTCGCAACTCTTTTGCAGTTCTATTAAGGCTTGCCGCAGAACAGCTTTGCTTGGCCGTTCTTCTTCCGCAAATAAAGCCAATAGATCTTCTTCTCGTAATGGTTTTCCTGCCGCTAAAAGCAGAGCTTCTAATAAAGGTTGTAATTTTGTTTCGTCTAACATCCAGGTGCCCTTACATAAATCGGCCCGTAGGCTTCGGTTTGTACCAATTCAATCATCATTTCACGCACTAATTCTAGAAGAGCAAGAAAAGTGACAACAACTCCTAACTTGCCTTCTGAAAGATCAAAAAATTCAACAAAGTCAATAAAACGATCGCCATCTAATTTAGATAATACATTCGACATACGTTCTCGAACCGACATGCCTTCTCGTTGAACTTGATGCATCGCTTGATGATCAATGCGCTTTAATACATCTTTAAAAGCAAGCAATACTTCTTTTAAGTCAACGTAAGGTTGTGGTTTATCAATATCAAATTTAGGAGGAGAAGCCGATACTGTAAAAAAATCTCGACCTAATCTTGGCATATTTTCAAAATTCTCTGCAGCTATTTTTATGCGTTCATATTCTTGTAAGCGTCGTACCAGTTCCGCTCTTGGGTCTTGTTCTTCAGCACTGGCTTCAGGCGGTCTTGGCAGCAACATTCTAGATTTAATTTCAGCCAATAGCGCCGCCATTTCAAGATAATCCGCGGCAAGCTCTAAGCGAAATTGGGTCATCAGATCAACGTATTCGGTATATTGACGCGTAATTTCTGCAACAGGAATATCTAAAATATCCAGATTATGTTTTCGAATTAAATACAATAATAAATCTAATGGTCCCTCAAAAATTTCAAGAATCACTTCCATCGCATCAGGAGGTATGTAGAGATCAGCGGGCATAGCAGTAAAAGCTTCCCCACGCACGGTGGCGATAGCACTTGATAAAGCATTAGATAGTGACTGTTCCGTTTGATCGACTTCTTGTTTCATTTTTTGATTTACTTCAGTTTGATCAACTGTTGGTTCAACTGTGGACATGTTCTAATCCCATTACCTCACGAACCTCTTTTAAAGTTTCTTGCGCTGATTCTCTGGCCAATGCTGTTCCCCGCTCTAACAAACGGTTAACTCGTGTTTTGTCTTTTGCAAATTCCTCTGCACGTGCACGAATCGGTGCTTGCTCTGCAATAATGGCCTCCATAACCGGTCGTTTACATTCTATGCAGCCGATGCTGGCATTCCGGCAACCATTTAATACCCAAGATTGTACTTCTTTGTTTGAATAAATTTGATGGAAGCGCCAAACAGGACATTTTTCAGGTTCGCCTGGATCTGTACGCCGAACACGAGCCGGATCAGTGGGCATCACTTTAATTTTATATTCAACCGATTTTGGATCTTCTCTTAATTCAATCACATTATGATAGGATTTTGACATTTTTTGCCCATCAAGTCCAGGCATTTTTGAGGTTGAAGTGAGTAAGGGCTGAGGTTCCGGGAGCAGCGGTTTGCTCCCCTGACAATATAAATGATTAAAATGACGGGCTATTTCTCTTGTCAATTCAATATGGGGGATTTGATCTTCCCCAACTGGAATCAACTCACCCTTATGGATTAAAACATCGGCTGACTGTAAAACCGGATAACCCAGGAAACCATAAGTCCCTAAATGTTGTTCTTTTAATTTTTGGCGCAATTCTTTATAAGTTGGGACACGTTCAAGCCAGCTCAGTGGCGTTAGCATAGATAAAATCAGATGTAATTCCACGTGTTCTGGGACATGAGATTGCACAAAGAAGATACATTTTTCTGGATCAATGCCTACACCTAAAATATCTAAAATCATTTCAAAGGTACTTTCTTTAATTTTTTGTGGATGTTCATATTGTGTGGTTAGGGCGTGCCAGTCCGCAATAAAGAAAAAACAGGGGTATTCTGACTGTAATTTAACCCAGTTCTTTAAAATTCCATAATAATTACCCAGATGTAAGTGCCCAGTGGCCCTTGCCCCAGAAACAATTCGGTGATTTTTCTTAGAAATAACGCTATTATACATAGTTGAGACCTATAGCATGATTTAACACAATTCGCTGTTACACTTTACACTGTGACCGCTTTCTAGTACAGCCCAAAGGCAAGAGGATTCTCTATGAAATTTTTGTTTGATTTCTTTCCAATTATATTATTTTTTATTGCCTACAAATGGGGAGGTATTTACGTGGCGACCCTGGTGGCGATGGCTGCTAGCTTAGCCCAGGTCCTTTGGGGACGTTTTCGTTTGGGTCATTTTGAAAAAATGCCTCTCATTACCTTAGTCACCCTAGTCGTGCTTGGGGGGGCAACTTTATTATTTCGGAATGAAGCCTTTATTAAATGGAAACCCACTATTGTTTATTGGATATTGGGACTAGGATTTCTTCTTTCGCAGTGGATAGGGCATAAGCCTGCTATCCAGCGCATTGCTGAAAACAGTATCCAGTTGAATCCTGCGGCGTGGCCGCGTTTAAACCTAAGTTGGGTCGTTTTCTTTATTGGCATGGGGTTTTTAAATATTTATGTCATGCAAAATTTTGATACGGACACCTGGGTCAATTTTAAATTATTCGGTAGTTTGGGCCTTACCTTTTTGTTTGTGCTGGGACAGAGTATTTATATGTTCCGTCATCGTACTGAGACCTAAAATAGGAATGCAAATCTATGAATACAAGAGTTCAATTAATTGAATCGCGTTTAAAAATCGCTTTAAATCCAGATTTTTTATCGATTGATGACCAGAGCAAAGGGCATGAAAATCACGAAGGAGCCCGCCAAAGTGGAGGCGGTCATTTTCACGTCATCCTGGTTTCATCTCTTTTTGAGGGCAAGGCCCTACTAGCACGCCATCGACTGGTCTATAATGCTTTAGAGGGTTTGATTGGGCCCGAAATTCACGCCCTGCAAATTGTCGCAAGAACACCCCTGGAACATAGCCAAGGATAATCCATGCTTGCAATATTATGGTCTACACTTAAAGTCTTCTTAATATTTTTAATCATCATTTCTTTATTACATGGTTTAATCACGCATTTTATTCTGTGGTTTGAAATGAGATTAAAATCTTTTCAGGGTGAGGTTTCGGGAATTCCATTATTAGCCATCATAAAAAGTTTTTTCATTGAATGGTTTTGTAATTTTTCACGCTTTTTTCTTTCGGCCTTTCAGTTTTTATCTCAAAAATCTTCTGCTTCCTCCCACAATGAAGGCATTCCAATTCTATTGGTGCACGGATATTTGCAAAATCAAACGGATTGGCTTTGGTTTAAATATCGTTTACAAAGTCATAGAACTATTGGCCCTATTTATTCCTTTAATCTCCGTGCGCCGTTTGATTCTATAGCAAAGTATGCTGAAAAATTAAAAGATGAAATTGCAGATATTAAGGCAGAGACAAAACAAGATAATATTATTTTAATTGGACATTCTATGGGCGGGTTGGTTTGCAGTTATTACAGTGAGTTTATTGCCAAGCCCGGGGAAGTTGCAAAGGTGATTACCCTTGGTTCTCCATTTCAAGGGACACGCCTTGCGGCATTAGGATATGGTGAAAATGTAAAAGAAATGTCCCCCCATTCTTCGTTTCTAAAAGATCTAACCCATCGAATACAGTATTCTTCTATTGCCTATCATTATGTGGCCAGTCAAATTGACAATATGATTGTGCCCTGGCAAGCTGCCATTCCAGCCCATAATAGACATAGCGCCAATCAACTTATCTTAGAAGATCATGGACATTTACGATTACTTATTTCGCCACAGGTCGTTCGACAAGTCGCTGATTGGGTTTTGGAAAATTAAACTTATTTGATTTTAGCTGTCTAATATTTATAGGGTCTTTTGGCATTTCGCTAGGCCCTAATAATTCCTAACTTTTGGAGTCTATATAGATATGGCAGCTCTAGGATTTTTTTCCATTCACGATATTATTAAACATAATTTTGATCCACAAACTAAAGCTAAATCACCCATCCCCCTTGAAGCTTTTGAAGATGCACTGTTCAATCATCTTTCGCTCAAAACACAAAACAAAATGGAATTCGAAGCCTTTCAAGATCCAGAAAGGGTACACCGCCTCCGGAAAGCTTATACTGACGAAATAAATAACAGCAATATGGATCCTGCAAAAAAGGAATCTTATACAAAAGCTGTTAGTGGGGCTTTAGATCGTTTTGAATTATCTCTATCTATCAGGCAGTCTTTGTTTGCAGGGGTTCCATTAAAATTTGAGGCAGGTCGCTTGAATAAAATAAGAAGAGAATATACACAACGTCACAGAAAACAAGAGCAGGCATTAGAAACCCTTCAAAAAACATGGGAAAAAGAGGATAGAAAAGAAGCCAAGTTAATTCAAGAAATTGCGGCAGAGCAAAAGAAAAGATTGGATGAAGAGCAGAGGGCAGAGCATCATCACAGCGCCGCATTAGCGATAGGCTCAGGAGCAGTAGCTCTTTCAACGAAAGTGTTAGCGGATCCAGAAATAGCTTCTACTTCTAATAATTTAAACCAGAACTTAGCTGACCTCAATAGGACTATGCAACAATCCTTACAAAATCCATTGCAACAATCAGACAATATGCCAGGAATGGATTTAAGACCTACCCCGGGACAAGTCAACAAATTAAATCAGGATGTTGCTAGCTTGGAACAAACCATGAGGAATTCAAGCCCCAATGATCCTAATAATCCACAAAACTCGCTGAATCAGTTTAATCAGGTGTTAAATGACGTTCAACAACAATATCAAATGGTTCAAGCAGCGGTGCTACGATCAGATCCAACATCAGGCCCAACAAATGCGACTGCCAACGCGCCAACCAATAATCCTACAGGGCAGCAATTGTTATTTCAATGGGGAACCCATGCCGAACAAAATTTAACCCAATTATTAACAACAGGGAATGTACAAACTTATGATGACAAATTCAAAAAAACCTTAGGGAATGAATGGAATGCGCTTGCAAACACATTATCTGCAACAAAAGAAGTACAAAATGACAGGGTTTCCCAAACGCCAGAAAATCCACTGGATACTGCTTTAAAAGCAACCGCGAATATACTCGATCCGTTGAGTCCTGATACCCCCAAGAATGAGCAAGAAGATCAAGATAAAAAAGTAAAAAGCAAGAATCCTTTTGCCATTCCTACCAAACCTGGTCCACCTGATCCGTTTCAACGATAGCAGGATAAGATATAGAAGAAGATAGAAAAACATAATGCAGAATTATTAACTGACCTAACCTCCTACATTCTAAAGTTTACTCCCTTTATGCCGTTTAAATCTCTTAGGGACTTCTGGACCTAAGGGAGCGATGCATGGCTAATCTATTATTATCCTCTAAGAAAATATTTCGCAAATTTGTTCCGCATCATAGTTCTGTTAAAACGCATTCATTAAGACATCCATCCAATCATAACTATCTTATACATTCCTCGCAAAATCTACTCTCCCTTTTCTACAAGCCCAGTAACTACAGTCTTTTTTTGCCGCAATGGAATAATCATATACATCATCAAAAAAAGGAATGGCAGCTAAAAAAAGAACTGGAAACACAAAAAACAATAGAATATTTTAGTATATTAGCCATTCAAGCTGAGTTGCATTTTGAAAATCTTAAAATGTTTAACCGAGAAAAAGAACGGCAGCGGATCACTGATAACCAAATTTTGTTGAAATCTATATTCTTCTTTAGACTATACCTGCTTCGAAAACAGAGATGGTTGCAAATGTTATTATTAAAAAAACGTCGTCGGCTTTATCGCATCATAAGAAATTTTAAAAAAAGGCTGGTAAATTCTTTATATTCTATACGAGCAACTATACATTCATTTTTAAAAAAGAACGAAACAAAAGATATACGCCTTAATAAAGGTTATAAAAGCTTACAACCTAATCAGTTCCCTTCAAAATTGCTTATTCTAAGATCTATTTCCAAGAAACCAAATCTTGCATATCAAAATCATAAGCATCCAAATGCCCCTTCTATTCTTTGGCAAAAACATTTACACGTCTCTCTAGAGACTTATCATTCTAAAAGAGAGAGAATTATTTAGCTCTTCCCCTTCCATTGATTCAATGGGTATAATTGTTCCCGAAATGCTTGCATTGTCATCCGATAATCTTGAGATCCAAAAATGCCAGATCCAATAACAAAGGTATCTGCCCCAGCCTCTTTTATTACAGCTATATTATTGAGTTTGACACCCCCGTCCACTTCTAAACGAATCGCAGGATTATAGGAATCAATTAAAATTCTAGTTTCTTTCAGCTTAGGGATTACACTAGGAATAAAACTTTGACCAGGAAACCCAGGATTAACAGACATCAATAATATTAAATCCAATTTATCCATCACATAGGGTAAAACACTCAAAGGGGTTGCAGGATTAAAAACCAGCCCTGCTTGTACACCCTCACCACGAATCAATTGTAAGGTTCTATCTACATGCTCACTGGCCTCTACATGAAAGCTAATGCTGCTAGCTCCCGCCTTTGCAAACATGGGAATCATACTATCGACGGGTTTTATCATTAAATGAACATCAATATGGGCTTTTACCCCTCCATCCCTTAAGGCTTGGCATAAGCTTGGACCAAAACTTAAATTGGGGACATAATGATTGTCCATAACATCGAAATGAATCCAATCTGCTCCTGCAGCCAATACCTTTTCGACTTCTTGACCTATTGATAGTATATTGGCCGATAGTATGGAGGCTGCGATGATATCCTTTTTGTTGTCCTGTCTCATTTGCTACTCTCTTCAAATTATCCTGTCTAATGTATATGCATACTTGAATATATTTGCAAATTATCATATTAGCATATAATCATATATTAAAAAGGCGGATTAAACGTTCTGCCTTTGTCGAAAATATATTACATTCCATTACCATTTTACCTTTTAGAGAAGAAGAAGCCCGAACATATGCTCAAATCTTAAGTGGCTTATTAAAAAAACGGATCCATATTGGTACGAACGATCTTATTATTGGTGCAACTGCCATAACCAATAATCATACGATACTGACAGCCAATGAATTTGATTTCAATAGAATTCCTGGTTTGAAGGTGGTATCTTTTAAACTAGATAAAAAATAAGAACAGGTGTTTTTTTAACAGTGGATTATATGCCACATAGCTACATGCCCAAGGGGGTAACATATTAACCAACTAACATTTTTTGGCTTTTAACAATTTTTCTTCTGAGACGCACAAAAAAGATTGCCCTTATGATATGATTTCCCAGCTCAGAAATTGAGTAGCAGTGTAGCAAATAACTAACTTAGGAGTATGCAGAAACATGTCCAGAAAAAATGATAAGCGCGACCGTCTGATTGAAGCCGCAGATGAATTGATTTATCAAAAAACTTTTCATACGACTACGCTTGCTGACATTGCAGCAAAGGCGGATGTCCCTCTCGGAAATGTTTATTATTACTTTAAAGTAAAAGACGAGATCTTATTGGCTGTCGTACAAAAACGAGAAGCAGAAATGCAATCATTATTTACTGCCTGGGATCAGTTACCTAATGTAAAAGACCGCCTACGCTCTTTTATTGCACAAAATTCACAAGGCTCCGATACCGTTGCCCGTTTTGGTTGCTCTTTAGGCAGCCTGTGTCAGGAGTTAGGCAAGCATGGCGGAGAGATTTCTATTTATGCTGCCAATTTAATGCGTAAAACTTTAACTTGGGTAGAAAAACAATTTAATGCATTAGGTAAAGCAGACAAATCTCTTTCCTTGGCAGAATATTTAATTTCTAGTCTGCAAGGGATTTCCTTATTAACCTTAACCTTTAAAGACCCTAGTTTCCTTCAACGTCAAGGTAAACATTTAGAACAATGGTTGGAAAAGGCTTAAAAATAATATTTGAGGGTTTTTAACTGCTACACTTGAACTTATTCAAAGTTGATCATACTATATCAAAATGATCAAGTATATAGGTGTTAAGGAAGCTGCAGAGTATCTTGGGGTAAGTCCTCAAACCCTTCGACGTTGGGAAAAAGAAGGTAAACTTGCACCACACATTCGGACTTCAGGAGGACAACGTCGATATGACCCTACGAAATTTTACTCCACTGCATTACAAAATAGGATTGCCTCTAAGATAACCATAGCTTATGCCCGAGTATCGAGTCACGATCAAAAATCTGATCTAGAACGGCAAAGAACATTACTTGAACTTTACTGTAGCCAACGAGGATGGTCGTTTGAAATTATTTCCGATTTAGGTTCTGGTATGAATGATAATAAAAAGGGACTCAAAAAATTATTAGTGGCATTGTTAGAAAATAAAATTGATAGATTAGTTTTAACCCATAAAGATAGACTATTGCGTTTTGGATCAGAACTGGTATTCTCTTTATGTGAGATTAAAGGAGTAGAAGTTGTGATTGTCAATCAAGGTGATGAACCTTCGTTTGAATAAGAATTGGCTCAAGATGTGCTTGAGATTATCACTGTATTTAGTGCAAGCTTGTATGATTCTCGTTCTCGTAAAAACAAACAACTGATGGACAATTTAAAACAGGCGGTGGATCCTAAAAAATGCATAAACAAATAGTATCCGTTATTAAACTTAGATTAGAGCCCGATATTAAAACGGCTGAGACGCTAGATGGTCAATCTCGGATCTGTAATTGGCTTTATAACCGATTATTGGAAAAAGCCAACGAATATCGAGAACATTATCGTGAAACGCAAGATTTGAATACGTCTAAAATCCTTTATACTAAGTTTGGACTCCGCAATTTAATTCCTGGTTTGAAGAACGAAAACCCTTTTTTGAAGGTTGTTTACGCAGCGCCTCTCAAAAATGCTGCATTGAGATTAACTGAATCCATACAAACCTATCAAAAGACTCGCAAAGGCAAAAGGAAAGGAAAGACAGGTTGGCCTCGATTTCGTTCATGGCGAGCACGTTGGTTTTCATTGTTATATGATGAACCTTTTAAGGGATACCAAATTAAAGACCAAATTTTACAGCTATCCCTTGGAATGGGACAAGATAGGAAACAGCGTAGTATTTCTATTGATATGCCAGAAGCCTATCTTTTAAAAGATCGAGAAATCCGCACATTGAGGGTTGTAAAACAGGCAGGCGTCTATAGCGCCATATTCACGGTCGCCACCCTGCTGCCAACTCAAAAGCCGGTAAGGGATGTGATTGCGCTCGATCCAAATCATAAAAATCTGGCTTATGGTGTTAATACCTCTGGCCAAGCAATAGAAATTTCAGCAGCCTTTTGGCTTAAAGGGTTTGATAAAAGATTGGACGAATTAAAATCAAAAAGAGATAGATGCAACAAAAAATCTCGCTTATTAGAGGTCCGTGATCATGAAGGTAATTCTACTGGTAAAAAAAGGTACGAACCTTCAAGACGATGGAAAAAACTAAATGCCACTCTAGAAGGGGTTTATGCAAAACGTCGAGAGCAGACTAAGATTTTTTGCTATACCGTCGCCCATAGACTATTTCAAGATCATGATTTAGTAGCGATAGGTGATTACACCCCTCATGGAAATGGTTGTACAACCCAAATGCGACGAGCCATGAATAATCGTTCATTAATTGGACGATTTAAAGACGTCTTATCTTGGGTTGCACAAAAATCGGGCAAATCGTACGAAGAGTTTCAGGAAGAAGGAACCACTCGTAGCATGTAGTCATTGTCAGTATAGAATAGAAGGAGGAATTGAACCTTCTATTCGTGCTTGGAATTGCCCTAAATGCCAAACCTATCATATTCGCGATGAAAATTCGGCGAAAAATGGCTTGGTTCGGGTTCTCGGGAGCCTGAAAGAAAAAAACGGGAGAAATCTTCCCGTTAGTGCCTAGCTCGGGCCACGTTGAAAAACGTTGGGCTTGGTGTGTTCGTTCTAGTGGTGTGGTAATTACACCGCGGGGATCGGACAGTAACACGATTACAAGCACCAAGAAATTAAACGAGGTGCATGATAGTGCCTCGCCAAACTTGATCAAAATGAGCAACTTTGCTTAAGTTTGATCACATTTTGGAGAGCGGCTTAATGGGATATTTGATAAATCTCATGGGGATATCGTTCGCAGGAATGCGGGCTACTATGATCCGAGGACGGGGGAGAGTGGGACTTCCGACATCTTTAAATTTAGAGTTCCCCCAACAAATAATCCAACACCAAAATTGTGTCCTTGATGAAAGAGCAGAACTGGATAAGTTAAACCGCAAATGAAAGTGAACCTTTTAGATAATCTCTTTATTATTTTTTAGATGCTTTAAAACAATCAACCGTATGATCATTGACGATTCCAACCGCTTGCATATGAGCATACATGATCGTTGAACCAACAAAACTCATCCCTCGTTTTTTCAAATCTTTGGATAAAGCATCAGATTCTTTTGAATTCGCTGGGATATCTTTAATTGTTTTCGGATGGTTCAATTTTGGTTTTCCTCCCACAAACTGCCAGATATATTTATCAAAGGTACCAAATTCTTTCTGGATAGCCAAAAAAACGATAGCGTTTTTACGCGTAGAAAATATTTTAAGCCGATTGCGAATAATAGCAGGATTATTTAATAATTTTTCTAATTCGCTATCTTTCATTTTTGCTACTTTTTTTGGATCATAGTTTTTAAAAGCTTTACGATAAGCCTCGCGCCGTTTTAGTATCGTTTCCCAATTTAAACCCGCTTGAGCACCTTCCAAAATCAACATTTCAAAATGCTTGATATCATCATGTACCGGCACACCCCACTCATTATCATGATAATGTTCATAATGTGGTTTTCCTACACCAACCCAACTGCAACGCCGTTTAGTTTCAACTTTCATATCATCACCTTACCGCGGCTCCCAGTACAGCCCTAGAAGAAAGCAATGCAAGAGTCGCCGCAGCTGCATCAGCAGCTTGTCGTTGTAGCTATCGTTGCGCTGCGCTTGCAGTGTTAGCAGCCGTCTCTGTGACTGATGCTGCTGCACTCAAACCCGTACTTGCAGCCCTACCTGCAGCAAAAGTAACATTACTTTTTGTCCACTCATCCATTCTTTTCTGCATGACTTGTATTTTTTCATTATTTGATTTTAATCCCTCAGTCAATGATTCCAGTTGTTTGCTAATTTTTTCTAATGTAGCACCAAGCGTATCATTTGTGACCATTTTTTGTCTTTTATTAGGGGCAGAAGCTGACGCTGAAGCAGATGCCCCAGGTGATACAGGTTGGGCCTTCCTTTTTGATTTGGCTGTTGCTGGTAACGATGCTGATGCCGAATCATTTGCATGGGCTGTGCCGTTTGGAACAAAGGCTGGTGGTACTGGAAGAGGCAATGAACCATTTGCAGATGGTATAGTGAACTGTTGCGCCCCTGCGGGTAACGGCGGTTGTAATAACGATAGTGGGGGCAATGGGGACAGTGGAGGTGGTAGCGGCAGTAAACAAGAATCTGGTTGTGGTTGTGATGACGACGATGGCGGTAGCTGGATACTGGATTGACTAGCAGTACCCGCATTATTCGTACCAAATCTGGCATTCATTGATCGCGCTGCGGCTGTCCCGGCCCTTGCATGAGCGGCATTAGCCGCAGGAGCGTCTGCTATACTTTTTAGGGCTTTTTGAAGTGAAGAAAGTTCATCAATGATAGTTGTTAATTTACAGGGAATCTTCCTAAACCCTGCCAGCATGAAATCTACCGCGGTTTCTAGGTTAACATTAAGATGGGGTTCTGGTTTGATCATCTTTTTAAGTGCAGCTATTTGTTTTTGCACAACCTCTACATTCGTTTTTTGTTCAGCTAATGCATCTACATTGTTAGGGAGTTTTTCTAGAAAGAAATTAAAAAAGTCGTTAACATCGTTTATATTTTGTTCTTTGACGTAAAGACAAACTAATCCGACAATAATATTAAGAATACAGCCAGGTCTAAAATCCAAGGCATGCATATTGTTGTTATAACACCAGCGTAAAAACTTCATCTTATTTAGTGTCCAAGTGCCATTAACTATAACCCTTAATGGAACATGTCCAAACCCTGGGAATTCTTTATATAAATTTTCTATCTCTGCAAGATTAAGGTCTTTAGACGAAGAAATTGCTTGCTTCACTTTCTCTACATATTCTTTTATAATTTGCATCATTCTGTTGGATCTTTCAAGTCTGACTTCATTAAGAAACTCTGAATTTTTAGAACGATTAATCCTCTCTATCAGAATATCTAAAAATGTTTTAATATTACGAATACAAACCCACGCTACAATGCGCACAAAATCTTGAATAAATTGACGCATAGCATGCGAGTTGGCTGCCGAGTCAAACCGTTCTTCCTGTTGAAGGATAAATTCGAAGATAGCTAGATGACCCAGTACAATAGCATCATCAACTGGTCGAACAGCGGTTCCTGTTAGATGCAATACACCTTTGCTCGGTTCTGTAACATCATTAAGATAGGCATCAAGCATATAAATTTTCTTTACGGCATGCAGCTTCCCATGCCTTACCGCACAGCCAAATCCTGTACCTGTAACGAGAGAATTATCACGTTGCCCAAAAACATAACGCAGCAAGTTGGGATCAACTTTTTTGACCAAATCATTTATAAGATCGATATCTTCGCGCCCAATGGCTTCTATATACCCATATATGTTCGAATAACATATTCGATTATGTGCGACCTGCTGAACCAATTCTTGATCATCCACAGTTGGGATAAATAAAACTTCTTTTTTGAATTTATTAAAATAATGGTTATAGCTAAGTGAGCCAGGATTACTTGCAAGACAGGGTGTTGGTAGCTGAGCATCCAAAAAATATACCAGGTCGTGACTTTTATCGAAATTCTCAACGAAATAATTAACAATGTGGGCAGTCTTACCATCCAAACCTTCTAATAATAAAAATCCTTGGGTGGTACCATCTGATCTTCTAGGTAACTTGTGCAGTCGATCGAAAAGAAGGGTGTTTGATACGCATTGTCCCGAATTCCAAACCTTTCTGGAACCACTACTAGATGTGATTTCTAAAATTAATTTTTCATTTCCTTCCTTGCCTGAAGCCAAATCAATTAAGGTTCGCTGCCTTGTGGTGGTATCGCAGCGGGTTATGAGATCTGGGTTATCGGTTGAGACCTGCAGAATAGTTTGGGTGCTTTGATCGTGCTGAAATCGTACAAAAATGGTTGGAACTTCAACAGGCACTGGGTTAGTATCAGGAGTAGCCGCTTCCGCTTTAATATGCAGTCTGCGCAATTCAGTGTCTAATCGATAAGCAACTTGACTACAATTCATTGTGCCACTATTTTTGTTAATATGCTCCATCAGTTGTCTTAATTGTTCTTCTCTTTTTTTCCTACGAGGACGATGTTCAGGATTATCAATAGCTTTCCTTTGCCCAGGGTGGTTGGCGCTAGTTAAAGCAGCAGCGCTTGCTGTTGATAAACCAAATGAAGATGCGGATGAGGCAGTGGCAGCACCCGATGATGAACTAGATGAAGATGAGGATGAAGCACTCGCAGCAGTCCCACTGCGAGCACCTGTTCCTGCTCCTGCAAAATCTGATCGCGTAGGCAAGCTAGCTCGGGCCAAGGGATTAACACTAGAAGAAGTGGCGGGACTAGAACTTGCTGCATCTTTTGCAGAAGGTAAACAAGTACTGCTATTTGGAACGCTCATCAATAATCTCCTAAATTTTAATATGATCTATGATCAAAGCTGAACGTTCTTCCGTATTCAGACGAACGCTTAGAGCAATTACGCGTGAACATACATGGACCGTCAAGCACTATTTATTAAAGATTGATTTTATATGTTAAGGTGTCAGTGTTTCAAAATTATCATGAGTTGTCAACCCGACTCCATAGCAATTTATTGGTTAGCTAAATACTAAAATATTGCCATATACCTCAAAATTCTTGTGTTACAACTCTCTCGCTAGAAGTCTAAGATTTAACCAGTATTTTTCTTCTCAATTTAAGTAATCCTTAAGTTACTTCAAGCTATTATCAAGGCTTATCAAAAAAACTTATAAAAAACCAGGGGATAAAATTACCACTTATGGATTTTTTCTGTGGGATAAAATCTATCAATATGGATTTTTTCCTGGGGATAAAAAATTTATTTATATATATCAAATAATTAGAATTATTCGCAAGAATAATCTATAACCATTTGAAAATAAATAAAAAAATGTTTATCCCCCTAAAATTGTCAATTTTCTGCATTTTATTCCCCTGAAAAATCCGATTTTAGAAGATTTTTTTATCCCCCTAAAAACTAGGCAATTTTACAAACCTATCTTTAAGACAAGCTGATGGGCTAAATTTTCATATAAAATTTTAGCCGACCAGCACCAATTTCACCCCTGATAGGCTAAAATTTAATATTCAAATTTAGCCGATCATGGGTTATAATGATGCTCATAGGCTAAACCAAAGGATAGAGATGAAACCTTTACATATAGAACCAAAAAAAGATTTTGTTGGTCGTAAACTGGAATTGATAGCGCTGAAGAAAATTGGCCATTCTAAGTCTCCCAGTATTATTATTATGTATGGACGCAGAAGAGTGGGGAAAACCGAACTCTTGGAGCAATCCTTTAGAGATAGAAATCTTTTGAAGTTTGAGGGATTAGAAGGAAAACCAGTAGCACAACAATTGACCCACGTTATGGCTCAGCTAGCCCGATATACGGAAGAACCTTTATTAGCAAAGACTTTGGTTGAAAGCTGGAGTGAATTTTTTCCGATATTATCTAAATATACTCAAAAGGGAACTTGGACAATATATCTTGAAGAATTACAATGGCTTGCAAATTATGAGAACGGTTTAGTATCGGAATTAAAATTCGTTTGGGATAATTATTTTCGTCGCAACTCTAATTTAATCGTTATTTTATGTGGTTCAGCTCCTTCATTTATGATAGACCAAGTCGTACATTCCAAAGCATTGTATAATCGTTCACAACATGAATTTCATTTAAAAGAACTCAACATTATAGAAGCTAAACAATTTTTAAAAAGTCGAGGTCAACGAGAAATTTTTGAAGCCTACCTGACAGTAGGTGGCATACCTGAATATTTAAATTGGGTTAATACAAATTCTTCTGTTTTTTTGAGTTTATGCGAAAATTCTTTTAAAGCAAAAAGTTTTTTTTCGAGAGAATATGAAAAAATATTCACAAGCAATTTGTCCAAAAATAAATTCTATAGAAAAATAATAGATACTTTAAGTAAAAGACGTTTTTTATCCAGAATTGAGCTTTCAGATTTATTAGATATTCCTTTAGGGGGAAGTTTAACCAATATATTAGAAGACCTAGAGAAATGTGGCTTCATATCTAAGTATTATCCATATAATTTAGGTGAAAATACAAAATTGATACGCTACATGATTTCAGATAATTACTTGCATTTTTATTATAAATTTATTCATCCAATAAAAAATAAAATCGAAAATGGAGATTATAACCAACATCCAAAATCAGCGATTAATATGGGCAGTTATCTCAAATGGTTAGGATTTTCATTCGAAAGATTTTGTCGAAAATATCATACGGTTATTGCAAAAATTTTGGGATTTTCAGCCATTCAATATCAGCACGGTGTATTTTTTAACAGGGCGACAGAAGCAGAAAGTCCCGGTTATCAAATAGATTTAATATTTGATAGAGCTGACAATGTCATAACAATCTGTGAAATCAAATTCTTGGAGGGCAAGGTCAAAACTGAAGTGATTAATGAATTTGAAAATAAGTTATCGTTGTTCCCAAATAAAAAAGAAAAGACTATACAGAAAGTACTTATTTGCAGCGAGGGAGCTGACAATGCCTTGCTAAGGAGATCATATTTCGATGAAATAATAACTGCATCACAAATTCTAGATGAACATTATTGGAGCTAGAGAGATTGTAAATTTTCATAATCGTTTTTTATCGTTTTACTGATGCTCATTAAGGACAAACAACCTTCTGGATTACCGCTTTCACGAGAAGAGCACCAAGATTTGTTATTCATGCCACCCAATCGGCGTTAGGGGCAAGCTCCAGCGAAAATCCAGAATAATCACTATTTATAAAAATTATGCCACAGCCAAAAACTGTTTTATCATATCGACTGTCGTTTTAGGCTCCTCTACCAACATCACATGCCCACCTGCTAGAATTGTTAAACTGGAATTTTGGATATTTTCTTTTAAATACCTAAGTTCTTCCCCCGAGACTAATAAATCTCGACTATTCCCAACAATTAAAGTCTTAGCATTAATTCTGTTTAGACTTGATCGAAAATCAAAAACTTCCAATGCCTTTGTTTGTCTTGTATTACCTACCAGCGTTTGTGGAAAAGGGTATTCTTGTACTGCCTTGATATATAATGCAAGCTTTTTTGAATTCTCAACAAATGCCTCTGAAAAAGCCCAAGGAATAAATTCTTGAACAAGTAAATCCAGTGGTATATTGGCTTCTTGTAACCTGAGCATATTACGTAACACCATTAAAGCAACGGCGTTTGTTTTTGCGGAAGTATTCAATAGCAGTATTTTACCAATGGCATTTGCATATTTCGCTGCCAGAATTTGAGTAATCGAACCTCCCATCGAATGCCCTGCAATATGTGGCTTCTCCCAACCCAAAAAATTGATTAGCGCCATTACATCATCAGCCAAAGTTTCTAGAGTAAAATCCCCGTTATCATCTTGAGTCTCCCCACTGCCTCTGTTATCTAAAATTAAAATTTGAAAATCTGTCTTTAAATAGGGAATAAGAGGCAACCAAAAGGTATGATTGCACCCAAATCCAGCAATCAATACTAAAGATTGTTTGCTTTTACCATGAGTTTCGTAATATATCTTCGCATTATTGACTGTTAAAAATGCCATGCCTTACTATCCTTTTGATGCATTCTACGTCTACATTATTTGTCATGCATGTAATAATATAGCAGCAAAAATCGATACCAAGTCCATTCTAATCAAGAAAGCGGGTACGGCAAATTCGATATCGCCATCATTCCAAACAATCTATCTGGTCTTGGCATTATTATTGAAGTAAAAAGCATAGACGAAAATAGTACCGAAAATTTAAGGCAATGCGCAAAACAAGCCCTACAACAGATTTATGAACAACGCTATAATGCCATTTTGTTGCAACATCAAATTAAACGCTGTTTAAAAATCGGTGTAGCTTTTAGTGGAAAAGATTTGGCTGTTGAACATGAGATAGCTCTTAATAGGGATACGTAAAAAACTTGCTTCCAATCTGTTAATTTTGTTTAACTTATTAAATTAACCCTGAATCTTCCGTTTTTCTATAATGCATTGATTTTTAAGAGATAAATTCTTTTTCCTTGGAATATATTAATTTATACACTTTTTATCCCCATGAAGATCTATATTTTTCTATACTTTATCCCCTGATTTTAAAAAACTGAAAGATAATGGGCTACGCGATGGCGGCTTCTATTTCTTATTCTTCTGTATATTAAATTTCGAGTCTGTCTGGTTATTGCTTTGCTAATGGATGTATGCAATCATACGAACTTAGAAATATATCATTTTTCAGCACAACATTTTTAGAAAAATAACTAAATATATTGAACATACACATACATTGTAAGGAGTTAAATCATGAAAACTGCAGCTGACCTTAAAATAGATGCCGATCCTAAGATTGCCGTTGATCCAAAAACTACCGCTGATCTGAATAAAACGATGGCTGAATCCAGCTCTAATGCCGTTAAGAATTCACAAGATAATGTAACTAATCCTGCAACTTCCATCGCTCACGCTAAGTCCCCACAGCTTTCAGACGATTGGATTATTAAGGGTAATCCTGATGAATTGGTAAAATCGAAGAGTCAGGAAGTGGTTATTTATGAGAAAAAAATAGCTGTCCCCCCTATTTCTGCTGATGGCTCGGCGTCTAATCCCGCTGCCGGTGCAACCTCTAATGCTAGTGCAAATACTAGCAATACTTCTGCAGGTAGTCTTTCTAGTGCCACAGCCGCCACAACTACTGACTCAAAAGGATCTAGCGAAGCCATTGCTGCTACTTCTGCTTCTATCAAAGTAAATCAAGAACAATTAGTATTAACACATGTGATCATCACCCGAAAAAATCATGATAAAGAACAATTCACACAAAACACCCCCTCTTTGCCATTGAAATTGAATTTATATTTTAAGGTTAAAACAGATTCAGATCTCCAATCAGAACTCAAAACTGTTAGATCTAGGTTGGAAGAGTTGCTATCTTCGATTCCAGGATTATGGAGTTTTATCGAAAATCCTTATATGTTAATTCCAGGAACAATACCTATGCCCGTGAATATGGGCGACATGACGGAGCGCATGATGGGATCTTTTTTTAAATTATTAATTGAAAATAATATATTTACCTCAAGGGAAACCGATTATTTTCAATCTCTGTTTGAATGCAATTACCCTACTAAGTATGAAAGAGAAACAATACAAAGATATATTGACAAAAGGGAATATAATAAAGCCATTGCTTTAGTAAATGATATTTATAAAACTGCTTTAGATAGCATGACTTCCGATCGTAAATTAGATATCAGTGGCTGTATTTTTTATGATTTGGGAATACAATTAATGGATCTATCCCCCAAAGATGCAATCCAAGCTTTTGAGTTAATACCAGAATTTAAACATCTTTATCCCCACGCCATAGAAAAAATCTGTCAAATCTATACTAAAATGTGTGAAGCTGAAAAGTTACCTCTGGGATCTGGGCTGGAAACGGGACAGAAAGCATCACAACAAAGAGAAGCACAAGAAAAGTTAATACAATATTTGCAAAAGTTATTCCCTTATACTAGTACAACCTCAAAAGAAAAACGAAATAAAATTGCTGTTTTATTTGCTAATACTCTTGAAAAATACGCTGGAGTAAATATTACTATAAAAGAGCGGTTAATTCATATTATAAAGAAGATGGATGTATTCAATGCCGCGAATATTTCCGGGCTATTAATTGCCCTATCTAACAAATTATATGAAAATAATAAAATAGATGCCCATCATAATTCAGGTTTACCTTCTAACACTATGACTGTCCCAGAAGAATGGCTAGAACTTCGGGCATTGGAAGAGTTGCTAAGTGTACATGAGATAAGTTATAAATTTAGAACCACCCTACCAAATGAAAACAAAAACACTTCAGATTTAGCAACCTCAGCAGTTCAGAGTCCCGCAATAGGCGCCATCACTGAAAATCCTAAATCTCTTCAAATTCAAAATAAGAGTTTATCTGATAAGGATGCAGCTGATCTAAAAGAAAAATTTCAATTTCAAGAATGGGAAGTCAAGGAGGGAGACCTACTAAAATTAAAATCAGAAAAAAAATCTGGTATGTCTGTATGGTTGAGAAAAAAGGCAGTTAACAAGAACATTCCAGCGACAAAAGAAACCGCAGAAAAAAAGCCAAACCCATTTGACATCTCTGACATTGTAATACAAACTCATAAACGTGGGATTTTTATTGATAAAAAACCTATTAAAATAGGTCAAGCCATTACAGAACTTAATCTAGTTGCCTTCAGAAATCCGGCATTGCCCATTATAGATCCAATAAATGCAATTCGCGAACTTCATCGAGATACAAAGTCTCTTGCCGATAGAATTAATCAAAATATTGTGGGGATTGCTCATCTTCACAACCCATTTTTTGAATTTCGTGATCTTTCACGTCAAATGCCAAGTGGATCGATAGTCTCAGCATTTTCATTGGATTTCCGAGTCGAAGCTTTAAGAGAACCTATGGCCGATAGATTTTTTGAAGCACTGATAGACGAAAATATTATTTCAAAAGAAGATGCTAAAATTTTTAAAGCTATTTGTGGGCATCGTGACCCTTCGAAAGAGGAAATGGAACTCAGAATTAGGATTCAGGAATATTTGAAAAAAGCACAGGACAGCCAAAATTTTAAATACTATGATGAAATTATCAGAACATTGAAGACCATTCACTATTCCGCAGTATCGGAAATTCAGGAAAGATCATTTGAGCAAGATAGTGCTCCTATGGATGATGTTACTTTGGCTTACGAAGTAGGAGAGGAACTCACTGCTATTTCACCACCACATGCAATTGCAGCATTTCGGATACTGGTAGTATTTTCTCCTTTGTATCATCAAGCTCAGGATCAAATCGCTCAATTGTTATTTGGCTTAAGCTGTGATCTTAAGAAATCAGAGGTGCTACGTAGAGGATATCAACAAGCGGCAATCCAACATTTATGTAAACTAAAGAACATGGATGAACATCAAAGGTTACAATTATGTACCTTGTTGGCAATGCATGCTGGTTCTATGAGCTCAGGCTTAGATAATCCTTTATTTGGTAACATGGAGTATCAAAAAGATTCATTTTCTAATATTTTTATAAGTTTATTATTAACGATGGCAAATGCCTTATGGGAATGCACACAAAACAATGTGGACATTGCTTCAAAAATGACTCAAACACTGCAGAATTTTTTTCCAACAGCAACATCCAATATACTGCCCATTATTTTTAGTTATTTACGAGAAACAAATGGATCTTTTATTCAAAACCATCCCAATTCTATTGTAGAAATCACTGAAAGCGACATACTGGATACTACGGTCAACGATAGAAAAAAATTAGAAGAGGCTGGATGCATGACTACATCATCAACCTCATTTTTATCTACAAGCGGCCTTACAAAAATCACAATCACAACAGCGTACTCAGCCTTATCCTTTATTCCCATAATGGCTGCTGACAACTCTATACAAGTCCTCATGGCAACAGCAACATCACCCCCAATAGAATCTGAAATAAACACAAAAGTTGCACAAGGTGGGGTAACCGCAACAGCACACTTAATCGCTGCAGCCGCTGCAACAACGAATACAAATGCCATGCAAAACGGGTCTGCAACTCAATCCCATAGTGGCGCAGGCCAGACAGCAAGCGCAGCTTTAGTCTATACTTATGCAGCTGGTATACAAAATGGAAAGGTATTAGTCGAACTTGAAGAATCTTCAAAGAAAAAGCAATGTTCAGATATACCTTCAAAGTAGATTCCAGATCAATCTTTCATTTTTTCCAAGGCTATTATTTTAAATTTTATAAATTTTTATGGGGTTATTATATATTTTACCTTAGGGGTTCTGCAAAGTACGCCACCGCTTTTTTTAAGATATCCCGTTCACGCTTAACTTTTTCCAATTCATTTCTGAGGCTTTTAAGTTCAGCATCGGCGGACTCGCATCTTCAACAAGTCGTTTCGCTAATGTATCCCTTTCCCCTTTAGAAGGTTTAACCAATACGTCTTCTGTCTTTCCATGGGAATAGATTTGCAACATTCCTTGAAAGTTTTCACTCAGATTTGCGCTCATGTTGTATTAACTCCTAATACCATTTTCTGCAATTTACAAAAATGCTTCTGAACCGTGACATATAAAACTTAATTTTATATCTTGATGAAATAATTTTACCAGAACGATGGACTAATTCAAAGCTTTAATAATAACATAAAAAGGAATAATGCTGTATATCAGGTGCTCCTTCATTCCCAACCTTGACAACCCCAAAAGTGACCAAATGGATCAAGCAACTGTCCCCAACGTCCCCAAGAATGACTTCTAAGTCGACTACTAATTTTTGCTCCAGCTTGAATTGCAGATTCAAAAACAGCATCTACATCTTTAATATATGAACTACTTATACACATAAGGCGTGCTCTATCATATTTGAAGCTCTGTATTGAAAAATGATCAGGTAATCGTAGTATCATATCACCTATCTGTAATTCTGAAAGTATAGATTTTTCATTCAAAATTGGTCGCCTCAATTTTTCTTTAGCAGAAAATGCTTCTTTATAGAAACGAATTGCGCTTTCAGTATCTTCTTCTGAAATAGGAGGGTTAATTGAACGGTATTTCTTTAAAATAGATGTTACTTCTTGAATCATATATCCTCCATTAATACGCAGCAAAGAAATTTTTTCGCCAAATTCCAATCAAAGTTATCTTAAACCAGGCATCGAGAATAGAGAATAAGTGCAACCGCTGTATTCTGTGCCGTAGTTTGTGTAAGTTCATGTTCTCGTTTGGGACTAAATCCACTCAAATTTGATATTCTAATGGATCAATCCCCATTTAATTTCATCTTCATGTATAGAAAAAAGCTTAAGTTGGACAGATCCGTTTTCTAACCTTCAAATAGCTACCCTTATATCCAGGCCCGCCTATATATCATAGATAGACGGGCCTTCAAATATTGCCTTAGATGGAAGTTACCATTTCTTTAAGTTGGTTTTATTTCAAGTTCTGTCCAGGTGTTTTTAAAGCGGAACTCACAAGCTCATTTGGCTTATTAACGTCAGTATTATCAACATTTGAGTAGACTGCTGACCACATCCAACCAATCATGCCATAAAAAGAAACGCCCCAACCATTTGCTCCAGATCCGGGTTGTGGTGGTGGTGCAAAAGCGGGTTGTGCAACATTATCATGAAGAGACTTCGTATCCGACAATACTTCTGCTGCTACTTTTGATGCATCGATTTTAACATATGACGCATCCTCTTTATCACTTGAAAGTGGTACAGCTGCTGCTACCACCCTTGCTTCAACATTATTATCTTGCTGTGCTTTAGCATCCTGGGAAGACTTCGCATCTAACTTATAATCTGCAGCTGCGTTTACAATAGCAGAGCTTATACCAGCAACAAATCCTGTGTCTTGAACCGTAGGATGCGTGGTTGCATCAGCAGCCGTTTTTGTATTAACACTTACTATATTCGGATTCGGGCAAGTGGCGGTTCCCGTATTTTGATCTGTTGGGATTACAGACACTTTCCAACTTTTATTCGCTGCAAGCTTATAGGCCTCCTTTGCTTTTTCTGCATCCAAAGTTAATCCTCCTGAACCGCTATTATAATAGAAGCCAAGATCCAGAAGTGCATCATGATATCCTTGATCTGCTGCTTTTCGATACCATACTATTGCAGTTTTTTCATTTTTTGAACAGATTCTACCAAACCTATAAAATTTTGCTAATTTATACTGCGCTGGTGCATATCCTTGCTCTGCAGCAAGGGAATATAAATCAAATGCTCTCTTCCCATCCTTACAATAATTTATTGAATCAACACCGATATTCTGATAATCACAGGCTTTTTTTGTACTCTTACCATAATTTATTGAATCAACACAGACATTGACTCCTACATCATAATATTCTGCGAGATGATGCAGAAACTTACTATTAGCATGGTCAACAATATATGCGAATAAGTCCTTTGCCTTATTGGCATCATTCGAAACTCCTTCCTTTTCAAATCTATCATCATTAATAAGGCGTTCTAAACTCTCTCGGGCTTTTACCCCAATTGGAGAATTTATGTCTGTTACCTTCAAATACCATATTATGGCTTCAAAAATTCTACCATGTCTTTCACAGAAAAGCCCAAGGGTATAGGCATACTCCGCGTTACCTTTTTTATCAGCTTCTGCCTGGATATTTTTTAATCTATTTTTCGACTTCATCTCATTTTCATTTGAGGCTTTATGGAACCAGAAAATCGCCTTAAACAGATCCTTGTTTGTTCCTATCCCATTCTCAAATGCGTTTCCCTGTTTGAAATAGCTTTCGCCAGCATTTTTAATTGAAGTAGCTGTAACACTCATATAAACCTCCGAATAATGTTAAAAGATAATCTGAGGTTTTAGTGTACGCATCTAAATTTTTATGAACTACCGGTAAAATTCCTATACCGTAAAAGTTACTATAGGAAGTGCCAATTCAAAAATATTGGATTTCTGGATATATTTATGTGAGTGCTTCGGTTTTTTTAGACAAAGGATGCTCCTCGCCATATGATTTAATAAAAATATGATGGCTTTTTTGTAGGAATTCTTCTGCAGTTTTAGTCTCTTTAAGGCCGATATAGACCTGAGATAAGCTAAATAATACCGGGGCTATCTTAATATGATCTTCCCCATAATATTGGCTTTGGAAGTTTTTCACTTCCTCTAATATAGTTTTTGCCTGATGGAAATTTCCCATATTTAAATGAGTTTTACCTAATTCAGAACAGGTTTCTATCACATGCAGATGAACTGGCCCATAATGTTGCTTCCTTATTCTTAAGGCCTCTTCTAAAATTTTCTTCGATAGTGAATTATCCCCCAATTCTCGATAGACGCCGCCTAACGCAGTCATAACATTAGCAGTTAATATATGTCCTTTCCCATAATCTTTTTCAAAGATATCTAATGATCTTTCTAATGCCTCTTTTGCTGCTTTTGGGTTTCCAACATTAACTTGCGCCTCTGCAAGCCCTATTAAGGTTTCTGCTATTTTTCTATCATTTTTTCCAAAGTACTTCTCTCTAATGACCAAAGCTTTTTCAAAGGCCCTTCTTGCCTCAATACTCTTCCCTAAATCTCCATAAACTTCGGCAAGTTGACATAAATTCAACGCCGCCCAAACACCGTCTTTACCATATCCTTCGCCTTGACGGTTCTCAATAAGTTTTGCAGAGGTCTCTAGTAACTCTTTTGCCTTTTGTAATTCCCCTAAATGTCTATACGCTTGACCCAAATTTGACATCGTTATTTCTAAAAAATCATATTCTTTTGGATATTCTTGAGCCATATGAAGGGATCGTTCTAAATAAATTTTGGCTTTTTTGGGGTCTCCCATCCAATCTAGAACCATGCCAATATTATTGCAAGCATAACCAATAATTCTTCTTTTATGATCAAGAACCATAGGATTTTCACCTATCTCTAGAGAACGCATAAAATGCTTTAGAGAAGATTTTAGGTCACCCATGGAAAAAAATGTTTGTCCAATGCTATTTTCAAATCTCCCAAGGCTTGACCTTGGGGTGTCCATGTTTAACAACTGGGCATGTAATTCCAGAGTTTGTAAATGCGATAACAAATTTGGATCCCGTAATTCACCCTCTAAATTTTTGGATTTATAATACATGAGACAAGATTTAAGTATTTTGTCGAACCAAGAGATAGTTCTGGCTGGATATTCTAGCTTATTAATTTTTAGAATTTTGTTATGCTGAGTTCGCAAAACGGTTTGCAATAAGCGATGGATCCCCATACTATTTTCACCATCTGTATGGATAAGCGAATATTTCCATAATTGCCCAATGGTCCTATTGAATATAAGTTCATGCGACTCCAAATTTGGATAGGCTTCCTTTAACCATGTTAATAACAATTCGCGCGAAATGTTTTCAGGTGTTAAATATGCAGCCACCATTATTAAATCAAGCGCATAGGTAGGTTCATGATTTTCATTAGCCTCTTGGACAAGTTTGGCTAGACTGATATTCCAGGTGGTTGCAACATTGGCATTATTTGCTAATGCGGATGTAGGATGATCTGATAATAATTCAAGTTCATGAGCCTTATAGAGCTCCAAATATTTTGAGACACTGATCTGATTCTGGTGAATATAAGCTCCAGCTTGTGACAAAGCCAAGGGAAGATAGCCAAGCACTTTAGCCAGTTTAGAAATTTCCTTTGTTTCTCCTGATCTCGTTTTTTTAATAGCGGAAGTAAGCAAATCAAAAGCTTCCTTTTCTGACATGACATTGATAGGTATTATTGGAAAAGTATCCGGCCAAAAACGTTGTCTACTTGTTATGAGAACATGTCCTCCGGCTTCAGGCAAAAAAGATTGGATTTCTTTATAGGAATTCGCATTATCATATACAATAAGCCATCCTGGATTTTTTTCCAACCAATTTTTAACAAAAAACAGAACCTCCTCAAATGTAGAATATTCTTCAGGATATCCCAATTTTTTTGCGAATTTAAAATACTCTTGCTTAAGTTGTTCAGTATTCTCTGCTGGGAACCAAACACGAAGTGTATAGGGGTACTGGCTATGATGAATATATTGTAGTGCCAAATGAGTTTTACCAATACCTCCCATTCCTGCACAAATGCTAGCAGCTGATCGCTTAAATCCCTTTTGCCAGTTATTCTGCAAGGAAGATTCTATATCCTTTAATAGTTTTTCCCGACCAATAAAAATCTGATCTTGTCTTGGAATATTCCATTTTAAACATAAATTGTCTGATTTATCTCCCCATTGTTTTATTCTAACACTTGAATTTAGTATAGTTATGCCCAAAAAGATAATTGCAAGGGCAGTGACCGTTGCAAACATAACCATTTTAATCTTATTATTGAAAAAAGGAAATTTGTAAGAACCTGATTTTTGACTTATAGAATTTACTACTGGATTATCTTTAGTTTCTTTTTTGGGAAATAGTAATGTAAGATAATGCCTTTTCAAAATTTCATATTGTTCTGATTTTTCAATAATATCAATAACTTTTTCTTGGGAATTACACTCTAATTTAATCATTATATTTCGAAGGTGAAATTCGACAGTTTTAGGTGAAATATCCAATAAAGAGGCGCTACTTCTTGCTGACTTTCCACTTACAAGACAAGCAAGTACGTCAATTTCTCTAGATGTAAAATAAAATCCGGCGATTAAACGACCTGTGTCGGTTGAGTTCATTTGAACGTTTGCCTATTAGAGTTTATTTGAAGATTTCACTTTATAGATACCGGAGTCATTATGCCCGATCTTTAATCAACATACAATTTTTATTTAACTTTCTAACAATAATCTGAACTTTTACAAAGGGTTGTGCTACACTCCTGTACGACTATTTATGAGTTTTCATTCTAACATATGAAATGGTAAAGGTTACCGCAAACGTTCTTTCTATCATCGAGATCATGATATGAAATTATTATTTTATAAAAAGTTCTTTAAAAACAATGATCCGTATTTTTTCCTAGGGCCTTTTCTAGTATTTTTTCAGAGTTACAAAATATCAAACCTAAATATATATTTTTTTCCGGATGATTTAACAAATGCAATTTAAGTTAGACAACATAAAAGGTAAATCACTATGAATAAATTTTCAGTCAATGACCAGCGTATTAATCAGGAACTTCACTATCCCATCCCTTCAGGGGCTTCGCTTAGTCAAAGAGAAGCTCAATGTTTTTACTTACTTGCTTATGGGAAAAGTATGAAGGCAATCGCTAGAATTTTAAAATTATCACCACGTACAATAGAAATGTATATAACCAAGATAAAAAATAAAACCGGAATTTCTTATAAGTCTGAATTAACACAAAGAGCCATTGATATTTTGCTATCTCAACATAGGTGAGATTCCTATGAGAATTTTTTTATTTTCATAAACACACCAAAATTTTGTGTGGCGAAGATTCTCTATACTGTTATTTTTACTGTATTTCTTTATCTGCCATCTGTGTGATTATGTTTAGGCATTGAATGAAGCATTAGGTATTACTTTTAAATCAACCAGGAGAAATGAAATGAGTTCTATAGATCCTTTAAATACAAAAACTGTTCCAAACGCGTCGACTTTATCTACTGTTATGGCAGCAGGAACAAAACAGAACGAGGAAATTAAAGTACAAGCAATCTTGATGTGTAGGGATCTAGACATTTTGCTTGAGGGATATGGACAGAAACAAGGAGAAGAACCTGGTTTTAAATTAAAAAATGACCTTGAACAACAATTCTTACAACTGCATTCATATTTGAATAATTTATCTCAAATCCAAATAGCATTGCCAGGAAACGATGTAAAAATATTGCTTGCCAAGTTTATAAAAAAAGTTCTGCATGGTTTAATAGATGGCAAAGGATTTGAGCATTCTGCACCAGAAGCAGAAACTTTGTTGCATAAAAAACCAGATTTTACTAAGGATGTTAATGGTTTATCAGTAAATTATGAGCTGAGTTACCGGTATTTACTAACATTAACTGAATTTGCACTTAAGTTAAACAATACTGTCACTGGTTGGGGTGCCTGGATGAGAAGCTTTATTACCTATTGGATAAGTGACCGTTCAGGGATTATTTATTATATGTACAATCAGAAATTTCTTTGGTTAAATAGCAATTCAAACCTTAACCCTTTGGAAACGGAAGCAAATAAACTGCTTATGGCGAGTTTGACAGTTTGGTTAGAAAAGGGATGTAACCCATTTTTTATAAACGCTAAGTACGAAAATCCCACAGAGCAGGCGGAATTCAAAGTTCGCCTACTAGAATTTTGCCTTTTTCTCACTAAGCAAAATCATGCAAAGACAGCTGCTCAAAATGAAAACCCTCCTGCATCTGACACGATATGTATACAAAATAGCTTGGATATTTCGTCAACAACTATAATATTACAAGATTGCTTCCCAACCGCATCTGATATATTACTGCCTATTATTTTTAGTTATTTACCAGGAAATAAGGAATCCCTCAATCAAAATTTTTCAAGTTATTTTGTACAAGATCAGAAGAGAGAAGTGGGCAGGGGCCATTGTGCAGCAGCACACAAATATCAATCAAAATAAGTTAGTGTGGGCAGCACAATCCACCACAAACTTCTCACCATCTTCTAAGCGCATAGCGGTTAAAGATCTACCCCAGACACAGCCGGTATCTAATGCAAAGATGTAAGGGATTGGACATTCTCCTTTAAGAGCTGCCCAGTGGCCGAAAATTATATTGAATGGATTATGAGTTGTATTGCCTATGCCAACATTTTTGCCTTCTTCTTTATTTTTCTTGTCTTTGTATTTATTTCGTTTTTGCTGTTCTTTATCCCATAACTCAAACCAAGGATAACATCCTTTAGGGGCGTTGTTTGCAGATTCTTTAATCGTTAATTCTAATTTGCCATCTAAACTACAAAAACGCATACGGGTAAACGCATTCACAATAAACCGTAGCCTATCAAATCCTGTTAAATTTTCCTGCCAGTGATCTGGCATATTGCCGTAATGATGTTTATAAAAAGAAAATTTGTCCTTACTTCTTAAAACGGTTTCGACTTCTTTAGCAAGTGTTAATGCCAATTTCAGATCCCACCAAGGATAAAGCCCGGCATGTACCAATACATAATTTAAATTGGGATCGTAATGCAGTAAAGGTAATTGTTCTAACCAGAGCAATAAATCCTCCTTATCTTCTGCTTCTAAAATATCCTGAAAGGTATGATGTTCCGTCTCAAAAGGTTCTGCACCTCTAGCGACCGTCAAGGTACCCAAATCATGATTGCCAAGTACCGTGATAGCTTTTGAACCAAGATCCTTAACAAAGCGCAGCGTAGCTAGGGACTTTGGGCCGCGATTAATTAAATCTCCCGTAAACCATAATTGGTCTTTAGTAGCATCATAATTAATTTTATCTAATAATCGCCTTAAAGCATCAAAGCAGCCCTGCAAATCTCCAATAGCATAAGTCGCCATTTATGTTTTATCTTCCAAGAAATTCGCAATACGAACAAATTCAGCCACACTCAATTGCTCTGCCCGCAGAGCAGGATCAATATCTAAAATCAGAAAATCTTCTTTCGCAAGATATTCTTTTAGCGAATTGGCTAGGGTTTTTCTGCGTTGATTGAAAGCAGCTGTTGTTATTTTTCTTAAGCGATCTAGATTTTTAGCAGGGTAGGGTGGTGCAGCATAAGGTGTTAAGCGAACGATAGCAGAGGTAACTTTAGGTGCCGGGGAAAAAGCCTGAGGCGGTACCGTAAACAACATGGCGGTTTTGCAGAAATACTGCAGCATCACACTAAGCTTCCCATAACTTTTATGATGAGGTGAAGATGCTATGCGATCAACCAGTTCCTGCTGCAGCATAAAATGCATATCCTGAATAATAGGACAATAATTTAAAAAATGAAAAATCAGGGGTGTAGAAATATTATAGGGGAGGTTGCCAATCAATCTTAACTTTTCTTCATTTTTTCTTTCTATTTTTTTATAATCAAATGTTAGGGCATCGTCTTGATGAATAGTTAATTTTTGTGTTAAATCTTGTGTTTTTGCAAAATGGTTTAATTGTTCAACGAGATCCCTATCTAATTCAACCACCTCTAGTTTATTCAATTGTGCAAGAAGCGGTTTGGTTAGGGCACCAAGGCCGGGGCCTATTTCTATGACGCGATCTTGCGGCTGTAGATGTAGGGAAGTGATGATATTTCGAATAACATTCTCATCCTTGAGAAAGTTTTGTCCAAACCGTTTTCTAGGCCTATGTGTATTTTTTGGTTCATGCTCATACTTATGTTCATGCTTCATTCAGATAGATTTGAACCTCTGCTTCATCTCGTACTCGTTTTAACCAAGTGGCAACACGTTCTTCAACTTTGCGTTGAAAAAGTAGCTCTGAAGCCTTACTTCGAGCAGCCTGTGAGGTAACCGGAGTTTGTCTGGCCTCTAATACTTGCATCAAATGCCATCCAGCAGCCGTTTTAATCGGCTGGCTAATCTCCCCAGCACGGAGATGGCTAATCGCATCATAGAAATCCGTGGGAACGGAGCTAGCCGTTATCCAACCCAAGTCTCCTCCTTTGGAGGCCGAGGAATGTTCTTCCGAATGTTTTGAAGCCAATTTGCCGAAATCACTACCCAGCAGACATTGTTCTCTGATTTTATTTAATGAAGCTTGAACTTCCGTATCTGGAGTCCTGTCATTGTTTTTCATCAAGATATGCCGTACATGAATTTTGGTTACAGTGCTATTGTTTGCTGGAAGACCATCAATACGCTTCTCAACTAGCTTGATGATATGGTAGCCGCTTTCGTTTTGAATAGGTCCCCGTACTTCGCCTACCTTTAAAGTAGGTACAACTTTCGCAAAAAGTGTCGGTAACTCTGCGGCCTTTCTAAAACCTAAATCACCACCCGGTGCCGAAGGATTAGTGGAATGCGCGGCAGCGAGCGTTGAAAAATTTTCGCCACTTTTTAATTGCCGCATTAATGTCTCTACTTGGGTTTTAGCTCGATTTTTTGCACGGGGATTGTCCTCTGATATTGGAACAAGAATATGGCTTAAACGATATTCTGCCCCATTTTGATCTTGTCCTTTAGATGAATTCAAAAACTGATCCACTTCTTCTTGCGAGACATGAACATTGTGTCCCAATTCCCTTTGTTGCAGCCTTGAAATAATAATCTGAGTTTTGATAATTTCACGAAACTTAGTAAATGGCATCCCTCGTTCTTCTTGTGCAGAACTCAATTGTGTTACCGTAACATTGTTGCGTTTGGCGATGTCTTCAATCGCATGATTCAGATCTGATTCCGGAACTTCTATCCCCATTTCTTTGGCTTTTTGCAACTGAAGTTTTTCTATCACAATTTTATCTAAAAGTTGTTTTTTCAATTGATCTTGGGGGGGGAGATCCGTTTCACTATGACGTAATTCTGACAGCAAAAATTGCAATTGTTGATTAAGCTCAGATTCTGGTATAGCTTCATTGTTTACCACGGCAACAACCCGATCTAAAGTGCCGATTTTTTTTTGCATTGCACAATGACCTATTGTACAGCAACAACTGCTTATCAATAGGGTCATGATTGTTATATAAGTTTTTATATAACAAGAAATAGGTGTTCGAAGGATTTTTGCCATCATAATGAGCTCTCTAACTAAAAATTACAGATTATATTTAGCATTTTATCCTAGAATTGTTCTTGGCGCCACTCTGACTAAAATTGCTCACCCCGCCACCTATACCCTGGAATAGATTTCTCCAAGGTTCGCCCCATATCGCGATGCCCAACGCTAGAGAAACCTTTGAATACAAATTGAAAGTATATCCCCGAATTATATTGTCTATACCCCGCATTGGGTAGCATAAACATAACCCAGGAAACCCGAAATGCAGTACAACAACCTTGATGCTCAAGTCCCAATAATGCTTCGTTACTAAATTTATTTTGAATATCATAATTCCATTGCCCCAACACACGCAATTCATTTGTGATTTCAAAGGCGGTAGAAGCCGAAATTTGTTTTAAATTTTGTGGTAATACATTTTGCGGATAATTGATAACAGGATTCCGTCTTAAATATTGATACCCCAAATTAAAAACCGATAACTCACTCGGACGATATTGCATCCAAAATGCAGTCTTTTCAATATCCTTTCGATAGACATTCCATTCTAAATAAGCAATGGCAAACCATGCTTCATAACATTTTAAACGAGCCAAGCCAACTAACGGCGAAAGATACCTGTGTCGATTGGGTAATTCTTGATCAAAAACTCGGGGATTTAAAAACGAATTTAGAAGGGTTACCCTTGGCGGTTTAAAGTAATAAATTTGCCCTGCCGTCAAGCTTAATTGCTCTGCTCCTCTTGCGGATTCTAAAAAACGAGTCGTTGCGGAAAGCGTTATTTGATTCGCATCCCCTAAGCGATCATAGCCATTAAAACGATTGTCTCGATAGAGTAAATTATAATCAAAACCTGGATAAGAACTATCAAAATTTGGGAAAGTGTTTTGATTTTGATACGGAACATATAAGTAATAGGCCCGGGGTTCTAAGGTTTGAATATAGGGGCATTGATTAATATTGACATTTCGTTCAAAAATTAAACCACTATCCATATCCACTATCGGTAAAATACGCTTGGGATTTTTAGTGTGTTGATTGCGGCGATCGGCAGGACTTAAAGACAGTGAATAGGTTAACATATCTAATTGCACTCTGGGCTTAAAAAATCCCCAAGGTCGCACATAAGAATAACCCAAACCCGGCCGAACAAAATAACGACCACCGCTCGTGAGAGGCTCTGCATTAAATGCACTTAATCTATGCTTGTAATTGCATACTTCACCTATTGCAGTCCATTGCAAACCACAGGGTAAATCATCATATTCGTTTGAAAATGCTATCTGAGGGAGACGTTGGTAAACTTCCCTGTTAAGCGGGCCGAAATAAGGATGTAGCGTTTGATAGGATTGAACACGGCTAAGCACCTTCCAATATTCATCTTGATAATTGATTTGCGCTTGTTGCAAGAGTTGAGTGTTGCCAGCCGCAAATAAATTGGTTCCCAAGTCCATAAAATAATTATCATCACCCACAATATTGTAATTCACATTGCCAGACCAATTTCGATTGAATTGCGAATTATGTTTGGCGGCAAATGCTTTTCTGGTATTATTGCCGCGCTGTAAGGCTCTAGTACGAGGATCATTTGCTGGATAAGCAGGAAATAACATCGCATTTCTTCTAAACAATCGATAAGCCTCATCATTAGGGAGCAATCCTGCTTGTAGTTCTCCTTCCCCAAATGGAAATAAATAACGAAATTGTCCCTGCAAATCGACACCTCGTTTAGTTAATATGCGTGGCGTAAAAGTGGCATCATAGTTAGGGGCAATATTCCAATAATAAGGGGTTGCAATTTCAAGCCCAGATGTTCTGGTTTGGCCAAAAGCTGGAAACAAAAACCCGCTTTCTCTTCTATGATCAATTGGAAAAGTAAGGCTGGGTGCATAAAAAATTGGGAGGCCACCAATATACATTCTGGCATGTTTGGCCACTCCTTTTCCGGTAATGCGATTGAGATTCACTAATTTTGCCCTAAGCTCCCAATTATTTTGATAAGGTTTACAGGTAGTGTAGGTTGCGTCTTGTAGGAATAAACGGGTGTTGCTAAAAGCTGTGATAGATTTTGCAGTGCCCCGTGCATGACGTGAATAAATTCGGTATTGAGCATTATTCATTGTTTTTACATCAGTTGGCACAGAAATCAAAGCATCCGTACCCTCTAGTCGCAGACCAGGCTCTAGGATACGCACACAGCCTTTGGCTGTAATGGTGTCTAGCTTATTGGTTTTGGGATCTCGACAAACAGTAGCTGAATCCGCCTTCACTTGTCGATTTCCCTGAATCAGATGAATATTGCCGCGTAAGTTCGAAGCGCCTTCCTGATTAAATTCCGCATGAGCAGCCGTCACAGTGATGGGTTGTTTTTTTAAAAATTCCTCTGAAGCGCCCGGGAATGGGGGAGATTCTTCGCAGTAATAACCTCCACAAAGATTGTTAGGATCACAACTTATAATCCAATCATCAAAGCAAGGATCCCTTTTTTGGGACGATTCTAATCCCAAGACGGGTGTCCAGAAGATAAAAGTCGTGACAACAAACAAAATTCCATTCAGAATATATTTCACAGGCTAAACATCGCATAATTTGGATTTGACTGCAAATTAACCTTAAATTGGAATTCTTACTAACATGTGTCGCGAGCAAGCATTAGATCATTGGTTAAACCAAACGCTAGAAACCGAAACTGCAGAAAAAGCGGAAAGAGTGGCAAGTGCGGAAAGCATAGAAAAATTTAAACGTTTGCCTTTGGCCGGGGATGCCAGTTTCCGAAAGTATTATCGAGTTCTATTTGAAAACGCTTCTTATATTTTGATGGATGCCCCCCCGCCAGAAGTACCTAATATCTTTGTGCAGATAGCTATTTTATTACAAGCACAAGGTGTCAAAGTCCCAACGATTAAAGCTTTTGATGCAGAAAACGGCTTTTTACTTTTGTCTGATTTTGGCGATAGACTTTATTTAAACGAATTGAATCATCAATCTGCCCCGATTTTATATCAAGATGCCATCCAGGCTTTATTGAAAATTCAATCTTGCAAAAGAGAAACAGTCCCTTGTTTTGATAAAGTTTTTATGAAACGGCAACTACATGTTTTTAAAGAGTGGTACCTTGAAAAACATCTCGGGTTGCAGCTTGATAGCAACGTGGTACAGCTGATGGAAACGCTTTCAGACAAGTTATTTGGAATTATTGCTGAACAACCTACTGTGTTTGTGCATCAAGATTATCACTCACGAAATTTGATGATCATAGATAATGAAGGTCCAGGTATTTTAGATTTTCAAGATGCCGTCCAAGGACCCATTACCTATGACTTAGCCTCGCTGTTTCAAGATGCTTATATTAGTTGGCCGCGATCGCTTATAGAAATTTGGGTGGGGCAATATCAAGAAAAAGCTCTAAATTTAGGGATTTTATCTAAACACATCGATACACAAACCTTATTGCGCTGGATGGATTTAACGGGTTTGCAACGTCACCTAAAAAATCTAGGTGTTTTTGCCCGATTGCATTATCGTGACGGAAAAAAACAGTATCTCAATGACATACCAAAGCTACAAGGTTACATTCAAGAAACCTATGAACGCTATGGTGAATTGCAACCCTATCATGCTCTTTTTGAAATGATTATGCCGGAAAAGGAGCCGCAAAAATGCGCGCCATAATTTTATCTGCGGGACGGGGTAAACGGATGCGCCCATTAAGCGATCATACGCCCAAACCCTTGCTACCCGTTGCAGGCACTCCTTTAATCGTGTATCACTTGCAAAAATTTGCTCACGTTGGAATCCATGAAATTGTGATTAATTTGGGTCATTTGGGTGAAAGACTCGAAGCGGCGCTCGGGAATGGATCACGCTTTGGTGTTAACATCCAATATGCTTATGAGGATCCAATATTAGAAACAGGAGGGGGGATTGTCAATGTCCTTTCTAAATTAGGACCAGAACCTTTTGTTGCCATCAGTGGAGATATTTTTACCGATTTTCCTTTTGAAAGACTTAAAATAAAACCCGAGCGATTAGCCCATCTAGTATTAGTCGATAACCCTTCCCATCATCCTCGAGGAGATTATGCCCTTTTAGAAAACAAGTTTGTAACTGAAATCGGTTGTCCCCTGTTTAATTTTGCAGGCATCGGTGTATATCGACCTGAATTATTTTCAGAAAGCCCGATAGGCGCTTTTAGATTGCCTGAACTCTTTAAAAAGGCATTTATGAATCAAGAAATAACAGGTGAACATTATTCTGGAGTTTGGTATAATATTGGCACACCAGAACAATTAGCTGAACTTAACAATAAATGCGGATCATTAAAATGACAATTTTTGGAAAAATTATCGGTGCATTATTTGGTTATATGGTATTGGGTCGTCTCGGTGCCATTCTTGGCTTTCTTGTGGGACATCTATTCGATAAAGGCATCAAATTTCATTTATATGAAGCTCCCCGCAGGCATACGGCGGAAGTCCAGCAAGCCTTTTTTCAAGCCACTTTTTCTGTTATGGGGCATCTAGCAAAAGCAGATGGAAATGTCAGTGTCTATGAAATAAAAGTAGCCGAAAATATTATGGCACGTTTAGAGTTAAACGAGGAATTACGTCAAGAGGCCATTCGTCTTTTTAATGAAGGTAAAAAGTCCGATTTTGATTTAAATAGTATGTTAGATCTACTCTATCGAGAATGCGGCAATGATCGCGATTTGCTCCGATTTTTTATCGAAATACAATTAGAAGCTGCATTAGCAGATGGAGAACTCCATCCTTCAGAACAACAATTATTATTATACATCTGCAACAAGTTACATATCTCTGCTCATGAATTTCAACAGCTCTGGTCTAGACAATGGGCAAGCCAAGCTTTCCATCAATGGTCTAGTCAATTTGAAGGAGGCAGTGGCTTTGGACAGAGTGGCTGGTCACGATCATCGCAATCACACACATATTCGAATTCAAGAGCTCGATCGCATGGGGATTATCAAAGAGGCTATCAGCAGGGTTATGCCGGGCGACGCTCTAATGGACAGTCACTTGAAGATGCTTACGGCGTACTCGGCGTTCCTGCCAATTCAGCCCCTGCAGACATTAAAAAAGCTTACCGAAGATTAATGAACCAACATCATCCTGATAAATTAGCATCTAAAGGTTTGCCAGAACACATGACAAAACTAGCCAAGGAAAAAACTCAGCAAATTCGCGCTGCTTATGATTTGATTCGCGAGGCCAAAGGCTTTAGGTAGTCTGATCAAGCATTCAGTTTAATTCTCTCAAGTTATACTCCTCAAAAACCTTTCATTCTACTTCTTTCTCAATACAGTTACTAATCCCCAATACTTACGCAATTTTTTGCAAATGTTGGTCACCTAATATCAACTCAATTTTATTTGCAAAGCAGTTTTTCAATTCATTTTCGGTTTCATGAATTTTAATACAGCCCATTCTTTCGAGGCAATTGAGCGCACACATGGATTTATGTAGCGGACGATTCAGGCCCTTAGCTAAGACCTGATGAGTGATTTCAATACAATTGTTAGTATGCGGGTGTAATGCTGAAAAATCGCATAAAATTTTATAAGCAGAAAGAGCTGTTGGGCAGGCCTCTTCCCAATCCGTTTTTAATGTGAGTGGAATATGTTTTTCTGATAATTTATGATTGGCAATCCCTTGAACCTCTAGGTTTGATCCCTGCATGTTACTCTCCCTATAAAACAATGCTTGCCTAGTATTACGTGCGCTGGCCAATATTGTGAAAATGGCGAGAACTGATTCCTTTAGCTCTAGCATTCATTCTGAAATCTAGAGACCCTATGACTTTAATCTTTTGGTTTTAGTCTTGTCAATATAAATTTCCATTTTTGATTAAAAAAAAATTAAATTTCCTATTTAATATGGCTTAAAAATTATTTAGAACGATAAATTATTAAACAAGGTTTAGAGTTTGTCTCTCGCTGATCTGGGTCATTTGATCAAATTCCCTCTCTGTTGCCCTTATCAACTGATCACCTAATTCTGTCAATCTTCCAAACTTCAGGACGGTTTCTAAGCTCTCTGCCACTATTTGGGAGTATTTTGTATTCAATGCCGCGATTTCTTTTTTTTCTTGTAAATCTAAGTTATTTTCTGAAGCTGACCTATTAGTATATTTTTCATCTGATGTACTTAAAAATGATAAAAACTTTAGTACCCGAAATAAAACAAAGGCGGCATGATAGACACCTATCATAGGTCGTTCCCTGCCTTTGATAGGAGAAAAGTACCTTTCTTGATAATCATTTACGACCAGAGGATCATCTATCGATAAACAATACAGATAATAATGAGCTGCTTCATGAATCAATAAATCCATCATATTAATAACCGATTGCTTGGCATTGGTTTCATTGATATAAACCATGCCAAATAGATCAAAACTGGATCCGGCTTTTAGGTGATCGGATTTCAAAATCATAATCTCACTGATAAATTCTAACATTTCTTGATAGTAGGCTTCATGTGTGACCGCAATTCTTTTTAAAGCTTCTGTTACTAACATTTGTATTTTCAACGCAGATGCTTCATCGGGGCTATAGATATCTGCCTGCATTGGTAAATCAAATAAAATATATTTTTTTTGCAGACCACACCTGGTTTTATGAAGTTTATCCTCTCTAAAGTTCAAAAAAACTAAGTTCGGATTAGAATTCTCGAAATCTCGATTTTCTATAGAATTTTCATACTTTTTATATTTTACAAAACTTTGAGGACTTTCTGAACTTTTAATTATAACATCGATGTAGGATGCGATAGCAGCCACATTTCCTGCTGTTCCCGCCATGGATTCCTGTGCTAATCGTGAATTCAGAGAATAAAAAATACTGGGTATTTTTTGTTGGCTTTGAAGATGCAATAGGGATGATTTCCATACAACATAATAATCACCAAGTTCTTCTTTATTTGTTTCAATGAGATATTCTAAACTCTCTTTGAGTTTATTTTTTAAATTATTATGCAGAAATTCTGCCCTTTTCCAATTAGGCAAAGGGCAGAACAAAGGCCGCATATAAAAACCTCATCTAGACTATATAGTCGTAGTGCTTAGCCTATTCTGTAATATTAAAATCTTTTTAACATCTATTTTCACTTGATGTTTCTGAGATCCCTTTGTAACTCCATCATCCGCCACTTCCAGTTGTGGAACTAAAAATGGAGCTTTCTTTCTTGCTGCCAGGCTGTTCATATCAATGATGTTCATAATGACTCTCCTTTATTCCATCATCTCGTCTTTTAAAAATCCCTCGATTATCGACACTTTCTTCAAATGTAACTTTTGAATGGTAGTAGCAAAATATACCGGTACCGAGACCCCTTCATCGGGCAATACCTTTACGAGAGAAGTCGACCCAATATACGGAAATTCTTCTGAAATAGCAAGTATTCCTACTCCTTGAGTGGCGGCTTCGAATAATGCGATGGCAGAATTGATTACAAGCACTGGTACCCGGGGTGGTTTATTTTTGCTGCCCAAGGTAAGATGCCAATCCACATTTCCTCTATGGCCTGCTTCATTATGATAAAAACTGATGAGTCTATGTTGATCTAGGTCTGCTGCTTTTTTTGGAATACCGAATTTTTCAAGATACTCACGAGAGGCATATAACTTTATGTTAAAGCTAAATAATTTTTTATGTATAACATTCGGATGGAGATCTATTTTGGGTAAAATAGCAATATCTGCAAAATGATGGGTCAGATCAATTTTTTCATCTGTAGTGATAATGCGGAGCTTATAATTTGGATGCAACTCTAAAAAATTTTTCAATTTTCTAACTAACCATAAATTCGTAACACCCGTCGTGGTTACAATTCTAATGGTTTCGTCCTCTTCTTGATTGTCTGGATTAGATATTTCTTCTAATTGTTTAATTTGTTCAACAATAATCTGAGCAGATTTTAGGTATTTTTCACCTGCCTCGGTTAGAATCAAAGAGCGATGCGATCTCTTAAATAACTTACATTTGAAACTTTCTTCTAATGAAGTAATTTGCTTACTAATGTAAGGTGGCTTTATACCAAGATGCACAGAAGCTTTTTGGTAGGAACCTTCCATAGCAACATAGTAAAAAGTGGTTAGCTTGTTAAGGTCAACTTTTTCCATAATTTTTGCGGATACCGTGCTAAAAAGCCAAATTTTAAAAGATTTTGATTTAGTAAAATGCCTACTAATATGATGCCAAAAGCTGCCAGCTGCAATAATGAAAAGCGTTCATCTAACAAGAAATAAGAAACAACGCAAGAAGTGGGCGGCAATAAAAATATAAAGGGGGTTACGATTGAATTCGGATATTTCCGGAGCAAACGAAACCATAAACATCCGGCTAATAGGGTAGGGCCTAAGGCAGCAAAGACAATTTCGAACATCAAAAATGGTGTAACTGCTCGAAAGGAATCTATAAAAGCATCAGTCCCCCCTCGTAAAAACACCATCCCTGCCATGGGGATGACAGCGCAAACCGCTAACCATACATTTGTTGAAAAATCGGAGGCCAAATGAAACTTTTTGATAAGAGAGATCCCCATGCCCCAGCAAAGCGCTGCTAATAAGATATAAATTAATCCAGCGGTAGAGACATTATTAACAAAAGAGCCATTAAAGAGTAACAGAATGCCTATAAAAGCCAATATCATTCCAGTAATCTGATAAACTTTGGGAATTTCCTTCAATAATAGGTAACAAAAGAATACGCCAAAGAAACTGCAGGTTTGATAAACCACCGAAACTACTCCAGCTCCCATACCGTAATGTAAACCCAGCCCCATAAAAAAGAAGTTCAGCACATACCAAAATATAACCACAACGAATAACTTAGTTAATTGTATTTGTGGCTTCTTAATAAAAAATATAAAGGGAACACAACAAACGAAACGCATTAAATTAAAAAATTCTAAAGGAATATCCGCGCTTGCAAATTTTATAACGATTAAATTCGCCGCCCAGAGCAAAACTGCCAATAGTGCAAATAGGGTATCTATGAATTGCATCGAAAAACCAACTCCAATGCCGAAGTCTAAAAGGTATTTAAACTCATTTGCTTCGAGTATATTACAACCAATATACAAAGATAAATAACATCAACCAAACCGCATCTACGAAATGCCAATACCAGGCTGCAGCTTCAAAGCCAAAATGTCTTGCAGGGGTAAAATGACCTTTTATACAGCGAAATAGAATAACCGTTAGCATAGTGGCTCCGATAGTCACATGTGCACCATGAAAGCCAGTTAACATAAAAAATGTACTGCCATAAATGCCAGTACTTAATTTTAAATTTAATTCTGTGTAGGCCTCCTTATATTCATATACTTGGCACCCTAAGAAAGTTGCCCCTAATAAAATGGTAAGCGCAAGTCCTATAATCAGTTGTTGACGACGATTATTAAGCAAAGCATGATGCGCCCAAGTAACTGTCACACCTGAAGATAACAAAATTAAAGTATTTAGTGAAGGGATACCCCACGCGGCCATAGCCTCTCGTGTACTTGGAAATTTTTGAGGATCAGGATTATTTAATAAAGGCCAACTGGCATGAAAATTTTCCCATAACATATGAGATGAAGCTTTGTCTCCTATGCCCCCGAGCCAAGGAACTGCAAGCCATCTTGCATAAAAAAGTGCACCAAAAAAAGCAGCAAAAAACATCACTTCGGAAAAAATAAACCAACCCATGCCTAAGCGAAAAGAGCGATTGAGTTGCGCAGAATACAAACCTTGTTGACTTTCGCGAATCACCGACGAAAACCAGCCGATCATCATCAATGCAAGTGTCAACCCTCCCGCAAAAATAAGATAATAGCCAAAACTATGTTCATGTATGGCATTCACAATTCCAAGCACTAATAAACAAAGACCAACGCTACCAACAATAGGCCAATGACTTTGTGCAGGAACATAATAATGCGGTGGTTCATGTTCATGTGCCACTTTTTTTCTCCTTAGCGACTTTTGTCACATCAAATATGGTATAGGACAAAGTCAACCTATGTACATTTTCGGGAATTTCCGGCTCTAACCAAAAACGGAGTGCTAAGCGTTGAGATTCATAGGGTTTCAATTCCTGAGGATTAAAACAAAAGCATTCTAATTTCTTTAGATATCTTGCCACAATTCCAGGGCTGATACTTGGGATCGCTTGGATAATCATTGTTTTATCTGTTAGATTTTTCACATAATAAGAGGTTAGCGTTAGCTCTCCTGGCTTTATCTGTAATGCCAAATGTTCTGGAATAATTTCACAGGGAATTTTTTGATTCCGATTAACATCGAATTCCACGGTAATTAAGCGAATAGTCTTTGGAGAAGCCTCGCTAGATTCTGTTTTGTAACGAAAAGCATACGAACCGGGTTGGTCTATATCAACCTTACCATTCAGTCCCGTCACTTTACAAAAAACATTGTAAATTGGCACTAATGCAAATGAAAAACCAAACATGAGAAGCACGATTAGGAATAGTTTTAATACTAAGCGTTGCATATTGTTCACTTCTCTCTTCTACCTCTTTATTTATTCAACTTTCGGTGCGGTTGTAAAACTATGGTAGGGGGGAGGAGAAGACAAAGTCCATTCCAATCCTTTTGCACCTTCCCAAACACAAGCAGGCGCTTTTGCGCCGCCCCGAATTGTTTTTATAACAATATATAAAAAGAGCAATTGTGAAGTACCAAAGATAAAGGCCCCGATGCTCGCAATCCGGTTAAAATCAGCAAATTGCAAAGCATAATCTGGGATACGTCTTGGCATTCCAGCCAGACCTAAAAAGTGCATAGGAAAAAAGGTAAGGTTACCACCAATGGCAGACAGCCAAAAATGTATCTTTCCTAAGGTTTCACTATAATAATGTCCCGTCCATTTAGGTAACCAGTAATAAACCGCTGCCATAATAGCAAAAACAGCACCAGGAACTAAAACATAGTGAAAATGGGCTACAACAAAATAAGTATCTTGATATTGAAAATCTGCAGGAACAATAGATAACATGAGGCCTGAAAATCCGCCCATCGTAAACATCACTAAAAATGCTATTGCAAAAAGCATGGGCGTTTCAAAGGTTAAAGCACCTCTAAACATGGTGGTTACCCAGTTAAACACTTTAACTCCAGTGGGCACTGCAATTAACATGGTCGTAAACATAAAGAATACGGCTCCGGCAACAGGCATTCCCGTTGTAAACATATGATGTGCCCAAACAAGATAAGAGAGAATGCCAATGCTTGCTGTTGCATACACCATCGAGGGGTAGCCAAACAAATTTTTTCGACTAAAAGTTGGAATAATCTCAGAAATCATGCCGAAACCCGGCAATATCATAATGTACACTTCTGGATGACCAAAAAACCAAAAAATATGTTGGAAAAGCACAGGGTCTCCACCACCGGCAGCATAAAAAAAACTGGTACCAAAATTTCGATCCATCAGCACCATGGTAACTGCCCCGGCAAAAACCGGCATGACACCAATTAATAAAAAAGCTGTGATCAGCCAGGTCCAAACAAAGATGGGCATTTTCATTAATGTCATCCCTGGGGCCCGCAAGTTGAAGATGGTGGCAATAATATTAATAGCTCCCAAAATAGAAGACATCCCCATCAAATGAATCGCAAAAATAAAAAAATCGGTGCTTTTAGGCCCATAAATTGTGGATAAAGGCGCATAGAATGTCCAACCAAAATTGGGTCCTGAACCTGCCATAAATAACGTGCTGAATAAGATTGAAAATGCAAAGGGTAAAATCCAAAATGACCAATTGTTCATTCGGGGTAATGCCATATCCGGTGCCCCAATCATAAGAGGGAGCATCCAATTTGCAAGCCCAACAAAACCAGGCATGACAGCACCAAATATCATAATAAGTCCGTGCATGGTGGTGAGTTGATTAAAAAAATTAGGTTCCAGTAGTTGTAGACCAGGTTTGAATAGTTCGGCACGAATCACCATTGCCATGGATCCACCCACAAGAAACATCAAAAAACTAAAACAAAGATAGAGGGTTCCAATATCCTTATGGTTAGTGGTGAATATCCAGCGAGATAAGCCTTTGGCAGGACCATGAAGATGTTCGTGGTCTATTGTTTGCCCATCTATTTGCCCACTCTGATTTGGTAGATCAATGCTTTGATTTATATTGCTTGATGTCGTCATGTTGAAACCTTGTCGTCATTTTGAAGTTTTCGATTTGTTTGCTTCCGTTTTTTGCTGTGCAAGCCAATTTTCATAGACTTCACTCGAAACCGCCTCTACCACAATAGGCATGAAACCGTGCTTAACACCACATAATTCTGCACATTGTCCTCTATAAAGACCCGGTGTTTCTATTCTTGCCCAGGCCTCATTAATAAAACCTGGGATAGCATCTCGTTTGATTCCTAAAGCAGGTACCCACCAGGAATGAATCACATCGTTTGCGGTTGTTAGAAAACGAATTTTTTTATTGATGGGAACCACTAAATGCTTATCGACTTCTAATAAATAATGTTTGTTTTTAACATCTCGATTCAGAATTTGATCCTGAGGCGTCAGGAGATTACTAATAAACTGAACCCCCTCTCCCAAATATTCATAACTCCAATACCACTGGTGTCCTGTAACTTTAATCGTCATCGCCGAATCCGTTCGAGTATCATCCATTTTAATGAGCATATGTGTGGCGGGAATGGCCATTCCAACCAGGATAGCAAAAGGAATGAGAGTCCAAATGATCTCTACAGTAGTACTTTCATGAAAATGAGCGGCCTTTGCACCTCTGGATTTACGATGATAAATAATGGCATAAAACATCACTGAAAAGACCACAGTACCGACTGCAACACATATCCAAAAGATGGCCATGTGAAGCGCATGAATGCCACGACTGATTTCTGTCACACCTTCTGTCATGTTATAGGTGTAATCGGCCAGAGCAATGTGACTAAATAGTAACGCAGCTAAGAGAACGATTAATCTAGTCCAAAATTGGGAAATCAATACCATCCCATGTCGCTCCTCCCTAACTGCTTAAGATATCTAGAAAAAAATTTCATTCTATACGAATGACTTTGGAGATTCTAGGGTCTAAGTAAAACTGACATTTCTCATTATCTACCTGCCTAGTTAATAAAATTAAGGCCCTGGATGTGGGGTAATAAACCCTAATGCAAAAGCCATTAATAAAATTAAAAATAATAGTAATGATAAGACAATTCGTATGGTTAAAGCCTTTACAGTACGTTTTTTTTCTCCCTCATCCTTAATTAAATAATACAAACCAAAGGCTAAGCTTGATAAGATTAAAAATAACAACAACAGTACAAGTAAGGTAAACAAAAATGAGGTCTGCATGCCAAGCTCAAAGTTCATAAGGGAACAGTGGAAATTTTTGCCAAACTTCTGGTATGGCTTAGTTACTGTACTCCTCTTCTTACTATTCGTCTACTTAGGTTTCTGGCAACTAGGACGAATGGAATTCAAGCAAACTTTAGAAATGCAACACAATCTTGCTCTACAAGCTAAACCCACAGCCTTTGAAGCACAAAAGGACCTGCTTTTAGAGCCAGATTATGTAAAAATATTTCGCTATCATCTGATTTCAGTGGTTGGAAAATTATTAAATGAGAAAAATATTTTGCTAGATAACCAAGTTCTGAAAGGCCAACCTGGATACCGTGTGCTAAGCCCTTTGCAGGCAATGGGAGATGATAAATTGATTTTGCTTGATACGTGGCTTTATCCCCTGGGGGGAAGATAGAAGTAAACTACCCTTGATTCAACAAGTACCTGAAACAATTCATATTTTTGGAATGGTGAATCAACTGAGTCAAGGCTTATCACTTAAAGAGGAAAACCCTTTGGCAGAACAGTCGTGGCCTTTACTCGTTCAACAGCTTGATTACGAAAAACTATCTAATAAACTGCAACAGCCTCTCTATCCTTTTATATTACAATTATCTGAAAATAGTCCCTATGCATTTCAAACACTACCCTTCTCTCTAGGTTTATCATCGGCGCGACACTTGGGATATGCCATACAATGGTTTACCATGGCCATAGCGATTTTAATTTATTTTTGGGTTAGCCATATTAAACAAGGGTGAGGGATGAAGCGAGATTCGATATGCTAAATAATCTGAGAAATCTGAACAATCTGAACAATTTAAACAAAAAACGTTTCCCATGGCCTTTATTATGGCTGCTCCTTCTCTTTATTTTCCCTTTATGTTTGGCCTCTGTCTTTTATCTCTTCCATGACGCTATTCCATTAAAGATAAGCCCTAATGGACAATTGTTTAATCCCCCCATACCTGCTGAATCTGTAGGTTTTATACAGACGAAGGAAATGAAAGGAAAATGGCAGCTCATTTATCTCTGTGAGTCAAATCCGATGGGAATAGGTGAAGCGCAAAAAGAAAATGATGCTCATTATGATCTTTTAAAACGAATCCACCTTTCTTTAGGGAAGGACCAGGGCCGCGTTATTTTATCTTGCTCTACTTTAAATACTTCAGCGCAGAAAAAAATAGCACAAGTACTCGCAAAGCATTCCATCGACAACAATTCCATCAACAATAATCAAGTTTTACTGCTTGATCCACGAGGATTTTTAATTTTACATTACGCCATCCCTCTAGAAAAACCGAAAGGTGTACTGGAAGATATTCGACGTTTATTGAGGTTTTCTCATGTGGGATAAAGATTTAAATGATAAGCAGTTAAGTTATCGGCTCGCTCTATTTACAACTGTTTTTGCTTTTTGCGTTGCAGTACTCGGCGCTTATACTCGCTTAACAGACGCTGGTCTTGGTTGTCCCGATTGGCCGGGTTGTTATGGTCAATTGTTTTTGTCTAAAAATTTTCAGTTCGACCATCAAGGCCTAAGTGGTTTCAATCTAAAAAAAGCATGGACCGAGATGGCTCATCGCTACATAGCAGGATTCCTGGGTCTTTTAATCTTTTATTTAGGCATTCGGCTATTTAGATTAGGAAAAACAGCGAATGCCGAAGTTAATCCCTCAAAAGTCCATAAAAATGCTTTCAGATTATCATTGATATTGATGGCATTAGTTGTTTTTCAAGCATTACTAGGCATGTGGACCGTTACTTTGAAGCTCATGCCAGTTGTTGTCATGGCACATTTGATGGGGGGCCTCACGATGCTCGCTCTGTTATTATGGCTAACCTTGATATTAAAATCAGAAACCGTCCTACCCATTCCATTCCCCAATACATTTTCGCTCGAAAAAATCTCCAAAGCAAAATATTCAATGAACGATATTAGAAACAAAGACGACATTACAACCAAAAAATTGCCCCTATCAAAACTCACTTTTTTTAAAGTTTGGGCAGGATTCGGTTTAGCCATATTAGTCGTACAGTTATTTTTAGGAGGTTGGACCAGTGCTAACTATGCAGCTTTAGTTTGCTTGGATTTTCCTGCCTGTTACGCGGGGCAATATTTTCAAAGCGACCTTAACTTAGGACAGGCGTTTAATTTTTTCTCTACAAGAAATACCGCGGGCATCACCATTCATATGGCTCATCGATTCGGAGCTCTCCTAACCGCAATGGTTCTATATGGCCTCTGCATTCAAATCTATCGTCATATTCGTGTACAAAATATCAAAAGAATGGTGATAGTGATTATGTTAGTGCTTAGCTTACAAATTATTTTAGGAATTATGAATGTTTTAGCCCTTCTTCCCTTATCTATTGCAGTGGCGCACCATGCCGTAGCCACTTTGTTATTATTAGGGATGGTTTACTTAAATTATCAGTTCTATCACTATGAAAAATAATGCAAGTGAAATTTTATCGCGAGCCATATCAATCCGAGATCACATCTTCGATTTTTTCTCGTTATGTAAACTCAAAGTAGTTTTGGTTATGTTAATGACCTCATGGGTAGGCATGTTTTTTGCTGAACCACATCGTTTTTCATGGAAAGTGATTTTTTTTGCAACCGTAGGGATAGGGCTTGTTGCAGCTTCCGCTGCTGCCGCTAATCATTTGATTGATCGAAAAATTGATGCAAAAATGTTACGCACTAAGCTACGGCCCCTTGCAACCGGACGAATATCGCCTTTTGCAGCCGGTATTTTTGCTTGCTGTTTGGGGATATCGGGATTGAGTTTGTTATTTTTTTTCGTAAATTCATTCACTGCGCTACTTACCTTTCTTACCTTAGGAGGCTATGCAGTTTTATATACATTATTATTAAAACGTGCGACACCGCAAAATATTGTAATAGGGGGGGCAGCAGGAGCAATGCCACCTCTTTTAGGATGGGCATCCATCAGCGGGAATATTCATCCGCATGCTTTAATACTGGTGCTCATTATTTTTGTTTGGACCCCACCTCATTTTTGGTCCTTAGCTATCTATAGACATCAGGATTATCTTAACGCGAAAATTCCTATGCTTCCTGTTACACATGGCATCCCCTATACTAAATTTTCTATTTTGTTATATACTTTGCTCCTATCCATCACGAGTTTACTTCCTTTTGTTGTGGGTATGAGTGGATGGCTTTATTTATGGACAGCGTTAGTGTTAGGTCTTGTTTTTTTTATACAAACCCTACGACTGTATCATAGTGATTCAAAACAAACAGCACTGCGAACATTTAGTTTCTCTATTGTTTATTTGCTGATATTATTTTCGGTGTTATTGTTAGATAAACTGTTTTATATTTTATAGAGTTCTGTGGAGGCATTGAGAATATGATTAGCATCAAACGCATCTTGTTAACACTGGTTTTCGGATTAACCACAGCTTTTCTGGCTTGGTATGGCATTGGCCCTATACTCAATAAGGGGGATAAAGGAGACGCTTTCAATATCAATATCGGTAAAGCAGAACAACACTCTGAAACAACAGAAATTGGAGCCGCCACTGTACTTCAGCCTGCCAAAAAACTCGACTCTTTTTCTTTGCTCGATACCAACAACCAACCCTTTACGCAGCAGTCTTTTCAAGGACACTGGACTTTACTTTTTTTTGGCTATTCGCAATGCCCAGAGATTTGCCCAAAAACCTTGGCTATCGTTAGTGATCTATTTCGAAGTAAACCTAATTCGAATGCGCAAGCAAAAGCACAGTTTGTTTTTATTAGTTTAGATTCTAAGTCTGATACTGTTCCCCAACTTAAAACATTTCTCGGTCGTTTTCATCCAGATTTTATAGGTTTAACGGGGGATGAAAATGAAGTCATTAAGCTTGCGAAATCTTGCCGAGTATATAGTTGGTCCGACCCCGTACCTAATGCTGCAGGACAAAAAATTATTGACCATAGTGGAACCCTATTATTAATTAATCCTGAAGGCAAATTACAAGCCTTATTTTCTCCACCGCATGCTTCAGATACGCTCGCAAAAGAACTCAAAGTCCTGATGAACCGATAACGATAAAGCCTGTTGAGATTTCTGCTAAAGCCTAGTGGGGTCTCAACAGACCCTAGATATCCACAAAGTTATCCACAGCTTTCTTGACGTTTTGCTTTAATTTCTTAACCTTGTTAAATGATAAGTTAGTTATTTTTTTGCCCGTTTTTTTAGTTAATGAATAACCATAACAAAGTTATGCACAAGTTTAAGGTAAGAAGCATAACCCCTGTTAAATAACCTATGTTAGCTCCAAACAGCAAGTTTAGCATCCAAATATTAAGAAAAAATCAACAAAATCAATATTACTAAAAAAAACATGCGCAACACACTTGGCCTATAAAGATTTAGCAGACTTTCCGTCGCTTCTTTTTATCCACAGAGTTATCCACAAGCCAGTAATTCAACCTAAAAATCATAGGGACACAGAGAATCCATAAGCATTAGATTAGTATTCAAGGGGTTGATTAGAATTATCCACAATTTGACTTGTCCATAATATTAGAAAGTAACTCAGCACAACCAACAGCATAAAAACTTGGATTAATGAGACTGGGGCGGCTGTTGTAATGTAATGGCTGCCCTTGTAAATCCACAAGACGACCACCCGCAGCCTCCAAAATGCATTGTCCGGCAGCTGTATCCCATTCACCCGTTCGTCCAAAACGAGGATATAGATCCACTACCCCTCTTGCCACTAAACATATTTTTATGGCGGAGCCATGATAATAAATTTCTACTTTCTGACCCAAACAATTTATTAAGCTTTCTAAATCTTTATTTTCATGATGATGATTCCGACTTAGAACCATCTTAACTGGATATTCCAACTGTTTATGGCTCTTAATCATTACTGGGGAAGTCATCCCCTTATCTTCGAAGAAAGCTGGACCCCCTCGCAAAGCCCAGTAAGCTTGCTGAAGAGCAGGCGCAACAACCACCCCTAGGACAGGAGCATGATTTTCAATCAGGGCAATATTGACTGTGAATTCTCCCGTTTCTTGAATAAACTCTCGTGTACCGTCTAAGGGGTCTACTAACCAATAAAGTGGCCAATGTGAGCGCACCGTAAAAGGGATTTGCGGCCCTTCTTCTGAGAGAATGGGTAGAGTGGAATCGATTTTATAAAGTCCTTTTTCAATGATTTCATGAGCCTTAAGATCAGCTTCTGTTAGGGGTGATTGGTCCTCCTTTGTTTGAATCTGATAATGTTTATTTTGATAGAATTCCATAATAGCAAGAGATGCATTTCTTGCTAACTGGATAACTTTTGGTAACCAACTTAAATATTTTTCACTCACAGAACAGAGTCTAGTATACTCCACATAGCAATTTCAAAAAGAATTTCATATAATTCCTGACAAAGACACAATGTTCAGGTATGATATAATACTTAAGGTTTACAATTCTTTACTATTTAATACGAGGATGAAAAATCATAAATATGGAACGAGAATTTCATTTTTTTGTGGAACCCGAAACCGATATTGAAAACTCCGAAGAATCAGAAGATTTTATTTTGGATGGTGCTGAAAAGGCAGAAGGTCGAAATTTAATTGTTCGACTAGATAAATGGCTTTGGGCTGCTCGTTTTTTTAAAACCCGTGCACTTGCGCGTGCGGCTGTTGAAGCAGGTAAAGTATTCTATAATGGCGAACGTTCCAAACCCAGTCGTGAAATTGAAGTGGGTGCCATTCTTCAAATACGCCATGGTAGATTCGAAAAAACAGTTGAAGTAAAAGGATTGTCTACCCGTCGACGAAGCACCGATGAAGCCTTACAACTGTTTGAAGAAACTGAAGAAAGCAAATCATTGCGTGAACAATTCGCAGATGATTTCACTCAAAATCAATTTACTCAACCTAACTTTGGTTATAATCCTAATCATCATAATACCTACCATTCAGAGCAATCTTCTTATGCTCATCAAGGTGGATCATCCCAAGATCAAAGACCTGTACGTTTTTTAAGACGTGCGTTTGCGCGGCAAGAACCACCACGTCATGAACAGAGAGAACCGCGCTCTCCATACCATAACAACCATACACCCTATAATAGACCATCCAGATCGATGCCTCATTATCAAAATCAGAACCAAAATCCAAATTATCATCCTAATCATCATTATCACCCTAATCATGCTAACCATAACAATAATCCTTATTATCCATCCGGCTATCAACAGCAGTCGGGCCATCAACCCCCATCAGGGTATCAGCAGCAAACCGGTTATCAACCACAAAATTACAACAATCCTGTTTACCCGACTCGTCATCAAAATACGAGTTATAACAGCCCTCACAACCATCCTAGGCATCATAATTCGCACTACAATAATGCCATTTCAAACAATAAAACGGAGCCGCAAACCGAATACGATTAATTATGCAAATCATGCCAATAAACCATGAGCCTAATATTGCATCCTGAAGAGTCTATATCCAAAGCGAACATAATACGCATTGCCCTCTTCACGCCCATCCATCGGCTTTTTGATTACCTGCCTCCAGAAAAATGCAGTGCTTTTATAGAACCCGGTATGCGCGTTAAAATTCCGTTTGGCAATAGCCAAAGAATCGGAATGGTAATTGAAGTGGCTCATCATTCAGAATATAGCCACGCTAAACTTAAGCGAATAGATGAAGTTCTGGATCAGGAACCGCTCTTTCAATCGTCTTTATTAAAACTTTTCCGTTGGGCTAGCGAATATTACCACTGCAGTCTGGGTGGGGTGATGGAAGCCGCTCTTCCCACCTGGTTACGTAAAGGTAAGCCTCTTTCTGTGCTGGGAAAAAAATCTAAACCTCAACCCATTTCACAAGATCAAAACCATAAAGAGAAGGATGCAGAAGTAACACAATTAAATAATGATCAAAAACAGGCAGTGACATCTATTTGCGCTTCCCTTCAATACTATAAACCTTTCTTATTAGAAGGGGTAACCGGGAGTGGAAAAACAGAAGTTTATATGCAAGTGATTGAACACTGTTTAGCAAAAAAATTGCAAGCCTTAGTGTTGGTTCCAGAAATCGGTTTGACTCCGCAAATGTTGGCCCGTTTTGAATCTCGTTTTAAAGTTCCTATAGCTGTATTGCACTCTTCTATTAGCGAAAAAAACCGTGCAGAGGCTTGGAGCATGGCAAAAGAAGGTCAGGCACCTATTGTGATTGGTACTCGTTCTTCTGCTTTTACCCCCCTAAAAGATCCCGGCGTATTTATTATTGATGAGGAGCATGATGCCTCCTTTAAACAACAAGATGGCTTTCGCTATTCTGCGCGTGATTTAATGGTGATGCGTGCCCATTTGGAGCAATGCCCTGTTGTTCTAGGATCTGCTACCCCATCTTTAGAGACATTACAAAATGCAAGAAGTGGTCGCTATACTCGTTTATTGCTACCTACTCGCGCGGGTAAGGCGCAGTTACCTCAGATACAAATTCTAGATATTCGTCATAAAAAATTAGATGAAGGTCTCTCTGCACAGTTTATTGCTGCTATGAAATCTCATCTAGAGCAAAAGGGGCAAGTGCTTTTATTTTTAAATCGACGGGGTTTTGCTCCGGTATTAATGTGCTTTGATTGTGGTTTTGTTGCTGAATGCAAACGTTGTGACGCCAAATTAACTCTACATTTTCAATCACAAAAATTGCGTTGCCATCATTGCGAATCTAGTTCTCATGTGTATGATCGATGTCCCAACTGCCACCATAGGAACATATTTCCCTTAGGATTTGGCACAGAAAGGGTGGAGGCTGTACTAAAGCGCTACTTTCCAGATAAAGAAATTATCCGCATCGATCGCGACAGTACCAGTAAAAAAGGAAACATGTTGGAATCTTTAAGGCGCGTTCATAACCAGGAAGCCCAGATTTTGCTGGGTACGCAGATGCTGGCTAAAGGGCATCATTTCCCTAATGTGACTTTAGTTGGAATATTGGATATCGATCAGGCTTTATTTAGCAATGATTTCCGTAGCACAGAACGTTTAGGCCAATTAATAACCCAGGTCGCAGGGCGTGCGGGTCGCTCGGAACGTTTAGGACAAGTACTTTTACAAAGTTGCCATCCTGAACATCCTTTGTTAAGAATTTTAATTGCAAAAGGGTATACGCATTTTGCAGAACATCTATTATTAGAACGTCGCTCGAGCGTATTGCCTCCCTTTAGTTATCATGCTTTAATTCGATCGGAAACCAAAAAAAATACAGAATCATTTCAATTTTTAAAGCATCTTAAAATGTTTGCCCAACAGATTATTGAAAAACATAAGATTTCTCTGCATATGTTGGGCCCTGTTTCAGCCCCTATGGAAAAAAAGGATGGAAAATATCGCGCTCAATTACTCTTACAATCAGAAAAAAGAAGTCAATTACAGGCCTTGATGAGCGCTATATTAGAACACATTGAAACTAAACCGCCTGCGCGTTCTGTGCGTTGGTCTTTTGATATTGATCCCATTGATATGTTTTGATTTCATACTCTTCGCAAACGAATTTTAGGCAAAGCGCGCATCCCTCCGAGCAAGCGCAGTGTATAAGTAATACATGAGCATTGCGAGCGGGGGTGGGCAACACCGCATAAAATTCGTTTGCGAAGAATATCACTCTAAAAATTGTTTCGAGCGATGATCAAGGTGCTGCAACAGCTTTATTTTAACGGCATGAGTAATTTTTTTCTTCCGCCAAAGCTCAAATAAAGCTTCTCTTTCAATTTCCATGATTTGTCTTGATAAAGATATCGCTTCCTTAAATTCTACATAGGCCTCTTTCATGCTAATGACATCGCTATCATACTGTTCAACTCTGTCCTCGAGATTTCTTTTATTATTTTTGTATTCACGTAATCGTATATTAATTTCTTCTATGAGCTTCAGATCTTCTTTAGAAGTATTTTTTAACTCCTCCAGCCAATTTACCACGGCATCTAGCATTTTAAGCTGCGCCTTTATTAAAGCATGGCGCTCTAATTGCTGTTCTTTTTCTCCTACTGCATGCACACCTAATATTTTCATGACCCAAGGAAAGGCCATGCCTTGTAATAATAGAGTACTGAAAATGACACTAAATACAATAAAAATTAATAAATCTTTAGGATTAATACCATTCACTTGAGATAGAACCGGAGGTACGGCCAATGCAGCGGCAAGTGAAATACCCCCTCGCATTCCGGCCCAGGAAATAACAAAAATTTGTTGCCAGGAAGGGGTGGGATCTTTTCTTCGTACATTCGGAAAAAGTATTCTTGAAATATATGCAGCAGGATATAAAAATATAAAGCGACCCAGAATAATACTTGCTATAATAGACAGAGTTAATACTAAAATTTCTGGTAGTTTTGCTACAGAGATCCTTTCAATAACAAATCGCATTTCTAAGCCTACACAGAGAAATAAAATGCTTTCTATTAAAAATGAAACCGTCGACCAAACCGATCCCAAAAGGAGTCGTGCCTCTGGTTGATAGCGATCACCATACCTATCTGCAATGGTAAATCCTGCCACAGCGGTTGCCAATATCCCACAACCACCCAATCTTTCTGCTGGTAAGTAGGCGATTAATGGAGTAAGCAAAGAGATGGTCATTTGTAGCATGGGTTCGCGCAGTCTTAAGTTCAAACTACCGAGTATATTTCCAACTAACCATCCGTATATGGTTTCCACAGCCACAACCAAGGCAAAGCTCATCAAAGCCTTTTCAGGATAAAAATGATGGGTTAGAAGTGCAGCCAATGAAAATCGAAATAAAATTAAGGCCGTGGCATCATTAAACAGAGCCTCACCTTTTAATACGGTCATTATTCTATGAGGAATCCGTATTTTTTCCGATAAGGAAATAATAGCCACTTCATCGGGTGGGGAAATGACAGCCCCAATTAGAAGTGCCATTGGCCAGCCCATTTCTGGCATCAGCCAATGAACAATGAGGGCTACCAAAATAGTCATCAAAAACACATGCCCTACTGCAAGAAATGCAATCGAATGAAAATATTGTCTTACCTCTCTCCAAGAGGAGGTTCTACTGATTTGATAAACTAAAAGAGGAAGGAATAGATCTAAAATTAAAGCAGAATTTAGTTCTATCTGCGGAAACTTTGGAATTAGGCTTAAGAGCATTCCAACCATCACCAACAATAATGCAGGTGGCATAGAGGATTTTCGAAATAATATACCAATAACTGAGATTATCGTAAATAAAAGAATATAAACTTCTAGGTTTTCCATTGCTTTACACTTCTTTACATGGACATTGATTCGATTAAGTAAATCTCATCATCCATTTTTTCTGTTAAAAGATCAATTTTTTTTCAAGTGCTTTAAAACTAGGCGATTTCCATTGCATAGGCCCATTACTTAACAATAACTTTATTGGGCATTAATGAGTTTGCTTACCAAACTTAACTCACGGATGGGATAGCTATATAACTTTTATCGACTCCCTTTGAGTAACTGGAAATCGCCAATATAGATATTAAAAAATACGTAATAAATACTCATGCATATTTTGATTATTTTAATTAAATTTTGATTGAAATAGATTAAGGCTTTTAATATGGTAGTCTGTTAAAAAGCAAAACCATTGTGAGATGATATAAGGAAATTGAATGAAATGATCAATGAACCGGTGAATTATTTAGAAATTATTGTCAAACAATTAATAAACTTTATAGCTAATGGATCAAAAAATCGTTTAAAGAATGAGGCTTTAGGCAACGTAATCTCTTATGATAATGGTTTTATTCTATTAAACACTCATTCCCAGTTTCCTCTGTATAATGGAATTTTTAATTTTGCATTTGACGAGCATAGTTTGAACAAACAACTTGAGGATTCCGTAAAGATTTTTAGCGAATTAAAATTACCCTTTACTTGGTGGTGGTTAAATAACATCCCCATTCCAGAAAAAATTGATAAGCAACTGGAAAAAATGGGTTTTGCCACTGCAGGAACATATTCTGGAATCACCTGCAAATTGGATGAAGTCAATTTTTCTGAAAATAAAGATAAAAACATCCAAGTGCGTCAGGTAGCCAATCTCAAAGATTATGATATTTTTTCTAACATCCTTTCAGAAACATTTCAATTATCAGAAGCCATCGCTCTTGAATTTAAACTCATGTTGAACCCGCTCTCAGAAAATTCTTGTCCATTTAGCAATTACATAGGGTATTATCAAAATGAACCTGTAGGAAGTTTAACATTATATGAGGAAAATGATTTTGTTGGTCTTTACGCAGGCGCAACCCTCCCGAAAGCAAGAAACAAAGGGGTTGCTAGAGCACTTGCTGAATATGCCCTACAGATTGCAGTCAAAAAAGGGTATAAGCAAGCAATAGCCCAACTGATGGCTAAAAATATGGCGGCTGGCATTTGTGAGCGTTTAGGCTTTAAAACTGTGTGTCATTTTATTCCCTATATCTATGAATCTGCACCAAATAGCTTGGAACCATAGAATTAATATTCAAGTGAATAATCAATTGAATATTAAAATGGGAAAAAAATTATCCCGCTTTCCCAAACTGAACGCTTTGCATTACATATAGCTTTTACCCAATTCTACCATTCTATTAAGCCCATTTGTAATGGTTCAAATTATTTTAGGCAGAAATCATCAATTCATTTCGTGATAAATTAGTCTTTATAAATCTACATTCCATAAAATAAGTCGAAACAAAATCTATTCTTATTATTCATATACACGCGTTTTTTGAGGGTGATTGATCCCTTCTTAATTATTTTTTCTGGAACCGATCTGTGTTCGGCCTTTCAAAATAATTCACAAGTAGGAGGAATCAATCATGTTTAGTATAGCTTTTTATTTTAAGACACTTAAAGAATACAAAGATTATGTAGTTCAGCATGGGTCAAGTAAGTTTCGCCCCTCTAGATGTTTAACTTGCGGAAAATGTTGGTTACGCTGTCACGGTCATTATTATCGTAAGGCAGATAGAGAAAATAATAGCGAAAACTCTTTAAACCCCATCCCTGTTTTTCGATTTTACTGTCCCAGTTGCCAGCACACCTGCTCAGTGTTACCACAATGCATTCCTCCGCGGAGATGGTATCTCTGGACTGTTCAACAGCTTGCCTTACTGCTGATTACCCTAGAACACTCTCTTCGATATATTGCCAATCAAGTGACGCCGGCAAGAAGCACCATTGGTCGTTGGGATAATCGATTTAAAAACATGTTTCAATTGCATGCTCTACATTTACGAAGTAAATTTCCTGAACTGGGTGTAAGCGCCAATATGTTTTCCACATTTTGGAAGGCCTGTTTATCTAAGATGTCATTATCTGAAGCTATGCTTTGGGTTCATTATGCAGGTGAACCTATCCCGTAAAGGTAGAATTGTTCCGCAATTATTTAAATTTAAAAACAGGTGAAACAGCCCATGATGGATAAGTAAAACAAAACACATACTTTCGCCAGTGTTCTTGCAGCTCTTTTTAGAGTTTACTGAGTTTTTGTTTAAACTTTAAGGGGTATTGCATGAATAAAATCTCGCCGATAGCATTATTTCGTCTTTCTGTATTGGGGCCTTTGGCAAGTCGTGAAAAACTGGAACGTGGTGAACTGAAACGTATTATTCGTGACTTAGCAGCCAAAACCTATGATATTCCTGATTCAGATAGAAACCGTTTGACTGAATATACTATTGAACACTGGTATTATCGGTGGAAACGTGGGGGTATTGAGGCTTTAACTCCACGCAAGCGTCGAGATTGCGGAAAAACCAAGTTAACCAAAGAATACCAAGAAGCTATTTTAAAATGTAAGACCGAAAATAAGAAGCGCTCTATTAACAACATTAAGAGAGTCTTGGAGCTCACAGGGATTTCAGCAATGGGGAAAATATCGCGGTCAAGCATTTACAGATTGTTAAGGAATGTTGGTTTATCTAAACGGATAATAGGTGAAAAGGAACTCATTGAACATCGAACATTTTGTGCGGAAAAAAGCGGCGATATTTGGTATGGTGATGTATTGCATGGTCCTTCAGTCCCAGTCGGCAAAAGCCTTCGCAAGGTATATCTTGTATCGCTTATGGATGATGCTTCTCGCTTAATTGCGCATAGTGCCTTTTGTTTAGGAGAAACCGCTTTAGATATAGAAGGGGTTTTGAAACAAGCTTTATTAAAACGTGGATTGCCAAAAAAATTAGTGGTAGACCATGGCGCTGCCTATCGTTCTAGAACTTTGCAAGAGATTTGTGCACGGCTAGAAATTCGTCTGGTCTATTGTCGACCTTATGCGCCGCAAGGCAAAGGGAAGATCGAGAGGTGGCATGGAAAATTTCGAAGTTGTTTCTTAAATGAATTAGACACTTCACAATTGCGTGATTTGCCGGATTTAAACCAACGATTGTGGGCATGGATAGAAGGTGAATATCACCAACAAACCCATGGTGCGCTTGAAGGATTAACTCCCTTGGAAAGATGGCGAAAAGATCTCATCCATATCCGGCCCCTTGGCAGTTTTGCTGATAAATTAGAAGAAATTTTTTATCATCGTTATAAACGAACAGTCAGGAAGGACGGCACGGTTAGTTTTGATGGCAATCTATTTGAGGTGCCTTATGAACTTTCAAGTCAAGCCGTTTTTCTAGTGGTTGAACCTCATGATAAAAAAGCCATTCGTGTTGAAACCGAATCTGGAGATTTTTTAGGGATGGTTACAAAGTTAGATCCCATTGCTAATCTTGAGCGGAAAAGGGTAAGACCACAAAATCAAAAAACACCGATAGAGAACAGAAGAACCTTTAATATGGTCGAACTGGCATTAGAAAATTATACAAATTCATTAAGAGTAAACATAACAGGAGATGAAGATGAGTAGTAAACATTTTGGGTTAACGCATATTCCACTTGGGAAAGCAGTCAAAAAATTCTGGGATGATGGCCAACAATTTAATGATTTTATGGAGAAATTCCAGTGGCTTTTAAATGACCCTGGAATTGGACTATTTACGGGTGAACCTGGAGTTGGTAAAACTGCGGCATTGCGACAAGCGACCCAAAATATTAATCCGCATACCCATCAAGTGATTTATATGCCCGATACTGATTTTGGTCGAGTAGACATATACCGTCATCTAGCAGTTGAACTTGGACTAGAGCCCGTTTCACGCCGTTCTGCCCTTTGGCGAAATATTAAAACTCGGATCCAGGAACTTTACGATAGTAAAAATATATTGCCCATTTGGATCATTGACGAGAGCCAGAATTTACCAAATGATTTTTTTATAGACTTGCCCTCATTTTTGAATTTTGCCTTTGATTCAAAAGATGTGATAACGATATGGTTAGTTGGCCATCCCTGTCTTCGTCACGTTTTAGGCAAGGTTGTACATAGTGCGCTAGCGAGTCGCATTTCCGCTCGAGCTTCTTTAGAACCTATCATGGAGCGAGAACGATTCCATGCACTTATTGATTATGCTATGAAAGAAGCCGGTAGCCAAATTAAATTGCTATCAGAAAGCGGAATAGAGATGTTGAGGCTGGCATCACAGGGGAAAGCGCGTCATGCAAGTAAAATACTACAATCGGCATTAAGAATAGGGGCCAAGAAAGGATTAGCACATCTCCCAGATGAAATCATTAAGGAAGCCGTAGAGGATCTAAAATGAGGGATCCTATGATATTTTTTACCCCCCCTGTATTAACCGACGAAGCTGCATATAGACTGTTAGAGTTTTTTCAAACACTGGCATTGGCTCTCGAAAGTCACTATATGTCGCAACTCAGGCGTTACAGTAAAACATTAGATGAGGAAAACAATTTACATTTTGGGTATAAGGAAGTTGATGAAGACTATCCATTTTAATGGTTGAAAATACAGTCAGCGAGTAGAGTCCTAATGGCTTGGCTTCTGACTGTTTCACTTAAATTAGCTCGTATCAAATGTCTTAAATTATTGCGGAACGTAACACCATTTCGCATTTTCTTGAGTTGCAGCTTGACTAAAACATTCAAATGCTTTTTTGTTATCTTGTTCAATTCCATGCCCTATAAAATGATCCTCTCCCAACTTAATCAAAGCTTTAATACTGTTTTCCGTAGCATTTTTTTGGGCTCTCCGGCTCGTTGAATTTCATTTATATTATCATGAAAACCTTTAGTTCTTAGCCCATTCTGATATTGATTGCACATAATTAAAATGGGCTTATCATGCTCATGCTTATCTTGCAAAGCTTCGGCGGCCTTGTCTTTAGCAACACTCATATTTATCTTCTGATTATAAATAAAAAATGGTTTCTAAGATAATTTTTTCTTTAAAAATCTTTTTTTACTTCATTAAAAACCTTAGGCTCCCATTCTGAAATAAAGTTAAATAAGGTGGATATTCTGAAGGCGTTAAGATTTTTTGATTTTCTATTACGCAAGGAAAGATCTATGTATTTTTCACCAAGAATCTCCAAATCTTTTCTATACTGTAAATATTCTGCTTCCGTAAGCCAGAAACCCGAAAAAGAAACAAATACATTCTTTTCGGGCTCTTGCATGGTTGCTTCTTTAATTTTTTCATAATGTTCTTTAAACATCAATTCTGAAAATTTTCTAGAAAGAGGACCACCCGTAGAAAAGCGTGATACCCCATTGACTAGAAAATGTGGCGCACTCTCCCATTTTTCTATATTTGGTTTAATTACGCCAATATCCGCTAGCGATTTAAGGTATTTTCGGCTTATATCTTCTGTTAAACCGAACTCCTTAGCCATTTGTGCGGGTGTTTTTTTGTAGGTATACATTTGAGCAAAATAGGCATAAACATTTGGATTTTGAACAAAATAATTCTCTTGTTCAAGGGTGAAAAAGGAATTTTCTTTAGCTGAGGAACTAGAAAACACCAGTAAATGAATGAGCATTAAGGATAAAAATATTAGAACATACTGTTTCTTCATATACAAGCCCCTTTAAATAAGCATTTGGCGGTAGTGTCGGCTTAAGAATTCTGACTATATGGAGTCAATTACCTTGAGTCAAGTGTAAAAAAATACGTATCATATACTCATATCAAATCACGCTTTGCAAGCTATAAATAGCAGATATACAAGTAGATAGACAGATCAAATTAGCACAAAAAAAACTTTTATCTACACATTATTTTTACGTATTTTATACCCATGACTGTTTCATGTTTTTACTATACCTTCTAGATCACAAATGAAAACTATAAAGACAACAGGGCACTTATAATTGTTACGGCAACCTTAAATTTTATAGGGTTTTCCGAGTTGATTTCTTATTCTGAATAAAGCGAGGTCTTATGAAATTAGATTATGAAATAAAATATACACTAATTGAATCTATACTATATTTTGAAAAAATCCAAAGAAGGGATTTAATTGAGTTTGTTAATATAATCTTGGATGAACATAAAAGTATTGCTGACTTCAAGGATAAAATAGTCCATTTAAACAATAATAATGACTTAGATGCTTTATGCCTTCTAGGGAGCTTTTATGAAGTAGGTTTAGGAGTCGAGAAGGATATTAATCGGGCTCTTGAACTTTATCGTAAAGCGGCAGGACAAGAAAACCCAATGGCCCAGAATAATCTAGGCTATTGTTATCAAAAAGGGATAGGAGTACCGATAAATCTTAAAGTGGCTATATTTCTTTATGAAAAATCCGCGAAGCAAGGTTGTGCACTTGCGTCAAGTAATCTTGGATTTTGTTATCAAGAAGGCATCGGTGTTCAAAATAACTGTAAACTTGCTTTTGAACTACTCTTTCGAGCTGGAACGCAAGGGAGTATATATGCGCAAGCTAATCTTGCATCTTGTTATGCAAATGGATTTGGAGTTAACCCAGATCCTAAACAAGCTCTTAAGATTTATCAAAATTTAGCGGATCGTGGTTTTGCGTCAGCGCAAAACAAATTAGGCATCTGTTACTTAAAAGGCACGTTAGGTCTTCAAAAAAATCTTAAGCTTGCAGTTGATTTTTTTTCCAAAGCTGCAAACCAGGGAAATGAAACAGCACTACTTAATTTAGGATATTGCTATCTAAATGGTCTTGGGGTCGAAGCCAACCCCAAAAAAGCTGTTAGTTTTTATCGAGAATCCGCAGCGATGGGGGTTCAAGAAGCCATCTCTATTCTTGCATGGTGTGAAGCTACAGGTTTTGGATTTGATACTCCCCCAAATTTACATGCAGCCATTAAGTATAATTACCCCTCCCCTAAATGCATTCTATCTCTATATCCACGAGAAAAAAGATTAGCCGCCTTAATGGAAAGAGATTCAAATAAGGAATCAGTTATTGAAAAGATATTCAATTGCACACCTAAAGTTATGGAGGAACTATTATCTTGCTTTGATGTAAAAGAACGGGCTGATTTCTTATTAAGTAAATGTAAAGATGGGATACCCACATTACGTAAATTAGTTCATTACAGTTTTACAAGGGTTGACTGGAGAGATAATAACATTGAATTTGATGAATTATTCAACACGTTAACAGAAGAACAAATGTTAAGAGTCTTGTTGGAGCCTGACAATCAAAAAATGAATATTTTTAGTATGAATAATTTTGTTTGTTTTAAGAAAGAAAGTTCAATGATATTAGCCGGATTACTATCTTTTATCCCCTTAAGATTTAGGGTGGATGTTCTTTGCAAAATCCTACTTGGAATGCCTAGTGAAATATTGAAAAATTTTGTACCCCACTTATATTACTGCATGCCAGTATTTTCAATGCCATTATCTAAGAAAAAGGATGACAATTTGGGCGTGATAAATGAAATTCGTGATGATGCTGATGGAAACACTATTCTTCAAACTTTGAGTAAAGTTTTCCCTCAGCTTAAAGTTCCTCTTATTGCCCGTAGAATTTTAGCCCTGCAAAAGAAAAGTCAAGAAACTGAAAAGGCCTTTTACAAGCAATTGGCTGATCACGCCCCTGGAAATGCACATATTGCTGAGAATAAAGGGCTGATGATTGCAGCCAATACTTGGTTTAATAATAAGATCAAACCTCTTTTCGAGAAGGAATTTCAGGATTATGGAGTTCAAGGTAAAAAGGGTATTAAGGGTAAATCAGAACTTGAAGCAATCGAAATTCAAATTCGCAAAACCATTTTACAACATATTAAAAGAAGCGCTTCTGGTGAGATAAACAAATTCATGCATGATCGCGAAAATTCTTTATGTGAAGGAGATGCAAAAGCCTTAGCTGAAGCAAGAAAACTTTTTAATTCGAATGATAATATTGCTCATCTTGCCTGGCGTTGTTATGATAAGGATGCCCCAACAGAAGGAAGTTTTGGCAACTTTTTTATAAACCATAGTAATCTCAGTAATACTGCTATTGTTTATTCAACAAAAGAGTCCTTAGTTGGCACTGACAAAACAAACCTTACCCAAGGAACGGCATCCGATATAATAAGAGAAAGGGCAGCTTATTATTATTTGGTAGCAACCGACCCCAGTGTCCCAAACTTGGAAGATAGGACCCTAGATTTTATAAGCTACGTAGCTGAAAACCGAAGAGCTTATAACAATAATAATCAAGGTGTAGATAGACCTAATTGTTTTCCTGGACACATCACTAAATTGGCTTGTATTGGTAATAAACATCCACATGCAAAATTGCCCGCTGGAGCTAAACAAATTATTCACGAGGTCATGAAGGATATCATTATTACAAGCTTCAGAACCCGAATTAAGGAACTTGCGAAAGAAGGGAAAGAAAAGAAAATAACGGATCTCTACAATGCTCTTGTGTATCTTTCAGATGCAAATGCTGAAGAAATTGCCCGTGGCGAAACAAATGAAATTGTTATGCGCTTAGAACCCTATACAATTGATTTGTTAGAAATTCGAGAATATTTTAGATTGTCTTCTTTGCCCAAAGACCAAGAGATAATAGATATAATCAATAAAAAACTATTATCTGAGTTAGGCCGAACTTTAGAGCCCGAAGAAACCGTTTATTTAGAATTAGGATTTGAAAATATGGGTGGGGGCAGTATTGCCAATGAATTGACCCGTGAATATCAATCCCTTACGGTGCCTGTAGTGCCTACCCCAGTAGCAGGCTCAGGGGCAACAATAAAAGTCACTGATGATTGCAAAAAGAGTAGAGAAATAGCAGCTTTTGACACATCCATGCTGGCTCAATATAAAACAACCACTACAGCTGCAGCACCTTTAGCGGAAACTGCGGCTGTAACTGCAGCAGGTGTGGCAACTCCCGCATCTGCACCCGCACCTGCAATTTCAGCCACTGCTACAGGTACCTTTATCAAAACAAACAAGGATGAAAAAGATATAAAAGACAAAAAAGATACCATTTCATTGGAGATATTACCTGCGGTAGCTATTACAGCTAGGTATCCAGTCGAATATGGGATTATTCCTGACCCAATCTCGCAATGTGGAGAACCACATTTAGGACGCACAATGCTAGATCGATTATTAAATTAGTATGGAGGTTTTTAAAAATCAAAAAGGGTCTTATAAATTGCTGTTTTTACAAATCGTAACTGTTCTTATTGACTCGGGGTCAATTTAATGAATCGTGTTCTGAATAAAGTCATTATAGTTACCGGGGGTGCCACGGGCATAGGAAAGGCAGCTTGTTGTTTATTAGCAAAGGAAGGTGCCACCATTGCACTAGTTGCTAATAATGATTTAGTAGGCAAAGAAGTTGTAACTGCAATTCAAAATCATGGTGCCAAGGCAGAATTTTGGCATATGGATGTCACTGACGAAGCCCAGGTCAAACGAACATTCAGCGCGATTGCAGAAAAGTTTGGCTATATTAGTGTCTTGGTTAATAATGCTGGCATTATAGGTAGTAATAAACCTACACATAAACTGACAGAAGCTGAATGGGATCAAGTAATGAATGTTAACGTCAAAGGTACTTTTTTTTGTACAAAACATGTTATCTCCCACCTTAAAAAAAATGGTAATGGCAGTATTATCAATATTTCCTCCATTCATGGACTACTCGGTACTCCCGATTACCCTGCTAATCATGCATCAAAAGCAGCCATTCGGTTAATGAGCAAAACAGATGCTATGCTATACGCTAAAGACAAAATCCGAGTAAACTCCATTCATCCTGGTTATATCCAGACGGCATGTCTGGGAGAGATTTCACAAAAACCTGGCTTGACGGAGGAGGAGTTACACGCAGCATATGATAAATTACAGCCACTGGACCACGTAGGGACTGCAGAAGATATCGCTTATGGAATTTTATACTTGGCCTCGGATGAATCCAAATTCGTAACAGCCGCTGAACTCGTGATCGATGGGGGTATCTATGGTGGACGAATGCTAGATTAGCAGGGTATCGTTTAGGTCTTCGCTTAGTGCTCAATTGTATGATAAATTAATTTATATGAAAAAAAGACAAGGTTTAAAAGTTATCTCCATTAACATTGAAAAAGATAAGCATTTTAATCGATTAATTCCTTTTCTTCAGGAACAAAAACCCGATGTTGTATTAATGCAAGAGGTTTTCGAAAAAGATATTTCCTTCTTAGAGAACCCTACCGGAATGCTAGGCTCATTTGCCGTTTTAAGTTCAAATCGAGGGATCAATAACTCAAAATTTGGGTTGCTTAATCTTGTGTCTATAAAAAATGTTAAAAGTTATAGCATCTACTACAGGGGAAATGAATCCGAGCCCCCCGAAATTAGTAGTGGGGAAGCTGCTAATATGGCAAGGGCAATTTTAGTTTCAGAATTTATTAAAGACGAGCGGCATTTCTGTGTAGTTAATACACACTTTACCTGGACACCAGATGGCCATCCCAGTGAAAAACAGAATATAGACTTAGAAATTATGTTGCAGCAACTTTCGCGCATCCCAGAATTTATTCTATGCGGTGATTTCAATGCCCCTCGTGGACGCCTTATCTTTGATAAAATTTCTGATATTTATAAAGATAACATTCCTTCTTTTGTTACAACAACTATAGATAAGGCATTTCACAAAGCGGGCGATCTACAGTTGGTGGTTGATGGATTATTTACTACACCTAAATATCATGTAGATTTTCTAAAAATCGTCCCCGGGCTTAGTGATCATTGTGCGATTTTAGCAGAAATTTCAACTAACTAATCTTGCCTAATATCAGATCACACTTTTATGCGTGAAGCCCTTACTGTTTTAATATCTCCAATAATTCCAACGGTGATTCGATTATATGAGTTGGGGAATACAGAGTTAATAATTTTTTGGATTGATAACCCCAAGTTACAGCAACAATTGGAATATCTGCATTTATGGCAGCTTCTATATCGCGATTCTCGTCCCCGATGTAGAATACAATAGAAGCCTTTGTTGTTAATTTAATTTTTTTCAACAATCTAGCTTTTCCAAAGAGATTACTTCCATAATATACAAATGAAAAGTTTTTTAGTCCTTGTTTTTCTAGAAATTGATTAATATTTTCGTAAGAGTTTGAACTCAGAATTCCTAGATAATATCCTCTATTTTTTAATTCTATTAATGTTTTATGCATTTCAGGAAATGTTTGAAGACAAGGGACATGTTTAGCAACTCTTTTAATCAATAGATGTTTGATAAAGGGTAATTTCCAGTTGCTTACCCCATGTAACTTTAAAACTATTTGCAAAGGGTCATTTCTAATTTTTTCAACATCTCCAATGGGAGTTAGGTGCCATTTGGGGGCAAGAGTATTAAACTCATTAATTGCAATTTGCAATGAATCACAAAGAGTGCCATCAAAATCGAAAACAATAATTTTCTTGTTTTTTAGATCTAAGGAACCAAAATAACCTTCTTGAAAATATGTCAGATACCATAATATAGAACCGCATAAAATGCCAAAACCAAGAACAATAAATAAAATCTTTTTTAACATCGACATAACCTGTTTAATGGCTTTCTGTAATGGGTTGAGTAATTAGTTTTTGTCCATAAATTAAACCTAAAACATATCCCCCTCCCAATCCCTCTATAATACCATTAATAAACCAGCTTAATCCCAATTTTTCTGGGACGGGCAACCATATATACCAAGAAGAGGTTAAGATTCCGCCAAACACTCCAAAAAACAAGCCAAATAGTAAACCACTTTTAATGCCACCGTTTTTATAAAATTGAGAAAAAATAAGGCTGACCCACGCAGACAATGCCAATTGATAAAAAAGAGTCAGCATTATCTTTGATTCCATTTCGGGAACACTTCTCCAAACATGATTTGTGGACTGATACCATTCCTGCAATATAAAATCATGCACAAGCGTTTCATATAGAAAGATAAATATAAACAAAGCCAGCGTAGTGAAGATATATCGTTTAAAGTTCATTGGAACTTCTCCTTCGAAGTGCTTCGTTTATCAATAATCAAACATTTAACATTAACGAATGATAAAAGCTGGAATTTTTAGATAAAGCATCCGTTATAAATTCCATCCATATATTTTTAAAAACGTCAGGTTGATCAATCCAAGAAAAATGTCCGGATTGCTCTATTTTTTTGAGAAATATGTTGTCCCTCTTAAAACGTTTATCGTTTTCAAAGATTGAGATGGGCGCTATTGAATCATTATCACCCCCTATAATTAGGGTAGGAACCTTCTGGGGCACCCATGTGGCATTAAAATTTTTACCTATCCCCTGTGACCACCATGCAGAAGGACGAAATTGCATTTTTACATTCTCTAAGAATTTTTTACCTTGTTCCAAATAATCAGGAGAAAAATAATATGGAATACATGCATTTAAAGCAATTCTAAATGTTTCTTCATTAGGATTATTACTAAATACTTCCATTTCTTTTGCAAGATCTGGAAGATTGCGTAATTTGCCGCATTTAACAGCTTCTTCTAAGGGTGCCGATGGGGCAGAATTAAGAATAACAAGACCTTTCAAATACTTTTCTAATTTTGGAAATAAAAGAGGGAACATCCCCCCAAATGAATGACCCACTAGAATAGGATTTTCAAATTTAGAAACCGAGGGAATCAATATGTCGAACCATTTTTCAAAATTATAATCATCCACCACAAGATTGGACCCATTTCCAGGCAAATCAACTAGCCAAGTATTTCCTGGCAGATCCAATATGTTGGTAAGGCTTTGTAAATAGCTTGAATCCCCTCCTGGTCCGCCCGGAAGGAATAACCAATTATATGGGGTCCCAAAACAAGTTTTTTGTAAATGATATCTAGTTCGACTTTCATCATAAAAATAACAAGCCATAGCAAGTCCCCCTGAACATTTTTTGAAAACTATAATGTAATAGAAAATAAATTAAGTTTTATGGGTATATAATACGTATTTTTAAAGATCAGCCGTCATTTGGAACAAATTTTAGGTATTTTTTACCCATTTATTATCAAACCTTTTTCAGTATTATTTGACAATTCACAGATTTCAAATATTTATTTTGAGGACTTTATAAATGCCTGAGCATCCATTAATTTTTTCTCAATCCAATGTAACTAAAGAACATAAAGATGATAAAGAAAAATCCTACAGGGATTATGCATTAACTTCAACTGATACTATACCGTTATCAGCATTTAATGAATTACTTCATTATCCAGAAATAAGAGACTTCGATGATATAGACAAACAAATTACTTATCTTATTAAATACTGTAATTACAGTTTGCCTCAAGCTCAGTTTTGTATTGGATTGCGCTTTCACAATGGTTTTACAGTAGCTAAAGACGCTAAACTTGCGGCTACTTTATATCAAATGGCAGCAAATCAAGGGAATGCTAGAGCGCAATTATTTCTTGGTTACTGCTTTGATACTGGCTTTGGGGTCGATAAAAATCGGGGAAAGCTTTTGAGTTATATCAGAAATCTGCAAGTAATGGAGATGCAGAGGCATTCTTTTATCTTGGCCTTTGCTACACTCTAGGGAAGGGAGTAACAGCAAATTTTCAACAAGGACTGGAACATATTCGATTCGCAGCAAAAAAAGGTTTGGCAAAGGCTCAATTTGAAATTGGGCTTTTTTATCGATATGGGGGGGAGGGAGTTCCAAAAGATTTATTACTTGCAGAACATTATCTTAGAGCAGCTTCAGAACAAGGTCATACTTTGGCTAAATCGCAGCTTAATAATCTTGTCAACACAATGCGTTCCAAATTATGAAAGCATGACTATTACTCCATCTTCGTTATAAGGTTTTGAACATTTTTAAATATTGTCTATCATTTTGTTGATAAAAAAATCATTCGGTAAATAATCAACAAAACCCATTTCGATAGCCTTACTAATAACCTGGGATTTTGATTCACAGTTAAATTTTATACGAATGGATTCTAAATGTTTTTCAACAGTTCTTTTAGAAATGAATAATATAATTGCAATTTCCTTTGCTGTTTTGCCTCTTATTAAATAGAAAAGACAATCCGCTTCCCGCTTTGAAATTTCTAGGTTATTGAAATTATCAGCCAGAATATACTGTGCCTGAATATCTCTTCTTCCCCCCCATAATGCACAATCAAATTGGTTCAATTTCTTTATTAATTCTATTCGATTGGTTCCAGGCAAGTAGGTAACAAGCCCCATAATTCCGACAATATCATTGAACGAATTTTTAATGGGTGTCTTCCGGGTTAAAATAAGTGCTTCCTTGCCGGAAGGAAACTGCATTGGGTGCAAGTATGTGATAGATTTTCCCTTTAAAATAGGATCATCACCCTGTCTATAATATTCAGCATATTTTTCCCATGACAAATCAAAATCTGACTTGCCGATAATTTTATCCTTATCTTTTAGACCCGTGAAAGCAATAAGCTGATTATTACAAGCATAATAATTTAACTGTCGATCCTTTACCCATACCAGACCAGGTAAGTTATCGACAATATCATTTGCTTGTAAAGCTATGTGTCTACTATCTTCCTGCATTTTTCTGCCTCAGTTTATAATGTAAATCATTATACATAATTCAGACCCATAACACAATATTCATTTGCTAATTTTTCATTGTTACGTGTAAATACAATTTTAAACAGAGGAATCAAACAGCTAAGTATAGATGTATTATTTGGCATATTTAAATGAATTTGAGCTAAACAAACCATTCAACTTCTTGCCAATTACTAATATCCGCTTTTTTTGCAATGATCCTAGATTCAACATTCCCTGTATGTATTTCTAACTTATGTGCATCGGGATTTAAAAAATATAAAGAATCACCGGGCGAAGTATTTTCCTTAAAGAGGGTAACTCCCGCAGCAACTATATTTTCTGAAATTTTTCTAAAATTACTTTGAGAAACACTAAAGGCGTAATGAGTATAACAGGAATTTGGAACTCGATTTGCATCTAAATTTAAACAAAACCAAATGCAAGAACCAACTTCGCAATTTGAAGGGTCCCCAATCAAAAAATAAGCCCCCTTGTCCCATTTTACTAAAGGTTTAAATTTCAAAATGTTTGAATAAAAATCAAAAGAAATATCTATGTTACTAACAGCCAAAGTGATGTGATTTAAACCCAGTATCATATGCAGCTTCCTAAAAAATCAATCCATGCCCAAGTGTATATTAGATGTATGATGTTAATCAAGAAGTTTTGTGCATGTTTGGACTTCAAAAATTACGTATAAAATACCCAGTTTATATTTTGGAATATGTAAAATTTTTTTAATTTAACTTGTCTAGCTTCCAGAAGTACGACAGGTCAAAATGACAATAAATTTTAAAAAATCTTGATCAGTTCTACCGGATTCTAGTATTTTTTTAATTAAACAAATCTTTAATCGTGACAATCCCATGAATAAGCTCCTGCGACCAAGCATTTTTCTTTAATCCTGCCACAGATATCATCGCTATAAATACTTGCTTGGGCATGTTAAGTTGTTTTTCAAAAACCTCCAGCTTATTGAGTAAAACTTTAGCATAGGATTTATCAATAACAAATGGGTTCACCGTTAATTTTTTTCGCACAAAGTAACTGCATATACCATTTCTCATATCCGCGCGGAGATATGTATAATCTGACCTTCTTATGTTTCAATTCACAATTACATGCAAAAAGGCTAGGTTCACTAAGCGACGCAGTTCTTGGCGCTCTGCCAAAATGGGTGATGGCCTGAAGCAAAAGGCTTGTTACCTTAACCTGCCCTTAAGCAAATTGTAGCACTACCTAGGGCTTGTTGTTTGTCTTGATTTGACCCAGTGTTATTACATGCCCCTGACGGTTGCATATTCATTGTATTATAACGATTAAAACAATAGGTTATAGGTGAGTGCCGCATTCAGTTCCTGCGATCTCTTGTGCTGTAATATAAAATCTAGATCCATTGAACGATTCTTCTGTATGGATTCTAGGTGGAGTGCTAATCCTAATTGAGCTTTAGTAAACATTAACTCTTTTACGAGTTTAGATTGAGGAATAGGAGATTTTAAAATCTTACCAAAATACTCCTTCGCAATACTTTCTAATTCAGAAAGAGAATGCGTAGATTCAAGGATCAAAGTCATTTTATCTGCTGTATAATATTTTTGATAAAAAGATTTTATTTCTTGCAAAATAGACAACATTTCAGTTTCTTTTAATGTGTCTTTATTGCCAGCATCAAATCGAGTGCGCGGGTGCTTGGGATTGGCCGTTAATTTATTAATATAGGTTAGACGACAGTCATCGGTCGACACTCTGCCCATAAATTCATTATGAACCGCTGCTAATTCTCGTTTAATGCATTTATCATCAAAAGAAAAACCTGGGTTTATAAATAAAGGCGCAATAAAAAATTGGCTGAATCTATCAAGACATTCTTTATAATCAACGGGTAGACATGAAAAATAATACTGCGTTTTTTCTTCAAAAGTACTAGCATTACAAGATCCCTGATGCCCTTCTATATATTTTTTATAACTATCTACCTCTAGATATTTTTCCGTTCCTCAAACAAATATCATATGTTCTAGAAAGTGTGCTAGCCCAGGGTATTTTTCAGGTTCATAATAGCTACCTGTGGCCACATCCAAAACTGCTAGAGCTCTTTGCGCCTTATTATTTTCAATTAATAAAATCTTTAATCCATTGTCTAATTGTAGAAATTTATAACGTCGATGATCACTTGGGTAATTTGGTAAGTTGATTGACGTTGTTTTTTTTAATGCATTGTTTTCAGAATTTTTATTTTGTGTTAATTCAATGTCATCTTTTGCAATTGCCATAATATTCATACCTAAAGTTATTTTATCAATGACCTATAGACTAGATAACTTCATTAAAATAAGCAACCGATTTATTTAGAAAAATGATGAGGTAATAGCGCTTTGCTTACCAAACTTTATCCATAAATGCGATAGTTACATAACTTCTGTCGGCTTTCTTTGAATAACTGGAAATGGCCAATATTATAGCTAATAAAAAATACGTAATAAAATAGGCTGCATGCGATAAGTTGCAACTATTGGGTCCTGTTGGTACTGCAAATGATATCACTTACGAGATTGTCATTTATTGCCTCTAGGAGAATCCATGAGACATTTTTTCGGTCGCAAAACAGAACTTCAAAATCTCCCTTTATCTTATGCATGTTAAAATTTATTGCACAATACTGTATATTAAACTAGTATTTAATTTTAAATTCAACATAATCAAATTGCAGTTAAGCATGTTATAATTAAGACAATGAACAATATACATTAAATAAAGGCGATGAAGGTTAGATGAGCCCCACGATTTAATTTAACAAATAGACAATTGAAAGAATTGCAAATGATAGTCGAGCAACGTTCAGATGAAATCAGGAAAGCTTGGAAAAACCATTTCCCTTGTTGAAATAAATATTTCAGCATTTGGAGTTTGGCTTATGGTGCATGACAAAGAATATTTTCTTTCATATAAAGAATATCCATGGTTTTCAAAAGCAAAAATTTCCGATGTATATAATGTAGAATTGCATCATAAGAAACATCTTTATTGGCCCACTCTAGATATTGATCTAGATATAGATTCTCTGAAAAATCCTGAAAAGTACCCTTTTATCTCTCGACATTAGTTTTTACTTATACCCGATAAGCAAGGGATACTTTCCTCTTAATTATTGCCGCTAATAAAAAATTATAACCGGCAACAACTTATGAGTCAATAAAGTTATTGCCGCTTATAGAAAATTATAACCGGCAATAACTTTCATAAAGATTACATTTTTGTAGCATTTATCGAGATCAGCGATTATTGGTTTTTGTTGCTTTTTATAGTATTCTAAGCAAGATTTTTTTCATTTTTAACTTATTTTGGAGGAAAACCATATGGCACACATATTTAAAAAACTGTATATTTGTACAGCTTCAATTCTTATGCTCATTTTAAGCTCAATTGCTTTTGGGACAACAACATCGGGACCATCATCGGCAACTGCTCAACAACCAAGCGGCCAATTGCAAGATTCGAAACAAGCAATTCAGTTTTTTAAAGAAGAAATGAAATACCTAACGAATCCGCATGATGTCAAACAGAGTATCGATAAACAGGACAAAACTATCACTATAATCGATGTTCGCTCTGCAAAGGACTTTGCCGAAGGGCATATTCCAGGTGCCATCAATATTCCTTATGAAAAATTTAATGGTTTTCATGGGAATGAAACAGAATTTAAGGGTTTACGCAAAGATGGTTACAATGTTATCTATTGTTACGAGCTTCTCTGTAATCTTGCCAAGAATGCAGCTATCAAATTTGCTTCCTTAGGTTATCCTGTCAAAGAAATGCAGGGTGGTTTTCAAGCCTGGAAAGAAAAAGGTAATCCCATTGAAAAATAACTGAACCTACTTGAACTATATTCTTCGCGAATGTTTTTTGGACGAACATAAATAAATGCCATCGTCACAATTCATTTGCGAAGATATTTGAAGGTTATTTACTCAAGAACCTTAGGATTTATCCCAGTCAGCTTGTGACATTATGTTTCAAAAAAGATCCAAATCGGTTAAATATTAACATTTTCATTTTCTTCCCTCACTAAAATGCTGCGGTCATCGGCATCCTTGCCTGCACCGCGTTCCAATGTTACTACAGTACTCAATGAAAATAAATGACCTCAGACTAGCTTCCATTTCCGATCCTCTTCATTTTTGGGTTTAAAGCTTGTTAATATTACTGTGCAACTACTATAAGCTTTGCTCCCACGATCTCCCCACACATTGGCAGCAAACCATCCTGTTCCTAGTTCATCTATTCTTATTGTAAAATTTATTAATTTCACTAGATAATCATATTCAAGTACATAACCAAGCAACCATTTTTTTTCCTTATCTAAGACTTTTACTGCGGTTAAGACTTCTCCTGCGGTAAAGATTGTTAACTCTTTTAAGTATTTAGAATCACGGCTAAAATCCTTGGACAATTTTTCTAATTGTCCCGTCTCTAACCCATTAAAGATTTTTTCCGCATCTTCAAATGGTTTCCCATTCAATAGACCATCAAGAACGTTTTTTGCAAACATGGCGGCAACATATTTAATATTACTTGGTCTGTCTTTGTTATATTGAATAAGTAGCTCGTTTATTTCCTTTAATAACTCTCCGGCGAGCTTCACCATTTCTTCGTTTTGTTTATTATTGGATGTTTGAGATCTTATGGTAGAATAAATGACTGGTTTGGCTGCAACATTTACAACAGCTGTAGCGTCTACTGCTGTAGGTGCAGCATGAACTGCCATGGCTGTAGCTGGAGTGGCTACAGCCACAGACTCTGAGACAGCTTTAGCATGTACCACAGCAACTACTGCGTCGGATGCTGGGTTATTGAGCTTTTCAAATTGTTTATTATTTTCTTTTGCTTTTTTGGCATATTCGTTAACATTTTCCGCTGCATCCTTTCCACTTTTATCAGTAACTTCAGAATCACATAATGTACCAGTTTTATATACCTCTGCAATTATGCCTTGTAAATTGGCAAGTTCCTTTATCAAATCTTTATCAACCACTTGTCCATCGGCTTTTTCTTTGGCTGCGTCAAGTTGCTCTTTTGCAACTGTTTGAAGTTCATTTTCCCCATACAAAAATTTTTTGAAGGCCATTTTTAAGGATGCTTCTCTATTCTGTTTTTGAATTCCATCTTTATTTACTATTATTTCATCATTATCTGCTTTCAAACGACCATCAACTAACATCCATCCAATATTTACTGATGCCCAACCATGGTTATCCTTACTCAATTTAGTATTTTTTAGTCTTTCAGTATAAACGTTATATTCGTATTGAACACATTCATTGAATGCTTGTTGGGCTTTATTATGGCCCAGCATTGCAGCAGATCTAAAGAATGTTTCTGCCACTTTTCTTCTATGTTCAGGCCATTCGTTATTATCATTCAGCTTTTCAGCTTTTTTACCTATGTCATATAAAAATTGGCTAACACTGGGATCAAGATTTTCCTTATTTCCAGTATTCAGCGAAAGTGACTTATTAAACCCTTCAAGCATTCTTTCTTCACCAAATATTACAGTCAGGCATCCCTGTTGTTTTCCAATTCTTTCCAGAAGAATTTCTCGTTGTTCTAAATTTTGTTTTAAATTTTCCCCGTCCTTATGATACGTTTTCGCAAGCGCTACAACTGAACGAATAAAAAAATCAGACATTTTGACCAACGAGCCATTTCTCCTAATAGGATCGCTCCAGTGAATAGATACAAGTTTATTTAGTTTCGAATTATCAACTAAGCTTTTCTTTTCAGCATCACTCATCCAAGCATCATATAAGCCGAGGTTGAAGTTTTGTATACCCTTACTTTTGCAAGCATTAATGATACATTCTACCCCTGCTTTATCAATATAGTTTGCCCCCAAATTTAATTCATTTAGTTTTAATAATTGACCATTAGGATTAGGATTCTCCAAAGCTTTGGCAAGTGCTTCAGCCCCTACATTGGTTATTTCGTTACCCCATAAATTAAGACTCTTTAACTGTGGATTTGTTTTAAGATTCTCTGCAATCACTTTCACCTCATTATCATTAAGCTCTAAATCAAAAAGGTTCAGTGTTTCTAGAGATTTTTTTTCTAAATTTTCTAAAAAAGTATTAAAATTTTCTAAATATTTTTTAATCTTCCCTTATCACTAATTTTAGTTTTGATTTTCTCTATAATATTATTCGTGTCAGCAACCACTTTAGTTGCCATAACAGTTGCTACTGTGCTCATAAATTTCTCCTAAATATTACAATTACACTCATGAATGATTAACCTTTGGGTATCAGGTAAACGTATTAATAAAAAAGACATAGGCTGACCGTACCACACCTGGAAGATACAAAATTATTTAATAAAAAACAGCTGTCGAAAATTACGGTGTTTTTAGATTAAATCAAATAAAAATAAAACCTTTACTAGTAGAGACAGTGGAAACCACAGTGTGTTATTATACTTAATTGAAGTCAATATTTTGTTAGTTGTTCAACATATTTTATATATTATAAGTTATCTAAGAATCTTTTGAGGATATACAACAAATGGGTATTCAATGCAATCACAGAACTACAGAGGTTACACTGCCAGCAGACTGTCATGTTGCGGAGTTGCGAATAATCGCTGGAATATACTTTACCGATAAAGAAGTTGATACTATAGCTTGCCTCTTAAGCGGAAAAACAGTCAAAGAAATAGCGCCTTTATTAGCCATTGCTCCAAAAACGGTCAATAACCATTTAAATAATATTAAACAAAAAATAAAAAATGGAAACTCTAAAAGTCTAATAGATTTTATTGAAAAATCTGATAAATTTTCATTGTTAAAGCAGCATTATGCGAATTTATTAATCCGAAACTCTTTCAGACATGCACTACAGAAATCTATTGGACTAATAACACAAAAAGACAAGCTTCGATGTTTAATTTTTTACGATAAGGAACAAAAAAATCATAAAAATTTTGCTTCAGAATTAATGACCGACTTTACCTATGTTGACATTGAAGCTTCCATTGAAGAAATTCAAAAATCTACAGACATCTTAAAAGCGGTTCGAGAGAAAAAAGATATGGAGAAAAATCATTATATGATTGGATGTTTGTCTGGCAATATGATGGAAGAACTTCAAAAAGGCACCCCTACTATAAGCCGAAAAATTTCTACCCTAAACCAAATTGCTCATGTTTTCGTCACCATTCCATTGTTTATTCTAATAGAGAACCCTATCAGTGACTCCAACAAAACTAAGGAACTTAATTATATCGATTCGGCGAAATATGAAAATTACTACCACTTTACTTTTGAAATTTTAAAACAAATGCTTCCTAGAATTTCACTTGAGAATGGTATCTCCGAATTCCAACAAGAATATAATCGACTTAATCCTGTCTCCCAGCAAACGATGTTGGACCTAAACAATAGTTTGGTCAACAAGGAAAAAACGCCAGACAAAAATAAAAAATATAAAGAGAAAAATAATATTTGGATTATGCTCCTTGCTTCTATGGTATTTTTTTGTTTTCTTCTTACACCCTTTATTTTGATAGAGGACCAGGGGGATAATGGTCAAACAACATTCTTCTCAAAAACAAATTTACAGAGAATAATTCAAAATGGGCTTTCTTTATCCAAAAAAGAATCAACTGTTACAGAATGGAAATTGCCCAAACAAGAACAACTATTTGTTGGACGAAAAACCTTAATGAAGGAATTGGAACGAAAACTACAAGGGCCAAATAAAACTGTAATTGTAGCGGGGTTAGGAGGTGTTGGCAAAACACAATTGGCTCTCCAATACATCCATCACAATAAATCTCCCCATAACCTTCGAATTTGGTTTCGTTGCGAGAACATTCAACAATTTCAACATGAATATATTAAATTATGTAATTCATTAGGGTTTTCGCAAGCTAATTTAAGTATCGAGGCTGCTCAGATTTTCCTAAAGAATTGGTTAGCCAAACATCCTGGATGGTTGATTGTCTATGACAATGTCAATGCTTATGAAGAAATCAAACCTTTTCTCCCAGAGAAAGGCGGGGAAGTTATTATTACTTCCCGGTTACGTAATTGGCCGAACAGTTTTGAAGTTCTATCTTTGGAAGTCATGTCTGAAGCAGAATCTCTTGAGCTATTAAAATCCATGATTAATCGTAATAGCATTCAAGAGAACAATGAATTTGCATTAATAGAACTGGCCAAATCTTTAGGCCATTTGCCTTTGGCACTTTCTCAAGCTGGAGCTTATATTCATCATACTCAAATTAAAATCCCTGAATATATGAATCTTTTTAAAAAATATGAGGCAGATATGCTGGCGAACACTGCTGGTTCGAATGTCGAACAGAGTGATAAAATTTCTGTTGCTAGCACTTGGAACATTAGCTTAAGACAATTAATTAAAGAAGGTATTGAACGAGAAGGCTTGCGCAGTCCTCTCCTTTTAAGGGGAGGTGAGCAAGCCAATAAAAAAAGCAATTTTCTCTACCAAGAAGAATCTCCCGACTATCAGTTGGGAGTTCTTCAAAGACAGGAACCTTTTATTGCTTTAGATTTACTCATGGTCTGTGCCTATTTGGCTCCAGAAAAAATTCCTAAAGAGCTTTTGTTAGCCTGGCTAAAGGAAGCCTATCCTAATTTGTCTGCCCCTGAACTTATACTATCCAATATCATTGGCCAATTAGGACACTATTCTCTTATCAAGCCGGAAACAGATGGAGATATTCGATTACATCGTTTATTGCAGTCAGTCTTGCGCAATCAACATAAAAAAGGATTTCAAGACGATAATATCCAATATCCTGCCTTAACTGTTCAATGGTATAATAATATTCTTAATGCCTGTCGTTCCTATTACCTCGAAAAATATAAACTCAAAGGAGAGGTATTAGAAAAAAATTATTTGGCACATTTACAATCTTTAGAAATGCATGATAGGAATACATGGACAAATAGCACCAGACCCGAATTTGGACGTTTATTAAGAGCCATTGGTGGCATAATATCTAACCTTGAAGATCGAAAAACAGGTTTAAAGTATTATAAAGAGGCTCTTCAAATCGCAGAGCATCATCCCAAGAACAAAATTGAGCTTGGTATGTGCTTAAATAACATTGGTGCCAACTATTATTGGTTGGGTGATCCTAAACAAGCTAGACCCTTTTTTGAACAAGGTCTAAAGATCGTTAAAGAAGATCCGCAGTGTGAAAAAAATCATTATTTTTATCCAGTCCAAGTGAGTAATGTAGGACAGCTCCACTCCTATTTTGGGGAATATAAAAAAGCTAAAGAATTATTAGAATATTCACGCAAATTGACCAGAGAACGTTATGGGGAAGGCCACAGCTCAATCTTATGGAACTCTTTATGGCTCGGAGAGTTATATACCAATATGGGTGAAACAAAACAAGCTCTAGAATTACTTAACGAGACCTTAAAAATTTGTATAAAATTCTATGCCCGCCACCCAGAACATGATTTGAAAATGGCATATACTCTATTGAGTTTAAGTAAAGCTTATCAGAGCATGGGTGATTCAAAGACAGCCTATGAGGTATTAAAAAACGCAATAAAAATATATCAAGAGTCCTATGGTGAAGAGGGCCACGTCATCATTGGCAAATTTTTAAGTCAACTTGGCAGCGTATATAGAGATTTAAAAGAGCCTACAAAATCCAAAAGAGCTCTAAATCAAGCTCTAAAAATTCAAATGAAGTTTTATGAAGGACAAGAACAATGTCCAGATATTATGGAAACAAAAGTGAGTTTAGGTATAACTCATAATGAATTGGGGGACTTCCATCAAGCAAAAAAGCTATTGGAAGAAACTCTACAAATACAAGAAGGGTATTATGGAAAAACACATGTTAATGTAAGAAATACATTGTTACATCTATCGAAAGTCTATGTAAATCTTAATCAACCCAAAATGGCTCAAATGTACCTAGAGCGAGGCCAGAGTATCTACACCGCTGACCACGAAAAATCCCATCCTACCCACTCATCTTTGGAAAGATAGCTCCTAAAAAGGTCAACCACTAATTGGTTATATAAAGTTTGTTATATGGTGGTATGACGAATCAAAATAATTACTCGGTAAAATACATCTATCATTAGAAAATATTTATAACACATAATCTGTGTCAGATTAATTGCTTAATAATGGCATTTGTTTTTACATTTTTTAATCTTCATATGTATCCCACCCCTCTTTCCTAGACAATTTGAAGGTTCTAGGTATTTTTTAACCTCTTCATTTATATAGTTTTAAGAATTTTTTTAGGATGTTGAAGCTTCCCAGCACTGGATACCATTGAGTTGAATTTAAAAACCTATAGGACTCAGATTCTCTCTTTACTTCAGGAGGCTATGTTATGAATATTAATGACAACAACATTCAAAAGAAAAGCGATTATACACGTTTGTGTCCCCCATCGATGCGTTTTACAAGGCGGCAATCTGAATGCTTTTATTACTTGGGGAGGGGGTTCTCCACAAAGAGAATAGCGACGGCCTTAGAGCTTAAACCACGTTCTGTGGAAGATCATATCAATAAGATTAAAAATAAAATGGGTATTCGATATAAATCTGAATTGATTGAAAAAGCTATTGAGACAATTCTTTTCGCTAATTCAAAAATATTATCTAATGTTTTAGATAATTACCCAAATTAAGTGTAGGTGAACCAATATTTAATTTCTAACCTGGAATAAGGATAGTTCAAATCATAAATTTTAAAACCTTTAATCGGAGATAAATATGAGTCAAGTATTATTAGATGCAGCAAAAATAGGTGACACAAAAAAAGTTACAGAGTTACTAAATACGGCAGCTACAAATGTAAATTATATAGATGAGCATGGCAACACGGCACTACATTTTTCAGCTCAATATGGCCATAAGGAAATAGTTAAACTGCTGCTTGCTGCAAAGGCAGAAATTGAAGCTAAAATGCATGAGCTCACACCCTTGCATATGGCAGCCATTTACAAAAAAGCAGAAATCGTAAAGTTGTTGCTCGAAGCAAAAGCAGATGTTAATGCAAAAGCCTGTGGCATGACAACGTTCGAGCTTATACTTGATGAAAGCAACAGGACCACTTTGAAACTACTTCTTGAAAACAATGCAGATGTGAATGCACGCAATAATTCTGGAACAACAATTCTACATGAGGCTGTCAAGTTTTCTAATATTAGACAAGTAAAGTTACTTCTAGAATTTAATGCAGATGTTAATGCGCGTGATGATTTTGGTACCACAATCTTGTATAGCGCTGTCGAGAAAGGTCAAACGGAAATCATAAAACTACTTCTTGGAACAAAAATAGATATTGAGGCGAGAACAAAAGGCTCGACAGCTTTACATGAAGCAACCAAGAAGGGCAATACCGAAATTATAAAACTGCTGCTTGCCAAAAAAGCAAATATCGAAGCAAAAGATGAGCATAATAATGATACACCTTTGCATTTAGCAGCCTGGAAAGGACATACCGAGGCCGTAAAGCTACTGATCAAAGCAAAAGCAGATATTGAAGCCAAAGATAAGGCTGGTGAAACAACCTTGCATGTAGCAAGCGAATATGGCTATACAGATATAGTAAAACTATTGCTTGAGGCAAAGGCAAATGTTAATGCGCAAACAAAGGATGGCATCACTCCTTTGCAATTAACAAGAGATGTAGGAATCGCAGAGATACTACTTCACTATGGCGCTTTAGTAGATTTTTCCACAGTAAAAATCGATCTTACCAATCTCATTAACACCACGCAAACATTAATGAAGGCTGCAGATGATAGTAAATTTTCAAAAGAGAATATTGAAAACACTCTTTCTCTGTTAAAAAACGGATTAAATGGAAGAAGAAAGGAAGATGGGAATACCGCTTTACATTTGGCGATTGAGAAAAATCCAGATTTGGCAGTATTATTAATTAGAAATGGAGCCGCCATTGATATTCCAAATAATGAGAACTTAACTGCCGTTCACTTGGTAGCATCATTAATTAGAAATGGGACTGCTATTATTCCAAATAATCCGAACTTGATTATTATTCAGTTAATTGTAAACATGATAATAAAAAAGAAAAACCCACTATTTATAACTTTAATAAACCTTGCTCTGCTAAATAGATGGATTAAAGTTAAATCATCATTGCTCCCGCAAAATAAAGCATATGCTGCTGTATTTTGTGGGAAAGATGTTAAAGCAAAGAGTGATGAGAATCAATCTGATAACATAAAAGATTTAACTGCAAACCAGGGCATACAAATGACCAGCTCTAGCTCTGGAAATTTAATATTCAGTAAAGGTGCTCTTCCAGTGGCCAGCCCTGGTTCAGCTAGTAAAGCAAGTGTTAATGCGACTGCAACAGGAGCAGCATTTAGTTCTGGTTGCAAAGAGGAGTATGATAAGATCTTTTCAGAGTGGTATGGTTTCCCAGTAAGAATTGAGGAGATAATCAAGGAAACCTACGATTGCATCAATAATCTTGATATTGAAAAATCTATGTCATTTTCTTTTGAATTGGGCGAAATTTTAAAAAACCATTTTGGTTTGTTTGGTCATCATGTATTACCCATGGCCTATGATTTGTTATCTCGTTTTGATTCGAATTATCCTAAAACCAAAACAATTCATACCCATTGTTATGAATTACTTTTATTTGCAACAGCTCATGGATATATATTGCAAGAACGGAGTAAAAGCCTAGATATGAAACCCAAACTTCACTTGCTTAAAAGCGAACTCGGGGTAGAATTAAACCATCAGAAAACCATGCAACTTATGTCTCTGACCCAAATTAAACATCTCCTGCAATCTAATAGCGAACAACAACCGATTGTTGGAAAGCTTATGGGGGACTTCTTAACTGATCAGAACCGATTGCTTGGTATCCCCGGAGTAACAGGTGGGGATCTGAATTCTATGATTAGTTTGTTTTTATTTGCAAAGAAAAAAATTGCGGCAACCAAGCAACAACTTAAAAACGCAAAAGCGGAAAATGCCCAATTAAAAACAATGATTGTTATGTTTCAATCACAACAAACAAAATCCAAAATGGAAAGCACAAGCACTACGGTTGAACCACCAAATTCTGTCAATGTAAAGATTGGCACAACAAATTCCAGCAGCAACGCATCTCTATCTATGATCTCGAATACTATTACGAACGTTGGTTAGATGTACCAAGTTAGCTGAGGGTTAGAGATGTACTACGTACTACTAATATTTAAAATTCTATGTTCAACAGGAGATGATATATGAGCCAAGCACTAATAGATGCAGCTAAAATAGGTGATGTAAAAAAAGTTACAGAGCTGTTAGCCAGGGCAGACATTGACGTTAATTATGTGGGGTGGGGACATACGACAGCCCTCATAGAGGCTGCCGATAATGGACATATAGCTATCGTCAAGCTAGTTCTCGAAGCAAAAGCAAATATTGGGGACGGATGTTTGTGGGGTGAAACAGAATTGCATATGGCAGCCAAAAAAGGCCACACTGAAACCGTAAAATTATTACTTGCAGCAAAAGCTAATATTAACGCTAAAAATGTACGTGGGGATACAGCTTTGCATTGGGCGGCAAAACGTGGCCACACGGAAACTGTAAAGTTATTACTTGCATCAAAAGCAGATATTGAGGTTAGAGATCAGCATGAGAGAACAGCATTACATTTGGCAGCCGAAAGTGGCCACGATATAGAGGATACCAGCGCCATATATACATGGGAAAGAACTGGCCACACCGAAACCGTAAAATTATTGCTTGAAGCAGATGCAGATGTTAACACCAGAGATTTCTATAACAGAACAGCCTTACATATGGCAGCCAAATATGGTAGTACAGATATCGTAAAACTATTGCTCGAAGCAAAAGCTGATATTGGGGCCAAAAATTTTAGGTGTGAAACAGCCTTGCATCTGGCAGCCAATAACGGTCACACGGAAACTGTAAAGTTATTACTCGCAGCAAAAGCAGATGTTAACGCCAGGGGCGTCGATAACAAAACCGCTTTACACCTAGCAGCTGCAAATGGCCATACAGAAGCCGTAAAATTGTTGCTTGCAGCAAAAGCAGACATTGAAGCTAAAGATACATTATTTGGCAGAACAGCCTTGCATATGGCTGCTGGGTGTTATAATGCCCATGAAATCGTAAAATTATTGCTCGATGTAAAAGCAGATATCAGGGCTAGAGATAAAGACGATAATACAGTTTTGCATAACGCTAGTTCAACAAACATAAATCTTCTGATTGCAGCAAAAATAGATATTGAAGCAAGAAATAAAAGTGGCGAAACAGCCTTGCTTGCGTATACCGGTTGGGATTTTCTTCCCGTTGGGATTAGTGAAAAAATAAAGCTATTGCTTAAAGCAAAAGCAGATATTAACGCACAAACCAAAGATGGTACCACTCTATTACAAATTGCGTCAGAAAAAGGCCATGAGGGAATCGTAGAGACGTCATTGCAATATGGCGCTCTGATAGATTTACCCACAGCAAAAGCCGATCGTACCAACCTCATCAAAGCCGCCCAAACATTAATGATGTCTGCAGAAGATGGTAAATTTTCTAAAGAAATTATTGAAAATGTTTTTCTCTTAAAGGCCGGAATAAATGGAAGAAGGAAAGAAGATGGCAATACCGCTTTACATTTAGCCATTGAGAAAAATCCCGATTTGGCAGCGTTGTTAATTAGAAATGGAGCAGCCATCAATATCCCAAACAACCAAAGCCTGACCGTTATTCAGTTAATGAAAAAAAGGAGAAATTTCTATTATATTACCATGATAAATCTTAATCAATTAAATAGCTGGGTTGCAGTAAAATCACAATCACCCTCGCATAAAGCAATACAGGCTACTCTTTCCACCGGAAAAGATGTGAAAGAACAAATTGATACTAATCGAGATAGTAAGAAGCTGCGCAAAAATAACTTATTCATTTTTGAAAATATTTTTCGTTATTTACCTGCTGATAATGCAGACCTGTGTATAGAGTATTTATTCGCAAGTCCTAATTCAAGCAGTTTAACTGAAAGCCAGCGTAAACTAACGGCAGATACAAGCCCCGGGAATATATTATTCAGTCCAGAAATCCATTCAGCAACTACAGTTGGTTCAGCTGGGAAGACAAGTGTTAATGCAACTGCAAGCTGTTTAGCAATTCGATCTGGTTGCAAAGAAGAACATGACGAGATTCTTTCTGAATGGTATAGCATCCATATTACAAAGGAGGAAATCATCAAGGAAACTTATGATTGCATCAAAAGCCTTGATGGGGAAAAGTCTTTGTCATTTTCATTTGAGCTTGGTGAAATTCTGACAAAACATTTTAATTTATTTGGACACAGTGTATTACCTATGGCTTACGATTTACTGTCTCAGTTCGATTCGAATCATCAATATTTTAAAACAGCACATTCTTATTGTTATCAATTACTTTTACTTGCAGTAAATCATGATTATATATTACAAGAAGAAAGTCAAAGTTTAGAGGTGAAATCCAAACTACGCTTACTAAAAATTGGACATGGTAAAGAATTAAACAATCAGAGATCCAAGCAACTTATGTCTTTGACCCAAATTATTCATCTCCTCCAATCCAATAGCGAACAACAACCTATTGTTGGAAAGCTTATGGGGGATTTTTTAACTGATCAGAGCCGATCCGATGGCATTCCTGGTGTGACAAATGATGATGCAAAGTCTATGTTTAATCTTTTTCTATTTATAAAAGAAGAGATTGAAACCATGGAAATACAACTTAAAGATATAGAGGCAGAAAACACCCGATTAAAAATAACAATTGACGCATCTCAATCACAAGAAACAAAATCCAAAATGGAAGCTGCGATCACAACACGCCCACCTAATAGCTTTAGAAATGGATAAGAACGGTAACAAAAAATCATAGACATATCTAGAAATTTATATTGGGAGGTACTTTAGCGGTTGGACAGAGCGAATTATCGGGTCTACTCACAACTTAAAAATCCAAACGTATAATTTATAATATATTATTTATAATGCATTATAATGAAAATATATTTTTGAGGATTAGAATGCCTAAGAGGACCTATGCCCTTTATTCCAACCACGGATGAAGATATTCAAGCCATGCTTAATTCGATTGGGCTCGATACCATCGAAGATTTATTTGCAGAAATCCCAAAAGAACTCCGCATTAAAGAGCTGCCAAGCATTCCAGAAGCAAGCAACGAAAGTTCTCTCTCGAAGCAATTAAAAGCAATGGCAGCAAAAGATGCCATCGCTTTAAACTTTATCGGTGCTGGAGCCTATGAGCATACTATTCCAGCTGCTGTTTGGGAAATAACCAGTCGAGGGGAGTGGATGACCTCCTATACACCCTATCAGGCAGAAGCCAGTCAAGGCACCTTACAATTACTATACGAATATCAAAGTATGATGGCAAGACTCATGCATATGGAAGTATCCAATGCCTCTCTTTATGATGGCGCTACCGCATTAGCCGAAGCCATTTTAATGGCGGCCCGTTGTCGTCCTAAAGCAGATTATATTCGAATTCTCATGCCGAATAACATCCATCCTTATTACCAAGACGTTGTAAAAACCATTTTGCAAGCACAATCCATAGAGATATTGGAACTGCCCTTTTCTACAAATTCTGGCCGCATCGAAAAAAATGCATTCGAGAAATATGCAGACATAGAATTGACCGCGATAATCATCCCCCAACCCAATTTTTTTGGTGTTTTAGAAGATGTTGATCAGATCACAGAATTTGCAGAAAATAAGAATATTTTAGTGATTGCTGTTGTAAACCCAACTGCAATGGCCCTATTGAAACCACCTGGGTTATGGGGGAAGAAAGGCGCCGATATCGTATGTGGAGAAGGGCAACCTTTAGGGATACCTTTAGCCAGCGGCGGTCCCTATTTTGGTTTCTTGTGTTGTTCTAGAAAATATATCCGGCAATTACCAGGACGTCTAGTAGGCCGCACGACAGATAATAATGGGAAAACCGGCTTTACTTTAACCTTGCAAACTCGGGAACAACATATCCGACGTGCCAAAGCTACTTCCAATATTTGTACCAATCAAGGCTTATTGGTGACAGCAGCAACTATTTATTTAGCTTTAATGGGTAATGAAGGTTTGTTACGAGTAGCTATTGCTTGTCATACTAAGACTGCTCAACTCCGAAGAAAATTACAAGACATTAAAGGGGTAAAAATTCTGTTTGCAAATAGCCCATTTTTCCATGAAACGGTTGTTCAATTTTCAATGTCTTTAGATGTTGTTATGAAAGAGTTGCTCACACAGGGGATAGAACCAGGATTTGATCTCAGACAATATTATCCCGAATTAGGCGACAGTTTGTTAGTTTGTGTGACAGAAACTAAAACAGAAAAAGATTTAGATATTTTTGTGGCTGCTTTGAAGAAAGTATTGGGGGAATGAATGGGCGGGCGAGTGAGTGACTGGGCAACTGAATAATTGGGTGATTGTATATGATTATTTTCGAACAATCTAAAAAAGGCCGACACAATATTCAATATTTTCCAGAGATTTCCTCTGGTAAAACCAAAGAAAATACTTGGGATAAAGCTACTTTAGTAGCTGATATCCCAAAACATTTATTAAGACAAACTTTCAATGCCTTGCCTTCTGTATCAGAACTACAAGTGGTGCGACACTACACCCAGCTATCCCGAAAAAATTTTTCCATTGACTCGAATTTTTACCCTCTCGGTTCCTGCACCATGAAATATAATCCCAGAGTTGCCCATACATTGGCTTCACTACCAGAATTTTTGCAGCGTCATCCCTTAGCAAGCTTAGAACATAGCCAGGGCTTTATGCAGTGCGCTTATGAATTGCAAGAATTTCTTAAGGCAATCACTGGCATGCAAGGTGTTTCTTTAACTCCAATGGCAGGGGCCCAAGGTGAATTAGTAGGTGTTTTGATGATCCGCGCTTATCATCAGGCACGAGGCGAAAGCCATCGCAATGAAATGCTCGTGCCTGATTCTGCGCATGGTACTAATCCAGCGAGCGCAGTGATGGCTGGATATAAAGTGAAGGAAATTCCCACTAATAAAGAGGGTGATTTAGATCTTGCAGCGTTAGAAAAGGCGCTCTCTAAAAATACTGCCGGCATCATGTTAACCAACCCATCTACATTAGGATTGTTTGAACGTAGCATTCAAAAAATTGCGCAGTTAGTGCATGCAGCTGGAGGACTTCTCTATTATGATGGTGCTAATTTAAATGCCATTTTAGGTAAGGTACGCCCAGGCGATATGGGTTTTGATGTGATGCACATGAACCTACATAAAACCTTCGCTACCCCACATGGCGGTGGCGGCCCCGGTTCAGGACCCGTTGCCGTCAATGAACGTTTATTACCCTATTTACCTATCCCCATGGTAGGACAAGTAAAACAACCAAGATTAGATATTAAGCCCGAATTTTTCTGGCTTACCGAAAAAGAGTACCCTGAAACCATCGGTCGCTTATCTGCTTTTATGGGGAACGCAGGTATTATTTTAAGAGCCTATATTTATATCCGTCTATTAGGAAGAAAGGGCCTGCATCGTGTGAGTGAATTTGCAACATTACATGCTAGTTATGTATTGTCTGAGATGAAGGAAGCAGGATTCACAACACCCTATCCTACACGAAGAGCCTCTCATGAATTTGTCTTGTCTCTTAAACCAGAGCTCAAAGCCTATTCTGTAAATGCGATGGATTTTGCAAAACGATTACTTGATTTTGGTTGTCACGCTCCTACGACCTACTTTCCTTTATTAGTGCCGGAGTGCTTGTTAATTGAACCTACAGAAACAGAATCGAAAGAAGAACTGGATCATTTTGTATCCGCCATGCAAAGGATTCGCGAAGAAGCTATGACCGAACCTAGTATATTAAAAAATGCACCCTACACTTTACCAGTGGGACGTTTAGATGAAGTGAAAGCGGCGCGGGAATTGGATGTCGTATATAAAGATTCGGGAGTCAACGATGAACTACCTTTCTAAAGTGTTTCTGAGCAGCTATAACATCGGGTTTAAGTTTAGTATCTTCATCTAGAAGATATAAGATTGATTAACAAAAACAGCCCCTGAAATTTACGATGTTACAGATAAATTCATAAGGCTTGCTTTATTTGAATTAATAAATGGGACAGTTTTCTTCTGTCTTTATGATAACTGGTGCAATGACTAATAAAAATGGGTGAGCATTCTTCAACTAACGATAGCGCTTTCCTATAATCTTTAAGTGCATAATAAGTTTTGGCTAAATTTAGACATGTGATAGCTACCATCACATTGTTTTCGCCAAAGTATGATTTTTGAATCTTTAATGCCGTTTCCAGGTTTTCTTTAGCTTCTACACAATTCCCAAGTCTAAGGTTAGCTTCTCCAAGGCTTTGTAAACAGCAAGCAAAGGCATAATGATCTTTACCATAATGAGATTCGGAAAATTCAGCGCTCTTCTCCAATAATGCTTTGGCTTCTTTCAACTGATTTGATCCCAAATAGGTCATGCTAAGAAAAACCGATCCGGCCATAACATGAGGATGATTCTCGCCTAAACTCAGTTTCCTAATAGACATTGATTGTTCCGATAACGCTTGGCCTTCTTTTAAATGTCCCAACTTTTGATACACAATGCCAAGGATCAATAAAGGATATGATGTTTTAGAATAATTCATTCCGAACGCTTCCTTCCTAATTTCTACAGCACGTTCCAATAATTCTTTTGCAAGCTGATATTCTCCCAGATAGAGACAGTCATAACCAAAAGTAGATTTAATGTTAGCTACTCTATAATGATTTTTACCACAACACTTTTCTACAATATTTAAAGCCTGTTGACAATAGGTTTTTCCAACCTTGTAATCCGCCAGTTCAGCATGAATAATTGCCAGAGTTGTATAATTATAGGCTAGCTCAGGATGATTTGATGGATAAAATAACTTTTTGATTGCTAACGCTCGATTAGCAAATTCCAATGCTTTCTTAGGATCGCATGTATCTCTAGAACTTTTTATGATTTTTTTGTTCTCTGTCATAAAATATTAAACAATGTGGTTTTCCTAGTTTTGCAAATGCTTGAATACTATTGTGCAATATCTGTCTAAAAGATTTTCTGACCAATAGATTAGTATAATGCTGTTTTAACATGGGAAATTTATCAGATTTCTCAATGAAGCTTATCAGGTTTTTAGAGTTTTCATTTTTTAATTTTTGTTTAATATTATTGACATGATTATTAACCGTCTTGGGTGAAATTAAGAGCAAAGGGGCTAATTCTTTAACCGTTTTCCCACTCAAGAGACAAGCCAAGGTATCAATTTCCTTATCTGTAAAATATACTCCTGAAATAATTCGTAACTCTGCAATATAACTCGTTAAAGGCAATATAACCTCTGCAGATAAATATTTGTCTGAAATATCGTTCATGACTCATAGTTCTCCAGAAATATCTGAATGATAAAAATATCTTAGCTAACTAAAAATTGGGTGCCGCACCCATATTATTAGGGTCATTAGGTTTTTTATTGTTAAAGCAATTTATCATAGAATGGACTCATAACATACCGAATCGGTTCTAAATGTAAAACAAATCCTTAAGGAAATAGTTAATAATGACATAAAAGAATTAGCTAATTACATTGGAAGACTTGAAACAATTTGCCTCGCAGATATGCTGTATACAAAACCAGACAAGGGGCTTATCGTTAATCTTAATATAAAAAATATAAAATATAACGAAATGTAAGGGAAACATGGCTTTATTTGTTGAGTTATAGAAAGCAATAAGTTAGACTTGGCTCACATACGGAAAGTCAATTTGTTCATAACAGCTTACAAGGAGCAACTTCATGTTAAAAACACTCTATCAAGCAATAGGCTTTATCGTTGTACTGTTATGTAGTTATACAGTCTATGCAGTAAACGACGCGACAAAAGAAAAAGGTATTGACTTCCATTAATTATCTCTTGTTAATTTAACAAGCCAGAATAAGGATTGGTTTTATCGTGAATTCCCAAGAAGCTTTATGTCTGTCTATCAAAATAAAGCTTTTGTTATTAATAAAGATAATAAGCCCACTATTCTAGGACCCAAAAATGTGGCTGAAAAGCAACAATGGCTTATTGAAACTGCTGAAGATGAATTAAAAAATTATGTACTTTAGCCAGAAGAAGGTTACAAAGCATCATTAATTCAATATCAGAACAAACCCATCGGCGTACTACTTTATAGATTGTTAAACAACGAAAAAACTATCTATTTAGCTCAATATTTCATTCTCCCAGAATTTCAAAGGAAAGGAATTGGACAATACATTTTGACAGAGATGATTCCTAAAGCACATCCTACTTACAAACGCTATGAAATATTAGTTAGGCACCAGAACGATGCTGCTGTTATGTTGTATAGTAAAGCTGGTTTTATTTTAGGTGATACAGCCTTGGCTAAAAAGTATGATTATGATCCGTTGCGATATATGAGTTTTTATAAAAATATTAATGGATTGTGATACCAGGAAAAATCATTCCCCTCCATTTCTAGTAGATGAATAGGGATTCCCATTTTTCTCATATACAATTTTAGAACTACATCCTATGATAAGTATCAACAAACCTTTCCTTAATCCCTAGGATGCTATAATAAAAAGATGATCGATTCCAGTGGTTTTCGACCCAATGTAGGCATTATCCTTAGTAATCAGGAAGGACAACTTTTTTTTGCCAAACGTATTGGTCGAGATGCTTGGCAGTTTCCTCAAGGAGGCGTGCACGAAAAAGAAAGCTTAGAAGAAACCTTATTTCGAGAATTAAAAGAAGAAATTGGTTTAGAACAAAAAGATGTGAGCATTTTAGGTCGAACCAGACATTGGTTGAGGTATCGCATCCCTAAACGTTTAATCCGCGATACACGTCCCTATTGTATCGGACAAAAACAATTATGGTATTTACTACGCTTAGAAGCCGCAGATAGCGCCATTCATTTAGCCACCACTTTAAAACCCGAATTTGACGCTTGGCAATGGGTCAGTTATTGGTATCCATTACGGCAAGTGGTTATATTCAAACGCGAAGTATACCGACGTGCGTTGCGTGAACTTGCACCTTATCTTTTTAAAGAGGTAATGCAGGGCCTAGGGAATCGCCCTTTTGATTCCATAATGCAGGAGCCAAAACCCCCCATAGACTACAATTCTTAAACACCGACAGAATACTTTTGTCTTAAGCCTAATTCAGGTATCCTAAGATCTTTAAGGTTTCTATGGTTTTATCCTTTTTTAATTGAATAGTTTTATAGTAAATCAAGCATGTTAACTTACCCAAACATTGATCCCATCGCCCTTTCTCTCGGCCCCCTTGCCATCCGTTGGTATGGCATCAGCTACTTAGTGGGTTTTCTTGCAGCCTTTGCTTGGTGTTATTACCGAAGATACCGTCCAATCACTCCCTGGACTGCAGAAGATATTGCCGATCTCTTCTTCTATTTAGCACTAGGCGTTATCTTTGGTGGCACTATTGGCTACGTATTATTTTACGATCCCAGTCGAATATTACAGGACCCTCTATCACTTCTCCGATTTTGGGAACCAGGTCGTTCTTTTCATGGGGGTCTATTAGGGGTACTTATTGCATTACTTATTTATTGCCGGGTCACCAAGCGAAAATTTTGGGCAGTCGCAGATTATATTGCCCCCGCTATCCCATTAGGCCTAGCCGCTGGACGTATTGGCAACTTTTTAAACGCAGAACTTTGGGGCAGAGTGACAGATGTGCCTTGGGCCATGGTTTTTCCTGGGGCAGGCCCCATGACAAGGCACCCTTCACAACTCTACGAATTTGTTTTAGAAGGCCTAGTACTCTTTGCGATATTGGCTTGGTATAGCCGTAAACCCAGGGTAGATGGCAGTGTGACAGGATTATTTGGTATTTGTTATGGAGTTTTTCGTATTTTTGTAGAATTTTTCCGTGAACCTGATGCTAGTCAAGGTTTTATTTTAGGAGATTTTCTGACCATGGGACAATTACTCTCCATTCCAATGATATTAATAGGGTGGACGTTAATGCAGGGTATTTATCTGAAAAAAAATTATTTTTGTGCTAAAAAAATCTAGGGCCTGTTGACATTAAGCCCTAAAGGGAAATGAATATTTAAGAGGACACTATGCAACAATATTTAAACTTAATGCGAGAAGTGCGCGATAGAGGCATTAGCAAACAAGACAGAACAGGAACGGGCACCATCAGTATTTTTGGTTATCAAATGCGTTTTGATTTAAGCGCCGGCTTTCCCTTAGTCACTACTAAAAAAGTTCATCTTAAATCTGTTATCCATGAATTACTTTGGTTTTTACGCGGAGAAACAAACATCACTTCCTTGAAAGCAGCGGGCGTCAGTATTTGGAACGAGTGGGCCGATAATACTGGCAACTTAGGGCCAGTGTATGGGAAACAATGGCGATCTTGGAGTTGTAAAAATGGCGAAGTCATTGATCAAATTTCAAACTTATTCATAACCTAAAACATAATCCAGATTCACGACGCCTCATTGTATCTGCTTGGAATGTCGGCGAAATCGAGCAAATGGCACTTCCTCCTTGCCATTGTTTCTTTCAATTTTATGTCGCTAAAGGTCGATTGTCTTGCCAGCTATATCAACGTTCAGCCGATATCTTTTTAGGAGTACCTTTTAATATTGCTTCTTATGCCTTATTAACGAAAATGGTAGCACAAGTGGTAGGATTAGAACCTGGAGATTTTATACATACCTTAGGAGACGCGCATTTGTATTTAAATCATTTAGAACAGGTAGAGGAACAGTTAAATCGACGTCCTTTTCCACAGCCTAGACTCGAGTTAAACCCAAACATAAAATCTATTTTTGATTTTAAATATGAAGATTTTACTTTGGTAAATTATCAATCTCATGCTCGTATTTCAGCCCCGGTTGCGGTGTAGACATGTTCATTTCACTTATCGCTGCAATGGCAGAAAATGGCGTAATCGGAAAAGATAATAAATTGCCTTGGCATTTGCCAGAGGAATTGCAATATTTTAAAAAAACCACATTGGGAAAACCCATTATTATGGGTAGAAAAACTTTTGAGTCCATGAATGCTAAGCCTCTACCCAACCGTCATAATATTATTCTAAGTCAAAACCTAGAATTTTCAGCTGAAGGTTGTACCGTAGTCCGTTCAATACCAGAGGCACTTAAAGCAGCAGGAGAAGCTGAAGAAGTGATGATAATTGGGGGATCCAAGATATTCGAAGTGTTTTTACCGATAGCATCACGCTTATATTTAACAATTGTGCATAAAATTTATAGGGGTGATAGCTATTTCCCCAATGTAGACTGGAGTGAATGGCTGCTTGTTTCAGAAGATAATAAGGACCTTTTCAGCATAAAAGTATTCGACAGGAAAAAGTAAAGGCACACTATACAAGTTACAAAATAAATATGAAATACACAATAAATGGGTTGGAACAACCATTATGAAAATTTTTAGTTGGACAAAATGGCGACGTCCCATTTATAAAATGCTCGCAACACTAGCATTTTATACGATTCATCTTTTATATCGCACCCTTAAAGTAAAGGTCATATTCCATACGGATTATTCTGAAAAAAAACAATATCTGGGGGCTTTTTGGCATGGAAAAATGTTTGCACCCATGTTTGCCGCAAGAACACATCAAACCAAAATGGCGGTATTAGTGAGTCCTTCTAAAGATGGAGACATTATAAGCGATTGGTTAAATAAATTAGGCTATGAAACCGTACGGGGCTCTTCTCGACGTAATAATGTCGCTTCTTTGGCAGGAATGTTAAGAAAATTAAAGGATGGCTATTCTATAGGAATTATTGTCGATGGGCCTCTTGGCCCCATTCACAAAGTAAAACCAGGCATTGTACATATGGCACAAAAATTAGATGTAGAAATAGTGCCCGTTGGAGTAGCCGTTAAAAAAAAATGGGTCTTCAAAAAAGCTTGGGATCAATTTGAATTGCCAAAGCCCTTCAGCCAGGCAGCCATGTACAGTGGAAAACCCATTCAGGTTCCTCTGGATTCTGATCTAAGCAGTTATTGTGAAATAATAGAAAAGGCCATTTTTGAGGCGCAGCAAATGGCAGAATCTATAATTAAAATATAATGAATAAATTTTTAAGGCAGTATATGAGTGTTTGCAAAAATTAGAGCCTGTTGACATGTCGCTAGGCTTTATTCTTCGTCTTCTTCTAGATATTCTGTATAAGCCTCATCATCTAGCAATTCATTTAATTCCTCAGTATCTGAAGGATCAATCTTGAATAACCAACCATCATGATAGGGGTCAGAATTCACTAAACTCGGCGATTCCTCTAGATCTTCATTGATTTCAATAATTTTGCCAGAAACAGGGCTATAGACTTCCGAAGAGGTTTTTACAGATTCTACTACACAGACATCATCAGAGGCATGAACCAGAATCCCAACTTCAGGTAAATCAACGAAAACCAATTCTCCCAGTTGCGATTGAGCGTGATCAGTAATGCCGACGACGAGCATACCATCCTCTTCAAATCTTACCCATTCATGAGTATTGGTATATTTAAGTTCTTTAGGTAATTTTTGCATTTCTTCTCCTTACAAAAGGCGGCCGCACAATTTGAACTTTAAATAATTGACCTCTTATCTCTACTAAACAGTCATCTTGAATATTACTATGAATCCTTGCCAATGCAATGGCTTTTTTTAACGTAGGCGAAAAAGAACCACTGGTCACAACACCTACATTTATATGGTCATTGAATAATTTTTGATTATGCCGTAAAACTCCCTTTTCTAACAAGATTAAACCGACCAATTTTTTATCAATCCCTTGAGATTGCTGTTGGTACAATGCTGCTCTACCAATAAAATCGCGATCAATGGGCTCTAAGGCCACAGTCCTTGCAAGATTGGATTCCAAAGGGCTAACACTTTCATCCATATCTTGTCCATACAAGTTTAACCCTGCTTCTAAACGCAGCGTATCACGCGCCCCTAACCCAATGGGAGGGATTTTAGCAGCTATGCAAGCATCCCAAAAGGTCTTTAGCTTTGTTTTAGGAAGAATCACTTCTAGCCCATCTTCCCCCGTATATCCGGTACGGGCCATAAAAATATCACTGTCAAATTTTTTATCCTGATTGAACGGTACTCTATTGTTCTCGACTACCGTGTTAACATGATTGTTGACATTCGTTAAAAACAAGGCACTCGTCGAAAAAAATTGAAAGGGCTTTAATGAGTGAATTTTTTCTTCTAGTGGAGGAAATAGCAAACTGATTTTGTTTCTAGAATTGGGCCCCTGTATGGCTAATATAGCCAGATCCATTCTTTGCACTATTGAAATAGAAAAATGTTGCGCTTGCGTATTTAACCAAGCTAAATCGTCCTTCGTTCTTGCAGCATTTACAACCAAACGAAAATAATGTGTCCCCAAATAATAGACAATTAAATCATCAAGAATGCCGGCTTTTTCATTTAAAAGACAACTGTATAACGCCTCCCCAGGGCCTTTTAACCTATCGATATTATTGGCAAGCACATATCTTAAAAAGGCTTCTGCATCCTGCCCCTGTATATCTATAATCCCCATATGCGAAACATCAAAGATCCCAAGATCTTCACGCACTCGCTGATGTTCTTCTAGTTGCGAACCATAATGCAAAGGCAACTGCCAACCGGCAAAGTCAACCATCTTCCCGCCAAGATCTAGATGCGATTCATAAAGAGGAGTATGTTTTGACATGGAAAAATTTATTACCCATAAATTTCAATACACTTCTCTTTTGCCTCTAATAAAGAATATATTTTTTTCTCATTATCTATTAATAGATTAGCTATTCCTTGATTTGAAGTGTTAGCAATTTTTAACCAAATAATTTGAGGAGGGCTGCCTTTCAATAGACTTAAATCATAAAAATCTGAATCATGAGTAACAATTACAAAGTTATTATTTCTTGCATATTCCCAAATTTCATAATCAGAAGCACGTTCTAAACCAAGAACAGCGACTTGTTTACTATCTGGAAAATAGGATTCTATAAGTGGAATTATACGACGAAACAAATTTTCATCTAATAATAGCTTCATTAGTTGGTATTTATTAAATTGGCAGGAGCGCTAGAGGAATGAGGAGGTATGAATGTAATTTCTGAAATATTTCTTTCTCGATCAGCTGCAAAAGCTAAAGATGCTAAAATATCTTCAAGCTCTAACTCAGGAAAGTCTTCAAGAATTTCCTGCATTGCTCTACCAGATGCCAAATAATCTAAAATATCGTATACGGTAATCCGTAAACCACGTATACAAGGCTTTCCACCTCGTTTGCCCGGTTCAATGTTTATTCTATTCCTATAATTATGCATAATCACATCCTGAATTAATTTTTCACAGTTTCTAAAGTAAGCATAACAATCTGGATACCAATAATCAACTGACTGGATAAAAAATCAGATACTCTGAGATGAACTCTTCTATCTATTTTACATCAATTTTTGCGGGGGGCTGAGCCATAGCCACTGTAGATGCTGGAACCGCGGCTCCCCCAAGAGCTGCTACGGCAGTATCGCTTAACAACATAGGAGCCACAACACCCTGCCCACTGCTATTACTATTCGCCGCAGTCTGTGCTGCAAGAGCCTTAGCTTGAATTTCTGCAAGTTTTTTCGCATCTGCGGCTTCTATCAATTTTTTAGCTTCGGCCTTTTGAGCATCAAAACTTAAAGTCTGTAGATTATTAGAGAGTTGAGAAGCTGTCTTTTGTATACCTAGACTCAAAGCCTTATTAACATATCCACCATATAAACGTCCGCCCAAGGCCCCCATAATACTTTTGAGAGGGGTATTTTCCGAACCAGCATTTCCAGAAATTTCTAGCCTTGCTGAAGCTCCTATTCCAAAAACAGTCAAAACATCTTCATATTGTGAAGAGATATTAGGGGCAGAAGAAATAAACACCATTCTTTTGTTGCTGGCACATCCGGGCAACAATTTTGCCATATTTAAGGTATCAATAGTATTGGGGCGTGGTTTATTTCCCTTGGCAGCATTGACCACATGACACGGTATTGCAGAAAAGGCTGCCGTAGGTTCGGATGTTAATAATTTTTTATGCAGATCTTTTATAAGATGATATTCTGTCACGGCCCCTACCTCTATATTATTTTTATCGGCAAGTGCTTTAAAGTAGGCTTCACTCGTCATTTTTTTATCAGAGGGTCCATCTACAGCCTTATCGACAGGACGTTCACCTGCTAACAACAATAATTCTTTTGCAGCAAGCTGGCCTTCGTCGATTAATTTTTTCGCGAACTTAAGCCTTGCCTCCATATTAGAAGTGGTTGAACCAAAAATAGCAACGATATCAGTTTCTTTACATTTTGGATAAACGGCATCACACAATTTCAATCTCGTCACAATTTCTTTAATTTCTTTTTCATATTTATTCATCCAAGCGCCGGTTGGTTGCTGCCAGCGTTCCACACCTTTTTCTCTTGCAAAGAATTCTCTTTGAGTAACTCTGACCAACCAATTAAAAATTTTTTCTAAATACCCAAGATCAGAACCTTCCGTTGACGAAAGAGAAAACATTTCTATGTTTACCTGAGCAGAAATTCGATTAGATAGTATTTTTTTTATTTGTTCTTCTGTTAATCCAACGCTTTTTAAATCCTCAAGCAGTATTTTGGGTTCCAAGCAACCTGCTAAATCTAACAACGACAGGAAATCAGCTTGATCTTTCAAATTGCTTATTCCATATGCAGTTAAAATAGTTTTCAGCGGCAAGAAACTTAAATTCATCGCGGTATGGGGATTAGGTGTAGACACAATAAGACTCCTCTATAGATCTAAAAATACCGATTTCATGATTATTTCTAAGCTATATGGTATCATAACTTAATTGCAATAGAATGTATAGGATTGGTTTATCTATATCCCATTGCCTGTTTTATTAACTGTTGTTTTAAGAACTTCGAGGCATTCAACCTATTCATGCCGAGCCCTCTGATTCCTTGCAATATTGAAGCATCTTGACTAAATATTCGCTTAAAAAATTCTATACCAGCCATCATAGCAAGATTATGACCCTTTCTTGCACGTTCATAGCGCCGTAATATTAATGTGTGCCCAAGATCATATCCGCGGTCTCTGAATTGCTTCAATACCCCAATAAGCAGATCTGCATCATAGATACCTAAATTAACGCCTTGGCCCGCCAGGGGATGAATCACATGTGCAGCATCACCAATTAATGCAATTCGCTCATCGATATATTGTTCTGCATGCTGCCTGCCTAAAGGAAAAGATCGCCGTTCCCCAACATGTGTGACTTTCCCCAAACGATAATCAAAAGCATGCGCCAATTCTTCACAAAATTCTTTTTCATTTAACTCCAATAATAAATTCGATTGTTCTTTCCCTGTTGACCACACGATAGAGGAGAGGTGAGGATCATCTAATGGTAAAAATGCCAGTATTCCATCCTTTAAAAAACATTGTCTCGCGACTGCTTGATGTTTCATCTCTGTTTCGACAGTTGCTATTAAGGCATTTTGTTGGTATTCCCAACCTCTTGTTTCAATATCGGCAGCTTGACGCAACCATGACTGTGCGCCATCGGCGCCCATTAATAACTTAGCAGACAAAGTTTGCTCATCATTTAATTGCAAAATAATATGATCTGCTTGCCTATTAAAATTTATAGGTGTAGTCGGCAAAAAACGATCCACATTCTCTGCTTCAAGTAGTTTTTCCCAAAGCAAATGGATAATAAGAGAATTTTCAATAATATGACCCAAATCCGCTTCGTCTATGTCCGAGGCATCAAAACGTATCTCGCCCTCGCTTAAGGCATCCCAAACTTCCATTCGTTGATAAGCACTTATTCGAGATCCAGCAATTTTGTCCCAAACCCCAAGCGATCTCAGAACATTCTGCGAGCCTCTGCTAATAGCAGAACAACGAATATCCCGTTGGTTGGGATCCCAGGGCCTAGGTAATTGTCTATCTACCAATGCGATCCTGAAATTCTGTTGTGCGCAAAGATTAGCAGCCACTAAACCCACCATTCCTGCACCTAAAATAATCGCGTCATATTGAGCTTGCATTATTATCACCTTAACATTTATCTAGTTTTTCTCTATATGCTATTCTGTTACCCATATATTTTTTGAAATCCCATTCCTAAACGACCCACATATTGCTTCAACGGATCTATAAACTCAGAAGCTAATATGCCTAGTTGACGCTTCACCCCACCTAATTCTAATTGCTGAGTAAATTGTTTTATACAAAACTGATCATTAAAACGTCGTTCTGCATATCTCTGTAAAAAATCGATTCTCTGCAGTTCATTAGGAAGCGTTTTAATTTTTATCAACTCTTCTGCCAAAATAGATGCATCACGCAATCCTAAATTAAACCCTTGAGCTGCAACTGGGCTTAATGTATTAGCAGCATTACCAATTAACACCCAGCCTTGTCCATACAAATTTTCAGCTGTGCTTCCTTGAATGGGGTATGCAAAACGTTTACCAAGTTCATGTAATATTCCCAAACGAAAACCAAAAAGTTTTTGCAAGGCTTGCAAAAATTCTTTATCGCTTTTTCCCATCAAGTTTGACGTTTCTTCATTAGGAATAATCCAAACACATTTTACCCGCTGGAAGCCAAAGGGCAACATGGCTATCGCACCATTCTTTAAAAACCTTTCATAAGCTGTACCGCCATGGCTTTGCTGAAGTACCACATTCACTACAATAGCGGTTTGCAACTGCTGATCAAGCCTTGTACCCACACCCTGTTGCTCACGCACAAATGAATCGGATCCATCTGCTCCTACCAAAAGCGAACCCTTAATGGAGCTGCCATTCGTTAATTCCAATTCCCAAATATTGTCATTGTTTATCTTGTCTAATTTTTTAATTTCTGTTTGCCTAAAAAAATCGACTCGAGAACGATTGACTTCCGCTTGTGTTGCCTGCTCAACAGGCTTAACCCTATCTCTTTTAGCTATATTTTCTTGCAACAATTGATTGATATCAAAAATGAGTGAATCGGCATCCAGGACCGCACCCAAATAAGGTAATCCAAAATCCGCCGCGCGCAATCTGGCAAGGGCAAAACATCCTTGCTCGGAAACTTCTACTTCATGAATATGCTCAAAAAATTCCGCCTCTCTGTCATCTGATATTTGTGCTTGATTTTCTTCGTTAGCAAAGCGAACACCCATATTTTTTAACAACTGCACACTGGACCAAGAAAGTGCGATGGCACGCGCATTGAGATTTAAGGTAGATTTTTTAGGTGCGGGCGCTTTATCAATAACAGCTATATTAAAATGTGTTTTCGATAGAGCAGCAGCCAAACTTGTACCAACTAATCCTGCGCCCACAATAATTAAATCATATTTCATTTTGTACTCTTCGCAGCAGCGGCCATTACTGTCTCAATTTCTTCCACCGTCTTAGGAACTTCTTTTGATAGCACATGATGCCCTGACTCGGTTACCAAAATATCATCTTCAATTCTTACCCCAATTCCCCACCAAGCTTTATCAATGTCTTTTTGATTGGGCTCAATGTAAAGGCCAGGTTCCACCGTCAACACCATACCTGGCTCCAATGCCAACCATTTTCCGTTCACCTTATATTCACCGGCATCGTGCACATCTAGTCCTAGCCAATGACCAGAGCTATGCATATAAAACCGTTGATAAGCCTTTTGTTCTAGTAATAATTCAAGCTCTCCTTGTAATAAGCCAAGCGCAATTAAACCTTCGGTTAATACCTGCACAATCTTTGCTTGTAAAGCATCCCAATAAACCCCCGGCCGAATGAGATCAATCGCGGCTAATTGTGATTTTAATACCAGCTCATAAATAGCACGCTGCTTGTCTGAAAATCGACCGGACACCGGAAAAGTTCGAGTGATATCGGCGGCATAGTATTGATATTCACATCCCGCATCCACTAATACTAAATCACCTGCCTTTAATACTTTATCATTTTGGTTGTAATGTAGCACGCAAGCATTTTCGCCTCCACCCACAATTGGGTTATAAGCCATGGTCCTTACCCCTTCAGAATAACAGGCATACAAAAAATCGGCTTCCAGTTGATATTCCCAGATCCCTGGCCGACATTTTTTCATAAGTTCGAGATGAGCTGTGGCTGAAATCGTCGCCGCTTTTTGCATCAATGCAATTTCATAATGACTTTTTCTCAAGCGTAGTCTGTCTATTATTGCCTTCAAATCAATCCAAAGCTTTGGAGCAGAAACCCCTTTACGATTTTTAGCACGCGCCTCACGTACCCAATGCATCATTTTTTCATCAAAGGCTTCATTTTGTGCCAAGGTATATAAAAAATGTGTTCGATTGGAGATCAATTTGGGCATTTTCTCATCTAAACTTGCAATATCATAAGATTTTTGCGCGCCATAAAATTCTTTAGCACCTTTTAATCCAATACGAGGACCTGTCCAGACCTCTTCTTCGGGATGAAAATCTCTACAAAATAAAATATATTCTTCCTGATCAGCTTCATCTTTAACTAGCAAAGCAAGGGCCTCTGGCTCACAAAAACCGGTTAGATAATAAAAATCACTGGACTGACGAAAAGGATATTCTGCATCTCCATTCCGCCATTGTATTTCTGCGCTTGGCAAAATAGCGATACTCGATGCTGGCATTTCAGCAAAAATATGTGACCGCCTCTGTTTCAATTCGTCCATAAACGCTTTTGTAATTTGCATTTGGGCTGTACATCCTTTATGTTTTGTTAGCTAAAAAACATATTGACCGTGGAATAAAGTACCACTATATTTTTATTAGTATAACTGGATTGAGATATAACTGTGAGTCATCCAAAACCTGTAACCTTAAAGCTCTTAAATAAAGACTTTCAAGTCTCCTGTCCGCTCGGGTTAGAAGAACAATTACACGAAGCCGCAGCATACCTGGATCAAAAAATGAAGGACATACGACATAACGGTCGAGTCATTGGTTTAGAGCGCATCGCGATTATGGCAGCTTTGAACTTAAGCCATGAGTTATTGGTATACCGACGTCAAAAGGAAGAATATATTCAAACGGTCACTGAACAAATCGATCGCTTACAAAATAAAATTGATGAGGCTTTAGTCGAGGGCTCTTCTAGTATTTAGTCTGTTCATTTATAGATGAATATTTCCCCAGGATCAGATATTTAACGGATAGACACAAACCTCTATGAAGCATATACTGGGTTTAATACCGAAGGCTCTTCGGGATTGTAAGCTTGCGGACTTGATGTAAGTCCTTATAAACATCGTTTTATGGGCTGTTGAGGATGAAACAAGAAAAAAATCTGGATAGATTTGTTCAGTTTTTTATGAGCGGTGTCTTCTCGGATGTTTGTTATGGCAACCTAACTTCTTGAGCCGATATTTACTACCTCGGGAGTTATTCCCTATTGCTGTTGTGCATGTCTGCCTAGAGTAGAAAGCCTGATGCAATATATTGGCTCCCACTTGAATCTTTGGGTTCAAGGGTAATGTTGCCAAACGGCAAACTTGTGGACCCCTCTTCCTATTGATATGCTTATTTCATATCCTTCAAAAAATATGGATTCAACAAAACTCTGCAAACAATTAATTCGCAAAAACATCGCAAAACACCGCCGAGTCTTAGCTGCAGGTCTAAAACATAAAAAAGCTCGTGAGCTCCTTAAAACCATCACGCCTCTAACCGAGTTCAAACAAGCAAAAAGGATTGCATTTTATTGGCCATTTAAGGGTGAGATCGATCCCTTACCCATTCTCTATCGAGCTCTAAAAATGGGTAAACGCTGTTATCTGCCAGTACTTCACCCCAATAAAACTAAGCACTTACTTTTTGTTGAATATCGGCTCGGTGACAAACTCCGCCTGAATCGCTACGGGATAAAAGAGCCGCGTTTGGGTTTTAGACCAGCCCTTGCCGCCAGAATGCTTAATACTGTTTTTGTGCCACTACTGGCTTTTACACAAGGGGGCCAACGTTTGGGTACAGGAGGCGGTTATTATGATAAAACCTTTGCTTTTCTGTTAAAAGGCAAATACCCACTCAAATTGGTTGGACTTTCCTACGAATTTCAAAAATTAGAGCGCATACCGCATGAAAAATGGGATCTATTATTATGGGGTATCGCAACTGAAAAACAGTTCACAAAACCATCGCTCAAATTCTTTTGAAGCCTTGGTTAGGGTTTAGGTTTAGGACTTTGAGGCACAAAGGGCTCTGAATAGGTCCGGCATAACCACTATTTTAAAGGAAGAGATGAAGCCAGTTCTTTAGGGTTTGACTTTTTTTGAAGAACTCCCCACTGATAGTCGAGCGATTCTTCGCGGTAGAGAAAACTACTTTTTTTATTGCGTTGCTCATCTCCCCTTGAGAGGGAGGGACTGCGCAAGCCTTCCCGTTCAAGCTTAGAACGCTTCATAGAGGAACCTCGAGCTTCTTTTCCATCCAATAAAACATCACCATAACTGGTAACAACTACCCCTAAACAGAGTAGAAAGGCTAGAATAATCAGCAAATCAGGTTTTCGGCGCCCCACTTTTAATTTCCTTTGTTTTTGAAGAACTCCCGACTGATAACTGATAGTCGGGAGATTCTTCGAATTTTTCCTCACTATTAATATATATTTTTTTTCTCTATATTGAAAGTTCTGAAGCAACTTTTTTTATTATTTTTTTATTTCGAGGGTTTTCAAGTGAAAATAAAAATAGTAACAAACTATGCTTAAGCATAAGAGCAAGGAAAATTATGAACATTGGCCATACAATCATTAGGAGAATCCATGAACCAAAATGAACAGAAGCAAGTGGTCGCCACCGCTGCACTGGATTATATTGAAGAAAATATGATTGTAGGCGTTGGTACCGGCACCACAGTACACTATTTCATCGATGCCCTGGCTAAAATCAAAAGCCGTATTCAGGGAACGGTTGCGAGCTCTCATACCACCGAAGCTCAATTGAAAGCCTTGGGAATTCCAGTCTTTGATCTCAATTCTGTCAATGAAGTCTCGATTTATATTGATGGCGCCGATGCCTGCAATCCTTATCGGCAACTCATCAAAGGGGGCGGTGGAGCGCTCACAAGAGAAAAAATTTTAGCCTCTGCCTCTTTGCGTTTTATTTGCATTGTTGATGAAAGCAAAAAGATGAAAGTTCTTGCAGATGTCCCAGTGCCTCTTGAGGTTATTCCTATGGCACGCAGTTTTGTCGCTCGGGAAATAGTAAAACTTGGAGGATACCCGGTTTATCGACAAAACTTTATTACTGATAACGGCAATATCATCCTGGATGTACACCATTGGACGCTTGCAGAGCCTATCAAACTTGAACAAACTCTGAATAATATTCCCGGAGTCGTTTGTAATGGCATCTTTGCCAATCGAACTGCCGATTTGGTCTTAATAGGTAGCAACCAGGGAATCATTAAACTTGAGGCAAGGCTATAAGGAAAGCTAGTTATTGCTGCTTTACTTTTCCTATCACCTATCATATAATGGCTCATATTTCAGTTAGACGACTCTGTATATTCATAATTTGTATATGCATATAAAGACAAAAGACTGATTATACTAAATATAGAATGCAATAGAATTTGTAGTAGATTGACAATTGAGGAGAATATTATGTCTGAATCCACAGAAAAATTTGGTAAGTTTCGTTCATTTTTTTGGCCCGTACATACATTTGAACTTAAAAAGCTCTTACCCATGTTTTTTATGTTCTTCTTTATTTCGATTGTCTACAGTACACTTCGTAATATTAAGGATACTTTAGTTCTAACTGCACCCGGTTCAGGCGCTGAAGCCCTACCTTTTATTAAAACATTTTGTGTGGTGCCAGCCGCTCTCATTTTAATGATTATTTATGCAAAATTGAGCAACGTACTCAGTAAAGCAAAACTCTTTTATGCCACTGTCATTCCATTTCTATTGTTTTTCTTATTATTTGGTTTTTTTCTCTATCCAGAAAAAGAACATTTCCATTTATCACAAGAAACCGCAAATGCCATCGCTGCCTTCCTTCCTGCAGGATGGTCTGGTTTAGTAGCTGCCCTAAGAAATTGGACCTATTCTCTTTTCTATATTTTCGCTGAACTTTGGGGTAGTTTCATTCTATCCTTACTTTTCTGGGGCTTTGCAAATGATATTACCAAAGTAACAGAAGCCAAACGTTTCTATGGCTTGTTCGGTTTGGGCGCCAATCTTGCTCTGGTTTGTGTAAAACCTTTAGTACATTATGTGAATGGACTCACCTCTGGTGCTGCCACCTCTGCAAGCGCATTAACACAGGATCCTTGGCAACTACAATTAAATTACTATACTGCCGTTTTTGTGATTGCGGGTATTATGGTAATGGTTATTTATCATTGGATGCAAAAAAATGTACTAACGGATGCTCGTTTTTATGATCAAACCGATCAAGTTAAAGTTAAGAAAGAAAAACCCAAATTATCCTTGTGGGATAGCGTTAAGTTTTTAGGACAATCCCGATATGTACTTTTTATAGCCATCTTGGTACTCGCTTATAATATCAGTATCAATTTAATTGAAGTAACCTGGAAAAATCAGCTTACTTTACTGTATCCGAATAAGCTTGATTTCTCTAATTATTACAGCACATATCAGTCTGTTTTAGGCGTTGTAACTATCTTAATGATGTTATTCGTTTCCAGTAACTTCCTAAGACGTTTCGGCTGGACTTTCACAGCCATGGTAACGCCTGTGGTATTACTGATAACAGGCGCACTCTTCTTTGGCTTTGTGTTGTTTAGTGATGTGTTATCACCTTATTTTGCTTATCTCTCTGTGACTCCATTAGTCTTGGCGGTCACGATTGGGACTATTCAAAATGTCATGAGCAAAGCTTCGAAGTATTCATTATTCGACCCCACCAAGGAAATGGCTTACATTCCTTTAGATCAGGAATCTAAAGTAAAAGGTAAAGCCGCGATTGATACTGTGGGCGCCCGTTTAGGAAAAGCAGGTGGTTCAGGGATTCAGTTAGGGCTATTAGCCTTCGGTACCTTAGCTTCTGTATTGCCCTATATCGCAGCTGTGCTCTTTGTAATTCTTATCGCTTGGATGTGGGCTGTTAAACAATTAGGCAGCACCGAATTCAAGGCTATCGAAAAGAAAGAAGCTGCAACAGCATAATAAAGACCCAGAATTTTAAGTAATAAGAACCGGGCAATGCAACCAAGCATTGCCCGTTTTTTTTGGGATCAAATCGCATAAATAGCATGACCGGTCACAGCATTAAGTGACCATTTTCTAAAGCTATCTGTTGTGATTTGACACTCACTTTCATTCAGCAAGCATACTCAGCCATGGGCTTTTATCTTTTTTTTCTGCGTGGTAAACTACCGTTTTCTAACCATTACAGCTTAAGCGAGGACCCTTTATGCCAAAATTCAATCTTAAAAAAATGACAGTTACACAAGTTGCTCAACAAGTGGGTACGAACATCCAAAAAGAAGCTGTTCGTGTAACCACTAAAATAGCAACAGCTGCCGCCGCCCATGGAAACAAAGATTTTGAAGACGCTGCGAATGCTCTGCATAATTCAAAATTAGCTGCCGGAGGCCTCATCGATACCGCTCTGATCCCCATGCGAAAAACCGCAGACGATCTAATCAATAGCATTAAAAGTAAACGAGCAATAGTGTGTGCTAATGCAAAATATGCAAAAACGCTTGCAGACAACACCTCCGCTGAGTCACAAAAAATCATCCAGGAAATTGCTGATTTTCAAAGGTTACAGCCAGATCACAAAAATCAATTTGAAAATAAAGCGCTTGCAGAACAACAACACAATGTTGCAACTCTTAAAGATGTCGTTATAACTTTCAAGACTAATTTAGAACAAAATAGTCAGAATCCAGATAACAATATTAAGCATCTACGAGCTCTGATATCTGGCGCAACCAAAGACAGTACAGTAGATGGTAAGTTGAATGAAGACAAAGCAAAACAAATTGCTGCAGAAGTCAATGCCAAGCTAACAAAGCTGGATTCTGAAACCAAAACATCTCTTGATGCTTCTAACAATGCTTTAGCGGCTTTACTACAGGCAAAAGCCAATTTTCAAACACTTATCAAAGGCATACAAGATGCTATCAGTGCCGCAATCGCTTCTGCTAAACTTGAGAAAGAAGCAGCCGAACTCGCAGCAAAAAAAGCCGCAGAGGAGCAACGCGCAAAGCAAAAAGCTGAACTCGCAAGGAAAATGGCAGACTTGCAAAAGCAAATGGCAGAATTCGCTCAGGAAGATGTTTCAAATCAACCCGCAGCAGTTGCAGGAAGCGCGGGTGCCGCAGTCACCACAGCATCTGCTGCTAAACCAGCCGTGACAACAGCCTATGATGCGAAAACAAGCAAGGAAGATAAAAAATCCCAAGCTACACAAACAATGGATGAAGGTTTTGGTATCGATGATGGTGAATACGTTGATTGTGCTGATCCAATTGTTCCTCCAAATAAAGTAGTATCCTCGACAAATCCAAAATAAATGATTGGGGTGCGTAGGCACCCCTTTTGAAGAGCACAAAAAGGATTGCATATGCCTTCTCGTTTCAGACTTGCCAATGCCATCCGTGCTTTAAGCATGGATGCTGTGCAAAAAGCTAATTCTGGACACCCAGGCATGCCAATGGGTATGGCCGATATCGCTGAAGTGCTTTGGAACGATTTTTTAAGTCATAATCCCTTGAACCCCCGTTGGCCCAATCGAGATCGTTTTATCCTATCCAATGGTCATGGATGCCTGTTGCAATACGCCTTATTGCATTTATCAGGTTATGATTTATCCATAACGGATATTAAACAATTTCGACAACTGCATTCTAAAACACCTGGCCATCCAGAATTTGGCCTTACGCCTGGCATTGAAACTTCTACGGGTCCATTAGGGCAAGGCTTTGGCAACGCCGTTGGTATGGCGTTAGCAGAACAAATATTAGCCGCAGAATTTAACCGCGATCATCACGTTATCGTTGATCACTACACCTACTGTTTTGTTGGCGATGGCTGCTTAATGGAAGGCATTTCTCACGAAGTAGCCTCTTTGGCTGGCACTTTAGGCCTTGGAAAACTCATTGTTTTCTGGGACGATAATGGTATCTCTATTGATGGCCCAGTCAAGGATTGGTGTTTAGATGATACTCCCAAACGTTTTGAGGCCTACGGCTGGCATGTGCTTCCTTCTATCGATGGCCACCATCCCGAACAAATTAAACAAGCCATTCAAGAAGCGCAAAGCGAAAAAAACAAACCCTCTTTAATTTGTTGTAAAACCATCATTGGCTTTGGTGCAGATAATCTTGCGGGAACTGCCAAAATTCATGGATCACCCCTTGGGGAAAAGGAAATGGCGGCTGCACGCGAAAAATTAGATTGGCCTTATGATTCTTTTAAAATTCCAAATGACATTTATGATGCCTGGGATGCTAGAGAAAAAGGTCAAAAACGGGAACAAGATTGGAATAGGGCAGTAGAAGAATACGAAAAAACGTATCCTGCTTTAGCAAAAGAATGGCAACGTCGCCAGAGCGGACATCTTCCAGAAAATTTTTCAGAAAAATATAATTTTTTTATTACCGACACTCAAAAACGTTTAGACCATATAGCAACACGCAAAGCTTCACAAAATGCATTGGAAGTGCTGGTACAAAATCTACCTGAATTATTTGGCGGTTCTGCTGATCTTTCTGAATCGAATTCTACCTTTTGTAAATACTCTAAAATAGTCTATCCTCATCTTCCTCATCTCTTTAAAGGAAACTATTTACAATATGGTGTGCGTGAGTTTGGCATGTCCGCCATGATGAATGGCATGGCCTTATATCGGGGCTTTATTCCCTACGGCGGCACTTTCTTAACCTTTATGGACTATGCCCGTAATGCTGTCCGTTTGGCTGCCTTAATGCAACAACGCGTCATTTTTGTTTATACCCATGATTCCATCGGATTAGGGGAAGATGGACCCACCCATCAACCGATCGAACATTTAACGATGCTACGTGCCACGCCCAATGTTTCTTTATGGCGCCCCTGTGATGCCACTGAAACCTTCGTTGCTTGGAAAATGGCTATTTTGCGTACAGAGGGCCCTACCTGCCTTGCCTTGTCACGTCAAAACCTGAAAGCTCAAATTCGAGATGATAAACAAGTCGCCTCCATTGCCAAAGGAGGATATATACTAAAAGAAAGTGAGGGCCCATTAAAGGCTATTATTATCTCGACAGGCTCGGAAATAGCGCTGGCGATGGAAGCAGCGACCGCGCTAGAAACAGAAGGGTTAGGGATTCGAGTGATTTCTTTACCCAGTTGGAATGTTTTTGAACAACAGGATAAAGCTTATCAAGACTTCGTATTGCCCCCCACCTTGAAAGCCCGTGTCGCTATCGAAGCTGGATCCAGTTTAGGCTGGTATCGTTGGGTTGGTTTTGAAGGAGCCATTGTGGGCATCGATCGCTTCGGTGAATCTGCTCCTGCAGCAGAAGTACAAGCTGCCCTTGGCATGACTATCGAGACTGTTATGCTTGCAGTAAGGAAAGTGTTGGCCGTGCAGGATTCTATGCAGAACTGCGCTTCTGCATTATTGGAAGTTGGAATATAATTCACTATTTGCAAACAGCATTAAAGCATTGAAGTCAGCATTAGAGTATTATTAGGAGACTAAAGGAATGACCATCAAAGTCGCGATCAATGGCTATGGCCGCATTGGACGCAATATATTAAGAGCTTTTTACGAATATCATCATTGGGATCTCGAAATTGTCGCTATTAACGATCTCTCTGATCTACAAGGCGCTGCTCATCTAACACAATATGATTCTACGCATGGTCGTTTTTCTGCCGTTGTCTCAACCAAAGATCAATCTCTTTTAATCAATCATCATGAAATTCGCTACTTTTCAGAACGCCAACCTGAAAATTTGCCTTGGGGCGATTTAGGTATTGATGTCGTCTTAGAATGCACAGGACATTTTGCGAGCAAAACTAAAGCCGCTGCTCATCTAAAAGCGGGCGCCAAAAAAGTTTTAATTTCAGCGCCCGCAGGCGATGATTTACCCACCATCGTTTATGGTATTAATGATAACACTCTAAAATCTAATGACTTGATTGTTTCTAATGCCTCATGCACCACCAATTGTCTTGTCCCTTTAGTGCAACCTTTACAGAATACTTTAGGTCTCACAAGCGGCTTCATGACTACTGTTCATGCCTATACTAACGATCAAGTCCTCACCGATGTGCACCATAGTGATCTCCGCAGAGCACGTTCTGCCACCCATTCTCTGATTCCAACTAAAACTGGAGCAGCTTCTGCAATTGGCCTGGTATTACCGGAATTAAAAGGCAAATTGGATGGCTTTGCTATTCGTGTGCCACTTATAAATGTCTCTGTTGTCGATCTCACGTTTGAAGCGGGCCGCAATACCTCTATTGCAGAAGTAAACTCTATTTTAAAAGAGGCAGCAGCGGGGCCATTAAAAGGGATATTGGAAATCAATGAAGCACCACTGGTTTCAATTGATTTTAATCATAATCCTGCTTCTAGCATCTTCGATACAACTCAGACCAAAGTTATTGGAAATCTAGTAAAAGTATTGGCCTGGTATGACAATGAATGGGGGTTTTCCAATCGCATGCTAGATACCGCAGTGGCTATGGGAAAGCTTAACCTTAAACAATAAAGAGCGATATGCTGATGCTGCTCATGGAATCATTAAAATTAGATAATAAAACCGTTGTTATTCGTGTAGACCTTAATGTCCCCATTCAAGATGGACTGGTTCAAGATGACAGCCGCATTCGCGCCATCCTCCCAACGCTCAAAATGGCGCTTGAAAAAAATGCTCGTATTATTCTCTTGTCACATTTGGGCCAACCAACACCGGGACAATATTCAGAAAAATTTTCCTTAAAACCGGTTGCAGATCATCTACAAAGATTATTACGGCATCCCATTCGTTTCGAAAAAAATTGGTTAGATGGCCTTACATTGTCACCAAAAGAAATTGTGCTTTGTGAAAACGTTCGTTTTAATATAGGAGAGCTGGAAAATGATCCATCCTTAGCAAAAAAAATGGCTGCATTAGGGGATGTTTTTATTATGGATGCTTTTGCTACCGCGCATCGCGCCCAGGCCTCTACTGTGGGCATCGCAGAATATGCGCCTATTGCAGCGGCAGGATTGTTATTATCAAAAGAATTAATAGCTTTAAATCAGGCTTTAAAAAACCCCAAAAGACCTCTTGTTGCCATTGTAGCTGGCGCTAAAGTTTCCAGTAAATTACCTATTTTAAAATCCTTAATTCAATTAGTAGATGTTTTAGTCTTAGGAGGCGGGATTGCAAATACCTTTATTGCAGCTGAAGGTTATTCTATTGGGGAATCGCTTTATGAACCCAATCTGATATCAGAAGCCAAAAAATTAATGGAAGACGCAACCAAACATAATGTAACTCTATTGATCCCAATTGATGTAGTGCTAGCTAAAGAATTTTCAGAAGCAGCTTCAATACGTATTGCTAAAATTGATAATATACAATCGGGCGAAAAAATAGCTGATGTCGGACCCGCTTCACTGCAAATATACGAACAATATCTTAAAAAAGCGGGCACTATTCTTTGGAATGGCCCTATTGGTATTTTTGAATTCAGTCCTTTTTCAAAAGGTACCGAAAAGCTTGCAAATATAATTGCAAATGCTTCGGCTTTTTCTATAGCGGGAGGCGGCGAAACTTTGTCTGCTATAGCCAAATATCAAGTGGCAGATAAAATTTCTTACATTTCTACAGGCGGGGGAGCTTTTTTAGAATATTTAGAAGGAAAAACTTTACCAGCAGTTGCAATACTCGAAAAAAGAACTGTAAAAAAAACCTGATCACATTTTTTCATAACCTTAACAATTTTAGCTTCAGTCAGCATACTTTATCTTTTTAGGAAAATTTTAAAAAAACAATATAAAAAAGTTGCGTTATTCGCATTAATATGATTAATATCACCCAATACATTTAATTTTTATTTTTATTATTTGGGGAGATACACATGATAGTTTGGGACTTTTTTAAAAAAATATTAGACGGACAATCTATAACGGATGCTGTACATGAACAATACAGAGCACATGTTGAAGCTACGGAGGCTGCTAAGCCAAAAGAGTCTCAAGAGACAATGCAAACATTTCAATTAAATAGTCCAAATTCAGCGCAAACTTCTAGCAATTTTACTGCCACTTCGCCTTCGGCCATAGGAAATAGATCGGTTACGGGTGCAGCTGCCGTTACTTCTTCTCCGGCTATACCTAATAGAAGCAGAGCGGCTGGGGCAACTACTGCGATAAATATTTCCCCTGAAATTGCAACTAATTCAGCCACTCCGAGCCCATCTTCTTCTAGAAGAACCAGTATTTCATCAAACTCTGCTCCTGCTTCCCGATCCGGTTCAGTTTCTTCAAAACTCGATGCTGAACAAGATATCAATATGGAAGCAACCATCAAACGTATCTTAGATGAAGCATTAAAAAAAGAAAGAGAAAAACTTGCAGAAGAACAAAAAAAACAATTTGATCAACAAAAGGAACTTGCAACCAGATTGGCTACTATTCAAGAAGAAAACACTCAACTTAGAACCGATCAAATAAAACTGAAGGACGAAGCTGCCAATAGACAAAAAGAACTGGATCTTAATTTATCCAAAATGAAAGAAGAGGCCGAAGCCATCCTCAAAGCCGAAAAAGCAGCCAATGAAACCAAACTAAAAGAGGAAGCGACCGCTGCAGAAGAAAAATTAAAAGCCGCTCTTCAAAAAGAACGTGCAGCCTATGAAGCCAAATTACAAGCAGATGCAGCTGCCCTTAATGAAAAATTATTAGCCATGGCAAAAGAAAAAATGGCAGATTTAGAACGTGAAAGAATGGAAGAAGAACGCCAAGCTCAACAAAAACAAGCAGTTGCTGCAACTGCTGTAAACCTAGCTTCCAATCCGTCTACCAATAATCCAGATGGTAAAGCTTATTCCGAGCAAGCAAAACAAAGAGATAAATTAATACAGGCTTTGCGTGCCATTATTAGCAATCCCAACACTAAAATTAAACCAAAACCACTTCCACCAGCTCCAAATGCTGCCAATGGTTTTGAATATTACATGAACGAGCCCTTTAGCACACAAGAAGCATGGGTTAGCACCTTACCCCCAACCAAAGAACAAATATTATCTGACATTGTTAATAGAGCTAAAGACGCAAATGATCCCTTCACAATAACTCTAGACACTATTGCACAATTAGTTGGAATAAACCCTAAAACGTTACAAGACCAAAACCTCCAAGTTGAAATGCAAATAGATGACCTTGATAATAATTTAGGGGTCGGTTCTCGAACGAAACGTGTATTGAGTAGTCATAATAAAGATGCTGATGAAAAGAAAAAAGCGGATGAGCATTCATTAGTTTGCGGACTTCTGAAAGATAAAAACCCATTATCTATTCATTTCAGTTTTGATAAATATGGACGCCCTAAAATTGCAGATGTAGTAGAAAGAGATGCCAATGAATATATGGCCCCTGTTGCACAGAATATGGGCGTAACTGTAGTTGCTACAAATAAAAAGGCCAGAGTTGTTGGCACTGCAAGAGTACAAAGAAAGTAAGTAACGGCGGATGGCATCAGACCCTTTGTTGCATTGTTGGGATCAGACCCCAAGGGGCTTGACTCTACAAAAATTAGATGGCAAACTTATTTTTTAATGTCTAGAGCTATTGTTGCATTGTTGGGGTCAGACCCCAACGATAGGCATTTGCGGCCAGCCCCCAAATGCCTTAACCAGGAAGACAAACTTTATCAACTTTTAAGAGTCATTTTAAATTTATATGAAAAACATTCATTCAAAATATTACCCTCAAATTGCTATGTGCTTTGTGGGACTCTTACTCACTGCCAATATCATTGGTGAGAAACCTCTTATGTTTGGACCTGTTATTTTACCTGCAGGCCTTTTATTATTCCCCATAACCTACCTGCTCGGAGACTTGCTCACTGAAGTCTATGGCTTTGCACAATCCCGCCGCGTTATTTGGATGGGGATGGCCTGCAATCTTTTTATGGCCACCATGTGCCAAATTTCCATATCCCTGCCTGCTGTTGCCAGCTGGGAAAGAGCAGACGCTTATGCCCAAGTATTAGGAACTTCTAGCCGCCTGATGGCTATCTCCGTTTTAACTTACTTTATAGGTGAGTTTGTTAATGCCTACATCGTGGCAAAACTAAAAATTTATATGCAAGGCCGCTTGTTCTGGGCACGCGCATTGTGCGGGAGTTGGATCGGCGAAGGGATAGAAACCTCATTGTTCATACCCTTGGCTTTTTATGGCAGTTTACCTAATGCAGAATTACTCAGACTGGCTGCTTTTTATTATTCCTTTAAAGTACTCTATGCACTCTGTGCTATGCCACTCCTCAATCTATTGGTTAAAATCTTAAAAAGAAAAGAGGGCACTGAAGTCTTTGTCCAAGAAACTAATTTTAATCCTTTTGTTTTCAATTAAGGCTCTGCGAGTAAATTCGCAGAGCCTAAGCTAAGCCTATTCGTCTCCATATTGGGTAGACGACCTCAACGTCTTTGTTTTCCCATGCAATTTCTTTTTTACAAGCCTACGTTCAGTAGCAGCCCATGTTGGTTTGGTTTTTTTCCGTTTTTTAGGAGCAATCCTTGCACGCTCGATAAGTTGATTTAATCGATCAAAGGCATCTTGCTTATTTCTTTCTTGAGTACGATAACGGGTAGCCTTGATAATGATTTCACCTTTTAAGGTTAACTTATTTCCAGCTAAAGATAACAATCGAACACGAACTGCTTCTGATAGTGAAGGTGATCTTTTTGCATCAAACCGCAGTTGCACGCCAGTAGCTACTTTATTTACGTTTTGTCCGCCTGGGCCAGGGGATCGGATAAAACTATATCTAATTTCTGAAGGATTAAGAAAAGTCATTGGAAAAATTCGCATTGGTTTTTACATTTCATTTGCAATATATATCATATCTAGACATATTGCAAACATGGTGCAGCACGAGATGCAATTTAAGTTGTTTGTCCATCTAGACAAGCTCTAAGAAATGGATATATACTGCTAGAATCTTAAGTCGGTATCTATAAGGGTTTAGCGCAATGGATGTTGTAACTAGACATGTAACCAAAATTGTAAGATTCGATTGGGCGATTAAATATTTGCTCCGCAATAAAGTCAACTTTGATATTTTAGAAGGTTTTTTATCTGAACTCTTAAACAAAGATATCCATATTGAAAGTCTACTAGAATCCGAAGGTAATAAAAACAATCATGAAGATAAATATAATCGGATAGATGTATTGGCTAGGAATGAAAATGATGAAATGATTTTAATTGAAGTTCAGGCGAGCACCGAGTGGGATTATTTAAGTCGTATATTATATGGCACTTCAAAAGCCATTACAGAACATTTAAAAGCAGGAGATCCTTATAAAAATATTTGTAAGGTCATTTCAGTATCTATCGTCTTTTTTAATATGGGAGAAGGGGAAGATTATATCTATCAAGGCACAACGGTTTTTAAGGGACGTCATCGCCATGATATTTTAAAGCTGAATAGAAATGAACAGAATCTCTATGGTCAGGGATTTGAGACACCTGCTGATGTCTACCCTGAATATTATATTATTAAGGTCAACCAATTTCGTGAAAGGATACAAAATAAATTTGATGAATGGATGTATTTTCTTAAAAATGAGCAAATTAAGTCTTCCTTCAAGGCAAAAGGAATCCACAGTGCCGCAGAAAAATTGAGCGTCTTAAAATTAACCGATCAAGAACGAAGGGCCTATGAAAGATATCAAGACAACCTGCACTATGAAGCCAGCCTGATCCTTTCACAAAAAGTGGAAGGAAAGGTGGAAGGTTTCTCAGAGGGGCATACAATTGGGCATGCAAAAGGACGCGCTGAGGGGTTAATTGAGGGGGAAGAACGAGTTAGAAAAGTTGCTTCATCCCTAAAAAAATCGGGTTATTCAACGGATGAAATTAAAGAGCATACAGGTTTATCTGAAGATGAAATTGAAAAACTATAATTTTTTGAAAATAGTAACTCGAAAAAGTAGATTATTCTTCGATAATAATCTACCAATCGTTCCTAACCCAACTATAATGCCGCAGTAGCCGTGCTTGCTACTGGACTTGCCGCTACCACAGCAGTCTGCGGCGACTCTTGATATTCCGGCAAATATTCATAAGGTGTGGCACTATCCCGCGGTATCTCCATAGCAAGCTCTGCTATCTCCAAAGCCAAAGGCAGCGCTGTAGCGTTATTGAGTTGAAAACCCTGGAAAATAAATAGAACCGCATCCTTTATAGGCAAAAGGGCCTCTCGCAGCTCTGCTTCACGTTTAACAACGTCTTTTAGGCTAACTTCTTCAGGTATAAAATACGGAGTTAAAGCATGGGCTCCTTTTATCTTAATAGCCTCCTGATAGAAACAAATGGCTTTTGGAATATTGATCGCAGTCCCATACCCTTTTTCATGACATTGAGCAAGATAATATTGAGCATCGCCATTATAATGACGGGGTAATGAAGTTTCTAAGGACGAGAAAACTTCCATCATTCTAAAATAAAATTCAGGTTTGTCTAAATCTGGATTTTTTGGTCCAGCTTGTTCTTCATTATTACCTATTTGTTTTTGAGCAATGATGGATATTGTACTTAATTTCTTTTGGGCAATCCAACATAAATGATAAGCTACGGAATAGGGGAAATGTATAGGGATAATAATATGTTCTGAATATTGCGCTTTTATAGTCTCTTTATATTGTGGTAGAAGTGGAACGAACGATGCAAGACCAAAATAGGGATCCAATTGCTCTAAGTTGTGTTTTGCATTTTCTTCAGCAGTAGCATGGAAACTCAAGCCGAAATGTAAAAGGCCACGGAATAGCATTGGTAAAAAAAGAGCTAAAGCTTCATTTACGTCCTTTCGTTCCTCTTTATCTATTTCAGGATGCCCCACTAAAGTTAGAACAGCTAATCTGCTGCCAGAGTATAAAGCAATTTCATTTATTTTTGTAGGTGCATCATTAAATTGGGATATAAGTTTATTTAAATAGTAGAATGCTACTTTTTCTTCTTGTGAAACCTTGCTATTATTTTCGCTCTCAAACCCAGTACGATTATTTTTCATTTGCCCGAAAAAATTATTCACGTAAGCATGTTTAACATTTATGGATGTTTCTCCATCCTTTTTCATAATCTCACCATAGCATTCACTTGCTTTTTTAGAGTCTTGCTCTACCCCAATTCCATGTTCATAGCATATGGCTAATTCAATTGAATGACCTCCCAGTATTGCAGCTCTATTTAATAATTCGAATCCTTTTTTGAAATCGGGTCGCGATTTGGATGCTTTAACTGACATATGCGATTTGGTGACAGTAACTGATATATCATTCTTAGCGTTCGAATTGGGTGCACAACAATTCTTATTACCGTCAAAATATTCAGCTACAACGATACCCATCATTTTAGCAATCGCGTCTTTCGCAGATACTTCACCTTGTTTCGCTAATGCTTCTAATATTTCAAATGCTTTCAATACATTTCGTTCAACACCCACGCCCCATATATAACAATAACTAAAATTAATACCGGCTTCAGGATGACCCCCTTCCATTGCCTTTTTAAGGTAAGCATATGCATTGGGAGCATCTCTTTTAATATATGGGTAGATAGTTTTACTGGCCATATCCATGCCCAAGTATGTCATTCCAAGCTTAGCTTGAGCTGATATTAAATGTTCAGCTGCAACACTTAACAACTCTATGCCTTTATTGATATCTTTTGCGATGGTGGTTCCAGGATAAGAACCTAAATATATCCAAGACATTAGAGACATCGCATATGAACTTTTCAGGTCTACTGCTTCTTGTAAAAATTTAATGAAATCATGATGATTTTGGTTTGCTTGATAATGTATTGCCAGTAGTACTTTAGCCCCCACATAACCTTGCCTAGAAGCAGTTTGCAACATATTGATAGCGCGAGCAATATCTCGATCAACTCCTTTGCCAACATAATAAAGTCCGGCTAAACGAGTTAAGCCAATAACGCTGCCGCTTTTAGAAGCAATTTCGTAACATTCAAAAGCTCTTTTTTCATCTTTATCGACTATAATTCCCTGACTATGACAATATCCCAAAATAACATGGGCATCTGCATAATTGACGTTTGTATTGAGCGAACAAATCCTCTTTAAAGTATTGATAGACTCTTCTTGTCTTTTTGAATCTTCACTTAATATTGAGTCAATAATGACTACCAATTCTTCATTTTCTTTATTTGGGTTAAAGTTTCTTAAATCCATTTTTAATTCTACTAAGAAATCTTTTGTTGTATAACGTAATTTCATCATAATCTCCTATTTAATATAAGCTATATTATCGAACTTTAGCTAAACAATTCAATAAACAGGCATGTCAACCTATCTAAAGATGAACTTTAAAAATGATTGTTTTTAATCAATTCATCATTGTCGTTTAAACCTATTTAATTAAAGCATTGTCGTTTCCGACTTGCAAACGAATCTTTTATCGAAAAAAACAATGCACACTTTTAATATTTTTTTAATGTGCGATTCTTGTTTTATATAAGAATCATATTGTTTGATCTGCATTTGGTTTAATCCAGCCGAACACAGTTTTTCATATTGTTGAATTTCTTTACCATTTTCATCTTTCTTAAATTCCATTAATATAGCTAAAGTATTGCTGGTATCTCTAGGGACTAATAGTATATCAGGCCTACCTAATCCGAACTCTCTATTTGAAAAAATTTCATGCGTTTCCTTTAAGGTAGAGATTAAACCTAACAAAAACGTATGGTAGTTAGATTCTTTTGGAAAATCAAACCAGCTTGGAATGTTAATCATGTAATTCTGAAGCTCTTTCATGAATGCGTCCATTTCTCCTGAAACAAGGTGGTTCATAAAAGAATTATAGGTTTGGGTATTGTTTAAAGAACGAATAAATGTCTGAAACACATCTCGATAGCTACATTCAATCTCATAATTAGGTATTTTCACCCGATATCTATAACGCGTACCTGATAACTGTGGTTTGCCAATCGTTTTCAAATACCCTAAGGACCATAACAGGCTCCATAAGATTTCGTCATCTCCTTGTTTAAGTTGATCAAAAGATAAATATTCATCGATAAAAGATTCAATGGAATGTCCAGTTAAAAGTAAATTTAACTTTTCTTTAATCGACTTGCTTGAATCCAAAAGAACTTTCTTTAGCAAATCTTCATCCCCGGCTTTAATCCAATACGGCTTCAATTTTCCCTTATCATCCAAGCAATTTAAAACCGACCAAGGATTATAAATATTTTCTGAATCGCCCGCATGATAGCCGTTATACCAAAATTGCACATCTTTCATGTTCAGATGAACTTGATTCTCTTTAAATAAAGAAATCACTTCTTCTTCCGAAAAACCAAAACAATGACTATATTGTTCTTCCATCAAAGAATATAATTTTAAATTATTAATATCAGAAAGCATTTTGTTTTTAGACAATCTTAATATGCCTGTCATGACTCCTCGCTCAAGAGCATCATTTCCTTTTAACGCTGCTCCAAACATCCCCTTGAAAAAACTAACCAAATCTTCAAAATAATCTTTTCCATAGGCAGCATTTAATGGGGCATCATATTCATCTATTAATATAAAAACCTTTTGGCCATAATGAACAAACAATAAATGAGAAAGCGTTTTCAATGAATCGCGAATATCTATGATATTGGCTTTATTGCTTGGGTTTAAGCCCTTTAATTTTTGCAGATTATTTTTATCGATATCCGTTAATTTTTCACTTTTCTCTAACTCAGGATAACTATTGCAGGTATTTTGGATTAGAGCATTTATTTTATTGATGAAATCTTCATAATTTTTCTCTTTCACATCCTTAAAACTAATAAAAATAACGGGATATTTGCCTTGATATTCATTAATATAGTAACCATTATTTACATCTTGAATTTGAAGATCCCTAAATAAACCCACTGTTGAGCTTCCATTGACTTCTGAAGCAAGAAAATATCTTAACATGGACATATTCAAGGTTTTACCCCAACGTCGGGGTCGAACAATCAATGATACTTCAGCACCACTATCTAACAGCTCCTTAATCATTAAAGTTTTATCAACAAAAAGAAAATTCTTGGTTTTATCGACAAGTTTTGAAAAATCATCAATACCAATCGGGATTTTCTTCATATACATCATTGCCTTAAATATCATTCGGGATGAATTTCATTATATCTCAAATATTAAATCTTGGATATAGTAAAGACAATCACCTCTCTAATATCCCCTCATTTTTAACCATTTGAAATATAAAAAAGCAGGGTTGCATTTACTTCAATAAATTAATGACGTACCCAAGAGAGAAGATAAAGCCGCTCATTATTGAATTTTGTAGGCTAGTGGAGGCCCAACAACATATTTCGGAGACTTTATCATGGATCTAGGTCATATAAAAATGAGGGGATCACTGAGCAATCACCTTGTTAACCTGTTCATCTAACTCATAATCCTATGGACCATTCAGCCCATTGAAATCTACCAATCATTGCTAACCCAACAATAGTGCCGCAGTAGCCGTGCTTGCTACTGGACTTGCTATAATCATATTGTGTGATCTGCATTTGGTTTAATCCAACTCAACTTTCATCACTTTATTTGGATTATAATGAAACATAGATGACAGATGGACCTTTTCCAAAACGTTTTGCCTTGCCTGCCTTTATTAACTGATTTAGTTTCCTCGTTGCAGTATTTCTCGAAACATTTAAACATTTCTCAGCGTCTTCCAATCTTATTTCCTTTTTCATTTTGAAAAGCGCTAACAATTTTTCTTCATCTGAACTCATTTTATTTTCTAAAGGTAAAAAATTAAAAACCACTTTAACACTATCTGAGCCTTCGATAAAATCGGGTCTTTTAATGCCAGCTTTATTACAACTTTCCAACATTATTCTTATGCCTGTTCCTAATTTTTCGACAATACCAAGACGTCTAGCTACTCTTGCAAGCGAAGGATTTCTTAAATATGTTGTTCCATCTCCTAAATCATTTAGATCTAAAAGCCCAGGAAAATTCCCTGGGTTGTATATTTCTAAACGATTATCATAAAGCGCAATCTTGATTGAACCTGGAATCCAATATTTTTTATGAACTAAGGCATTCGCAATTGCTTCGCGAAGAGCTATTTCTGGTATAATATTTTTTCCTTTTAATGTTGTCTTGAATAATCTATAATCTCTAACAATCCAAGACATTATCAAATGAAAGCTCACATCTAATTGCTTATCTAAAGGACCTTGTATTTCCTCAGTTTGAATAATATTGCGACCTTCATTCCCTGAAAATCTTGTGCATTGCGTATATGCTTCAGGAATATATAGATGAGGGTTCTCATTAAACATAAGAACCCCAGTAACTGTGGGATAATATTTTTCAATGTTAAGAGGAGAACGATGTACTACCTTTTCAGAGATCAATTGTTCTAGATTGAATTTTTTATATATTTGCTCAATTTTTTTCTGAGATAAAATTTCGATGTTTTCTTGGATTCTTTCCTCATCAAAATGTAATCGCTTATTTTCTCTATTTAATTCTTGAATATATTCTTCATTTGCTCTTCTTGTGTTTGATCCTGCTCTTAAATATATGCCTTTAGGGTTTCCTTCACTTTTAACAAAGACAGGTTTTTTTATGCTTGGAGGGATTTCAATAATGATAACGCTAACATCATCAAAACGTTTCTCATAAATTTCTGCCAATAACCCTGGACTTGTCGCATCATATAAACTGTTTGGAAATTCATCATAAATCCTGTTCCTAGTCTCTTCACTAACACCCAGCACTTCTCTGCTGGTATCTTCAACACCAATAACTATTTTACCACCCACTCCATTTGCAAATGCCACACACGTTTTCACTAAGTTAGGAAATGCAGGTATTTGTAATTTAAAGTCTAGTGATTTTGACTCCCGTTCAGGATACTGATATTTCATACAGAACTACCTCCCCATATTGCACCATTTTTTGTGAATTGCACCAATTGCACCAATTATACATGAATTGCACCAATTGCACCAATCTCTAAAGATCCCAATCAAATTCTGTCTCGGACCTTGGGTATTATAATATCTATCCCACATAGATATCCTTCAGCATAAATGCTGATCATAAAATCAGTTTAATGTGAGTTAAACTTTGTTAATATGAGAACTAAATAAATATTGATCCAAAATTTATTATTTCATCCAATTACAAGATGCATTTCTATGACAGCAACAAACATAGCAATAAGTAGACAATTATCTTCTAATTCTAAGGCAGAAAAAAGTAAAGAAAAGACCGAAATCCGATTTGACAATAAATTCATTAACGATTGTATCCCGGTTGTCCGTAGGATTAAAGAACTCGAAAATACTATACCCAACATGTCCCTACAACTGGATAAAACTTACTTAACTATGTCTCATCTTAAGAAAAGCAATTCAATTATTTCCTTTGCCATGAATATGATAAGCTATGTTTATAATAAACCGGCAACGCTCGGAATAACCCATAAAGACAATGGCATTGTACTCATTGAATTTGGCACCTGGCATCAATTTGATGAGATGCTTCATGCATTTTGTATTGCTGCAATATACGAGAATGTTCTTTCCATTATTCAATATTTTATCACTCACCCTGATTTTTTAAAAACCTTAATCAATTACAGCGACTTTAGCAAGTCAGAAAAAATTTTTCACGCAATGATATAGAGCAAGACGCAGATGATTTTTTGTTTTTTGCATCAAGACATAATACACTCGCATTTCAGATTTTCTTAAAACAAGGAATAGTAAGAACATACCTATTGGTACAGGAAGGAAAAGAAATATTTCCTGATGGATGGTAACGCAATCATAAAAAGTTATTGACTTGTTTTGCCAACATCATAATAACAAATGACTTAAGTTTAATCTATTCTCTGAAGGATTAAGAAAAGTCATTAGAAAAATTCGCATTGATTTTTACATTTCATTTGCAATATATATGTCTACCCTGAATATTATATTATTAAGGTCAACCAATTTCGTGAAAGGATCCAAAATAAATTTGATGAATGGATGTATTTTCTTAAAAATGAGCAAATTAAGTCTTCCTTCAAGGCAAAAGGAATCCACAGTGCCGCAGAAAAATTGAGCGTCTTAAAATTAACCGATCAAGAACGAAGGGCCTATGAAAGATATCAAGACAACCTGCACTATGAAGCCAGCCTGATCCTTTCACAAAAAGTAGAAGGAAAGGTGGAAGGTTTCTCAGAGGGGCATACAATTGGGCATGCAAAAGGCCGTGCTGAGGGATTAATAGAGGGGGGAGAACGAGTTAGGAAAGTTGCTTTATTCTTAAAAAAATCGGGTTTTTCGTCGGATGAGATTAAAGAACATACGGGTTTATCTAAAGATGAAATTGAAAAACTATAATTTTTTGAAATAGTGCACGAAAAATATAGATTATTCTTTCATAATAATCTACCAATTGTTGGTAACCCTATTACAGTGCCGCAGTAGCCGTGCTTGCTACTGGACTTGCTGCTACCACAGCGGTCTGCGACCGCTCTTGATATTCCGGCATATATTCATAGGGCGTAGCACTATCTCGCGGTATCTCCATAGCAAATTCTGCTATCTCCGAAGCCAAAGGCACCGCGGTAGAGTTATTGAGTTGAAAGCCCTGGAAAATAAATAGAACCGCATCCTTTATAGGCAAAAGGGCCCCTCGCAGCTCTTCTTCACGTTTAACGACGTCTTCTAGACCAACTTCTTCAGGGATAAAATAATGAGTTAAAGCATGAGCTCTTTTCACCTTAATAGCCTCCTGGTAGAAACAAATCGCTTTTGGAACATTTATCACAGCCCCATAGCCTTTCTCATGACATTGAGCAAGATAATATTGAGCATCACCATTTTGATGATATCGAAATGAAGTTTCTAAAGAATGAATGCTTTCCATCATTCTAAAATAGAATTCAGGTTTATTTAGTTCCGGACTTAGCAGTTCTTTCTGTTCCGGACTGTCATCCGGCTGTCCTGCAGTCTTTGGAGCGCAAAAAGGTATTGTGCTTAGCTTCCTTTGGGCAATCCAACATAAATGATATGCCACTGAGTAAGGGAAATTAACGATAGGAACACAAACTGGAAATTGCAGCCCTTCAGCGATAATTTTTTTTGGTAAAACATGTAATGCGAGACTATTAATTTGATTAAATTGCTCCCTTCTCTCTATATTTTTTTGCTCAGCAAGGGAACGCACAAGCAAAAACAAACCAATATTTTCGATGGCTTTGCTTAATGCGAAAAAAAAGTAAAATTTTGCTGCAATTTGCACGTCCCTTCTTTCATCTTTATCTATTCCTAGATACCCCACCAAAATTAAAACAGCCATTCTGCTTATGGAGTATAAAACCTCTTCTTTTATTACTTCGTTAGAATCTTCATCTCTCAAAAAAGCAAGCTTCCATAAATAACGAAAGACCCTTGCTTCTTCCTTTTGAAGACTGCTATCGTTCTCGTCCTTAGATTTAGCTTGATTATTTTTCATTTGCCCAAATTTATAGCTCACCAAAGCATGTCTGGCTCTTAAGCTTTGACAACTTTTCATCTTAATAATAGAACGATAGCATTCTTGTGCTTTTTCTAGGTTTTTATCTACCCCCATTCCTCTCTCATAACATAGGGCTAATTCAAGAGAATGGCCACCTTGCGCCGCTGCTCTATTTAATAATTCAAATACTTTTTTGAGATCGTTCTGCGATGCAACAGGTGTAGCTACCGTATCAGTTTCTGCTTTTGAATATAATTTTGCACAACAGTTCTTGTTATCATCTTTAATAACATGTTCATCGATAACAAATCCTATAAATTCAGGAATAGCATTCCTAGCAGCTGTTTCACCTTTTTGTGCTAATGTTTCTAATATTTCATATCCTTTAAATGCATTTCGCTCTACACTGATTCCCCATAAATAGAAATAACTTAAATTTATCCCCGCTTCAGGATGGCCCGCTTCCATTGCTTTTTTAAGATAAAAATATGCTTTTTCGGCATATTTTTCGATATCTGTATCCATACTCATATCCATTCTATAATCTAGATATGTCTTTCCAAAGTTGGCTTGAGCATCGACCAGATATTCAGCTGCTGCACTTGATAACACCAAGTATTTTTTAATATCTTTTCTGATGGATGCTTCCGGAGAGGACAATAGATATTTTTGAGCCATTATATACATGGCTCGTGGATCTTTCAGCTCTATGGCTTCTTGTAAAACCTTAATGGATTCGTGATGTTTTTTGTTTTCTTCATAATAGTTTGCCAGAAGCAATTTGGCTCCTGCATAACCTTGCCTTGAAGCAGTTTGCGCCATATGGATGGCACGCGCGATATCTTGTTCAATTCCTTGACCCATATAATAACACCCTGCTAAAAAGGTTAAGCCAATCAAGCTCCCTTTTTTATTGGCAATTTCATAACATTCAAAAGCTTTTTTTTCGTCTTTATCTAATATAATTCCCTGGCCATGGCAATAGCCTAAAATAACATGAGCATTTGCATAATGGGTACTTGTATTGTCTGAACAAATTTTCTTTAAAGCCTGGATAGCTTCTTCTTGCTTTTTAGAATCTTCACTCAATAATGCATCAATAATAATTACTAACTCTTCCTTTTCTTTGTTTGGGTTAAAATTTCTTAAATCAATTTTTAATTCTACTAGCGCATCTTTTATCTCATAATGTAATTTCATCATTATCTCCTGCTAAATATAAGCTATATTATCGGTATTTTTCTAGCCCAGCTCGATTGAAGCAAAATAATACTGACCTGCGTGGTCATTGTAACCAACTTAGAACAAAAATCAACTGTTTTTTTCTTAGAATTCAAATTTCTTTTCCCTCAGCATTGGTATTTTTAAAGTTCCATCGAAACTGATAGTAATACTACCGCCCCAACCCATAATGAATATGCACGTAATATGTTCAATCTAGAATATATTGGTTTTGAATTTGCGATATCATAAATCTTAAATTATTTTGCATCCCGTAACCATTGTTCAACTAAAATAGCAGCTGCATTCGCATTTATATCATCCACTTGTTGCTTGTAACTTTTTGTTTTAATTTTTCCTCTCTCTTTTGTTTTTTCAAACTCTTCTTGTTCTTTTATACGTCGCTTTGCTTCCCAGCTACTTAAACGTTCGTCTACGGTAGCGATGGGCAGAGCAGTATGCTGTTTTAATCGTTCAACAAAGCGTCTGGCAGCATGAGTAAGGTGTTGCTCACTGCCATCTATATGTAAAGGAATTCCGACCACTAATTGCTTAGGGCCCCATTCAGTAATGCAAGCTTTAATATGTTCCCAATTAGGGATGCCATCTTTTGCAACAATAGTCCCCACAGGCCTTGCGGTAGCCGTTAGCGATTGCCCAACAGCCACACCAATATGTTTCATCCCAAAATCGAATCCTAAAACAATTGACATATCATTTTATTACCAACACATCTATTTTCATCATAAATAAAATCATCATAAAAATATCGTTAAAATCATCTTAAAATTTTAGTCCTCTAGTCTCGCTTCGATGCAATCTAAAATGTCCCCGGTAATATCTAAATTAAATGCCGTTTCTAACTCTCGAACGCAAGTAGGGCTCGTAATATTAATTTCGGTTAGGTAATCTCCAATCACATCAATGCCCACCAATAATAATTTGTTTTCCTGCAAGGATGATCTAATTTGTTCACAAATCCAAAGATCTCGATCGGATAATGGCACACCGCGACCTTGACCACCCGCCGCAAGATTCCCACGAAAATCACCTTCTTTAGGAATACGAGCTAAGGCATAGGGCAGGGGTTCTCCCTCAATTAAAAGGATTCGTTTATCCCCTTTATAAATGTCTTCCAGAAATTGTTGAGCCATAATATAACGAGAGCCTTCTTGTGTCATGGATTCTAGAATGACATTTAAATTAGGATCTTCTGCATGACATTTAAAAATGCCTCTACCACCCATCCCAGCCAAAGGCTTTAGTACCACAGAACCTTGCTCTTGTATAAACTTATGAATTTTTATCTTGGAAGAACTGACTAATGTTGGCGGCATGCATTGTGGAAACCAAGTAGCATAGAATTTTTCATTAAAATCGCGTAAAGCCTTTGGGGGGTTCAATACCAGCGTCCCATTCGATTCCACCTGTTCAAGAATATAGGTGGCATAGATATACTCCATATCAACAGGCGGATCTTTCCTCATTAAAATCACATCAAATTGATTTAAGGGCTGTTCCGTTTTTTCTCCTAATTCATACCAATGATTTAGATCAGAAAAAACAGACAAGGATCGTGAAATGCCCCAGGCTGCACCATATTTTAAAAACAAATCCGACGTCAGCAGATAATGTAAATCCCAGCCGCGACTTTTTGCCTTTAACAAAATGGCTAAGGTTGTATCTTTTTCGGGGTGAATATGTTGGATGGGATCCATAATAACGGCAAGGGAGGGTTTTAAGGACATGAATAATAACCTCAATTGACAAAAAAATAAGCATATAATAGGTGATTATATACCCAAGGGGCGAAGGGTATATACCCAAAGCATTTCGAGTTGCGACAAGGCGCCTGTGAAGGTTTGCAGCGCAGCATACAAATTAGTATGTGAGCAGCAATATCTTCGCAGGCAACACAGTCGCAGCTTGAAAGGCGAAGGGTATAGTCTAAGGGTTTTTTAATTTTTCGTCTATCCATCTTATATTAGGAATAAATGCGGGCTTATCTCGAACCTTAACTTCCATCAAGAGATAAGGATCGGCGGCCTTGGCAACAAAAGTCACATCAGAACGCTTAAAGCGCTTCATCACAGGCACTGTTTGGAGAAGCACACCCACAAAATCTGGATAACCCTCTCCTTCTAACATTCGATTAAAAACTGCAACATGCATATTGGGTTTGATATTCAACGAAACATCTTTCTCGTTCATTTCCAGGCAAACTAGGGGGATGGTTAGATCACGCCACTTAAATTCACCGAGTATCCAGTTTTTCGACTGTGCGTAAGGGGTTACCTCTGAAAGAGCGACAACTTCTGCCACAGCGGCATAGGGAACCAATAAGCTTTTACCATAAATAGGCAAGAGTAAACAACGTAAAATTTCCATTAAGTCGGAGTTCCTATCAGTGCTTGTATGGCCAAAACTAATTGTGCTTCCTCATAGGGTTTTGCAAGAAATCCTTCCAATTTCATTTCCTTAGCAAGACGTCGCCGTTCTGCGTTTGCTAATGCCGTTATCATAATAATAGGAATTTTTTTATAACGTTCATCCGCTCGTAAAGAGGTTGCCAACTCAAATCCGTCCATTCTGGGCATATCAACATCCACGAGAATTAGATCGGGCAAATAAGATTCCATTTGCTGCAATGCGTCGAGGCCATCTTGTGCAGTAATAACATGATAATGATGTCTTTCTAATAAGCGTTTGGCCACTGCCCTAGCACTTGCGGAATCATCCACAATCATAACCAAATTTTTACTTTTTGTGCGCTCACTGCTACGTCTGGAAAAATCCACATCATCCAAATGTTTTTGTTCTTCAACCCACTTCGCCTTTTTTCTGAGCGCCTCTGGATCGAGGATATAAACGACTCTACCATCTCCTAGGAAAGTTGCACCACTACAAGCTTCAACGAGTTTAAATTGCGCCCCTAATGCATGCACCAATAGTTCTCGACTATACAATACATCTTCAACCATCAATGCCAAAGGAAATTCAGTAGAGGGGAGTAAGATAACCGGGAAACTTTTTCGTTGCGGAATATAAATGTTTTTTTTATCGAGCGCCAATAAAGTTTCTAAATAATGTAAATGGTAGGATTTTTCACCTGAATTAAAAATAGGGGGATCATTGGCAATAGTCTTGTGAAAGTCTTCCTTGCTTAAACTCACAACACCCGCCATATCGCTTAATAAAATCCCTAAAGTTTCTTTTCCCACCGTAAATAATAATATTCGATTTAAAGAAGTCGTAAAAGGAAAACGAATAACCATTCGGGTACCTATTCCTACTTCCGACAAAATACTTAAAGTACCTCCCATTTCTTTCACCGCATTTGCAACCACATCCATTCCAACCCCACGGCCAGAAACTTCTGTAATTGCCTCGCGGGTAGAAAATCCGGGTTCTAAAATGTAACGTATCACTTCTTCGTCACTCACTTCCTGCTCAGACGATAACAATCCTAATTTTAATGCCTTTTTTCGAATGATACTGGGATCAATGCCTCCTCCATCATCTTTTACTTCAATGGCAACAATGGATCCGGTACGGGTAAAATTAACTTCAATAGTGCCAATCTCGGGTTTGCCTCTTTTAAGCCTCACCTCAGCAGGCTCAATACCATGATCTATGGCGTTTCGTAGAATATGCTCTAAGGAAGGCACCAAATGTTCTAATACAACCCTATCCATTTCTCCTTCGCTCTTTAATACGCGAAAATTAATCTGTTTTTTCAATTCGTTCGAAACTTGTCGGGCAATTCTACTTAAACGTGGAACAATACTTTCAAAAGGCACTAAGCGCGTATCCGATAAACGGTGCTGCAATTCTGTTGTGATGCGGGCTTGGTTCAAGCTTAGGCTTTCCATCGTTGCATGGGCTTCATATAAACTTTTCAAGGTATTGGCTATGTCGATGCTCGTCTCACGCAATAGGCTACTCATTTGTTCTAAATTGGTATAGCGCTTAAGCTCCATATTGTTTTCTACAGCGACATCAGACATTCTACCATTCAGTTCTGCCTGAGAGGTATAGCTTTGTATTTCTGATCGTAGGCCATTCAATTGACCTTCTAAACGTCTGGCATCATTTCTTAATTCCCGCAAATAAGTACCTAACGTAAAAATATGCTGCTCAAAACCCACCCGAAGTGTATTATTTTCTGTGCTTAAGCTGTTTAATGTTTCAAGCAAGCTGGAGCGAATGCGAATGATTTCTTCGGTTACATGAGCGGAGGCCCCAGGCGCTGCTTGGACTTCTTCACTTTTCTTTGAGGGAGCTGTCGTAGGCTCTGCTATAGAGGCTGCCGTTATAGATGTTGGGGGTGCGGCTTTTTCTTCTTTATTATTTGGCAGATATTCATGATATTGTTTTATGAGTGCATCAGCCGAGGGTGGGGTCTCTTGCTTTCGAATGGCGTCTAGCATGACCCCAATGTGATCAAGCCCTAAATTAATGGACTCGAATATCTTACGATCAACCTTTATCTGCCCCTTCGCTAAAGCTTCAGTAAGCGTTTCCATCTCATGCCCTAAAGTGCCTACATTCATTTGTCCTACCATCCTGGCAGAACCTTTTAGAGTATGTAAATCACGCTTTAGTTCAGCAATTTTATTCAAATTATTGAGATCGTTTTCCCATTCACGTAAAATGGCAGACAAAGAAGCGATCAAGTCGGTCGCTTCTTCGAGAAATATTTCTAATAAGGCTTGATCTTTACTGTTTCCCATAATAGGCATCAGGTAATTTAAATTCTGAGACAGACTCATGTAATTGACGTACTAATTGATCGAGATTAGATACCGATTCGGCTGTCGTATCGGTTCCAGATGCTGTTTGCTTAGCAATGGCCTCAATAACATCCATCATTTTGGTTATTTTAGTTGACATTGTGGATTGCTCTTCTGCAGCCTTAGAAATGTCCTGTATTAATTCAGCCAAGTTTTTCGAAACCGTTTCTATTTTGGCTAAGGCGCGACCTGCATCATGAGCAAGATTGGTCCCCATTGTAACTTCTGCTATCGCCCGTTCCATCGATTCAGCTGCTTGAGAGGTATCCGAACGAACCGCTTTCACAATATTATCAACTTCCTTTGCAGCCTCAGATGATTTTACGGCTAATTGTTGCACTTCATCGGCAACCACGGCAAAGCCCATACCCACATCACCCGCCATAGCTGCTTGAATGGCCGCATTTAAGGACAAAATATTGGTCTGTTCTGAGATGCCATCAATTAGTGATACAATTTCACCAATTTCTTGGGTACTTTCACCTAAACGTTGAATGCGTTTTTCTGTTTCCCGAATTTGTTCACGAATTCTCTCCATACCACTAATGGTATTATTCACAATAATAGCCCCTTCATGAGCAATATCCACCGATTCGGATGCAACCAAAGCCGATTTTTTGGCATTATTTGCAACTTGTTCAATAGAGGTTGCGATGGTATTCACAGAGTGGCCCGTATTTAAAATTTGTGTGGATTGTTCATTAATCGCTTTGCTAAGATCTTTAGTAATACTTTTCACTTGTGTGGCAGAATCGGTGACCTTTTGTGAGGTTTGATTGATGTCAACGACTAAACGTCGAAGTGCATTGATAGCAAAATTGACTGCTTCCGCAACGGCTGTCATCACGCCTTCACCACCGGTCGCAGAAACCGTTAGATTACCATTGGCTAAATCTTTTAGTTCAACCACCAATTTTTCTATATCGGTTTGTAATTTTTTGGTTTCTTCTTCTGAAACATTGAGATTGAAAATGTTTTCCTGATACATTAAGAAAAGCAATAATGCTAAAATAATAAAAGTGATTCCCATTAAAATAAAAGATAGGCCGGTCGTTACAAAACGCTTGCTTGGTGCATCCGCATAGGCTTTTTCTAAATTGGTGGTGGCATCCAAAAACCTTGGAATCATGTTATATATTTGATTCCAAGCCGCTCTAATTTTCACTAAGGTTTTGGCGGTATCAACCAGATCGCTGGTTCGATCTTTAATGGTTACAAACGCTTTTTCAACATCTAATATTTTTGAAAGCAAAACATCATTGTTATATTTAACTTTAAAATTATTGAGGCTAACTTGCATCTCTGCAATGGCTTTTGGAACTTGTTTTTCAAATTTTGCAACGTCAATTTCATTACCCAATAACATGAGTAGATTATCTTGGATACTACTGGCATTGTTGATTTGACTCAAAATGTCTATCGTATCGTTTTCGTTCAATCCTCTTCTTTTGGCAAGCAAGGTCATTATATCTGTGTACTGATCTTGTATTTTTTGTAGTGGATCAGCCAAAGATTTAATAGCGCTATATAAATTTATCAATAATGCTTGATGATCCAAAATAAATTCTGCATTCTCTTTCTCTGCAGTCCACAGCCGAGCAAGCTCAGCTAATTCTTTTTCTTGAATATATTTGGGGCTGGGCGGCAAAACCATTTTTCCTTCATAATCCATTTTACCCCGTTTTAGAATTTCAATAATGGCAGAAAATTCATTCGTACGATATTTTAAATATGTAAAAGCATTGGGCTTGGCCTCATTGACGGATTCTCCAGCATGTCTAACGAAACGCTCAAATAACACCCGCAGTTCAGCAGAATAGGTAATATATTGTTGTTCATATCCACTTTGAACATTAACATACCAAAAACTAAGCGCAGTTAAAATCAAAAATACCCCTAGCAATATTTTTAAGGTATTTAGCCAAGATTTATATGCAAATTCTTTCATAATTTAAGCCCCTGCTTCCCTAACTACATGATAAAACTGTGCGGTTTGACTCAAGCTTTGTAAACTTAAGACAAACCATTGAGTTAATCCGTCTATAAATTCTCCTTGAAGATGCTCCTTCACGCCTTCTACCATTTCCTCTTCAATGATTGTTTTCATGGTTTTATTTAATAATCTTTGCACGCCCAATACTTGTTGAACCAAAAAACCTACGCCTGTTTTTTCAAAGTTAACCACAAGTACCCGAGAAGCAGTGCTCAATGTATGCCGAGTTCCGAAAAGAAATGCTTCAAGATCTGTCACAGGTAACACATGACCTCGCAAATTAGCAACGCCCAAAAACCAAGGCGCTGCTGCAGGTAAAGGTGTGATTCGAGGTGTTGTTAACACTTCTTTGATTTCTGTTAATGGACTTAAAAAATGTTTGTTTGCTGTAATAAAACCAATACCCTGCCACACCTGTCCCGATTCTCGTTTATGAGGAATCGATTTTGACTGGCTTCTGCAGGATCGTTCTATGTCGATTAATATTTCAAATGGGTCAAGGGACATGTTCAATCAAGCTCCATGCTAATAGATATCTCTCCTAGATTTAGAATAGCGGAAAAATTAAATTCACGCCTATCGCCTTCGCCTTTCAAGCTGCGACTGTGTTGCCTGTTGGTTTGTAGCGAGGATATTAATTTGTTTGCTGCGCTGCAAACTTTCACCGGCGCCTTGTTGCAACTTGAAAGGCGAAGGGGATATCTCATTTTGAAGAACTCCCGACCAACAGTCGGGAGATTCTTCTCTAACGATAAGACTGCTTTTTTTTATTGGCTTGCTCACCTCCCCTTAAAGGGGAGGACTGCGCAAGCCTTCCCGTTCAATTGAAAAAATTCATTTTATAATTAAGGCAATTTTTGTATATTTTGACTCACCTTTTTCTTTTTCTTTGATAAATCCGGCCCTAAATTTTCTAAATATTCTGGCGTTCGGTCGATATTTTCAATGCTCCATCCACGCTGACTCCTTGCAAATACGGATTCATCTCCCAAAGCAGCATCCGCATTTGTTATCTTTTCTTGATCGATAGCACCACCACCGATCGCATCTGGATCAACTCCATTCACTCCATCAGGCGTAATCGGTGCATTTTTATTTTCTCCTAATGCCTTGGAAATGGCTTCTTGGCTCATCGGTACCCCTAAAGGGTTCTCTATACATTGCTTGGAAGGATTATTTTCATTACATTCACCACTTCTGGTGACTAATTCTGTTTTCTCAATGGCATCCGGATTATTGAAAGCACCCTCAGCCACGCCTTCACGTCCACCTGCCGCTTCAGCATTGGTAGGGGGTTCACGTCCCTCGACTCCACCGCCTATCATATCATCCGTAGGTGGTGCATTTTGCACGGGGCCCGTAGAAGGCCCTGATGGTGCTTCAGAAGGTGGTGCCGCTGGCGGTGTTGTTGGCGTAGTAGACTCTGCTGCGGTTGCAGCGGGGGTCGGAGGCGGTGCCGGAGGTGATGCTGGCGGCTCTGCAGGCGATGGAGGTGGGGACGGTGGAGTCGGTTGCGGTTCTTCCACTGGATTGGTTTTCGAAGGAGGTTGATCATTAATAGTCGGGGTTTGCTTAGGGCTGGTGGGTCCGGGAGGCGTGGCAGTCTCGGCTATTTGTTTAGTATTACTCGGATTTAGAGTACTTACTACCGTATTCACAGTATTAGTGGATGGTGTCGAGGATGATGAACCTGGCCAAACAAGCGCATTACCATTAAAGGTTGCTGTACCAGAGGGTTGGCTGCCAAGCAAAGTAATATTGCTGCCACTGGTATTACCATTGACCGAAGACTTCGGGGGAGGACCTGGCGGATTGCCCAAAACAACGCTGATTCCTGCCTGAAGTGTTAATTCGGTTGGATTCAAGACACCATTACCGGTTATCGAACCATTAGGAGCCAATAGGACTAAATTCACGGTACCCGCACCGGTGACACCTATATTAGCATTGATTTGTATACTACCTGCAGCTGAAAGCGTAAGCGTCGCATTGTTGGGGAGATCCGGTTCTGTTATAGAATTCACTAGGATATTACCAGATTCACCTCCACCACCTCCGTTTGTCTGAATGGTAACATTATGCCCAGCATTGAGAAATCCAACGATATTATTTGCTTGAACTTGTGATGGAGAGCCACTTGGGGTCCAGGTCTCTGTGTTGGTACCCACATTAAATGCAAAGGCCCCATGCATTTGTGGGGTTACAATAGTCACATTAAAAGGATCTATATAATAAAGGCCTTTATTTCCAAAAGGAGATCCGAGTCGAGTGGCTTCCACTTTCCCAGCCGCATCAATCCAATCACCACAATTTTGTATATAGCCACCATGCCCCCCTTTCGGGCCACCCTTAGCAGATTGAGAACCATAAATTCGAGTTAAGCCTTTTGAAATTCCACATTGCAAATTGGCTGAACCTGCTTTTCTTGTCATTGCCGAAGTTACAATAATTTTTCCGCCACTTCCCACATCTAAATTATCTGCAATCAACGCAACATCATGCCCAAGAACAGTGGCTTCTGAAGCAGGAACTTCATGGTTCCGATTCTGGTTCTGGTGCAGATTTTTGTTTTCATCTCGAAAAAATTCTGGCCAATAAATTTTATTTCCGCGAGTGGCAGGAGTGGGTTCTGGCAAATTCTGATGGTGAGCATCGACTAAAGGGACATCGACTTTATGCGCGTCTCCACCGAATAAAATAGAACCAGGACCTGCCATACCTGATACATCAATGGAATATCGTTCTTCAGCTAAAATATCTCTTTCCAATATTGGCTTTAAATGATGACCGCCCTGTACTCTTTTTCCGGTAATAATGACATTACCACCATATTCTCCGGGTTCATTTCCCTTGGCTTCGATTTTGCCTGTTATTTTCACTATGCCTTTGTCATTTACGCCTCTTGTACTCGACCCTGCATCAAAAATATAAACAGTCCCATTTTCTTTTTTGATGGAATTGGCTCTGATAACACCGCTGGTATTAATCACTTCATCTAATACATTTTTAACTGCACCGGTGGTCATCAGTACCACCTTCCCACCCTCAGCTTCTATTTTTCCGGTATTAGCCACCGCATGTTTAAATGCTTTGCCATCCGAGGTTTTTATTTGTGCAGTAATAGAAGGTTGGTTGATGGCAAATTGAATTAATCCATCCCCATAGGTATCTACTAAAGTATATTCAGTTCCTTCTGCAAGAATCACTCGACTTAATCGCGCTTTAATCACTCCATAATTGGCAGCGCCAGGTCCCACCAATGCAGCTAAACCACCTTCTTTAATCGTAATTTCTCCATGATTAACGACTGCAAAAGCATCCCCAGGCGCTTGACGAAAATGATAATTGCCAGAGACAATGCCTGCTAAAAAATCTTTATTGCTAATATGAGCAGTGCTAGCCACCCAGCTGGCCACATCTATTTTTCCACCTTTCCAAACGGTAATCCCAGCAGGGTTTATTAAAAAAACGTGGCCGTTCGATTTGAGTGTTCCCCAAATATCAGAGGGAAAGCCACCTGTGACTCTATTCAAAACCACGGAATCGGAACCGGGTTGTTTAAATTCTGTGATTTCATTGGCACCAATGCTAAAACGGTTCCAATCGATAATGGCTTGTGGGGTGGTTTGGGTAATGATTTGATGATGCGGATTAGAAGGATTGATTGCAATACTGGCTTGACCTTCAACAACTTGTCCACCACTGGGATGAATAATGGCTGGCTCATTAGCAAAAATGGGATAGGGGTAGGCTATGAATCCTATGATGACCCATCTTAAAACTAGGCAACAGATCCATGTTTTATATTGTCTTCGCATCCAGCACATTCTTTTCCATACGTCTTTTTAAATTATAGAAAAGAACCCCAGATATACTTTGCTTGTTATGTATAAATTCATTCGCTTTGAATATAGTGTTTTTATGCAAAAATACTTGCTGCTTCCTAAAGTAAGAATATCAGAGAAAAATAACCACGCCAGTGATATTTACCTGTTGAGTTAACAGGTTTGGTTAAGGGCTTGGCATAATAAAAGTTCGCATCTAAACATTTCGTTAAATTTACACGCATACCAAGGCCAGCACTAGCTGCTTGCTGGGCTTGTGGAGGTGGGTTTGGGTCGAGATTCCAGACTTGGCCAGTATCGCAAAAAATATAATATTGGATTTTGTTCACATAGCATTCTAAAAAAGAAAGATAGGGAACATCGTAGCGAAGCTCAATAATGGCAGCCAGCCCATTATCTCCTAATATTTCCGAGGGATCATAACCCCGTCCAAGCGAGGGACCTCCGAAACCAAATTGAGCCGCCGATAGTAAAGGATGATAAGAAAATTGACCCGTAAACAATGTCGCTAAAGAAAAATCACAAGGTAAAGGCTGAAGACGTAAATATGTCCAATTGATTTTAGAAAAATCCACTTTACCCTGAGGGCGCGAAAGATAGGTAAAACCGGATGGATTTAGTATTTGCAAACCCTGCGTGAAAGTAGTTTGAAGATTATTAACCCCTTCAAATCTATCTACAATGCTATATTGCAAGCCAAAATGTACGGGTCGAATGCGATCATTATAAAGCAAGGTATATAAAAGATTCACTTTATCATTCAAATAGGTAAAGCCCGCAAGAAAATATAAATTTTCTTCTCGACTTCGAATATAAGGATAAGACCAATCAATAGAATATACCTTATTTTGCCCTTGAATATGTAGGGGGGCTAACGCTCCGCCGGGGTATGATACAACATAACGACCTAAAAGATTAACGCGCATACCCTCACATCCCACAGGTTTTGAATAGCGCAGCTGAGCGTAATTGAGTTCTCTAGTCCCGGTCGTCACAACTTGCCCTTGGGTTTCATCCCCTGCATAAAACCAAGAATTTTGGCTACCCGTAGCAATAAATTGCAAGGGCCCAAGATAAGGACTACCAAAATTATTCACAGCAAAACTGCCTTGTTCTAATTCCTGACAAACAACAAAAATAAGATCGGATGCTCCCTGTGCTGTTTTCGAAGGCTTTAACATGGCTTTTACTGTCATGCCAGGGATATCATTGGCTAATAAAGCATACCGCTCAAGCGTTTTTGAATGCAAAGGCACGCATTGTTTGACTGCACAACCATATTTTAATAGAAGATCTGCCACACAGGGCTGAACATCCCCACTCACTTCTACATGATCAATATATCCTGTCATGACTTGAAGCGTGACAACCCCATCCATAATTTTTTGTTGCGGCACGAGTACTTGCGTCAGAATATAACCCGCTTTGCTGTAACGGGTTGTCATTTCGGTGGCAATCTTTTGTAATTGAGCCAATGTTATTTTTTTACCTAACCGACAACGATAAGGCTCTAACAGTTCTTCTTCACAAAAAATCACTGGGTTAATAATGCGCAGCTCAGTGATTGTAAATTCCACTTTAGCTGCTTCTTTGGTTAAAGCATAACGTGGATGCCCAGTTTGAATCACTCCCCCTCCAAGCTCTGCACTTGGCAAAGTAGGCCGTGCAGCGGTTTCTTCGGCTGCACGACTAGGGCTTGCAGAGCTTGGAATAGAGGCTGCTCCGGATCCTAAAGGTTCGGCTAGGAGGGATGTCGGAAAATGAAGGATTATCACGAAGGAGAAAACTAGGCCAACAACAAAAATAGTACGTTTTATCCAATACGTGAAACCTAGATTAGGATGAGGACACAAATTCATGCCAGACTGCTTCCCTGCTAAAAAAATAAAATATAAGAAAAAGGCCAATAATGCCGAACAAGGCCCTATTCTATTACAAGAAATTTTTGCTGTCATGCAATATTAGGTATGCTTAGGGTAATTTAACTGGATATCTTTCCTATAATGATTGAAAGGAGCAAAATGGAAGCAGTTTCTTTACAATGCAAAAGCACAATAAGAAAGGGTCAGGGAAGATTGTTTTAAGGTGGGTCATCATAGGATTCATAGCCTACCCCTATCCCATTTTTGCTAATGAGCCAGCCATTATTCATCCCAGTGGCGGACAAGTTGTTGAAGGTCAAGCCAGTATTGCAATCAATCCTTCTAATCCGCATCATCAAATCATTACCCAAACCACCCCACAAGCCATTATCGATTGGAACCGTTTTAGCATTGGTGCCAATGAAATCACAGAATTTAAACAACCCGGTTCCGATTCCGTGGTTTTGAATAGAGTCACAGGTGGCTTTCCCTCTGATATTTGGGGAACACTCAAATCGAACGGCCACGTTTTTTTAATAAACCCTGCTGGGATTACCGTTTGGAAAGGTGGAAAAATAGATGTGGCCAGCTGGGTGGCTAGCACTGCTCATATTAGCAATAAAGATTTTTTAGCAGGCATTGTCTCTGGCAATTATCATTTTCGTCAAGCGCCTGGGGATGCTTTTGCAGTCGTTAATCATGGAGAAATTACGATTAAAGAAGGTGGGTTAGCTGCATTGGTGGGACCTGGCGCTGCCAATTATGGAGTGATTAAAGCGCGATTAAGTCGAGTGATTCTTGCAGAAGGAACTGAATATACTTTAGTAGATACCTATGGGGATGGATTAATTCAATTTGCCATCAACCAACCTTCTATTACTGCACAAATAAAAACCTCGGATGGCAAAGCATTTAAACATGCGGTTGCTAATACCGGAAAAATAGAAGCTGAGGGTGGGAAGGTGGTACTGATGACCACCGGTGCAGTTAAAAATGTATTAGATGAAGTGATTAATACCAGCGGTGTTATCAGAGCCAATTCCATCAAAATAGAAAAGGGCGGCATCGTTAATATTTATAATGTCAATGCGAATGTTGGGGCAGTTAATCATCATAGGGACGTTGGAGCGGCTGCAATACCCCTGCGAAGGATGGCAGCCAAAGTTCTACCGGGCGCACCGCCACCCAAAGAAACCACAGCATCTTCACAACCGCAAGCCACTAGTACTATTCTTAGTGCAACAAGTCCTGCTGCTGCGATTGCAGGAGCACAAGCTTCTACCCCCCACACAGCTAGTGGTTATAAGCCGCCAAGTATTAATGAACAACTTTCAACGAGTACAAATCCTGTTACAGTAACACCGCCTGCGGCCCCAGCGGCACCACCACCGGCGCCTGCTGCCCCGGCTCCAGCACCTGCGCCGGCTCCAGCACCCACACCGGCTCCGGCTCCGGCACCTGCTGCGCCCGCACCTGCTCCGGCGCCTGCTCCAGCACCCGCACCGGCTCCGGCGCCTGCACCGGCTCCAGCCCCTGCAGCTCCCGCTCCCACCCCAGCAGCGACTCCAACTCCTACACCTACGCCTGCAGCAACCCCAACACCAGGACCAACAACAGGGGCGGCACCCTCTGGAGAAGCACCAACGGGGACAGCAGGAGCAGGACCTGTGCAAGCACCAACAAGCACCAGCAGTGTCATTGGAGGAGGGTTCGAAGGTCAGGAAATTCCAATTAATGCTGAAGCCGCAGCAGGTCGAGAGGGAGTGGCTGAGGGTGTCTTTAATAATCCGGATGCCATTGAGAAAACAGAAGTTGTCATTAGAAGTGGCGGTTGTGGCGAAAATAATCCTTCTAGTCAATGTATAGAGAATCCATTAGGTGTGCCGATGAGCCAAGAAGCCATTTCCAAGGCTTTAGGAGAAAATAAAAATGCACCCATTACGCCAGATGGAGTGAATGGAGTTGATCCAGGGACGATTGGCGGTGGTGTTATCGATCAAGAAAAGATAACAAATGCAGATGCTGCTGGTGGGGATGAATCTTTATTTGCAAAGAGCCAGGGTGAGTGGAGCATTGAAAATATCAACCGAACGCCAGAATATCTAGAAAATTTGGGGCCAGATGTATCCAATAATAAGAAAACAACAAAACAAAACCTACAAAAATTGCCTTAGAAATAATGATTAGGGTTTGTTGACATTTGAATTTGCTTTAGATCGAAAAAGCAAGTGGGATTGTCCATTGGATCTACGACAAATCTCCAGCTAAAAACTGAATTAAGGTAATGGCTGCCAAGGCTGTTGTTTCTGTCCGCAAAATTCTGGGGCCTAATTGAACCGCAATAAAACCCTGCGACTCAGCATATTGTTTTTCTTCAAAGGTAAAACCACCTTCTGGCCCAACCATAATTCCCACCGAACCACAGATAGAAATATCTTTTAAATTCTTTTCGGATCGATGGTCTAAAAAAAGTTTGGTTTGCGTATTCGCAGCTTTTGCCCAATCTTTGCAGGGCTGAATGGAAAGAAGCTCGGGAATTCGATTACGCCCACATTGTTCACAAGCAGCGATTAACGTCTTTTGCCAATGCAGCATTTTTTTCTCTTCACGCTCTCCTTTTAAATGCACATCACAACGAGTCGACAATAACGGCGTAATTTGGCTTATTCCTAGTTCGGTTGCTTTTTGCAAGGTATAGTCCATTCTGTCGGCTTTCGAAATCACTTGACCCAAATGAATTGAAAGTGGGGATTCTCTATTTATAAGAATGTTGTCTTTAATGAGGACGGTTAAGTGATGATGTCTTGCTTCAATAATATCTGCTGGATATTCATATCCATCACCATTAAACAATATAATTTTATCTTTTTCTTTTAATCTTAAAACAGTCAGTACGTGCAGCGTAGCCTGTTTATCTAAAGCAATTTTTTCGCCCCTCGCTAAGGCAGTTTCATGATAAATTCTCGGAACCCGCATTTTGTTTTTTATCCTTTTTTTCTATACTCTCCGCCGATTGATTTTAGGCACAAAACGGTAGGAAGCCGTTTTGGACGCTGTGCGCAACAACGCATAAAATCTATCGGCAAAGAGTATTTTTAGTATCGATATAGATCGGATTTATAGGGCCCCGCCACTGGAACTCCTATGTACTCCGCCTGGGCCGCACTTAAGGTATTTAAACGAATGCCCAACTTATCCAAGTGCAGTCTTGCGACTTTTTCATCGAGTATTCTGGGCAATCTATGAATATCCACAGAGTACCTTGTTGCGCCACTCCATAATTCAATTTGTGCTAATACCTGATTGGTAAAAGACATAGACATTACAAAACTGGGATGTCCAGTTGCACAACCTAGATTAACCAATCGCCCTTCTGCTAATAATATAAGCCGTTTGCCATCCGGAAAAATCACTTGATCAACTTGTGGTTTTATATTTTCCCAAGGATATTGCCGCAGGGCAGCAATATCAATTTCAGAATCAAAATGACCAATATTACAAAGGATTGCATTATTTTTCATCTGTTGCATATGTTCCAACGTGACTACATCTACATTGCCTGTAGCCGTTACAAAAATATCCCCTAAAGATGCGGCCTCGAACATTGTCATCACAGAATAGCCCTCCATAGCGGCTTGTAATGCACAAATGGGGTCTATTTCAACAATGATAATTTTGGCTCCTAAACTCTTTAAAGACTGCGCACAGCCTTTCCCCACATCCCCAAAACCTGCAATAACAGCTCGTTTGCCCGCTATCATAACATCAGTAGCACGTTTGATGCCATCCACCAAAGATTCCCGACAGCCGTACAAATTATCAAATTTGGATTTTGTTACAGAATTGTTCACGTCAATAACAGGAGCTCTTAATAAACCTTTCTGTTTCAATTCAAACAAACGATGAATCCCCGTTGTGGTTTCTTCAGAAATACCCTTGATATTTTTTAATAAATCGGGATGTTGGATATGAACCAGTTGGGTGAGATCACCCCCATCATCGAGTAATAAATTAGGTCTCCAATCATGGGGCCCAAGGAGCGTATTCTCAATACAATCCCAATACTCTACTTCGCTTTCATTCTTCCAGGCAAAGACTGGAATACCTTGGGCAGCAATGGCTGCAGCAGCGTGATCTTGGGTTGAAAAAATGTTACAAGAAGCCCAACGGAGCTCTGCACCGAGAGCAATTAATGTCTCTATTAATACCGCAGTTTGGATGGTCATGTGCAGGCAGCCTGCTATCCTTGCACCTTTTAAAGGTTTTAATTTCATATACTCCTTTCGCAATTGCATTAATCCTGGCATCTCCAGTTCTGCGATACTGATTTCTTTGCGGCCAAAATCTGCAAGTGAAAGATCGGCGACTTTATAATCACTCATGATAAAATTCCTGTATATTAAAGACCAGCGGCTTCTTTTAAAACGTCAGCCATATCTATTTTTTCCCAGCTAAAATGAGGTTCCTCCCGACCAAAATGGCCATAGACTGCTGTTTCTTGGTAAATAGGTCTTAATAAATCCAACTTTTCAATAATTTTGGCCGGTCTTAAATCAAAAAATTCATTGACCAATTGTGTGATACGCTCATCACTTAATTTCCCCGTTCCAAATGTTTCAATAGAAACCGACGTAGGATTCGCCACTCCAATTGCATATGAAACTTGAATTTCTAAACGGTCAGCAATAGTTGCAGCCACTAAATTCTTTGCAACATAACGCGCCATATAACAAGCAGAACGATCAACCTTAGAGGGGTCTTTGCCTGAAAAAGCACCGCCTCCATGTCGCGCCATGCCGCCATAAGTATCCACAATGATTTTTCGTCCTGTTAAACCACAATCCCCCATCGGGCCGCCAATCACAAAACGTCCTGTAGGATTGACTAAATATCGCGTATTCATGGTTATTAAATGAGCTGGAATAACCGGTTTGATGATTTCTTCAATAACCGCTTCTGTCAAAATATCATAAGCGATATCGGGATCATGTTGCGTTGATAAAACCACTGTTTCTACAGAAACCGGTTTACCATTTTCATATAAAAAAGTAATTTGGCTTTTTGCATCCGGACGCAGCCAAGGTAAAATTTTGGATCTTCTGGTCTCAGACTGACGTTTAACCAGTTTGTGTGCATAATAGATAGGGGCGGGCATCCCTACTTCTGTTTCATTACTCGCATAACCAAACATAAGACCTTGATCTCCAGCACCTTGTTCGTGATCGACAGTGGCTGTCACTCCCTTTGAAATATCGCTAGATTGTTTGCCAATGGCATTTAATACTGCACATGAATCGCCATCAAAGCCCACATCTGAATGGGTGTAACCAATATCGTTAATGGTTTTTCTAGCGAGCAACTCTAAATCCACCCAAGCATTCGTACTGATTTCTCCCCCTACCAACACCATCCCTGTCTTTACAAAGGTCTCACAAGCAACCCGCGCCATTTTATCCTTCGCGATAATGGCATCCAGAATGGCATCCGAGATTTGATCTGCAATTTTATCGGGGTGACCCTCAGAAACAGATTCCGAGGTAAATAAGAAACGTTTATTCATATGGGGCATCCTATGTTTAATATTAAAGTATATCAAAAAAAGAACCCTTAAACTCTATTAAGAATGAACTATCCTATAGATATTAGATATACGCAGAATATAAGGTCCTAGGGCACATGGCCAATAACGATACACTATATAGTACCATACGTGAACTTTCTGATAGGATTGTCTTTGCACAACGTCCTATTCGCATATTAGATGCTTTAAAATGGAATCCTGAAGTTCAGGCCGATTTTTTCAAAAATAACTTTAAAAAATTGCCCCCTATTACAAAAGAGAGTTATGAGCACAATCCATTAAGATTTGATCCAGATAAAAAAATTGAGGAACTTCAGGAAATTGAACGAGATATCAAACGACTATTGGGACAATATAATACTGTGGGTATTATTATGGGTAGAATGTGCCGGGAATATGCTATGGTAGTTCGCATGCTCCAAGATCGAGGGACTGCTGAGTTCACTAAAATGTCTCAACAACTCTATGGTAGTTCTCATGATGCATTTTATGCTGGTGCACCTACATTGCAAGATATGGCCATATTACTTTCCAACGCCCTTAATTTTGTCCATCAAAAAGAACAGCATCCTGATGACATAAAACAATTGAGTAGCGATCAAGTCGTTGAAACTTTATCAAAACGTTTACAACTTTATTTTGGCGATCCTGATGGTTGCGAGGCTCGAGTTAAGTTGAGTGATGATATTATTGCCGATGCTGCTGCAGGTGCAGAGTGTGTTAGAATCCGTAAAACTGGTATGTTCAGCAAAAGGGAATTGCGCGTTTTTGAAGTCCATGAGGGTTGGGTGCATTTAGGAACAACCTTGAATGGTTTAAGCCAACCCGTTTGTACCTTTTTAAGTAAAGGTCCTCCTTCTTCTACTGTTACACAAGAAGGCTTAGCCATTATTATGGAAATGTTTACTTTTTCTTCGCATCCCGATCGTTTACAGGGATTAACCGATCGCGTTACTGCCATTAACATGGCAGAAAATGGTGCCAATTTCATTGAGGTTTTTAATTTTTTTAGAGAACAAAATTTTACGGATGAAGAGGCTTATATACGAACAAATCGTGTGTTTCGTGGCAGTGTGCCCGATGGTGGGCCTTTTACTAAAGATTTAGTCTACAATAAAGGCTTTATATTAATTTTTAACTATATGCGCCTTGCTATCCAGCAAGGCAAGCTATCTAGCATTCCTTTGCTTTTTCTTGGAAAAACCACCTTAGAAGATTTACATCTGCTGGGTGATCTGGTTGAGGAAGGGATGATTATCCCCCCTAAATTTGTTCCACCTCAATTCCAAGATCTGGCTGCCTTAAGTTCCTGGATGTGTTATTCATTATTTCTAAATCAATTGGATTTAAAACGTTTGGCGAAGGAATATAAAGGAATTTTATAAGCTAGGAAAAAAAGACTTAATCCAATCAAGCTCACCCCTAACCATAAAGATAAGGAAGGAATTTCTAGGAAAAAATAATATCCAAGTACCATACTAAACAAAAACTTAGAACACCCAAAAGGCATTAAAAAAGTGACTTCTGCCAAGGCATACGCTTTTCCAAAAGTGATATGCGCCAATACAGCTAGAAGTCCCAAAAACACTAACCAAGGCCAGTGCGCATCAGTCGGGGTAACCCATTCACAAAAAGCAGGAATAAAAGAAATGGGTACCATTCCTAATAATAAAAACAAAGTGAGTTGCTCGGCAGTCTCTCCCGCCTTAGCCAATTGTCGAGTTAATAATTTACTGACAGCCAAAGCGGCAGCTGAAAGTAAAGGAAATAGAGCTGAAGTTCCAAGCGATATCTCGGGTTTTAGTCGTACGAGGTCTGGACAAGTAATGATTAAAACCCCAAAAGTACTTAAAATAATCGCTAACAAACGTTGACTGCCAATGACTTCGCCCAGTAAAAGACGCGCCCCGATAATAGTAAAAGCGGGGCCTGTAAATGATAGTGCCACACTTTCTGCAACAGACATCTTTTGTAATGATAAATACATGAATATGACACCCAGCACAGCCGTTGCCACCCGAAAAAGATGCATCTTGGGATAAACAGTTTTCCATTGAAAGGGTCGAGGAGATATTTTAAATTTATATTTATAAAGGATGGGTATCATCAAGAAAAAGCCGAAAACATTTTGAAAAAACAAGATGACATTAACCGGTAATTTGACTTCTGGACCCAGGCTCGCTTTGCTACCCAGATAATGAACGATAATATTGATTCCGGCAAAGCAGGCACAGGAGATAATTTTCCAAAAAGCGCCTTGCCAAGCAAGATCTTGCCAATAAAAATGAGACTTTAGAGTTTGGGTGAAGTTAGCCATTCTCCTATTCTATGATATAATCCCTATATCTCAAAATAGTCTTTTTAGGATACGTTTTCTAAGTTTTCTTATAGTGATTGTGCTTATTGTATATGCAATTGGACAAATTATGCCGAATCATCGTGGTTTAATGTTGAATATACTCTTATTAGCTTCGCTTTGGGGCTTTTCTTTCCTATTCATTAAAATTGCTGTCGTTGAAATTCCCCCCATTACCTTAGTGACGCTCCGAATTGGTCTTTCAGCACTACTATTGGTTTCCGTCTTAAAATTTAAAAAAATTCCTTTCCCACGCGAAGCAAAACTCTGGAAACAATGTTTCTTTATGGGCATTGTAGCAAGCAGCGCTCCTTTCATATTATTCAGCCTATCGCTGGAACACATAGACAGTATTTTATGTTCTCTCATTAATGGTACCACCCCTATCACCACTATTATCCTTGCCAATTATTTTTTAAAAGATGAGAAATTTACCATTCATCGGCTGGTAGGGATCCTTTTGGGGTTTTCTGGTTTCCTCGTACTCTTCCTACCCTCTTTATTAAAAGGGGGTATTAAAAGTGATAGTTTTGGAATGATATGCAGTCTGGGTGCTTCTTTTTGTTATGCAATAGGCATGGTATATGCCAGAAAAAATATTATAGCCCCTAAAGAACCGTTAATTCTTCCCACTTTGCAGTTAACTACATCACTCATTTATTTAATTCCACTCTCTTTTCTATTCTATTCCTCCTTTTCATCCTACTTCAATTTCTTTAAACTCATGGGCATCCATAAGCACTTTGGCCTTTTTAGGTACCGCCTTTGCCTTTGTCATCTATTACAGAATTGTGATGAAATATGGTGCAACAGCTTTATCCACTGTAACCTACATTCTTCCTGTATTTAGCATTACTTTGGGGGTGTTATTTTTGGAAGAAAGTTTAAGCTTGCAGTTTTGTATTGCAACCACCCTAATCTTACTAGGTACCGTGGTAGCCAACGGTTTGCTTCCCATAAAATGGGGCCAAGTTAAATATAGAGAGTTGAACAGCTGAAGTTTTGCATGATACAGCCGATACGTTTTGGGAATCAAGTGAGTTGTTAATAAAATGGTGACGGATATGAAGATAAAAAACAAAAAGTATAAAAACTTTGGCTCCTTCAAAATGTTAGCTATTTTGCTGTGTTTCGTTTCAGAAACGGTTGCTTCTCTTAACCTTCGCATTACCAGAAAATGGAGATGTCGTCGGTGAAATTCAAATGACAACAGTTAGAAGAGGCGAATCCTTAAGTGAGATAGGTCGACGCTATGATGTGGGTGTCTACGAAATGATAGAAGCAAACCCTACTGTGGATCCTTGGGTTCCAACAGCAGGTTCAGTGGTGCTAATTCCCACGCAATTTATTTTACCCAGCGCACCCCGGCAAGGCATTGTCTTAAATCTGGCTGAAATGCGTCTTTATTATTATCATCCGGATAAGCCAACCGTCACAACCTATCCTGTTGGGATAGGTAAAAAGGGTTGGTCCACGCCCTTAGCAACCACAAAAGTGATTGATAAGAAAAAAGATCCTGCCTGGGTACCTCCAGCAAGCATTCGAGCTGAACATCGCGCAAAAGGAGATATCCTACCCGCCGTTGTTCCTGGTGGCCCTGGCAATCCTATGGGACGTTTCGCACTTTATCTAGCCCTTGGAGAATACCGCATTCATGGCACTCATAAACCCGGTGGTATTGGTGTTAGAGGTAGCCATGGTTGCGTACGTCTATTTCCTGAAGATATTGAATCACTCTATTACACGGTGCCTGTTGGAACCTCTGTTCGCATTATTCATGAGCCCTATAAAATCGGTTGGCATAAAAATCGATTATACCTAGAATCGCATCAACCTCTGACGGAGGGACGCTATGCAGGATCAGATAGCATTGAAAGTTTAAAACGAGCGATTGAAAAGGCTATTACAGGAACGCATACCGTGAACTGGACTTCCGCACAAATGGCAGCAAAGGCGCAGAAAGGCTACCCTATGCGCATCGATTAATGGGACCGGTTCTCAAAGTGCTGGTGTGAAAATGATTTCACACCAGCACTTTGAGAACCGGTCCCCAAAAAAACCCCCCAAAATTGGGGGGTTTTTAATTCAAGTGGCAAAAATCAGTTTATTATTTGCAACAAACTTCTTTTTGCATCACTTTGCAAGGTGAACCGCAAGGAGCTGGACCACATGGATCACCGCATCTTCTTGCGCAACCACCTAACACTGAACTTAACAACATTCCAACTACCATAGCAACTACTGCTTTTTTCATGATGACTCCCCTTGTTAAAGTTTAATTAAACTTGTATGACTAAGCTTAGACAACATTTTATTATTTGCCAAACTATTCATTTTGCGGTGTTACGGCAAACAATGCTTTCAATGCCTCTTTTGGATCTGTTCCGTGTTTGATAATGCTAAACACCTGTTCCGCAATTGGCATTACTATACCGCGCGTCTCTGCCAAATGACAAAGCTGTTGTACATTATACACAGCTTCAACCACTTGACCAATTTTCTTCAACGCCAACGCTTCAGATAAGCCTTCCGCTAATGCTAATCCGAAACGTCGATTACGCGATTGATTGTCGGTACAGGTTAAAATAACATCGCCACATCCTGCAAGACCCATTAGCGTTTTTTTATCAGCACCCAAGGATTCACCCAAGGCTAACATCTCAGCAAGTCCACGTGTCATCAGGGCTGCACGCGCATTTGCGCCAAATTTTAATCCATCAGAAATTCCAACCGCTACTGCTAGAACATTTTTCACGACCGCTCCCAATTGAACACCTAGTACGTCTTGTGTCGTGTAAACAGTAAAATGGGGATCGCGAAAATAATGCGCCACTTCTAATGCAAAATTAAAATGAGTGGAAGCTGCTGTTACTGCTGTTGGAAGTCCTAAAGCAACTTCACGAGCAAAACTAGGACCCGATAGGACAGCATAAGGAAGGCCAACCCCTAATATTTGTTCTGCAACGTGATGCAAAAATTCTCCGGTCTCGGGATGTAAACCTTTAGTTGCCGCAACGATAGCCTGATCTTTGGTTAATAACGGTTGAAGCTTCCGTAAAAGATTTGAAAAGACATGACTTGGGACAGCAATCAAAACATAGCGTACCCCAGCGATTGCTTCTTCCAAGTCATGATAAGCTTGCAAGCCTAATGGTAATTGAATGTCGGGTAAATATTTACTATTGCGTCCACTGGCCTGCAGCTCATCTAATACGGGTCCATCAATATCCCAAATTCGAACGGAATGGCCTTTACGCCTCAATAGGGCAGCAAGGGCAGTCCCCCACGAACCAACGCCTAAAACAGCGATAGAGGGTAGAGGCTCGGTGATCTTTTCAGAACTCATCCATTCACTCCAATACAGCCATTCTCACTGCAAGTATGTGGCTACTGTACTGTTTTGACATGCTCACCGCCTTTAGGATGGTTGGCTTGTCCTTGTGGCTGCTGAGCCAAATGCTGAGCATACATGGCTTCAAAATTAATGGGAGGTAGTAATAATTGAGGGAATCCACCTCGTTGTACTAAGTTACTGACCGTTTCCCGCGCATAAGGGAAAAGTACGGTAGGGCATGCTGTTGCAAGAATATGTTTTGTAGCCTCACCATCGAAGCCTTTCACCACAAAAATTCCCGCTTGCTGGACTTCAATTAGAAATGCAACTGTATCATCGGCCAATTTAACGGTAGAAGTCAAGTGGATAACCACTTCAAAAAGTCCTTCCTCTTCTTGGATAACATTTTGGGACATTTGTAGGTCGAAATCTACCTTGGGTTGCCACTCCGCATTAAAAATTTTCGGAGCATTGGGGGATTCAAAGGATGCATCCTTTATGAAAACAGAATTGACTGTAAAGACCGGACCTGTTGGCGCTTGGTCATGTCCATTGGCTTTTTGGTTGGGTTGTTTAGTTGCTGCCATGTTTATTTGTCCTATGTTAAGTTGATTGATAAATAAAATTGTGAATCATTTACCGCATTTCTGCGCATCTCTTTGATTATTCCTAGTGTTTGGAAAGCGGCAGCCCAGCATTTCGCCAAGCTAATATTCCTCCAGCTAATCCCGAAATTTGAAAACCCTTCATTTTTAGCTCGGCCACTACTTTTTGACTGCTTTGACCCGCGGCACAAACAACTATGAGGTTTTGTGTCTTAAATTTTTCCAATAAACCGCCTTTTTTGGCCATTGCTTCTATTGGAATATTGAGCGAGCCCAAAATATGCCCTTCAGAGAAAGCTTGGGGAGCCCGAACGTCAATAACAACGGCTTCTTTATGATTCATTAAATGCAGAACTTCTGTTGAGCTAAGATTCTGCGATCCTTTCATCGAGATAAGAAATTCGTTTATGATAAGCGCAAGCAATAATACAATAAAAATACTGCATAGTACCCAATGCTCTGCTACAAAAGAAAGAAATAATCCCATAAGATCTCAGTTAATAAACAAGAAAACGATACTCAAAGCAAATGGATTTTAGGCTAGGCGAAGAGTATAAGGTCGAAGTATATATGAAATGATAGCCCTTGCCCAGACCTAGATTTGACCTAGATATATTGGTTTCTTATCCTAATTTGGGTATAATCCTTGGATGAATAACTCAAAACGAAAGGCAGTTTCCTTAATTTCAGGTGGCTTAGATTCCATGTTGGCAACAAAAGCCATCCTTGAACAAAATATTTATGTCGAAGGTATTAATTTTTTTACTGGATTCTGCGTAGAGGGTCATACCCATGCCTTAAGAAAAAAAGATACCCAAAAACAAAAACGCAATAATGCCCTTTGGGTAGCAGAACAACTCGGCATAAAACTTCATATTATTGATATTGTTGAAGAATATAAAAATATCGTCATTAATCCTAAATATGGTTATGGTGCCCACTTAAATCCTTGTCTCGATTGCAAAATTTTTATGATTCAAAAAGCCAAGGAATGGATGCTCGAAAATAGCTTTGATTTTATCATTACAGGAGAGGTGATGGGGCAGAGACCCAAATCCCAACGCAAACATCTTATGCCTATTGTTGCCAAAGAATCAGGGGCAGAAGACAGACTGGTTCGTCCTTTGTGTGCACAAAATTTGCCCCCGACATTTCCCGAACAACAAAAATGGATTGATCGGGACCGTTTATTTAACTTTTCCGGTCGCAATCGCAAACCCCAAATGCAGCTCGCCGATACTTATGGATTCAAAGACTATGCTCAGCCCGCAGGTGGCTGCTGTTTTCTCACCAATGAACATTATTCCAAAAAATTAACCGATTTATGGACCCATCGAGGGGATAAACAGTATGAATTAGATGATATTTTATTACTGAAGGTGGGGCGTCATCTTCGTCCTCGACCTCATTTTAAATTGATTATCAGCCGCGAAGAAGGCGAAAATCATTATTTGGAAGGATATTGCTCTCAATTTATTCATCTTCGACCTTTAAGCCACACGGGGCCTATCGCTTTGTTAGAAGGCGATCCTGCTGCAGAAGACCTCTATCTAGCAGCACAAATAGTGGCTCGATTTTCGCAAGGCCGGGGAGAGAGTCTTGTTAGCATTCAGATTCAAGAGCGCCAAGACGATCCCAGAATTCTCGAGGTAATCCCACTTGCCAGCCAAGCCATTCCAGACGCTTGGTATATATAAAGACAGCCTGCGAAAAATGTCTACACATCACCAATTAGATGTTAAAAAGTTACTTTGCCCCCTTCCTGTCATTCGGGTTCAACAGGCCATTAAAAATCTAAAGCAGGGGGATACCTTAACCGTAATAGCTACCGATAAAGGGGTGCTACATGATATTCCTGCTTGGTGTCGAATTCACGGCCATCGGGTTCTAAAAACGCAAACTCTAGAAAAAGAATTTATAATTGAGGTTGAAATATCCACCTAAGATCTATTGATATTGGGGTCAGTCTAGTAGAAATGTCAATGGTCCTAACTTCTGCTATGTTATTATATTGGAACTATACAAGGATGTTATTGCTATGTCATCAATTACCAAAATACTAAAGCTTATTAAAGAACAAGATGTTAAATTCCTAGACCTGCGCTTCACAGATACAATAGGAAAAGAACAGCATGTCAGTGTTCCGGCACGGGTTGCTGATGAAACATTTTTTTCTGAAGGCAAAATGTTTGATGGTTCCTCTATTACTGGCTGGAAATGTATTGATGAATCTGACATGGTATTAATGCCTGATCCCGACCGTTATTTCATCGATCCTTTTTATGAAGAGACAACGTTAAATATTCAATGTGATGTTTTAGAACCCTCCCTGCAAGCCTACGAACGCGATCCGCGCTCCCTGGCTAAGCGTGCAGAGGCCTATTTAATATCCACGGGTATTGCAGATACTGCCTATTTTGGACCCGAACCTGAATTTTTTATATTGGACGATGTACGCTGGGATATTTCCATGAGTGGCGCTTATTATTCAGTAGACTCCAAAGAAGCTGCTTGGAATTCTGGCAAATCCATAGAGGGTGGGAATAATGGTTATCGTCCTCGTGTAAAGGGAGGTTATTTTCCTGTCCCTCCTGTCGATTCTTCTCAAGATATCCGATCAGCCATTTGTTTAACCCTTGAACGCATCGGAATTCAAATAGAAGCGCATCATCATGAGGTGGCAACGGGAAATCAAAATGAAATTTCAACCGTATTTAGCCGTTTATTACTTAAGGCGGATGAAATACAAATATTAAAGTATGTTATTCATAATATGGCTAACACTTATGGAAAAACGGCAACTTTTATGCCAAAACCTCTTGTGGGTGATAATGGTAGTGGGATGCACTGTCATCAGTCTTTATTCAAAGATGGCAATAATTTATTTTCCGGCGATCAATATTCAGGCCTTTCTGAACTGGCTTTATATTATATTGGCGGCATTTTACATCATGCCAAGGCCTTAAATGCCTTTACCAACAGCACCACCAACAGTTATAAACGTTTGGTTCCCGGTTTTGAAGCGCCCGTTATGCTCGCTTACTCAGGCAGAAACCGTTCAGCTGCCATTCGTATCCCTTGTGTCCCTAATCCAAAATGTACGCGAATAGAAGTCCGTTTCCCGGATCCCGCCATCAATCCCTATCTTGCTTTTGCTGCTATGTTAATGGCGGGTCTAGATGGTATTCGTAAAAAAATGCATCCTGGCAGTCCTATTGATAAAGATCTCTTTGAGTTACCCCCTGTGGAAAGAGCAAAAATTCCAACTGTGTCTGCAACCCTTTCTGAGGCTCTTTCTGCATTAGATGCCGATCGCAATTTCTTAATAGAAGGAGGGGTATTTAGCAATGACCTCATTGATAGTTATATAAGCTTAAAACAAGCGGATATCACGCGTCTTGCTATGACAACACACCCGGTGGAATTCGATATGTATTATAGCCTTTAACTGTTCACGAACTATCCTAAATCGCCCATATTTTGGGCGTTAATTAAACAATTCCTTATTTTCCGCTACTTCCCTGGCCTCTCTTTTCTCTATCCATTGTTTTTTTAACAATTCTTGTAAATGTTGATCCAGTGTCTGCATGCCGATCAACCGATTGGTTTGAATCATGGAAACCATTTGTGCTACTTTTGCTTCGCGAATTAAATGTCGAATGGCCGCTGTCACAATCATGATTTCAAATCCGGCTACTCTTCCGCCCTGTGGACGCTTAATTAATGTTTGAGAGATCACTGCTCTTAAAGATTCCGATAGCATTGCCCTCACTGCTGCCTTTTCCTCACCTGGAAATACGTCAATGAGTCTGTCGATGGTCTGTGCAGCAGAAGATGTATGTAATGTAGCCAATACTAAATGTCCCGTTTCAGCAGCAGTTAAAGCCAAACGAATGCTCTCTAAATCGCGAAGTTCACCTATGAGAATAACATCGGGATCTTCTCTTAAGGCGGATCGCAATGCAGATGAAAAGCTTTGCGTATCGCGTATTACTTCACGCTGCGTTATTAAACTTTTTTTAGTTTTATAGACAAATTCAATAGGATCTTCAATAGTCAAAATATGAACTTCTCTATAGGAGTTAATGTAATCTATCATGGCAGCAAGCGTCGTGCTTTTACCGGAGCCAGTTGGCCCCGTAACCAATACTAACCCTCTGGTGTAGGTTGTTATCTCCTTGAATATAGAGGGAGCCTGTAGTTCATCCAAAGTTAATATATTCATCGGAATATTTCGAAAAACGGCAGCCATGCCTCGATTTTGTTCAAAAATATTGACACGAAATCTAGCTAGATCCGGTATTGCAAATGAAAAATCCAATTCTTTTGCAACTTGATATTTTTGGATTTGATTTGGCGCCATAATGGAATAACAGAGTTCACGCGCCTGTTTATCTTCTAGAATAGGGTGATCCAATTTTTGCATATCTCCATCGACTCGCAGCATAGGCACAACGCCTGCGGATAGATGCAAATCCGAGGCCTTGTTTTGTAAAGCCAGTTTTAATAATTCAATCACCTGCATTTTTTCTTCTCCAACCCAACTCTCGACCCATAACCAACCTGGAAGGCCGGAGCGGGACCGGTTCTCAAAGTGTTGGTGTGACATCATTCTCACACCAACACTTTGAGAACCGGTCCCGACTTGACCCCAACCTTCCCGAGCTTATACTCACAACTACAAACCCAGATTTTAACATGAGGTTAATATGGAAAACTCCAGCATAGGTTTTATTGGCGGTGGTCACATGACCTCCAGCCTTATTAGCGGATTATTAAGCAGCGGCTTCCCCGCAAAACAACTGTATGTTTACGATAGAAACCCTGAAAAAACAGAACACTTACAATCCAAATTCGGGGTTATCGGAGGGCAAGATCTAAAAACCATCCTAAAACCTTGTCAAGTATTGGTTTTGGCAGTCAAGCCCCATGATATGAAAGATCTGGTGGAAACATTAGGGGCAGAAATCGCCCAACAAAAACCCCTTATTATTTCCATTGCTGCTGGTATCAGTACAGCCTCATTAGAAAAATGGCTCGGGGAACACCATGCCATTATTCGTGCTATGCCTAATACACCCGCCCTACTTAGAGTAGGAACCACTGGGCTTTATGCCAATTCAAAAACCTTAGAGTCGCAAAAGGAATTGGCCGAATCTATCATGCGAGCCGTTGGTGTAACCGTATGGGTTAATCATGAACATGATATTGATACTATTACAGCCATTTCCGGTTCCGGACCAGCCTATTTTTTCTTAATGATGGACGCCCTGCAAAAGGGGGCCGAAAAATTGGGTTTGCCCAAAGCCACTGCAAAAATTTTAACCCTACAAACCGCTTTGGGCGCGGCTCGCATGGCCATGGAAAGTGATATCCCCTTAGAAACGCTCATCCAAAAGGTCGCTTCCCCGGGTGGCACAACCGAAAAAGCTCTGGCTGTGCTTGAAGAAGGAGGCATGCAAGAACTGTTAATAAAGGCTGTCGAAGCAGCCAAAAATCGTTCCAAGGAAATTAGCGAGAATATCTAAAAGTCTTCCATAAAATATTCTTTTGATATATAATCTCCCCATATTTCTTAGTATGGGTATCTCCTCCTTTTTACAATGAATAGCTTTAATTATCTTTCATTCAAAAAAACCTTTAATCTATTTATTCCTAATATATTTAAGAATAAACAGTCAAGACGTTCTGTATTCGTAACAGTTATTCTAATTATCATCGACATACTCGTCACTAGTATTCTATTACCCCATTTTTCCAAACAAATTGCTCAATCTTTTACAATTCCATTATTTCCAAGCCTTGGTATCGGGTTATTGATTTTTGGTTCTTTATGGACCTTAGAAAAAATATTGAACCACCTGCAAGATATTCTTTTTTTTCCGGCTATCAACAATAATATTCAAACCATCACTTATCGCGTCGTTGAAAAAATTCATCAGGTTCCTTTGGCTTTATATCAGAATCTTTCTATCCCGGAAGTCATCAATGCTGTTAGACGAATTAGCATGAGTGCCCGTTCATTTATCAAAATCTTTGTTTTGTTATTTATTCCCACTTTTATAAAAGTATGCATCGCTATTTATTCCAGCCTATCATTTGGCTATGAAGGATATATCTTAATTCCAACTTTTTTACTTTGCTTAGGATTATTATATCTAAGCACACAATGGTATGTGAAAACCCGAGAAGCCTCCTGGCAGTTTTCTGATAAAGTCGTCATGCGAATCCAGGATAGTATTTTGAACACCAAAATTACTCGTTTTTATCTAGAGGATGAAATGACAGCGGTGGCTTCGCTACTGAAACGTGAGGCTGACCTTTGGCATAGCACCAATACTCGATTACACCTTATCCATGTGTTCATAGCATCCTTATTAGGCGCTGTCTTTACTTTTATTTTATATCGTTTTTTTCAAGACATCTCAAAAAATAATTTAAGTGTCGGCGATTTTTTGCTGCTCAAGACACAATTAATAGCTGCTTTTTTGCCTTTTAAACAATTGTCGATTGAATTCCGACAGCTGGCCGAAGCGAGCATCGATGTCAAAAAAATCATTCAGGTTTTAGAACTACCCGAAGAAAATAATATAGCTTTACAAAATTCTGCTCCCTCATTTATAACAAACATAAAGGATATTCATAGAACAATCATATGTTGCCAAGATTTGGATTTTGGTTATAAGGACAATATACTATTAAACCAAGTATCATTTAACTTTGCTTATGGGGAAAAGATCGCCATTCTTGGGGAAAATGGTTCTGGAAAGTCTTCCTTACTCCGCCTTTTAAGCGGCCTTGAAATCCCACAACAAGGATCGATCTATCTTCATGGCCGTCAGATTCGTCAATACTCAAGAAATCAACTAAACAAAATATTGCATTACATTCCACAGGATTTGCGCTTATTTAATATAAGTTTAAGAGAAAATGTCAGCTATGGGTCTAAGAATTGTTCTGATTCTTTAATCTTAGAAGTACTAGAAGCTGTTGATCTACTTCCAATGCTAAGTCAATTACCCCAAGGGTTAAATAGCATGGTAGGGGAGTTGGGAACATTATTATCGGGTGGAGAAATACAACGCATTGCTTTAGCTCGCGCGATGATGATGAAACCCGAAATTCTGTTATTAGATGAAACTTTACACTCTTTAAATATAGAAAGTGAAAAACGAATATTAGAAACGCTTTATCAATGGGTTCCAACTGTTGTTCTAATCTCGCATCGTCCTTCCACATTACAATGGGTGGATAGGGCTTATAGAATCTCAAAAGGAACCATTTTAGAATTGGAGTTTGATAAACAATCAACATCCTTTACACAAATTCTTGAGACACAGAAAAAAATATCTGCGCTGTCGGAAATGCCTCAACATTATAGGGAGCACATTTTATGAAACTACTACCCATTTTCTCCTCTTTCCTTTACTGGCTACCTAAATATGAACGTCCTATAAGACGCTGGCTATATAAATTATACGCTATTCGCAATTCATGCAGTGCTTATATAAAAATGAATGGAGATTGTGAATGGATACCGGATTCTAATGAAGATTCCCCCGACCATCAATCGGGAGTGCTTCAATACTCTACACGAAGGATATATTTTCATCATGTCAGATAACCGTTCATCAACTATTCATCATATCCCCTTATCCCTTTACATCCATATCCCCTGGTGTATTAAGAAATGTCCTTATTGCGATTTTAATTCTTATGCGCAAAACCAACCACCGCCAGAAAAAGAATATATTGCTGCCCTTATTCAAGATCTGGAACAAGAAATATCTCAAAAACAGGATCATGACAATCGTCCTTTTAGCAGTATCTTTTTTGGCGGCGGCACACCAAGCCTTTTTTCTGGCAAAAATATAGAGTCTATTCTAAATGCAGTCGCCAAGCGGCATACTTTTATTTCTAATATCGAAATCACCTTAGAAGCTAACCCTGGCACTATTGAACATACGCCTTTCCAAGATTATCGCGCTGCAGGTGTTAATCGAATTTCTCTAGGCGCTCAGAGTTTTCAAGATAATAAATTAAAGGCGCTCGGGAGAGTGCACCAAGCTAAAGAAATTCACCAAGCAATAGAATCCATTCAAAAATCAAATTTTAATAGTTACAACCTAGATTTAATGTATGGACTACCAGAACAAAGCTTAGACGATGCTCGCTTCGATTTAGAAACGGCTTTGCAGTATTCGCCGCCGCACCTGTCTTGGTATAATTTAACCCTTGAACCCAATACCGTATTTCATCATAAACCCCCACCCCTACCTAATGAAGATATGCTTTGGGATATTCAAACCATGGGCCTCGATTTATTGGCAACCAAGAACTTTCATCATTATGAAATATCAGCTTTTGCTCAACCGGGTTTTGAATGCCGGCATAATATTAATTACTGGCAATTCGGGGATTATGTCGGTATCGGCGCAGGTGCACATGGCAAAATAACAAGTACAGATCCAAATTTTATGATTCAAAGAACCGCTAAAACACGTCTCCCCAAAAGCTATCTTGAAGCAACTCAAAACGATAGCTTTAATGCCAACCTTCGTTCATTGAATCAGAGTGATATTATTTTTGAATTTATGTTAAATACTTTGCGTTTATCCGAAGGATTTTCTTTGGAACTATTTGAGCAAAGAACTGGTCTGCCGTTCAACTTGCTAGAGCCCATGATAACTAAAGCTCGCTCGAAAGATTTACTCTATTTTAAAAATGATAGATTCCAAGCCACAGAACTCGGAAAATGTTTTTTAAATGACCTAATTAGTTTGTTTTTACCGGAGTAGGTATAGAAATTAACCACTTTCTGCGTTCATTAGGTTATAATTTAACCAAATAGAAGCACAATGCAGAAAATAGAGAAACCTGATAAAGGAAATAATAGGAGAATTAAAAAATGCCATCTCATGTTAATACAATTAAAGAACCCTTTGTAATTGCTCTAATGTCAGCAATAATCGGGGCAGCAACTTATTTTATGATTAATAAATTTTCGGGTAAAAACTTATCGAGAAGAAACCAATGGCAAGCTTATTTGCATAAATTGGATAAAATTGAAAAAGAAGTGATGAGGAGAACTACTGAGGGGTATTCACTAGAAAAAAGATTACCCACCCAATTGGAATTGCTTAAATTATCTGATGAATGTTTAAGTTTGACTGAAGCACAACATGGCAGGGGTAAAGGAAACTATGCAGCTTTTTTTGTATTCTTTTACAGAATTTGTGAAAAAGCCCAAACAACCTTTTATCCTTACGAGCATTTATTATTCCAAAAGTCTCAAGATGGTTTTGTTACTTTGTTGGACGGAGGACGAAGAGCTAAATTACAACAAGAATATATGAACTCAATACGAAAGCCATTTATAGATCAAGGGGGGTTATGGGCAGGAGGTCGATCGGCTATAGATAATACAATATTATCAACCATTATGCCTAAGAATGAACTTGATGCAATTTTGGCTACCAATGGCTTAAAAAGATATATGCTTATTTCTTTGCAAAAAAACCAAAAAAGAATTTTGCAGAATGTCTCTCATTGGTTAGGTTTTGATCTCACAAAAGTAAGCTCTGACTTAGTAAGAAAAACTCTAAGCGATACTGCTATCCCTTTTGCTGAATTGAAAGTTAACACAAATTTACTTCCCTTTAAATTGTTATTAAAATATGGAAACCCTATAGAAGATTCGGGACAATTGCCAGATGATATAAAAACAAAGCTCTGGCAGATGTCTAAAGATCGATTTATTAATTCTAACTGCCCTTTGACTGAATTATCACGGTCTTTTTCAGCCTTTGTTAAATCCAAACCCGGTGAATTTGTTACAAGTGCCGACCTTAAGATAAAAAGTAATTTGCGAGCAAAAAAACTACATTGGTTAGCACAAACGGTGGGATTATGGAGTAATCAATTAGGTGGACTATCAAGATCCAGCCTAGAAAATCTAACGCCAATACGATATTTTCCTGTTTCTTGGACACGAAAATTTCCATTAGCGGATATTAATGATGCGGGTCAAAGGATAATTATTAGAGACAGTAACAGTGAAGAAACTTCTATGATACGTGCTAATCAAGCTCCCTACCAATTACAGCATGGTATGTCAATGAGCACCAGCGGATTCATAGAAGGTTCAATCAATCATTCCAATTTGCTTTATAGGCTGGGTATCCCACTCAAATCAGGAACTACGCTGATGAATCTATATTGCGATATTGAAAAAGTTTTACGAGAAGTCTATTTGTTAAACCCAAAATCATTTTCTAATCAATTAGGCGAAAGAGACATTTTCCTTTCTGTTGGGCAAAATGCCATTAGCGGATCTTCAATACAACAAACACAACATACCCATGTATTTGAAGGGACATTACAGGATTTTCCAATTTATCAGAACTTAGCAACAAACCATAAAATACTAACTATATGGGGCAATGAGTTTGAGTTTGTACAAGTTGGCAAAACTGAAGATGCATTCTATTTAAAGATTTTTATCGCTAACCCAATAGATGAAAATTATATTGAATGCATGGTGAATTTGAGAATGTCTTTACTAGAAAAATTCGGTGGTTCTAAAAAAATAGATTTTCATTTTCATGTAATTCCGGACGGAAAAGGGAAGTTTCTGGTTATTTTTGCACCTATAATTCGCTTAGAAAGAGAATTGAAAGAGGGTCATTTTGTTTTTACTAATCCTGATCTAGGTAAAACGGATCGAGATTTAGGATTGCATGAAGGGTGTATTAATTTGGCCCAAGCTTCTGGCACTTGGGAAGTATTTGGTAAAGACAAAGAAAAAATAGACAAAATATTAAAAAATGGTAAGGCAGCATTAGGGAATTTATGGGATTTTACCGCAAAAAAGGGATCTAGATCTCATGTTATTCAATTTTTACAGGCTTATCACAAAAATAAAAAAGTTAAATCTGATGATATTAATGGTCAAACAATGCTCTATGGTTATCAGCCAAAAACCAAAATGCCTGCACCATTACTTGCAACACCTAAAGAGATTGAACTTAGAGACGAAGGAGGCCGAAGCTGGCAACGCAGTCGTAGCTTGAAAGGCGAAGGATATATATCTTAAAATGGGAATATGGGGACGTAAACTATTTACGTTTAATAATAATCATTGTAAATACAAGTAGGCTCTGTCACTACTAACCTAAATACCCGTTAGGGTATCTGCACTGAATTGATTAATATTTTAGATGAAATAAGATAAATAATTAACTTCTTTCAGCTGTCTTTGGCAATGAACTTTCTTTAATTGAATCGAGGGAACCCTCTTGTTCAAAATGGGTTTTAAGACTTTGTTCATCCTCAAAACGCGCTAAAGCGAGTTGGATTAATTTATCAATGAGTTCTGGGTAAGTTAACCCAGAGGCCGCCCACATTTTGGGATACATACTAATGCGCGTAAAACCCGGAATAGTGTTTAATTCATTTAATACCACTTCGCCATCCTCTTTTAAAAACATATCAACGCGAGCCATGCCTTCACAACAAAGTATCTTATAAGCTTCAATTGCTAGCGTTTGAATCTTGATGATCAATTCTGCAGGCAATTGTGCCGGAATTTCAAATAAGGCACCGTTGGCGTCAAGATATTTTGCTTCATAAGAATAAAATTCATGTTGCGGAATCACTTCCCCCGGTAAAGAAGCAATTGGATCTTCATTCCCCAATACAGAGCATTCAATTTCACGTCCAGAAATAGTTTCTTCAAATAAAATTTTACGATCATATTCAAAAGCAAAAGCAACTTTTTCATAAAAATCGTCTTCAGATTTTATTTTAGAAATTCCAACTGAAGAACCCAAATTAGCTGGCTTCACAAAAAAGGGTAAACCTAGTATTTTTCTAATATTTTCAAATTTTAAATTTTTCGAATCGAAGCGATTATAGGCAATAAATTTTGCAGTAGGAAGTCCTGCATCTCTTAGTAACCGTTTCATAACATCTTTATCCATACCAACAGCAGAGGCTAAAACGCCTGCTCCTACAAATGGAATATTGGCGAGCTTTAACAATCCCTGCACAGTACCATCTTCACCATAGGTTCCATGTAATATCGGAAATACAACATCAATGGCCTTATGTAAAGTTCGACCAGACAAACTCACTAGAGGATTACCTAATTCTTTTGGCACTATAGCTACCGTTTCTTGATTTTTCTTAAGCTGAATCAATTTGGCATCTTCAGCATGCAATAGGCAGCGACTTAAATCTTCATGTAAAAACCATTCTCCAGATTTATTGATACCTATTAAAACCACTTCATATTTATTTTTATCGATGGCTTCAATCACACTTTTAGCTGATAAAAGAGAAACCTCATGCTCAGCCGATTTTCCCCCAAAAAGTACGCCGACCCTAATTTTTTTACTCACAGTTAGCTGCCTCAAAAATTATTACTATGACATTGCCGCTGATACTACCATATAGCTTTAGGTTAGTCTTGTTTCGCTTTATTTTGTCAAAATTTTGGCGAAATTTTTCATCTAAAAAATAGGTTTTTGTAAAACCAATGCTGAAATACGTTCGAATCAGGAATATGTCAATCCGCTAATGAGTATTACTGGATATTATATCAGGAAAACACCAAAGGATTATTCGATAATTTATAAATTGTCTATTGCGTGCATAGTTCTACTAATTTAACTTAAATCCGGAAAATCAGCAACTCTAATGTTGAAAAATTAGTAAAATCAACATTAGCATTTTTTACCGTAGCCCAGAAATTGATAAACTTAGAAAAGAAGAAATTGAGCATTTAGTATCTCGTCAAAAAAAGGGAGCCAGTAATTGCAGCAATGCAAAATCAAAATAATGCAGCTTATAAGTATAAGGCACTTTTTTTGTAAGATTAGACCATGTTTATTTCGCACTAAAAGCCGTGTCCATTCTGCGAAACGCCAATGCTTCTTTAACATGCTCTAGCTGAATATTCTTGGCAGAAGCCAGATCAGCAATGGTTCTCGCCACGCGTAAAATACGATGATATGAACGAGCGGATAGCCCCAATTGCTCCATAGCTTTAAGCAGAAATGATTCTGATTCTGCATTCAGGCAACAATATTGCTGTAGTTCGGTTGAATTTAAACGAGCATTAAGGGTATTCGCACGACCGTATTGCACTTCAAAAGTCTTCCTAACCCGTTCAAGAACAATTTGGCTTGATTCTATATTTTCTTGGGCTTGGTTGAATAATATATTGTTCGAAAGACGAGGCACTTCAATATGAAGATCAATCCGATCTAAAAGAGGACCAGAAAGGCGCGAACGATAGCGATTGACTTGTTCCGAGGTACAGCGACAATTTCCTTTAGTATCGCCAAGATAACCACAGGGACAAGGATTCATAGCAGCTATTAATTGGAACGCAGCGGGAAATTCAACTTTACGAGCTGCCCTAGAAATTAATATTTTTCCAGACTCTAAAGGTTCCCTCAAAACTTCTAGTACTTTTCGATCAAATTCAGGGAGTTCATCTAAAAATAAAACCCCATGATGCGCAAGAGAAATTTCACCCGGTTTGGGTTTGGAGCCGCCTCCCACTAACGAAATACTAGAAGCGCTATGGTGTGGATTACGAAAATTCCGTTTTTTAAAGCAAAAATTAAAATCCCTTTGCGGATGTAATGAATAGATGGCTGCCACTTCCAAGGCTTCATCTACGTTTAAAGGGGGGAGAATACTGGCCAAGCAAGAAGCCAATAATGTTTTACCTGTACCTGGCGGCCCCATCATCAGTAGATTGTGGCCGCCTGCAGCGGCAACTTCTAATGCTCTTTTAGCATGATTTTGGCCACGAACATCGGCCAAATCGGTTCCGTTATTTTTTGAATGGCTATTGGCAGTAGCTGTATGTGGAAAGGGATCAAGCAATTTGTTTTTCGTTAAATGTTCCAAAACTTCTAATAAATGTGTGGCAGGATAGAGTAGATTATCCCCGGGAAAGGCTGCCTCTACAACATTGGCTAAAGGCAAAATAAAAGCCCGACCACTTTCCCTGGCAGCTAATGCCAGTAGCAGGGGGCCTTGGATGGGACGAAGCTCTCCTGAAAGAGATAATTCTCCTGAAAATTCATAATCTAATACCCTACATTGAGGAATTTTTTGTAGAGCAACTAAAATGCCTAAAGCGATCGGGAGATCATAACCACCACCTTCTTTTGGCAAATCCGCTGGCCCTAAATTAATGGTGATTCGTTTAGCAGGAAATTCAAATTGGCAATTGATAAGCGCAGAGCGTACTCTTTCTTTACTTTCTCTGACAGCCGCTTCTGGGAGACCCACAATGGAAAATGCAGGTAACCCAGGTGAAATATGCACTTCGACAGTCACTAAAGGTGCTTGAATACCAAGCCTACTACGGCTATACACAACTGCCAGCGACATATCATTAGATCCCAAAAGCAATAAAATAATCCTACATAAAAATTGCTTCAAGAAAGATTGTCGGGTATAAAAAATAATTTGGCAATCCGTTTTTTAACGGATATACCCTTCGCCTTTATAGAATTTATCTCTATTTCGAATTTGATTTTGCTGCTTGTTTCTCGGCTATATGATTTAAAGTAGGGGCTAATAGAGTGACTAAATCTATCACATAAGTAGCAAACAATCTTGCTATTAAGCCTGCGGTACATCCACCCTGATCTGCAATATTATCGTTAAAAACAGAAGCAATCGCATTTATATAGGGTCTTCCTAATTTTTTAGCTAAAGACCAATTGCGTGATACAAACTGATTGATATTAGCATTGGTTTCAGCATCTATTCCCTGGCCTTTAATCAAGGCAAATGTTTTTTGAATATTAGCCATTTTTGCCTGATGATTTTGATCATTTTTTGATTTTAAGGCATCAGCTGAAATTTTATTTAAGTTTGCCAATTCCGTTTCGAGAAAGACTTTTACTTCAGCCAATACTACATCTGGATTCAAATTAGGATCAGATAAATTAAAATGAGTATCCAACTGCAATAGTTTTGGCAGAGTCGGTTGGATATAAGATCGCGTATAAGTATGCGCATCCATAAGTTCCTTAGAGCCCGGATTTCCAGCGACAGACGGATGTGAACGTACTGTTGCCAACAATGCTAACATTTCCTTCTTATAGGCTTCTGCAGCTTTTAAAGCCTCAGCCTGTTTTTTACCATCTTTATCTATTTTTCGACAAGCTTTAGGTTTTTTGTCTTCCCAACGCTTATTTGCCGCCTGGTATTGTGCTAAAATATCCGCTTCAGTTAACGTATGTTCACCAGCCTGTTCCATTAATAAAGCCAAGGAAGCACCGGCTTCTTCTTGCTCCTTCAAAGCATTTCTTTTCTCTTGTTCCAAAAGCTGTAAAATTAATGCTTCATCGGCATCACTTTGATGAACCCTTAAATGTCTATTTTGCTGTTCAAGAAGTTGCTGTTTTTTAAACCCCATCAACAAGGCTTGGTTGGCAGCTTCTTCTTTCGCTAATCTTTGTTTTTTTTCTAATTCTTTTTTTCTGTCTTCTGCATCAAATTGAGTCTGTAGTGCTTGCAATTTTTGAAGTTCTTCAAATGCTTTTAAGTCAAACGCAATGCCAGTGCCAGCCACTGGCATTGGCGTCGCGGCCGTAGCTTTGGCTGAAGCAGTTACTGATTTTGCTGAAACGGCTGCTTTAGCTGCTCTTGCTTTGCTATCAGCCGCCATTCTGCGGCGAATATCCTCTTCAATAGCACGTTGTTTTGCTAATTCATCACTATTCATAAATGCATCTACACGCTTTGTTTTTTTGTCGGCTTCATCTATCATGGCAAGTATCTGTGTGAGATCATCACCAACAGATTTGCTAATATTATCTTTTGCAGCTGCCATACGAATTTACTCCCAGAGAATATAAAAATTTTATTAATATTGAACGCTATACCCAAAGCATCTCAAGTTGCGACAAGGCGCCAGCTTCGAATCGCAGCGCAGCGCAGCACATAAATTAGTATCCTCGCTGCGAACCTAAGCTGGCAACACAGTCGCAGCTTGAAAGGTGCGAAGGGTATATACCTTTTATAAATAATCTATTATTATTTCATCATACTCCCATAATTAAGTCAAGAATAATGACCTCGGGAAGATATCTTAGGTTTAAAACCGTAAAATGAGGCTATCAATTTCCTCGGAGCAGTTTTTCATTTAGCATATAAAAAGCTTCAGGCGTGGAATAAATAACCAGTACATCTCCAGCTAGTATTGTCATTTCCGAAGCAGGATCAGGATAGCGAATATTATCGCGTGTTAAAATTTTAATGCTTAATGGTAATTTTGGATCTTTAAGTGCTTCAATTGTTCTCCCGATAAAATTAGCATCTTCCGGGACAGTAATTGTATGTAGACTCATTCTAACTGTATCTGTATCTTCTATTAGAATGGGATCATCAGCCCCTTTAAAAAATCCTTGGATAATACGATAGCGATCAGCATGAATAGCACGAATCTTAAACAAAATACGAGAGGCTGGTATGCCCAAAGTCAGCAATAAATGCGAGGCTAACATTAAACTTGCTTCCAAAGATTCTGGCACGACTTCTGTTGCACCGGCTTCTTGGAAGGCTTTTAAATTCGAGTCGTTTCTGGTCCGAACAAAAACGGGAACATCCAAACGCAGATCACGAATATGTTTTAAGGTTTCAAGAGCAGCCGGTTCATCAGCAAAGCTAATTACCACCATACGCGCACGGGCTAAGCCAGCAGCGGCTAATACTTCAGCACGACGCGCATCACCATAAAACGCATGCTCACCTGCTGGTGCCGAACTCGAAAGCCGCATCGGGTCTAAATCAAGGGCCACTGAAGGAATATTTTCCTGTTCCAAAAAACGGGATAAAATTTGCCCCACTCGACCAAAGCCACAAATGATGACATGATCTTTGAGTTCTGCTGTGTGCTCTGCCAATAAATGCGGTTTTTCCTCATCTTTGGGCAAATCTTCAACTTTTTTAAATAACCGATTTGCTAAGGCTTTATTGTAACGAATTAACAAAGGTGCAGCGAAAATACTTAGGACTAAGGCCGCCACCAGCACTTGAGTTTGTTCTAGATCAATGAGTCTTTGATTAATACCCACTGTCAAAATAGCAAAACCAAACTCCCCACCTTGTGCTAAAATAACGCCTGTACGAAAGCCTTTCGCAGGAGAAACATGGCTCACAAACATTGTAAGCCCCATAATAATCAATGTTTTTACACAAATAATGGCTGCTAAAATGAATAGCACCCAAAACCAATGTTGAGATAACAGCGTGATTTGAAAAAGTGCACCAATCGTAATGAAAAATAATCCCAATAGGACATCACGAAAAGGTCGGATATCGATACCAATTTGATGACGAAATTCAGTTTCTCCGAGCATTAACCCCGCTAAGAATCCACCTAACGCCAAAGATAATTCAAGCTTTTGAGTGATCCATGCAGCCGTTAAAGCAACCAGTAAAACCGCCAACATAAATAATTCGGTGGAGTGTGCTTTTGCGACTTCATGCAGTAATGGGCGCAATACCCATTGTCCTGCTAAAGCTAAAACCACCGTGACCCCTAAACCTTTTACTAGAGCAAGAAATAGATGCATAAAAAGCGAAGACTCTTCGTGCCTGCCCATGGCGGGAATAATGATTAAAAATAAAACGGCTGCTATGTCTTGAAAAAGCAAGATACTAATGGCTAAATGACCATGCACACTGTGAAGTTCATTTTGCTCGGATAATTGTTTTGCCACCACCACAGTAGAAGAAAGAGCTAATGCGCCTGCAGCAATAAAGGCTGTTGCTGGAGAAAGCCCAAAATACCAACCAGCGAGAAAAGCAGTTAATGTACAGATAACTACTTGCAGCCCGCCCAGACCCAATAGGTTTCGCTTCATGGTCAAAAGTCTTGGGAAGGAAAACTCAAGACCAATGGTGAACATTAAAAAAACCACACCAAATTCTGCAAAAATACTGAGTTCTTCTAGGCTCTGAATAAAACCTAAGCCACCCGGGCCAATAAGTGTTCCTACGAAAAGATAACCCAGTACAGGTGGAAGATGGATACGCCGAAAAATAGCAACAATAGCAACTGCCCAGCCAAGTAATATCAGGATGTTATCAAAATGTTCCATTTTCTACCTTCAGAATTGCAAACCTGCGCAATTCAATCTGATTCCAAATCGACTTCTATCTCTTTCACTATACGTTCTAGTTGCTCAACTTTGCTTCGCATGCGAGCCAAAACTTCTGCTTGAATGTCAAATTCTTCGCGCGTCACCAAATTCATTTTTTCAAATACTTGACTAAGCCCACGGTGCAATTGCTGTTCAAATTCATGGCGCAAATGATTTAAAGACGGTGGCAAATTGTCAGAAAATTGTTTTGAAAAATCATGTAAAAATTTTGCTGTCTTCATACTATCAGAGTATCATAATAATTTAAGCATAACAAGGAGTAAGCCTTTGCTTGAACGTATTTTTTTCTCTATAAAAATGGGATGGTTTTATCGAAAAAGGCTACGAGAATTCCAAAGGAATAAAGGCCTGCAAGCCAAGACAATATTTGATCTCGATTTACCATCTCTCAAAGACCAGGGAATAAAGGTTCTGGCACTCGATATGGATGGAGTGCTGGTTTCGTATGGACAAAACATATTAGCAAAAAAAACTGTCGACTGGTTAAACCACTGCATAGAACTTTTGGCTGCAACATATATCTTCATTTATAGCAATCGCCCCTGTCCTATACGAAGGCAGTATTTTTCAGAACATTTTCCTAGTTTGGGCTTTGTTGAAGCGACCAGAAAAAAACCTTATCCTGATGGTTTATACAATATCATGGAGAAAACAGGAACGATGGCTTCGGACATTTTGGTTGTGGATGATCGGCTGCTGACAGGCATTTTGGCCTCACTTATTGCCGGCACAAAAGCCCAATGGATAACAAAACCCATGATTTCCTTGCGTAAACGGCCCCTAACAGAGTTATTTTTCATAGCCCTACGTGCATTAGAGCGTCTATTACTCCGTTAACATTGCATTGAAAGACTAAGTTATCTTTGCTATTATTCTAGGACCCAAATATGACGCTGATTTTTTTTAAGTGAGAAAAACATGACCTTTGTGGTAACAGAAAACTGTATTCGTTGTAAATTTACCGATTGCGTGGAAGTTTGCCCAGTAGATTGTTTTAGAGAGGGGCCTAATTTTTTAGTTATAGACCCAGATGAATGCATTGATTGTGCTCTTTGTGAGCCCGAATGTCCCGCAAATGCTATTCATTCTGAGGATGACCTACCAGAAGACCAAAAACAGTTTCAAGCGCTTAATGCTGAATTATCTAAACAATGGCCTGTCATCACTCGCAATAAGGGTGGCTTACCCGATTCCGAACAATGGAAAGGCGTTCCTAATAAATTACAATATTTAGAGCGCTGATCGCCTTATTTGAGTTTATTAGGCCCCGACGAAGAACTAGAACCCTTAATATCGGGTCTGAACGTTGGATTAGATAAAGGCACAGAACCTGAATACTTAGACATAACCATTGGAGGGGACATCGTCCGATCCCGTTTCAGATATTGTACATATTTCTCTAATAATTGATCTTCCAAGGCCACATGATCGCCCAAGGTTTCACCTAAATTTGACATATCATAGCTTAGATGATCGGCCAATTCTGCTCGCTCTTCTTCACTTATCTTTTCGCCTTCAAATAATCTGGATAAGAGCTTTGCAAAAGATTTTTCATTATTTAAAGCACTTTCCTGATTTTGCATGGAATGATCCTGAAATTGTACATCCTCTTCTAAGGGCCCAACATCAAAATAACGATCATGAAAATCAACAAAACTATGGGCGGTTTCTCTAAGTTTTGCTAAAAGCCTTTTATCAATGGCTTGACTAGACCCCATCCTTTCTAATTCAGGATAGGTTTTAAAATGTGCATGACAAGGGTAACCCATTAACCGCTCTCCAAAATCCTCCCAGGTCTCCTGACTATCTGCATTGCCAGACAGGGGCGATGACGTCGCATTTTCGAAGAAAGAACTTAGTAAGGCATTCCTTTCTCTAAGTAACTTTCCAATTTCTAGGTTGATATTATCGCTACGAGATTTGAGTCCTTTGAATTGGTGTAACAAGTGATTACTCCTTTCCTATACCAGATATGGTGGATATAACTCCTTAAGTAATACAAGAAATCATCTCGGTCAAGTGCCTCGGCCGGAAAAAATTTTCATATTTAAGAAGAATCAGTTAGGTTTTGTAAGAGATCTCTTAAGCTTGAGTCCGCAATCGCCCTTTAACCTGTCAGACATTCATAAATGGACCTACACTCGTATATTTAACCTATTGAAAAGTAAAACATTTAAAAGTTTGTCCAAGAGGGTAAAAATTATTTGAAAATATTTTTTAAGGAATTGGGGGCTTGTATGGATGACTAAGTTTGGTATTCTAAAGCTGTGTCCAGGGTTGGATGCAAAGGATGAAGCTAAAGGATTAGCTGACAAGGATTGTCAAATTGTCATGGACGACAGTTTTCGAAAAGGCGGATTTATTTCCGCCTTTTCTTTTCAACAAATAACAAAATTCCCATATATAGAATAAGAAGCACAAAAACCGCTAAAGACCATACCGCTAAGGAAAATCCGAAGATTCGATAATCGACTACACCACATTCTCCAGAAGAACTGATCACGATTTTTAAAGTTTCAGGAATGGAATGAAAGGCAAGCAACCGCTCAAATCCAGCTGTACAAGGTGGAATTTGGTCTGGAGGTAGACTCTGTAGCCATACCTGACGTCCTGCAAATAACACCCCAAGAACAGAAAATAGAAACAGTAAAATCGATAATAATAAACGAAATTTCTTCTTATAAGGCCAAATAGCGCCTGATAAAAATATCAGCACAAGTATCCAAAGTGTATACCGCTGTAATAAGCATAAAGGGCAAGGATGTAATTCTTTCGCATACTCTAATAAATAGGCAGCGCCAAGTAAACATAAACATAATAGAGCACCAAAGACAAAAAGTTGACGAAATGAAAAACCCAAACTCATACTAAATCCTCTGTTATGAATAACGCATAAAAGCCATTCGCAAAAAGTACATAATTAGTATAGCCATTGCAAACGTATACCCAATGCCTCTATCATTTTTTTTTGCCCGTTGATTCGATAAGTTCTGGCTCTAATATAATTTCCAAAAAGGCGGACATGATTATTATAGGTCCACCCAAGTGCAAAGGTCGTACTCCATTCCATACCGCCTGTTTGATTCACAGTTTCTAAGTTTAAATAACTATAACGAAACGCAATATCCCATGCTCCCATTTTCGTTTGGGGACGTATTCTTCCAAACGTTCCGCTTTTAAAATCATAATCCCGCGATTCGCCTGTCAGAATATAACTGGCTTGAATATAAGCTCCAGCACATTTATTGATATTAGAAATAAATGCTCTTGTTGGAACGATGGCTTTGGTGATCTCACTTTGCAAACAGAAAGGACCCCAGAGTGTTGCAAATTCCAAACCCATGCAGGAACAGTAGTTCAAACCCTTAAACTCTGCTGATAAAAAACCAAGATTGTCTCGTAAGGTAATCTCGGGTCGTGATAAAAATATTAAACGACCTCTCTCATATAACCTTTGATAACGTGCTGAAATTCCAAAATGCAAAACTTCACCAGGTTCATGAAAGGGGGCATAGGTAATTCGCAAAGTCTTTTGCAATGGCTGATTTTGCCCCGTCATTCTTCTCCCATAAAATGGAGACGTTAGTGAACCAGAAATAGTACTATCGTAAAATACTTGCCGAAATGATAAACCAATGCCATAACCTGGCGAAAAGGTATAGGTGGGTAAAGATCGCTCTAGAAAAGGACTCCATTTATTGCTACAAGCATTTTCCAGGCCAAAAGGAATCACCACCTGACCAAAATAAAGCCATGTATTTTTGCTTAACCCAGAATAGGTAGCATAAAAAGTTTTCCAATCCAATTTAAATAAATAGCTCCAATGATCATTTAAACTACCGCTGATACTGATTTCAGCCAACCTCACTCGTGTTCCATATAATCTAAATGCGGGATCCTGCCAATTTTTTTCTGCAAAAGAATACGAATCTACTTTTACCAACATGCTAAGTTTACACCAAGTCTTTTTATCAGTTGTGCTTGTGAATTTTAATCCGTTGCTGGATTCTAAATACATCCCTGCTAGCGTAGAACTAGAAAAGAATAAGGTAAATAACAACAAAAAAGTTAGTTTGATTATAATCTTCACCTATTAATTGAGAGGGCTAAAAAAAGCAAGATTAACTGGAGTTTGTCTTTATGTCTATTATATTCTTCGCAAAAATATGTTAATATTTGAATAGCTGACCAGAGTAATACATTCAGGTATGGAGCTTAACCGTTCAGTGTCTACGATAAGAATTGTCAAATTGATAGCCTTAAATGGGCTTTTGTTATCTGCATTATGTTGCTTAATGGGGTGTGGTCAAACTGGCCCTCTTTATCTACCGGAAGAATGCTCACCAGAAACGACGGTTAATGAAACAGTGATCTGTGAAAAATGTCCTAAATTCTAAGAAATAATTTAGGAACACGTATGAGATGAAAATATGTTAGTAAATTTCGAAAAAATGCATGCCTTGGGCAATGACTTCGTAATGATTGATCTGATCACTCAAAACGTGAGCTTAGAATCCCCACATATTCAGCGTATAGCCGATAGACATTTTGGTATCGGCTGCGATCAAGTCATTCTGCTTCTACCACCCATTCGGCCAGACGCAGATTTTTTCTATCGCATTTTTAATGCCGATGGCCAAGAAGTAGAACAATGCGGCAATGGCGCCCGATGCGCCGCTCGTTTTTTTTATGACATGGGTTTTGTTCATCATAAAACCCTGCATGCTGATTGTTTAGCAGGTCCTATTCAGTTTCAAATAGAGGAAGATGAAACGATCAGCATGAACATGGGAATACCCAGTTTTACACCTGAACAAATACCGATGAACCTTCCCAAAGCAGAAAATGTTTATTCGTTGTCTTTAGCCGATGTACCCTCTTTTCAAGAAAATTCACATGAAAATTTTTTTAATAGGGAAGCAAAAAGCATAAGCTTAACGGCAGTCTCTGTTGGGAATCCTCACACAGTTTTACAAGTATCTGATATAGAAACTGTTCGGGTGGATGACTGGGGGAAAATTTTATCCACTCACGCTCTTTTCCCTAAGGGAACCAATGTCGAATTTATGCAAATCATAAACCCCTCGCATATTCGTTTGCGCGTTTATGAACGTGGCGTAGGTGAAACGCTGGCTTGTGGAACCGGCGCCGCCGCAGCCGCCATAGCAGGGATTAAACAAAATCTCTTACAAAGTCCGGTAACCGTTGCCTTTTTGCAAGGAGAATTGCAAGTTCATTGGGCCGGAGAAGATTCAACGATAATTATGAAAGGCCCCGCAATAAGTGTTTTTGCCGGACGTTTTCGACTTTAATGAAAATTGAAGATCTGACCCCTTTTTTAAAGCATCTTTCTTACGAACGCAGACTCTCTAAACATAGTCTAATGGCCTATGAACGGGATCTAAAACGAGCTGCTCATTTTTTTTCAAATAATAATATTACACATTGGCAAAATATCCAAGAAACACAGTTACGTGAATTTTTAATTTTTGAACGCAATCGCAAGCAGTCTGCTCGTAGTTTACATCGACAATTATCTGTCCTTCGAACCTTTTTTGACTATCTTATTCGCGAGCAACAATTAACTAAAAATCCCGCGAAACAGGTAACCGCTCCAAAACTAGGCAAAACCTTACCGAGCACTCTCGATGTCGATGAAGTAACACAATTGCTAGCCATAGCAACCGATGATTTTCTGAGTATTCGTGACCTAGCTATTATGGAATTACTCTATTCTGCAGGTTTACGTTTATCTGAAATTGTGTCTTTGAATCTATCTGATTTAGACTTGGGTCAAAATCAATTTCGTGTTACCGGTAAAGGGCAAAAGATGCGTTTGGGCATTATCGGTAAAACCGCTAAAAAAGCCTTGCTGGCCTGGCTCAAAATCCGACAAACCTTGCCAAATCCAAATAAAGATCCATCCGCCGTATTTTTGAGCCAACGGGGCCTTCGTTTAACAGCTAGAGCTTTACAATATCGTTTAGCCTTGCAAGGAAAAAAACAAGGCCTTAGTACTCGTTTACACCCACATCGTTTGCGTCATAGTTTTGCAACCCATATGTTGGAATCGAGCGGAGATTTGCGGGCCGTGCAAGAATTATTAGGGCATGCTAATTTAAGCACCACTCAGATTTATACCCATTTGGATTTTCAGCAATTAACTCGTTTATACGACCAATTTCATCCTAGGGCTTCTAAGCGAAAACGACAAAAAAACATGAACAAAGTAATTAATAATCGGGAAGACTAGACAAAATTCAATAATAATGATAAATATTCTCAAAATGCTAAGATTGTTATAAATTTTTTTTAATATGATAAAGGGATATATGAATGACATGTTTGACTCATATAAACATTTCGAAAGAAGCAAATAAACTAGTAACTACACTTTTCCCGCGCCAGATCCGAAGCTTTAGCTGTCGAGAAACTCGATTGGGCTTCTATCTACAACATATTTTTGAGACAGCGTGGCCACAGTATGGTATTTCTCTTTCACCTGATCAAACACTTAATTTTGATGAACTATTTGGACGTTCTGCATCTCGAACCTTAGAAATTGGTTTTGGAGATGGGGCATCATTATTATCGATGGCTAAAAACTATCCAGAAAAAGATTTTATTGCTATAGAGGTTTTTCGAAAAGGAATCGCAAGTCTTTTGGCGGGCATTATCAAGCATTCTCTTAACAATATCAGAATTATTTTTAAAGATGCGGTAGAAGTTGTAAACCATCATATCCCTGATAACAGTTTACAAACCATACAAATTTTTTTTGCATATCCCTGGCCCAAAACCAGGCATCATAAACGACGTTTAATCCAAACGGAATTCATTCAACTACTGACACAAAAACTTGTTGTAGGAGGTGTTATTCATTGTGCCACAGATTGGGAACATTATGCTCGGCATATGATTTCGGTTCTTTCAGAAAATCCTAAGCTTCGAAATAATGCTGGTGAGAAAATTTTTTTAGAACGTCCGGATTTTCGTCCAAAGACTAAATACGAAAAACGCGCAGAAAAAGAAAGCAGATCAGTTTTTGATTTGATGTTTGAGCGCATCTAGAGCGGATGGCCGCGAATGCAGTATATGAATAATACATGAGCATTGCGAGCGGGGGTGCGCAACAACGCCTAAAATTCATTTGCGAAGAATATAGGTTGGATTTTTGACCATGAAGACTAAATAACAGGTTGGATTTTTAACCATATTATGGTTATAATAGGTTGGAAAATTGACCATTATAGGAAAACCATGTTAGCAAGACTGATTAATTCTTTTTTAAGCCAATGGGTTACAGAATTTGATCGAAAACCACTTTTATTAAGGGGCGCAAGACAGGTTGGAAAGACCTCTGCAGTACGTCATTTAGGCAAAAAATTCAAAAGTTTCATAGAAATTAATTGTGAATAAGAGGAAGAGAAGTGTCAAAATATTTTTATATGTTAATAGTCACCCTAAAACGCCATATTCATTACGATTCTCTGCTCATAACTATTCGGAATATCAGAATCTGCAATCTTATCCCCTTTATGCAATTGCAAAAGCACTCCATGTTACTTGGGTAGAAGACTTATGAGGTTTAATTGGTATACTCTTCGCAAACGAATTTTAGGCGTTGTTGCGCACCCCCTCTCGCAATGCTCATGAAAATCTGTTTGCTTTGAGTATATTACAAACAAAGATATCATTAGCGCCAAAAATTAATGCTAAGTATAATCCGCAATCAATTACATAATATTGCATTCACAACAACCGCCCGTACTATTATCACCATTTGATGCTGTTACCGTTTTTGTTTGATTTAATACTGGATCGCTGACTCCGACTGGCGTTAATGGCTGCTCCAATGTCGGTATGGTTGCTTGTGTTATGACGGGTGCCGGAGCTCGTATACTATATACTAATGGTTTGTTTATATCCTGTATCTCTGGTTGTGATGATGATAGCGGTTGCGATGGTGCTGCTGCCACCATAACGGTTTCAGTAAAAGCTGCTGTCGCATTGGGTAAAACCATCGGCATGGGTGATGCAACAAGATTCTGCGAATCTAAGGAATGTGATCCTAAGGTAGTGGTATCCGCATCTATAACCAAAGATTCTGTAGAAATTTTTCGATTAACAGCATTCCCAGAGAAGTGAGTGGTTGGAGTCAAAGCGGCTGCACCTGACGTTGCAGTAGCAGCAGGAACTAATACTGGCTTTAGTATGGGAAGATCCGGGATATCTTTAATGGACTTTATGGTAACAGAACCTAAGGTAATAGCCTTCTCTATTTCCTTTATATCCATCCGAGAGGATATTAATACCATTCGTAAAGCTTTCTCTTCAGGTGTACCTGTTTCATATAATGCCTGAAATAAACATTTTTGCTCATGTGGAGTAGGCATATAAAATCTAAATTTTTCCATAGGGAGACCCATTTCGATCATGGTTTTTAATGTGGCTATTTTTCTTTGCATATACACATTATTTTGAGGTACGATATAGGCGCCCGATCGATCATCAAAATAATCAACTGTCGAATCATCCAAAAAAACAATATCACCGGCTGCAAAAACAGATTTTGCCTTATTCGCAGCATAATAATGCTTACCGTTCCCAATTCGCAAAATTCTTTTCCCATTAGCATCTGCTTGGATAACAAAAGGAAGTTTTTTATTCGTGAAGGGTTTAAACAAGGGTGGGGAGAGCTGATCTCTGCCGTGCCAATTTTGTAGAAAACAAGTACCATCATCGGGTTTTTGATGCAGCTGATATGTGATGGGTTGACCATATTTTTGCATAGCATTCGTATAAATTTTTTCCAAAATTGCCGCACCGGGTCCGGTAGTATCTTTTAGGGTATTATTCAAATCAAGAGGAATGCTTAAATCGAGTGTAGTTTTGCTAATAATAATGGCTGCCATAGGTATCTCTCTCTATTAGTAATAATGAATATCAAAATGGATAGTGGTTGTGTCCTATTATTTAGTACTTTTATACTATTATATTATTGCTTATAGGTCAATAGATCTCGGGACATCATTTTATTGTTATTTTGCAAAGCAAAATTACCTTTTGGATGATTACAGCCTAGCTACGTTTGCCTATAATAAACATATTCTAAGGAGAGAACTCTGTGACAGCCGTCCCCATTCCCTTAAGTTTCGACATTGTCTTAGTGCTAGGAATTCTAGTATTTACTGTCGTTTTGTCTCTTTCAAATGTGATACGGGTAGATGTGGTGGCCGTATTGGTACTAGTTGTATTAGGAATAACGAGGTTGTTGCCTCCGGAACAATTATTCTCAGGCTTTTCCAGTGAAGCTGTCTTCTCTCTTATCTCTATCATGATTATTGGAGCTGGACTCGAGAAAAGTGGTGTGGCTATACACGCAGCCCGCTGGGTTTTAAAACTGGGGCGGGAACGCCCTACTAAAATTAGCACGGTTCTTATGATTACTTCGGGCTTACTATCAGCCTTTATGAGAAGTCTGGGGACAGTCGCTGTATTATTACCCGTTGTTACTCGTATCACCGCTAGAACAGGTATCCCGAAATCCCGCTTACTAATTCCAATGGCTTATTGTTCCATTTTGGGTGGGACTTTAACCATGGTGGGCTCAAGTCCTCTTATTTTATTAAACAGTCTTTTAAAAAATGCGCATGAATTTGTCAATCAAAAAATGCCTGCACTAGAACCCTTTCAACTATTCTCCGTTCTGCCTCTAGGCTTACTTTTATTGGGGGGAGGGGTGCTCTATTTTTTTCTTTTTGGCAAAAAACTATTGCCTAAAGAATCCCCAACTACTTTTAATAGCGGAACAACTAAAACTCATTTTTTAAAGACTTATGGCAAAGGAGGAGATATTTTTGAACTTAAGGTTCCTGCAAGTAGCCCTTTAGCTCATATTAATTTAAAAGATTTTGAATTAAAACTAGACCCTTCTTCCTCCCTATTAGCTGTTGTTGAAGGAAAAGAAACACATTTTCCACCCCTGCGCAAAATCAACATAGAACCTAATGCTTTAATAGCCATCATGGGTATTAAAGAAAAAGTTGCAGAATTTGCCGAAAAATATGGCTTAAAACTATACCCACGTCTCAATGTATTTGCGGAAATGTTGCATCCTGTACGCGCAGGCTTATCTGAAGCTGTTATTCCCCCGAGCTCACAATTGATTGGTGAAGCCGTTCGTGAACTGCACATGAAACGTAACTACCAATTGCACGTTCTGGCCTTATACCGAGGGCAAACGGTCTACCAAGGCGAAGAATTAAAAGACTTAACTTTACGATCGGGCGATACCTTAGGAATATTTTGTCGCTGGGAAGCCCTTGCCGATTTTCATAAAAACCCAGATTTTGTGGTGTTAACAACCTCCTATCCGCGTGAAGAATTACGACCACAAAAGGCATGGCTCGCTATATTATTTTTCTTGTTGTCGCTTTTCTTAATTGTTGTGGGGGGTTTTCCCGTATCAGTTGGGTTATTACTTGGTGGTGTAGGGATGATTGCTACAGGAGTTTTATCAATTGACGAGGCTTATGAAACGGTTAGCTGGAAAACCGTATTTTTATTAGGCGGGTTAATGCCTTTAGGACTGGTCATGCAGGCAACCCAAACCACAGATTGGCTTACCCAACATACTCCCATATTAAGAGAAGATTTACCTATTTGGGCTATACAGGCAGGTCTTGCATTCACCGCAACCTTATTTTCATTTGCGGTATCGGCCGCTGGATCTACTATTGTTTTGGTTCCAGTTGCTCTAGATTTAGCCCTCAAGGTAGGTGCAGATCCCAGAATGTTTGCTTTAATTGTGGCCATTGCATCTTCGAATACTTTTTTATTGCCTATGCAACAAGCCAATGCCCTGATTATGGGTCCTGGGGGATATAGAATAGCAGACTTTGTTCGTTCTGGTTTTGGATTAACCATTCTATATTGGATCGTGATGCTCTTTGCGATTAATCTTTTCTTTTAAAATAGCTTTTCATTTCTCCAACGAAATATGATTACACTTGTTCGCAACTGAAAATTGATTGATACTATATTCATTGAAATGAAGCATGCAGAGGAGGCTATAAAATCACATGGAAGAATTAAGTTTACAGGAAAAGTATGCCCCACATAATGCTTGTTTTGGTTGTGGTCCAGCAAATCCCAAAGGTTTACAAATTCGTAGTTTTCCACAGGGAAACGAAGTAATTGCCAGTTTTCGACCTGAAAAATATCAAGAAGCATTTCCCAATATACTTAATGGGGGTATCATTGGAACCCTATTAGATTGTCATTCCAATTGGACTGCAACTTGGCATCTCATGGAAAAAACTCATGCTTCAACGCCCCCTTGTACAGTAACAGCAGATTATGCAATTAAGCTGTTACGACCAACCCCCACTCATGATGAAATTCAACTTCGAGCTTGGGTGATCGAATCAACAGAAGATAGTGCAATAGTAGAAGCTGAATTGTTAGCTCAGGGAAAAGTGTGTGCTACTTGTAAAGGAAAGTTTGTTGCAGTTAAACCTGGGCATCCTGCCTATCATCGTTGGTAGAAAACTTATTGGCTTTGATAGATCAATCGATCATTTGTTAACATCTGAATGTCATTTTGTAAGTGATGCCAATCATTTTCAGAAATAATATTTATTCCTGATGAGTTTTTTGAAGCAATAATCTTTGGTAGTTCATCTGCGCGATAAATATGTGCCTCATCTACGATATCGACATACCGACTCAGCATCTTAAGACCGAATGAATAACGTCTTAAGATGACACTTAAATCGATATCATGACCACCTTTAGATACTCTATGTTTTACACGGAAATCACATAAAGTTGGCATCGTGATCCATAGAAAATGAAGTATGATACTGAAACCAGCTTTTCTTGCTTTTTTAATGAATAGAAGTAAAGTTCGTGGGGCTAAAGTGGTTTCTATAATAAAATTATTTTTTGAATCTGCAATTAAAGCATTTCTTTTTTGGATAGCCGAACGTGCAGCATCAATTCTAACTGCAGCATTATTTTTTCGATACGTTTTGCTTCTTCCATATTAATAATATAACATATCAATTAAACTATGACTATACTCTTCCCAAACGGATTTTAGGCGTTGTTGCGCACCCCCTCTCGCAATGCTCATGTATTATTTATACACTGCGCTTGCTCGAGGGATGCGCGCCTAGCCTAAAATCCGTTTGCTTTGAGTATATTTCGATTTTTTATAGATTGAGCATTATTTTAGAAAAAATTAATTTATAACTCAAATAGTTGCAGGGCTATCGCGCTAACCTATGACGTATATGCACGTAATATGTCGCCTAAAACAATACCTAACCAAATCCTTTTCTCAAAAGGGGTCAATTTTGATTATTTTGAAGAGATAGGTAAGGATCATGGGAGAATCGAGATTAGAAAATGCTGGATGGTTTCTGATTTAAAGTGGCTATACGATAGAATATTTTGGAGCGGGTTAAAGAGTGTTGGCATGGTTCAATCTACCAGAATTATCGATGACAAAGAGACGACAGAAACAAGATTTTATCTCATAAGCTTTGATAATGATGCTGAAAGGTTTGGGAGATCAGTGCGTAGCCATTGGCAAGTAGAGGCTTTACATTGGAGTTTGGACGTTAGCTTCAATGAAGACGATTGTACGGTTAGAAAAGGAAATGCTGCAGAAAATTTTAGCACCATAAGAAGGATTGCACTTAATTTATTAAAAAAAGAAGATTCACGGAAGGTAGGCATAAAAACAAAGCGAAAAAAATGCGGATGGAGTAATCAATATTTGCTTAAGGTTTTATCACTAGCTTCATCTTCGTAAGGATAATAATTTGTCATTAAAGATTTATATATTATGAAGCAAGGGTATGTATATATTTTAGCGAGCAAAAGAAGTGGGACTTTATATGTAGGGGTAACTGCAGATTTGCTTAGGAGAGTTTACGAGCATAAAACTAATATTGTTGAGGGATTTACGAAAAAATATAACGTTAAAAATTTAGTATATTATGAAGTCACACCAAGCCTAATGAGTGCGATCGAGAGAGAAAAGCAATTGAAAAGATGGAATAGGTCTTGGAAAATAAAGATAATTGAAGAATTTAATCCAACATGGCGCGATTTATATAATGAAATTGCGAAATAATTTATTCTCTGGATCCCCGCTTTCGCGGGGATGACGGCAGGTGATTAATAATTTCTTATTTCGAAGTATGTGGCTATTAAATAGTGCGCGTTAGCGCCTCATTTTTGAGAAAAGGATTTCATTAGGTATAGTTTTTGGTGACATATTACGTGCATATACGTCATAGGTTAGCGCGATAGCCCTGTGGGAACAGCCTCATAGGTTGTACATGTATACAGTTTTTTGGACACACGCAACTGAAAGCTTGGTGTTATTTTTGATAAAATATTATGACAACCACATCAAAATCGAAAATTTTTTCTTCCGTACACTCACCGTACATGCTATAATTGATTGTAAGGAGGATAAACCATGATGTCTTCACAATCACATTACGGCGAGCGGGTTGAATCCAGACTCACCATCGATGAGAAAATTCTACTCAATCGAGCTGCTGTCTATTCCAATATGTCTCTTTCTCGATTTCTAATTTCAGCTGCTAGCGAACGGGCTAAAGAAATAGTGGCTGAACATGAAGTTTTCACTCTGTCAGCAGAAGATTGGACTGTATTTTTAGCAGCGCTAGATGATACAAGTAAACCAAGACCCAAACTTAAAGCAGCAGTTCGTCGATATCTTAAAAGATTAAATAGAAAGGATTAAATAAATAGGAATTTTTCAGCTGTGCCCAATAGTAAAATTATTATTGAGTCTTTAAAACGATCTCATGCAAGAAATTCGTTTGATTGTAATGATTTAGATCTTAATCATTTTCTACAAAAATATGCAATGCAAAATCAGGAATCTGGTTTTTCGCGTACCTTTGTTGCAATTGAAGAAGATTGTAAAGCCCAAATTTTGGGTTATTATTCAATAACTGCAGCCAGCATTGATAAAAATAATTTACCTGAAAAAGCCAAAAAGCGTTTTCCGAATCATCCCACCCCCATTATTAGACTCGCGCGTTTGGCTGTTGATCTTAATCATCAGAAAAAGGGACTAGGTGAATACCTGTTAATCGATGCTTTAGATCGCTCCCTAAAAGTCTCTTCTAACATTGGTTGTGTTGCAGTTATTGTAGATGCAAAACATGAAACAGCAAAAAATTTCTACTTAAAATATGAATTTGAATCTCTGCCGCACAACCCGTTGGTAATGTGGTTGCCAATGCACAGTATAGAGAAATTGTTTAAATAGCAAAGCATTTAGCTGTCCAAAGTGTTATGTTGAAGATGTTCGATCTAGATATACATCAGGTTATTAGGAGTTGGAAGGCTTAGAATGACCAACATCGAGCTTAGATTGCTTTTGCATGAATTGTTCGAGATCAAATTTTGGCATACTTTGTACTCTTTTAAGTAACTCTCTATTCTCTATTTCCTGCTCCCTTTGATTACCAAAGAAATAATTTGAAACACCTCCTGCCACAGCGCTAACGCCCTCTAAAATACCCCCGGCCTCTGCGTCAATATACCTCTGAGCCCTTGTTTTCGGTAGCTACACCTATTCTATAAATTTACTCGATATGAATCAAGATTAATAAAAAATGGTATTAATTTAAATACGCCTTTTATTTCGACAAACAATACCATGTTAATGTTGGCAGCTGATCAACAAGATTTTGAATTAGTCAAAACTTTAATTTCCAAAGGTGCCGATCCTCATCAGCGAAATCAAGGAGACTATATACTCCAAATGGCTAAAAAACAGGGCAATACTGATTTTATAAAATATTGCATCGATAATCATATAGGGGAAGATAAGAAGGCCTTGGAAATGGCAAAAACAATAATTCAACAGTCCCATATGAAAGAAAAAACGGATTTAAGAGAAACCGTGAAAGACAATACCTTTTCAGATTCTGATAAAACTAGAAGAATGGGAGAAGCAGCCATATCCAAAGACTGGAAGGTTGTGAAGGAACTCTTTGATGAAGGCACAAAGTTTCCTCAGGAAATTCAACGTGTATTAGGAAAACAAGACACAGTTAACCCTGTTCTTGCAAGAGTAGTTTCTAACAAGCAATGGGATTTACTGACTCATTTTGTCAAACATGGGGTAAAAATGGATACTAATGCTATGTCGATATTGGAACACGACATCAGTTCTGAAGCAACCCAATTTAAAGAAGCACTTAAAACGATTCAAGTTGAAATCCCTAAAAAATCAGATCTCAACAAAGGAGTATAAAACACGCACGTCGAGGGTTTGATGATAATTTTGTTGGCAACGCCCTGGAAGCACAAAATAATTCAACCAAATTTACAGTTTTAACAGCAAATAGAGCATCCACATGACTTCCTTGTCGCGAAACAAAAAAGATATATTGTTACATATCAATGACCTATAAAGAATAGTTATATAACATGCCTAATTTTTTATTTTTTGTCCTGTACCATGTTTTTCTTATAACAAGCTTTCCCATTACACAACAAATACAGTTTATTTCGTCCTAGAGTATATTCTTGAAACACCTGAGTATTTTGATAGTGTTGTAGATTATTAACTATATAAAAGCCATCTTTCTGGAATACGCCATCTTTATTCACACATCTCGTAAGAGGTGCTTGTGGTAACCGTAAAACATCTATATTCGCAGTAACACTTAAACCAGTGGCACTGTCATCGTCCACATAAAGAGGATATCCTTGTGTTTTTTGTATGATATCTTGGGCGATAGAAAAATAATCACCTCGCATATTTTTTTCAATGAGCGCATAGCCATAAATAGCTAAGAAAAACTTCACTAACACACATATTCCGAGCAGGATGCTGGTGATGCGAATTGTTTTTTCTCCTGCATAGTAAATAATGGAAGCAGCAATCAGCGCAAATAAAGGGTATAAAGGCAGAATATAACGAATGCGGTTTTGTGGAGCTAGCCAATAAGGGATATAGTTCAGCATCAAGATCCAAAAAGCAATGCTAAGAAGCGCAAGACTTTTACCATTATTAAACAATCTTATATGGGTTAACCCATTTATTTTTTGCTTTTTACTTTGCCAAAATAAATAAAACAAAATACCTGAAGCAGGCATCCAGTATAATAAAGTTGAGAAAGGATAAATAATAATTTTAATAAAATAATGATTCAGTTGTGAGCTAGACAGTCTTGAGACCACATCTACCATCATTTCTTTACCATGGGCCCCATCATGGGAAAGCATATTCCAAACAAGCGGAAATAATAAGGCGAGACATAGCAACATAAGCACAAGAGGAGAAAATAAAAAGCGTCTATTTTCATGGCGCCAAAACAAAACTAAAAAGGCGGACATATAGAAAAAATAGGCTGTTAGGGCTTTAGAAAGAAAGGCCAAGCCCAAAAAAAGATTTGCCAATACAAATAGCCAAACTTGTTTTTTTTCTAAGCCCACCCAAAGAAAACTAATGGCTGAAAAAACAAATAATGAAAATAAAGGATCAGCATAAGCCAGCCAGCCCCGTTTAAATAACAAATCACCGCTTAAATAGATAGCAGCTGCTAACCAAGCCAGAGTTTTATCACGAAATAATTGTCTCATTAACCAAAATAAAACTAAACTGGTTGCAAAGCTTGCAGAAGCGGTAATAAAACGTGAAGCGACTAATACATGCTCCCAACCAAGAAAAGAAGCTAAGGGAATAATAAGCCAATTAAATAAGGGAGGTCGGCCATAGTTTCCACCATAGAATAAAGGATTGATCCACTCTTGATGAAACCACATTTCCAAAGAGGTAATCGTATATACCCCTTCTTCTCCTTGATAAGGCAATGTTAGCGTAGTTAACAAGCTTAGAGCAGCAAAGATAAAAATAATTTTAAGAAAGGCTTCCTTCTTGTATACTAGAGAAACAAGAGGAGCCTCTACATTGAAAAAAGATAGTGATTTATTAGACATTTTTGAAAAAAAAATACTCTCGGTAGTCGTTCCAGTCTATAACGAAGCTACCACAATTCCCCTATTTCAGCAACGGCTAAAAATGGTGTGTGACAACTTAGACTTAAGCTTAGAAGTGGTTTATGTGAATGATGGCAGCCAGGATGAGAGCTTATGGGTATTAAATGAATTACGCAGACAGGATCCGAATATTGCGGTGGTTGATTTAAGTAGAAACTTTGGCAAAGAAATTGCTTTGCAAGCCGGTTTAGATCATGCAATTGGTGATGCAGTTGTTGTTATAGATGTTGATCTTCAAGACCCACCCGAGTTGATTCCTGAATTTGTTAGGCATTGGCAAGCGGGTTATGATGTCGTCTACGCCACTCGTATTTCTAGGCAAGGCGAAGGATGGTTTAAAAAAATGTCTGCATTTCTTTTTTATCGTCTTATTTCAAAAGTGAGCTCTGTTTCCATTCCCAAGGATACCGGCGATTTTCGCTTACTGAGTAGAAGGGCCGTTGATGCTATAAAGTTAATGCGAGAAAAACATCGGTATATGAAAGGTTTATTTTCTTGGATTGGTTTTCCCCAACTTGCGGTGCCTTTTGAACGTCAAACGCGAATTACAGGCACAACAAAATGGAATTACTGGAAATTACTAAATCTAGCCATTGAAGGTATTACATCCTTCAGCATCGCTCCCTTAAAATTAGCCACTATTATGGGGTTTGTTACGGCAGTTGGTGCTTTTTTATATGCTCTTATTATTGTTTATAAGACCTTGGTTTTTGGTGAATCTATTCAAGGTTATCCATCTTTAATGGTGGTGATTTTATTCTTGGGCGGCATTCAATTGATCACCTTAGGGATAATTGGAGAATATTTAGGGAGGACCTTCGATGAAGCCAAGCAGCGGCCACTGTATCTGACCAAAAATTATTTTCCAGCAGCAGGACCCGCTAAGGTTGAGGAAGCTTTTAAATCCCGTTCAATTAAAAATGAAATGATGTCGATGACTGCTTGCTCGCTACCGGCTGTTGCTGCCGTTATTAAATAGCTGCCAGAAGAAAGATTCAACACCACTGCAGGACTCACGATAATTTCATATGCATTTGCTACTTCTTCCCCTCTCGCATAAGCCCTATTCACCTCAAAAGAATGGTAGAGCTCTTTGAAGCGTTGCTGAGAAATTCCTTGCGTTTGGAAAAATGCTTCTAATTTTTTTTCATTGCCGAGATCGACATTGTCTTTGTGTATAGCTAGAAAAAATTCCCTATCAAGGCTGCTGGAGCTTCCTAGTTTTTCTCCAATATAATAGGCTTTAGCTAAAACATCCCAGCCTTTGTTAAAATATACTGGAAATGGATAAAATACGATATCTTCTGGTTTTTTGGCAGCCCATTCATTTAAATGCGGATGTAAGCGCTGACACCAAAAACAAGCGTAGCCAAAAAATTCAATCACTTGGATTTTACCCGGATCTTGAGCAATAAATTGCTGCACAATGGGAGAAGTGGTTATTTTCGCTGATAGTCTTTTATATTGCTTTCCTTCTTCAAACCGCTCTGTCCCAGCCATAGGGGGGGGTTGTTCTGGTTGAGAGGAAAAGAAAATTCGTTTTAAAGAAACTAAATTTGAATTGAAAAATTGAAGGCCAAAAAAGCCTAAGACGATAATTAAGGTCAACCATAGAAGAATTTTAGTGTAAACCCGATACATAACTACTCACTGCTTGCATTTCTTCATCTGTCATTTTCTTTGCGATATCTCGCATAATGCTATTGGGATCATCTGACCGTGTTTTAGCACGAAATTTTTTCAATTGATCCAGGGTATAGTCCGGATGCTGACCACTTAAACGAGGGAAGAGAGCAGGACCATTACCCATTCCATCAGGACTATGGCAGGCAGAACATGCCGGCACCCCTGTCTCAATGTTGCCAGCTCGATAAATCTTTTCACCTAAAGCCAATAAATCTGGCTTAACCTGACCAATCGTTTCCGTCTGCTTAGAAAAGTATGCAGCAAGATCGTCAATATCGCTATCCGATAAAGACTGGGTCAATGGGCTCATGGTATGATCAAAGCGCGATCCCTTTTCTCCTTTACGATATTCTTTAAGTTCTTTAACTAAATATTTTTCGAGCTGACCTGCTATTTTTGGCCAAGCAGGAACGACACTATTACCATCCACCCCATGGCAGGCAGCACAAACCTGAGATTTTTGTTGGCCCAACTGAGGATCCCCATCCAATAAAGTTTTTGCTGGTTGATTTTCTAGTGTCGCAGCAGTCGTGGGAGCAGCAGTAGGTGCTGACAGTGTTGTTACATTTTCGGTTGCAGCAATAGGAATCACCCATATTAACATCAATATAGAAAATCCAACCCACAATCCTCCTAACTTTAGATTCATTCTACAGTTCTTTAGCCTCTTAACGTCCTATTTCATAGTTATACTATTTTTGACATAAAAACCTTTTGACAACAAACTAGGTTTTTATCTTATGACTATGATTTTAATTCCTAACTCTAATTTCCCCCATACCCTATCAGCTGTTACAACTGGGATCTTTTTCATTTTTGCTAAAGCAAGGCAGGCTCTATCACCCAGAGATAGTCCATATTTTTTAGTTAAAGTTTTTAACTTTGCGGTTTCATATGCTTGCATTTGATTAAATGGAATTACATTATTCATATTTATCAGTCAATCAATCATATTTTTTATCTCATCACTTGGAATTTCAATAGATTCTAATAGAGCTGCTACTTCAGAAATATTGACAGTGGATATACAGGCTTTGGGTAAATATTTCTCAACCTTTTCACTACCTGATTCTGCATTGATTAATGCAATTAATGCTGATGCATCTAGAACGTACTCATTCACGATCGGCTTCTTCCCTTCGACTTGCTATTAGAACATCTGATAAAGATAATTTTTTAGGATTATGACGGCGTACAGATCTTTTGCCTGTTCTATTGCATTCTTTAAAGTAGGTAATTCGTCACTCCCGGATTCCACCTTTAGAATGACCTCTTGACCGATATCTATATTTAACGACTTCCGAATAGTGGAAGGAATAACAATTCTTCCTCCAGCTGTAACCGTAGATATCGCTTCTAACATGGCACACCCTATAAATAACCAAAATAAAATAAATGGTATGTATTAATATATGACAAAAAATATGTAATGTCAAATTTTCAGAAAAGACAAAATAGCTAAAAATCAATTAAAAATCAATGCAACACTCAGAGAAAGGTTAGAATCCCTAGAAAGTTGTATTATCTTCCATTATGAGACTTAGCATGTCAAAATAAACCATGAGTGTAATTAACTACAACCGAATCCAATTCTTAAAAAGCGCAGCCGAAACCGCGAACCACCCTCCCGATTTAGGAGCAGAGGTAGCTTTTGCAGGGCGTTCCAATTCTGGAAAATCGACGGCCATTAATGCGATCACACGTATTAAGGGGTTAGCGCGAACCAGTAAAACGCCTGGTAGAACTCAACTTATTAACTTTTTTCAATTAGATCCTGAACGTCGCTTAGTCGGATCTCCCTGGTTATGGTTATGCCAAAGTTCCCGAAGCTATTAAAATGCGATGGGAGAAAACTTTTAGAAGAATATTTGCATGGGCGCCAAAGTTTAAAAGGCGTTGTATTGATGATGGACATTCGACATGTATTAAAAGAGTTAGATTGGCAAATGATAGATTGGGCGGTCGGTAGCGAGCTACAAATGCACATATTGTTAACCAAGGCGGATAAATTAAAGCGTGGTGCGGCCCAAATACTCTATTGTCTGTTCGCCGGGCATTAAGCGGCTACACAGATTTTATTACAGTGCAATTATTCTCCGCAATAACTGGGCAAGGCATAGAAGAAGTTCATGAAAAATTAAATCAATGGTTGTCAGGGTCAAACTCAACAGATAACATTAAAAATTTTTTGTAATCATTATCGAGAATTGGAATTGACCTCAAAAAAAAGGCCCCGGTCCTATAGTGAGTCTCTATCTCACTTCTTCTTCTCAAAGAGGGACCAGGGCACACAGTACCCGGCAATAAGAAAACAACCTACCGGGCATAACTCCTCAATCCCGAGGAGTATAATGGTAAAGAAACAATAAAGTAACTTTACCTAATTAATATGACATAGATCGATTAAGCAAGTTCAATCCTATTTGTCGATATTTCAAAATATTTTTTAACTGTGAGCCTCATCCCAATTGTTCCCAACTCCCTTCCCAATAGATAATTTGATGGAAAGTTTAACTATATTTTCCATTACTTCACAAATTTTTGCTTGTGCAATTGCAAGTACAGAATCTTTTATTTCAAAAACTAATTCATCGTGCACCTGCATAATCAATTTGACATCTATCTTGGATTCGATAATCCAACGATCTAGCTCTATCATAACCAATTTTATAATATCGGCATTGGTGCCTTGCATGGGGGCATTTATTGCGGCACGTTCTGCAGCTTTACGTAAAGCGTGATTTTTTGATTTTAATTCGGGAAGGTACAAGCGGCGACCAAATAAAGTTTCAACATAACCCTTTTCAAAAGCTTGATTTTTGAAATGTGATCCATAAAATATTTTACTTTTGGGAAACATTCAAAATAATGCGTCATATGTTTTTCTGCTTCTTTTTGTTCAATTCCCAATTGACGAGCAACACCAAAACTGGACATCCCATACATCAGACCAAAATTAATGGCTTTAGAGCTGCGTCTTTGCTCTGCCGTCACTTCTGCTAAAGGAACCGAAAAAATGGCTGCAGCAGTAGAGCGGTGAACATCATCATCCTTAGAAAAAGCAGACACCAAACCTTCGTCCTCTGACATATGCGCCATGATTCTAAGTTCAATTTGAGAGTAATCGGCCGTGAAAATTTTATAGCCCGGTGGTGCAATAAAAGCTGAACGAATTTTTCTGCCTTCATGGGTTCGAATGGGAATATTCTGTAAATTGGGATTACTAGAAGATAAGCGTCCAGTTGAAGTGATTGCTTGATGATAATAAGTGTGAACACGACCGGTTTTAGGATTAATGAGCTCGGGCAAAGTATCCGTATAAGTTGATTTTAATTTAGATAAACTTCGATATTCCAAAATAAGCTTGGGCAAGGGATATTTTTCTGCTAAGTTTTGTAGTACTTCTACCGGTAGAGGGTTGTCCTTTAGGTGTTTTTTCTAACACCGGTAATTTCAAATCCCCATATAATATCTCTTGGAGTTGTTTTGGGGAACCTAAATTGAAGGTTTTGCCTGCCAAAACATAGGTTTCATTTTCTATTGCTTCAATACGATTGGCGAGTTCCTGGCTTTGTTGTTGTAATTGGTCTGCATTTATGAGTACTCCACATTGTTCTATGCGAGCGAGCACTGGCAATAATGGCAATTCTATGGTTTCATATACTTTTTTTAAGGAGGGCAAAGCAATCAATTTGGACCCAAGATTGTGATGTAACGATAATGTCCCTGAGCCATTTCTGCAGCATAATGAGCAGCAGCTTCAAGAGGAATTTCATCAAAAGCAATTTGTTTTGCCCCTTTTCCAGCTAAGGTTTCATAATTTATCATTTGATAGTTTAAATTCTTTAAAGCCAAGATTTCTATATCATGACGGTTTCCTGCGCTATCTAACACATAAGATTCCAACATGGTGTCGTAGTGATTTTCCTTGCAGGTGAATATCATATAGAGATAGCACTTCTAGTATATATTTTAAATGATGGCCCACCTTCGTAATATTAACATCTTCAAATAAAGCTTTAATTTTTCTAAAACAACTTCTGGTAGCAATGCTTCTTTGGATTAAGGTTCTTATGTTTTAATGGTAAATAAGCTGCATCACCATTTTCTATTGCAAAAGCAAGGCCCAAAATTTCAGCCGTCATGTAATCGGGACTGGTGGTTTGAGGATTAAAAGCAAAGGTACTGCTTGTTTTAGTTTTTCAAGCCGAAAACATAAATGCAGAAGGGGTCAAAATAATTTCGTATTGTTTTGCACTGTGCAAGCCTTCCCGTTCACCATCCGCTGTCGCGGCTTCCATGCATTCTTTTAACCAAGATTTAAATTCCAAATCTTTATATAAAGAAATTAATGTTTCTTTATTCGGTTTTTGTAGCAGAAAATCTTCAGGATGGTTTTCTAAGGCTAAGTTAACATCAATAGTGACTAGGTTACGGAACAGGGGTAATTTATCAAGGTTGTCTGGTAAATTTTCCCCCACTTTCCCGGGGATATCATTGGCATTTTTAATAATATTATCCAATGATTCATAAGTTTCTAACCATTTGAGAGCCGTTTTAGGTCCTACCTTGGGAATGCCCGGAATATTATCTACCGTATCCCCAATTAAAGCTAAATAATCGATGATTTTTTCTGGCGGTAAGCCAAACTTTTCTATAACTCTGGCCCTATCAAAAATATCTTGAGACATGGTATTGATTACAAAAGTATCCGGATCAACTAATTGTGCAAAATCTTTATCACCGGTTGAAATGAGCGTAAAAAGACCCATTGCTTTCGCTTCTTTGGCTAAGCTGCCAATGATATCATCCGCCTCTATCCCAGGGATCATAATAAGAGGTAAGCCCATGGCACGAATTAAGTGATGTAAAGGCTCAATTTGGCTTTGTAAGTCATCGGGCATGATTAAGCGATTTGCTTTATAGGCTTCAAATAATTGATGTCGAAAATTTTTCTCTTTGCTATCAAAGACCACGGCCATTCTCTCCGGGGTATAGTCCTTTAACAAACGACGTAACATATTAATTACCCCATAAATGGCCCCCGTGGGTTGGCCTTTTGAGGTGGTGAGAGGGGGTAAGGCATGATAAGCTCTAAATAAATAAGAAGAACCATCGACCAAAATAAAAGGGTTTTTAGGGATTCTACCATGGTGGGACTCATTGTTGGGTTGTAAAGAATATAATAAAGTAGATATATTCTACCTAAAAAATGGACATTAGGAAACAAAAATATGCAAAATATGCGATGAAATTGGAGTATGCAGAGTTTGCTTTTACGAAATCAACTATTGATAATTTTCTTTCAATTTTGAAAGTTTTCTGTCTGAATTTAATGCATCAATATTTTTTCATAAAACTAGGTCCCTAGTTTTATTTGTTAAAACATGATACATTTTTCCTAAAATTAGGGTTCTCATTATCTATGGATAAGACATTCATAAATAATGACTTCTAATCGAGTTCTTATTTTGTTGGAGGAAAATTATGTTACGTATCATAACGTCTATTTTATTAGTATCCGCTACCTTTTCTAGCGCTTCTTTTGCAGCCAGCCAAGCAGAAGCACCTGTTGAAGCAGCAAAAATTCAAGAAGTGCCAAAAATTCCTGTAGAAAATCCAACTAAGACTTTGGGACAAAGTAATCCCGCTTCCTCTCCCACTCCAGCAGTTGTAGATCAAAAACAAGTTGCCGCTCAAATCGAAATCAAACTGGATGAAAACCCGGTTCCACTATTTCCAACCAATGAAAAGCAAGATTCAGCAAAACCAGTAGCTGCTGCTAATACTGAAACTACGGCGCCAAAGGAAACGCAAGCAACCGTTGTAACACCCAAAGTTGACAACTTTGCTAAATCTGAATCCCAAACACAACAAACCCAAGCTGACGCTGCAACAGATTTGAAACTAGTGGAATTTGTCTTAGCAAATCAAGTGGTGAGCCGCGAACCTAAAGAAATTGTCGAAGGCTTTTCTGTTGTAGGGGATTGAGGATTTGCTTTTGCACGCATCCATTCAAAAGCAAGTAGTGAAGTCACTTTTTTATGGACAAGAAACGGCCATGAATTTGCTCGTATTACATCCCCAGTGCAAGCTGCTAAACAATGGAGAACTTTTTCTTCTGTGAAATTGAAAGCAGGCGAATGGAAAGTTCAGTTACTGGATCAAAATAAAGCATTATTGGCAGAAAAGAGCTTTACGATACAATAATAAATCCTTCCTTCCTGAATGAAGGAATAACCTAGAATTCCTACTGTCTTCTTGACTTATTCTAAGCAGAGGGCAGTAGTGACTTGAAAAAAATGTCTCCAACCAGTAAAATTCATAATACTCTTAAATTTCTAGTTCAAAGTTTAGATAACTAAAAAGTTTAGGTGGAAGTTTTTTTGTTAACTTTAGGAGATCACATGAGCTTTTCGGTTGTCATCCTTGCTGCAGGACAAGGCATACGCATGCGATCTACCTTGCCAAAGGTATTGCAACCACTGGGCGGCATGCCTCTTCTTGAAAGAATTTTATTAACAGTAAGAAAATTAACTCCTCATCGCATTATTATTGTCCATGGAAGTCAAGGTGAGAAACTAAAACAAGCCTTAGCACATTTTCCCGATCTCTTTTGGGTCCAACAGGATCAGCAACTGGGTACCGGACATGCGGTTCGGCAAGCGCTCCCTGAAGTGGGTGAAGTAGAAAAAGTATTGATTCTAAACGGTGACGTACCCTTAATTTCAGAAGAAACCCTAACGGAATTTTTGGAAAAAACAAAAAAATATAATATTGGCTTAGTCACTGCCAAAGTTGAAAATCCTGAAGGACTTGGGAGAATATTAAGAGATGATAACAACCATATCATCGGGAATATAGAAGAAAAGGATGCGAGCCCAGCAGAAAAACAAATAAATGAAATTAATACGGGTATTTGGAATGTATCAAAAACAAAACTTAAATCCTGGTTACCCCAATTAACAGCATATAATGCCCAGAAAGAATATTACCTCACCGACATTTTACAGTTTGCATTTAAGGAAAACGAGCCCATTGCGAGTCTTTCCCCAAGAGCCAATTATGAAATATTAGGTGTTAATAATAAAGTAGAATTGGCAGCCTTAGAAAGACAGTATCAACTTCTGGAGGCAGAAAAATTAATGCTACAAGGCGCCACTCTACTTGATCCGCATCGTTTCGACAAACGAGGTGAAGTTACTATTGGACAAGACCTAACTATCGATATCAATGTCATACTAGAAGGCAAAATTGAATTAGGCAATCGCCTTCACATTGGTCCTAATGTCGTCATTAAAAATTCAATTATTCATGATGATGTTCATATTTTAGCCAATAGCCATATCGATGGTGCAGTGATTGGTTCTGGCTGTTCCATAGGACCTTTTGCACGTATTCGACCCGGAACAGCATTGGCGAATGATGTAAAAGTAGGAAATTTTGTAGAAATCAAGCAAACGGTTGTGGATTCCGGATCAAAAATTAATCATTTAAGTTATATCGGGGATGCCACAGTGGGGCGAAATGTTAATATAGGTGCGGGCACCATTACCTGCAACTATGACGGTAAACTTAAACATAAAACCACTATCGGTAATGAAGTTTTTATTGGATCGGATACCCAGCTCATAGCACCCGTCACGGTTGGAGACGGCGTCTTAATCGGCGCAGGAACGACTGTTACCAAAGATATTCCTGCGAATCAATTAATTCATAATCGCATCCAACATCGAAGCGTAGATAATTGGAAGCAAAAAAATCAAGCAAATAATACTCAAGACGAATGAGGATGATATCAATATGTGTGGAATAGTCGGTGCTGTTGCAGAAAGAGATGTTGTTTCTATTTTAATGGAAGGCTTAAAACGTTTAGAATATCGTGGATATGATTCTGCAGGGATTGCTGTTTTACAAGCCGCTCATTGTTTAGAAAGATCCCGGACGCAAGGCAAAGTTGCTGTTTTAGGCGAACAACTGGAAAAAACCCCCATTTCAGGCACCACCGGTATTGCGCATACACGCTGGGCTACTCATGGCAAACCCAGTGAACGCAATGCCCATCCTCACATAGCAGGCAATCGTATTGTATTAGTGCATAATGGGATTATCGAAAATTATGAAGTTTTGTGCGATGAACTTGGGAAAATGAATGAACCTTTGCAATCTGATACAGATTCTGAAATTGTCGCCCATCATATTTATGAAAAAGTAATAACGGGTAAAGATCTGGTCACTGCGGTATACGAAACTTCTCAAATTTTACAGGGTGCTTATGCCATTTGTGTTATGGATACAGCACAACCAGGACGTGTTGTTGGATTGCGTAATGGTCCTCCTTTGGTTGTTGGCCTCGGAGATGGCGAAAATTTTTTAGCATCTGATATCTTGGCCTTACAAAAGGTATCAGAACAATTCATTTACCTGGAAGATGGGGACTTGGTGGATGTCACTCAAAATGCTGTTCGTTTCCTTGATAAAGCGGGTCAGGCAGTAGAAAGAAAAATTTACAATAGAAGCTTTCAACAGGATGCAACCGATAAAGCCGGATATCAACACTTTATGTTAAAAGAAATTTATGAGCAGCCGGTCGCTATTATGGATACCTTTAACGGACGCCTTTCTGAAAATCAAGTATTAGAACAAATATTCGGAGTGGATGCCCCTCAAATATTAGATAAAGTAGAACGGGTACAAATTGTAGCCTGTGGAACCAGTTTTCATGCAGGACTCATTGGCCGGCTCTGGTTAGAGAGCATGGCCAACTTGCCTTGTAACATAGAGATCGCTAGCGAATTTCGTTATCGTAAGCGTGTCCAGCAACCCGGCACCTTGCTAGTCTGTATTTCTCAATCCGGTGAAACGGCAGACACCTTAGCAGCTTTGAGAGCCACAAAGCCCGGGGAATATTGTGGAACTTTAAGCATTTGCAATGTACCCAATAGCTCATTGGTAAGGGAGTCTGAATTGGTGTTTATGACAAATGCTGGCCTCGAAATTGGCGTTTGTTCAACTAAAGCTTTCACGACTCAATTGATCGCAATTTTATTACTGACCCTAACTTTAGCAAAACGGCATAACCCAGATAAAACCGCAGAACACAAGATTATTCAAAATCTAAAAGCACTCCCAAGCAAATTACAAAGTGTCTTAAAAAATGCCGAAGCCATTCAATCTTTAGCAAAAATCTTTGCTAATAAAGTCCATACTCTATTTTTAGGTCGAGGGCTGCAATTTCCTATCGCCTTAGAGGGCGCATTAAAGCTTAAGGAAATTTCCTATATTCATGCAGAAGCCTACCCAGCAGGAGAATTAAAACATGGCCCCCTCGCTTTAGTAGATGAGGACATGCCTGTAGTAGTCGTTGCTCCGAATGATAGTTTACTTGAGAAATTAAAATCTAATATAGAAGAAGTGCGCACCCGAGGCGGTGAACTGATTGTATTTGCACCTAAATCTTCGAATATTAAAGAAGTTCCAGGTTTACATCTTTTTGAAATGCCCGAGTCCGACGAAATACTGGCGCCCATTATTTATACAATTCCTTTACAATTGCTTGCTTATTATGTAGCTATTTTAAAAGGTACAGATGTCGATCAACCCAGAAATTTAGCAAAATCAGTTACCGTAGAATAAATAAACCAGGATTTTTTGAGTATATATCATGTGTGGACGATTTTCATTAACGGTTGACTCTGAAGACTTGGTTCAACATTTTAAGTTAAAAAATACTATTTTTATGAGGCCGCGTTATAATATTGCCCCAGAAGAAACTGTGCCCATTCTTAAAATGCTGGGAGAGATTGAATTTTTGCGTTGGGGATTTGTCCCTTTTTTCAAAACTACAATCGCAGGAGAAAAAGGTTTTATCAATATTCGTGCGGAAACTGTCACTGAAAAACCCTCCTTTCGACAAAATTTTTTGAAGAAAAGGTGTATCATCCCAGCCACAGGTTATTACGAATGGAAAACTATCGGACGTGGTAAACAACCTTATTATATTCGGCAAAAAAACCTTACTCTGTTTGCCTTGGCTGGTTTATGGGAAGAGAATAGCTTTGGTATTCTAACCGTTCCTGCTAATGCTTTGCTCACACCTATCCACCATCGGATGCCAGTTATTTTATCCAGTGCATCCTATGCTGAATGGATGAATCAAAAAACCCCTTTGAAAATCCTAGAAAACTTATTAATACCTTTTGCAGGCGAAAATTTAGAAGTCTATCCCGTTAGCCCAAAAATGAACCATGCTAAGTTTGAAGGATCAGTCTGTATTGAATCTTTACAATAGGGTCTCTTGATATTAAAAATCAAAAAAATTAATTCAAAAAAATCTTGCATTCAACTATTATCATTGTCATAATCCACAATGGTTTACTCAAAGCATTCGCGATGAGTATACATATTAAACATTAAATTGGAGAACATGATGGCAGTAAAAGCAGTTAAAAAACTTAAAAAGTCAAATTCTAAACAAAACATCGGAAAAGAAAAACAAACCAGGATCGAAATTCTACGAACTTTGTCTGAAAATACAGGTTTAGCAAAGAATGAAGTAGAATCAGTGTTTTCATCATTAACGGATATGATTATTGCTCATATGCATAAAAAAGGATCCGGTGAGTTCACTATCCCAATGACGGGGATCAAAGTTCGTCGCATCAAGAAAAAGGCTACTAAAGCCCGTAAAATGGTGAGCCCTTTAACCGGCCAAGAAGTTATGATTGCTGGCAAACCAAGCCGACATGCTATTAAAATTTCTGCATTGAAGGTGTTAAAGCAAGCTGTAGCTGAATAAACATTTACCTTGTACAGAAGACTCGGTCTTTTTGATAGTATGCGAAGAGACCGAGTCTTTTGCGAAGTGTTTAACGTCCGCTACGATATTCATAACGCCTATCCTCTTCAATGCTGCTGTTCACTTGACTATTCAATCCTGCAGATTCTAATACATCCCCATCTCCTACAGAATTAATCGCATCCCCATCTGTCAAAGCACCTGTGCCAGCATTTCCAACTGTCCCGGATTTGGGCCCAGCGCTAGGCGAACAGCCCCCTAAATTTCCCAAAAGCAATGATGCCAATATCATTGTACCTATCAGCCTAATGAATCTCACCATTATATAAATCCCCTGTATTTTTAAACAATGTTATTAAAATAAGAATACGGCCTGTTGACATTTCTACTAATCTGGCCAGAAACGATTGATCTTTAAGCCTCACAAAAAATTCCCTAAACTACAAATATCGATTACAATAAGGCACTATGGATATAAAACAGCAACTGACTATCTTGAATCCAGCCCAGCAACAAGCGGTTACCGCGCCCTTTGGCAATTTACTTGTCCTAGCAGGAGCTGGTAGCGGCAAGACCCGAGTCTTAGTGCATCGCATCGCTTGGTTTATTTGCGAACAAGCTGTCTCTTCTTACGGCATTTTAGCAGTAACCTTTACCAATAAAGCGGCAGCGGAAATGCGTGGACGTTTAGAATCGATGATAGGTCGAGAGGGGTCTGGCATGTGGGTCGGTACTTTTCATGGCTTATCACATAAAATATTGCGTTTACATTGGAAAGAAGCCAATCTACCTGAGAATTTTCAGGTCATTGATTCTGACGATCAACTTTCCATTATTCGGCGAATATTTAAAAGTCTGAACATCAATGAAGATCGTTACGATCCTAAAAAAGCGCAAGGATTTATCAACCGCAAAAAGGATGAAGGCATTCGTTTTGCACAATGGATGAAGGCAGACGGAGCCTACGAACAAGTGATGGGTGATGTTTATTGTGAATATGAAAAAATTTGTGCAGCCAATGGTTTAGTGGACTTTGCTGAGCTATTACTACGTGCCTACGAGATCCTTAAAAGCAATGCCGAATTGGCAGCGCATTATCAAGCACGATTTTTACATTTTTTAGTGGATGAATTTCAAGATACCAATTCCATTCAATACCAATGGCTCTCTATCTTGGCAAGTCATGCACGATCAGTAACGGTTGTGGGGGATGATGATCAATCTATCTACGGCTGGCGAGGCGCAAAAATTGAAAATATTCGACGTTTTGAACGAGAATATAAAGATACTCATTTAGTTCGTTTAGAGCAAAATTATCGTTCCACTGCCACTATCCTATCCGCAGCGAATGCCCTCATTTCTAATAATGGTGGACGTTTTGGGAAAACACTCTGGACGGAAGGAGAGCAGGGTGATCCTATTCATGTTTATCGTGCTTTTAATGAAGAAGATGAAGCTCTATATGTGGTTAGGCAAATACGCGCTTGTATGGATGAAGGGCGGCGCTTAAGAGATATCGGAGTTTTATATCGTTCTAACGCTCAATCTCGAGTATTAGAAGAAGCCATGGTAAGAGCTGGAATTCCCTATACTATCTATGGTGGTTTAAGATTTTTCGAACGCGCCGAAATCAAAGATGCATTAGCCTATTTAAGATTGGCTGTTAATCCTAACGATGATACCGCTTTTGAACGCATCGTGAATGTTCCTCCTAGAGGCATTGGTGATAGAACCATCGAAAAAATAAAAGAATTAGCCTTAGCCGAAAAGACTTCCCTTTGGCTCGCTGCCAAAGCAGCCATTGCAGAGCGGATCTTGACTGGAAAAATAGGGGGTGGGTTAAATCATTTTATTGAAACCATGGAAAGCTTAATGGGCTGCTTGCAAACATCCTCTTTAAGCAGCATCGTTGAAAACGTGATTAAAGAAACCGGTCTTTTACAACATTTTAAAGAGCAAAAAAGCGAAAAATCTCAAAGCCGAGCTGAAAACTTGGAAGAATTGTTAAATGCCATAGCAGATTTTGAAATGGAATATCCGCAAGATGAAGGATCCGCATTATTGTCATTTCTTTCCTATGCTTCCCTAGAAGGTGGTGAACGGAGCAGCGGAGAAAACGAAGACAGTGTACAACTCATGACTCTGCATTCTGCTAAAGGGTTAGAGTACCCAGTGGTATTTATTTGTGGCTTAGAAGATGGCTTATTCCCGCATCATTTTTCTCGTGAAAACCCACAAGCATTAGAAGAAGAACGCAGACTTTGCTATGTGGGTATTACAAGAGCCATGCAGCGTTTATATTTAACCCATGCCGAAAAAAGACGATTGTTTGGACGAGATGAAGAGCGCTGTGTCTCACGTTTTATCGGTGAAATCCCGAGCAATCTTTTAAAAGAAGCCAATCGCAAAGTAAACGTTAGACCCCATTCAAATTTCTCCTTTAATGCGCCCGTAAAAGCGCCTGTTGTAAAACCCTCGTTCCTATTAGATGCATGGGAAGGTGAGGGTTTTTGTTTAGGACAACGCGTTGCCCATCCTAAGTTTGGTCAAGGAACCGTTATTGATCACGAAGGGAATGGCGAACGCGCTCGTATTCATGTGCATTTTGATAACCATGGCAGTAAATGGTTGGCCATGGCCTTTGCAAAGCTAGAAGCGGTTTAGGGAATTTCGCTTGAAGACTAATGATGCCGGGATAAAAAAAGTTGACGATTCTTTGGATATCATAGATTTTAGTTAGGTAAAGTGGTATTTATTATTTTAATTTAAGATCGGTTATTGACGGAGCAATTGCTTGTGTTTGCACCACAACAGGAGTGTTTGCAGAGGCTCCAGGAAATACAATGAGTAACGGTTCTGTTGGTTCCTTTTTTTGCTTGCTTTTGACGTCGTGTATTAATTTATTTATTTCTTCCTTGGATAAATCAATTTCTTCTGCACCGATCTTTTGAATATGAGGATTTAATGCAGCAACTGTAATAAGGGTTTGAATAACTTCTTTCGAAAAATGATTATGAGAAAATTCTATTTTTTGTAATTTGGTGTTTTTCAAAAAACCAATAAAATATTCTACTAGTTTTCTAAGAGGGTTGGATAATCCTTGTGCCCTTCCAATTTGATCGCATTCAGCATGTTCTTTTGCGATGGAAGGATATGCCTCATCATCAATGGATGTAAGCGGTGACCATTCTCCCAAATTGCAATCCCATAGCGTTAGAGATTTTAAGGTCGCATTTTTGCTTAAAGTTATAAAAAATTGCTGCCAATCGAGTGTTTCAAATTGATAAAACGTGTCTGATAAAAATAAATTTTCTATTTTATTGCTAAGAATAATACTAAACAAGCCCTTTTTATGGGCTTTGGCCTCAGAATCGGTTTCGCTATAACTGCAGTTTCTATAATTTAAATTTTTCAGGGTACGACTGTTTTGAATGGCGGTATAAATGGCTTGTTGGGATTTTACATTACATTTTCCTATATCGCAATCTGATAAAGTTAAACTGCTAGACAAGCAAATCAATTGGACAATAAAATTAACGAATGAAATAGAATTATCTAAAGGGTTATTGATTATATCTATTTGTTGGATATGCATGGCAGATAAACAATTATAGAGGAAATCAAATTCTTCGGCACTGAGTTTCGCAAGATTCCCCTGGGTTATTGTTAAAACAAGCTCACTTTTTTCTTTTCTGCTTTGTATGGATGTAAAAATCGATTTAATTTTTGAAAAATGTTTGTGAAAGTCAATAAAATTAAAATCTACATAGAAAATTGAAATATTGGGTTTCTTGCATATACATTCGGATAGCGCTTGAACGCTTTTGGCATCCGCTAATGTAAAATCATGCCCATATGCACTGTTAAATTGTAAATGTAGGGATGTTCCAGTTTGAGTTTGGAGGTTGATAATATATTGTTCAATAAAGTTTTTATTCACCATTGCATATGCCCAGGATATCTAAATAACAGAAATTAAATCTTATCATGAACCATTTAAAAATACCAGTGCCAAATTTATTAAGTTCTTTTTGTAAGCAGTATTTAAAAGTGAGGTCTTTATGTCTAGCAATGTAAGGGCTGGTGGAATTGTTGATGAGATAGGCCAGAAGCAAAAGGAGATTGAATCTTTCAAAAGCCAAATAAAATCGGCTATGGATCTTTTATCTGGCAACAAAGATTTTAAAGAGCAAGAAGAGGAGATAATGAACTTGGAAGCGCGACAACGCGCATTTAAAGAGAAATTCGAAGATGCACGAAAAATTGGGCGCGACAAAAAATTAGCATCCGATAAGAAAGCAAATGATGATCTACTGACTAAAAAACTTCAAACAGCTAAGCAATTAGATCTTAAAATAAAGAATTTGCAAAATTCCATTTCACCCTCGAAAAAAGGCCAAGTTTCACCTACTAAAAACAAACTTTCACCTCAAAAAGCTAAATCGTCTCCCAAAAAGACAGATGCCCTAATGCTTAGTCAAAGCGAAAGCATATTGAAGTCACAAAAAATGTTGGAGGATCTAGGAAAACAAAAAGCTGTATTAATGCAGGAAATTGGGGGGTTACAATTAAAAAAAAACGAATTCACCAAGTTACAAGATCAAGCTAAAGATCTAATGAAATTACAAACCGATTATACTCGTGCAAGAGATACTTGTATTTCCAATCATAGAATTTTTATACCCCAACAATTTGGGGGGTATGTAACCAAGCCTATTGATCAATATATGACAACAGATGGTCTTGGAGGTTGCGTTGGTCTAATATTCTATGATAAACAAACAAAACGAGCATTTTTGAGTCACCTGGATGTTCGTCCCGCAGATGCTCTAAATAACATTAGCAGTCAAGCTTTGCTTAAACAAAATCTTGAATCCTATTTTAGTGCAATTATGGGTAGCGCGAACAAGGAAAATGTTGAGGTTACATTAGTTAGTACTGAAGGTGTTGGGAAACAGTTTAGAGGTATTGTTAAGGAATGCGTTGGAAAAAAAGGAATAAAAATTGCTGAAATTAATGCAGGCGCATGCGTGGTATCTCTTGCTACAGGAAAAGTAACCACATATAACGTGGACTCTGCCCTGAAAATCAATAAAGTTGGGGCAGGTCACCGTCAACCCCCTGTATCAAGAGTATATAACCATCCCATAAATACAGATTACTTTGGATTTTTTTATTTGCATGAGGGCGCATTGACATTACAAGACGATCCTAACATGGAATATAGGGCTGATGAAAAGAATATTCTGCTATCTAAGGATGATCCTGCAAGAAAGAAAGCAGCAGATGTGAAAGAACACGAAGCTCAATCCAGAACTGAAAATAGGACAGTGCCTTCTCCACAAAAAACTGCGATGGTTTCAAACACTAATCCTCTGAGAGTCCCCGCAAATATGGCTCCTCCACCTGCAGCAGCTGCCCCCCATCCGGGTGCAGCTGCTATGGGTTCCAATATTTCAGGAATTAGTAGGAAGGATGATTCGCTGAAGCTTTCTGCCAATTGTTATGTTGCTCCCCCAAGTCCAAAGAAAAATACAACTGCGAATATGGCCCATGCACCTGCTGCAGGAGTGGGGGGGTCTTCTGCAACAGAGATAAGAAGGCCTCCTGCAGCAGAGATGCGGGGGGCTCCTCCGCCAGCTGCTTCGCCTCAAAGAACAGCTGCAGCTTTTATAGGCGAATTCCATGATGCTTCAATAAACAGAACCCCTTTTTCCTCGACAACTAAAACAAAGGGCGATAATCCCTTGCCACCTAATTCTGGAGTAAACGCATCCCATTCAAAAAGAAGTCCTCTCCATAGAGAAAAAGAAAAGGGGAAAGAAAAGGAAAAGGCGGCCAATTCCCCACCACCACATTCATTTGCCTCAAGAATGGAAAATCTTGAACATGCATATTCTGCTGCGGCAGCTGCAGCAGCAGCTGCTAATTCTCAAACAAATCTACAACAATTAACACCTATGGTCATAAAAAAACCACTTACTTCTCGAACACCCTATAAAACCCCTAAACCACCCGACGCCCCAGCTGTGATTGCACATACGCCAGATCCCAATCCTGATGATAATCAGCACCCCGCTCCGGGTAGTTAACTCTATTTCCAGGTTGTAACCCGAGTTAACCGTTAAGCTGAAATTACAAACAAGGCCACCATACAACCAAAGCCCAAAGTCCAAATTAAAGTGCGCAGTGCGGCTTTATTATAAATATAGAAAACACCATACAATATTCGAGCCACAATAAATACAATGGCAAGAGTATCTATTGTGGATTGTTCAACAAAATTTTGCTGGGCAATCAAGACAGCCGCTGCAAAGGGTGCAAAAGCTTCAAAGCCATTCTGTTGTGCCCAATAAGCACGTTTACGCCAACCTTGCAGTTTTTCACAAGATTCACGTGGACAAAAATTATCATATCCCCCGGCTTTAGCAAAAGCCACAAATATATAAGGTAAGATGGCGGCAATTAAGACACACCAATAAGCAATTGTCATAATATTTCCTCCTTGAAATAGGCAACTTTATTTTTTGACTAACGTTAAAGTTTCAAAATTCAATCCTATCATATTTAATAATCGAGTAAAATCCTGGCCCAATGTCCCCGCCGCTTTGGTGCAATAAATATTAATATAATTTCTTAAAATAAAATTAAAATCGGGCAGCGTCAGGATGGCTAAAATCTTCTTGGCTCTAGCAACCTCCTTGGGTTCTGTGGGACGACATCTTTGCAATAAAATGGCGCCCAAAATCGTTGCTATCGAGGCTTGTCTTGGCCGATTTGCTTCATAGAAATCTTCAATACATTCATCTAAGACGCGATCCCTATCCCATTCTACCCAAGTGTCATAATAAGACATGATGGACGTTTTTAGGGCGGCAATTTCCCCACGACTATTCACATCCCCGCGAAACATTAATAAAAACATCATAGCTGGCACACTGGCTTCCACATTAGCCCAAGAGCAATTTCCACTTAATTGATACCGTGCTGGCAAGGTGGTAAACGAAGAGAGCGCTAATATTTTTTTTATTTCGGTATTAATATATTCATCTTTTTTATTATTGAACATCAAATCTTTTAAAAAATCCACATTTAAGGCATAGGGATTTCCTACATGATAGGCGATCACCGTATCAACAATATGCTTAACACCTCTATCACATTTGGCAAAGAAATTTTTATACTTAACGAAAGTAATGGCATGTCCTTCATAAGCAACGGGCACCAAAACCAGATCTTGCTTTAAACCTTCTCGAATAACTGCATCATGTAATTTTGATCCTTCTTTTGTATATTTATATTGCACTAAATCCGAAGCTGTTTTTAGGGTACGGATAATTTTCTGGATCACGGTGTTATAGGCAGGGTATTTTTTCCCAACAGCACTATTGAAGAATGTCGTTAATGTTCTAAGAATAATTCCCACAGAAAATTCAAGATAAAAGCCTTCAAAATCGAGTTCTATAAATTGTCCTTTCGCATTAATTATATCCGCTTTACCTTGCAATTCGTAACGATGTCCAATTAATTTAGCATTGATATAATCATGCGGAAAAGTTAAATCCGCTCCTTCGTTGACAAGCAAGCGAATGATATCTTCTTCGCCCCGTAAAATAGGATTGACCAATATGGGTTGACCATCTCTGGAATAATGATTTGGGTTGGCTTTATATTCTAAGAAGAGTTTAACCAGTTCGCGATTTCTTCGATTGACAGCCCATTGTAAAGCCGTTTGGCCGGTGATATCTGTTTGATCAATTTTTGCGCCGTTTTTCAGCAAAAACTCGCTTATCCCCGGCTTCCCCATAATGGTCGCTTGGATAAGCGGCGTAAAACCCCAAACATCTTTTTCATTAACATTGCCTCCGTCTTTTACACATTTTTTGACACTGGCTTCGGTGCCAAATAATATCTCTCTGGAGACGGATTGAGTAGCCACTTAAAAACGTTATCCCATACCAGCAGGTCGAGGTTTGGGAGGAGTATAATGTGGGGAATAGTCTGGAGCTTCTGGTTGTAGAACCGGTTTTTTCTTCATATCGTCCATGGCCATTCGATATTTTACCACTAACTCGTTTGCTTGTTTGGCAACCGGTTTATTTTTAGGTTGAGCTTTTAGATCATTTTGAAGCTTAGCAGCCAGCTTTAAACGATTTTGCAATTTCTCTTTCAGTTTATTTTCAATTTCCGATTTGTCTTGTATATTATCACTCAGCCCAAGTGCATCCAAAAATTCTTGATCTAGCTTATCTAGCTCTAACGGCATTCCGCCCATATCTTGTAATTCTGGGTGCGCTTCTAGGGGGATAGAATCAGATGACTGCTTGGCCTGTTGTCCTTGCTCTAGTGATTCACCCTTTTCATATTGGTTTAGATGCTTTTGAATTTTCTCGTAGCCCTTTTTTATTTTTTCTTCTAAATTTTCAACTGGAGCAACTGCATTTAGACTAACCAATTCTTGGATATTATGAAGTTCCCCAAAAACTCCCCCAATAAATTGATTGGCTGCTTGGAGTCGTTTCATTTCATCTTTTTGAGCTTGCAAGGACACTGGGGTCTTATGACCCAAAAAACCTATGGTGTGTATCTCTTTAGTCTTTTCTTTCATTATCATTTAAATGCTCTCGCACGAAAATAAATCTATTAATACCTAGTCTTATTAGACATATGCTAGTTTATCCAGTTCATTAAACGGTGTAAGATCTAAATTTAAGGGAACTCAACCCATATTAAATGTTTATAGGGTAGGTGTATATGCGTTTTTTTCAAAGTCATTATTCTAGCCCTTTGGGTGAATTAATTGCCATTTGTTCTTTAAATGGGTTGTGCCTATTAACTTTTCAAGAGGAAAAAGATTATATACAATCTTTTCTATCAAAAATTTCTCAATATTATCAAAATATTAGTCTAAAAAAACAAGACCACCCCATTTTAAAACAAACCCGAGTCTGGTTGCAAAATTATTTTAATAATAAAGAAGCGGATGATGTCCCGATTCCACCATTGGATTTATATGGTTCTGATTTTTCTAAGCGTATTTGGAATAAAATGTTATCTATCCCTAAAACTGAGCTTCAAAGTTATGGCTGGCTTGCTCATAAAATTCGAAATCCCAAGGCGGTAAGAGCCGTAGGGGGTGCCGTAGGGGCAAATCCCCTTGTCTTAATAGTCCCTTGTCATCGCATTATTGGCGCCAATGGTATGTTAACAGGGTTTCGCAGTGGACTTTGGCGTAAGGAGTGGTTACTCACCCATGAAGGCCATATATTGAGTTAACTATGAACCTAGAATCATGCGCTTGCCCTTTGTAAACGATCGTGAATAGCTTCCCATTCCATGCTCTCTGGTGGGGATTCCACTAAAATGCAGTCTGGTTCTAGATGGTCCAACTCCCTAAGGCAGTTATATAAACAGTTGGCATAAACGGAAGCTTCTGGACTTGCATTTATCCAAAACACTTGGTTCGAAAGTAGGGCAGGTTTTTTCGAAAAAGACAATACAGCAACGGTTTTATTTTCGGCAATCAATCCAGCTAATTTTTCTAATAAAAATTTTAGAGGTAATAAAAATAACGGATGTGCCGGTGCATAGTGTAAAAGGGCATTACCCGGTATTTGAATTCCTGAAGCAGTGCCGCCTATTGAAAGTACTTTTTGATTTAGGGTTTCCTCTAAAGCTTGTTGTGTTATCTTTCCTTTACGTAAAATCATAACTTCACAATCCACCAAATAGACAATGGTAGATTCAATACCCACCTCACAGGGGCCGCCATCCAAATAATAATCGACTTTATCCTGCAATTCTGTTCGAACATGTTCAATTCTTGTCGGGCTGATTCGCCCAGATCGATTCGCCGATGGTGCTGCAACACCCCCTTTAAATTCTTGAAGTAGGGCCAAAGCGACGGGATGGCTGGGCACCCGCAAAGCAACTGTTTCTTGACCAGCTGTAAGAGATTTCAGTACATCGGGATGGCGAGGCAGCACAAGAGTTAAGGGGCCGGGCCAAAACTGTTTAGCCAATTTCTGGGCAGCTTTTGGAATATCAATGGCCCAATCGGAGATTGCAGCAGGGTTAGATAGGTGTATAATCAAAGGGTTAGTTGCAGGTCTACCCTTTACGGTAAAGATTTTTTGAACGGCGGAAGCGCTACGAGCAGAGCCAGCTAACCCATAAACCGTTTCCGTGGGCAAGGCTACGAGTTTTTCTTCTGCCAAAAATCGGGCGGCCGTTTTGATGGATTTAGGATCAATATGCATCTGATTATCACCTGTATAATGTAATGTACATTATCATAATACGAGCTGAAAAATTCGTCTAGATAGCTTTAAAATAGGAGAGATTAAAAGTGCGGTGGTTTTTAAGGATCGTTATTATTCTGGCAAGCTTTTGCATCGCAGCTTTATGCTTTGCAACCTTGTCTGGATCCTTAAGTGAAACCAAAATAATGGATAGAATTAAACCTATCGGTACAGTGAATGTGGAAGCCAACCCCACTGCGCAAGCCGAAAAAAAGGTCAATACCGCCATTTCAGACATCGGACAAAATCGATACGAACAAACTTGTAAAATGTGTCATGAAACAGGCCTGGCAGATGCTCCCAAATTTGGAAATAAGGCTGATTGGAAGCCGCGAATTGATCAGGGCATGGAAACACTTGTTAAAAATGCGATACATGGTTTTAAAGCCATGCCGCCTAAAGGAGGTTGTGTGAGCTGTTCTGATGAAGAAATTCAAAAAGCAGTTGAATATATGGTTTCTAAATCCAAATAAGGAGAATAAAGATGTTACCTGCAGGTTTTATTTATCTAGAAGATCCACGAATTATTTTATCCATGAATTATGTGGGAGCCAAAAATTTCATGGGTCGTCCAGTGAATGGTTATCATACGTCTGTTTGCATTTTAACAACAGAAGCTGCCAACGCTTTGATAGCATTACAAGATAAACTTGATCAAAAACATAGAGGACTTTGTCTTAAAATATTTGATGCCTATCGCCCAATACAGGCGGTTTCAGATTTTAAAAAATGGGCTTTAGACCCGCATGATCAAATTATGAAAGCAGAATATTACCCTACCTTGGCAAAACCTGAGCTTTTTAAACAAGGCTATATTGCGGAAAAATCTTCCCATTCACGCGGAAGTACAGTTGACTTAACCTTAGTTGAACGTCAGTCCGAACATCAACATCAGGAATTGGATATGGGAACCATTTTCGACTATTTCCATGAACATTCTCACACAGAAAACCCCACCATTCCGGAAAGAGCAAAAGCCAATAGAACCTTATTAAAAAATTTAATGCATGAATTTGGTTTCGAAAATTATCCCTTCGAATGGTGGCATTTTACATTAAGAAATGAACCCTTTGCAGATACTTATTTTGATTTTCCAGTTCGTTAACGTTATACTCTTCGCAAACGAATTTTATGCGTTGTTGCGCATCCTTAGCGAACAATGCTCATGTATTATCCATACACTAAAGGAAAATGTCTCATATGCAAGCACTCGTATCCATCATCATGGGCTCACAAGCGGATTGGGAAACGCTTCAACATGCAGAACTCACATTAGGTATTCTTGGAATTCCTCGCGAAGTGAAAGTGCTTTCTTCTTATAAAACTCCAGACCTCGTAAAAGAATATGCGCAAAATGCTGAAGAACGCGGTTTGCAAGTGATTATTGCTGGTGAAGGTTTTGCAGCACATTTACCTGCACTGCTCGCCACCTATACACTTTTACCCGTGCTGGGCGTTCCCATTGCAAATGAACCCTTGCAGGGCACAGATTCTTTGCTTTCTATGCTACAAATGCCGCAAGGCATGCCGATAGGTACTTTGGCTATTGGTAGAGTAGGAGCCATTAATGCAGCGCTTTTAGCAGCTCAGATCTTAGGGATCAATCACCCTAAAATAAAAGCAGCCGTTTTAGAATATCGGGCTGGGCAAAGAAAAAAAATAATCGATAATCCTGATCCAAGGAAGGGTTAAAAAGTGCTGCAAGATTGATTTAATATTAAATCCAATTTTCAAGTTTTAGATTTGGGAAATGGACAAACTCCCTCATAAGTGTCTTGGAATTTCCAAAATAAGGCCTTATAATATCTAAAGATGGATAAAATGACCCCTTATTTTGGAATTTTTCATGCAAATACACCGATCTGAATTAGACCTACTACTAAAATGGCTAAATAAGCCCAGCAGAAAGCCACTTGTTATCCGTGGAGCAAGGCAGGTTGGCAAATCCACCTTGGTCCGCCAATTAGCCAAAGTCAGTGATCGTTTTTGCCTGGAATTTAACTTCGAAACAAAACCAGAGCTAATAGATTTCTTTTCGAGCAACGATCCTAAAAAAATATTCAAGGAACTTGCTACCTATATTGGAAAACCTACTCTAAGTGCAGAAACAACTTTGTTATTTTTAGATGAAATACAAGCAGCGCCTCAATTGCTAGCTGCATTACGATATTTTTATGAACAATTCCCAGAGCTTCCGGTGATTGCAGCAGGCTCATTATTAGATTTTGTTCTGGAACAACCTGAATTTTCGATGCCAGTAGGAAGAATAGAATATTTTTTCTTAGGTCCTTTATCCTTCGAAGATTTCTTAAGGGCAATGGGAGAAACTACTTGGCTTGATTGGTTAAGAGCCTATTCTATTCAAGACAAAGTGGCCATACCCACTCACGAACGCTTAATAGAATATGTCAAGCAATATTGGCTCATTGGTGGCATGCCAGAAATCGTTGCTCATTATAGCGAGCATCAAGATTTTTCTGAAGCCAATAATTTAAAACTCAATATCCTGCAAACTTATCAGGATGATTTCCATAAATATGGGCGTCACAAACAAATTCCTTTACTGCGTCGTGCTTTTCAAACCATACCTGGCTTGATTGGTCAAACGATTAAATATAGCCAGATCGATCGCGATGCCAAATCTTCACAAGTTAAAGAAGCTTTAGAATACTTAAATTTAGCTAAAGTAATTCACTTAATTTATCACAGTCATGCAAATGGGTTACCTTTACGTGCTCAAATAGATACCAAAACTTTCAAAGCCATCTTTTTAGATATTGGTTTACAATGTGCTGCATTAGGCCTCAATCATTTAGCAGTAACTAAGGCACCTGATTGGGCATGGATCAATCGAGGAAGTCTTGCAGAACAATTTATAGGACAATCTTTTCTGACATTATCTCCCTCTTATCATGCTCCAGAACTTTTTTACTGGGTAAGAGAAAAAGCACAAGCAGCCGCAGAAGTTGATTATGTATGGCAATGGGAAAATCAATTAATTCCTATCGAGGTAAAAGCTGGAAAAACGGGTCGTCTAAAATCATTACATTATTTTATTAAAGAAAAACATTGGGATCTCGCCTTTAGATTTAATACGGATCTCCCCAGTTTTTTAAAAACCGATGTAAACTTGCCCAACGAAAAAACGATTCATTTTCGTTTACTCTCAATGCCTTTTTATCTTGTAGGACAACTAAACCGTTTAATGGCATCTATTTCAGGCATGGAATGAAAGTAATATCTCAATATGCCTATCAGATTGGTCCTATTTCTTTATTACAACGCCCGCCGCCACAGCAGCCGTTGTAGTAGGTTGCACAACAACGCCTGCAGCATTTACTTGTGCTGCGGTGGTCGTAGCTGCAGTTGCAGCTGCGTGAGCATCTCTGGCTGTCAAAATAGGTTTCCCTTCAGGTTTCTCTGTAGCCGTTTGTTTTGAATTATGCACATAGATTTTATCAGCCAACACAAGCATAGTTTTAACCAAAAAGGGCCAGATGTCATTAAATGTATCATTTAGAATGCCTGCTAAATTTATTTCTCCAGCTGATTTTGTGTCTGTCAGTGTTGTAGGGGTAACCGCCATATGAACTCCCAAACAATAAGTAACTTTTCTAAATAATTAACACTTTAAAGTAATTGGATGACTATAACAATAATAACGATAAAAAATAGAATCTGCTACTGTGTGTCGATTTGAAAAACTAAAATAATTTTTTGAAATTTAGAAAATATCTGAATTTTGAAGAACTCCCGACTGATAATTGGGAGATTCTTCTCGGTAGAGAAAACGCTTTTTTTATTGGCTTGCTCACCTCCCCTTGAACGGGGAGGTGAGCAAGCCCTTCCGTTCGAAAATTATGAAAAAATCATCCTACTTATCCAAAACAAACTTCTGGTTCCATAAGCCAGCACAAAAGTTCCAAGCAGGCCTAAACACCAAAGCAAAACAAACCAAAGCCAAGCTTTAAATTTTGGATGTGTATTTAAACTTTGTTTAAGGGATTGCAGAAGATTATCAATAATGGTGTTCTTCAGAAGATTTTCCTCTAAAAACATAATAGGAATAAAAGGTATAGCCTAGAATAAAAGGTAATAAAAGCAAAACTCCTACTAGAAGCAAACTCTGTGATGGTGGGGCAGCAGCGGCTTGCCAATAGGCGACTTTATAAGGCACGATCCAGGGCCAAAGGCTAATCGCAAGCCCAATGTAGCATAATAAAAACAGCAATATCGTATAAATAAAGGGTCTCCATTCATAGCTTTTCCAAACCAAGAAATAGAAAAGCCGAATCCCTAGAAAAAAACTGAATAGGGGAATGGGCAATAAATAGAAAAAGTTGGGTAAAGAAAACCAGCGTAAACGAATTCCCTCATTAAAAAATGGTACCCAAAGACTGACCAAGCCCATAAATAAGAACACGTATATTAGAGTATATGCTGCCGATTTTCTTGCCCATTTTTGGGTTTCATCTTCCGTTTTCATCACTAGCCAAGTCGCGCCTAATAAGCAATAGCCGAAGATAAGTGCGATACCAGTCATTATGGGAAATGGATTTAACCAGTCAAAACTACTTCCAACAAAAACTCGGCCTGATACATCAATCCCTCTCACGAGAGTACCTAGCATTGTGCCCTGAAAAAATGCCGCAGTGAGGGAACCAAAATGAAACGCGTAATCCCATATTTTTCGATGCGACTCATCTGCTTTAAAACGAAATTCAAAAGCGACACCGCGAAATATCAGGCCTAACAACATCATAATCACCGGAATATAAAAGGCGGGCATTAAAATAGAATAGGCAAGAGGAAACGCAGCAAATAAACCTCCGCCCCCTAATACCAGCCAAGTTTCATTGCCGTCCCAAAATGGCGCAATGGAGTTCATCATTTTATTGCGACAAGCATCGGTTGGAGCAAAGGGAAACAAGATACCAACACCCAGATCAAAACCATCTAGCAATATATACATAAAAATGGCTAGTGCAATAATGCCACCCCAGACTAAAGGCAAATTAATATAGGCTGAAAAATCAAACATGCTGAGCTCCTTGTGGATTCAGTTTTATTTTTCCTAATTTAAATATATCGCTTAGTAATACAGGGTGGTCGACCCCGTGTTTTCCAAAGGTGGCTTCTTTCGTTTCTGGACCTTTTTGAATTAATTTAAGAATATAATACGTGCCTGCACCAAATATTAAAATATATACGACAATAAACGTCGACAACGAAATTAGAACTTCAATACCTAAAATATTAGAAACCACATCCCGAGTACGTAACATGCCATAAACTACATAGGGTTGCCGCCCTATTTCAGTGACCATCCAACCAAACAGAATTGCAGCGAATCCTGAAGGCGTCATTAATATACACCAAGCTTGAAACCAGCGGGTTGAAAATAATTTTTTATGCCAATTTAAAATAAATGCGCAAATACCAGTGAGTAACATTAAAACACCGATCCCCACCATCAAACGGAAACAATAAAAAAGAGGTGCAACGGGAGGGCGATCTTCTGCTTTCCAAGTTTTCAAGCCCTTCACTTCTCCATCTAGCGTATGAGTTAAAATTAAACTACCCAATTTGGGTATTTCGATGGAGAATAGATTTTTTTCAGCCTTTGTATCAGGCCATGCAAAGAGTGTTAAAGGAACTGATTTGCTTGTCTCCCATATAGCTTCAATGCCTGCAATTTTTGCCGGTTGATATTTAAGCGTATTTAAACCATGCATGTCACCAAAAAGAATTTGAATGGGAGTCACAAAAATGGCCATCAACATGGCCATGCCTAGCATGATTTTGGCGTGCTTTAAATATTTTTGATGCCATAGATACCAAGAAGCGATACCCCCCACTACAAAAGCGGTAGTAAGATACGTGGCTGTTACCATATGGAAAAATCGATATAGAAAAGAAGGATTAAAAATAACATCCATCCAATTAGTGGGATGAAAAAGGGTATCTTTAATTTCATAGCCCGCAGGAGTGTGCATCCAACTATTGGCGGATAGAATCCAAAAAGCAGAAATAAGAGTGCCTATCGCAACCACGAGCGTTGCAGTGAAATGCATTCTTCGACTCACTCTCTCCCAACCAAAGAGCATAATACCCAAAAAGGTAGATTCCAGAAAAAATGCAGTTAGAACTTCAAAACCCAATAGTGGTCCCAAAACATTCCCCACCTTATCGGAAAAACCAGACCAATTTGTACCAATTTGATAAGAAAGAACAACCCCTGATACGACACCCATACCAAAGGTAACGGCAAAAATTTTGACCCAAAATTTATAAATTTCTTTATAAGTGTCTTCTCCCGTGAAGAGCCAAAGGCCCTCTAACACAGCTAACCAGCTAGCCAAACCAATGGTGAAGGAGGGAAATAATATATGAAAACTAATCGTAAATGCGAATTGAATACGTGAAAGAATGAGAGGGTCGAATTCCATAATCATTAAATCCTATTTTGGCTAATTTATTCAATTTTAGCATATGCACCTAAGGCATTCTATCCATTCTTTGATAACTTAAGAATAAGATAAGCTTCATGTGTCTTCTTTACATTAAGGCACCCGTTGTTTTTCTCTAAAATATTCATTATAATTAAATTTTCTACCCAATTTATTTTCTTATTACTCTTAAAAGTATGCTTAAACAAAATTTAACTCAGAGTCGCCCATTAGCTGCAGAACTTCGTCCACAGAACCTAAATGAGTTTGTGGGGCAAACCCATATTTTGGGGGAGGGACAAGCATTAAGAAGAATGATTGAACAAGGCAGTTTACAATCCATGATTTTATGGGGACCTCCTGGCACTGGAAAAACAACCCTTGCCTATATAATGGCAACTCTGGCCCATGCACAGTTTTTAAGCCTTTCAGCTGTGATGTCTGGGGTAAAAGAAATTCGAGAAGCGGTACAAAAAGCTCAAACGGCTAAAAAAGAAGAAAATAAGCCCACCCTTCTTTTTGTAGATGAAGTCCATCGTTTTAATAAATCCCAGCAAGATGCTTTTTTGCCTTTTGTAGAAGATGGAACGCTTACCTTTATTGGCGCCACTACCGAAAATCCGTCATTTGAATTAAACAACGCTTTACTGTCCCGCTGTGCAGTTTATGTGCTCCAACCCTTAGAAGAGAAGGATCTTCTGCTTATTCTCAAGAGAGCTACAGATTATCTGGAGCAATCTCTATCTTCTCAAAACAATAAATCCTATGAAATTCATATTGAAGAATCATTAAAATTAAAATTGGTCCAACACGCCGATCAGGATGCGCGCCAGCTTCTTAATATGTTAGAAATGTTGATTCAACAAAGTCCGAAAGGCCAAGAAACTATTCTTATTGATGAAGCCATTTTTAAAAAAACGATTCAAGGCTCTTTACGTCGTTTTGATAAAGGAGGCGAGCATTTTTATGATCAAATTTCTGCCCTACATAAAGCCGTTCGCGGCTCCTCTCCCGATGGAGCCTTATATTGGTATGCTCGTATGTTAGATGGCGGTTGTGATCCTCTTTATATTGCAAGGCGCGTGGTGCGCATGGCTACCGAAGACATTGGCAATGCCGATCCCAGAGCCTTAGAAGTTGCTTTAAACGCTTGGGAAACACAAGAAAGATTGGGCTCGCCAGAAGGGGAGTTGGCTATTGCACAGGCCATTGTCTATATGGCAGTGGCCCCCAAAAGCAATGCCGTTTATATTGCCTTTGCTGCAGCCAAACAAGACGCAAAAGATAAAGGCTCGTTGCCTGTACCATTACATATTCGCAATGCGCCGACAAAGCTTATGAAAAATTTAGGCTATGGAAAAGAATATCGTTATGATCATGACGAAGAAAATGCCTTTGCAGCAGGCCAAACTTATTTTCCAGAAGCTTTAGGTGAACAAAAATACTACCATCCCGTAAATAGGGGTCTTGAAATCAAAATAAAAGAAAAATTAGATTCGCTGCGAGCGGAGCAGGATGTGAACTCGTAGAAAGGGGAATGCCTGCCACCGGTTTGAGTAGATCTGCTGGATCACTTCATCCAATAGCTTAGCAAACACGGTCCACTTCATTTTACGTTTTCCTCCTTCAAAATAGATTAGTAAACATTGGTATATCTTGAACAAATTTAATTGATTTCACAAGAATGAATTCTCAAATTACGCAAAATAGTACAAACCATTTTTTCCTGCTTCTGTAGCTTTTTGCAAAGTTTCTTTAAAATACGCTGCTGGACTATGATACCAAGCTCTGCATGGAACTTCGGGTTCAAATCAATACCTGCCGTTCTCATTTTACTATCAAGAATATTTTAACCATTTAAAGAACCCCAGCTTTCAGCTGGACCAAAACATTTTCTTGACTTTATTAAGGTGTTATGAAAAAGTGCGTATATGTGTACCTATCGCTTAGATATGAGAGTTAAATGTGATGTGTAACTTACAATTCAGATTAGGTATTTTACATTTTCGTTTGCAATTTTTTAGCATCCTTTATTGTGTTTAGGAGGAATATATTATGTCTACGTCTGCGACCGGTGTACTCTCTGCTGTTTCTAAATTAGATCCTACCGGACTTGCCACTAAGGTTATAGATATTGTTACGACCATTCATGGTAAATACGAACAAATGAAAGATAATAAAGAAACCTGTGAAGCGTTAAATAAACAAATCAGTATTATTGGCCTTATTGTAAAAGACTTGCGTAAAACGAAACAAATATATTATTGTGCAGTAATTTTGGATGAAGTACATGGGTGCTTGACGAATTGTTTGAAGTTGGTCGATTCGATTACAACTGTTAAAAAAGGATTTTTTAGTAAAGCCAAAGATTTTCTATCGTCAGATTCTAACAAAAGTTTGATTAGCAAATTAACTACTCAATTGCATGACTTAGCGGATATCTTAAATTTGGCTTTAACCGCCCAAACTTCTAAAAATATGCAAGAAATGATGAAGTTGATGACTCAGAAACAAGCGGAAAAATTACCTGAGATTCAAAAGTTAAATAAAGAATTAGAACAAAATGTGGATACCTTTGTTAAAAATATGAGTCAAATAATCAATGTGAGTAGTAGCAGCAATAGTACCGCTACTGCTAATAATGCTGTCAATGTCGTTATCAATTCACCAATAGCTCATCAGAGTGGCAGAGATAGCCCACCACTTGAAACCAGGTTTCAGCATATGGAGGAAGAGAAAAGACTTTATGTCTTAAAACGATTGAAGGAACTTTTTAGGGATAGAGATAAAGGTGAAAAATCCAAAAATTTTCAGACATACAATGATGTTTTAGAAAACTATGGCTGTGAATTAGGATATAAAGATGGGCAGCATACATTATATATAAACGATGAACCTGTTTTATCGGTGAATGCGCTAAAAGAAATTACTAAATTAATTTCTACTGTTCAATCTACTATGAAGTCTACTACGCCTCAGTATTCTAACCCTAGCCCTAGTCCCAAGGCTGCCAGCCTGAATGATGCGAAGGATAAAAAGGATACAAAAGAAAAAATTGAACCTATAAGTCCTTCTCTTCAAATATCTTCTATTGAGCTGATGAACATGGATTTTAAAGGGATGCTAGCTTTGGCGAATCAAGGACACGCTATGGCACAATACAGGTTAGGAAGGTGTTATCAGAACGGTGAGAATGGGTGTGTTAAAAATGACGCTAAAGCATTAGAATGGTATCAAAAAGCGGTTGCAAAAGGAAATGGTTGTGCTCAGCGTGCTCTCGGTTATATGTATCATGAAGGACTAGGTGGTCTGCAGAAAGACCCTACACAAGCCTTAAAGCTGTATCAAGATGCCCGTGAGAGCCTTGTGCAATTAGAAGGTGATGTTTTTGTACAATTTAATCTTGGCTTAATGTATCACACTGGCCAAGGTGTTACCCAAGATTTGAAGCAAGCCGCTGAGTGGTATCAAAAGGCGGCGGACCAAGGAGATGCTGCTGCACAAAGCAATCTTCAAGGCATGTCAGATCAGTTTAAACTCCAGAATGATGCGAAGGATAAAAAGGATACGAAAGAAAAAATTGAACCTATAGTAACCGCGTTTAATCAACTTAAAATAAATTCAAATTCAGCAACCTTCAACACTTCTCGTCAAATGTCCTCTGTTGAACTGATGAACATGGACTTTAATGGATTGCTAGCCTTAGCGAATCAAGGACACGCCATGGCACAATACAGATTAGGCCGGTGTTATAGGTACGGTGAGAATGGATGTGTTAAAAGTGACACTAAAGCAGTTGAATGGTTTCAAAAATCGGTTGCACAAGGAAACGGCTGTGCTCAGTATAGTCTCGGTGATATGTATCAAACAGGATTGGGTGGCCTTAAGGAAGATCCTACACAAGCCTTAAAGCTGTATCAAAATGCCCGTGAGAGTTTTGTACAATTAGAAGGTGATGTTTTTGTGCAAAACCTTCTTGGGTTAATGTATTACACTGGCCAAGGTGTTACCCTAGATTTGAAGCAAGCCGCTGAGTGGTTTCAGAAAGCGGCAAACCAAGGGTATGCTGTTGCCCAAAACAATCTTGCGTTAATGTATCAAAATGGCCAAGGTGTTGTTACTCTTGATTGGTATGAGAAGGCGGCAAACCAAGGGCATATTTATGCCCAACGCAAACTTGGATTTATATATACATATGGCGAAGGTGTTACCCGAGATTTAAAGAAAGGTGCTGAGTGGTTTCAGAAGGCGGCAAACCAAGGGGATTCTGAAGCCCAAAACAATCTTTGGTTAATGTATCAAAATGGCCAAGGTGTTACCCTTGATTGGTATGAGAAGGCGGCAAACCAAGGGCATATTTATGCCCAACGCAAACTTGGATTTATGTATGCATATGGCGAAGGTGTTACTCGAGATTTAAAGAAAGCTGCTGAGTGGCTTCAGAAGGTGGCAAACCAAGGGGATTCTGAAGCCCAATGTAAACTTGGATGTATGTATGCATATGGCGAAGGTGTTACCCTAGATTTAAAGCAAGCTGCTGAGTGGTATGAGAAGGCGGCAAACCAAGGAATTACTGAGGCCCAATACCAGCTTGGGCGGCTGTATAAAATTGGCGAAGGTGTTACCCTAGATTTAAAGAAAGCTGTTGAGTGGTTTGAGAAGGCGGCAAACCAAGGGGATTCTTATGCCCAATACCAGCTTGGGATGCTGTATCAAACCCAAGGTGTTACCTTAGATTTAAAGAAAGCTGCTGAGTGGTATGAGAAGGCGGCAGACAAAGGAATTACTGATGCCCAATATCAACTGGGTCTTTTGTATCAAACTGGCCAAGGTGTTACCCAAGATCCGAAGCAAGCTGCTGTGTGGTTTCAGAAGGCGGCAGACAAAGGGTATGCTGTTGCCCAAAACAATCTTGCGTTAATGTATCAAACTGGCCAAGGTGTTACCCAAGATCCGAAGCAAGCCGCTGAGTGGTTTCAGAAGGCGGCAAACCAAGGGGATTCTTATGCCCAATACCAACTTGGGCTTCTGTATCAAACTGGCCAAGGTGTTACCCAAGATCCGAAGCAAGCCGCTGAGTGGTTTCAGAAGGCGGCGGCCCGATGGAATGCTGATGCCCAATATCAACTTGGTCTTCTGTATCAAACTGGCCAAGGTGTTTCCTTAGATTTAAAGCAAGCTGCTGAGTGGTTTCAGAAAGCGGCAGACCAAGGGCACACTACAGCCCAAAGCAATCTTCAAGGTATGTCAGATCAGTTTAAACTTCGTAAATAAAGTTAAATATCTAAATTTGGCATTTAAGTCGTCCTGGGCATAGTAACACTAGTAAATGTTGTTCAGGCTATCGGGTAGGTGGGGACTCGCATCCCCGACCTCCCACAGAACCGTATGTACGAATCACGTACACGGCTCCTCGTCATTCAAAAATTTTTAGCGTCTTTTATCGCGCAATTTCTTCAAGGCCTTTAGCTGTGCTAGGGCCTCGATTAAATGCGCTTGAGCGCTGGCGAAATCAAATTCTTTGGATTTACCAGACAGCACTTCTTCTGCGCGTTTTTTAGCTTCTAAGTCCTTTTGTTCATCTACATCAGTGACTTGGAATTAAAATAAAAGAAAAATTAGATTCGTTAAAAACCGAACGAAATAAAAACTCATAAAAAATAAATTTTTGGCTCAGGCTATCGCTCTAACCTATGACGTATATGCACGTAATATGTCATAGGTTAGAGCGATAGCCCTGGTTGCAAAACACTGTTGCAACATAAGTAACTTCCATGATAGAATGAGATTTTTATACAAATCATTCATATTGAGGAGTTATTATGAGCACACCAGCAACCTTAATTTTATCTAAAAGTTCGGCAGATATAAAAAGCCAAAATGAAACAGCCGCAGGAACTACTGCAGTCACAACTTCTAATCTATTGACTGAATCTGAAAAAACGCAATTAAGAATATTATCAGAATCCATGCAATCTACAGATAAAGAGATAGAAAATCTGCGCGAGCAAATGAAGAATTTACAAAAATTATTAGCAGTATGCGAAACTCAGAAAAATAATGCTAAAGCAAAATATGATAGTATATGCTATACTGAAGATACAGAATTATATAAACTCATAAGTTCTAACATATTTCCAGGCAATTTTTATCCCCGTTGTATACATGATAAATTAAATAACACGATCACGCTTGGGTTTATTTCAATGGCGGAGATAAAAAAAGGATTTAAAGAAAAAGGGATGAAATTATCAGATTTTTTCAGCAATACCCTGGGTTCAGAATTCAGACCGATGATTGATGAGGACCAGATCCCTAAATCAGGGGGTAATTATATTAAGCTTACATTCTCTGCTTCTAAACGAAATACCGTTTTTCAAAAGTTTTCTGAACAGGTATTAGCTTATGGGCATGCGGTTTCTTCAAAGACCGCGGCTAACAAATAGGATAAACTATCAACGTCTTCTCTCGCGTAATTTCTTCAAGGCTTTTAATTGTGCTAAAGCCTCGATTAAATGCGCTTGAGCGCTGGCGAAATCAAATTCTTTGGATTTACCAGACAGCACTTCTTCTGCGCGTTTTTTAGCTTCTAAGGCCTTTTGTTCATCTACATCTTTTGCGCGCATGGCGGTATCGGCCAGTACCGTGGTTCTTTCGGGTTGCACTTCTAGCATGCCGCCCGAGATATAAAAAACTTCTTCTTGGCCATTTTGTTTGACGATCCACACCGGACTTGCTTTTAGCAGTGTTAGTAATGGCGCATGACCATGCATAACTTCCATATCTCCCATCACGCCCGTCACAAATAATTTTTCGACTAGGCCGGAAAATATTTCAGCTTCCGCAGAAACAATATCTAAATGAAAACTAATGGCCATAGAGTTCTTCCATTACACTTTTTTCGCCTTTTCAACCGCTTCGTCAATGGTGCCTACCATATAAAATGCTTGTTCTGGTAAATGATCATATTCACCATCCACAATACCTTTAAAACCACGAATGGTTTCTTTTAAACGCAACATATTTTCCCGGGCTACCGGTAAACACTTCTGCAACAAAAAAAGGTTGTGATAAAAAGCGTTGAATTTTACGGGCTCGTGAAACGGTGAGTTTATCTTCTTCTGATAATTCATCCATCCCTAAAATGGCAATAATATCTTTTAATTCTTTATAACGTTGCAAAGTTCCTTGCACGGCACGCGCAACATCATAATGTTCTTGACCAATCACTAAAGGATCTAGTTGTCGACTGGTAGAATCCAGTGGATCAATCGCAGGATAAATACCTAGTTCAGCAATTTGTCGCGATAACACCACCGTGGCATCTAAATGTGCAAAGGTTGTTGCAGGTGAAGGATCAGTTAAGTCATCTGCTGGAACATAAACCGCTTGAACAGAAGTAATAGATCCTGTTTTAGTAGAAGTAATACGTTCTTGTAAAGCTCCCATTTCTTCAGCCAAAGTGGGTTGATAACCTACAGCCGAAGGCATACGTCCCAATAATGCAGAAACTTCAGTACCTGCTAAAGTATAACGATAAATATTATCAATAAATAACAATACATCTCGCCCTTCATCACGAAAATTTTCGGCGATGGTTAAACCGGTTAAAGCAACACGTAAACGATTTCCTGGTGGCTCATTCATTTGTCCATAAACTAATGCCACTTTATCTAATACTTTTGATTCTTTCATTTCATGATAGAAATCATTCCCTTCACGAGTGCGTTCACCCACACCTGCAAAAACAGAATACCCGCTGTGTTCAATGGCAATATTACGAATTAGTTCCATCATATTGACGGTTTTACCAACACCTGCACCACCAAATAAACCCACTTTTCCGCCTTTTGCAAAAGGACAAATTAAATCAATAACTTTAATACCTGTTTCTAATAATTCTTCGGTTGCAGCTTGTTCGCTATAAGCTCGGCGCTGGTCGATGAATCGGTAATAATTCTTCGGCTCCAATCGGACCTGCTTCATCAATAGGATTGCCGAGAACATCCATAATGCGTCCCTAAGGTTTTTTTACCCACAGGCACCGTAATAGGGTGGCCGGTATTGGTAACAGTTAACTGCCTCGTCTAATCCTTCAGATGATTCCCATGGCAATAGTGCGCACAATACCATCCCTAATTGTTGTTGAACTTCCAAAGTTAAATCCAAATTATCTACGATGAGTGCATCATAAATTTTGGGAACGGCCTTGCGCGGAAATTCCACATCAACACCGCACCAATAATTTCGAACAATTTTACCTACATCGCTTTGTTCATCTATTATCTTCCTCTTAATCATTATTGCTACAGCAGCAGCGCCACCTACAATTTCGGATAATTCTCGTGTAATCGCTGCTTGTCTTGCTTTATTATACACCAGTTGTAAATCATAAATTAAACTCGGCGGCATTTTCTGATGCGTTTTTCATTGCAACCATTCGTGCTGCTTGTTCACAGGCAATATTTTCAATCACGCCTTGATAGACTTGAGATTCAATATACCGTATCAATAAAGCATCTAATAATTCTTTAGCATCTGGTTCATAAATATAATCCCAAGAATAGCCTTCATTGCCAATTTTACTTCATTCTTTATAGCGGGTTCTTCAATATGGGTAATAACATGTTCTACTCTAGGTTTTTGCGTCATGGTATTCACAAATTCATTACTACATTAAATAAAGTTCATCAATTCTATTGTTCATCATAGGCATCCAACATCACTTTCACTGTTCCAATAAAATCTTCTATCCCCGGTTTATCTCCTAAATTGTGACATAGAGGCTGTAATATTACCGCCCATGCGGTCGAAAAAAAACTTCTGCCTTTCTGCCAATTGTACAAATATCAATTGGAATATTTTTTTCGTTCCAATCGCTGCATATTTTGAACTAGTGTCCGAAATAAATTTGCATTTAAACCCCCACATAAACCTCGATCCGTCGATATCACAATCAAACCAATGCCATGTCACATGCTCTTGTCTTCTAAAAAGGGATGATGATATTCCAGATGCCCTGTTGCTAAATGCGCAATCACTTCTCGAATTCTTTTCAGCATAGGGACGTGAAGCGCGCATGCGATCTTGTGCTTTTCGCATTTTACTCGCAGCCACCATTTCCATCGCACGCGTAATTTTTTGCGTGCTTTTAATGCTTTTAATTTTGGAGCGAATTTCTTTTGCGCCTGACATTACAATACCTGTCACTAGCTTTTTAAATTCTTCAATGGCTGCTTTTAATGCATGCTTCAATTTCAGTCGTTAATTCGAGCTTTTCGTTAATATGCTTCCATCAATTTCGACTATTATGCATCGCCATATAGTGTTGCAAGTTCATGTTCAAACTCCACCACTTTATTCAAAGCCACATCATCAAAATATCCTTTTTCTCCGGCAAATAATGAAACTGCCATTTCTGCAACAGACAATGGATGATATTGTTTTTGTTTCATCAATTCCGTAATACGTTGCCCACGTTCTAATTGTTTACGTGGTGGCTTCATCCAAATCAGAAGCAAATTGAGCAAAAGCCGCCAATTCTCGATATTGTGCCAAAGCTAATCGAACACCGCCCCCGAGTTTTTTAATGATCTTGGTTTGCGCTGCTCCCCCCACTCGCGAAACAGAAAGACCAGCATTAATCGCAGGGCGAATACCTGCATTAAATAAATCGGTTTCTAAAAAGATTTGTCCATCGGTAATGGAAATGACGTTGGTTGGCACAAAAGCAGAAACGTCGCCAGCTTGAGTTTCAATAATGGGTAAAGCAGTTAGATGAACCGGTTTTGCCTTTAACTTTGCCTTCTGTCATTTTTTCAACATATTCTGCATTGACACGTGAAGCTCGTTCTAGCAAGCGAGAATGTAAATAAAAAATATCGCCTGGATAAGCTTCACGTCCTGGTGGACGACGTAATAATAAAGAAACTTGTCGATAAGCCCAGGCTTGTTTAGTTAAATCATCATAAATAATTAATGCATCTTCACCTTTATCACGAAAATATTCACCCATAGCGCAACCTGCATAAGGTGCAATATATTGTAATGCTGCGGCTTCAGAAGCAGTTGCAGCAACAACAATGGTATGTGCCATGGCGCCATGTTCTTCTAATTTGCGCACCACTAGCTGCAATTGAAGAGGCTTTTTGGCCAATAGCAACATAAATACATTTAACGCCAGTATTTTTTTGATTAATGATGGCATCAATGGCAATAGCTGTTTTACCAGTTTGTCGATCACCAATAATTAATTCACGTTGCCCACGGCCAATAGGAACCATGGCATCAATGGATTTTAATCCTGTTTGCAAAGGTTGGTTGACAGATTGTCGCCAAATAACACCAGGCGCTACTTTTTCAATGGGCGAATATTGAGTCGCTTCAATTGGCCCTTTACCATCAATTGGCTGTCCTAAGGCATCCACAACCCGACCCAATAAGGCTTCACCTACAGGCACTTCTAAAATCTCGCCCGTACACTAAACGGATTGTCCTTCTGCTAATGATTCTGCAGAACCTAATATCACAGCCCCAACTGAATCTCTCTCTAAATTTAAAGCAATTCCAAACAAGTTGTCTGAAAATTTCAGCTTCTCTCCGTATTTCACCCCCTCGATACCATGTATTCGCACAATGCCATCCGATAGACTGACAATTTTACCTACCGTACGATTAATAGGTTCTAGTTTAGATTTTTCAATTCTTTCTTTGATTAATTCACTAATTTCTGAAGGATTGATTGCCATATTTATTCACCCATAGTTGCTTTCAATTGTTCTAAATGACCCCGAATGGAACCATCAATCACTTGGTCACCTGCTTTAATCCAATATCCTCCAATCAGATCTGGATTAACTTGATGATGGATTTCAATTTTTTTTCCAAACCGTTTGCTAAGTAGTTCAGAAAATTCCTTTTCTTGTGTCTCTGTTAGAGGAATCACCGACTTCAACTCCACCGGCAATATTTGCTTTTCTTCATCCCATAGCTTCTCATAAACAATAGAGATCTCAGGTAATAGCGACAAACGCCTCTTAGAGGCTAAAAGCTGTAACAGATTTTTTTCTGTTTCACTTAAACAGAGAGGGCAAATTTCTTCAAAAAAAGTCGCCACTGTTTCTGAAGCAACAGTGCTATCCCTTAAGAGACGTTGCGTTGTAGGATTCACTGAAATTTCTGCCAACACTTTTAATGTTTTCGACCATTTATTAAAATCACCCGCAGCAGTACTATGCGCAATACTAAAAATTGCTTTGGCATAAGGTCTTGCAAGCGTGATTTTTTCAATCATGAATTTACCCTGCTGATTTCCAACAGATTCTTTTGATCAGCCTCTGTTAGCGTGCGTGCCAATAACTTTTCTGTTGTTAGCGTGACTAAATGAACCACTTCGCTTCGCAATTCCGTACGTGCATGACGTTTTTCCTGTTCCACTTCATTTTTTCCAGCTTGCAGGATCTTGTTTCTTTCTTCCAGCGCCACTTCCTTTGCTTCTTCTAACATTAAAACGGCTTGCCTATGAGCTTGCTCAATAATATGCGATGCCTGTTCACGTGCTTCGCGTATCTCTTTGATTGCTGTTTTTTGGGCTATTTCTAGCTCCTTATGACCTCGTTCAGCTGCGGTTAAGCCAAGTGCTATTTTTTCCTGCCGCTCTTTTAATGTTTTTTCCATCGCTGGCCAAACAAATTTCATGGTGAGCCAAACAAACAGCGCAAATGTAATCATCTGTCCAAATAGCGTTGCATTTATGTCCACGAATAAAACTCCTTTGATTTCTTCGGTTTAATGGCCGGGAATTGTTTGAAGTAATTCGAGGTATGTTTTGATAAAGGGATTGGCAAAAATAAAAAATAAAGCCACACCGACCCCAATCATGGAAACGGCGTCTAACAGCGCAGCAATAATAAACATTTTTACTTGCAGTTGTGGCATCATTTCCGGCTGGCGAGCAGCGCCCTCCAAAAACTTGCCTCCCAACAAAGCAAAACCAATGGCCGTACCAATAGCCCCTGCACTGATTAGAATGGTTGCCGACAGGGTAGTCGTTGTTTGTAACCTTGTTAATAATTCTAAGCCTTGTAATGTTGCTTCCATAGTGTCCTCCGTTAAGTTACAAAATTAATGTGTCTCTTCATGATGCTCTTCGCTCGCTAAACTTAAATATACAATGGTTAGCATCATAAAAATAAAAGCTTGAAGCGTAATAATTAAGATATGAAAGATAGCCCAAGGGACCCCGAGCAACCATTGATATTTCCAATCGATGAGCGCTATCAAAATAAAAATTAATTCTCCCGCATACAGATTCCCAAAAAGTCGTAATCCCAAGGAGAGCGGCTTTGCCAATTCTTCTACCAGTCTGAATACAAAGTTAAAAGGAAAAAAATAAGGTCCAAATGGATGACACATTACTTCTTTAAAATATCCTTGCCAACCTTTTATCTTTACTCCGTAAAAAAGCACCAAAAAAAATACCGAAATGGACATGCCGAATGTTAGGTTTGGATCAGTTGTAGGCACTGCTTTAAAATAATGAACACCCAAAACATGACCAAGACCTGGAATTAAATCCACAGGCAGCAAATCCATAAAATTCATTAAAAAAACCCACATGAAGATAGTGAGCGCTAAAGGAGTAATTAAATCGCTCTTTCCATGGAAGCTTTCTTTTACTTGAGTTTGCACAAATTCATAAATCAGTTCAACAAAATTTTGTAGAGCACCAGGAATTCCAATGGTGGCTCGTCTTGCTACCCCCCAAAATACCCCTAAAAAAACTAAACCCATGAGCCAAGACATAATCAAAGTATCTAAATAAAAAGTGCCAATAGGAGTGACCAACTCCAAATGATTTAAATGATGTTCAATGTATCCTATAGACATTTTTAGTCACTCAAAAAACAAAATTTAATTCCGCCCGATTAGAAAGTTACAAAATTACACAGTAACTCTCTCCGTCAACCTAATTTAGTTAATTTTAATTCCTTCTCGTTAAGAACGGAATTAACCAGTAAGTTATTTGCATTGCAATAAAAGATACAAATAAAGGTAATACTTTAAGCTTACTCCATTGAAAGACCAGCGTAAATAAAACCAATGAAATGAACAATTTAAGTCCTTCAGCCAAATAAAAACCACTCAATATTGCTCGAGCGTTTTGTGTGTGCCCTTGATTAAAAAATAAAGGAACAAAAACAAGACCAGGAACAATAGATATCATTGACCCAAGAGCAGATGATAACCCATAAAATTTGTCTTGCGCAATCCAAAAACCCAATGTGATTATTATAGCAATCGATAGTTGTAGGATGATAAAGCGAGAGAACCAAGGGTGGTTATATTTTTTCATAGGCATTATTTTAACAGGAGGATGGGGGGCAAGCTAGGTATAGGATTGGAGTAACGGTGAAAGTTATAGCTGTTTTTATATACAGAAAACTTTTCGTTCATTTTAAGCTCAAAATATTGAAGTATTAAATTTATAAAAAATAGGGGTTTTGATATGCCGGAAGATGATCCTGCCAATCACATTCATGATGCCGACGATAAAGAATCCGATGAAATGGAAGAACAAAGAAAAAAAGTCGTAGCGGATGAAAAAGAACTTAAAGAAAAACAAGCTGCCCTTGTTTTTTCTCGTCAGATTGCAGATAGAAAAACAAAAGCCGCTAAAAATAATAATCCTCAACCATCCCATCTTCAATCAGATGATCTAGAAATTTCAGCGGCAGTTTGGGATGCCATCAAAAGCGGTGAAATGATCAAATATATCGCAAACTTTTTATCTGCCGAAGATAAGAAAAAGTTAAAAGACCCTGAAATTAAAATAAGCAATCCCAATCTCTGTGAACTTTGGAACAATAAAGAGAAAATATTGGAAATATCATGGAAGGAGGGCTGCTTAGGAGTATTCGTCGTAACTTCAAATACCTCTGAAGACTCCATTGCTCCTATCCCCTTAATGATTGCCACCGCTCGAGTTGCTGTAGAGCTTGAGATCAATGCAAGACTGGGTGATTTAAGCGATTTATCGACAGAAGAACAAAAGGCTAAGCGAGATCAATTACTGGAAGCAAACCCCAATATATTACATTTTACCATCGATCGCTTTGCAAAACCGCAGGATGTCGTTGATATGCTGTTGCAAATGAAGCAAGGAGAGCTGAAACTGACCGCCACACTAACAGACGATGTCATTGATAGGATTCAAAAGGAAATGAATCCTCTTGATAAAACAATTAAAGAACAAATCGATGTGCAACGCGCCAACAACCCAAAGATTGCAAAAAAAGAAATTGATAAAGAACAAAAAGAAAAGGCGGAGAATAAACCAGCTGGCAGCAAAACAAATAAAAAAGGATAAAACATCCTTTTTTAACCAACCATTTCCCACTTACAAACAAATCTTTTATCGAAAAACACTAGACAGATTTTTAATATTTGCTTCACATCGATTCTTGCCTTAAGAAAGAATCATATTGTTTAATATCCATTTGGTTTAGGCCAGTTAAGCATAATTTTTCATATTGCTCCGCGGTTTTCCCATTTTGATCCTTCTTAAATTCCATAAGGATCGCCAATGTATTAGAGCGATCTCTTGGTATTAATAATATGTCGGGCCGGCCTAAACCCACCTCTCTATTTGAAAAAATGTCATGGGTTTCTTTTAAGGTGGAAATTAGACCTAAGACAAAGGTGTGGTAATTAGATTCGTTTGGAAAATCAAACCAACTTGGGATGTTAATCAAGTAATCTTGCAATTCTTTTAAAAATAAATCCACTTTGCCGGAGATTAAATGATTCATGAAGGCATTATAAGTTTGGGTGTTATTCAGGGTTCGCATAAAAGATTGAAAAACATCGCGATAACTGCATTCAATTTCGTAATTTGGGATTTTTACCTGATATTTATAACGTGTTCCAGATAATTGCGGCTCACCTATTGTTTTTAAATATCCTAAAGACCACAATAAGCTCCATAAAATTTCATCATCTCCCTGTTTGAGTTGATCAAAAGATAAATATTCATCTATGAATGACTCAAAGGTGTTTCCAGTTAGGAGAGTATTTAACTTTTCTTTGACAGATGGACTCGAACTCAGCAAGACTTTCTTGAGCAGGTCTTCGTCGCCTGTTTTAATCCAATAGGGTTTCAATTTTCCATTATCGTCTAAGCAATTCAAAATAGACCAGGGATTATAAATGTTATCTGAATTGCCAGCGTGATATCCATTATACCAAAACCGAATATTTTTTATGTCCGTATGAACATTGCTTTCTTTAAATAAACTGAGCACCTCTGCTTCTGAAAAACCAAAACAACGACTGTATTTTTCTTCCATTAAGGAATATAATTTCAAATTATTAATATCTGACAACATTTTATTTTTTGATAATCTCAGGATGCCCGTTATAACCCCTCTTTCAAGGAAATCATTCCCTTTGAGTGCTGCACCAAACATGCCTTTCAAAAAACCAACCAAATCCTCAAAATAGTCCTTTGAATAAGCGGCATTTAAAGGGGTGTCGTATTCGTCTATCAAGATAATAACTTTTTGAGCATAATGTGCATGCAATAGATGAGAAAGCGTCTTTAAAGATTCACGAATATCGATGAGATTTGCTTTATTGTTGGGGTTCAGCCCCTTTAATCTTTCAAGATTGCTTTTGTCGACATCTGTTAATCTTTCGCTTTTTTCTAATTCCGGATAACTATTACAAACGTTCCGAATCAGAAAATACATTTTGCTTAAAAAATCCTCGTAGTGTTTCTCTTTAACATCTTTAAAACTAATAAAAATGACAGGAAACTTACCTTGATATTTTTTTATATAATCTCCATTCTCTACCTTGTGAATGTCTAAATCATCAAACAAGTTTTTTGTAGGGTTCCCATTCACCTCTGCAGCAAAAAAATACCTTAACATGGACATATTCAAGGTCTTACCCCAGCGTCTTGGGCGGACAATCAATGAAACCTTAGCTCCGCTGTCTAATAGCTCTTTTATCATCAAGGTTTTATCAACAAAAAGATAACTTTGGTTTTTATCTACTAGGTTTGAGAAATCATCCACCCTTATAGGAATTTTTTTCATGCTCGTAACACTCAGAAAGATTTAAAATAAATTGTAATTATATCTCAAACATCCTTATTTGACCATCCAACACCAGACTGGGTTAGTTAGCTTGTCTAATTCATGTGCAAATAACTAAAATATTAATTAAATCCCGTTGTTCTTTTCACCTTAATGGTAAAGCATTTTTATCTGTTTATTGCACATCAATATTTTTTTTAATCAAAGTATGATAGAATACAAACCATAGAAAAAAATAACTAATTTCTAAATCCCGAATCCGTTGGAGGAAAAATGAGTGTGGCTACCGATCAAATAGAGATATCATCCAAAGATAGTAAAACTATAACAAACTTTAGAATTCATAATTAACATATTTTTAGTCAAAACTATATGGGAATATACAATGAGGTTTCATATCCCTTTTACTAACACAAGAATTAACATTAAATTGCACCATCTAATTGTAGGTGCTTTAGCGATTGTTGGAGGCATTGCATGGTGGAGACAAGAACCCATTGTCGCCAACCCATCATTTGCACCTGATCTTAGCTTAAACCCAATACAAGGAGCTAGTGATTATCAAGAGACGTCGTTTCTGTTTCCTCCAATAAGTCCAGTGCAAGAAAAAAGCCATTCGGAATTTCTTCATCTTGTGCAAGATGGAACTTTAGAACAAATGGCGCAATTCTTAAAAAAATCACCAGAAGAATTTGACGTTAATCAAATTGATCCTCGAGATGGCCTAACACCAATCAACAAAGTACTTATTCATGCAAAAAACTTTAAACGAAAAGTTTACCCCTTATTACTGTTATTTTCAAATGGCGCTGACATTACAACAAAAGAAATCGATAATTTACCGAAACAAGTCTCCAGCATAGAATATACTTGCCTACAAGAAATTTTTCGAATTGCATATTTTAACACTCAAAATAAAGCACATGCTTTAAAATTGGCGCAGCTTAATAAAGCTATCCCTTCACGCAAGAAAAAATCAGTTATTTTGATTGGCGAGCTACATTGTAACGAAGGAGCTTCGTTACTGATGCAAAATGCGCTATCCTTTTTGGGAGAAGAAGGTTATAAAACATTCATAATTGAGCGCTCATTTATTGAGTATGATTTAAAAAAACTTAGGGGAAGGCATGGTGGTAAATATAAAGCACTTAAGGAAAAAATGAAGCCACTTCATCATACAATGGTAAATCAAAGTATCACTCTGGATAACTTAAATGGACTGATGACAGATTTTGACAATGCGTATCTAGACAAACTGTCGAATATCCTTGAAGGCTTTGCAGCTAAAGGCGAGATCACTGTCAAGTTTATGGAACCCTTGCGATCCTTTGTGGTACATTTTTTAGAACCGGTTATGAAAGCACAAACTACCGAAGGTACTGATACAGCTGAAGGTCGAGCGATAAATGAATTCAGAGAAACAACACATTTTAATACTATTGCTCTTGCAGCAGAACAAGGTCCTGTTATAAGCATAGGCGGTATAAACCATATATCTGGCATCCTAAAAAGAAGCGATCAATTTTACCGAATAGACGGGCCTCAAGAAAAGCAACATTATCTTGCAGTCATTCCTTATAATGCCAAAGATGAATTGTTATACTACAATAGCGCACGTATTGTTTTTGCTCATTTATTTTTATTTAGGATTCAAGAATTGATAACTGAAGGCTATAACCCTTTACTTATGGATATGACAACGTCTGAAACTAGTTTACAAGCTATGCAGCAGCTTAAGAAAAGACTGAAGTTTCCTCGCACAATGGAAAATAATTTTCAAGAAAAAAACTTTTTTACCTCTTGGGGATTTGTTAAAGTGAAAGGTAATGACTATGCGGTTTCAAAGTCGTTTAGAGAAATCCCAAATCGAATAGTATCTGAAAATATAGGTGCTGCAACCGCATCTCAAACCCCAAGGATGAAAAAGCATAAGTAAAAGGTAAGAGCAGGTTCCGCGAGTGCGCTGGCTTTGATATCTGAACTTAAGGCGTAGCTCGTCTTCTTGTAATAATTATCTATAACGACAAAATCTCCATTTTCAATTGTTAATCCTTCATGTACTTCTGCAACTGATGTTAAACAAGCAAAAGAATACAAAAACTTTATTGAGCAAACCTGTGGGGCCTTCAAAAATTTTTAGAATACTCTGATCGACTCGACATTCCTACATAATACACTAAGTTATGATATCCATATTAATGAAATACTTTGTATGATGCGTTCCAGAGCCATTCAGGTTAAAGATGATTTTAATACCATTCAGAACAAGCCAAAAACAGCTAAACCAAAAGTAACCGATGTAAAACATGATGGAGAAGAATTAATAATCAACAGCAAAACCACTAAAGAGGCTTCAACACAAAAGGCGAATCCTTCCTCAGTACCTCTCACAGATTTGCCGGCTCCTAAGCCATTAACATTTTCCTTCATTCATGCATTAGGCATAACAGCGGCTGTATCTATTGCCACAATTTTGGCAATAAAATTATTTCGACCAAAATGAAAAACGTATTTTATGAGAATGAATAGGCAATAGGCTGTTTTCTGGGAATTGGATTTGAGACGCTGACTATATTATCCTAACCATTGTGAAATATACTGAACTTCACTTTAATCTCAACATTTTTCGTTTCACGAAATACTCAAACAATTTCGCAAAAACAGAATGATGAACCCACATTTTTCTTTGTTGCAACTGCCAAACAGCAACATCAGGAAAATTAAAATATATTTCTAAAAGTTTAATTGTGTTTTCATCTATGCTTGTTCCTTTTTCTATTCTTTGTAAGGTTATCTTTTTAATACCAAACGATAGCGCCAAATCATTTTGAGAAACCTTCAACTCTTCGCGCAATTTTATGATATCTTCAACACAAAAATTTGTTTTATATGCTGGCTCAAAAACAAAGCTAGATGGACCCCGTTTTCCAATGCTGCCAAGAAGAACCAAGGGGTTATCTTCCTCAATTGAAATTCCTTCTGCCTTGCAATAATCTTCATAGGCGGGGTTCGATTTAACTGGGATTCTATCTAAAAAAACCGGAAACAATTGCCCTTTTTTCGAGGTATGTATGGATTTGAAGAGATCTAAATTTGAACCCATTGGAATTGCTGTCTTAGACCGGGCATAGTTTTTATCATATATCAATTCATATACATCCCGTTTTTCATCATAAATTAATTCCCCCACATAAATCTTGCGTTTCTTTAATTCATGAAAAATATAAAGTTTGTTTTTATCAAGCTTAAGATCTGAATGCATTTTCTAGCTCCAAATAGCGTTTTCTGATCAATCTTTAAAGAATGATGCCGTAGGTACATTAAACCAATCCATAAAACAATCTTCATGTGTACCATAGTGACCTTCCCCCATCAACGGTTGTAAACACCTTAAACAATTCATTTTACCTACCTATTTATGATATCTATAGATACCATAATAATCGCGACATCTATAGATGTCAACTAATTTTAGACATCTATAGATGTCAATATTAAAAAGCTGTTTATACAAACAGCAAAAAAATGTTTTAAGACAGGGCAATCACGCTAACTAATCGCCCAATTGCTTGCATGCAAACGTAATGTGTCAGAATTCCATATTAAGCTTAGGCGTATTCACCATCTGCCTTTTATCAAAAGGAGGCGCATAAGCGCAGTTTTTAATTTGGCAGATATTTCAAATTAGAAATTCATAATATCTCCCGCAATTTATTTGTCAGTGTTCACGTTGTTAGATTATTGTAAAATCCGAGTCAGGGGTTCCGGATTACTTTTTCAGGGACGCCGTGAACCCATCCATGGGGGCTTGACGACAGCATCCCTGCTGTCGACACCCTTCAAAAGTAATCCGGAACCCCTTCCTCTTGCGCTTTAGTCACGTAATACCGCCATCGAATGACTATTTTTCAAGAATAATACCTGTTCGATTACATTTATTTTTTTCGTCATTAGCTATAGACATCAAACAAAATAATTGACATAATTTTTTTTGAATTAATATCGCTACTTAATATGCTCCAAAATCCCTTCTAATTCATCCAGACTGTTGTACTGAACTACAATTTTTCCTTTTCCTTGTTGGCCATGTTGTATGAGCACCGTAGCGCCTAATTTGTCTGATAAATTATTTTGTAAACGACGAATATCCGGATCTAAAGGACGTTGTTGAATTTTAGGCAGACTGTCAGATTTGTCTTCCAACAAATCCGCAACCAAGCGTTCGGTTTCCCGCACAGATAAGCCTTTTTGACATACTGTTTGGGCAATTTGAGTTTGCTGATGCGCTCGCAAACTTAAGATAACTTTTGCATGTCCCACCTCGATCTCGCCACGCATCAACATTGATTTTATATCTTCTCCCAAGCTTAAAAGACGCAAGCTATTGGTTACAGTCGTTCTGGATTTTCCAACCGCTTCAGCCACCTGAACATGGGTTAAATTAAACTCTTTAGCTAAGCGTTCGTAAGCTATAGCTTCTTCAATGGGATTTAAATTTTCTCGTTGGATGTTTTCAATTAATGCCATCGCCATCACGTTTTCATCTTTCACATCTTTAATAATGACGGGGACCGCTGTTAAGCCAGCAAGCTCCGCAGCACGAAAACGTCTTTCACCCGCAATAATTTCATATTGGTTATCCTTTAAGGGACGAACCACTATAGGCTGAATAATACCTTGTGCTCGAATGGATTCAGCCAGCGATTCTAAATTCGCAGACAATACTTCTTGGCGAGGTTGATAGCGGCCTGGTTTTAATTGGCTTATTGGGATCTCTAAAAATCCCTTTTGTTCGGATTCTAGTTTCTGATGATCCTTTTCTTGTTCTGCCTCATCATATTCTGTTTCCGCCACTTCTGCTCTTAGGCCGATTAATAAGGCATCTAAGCCTCGTCCTAAACCTTTTTTACTCTTCATATGCTATGTTCCTTGTTGTACTGCATTTCTATACGTTTTCAGTTGTGAGTTTTGGATTTGCATTTAGATCTGGATTTCGATCTGCATTTAACATCGTTTTTTTATTTTCTAATTGACCCTTTAATACTTCTTTTGCCAAAGAAAAATAAGCTTCTGAACCCTTGGATCCTTTATCATAGATCAAAACAGGTAAGCCATGACTAGGTGCTTCTGCCAAACGAACATTTCTGGGAATAACCGTTTGATAAACGCGGTTGGCGAAATGTGAAATTAATTGTGCAGACACCTCGGTGGATAATCGATTACGGGGATCATACATCGTTCTTACAATGCCTTCGATTTTTAGCGAGGGGTTAAGATTTTTTCGAATTTGCTCAATCGTATTCAATAATGCGGAAAGCCCTTCAAGCGCAAAATATTCACATTGCATCGGAATAATCACCGAATGCGCTGCCACCAACGCATTAAGGGTTAATGTATTTAAAGAGGGCGGGCAATCGATCAGCACAAAATCATAACGTGTGTCAATTTTTTTCAATCCTTCCTTTAATGTTTGTTCTTGCTTTGGCTTTTTAAGCAGGGTTATTTCAGCAGCCGTTAGATCCCCATTTGCTGGCAAAACAGCATATTTCCCAGGCGTTTTTTCAACAATGGCTGCTTGAATATCACAAACACCCAATAATACATCGGTTAGAGATAAAGCGATTTTATTTTTATCGACACCACTGCCCATCGTGGCATTTCCTTGAGGATCTAAATCTACCAGCAATACCTTATAGTTAAGCAAAGCCAAGGCTGCTGCTAAATTAATACAACTGGTCGTTTTTCCGACGCCCCCTTTTTGGTTCGCAATTGCTATTATCTTCTCAACCACCCAACTCTCCTTTTTTTAAAAACACCAAACACCGATGGGTAAAAAGTCCAGGAATATCCAGAACTTCATTGGAGTCTATCTGATAATCTTTTGACAAGGCTTCTATTTCTTCCACGGATATTTTCCCTTTCATTGCGACAAGCCGCCCTTCATCACGACATAAATGACCGGCAGAAATAACAAAATCATTTAAAGAAGCATAGGCTCGAGATATAACCCAATCAAACTTATCTTGAGACTTATAGTTTTCCACCCTTTCACAAATTGGGCTGACATTTTTCAATTTAAGTGATAATACCACATGTTGTACAAAGTTGATTTTCTTTTGTTGACTATCTATCAATACAAAAGAACGGTCCGGGAAACAAAGCGCCAGCACTATTCCAGGCAAACCAGCCCCAGTCCCAACATCTACAATGGTTTCTATGGACGATCTCGCCAAGAAGGGGTAAACAGTTAAGCTATCTAAAACATGATGCTTAATCATCTCTATAGGTTCTGCGATAGCTGTTAAATTATGGATAGCATTCCATTTGTGCAATAACTCAAGATATTGAACCAGTTTTTGCTGAACCTCCCCAGGCAGTGCTAACTTTAGCGCCACCAAACCTTCTCGAAGTGTCAGCAAAAGCACTGTCGAAAGACTTGTATCCTTAGCATCCTTAGTACCCACTTTCAAAGCCTCTTCTTTTAAGCGTCACCAACAATAAAGAAACGGCTGCTTTAGTAACACCCGGTATGCGAGCCGCTTGTCCTAAAGTGGTGGGTTTTATTTTGATTAGCTTTTCTTTAATTTCATTAGAAAGCCCTGGAATATTGGCATAATCTAAGGTTTCTGGAATACGTAAATTTTCATAGCGACTCAAGCGTTCTATTTCGGCCTGTTGACGATCAATATAGCCACGGTATTTCACTTGTATTTCCACTTGCTCCGTCACCAATTTGTTTTGAAGGGGCTTACCAAAGCCTTCTAGCTCGATTAAGTTTTCATAATTGATCTCTGGACGTCTTAATAAATCAATGGCTCGAACTTCTTTCTCTAGTGGTTTATCTAGTAAGGGTTCCAATTGTTTGGCAGCGGCGCTGTCAGGCCGTATCCATATTGTTTTTAAACGTTGTTGTTCTTTTTCTATTGCTTCTTGTTTGTTTTCAAAAGCACGATATCTATCCTCGGAAACCAAACCATACTCATAAGCAATTTTAGTTAAACGCGCATCTGCGTTATCTTCGCGCAACAACAAACGATATTCCGCGCGAGAAGTAAACATGCGATAAGGTTCTAATGTTCCCAGAGTAATAAGATCATCGACTAGAACCCCAATATAAGAGTTGCTTCGCAAGGGCTGCCAGGGCTCGCGCTCCAATGCAAAACAGGCTGCATTCATGCCAGCCAACAACCCTTGAGCAGCCGCCTCTTCATAGCCGGTGGTACCGTTAATTTGTCCGGCAAAAAACAGACCCTGCACATTTTTTGTTTCCAAGCTTGGCTTTAAATCTCTGGGATCAAAAAAATCATATTCAATTGCATAACCAGGACGCGTAATGTGGGCTTGTTCCAAACCAACAACAGAGCGCACAAAAGACCACTGTAAATCGAAGGGGAGACTCGTAGAAATTCCGTTGGGATATACTTCGTAGGTACTCAGACCCTCTGGCTCAATAAAAATCTGATGCGCACTCCTTTCCGAAAAGCGTACCACCTTATCTTCAATAGAAGGGCAATAGCGAGGACCCACGCCTTCTATGACCCCAGTAAATAAAGGAGATCGATCTAAGCCCGAACGAATAATGTCATGTGTCTCTTCATTGGTGTGTGTAATGTAACAAGAAACTTGTTCGGGATGATGTTGTTGCAAATGCCCATAATAAGAAAAATAAGGAACCGGCAGATCGCCTTTTTGTTCCTGCATTTTTGAAAAATCAATACTGCGCCCATCAATGCGTGGAGGAGTCCCTGTTTTTAAACGACCCACTCGAAAAGGTAAATCACGCAATTTTTCAGCCAAAGCGAGAGAAGGGGGATCACCTGCCCGTCCAGCCGCATGCCTATGGTTTCCAATATGAATTTTTCCACCTAAAAAAGTGCCCGCAGTTAAAACGAGCGCTTTGGTAAAAAAGCGAATCCCGCCTTGGGTAACTAGGCCAACGACCTTTCCCGCTTCCAAAATCAAATCATCAACCGCTTGCTGAAAAATGGTTAAATTCTCTTGTTTTTCCACCCGTTTACGAACCGCTTGTTTATAAAGCAATCTGTCGGCTTGGGCGCGAGTGGCTCGAACCGCAGGCCCCTTGCTGGCATTTAAAACTCTAAATTGTATTCCACCTTCATCGGCTGCCTCGCCCATCACGCCACCCATCGCATCTATTTCTTTCACTAAGTGGCCTTTACCAATACCGCCAATGGCAGGATTACAAGACATTTGTCCAACAGTTTCTATACTATGTGTTACCAATAATGTTTTAGCACCCATACGTGCAGCAGCCATTGCCGCTTCTGTGCCGGCATGGCCTCCACCCACTACAATGACTTCAAATTTGACTTCATAATTCATATCTTTTTCCAACAATCATTTATTACCGTATCGCTCGTTACCTCAGTGCCACAACCTATTTTCCTATACAGAACTCAGAAAAAATTTTACCCAACAAATCGTCGCTGCTAAAACGACCGGTAATTTCCTCTAAAGCCAGTTGTGCCAAGCGTAGCTCTTCTGCCAACAATTCAAAGGCTTTGTTTTTTTGCAATTGACTCATGCCGTCTTCCAGATGGGCCCTTGCTAAACGTAGCGCTTCTAAATGCCGAGCTCTTGCAACAAAAACACCTTCGCTACTGTTATGCGAGAACCCAACCATTTTTTTAAGGTGTTCACGCAACAACGGAATACCTGCGCCTGTTTTCGCTGAAAGATATATACGGGTATAACCTTGATGCACTTCAACTCTAGCCTCTTGACTCATCAAATCGATTTTATTAATGACGACGGTATATTTTGTTTTCTCTAAAGCTTCTGCGCACCAATCTGAAAATAGATGCTTTGGATCGCAGTCTTCGGCTCTTTCTTTAAGCCCTGCTTCTGTTCCATCTATAATCCATAAAACATGATCGGCTTCTTTTATTTCTCGACAGGCTCGCTTTATTCCTTCACCTTCAATAACATCCGCTGCAACACGTAGGCCTGCAGTGTCCACCAAATGAATGGGAAGGCCATCAATCAAAATGCGCTCCTTCAAAACATCCCGTGTCGTTCCTGGAATGTTGGTAACAATGGCGGATTCAAGCCCAGACAATCGATTTAAAAAACTAGACTTTCCCGCATTTGGTTTTCCGGCAATCGCTACACATATTCCTTCCGTCAGCAATGCCCCTTGATATGCTGCCTCACCAACCTTTGTCAGTTCTGCAATCAAGTTCTGCATCTGCGCCATTACCTTTATGTCGCTTAGAAAATCTACTTCTTCTTCGGGAAAATCGATAGCTGCCTCTATAAACATTCGAAGTCGAATTAAAGCTTCTATCCATTCATTCACTGTTCGCGAAAAATCACCCTGTAAAGATCTTGCTGCACTTTTGGCCGCTTGTTCTGAGGTCGCATGAATAAGTTCCGCAATCGCTTCAGCTTGATACAAGTCTATTTTATTGTTTAAAAAAGCGCGCAGAGAAAACTCTCCAGGCTTAGCGAGTCGCGCCCCCAGCTGAACGGTTTCTTGTAATAATCGATTCAAAACAACAGGGCCACCATGTCCCTGCAACTCTAAAACATCTTCGCCTGTAAAGGACTGTGGACCCTTAAAAAACAAAGCTATTCCTTTATCTATGGGGTTTTGATGGCTGTCCCAAAAAGAAAGATGCTCGGCCACTCTTGGTTTTGGAACTTTCTTTAATATTTTTTCAGCAATGTTCGCACAAAGCATCCCTGAGACACGAATAATCCCAACCCCTCCGTATCCGCTGGCGGTGGCCTGTGCGGCAATGGTGTCCCGACTTTTAACTGGCACCATGAACAGGAGAGGCGACCATTTTACGAGTAATAAACCATTGTTGCAGAATGGAGAGTATGCTATTCACTAGCCAATATAAGACTAAACCTGCAGGAAAGTTTAAGAAAAGCACGGTAAAAATAATAGGCATAAACATAAAGACTTTAGCCTGCATAGGATCTGCTGGAGCTGGGTTTAGCTTCTGCTGAATAAACATGGTAATCCCGTTCAAAACAGGCAACACATAATAAGGATCTTTTACAGAGAGATCCGTGATCCAGAAAATAAAGGGGGCCTGTCTTAGCTCTACACTGCCTAATAGCACATAATATAATGCAATAAAGACGGGGATTTGTATGATGATCGGTAAACAGCCACCAATAGGATTCACTTTCTCTTTTTTATATAATTCCATTACGGCCTTGCTGAATCCCTGTTTATCATCGCCATAGCGGGCCTTTAAGGCTTCCATCTTGGGTTGAAGTTTTCTCATGTTACCCATAGATCGATAGCTAGTAGCAGATAGTTTATAAAACAGAAGCTTGATTAAAATGGTAATGATCACAATAGACCATCCCCAATTACCCACTATGCCATTTATTGTTTTTAATAACCAGAAAATGGGCTTACAAATAGGCCAAAGAATTCCGTAATCCACGGCCAAGTCTAAACCTGGCGCTAATTTATCTAATGTCTCGGTAATTTCAGGCCCTGCATACAGTTTCGCTTCTATGATAGCTTGTTCGTTGGCGGCAACGGTTATGGGGGGGGCAATAAAGCCAACCGCATAGGTACCATCACCCAAAGCTTGGGTTTGGTAGGTATAGGTAATGCCTTGCTCTGGAATCCAGGCACCTAAAAAATAGTGCTCTACCATCGCAGCCCAACCACTTTCTATTTCTTTTGTAAACGGTTTATCTGCAATATCTTTGAAAGAAAATTTCTTGTAGGGTGTTTCTTTGGTATACAAAGCAGCGCCAGTATAAGTTTGAATTCCCATACCGAGGAAACCAGAACTTGCGTCTGGATCGGGTTTGCGTTTGAAACGAGCGTAAAAACTCCCCTTATAATCTTGTTGAGATTCATTGGTAATTAAATACTCAAGCCTGACAACATAATCTCCACGCAGAAAAATATAACGTTTGGTTACAAGAACGCCATCTTTGGTTTTGGTGACCAAATCGACTGTAAGACGATCTTCTCCCTCCATCATTTTATAATGCGTTTGGGAAGCTTCGAATTTTGCTCTTCCCACTCCTCGTAAATCTGGGCCTTTTTCACCTGTAAGGCCTGACTGAGCCACGTAATAACGCTTTGCCGTTTGATCAAATAAAACATAATCTTTTCTTTTGTTTTCACTATCATCGGCATAGGCTGGCAGACTAAGCTGCACGATGTCACCACCGTCTAAGTCAATCTCTAAAGTTAAAACATCCGTTTCAACTTTAATTTTTCGCTGTGCAGTGGTATCAGCTGTTAGCTCCTTGTTTTCTTTATTTTCTGCTTTAAGAGCGATCTCTGGAATTTCTTTATCTTCTAGCTTTGCTTTTGCTTGACTGGAAACCTCTTTTGAAGACTCAGATCCAGCGCCTGTTGTTGAATGGCTGATTGAGGGGTTAGGGCTTCTCGTTTTTGCATGATCATGCTCCCAAGTATTATATAATAAATATCCCACAAATAGGACAGCTGCAAATAGAAAAAAACGTATATTTTGCGACATATAAGAACCACTTATTCCTTTTTAACCTTTGATTTAACTTTTAACTTTATTAACAACAATCGATTATCTACAAAGAGCATGCATCAGCTTGCTTTTTTCGGAACCTCATCAATTCCACCCGCATGCCAGGGATGACACTTACAAATTCGTTGCAAAGCCAACCATCCTCCTTTCCCAAATCCAAAACGTTCAATAGCGAGCTCGGTATACTCAGAGCAACTGGGATGAAATCGACAAACATTCCCAAAAAAGGGGCTAATGCAATAACGATAGAAACGAATTCCTGCCTTTAACCATTTTTCCATTTCTTTAATAACTCTTGCCACTGTCTTTCTAGATTGGTTTTCAATAGGATTGTTTGCTCAGGTTTTATTAGGTTGGCTCTTAATAAAACCACTATATCTAATCCAAAAAGTTGGCTTTGACTATGACGAAAGCTTTCTCTAATCAATCTGCGAATTCGATTGCGAAACACAGCTTTCTTTACATACCGTTTAGCAACAATGATGCCAACTCTTGCAAGTTTTTCTCCATTAGGGAGCGCTAATAAAGTTAAATAATATGAGCTGTTTCGAATGGGATCCTGAAAAACGGCCTTATAATCTTTTGGCGTTGTCAGCCGGACCGCTCGAGGGAAACCGAACTTTTTTATGATTTTCTCTCTATTATACAGTTAGCTGCTTTCGACCTTTGGCGCGTCGATTTTTTAGAACGAGTCGTCCACCCTTGGTGCGACTGCGGACTAAAAAGCCATGCTTACGCTTGCGGCATAAATTACTAGGTTGAAACGTTCTTTTCATGAAGCCCCCGATTATAACTGGTTTTCCAAGCTCTGAGCCGAACCTAAATACTAACGCCACAAAGTTTGGATGAAACAAAAATAAAGCCAACTTACAAACCATTCTGGTTAGCATATCAACTCAAAAAACCAATTTTATCATATCAACAAAGATTATGGAATGGGCCCATGAACAATAGCCAAGAGACTCATCCAGCGTTTATTATTAAAATATTATTTTAAGTTAAAACTTGTTATTATTCTTATGGCAGCCCCTTTCTGTGGATAACTCAAAAAATTTTTTATTTTTCAATTTGTTATGCTGCTTTGAAAGAGGGGGATAATGGGAGGCAAGCATTAGGGGCAAGTTGTGGATAAAATAGACTTCATCAAGTTTATGGAGAGGTGCCCCAATTTATCCACAGTCAGCCTAGGGCGTTTTACAGAATCCATACAAGCTATCCATTAATAAATTTAGTGCTGGATCCGGGGGTGGGTCCCGTATACACTATGCATCCGTATTTCCAATTCAACCGGGGGCCTTTTGGCCTCGCAACATATAAGGTGCACTTGTGGGGCTTTCTCTTTGGAAAGAATGTTTACAGCAGTTACGAGAACAAATTCCTCAGCAGGAATTCAGCCAGTGGATTAGTCCGCTTCAGGCCGATGTGTCTAGTGAGGGATTGTTTTTGTTCGCCCCCAATCAATATGTGTTAGATAACGTAAAAAATGAATACCTTGAAAAGATAGAGAGCGCCTTGGCTGCTATCAATAGCGGACAGTTTACACAGGTGTTTTTAGTTAAAGGCTCTAAACCCGCTGTTGTCTCAGTTAATCTGGGCGAAGAATCCACTCGAAAAGCAGCCAGCCCTGCTGTAGATGCGTTCACTATTGTTAACCATCAGAGCAATTTGAATCTTGCTTATACCTTTGATAGTTTTGTGGAAGGGAAATCGAACCAATTAGCCAAGGCGGCATCAAGCCAGGTGGCTGAAAACCCAGGCGCTGCCTATAATCCCTTGTTTTTATATGGAGGGGTAGGCCTTGGCAAAACCCACCTTACTCATGCTGTGGGTAACTATATCTTGAAGAAGCGCCCCAATGCGCGCATTGTTTATTTACATTCCGAACGTTTTGTGGGAGATATGGTGAAGGCACTGCAGTCAAATGCCATTAATGAGTTTAAGCGATATTATAGAACGGTTGATGCTTTACTCATTGATGATATCCAATTTTTTGCTGGAAAAGAACGCTCACAAGAAGAATTTTTTCACACTTTCAATGCCTTGTTGGAGGGGCAGCAGCAAATTATTATTACTTCTGATCGTTATCCGAAAGAAATACATGGCATAGAGGAACGTTTAAAGTCCCGCTTTGGTTCAGGTTTAACTGTGGCAGTTCAGCCGCCCGATCTTGAAACCAGGGTTGCTATTTTAATTAATAAAGCCCTAAGTTTAAAAGTCGAGCTCCAGCATGAGGTCGCATTCTTCATTGCTAAAAAAATTCGTTCTAATGTGCGTGAGCTTGAGGGTGCTTTAAAGCGGGTTATTGCAAATGCTCAATTTACGGGCAGCATTATTACGCTAGATTTTGTTCGAGAGGCCTTAAGGGATCTGCTCGCTTTACAAGAAAAACTGGTATCTATGGATAACATCATCAGAACCGTGGCGGAATATTATAAACTAAAAGTTTCTGAGTTACTTTCAAAACGGCGCAATCGTTCGGTTGCCAGACCTAGGCAGGTAGCAATGGCTCTGTGTAAAGAATTAACCAATCACAGTTTGCCTGAAATCGGAGAGGCTTTTGGGGGAAGAGATCACACAACTGTGTTGCATGCTTGTAAGCAAATTACAGTTTTTCGTGAGGCGGGTGGGGATGTCGCCGAAGATTTTTTGAATTTAATGAGAATATTATCGACTTGAGGAAGGAAATAAAAAACCTGAATATAGCACTGTTCAGGTTTTTTAGAGGCGGAAGAGATGCGATTTTCAGTACAACGTGAAAAATTTCTTAAACCTTTAAGAGCGGTAGCGGGCGCAGTGGAACGCCGACATCTTCATAATCTTCCCATCCTATCTCATGTGCTTATTCAGATAGAAGGCGATCATTTTTCTTTAACAACGACGGATCAGGAAGTAGAACTTATCGCAGAAGGATTGCTTGAGAAGCCAGCTGCAAAAAACCAGGTAACGGTTCCGTTTCGAAAATTAATGGATATTTGTCGAGCCTTGCCGGAAGATAGCTTGATTGATTTTTTGGAAGAAAAGGAAAGGGTTGTTATTCGGTCAGCTCGTAGTCGTTTTGCTTTATCAACACTTCCGGCCTCTGATTTTCCAAGCCTAAATGAAAATGTTGGAGATGCTCAGTTTTCGCTTTCCAATCAAGCTTTCTGTGCTTTGTTAGATTCTACTGGTTTTGCGATGGCTGATCAAGATGTTCGTTATTATCTCAATGGCATGTTATTAGAGATTAAGGGCGATCGCTTGTTTTCAGTGGCAGCGGATGGTCATCGTTTGGCATTAAATACAGTTTCTGTTGCGGGTTTTCTGGACAAAACCCTAAGGATTATTGTGCCAAGGAAAGGCGTGTTGGAGTTGCAGCGTGTTTTAAGTGAGGAGGAAGGGGATATTTCCTTCGTTGTTGGGTCAAATCATCTGCGAGTCATTACGAACGGAGTGACGCTCACCACCAAATTATTAGAAGGACGCTTTCCAGAATATGATCGAATTATTCCAAAAAATGGCGATAAAATAGTAGAAGGCGCACGAGATGTTTTGAGAGAAGCCTTTCACAGGGCAGGTGCTTTGTTTAGCGATAAATTTCGAGGCGTGAAGCTGCGCTTAGGAGAAGGTTGCTTGAAAATTTTAGCCACCAATACTGAACAAGACGAAGTTGAAGAAGATGTAGAAGTAGAATATAAAGGCAGCGAGCTTGAGGTTGGCTTTAATGTTAAATATTTAATAGATTTTTTGAGCGTGATCTCAACTGAGCGGGTCCGTTTTACTTTTTCAGATGCGAATAGCAGTGCAAAAGTGGAGGGTATTGGGCCAAACGAATCGGCAATATACATCATTATGCCAATGCGCATTTAGGACCTGTTGAGATTTCGCTAGGCTGGTGCAGAAATCTCAACAGATCCTGCGGCTATTATTGTTGGTCATTTAAACTGGGCATCATCATACTTGATGTGCGAAGCTTGCTGTGTCTGTGGCCATAAAAATAATAAATAATCAATCCTAACGCCGTCCAAGAAAGAAAGCATAACCAAGTTAACAAGGGAAGACTTAGCATCAGAAAACTACAGAATAAAATTCCTAATGCCGGAATATAAGGGCTAAATGGTGTTTTAAAAGGGCGAGGTAGGTTGGGTTTGGTGCGGCGCAGCATAATAACCCCAGCACAGACAATAATAAATGCCATTAAGGTTCCAATGTTGACTAATTCAGCGATCACTCTTAAGGGTATAATACCAGCCACAATAGCAACGCAGAATCCGCTTAAAAGCAAGGTATTCACGGGGGTTTTTGTTTTGTGGTGTACCTCTGAGAAAAATGCAGGCAGTAATCCATCGCGAGAAATAGCATAAAAGATCCTGGAAAGCGCATAAAGGAAAATTAGGACAACCGAAGTGAGTCCTGCTATAGCACCAAAGGCAACGATCCCTCCAGCAAATGGGTAACCTAATTTTAACAAGGTTTCTGCTACGGGAGATTTGACATTTAAGGTGCTATAAGGAACGATCGCGGTTAACAAACCAGAGACAGCAATATATGCTATTGTGCAGATAAGTAGTGAACCGAGAATGCCAATGGCTAAATCCCGCTGAGGATTAATGGCTTCTTCTGCAGCAGTGGATACAGCGTCAAAACCAATGTATGCAAAAAAGACAAGCGCTGCCCCATTTGCAATGCCCATCCATCCAAAAGGCATAAAATTTTCCCAGTTGCTACTATCAATGTTTGGAATAGCCACGGCAATAAATATCCCGATGACTACAAGCTTGATGGTTACAATGAGAACATTAAAGCGAGAACCCTTTTTTATGCCCAATACAAGCAATAGACTTAATGCAGCCACAACCAGCATCGCAGAAAGGTTAATGGCTCCTCCTTCGAAAGGGCCTTTTTGCAAATATTCTGGCAAGGAAAGACCGATCGCCGTTAGGGCATTAGTCATGTAGCCTGACCAACCAATGGCCACTGTAACCGTTCCTGCCGCATATTCTAATATGAGGTCCCAGCCAATAATCCAGGCAAAAATTTCGCCAAGCCCTACATAAGCATAATTGTAAGCGGAACCCGCCCCCCCAATGCTGGTAGATAATTCAGAATAAGATAGAGCAGCAAAGGAGCAGGCAATACCCGCTAAAACATAGGATAATACAATGGCCGGCCCCGCATCGAGCGCAGCAGCTATGCCAGTTAGCACAAAAATGCCAGCACCAATAATACCGCCAACACCTAAAAAAATTAAATCAAAGGCACTTAAACAACGGTTTAGTTCTGTGTCTTTCCCATTAGGAATAGCAACAGCTTTAGTTTGAAATAACGATTTTCTCACGCTTTGTTTGCCTTTAGGTTGGTAAGGATAAACTTTGGATTTATATTATTCGTTTTGGCACTTGTTGGCTAGGGTTAAAACTGAGACAGCGATAAATTATGAGAATAAGTAAGAAAGCTAATAATTATAAATTTTTAAATGTACTCAGCTTTTCCAAGGTTTTAATAGACTTAAAGAGTAACTATGATATTGTTATTATAATCTGACAACAAAATTTATTTTGCTTTGGTAAAGATTTGGAAATATATTAAATATCATGCGATTACATTCTTTAACAATTGCTGGTTTGCGTAATTTAGCGGAAATTACTTTAAGTTTATCTCCACGCTTCAATCTTTTTTGTGGAAAAAATGGTAGCGGTAAAACGAGTCTCTTAGAAGCAGCCTATTTATTGACGACGGGTCGTTCTTTTAGAGCACCGCGCGCCGAAGAATTCATTACACACCAAACGTCTTCTTGTACGCTCTCCGGGCAACTTCATCCATTAAATGGGAGAGGGAGTCCGGTGCGTGTTGGCATTATGAGGGATAGGTCTGGTGGACTTGTTATGCGGGTAGATGAAAAAACCTGCAGTACTAGGGCTGAATTGGCCAAGATCCTTCCTGTTCAGATCATGAACACAGAAAGTTATCAGTTACTGGATATAACACCTCAAAAGCGTCGTGAGTTTTTAGATTGGGGATTGTTCCACGTGGAACAATCCTTCTTTGCCCTTTGGCAGCGTTATAATCGCGCTTTAAGGCAGAGAAATGCTGCCTTGAAACGGGTTAGGCAGGAAGGAGAAAGCTCAGTTTATGTTTGGGATGCAGAACTAATCCAGATGGGGGAGGCCATCGATGAGCATAGAAAATCATTTCTAGATGCTTATGTGCCTTTCTTAAACCGATACCTGCAAGATTTCCTAAAGTTAGATGCTTGCAGACTGGACTATAAAAGAGGTTGGGATACCAAGAAAACACTGGAAGAAGCTTTGATCAGCGCAGGTCCTAGAGATATTGCTTTAGGCTATACAACGGTAGGAACGCATCGAGCAGATATTAAGTTCTATCTAGATGCAATTCCTGTTGAAACTATGTTTTCTCGAGGACAGCTCAAATTATTTGTTTCCGCCCTGATGTTGGCCCGCTCTGAATGGTTATTGGCCCAAACTGGCCGTAATTCGGTCTTTTTCTTGGATGATTTGCATTCAGAGCTAGATGGAGAGGCTGGCACAGCTTTACTCAAGGGACTGAAACAGATGGGTGGACAAGTCTGGATTACAGCCATCGAGGGTGATTGTGTCCAAAAACTGCTCAGTGAAGACAAAGATGCTTTTAAAATGTTCCACGTGGAACATGGGACAATTAGAGAAGAGGTGAGTCAATAGGCATTTTCTATTAATTACTCTCCTTAAAATGTTCCACGTGGAACATGCAACCAACCAGACCTGCTTGGATTTACTATGCCATTTGATATATATTAAAAATTAAGAACGATGTTCAAGGATTAAGAGTTTTTAAGGGATTTACTTATGATTGCTAGATTTGTTTCCGTTTCTTTATCTTTATTCACTTACACTTTGATTCTAATGGGCAGCATTCTGCTTCCCAATATTCTTGCTGCAGAGGCAAAACTTATGTTCAAGCCAGATTATAGCGGGGGGCAAGCTTTTGCCAATAATCTTAAAGAATGTACACCAGGAACATTTGTTATGTACAACCCCATATGCCTAAGTATTCTAAAAGCAGGGGTCGATATGGAAAATCAAAACCAACTGCTAGAAGGCCGAGGAAAACCATTAACTCAAGCTGATGTTGATCAAGGTATACAAGAATGCAAGGCAACCTATCAGATTATCGGGAAGGAAGGGGATAAATGTTGGTATCAGGTTGTGGATTCAATTTCTAAAACGAAATCTAATTGCAGTGTATCTGTTTCTGAATTACCCACAATGGCAGAAAACACAAGAAAAATTTATGGCAGCGAAGTCGGCGTAGATACTTCTGCCTCCATTCTCTCAGTCGGGACACATCAATGCACGCCGGTGAAACAGTAATATGGATAATGGTTTATCTATCCAAAAAAGAATGAAAACAAAACATTATTCATAATGCGTCCACACCCTAGGAAAATATATTTAGATATTAAACGTTCCACATTTCCTAGGATAGTTTCTTCCATTGTCAGGACATGGATCCGCAAGCATAGTGTTATAGCCAAAGATTAAGTTATACCTTTTTAGATGAAATGAATTCTAAAAGCTATTAATTTATTTGAAAATCATGGTTTGATTAAGAATATTTATTTGTTTCCAGTACACTGGTTTCCACGCTTCCTAGCCTTTTCTTTGGGGATAGGAAACAAGGATTACACAAGAAGAATTAAGTTAACTCAATTCTTCACTTTGACATGCCGACAAAAGCCTGAAAATATTGAAATTTTACCAAAAATATGAGATGATGTGAGAACTATTAAATTGAAGAGTTGAGTCAACTTTTATGACGAATATGTCCACAGAAACCACTTACGATTCAACCAATATTAAAGTCTTAAAGGGTCTAGATGCCGTTCGAAAACGTCCAGGGATGTATATTGGTGATACAGATGATGGATACCGGTTTTCATCATATGGTTTTTGAGGTCGTTGATAACTCCATTGACGAAGCCTTGGCAGGATATTGTAAAAAATCATGGTCACTATTCATGTCGATGAATCTGTCACTGTAAGAGATAATGGGCGCGGAATTCCTGTGGATATCCATGAAGAAGAAGGACGTTCCGCTGCTGAAGTCATCATGACCGTCCTGCATGCGGGTGGAAAATTCGATGATAATTCCTATAAAGTATCTGGTGGTTTGCATGGTGTGGGGGTTTCCGTGGTCAATGCTCTTTCGGAAGACTTGCATTTGACAATTCGTCGAGATGGAAAGATATATGAACAAGCGCTATCATACTGGGTGAACCTGAAGCACCCTTAGCCGCGGTTGGCGATACCGACAGACCGGGACAGAAATTCGCTTTAAACCCAGTGCAGAAACTTTTACCAATATCAAATTTCATTATGATATCCTTGCAAAACGTTTACGAGAATTTCTTTCTTAAATTCTGGCGTGCGTATTCATCTGATGGACGAACGCACTGCAAAAAGAAGATGTATTTGCAATACGAAGGCGGAATAAAAGCATTCGTTGAGCATCTAAATCGGAATAAAACAGCCGATTCATCCCCAAGTATTTTATTTTACTACTGAAGACAAGATGATTGACGGTTGAAGTGGCCATGCAATGGAACGATACTTACCAGGAAAATATTTTTTGTTATACCAACAATATCCCGCAACGAGATGGTGGAACTCATTTAGCGGGATTTCGAGCTGCATTAACGCGAACTTTAAACAATTACTATTGAAAAAGAAGGTATGCGAAAAAAGCTAAAGTAGCTACCACAGGCGATGATGCCCGTGAAGGTTTAACAGCGGTGTTATCGGTCAAAGTGCCTGATCCTAAATTCTCATCACAAACCAAAGATAAATTGGTTTCTTCTGAAGTAAAGCCGTTGTTGAATCAGCCATGGCTGAAAAATTTCAAGAATTTTTATTGGAAAATCCTGCTACAGCCAAAATCATTGTCGACAAAAATCATTGATGCTGCACGAGCACGAGAAGCTGCGCGAAAAGCGCGAGAAATGACGCGCGTAAAGGGCGTTAGATATCGGCTCCGGAAAATTGGCGGATTGCCAAGAAAAAGATCCGGCACTATCTGAAATTTACTTAGTTGAGGGAGATTCTGCAGGTGGTTCGGCCAAACAAGCGCGTGATAGAAAACCCAGGCAATTTTGCCATTAAAAGGTAAAATCTTAAATGTTGAAAAAGCGCGCTTTGATAAAATGCTATCTTCTGCAGAAGTGGGCACTTTGATTACCGCTTTAGGCTGTGGCATTGGGCGAGAAGAATATAATCCAGATAAAGTACGTTATCATCGCATTATTATCATGACCGACGCCGACGTGGATGGTTCACATATTCGAACCTTTTGCTAACTTTTTTCTATCGACAAATGCCGGAATTGATTGAGCGTGGATATATTTATATTGCTCAACCTCCTTTATATAGAGTAAAACGAGGCAAACAAGTGCAATATGTTAAAGACGATAAAGCTTTAAACGAATATCTTGTACAAATTGCACTAGAAGATGCACAGCTATTTATTAATCCTGCAGCCCCTCCTATTACAGGACTAATATTCGAAAAAATGGTTAAGCAGTATAGCGCGGTTATGGACATTATTTCCCGTCTTTCAAGGCGTTACCCTTCTTCAGTACTAGAAGCCCTAATTGATATGCCCAAAGTAACAGCTACAGAATTACAAGATTTAGCATTTATGGAAAATTGGGGTAAATCCTTAACAACCATTTTGGAGTCGCATGCACAACAGGGTCTGCACTTTAATTTAAGCTTCACCGAAGATCGGGAACGAAAGGCCCATCTTCCCAATATTGTGATGAAAACCCATGGTGTTGAACACACCTATCAATTTAATTATGAGTTCTTTATTTCCCATGATTATGCAGCCATTGCAGCATTAGCTGCTGAATTAAAAGGACTGTTAGAAGCAGGCGCCTATATTCAACGCGGAGATAAAAAATATGGCATTTCTAGCTTTAAAGAAGCTGTCGCCTGGTTGATGGAAGAAGCAAAAAAAGGACAGCAAATATCACGCTATAAGGGCTTAGGAGAAATGAACCCAGATCAATTACGCGAAACTACCATGGATCCGATGGTACGTAGAATGTTAAAAGTGAGAATTGAAGACGCTGTAGCTGCGGATCAAATATTTACAACCTTGATGGGCGACAATGTTGAAAGTCGTCGAGAGTTTATTGAAATCAATGCATTATTGGCTGGAAATTTGGATATTTAAAATCAGAAAGGGTCTAGTCGCATTAATCAAAAGAAGCCATTTTATTTTTAATCCATTGCTCTGCCAGCTGATTTATTTCAGTGGCACTTTTACCAGCAGGATCAATAGCCGGTCCAATCGCCACTTGGATGGTTCCTGGCTTTTGAATCAGAATGCCTCGAGGCCAAAATTTTCCTGCATTATGGGCAATAGGTACCATTGGTTTTTTTGACGCATGGGCAAGCGCGGCTGCTGTTCTTGAAAAACGTTTCGAATCTTGAATAGAAACGCGAGTTCCTTCCGGAAAAATGACCACCCATCTTCCCGTCCTCAAGCGATTTATCCCTTTTTTCAAGAGGATTTTGATAGAATTCAATTCCTTCCTTGTAATAGCTATGGGCTCTAGTACAGCCAACCCCCAACCAAAGGCCGGAATATAAAGTAATTCTTTTTTTATGACTGTACAATGTGGGGGCAATAATACTTGTAAAAAAATGGTTTCCCAAGTGGATTGATGGTTAGAAACAACAATAGCAGTTTCTTTGGGGAGGTTTTTTAATCCTACCACGTGGTATTTTAAACCACAGGTCATCTTGGCCCAAAAGATAAAAAAATGCGACCAACGTGTAATGAGTGCATAACGCCAGCGATAAGGTAAATAAAAAAATAATAATGCCAAAATACTGATAAAAAGTGCGGTTGGAATAATACCAGCATAAAAAATAATATTTCTAATAAGCATCATCATAAAAAAATACTTTCCATGTTAATTTTCTGTGATAATGATGACAACATTATGGATTCACCAAGGTAAGAATCGCAGAAGCCAAATCTCTAAACCTTGGAACATCTTTCAAGTGCTCAGGTAATTTTCTTGCAGTTGTTTGACCATTGCCGGTAAGAACTAACACTGGCTTGGCACCAATAGCAAAAGCGGCTTCTAAGTCCCGGAGCGAATCTCCGATACATAAAGTCTTATTCTCTTTTAAAGACCAGTTAAACTGCTTTTCAATTTGTTTTAATAAGCCAGGCTTAGGTTTACGGCAATCGCAATTGTCATCCGGGCCATGAGGACAAAAGAACACCCCATCGATATGACCCCCTAATTCTTTTAGCATTTTCTGCATCTTTTCATGGATTTTATCGAGCATATTGATATCATATAAACCACGAGCAACCCCAGATTGATTGGTTGCAACCAAAACTTTATATCCCACACGATTAAGTCTAGCAATAGCTTCAAGGCTGCCAGGGATCGGGTTCCATTCTTCTGGTGATTTAACAAAATTGATCGAATCCTCGTTAATGACACCATCGCGATCTAGAATAATCAGCTTGTCGGAATGGTTATTCATAGCATAACACATCCATCACAAAACCGAGATATCCGCAATTTCTAAGAATAAATTACGTAAACGCATCAATAATGCGAGACGATTATTCCTTAATGCCAGATCTTCAACCATAACCATAACATTGTCGAAGAAATTATCAACAGGTACTTTCAGCTCAGCCAAAGATTTTAACGCTTCGGCATAATGACTTGCTTCAATAAGCGGTTCCAGCTCTGCCTCTTTTTCTTGTAGTATTTTTGCTAGCTTCTTTTCAGCGTCTTCCTTCAATAAATGAATATCAAACGAAACACCAATGGCAAGAGCGGGTACATTCTTCATTAACGATTCTGCGGATTTTTCTAAGATATTTCGCACTCGCTTATTGGCAGCACCTAAACTTTCTGCTTCGGGAAGTTTTTGGAAAGCGGTAACTGCTAATAAACGATGATGGAAATCTTTGGGTTTTCCTGACTGCCCAACAGCCAATACAGCATCGAATACTCGTGCTGGAATGCCTTGCTCATAATACCAAGCACGTAAGCGTTCATAAAAGAAATCCAGTAATGATTTATTTAATTCAGCACTTGGCAATAATTTGCTATAGCTTTCTGTCGTTTTATAATTTTCTCTGGCTGCGGTAAATAAACTTTGTAAATCTAAGTGTTGTAAGCCTTCAAACCTTTCTTCTTCGATTATTATTCTCAACACCGCCATTGCTTGACGTCTTAGCGCAAAAGGATCTTTGTCCCCCGTGGGACGTTTCCCTAATCCAAACAATGCCACTAAGGTATCAAGTCGATCTGCAATAGCAATTACCGCTCCGAATAAAGAATCGGGCAAAGTATCTTGGGCAAATCGGGGGTGGTAATGTTCTTCAATGGCTTTGGCAATGTCTGTATGTAGGTAAGAAGATTCGCTGTTTTTGATCTTATCGCTATTTTGATTCTGATATTGGTCTAGGTAATAATATCGTCCCATAACCCCTTGTAGTTCAGGAAATTCCATCACCATTTGGGTTAAGAGATCTGACTTGCATAACCCTGCAAGTCGCATATAAATTTTTTCGTTACTTTCAGAACCCTGCATTTGTTTATTGATAATACAGGCCAGCTGAGCAATGCGTTGCGCTTTATCCCATAAAGACCCTAGTCCATGTTGAAATACTACTTGTTTTAGCCCTTCCTGACGCGATTCTAGCGATATTTTTTTATCCTCTTGGTAATAAAAAGTGGCATCGTGTAATCTTGCATGCATCACACATTCGTTGCCCTGGATCACCGTTTTGGGGTCTATACTTTCAATATTGCTCACGACTAAAAAATAAGGCAGCAATTCGTTTTTATCATTTATTACCGGGAAACATTTCTGGTGAACTTGCATAGAAGAAATTAATACTTCTTTTGGTAAGGCTAAAAAATCCGCATCAAGTTGCCCAACCAGCACCACTGGCCATTCTACTAAACCGGTTACTTGGTCTAAAAGATCAGAATCAATTAACGCTTTTGATTTTTCTTTTAATTTCGCTGCCACTTCAATCAGTTTTTCTTCAACATATTGCCGGCGCTTTTTGTAATCCGCAATTACTTTGCCCTTAGTAAACAATTCGGCCTCATAATCCTTTGCGGCTGTTAATGCAATCCCTTCCGGATGATGAAAGCGATGCCCAATCGTTGAATCTGAAGTTTTTATTCCAAAAATTTCTGCTGGGATAACTTGGTCCCCAAATAGCAATACAACCCAATGAACAGGTCGCACAAAAAAAGTTGAACTGTCTCCCCAGCGCATCTTTTTAGCGAGAGGCAGATGATGCAAAACATCCTGAACAATATTTGGTATTAAATCTTCGCTTTTTTGTCCTTTCAGGGTTTGTTGAAAGATAAGAAAACTACCTTTCTCGGTCTCTTGAATACCAACATTTTCAATAGTGGTTTGGCAAGAAATGGCAAAACCCAGGGCAGCTTGTGTTGGTTTGCCTTGACTGTCAAAAGCAGCTGCCTTCGCGGGGCCACGTTTTAATAAGATTTGTTCGGGTTGAGTGCAAACCAGATCTTTAACAATAGCGGCAAGGCGTCTTGGAGCAATAAAGGTATTGATATTTGAAAAGGCTAGGTTAGCATTTTTAAATGCTTTCTCTAAATGTTCGCCAAACGTGCGGGCAAAAGTATCTAAATTTTTTGGAGGCAGTTCTTCTACGCCTATCTCTATTAAAAGATCTTTTGTCGCGCTGTTTTTAGAATCAGACATCTTTATTTCCTTTCCCTATATTTTTATTAAATAACATATATACCCCTTGCCTTTCAAGCTGTGACTTTATTGCCGGCGAAGATATCGCTGCTCACATACTAATTTGTATGCTGCGCTGCTCATTTTCGCCGGCGCCTTGTCGCAACTTGAAAGGCGAAGGGTATAGATTGGCATTAATCATGACCTGCTGAATCCTCATGTTCTATGCAAGATAACTTTTCTTTATCGTGCTTAGATCCATGGCTCTTATGGCGACAAAGAGGAAAACCTAATTTTTCCCGTTCTTTGTAGTATGTTTCAGCAACATCCCGCGCAAGGGCGCGCACTCTTAAAATAAAGCGTTGTCTTTCAGAAACAGAAATAGCATGTCTTGCATCCAGTATATTAAAAGTGTGAGACATTTTTAATACCATCTCATAGGCAGGAATGGGAAGGCTTTCCGTTATCAATTGCTTACCTTCTGCTTCAAAGAGATCAAACTGTTGAAAAAGAGAAGTAATATTGGCTTTTTCAAAATTGTAAAGAGACATTTCAATTTCATTTTGTAAAAAGATATCACCATAGGTAATAGAACCCAAAGGACCTTCCGCCCATACCAAATCCTGTATCCTATCCACACCTTGAATGATCATGGCAAGGCGTTCTATCCCATAAGCAATTTCACCCATAACGGGTCGACATTCCATTCCTCCAACTTGCTGGAAATAGGTAAATTGCGTAACCTCCATCCCATTGAGCCAAACCTCCCAGCCTAGGCCAGAGGCGCCTAATGTTGGAGATTCCCAATTATCTTCTACAAAGCGAATATCATATTTCAAAGGGTCAATGCCTATCAGACGCAGGGAATCTAAATATAATTCCTGGATATTTAAAGGGGAAGGTTTCAAGACCACTTGAAATTGATAGAAATGTTGATTCCGATTAGGATGTTCTCCATAACGGCCGTCGGTAGGGCGTCTAGAGGCCTGAACATGGGCTGCATTCCAAGGTTCTGGGCCTAGGGATCGCAAGAAAGTGTCTGGATGAAATGTTCCAGCACCTACCTCTAAATCGAAAGGTTGAAGCAGAACGCAGCCTTGTTGATCCCAAAATTGTTCTAGGGCAAAGATAAGCCCTTGAAATGTTTTTAAGTTAACTGCTTCTTTTAACTTAACGGTATTTTTACTGTTTGACATTTTACTGACTGCCTCGTTTAGTGAGAGGATATCATTTTGTTACCTGTGAACGGGAAGGCTTGCGCAATCCTCCCCTCTTAAGGGAAGGTGAGCAAGCCAATGAAAAAAGTAGCCTTCTCTACCGCGAAGAATCTACCGACTATCAGTCGGGAGTTCTTCAATTCAGAAGCTTATCAAAATTGAGGAGAACCAGCAATGTATTATGGACCTGTCATGATAGACTTAGAGGGCAAGGAATTAAACCAAAAAGAACGAGATTTATTAAAAAATCAAAGCGTTGGTGGTATATTGCTGTTTTCTCGTAATTATGGGGGGCTAGATTCTCTTAAAGCCTTAGTTTTCGAACTGAGAGCAACTGCCAAAAACCCACTTCTTATAGCCGTTGATCATGAAGGAGGCCGCGTTTGGCGTTTTAAAGAAGGCTTTACTAAACTCCTCCCAGTCGCTGATTATGGCAAGACTTATGATAGAAAGCCTAAAGAGGGCCTAGAGCTTGCTTATAACGCAGGATGGGTGATGGCAGCAGAACTTTTAGATTGTAACATTGATTTAAGCCTAACGCCTATTTTGGATTTAGATAAGAACATTAGTGAAGTGATTGGCGATCGCGCCTTTCATCGTGATCCAAACATTGTCGCCGAGCTCGCCGGAGCTTTTATTCGAGGGATGCAAGATGTTGGCATGGCTGCTACCGGTAAACATTTTCCAGGACATGGGGGCTGTGCAGCTGATAGCCATTTCGCAGAAGCTATAGATACCCGATCCCTTGAAACCTTATTAGCAGAAGATATTCTACCATTTGCAAAATTAAGTTCTCAATTGGCGGCCATTATGCCAGCGCATGTCATTTATCCAGCAGTTGATTCCGTTCCTGCTGGTTATTCTAAACCTTGGTTACAAGATATTTTGCGCCAACAACTCCAATTTAAAGGCGCTGTCATTTCCGATTGCTTATCTATGAAAGCTGCAAGCATGGCCGGTGATTTTGTCTTAAGAGCACGCATGGCTCTAGATGCTGGCTGCGATATGGTTATTCTGGCACAACAAGATCGGGATCAATTACTTTGGGTACTAGATAAATTGGAAAGAACCACTTCTGCAACATCCAATGAGCGCTTAAAAGCTTTAGCAGGCAAATTCCAAAATGAAAAGAGAAAAGCAACGAGGCCTCATGTCGAAAATAAAATCCGTGAAGCAGAGAAATAAAATTGTGAGGCTGCAATTATCAGGAACTCACAAACTCGTGAGTGACTTGGCAAATATTTATTATTCTAAAGTTAAATAGAAATTAATATGTTTAATTAATTTCATGATGTTTTCCTTCCCATAGTCGGCGAAGTCTAAAGAATTCACCCGCTAGATACCAAGATCTTACAAAGTTCATTTTCCAATTGCTTGGCAGAAGCAGTATCACCCACTAAACCATTTATCATAATCACAAAGATTAAATCCTCATGGTTTGGCTTGTTGATATAGCCTGCTAAAGCACTCACACCCGTCATTGTTCCAGTCTTAGCCCATACCGCCCCATTAAGATCAAAAGATTCCATCCTTTTTTTCAATGTGCCAGTCGCTCCTGAGTTGGGGAGAGCATCATGAAAGATTTTTCCAAACTCAATATTATGGTACATGACATATAATACACGCCCTAATTGTTCGGGAGTAACAGCATCATAACGTGATGCTCCAGAGGCATCTTGCAAACGCAAATCCGTGGTATCCATTGCAAATTGACGATTTAAGACCTGCTTCATCGTCTTAATGCCGGCCTGAAAAGTCCCATGATCAAACTGTTTAACCCCCATTGTCTTGAGCAAACTTTCAGCATATAAATTATTAGATTTTTCTAATACATATTTTATTAATGTCTCTAATGGGGAAGAGCGATGTGAACTTAAAGTTTGCAAATTTTTGGGAGCTTCACCAAAGATTATTTTACCTGTCAATGTTATATTTGCAGATTTTAAGATCCGTTTTAGTGCTTGTATGACTGCATGATTAGGGTTTTGAAGAGCGATTTTTAATTCATCTACTTCGGCCTTGGCAGGCCAACAGCCTTTAAGCTCAATATTATTTTCCTGGTCCACCGAAACATTTAATTCACAATTTTCCATTGCTTCTGTTTCGGTAACCGAAATGACATCTTGCTTAATTTTGATGTGTAATATACTATCTGAAGCTAAAGAAACAGTTGTTTTTTCACCTAAAGTTTTATTAGATACCAAACGTAATTTTATCTTATTTTCATCTAAAATGATGGTAGTCGTAGGGGCAGCAAAATACCAAACCAGATCATCTGCTATCCATCCATAGGGATGTGGCTTACCTTTAAATAGAGTATCGTCTATTACAATGTTACCTTTAATCTGTCTTAAACCTGCAGACTTCAACTCTTCAATCATTTTTTCTAGATCTTCTGTTCGGAAAGAAGGGTCACCACCGAAAACGAGATAAAGATTGCCGTTTAATACCCCTGTCTTAGCAGAACTTGAAGCCTTAAATGCAGTTTCGTATTGAAATTGCGGACCTAGCAAAAAAAGACTGACGGCAGCTGATATGACTTTAACTGTACTTGCGGGTAAAAAGGTTTCATGTGCCCGCCTTTCATATAATATCTTTCCAGTTTTAGCCTCTTGTATAAAAACTCCAACAGAAGCATTGGGAAGCTTTTGCTGGATAGTATTTTCAATACGTTGAGAATTTAAGGCTAAGGCCTGCGTATTTTTGGCCAATAATAAGTCCAAAACCAAAAATAAGACAATAATTAAAATCCATTTTGAGGTGTATTTTGGTTTATAACATTTTGAACACATTATTTTTCCTTGTTGTCAAAAAATAACCCTAAGAATCTTAGCCGGTATCCTACCAGATAATATTGATTATTTGGAAATATAATTATATATTCTTCAAAGTCGATATGGATAAGTTTTCGACCTGTTTTTATGCTCTGGCGAGGCAAAATTAAGTGTAGATGAGCAGACATTTTGGAAAACATGTCTAATATATTGATTTTTATGAAAATGTTAAAAATATTTCATTAGCCCATCACATTTTAAGAACCTAATTTGTGATTTTGATCACATTTTAGGAACGTATTTTGTGAAAATAATCACATTTTAGGAACATATTGCTTGCCTTAAAGCTAAAAAATTTTTATACTTACGAAATATGGAAAGAGATATTTATCGCCAACTATTATCCTGGAAGAATCATGAAAACCGAAAACCTTTAATACTGAAGGGTGCTCGGCAAGTCGGCAAAACCTATTTGCTTAAAAAATTTGCCCAGCAAGAATATAACAATTATCTTTATCTCAATTTTGAAGAAGATCCAGAGCTGGCTGAATTTTTCAAAGCTAGCTTAAAACCAAGCAATATTCTAGAAAAAATTAGCATTTATTTTGATCAAGAAATAATGCCTAAAAACACCTTATTAATTTTCGATGAAATTCAAGAATGCCCGGAAGCCTTAAATAGCTTAAAATATTTTCAAGAAGATGGAAAGGAACATCCGATTGTCGCTGCGGGTTCCTTATTGGGAGTCAAACTTGCTCATACGAAAGGCTTTCCAGTTGGAAAAGTCAATTTTCTTGATCTATTCCCTTTATCGTTTTTCGAATTTTTAACTGCAATCGAAAAACATGCGCTTCGAAAATATTTAGCAGAACTAAAAGTTTGCGAACCTTTACCTGAACCCTTTCATAACGAATTATTAGATTTGTTAAAAAAATACTTTTTTATTGGTGGGATGCCTGAAGTTGTTGCAGCATACGCAAAAAATAAAAATCTTTTCGATATTCGAACCATCCAAAAGGAAATATTAAAGGCATATGACTTAGATTTTGCCAAGCATGCTCCAAAAGATGAAATCATGAAAATCACCCGCGTTTGGGAATCTATTCCCAATCAACTGGCAAAAGAAAACAAGAAATTTGTTTTTAGTGCAATTAAACAGGGAGCAAGGGGGCGTGAATATGAGTCGGCCATTCAATGGTTAACAGAAGCTGGGATTATTTTAAAATCTTATAATATTTCTGCACCCAAACTACCTTTGTCCGGCTATGTGGACAGGAATGTTTTCAAGGTATTCCATTTGGATGTCGGATTGCTTTCAGCCATGAGTAAAATCCCAGAAAAATCTATCCTTGATAAAAATAGTCTTTTTGATGAATTTTATGGTGCATTTACCGAAAACTTTATCGCACAAGAATTAACGAATGCTCAATATCCATTATATTATTGGACCAGCGAAGGAAAAGCGGAAATCGATTTTTTAATAGAAAAAGATCTTGATATATTTCCCATCGAAGTAAAAGCAGGAACATCAAAACGTAAAAAAAGCTTGCTGGTTTATGCAGAAAAATATAATCCTAAACACCTTTTGCGTTGTTCTAGTATGAATTTGAAAAAAAATGGAAAAATTTGTAATATTCCCTTGTATTTGATAGGATGCTTTGCAAATTTTGTTTAAGTTTTTTTTATAACGGCATGTGAAATAAATCCAACAGATATTAATCAAGCATCGGTATTGAATTTTCATGAGTTTGTATTTTTATTTATGGGCGGTTTTATGACTAAGGCCAAGGGTACGTCTGTTTTTCTCTTGAAGCTAAGGAATTTAAGTATAGATTGTGCAGTTACAGAACCTTGATCCGCAGCCAACCGATAATATTCAACTGCTTTTCTAAGATCTTTGCTAACGCCAATGCCTCAACATTTCCTTGATCCGCCGATAACTTAATATATTCAAATGCCCTCTCTTCCTGTCTTCAGCAAAATGAGTTATTTGTATTGCAGGCCCCCAAGAACTTGGCGTTTTTTAAAAACCAGCCATCCCTAGCCGCTTTTTTAACTAATAAAAAAATAATACGAGACCCGAGGTAGGTATTAGGTTTTCTCGGGACGCCGTGAATCCATCCTTGGAGGCTTGACGACCGCATCCCTGCGGTCGACACCCTCGAAAACCTAATACCTACCCCGGGCCTCTGCGCAATCACACCTCTAAGACAGGATGTCCTACTTCTGGCATCTTACTTTTATCTTAGTGACATTCAAGACTTTTTTGAAAAATCAGTAAAAAAAATCACAAGTTTTATAGTCAATAGATCACAATATCCATCATTTCTATTTGATAAGATAGTGTTTTTCAAATCTTTGAGTTTGAGCGTGTTTATTCGGACCAAAAGACATCCAGGTTCTAAAAATAGCAGTGTTCTCATTTGCTATTCTCTTCGAATAGGCCAAAGGGTCCACCAAAAAGTATTATGCAATCTCGAGGCTCTACAATAACAGAGCTTTCTGTATTAAAATCAAGGGCTATGGAAGTTATCCCATTTAAAAGCGGTTCAACCCGAAGAAACAATCAATGTCAGGCCTGTTTTATTAAAAGACACCCGAGAAATTTCAAGACAGAACGCTGGCGTACCCGATATTCTAGGAAATTTATATGATGAATTAGGCTTCTCAAAAATTTTACCTGGCAAAGCTTCGAAGATTTTAAAAGCCGTTGTGCTTAGTCGCTTTATAGAACCTGCGAGCAAAAATAAGTCTATTAGTATTATAGAATCAAAGTTTGGAGACTTTTATACTGCAGATGCGATTTATAGAATGATGGATATTTTGGGTGAAAATCTAACAAAAAATCATCAAGTTGTTTTTAATGCAACACAAAAAGCGACGGATGGCAAAATCGACCTAATGTTATTCGATGTCACAACACTTCATTTTGAAACATTAGCCGAAGATGGGCTCAGAGCTTTTGGTTTTAGTAAGAATTTTAGATTTAATACCACCCAAGTTGTTTTAGCGTTAGCCACCACAGAACAAGGATTGCCCATAGGATACCGATTATTCCCTGGAAACACCGCTGAAGTGTTAACCTTAATTGAATCCATAGAATACTGGAGGCAAACGATACCTATCGGGCAGATGAATTGAGAGAAGAGTTAATAAAAGTTGAGGCTAGCATTTTGGAAGATCAATCCGGCACTTTGTATCGGTCGCCTTCTTTTATGACGTACCAAGCAGAGAAGATTTATGAGATTTTTGGTAGAACGCAGGACTTAAGAATACGAGCCTTAGAGAATTAATTCTGGTTCAAGTGACAGTTACATTGATTTTAAATAAGGGTAAATGCAGTTAAGTTGCGTGAACGACGAAATTATTGTTACCCGTATATAAACCCTGTTTACGACAATAGGCACCACGCTGGTGCATGTATATACATTATATGTTTTAAATATATTGTAAAAAAAGTAAACTTTTGGTTTACATTTTTTACAATATATTTCATAATTAAATATGATGTGCTAAATGTAAACTCAAGGTATACATAAATGGGGAAATTAAACGAAGTATTACGAATCTGGCCGAGTGGTACGGTGGTGGTTCAATCTTGGCTAGAGCAGCATTGCCAGATCTCTCGTCAATTAACTCGAAAGTATGTTAAGGGAGGTTGGGTAGAGAAAATAGGGCCTGGTGCTTATGTTCGGTCGGGTGATAAAGTAGATTGGCGGGGCGGCGTCTATGCCTTGCAACAACTGTTGAAGTTACCAATCCATGTTGGTGGGAAAACGGCACTGGAATTATCGGGTCGTGCTCATTTTGTGCCCATGGGCAGTCATCGGTTGCTCTATCTCTATACCCACGGAGATCACCCTGAGCGGCAGTTACCGCGCTGGTTAACTCAATATTTCAATAATCAATCGTTTAATTATATATCGAATGTACTCTTTACTGGCGCGCACGGATTACAAGCATGGAACTGTTCCACATTTGGTATTTGGATATCAAATACGGAAAGAGCTTTGCTTGAAATCTTGGCCCTTGTTCCAAAAAAAATGAGTTTTGAACATGCTTTTCTCTTGATGCAAGGGAAAGAGACATTACGAGTTGATGTGCTTCAGGGTTTACTTGAAGATTGCCGTTCTCAGGTGTTAAAACGATTGTTTTTATATTTAGCAAAGAAATGTCAGCTACCATGTTTTGAAAGATTAAACTTAAAGACACTCAAGTTGGGGCAAGGTAAACGCACTATAGACAATGGGGATCATTATGATCCACAATTTAAATTGTTTGTTCCTAATCTCAGCATAGATAAGCAAGAAGGGGATTTGTATGATGTATTATGACGCCCAGGTTGAATTGCTCATTCAATGCTTACCAACGGTGGCAAGTATCGATTCCTTTGTGCTTAAAGGTGGAACGGCTATTAATTTATTTGTCCGCCAAGATTTTCCCAGGCTCTCCGTTGATATCGATTTGATTTATTTGCCGCTTCAAAATAGATCGGAGTCGTTATTGGGGATTGAGGCTGGTTTAGTTCAAATCCAAAAAAAGCTAATGCAGACCTTAAATTCTATTTCTGTTAATTGCCATAAAAATGGTCAAACTAAGACTATTACTCGTCTGACAGTAGAACGAGAAGGGATTGAAATAAAAATAGAACCCAATTTAGTGTTACGTGGGACAGTGTACCCACCAGCAATGATGAATCTGAGTCAACCAGCCGTTTCTCGATTTGGACATTCGGTATTTAACATGCCTGTGGCCTCAAAAGCGGATCTGTATGGTGGTAAAATTTGTGCGGCATTAGATAGACAGCATCCTAGGGATCTCTTTGATGTGAAAAGGTTATTGGATGAGGGGATTGCAGAAGAAACGAAAAAAGCATTTCTCGTATACTTGGCCAGTCATAATCGACCGATGCATGAGTTATTACAACCCAATCGTCTAGATCTGTCTCGTGTTTACCAAGAAGAATTCTTAGGCATGTCTTACTTAGAAACATCTTATGAGTCCCTGGTAGAAGTGAGAGAAGACCTGATTAAAACATTAAACGGATCCCTCACGGAACAAGATAAGTCTTTTTTGATAGGCATAAAACAAGGGGAAGTTAAGGGTGAACAACTTGGGTTAGCAGGGATTGAAAAGTTGCCAGGGATTCAATGGAAGATCTTTAATATTGGTAAAATGAACAAAATTGCTCATCAGCAAGCATTGGAAAAACTATTAAGTGTTCTAAATGGATAAATAGATATTTCGAGAACTTAAAAAGAGTATGTAGTGAGATAAAGGATGGAAAAATTTGTAATATTCCCTTGTATTTGATAAGACGTTTTGCGGAGTTTGTTTAAAATTTGTTTTTCTTTTAATTCTTGAATAAATTAACAGTCGAGGTTAAATATGTTTCAAAAAAACCAGAAAATGTTTGAAAAGTTTAAAGCTTTAAATCTACCCTTAGAACATTATGCAATTACGAGCAGTGGGGTCTTGGGTATTCGTCATTTAAGAGAAATGGGCGACATTGATATTATCGTAGATGCAAAACTTTGGGATACTCTAGCTAAAAAACACGGTGTGGTCCAAGCAAAAAATGTAAAAAAGATAGTGTTGGCAGACGGTCTTGTTGAAGTATTAGGAGAAGAATCATTTACGGATCCCCTAGAGCAAAACCAGAATAATCTTGGTCCAACTATTCAGGAACGCATAGCCGCTGCAGAAATAATTGATGGTATGTCTTTTGAGTCTTTAGACAATGTTATTTTTTTTAAGCAACAAATGGGTCGAGAGAAGGACCTAAAAGATCTCCTGCTAATTGAGACATGGAAGCAAAAACAAGGTAAGAAATAAATAGAATAGTCGCTTAAGAACTCAAGTTATCGATCTTATTAAATAAATGGGATGATGCACGATTCAGAAACAATAATATTGTTGCTATCTATCGTTTTCAAAAAAGTGGAAGAGCGGATGAATTTTAGCTCATTCTTAGCTCAGTGTGCCAGAAAAAAAGCCGATGAGTAGGGTGGTGGACCCTGATTTCACATGCACAGTTCATAGCCCATTTGTCGGTTTTATATCCAAAGGATGTCTATGTTTGATATAAAAAAAGAAGTGTTAGCTGCCGAAAATAGAATTCGTCCTTTCATACGAAAAACATTACTGGACTATTCGGTACCCTTAAGTCGTGCGACCGGTTGCCAAGTTTTTCTAAAATGTGAAACCATGCAATATACGGGTTCCTTTAAAGCCAGAGGTGCTTTTAATAAATTATTAAGTCTCACGCCAACAGAACGCGAACAGGGTATTGTGGCTGCCTCTACGGGTAACCACGGGGCTGGCGTAGCTTATGGCTTATATAAGCTCGATATTCCCGGGATTATTTATGTGCCCAAAAATGCTTCCCCCACCAAAATTGATAATATTCGCAATTACTCTAATCAAATCGAATTTTTTGGCCACGATTGCATGGAAACCGAAATTCATGCCTTAAAACAAGCTAAGCAGAATAATATGACGTATGTTGCTCCTTATAATGATCCATTGGTTATAGCCGGACAGGGCACCATAGGTTTTGAATTAGAAAAACAATTAAAAGATATGGATGTTGTTTTTGTTCCGATTGGAGGCGGGGGCTTAATTTCTGGCATTGGCGGTTACCTAAAAGAAACTTTTCCGAATATTAAAATAATGGGTTGTTTGCCAGAAAATTCGCCTGTAATGGCCGAATGCGTTAAAGCTGGCAAAATTATCAATATGGAAGTTAAACCGACCATTTCCGATGCTACAAAGGGCTGTTTGGAACCGGATTCTATTACTTTTGAGATCTGCCAAAAATATGTCGATGATTATGTTTTGGTTTCAGAAGAAGAAATTAAAAATGCCATTGTTTTATTACTAAGAACGCAACATCATTTAGTTGAAGGCGCTGCTGGCGTAGCATTGGCCTCATTTTTAAAAATACATCAACAATTTCAAAATAAAAATGTTGTTATAATTCTAAGTGGCGCCAATATTAGCCTAGATAATTTAAAAACAATTATCTCATGAAACCCAACCCAAGTCGCAGCAAATAACATTAGAACATAAACCAAGTCTTATGGCTTCCTGTTATTTGTTGCGACTTGACCTCAAATCATTCATATTATTGTGATCCCAAATCATTGATAAATATCAATCAAATACTACAATGAGTATGTCTAAGCAAAAAAACGGAATTTTACACAATGCAGGGGAATAAATGAAAACGCATTTTAAACTATTCTCAAGCATTCTGATACTTATGAATATAAGTACTGGGGCGCTGGCAGAGGATTACTTTACAGGTCCTTATATAGGAGCATCTGGCGGAGCTAGTTTCTTTGGCGGGCAAATAGATAGTTTATTTCAGCAATCGGGGACTAACATCGGTAATCCTGTTAATATCTCGTTGAGCCACTCCGTTCGGAAAAACTCTTTTACAGCTGCAGCTTATACCGGTTTTGGATATTCTTGGAATAACGTTTATTTAGGAGCAGAATTATTCGCAGATGTTGCTAATCGGAATGATGCAGATACTTTGCTTGCTTTTAGTACAAACGGCGTCACCAATGTGCAAATTAGAAATAAAATTAGAATTCATCCACTCAGTTATGGAATTGATTTTAGACCTGGATATGAAATTTGGGACTGCTCAATATTTTATGCTCGTTTGGGTTTAGGTTTTCATCGAGTCTCTACACAATCACTAGTCTTATTTGCAATTAATGGAGGAGGGGGCGCTCCAACAGCATTTATTAATTCAGATAACTTAAAAGCCGTAACTCGTCCTGTTTTTCGCATGGGTTTAGGCTATGAGCAAGCATTAATGGAAAGTTTAAGTTTCCGCATAGATTATATCTATACAAACATAGGTAAATATTTGCTAGAAGGTAACTCTCCAACGGCAACAAGCGGAGCAGCCAGTTCTGCAATACAAACAACAACGCAAACCAATTTAATTAACCATGCCATTATGGCTGGGCTCGCTTGGCGATTCTAGCATCTATTGACATTTTAAGAGACAATGAACTTCTGGGATTTTTCTAAGGTGATTTTTTAGCTGACAAAAATCACAATATATGCTACAAAAAGAAGCTTAAACTCTTTTTTAAGATACTGGATATGATCCAAAATACGCAAATAGCAGCCATACAAACTTATTTCTTAAATCTACAGGGTGACTTATGTCAAGCGCTGTCTGCAGAAGATGGCCTAGGCCATTTTGTGGAAGATCGCTGGACACGTGTAGAAGGGGGCGGTGGGATCACTCGGATATTAAGAGAAGGTGCGGTCATCGAACAAGGGGGGGTGAATTTTTCTGCTGTGAAGGGCAGTTATTTGCCAGCTTCAGCTACTTTACTACGACCAGAGTTAAAGGGCGCTGCTTTTCAAGCTTTAGGTCTTTCTGCTGTCATTCATCCCAAAAATCCTTATGTACCAACCGCCCATGCAAATGTGCGCTTTTTTATTGCAACGCGTCCTGATCAAGAACCACTTTGGTGGTTTGGCGGTGGTTTTGATTTAACGCCTTATTACCCTTTTAAAGAAGATTGCATTTATTGGCATCAAATGGCAAAAAAAGCTTGCGATCCTTTTGGTTTAGAGGTATACGCGAAATTTAAAAAACAATGTGACGAATATTTCTACCTGAAACATCGTGAAGAAGCGCGCGGAATAGGGGGTTTATTTTTTGATGATTTAAATGCAATGCATTACTGGCCATTCGAAACCTGTTTTGAATTTGTAAAATCCGTGGGAGATCATTTTATACAAGCCTATCGTCCTATTATAAACAAAAGAAAGGACATGCCCTATACTGAAAAGGAAAGAGCTTTTCAATGCTATCGGCGGGGTCGTTATGTCGAATTTAACTTAATATATGATCGCGGCACGTTATTTGGTTTACAAAGCGGCGGCAGAACAGAATCCATTTTAATGTCTTTGCCTCCTAAAGTTGCATGGCAATACAATTGGCAACCAATGGCCGATTCGCAGGAATCTAAATTAACGAAAGACTATTTGAAGGCTCAAGAATGGTTGTCATAAATTTAGGGCTATATTCGTTCCTAGATTAATAGTTAATGGCTGAAAACAATAGTAAGCGCTATGAAAAAAAGAATTTTTATCGCAATTTCTCTGCCAGAAGTTGTTCGAGAGCAATTGAAAAAAGATCTGGAACATATACCAGGTAGAATGGTGCCGCCTGAAAACTGGCATTTCACATTGCAATTTTTACAATTTTCAGAAGAAACAAAATTAGAACGTTTAAAGTTTATTTTATCAAACCTAAACTTAGGCCCCCCTTTTTCAGCAACCTTAAAAAATTTAGGGGCCTTCCCCAATGAAAACTCTGCAAAATTATTATGGGTGGGTTTAAGCGAAGGGACCAAAGAATTAACAACGTTAGCAGAAAACATAACTCAAACATTGATTAAAGAAGGATATAAAATTGATACTCGCCCCTATATTCCACATCTTACCATCAGTCGTCTTTTACCACCTCGAAAAGTTTCCGATGTTATTCAAACAATACCGATCCAGGAACAAACCTTTTTAATAAAAGAAATCATATTATATCAAAGTATTTTAAATGAGGAATCAAGCCATTATATTCATTTAGCTTCATATCCTTTAATGGGGTCAGGTCGCAATAAATAACATGAATATATAAACTAAGTTGTATGTTTTAATGTTATTTATTGCGACTTGATCCCGTTTTAGTTTATAATAAATTATGTTCAAAGTTAGCTAGGAATTAGACACAAAAATGTTATCGATTACACAACGCATTGCCCAAGAATTAAATGTTCAAGATTCACAAGTCGCAGCAGCCATTCAATTATTAGATGGTGGGGATACTGTACCCTTTATTTCCCGGTATCGTAAAGAAGTGACGGGTGGTTTAACAGACACACATCTTCGTAATTTGGAAGAACGTTTGCATTATTTAAGAGAACTGGAAGAACGTCGTAGTGCAATCTTAAAAAGCATCGAAGAACAAGGCAAATTAACACCGGAATTAGCAACCGCAATTCAAGCAGCGGATTCCAAAGCTCGGTTAGAAGATCTATACCTACCCTATAAACCAAAACGCCGCACTAAAGCACAAATGGCACGTGAAGCAGGTTTAGAACCACTAGCGCAAATATTGTTACAAAATCCGAACCTTGTCCCAACCGAAGCAGCGGAAGCCTATATCAACGCCGAATTAAATGTTCCAGATGCCAAAGCCGCTTTAGAAGGGGCACGATATATTTTAATGGAACAGTTTTCAGAAGACGCCGATCTAATTGGTGCATTACGGGACAGGCTTTGGGATGAAGCACAATTGTTAAGTCAAGTGATTACAGGCAAAGAAGAAGCGGGCGAAAAATTTAAAGATTATTTTGCTTATCAAGAAGCCATAAAAAAAGTTCCATCCCACAGGGCACTTGCTATGTTGCGTGGTCGTCAAGAAGATATATTGCAAATGTCATTGGGGTATGATCCAGCAGCCTACGAACAAATGGTTACAGCTCGTTTCCAGATCCAAGATTTGGGCCGACCCGGTGATGCTTGGATGTTAGAAACTGCTCGTTGGACTTGGCGGGTAAAACTATTCATCCAGCTAGAATTAGAATTTTATAGCCGTTTAAGAGAAGAAGCGGAAATACAAGCCATTCAAGTTTTTGCCCATAATTTACGAGATTTATTAATGAGTGCGCCAGCAGGATCACGCACTATATTGGGACTGGATCCGGGCTTTAGAACGGGAGTTAAAGTAGCCCTAGTTGATATTACCGGTAAATTGCTGCAACACGGTACCCTATATCCGCATGAACCAAAAAAACAATGGGATGAATCTATCCGTGCCTTAGCTATTTTATGTGAAACCTATAAAGTAGAATTGATAAGCATCGGAAATGGCACCGCCTCTCGGGAAACGGATAAATTGGTAACGGATCTCATCAAAAAACATCCCCAATTAAATTTAAAGAAAATGATAGTTTCAGAAGCTGGAGCTTCTGTTTATTCTGCTTCAGAATTTGCCGCACAAGAGTTCCCCGATCTGGATGTGAGTATTCGAGGCGCGGTGTCTATTGCTAGACGTTTGCAAGATCCGCTTGCCGAACTCGTTAAAATAGATCCCAAAGCCATCGGGGTTGGACAATATCAACATGATGTCAGCCAAGTTCGCTTAGCTCATTCTTTAGATTCTGTCGTAGAAGATTGTGTTAACGCCGTAGGGGTTGATGTCAATACAGCTTCAATACCGCTCTTAACTCGCGTTGCGGGCTTGAATAGCAGCTTGGCTAAAAATATTGTGACATTCAGAGATGAACATGGGGCTTTTAAAAATCGCAAAGAGTTGGCAAAAATCCCACGATTGGGTGCGAAAACCTTTGAACAAGCCGCTGGCTTCTTAAGAATTATGAATGGTCCTTCCCCTCTGGATGCCTCTGCTGTACACCCAGAAGCCTATCCGGTTGTAGAAGCTATTTTGAAAAAAAATGATAAAAATTTAAAAGAAATTATTGGTAATAAAAATTTTTTACAAATCTTAAAACCAGAAGATTATACCAATGAAAAATTTGGGGTCCCCACTGTTACAGATATTATTCGTGAATTAGAAAAACCAGGACGCGATCCTCGCCCCGAATTTAAAACGGCAACATTTAACGAGAAAGTTCAAATACTAGAGGACGTCAAACCAGGTATGATCTTAGAAGGCGTCATTTCCAACGTTGCTAATTTTGGCGCATTTGTAGATATTGGTGTGCATCAAGATGGTCTTATCCATATTTCTGCACTGGCCGATCGCTTTGTGCAAAAACCTCGAGATGTTGTGAAGGCAGGTGATGTCGTTAAAGTGAAAGTGTTAGAAGTCGATGTGAAACGAAAACGCATTAGTTTAACTTTAAGGCTTCAGGATCAAATAACGAATACCAGCAATACCACTCAGCAACCCGGTTTTGGCTCTCCTTTAAGTACAAAGCCGAGCCATCATTCTACTAAAAATATCATGCCTAAAAAACAACCACAACAGGCAATTAAAAATTCTCTTTTTGGAGATACGTTATTAGAGGCTTTGAAGAAAAAGTAATATTTAAATAAATATGGAATAATGGAAACAAGCGACAAGTTAACTGTTGCTGGTCTGGACCTCATCCTTTTTGATCGGTTTACTAAAATCTCTTTTATGAACGGTCAATATAACGTTCTTAGGAGATCTTTCGACAACAATTTTTCCTTCAAGCGGATAAAATGTATAGGTTAAATAACAATAATGCCGTGGATTATTGAGAATATCGGGGTTGAAAATAACGGTGTTGATTCCTTGATAATGTCGGGCCGAAGGAGCAAGTAAACCAGGATGACCTTCTTTTTGTAATCTTTGACCAATAGGCTGTGTAAATTGATATTCATTAGAAATGAGTTCTGGATACTTGTCTACTTGTTCTGTAAGATCAATTAAAATTGCCTGACAATATATTTTGTACACGGCTCTTTCTCGAACAATAGGTTCAATGAGTCCCTCGACATCCGATTCGTGTTTCAGCATATGATAGGTGGTTTCATAAATACTCGTTTCTAAACTTAGTGAACCGTACCATACCCCATAGCTGCCATCACCGTATCGAGTTTTTAGAAATGGATCAGTCTCGAAAGGATAAGCAATGGCAGTGGTATAATGAAATCCTCGTTGGATCAATCCTAAAGGAATATTTTTTTTAACATTCGCTTCTAGTGCAACAGCCAATGCGGATAATATTTTATTATTATCATTGATATCATCAAATAAATCTTCTGATTTACGTAATGAAACAATGTTACGAAAAACATCGTTTTTAAAATCTCGACTGCTTGAAAATAAAGATAAGGAACTCATGTTCATTATTGACCTCGTTGAAAATCAAGATAACGAGCTACTTTTGCGAGACCCAAAATCCCCTCCTCTACCAATATATCAATGGGAGTATGGTTATCAAAAGCTCTATTTTTTCGATAGATCCAAGTATTGCGAATATTTTTATTATGCGGATAAAGTAATCGTAAAGATTTATGAATAGAAAGTAACCAACCTGCACGATCAAACAGATCTCGTGTGTTTGGAAGAGCTTTTTCACCTTTTTTATAGGGTGTCAGTAGCGCGCGGCTATTTGCGCTCAGTCCAAGTAAATTTAATTGAGCAGCTGTATCTAGATGCCAACACTCGAATAAATTCATTAGTAAAACGGCCATCTGTTTCCGACTTTCTTCAGAATGGATGTCGGGTCCGTCTTTAGTGGAATCAGAAGATAGGTGATGATTTGTTTTCGATTTATTCATAAAATGTTTCTCCGGGCCTTTAGTATAAATATATACTATTTTTGTTTATTTGTAAACAATTGAAAGTATTAATTAACTTTATTGATCTAGGAAGAACAACAATGGGAGAAAGTTGATTATTATTTGTTAGGGTGGTAACCTAAGGTCGAACGATGAAAAAAGTAAATAATGACTGATCAAACATACAATCTTAGGAGAAAAATTATGTCCGCAACAGCTAAAGATATGAAAGCCACAGCAGATGCTGCAAACGGAGTCGCTGCCTTAGCCTTCAGCGCCTCTGCCATTCAAGCTACAGCGCCCAATAGCAAAGCAGCTCTCGATATAAAAGCCAAAAATGATTTTGAAACCTTTTGCCATAACATCGAAGGAGCCAAAAACTATCTCGATACCATTTATGAAAAAGCTAATCCTGATGAACAAGAAACGGATGATTTTTATGGCGCTATCGGAATTCTTACCCGAGAGACTCTTATAAAAAATCCAGGAAACGATGCTCGCGGAACCTTAGTTTACAAATGTAAGCACACGCGAAACATTCAAGATACAGATGGTAACGTGACGGGTATAGAATATTATCAACCACAAGATGCTGCCACTTATAAATTCGTACGCTTTCGTTCTTTTGGGGAAGAAAGGTTGGAAGCTGCAGATGGGCATGCAGACGCAGGTTTAGCAATTTATAAAATAGAAGCATCCATCCAAAATGGCGTAAAAATCTCCAAAATAACTCCTGAAGAGCATTTCCGTTGTTATGAACCATGCGATATCGAATTGGAATTAAATGCAGAGGGGTTTTTTATGGAAAAAACCCCACCCATTTTACAAACTGTGAAGGGGATTAAAACTAAGACCGTGATAAATGAGGAAACGGGAAAGAGCGAAGAAGTAACGACGATCGAAACGGATGGTTGTAGAATTATGTAGGGAATGAGTTCTGTACTCAACTCTTCATAATCAAAATGGAATAAAAGCTCTGGTTCACGTTGACGCAGGAGGGCGCCTAGGTGCTATGGTTTTTCGAAGGCCTCGAAAACAGAGATGTTTTCGCGCGGCTTCCATGGATGGATTCACAGCGTCCTCAGAAAAACCTTAGCACCTAGGCGACCGACGGTTTCTATGCAAAAGAACCAAAGAAAAAACCAATATTCATGCAGCGCCAACCACGTGAAACTTATTCTTTTCCAGTAGCTTCCACTGCTTCCGCAGACGCCGAATATCCACAGTCTTTTCTCGGACACACTTTTTCTTCGCCTTTTCGCTTGGTCGTCTTCAACATTAAAATGGGCCAGTTGCATTTAGGACAAGCTTCGGCAATGGGTGGATGACTCACCGCATATTTACATTCGGGATATTGATTACAAGAATAGAAAAAAGTACCGAATCTGGATTTACGCTTAATTAATGTACCCTTTTTACATTCAGGACAAGTCACATTGCTGTCTTCAGTTTTTTCCAAGGATTCAATATGTTTGCACGTTGGGTATTGACTGCAGCCAATAAATTTTCCATAACGACCGCGTTTAATAACCAACTGACCGCCGCACTTCGGACAATTTCTACCTTCAACAATTTCGGGCTGTAAGGAGGATGCTCTATCTTCTTCTAAACTACGAGTGTAATCGCACTCAGGATACCCGGTGCAACCAATAAAACGGCCGCGTTTTCCGAGTCGAATCGATAATGGTTTTTCGCATTTGGGACATTTTTCATCGATGGCTTCTTGTGTAACATCCTTTCGTTGCACTGTCTCTTGAATGGTTCCCACCAATTGAATAAAGGGATACCAAAAATCCCCCATCAATGGAATCCATTGTTTTTCTCCGCGAGAAACTTCATCCAAAGAATCTTCTAATTTTGCTGTAAAATCATAATCCACATAACGGGTAAAGTATTGAGTTAAAAATTTGGATACAATTTTACCTACATCTGTGGGCTTAAAACGCTTATTGTCTAGCTCAACATATTCCCGATGTAATAATGTCGAAATGATAGAAGCATAAGTAGAGGGTCGCCCAATTCCATGTTCTTCCAGCGCTTTTACTAAAGAGGCTTCGGAATATCGTGGCGGGGGCTCAGTAAAATGTTGTAGCGACTCTATAGCAATTAAATCAATTAAATCACCGACTTTCACTTGTGGTAATAGTTTTTCGCCATCCTCTGACTCTTTACTATCATCCACCCCTTCCAAATAAACCTGCATAAAACCAGGTGTTGTGATAGTGGAACCATTTGCTCTAAAGGTATTGCCTTCCCCACAACTCATATCAATAGCAACCTGATCAATCACGGCATGAATCATCTGACAGGCCACTGCTCGCTTCCAAATCAAATTATACAATTTATATTGATCTGGGGTTAAGTGCTTTTTAATTTCATCTGGGATTAACCGAACCATCGTTGGACGAATAGCCTCATGTGCTTCCTGTGCATTTTTTGTTTTTGTTTTATATTGACGAGGTGCATCAGGGAGTGAATCGGCACCATAACGCTCTCTAATAAACTCGCGTATTTCCGCTATCGCTTCCTGCGCTAAATTAACAGAATCGGTACGCATATAAGTGATAAGACCGGTGGCACCACTGCCTACGTCTATTCCTTCATATAATTGCTGGGCTATTCGCATGGTTCTTTGTGTAGAAAAACCTAACTTACGAGAAGCTTCCTGTTGTAACGTTGAGGTAATAAAAGGAGCCGTTGGATTGCGTTTGCGTTGACTTTTAGTAACCTTGGCAACTTTTAGTTTGCCTTTAGAGAGCGTGCGCAATTCGTTTTCTATTTCTTTGGCCTGTGCCTCGTTATTGATTGTAAACTGCTCTAACTTGTCATGATGATATTCTGTTAATTTAGCAGAAAAAGCTTGTTTGCTGGCCTTTAAGTCGGCTTCTATGCTCCAATATTCCTGAGTAACAAATTTTTCTATTTCTTCCTCACGCTCCACTATCATCCGCAAAGCAGGGCTTTGAACTCTTCCAGCAGATAAGCCGCGACGAATTTTTTTCCATAATAAAGGCGATAAATTAAAACCCACTAAATAATCTAAGGCTCGTCTCGCTTGCTGAGCGTTTACCAAATCCATGGATAATTCCCGGGGCCTGGCTATCGCTGCTTGTACCGCTGTTTTGGTAATTTCATGAAATACAACACGATGAACCGGTTTATTGCCGAGCGCTTTTTTAGCCTTCACCAATTCATGTAAATGCCAAGAAATGGCCTCGCCTTCTCTATCAGGGTCAGTTGCGAGGTATAGTGCGGTGGCATTTTTTAAATGCGCACAGATTTCTTGAACATGTTTGGCATTCTTTTCAATGGTTTGATATTTCATTGCAAAACCATTGTCAGGATCGACGGCCCCTTCTTTCGGAACCAAATCCCGCACATGGCCATAAGAGGCTAGAATATCGAAATCCTTACCCAAATATTTTTTAAGAGTCTTCGCCTTGGCTGGCGATTCTACTATCACTAAATTTTTTGCCATTTTCTATCTCTGTCAATGTTTATCTAACAACTTTCTACCAAATCAAATAAGGTGCCTTTTGTTAGGATGAGAACCTACATTATCTCAGCTCATTCGGGAATACCCACCGGGGACAGGTATCACTGCTCCGAGTAACTCCAGCTCTAAGAGCATGGAAGAAACTAAAGCAGCCGTCAATCCACTGGCTTCAACCACAGTATCTATCGTGCTGACCCCATAGCTTACCTTATCTAGGAGTTTAGCTAAACCTTCTTCTAAGGGGAAAGCTAAATTTCCTGATCGTTCTCTCCATTTACCTCCTACCTTTTCCCCTGGCCCAAAAACCAACTTTTGCTGGGATAGCATTTGTAAAGCTGGATGCGCTCCTAACTCTTCTAACACATCTTGTGCCTTTTCTACTAATTTTGCTCCTTGTTGTATTAATTGATGACAGCCCTTAGCAAGTGGACTGTGAATAGAACCAGGTATTGCAAACACTTCTCGGCCTTGATCAAGCGCATATCGAGCCGTTATCAATGAACCACTCTTTAGAGCTGCCTCTACAACTAGACTACCCAGAGAAAGACCAGAGATAATACGATTTCTTTTAGGGAAATGTGAAGGCTCTGGGCCCTCATATATGGAAAATTCACTCAACAGTATCCCATGCTCAATAATTTCTTGGGCCAAAGGCGCGTGACTTTTCGGATAAATTTGAGCGAGGCCGTTTCCTAATACAGCCACCGTTCCCCCTTTACCTTTAAGAGCGCCTTGATGAGCAGCTGCATCTATTCCTAAGGCAAGGCCACTGGTAATGGTTATTCCTAGCGCTGAGAAATATTCTGCAAACTCAAAGGCTAAATTCCTCCCTTCTCGAGTAGGATTACGGCTGCCAACAATCGCAATTTGAGGTTGAGCTAAAAATCTAAGGTCCCCTTTAGCAAACAATATGGGGGGTGGCGCATGAACTTCCTTTAATAAGGCGGGATACAGTGGATTATCTAAGCTGAGAATGGCACAGTTAGAACCCTCGGCCCATTTTAGATCTGCATCCACCAAGGCCCAATTCACTTCACCTTCTAAGGGCGCAATACATTCACCCTTGTCATTAAATAAAAGACTTAGATCTTGTGTTGATCTCTGGATCTTAGACACAGTAACAGGCCCCATGCCCGGTAACCGTAGCAAGCCTAATAAATATCGAAGTTGTTTTACTTCCATTTGCCATTGCCTTCTATGCATCTTTCTTGCGTAATTTCAAGCATCCTCAATCTCAGGCATCCAGCCACCCAAAAATAAGTAACAAGAAAAATAGAAGGGATAACAGAATCAAAAGTTTTCTAGTATCCGTTTTTTATCTAGGGGATCTATTTCTTATGGATACTTTCATAGTTCTTTCATAGTCATAAAGAAGGCCATAAGCCATACATTAGCTGTTTAAATTACCAGCCTTAAGGGGCTAGTTTTTTTGGGTGCGTAACTGATATAATGATTCATCGAATAATCGTAATATAGAAAAATTGAAGAACTGAGAACTAGCTGGCTTGCTAATTCAAGGTTTATAACAATCAACAACACAACAACAATAGTTGTTTATTAAATAATATAAGGAGATCTTTCTATGCTTAGCAAAATGATGAATATTATTTCTAACGTTTGTTTTACAACGAACAATCGAAATTCAAATCAACTTAGTACTAAACTTAGCGGCAAATTTAGCCCCAAACTTAACAAGAGTATTTGGCTCATTTTATTACTATGCATGCCCAGCTTTGCCTTCGCTAATGTTACGAATGCCAAATTGTATGGTGAGATCAACTTCCCAAAAGCCGAAGCTGTCGCAAAAAAAATCAATGGCCTTCAAAAGGGCGATACTTTAGAATTAAAAATTAATAGCGGTGGCGGAATAGTTGAAGCTGGTGATATAATCAGAAAGTCCATTCGGCGAACGAAGGGTCAAGTGATTGCCGTTATCGAAGGACAAGCGCTATCTGAAGGTGCTTTTGTGGCCATTGCATGCCATGATGTTAAAGGAAAAGGTCGTGTGATGTTTCATGTGGGCTTCCAGTATGATGACAATGGACAGCCTTTTGCTAACCCGCAATCTTGGGGGCATAAGCAAGCCATTACCATGACCAAGCCACTTTTAACGAAGCAGGAACATCATAGAATGGTTAAATTGCATCAAGATATTTATATGTCTGTAGATACTTTAAAACAAAGATTGGCTCAGAAAGGACAGGAAAAGAAAACGGCGTAATATTTATGGCTTTATTGAACATTTTACAGTTCCCAGATCCCCGGCTTAAAAAGAAAGCGACCCTGGTCGATACTTTTGATCAGGAAACATTTAAATTGGTTAATGACATGCTGGAAACCATGTATGAAGCTCAGGGCGTTGGCTTAGCTGCAATCCAGGTAAATGTTGCAAAACGTATTATTGTGATCGATGTCTCCCAAACACATAATCAACCTATTTGCTTAATTAATCCAGAAATTATCGGCAGCAGAGAAGCTATTGAATGGGATGAAGGCTGCTTATCTTTTCCTGGTGTCTATGCCAAGGTAAAACGAAGCAAAGAAATTGATGTCACTTTTTATGATGCTATGGGAAAAATGCATCAAATATCTGCAGATGGTTTACTGGCTATCTGTATTCAACATGAGTTGGATCATTTAAATGGCATCACTTTTTATGATCATTTGTCTTCTTTAAAACAAGCTATGCTCCGCAAGAAACTTGATAAACTTCGTCGCAAGGCTTTATGAGTTTAAATATCGTTTTTGCTGGAACTCCAGATTTTGCCAGTCAAATATTACAAATTCTGCTTCTGGGTTCACACACTATTAAAGCAGTTTTTACTCAGCCAGATAGACCCGCAGGGCGTGGCCGTCATCTTCAGATGTCTCCTGTAAAACAACTCGCCATTAAATATGAAATACCCGTTTATCAACCGGGTTCCCTAAAGACACCAGAGGAACAAGCCGTTTTACAAAACTTAAAACCCGACTTACTGATCGTCGTGGCCTATGGATTAATTTTACCTTCCGCTGTTTTAGCGATTCCTAAAAATGGGTGTTGGAACGTGCATGCCTCTCTTTTGCCGCACTGGCGTGGGGCTTCACCTATTCAACAAGCAATATTAAATGGCGATAGTTTAAGTGGCATTACCATCATGCAAATGAATGCTGGTTTAGATACCGGTGATATTATTAGTCTTCACCCTTGCGCCATCGAATTACGTGAAACGAGTGACAGTTTATTCAAACGTTTAGCTGATATTGCAGGCCCTGCCTTGGTAGATGCACTCTCAGCACTTGAACAAGGACAAGTTACAAGACAAAAACAAGATTCCTCTAAAGCAAGCTATGCTCCTAAAATTTCCAAAGCGGCAGCAAAAATTGATTGGAAGCAAAGTGCCATTCAAATTGATAGGAAAATACGTGCCTTTAATCCTTGGCCAATCGCGTTTTTTGATTTTGATAATCAATCCATACGCATATTCGATGCAAAACCTCTGGTTTCGGAGGCTGCTTCTGTAAAAATTTCACCTGTAGATAATATTTCGGCAGAAGATATTTCTATAGAGAATACTGCGATACCGCCCGGAACCATTATCGCGGCTAATGATAATGGTATTGATATAGCCACTGGCAATGGTATCCTCAGGCTATTAGAGTTACAATTTCCCGGTGGAAAACGACAAAATATCGCTGCTATTTTACATTCAAAGAAAGCACTTTTTCAACCTGGCGTACAATTTCCATAATGATATGTTTGAGTATATATGGTTTGTTACTTTTTAGGTTTAGATTTGGATTTTTATGAACAGTCGTGCTATTGCAACACAAGTACTAACGGAAATACTATCAAAAAAACAATCTTTGACACAAATACTTCCTAAATATAAAAAATTTTGCACAAAATCGGAAGATGCTGCTTTTGTGCAAGCACTCTGCTTTGGAGTATTGCGCTTTTATCCGCGTCTTAAATATATTGCTTACCAATTATTAGCAAAGCCCTTTAAAAATAAAGATGAAGATTTATTATTTTTAATTTGTATTGGGCTTTATCAATTGATTGAATTAAATACGGCACCGCATGCGGCCATTTCAGAAACCGTTGAAGCGAGCAAACAACTCAAAAAACCCTGGGCAAGCGGCCTCATTAATGCTATTCTGCGAAACTATCTAAGAAAAAAAGAGACCCTAACATTAGCAGCCAATCAAGATGAGGAAGCAAAAACGGAACATCCACATTGGTTAATACAGCAGTTTAAAGAAGCTTGGCCAATGGATTTTGAAAACATCATCCTGGCAAATAATAACCAAGCGCCTTTGGTTGTAAGAGTTAATCAGCAAAAAATTAATCGAGAAGACTATCTAGAAAAATTGTCAGAAAAAGCAATCAACGCAACAGTTGTAAAGGGCACAGAGACAGGGATTATTCTAGAAACATCCTGTGATGTTGCAGAACTCCCTGGTTTTTATGAAGGTATGGTTTCAGTGCAGGATGGTGCTGCACAATTGGCGGCAAATTTATTAGATCCAAGAGCAGGCATGCGGATCCTAGATGCCTGTGCAGCCCCTGGAGGAAAAACGGCGCATATCTTAGAAAAAGAACCCCATCTTGCTAAGCTTCTGGCTATCGATATTTCAGAAGAACGTTCCGCCAAAATATTCGAAAACTTGAAGCGTTTGCAGTTGCAGGCTAACCATATAAACATTATAACAGCCGATGCGAGCCGCCCTAAGGGTTGGTGGGATGGGGTTTTATTTGATCGTATTTTACTGGATGCACCTTGTTCGGCAACGGGAGTTATTCGTCGACATCCCGATATCAAATTTCTAAGACAACCCAGCGATATTGCTAAACTTGCCGAGCAGCAACTGTCCTTACTCGAAACTTTATGGCCGCTCCTAAAGCCCAATGGCAGTTTGCTATATGCTACCTGCTCTATCCTCCCAATAGAAAACGTTAACGTCATTGAAAAATTTTTAAGCCAAGAATCTTCCGCAGAATTATTACCTTTAACGATAGCTTGGGGACAAAAATTGGTTGTGGGTCATCAGCTTTTGCCTGGACAAAATAACATGGATGGCTTTTACTATGCTCATATTGGGAAAAAGAAATAGATGAAAATAATCATTGTAGGAGCAGGGCAAGTTGGGACAGCGCTAGCTGAACACTTGGCTACAGAACATAATGATATCACCATCATAGACATCGATGGTGAGCGTCTTCGTACCTTACAAGAACGTATGGACATTCGCACCATTACAGGCCACGGAGCCTATCCTAGTACTTTAAGAATGGGGGGTGCAGAAGAAGCCGATATGTTGATTGCAGTGACTCGTAATGATGAAGTTAATTTGGTGGCTTGCCAAATTGCTTACACGCTTTTTCAAACGCCTACCAAAATTGCAAGAGTTCGCTCGTTACAATATCTTGCCTATGAGGAATTATTTGGAACGGCCAATGCTTTTCCTGTGGATGTGTTAATTAGTCCAGAACAACTCGTGAGTAATGCCATCCGCCGTTTAATTGAACATCCCAATGCCACACAAGTCTTAGATTTTGCCGATCAAAAAGTTCAATTAGTCTCTGTCAAAACCAAAGCGAATAGTGGCAATTTGGTGGGTAAACCTTTAAAGACATTGCCCCAATTTATGCCTTATATGGATGCTCGAGTGGTGGCCATTTTTCGTCATGGAACTGCTATCATTCCCACAGGCGAAACAATTATAGAGCCTAATGATGAAGTATTTTTTATGGCTGCACGAGAACATGTCCGCCATATTATGGGTGAACTAATCCAATTAGATCCACCCATTCAGCGCATTATCATAGCAGGCGGAGGCAATATTGGTTGTCGTCTTGCTTCTGCGCTAGAGGAAGAGTTTCAAGTGAAGGTGATTGAACGCGATCGCGATCGTGTAGAAATTTTGGCGACTGAACTGCGTAAAAGTATTGTATTAAAAGGGGATGCAGCCGATAAAGAATTATTACAAAATGAGAATATTGAAGATACCGATATTTTTTGTGCCGTGACTAATCAAGATGAAACCAATATCATGTCTTCTATTCTCGCCAAACGTCTTGGCGCAAAAAAAGTAATGGCCCTTATTGTAAGGCCTTCTTTTCTGGATGTTGTGGAAGGTGGTGAAGTGGATACGGTTATTTCACCCCAACAAGTCACGGTTGGGAGTTTGCTTACCCATGTTCGACGCGGGCATGTCGTCAATGTGCATTCTTTACGTCATGGTTCTGCTGAAGCTATAGAAGTGATTGTCCATGGAGACAAAAGCACTTCTAAGGTCGCTGGCAGACAAATTCAAGATATTTCTCTTCCTTCAGGGTGTACCATCGCTGCAATCGTTAGAGGCTCTAAAGTGCTTATGGGGCATCATAATGTCATGATCGAGGGTTCAGATAGAGTGATTATATTCCTTAGCGACAAAAGCAAAATACGACAGATTGAAAGATTGTTTCAGGAAGAAGGATCTTTGGGCTTCGTTTAAATTTAGTTTCGTTTAAAATTTTGCATGAACATTTTAAATATATTTAGAATTTTAGGTTTGCTGGTGATGGGATTTAGTCCAAGCATGCTATTGCCAATAATCATAGCTTTGCTATATATGGAGTCAACACTTAGCATTTTTTTGTGGTCACTATTCATTTCGCTCGGTTTTGGCCTGCTACTTTGGCTGCCGACAAGAAAATATGCCCGTGAAATTAAACCCAGGGAAGGGTTTTTAATTGTCACTTTATTATGGATCCTCTTATCTTTAATCGCATCGCTTCCCTTTATGTTTTCGACGAGTCCTGAACTTTCAGTGATGGACGCATTTTTTGAAACGGTATCTGGCTTAACCACCACGGGGGCAACCGTATTTGTAGGCTTGGATAGTATGCCCCGATCCATTCTATTTTATCGACAACAGCTGCAATTTATTGGAGGTGGTGGAATTATCTTGTTAGGTATTGCTATTATGCCCATGTTAGGCGTCGGTGGTATGCAATTATTCAAAGCAGAAATTCCTGGGCCCTTTAAAGAAGAAAAATTAACCCCCCGCATAGCACAAGCCGCAAAAACCTTATGGTTTATTTATGTAGGCCTCGTTCTTTTATGCACGCTCAGTTACTGGTCTGCAGGGATGGATTTTTTTGATGCTATTAGTCATAGTTTCAGTACTGTTTCTACCGGAGGATTTAGCACGCACGATAAAAGCATTGCCTATTATAATGGCCCGGCAATTCGATTAGTCGCTACATTTTTTATGATTCTAGGCGCGATTAATTTTTCACTGCATTTTACCGCGTTGTATAAAGGTAGTTTTGCGCAGTACTGGCAAGATTCAGAATGTAGAGCCTATTTAATTCTGATTCTGATTTCTAGCATCCTAGTTTCAGCAACCTTATTTCATTTTAAACTTTCGAGCACTAGCTATAGTGGCAGCATCATTGAAAGTTTTTTTCAAGCAACCACTTTTTTTACTACCACAGGGTTTTTCAGCGCAGATTACAATAGCTGGCCAAGCTTTATCCTTATTTTTCTAACCCTATTAGGCTTAGTAGGAGGATGCGCGGGATCAACAGCAGGGGGCATTAAAATTATCCGAGTTTTATTAATGAATAAACAAGGCTTCCGCGAAATACAACGCTTAATTCATCCCAATGGCCATTATGTTATTAAGATTGGACGAAGTCGATTACATCCTCAAACCTTAGATGCTATTTGGGGATTTCTATGGGTCTATATTGCGGCTTTTGCCTTATTATTAATTGCATTGATGATTTACGAGCTCGATTTGCTAACCGCATTTTCTGTCCTATGCGCTTCAATTTCTAATACAGGCATCGGTATTGGCGCTGTCGCTGATAACTTCAAATCTTTAAGCGATCCGGTCAAATTTATCTCCTGCCTAGCCATGCTGCTAGGACGTTTGGAATTTTTTAGTGTCTTGGTGCTGCTAGCCCCTAGCTATTGGAGAAATTGAATAGGATGTGGTCAAATCGCATGGGATGACCTACACGTAAAAAAATTATAACTGAAGAAAGAGATATGGCTATACACATTTTAATTTCTATATCTTTATGTTAAAATAATCAATATGAAGAGGAAACCACTTAGCGAAACAAATCCATATATAAAAGATCCTGAAAAAAGGGAAAAATTAATTGCGATCTCTGTCGCGACTTCTTGTGGTGTCGAGGGGGTTAAAGTGGATTTTAGCACGATGAAAAGAATCTATATTCCAAGTCGTGGACCTAAAAAAATATACAAAACAATTACTTGATAGGCCTCAGTAGACTTTTGTGACATGAAATATAATTTTTTTGAATTTAAACTGTGAATAAACACAGTTAAATTATATAATTCAGACTATCGTACCTTGAATCATGTCGACACACTTGCTGCAAGCAATTCATTGAGACAATTAAAAGAAATGGAGCTTTTGATTGCTAAGGGAGTTTGGGCACTATATGAAAAAAATGTACGAAAGAATATTGTCTTCTAGACGTTATATTCTGGAAAAAATATTTGACTTTATTACATATATTTTTCTATCCTAGTTTTAGGAATGCTGAATAATCAAAGATAGGTGGGTCAATAATGCCTTATATGGAAAAGAGTCGTGTCAATTTATTGCCACATTAGCAAATCTTGTGATATTAGCATTCTTAGCTTGGTTTGCCTATAAGCAATGGTCTTCTTCTGAAAAGACAAGGATGGGAAAATATTATCTTGATGCACTCTCGAATCTAGAAATGGCACAACAATTAGTGAGATACGCAGCAGGTATTAATTCAGAAGTCCTTAACTATTATATTAAATCTTCACAAATAGCTCTGTTTCAAATATTTTTTTCTGATAAACTTTTGATCACAATGTTTGGCGAAGCTGCTATACAATATGCAGAGCCTGCATCCTACCCACATTATTTTAAGTCAAAAATAGAGAATGGTTTGAGACGAGCAGATAAATCATCCAATTATTTTTTGCATCATTTTTTTCTGGGGCATTATATCGATAATCAGGACACTATTCCCCCGTATTGTCTATCTCAATCGAAAATTGAAGCTTTTAAAATGTATCATGCAACTATTAACGAAATTGAAAATTTACAAGATTATGATATGATTAATTTATCTAATATCTTGGATTGGTCTAGTGAGACAGAAATTCAGCAATGTTTCGCAATCTTGGTTGAAAAGCTTAAGCCGGGGGCAGTGGTGCTATATCGTCAGCTCAATAATAACAATAGCTATCAAGCCTTATATGAGTCTAATTTCCAATTAAATGAGGAGCTTGGACAAGAGCTGATAAACGAAGATCGAAGTTTATTCTATCAGAAAATTAATGTGTTGAAAAAGGTGAGGTAAATCATGCAACAAATTATAAAGCGTATTTTAAAAGATGTAGATTACAAAAATAATCCATATTTTGTTGCTCTTAATAATGGCAGCTTTACGAAAGAAGATTTTATAGCCACCCAAATGCAATTTTATTATGCGGTGGTTTTCTTTAATAGACCTATGACTGCGTTGGTAGCTAAAATTCCTGACTCCTCCTTGCGCTTAGAAATTATTAGAAATATTTGGGAAGAGCATGGCGAAGGGAACTTAGATAGAATGCATGCTAATACTTTTTTAGAGTTTTTATCTAGGTTGGGGGGAATAACAAAACAACAAGTTGAAAAACAATTTTTATGGCCAGAGGTCAGAATATTTAATACAACACTTATTGGTGCATGTGTTTTAGATGATTTTTTAAATGGCGTTTCCGTTATGGGGGTAATTGAGATGATGTTCAGCGATATATCCCATATTTTGGGCCAGGGCCTTATAAAGCGAGGCTGGATGTCGGA
>CAWDVG010000005.1:0-92725 GCA_963805795.1 uncultured Gammaproteobacteria bacterium
ATGTCGTCATAAACTCCCTTTACCAACTTACTCCTTTGAGCAGCATTCATACTGGGTGGAACCGGATGTTGCAATAGGAGTAAATGAATTTTTAGATGCACTGTTACATATAAATGCGGGTTCCAATTCTAATAATATTAAGCTGTCCAGCACAAATTTCCCATTCTTAGCCAACATTGTTGATGAGCGGCTTGAAGACTCCGAAATTTCTTATGAGGAATTGATTTTGTTATTCAAAAAATATTTAAACCATTCAAATTTCGAGAAAAAAATAATAACGGCGTCGTTTTCATCGTTCGATCTTACATCAAAGACTAAATTAGAAAATAAATATTCAAGGCATGCAAGAGGGAATTTGTCTACTCAATATATTTCTCCTAGCAATGACATAGAACATATCTTAGCACAAATTTGGCAGAACTTACTGGAGATTGATAAAGTGGGAACGAATGATAATTTTTTTGAATTAGGAGGTCAATCGATTACACTGACTACTCTTCTTAACCAAATAAACGCTCACTTTAATATTAATGCAAAAATCGAGCACCTTGTTGATAATTTAACTATAAAAAAGCTAGCGGATTATATTATAGATACTTCCAGTAAAAATCAGTATTTAGGAGAAATTTAATAAGTTAGTGCTCAAAAAGGTGACGCATTATACCGTTACAAATCATGCAAAATAATAATTGACACAAGATACCAAACAACACTAACATGGTGAAGATTTCCATTAATATGGGAAGTTAATTTTTAAGTACTAAAATTTCACGAGATTACAGGGAAGGTAATATGTCAGCAATATTTAGTGAATTACAAAAAGTCTCTAACAAGCCAAAACCTTATTCTACCTATAATGCCACTTCTTTTTGGAATGATCCCTATATTTCTAAGCAATTATTGAATATCCACGTAAATCCAAAAACGGATATGTTCACAAGAAATAGTGAGGCTGTATCTAAAGAAATAAACTGGATTAATAAACGTTTTAAGATTGGCGCAGACACTAAAATATGTGATTTTGGATGTGGGCCTGGATTATATGCATCCCAATGGGCTAAAGCAGGAGCGCAAGTAACAGGCATCGACGTCTCTGAACAATCGATTACTTATGCTAAACAACATGCTAAAAAAGAGGGAGTAGAGGTTGAGTATCTGTGTCAAGATTACCTACAATATCCTTTCAATAAAAAGTATGATTTAATTACCATGATTTTTTGTATTTATTGTGAATTAAATCCCAAGCAAAGAGCGAATCTTTTGAGCAAATTTCGTAGTTTACTTAACGACAATGGGGCCGTTCTTCTAGATGTCTATTCTTTAAAGGGTTTTGATGAAAAAACGGAAAAAGAAGTGTCATTTGGTTGCTCTTCACACAGTTGTTCTACTTGGACAAAATTTTGGTCTCCCGAGTACCATTACTTATTTACAAGTTATTTTAAATACGATGTAGAGCAGCTAACTCTTGATAAGTATACTATCATAGAGGAAGAAAAACTTCGCGAAGTGTATATCTGGATACAATACTTTAGTCTACAATCTTTAAAAGCAGAATTTGAAGCTAATGGTTTTGAAATTATAGAGCATTATTCAGATCTGTCTGGAAAAGAGTACCAATCAGACTCGCAAACGATTGCAATTGTTGCAAAAAAGGCAGCGTAAAGGTAAGAAATAGAAGGGACAGCTCATTTTTTTAAGTTTTGCTCGTAAGTCTAATGGACTGAAAAATTTATTTTTGAGATGCTAAGGTATTTTTACTAGGGATAAATTTGGTGAGTATTATGTCTGAAAATTTTTTTAATGCCTTGCAGGGTATTTCCAAAAAGCCTGCTCCTCATTTAATTTATGATGAACTCCCTTTTGATGTACTTACTTTTTGGAACGACCCTTATCTTTCTAAGCAGTTATTAAAACTCCACTTAAATTCAGAAATTGATATGTGTTCTAGGCGTGGAGACAAGATAGCTAAAGAAGTAGAATGGATTAATAAGCGATTTAAAATAGGCAAAGGTAGCAGAATATGCGATTTTGGTTGTGGCCCAGGATTATATGCGAACCAGTGGGCTAAGGCTGGAGCACAAGTAACCGGCATCGACATTTCCGAGCAGTCTCTTGCTTATGCAAAAAAACAAGCTGAGCAACAAAGAATAGAAGTCGAATATGTGCATCAAAATTTTTTGCAGTATTCCTGTACTAAAAAGTTTGATTTGATCACGATGATTTTTTATGTTTATAACGATTTAGATAGCAGACAAAGAATTCATCTCCTCAAAAAATTTCACAGCTTACTTGATAAGGGTGGGGCTCTTCTTCTGGATGTTTCTTCTTTAAGCAAATTTGCAGAAAGAGAAGAAAAAGAAGCGTCATTTGCAAGCTCCTCATATCCTGGTGCTATGCCAAATTTTTGGTGCCCCGACTATCATTATTTATTTACAAAGTGCTTTAAATATGACGAAGAGCATCTCACTCTTGATAGGTACACCGTCATCGAAATGGAACGAATTCGTGAAGTGTTCATCTGGATACAATACTATAATCTTCAGTCTCTGAAAGAAGAGTTTGAAAGGGGCGGTTTTGAAATTGTCGAACATTATGCGGATTTTTCTGGAGCTGAATATCAATCAAACTCACCTGGTATTGCTATTGTCGCAAAAAAATCAAATCATTAGCTATTTGCTTCAAAAAGCTCATGGTTGAAGTGTAAATTTAAATCAAAAGGAAGATGGGTAGTTTTATGAATAAACAGACACAACATAGCGCTGCAGTTAGAGAAAAGGGATTAGATTTGCCACCACAGATAGCAGTTATGCAAATATTATCAGGCTTAACTTTTTCAATGGTTATTAAATCTGCATTGGAAGTTGGAGTATTTCGTGTTTTAAAAGAAGGTATTTATACATTAGATAAGATGGCAGTTTCTTTGAAGGTAAATCCTGCAGCTCTAAAGCGTTTATTGAGGGCCTTATGTTCAGTGGGACTTTTATATGAAGACCGCCCAAATCAGTATAATGTTACAAAATTAGGGGCTACTCTTCAACCTCGGTCGAATCCCCGAATCATTAGAGTCTGTGGCTCGATATTTATTAAGTGATTCAATAGTGTTACCAATGACCGAAATGAGTTATAGCATACGTACAGGTAGACCTTCATTTGATAAGATAATGGGTAGAGGGTGGTATGAAAACACTAAAGACGATGATGGAGTGTTGTCCATTATGGACAATGCGATGAAGACTTACTCCACAATAAGCTTACCAGATATTTTAGACGCGTATTCATTTACCGAGCATAATGTAATTGTTGATATTGCTGGTGGTATGGGTCAAATGTTAGCGGGCATATTAGATTCAAATAAGAGAGCAAAAGGCATACTCTTCGATACTCCCGAAACGATCGAAAGGGCAAAAGACTACATAAAATCAATTGGTTTTACTGAAAGATGTCAACTGATTCCTGGTGATATGTTTAAAGAAGTCCCTACTGGGGGTGACTTATATGTTATAAGTAAAGCATTAAATGATTGGGACGATGAACATGTTAGTTGTGTTTTAAGAAATGTTAAAAAATCTATGGGGAAAGATTCTAAACTTATTCTAGTAGAACAATTAGCCAATGGAGAAGTTCCATCCCCTGAGGAAGTAGTTCGAGATTTAATATTTTTAGTTTGTACACCCGGAGGGTATGTAAGAACTAAAGCAGAATTTAATAAACTCATTGATAAATCTGGCCTAAAGACATCTCGTGTGATGACTACAAAAAGTGGATTTTCTATTATTGAATGCGTAGGTTAAATAAACCGAGATAGCTATCAGACATAGTAGTGGTAGCTCTATTTTAAATGATAGGTAGATTATAGCTGTGATATAGTGTGAAATAACTATTTGTATGGGAGTTTTTTAGTATCATGGAACATGTTATTGCTATTCCTGATAGGTTTTTCAGTTTGCATTTGGATGTGAATTCAAGCAGTATCTCTGAAGAGCAAGATCCTATAGATAAAGTCATTGAAGGACTAAGTAATAAAAAGAAAGTAGCTGAAATCGATCTAAATAATAAGAATATTAATAATAATGACTTAAAGAGACTGGTTGATTATCTCGAAAGAAATGTTATAAGTGGTATTACTTGTTTAAATTTAAGAAATAATTGTATCGACGATCGTGGGATGGTTCATATTGTAAGATTGTTGAGTTTTAATCTCGAAATTACTCATATATACCTCAGTAAAAACAGATTTACTTCCATTGGGATTTCAATGTTGCGGGAGGTCTTAAATGAAAATTGTGCGGTGGTCGAGTGTAATATCGGAGATTATGATCCAGCTATAAACGGTCTATTAAATAGAAATATAATAGCTAAAGGGCGTGAGGCTGCAAAGAGTACTGGATATAAAGTTGCCGAGGAATTAAGAAGTGTCAATATCCCTAAAGAAATGGTGGAAATAGTTTTAATGTATGCTATCGGTGAAGGCTCGCCCGAATCAACTAGCGACATACAAAAATATACCATTGGGCCAATATTGGAGAAAATTTATACTAATAATTCAAATGCCAAAGGCTCCAGCGGCTCGCATACTCAAGCAGAAGCTCGAGCTCCTTTACTTTATCAACATAGTACAAATGCTGCAACGCACAAACAAGAATTTGAAGCTGCCTTACAAAAATGTATGATAGCTACTGATCAAAATCTACCTACACCAGTGACTGCTTTACGTCGTGCAGCGGCCCACGGATGGGAAAGTGTTGTTATTACCCTGCTAAGAACTACCCCTGGGCTAGATATCAATCATCGAAGTGAAGAAAATGGATGGACTGCTCTCCATGTGGCAGTGATTGAAAAGAAGGCGAAAGTCGTTGAAGTCTTATTGCAAGCAGGCGCGAGCAAAGACATTGAAGATTTTGCCTACAGAACGGCCGCAGCTTATGCCGCGGACTGCAGTGATTCTGCAATCCAGATGCTCTTTAATTCAGGGAAAAAGCAAGCGCAGCATCGACTTTCGCTAGGGTTCACTTGCATACTTGCATAGTAGAGCCCTCACTAAAAGGATCAAGTTTTTTACTAAACTAAGCAGATGGATGGCCTAGCGAAAGTCACTGGGTTTTCTAGCATTTTAAGGAAGTCGGCGTGAAATTATCTATACAAGTTGTAGCATTGGTGATAGAATTGACACTTCAGATTGGACGCATAGGGTAGCTTTGTTGTATGCATCTAAGTAGCCTTGTTTCTATAAATTTAGGAGACAAAAATAATGTTTAAGGAAAATCAACCTACAGCAACCTCACAAAATATATTCCCTCTTTCTAGAATAGTAGGGAAGAAATTGATTTTTAATAATGCAGAGGAGCTTGATTTGGCTTTTAGGTTAGGTGCATTTTATCTGGAAATTCCTTCAAATGTAGATTTGAATCCAGGGATTGAACTTGCTCGAAATTTTTATAAAGATCTCGATAGCAATAAACCTGGCTATACCGGTTATAAGGAGGTTGTATTTGAAAAATCTTCTTTAGGATATGCCGATCGTCCAGATCAGGTAGAACAATTACAACTAGAGCTATCTTTATGGAACGAGTTTCTACCTAAGGAAGTTTGCAATTTATTGGATGTTATGAATACCTTATCTGTTCAAGTATTAGAAAATGTGCTTGAGTATGCTGGGGTTTCTAAGGATGACTGGGATCTTATTACCGGTGAGGCTTTGGAAAATAAAGCAGGGCATGTTGCAACAATCAACCATTACCGAGCGGAAAAAGAAGCTATTGGGATCGTTAGTCACAAAGATAGTGGGTTTATTACTCTCCTCTACGCAAATTTGCCTGGATATGAATTAATTATGAATGATACCTGGCATCCTATGGATCCTAAGGATGGTTATTTTATGGTAAACTTAGGGCATGCTCTTGAAATATTAACAGAGAATTTAAAAAAACCTATCGGTGCACCCGAACATCGAGTAAGACAGTTATACTCAGATGTGGAAGACAGAATTTCTTTTACAATTTTTATCACCCCACGATACGATTCCAATATTTATCAATATAAAAAGAGCGGTGCTTTAGGGATTTACAAAGATTATATGTCTTTTTTAAAAGAAAGATTTCGTAAAGTAGACTATGGTACCCACCGTGTAAATGATAAAGAAATTCAAACACCGGATAGTAATAGTCCTTCAGGTGGTGTTAAAAAGTTATCGTCGCTTTATGATGAATAGATATCTAAAAATTTGGAATTTGAGTAATGAGTGAATTTAGTACAGCTAAGTTACTGTATCATCTCCAAAGCCAAGGGGTAGTGCTATGGTGTGCTGATGGACAGAAATTAAGCTATTCTTCAACTGATCCAATATCTGAACCGATATTACAGAAAATTAACTTAAATAAACAGAATATTATTCATTTTTTAACAGATAGAAAAATTGTCAAACCTTATCAAATTCCCACTATTTTTGCTCTTAGCTCGACAGAATATCCTCTTTCATTTGCGCAAGAACGTTTGTGGTTTCTTGCTCAATTACAAGAAAAAGATAATTACATATATAATGAACCAATCGCATTAACTTTTGATAAACATTGCAACGTTGAAATATTGAGGAAAATCATTAGGCTACTGGTTGAAAGGCACGCATGTTTTAGGACATTGTTTAAAAAAGATGTGAATGGGGTTCCCAAACAGGCCATTGTCCCATTTCAGGATAGTCGAGTACAGTCAATCTTCACATTAAATACAGAAAGCGTAGATGATCAGGAGCTTCCTACGCAGTTGGAGGCAAACTTAAAACGGGTCTTTGACTTATCGCTAGAGTTTCCTATAGCCTGTTATTTCTATCATCTGAAAAAAAGCAATAAATATCTTCTTTACGTAGTTCAGCATCATATCATCACAGATGGAACGTCAATCGGCCTTTTCCTTAGCGAATTCTATGCTTTATATAACAACCTACTTAACAACCAAGAAACCAATCTTTCTAAAATCGATATTCAATATTCAGATTACGCTTTATGGTTCAGAGAGTATTATAGTAAAGAAAATTTATCAAATCAGCTGTCATACTGGAAAAATAAATTAGATGGGTTTCAAACATTGCAGCTTCAAAAAAATGCCCACAAAGAACTAGGGTATTGCTCATTAGCTTATAAATACGAAATAGATTCAGATCTTTTAGTCAATCTGAAACTTCTGTCGAAAAATAATAAAACAGCCTTATTTGTAAGTTTATTAACCGGCTTTTATATCCTTTTGAATAAATATTCTAATCAGGATGATATAGTAATAGGTACCCCAATTAATGGACGGAATTTGCAACAGGTTAAAAATGTATTGGGTTTTTTTATCAACACAATTGCATTGAGAGCTAAAATTACCGATCAGAATATCTCTGAATTCTTACTCGAGATTAATCAACTTTATATGGAAGCGATGAAATATCAGGATCTTCCTTTCGAAATGCTTGTAGACTCTTTGGGTGTTGACAGAGCCCAAGATTTATCCCCTATTTTTCAGGTTCTTTTCGCCTATCAGAAATTTGTTGTTCCTGGCGTTGAAACCGATGATGCTTCTTGGTTTGATAATGATTTTTCTGATGCCCTCACAAAATTTGATATTACATTTGATTTTAAAGAAACTAATAATAAGCTTATTGCTAGCATTCAATATAAATCAAATCTATTTCAAAAAGAGACAATTGTACAGTTATCGACGCATTATGTTAATATATTGAATCAAATGGTCCAATTTCCTGAGCAGAAAATAAGTGACTTAAACATCCTAACAAAAGAAGAATATAATAACATAATTTATAAGTGGAATGATTCACAGCTTTCTTACTCAAAAGATAAAACCATTCATTATTTTTTCGAGGAACACGTAACAAAAAATCCGCATAATATTGCTGCCACCTATGCAGGTTCTAGCCTTACTTACTTTGAACTTAATGAAAAAGCGAATAAATTATCTAACTTTATTCGTCTTCATTATTTAAATTGCTATAAAACCGAGTTGAATCCGGAAACTTTAATAATAATATCTATTGAAAGCTCTCTGGAATTAGCGATAGCCATTCTTGCCGTCATTAAAGCAGGCGCAGCCTATGTACCTATAGATGTAAATTATCCCCAAAAGCGTAAATCTTTTATTCTAGAAGATACGGATGCAAAATTAATTCTAACTAAGGAAGCCTACGTTGTAGACTTCAATGAAATCGTAGATGACCCCGATAAAATTTTGGTTTTAGAAAAAGGCTTGACGATAGAAAATTTACAAAATAAAGATCTCCAACAGAACCCTCTTCCTAGCAATACGGTGTACATAATTTATACATCAGGTTCTACTGGGAATCCCAAAGGGGTGTGTGTTACACATTTAAGTTTAAATAACTTTGTAACCAGCGTTGCAAGCAAAATCAATCTTAATTCAAAAAGAATATTAACTGTAAGTTCATTTACATTTGATATGTTTTGTTTTGACTTTTTCTGCGCACTTTGTTTGGGTGGAACGCTTATTTTAGCAGATAGCGCAATGGTTCGGGAGCCTGATGCGCTCGTAAATTATATTGAAAATAACAAGCCTGATGTAATGATTGCGACACCCAGTTTGTGGCATATGATCATCGATAAATTATCACCTTCGCAATTAACTATTATATCCGCAGGTGAAGCACTACATGAAAATTTAGCCAAAAAACTTTTTAAGGTGTCAGCCGATGTGTGGGACGCGTATGGACCAACTGAAACAACAGTTTTTTCAATCATTAAGAAACTAATTCCTTCAGAACCATTTTCAATCGGCAAACCCATACCAAACATATCTGCTTACATTCTGAATGAAAATCTTCAGCCTGTTCCCATCGGTGTGGTTGGTGAATTATATATTGGTGGTGATTGTTTGGCTAAGGGTTATCTTAATAGGCCAGAGCTTACAAAAGAACGCTTTATCAATAATCCCTTTGTCTCTGAAAGTGAAATGCGTACGAAAAACAATTTAAAGATATACAAAACAGGTGACCTTGCATTTTGGCTACCTTCTGGAGATATCAGGTATGTTGGACGTAACGATTTTCAGGTTAAAATTGCTGGTCATAGAATTGAACTTGAAGAACTAGAGTTTGTATTAAATCAAATCCCAAAACTTAAGCAATGCTTTGTGCTTCCTGTCAAGTCAGAGATGTCTGCGCAACTTGTAGTTTACTATACTGCAGAAAATAGAATGGAAGAAAGCAGCTTGCGCGATCACTTGGCGAAATCTTTGCCAGCTTACATGATACCTCATATTTTTATCTATCTCGAAAAGTTTCCAGTCAATAACAACGGTAAGATTGATATTAAAAATTTACCGAAGTTCGAACAAGTTAGTTTAAATGAAACTATAACCTTGCCCAGAAACCCTATCGAAAAAGAATTAATGGATATTCTCATTGGCGTATTAAATGTTCAATGGCTTGGTGTTGATAAAAATATTTTTGATATGGGCTGTGATTCCTTAAAAGCCGTGCAACTGCAAACCAAAATTAACAATCACTTTAATTCGAAGATTAAAGTAGTTGATATATTTTATTACCCAACCATTGAAAAATTAGCTCTGCTTCTTAATGATAAAGCTGCAGAAATAGAGAACCCTTACATTAATATAAGTAATTTTGTTAAGGCAGAAAAAAAAGATGACAAGATTGCAATGATTGGTTATGCATGTTCATTTCCAATGAGCGATACTGTAGAAGAGTATTGGACTAACCTTAAGACGGGAAAAGAATGTATCAGAAGGCTGGGTAGAGAAGAATGCGCTCAACGTGGTGTTTCGAAAGAGGTAGCTCATCACGAGAAATATTTGCCTTATGCTGGGGTTATCCCAAACATTGAAACATTTGATACAGAATTTTGGGAACTTTCTGAACGCGACACATTCTTTATGGACCCGAAAATGCGGCTGTTTTTGGAGCAGACCTGGAAAGCTCTGGAGAGTTCAGGCTATATTAAAAAGCGTAAGCAGATCTCAACGGGGTTGTTTGCTGCTTTTGGCAAACTAGATTATTTAGAAAACATATTGCAATTAGAAAACATTAAGCGAACAATTAATTATTTCGATTCTTCAATGTTAAATTCAACGGATTATTTCTTAAATAGGATTGCTTATTTATTAGGAATGAGCGGTCCATTATTGTCCGTGGATACTGCATGCTCTTCGGCTGCGGTTGCTGTCATTGAAGCTTGTGAGAGTTTACTCTCGCAAAGATGCAATTTGGCAATTGTGGGTGGAGTGAATTTGTGCTCGGCCAATGATTTTGGACATATTAATTTTGAGGGGGAGGAGTTATTATCCAAGGACGGACATAGTAGAATTTTTGACGAAAAAGCCGGTGGTATTATTCGTAGTGATGGGGTTGGCGTTATAGTATTGAAGCGATTATCAGAGGCCATAAAAGATCGGGATCATATCAGAGCTGTCATTAAAGGTTATGGTATCAGTCATGATGGAATGCGCAAATTTGGCAATATGTATCCTCGGTTATCTTCCTTAAAGAAATGTATTGCGGATGCTCGGCAAAATTTAGGATCAGCAAATATTGATTATGTAGAATGCCATGGCATGGGCTTTAAACTGGGTGAGCTTTTTGAATTTGATGCGCTAAGAGAAACGTCTAAAGATACACCCAATGCTAGTATGCACAAATGTATTTTAGGTTCGGTAAAGGCAAATATTGGACATACAGGTTATGCCTCTGGTATTGCACAGCTTATTAAGGTTGCTTGTATGCTTGAACATCGTAGTGTTCCGCCCCAGATTAATTATGAGACGCCCTATGCGGAATTTAATCTAGATAATGAGCCTTTTCAAATCACTAAAGAGGGATATACCTGGGAAAGAGAACAAGGTAAGCTAAAGATGGCAGGAATGACCTCCTTTGGAATTGGTGGCACGAACGTCCATATTGTTTTAGAAGAAGCTCCAAGTACTATCCAATTCAGCAACGATAAGCCAGCGTCAAATTATCTTATTTGTCTCTCAGCCAAATCTGATAAATCACTAGCGCAAATGAAGCGTGACTTATCTAATTATTTGGCACTTCATCCTAGAACGAATATGCTAGATGTCGCGTATACTCTGCATTTGGCAAGAGAGGAATTTAGTCATCGTTTTGCTTTTGTGTGTCAGGATGTTGAAAGTTGCATAAAATTACTAGAGTCGAATCATCCGAATTTGCAATCACTCAAAGACATAAATGGCCGTATCCTTCAGGGGCAACAACCAAATTTGAAGTTTAATTGGCCTGATGTAGTCGACGACCCCGCTACTTTAAGCAAAACGGCAGAACTGTGGCTACAAGGGGTAGAAATAAATTGGGAGCCTTTATATTCCAATAATCCAGGTATGTTTATTGAACTGCCAACTTATTCGTTCTCAAAAAGACTCATTGGTACCTACCAAGGGAGCGAGAATCAAATATCTCAACTTATTCCCGCCTGAGAAATATATTTATATTAAAGAAGTTTCAAGGATAAATTATTTTTCAGAGGAAATATAATTAGTGGTTTCTAGTCCCTTTAGCAAGGCTTTAGAACTTGGGGGTCTACCTTGGTATTGCGAAAATAATGCAGCTGCCCTTTCTGAGCCGCCCTTTTCTAAGATACAATTTTTAAATTTGTTTGATAGATTTAAATCAAAAATGTCCCCTTGTTCAAAGCCACTGAAAGCATCACTTGCTAGAACTTCGGCCCATTTATAACTGTAAAAGCCCGCCGCATAACCGCCAGAAAATATATGAGAAAAGCAGTGCTGATAACGATGAAATTCTGGGACTGGGATGATTGCATAGCTATCACGTATTGTATTTAAGATAGCTTGAATTTGATTTTCTCCGGAAAATTCCGAATGGATTCTAAAATCAAATAATGCAAGCTCCAACTGGCGTAATGAGTGGATGCCTATTTGAAAATGTTTGTTGTAAATCAAGCTTTGAAATAATTTATTTGGTAATGGTGTTTTATCCTGATGGTGTAGGGCTATCAAATCAAGTGGGGTTTGATGCCAACACCAATTTTCCATAAATTGGCTAGGAAATTCTACTGCATCCCATTCTACCCCATTGAGTCCCGATATACTGGCTATATCGATTTTAGTTAACATATGATGCAAACCATGGCCAAATTCATGAAATAATGTTCGCACTTCCTCGTGAGTTAAAAGCGAAGGTTGATTTTTTAATGGTTGGCTAAAATTACAGACTAAAAAAGCTATGGGTAACTGTAAGTCACCTGCAGAGTTTCTATGTCTTGCTCGACAGCTATCCATCCATGCGCCGCCGCGTTTTTTAGGTCTGGCGTAAGGATCTAAATAAAAACCCGCAATCAATTGCTCTTCTGGGCCATAAATCTCATAATATTTGACATCATCATGCCATTTATCATATTCCTCTTTATACTCAACTATCTTAATTTCATATAATTTTTCTGCAATTTGAAATAAACCATTGATGACATAGTTTACTTCAAAATACGGTCTAAACTGTTCTTGAGTAAGATTGCATTGTTGAGCTCTTAATTTTTCTGTTGCATAAGCGACATCCCAAGCTTTCAAATCTTTTAATTGCAGTTTTGTTTCAGCAAAATAAACCAAGTCTTTCCAATCTGAAACTGCTATAGGTTTAATTTTTTCTGCAAGATCTGTCAAAAAATAAATGACTTCTTCAGTTGAATTTGCCATCTTGGGTGCCAAAGAAAATTCACCAAAATGTTTAAATCCCAATAACTTTGCTTTTTTATCTCGATACATAAGAATGTTAAACATGATTTCTGAGTTATCGTATTCTTCATGTTGTGTGTCTTGATCAGATGCTCGAGTAAAATAGGCAGTATAAATTTCTTGGCGCAATTCACGATTATCAGCATAAGCAACGATAGAAAAGAAGGTCGGAAAATCCAAAGTTAATAGCCAACCTACTAATTGTTTTCTCTCTGCATTCTGCTTGAGTAATTGTTTTACCCGATCTGGGAGTCCTATTAACAATTTTTCCTCTTCAATTAATTTAGACCAGGAATCGGTTGCATCCATAATATTCTGTTGAAATTGATTACTCAGTTTGGACAACTTTAATTCGATTTCTTGAAATTCCTTTCTGGTAGGCCCTGATAAAGCTACGCCTGCTAATTGACAATCTCTGATTCTATTATCTATAACTTTTTTCTGTGCCAGTGATAAATTTTGAAATTCGGCTGAATTTTTAATTTTTTTATAAGCTTGGTACAACCCTTTATTTGCGCCGATCTCTGTGAGGTAATCGGTCATTAAAAGTAAACAACTTCCATAGGCTAAACGTAACTCTTCTGTACTGACAACACCATGCAAATGCGTTAGGATTGCCCAAAAATTATTTAACTCTACTTGTATGTCTTCTAGAGGTTGAATAAAATTATGCCAAGAAAATTCTTTTTGCTTTAATAATATTTTGATTAAGTTTCGATTGGCAGAGAGTTTTTTTGATAATTCTGGTTCAAGTTTATTGGCTTTGAAATGAGAAAATTGCGGTAGTTTTTGCATAAGAGTGGTTTCCCTCGATAAATAAAAATCAGACTCGGAATCCAGTAATGATGATGATTTCATTTAAACGAAAATATACTGTAATTCCCGATAGTCAATATTAATGTAAAAAACTAAAAATCCCCAATGGCAATCCGGAGAAAATATACTCCATTCCACCATGTGCTGTCAAAAAATACTGGGTTCATATTCAAATTATAACAAATCGGATATAATTTGCCGATCTTAATAATTAAATCAAAATTGTAATATATTGATATATATAAAATATATTCATAATTATTTATATTGTCAGGAGCATTCGTTTAATATTTGCCGGTCTTTTTGAAGAGATATGAAAATGGTGACATTAAACCTAGCTTGGCTCTGAGTAATCTATTAAAAATGTTTGAGCGACATCCTGAAGACCTAAAATATTTCTTAAAAGAAGCTTCTTAAGGCACATTAGAACTGTTATAAAAGACAATAGTCAATGTAGTCTTGATGTTTCGAGGAATCAATATTATACCGCAAATTAGTTTGGACGTACCAAAAATTAAAATCTTTGAAATCCTGAATTAAGTAGTGATCGCTAGAGCCGATACCTCATATCATTTAAAGCAAATCCTGTTAATTCTACATCAAAACTTTTCGATAAAGCCATCACTTTAAATAACTCCCCCATTTCTGCAGGGGAAGTTAATAATTGTATAGCTTGATTTTGCTTAAAAATGACTGTTTCTGATATGCCTTTTTCAGTTATATCTTGCTCTGTCATGTTTTTTTTAATCATATCACTTCGTTTGTTTTTTTCCGCAAACCCGAGTAAATCGGATCCCAATAAAAAAGAGGCTTGATTCGTGAAACCCATTACTTCTAATTTTGCCGCAAGAGCAGCCTCGGCAATCAACGTAAAGTCAACATGAGCTGTGATATCTTGCAAACCGGGATAGAAAAAAGGATCGCTATGGGCATAATGACGATAATGACACATTAGTGTACCCATGGATCGGGAGGGATGATAAAATTCATGACGCGGAAAACCATAATCAATGATTAATATTATCCCTGCTTCTAATATTTCAGCAAGGCTATTTATCCAAGGTTTAATATTTAAATTAATTTCTGAATGATAGTGACTGGATTCAGCAAAGTGACAAGTTTTGTCTATATCTTTTAACAACAACTTTAATTCATCCCTCAGTATTGTTGCTGGGGGCTTTTCTACCCAATATAGCTTGCCAGATTGATGGGCAACAGCCATTTCAATGATATCAATGGCTTTCAATTTGTTCTCTTCGTTCTCCTCTTCGCTCTTTTTGTTCTCTATTTCCATTGTGCGTAAACAAAATCGATGCACAGGCATTGCATCGCATACTTCATTGGCAAGGATCATGGCTTTAATAGGATCCTTAGGCAATTCGTCTAGCCAATGAACGAGTGAAAATAATTCTGAACATTGAATGCTAATTGCTTTTTGTTGACGCTCCCTTAATTCAGCAGAGAGTTCTAAAATATAATAGTATTTTGGTAGCCTCCCTAGAATCTGCAGTTCTTTTAAAATATCGGCAGCCATTTGACCTGATCCCGCGCCAATTTCTAAAAGACAAGCATCCTCTCCTAAAATTTCAAGTGTTTGAAAGCATTGTTGTGCTATACATTGGGAAAATAATGGGGAAATTTCAGGAGCAGTCACAAAATCCCCACTGGCTCCAAATTTTTGATTCCCCGCAGAATAGTATCCAAGTCCGGGAGCAAATAAGGCTAAGTGCATATACTCTGCAAAGGAAATAAAACCTTCAGCTTTTGAATCTATGGTGTCAATAATAAGAGATAAAAGTGTATCACTATGCTGGCAGGCCCCATCAGAAGGGACAGGTAAAGAAAAAATATTCTCTTTATCTCTTGACTCTTGTGCCTTTGATCTATTCAATAGTAACATGTTATTAACCATCATATTATCCATATTGGCTTATCTCTTAGGCTCGGTCTCGAGCGCTATTATCGTTTGTCGTCTAAGCGGATTACCCGATCCCCGTAGCGAAGGCTCCAAAAATCCAGGTACAACCAATGTATTGCGCTTAGGCGGTAAAAAGGCAGCAGCCATCACTTTACTTGGAGACGTCTTAAAGGGGCTTATCGCCGTCAAACTGACGATGTGGATAGATCCCAGTCCTGCTGTTGTGGCCCCCGTTATATTAGCGGTATTCTTAGGACATCTCTACCCCTTATTTTTTAATTTCGAGGGCGGCAAAGGGGTTGCTACGGCATTTGGTGCCATTTTGGGTTTGTCTTGGGCAGCGGGCGGCATGTTACTAGCTACTTGGATGATTGTCGTTTATTTCTTACGCATTTCATCCCTCGCTGCATTAATATCAGCTTTACTGGCCCCCATTTTTGTGACTTATTTCCTCAATTGGCATTATGCAATTCCCGTTGCAATTATGAGCATCTTACTAATATGGCGACATCGTGCAAATGTAGACCGTCTCTTAAAAGGCATCGAGCCTAAAATTGACGTAAAAAAGAATATACCAGAACTTTAGTTTGCAATCTTGTTTCAATATTTCCCTAAAAATTGACCCATTTGCGTTGAATCTTCCCTCACCTTTGCAATTTCTGCCCAAATTTTCTTTTGAGCTTCAGTATCTTTTATATTACCTTTTTTAGTAAAAGCTAAAAAATAGGACTTTGAAAAAATGGGTTTATCAGAAACCGCCAATTTTCCGCTAAATTCGGGTTGGATGCTAAGATGCTGCGTAACATCTTTCAGATCGATCACAGATCCTGTTTTTTGTGTAACCAATTTTTGAAAATCTTCAATGGAATGTTGACCCTCTTCAACTTTCAAACCTGCAGATTCAAGATTGTCAATAATGGAATAGCCTGCGGGAACACGCACAGGCGAAGGAATGGTTTTGATATCACCTTGATAGCTGTAAACATTGGGCTTTCCCTTTGCATTTACAACGGGCGTAATCACAACATATTCAACTTGCGAGACACGGTTTTTTGATTTTGCGCCTGGGCTAGTATCAGCGGCGTCGGCTGGGTAATCCAAAAAATTGGCTCTGTCTGCTCTATAAGAAACAGTGGCTACTGCATCAAAATGCCCATCCTTTGCATCTTTTAAACATTGTTTCCATGGCATCGGTTTGTAACTAGGTTCATAGCCTAATTCCGTAAGAGCTTTGGTAATAATGTCGATATGCAAACCCGCTGCTTGTTTATTTTCTTCTTTAACAAAAGTGAAAGGGTACCAAAAATTAGAATCTGTACAAATGGAGATGGGCGTTCCCGCCTTAATTCCAAAAGAAATCAAACAAAAGAAAAGAAATGCGACGGATGCTTGCATTTTATTCATTGAACCTTCCTTGATTACACTATATCCTTCGAGGCGGACCCCATTACGATTACATTTTAAACATTAATTCTCTAATGTGTCCATGGGCCAGCGAGCCCGAACTTTTATTTCTAACAGCCCTTGTTCTTGGTTTCGTTGTTCTTGTTGTAGGCCTCGGAGTTGCTGGAGTCGTTTTGAACCCGCAAAAGCAATCATGGCACCATTATCCGTACAGAACTCTAATCGAGGATAATAAACATGGCAACCCAACTGGCTTTGAACTGCCTTGAAACGTTCCCTTAAATGGAGATTGGCTCCGACCCCCCCAGCAACCACCAATTGACGATGTAAAGTTTGTTTAATGGCTCGTTTGCATTTAATGAAAAGTGTGTCGACCACTGCCTCTTGAAAAGCCAATGCCACGTCAGCACGATCTTGATCCGTTTTTTCAGTTGCATTCCAAGTATTCATAGTAAAGGTTTTTAAACCACTAAAACTGAAATCGAGTCCAGGGCGATCAGTAAGAGGGCGGGGAAAATGAAAGCGATTACTCTGACCTTGTTCCGCCAGTTTTGCCAATAAAGGTCCTCCAGGATAGCCTAGTCCTAAAATCTTAGCAGTTTTATCAAAGGCTTCTCCTGCTGCATCATCTATGGACTCTCCTAAAATTTGATAATGACCAATGCCTTTTACGTCTACCAGCATGGTATGCCCACCGGATACTAAAAGAGCTAAAAAAGGAAAAGAAAGATGCGGACCTTCTAGAGAGACCTCTACTTCTAAAAGAGCAGCCAATAAATGCCCTTCCATATGATGTACACCGATAGTTGGTACCTTGAGCGCATAACCTAGTCCTTTTGCAAACGAAGCCCCCACCAGTAAGGCACCCACCAGACCAGGACCGGCGGTGTACGCAATACCTCCAAGGTCTTGTAAGGTAAGATTAGCTGTTGCAAGTACTTGTTTGGTTAATGGCAATAATTTGGTGATATGATCCCGGGAGGCAAGCTCAGGCACAACCCCGCCATAGGGTGCATGCAGGTTGGTTTGACTATAAAGGGCATGAGCCAATAGACCCTTTTCGGAATCATAGAGAGCCACCCCAGTTTCATCGCAAGAAGTCTCAATTCCTAAAACGCAACTATTTTTTCTCGTATTTTTGTCAGAACTTGCCATTATTACCATAACATGTCATACCTCACCATGATTGCTGCCAAACCCTGGGCACCCGCGTAACAAAACTTAACAAGAAACTTAATATCATCTTCCCAACTGCCTCGCAGTAGTCTAGAATAACATGCCTGATTAAGCATCGTTTAAATTTCATACAACTAACTTTGAGAGGTAAATCGTTCAATGACAAGTGTTCGCGCAAATGTTCGGGTGAGAGAAGGGGAGTCTGTAGATTCAGCCATGCGTCGTTTTAAACGAGCTGTGGAAAAAGCCGGTATTCCAAAAGAGTTACGACGACGAGAATTTTATCAAAAGGGTTCTACTGTTCGTAAACGTAAGGCCGCTGCTGCTAGAAAACGTCATCTGAAAAAATTACAACGTGAGCAAGTAGGAATGCCAGGTCCAAGACGCGAGGAGCGGAAGTGAAAGAAGGCGATTTAAAATTCACCATCCAAGAAGCCATGAAAGCCGCAATGCGATCCCAGGCTAAGGAACGCTTGGGGACTATTCGATTGATTCTTGCTGCCATCAAGCAATGGGAAGTGGATGAAAGGAAAGATTTAAGCAATGAGCAACTTCTGGTTATTTTAGATAAAATGATTCGCCAACGTCGTGAATCGATTAAACAATATGACGGAGCAGGTCGAAATGATTTGGCTCAGAAAGAAAGTAACGAAATTGAAGTTATCCAAGAATTTCTCCCAACCCCTTTAACCGCCGAAGAAATCCAAGGTTTGATTAAATTGGCAGTACAAGAAGTAGGTGCACAATCTGTAAAAGACATGGCAAAAGTGATGGGCCTCATCAAACCTAAGGTTCAAGGTCGAGCCGATATGGGGGAGGTCGGAAATATAATTAAAAGCCTACTTTCTCAAACGCAGTGATCGCTTAAGTTATGGCGGGGCATATTCCCGAATCTTTTATTGAAGAATTATTGTCGAGAGTCGACATTGTCGAGATCATTCGCGAATCTATATCTACATCTACGCCATTGCGTCGAGCAGGCGCTAATTATGTGAGCCGTTGCCCTTTCCATACTGAAAAAACACCCTCATTCACGGTCAGCCAAAGCAAGCAATTTTATCATTGTTTTGGTTGTGGGGCTCATGGTAATGCTTTACGTTTTCTAATGGAATATTCTGGTTATCATTTTGTGGATGCCATTGAATCTTTAGCAATGCGAGCAGGGCTTAAAGTTCCAAAAGAAGCAGAAGAATTAAAAAATGAAACCCGTTTCGATAAGATTTATGAGATGCTTACAAAAGCAAGCCAATATTTTCAACAACAACTATTCAAACATCCTACCAAGCTGCGAGCTATAGATTATTTAAAAGGGCGTGGCATTACAGGGAAAACAGCAAGATCTTTTCATATAGGTTATGCGCCAGAAGGTTGGGATGGCATTTTACAAGCATTAGGACATCCAGAGGCATTAGAACATCCATCACAAAACCATCCTGCAGGCCTTCCTGCAAGTCCTTCTGCCGATAATCTCTCACATTTATTGGAGAGTGGATTATTAGTGGCAAGCAATAAGGGCCATAAAGATCGCTATTATGATCGTTTCCGTGATCGTATTATGTTTCCTATCCGAGATCGAAGAGGCCGAGTGGTAGGCTTTGGGGGAAGAGTTATTGAGAAAGGGGAACCTAAGTATCTTAATTCACCGGAAACAGTCGTGTTCAATAAAAGCCAACAAGTTTATGGTTTATATGAGGCAAGGGCTGCCAATAGAACGCTAACCTCTCTTATTGTGGTAGAGGGTTATTTAGATGTTGTGACTTTAGCACAGTTTGGCATTAACAATGTCGTTGCAACGCTAGGCACAGCGCTAACCGACAAACATTTGGACTTGTTATTTAAACAAGTCAACGAATTATATTTTTGTTTTGATGGCGATGAAGCAGGTAGAGTAGCACAGAAACGTGCGCTTACTCTTTGCGTACCACTCATCAAGGAAGGACGAACAGTTAAGTTTATTATTCTGCCAAATGGAGAGGACCCCGATTCATTTGTAAGGAAAAATGGAAAAGCAGGTTTTGTGAGTAAATTGCAGGAGGCCAAATCACTTTCTGACTTTTTATTTGAAAGTCTTTCTGCGCATCTAGATTTAAACTCGATTGAAGGTCGATCTGAGTTAGCTAGAACAGCTAGGGCACTTATTCAAAAATTCCCTGCTGGTGTGTTTCAGGACTTGATGTTAGAACGTTTAGAGCAACTGACAGGGATGGCACCGGGAACTTTAGTGAAAAGAGCAGGTTTTTATGCGAAAAGATCAAATGCCTATCCAATCAAAAACATGCTGCCAAAAAAGATTTTACCCCCGACAACTGCCTTTAAAGCCATTGGTTTACTCTTAAAACATCGAGAATTAATAAAAAGTATTGATAAACTGGGTGATTTAACAGGGGTTGACACACCCGGTACCCAGTTACTATGTGCTATGATTGAGATTTTACGAAAAGACCCAATACTTGCTATCGAGGTCATTGAACAGCAAGTGGCAGGTTTGCAACTAAAGGCTGATAAAGATATTGGAGTCTTGGGGAGTCCTGGGAGTTTTAGGTTAACTGACATAATGTCGTATGCAGATTCTGTACCTATTGAAGGTCTTGAAGCAGAACTCCTAGGTGCATTAGAGAGGTTAAGAGAGAGAGCTAAAGAGCAGCAATTGGAGCTATTGTTGCAAAGAGCAAAAGAGGGAACACTGACTATGTTAGAGAAAACCGAATTGAAACAGCTGTTACAGCAATCAACTACCACAGTAGAAGGAAAGGGGTAGCATTGATGGTACTCTTCGTGATTAATCAACCATTTTTTTACTATAGAGATTATGCATTATGAGTTACTCAGACCGAGAACAGCAAGCCGCTCAAATTAAATCGCTTATTGCATTAGGGAAAGAAAAGGGGGGCTATTTAACCTATAACGAGGTAAACGAATACCTGTCTGAAGAAATTGTCGAGCCGGCTGAAATTGAAGATTACATTCAGATGCTGGATGAAGAAGGGATTACAGTTTATGAGATGGCCTCGGATATGGACGCCATGATGCTGACAGAATCGGAATCTGTGACTACTGTGGTTACCGATGAGGTGGTAGAAGAAGCCGCCGCTGCCATTAGTACATCAGATGCTGATCTTGGTCGTACGACTGATCCTGTTCGTATGTATATGCGTGAAATGGGAACAGTAGAATTATTAACACGTCAAGGCGAAATTGCCATTGCTAAACGAATCGAAGAAGGATTGCGCGAAGTATTGATGACAATTGCGCAATACCCACCGCTATTAGATTTAGTTTTTGATGAATTTGCTAAAGTGGAAAGCGGTGAAATTAAGGTTACTGAACTTATCAATGGTTTTGTTGATGCAACACAAGGGGCTGCTCCTTTAGAAGAAGTGGTGTCTGTTGGAGTCTCTATTGAAGAAGAAGATGCTGTCGATGGGGTAACTGTCGTTGCTGAGGAAGAGGAAGAAGAGTCAGCTGATACAGCTGGATTTGATGCAGAACCCGACTTTGAAGAAACACGTCGTCGTTTTACCGAACTTTTTACTTTAATTGATCAATCAAAAGAATCTTCAAAACAAATGGGACGACAACATCCCGAAACTCAGGCATTCTTCGGAAAATTGGGCGAATGTTTGGTTGGTTTTAAATTAGTTCCACGCATTTTAGAATCTCTTACTGGAAAAGTGCGTAGCATGCTAGAACGAGTGCGCGAACACGAAAGAGCCATCATGGACATTTGTGTGAATAGAGCCAGAATGCCAAGGCAACATTTTATTACCTCTTTTCCGAATCATGAAACTAATCCAGAATGGATACTACAGCAAATTAATGCAAAGACCGAATATTCTTTGCAATTGGAACATTATCGCGATAAGGTTTACGCCATTCAAGAAAAATTAGTCAACCTTGAAATGGAAACCAGCCTGTTAATTTCAGAGATTAAAGATTTAAATCGTCGCATGTCGATTGGCGAAGCCAAAGCACGACGAGCAAAAAAAGAAATGGTCGAAGCTAATTTGCGATTGGTGATTTCTATTGCGAAAAAATATACCAATCGCGGCTTGCAATTTTTGGATTTAATTCAAGAAGGCAATATTGGTTTAATGAAAGCGGTTGATAAATTTGAATATCGCCGCGGTTATAAATTTTCAACTTATGCAACTTGGTGGATCCGTCAAGCCATTACCCGATCAATTGCTGATCAAGCACGCACCATTCGTATTCCCGTGCATATGATCGAAACCATTAATAAATTAAATCGTATCGCCAGACAAATGTTGCAAGAAATGGGCCGTGAACCCACACCAGAAGAATTGGGCGAAACGAATGGGCATGCCCGAAGATAAAATCCGTAAAGTGCTGAAAATTGCCAAAGAACCTATTTCCATGGAAACACCCATTGGTGATGATGAAGATTCACATTTAGGTGATTTTATTGAAGATCAGCTGTCCAATCTCCAATCGATTCTGCAACCGATGGAAGGCTTAAGCGAAGCAACCGCCGAAATTCTAGGGGGCTTAACGCCGCGAGAAGCCAAAGTATTACGAATGCGATTTGGTATTGATATGAATACCGATCATACTCTAGAAGAAGTCGGTAAACAATTTGATGTAACACGTGAACGTATCCGACAAATTGAAGCAAAAGCCTTACGAAAACTGCGTCATCCAAGCCGATCAGAACAACTGAGAAGCTTTACCGATGAAGAAAACAAAGGTGCGGGCAGCTTGATTGGTTTATTTTTTCATTGGTTTTTGTTATATTGAATTGTTTCGGGCCCATAGCTCAGTTGGTTAGAGCAGGGGACTCATAATCCCTTGGTCCTAGGTTCAAGTCCTAGTGGGCCCACCAAAATTACCAAGAAAATCATAGAGTTACACCTAAAAATTTCACCCTTCCCAAACCCACAAAAATCCTTGCGGGATATTTGCGGGAGCTAGCTGCAAAATATGCGCCAATTTCATAATGCAATTGGCTGTAAATCTTGCACATTCTTGCTTACCATTTCACGGTTTGTATTACGTAGTAGAGTGAGTACCACTCCGCTGCGACGTGCTTCACAAACCTTATTGGCCGTTTCATAGAGATTCTGCAATTCAGCAGATGAGTAATGTGTCGTAATCCGTCCAGAACGATGGCCTAAAAGATCTTGACGATCTTCGAAGCTAACCCTGTAATATGCGAATTCCTAAGTTTTAAGCAGCATTAGGTAATTGAACCAACCCATGTAAATGCTTTTTCCATTGATAATTACTTAAACTAAGCACTTTCTTATTCCCTGAGCTTTTATTTTCCGGCGTCATTGCATTAATAGCAGAATGTGATCGCGATTGATTGAAATAATCTTTATAAGTATCTAGCTTTTTCTGTAAATCACAAGAATTCCAGATGAAAATGTTGTTCAATAGCTCTTCTCGAATCGTTCTAATTAACCGCTCCACAAATGGATGGGAAATTGGAGTGTAGGGTATGGATTTTATATGTTCAATGTCTAGAATTCTAAGATTGGCTTGCCATCTTTCAAATTTAAACAGTGGATCATTGTCCGTTGAAATCCGTTTAGGTAGCTTTTGTTTTGAAATAATACTGTTGAACATACGACATATAACTACACCATCCATATCGCCTTTATGAACGGCAAATCCGACAATTCTTCTTGTAAATTGATCCATTATTACCATGATCCAATATGAGTTTAAAGTAATAGATGCTGTTCTAAAAAAATCTATAGACCATAATGAATCTTTAGTATGCCCTAGGAATGATAACCAGCTAGGTCCATTATTTTTATTAGGTGTGGGCTTATAAAATTTATTTAAAATTCTTCTTACAATATCGCTGCTTATTTCAATTCCAAATTGATTTGAAATTTGCATGGCAATACGCAAATAGCCAAATCTGGGGTTTCGAGCCTTATAATTTAAAATGAGATCAATTATTTCTTGAGATGGCCCTTTTCTTCCAGGTTTTTTATGACTCTTTTTTGAAAAAAGAGATCTGTATTTTTTTGAAACAAAAATCTTGTGTAATTTTATTAAGGTAATAGGTTTAACTAAAATGGCTAAACGTATCAATCGTTTAATATTGATATATCGGCTTAAGAAGCCAAATATTAAACGATCTGCATTTAATAAATTGGGACATCGTTTTTTGTTTCTAGATAAAATGATTAATTGTTGTTTTAATATAATATTTTCTGCAACAATAGAGCTGACGCCACCTAACTTTAATACCTTGAATAGGATACTAAAAATAACGTATAAAATTTGAAACAGATTAAACATAATGGTGCCTAAGTGAGTGTATGTTTTTTATGAACAAACGAATTACATATGATTATGATGTAAAGGATCTATGATCTACTGCAGTATTTGCTTTAAATAGTCTGAGAACATTTTATGTCCTTTAAGTGTCACTTTTCGACACTTTAAAGGCATAATAATTCTATTTCCTTTTAAAAGCAATAGGGAATTTAGAAAATTTTTTTAAGGAAGTTGGCACAATTCCGAACTTTAAAAGAATGTGTATACACTATTCAATTGGCAGGGGGAATGATCACTCAGACTATCTCTGTAAACCATATAGAAACAATGATACAATTAGGTTTGTAATATGATCCGACGCGTATCTTCCTAGCCTCATTACGGCAGAATCCAAACAACATATGTCGCTGTCAAAGAACATATGTTGTTTAGAAAAGAACATGTGCTAGAAAAAGGGAAATATGAAGCGGCATCTATTAAAAATATGCCGAATGATCTGCTGAAAATGGTAAAATATTCGCTGTATCATTCCCTGATTTTATTTTCTGAATGTCATAAACCAAAGTATTTAAGGCACGTACGCAATGAGATTTTATTTAGATACATGTTTATTTAAAATTGGTCTGCTGGGAAATTAAAGAAAGGGGGAAAAAGAAAGATGAATAAAAATAGTATCCATGTTCAATCACGTGCCGTAATAGTGAAAGAAGGGCATATTTTGCTTTGTAAGACTACCGGACTTGATCCTGATTTTTATTTTCTGCCTGGTGGCCATATTGAACATGGGGAAAGCGCTAAATCCGCCATGCTAAGAGAATTAAAGGAAGAAATTGGATTCGAAATAAAAATTAATCGGTTTCTAGGTTGTCTTGAATACTCTTTCGATCCGAATGTTAAACAGCACGCTAAATGCCATACTCATGAATATAATTTTATTTTTGAAGCAAATTCTAGTCTTCTACCTGCACCGCATGTTGCGTTAAAACAATTCGAAAAACACATTAAAATTATTTGGATACCTATTAATCAACTAGAAAAAGTTGATCTTCGACCAGAGTCTTTAAAAACTTTCATTCCAAAATGGCTTAATCTAAACTTGGACTCAGCCTTTGAAAGCAGAATGGAAGGATAAAAAAACGCATGAGCATACCAACGTAGAGAAAAACGATATATTATTTATTTCCACAAATTAGATATCGTTGAAGAGGGTATAATTTGAAAATTATGAGGTATACTGTGGATTTGTTAACTGAATCAAAGAACATTCGGCGTCAATAATTTAGCAAAATCATGTTAGGCAGAATTCAGAATCCCAACTATTGCCTCTCTAATAAATTGGCAGCTTTATCGAATTGCTCTGCATTTCTTTTTGCATTCTCAATTTCAGTAGAGGTGTGTAAAAGCACTTATTCAAAATGCTGTATAAATCTATTGAGATTGTCGCGACATGTCGCGACAATATATTCATGACATGATAGTCTTAGAATTCGAAAGCTAAGTCAAAAGTCATCTTGAAAAAAATACTGAGGGTAATTATGGAATACACAATCACGTTTGATGCAGATCCTAGCCATACTGATACCACAACGCTCTGGAAAGGAATTTCTCAAAATGCCAAGCTTATGAAAGGACACGAACCAGGAAAGCCTTTTGCTTTTTATATTAAGGATAAAATAGGTGACGTTAAAGGAGGATGTTCTGGTTTTCTATTTTATGGCTGCTTGTATACCGATTTATTATGGATCGACGAATCGTTGCGTGGCAGAGGTTACGGAATTGATCTGATGGGAAGAGTAGAGGAGCTTGCAATTAAGAATACCTGTCGTTTTATGGTGGTGAACACTATGGATTTTGAAGCTCTTAATTTTTATAAGAAACTCGGTTACATTATTGAATTTGAACGAAAAGGCTTTGAGAAAGATTCTATCATGTATTTCTTGCGAAAAAATTTAACTTCTTCTTTTTAAATTAAGCCAAAGATTTTTAAGTTGTTGTCTGCATTTTCTGCATCTCCATAATTTTTTTAATGGCCCTATCCAGGGTCATATCATATATTTCTACTGCTTCATCTTCTTCAATTGTAATGTTAAATGCGTTTTCAATATCGTAAATAGGTTGTGTATCTGTGAGAGTATCAGGCGGGCAGTTAGTTGACCACATACAACACATCTGTTTTGAATCAGGATTTCCACGATATTTTCGACGATGTTTATTGTAAATTGTATGTAAGGTTTGATATGAGGTTTTATTGAGATCTTTCATGTTTTTTACTCTCTTTTAAGAATACACAGGTTCTCGAAACACTTGCCAAGTTAAGGCTTTAAGTTCTTCGATTGTAGAGTCAAAGGAAGGCAGATCTTCAAGAAGACCCTCTAGAAATTGATCCCAATCTCTCTTAATCTGTAGTAAATAGTTTTGATTTGCAAAGAATTGTTGTGGATCTTCAAACTGGATGCTCTTATGCTGGCATTTTGTAATAAATGCCTCTCTAAAGTTTACTAGGTTCACCTCATTTTTAAATTGCGTTAAGATACGCCATAAATCATAAAAATCTCGTACTCGTGATCGCACCCAACCTTTGATTTTCAAACGCTCTTGGTTTTGTAAGATTCCTCGATATTTTTCGGTTAAAATTTCTTCAAGAGCATAGGCTTTGATATGTTGTGTCAGAATTTCGCCATATTCATGTAATATCGGTTTTTCAACAATTGGATAAATTAAATGCTCATCTCTACTTATTTCCAATTTAATTTTGGTAAGAGGTGTTCGGTGCCAAGGAAATTTTGCTCTTACAGTATAAGCCCTTTGGTTAAAGGGATGTGCTTGTTTTTCTAAATAAGGCTCCGCGCTATATTCTATTCCAGCGCCCATTTGGTCCGAGAGTGTGCTGGCACCATAGAGTATCCGTTCTAAACAAGCATCTAAAAACGGATCAGTTAATTGTGGATCCGCACTAAAGTCAAGATCTTCGCTAAAGCGATAATGCTCACCAAAATAACATTTTTTAAGGCAAGTACCGCCTTTAAAAATGAGATTTTCTTTGGATGGTTGATCTGCTGCTATAGCCGCTAATATCCAGCTTAAAGCATAATCTAACTCGATCATATTCCAACTGGCTTTTTTTTCCTGTTGCTTTTTCAATAGTCTAAGTTTAAGAGACATTTATCTACCCTCCTGATAAATTAATCTGTAATAACCATTGTTTAGAATAATGGCCTTGAGCGGGACGAGAAGGATCTAAACGTCGATAACCAGCATGTTCTCGTTGTACTAAAGGACTTAATTTTGCGCTTTCGATCCCCAATTCTTCCAGTGCCCACCCTACTCTGCGACTAACGGCAATATCCCAGCGTAAAGCATAATCAATCAGTTTTTCTAAATTCACTTTTCCTAAACCTTCTGTAAGGCCTTGCATGACTTCATTAAAACCGCCGCAATAGTGTGGGCTAGCAAAACCTTCAATTAAAGTACGTTCTAGATCTGCCACCTTAAAACCTCCTTCTCCTCTCCAGGCTTGGATCCCACCATAATATCGTTCTTCCTTTAACTGTACGATCTGATATTCTAGATCTGCCAACTTAAATCTTGCACGCCTGGTCTGGCCTTGTTCATGAGGAATTGAATGACCTTTTAAAGTTGAAATATAAACTCGTTTTGGCACCTGATCGGTTAAACCATGGTGATAAAAAGCAGAGTAATAACTGATCATAGCGGGTTTAACAAGATGCATGGCGATCTCAAATTCATGTACAGGTGAGATCCCTGTAGTCTGGCTAAGTTTATATAGCCCTTTTTTAAGAGGGGTTAACCAGTTATCTTGAATTAATGATGTAATGAGATGTGGGGTATAGTCAGGATCGATGGCACACTGGTGTGCAACCTGCTTTACCACATTGGCAGTCATGACTCGGTTACCGCCTTCTATAAGAGCCTGCAATAGCCTAGTCTTTTCCGTCCTATCATCTACTTTTTGTATACCCATAATAAGCTTTTTACTACTTTAATGTATACAAAAAGTATAAACTAAGGTTTAGTGGGATAGCAAGACCTTTTGGAAAAAGAAGAATAGATTCAACTAATGGGATTTTGGTATGTGGGAAAATTATGGGTTTGAGTGCTGCACGGTACAGCAAAGTTAGTGGTAGGTAGCGGGGATCTGCGGTAAAAAAACTAATGAAATTAAACGCATTAAATCCAGCGCTTTGGATTGAAAATTATCCGATAAATATCGCTCGTGAGATCCTCGTATTTGGGTTCGACTTCGTACGCCATTGTTCGCCATTTGTAGTGATCATCCGCGGCAAAAAGTGTAATAAAATCAAAGGTCTTAAATGCAGTCTTTGGACTCATAATCCCTTGGTCCTAGGTTCGAGTCCTAGTGGGCCCACCATAAAAACCAGGTCCGTACCGGACACATGGGTTACAGTTTATACCGGAGACATGGGTAACACTTTAGGCCCAAAAGGGTTCGTTAAAGGTTCCAGTCTACATGATTCTTCATCAAAATACCCTAAATCATAATCCATAAAGCTTACTAGCCAGATCTTATCCTCTGTTTCTTTAATGCCGACGTTTTGTCCTGCAAAGACTTGGCTGACATTTATCTTTTTTCCATTTAAACAGATTCTGCCGCAACTCGTGATGGTAATAACCTTATCATGGAATGGATAATCCACTTCCGGAAGACCTGCATATTTTTTGGTAGAAGGAACATAAATTTCCGCAGGGCATTTCATATCTAAAGCTTGATGAGGTCTTTCAGTATTATATTCTTTAATAAAATGATCAAATTTTTCTTGTTGCTGTAAAAAATTTTCTCCAGCAGGTTTTGTGGTTGCTTTTTTCAAGGTCAAATGCATACGTTCATGTCTTCCATTTTGTTGAGGATGACCTGGTTTTATTCTTTCTATAGAAATGCCTAAACGCAACCACCAAACAGATAATTTACTTAATCCAAATAATGACATTGGCGAAGAAAAAGGAACACCATTATCTGTTCGGATGGCATCTGGTAAGCCAAACTCTTCAAAAACCCTTTGAAAAGCAATAAAAGCATATTCCTCCTTAGTAGTTGTCAGCCCATCACAGGCCAGTAAATAACGCGGAACTAAAATCTGTTATTGTGAGAGGATAGCAATATTGATGATTTCCTAATCGAAATTCTCCTTTATAATCCGCACACCATAATTTATTTGGGATATTTGTATCGGATAACGGTGTTCCTTGTTTTTTACCATGACGATTTCTTTTTTGTCTTATAACCAAACCATGCCTATCTAAAATAGCGTGCACAGTACTTTTAGAGGGTGGATGAATATCTGGAAATTTTCTAATTAACAATTCTCTGATTTTTGGAGCTCCAAAAGTGGGTTTATCATTTTTAATTCTGAGGATCTTTTTTCGACTTGAAAGGGAAGTTGATTAGCATATCGATAAGGTCTGCGACTGCGATCAGTTAATCCTTCTAGCCCAAAATTTTTATATCGGTTATAGATTTTATAACCAGTCTTTCTAGAGATGCCGAACTCTTCACATAGAGGCAACATCTTATCGCCATCTAGTAGTCTTGCAACAAACTTAAGTCTTTCATCCATAGTTTTACACTCCATCCAAGGCATTGCCAGGCCCTCCTGTAAATGCCTACAGTGTAACCTATGTCTCCGGTATTTAGTGTCACCTATGTCTCAATACGTACACCAAAGAAATCATCAAGTTACAACGTTGATCTGCTACCCCTTTAAGCCGGCAAAATTTCTTGCTTAAATTTTGCGCAACTCGGTTGTGCTAAAGTACGCAGTAAAACAAGATTTGGCTTGTTCTGACCAACACACACTTTATTGGTTGCTTCCCAGAGATTGATCAATTCAGCAGCGGAATAATGGGTGGTGATCCTAGCGGATTTGTGACCCAATAAATCCTGTCTGTCTTCAAATGATACTCCGGCAGCACGCAAACGACGTCCATAAGTGTGTTTTGTGTCGTGTACTCGTACATCAAGTCCTGCTAGATCTCGAGCTTTTCGCCAACCTCGATTCAACATGCGACGAATGGGCTTGCCTCGATAAACAAAAACAAACTCAGGATGATTTCCTCTTTGTCTCTCGATAACTGCACGTGCAATCTGATTTAATACAACCAATCGATCGCCCCCATTTTTAACATGTTCCCCTGGAATGATAAAAACTGAACCTACTTCTGCAGTAGGAGTTGATACTTCCCACTCCCAACGCAGATTACATATTTCAGCATCGCGGGTACCTGTATTCACCGCGAACAAAGCCATCTCACGCAAATGAAGCGGCAATGCAGCGAATAATCGATCCTGTTCTTCCCAATCGAGCGGATAAGGTTTTCTCGCATCATGTTCTGGCAACAACTTTATTTTCGGAGCAGAGGTTAACCATGTTAGTCCATGCTCGTCTACCCATTCACTTGCTGCAAGATTTACGATATGACGTACAACTTGTAAACCATGATTAATGGTACGCGTTTTTACGCCTTCATTTTTTCTTGCTGCAATATATGGCTGTAATGCACCCATATGAATAGATTCCAAAGTTAAATTGCCAATATAACGATCTAGCATTTTTAATCGATCGGCATCCGATCGAATGCTGCGCTTATGTTGATTCTCGAGCAAAAATTTAGTGGCAGCCTCCCTAAATATTCGCTTCGGCCTTACGCCGTATACTTTTGCTTGACGATGTGTTTCCAAACGCCGCACTAAGTATTTTTCTGCTTCTTCAAGATCGCCAGCGCCAGTACTTTCACAAATACGAACTCCGTCGACCGTCTTGTTGATATGCTAATATTCCCCTTTATTCTCCCATTTTCATTGGGAACCTGCCATCAAAATTTTCAAAAACCCATGCAAGTTTGATCCAGAAAAGGGGTTCAGAATTTTTCAGGAAGTGATCCAAAACCTTTTCAAAATTTTTTACTTTTCCGCGGAGAACCTCGCCAAAAGGCTCGCCTGTTTTATAGAGGTTTTTGAGAGTAAATTTGAAATCTTTTAAGATGGCCGCATACATGGGATGTCCCTGAAGTCTCGTCGGTAAAATTCGCACACCCGACGCATGGTGGCCTAATTTAAATCGAGCTGATTAGGGTTAAATATTTCTTTGTGTCCTCATAAAATTAAATGCACTCCAAAAAACAGGTATCTTGTACATGGTGGGTTCATCTTCCGAAGGTGGGTATCTAGTTTTACGATGCTAGGTTGTGGTATATTGTTCTCTCGAGCTAAATAGTAACTTGGTCAACTTGAGGGGTTAGCCATGGCGGTTATTGAAAGGAAATTTGAGGAAGAAACAAAGTTAAAGTCGCAATTGAAATTACATCGTATCTATGTGAAAAGTAGCTTATTCGAGGCCTCCACGTTAACGCCGACATTACTTGAAAATATCCCACAGCCTATTATAAATTTACGGGTTTTTAATAAAACGCACCATCAGGAAAATAATACATATGAGGTTGTTTTAAGTTTAGATTTAACGGCTAAACACAACGACAGCTTATTATGGCGCGTCCAATTGCAACAGGCTGCGCTCTATACCTTAGATGATTTTACAGAAGGCCAAAAAGATCCTGTTCTCAATGGATTCTGCCCAAATCAATTATATCCTTATGCCTGCGTTGAGGTGGGTCACATTGTTACTCAGGGCGGTTTTGCGCCTGTTTATCTGAGCCCCATGAATTTCGAACAGGTATATCTAGAAAAACAACAAGCAGCTAAGAAAAATGAGGGTTTGGTAGATGTGGTTTAATTTTTTGTTATGCATTATTTGGTAATGCACCGTACTTAAAGGAACATCATATGAAAATTCACTCCAGCTTATCGGTTCATACTGCTTCTTTTCCTATTACAAATATGAGTTCTTCACCTCTACTACAAGCGTTGGTGGAGGGTCTTGGTTGGGATAACATTCAAGTTGATATTCTAGAGCGTGATGCAATACAGCAGTCCTCTGAACAGCGAATAAAATGGGCGATGAAAAACTATGAACAGTTTCCTAATGCGAATCATGCAGATCATTTAATTGAGCAACTCGAAAATTTAATAAAATCATTAACAAAAGAAAAAAAATATGCTGAAGAACAAGAACAGTTTTATCAAAGGCAGATAAGTTCACAGAATAACAAATCCTACCGTTCTTTCAGCAGTATTGGTAGATGGGCATTTGACAATATTAAAGACTTCTTTGGTTCCAGCCCGGGGGCGCTAAAAGAAAAATACGCGGACATTGCTATTGCTCGTCAACGTCAAATAAAACAAGCACAAACTTATCTTAAAGCTGTTCGTCAAAACAGGCAGCAACTTGGAAAAAAAACCAACTCTAACACTGGTAGTGAACTTGTTCCTCTACATACACCAATGAAGCATCAGAATGCACCTAAAGCAAAGATGGGATCTCAAACACAATCTCAAGAGGCATTTAACACTGTAATTACTGTGAATCCCATTCCTAATCAACTTATTTATGTTAATCAACCTTGGAGTTATTCTTTAAATTCTGTTTTTACAGGTGAATATACTTTATTAGGTGCAGCGCAAAGGGTGTTAAGTACAACCCCGGAAATAGAGGCTCCTTTACCTTCTTGGAGAGTATATGAAATATCAAGGTTAGATCAAACTAATGGAGGCACGTCATGAGTACCACAAGCGAAAAAATTCAAATGGATGCTATGAGAGCAAAAGATAATAGACGTAGCGATGCTTCTGTTGGGTACATTGCAGGCTCTACAACTGAGATTGTAGCGAGAGATCCAATGACTCGAGCTGGAACTAGTTGTGGCAGAAAAGGAGCAAATGAAGAAGAGGTGCTATTTCAAGTGTTTTTAGATCACGTGGCTTGGGGGCGTCAAGATGATGTTGAAAAAATGCTACAAGATCCAAGCAATAGATGGTTAGTGTTAAAGTCGGGTGATCTAAAATCTCCTGCAAAAAAAACTTTTAAAAATATTACTGGATTTCAGTATGCGGCATGGGCCTTGCATTGGGATATGTTAGTGATGTTATTACACTATTTATCAATAGAAGAGGCAATAGCGCAGGCTCAACAATTTGAAAGGGGCTTATGGACTCAGGAACATGGTGTCCATGCAAATTGGGATGACCTCATCAAAAAAATGAATGAGGCGCATGCAAAGTATCGTATCCATAATCCTACTTCATGGGATCAGGCAGATATTTATTTTATTGATCATGTAGGCGCAGAACAATCCAAGTTGCCTATTAATGTATTGTTAGAATTTTGCAATCCAAACAGAACTACTAATACTAGTCTTGATCTTAATAATGTTTGCTCAGTTAAGTTTGATCTCCCTGAATGGTTGAAGGAAGCCATCAGCAATAATAAATTTAATTTCGCATTATATAGGGGCAACAATAAGGAAATACAAAAAAACGGTCGTGGTTTTGGATTTGGTTTGTGGGCTTGGCTTGACGCATTTAAATCTGATCGTAGTGCATTTATTGGACAATTTTGGACTAAAGTTAATCAAAGAAACAGTTTGGTGGAGAAGCTATCAAATGAACAAGAATATCAAACGATCAAAAACAAGTTTTTGTTGCTGCAAGAAAAAAATGGAAAAATCCTTGCTTTTTTCGATCGGGAAGTCAAAAACCTTAAATTAAAAGCAGAACATGAAACTGAATATTCAGAAATAAGGAAAGATTGCCAAAAATTAGGCCAGTTCATTCAACAAGGTTATGATCAGGCTAATAAACTTTTAAGTCGGAAAGCGTATAAAGAAATTACTTCGCGTCAGAAAAAAGATAGTTTTGAACTATTAGAAAAACTGACTTTAGACGTACAAAAGCTAGCAATTAGGCTATTTCAAACTTTCAAAAAAAATGAGCATTCTATAATGGATCCAGATATCAAAAAAATAATAAGCGAGTTTCCTTTTTATCAAGCAGTTGCTCAAAAGAAAAAAGAAGAAGCTTTAAAATGGTTAAAAATATTACGCGATTTGATGAAAAACAAATTGCACGAAAATTTATTGACCATTATTCTTCCAACCTCCTCTCTTGAAGAAGAACCTGTATTATTTACTTTGGTTCGCTTGGGGATCCCAGCAGACTGGTTTAAAGATTTCACGTCTCAATTGGATAGAAAAGTAGATAGAGAATTTGTGGATTTGGCAGGGAATGATCCGCTACATATTGCTGCTCAGTATGGCCATGCTCATTTAATTCCAGTATTAGAAGGAGACTTTGGAAATGATCGTGATAAAAGCAATAAATTAGGCCTTGTCCCCGTTTTTATTGCTGCAATGTTTGGTAATTATAATATGGTTTTAGAGTTGCTTAATAGAGGTTGTAAAACCACTCTATCTAAGGAGACTTTACCTGGATGCCCAGAAGATATATTGTCCTGGATGATTTTTCATAGTAAGGATAAGATATCGCTAGAACAAGCATTTAATAAATTAAGGAAAAGTGAAAATAGTTATAAAAATCTACTGGTTAAAATAGGAGCATTCTATTGTCAAAATTCTGGGAGCAAGATGTCCGCAGAACAAGAGAGAATCATGCGAGAGGCAACCATCGGTCAATTATTTTGTACTGCTATTAATTGTAACCCTGATTTTTTAAATTTTCTGGTTCAAATTCACCCAGAAGGTCAACGCATTTTATATAATGGTCAATCTCCACTACATTATGCGGTAATTCAAGGAATGATAAATGCCGTTAATGTGTTAGTTAATAACAGTAGCGATTTAACAATGCAAAATTCAGACAGAAAAACGGCACTAGAGATTGCTAAGCTGGAAGGTGATTCAGTGATAATAAACTGTATTAGCAACAAATTAAAAACAGAACAAGAGAAAACAAAGCTAATTAGCATGAATCGTAATAGTTGTATTGAAGCGGTTGTTAAACAGTTTGAAGATGGTTTGCGAAAGGAGCAAGAAGCATTAAAATCGACAGAAAATGCCAAATGTCTTAGAGAATGCATTGCCCAGGTATTGGCTAATGTTGAATATGAATCATTTTTTTTCGGAGAAAGATATAATAAGATCAGTTTATTTCAGTCTCTTTTAGTTAAAACATTATTAGAGAGGGTAAATACAAAAGACTCAATCGCGGAAGGTGGTGGGGTGTTTAGTGCATTAAAATACGAGAGGAAAAAGCTTACTCAAGCTATAATAGAAGTGGCACGATTACCCTGGTTTATGTCAGGACAACAATCGGAAAAGCCGGATGTCAAGGCAGGAGATGAAAGACGTCATTTAAGCCCCACCCAAGATTCTTTTTGTGAACGCTTTGAGAAACAACTCGATGAAACCTATGGGTATTTTAGAACCCTGGCCAATGGAGAAGCCGTTTCGATAAAAGATGTTGAAGAGCAACAAAAAGCCAATATGGCTAAAAATTTGGCTTCCCATCTTCCAAATGTCCCAATCCCCTATGTGGGCATGCAATTGCCAACGGGAACAATTGTATCGGGCATTGCGGATTTAATGCTGTATTTTCGTCAAAGAACCCGTAAACAACAAGCAGAAAGAATGGTCACTGTATTTAAGGCCGTCACGCCTTATGAAAGAACCCATTTTATTCGATATACTGCGGAACAATTGGCAAATAAATATGCAGATCAAATACATCATTTATTCCAAGGCTCGGAGGGGGTAGAACTCTTTGCAGATTGTGCTGCTGCCAGGGTAGTAGAATACATTATTGCGGATGAAGACAATCAAATAGCCAAACATCCTGGTCTGTTTAGTAACGCAATACGTGGTATGAAAGCTTGGGTCTTGAATCAAGAAATTCCACCGGAAGAAACAGAACAAAAAGCCCTGTATCAAATTTTCTTAGATGGAATTGTGAAGGTGAGTTCTGAGTTTCCCAAAGATAAAGAACGTTTAAAGACCATCAATCACTTAACCTTACAAGATCAATGGACTTCCAGAGGCATTTTTGAAAACACGGGTATCTTGGTTTTACAGCCTAACGGAACGATGGAACGTTATGCCCATCCTAACATCGATGTGATGAAATATGGCTATTGTAAGGGGACTAAAGAAGAAGCCGACAAAAGGGCATTAACTCTGAGACGTGATCCTAAAAGGGGCCATTATTGGGGTGAAGGGCGAATATGGGAAAGACCTCTAGATGTAGTAGCGGTTGAAGCATTCCCACCAAATCACGCACAAGCAAACTTGGTTTTAACAGGTTATGCAGCACAAACTGCAGCAGCGGGGAGTTTAATAAATGCTGCAGGGGTAGCAGTGCCTCCAGGACCTATGGGCACCGGACCTTTTGTGGCTGCTACCTCTGCAAAGAAATAATATGCTCAAGGGTTGGAACAATCCATGGGATGGTTGGAGGTTTTTGCGTGTTTTAGCTCAGCATTGTTATGAAGAGTCATGGAAAACATCAACTCTACATTGCAATTAAAACATGATGTAAATCATTAATATACAAATCAGATAACATGATTAATAATCTTTGTGTCAAGGGCTTAATTCCCTTTCGATCTACCAAGTCAAATCCAGCATTTAGCTCTGATTTCGTCAATCTCGAAAACCCCTTTGAGGGGGGGGCAGGAACTAGAATTAATAAACAGGTTAATAGGATGAATGTCGTCTTCCTTAACAGACGGCGTCAAAAGCGCCAACTTAATCATTTAGATATCATGTATCCTGTGTATTTTCTGGCAATAAAAGGATATTATCAAACAGTGTATTATATAAATACAATATCTGTGTAGACGCAATAACTCGGTTTTGAAATTCTTTAAGAATTTGTATAGTTGCCTGGAGATCAGCATCGACTTCAAAAGCATAATAAGCTCCCGGTGAAAGAACTATAGTTTTCTTTGTCTTTTGATCATAGCTACTCATTCCCTCCCAAGCTCTGGCAATTAAATATTTCCCTGAAACATGAATAAAATTTGGTTGTCTACTCTGATGAATTTGTGGATTCTTAATGTAGAAATCGGTTAAGTGTCTTAATAGCGTTTCATATTTAATACCATCGGTTGCATAAATAATTTTCAAAGGCCAATCTTCATAATTTTTTATGTTAAAACCTGGAGGTATGCGTCTATCCAAAGGTTCCGTTTTAGGAATTGAAGCAATTTCTAGTAATGCTTTATGCAATTCAGGCATATTAAGGTCTGACTTGACTGACACTATCCCCAGGGCACCCTCCATGAGCATAAGATTTTCCTGAGCTATCCCTGTTATGCAGATCCCAGCGTGGTGATGTATCTGTGGTGATGATTATATCTAACTGTTTGGATTCTTGACCGTTATCATCAAATAAAGCTCCACCGAAAAAAACCTTGCATTTCCATGGTAGGTGTGAAGTTAGAAAATCGTAATATAATTTTTCACGAGATAACCCTTTGTCTGTATAATTTGCATATATTGATGCAGCTTTGGATATAGCAAGCAATGACTTAGCATTCTGTATGTAATAATCACGCAATCTTGTCAATAGTGGCTCTGACATATTATTTCCTTACAAAAATTTCAGTTAAAACTATAATATCTACTTTTTTTTGTATATGCTCGTGGTCGGTTAAACAGGTTTTTAAAATCTAATTCTATGATACCATGGCTTCATGTTTTACTTCATTTTTGATTTTAACAATGATGTTGTTTTGGACATATTCGAATGCCTCATCGAAATTCCAATCAACTCGAGTTGGTAACAGAACATTCATATCTTTTCGAAAGTCTTCGTTAGAACGTTTAAATTCCATATTTTCATAGAAAACATCTCTTGAAATAACTCTCTTGTCATTTTTGCAATATTTATAAAAAATTTCAATAACTTTTGGGAGATCCACTAGGTTCTTTGTGGATACAAACCATAGATCAAATAAATCCCGGCCTTTACGTCGCTGATAGAGCGCTCGTAATTTTGTGGCCATTAATTCTTCAATTTGGTACGTTGTAATAATACAATCACCTGTAAACCAATTAGAATCTACAACATAGGGGACATGCTGAAGATCTAATGCCTGGAAGTGTTCAGTAGTATTGATTTCAATTTTTAACTTAACAACTATTCCATCGACAGATGTATATTTATAGATCAGTTTGACTCCGCGTTCTGTAATTTTTCTTTTGGGTTCTCCTAACCAGGGTTCTAAAACACGACGTATTGCGCTTATTGTTGCTCCAATAGGCTCTGCTCTTCTTTGAACAAAATCTATGTCTTCACTGAATCTAGCGGGAGGCTTTATAAAAAGTTTGTTTAGTGCGGTACCACCTCGAAAAACAAGACTATCTCTGATTTTAGGATCGCTATAAAGAGCGACAAGAGCTCTGCTAATAATCAGATCTTGTTCTACCATGCCAAGTGTTTACCATGAGACATTTTTTTGCCAATTAAAAATAATGCTAAATCTTTGTCCAATCAATGATGATTTTGTATCCCAGCTAATTCGTCAACAAAGGGTGGCAAAAACCGGTTGGAGGGAATGACCTATATATTAGATCAAACATATGTTGTTTAATAAATTTTGCCATTTTCTATTACAAAATACTGCTAAGATTTTGCGCATTTTGGCTGTGATTTGTTGTGCATGGTCAGACTTTGTAGCAGGCGATCTGCACATTAAAAATGTAAATAAATCAAATCATTAAAATTGGCAGATCTGTCTCATAATCCCTTGGTCCTAGGTTCGAGTCCTAGTGGGCCCACCAAAATTACCAAGAAAATCATAAGCTTACGTAACCTCATTTGCATTTATCCAAACCCAAAAATCGCCTTGTGGGCATTTTGTGGGCATTAGGCTAAATAACTACTAATGGTACTTGCCGTTACAACTTCAGGTTTGCGTCTTAAAACACCTTGTTGGCGATTAGGGTTACAAAGCAAAGTTAATGTGACTCCACTTCGTCTTTGTTCACAAACCTTATTCGTAGCTTCATAGAGATTTTGCAATTCAGCTGATGAGTAATACGTAGTAATTCGTCCAGATCGATGCCCTAATAGATCCTGTCTATCTTCAAAACTCACACCAGCGGCACGTAAACGCCGACCATATGTATGTTTCAAGTCATGGACGCGGACTGCCTCTAGCCCAGCAGCCTTTCTAGCCAAACGCCAACCTGGTTGGGCAAGTCCGCATCCCCAATAATGATCCACATTCTCTTCCCAAAGTGTTGGATACTTTTTTTGTATTCGAATAGCTGCATGGAAGTCTTCAATAGCCTTTTTGTAATTTTTAAGTTGAAGTTGCGCATAGCCGCGACAATGGTAATGCATTGGAAATCTATTGTCACAAACCTCACCATCACCGTATCTATCTAGACAGCGAAACACATCATCAATATCTTCAATTGCATTTTCGTAATGTTTGAGATTAAGGTGAGCAACACCACGATCGTAGTAAATTATAGCGTCATATTCGTATAATCGAATAACTTCGCTACAATCTTCGATTATTTGATTATAACGTTTAAATTTAAATTTCAACCTAGTTCGAGCATGATAATCATTTTGTATATTAAAGCTCTCATCTTTATAGTCAGGTTTATTTTGTGCTAAACGAATAGCTTCATTATAATCTTGGATTGCTTCTTCATTGAGTTCAAGTGTTTCTAGCAAAGAAGCACGTTTACGATAATATTTTGGCTCATTGCTTTTTAAACGAATCGCTTCACTATAATCTTTGATTGCCTCATTATAGCATTTAAGCATATAGTGGCCCCAGGCTCGCTGTTCGTAATATTCTGGCTTATTATTGTTTAAGCGAATTGCGTCACTATATTCTTTGATGGCCAATTCATGTTGTGCTTGTCCGCACTTTTCTCGTCCCTTCTTGTAAAACTCTTCAGCTTCATCAGACATTAGTCCAATCATTTGCAGAAATGACTTCATTGTGTTCTCCAATTTATATTGAGTGAATACATTTTGATACTTCCTCTTCCTAATATTTATAAGGCGGGGCGAATTCCGTCTCTTTTTTGAGTGAGATTATTTGAAAAATAATGTTTTTCAAGCTCGGTCAATTCAAATTTAGCTTTAACAGTTCCAGATTCAGCCGCCATTGAAAACCATTGCATTGCCATATTTACGTCTTTCTCAACACCATATCCTCCTTCACAGAGATAACCCATTTGAAGTTGGGCAGGAGCATGGTCACGTCTTGCAGCCAATCCAAACCATTCGGCTGCTTTTTTGTCGTTTTGTTTAAATCCAGTTCCACTTAAATAGCAATCTCCAATTTCATACATGGCCTCTAGATTTCCAAGTTTTGCTGAATTTATAAGTAATTCAATGGCGCGATCCGGGTCACGTTTAATATTTTTTCCATAAAGCAGTTCTAGGGCAAGAGCATATTGTTCTTTCGCGGTTTTTTGTTCAACGGTTAAAGTAACGTGTTCTTGATCTGTTTTATTAGGGTTACTTGTGCTGTTCTTTTTGTTTGAAACAACAGCTTTATTAACCATGCATGAATATTGAGGAAGCAAATTTAGCACTTTTGGTTTTTCTTGGGGGGCAGTGGAAGCTCTCTTTACCTGAATTTCCATATCTATTGTAGTTATTGTATGTTTCTGTTGGAGTAGGATCGTTGGTTGCCTAACGATTTCTTTTGGGGCAATAGTTTCTTTAGGCTTTATTTTAGATTTAAATCTAGAGTTTGAGTTGCGATGGGATTCTTTAGATGATCCAGTAAAAGATAGTAAATGAGAAATAAAGTAAAATAAAATAATAAAGGGTACAGCAAAATTTAAGTACGTTGGGCGTACAGAAGAACTAGAAGAGGTGGCACAAAAATCACCTTGAACAATTGATTGATCAACATTGTTTCCACCAAAATATAGTCCTGTAACTGGTATGTTAGTCCAAGGAAGAGCTTTACATATAGATTGAGCACCTGTATCGTTGATGCTATTAGAAAATAAGGATAACGCAATTAATTGTGTGTTAGATTTTGGTGTTTCAAAAATTGGTTTGTCATTAGAATCTAATAAATTGATCCATAAGGTATGACGAAATGCTTTAACAGGAATAATCAGTGTATCCGCAATGGCTTTAGCTCCACTATCCCCAATGTGATTATTGCCTAAATACAAAATTTTTAATTGGGATTTAGACAATCCAGAACTAATAGCAATGACACCTATATCGCCAATCTGATTTTCAATTAAATTTATTTCTTGTAGTTGGGATGCGGGCAAGCCAGCACCAATAGCAGTAGCACCTATATCCCCGATTTTATTTCCAGTTAAATCTATGCTTTGTAGCTGAGATTTGGATAGTGCAGAGCCAATAGCAGTGGCACCAATATCTCCGATTTGATTTTCAGTTAAATCTATCCACTGTAGTTGAGATTTAGTTAGTCCAAAACTAATTGCTGCAGCACCAATATCACCTATATAATTATTACTTAAAAATAGTCTTTTCAGCATGGATTGGGGTAATCCAGAACTGAAGGAAGCAGCACCAATATTGCTGATATTATTGTAAGCTAAACTTAGAATTTGTAATGTAGAATTTGGCAACGCAGCTGCAATAGCAACAGCGCCTTCATCGGCTATATTATTGCTTCTTAAACCTAAGTATTGAAGTCTAGAGCTTGGCAGGGCAGCTGAAATTGCAATAGCACCATCATTTATTATATTATTCGAGCTTAAATCTAAAGACTGTAGGGTGGAGTTATATAATGAACGCGCTATGGCTGTAGCACCATTATGACCTATTGCAGAATTAGAGCTTAAATCTAAGGATTGTAGTTTAAAGTTTGGCATGGCAGCTGCAAGAACAACTGCGCTCTCAGCATTTATATTATTGGAACTTAAATCTAAAGTTTGTAACCTAGATCTAGGCAATGCTAAACTAAAGGAGATGGCCCCCTTAAGACCAATAAAAGCATTTTTTAAACCAAGATATTGTAACTTAGAAGAGTATGGTAAGGCAGCAGCAATAGCAACAGTACCATTGACCTTTATGTCATTTGAGCCTAATTCTAGATATTGTAAGTTAGAATTTGGTAAGACAGAAGCAATAGCAATTGCCCCGGCATCACCTATGTAATTGCTATCTAAAGATAGTGAATTTAGAGTAGAGTTAGGCAATAGTAGGCTTATGGCAATAGCACCACTTGGACCAATATAGTTACTATCTAAGTTAAGGGATTGGAGTGTAGAGTTGTATAATGAAGAACAAATAGCAATTGCACCATTATCTCTGACACTATTACTGTCTAAATTTAATGTTTTCAATTGAGAATTTGGCAAAGAGTCTCCAATAGCGATCCCACCTATGTGACCGATATTATTGCTGTCTAACACTAGATTCTGTAGTTGAGAATTGGTTAATGCGGAGCTTATAGCTATCGCCCCATCATCACCTATGCTATTTTGTGATAGAAATAAAGACTGCAGCGTAGATTGGGTTAAAAAATCCGCAATTGCTTTTGCGCCTACAGACCCGATCCGAAAATCATTTATTAGTCCTGCAGAGAATGCATAAGAAAATTCCTTTAAAGTTGATATATGTCTTTGAACTATAGGCATTATTTGAGTCAAGTTATTGAGCCCATCTACGTCAGAGAAGCGTTGATTTGATAGATTTAATATCGTAATATTATCACGATTTTGGATGCGGTTAAAAAGCTTAATAATTTCATTTGTATCTCTATTTGTTCGCAAATAATTATCTAAGCAACTTTGCATGGTAAAAGTATAGGGATATGGGATAGGGAAATCAGCACAAACGGTACAATTATAATCCCCAATAGCATTAATGAATTGCCAGACTTTGCCATCGTCTAAGCAATCTTTTTTGCGTTGAGATAACGCTATTGCTGCAGCGATCCCTTGATAAATCAAAACAGCAAATTTTGCCTTTACATAAAAATCTGCCGCTTTGAATCCCCAAAAGAAAGGTTGTAATAGCTTGGATTGGGCGTGTCCTATTGACCACAAACAATAATGAGCAAAAAGATAGCGTAGTAATGGCTTTATAAAACGACCGTATTTGCTGTTATCTTGTTTATCAGAGGGCAGTTGATAATGTTTCGCCATTTCCTGTAATTCTTGCAAGGCCTGTATTTTATGGGCTAAAAGAGATAGTAGTAATTGGGGATCAACGCCTAAACGAGCAAGCCTAACAAAGTCACCTCTAGCCATACCGCTTGCTATATCACTTAGGATGTCAATACCAATTAGTTGTTCAAACTTATGAGAATGACGAATATAATTCTGAAAATCACGATACAAATTTGCTCTTTGTTGAGAGGTTAATTGATTGTTCCATAATAGTGCTTCTCGAGTAGTTTCTAATAACTTGGGTGCTTTTGAAAGAGGAGAAAACCAGTTCCAGGCGGCTTTAAACACATTTGAATTTTCTGAATTTAAGTTGCGAGGATCCGTAAAGAAATTTGTTAATTCTGCTATTTTTTCAGCCTTAAGCGTTCGAGGTATACAGTAACTGGCATAGATAGCCTTAATAATACCAAAGCTAAAAGGAATTCCTAAGAATGCTAGGAACCCATACCAATGTTCTGGACGTGAGAGATAAGTAACCAAAGCTTGCTCGTTATCACCTTGATTAAAGAAAATTTGACTTGGAGTGGCACCATACCTTTCATCTGGATAATTGTAATAATTATAAAAATCATTGGCTAAAAAAGAAGCTAGCATTAATGACCAAACTCGAGTAATAACTGCCTCAACACCATCATAAAAGCTATCGACACCATAAGCTCGACCAATCATTCTTTCAGATTTAAATGGCAGTGAATTACCCTTTATCCAGACACGAGTTGAAAAATATTTTTGCAATGTGGCTTTACAATCTAACTGTTCAGCCACGATTTCTTCATTCTGGATGCCCCTTTCGTCTAGAAAAGGAAACAGAGTGGCTTTAGATAGTGTGCTATCAAGTGCTAACCAGCGTAACAAACGTTTGGACAAACTTTTATTGAGCATTTCTTCGAGAAAAGCCAAGCTAATATTAGCTCTTTGTAAATCTTCTAAATTTAGACCAGTTTGTTGTAAAAAAATTTGTGTCTTTGATGATAATAAATTTTGTTCGGATGAGATAACAGAAAATGCTTGCTGCTCATTGGAATTGATTAGGGGTACCCTTAACGGATTTTGGTCGTCTCTGGCTTTTTTATTATCCGCACTCGATTCATGTTGAGCAGTGTATTGAGTAGGGGAGGTTTCAGCTTCCATCATGACTCTTGTCATATGCATGGTCGACAACATACTGTTGGGATCTGCTAAAGTGTCATCTTTGTGTGTCTTTGTTGCCTCTGGGTCATTAGAGATAACTTTATCAGACGATAAAGGGTTATTTGCAGAATTTAGATTGGTCTTCATTGACTTGCTCCTAGTTTAAATAAAAGATGATTCACTATTTATGTAAGTCAACTTGTTAATTCCATATTTTACTAGTGAGTCTTCCTGAGCTCAGTGCATCAGATACCAAGCTTTAATGTGGAGTTTACCATTGCTGTTTATTGCTTAGTAGAGAAATTTCTGGAATGTTTAATGAAGATGAAAAATTTTCAGATAAGGATCGGTAAATTGATGTGGGCAATTTGTGGGCATGAGCTGTGCACAGCTATGCATTATTGGGCAAATCGTAGCTGTGCATTCTATAGAGCAGTGCGACAAAAAGTCTTCCAATACTGTATAAGCATTTCTCTAGGTGTTTGATACCCCAGGCACTTTCTTGGGGTATTATTAACCAATGCTGATATTCTATCTAAATCTTCTTGGCTTGTCTCGTCTATAGGATGATTTTTGGGCAAATAGCGCCTCAGACGCCCATTCGTGTTCTCATTGCTTCCTCGTTGCCAAGGAGCACGGGGATCGCAAAAATAAATTTTACATTTCGTTTTGCGTTCTAGTTGAGGATATTCCATAAATTCTGGACCTTGATCGAAGGTTAATGAATCCCATATTTTTGCAGGTGAAGATTTAATAACATTTAAAATCTTCCCAATAACGGTTGGAGCAGTTTTATTTTCGTTTTTTCGCAAACAGACAAAACGACTTTTTCTTTCAACTAAAGTTGTAACGCAGGATTTCTGCCCCAGTGGAAAATGAATGGTATCACCTTCCCAATGCCCTAAAATATTGCGTGAATTAGCCTCTTCTGATCGATGAACAATATTTCTCGATAATAATTGGGCTTTATTACGAACTTTTCGAGATTTTCGGAAACGGCGATAAGGATTTTTTCTAGGGAGGAGTTGGAAAAGGTTACTCTTTTTATTTTTGTAGATATATCGATAGATACTCTCTGAACAGACATGAAAATCTTTTTTTTCTTTACGCATACGCCGTGAAATTTGCTCTGGACTCCATCCTTTTTCAAGGCTATCAAAAATGAATTTATTAAGGGCAGGGATGGTATTAATTTTATTAGGTGGATGAGGATGACGCTTTTTGGCTAATTCATTGGCGACCCCCGGCATGTAACGCTTCCCTCTTTTAGTGTTCCTTTTTAATTCTCTATAGATAGTGGAACGATGTCGACCCGATCTTTGTGCAATCGTGCTAACCTTAGTCCCCATGGATAAGAAGGTCGTGATCAGGCATCGATCTTTCATATTTAAACGTGTATAATTACGCATGCGACAGCTCTCCTTTGCTGATAGTTCAAAATTTGCTAAGATTATGAATATACAGCAATAAGTTGTCGCACTACAAATTAGAACTCAAGTCGGACTCATAATCCCTTGGTCCTAGGTTCGAGTCCTAGTGGGCCCACCAATAAACCTAAGAAAAACAAGTGATTACGAATACAGAGTTCTACCCTTTTCATGTTGGCGAAGCCTCTTGCGCGAGATTTGCATGACTTAACTCCGGGTTATAGTGCATCACTGGTCTCCCAGTTCTAAGCAACGTTAATTTTGGCCTGTCTTCTTCATTACAAACCTTATTAGCGGCTGCCCAGAGGTTCTGCAATTCCACCGAAGAATAATGAGTCGTAATCCGTGTGGATTTGTGACCCAATAAATCTTGCCTATCTTCAAATGAAACCCCCGCCGATCTTAAGCGTCTACCAAAGGTATGCTTGAGATCGTGCACACGAACATCCAATCCTGCTATTTCTCGCGCCTTGCGCCAACCCCGATTTAACATACGCAAAATCGGTTTGCCCTTATAAATATATAAATAAAAACATATTCAGGATGCTTCCCTCGTTGTCTTTCTATAACGGCACGCGCAATGCGATTTAATACGACCAAGCGATCATTACCATTTTTAACACGACTCCCTGGAATAATAAAAACCGAACCTACTTCTTTCGAGTGTGTTGGCATTTCCCATTCCCACCGCAGATTGCAAACTTCACCATCACGGCAGCCAGTATTCACTGCAAACAATGCCATCTCTCTCAAGTGCATTGGCAAAGCAGCAAATAATCGATCTTGCTCATCCCAATCTAATGGATAGGGTTTCCGTGCATCATGATCTGGCAACAACTTTATTTTGGGGGCATTGGCTATCCAGGTAAGTCCATATTCGTCCATCCATTCTCCTGCTGCAAGATTCATGACATGGCGTACCATTTGCAAACCATGATTAATAGTTCGCGTTTTTACGCCCTCATCTTTTCTTGTCGCAATGAATGGTTGTAATGAACCCATATGAATAGATTCCAAAGTTAAATTGCCAATATAAGCATCCAACATTTTTAGCCGATCAGCATCCGATCGAATACTGCGTTTATGCTGATGCTCTAGCAAGAACTTCGTTGCAGCTTCCCTAAATAATCGCTTAGGCCTAACGCCATATACTTTCGCTTGACGGATAGTCTCTAATCGTCGAGCTAAGTATCGTTCTGCTTCCTCTAGCCGATTGGTGCCAGTGCTTTCACAAATCCGGACCCCATCGACCACCTTATTGATATGCCAGTTATCATTTCTTTTAACGAGCCCCGGCATTCTTTTACGTCCCATTGTGCCTCCTTAGCACAGGACGCCCGTTACATCCCTATGATGATATATTCGGGCGCCTTGTTCAAGACTGGACGATTACCCAAACGCTCCATCCCCCGCGTTTCTATAACCAATGTAGACAAAAAGAGTAACAACGAGTTGGACTTTTTCATAAAGGGAAAATAAATTTTGATTGTGGTTTTTAAATTAAAAAGTTTTCAATGTTAAGCTTTAACACCAGTATCTTAGGAGCAATATTAGAATATAACATCGATAAGCACCCAAAATGTTAGATTTGCACATCAAGACCATTTTCAAATGATTGATTTAATTAGAGTTATATTTTGGCGTTTTACCAATGTGCAATTCTAATATGGGAATGTTATAATTGCACATTGATAAAAGTAATTTTTTCCGGCATGAAAATTAAAATAACTGAAAATATCAGCAAATTTGTGTTTTTTGCGCTGGTGCGTCCGGTGTGCAGGTTATTCTCAATGATTGCTTTAGTATATTTCATGTGGCTTGATTAACGTCTAGAATACAGGATTACAAGCTAAAAACCAGTAAAAACGGGTGAGCCTTTTGGCGAGGCTATCCTAAGAAAATAAAAAATTTTTATTACGTTTTGAGATGGATTTTTTAAAAAACCATGTTTATAATAGGGGCAATATTAATCGTTTTTGGAGACACACTCATGCCGATCATCAGTGCGCCAGTTAAGGTGCATTTACCTGAGGGTGAAAGTCCCTCGACGGAAGGAGGAACCAGCTCCACCGAGTAGCGAGTCTTGCGCCCTACCTAGTAATAGAATAGGGATGAAGCGTAGACAGCGGAACATTCGAGCCGAAGCCGAAAGGCGCGCGGTACGTAAGCCCCGAAAAGGCAAAGTTGATGAGAGTCGATGTGGTTGATAACACAGCAGACAATAGATATCTGGAGGTTGTTCTGGTTTATACAAAAGGTATCAATCATCCGGGGTAGAAGACGTTGGCGAGTTTGTAGAGGTAAGTGACATCACCTGGGAAAAGTCCGTATGACCCTTCAAGGAAGAAGTATTGGAAACGCAAGCCCTCGCAAGGTAAGCGATCCGAAATGGGAAGCGGACTGCTTAGTCAGCCATAGTAGCGAAGAAGCGGTAATAAGAAGACCGGGGAGTGAAGGGCTAGCAGATTGAAAGAGCGTAAGAGTGAAACAATGTCCGTACACAGACAAGACGGAAATACATGGTTAACGAAAATTGAACGCATAGGTACATTGGCTATTGAGAAACCTGATACTGTATTCAACAACGTTGGACACGTCATTAGTATCAATATGCTAAGGGAGCTATATCAGCAGGCGGATGGGAAGAAAGCCGTTGGTATCGATAAGGTGACCAAAGAGAAGTACGGGAAAAGACTAGAGGAAAATCTCGAAGATCTAATCAAACGTATTCGCAGAGGCACCTATAAACCGCGACCATCAAGAATCGTGGAGATCCAAAAAGAGGACGGGAGTACGAGGCCACTAGCAATAACTTGTTTTGAAGATAAATTAGTACAGACTGCTGTAAACACTATCTTGAGCAAGGTATTTGAGCCAATATTTCTGTCAACCTCATATGGTTTCCGCCCCAATCGTAATTGTCATGACGCACTAAAAGCGTTAAAAGCAGCCACCTATCGTTTTTCTAATGGCGCTGTTGTGGAAATTGATCTTCAGAAATATTTTAACACGATCCCTCATAAGACACTGTTGGAATGTTTAAGGAAGAAAATTACAGACAGAAGATTCCTGCACTTGGTGCAAGTATTAATTACGGCCCCAATTAGTGTAGGTGATGCTGTTGAGAAGAATACGATTGGCTGTCAGCAGGGTTCGAGTATATCACCCACTCTAGCTAACATATACCTACATTATGTTGTGGATACTTGGTTTGAAGAAATCAAAAAGACACACATAAAAGGAAATGCCGAGTTAGTGCGCTACGCTGATGATATGGTATTTACTTTTGAGCGGAAGATGGATGCAGAGCGATTTTATGAAGCGCTACCGAAAAGGCTCGGGAAATATGGCCTGAAACTGCATGCTGATAAATCACAAGTGATAGCCTCTGGGTGCAATGCAGCACTAAAAGCGGCTAATGAAGGTGATCGATTGGCTACATATAAATTTCTTGGTTTCACATGTTATTGGGGTATGTCGGAAACGAAAAAGTTCTGGAGGTTAAAATACACTTCGAGAGCGGATCGCTTTACGCGTAAACTTAATGGACTACGAGAATTTCTGAGAAAGAATCGAAATGCAGGAACAGGTAAGACTATTAAACGAGTGATTAAGGTAGTGGTTGGATGGGTAAACTACCATGGTATTTCGGATAACGGAAGACGAGTAAGATCGTTTCTGAATGTTACGAAAAGAATAATATTCTGGTGGATTAACCTTCGTGGTGGTCGAAAGCGAATGAAGTGGGAATCATATATCAACATGCTAGTTAGATTAAAATTTCCTACGAAATTCAAAATAGTATCAATATTTCCCAATGTACTGAATAGAACCTAAAGTTCGTCGAGTAGTCGGGAACCGTATGCGGGAATTCTGCACGTACGGGTCTGAGGAGGGGCTGGCAGGAGCGATCTTGCCGGTCTACTCACACCCCCATCCAGACCAAAAACCTTGAAAAAATCCGCATCCAAGTACCATCTGTTTTATTGGAAGAAATCAACAGTTATTGCAAGGAGTTTTCTATTGCTGAGGTGGAAGATTTTTTCAATGAAGCTGCAAGACATGTGTTAAAAACAGATCGAGACTGGAGAAAAATTATTAAAAAAGATTGAAAAACTATTTACTGAAAACGTACTTTAGTCTATTATTAATAGTGAGTTTTATGTAGTAAGAAACAGAGCGGAATGCAACAGTGTTTCAGCACCGTCACATTCCTAAACACAGTTAGACTTACAAGGAGTCCGACCATGTCTGATGACAGAATAAATGATCTCGTCCATCCAAACAACCCCCCACTAATTGATAAATTAACCCCCCAAATTTATGTCGCTTGTTTAGCGACTCATAATGCAGGTAGGCATTACGGGGCCTGGATTAATGCTACACAAAAAGTTGAACAAATCCACCAAGATATCCAAAAAATGTTATCGAGTAGTCCAATCCCAAATGCTGAAGAATGGGCTATACACTCTCACAACTTTGGTACCATAACTTTAAGCGAAAATGAAGATCTTGAAGTAGTCCAAAGCATAGCAGTCTTTTTAGTAGAACATGGTTCGCTCGGTGCGGGGATCTTGGCTTATTATGGTGACATCGATTCAGCAAAAGATGCTATGGAAAACCATTATGAAGGGTTATATGAAAACCACTTGGAGTTTGCAATAAATCTCTTTGATGATTGCTATATGAGTGCCATTCCTGAAGCAATTCAAGCTTACATCGACTATGCCTCTTTTAAACGAGACATATTCCTTGATGAATTTTTCTCTTTAGACATAGAGGGAAAGAGGCATGTATTTTCGCGCAATTAAGGAGCGTAGAACCAAGAAAGAAAGTAGCGGCATATCAGCATAAAGCTAACGTGCCGCAACCCATAAGGTATCAGTGCTACCAACACTAATGCCCTATTAACCAAACCCAACTATATAGGAGTTAGAGTTATGATCGAGTAGAACTATCCCCCACTGTGAGTGAAGGATAGTCCCCTCGCAGATCCCCGCATGCAGTTTTCCCGCACGGGGCTCTTCAAGAACTGTTTCAGTGTATTAGCGTTTCGCATATGGGTTCCACCCCAATGGTTTTAGTTTCAGCATTTTCAGAGGCAACATCAGTGGGTGATTCCTTAATCTTTCATAGAATCCATCCCACGTGTATGAATACTTTTGGCTTCGTCGATTCAACCACTTGAACAGAGATTTGACTGCCTCATTGTAGAAATGATTCAGCTTTAAGCGATTCATCCAATAACCATAGTAGTTATTATGTCCTCTTATCTTCTGCCTGGCTAACTCCCAAATTTCTTTCAATTGCAGTCGATTTCTAACCTTCTTTATCCATTGATCAAATTCCTGAAAGGCTTTAATCAGTTTCTCCTTTTGGGTCTTCAGTTTAAGGATAATCCTCGAACCTTGTTTACCCCAATAAAAAGTGAAGCCTAGAAAACTAAATTGTTGATGTCCTTTCTTTGGCAGAGCAAAAATTCTTGTTTTCTCTTGATTGAGAGATAAACCATACTCTTTCACTCTGCTTTCCAGGTCACTCAAAAACTTCTTTGCAGTATTTTCTTCCGTGAAGAAGAAAACTGCATCATCTGCATATCTTACGATTACGTTGCTATATGATCCATAGTTTTTCATGAACCATTGATCAATAACTTCGTTAAGATAGATATTCGCTAGGACTGGACTCATGCATGATCCTTGCTGTGTTCCTAATTCACTTGGAAGTCTTTCACCTTCATGGTTAATTAGTTCACCTTTCATGAACCTTCCAATAAGTCCCTTGAACCTATTATCTGAGATTCTTGTTCCAATTATGTGCATTAACTTCTTATGCGGAATTGTATTAAAGAATTTCGAAAAGTCTATTTCTACTACATGCTGTCTCCGATTTTTGCAGAGAGAGTTGTAGCTTGCTTCAATAGCATTATCTGTTGACTTGTTTGGTCGATAACCAAACGAGTTTCTTATAAACAGTGGTTCGTATACTTGGGTTAAAATTTTCCCAACCACCCAATCCACAAGTTTATCTTCAAAACAAGCTATAGCAATTGGCCTGGTTTTACCGTTAGCTTTTGGAATTAGAACTTCCCGTTTTGGCTGAGGCCTATAGGTACCTTTGTGGATTCTGTTTTCCAGATCTTTCAGGTTTTCCTTTAGGCTTTTACCATACTCAGACTTGCTTACGCTGTCTACACCCAATGCTTTCGTTCCATCGATCGCCCTGAATGCCTCCTGAAGGGAGTCCACATTGATATGTGTTAAGAGATTTGAGAACACACAATTTTTATCATGTGCCTTCACACCTATTCTTACCCATCGATTTAGAATGGTACCTGCTAGCAGGCCATCCGTCATTCGCCCTTTTACTCCGCTGCTGTGTGCAGAAAGGGTATCTGTAGTAAGATTCAGTTCCTGTCGATCCCTTTGCTCCATCGACATTACTCGACTTCCTGGCTAGTATGGATCGATCTGACTTCCTTATAGAGTATGATACTCATCTTGAAATTATCTTTCTTGATTTCGTACTTTAACATCCTGTTTAAACTCCATGAGGCTCTCCCACGTTCCGCGCGTTTACTATGTCTGCATGCAATGCTCTTCGACTCCGGAAGGCCAGTTTTACCTGGTATTGCCTTCACTTCATTAGCACGAGCTCGGCCCTTCACATCCGTTTATCTCTCGAAGCTCTATCGCTTAAAGGGGATATTTCCCCTAACAGCCTGCAGACTCTCTGTCTACGCTTCACATATTTCGTTGCCTATTATGTGCAAGACTCGATACTTGGCTCTTATAAAGATTACCTAGACAGGACTAAATATCTTGCGAAAATATCGCACCTGTGAGTAAACGCCAGCTTCGTGGCGCACGCTGAAAATAGAATATCAGATTATTTGTTAATGATAAAGCAGCAAATGGATTCGCAAGAAACACTGTTTGAATATCTTGTTAAAGTCGAAGCCATGATTGAAATAGTCTTGGCAAAAGACTTAGGCGATTTTTCAAAAGAAAAAATGCACAATTACCTTTGGGCGGTAAGTGACCTAGTAGGTAAAGCTCGGGAACTTAACGATGATTTATTGGATAGGCTAATAAGGTTAACGCCGTTATTGCTTAAGTTCGATGTACCCATGCTCTACAGAGAGTAGAGAGCGATATATACTTCATTCCGCTTAACTCCCTGTCTTGGTATCATAACCTTGTGATAGGGGAGTTTGTGGAGATTGGGGGTTATATCAGATTTTTGATACGATTCGTAGCTAAGGCCAAGGTGAAGATTTCGAGCTTGCAGAAGAATTTAAGTTGTTTGACTTTAGATAGAGGTTATCAACAAAGCGGTAGATCTGCTAAGCAACGACCAGGCCTTGAAGTAGTACTGCATGATTAAGGGGCAGGATATGACGTTAGATGAAGTTAATGATTTAGTGGCAAGGGTAAAAAAAGAAAATCGCGAAGTAGAGTTTAAATCTACAACGGCTGAAATACATAAAGCATGTAGGACTCTCTGCGCTTTTTTAAATGGGCGTGGTGGCGTTGTGCTGATTGGCGTAAAAAATAATGGTCATCCAGTAGGACAAATGGTAACAGATCCCACGTGTCAAGAGATAGCCAATGACATAAGAAAAATTGAACCACCCGTAGCGGTAGAAGTAAATTATATACCCTTGGGAGATAAGTTTGTCATATCAATGGAGGTTCCTGCGGGCGATCACATGCCTTATGTCTTTGATGGTCGCCCTTATCATCGAGTCGAAAACGAAACCCTAGTCATGCCACAGCATTTATATGAACAATTGATCGTTAGAAGGGGACAACTTAATCATGCATGGGATGAATATATAAATAACGAATATACAGTTGCCGATTTAGATCATGATGAAATTCGAAGAGCAATGAAAAAGGGCGTTGTAGCCAAACGAATACCTGAATCTGCTTTGGAAGATGACATCATAACCAATCTTGAAAGACTGAAACTCTTAAAAAATGGTAAGCCGAAAAATGCAGCGATTGTGCTGTTTGGTAAGGATATGGATTCAGATTTTTCACAATGTATGATTAAAATGGCCAGATTTAAAGGGGATGATAAATCAAACAATTTTATTGATAACCAACAAGTTTATGGGAATGCCTTTAAAATCTTTTCTGAAGCCAGTAATTTTATGGAAAAACATTTAAATATTGCAAGTTTTATGCAGGAAGGAAGTTTTGCTCGAGTTGATAAATTTACTGTTCCTGTGCTCGCCGCTCGCGAGGCAATGATCAATGCAGTAAGTCACAGATTATATCAGAATAATTCTGCCATTTCATTGGCTATATATGATAGCAAGATGGAGATTTGGAACAGCGGTGTTTTGCCTAGAGAGCTTAGCCTAGAAGATTTAAAAGAAAAACATGAATCACTTCCTAGAAACAAACTAATTGCAAGAACATTGTACAAACTAGGTTTTATAGAAAGATGGGGCAATGGTACCATTTCCATGTTTGAAGAATGCAGAAAACATGGGCTTCCTGATCCTATATTTGAAGAATACTCCAGTGGCTTATCCGTGCAATTTATTTTTGAACAACCGATTGGTCCTCAAACGAAAGTCTCGAATAAATATGAGCTGAAGATCTTGGCTTTAAATAGGAATTTATCAAAGAGACAACATAATATTGTTCAAATTCTTAATACATTTGGTGAACTTAAAGCAAATGAAATTATGACAAAATTAAATGAATCAGTGACTGAAAGAACGTTAAGAAACGACTTGGCTGCGCTCAAGGAATTAGATTTAATAGATTTTCGTGGACGTGCACGCTCATCAATCTGGTTTTTAAAACAGTGATATTAAAGCTATTATCAGAGTAATTGGGAAGTATTGGGCAAAATCAGGAAGTATTAGGAAGAATCAGGAAGTATCTGGAAAAGTCTTTGGGAGATTAATGAGGGTAAAGTCAGGAGTAAAAAATTATGGTTAATGATAAGAGATTAGAGGGTATTTTACCTTCCAAAATTCTTCAAGTCCATCCAGATGGGTACGAATGGTTGAGTGCATAAAAGGATGAAAAAAGAAAAAGAAATATTTGATGAACTCGTCGAATTATGTGTTTCTCCAGGATATATACATGCGATTGCATTTTTATGTTTTGAAAATAGTGGGGTTACTATTGAGAAAGAGTTTAATGCGCAGGCTATTAGAGAATCTTTTGAAAGAAACAGGAGTAAGTTGGTTCGCAACGAGATTGTAACTTTAATAGGCTTGTTAATTAGGCATCAAATAGATTATCAATTGCCGTCTCAAAAAATAATTGAAAGATACTTAAATAGAACTATTTTTCTGTTACGAGAGTTGCAAAAAACCTTTTCGATTTCAAACATTCATGGCTTTAATGAGACTGAAAATCCATTTACTCAAGGAACTTATTTAAGAGAACCAATTTTTTATGGGGGTGAATCCGCATACACCTTTCAATATCTGGATTTTTCTGTTAATAAATATGTAAATGATAATCATTGGTTGGAAGCCAAAAAAGGTTTTACAATTGAAGCTGCAAGAGATGTAGTAAATGCAATAATCAGTTTTCAAAACAAAAAAATCTTCTCTACATTAAAAAGTTTTCAATACATTAATCCTGAAAAATGGACTCTTCTTCCAGGATATATGTTTAGCAAAGATGATATTGTAGCTGAATCAGGGATCGATGTTTCTACAGTAGAAAAGGTTTTGATAGCATTCTCAGTTAATAAAAATGAATTGAACGATAAATTTAATTCAGTCAGCGATTTAACGAAATTAATCCATCTCCATTAATTAATATTGATGGTAATACATTCATTTTATTTCAAGCTTACAGCATTGTTGAATCATTATACGAGTCGCCATTTTTCTGGATGAATTCTGACAAAAACTATTCTGCAAAAGCTTTAAATAACAGAGGAAAGTATACCGAAACTTTTGCATACGACAAACTCGTACGTGTCTTTGGTAAGGAAAGAGTATTTTTAAATGTTAAAATTAATGAACTTAAAGGAAAAGAGCCTGGAGAAATTGATGTTTTAGTGATTTTTGGTGACAGAATTATTGTTCTTCAAGCGAAATCAAAAAGATTAACTATTGAATCTCGAAAGGGTAATGATCAGGCGATTAAACAGGATTTTGAGAAAAGCATCCAGAACTCCTATTCACAAGCCTATCAATGTTCCCAGTCTTTGCTCAATAATAACTGTAAATTTAATGTTGATTCAAAAGAAATCATAATCCCTAAAGATATTCGAGAAATATATATTTTTTGTATTGTGGCAGATCACTATCCATCTCTGACTTTCCAGGCAAGACAATTTCTTCAGTATAAGCAAACGGATATAATCTTTCCGCCTTTTGTTATGGATGTTTTTTTGTTAGATGTGATGACGGAAATGTTATGCTCTCCTTTATATTTTTTCAGTTATGTTAATCGTCGAGTTTGCTATTTTGAACGATTAATAGTACCAAATGAGCTTGTAGTCCTTTCGTATCATCTTCAGAATAACCTTTGGCTTGATGAAGAAGTTAGCATGATGGGTTTTGATTATGAGCTTATACATGAATTAGATGCAGCAATGGCTGTGCGTAGGTTGGGTGTTCCGGGAAATGAAAATGTGGATGGAATATTAACACGATTTTCAGATACATTTTTTCAAAAAATTATCCAGAGGATAGAGAGTATTGAAGAAGGATTGGATCTGGGATTTATACTTTTAACTCTTAATGAGGAAACAATTAAAATGATAAATAATAGTATTGAGCAAACTATAAATAAAGCAGTGACTGATTATATAAATCATGATTTATCCATTGGGTTTAAAAAATCCGGTCTCACAATACATTGCAATGGGTTTTCTGATGCCGTTGCTTGGACAAAATTAGAGGAACATTGTAAGAGAAAAAAATATATGTCGAAAGTTGATCAATGGTTTGGTGTTTGTATTTTTCCTGAAAAAAGTCAGTTAAAATTAAGATTCATAATATGCTTGTAATATAGATGAAAAATAAGGTTGATTTAGAACGGAAATTATAAAAAAATCGAGATGCCGTCTTTAATACAATCTTGTATAATTTTGATTTGATCAGGGTAACTTGCACCTTGAAAAAATAACCCTTTGGTACCCAATACATATGAGGTCGCGCCGCATTTATACAATCTTGGAATATTATTTTCATCTAGAGCACCATCTACTTCAATTGTTAAATGTCTAAATTCAAAGTCATTGACCCTTTTTTTCAGATTTCTTACTTTTTCGTAGGAGGCTTCTATAAACGGTTGACCAGAAAAACCTGTGATAACAGACATAATTAAAATTTTATCCGTTATACTCATCAAATCTTCGGTTAAATTGTCAACAGGAGTATCATGATTGAGCGCTATCCCAACTTTAATATTAGATTTTTTTGTTTCAAGAAGTAAATTACTAATATCATCAGAAGATTCAAGATGGTAAGTAATACAATCTGGTCTTAAAGCTAATCAATTTATCAAAAAAATTCACTAGGAGCTTCCACCATTAAATGGATATCAATAGGCATAGAGGTAATTTTTTTAATGGCTTCTATTTCATAAAAATTCATGGCAAAATTTTTAACAAATCTACCATCCATAATATCTATATGTAAGGAATCACAATTGGCCTTTTCTAGCGAATAAATTTCATCCTGCAATTTAAGAATATTGCAGCACATTAACGATGCGCCAATGGTTAATGGTAAATTTATCATGCTGAGAATTCGCCATTTTCAATTGAGGATATCATTTCTAATCTTTGATCATGGCGGCCCCCTTCATATTCGCTTTCAAGCCATGTTTGTATAATTAACCTTATGAGTTCACCGTTAACAACTTTGGAACCGATTGCGAGTATATTGGTGTTATTATGTTCACGTGACATTTTTGCGGTATAACAATCTATACAATTTACTGCTCTGATCCCAGGAACTTTATTAGCTGCAATAGCCATGCCGACGCCGGTACCACAAAATAATATCCCTTTCTTAAAATTATTTTTGGCAAGCTCTTTTGCAACCTGATAGGCATAGAGCGGATAATGAACCCTCTCTTCAGAAAAACAGCCATAATCTTCGCATTCATAACCAAGAATGTTGATGAAATCTTTCATTTCTTGTTTTAAATGAAACCCAATATGATCGCTTGCGATAATAATCATTGCTACCGTCCTTGTCTGCTAACAGTTTTATCTGCCTTAGCCATTGGCAGACTGCAAAACCCTGAAAATCGGAAAAAAACTCAACCAAAAAGTCAGCTTATATACTCAGCCTAAGTTGGTAGAACCTAGTCTCTGAAAATACACATTATTCCATAGAGCCTCGTCGATTTAAATAATTGCGGGTAATGAAACTTAGTAGTAAGATTGGGAACTAGGGTAATATTTGCTTTGCCTTTAAAGTCAGTTATTTCACGACAGCGCTTTGAGGACCATATGATTTTATTGGTGGTAAATTAAATTAGGTACTGAAAATTAGGAGGACATATGGCTCAGGCTCAATCTGAACTGGTTAAAACTATTGGTGAAACATCTAAAGCTAAAGAAGACAAAGCTAATAAGGCAGGCGCTAATTCACCTAAACCTTATAAGGTTGCACCAAAGGGATTTCAAGAATGGCCTTTGACTGATATGGGGATTGTTTACAATAAAGCTTTGCAAGTTATGTTTGAGGTAATAGACGAGGCCAATCTTTGGGACATGGTTAAAAAAGAACCTGGTGAAGGTGGTTTCTGGTTTAATGATTATAGCGTAATTACGAATCATCCCAGAGTTGCAGCTTGCGGTCATTCTGGAGCTACACAAGCGTATGCCCTTCGCATAATGCAAAATATTGCCAAAAATGGCTGGGAAAATTATAAAACTTCATTTGGAACTGAGGATGTAAATCCCGTAAGTAGTGTTTCTGGCAACATAGCTGCGGGAGGGCATATAGCCCAGACTCAATCTGAACCTGCTAGAACAGCAAATGAAGTATCTCAAGCTAAACAGGAGAAAGATAATAAGGAAAAAAGCGCAGTTCTTCAACAGTTTGAAAAATTCAAAAAAGCAAATGCTAGTTTACTTAAACCCTATAAGGTCGGACCAAAAAGTATTGCTGACTGGCCTGCAATAACTATGTACACTAAAGATTTCAGAAAAGAATTGCAGGTAATGTTTGAGGTGATAGACGAAGCCAATCTGTGGAATATGGTAAAAGGGGACCCTGGCCCAAGAGGTTTTATATTGGATGGTGATTATAGTGTCATAACAGATCATCCAAAAGTTTTTGCTTGCGGTCATTCTGGGGCTACACAAGCGTATGCCCTTCGAATTATGCAACAAATTGCTCAGAATGGTTGGGAAAATTTTAAGACTTCGTTTGCAACGAAACATTTAGATCCCATAAGTGATGCTTTTGATGACACAAACAGTTTAGAAAATAAACCCAACTAAATCTGTTTAATGACCACATCCTTTGAAAGCATTGGTTAAAATCGGTCATCATTTAAATGTTTCAATTTATGTATCATCTGAAATTGTTTTCAAAGTTCTTTTAAGGATTTGAAAGATGTCTGTACCCGTTTTAAGAGGTGAAGAATTATACGTCCCATTTGTGGGGGCTATTATTGAAAGAATGCATTTGGGCAAAAAACAAATCTTATTACAAATTAGAGCCAAGTCTTCCGATAAAAAATATAGTGAATGTTATGAAATCCCTGGGGGAAAATTAAGAGCCTTCGAAGATGTGTACACTTGTTTAAGAAGGGAAGTCCAAGAAGAATGTGGCCTAGAAATTACTTATGTTGCAAATGAGAGTCAAAGAATAGATTATAAGAATAACAATGATACCTCAACTTTGATATCACCGTTTTGTGTAACTCAAATGATTGAGGGTCCTTTTATTGGAATGATATTTCTTTGCCAAGCACAAGGTGAACCCGTTTTATTAACAAACGAATCTAAGAATGCTAGATGGGTGGATATAGAAGAGGTGAAGGATCTTATTAGTAACTCACCTGAACGATTCTATACTGCATTTTTAGCGCCAATTAAAAAATATTTGATGAGTAACTCAGAATGAATGTTAACCTGCATTTAAATCGGTTTTTTCCATCTAAACTGGGTAAAAATTTAATCGTCATCCACTAAAAAGGTAGTAAAGAATGGCTGCAAAATCTGATGTGACTGAATTAAAAATTCAATTCGATAGCCTTGAGAAAAGAAAGAGCACGCATGATAGTATGGGAGCAAACCCAAATTATTTGCCTGGATATATTTCCGCAACAAATCCAAAATCGTCTGGAGCAACGTCAGTAAAAAATCAGTGGGCAAACACAAATTCCGGATCTTCAGGCCTAATCTCTTGCGAAACAAAACCCGTTGCTATTCCATTTGATTCAGACCTAAATCCATTGGCCATATATTCCCCTGCGGAAAGGAAAAAAATTCGGTATGTCTTTAACCAGTTATTATCTGGTCCGCACTATAAAACCCCAGGCTTTCTTCCACTAGCACCTCAAAAAATAGAAATTAATCCTAAGGAATTAACCGAGGATGCAATTTTACTTTCTCAAAAAAAGAATGGGCAATTAGGAGATTTTTTTGAAATTCGTTTTTCTAACAACAATAAGCTATATTCAGGCAGGTTATTTTACTTAAATGAAGGATTCGTGGCAGAATTTCCGCTTGGTTCCGGAAAATTATTGCCACCGCAACCTTCGCTAGAAGCCCTATTCAAATCTTTGAAGTCACGTTTGTCAAATGACGTGCTTATAAATTCCCCTGGGGAACTCATTGCTTATGAAAAATTCGATAAGCTTATAACAACCGATCCACATTTTGTAGGATTATATGAGATTGAAATGCATCCCAATCTAGACAGCACAATACCTTCACTATTTAATGAACAATCGCACAATAAATATCTCATACTAACTCGATGGAACTATGATTTGAGGTTATTCCACCACTCTCTGTGTATTAAACATGAGGGGAAAGTGCATCATTTTGATTTGTTTTATTCTGACAAGGGTTTTCAGGTAGCACAACTCGGCCTTCATTACTTAACAGCAGCAGAATCTACAATTGCAAATTTAGTAAAAAGCTTAGAAATTAGACTCAAAGGTGCTTTTAAACCCAATTTGGACGGTAGTAATCTTATGAAGCCTACCACCACTTCTACTTGTGCTATTATGTGATGAAATTCTAAGCAACCAATATTAATAAGAGGTGGTTATTCATGAAAGAGACCCATAAAAAATCTATAAGTAATATAGAAAAAGAGCATTTAAATATGATTCTTAAGTATGAAGTGGCAAGAAGTATATGTGAACAAGTAAAAGTCATCCTATTGTTAGATAAAGGAAAAAATTATGAAGATATTTCAGAATTTTTATTTATAGATATTAACAAAGTGTATGAGTATGCGGAATCTTATAAAATACAAGGCATTAAAGGAATTTTAAATCTCAAATATAAAGTGTTGCCTCAGGATGTCAGCATATTATACTCAGACATAAGTATTGAACAGTTGGAAGCTAAAGCGCTAGAGAAAAATTTTCCAGAAATAAAGGATCATATTGATTATCTTGATAGCATTTATAATCTCTGCTTTAAAACTCAACAGATGTTACATGATAAAAAGATTAAAGAGATTTCTGATTTGTTGCGCGCTCAAATGATGATATTAATGAGGATAACAGATTTTCTAAGAAGTATGTTTCATTTAATAATAAAAGGGTATCCGGAGCAAGCAGGCACGCTGGCTGCTTCAATATTTGAGTTGGCACATACTGCGCTTTCTTTTTCTAAATATCCAAATGCTGTGACTGAGTGGTTAAAGTCTGATTCTATACATGATGAAATGCCGAAGCTCCTTAAGATTGCATTAGAAGGAAAAAATTTTGTACAATACTATCCACAATTAATTAAGAAAAATTATGAAAATGCAGGACATCTTGAACACTATAAGAAAGAATATAGAATTTATAAACAATTGTGTTGGATGAAGCATTCTCTACCTAAAATGCAAGACATTATAATAAGAGCGGGTAATGCTGAATTTCAGGTTGGTCCTTATACCAACGAGCGTTCTATAAATCACGCATGGTTTAGTATTGAACATGGTGGAAGGTTAGCAGAATTTGTTATTGACTGTGTTTTAAAATCTGGTGAAGGAGATGATTCTTTACTAAACGAACTACAAGAAACAGGAAAAATTAGAGAAAATCTTAACAAAAAGGCTCTAGAGAGGTTTGGGTCTGACGATCCATTTGAATGAATTTCTGATGAAAGATTGTCAAACACTGGCATTAGATAAATTAATTAAATTTTATGCAAACCACAAAGCCAAATAAAATATCAAAAATTAGAAATTTTATTAATCTTTTATCTTTTTCATAAAATTATTACTGCTGGGGAATCAAACATTTTTATTAACTAGATAAAGATCAAAAAGTTCAATAAATCATTTTTGGAGATAGGGCAAAACTAACAGCCAACTTTTCAGATAATACACAGGTCTATGTTACTTGGCATATCATTATGGCATAATATATTATCGATATTCTAGGGGCTATATGATGAAGGAAATTTTAGGACCATCTGGGTACTATACTTTGGTAGTGACTGTGCCAGAGAGCCATGCTGATATAGTGAGGCAAGCTATGGGAGAGGCTGGCGCAGGGGAGAGCGAGCATTATGCTTTTGCTAGCTTCTCGGTAAAAGGGGTTAGTCGTTTTTTACCAAAAGCTTCAGCCACACCATTTCTTGGGAAAGCTGGGGTGCTAGAAACCTTAATTGAGGAAAGAATTGAAACCATTTGTAAGCAGGATAAGATCGAAGAAGTTGTAATAGCAATTAAAGCAGTTCATCCTTATGAAGAAACCGTGATTGATATTTTTCCCGTATACCAAATTGGATATAAGCGAAAATCTTGAAGAGAAGAGGTTAATATGATAGCTTGAAACATATTTAGAGGAGGCTTAGAATGGAAACTGCAGCAGCCGTCAAGGAAGAGGTCGACAAAAAGCAAGGGCTTGATTATTTTAAGCTGGCTTCTTCAGGCGACCTTGAAAAAATAAAAAAAATGGGTGCTGTTTCGGATGAAAATTTAAAAATAATTATTACTGCTGCCATCATAAATGGACATGTTAATATATTGGAATGGGTTTATCAGTCTTGCGATGCGGTTAAAGCTAAAAAATATTTGCAAGAGTGTTTAGATGAATTCGCTAAAAATCAATATTGTTGCTCCCCACAATTGCTCAATTATTATAAAGAATGTTTCCCTCATAGATTTGCTGTGTTTAACGCTCGCGATGCATTGGAATCTAAAAAATCAAAATATATTCATGCAACACTAAAACCAACCATTGTTCAATTTTATTTCAAAAATAATTTGTTTCTTACGGGTGAATTTAAAAGTAAAACACATTGTTTGATGTATTTTGCGGGTGAAGTATCAAGTGATTCTTATGAAAATTTTAGATTCATGATAGAAGAAACAGGCGCAAACATTATTTTATTTGATGACAATCAGAAATTTATTGACTCAGCTTTGTTTGCGGTATGTAAGTTAAATCATGCACCTTATGGTATGCTGTTCAAGCTAAAGATTGATAAAATGCTATTATCATTAGAACATGGAGCGTACTTGGATCGTCCAAAAAATTCTTTATTTGGCGTAGATTATGAAAAATTAAGTAAAAAAATCGAAGATGAATTAACAGAACTACGTTATACAGTAAATCATAAAACCGAAACAATTGAAGCGTATAAAAGCGGGTTAGATAATGGTTATGGTTTTAAAGAATTTTTAGGAATAATCACAAAAGAGGAAAAAGATTTTTATAGTAAAGCGACAGCGTCCGTAAATGAAGGGTTTAAAATTTATCATATGCACCAAGATCAAAATTTAACAATCTTGAAAATCATCAAATCTGCTGAAAGACTCATAGATATTGCTAAGCTTGCACCCAGCACGTTACAAGAAAAAGAGCTAGAAGAGGCATCTCAACTAATCAAGATCCTTAGGAAAGGTGTTAATGGTAGATTTAATAGTGATAACCAAACTGCACTGCAATATGCGTTAAGACGAGGTCATTGCAGTTTAATTGAGCTTCTAATGAATGCTGGTGCAAATCTCGATTTGCAATATTTACATGAGGGAGGGGTGGTATCTGTAGGGACAAATGAGCAGCGCGCTCCATTTTCAACCTTTGCTCTTAAGTATCATAAACTTCGCCTTCAACTCCTTGTTTTTAATAAGCATTGGTTTGAAATTGACTTTGTTAGAATACAACGAGTACAAATGGTAGAGACATATGAAAATACAGGCGTAGTTTTACGTTCTTTAAAACAAAATGTAACTGTTGTTCATCAGAGGCTTGAACCGATTTATAACTTAGCTTTGGACAGTTCTTTAGAACCCATGATGCCCATTATATCAGATTGTCGTGCTTTGGTATTAAAAATGGAAACGGAAATGAAAACCGTCCAAGAAGGCATCGAAACGATTTATGCTAAGTTTGATAGAAAAGACTATGAAAAGCTCAAGCAGAGTTTATCTGACAATACAAACTTAACCATTAAAAGGATTCAAGCCATTATATTTAGCTATATATCTAAATCTGCATCGTGGAGCGAACCTGAAGATGGAACCAGCACCCATCCACGTGGTGCTGATCCAGCTGCTCCAGCTGCTTCTGCAGTGGCAGGTGCTGTTGGTCTAGCTAATCCGGCTGGTGTTTCTACAGCACGAAAAAGGAAGTAATTTTAGCGTGTTGTGCATAGAAAAAAACTGTATCCCTTTTGATTGAAAATTACCCATAAATATCGCTCGTGAGATCCTCGTATTTGGGTTCGACTTCGTTCGCCATTGTACGCCATTTGTAGTGATCATCCGCAGCAAAAAGTGTAATAAAATCAAAGGTCTTAAATGCAGTCTTTGGACTCATAATCCCTTGGTCCTAGGTTCGAGTCCTAGTGGGCCCACCAAAATTACCAAGAAAATCATATAGTTACACCTAATAATTTCACCCTTCCCAAACCCTCAAAAATCCTTGCGGGATATTTGCGGGAGCTAGAAGCGATAAACGTAACCAGATTCCCATATATACACATACTAATATCTTCTTTTGTTTTACTCGGCCATTTATATAAGCGTTATAAATAGCCGAGTAAAATAAATATTTGTGTTATTCGGCCATTTATAGGATACTTATATGTGGCCGAGTAGATTTTGTTGTTTTGTGAGACATAGATATTAAATTTGTTGAAGATAATTTGAATGGAGGTTAGGTTTTGAACACGATTCTAGGTAGAATTAATGAAAAAACAGAACTTGAAGATGCCTACAAATCCAAAGAGGCGGAGTTTATTGCCATATATGGTCGCCGAAGGGTTGGAAAAACTTATCTAATAAGAAGTTTCTTTCAAGAAAAAAAGAGCAAGTATTTTCAAACCACTGGAATATATAAAGGATCTTTGAGCAAACAATTGTCTCGATTTGCCCAAGAATTGGGGAATGCTTTTTATGGGGGAGCCCATCTTAAATCACCGGCAGATTGGATGGCCGCTTTTGATGAATTAACGAAAGCTATCTCGCAGATAGGCAACAAAGAAAAAATTGTTCTATTTTTTGACGAGTTGCCTTGGATGGCTACTCGAAAATCTGGTATTCTTTCTGCACTGGAATATTTTTGGAATAGGCATTGGAGTAACGACTCACGGGTTAAATTAATTGTATGTGGTTCATCAGCTTCATGGATTATAAAAAAGATTATTAAAAATAGAGGAGGCTTACATAATCGCGTTACTAGGAAGATAAATCTATTGCCATTTGATTTGCACGATACCTCTTTATATCTTAAACATCTAGGATATTCTTGTAATAATCAACAAATTTGCAAGCTATATATGGTAACTGGGGGTGTTCCATTTTATTTAAAGAATATTAAAAAGCGGTATTCGATTGAACAAAATATTGATAATTTGTTTTTTCAGTCTAATGGAATGTTTTTTGATGAATTTGACGAAGTGTTTACTTCGTTATTTGAAAATTCGGAACAATATAAAGAGATTATTACTCTAATCGCATCTCACAAAGATGGAGTGCCAAGAAGCTTAATTGATGAAAAACTGAAATTAATTAATGGGGGAGGAAATTTAACTAGACGACTTGAAAATTTAGAACACTCAGGTTTTATAAGTAGTTTTATTCCTTATGAACACAAGAAATTAGGAATTTTTTATCGAGTTAGCGATGAGTTTTGTTATTTCTATCTTCGATGGATCCATCCTATTAAAAATCAACTCAAGCAAGGGAAAAGTAAAAAGTATTGGAAGGATGTTGTTGGAAGACCTGAATATTTTTCCTGGCAAGGATATGCTTTCGAAAACATATGCTATAAACATTTGTCACAGATTAAAAGATCTTTAGATATTAATGAATCAAGTTTAGCATCGCCATGGCGATATGTTCCAAGGAAAGGCACAGAAGATCAAGGTGCACAAGTTGATCTGCTGTTCGATAGTCTAGATGGGACAATCACATTAGGTGAAATAAAATTTACTGAACAGCCATTTAAAATAGACAGACAATATGCCCAACAACTGAATAAAAAATTAGAAATTTTCAAAAAAATAACAAAAACTAATAAGCAAATCTTTATTTCTATGATTTCTGCTAATGGATTGATGGATAGCATTTATTCGGAAGAGATGATCTGTAAAACAGTTGTTCTTGACGATTTGTTTCAAAAAAGTGACTAATAAAAATCCAGATTTTTTTTGATGCGTCAGGTGTGCAGGTGCGAGCTGAAAGTCACTTTAGTGGCTGTTATAGATAGGAGGTGAATGAAGTTTTATGTTTACATCTTCTTGCAATGCAAGTAAGGGAAAGTTTGAAAACCGTACTGGTGTTCAAAGTATACCCGATAAAATTGGTATTGCCAAGAAGCCTATTACATAACCCGATATTCTGCTATCGGTATGCTACTCAGACATGCGAAGTTGGTAACGATTTGGTGTGGAGCTCTGAGAAGAATGGAACCCTTTGGGTTGTATTACCAGAAGTATTTTCTGCGAAGGAAATACAACACTGCCAGCGTCAGGCGGTGAGGGACTAGCATTGGATGGTATGGCTAATGTAAGTGAACTTTTAAAACGTGTCGAGACGGACAACAAGCTAAAGATGCTGATAAGCTTGAACCAAAATGGTATGTGGCTTGGTGAAGATATTCGTGCACTCATCTTCACGCAGACAAATAAGCCAACGGCACATTGAAGGAGCCTACCCATCCGGGCACTAAAGTGGAACAGTGTAAGCCCGACGGTCTCTCTTAGTAATAAGAGAAAGCACATTGCGAGATGTGTGGATGGGCCGGCGGGTAAAGGAGATCGGAGAAAGCAAATGCCAATCTGTAATGGATTGGATAGCGTGTTATCACGCGATGCGAAAGCATGCCTACTTCCGATTGGTCTTTAATTGCGAGAGAGTTTAGAGAATCGATAGAATGAAGAAACAGCAAATGACAACCAGTGGGATTTCACCATTGATTGGTGCATCTTCGACTACTTGGCGCGACGTTCAGTGGCAAAAAGTGGAAGTAAATGTATATCGACTACAAATGCGTATCGCAAAGGCAAGAAGGGAGCGGCGTTTTAATAAAGTGAAAGCTTTACAATGGCTGTTGACTCATTCACTGGAAGCAAAATTGTTGGCGGTGAGAAGGGTCACGAGTAGCCAAGGCGCTAAAACTCCCGGTGTTGATGGAAAGTTGTATCAATGTGACAGCAAGAAAATGCAATTGGCCTTAAGCTTGAAACAACATGGCTATAAGGCACAACCGCTAAAGCGGGTCTACATTCCAAAACGTAATGGCAAAAGACCACTGGGTATTCCAATGGTGACTTCATACTGCACCTCCTACAGCCCTATTTTGGGATTTTTCCCTGGCTAATGCTATTTTTGTAGAGTTTTTTACCCATTTTTTCATTTCTGTCTCCTTTTGTTTATCGAACCTTACCCATAGTTTTTTCCCAGCACGCCTGGCGGTTATTATACCACGTTCAATCCAATAGCGAATAACGTGGTGACTAACCTTAAATTTATCCGCTGCTTCATTGATGGATAATTCCCCCGGTCTTTGCAACCGAGGAGAAGGTATATGATGAATGTGGCGGATCCATCGCAGACTACTTTTATTAAAATTATTTCCTTTATTTGTTTTTAAGCCTTCTTTATCAAATTTTTCAGCAATTTCCTCGTCTGTCATGGTTTTGGCTAATTCTCTAATTTTTTCAATTAATTCTTCAGGGTGCCGCCATCTTTCGTAAGATTTTGCAGGTATGGTAATTTGCAAATCTTCTACTGCTCCACCTTGCCATCGAATATGTAAAATTGCAACCTTAGCCCATTTTTCTCTTTCAATAGTGATATCTTTGATCAGCAATCTTAAAATACGCTTTTTATCTTTTGAACTAGTACTAGATGCATTCCATAACCTTGGCAAATCCTTTGCCAACCCAATAATTTGATCTTGCTGTTGTTTTGAAAGCTTTAATACCCCTTTTTGTTGATGTTCATCAAATTGTTGTTTAACCTCATCAAGTTTCACTAACGATTCATTCCATCTTTTTTCTAAGGTTGATGCTACCAATCGATTTGAAGGATCAACTTCTTCATATCTTCTTTGCGCTAACTGTGCTTCATATTCCAAACGCTCTACCTTCATCTTTCATTGATTATCAATTGCTTGTTCTCGTTGGATCAATTCCTCAAATGCTGTTAATGCCATCTTTAACTGTTCGGTCTTGATAATGTTTAATATTCTTTCCGAAATAACTGGATCTATCCAATCGGAACGTAAAGATAAACACTCCTTCGTTGCTAATCCTTGGTTCTTTTTCCAATGACATTGATAACATGGATAGATCCCTCCATGCCCAGCGTAACGAACAGTTAAGCGCCGACCACAACAACCACAAATTAATAACCCTTGCAACAAAGCCAAGCCTTCTCTTGCAGGCGTTGGCAATACTGTTTCATTAGTTCTATTCATCTGCAATTTCCGCTGATTTTCAAGGTATTCCTCCCAAGAAACATAACCCTCATGATGATCATGAATACAAACATCCCATTCCTGTATCGGGAGCCGAGTTGTAATCATAGAAATTTTTCCCTGCTCAGATAGTCTTTTTTGATGCTTATAACGCCCGAAAACATATGTTCCTGCATAAGAAGGATTTTTTAAAACCCCCAGTATGCGACTATGGTTTAAAACTCCCCAGACTAACCTCCCTCTCCAAATACCACCGTAGGCCCGCTTGGGAAATTCCAGCTTATTTTCAGCAAAATGGCGCATGACACCATAAGCACTACCGGTCTCTTTAAATACTTTAAATATCAACTGAATAGTTTCTCTAACTTGTTGATCAGCATCCAATACTATCTTCCTTTCTTCATCATAACAAAAACCGACCGGTAAAGGGAGACAAAGCTCTCCTTTGCGGGCTTTGTTCTTTTTCCCCCCATATAAGCGAGCTCGAATAAAATGCAGTTCTGCTTGAGACATTGTACCTTTTAAACCCAGTAGCAATTGATCATTAAAATCGCTAGGATCGTAACAGCCATCTTCATCGATGATAAGTGTTCCTGTTAAAGAACATAATTCAAGTAATCTATGCCAATCAGTGCATGATCTCGAAAGACGTGATGCCTCTAAAGCAAAAACTGCACCTACTTTTCCCATAGAGACATCAGCAACAAGTGTTTTAAAATCTTCTCTATTGTGACTCTGTGAACCCGAAATGCCCAAGTCTCCATCTAATAGTTTTATGGAGCTTGACAGCCATCCAATTTGCTCAGCTTTTTTTTCTAAAGCATACTGACGTTCAGTACTTTCTTGATTAAATCGTACTTGTCCCATTGTGGATTGCCTTAAATAAACATAGGCAAACTTTGATAGATGTCTTTGTTGAATTTTTGCATTAATCATTTGCTAAACCCTCTAAAAAAATACTTGACTTTAAATATGATTGCAGCATATTTGCCACGTAAGTGATTATTTCTTGAGAATTTATTAGATTTATGGAGGTTTCTCTAGGCGGGCAAGCCAGAAGAATAGAATTACAACAGTTCTCTTCTGATGAGTAGTTCTCGATTGACATGACTTAAATCTTCCATGATTTCTTTTGCCTTTTGATAATTCAAAAGACCTTGTTTGACTGTGCCTATCAAATCGGTAGGTACGTAAATCATGACAGGATTGGTTTTTGATAGCGTAACTGATAGATAATATTTCGGACCATGGCCTTTGCCCTTGGAACATTTGCAATTTGGCTTTCCACATTTTTTGTAACGTTCGATCAAAGAGCCTCTCAACATGAGAGGCTCTAACTGCTCGAGTTGTTGTACGAGTCGTTTGCGTTTTTGGCGCAAGTAGGAAGTAGAAAATTGTTCCATCATCATCAGACCATTTAAAAGACTGTACAGACAATAACAAAGCAATCTTCATGAGTCAATCTTTTTTTCTTTTAATTCATTAATTAATTCAGTTAATTTTTCTAAGTTAGGTATGGATAAAATTGATTTGCTTGGTAGTAAATCATGTAGATCAGAGTCAGCCTTATCCGTCCAATCACGGGGTATTGCTAAAACCCCGTATACTGATACTGCTAAACTCAAGACATCCCCGTTCCCTACTTTTTTACTAGATAAAATGGGGAAGCTCTGACCTTGTAAGGGGTGAAAAGGATGAGTGATGGTAGCAGATCCCAAAATCTTGTTGGATTTGAGTGCAGTTAGCTGCAACCGTGCCCACTGTAAAAGACAGGATAATCCAGACTGCAGTTAAAATAGTGATTGAACCATTATTTGAAGCGTCATTCTTAGATTGTTCATTTGGATTTCGTCCTAGAAGAAGTCCACAACAAGCGCATGCAGAAGTGCAAAAAGCTGTAATTGAAGGGTATCGCGAAGTGGTAGATTTTGATTTAAAATCTTACTTTAACACGATACCCCACAAACGATTACTGTTGTGCGTACAGAAAAGAGTACGAGATCCGAAAATATTGAGACTGATAAAAGGTTGGATGAAATCCGGCATTTTAGACAAGAATCAGTATGAGAAAACTACAGAGGGAGTTCAGCAAGGCGGACCACTTTCGCCGTTATTATCGAATATATATTTACATGTAATCGATAAGATATGGATGGAGAAATATCCTGAAACTAAGATAGTGCGATTTGCGGATGATCTGCGAGTCCTCTGCAAGAGGCGAACAAGCTTTTATATGCAGAAACTTAGAGAGTTGCTAGCCTGGCATGGTTTAAAAGTCAATGAAGAGAAGAGTGGGCTTGTCCATGCTCGGAAGGGATTTGACTTTTTAGGGCAACATTTCCGGCTAAAACCTAGCAGAAAATGGAAACATTGGCAGTTCTGTTATCGATGGCCAAGCAAGAAAGCAGTGCTTGCAATAAAGGACAAGATCAGAAATGCAATTGGTAGAGATGATATCTATGATCTTGAAACCAAAATGGATGTGATCAATCCGATATTGAGGGGATGGTGTCAATTTCACAAATACAGTAACGCGCATAAACATTTTAAAGTAGTAGACGCATATGTGTATACAAAACTTGTAGGGTTTATGCGTAGGAAATATCGATGGAGAGGATCGGGCTACCGTAAAGCCCCAAGGAGTTTCTTTGAGAAACTCGGTCTGTATTACTTGCATGGCAAGATCCAACGATGGCCTTTGAAAGCTAGGACATGAAAGCTATCGGAAAGCCGTATGAAGGAAAACTTCACGTACGGTTTGATGTGGCGGGTGATGGAAACGGGACTAATTGATGGAGACCATCGTGATTTGGTTACCGCGCCATTGCTCGACCCTACTCGTTATTATGGGTGTTTCAAAAGAGTTGTTGGAGAATGATATAAAGCCTGCAGTGGAGAAATTTCTAGCTGAAAGAGGATCTCTCGTTAGAGAAAACGAAAATTACTCATGTTGCGAAGGGTTTTGATTTTCTGGGATTTAATGTTCGTAAATACCAGGGAAAACTGCTTATTAAACCTTCTAAAAGTGGTGTTACTACTTTTCTAGCGAAGATTAGGCATGTGATCAAGACTCATCGAGCGGTTACTGCCTACGATTTAATCAATATGCTGAATCCGAAAATAATGGGTTGGGGATATTATTATCGTCATGTGGTAGCGAAGAAAACATTTGAGTATGTCGATGATTGCATCTATCGCTGTTTAAGTTACTGGACGCGAAGAAGACACCAAAAGAAGAATTTCGCTTGGATTAGAAAGAAATACTTTCATTCAAGAGGTACTTTTAATTGGATCTTCTTTGGCACGCAAGAGAAGAAAGATGGGAAGAAAGAGGTTGTAGATCTTCACAAGATGGCTCGTATTCCCATTAAACGTCATGTGAAAATCATACAGGAGGCAACGCCATATGATCCTGCTTATACAGACTATCTTGTTGCTAGAAAACAGAATAGGAATGATAAGTTGTATCATTACAGCCGAGTCTCGACGTTAAATCTTTTTGGTAAAAAGCATTGGGTTGTAAAGTAAAACACATTGCTCGGTTTCGAATAGAAGCTGAATAAAGGCTTGAGCTGTATGCGGGGAAACACGCACGTACAGTTCTTAGGAGGCCGGAGAGTGGCAACACTCTCCGGCTATCCGACACTGATCTTTCTGATTGCTTTAGTATAAAAAATTAAGACGATTCTTGTTAAAAAAACCGGAAAATAGGTAAAAAATTCTGAAATAAAAGGGGGTGAATTTTGAAGGGGGATAACCATTCCCCTATGTATAAAAAAGCTTCTAAGCAGAATCCAGATTTAATTTTTTCCGCCTATCTTTGGCTTTGGCAAGCTAGCGAGAGTATCCCGCAATTTGATTTTAGATAATTTAACTTAAAGATGGGAAGCAACGAGGGATAAATCATGGGTTATTGCAGCACTTCGTGTTTCTTGCTGGATTGACAGCCATATGAAAGGACTTTATTGGTAATAGATGGGCATTTTCCTTCATATTTGAACAAGAGAATGAGTTGAGCAGCTTATTTAAATTTGACCTGACCATTAAAAATAACTAAAATGCTTTTTCTAAGTTTTATGTAGGAATATAACTATGGCAGTTGTTGCTAAAAAATTAACATTAAATGGCATTGTAGATACAAAAAAAGAAGGAGAAGATGCACATACTTTAAAAAATCTTCGACAAAGAATTACTAGAACCAATGGTGTTACCAGTGAAATATTTCTATCTAAAGCCACCTTGGACCCTTCTTGCATAAATGATAGTGTCATTGGGGCTATTATAAAAATAATTGCTGAACAAAGAAATTGTACCTCGGTTATTTTAAGAAATAACGCGATACAAGCGCCTAAACATCAAATGGCTATTTTGCAAGCAATTTGTCAAAATCCAAATCTGACAAATCTACAACTTTATGGCATAAACAACGTTTCCGTTACTGTTCTCAATGAAATTGTCAAATTGGCCTTAGTTTGCTTAACTTTATTTAATAGTTTGCAATCACAGACTTCTGAATTAGAAGCGTCGACAATGGCTCTTCTAAACAGATGTAAAACCTTAAAATCATTAGTTGTAGTTGGTACAACGATTAGTGATGTTGCTTTAGATTTTTTAACACAATTTCCATTACACCAAATTGTTTTAGATAAGGTTAGAATTTCTGCTCAAGGTGTACAACGTTTAAGTGGAATGCCATTGCGCTCTCTTAGCATTAGTCTTGATTCAAATGGAGTTCAATTCAACACTGTAGAAGTTAAAGGCATACAAGATACACTCTTACAAAGCAAAACTTTAGAAAGCGTTCAATTTATACGGCCAAAAATTTGCTCAGGATCTTCTTTTGCCCCATTATTATGGGAAGCGTGTGAAAAAAATAGAAGAAGCAATCTATCTTCTTCAAAGATTTCTTATTTTATAGAACAAGGCTTACAAGTAGTACAGCCATTCGTGCATTGTCATCCTGAAGCAGCCGCTGCGTATACTGCGACTATGGGTCTTTCTTATGATAGAAAGGAAGACAGTGAATTACGCAAATTTGCAGCAGAATATGGGTGCTCGCCAAATGATTTTGTAGGGAATGGAGGGTACGCTGGTTTTGCTGGTTTGACGGATGATGACGATTGTGTGCGAAATACATTTTTAAACCGTATGATAGCCGGCGAAGGAGACAACACAGCGAAAACATTACAGTTATTATCCGTCTTTAAAGATATGATTAATGTACGGGAGTATGACTGGGAATGGAAAACGCTACTCATCGTTTCAGCAAAGGTTTATTCTGCGGATGTAATTTTTTTAAAAATATTAGAACTGTTTGGTTCTTATGTCGACGTGGACGCAAGAGATAAAGATGGTCGCACTGCCTTGCATTATCTTTGTGCTTATGGGAAAAAAGATTTAATTGAGAAACTGTTAAAATATAACCCCGATATTGATGCACAAGATTTTCAAGGAAAAACGCCCTTGGATTATTCCGAAATGTCTCAATTGGAAGTTGAACAAATTTTGGATTCAATCAATATTGCACCAACGAGAGATGCGTATGCAAGGATGAATCATGTGTTCAGCCATCTAGGCCATCTTGGCCAAGTTTCATCTGGTTTTTCTGGTACTTATCCTAAAGGGACTGAAGCAAATCCTACAGATCCTTTGACAACATTAGCTAATTTTGACAAATTAGTCCCTCCCTCTTCTGATGATGAACACGTGAAACAGTTTCATCGACAAAGAGATGCAATCAGAAAACTTTTCGCCGGTCAAAGTGTTATAGAACGTTGTATGGATCAGAAAAAAGCAACTGCAGAGTATTTAGTAGTCAGAAGGGCGAAGCGGAATCCAATTTCTAAGTCACTTACGGAAGTCACGCCATTAGCAGGTAGACCCGCAGATATTATTTTAAGTTTTATGTATCATCCCCTGCGTTCTCTAAATGGATTTTATGAAACCGCCCCTCCAATGTCTGTGGGAGAAAAGGCGAAAAATTCAGTTTTTTTTTAATGCCGCATTATCGCTTCTACTAAATTCGTCGAAAGCAGAAACAAGATAGTATTTTTTGTTATTGTTTTATAATTAACACACAGACGTCTTTTCATGTTGTTATCCAAAAATCTTTTCACGATATTGTGGAGTAAGAGTATATTTTGCATATTTTCTGCTGAGGCTGGTTGGTTGTAAAACTTTATCAGCCATCATGGCTTTAATAAGTGTGCTTGCCTGTCCTATAGAAATGCCAAAACAATTTCTTACATGCTCATTATCTAGATTTTCTTGCATAATAGCTAAAATAATAATCATCGAACGTTTTTCTTGTGCAGTAAACGCTTCGTAAGGTTTGGGAGCTGATAAAATGACGATAAACGAATTTTGGTGATCAATAAATACGGGTGGAGGCACCTTGATAGATATGCTCATAGCGTACAATCTATCAATTCCTTGTCCATCCATTTCCCCAAAGCCGAATTTTTTCATCAATTCTGCGAGTAGAGGGTTACGCCAATCGCGTTTATGAATTAAATTTAATGTCGTTAGACCAGGCATTAAACCACCTGGGTTTTCAATTTCAATGCGATTGTCAAACATCGAGATTTTTATCGGTTGATGCATCTTGCGATAATCTCGGTGAACAAGGCTGTTTGTGATCACTTCTCTTAAGATAGTTTTTGAATATGCAGGAATATCCTTGCGAATGGCACCCTCTATTTGTGGTATTAACCAAATATTTTGTTGCAGCAACTGTAACGGTAATATGTGGAGATTTGTTAATGCCGGTCAAAATGCGATAGTCGGTTAATGCTGCAATATTTTTGGTAGACCATCGCTCATTTTTATCTTGTTTAGGCAGAACTTCAAGGAATGATTCGAAATTTAAATCATCCATTTCAACATCTTTTACAATAGATTCATCATAATAATATTCCTGTGTATTTATTAGAAGATCTTTTATTTCTTGTGTGGACATAGCAATAGTAGAAGAACCACATCGCTTAAAACAGGCTGTGCCACCTAAAGGAGCTCTATCTTTGATAAACACCGGTTTTGATGCGCTCGGTAATATATGAATACATAAGAGCTGTTTACCCTGTATATTTAGGGGGAATGCATCTATGTGTAAACTGGGTTCTTGGCTTGAAATAGCTAGGTTTGTTATTTTTTGGATGATAATATCCGAATTTTCTTGTAAGCCAATGGGGGTAAAATCTTTAACTCCAAATACAAAGCAACCACCTCGTTCGAGGTTTCCAAATGCATTTACATGTTCCTTGAGACGCTCATTTTTATCAGAGATATCTAGTTTAAAATCTAAAAAGCCGTACTCTGCCTTGCTTTTCAATGCATCCTCTATAAGCTGTTTCCAAAATGTTTTATCGTCTAGCATAAGATATAACCAATTGATTTTTAAGGAAAAAGATAGTTTTATGCAAACCATCTCTAATAAGCTCTAATAAGAATATCTAAATTTAATTGTATAAGCAAGTTTTTTAATGGAAATTTTAAACAAGTTTGAACTATTAAGTATCGGCGTCCAGACACGACCTTCTTTTTATTTCATGTTCAGGCTCTGCTTCGGAACAATAAAGAATTTTAATTCTAACCATCTAGTTTTCTTTTGGAACAAAGAGCTTCTAATGAAACCAGAGCGTTAATTATAGATTTTAAATGATCCATAGCATCTTTTTTTAGGTCGCTTGAATTAGGTTTTGCACGTTCCCTATGGGCTTTCGTCTGAGTGGATCTAACTTTTTGAAGATTAGTGAAAGGAACAATTATTTCTTTAATTAAGTCCTCTTGTATACTTAATTCTTGCAAGCATTTTTCAAGAAGTTTGATGCTACCTAATCGAGCATCGTAACATCCGAGTCGTTTAGATATTTTGTTTATAGTATCTTTGGAGAGGCCGTCATTGACTATTCGAGATAAGTCTTGGATATAATTTTGCCATTGAATGTAGCCGCCACCAAGAAAATAGTAAAAACCAAAAAATGTTGTATCGAAGTTTTTATTATGAGGTAACCAGAGAGATTCGTTCTCTGGTTGTATTTTTAGATCCCATATTTTTTTTAAGATATTTTTTAATTTTTTTAGAGGTTCGGGTTCAGATGAAAATTTAGCAAGAAAATCCGTATCAAAAGAGCGCTTTGAGATATCACCTTTTGGGGGTTCATTGTAACATCGCCAATGGCAAAGTTCTTCAAATGGCAAATATGTAAGATATATGGCCAAAGTATGAACTTGGCCTTGTTCATTGGTATCAAAAGTCGGTAAATGCCACCCTCCTCTACAAGATATATCCCTTTCCCGGATTGAATATTTTTCAGGATCATTTATGTATTTATTAAGGACCTCTGATTTGAAAAATACTGGGCTTGTTTCCCAAGGCTTTCTAGACGTTTCAAAGTATGATGACAAATTTTCTAGTATGAGTTTAATCTTTTTTGGTTTCTTTCCATTTTTTATATCTTGTATAATGAACTCTAATGGAGTTTCTCCTCTTTCAGAATCATATTCTTCTCGATCAATTTGATTGTAATTTTATTTTGGACAACTTTGTTGTATCCTCTTATAGAGATACCAATAGGGATGTCGTTTTTAATAAAAATAACTTTTTTAAAACAAAAATTCTCATCTGTAGTAGACAATTCAGTTTTTATAGGCGGCCAACTGTGGTTAATATCAAAATTTAATTGTCTATATTCAAAACATCTGATCAGCACGCAATTTGTAATACTCAGAAACTTGTCTAGAGTATTTCTTCTTATTAGTAAGTAATTCTGATTATCTGTTTTATCCATAAGGATTTGTGGTATAAAATCTCCCAATTTATTTAGTATGCAATATGCTTTTTTCTCTGGCATCCAATGTAATCCAAGCGAAGTTGTAATCTTTTGATTTATTTCTAAATATGAATTGGAACCATTAGAATATCCTTCAAAATATCGGAGAAAAAAAAGAGGCTCTGCTTGATTTAAAGGAGGTGTTCTTCCATCAAAAAAAGATTTTAGTAAGTGAGCAGAATTTTTATTATCATATGCTATTCCCCAACCCTCAATAGTTGAATAATCTGCATCAAGTAACGCATTATCGCAATTTTTTGGAAAAAGCTTTTTCTTTAAAAGAAACGAATTAATAAACAAATTATTTTTTTTATTGCTTAGATAACAGATAACCCATTCATTATCTAAATCGTTTTTGAAAAAATCCCAACCTTCTTTGGGAATCTGACTGTCAGAGGCATTTTGCTCTATGGCAATTATTTTTTCAGTAAGTTTTGAGATTATATAATCCATAAGCTGTACATTAGCCAATAATTTTTTCAACTGAGATAGATAGTATATTTCTTTTATTACCAACGACTTTAAATACTTGTTGGTTACCAGGGATTTGATGTAAAAAAACATTCATATTAACGCATCAGCCCTTCTAAAAATTTTCGTGTACTCACTTCTCCATACCACTTGGACATTTTCTTTAACTTATCCATTTTAAAGTATGATAACCTGTCTTTGACATGTCTCTTTACCTCTTCAGGATCATCCGCCATTTCAGATAGATTATTTAATAAATCCACCAGTAGAAATTCTTTGCTTAGTTCCGGAGGAAAACCTTTGATAGGCCTTCTGAAATCAAATAACGTGTTTCCTAAACGAACTACTTCGTGGCGTTTACGGTTATACACCATAACTTTATTATAAAGTTGTGTTAAACCAAGCTGTAGGCTGTTGTAATCATTCCAAGTAAATGTTAAGAATGGATCATCCTTTAGAAAAGTATTAACCAAATCATAATCACTGGGCGGTAATTCACCAAAGCGAGATGTTTTAGGGTAATAATATAAACCTGGAGCAACTTTTCTTAAGACGCCACTTGTTGATAGAGTTTTTAAGTCTCTGTCAACAGCTTTTGTATAAGGCATTAGGGTTTCTCGGCGATATACCTTTCCTAGCTCTAAATGATTCATTAAGTTTGTTGCACTGTTCATATAAATAATACTAACTCAATAGCACACTAGATTGTAAGTATTTTTGTTAAAAAAACATGCAATCTAAACTGTATGAAAATCAGTTTATGGGCGATAGAATTTACTAGCTTTGGCAAAAAGTGTTTTAATGCAAAACTGAAAAAAGCAGAAATCCTTAAAAAACTATAAAAAAATCATAGCATTAAGTGTTTTAATGCAAAACTTGACCATATAAAATAGATATTAAAAAAGGGGCTACTGTCAGGTTTAGTAATTCACCACGCAGTGCGTGGTGAATTCAGATGATGGTGTTTACCATGCAACCCTCGGGGGTTAATCTAATTTATCAATATTGTGGCTATAAAATTATTGGGCGGAAGAAAAAATTATACGATTCGCCAGACAGTGTCCGGCGAATCTAGTCCCCATTTCTATTGGGACAAACACCTGTCTTAACACATGTCCAAGCACCTGCCCCGACCTTTTACTCATCATAATGTTCCAACTATCCGGAAATTCCGGATAGTTGGAGACCGAAAAATTTAACCGTGCTATAAATTGGCCACCCTCTATTACTCACAAGCAATGTGCAAAAAATGCACATTGCTTTTTCTATAACCTTGCGCGAAATTTGCGCGAATGAGTGCTGCATCATTATGATTTGTCCTGCATTTGTAACGGACGCCTATGCAAAAATTGTATAGAATTCAAAGTTAAATCAATGCCATAAAAACATTGATATATCAGAAAATCTGCCTCATAATCCCTTGGTCCTAGGTTCGAGTCCTAGTGGGCCCACCAAAATTACCAAGAAAATCATAAGATTACGTAGACTTAAAAACATTTGTCCCAAACCCAAAAATACGTTGTGTCCATTTTGTGTCCATTAGGCTAAATAACATAGTTATAATTACCTCTTAAGCGTCAATATGAGTCTTGAGCATATAGTATTTCCTGTTTATCTTTACTTTAAGATTTCCTCAACTTGATCTAGTGCTTCTAAGGTTTTTTCAAAATGCTTTTCAACTGGACTAGGTCTTTCTAGTTGCTTTTTCTTAAATTTATCAAATTCCGCATTGGCATATTCGATAGCATCATCGTGAGTGATCTTGCCAGCATGAGTTAAAATATCGCGTTCGCTTAGACGTAGGAAATCGTCAAGTTTGTTAATCCAATCCTTCATATGCATGACACGGCGATTTTTTGCTTGTAACTCGGCAAATTCCAAGTAAAAAGACACAATACGATTGAGCGTATCAAGTTCATGTTCCTGTAAATAATTTTTAGCGATACTAATATCAATGCGCTGTGGATTTTGGCCAGAGTATGATGTCAATCCCATATTGGGCTTACTGGCATCGGCACGATTGGCGATAATTTCTGCTGCAGTATGGCCATGTGCAGCCCAGTGCATTTTGTTCTGTACAATTTTAAAGAAGTGCTTAGATAAATCGTTTTTGGGGTCATAGTCAATGCTGGTGGCATATATATCTAAAATTTTGCGCCAAAATACTTTTTCGGATGAACGAATGTCACGAATGCGTGCTAGCAATTCGTCAAAATAATTTCCTCCTCCAGCTTGCTTTAGGCGTTCATCGTCTAAGGCAAAGCCTTTAATTAAATATTCTCGAAGTATGGTTGTAGCCCACTGACGAAATTGAGCCCCCCGGGATGATCCAACACGATAACCTACAGCTAATATCATGTCTAAGTTATAAAGATTAGTTTTTCGAGCAACTTCCCGTATTCCTTCAGTTTGAACTGTCAAGGATTCCTTGACAGTTGCCTCCTCGAGGAGCTCGCCTTCAATAAGAATATTTTTAATATGTAAGCTGATGTTTTGTTTGGAAGTTTGAAATAACTCGGTCATTTCTAACTGCGTTAGCCATACTGTCCCATCCTGAGTGCGTAATTGAACTTTGCATAATCCGTCATCAGTCGTATACAGAATTAGTTCACCATTAGACATAAATTTTAACTCCTAAATGCATAGAATGACCGGACAAAGTTTGCTTGATTATGGTCTTTAGTACTGTCACAATGGTTTATCCTTATTCAGGTTTTTTAATAACATCAATAACTTTACCGCTTATTATGAAATCATCTTCTTCATGTAAGAAGATTGGGAGGTAATTTTCAGTGGATTCTGCTTCAAGTATCACTCGATTATGATTCTTATCTTCCTTATATCGCTTTATGGTTGCCATACTATCGATAACAGCGACAACAATATCGCCATTTTTTGGTTTTTTGTAAGAACTATCTATAACTATAAAGTCGCCATTTTCGATTGTTGATCCTTCCTGTACTTCTGCAAGGTTCATAGATGATCCGCTTGCGACTAGTACATAGAGATGTTGTTTATTCCGCGGAAGTAGTTTACCGGAGACCTTTAAATATCCCTCTATTCGCTCATTAGCAAACAAATTTGCTGGACCACAATTTGCAACGCCAACAATCGGGATCGAATAAAACATATTATTGGCAGATTCCGGACTGAATCCTCTTTTGGTTGGTTTAATGACATTTTTTTCAAGATTAATTTGTATAAGGCCCGCCTTCTCTAATTGGAACAAATGGTGTTTTACGATCTGGGGTTTATCATCAACACCAAGCAATTTGGCAATTTGCCGCAAGCTTAACGCCCCAAGATCTTGGTGCTCAAGTAGGTTTAATAATGCTGTCTGTATATGATGCATAGGCAGAGTATATCGAACTCCATTTGAGATTTCAATATTTTTGTAAATAAATTTTACACTATTGACAGTTTTTATATTGAACCGATATAATTCAAAAATGTAGTTAAAGAGGTAAAGGCTATCTAGAATTCGTACCAGATCAAAAAGTGATTGATTAAAGAAGGCAATCAGTCGGTAATAAATTGTCGCCAACTGAATAAGGAGTTTACATATGAGTGATTTTCAAGAAAATTGTGTTACATTGACGCACCAGGATAAAAAATTAGAAGCAATATTTATCCGTCAACCAACAACTGATGTTAAACAAGCAAAAGAATACGAAAACTTTATTGAGCAAACCTGTGGAGCCCTTCAAAAATTTTTAGAATGCTCTGATTTTCCACAAGATAAACCTGATAAAAAAACTAAAAAAGTTAAACATGATAACATCGTAAATGAGATTAATCCAGAAGAGTATGCAGATTTATATAATTCAATTTTACCTTTAGCGAAAGAAATTAATGCGCTTAATAAAATAATAAAAGAAGCCGGTGGATTTGTAGAAGACCGAGAATTACTTGAATGTTCTAGTTGTGGACTTTTGGAAGACGTTTCTTTTGAAGGAATGTGGCTTGTATATAAAAGGGGGGATGAACAGAAAGATACCGGCCTTCGTTTTATTCCATTAGATGACGAAGATATTTTATTTAAGTGCCCAGTCTGTGATCAAGAAGTTAAGGCCCCTGTACCACCAGAAATCGAGTGGGATTAAGGGAAGCGAAGAGAAGCTAAATTAACACAGAAAAGAATTGAGGATTCTTAAACTTAAATGATAGGGAGCAATATTGTGAAGTTTCAAAAATATCAAATTACTTTGAATAGAGAACAAGCCCAAATTATATCAAAGGCGCTGGATTTCTACTCTAGGATTATTGGTGGTCAATTTAATGAAATAAAAAATCTTTTTTGGGCTGCCAAACCTGAAGACTTTAAAGAAGTTGGAAAAATTTTAACCAGGTTAAAATTTCTATTAACGGGGATGGAAGAAAATGGTAATTTAGGAATTGGAAACATTTCGGAGGATGGTCGAAATGCGTATGATCTTCATCAAGTTATTCGACATCGACTCGCTGTAGATATGCCTGAATTACATCACGAGTTCAGCGTGGATTTTCATTCTCCTTTACAATGGGGTACACAACCATTCGCAGAGATAGAAGGAGTAAAATAGAAATTGATTGTGGGGATTAGGTCGAGCTCAGTTTAACATTGTGCTGTGCTTTTGGAAATGTTTACCAGAGTGCCAAGGCATTAAGTTAGAAATAAAGAAAGACGTAGATATGTATTGAGGTATTGAATTTTGTGGTGAACGAAGGAATATGATTAGATTAACCTCTGGAAATTTGCTTAAATGTGAAGCAGAAGCTCTGGTTAATACTGTCAATTGCGATGGTTTTATGGGCAAGGGAATAGCTTTGCAATTTAAAATATCCTTTCCAGAAAATTATAAGGCCTATCATCGCGCTTGCAAAAAAGCCGAAATTCAGCCAGGGAAAATGTTTACTTTTGAGACGCAATCTATAAGTAATCAAAAATATATTATTAATTTTCCAACTAAACGGCGTTGGAGGGATAAATCTCGTATGGAAGATATTAAGATTGGGTTAACAGATCTTATTTCTGAAATTAAACACTACCGGATTCGTTCTATTGCTATCCCTCCTTTAGGCTGTGGCTTAGGTGGATTGAAATGGAGTGTAGTGAAACCTCTCATTGAGGAATCTATGGCTAAACTAATTGGAGTTGAAGTATTTCTCTTTGAGCCTGTTGATACACCATATCACAAACCTGAGGTCGAGAAGCATCGAATATTAAATAATTAAAAATTTAAGAATCTGATCCTTGGGATTTGAAAAATCGATTCAGTCATTTTTTAGATTTCTCCTTGCCACAAAACATACCGATTTTTTGTGGCACATTCAAATTATTATTACCTAGAGTGTAAGTATTTTTGTTAAAAAAACATGCAAGTTAGGCTGTATGTAAAGTCAGTCCGTTGACGATAAAATTTACCATATTTGACAAAAAGTGTTTTAACGCAAAACTGAAAGAAGCAGAAATTCTTAAAAAACCATGTAAAAATCATATTATTAAGTGTTTTAATGCAAAACTGTACCGAATAGCTATTAAAAACGGGGCTACTGTCAGGTTTAGTGATTCACCACACAGTGTGTGGTGAATTCAAATGATGCCTACCATCCAACCCTCGTGGGTTAATCTAATTTATCAATAATTGTGGCTATAAAATTATTGGGTGATAGAAAAAATTATACGATTCGCCAGACAGTGTCCGGCGAATCCAGTCCCTAATTGGGACAAACATCTGTCTTAACACATGCCCATGCACCTGTCTTAGCACCCGACCTTTTGCCATCATAACGTTTGAACTATCTGGAAATTCCGGATAGTTCAAACAGTTGAAAAACTGGCTTTGTAATGGCTAATTCTTTTCAAAAATCCTGCGCGAAATTTGCGCGGATGAGTGCTGAATCGCTATGATTTGTCCTGCATTTGTAACGGACGTCTATGCAAAAATTGTATAAAAATCAACGTTGCTATTTTAGAAATTCTGTCTCATAATCCCTTGGTCCTAGGTTTGTGTTCTAGTGGGCAAACAAAAATTAACAATAAAAGCATATAGTTACAGTAAAGATTTCACCCTTCCCAAACTCTCAAAAATCCTTGCAGGATATTTGCGGGACTTAGAATCCATAAACACACCAAATTCCCCATAAGCATAGTATCCATCGGTTGTTTTACTCGGCTATTTATAAGATATTTATATGTGGCCGAGTAAATTTTATTGTTTTGCAAGACATAGATATTAAAGTTGTTGAAGGCCAGTTAAATGGGGGAAATTTAGATCAAAAATTATTGTTAGACTTTTTTAAATTCGGCATCAGAGGATTTTTTTAATGGACAGAATAAATATATTAAAAATAGATCGAAATTGGCCATGGCTAATGGGGAAGTATCATTTATTTTTTAAGCGTTAAAAAAGTAGTTAGAGTCAGCTTTTTGTTAGGTCAAGTTCTCTTTATGCTTTGACTTATAGCACAAAACATGGCATAGGTAACTAGGGGATGGGAATATTGGATATGGGCATACCTTTTAGTAGTATTGGTAAAGATCTTAGTGCAAAACCAAAGGTAGTTGATTAATCACCTTAAAATAAGTTTCATTTTTCAAGAGTATTTTCTCACGATGGATTAAAAAGAGAATTAGAAAGGCGTAAAAAACTAGAGGATGCGCAAAATGCTTTACCTCATGGTGAAGACAGAAAATCCTCTAGAGATACTTTGGGTCCAGCGCTTGGGTCAGCTGCAGCCGCTAGTACCGATTCTATGCATGGGGCTCAACCTGTTGTGGATCCTGCGATAGCATCTGGTCTCAATATTCCAGGTTCAGATGTCACTATTAATATCGAGGCTGTTTCTAAAGTTAAAGCATCTACGTCTTGATCTCTAAGATTGTAACAATCAAATAAAGTGATGAGAAGGAAAAGTATGTCAAATGATTTTTAGAGCTGGATCCGGTAACGAATGCCAAATCAATGCTAACCAAAAGAGTGCTAACGCCTACCGGAAGGACATGCTATGGCCAATGCCGTTAGACGAGCGATGAGATTGACGACAGTGGTGCCCTGCCACAAAATGTACTAATTTTTTGTGGCAATATCAAATAATGATGTGATCGAAAATACAGAGAGGTTATTATAAAAGTCTTGACAGAGCTTTACGTATTGTTTGAGGGTTGCCTAGTTTAATAATCTTTTGGAGTAATGCACCATACCCCTACCATTGCCATAATTTCAGATTTAACTAAAAAATAGTGTTTTTCATAGATGTTATCTATACACAATGTCACAATTACATACTAATTTTTGTGACATGAAAATGGTAATCCTGATGAGCTTTAACGAGTTAAGCTATCTTGAAGAGCCGAAGGGGTGATAGCACTAAACTGCCTTTTCAGGCCGCGCCATAGTATCAACGCAGATCAGGTAGTAATGGGTATTGTCAACTGATTTTTTAGGTCAGATCTTTGATCCAATCCTGAAGATTATCCAATGAAAGCGTCCAATCCCAATCATCTTCAAAATTTTGAGCAGCACTGCGCCCTAATTCAATTACATACTGGCCGGCTCGTGGAGCGAATTCCTTAACCCCTTGTTTATATAAGGATTTAAGTTCAACAGTGATCTTGTCAATTATCAACCCATAACCCCGTTGATGATAACGAACGTAATTTGGAAAACTCAAGGCATAATCAATTGAGGCTTTGGTTTTTTCCCAGTCCCCATCAGCTAATTGAATGCTGAGAGGCGCCATTAATGCTTTGCAGAGCACCTCATCTCTTTGAGCGCTCATCCAAAGCGTATTAACCAAACGTTCAATACCTAAAGAAAAAAGGTTTTTTTTGAGTTCTTCAAAACTTAAGGGTGGAGATAAGCCCCCATTTCTATTTAAATAACGCGATTTTTCTGATGACATCGCCAGTCCTTTAATGAAGCTATTTTTGAGTTCCAATAATGTACATAGGCTTGATAGGCATTGAACGAAGTTAAAAACCTAATGTGCTGCTCAGCCAAAATTCGATACGCTAAAATCTTGTTCATTCCATCGCGATAGGCTTTTTCTAGACGATGATTCCCATCGATAACGTTAAATTGACCTGGGCTGATTTCAGCCAGGATAACTGGTATTGAATAATTAGCATCTTGAATGGTTGACTCATTCAAGTTTTGCTTGTGAAAACTTCTGACTGATTGCACCTCGAACTCTTCAATTTGAAATTTTTCTAGATTATTCTTAATAAAGGTCGATAATTTAGTAATATTAAATTCGAAGATACCATTTGGAAAAAACTCATCTCCTGCATCGCAGTGTATGGGCTGAAAATTTTTATTAATCTTCATTTTTCGCAACTGGGTTTCTCCTTAATGTTATCAAAACTAATGAAGACGGGCCAACACCGAACATAACTTCAATCATGATTTCTTATTGTCAAAAGATAAATAATTATTAGTATCTTTTAGTAATATGCTCATGAATCTCGGATTGACAAATATTTTTTCTCTGCCGATCTCTTGCTCTTCTAAAACATTTATGTTCACAAATTTTTGTAGATAATCTGAAGCTGTTTGCCTTTTTGCTAGACCCAGTTCAACTATATTATTAATTCTACAATAGGGTAGCATAAATAAGAGATCCACTAATTCTCGCGAATAAATTTTAGGTAAGCTATTTTTTACGTATTTTCTTGTTTCTTCCATGAGATTAATTATACCATTTATCTTTTGACAGGTCCATTTAGAGGTGTTTTCTACAGCGCTTAACATGAAAATTATCCATGGTTCCCAATCTTCATTTAGAGTAACATTTAATAGGTTTTTATAATAATCATTTTTATTTTGAATAATATAGCGACTTAAGTATAAAATGGGTATGGTTAATAATTTCTGTTCGATAAGATACAGGATATTTAAGATTCTTCCCGTTCTCCCATTACCATCTGTGAAAGGATGGATAGCCTCAAATTGATAATGTCCGGCTGCTAATTTGATAAGGGGGTCGATATTGTCTTCATTATGCATAAATTGTTCCCAATTATGTAATTTCTCTCTAAGTAAAGTCTCACCTACAGGAGGTGTGTAAATAATTTCGCCAGACATTTGGTTAAACAACGTTGTACCGGGCACCTTTCTTATTGTCATATTTATATCACGTAGTGTTGAGCATATTTGTTCAGCTAATACAGTATTGGAGGGTCGATTTTTAATTTTTTCAAATCCTTCTCTTAACGCAGTACGATATCGTAGCGCTTCCTTTGTGGCCGAATCAATTTGCAAAGGAGATATTTTATTGGCGTATTGAAACAACTTATCAGCTGTTGTTACAATATTTTCTATTGCTGAACTGGCTTGTGCTTCCAATATCGGTAATGTGTTTATTAGAACATCTTGATTGGGTAACATTTCTGCCGCTTTATGCAATTCGGCCAATGCTGCTCTAGCTCCTATGCATTGTTTTAAAATTTTTTTTGTTTCAAGATCGTGCTTTGGAGGTAGATTAGGAAGACTATTATAGGGTGTATTTACATCTATATGCATATGTTTAAAATCTCCATTTTTATCGACAGATTGTTAGAATATGTCGATTCAATCGACATGTCAATAGAATATGTCGAAAAAATAAAAATTTATCGACACGTATTGTGTTTATATTTCTTAGACTAAAAAGTATATTTTGCAGGTCTCAAAATACTCACTAAAAGTCAAAAAGCTAAATACAAGCTCCAATACAGGGAATTAATTTGAGATGGGTCAAGCTCAAAGATGGTCTTTTATATTCAGGTTGTTCCTATTTGTTTTATGAGCATCTTCAGGGTTGATGAGCAGCAATGTATTTTAGATAAGAGTAAAGGTAGTCCGTGGCTGATTTGGTGTAGTTTATTTCTAATTGATTCTCCTCTTAGCCACAACGTTTTTTGGGGGTATTCTTGGGGTATAAAAATATTAGAGTCCTAGAAGAATGTGGTTTATAGAGCCTTGTTCGAGTCCTAGTGGGCCCACCAAAATTACCAATAAAATCATAAGCTTACTTAGACTTAAATGTATTTTTCCCAAACCCAAAAATACATTGTGTCCATTTTGTGTCCATTAGGCTAAACAACTTAATATTCAATTTTGAGTTTTAGAAGATTCTATTTTTCTCACAAATACAGTAATATTTATTTTCTCGTTTTGTTTGATTTCTAGGACCTCTTAGTATGGATTCAATGTATGATATCGTTAAAGCACTTAGCAAAAACGATTTAACAAAAACCCCCAAATCAAAGTCAAGGGATTCCCAGGCGTTTTATTCGGAATTTGAACTACCATCAGATACATTACATATTGAGGTTGAGGGTATTGGGGTGCTAAATTTTCCTTTAACACAGACTGATATTTCAAAACTTCTCAATATTTCTTCCGACGCAAAATTTGGCTTACGTGAGAAAACTCTTTTAGATAAAAATATTCGTGATACACAAGAAATTTCTGCAGAAAAGATACAAATAAAGTATGACGAGAATGTGTTAGAGGGCACTTTAAAAAAATTGAAAGCGGCGCTTGCATTACCAGAAAATTGTAATCTTACACTTCATTTACACAACATGTTAATTTATGCGCCAGGACAATTTTTTAAAAAACATCAAGATTCGGAAAAACTAGAAGGGATGGTTGCTAGCCTGGTGATTGTATTGCCGGCACCTCATATAGGAGGCAACTTAATCATTCAACATAATAACATGGAATATTCTTTTGTTTCTGAAAACTTGGATAATCCGTCACTAAATTGTATCGCGTTCTATGCTGATTGCCATCATGAGGTCAAAAAAGTAAAGCAAGGTTATCGTATTGCATTAACTTATAATTTGGTTTTAACGTCAAAGTCCATTGAGCTTCCAGACAAAATTAATCAGCCACTCGAAAAAGCTTTAAAGGATTATTTTTGCTTGGATGGATTATTCACTAAAACAATAATTGAACCTTCTACCACTAAGCTTATTTATTTTTTAGATCACAGTTATACCGAACATAGTTTAAGATGGGGAATGCTGAAAGGCGCAGATAGCAAATATGCTAGGGATTTTCTTAAAGTGTCTAAGCGATTAGATTTGATACCGCATCTTGCCTTAATGGAACATCATGAATCTTGGGCAACAGAGTACGACGAGGAGGAACCAGTTGAGCTGATTACGGATGACACGACATTGTCCCATTGGTTGGATGAAAACGATTGAAAGCTTCCTTACAAAGAATATGCAACTTGTTTGGAGGATGAGTGTTGTTGGACCATAGAAACCAAACAACTAGAACCTTATGAAACTGAACAAGAAGGCTATATGGGAAACTATGGGAATACAATCGACTATTGGTATCGACGAGCTGCCATTGTCTTATGGCACAAAGATAATCAAATCGCAATAAATTTTGAATTAAATTATGAGAATGCGTTAAGAAATTTGTTGAAATTAACTGAACAACAAGGTAATGAAAAACAAGTTTTAGATATTATCCAAAAGGCAGGGAATTATTTGTTACGTAATTCTCAATATAATTACAGAACAGCGGATCTATCTTTTTTTATTCAATTGGCTTTTTACATTAAAAATAAAGATATTGCTAAATTAATATTATCCAATTTTGCATTAGTTAATGTTGAAGCGGATTCAATTTTAGAATTGGCAAAATTCCAAGACCTTTATGGTATTTCTTGGTGTTTGGAAATACTAGTGCATTGGAGAGAAACAGGTATCAAATCAAATTCTTTTCCATCAGTTAGGAGCGATATCTTATTTATAGTACAACTTTTATTAAAGAATAGTGAACATGCTAACATTAAAATAATAGAATTTTTATTAGATTACTGGTTATATTCTATGATTGAGTATAACAAGCGATATATAAAAGCCAGCCCGGTCGAACTAGCTAATTCTCTTAAGGAACGAATGAACTTAGCCAAGGATTTTATGAGGGCATCTGCTTTACTACAGAATGATCTCATCACCAAACAATTTATTGAATACCTTATATCAGATCCAATCTTGTACCCTGAATTTGAACTGACAGACGCGTTTTTAAGCGTACAAAATGAGCGTAACAATTATAAATCACAATATGTTTTACTTAAAGAGCACCTGATTAATCAGATAACTCAAAAATTAGAGATGGGTTTGCGTGCAGAGGATGATTTGTCAATCAAAACAGAATCATCGTGTAATTGTTCAGACTGCAATGTAATTTTAAATTTTTTAAAATCAAAAACGGAATCAAAAAGAACTTGGCCTATTGCTGAGGCCCGTCGTGGTCATATTATGAATATTTTTCAAAGGCTTAATTTACCAATAAAATTTTTCGAAGAGAAAACCGGTTCGCCTTATAAACTTGTTATAACTAAAAGCGATCAACTATATCAAATGGACAAAAAAAGATATGATAATTTAAAGATCTATTTTAATAGATTATCTGTAACCTAATTCGAAATCAGGTTCCCTAAAATAGCACTAAAATATAAACAAAAATAAAATTTTACTAACGTGAGTCAGGTGTGCAGAGTTTTTATATTGATTGCTTTAGTACTTTGGATGCATTTTGATTATCGCTAGAATATCGGATTTTTAAGAAGAATACAACAAAAACGGGTGAGCCTTTAGGCGAGGCTCTCCTAAGAAAATAAAAAATTTTAATTATATTTTTAGATGGATTTTCTTAAAATTGGTGGTTATAATAGGAACAAGATTAATCGTTTTTGGAGAGAGAACCATGCCGATTATTAGTGCGCCAGTTAAGGTGCATTTACCTGAGGGTGAAAGTCCCTCGACGGAAGGAGGAACCAGCTCCACCGAGTAGCGAGTCTTGCGCCCTACCTAGTAATAGAATAGGGATGAAGCGTAGACAGCGGAACATTCGAGCCGAAGCCGAAAGGCGCGCGGTACGTAAGCCCCGAAAAGGCAAAGTTGATGAGAGTCGATGTGGTTGATAACACAGCAGACAATAGATATCTGGAGGTTGTTCTGGTTTATACAAAAGGTATCAATCATCCGGGGTAGAAGACGTTGGCGAGTTTGTAGAGGTAAGTGACATCACCTGGGAAAAGTCCGTATGACCCTTCAAGGAAGAAGTATTGGAAACGCAAGCCCTCGCAAGGTAAGCGATCCGAAATGGGAAGCGGACTGCTTAGTCAGCCATAGTAGCGAAGAAGCGGTAATAAGAAGACCGGGGAGTGAAGGGCTAGCAGATTGAAAGAGCGTAAGAGTGAAACAATGTCCGTACACAGACAAGACGGAAATACATGGTTAACGAAAATTGAACGCATAGGTACATTGGCTATTGAGAAACCTGATACTGTATTCAACAACGTTGGACACGTCATTAGTATCAATATGCTAAGGGAGCTATATCAGCAGGCGGATGGGAAGAAAGCCGTTGGTATCGATAAGGTGACCAAAGAGAAGTACGGGAAAAGACTAGAGGAAAATCTCGAAGATCTAATCAAACGTATTCGCAGAGGCACCTATAAACCGCGACCATCAAGAATCGTGGAGATCCAAAAAGAGGACGGGAGTACGAGGCCACTAGCAATAACTTGTTTTGAAGATAAATTAGTACAGACTGCTGTAAACACTATCTTGAGCAAGGTATTTGAGCCAATATTTCTGTCAACCTCATATGGTTTCCGCCCCAATCGTAATTGTCATGACGCACTAGTCGCCGGCGGCAATGAACTTCGGCACGTGGACGCCGGACAAGCGCGGCAGGATCATTGCTTCCATCTCGAAGCTACGATCGCCGCCGGGTCCTGGCCTCCGGCAATCCTCGGCACCTTCATCAGCATGGGCCTCGTCGTGCCCGGCCGCGACGCACCAAAGCGTCGCCATGCCCCCCTGATGGAGGCATTCCTCGATCCGGAAGCCGTCGATCGTCGCGCCAAGATCGAGAACGGTTTGACCATGCTTACGCGCCCACCAACAACCGGTCGGCGAACCAGGTGGGTAGGCCATTTTTCCGAATTTTTGCAGCCGCTTCTTCCACATCGTACGGTGCGCGGCAGTAGGTTGAGTTGCCGCTTTCCTCGCAGGAGTACCAGGGAGTATCGCAGACAATGGCAATCCCGCTGCTCTTCAGGCAGCGCATCGCTTCGCGCAAAACGGCCGTAGCATCCTCGGCGTAGTGGAAAGAAGCGTTGAACACAATAGCGTCGAACTGCGCGTCCTGGAAAGGCAAATGCGTCAGTTCCGCCTGAAATCGTGGAAACAGGCAGGGCAGGTACTTGCGATAGCGCTCAGCGGCGCCCAGGCCGTCGAACTGGCGGCGAGCTCGCGAGCGACCTCGTTGACGACTGCGATGACCGGCGGCCGCGAACGTGTGAAACGCAATCCGGCCTGCTTGAGGACGGATTGTCGGTAGCGTCCGCCGCTGCGCCCAGTCCCGAGCCCGGCCCGGCAACCCGGCCGACTGGCCTCGGTACTGGAACTGCAGCACCCTCGCCGACCTGAGCGGCGTGAGATCCACCAGTTCGGTCGAGCGCAGCACATCGGTGTCGGAA